>NZ_JBXOVZ010000003.1:0-229075 GCF_056924495.1 Ensifer sp. 38_S197 | reverse complement strand
AGAAGCTTTGGGGCAAGATGTAATCTCCCACGACTGGGGCGCCGCGAATGGCGCCCCTTTTTAAGTGGCCACGGTGGTATTGCCCTGCAGCAATGCGAGCGGGGCCTGCCAGAACTCCTGCACGGTCTCCTCCGCGATTATCTGCAACAACGCCTGGGCGGCCCTCTCGCCGATCTCCGCTCGCGGTACGTCGATCGTCGTGAGCCGGGTTCGGACCGAATTTGCGAGCGACGTGCCGTTGAAACCGACCACGGAGATCCGCTCGGGCACGGGGAAGCCGGCTTCGTGCAGGTAGGAGAGGCCTCCGAGGGCCATCGCGTCGTTGAGGAAGTGGATCGCCTCGATCTCGGGCTGCGCTCGCACGAGTTGCTCGGTTAGAAAACACCCCGTCATTGCTTGCCGAGGCCTGTCTTCGCAAGTCACACTGATCAGATCGATGCCTGCCGCGGCAAGCGACGATTTCAGCGCCAAATGGCGGCGGCGGGCGCAGAGGTCCTTGTCGAGTTCGGCGCCCACATAGGCAATGCGCCGCAGCCCGCGCTCGAGGAAATGCTTTGCGACCAGGCGTCCGGCTTCCTCATGCGACGGCCCGGCGCTGAAATCCAACGCGCGCCTGTCGCAATCCCAGAGCTGGATCGCCGGACAGGTTCGCCGCGCCAGCAGATTTTCCGCATCCGCGCTTCGCGCCATGCCGCCATTAAGCAGGATGCCGGCCGGCCGGAATGAGAGCATGGCACGGATGAGCTCGGTTTCGGTCTCGGGCTCGAAGCCAGATTCCCCAATGAACGTCTGAAGCCCAGTCGGTCTGAGGACAGCATTCACCCCGCTCAGCACCTCCGAGAACACGATGTCGCTGATCGACGGGATGATGACCGCCACCATCCGGCTCTTGCGCGAACTCAATGACCCAGCGAGACTATTGGGCAGATATCCTAGCGCCTGCGCCGCTTGCCTCACTCTTTGCCGAGTATCGTCCGAAATGCTGCCGACTTCCCGTAACACCTTCGAAACGGTCATTCTGCTCACCCCGGCCTTCGCGGCTACCTCTAGTAGCGTGACGGGCTTTCGGTGCTCGTGACCCATTTGTCGTCCCTTCTTTCGGTCCACAATCCCGCTTGACGGGAGCTAATGTTATCGATAACGTAAGCTTAGGTTAGCGATAACCTATAAGTCAGCAGAATGCAATGCCCATGCCGGCTAAGCAGCATGGGGATGGCCTAGAAGGTGATGCTTTCTGCGGGCGAGGGAGAGGCCGGCGCTCAGTTGTGGTTTGGTAAGGCTTCGAGGTAGGAGCCTCTCGCAAACGTAGCGATTTGCCGTGCCGGAACATCATCTAGTGGAGGAGCATCTGATGAGATTCTCAAATAGCATTCGCGCCGTTCTGACGGCGATTGGGATAGCCGTGGCAGGTTTGACTTCCGCTGTCGAAGCGCAGGCCGTCACACTAAACGACATTATCACGCGCGGCACGGTGCGCATCGGCGTCCTGACCGGCGCGCCGCCGATGGGCATGGTCGACGAGCAGGGCAACCCGACCGGCTACGACGTCGACGTGGCCAACCTGATCGCCGGCTATCTGTCGCTGCCGGTCGAGCTGGTGCCGCTGACGCCGCCGGCCCGCATTCCCGCCTTGCAAACCGGCAAGGTTGATTTTCTCGTCGCCACCCTGGCGCCGACCGGGGAGCGCGCCAAGACGGTGATGTTCACCCAGCCCTACAGCGCCTTCAACATGGACATTATCTCCGGTCCCGATCAGAAGTTTGCCAAGCTCGCCGATCTCGAGGGCAAGCGCGTCGCCGTCAACCGCGGCTCGTCGCAGGAGACGGCGCTCCGCAAGGCGGCAGTTCCCGGCCTGGAAATCGTCGTCTACGAGGATGACTCGACCAGCGCCCAGGCGCTGATCGCCGGCCAGGTCGATGCAGTTGCGCTGCCCTCGACGGTTGGCGACGCAATCATCAAACAGCGCCCGGATGCCGGCCTGCAGGTCGGTTTCACCTTCTTCCAGCAGGGCAATTCGATGGCGACGCGGATGGAAGACTTCGAGATCCGCCAGTGGCTCAACACCGCCATCTACTTGATGAAGATCTCTGGTGACCTCGACAAGATCGCGACCAAGTGGACCGGTCGTCCGATGCCGGCGTTACCGACGTTCTAATGGCTTCTCCCAAGGATCCGTCGGCGATTGCCCCGGCGGATCCCCTTACGTCGACGGAGTTCCCATGTCCTACACGTTTCAATTCGGCGTGCTGGCCCAGTACCAGGATCAGATCCTGAGCGGCATCTGGCTAACGATCAAGATTTCGGTGCTGTCGATCATCCTCGGCTGCGCCGCCGGCATCCTGCTTGCCTCGGTTCGCTCTATCTGGGGCGGCGGGGTTCGCTTTCTCGTCGATGCCTATGTCGAGATCATCCGCAACACGCCCTTCCTGGTTCAGCTCTTCATCGTCTATTTCGGCCTGCCGGGCCTCGGTCTTCGCGTCGGCGCCGATTCCGCCGCGCTGATCGGAATGACGATCAATCTCGCTGCCTACTCGACCGAGATCATCCGCGCCGGGATCGAGGCGATCCACAAGTCGCAGATCGAGGCCGGCGAGGCACTCGGCTTCACCCGCTTCCAGATCTATCGCCACGTCATCATCGTGCCGGCGATCGCCAAGGTCTATCCTGCGCTCTGCAGCCAGTTCGTGCTGATGATGCTGGCCTCCAGCATCTGCTCGGCGATCTCGACTCAGGAACTTGCCGCCTCGGCTGCCTTCATCGAATCACAGACTTACCGGTCCTTCGAAATCTATATCGCCGTGACGCTGATCTATCTTGCGTTGGCGTTGGCGCTGCGCGCCGTCCTTGCGCTTGTCGGCATGTGGCTTTTCGGGCGGCGGGTTGCGCGCCGGACGATGACGGCACTACCGGAGGTGCAGGCATGACGCTCAAGACCTTTGGCCTCGATCAGTTCGGCTTTCTTCTTTATTCGCTGCAATGGACGATCCTTCTGACGGTAATCGCGCTGATCGGTGGCGGCCTGTTGGGCTTTGCCGTCGCGCTCGCCCGCACCTCGCAGTTGAAGCCGGTGCGGATTGCCGCCGCCAGCTATATTCAGATCATCCAGGGCATTCCGGTGCTAATGATCCTGTTTCTCTCCTATTACGGCCTGAGCCTCGCCGGTTTCGAATTGCCGCCGCTCATTGCCGCCGGGGCCTCGATGACGATCTACGCGTCCGGCTATCTGGCGGAGATCTGGCGGGGCTGCATCCAGGCCGTGCCGAAGCAGCAATGGGAGGCGTCGGAATCGCTTGCCATGGCAAGGTTGCAGCAATATCGCTACGTGATCCTGCCGCAGGCCATGCGCATCTCCCTGCCGCCGACCGTCGGGTTTGCCGTCCAGGTGGTGAAGAACACCTCGATCACCTCGATCATCGGCTTTGTCGAGTTGGCCCGGGCCGGGCAGCTCATCAACAACGCGACGTTCCAGCCGTTCCGCGTCTTCCTCACGGTGGCCGCCCTGTATTTCGTCGTCTGTTACCCATTGTCCCAGCTGTCGCGCTTGCTGGAAAGGAGGCTTCATGCCGGAAGTAATCATTGAAAACGTCCACAAGAGCTTTGGCGCTCTCGAAGTCCTCAAGGGCGTGTCGCTGACGGTCGAACGTGGTGAAGTCTTTGCACTGATCGGCCGCTCGGGCTCGGGCAAAAGCACGCTGCTGCGCTGCATGAACGGCCTGGAGAAGATCAATTCGGGTCGCATCGAGATCGCGGGTCACGCGCTTGGCGGCGACGCCAAGGCGCTGCGCAAACTGCGCACCGACGTCGGCATCGTCTTCCAGAGCTACAATCTCTTTCCGCACCTCACGGTCGGCGAAAACATCATGCTGGCGCCGCGGATCGTCAAGGACGTGGCGAAGGCCAAGGCCCGAGAGGTTGCCCGTGAAGTGCTGGATCTCGTCGGGCTGTTGGAAAAGTTCGATTCCTATCCGGACCAGCTTTCCGGCGGCCAGCAGCAGCGCGTCGCCATTGCCCGCTCGCTCGCGATGCGGCCCAAGGTCATGCTCTTCGACGAGGTGACCTCGGCGCTCGACCCGGAACTCACCGAAGAAGTGCTGACGGTGATGGAGAACCTCGCCCGTGACGGCATGACCATGATCCTGGTGACGCACGAAATGGGCTTTGCCCGCCGCGTCGCCACGCAGACGATCTTCATGCACAAGGGCAAGATCTGGGAACAGGGGCCATCTGCCGCGCTCTTCGCCAATCCTCAGACGCCGGAACTGCGTCAGTTCGTGAAATCCGACGTCAAATGATCGCTTCTGCGCCGCCGCTTGAATTCGGCGCAGGGCCTATCGGCTGGTTTGCCGCAGAATCAGATCGGGGCGGATCGTCACTCGCCCCGGCTGGTCGAGCTTGCCATCGAGCACGTCAAGGATCAGTTCCGCCGTTTTCGCGCCGATCTCGCTGGCAAAGGCGTTGATCGTCGTCAGACTCGGCACGCAGATCGCGCCGATCTCGTAATCGCCGAACCCGCCGATGGCGATTCTGTCGGGTACGGCGATGCCGCGCCGCTGACATTCGGTAAGCGCTCCGAAGGCGGAAAGGTCGGAGACACAGATCACCGCTTCCGTGTCGGGAAAGCGCTCGAGCAACTGCCCCATGGCATTGGCGCCCTCGCGCATAGAGATCGGAGGCGGACCGGCGGCGATCAGGCGTGAGGTATCCAAACCATGATGGATAAGGGCAGCGATGAAGCCGGCACGACGATCGGTACCGCGCGTGTCGCGATCGGCGTCGCCACCGATGAAGGCGATCTTGCGGTAGCCGACGCTGACGAAATGATCCACCATCTCGCGAACGGCGAGCGCGTTCGAGAACCCGACGACATGGCCGATCGGCTCATCGGGGAGGTCCCAGGTTTCGATGACCGGGATGCCGGCATTCACTAGCAGTTTTCGGGCGCGCGGGGTGTGCTTGCCGCCGGTCACCACGATCGCTTCAGGTTTGCGACGCAGCAACTGCTCGATCAGCCGCTCTTCCTCCCGGACGTCATAATTGGTGTAGCCGAGCAGGATCTGCAGGCCTCGTTCCGAAACACGGTCCGAAAGCCCTCGCACAGTGTCGGCGAAGTTGGCATTGTTGATCGACGGGATTGTCACCGCGATGAAATCCGTGCGCTGCGAACGCAAATTGGAAGCGGTGCTGTCGAAGACATAGCCGAGTTCCTCGGCAGCACGCAGCACCGCCTCGCGGGTCTCCTGGCTGACGGAACTGTCACGCTTGAAGGCGCGCGAAACTGTCATCGGCGAAACACCGGCTTTGCGCGCGACATCGGCCATAGTCGGGGGCTTGCGGATCGTATCCATTTGCATCCATGTTATCGTTATCAAACCTAGTACAGCCAGTTTCACTCAGAATTGCAAGCGCGTTGTCTGACCCGAAATGATTTCGACGGGCAGGCAGACGCTGTTTGGAACTTTCGCACCTCGGATGCGCGCCAGCAGATTGCGTGCTCCCATGACACCCATCAATCTGCGTGGGGTGGAAACGGTTGTTACCGGCACGGATAATACTTTCGTTAACCCGAGTGCGTTGAAGCCGACGATTCCGATGTTCTGTGGAATCCGCAATCCGAGCGACTGGCAAGCCGTTAACCCACCGAACGCAAGATGATCATTGAGATAGAAGATGACGTCTGGCCTATATTCGCGCGTTTCAGCGAACAACGTTAATGTGCCGGCCCGGCCAGCCTCAAAGGCGTTCGTCTCGACAGGACGTGCTATCGCAGCCTCTCGCCTTGTTGTAGTTCCGAAGGCCGCCATGAAGCCGGCCAAGCGCTCTTCGGCGCGCGGATCCCGAGATACTGGCGCGCCGACGAAAGCGGGCCGCCGATAGCCGAGCCTGAATACGTGCCTGCCTATCGTAAGGCCGGCGGCATAGTGGTCAATGCCGACACAAATATCGATAGGGTCGTCTGTGTATTGCCACAACTCAAGAGTGGGTACCCCTCGCTGTTTCAGGCAATGACGCAGTTGCGGATCAGCGTGGGCGCCCGTGAGAATTATAGCAGCCGGTCGCCAGGACAGGACCCGTTCAACCCATGCCAGCTCGGCTGCCGGACTATAGTCGGTGGTATCGATTACTGTTTCGTAGCCCGCCGACTGAAATGTGCTGCGGGTTCCCTCCAGTATTTCCGCGAAGACGTCGTTGAACAAGGTCGGAACGGAGATGCCGATGAGGTTCGAGCTGCGTTGACTGAGCGCCCGAGCTGTGCTGTCGGGTACGTAGTTCAAAACCTCGGCCATGCGGACGACCGCCTCGCGTGTGCTCTCCGACACACCTTCGATGCCTCGAAGGGCGCGCGATACGCTCATCGGGCTGAGCCCTAATGCCCGCGCTATGTCGGCCGTCGTACAGCCAGTCTTTCTTTGCACCAGCCCCTCCCAACAACGTTATCGGTAACGCTGATTTCCCAGCTCGAAATCTTCCGTGTGTTCGAAATATACGCCATTGTTATCGATAACAAAAGTGCTGGAGGAAACTGTGCCGCGGATTCTGTTTGAACAGGTCACAAAACGATTTGGGTCTCTTGAAGTTCTGCCGCCAATCGATCTGAGCTTGGCGAACGGCGAATTTACCGTTCTCGTGGGCCCTTCCGGCTGCGGAAAATCCACCACTTTGCGCATCCTTGCCGGATTGGAACAGTTGAGTGGCGGCGAGATCTATTTCGATGATCGCGCCATCGGTCGGCTGGAGCCGAAGGAACGCGACATCGCGATGGTGTTCCAAGACTACGCTCTGTATCCGCACATGAATATCGCGCGAAATATGTCTTTTGGTCTGCGCCTGGCACGCGTACCCAGGCCTGAGATCGACGCCCGGGTCGAACGGGTGGCCAAGATGCTGAACATCGCACACCTGCTCGAGCGCAAGCCGGCGGAACTCTCTGGGGGGCAGCGTCAGCGCGTGGCGATGGGGAGAGCCTTGGTGCGCGATGCCTCGACTTTTCTCTTTGACGAACCTCTGTCGAACCTCGACGCCAAATTGCGCGCCCAGATGCGAACTGAGCTCGGCGAAATGCGCGACCGGCTGCAAAAGAACATGGTCTATGTCACGCATGACCAAGTCGAAGCAATGACTCTCGGCGATCGCATTGTTGTAATGAACGAAGGGATAGTTCAGCAACAGGGAACACCCGAAGAGCTTTTCAAGCGGCCGAACAACAAGTTCGTGGCGGGTTTTATCGGCAGTCCGGCGATCAATTTCATCGATGGCATGCTCATCGAGGAAAAAGGCCGCCTTTGGGCTCGCGGAGCCGGGTTCCTCTTGCCTTTGTCCGAGGAGACGGCAAATCGGGTCCGCCCTCACAAGGCAAGTGAGGTCACACTCGGCATTCGGCCCTCTTCAATCCTCTTTGACGTTACCTCCGGCGCACCCATCGAGTTGCAGGTAGTCGTTTCCGAATATCTCGGAGCGCAAACGACCCTCGTCACGAAGTTGCCAAGCGGCGAGGAGGTGCTTGTCGAATTGCCGTCTGCCGTATCTCCCAGAGCCGGGGCCTTGGCGACGTTCGGGGTAGTGACCGACGACATTCTGATCTTCGACCGCACGACCACATTGAGACTTTGATGACCAAAGGGAGGACGAGAATGCGCAGATTAAATACTACTCTAGCAGGGGCACTCGCCGGAATTTTGCTACAAACCATAGCAGCGAGCGCAAACCCGTATGAGGCGTACAAGGGCACCACGCTCGTGGTGAATTTCCCTGCACATCCACACTACGACGCAGTGGTCAAGGTCCTGCCGCAGTTTACGGATGAGACCGGGATCGAGGTCGAGGTCGATCAACTCGAGTATCTTAAGATGCGCGAGAAGCAGACGCTTGAGCTCACCAAAGCCGAGGGCGACTACGATCTGATTTCATATGTTGTGTTCTCGAAGGCCGACTATGTGTATGCCGATCAGCTCGAGAACCTCGCAAAATACTTCATGAACCCGAGGCTTGCCGATCCGGCCTATGACGCCGCTGACATTATTGATGGCTATGTGCAGAACATCGGAATAGCCGGCGGTACCAAGGGGTACTTGCCGGGACCGACGGGTTCGCTGTTCGGGCTCCCGTTCGGCGCGGAGACCTCAATTCTAGGCTATCGCAAAGATATTTTCGAGAAGCACGGATTGAAGGTGCCAGAGACTTACGAGGAACTCCTTGAGCTGGCCTGCCGCATTCCCCAGCTTGAGCCAGGTATCGGCGGACTCGCCAGCCGTGCGGCATCCGGGCAGCATGCGAGTCATGCCTTCCTGTTGCACCTAGCGCCGCTCGGAGGCCGCATCTTCGATGAAAACTGGAACCCGATCATCAATAATGAGAAGGGCATAGCTGCGGCCAATGCCCTGAAGAAGATCGTCGACTGCGGACCGGCGGGGGCCAAGACATTCGGTTTCGCCGAGGCTGGCACGGCTTTTCTTCAAGGCAAAACCGCCATGTATTTGGACAGCACTGTTTTCGCGGGACAAGTCAACGATCCGACGAAAAGCCAAGTCGTCGGCAAGGTGGGTTGGGCGCTGCATCCGAAGGGTGTGCGAAGAGGCTCCCAGACGGGCGGCTTCGGTTTGGCTATTCCAAAGAATGCCGCTCACAAGGAAGCGGCGTTCCTGCTCCTGCAGTGGCTCACCTCCAAACATGCCGACAAGCTGATTGCGCTGGAGGGCGGAAACCCGATTCGCCGATCAACGCACGATGACCCGGACGTTAACGCCAAGTATCCCTATATGGCAACGTTCGGCGAGGCGCTCATCTACGCGGATCCAGACTGGCGGCCGATTATCCCAACCTGGGGAAAGATCAATGGTGATCTCGGAACGGCACTGAGCAAGGTGCTCACGGAGGGACTTGACGCAAAGACCGCTCTCGACGGGGTTGCCGAACGCGCCCGATCGTCCATGGAAGAGGCCGGCTATTACAGCTGGCAGTAAGGTCAGCACACTTCGCGCTGAGCGCGGGCCGGCTGCCGGCCCGCTTGGAATCTACTCGGAGGACATGATGCAGGCCGCCAACGTCAATCGGCTGACCCCTTACCTATTTCTCGCGCCAGCGGCGCTCATTCTTGGCGCTGCGTTGCTCTACCCGATCGGCTACATGATCTATGCCAGCTTCTTGAACTGGAATCCCAGTCAACGGATCGGTGAAGCGGACTGGGTAGGGCTCGGCAACTATCTGAAACTTTTCAGCGACGCCCAGTTTCACGAGAGTGTCGCAGTTACCATCACGTTCGCCGGAGTAGTCGTGGCTGCCGAAATGGTGCTGGGCGTCGGCCTGGCACTGCTGCTGGATCGCAATATCCGCGGTTTGTCGGTGCTGAAAACCTTGTTCATCCTGCCGATGATGATCGCGCCAATCGTTGTCGGATTGATGTGGCGGTACATGTACCATCCGACGGTCGGCGTCTTCAACCGAGCACTGGTGTCTCTCGGCTTCGAGCCGGTCCCCTGGCTGTCCGAGAGCCGATGGGCCCTTACATCTGTCATCATTGCAGACATATGGCAGTGGACTCCGTTCATCTTCATTCTATCGCTCGCTGCCCTTCAATCACTCCCCCGCTCCACATTGGAAGCTGCCAGAATTGACGGTGCGACCGACTGGCAGCAAGTGCTCTACATCAAGCTGCCGCTGATGCTTCCCGTCTTGGTTGTTGCAACTTTGCTTCGGCTGATAGATGCGTTCAAGGTCCTCGAAGTGATCCTGGTACTGACGAATGGAGGGCCAGGTCTGTCCACGGAGATCCTTTCGCTGCGCATTTCGCGTACAGCGTCAGAGTTTCGCGAGCTTGGACTGGCTGCTGCAATGTCGAACCTGCTGCTTGTCCTCCTCCTTGGGCTGACGCTTGGCATGTTTGCTTACAATAAGATGATTGAAGGCCGTGCGGCGCGACTGCGGACCGCAGCTCTGAAAGGCGAGAAATAGATGATCGCGCGCGACCAGCAAACCAACCCCTCTTTTTATGCTCTTTTGGCAGTCTTGGTGATGATGGCTGTTGGGCCTATTGCGCTGATGCTTCTCACTTCACTGCGCCTGAACGTCGAGATCATGTCTGACGGCGCGGGCCTGATCTTCTTGCCGACACTGCGCAATTACGAGAAGGTGCTGTGCGACGTGCTCTGGTATTCGCCGCAGAATGTTGGGCGTTGTGATCCGACCTTCGCGCGTTCGCTCGGAAATTCCCTGGTCGTCGGTTTGACGTCGACCGCACTGACGCTCGTTATCGGCTGCATGGCCGCGTACGCGCTCGTACGCTTCCGCTTCATGGGCCGTGATGCCGTTTCTCTTGCGACTTTGATCATGCGCATGGTGCCGCCGGCCGTACTCCTCGTTCCCGTATTTGGAATCTGGACGTACCAGTTCGGACTCGACGGGACCCTTGCCGGGCTTATTCTTGTCTATGTCGCGATGAATCTTCCCTTCGTGATATGGATCCTGCAGAGCTTCATAGTGCAGGTGCCGATCCAGCTCGAAGAAGCGGCCCGGATGGACGGCGCCGGGCCATTGCAGGTGTTTTTCCTGGTCGTACTGCCGGTCATCCGACCAGGACTAGCGGCTGCGGCGATTTTCACGTTCCGCATTGCCTGGAACGAATTTCTCCTGGGCAACGCGTTGACCAACAGGCACACGCGAACTGTGCCAGTGACAATCGTGAACTCGCTTACCGAATACGATATCGATTGGGGCGTCGTCATGGCTACCGGCATGCTGCTGGCGATCCCTCCGATCATCTTCACCTTTGTCGCATCAAGACAAATCATTACGGGCATGACCGCGGGCGCTGTGAAAGGATGACGATGTTCGATTGGCTGCTCGCGCCCTGCGATCCGACAAGAGTTCATGAAGTCGGAACGCACCTGTCATGGCACGCGCGATCAATGGTGATGGCTTGGTCGGTTCTCGTCCCCTTCGGCGTGATCGCAGCGCGGTTCTTCAAAGTCTTCCCCGGTCAGGACTGGCCTCGCGTATTGGACGATCGTCGTTGGTGGCACCTTCATCGCGGCGCGCAGTATACGGCGCTGGTGCTCATGCTCGCTGGCTTATTCGTGATACTTTCCGCACCTGCGGCAACCAGATCGATGACCGCCACGTTCTGGGCGCACCAACTGACGGGATGGATGGTGCTGGTATTCGGCGGCGTGCAGTATCTTGCAGGATGGGTAAGGGGAACGAAGGGCGGTCCATCGGCGCCGGCAGCGGACGGCAGCTGGCGCGGCGATCACTACGACATGACGCGCCGTCGCTGTCTCTTTGAGCGCATTCATAAGTCATTGGGATATGTGGCGATGTTGGTCTCTATCGTGGCTGTTTCAACCGGCCTTTGGCAGGCGAACGCCCCCCGGTGGATGTTTCTGCTCATCGGTAGCTGGTATCTGATCATGATGGTGTTGTTCGCCGCACTGCAGCGGAAAGGGATGGCGTATGACACCTATCAGGCCATTTGGGGTCCGGATCCGCGGCATCCAGGAAACAGCTTGCGGCCGATCGGCGTCGGGATCAGGAAGCTGCCGCGTGAAGGCAAATAGCGTAAGGACCCGCGACGTCGGGCGTCGCGGGCTAAACATTATTTTGCTCAAAGGCGAAATTCGTTCGCCTGGGTGACGTGGTGGTGGATGCGGCCCTCGAAGAAGCGCGCCAGCACCGCTTCCGTTGCGGCTTTCGCCGCGGCGCGCGCCGGGCTTGCCAGCGCCTTCTCGACCGTATCGAGATCCGGGTAGTTGATCGCCAGGATCATCGGGATCTCCGGCGCGCCCTCGTCGCGGGCATCGGCGAAGGTGACGCGCACGTCGAGCGCACCGGGAAAGGCCTTCCATTTTGGCAGGATCTCATCGAGGACCGCGGCCCGGAAGGCCTCGGTCTCGTCCTCCTTTACCTTTCCTTCGAACAGCGCGTAGCGGGTGATCATCCGATAATCTCCTTGTTGGGTCCCTTGAAAAATTCCATCAGCGCCGCCTGGTCCTCGCCGCCGAGGCCGGCGGCCGTCAGCATCCGGTGCACTTCCGCGCAGGTCGCGGTCAGCGGCATGGCGGTGTTGGTGCGGCGGGCAAGGTCCTGCGCGCCGTTCAGATCCTTGACCATGTTGTCGATCCGGCCGGTGCGTCGATAATCTTTCGCGACGAAGCGCGGCATGTATTCCTGCAGGATGGCGCTGTCGGCGCGGCCGCCCTTCAGCGCCTGCGGGACTTTCGCCGCGTCGACGCCGGCGTCGAGCGCCAGCTGCGTCGCCTCGGCGACGGCGAGGAAATTCAGCCCGCAGAGGACCTGGTTGATCAGCTTGGTCGTCTGCCCGGCGCCGGACGGCCCCATGTGCGTGTAGTTCGAGGCGACGTGCTTCAGCACCTGATAGGCGTCCGTCACATCCTCCTCCCTGCCGCCGGCCATCAGCGTCAACTGTCCGACGAGCGCCTTCGGGGCGCCGCCCGAAAGCGGACTGTCGACCCAGCGCAGGCCGCGTTCGGCCGCTTCCTGCGCCAACGCCTTGGTGGCTTCCGGATCGATCGAGGACATGTCGACAATGAGCGTTCCGGGTTTGGCGCCCTTGGCGACGCCGTTCTCGCCGAAAACAGCGATGTGGACGATCTTGGCCGAGTTGAGGCTGAGGATGATGGTGTCGGATGCCGCCGCCGCTTCCGCCGCGCTTGCTGCCGCCTTCGCCCCCTTGTCGACCAGTTCCTGGACCTTGGCCCGGTCGAGGTCGAAGACCGTCAGCTGATTGCCGGTTTCGACGAGCCTCATGCCGATGGCGCCCCCCATGGCGCCGGCACCGATCAGCGCGACCTTGTTCGTCATTTTCGTAGTCCTCCTAGTTGAGCAACGATAGTCTCGACGACCGCGTCGAGCGGTTGGTCGATATCGACGCCTATGGCATTTTCGTCCGGTCCCGGCGGTTCGAGCGCCGCGAACTGGCTGGCAAGCAGCGCCGGCGGCATGAAATGGCCCTGCCGCTCCTTCATTCGCTTCTCGATAACCTCGACGGTCCCGGCGAGATGGATGAAGGTGACGGGCCCGCCGGCTTTGCTTTCAATGTGCTGGCGGTAGGCGCGTTTCAGCGCCGAGCAGCCGATGATCGTCGGTCCGGTGCCGGCTGCAAGCGCCTCGCCGACGCGGGTCAGCCAGGGCCAGCGGTCGGCGTCGTCAAGGGGGATGCCCTTGCTCATCTTGGCGATGTTTTCTGCCGGGTGCAGGTCGTCGCCGTCGCGATAGACAGCGCCGAGGCGATTGGCGAGGGCGGCGCCGACCGAGGACTTGCCGCAGCCAGCAACGCCCATCAGCACCATTCGCCGCGGGATATCAGAGAGATGCGGTGATGCCGCCGTCGACATAGAGCACATGTCCGTTCACGAAAGAGGAAGCGTCCGAGGCGAGGAAGATGCAGGCGCCGACCAGCTCCTCCACCTTGCCCCAGCGGCCGGCGGGGGTGCGCTTTTCGAGCCAGGCGGAGAAATCCGGATCGGCGACCAGAGCGGCGTTGAGCGGCGTGTCGAAATAGCCCGGCGCAATGGCGTTGCACTGCAGGCCGTATTTCGCCCAGTCGGTCGCCATGCCCTTGGTGAGATTGCCGACCGCGCCCTTGGTGGCGGTATAGGGGGCGATGCTCGGCCGCGCCAGCGCCGTCTGGACGCTGGCGATGTTGATGATCTTGCCGGCCCCGCGCTTGATCATGTGCCGCGCCACCGCCTGGCCGACATTGAAGACCGTGGAGATATTGGTCCTGAGCAGCTTCTCGAAGGCGTCGGCTGGGAAATTCTCAAGCGGCGTGCGGTGCTGCATGCCGGCATTGTTGACGAGGATGTCGATCGGTCCGACATCCGCTTCGAAGCCGTCCACAGCAATTCGCACGGCCTCATGATCAGTGGCATCGAAGGCGAGTTGCCGCGCGCCGGCAATGCGCTCGGCGGCTTCGGCGAGCTTTGCCGTCTCGCGTCCGTTGAGTACGACCTCCGCACCGGCGGCAGCAAGGCCGTGGGCGAGGGCAAAGCCGATGCCCTGTGAGGAGCCGGTGACGAGCGCCCGCCGGCCGGTCAATTCAAACAAGTCTCGCCCCATATCTTCCTCATTTTTCGGCTCGACATTTAACTTTTCCATCTTTATGTTATCGATAACATTAATTGTCAAGCGACGGAGACCGAAAATGACAAAACCACAAATCCTCCAGGTCGGGCCCTACCCGGAGTGGGACCAAGTGCCGCTGAACGAGGCCTTCACGGTGCATCGCTATTTCGATGCCGCCGACAAGGTGGGTTTCCTCGCCGAGGTCGGCCCGAGCGTCAAAGGGATCGCCACGCGCGGTGAACTCGGCGCCAACCGGGCGATGATCGAAGCCTGCCCGGGGCTCGAAGTCATCTCCGTCTATGGCGTCGGCTTCGATGCCGTCGACCTTGCCGCCTGCCGCGAACGCGGCATCCGCGTCACCAATACACCGGACGTGCTGACCAACGACGTCGCCGATCTCGGCGTGGCGATGATGCTCTGCCTGTCGCGCGGTATGATCGGTGCGGAAAGCTGGGTGAAGGACGGCAGCTGGGCGACGCAAGGCCTCTATCCGCTGAAGCGGCGTGTCTGGGGCCGGCGTGCCGGCGTGCTCGGGCTCGGCAGGATCGGCTACGAGGTCGCCAAGCGCCTCAAGGGCTTCGACCTGGACATCGCCTATTCGGACGTCGAGGCGAAACCCTATGCATCGGAATGGGAATATATCGCCGATCCGGTGGCGCTTGCCGAGCGGTCGGACTTCCTTTTCGTCACGCTCGCCGCTTCCGCAGCGACCCGCCACATCGTCGGCCGCGAGGTGATCGCCGCGCTCGGATCCGAGGGCATGCTGATCAACATTTCGCGCGCCTCCAACATCGACGAAGAGGCGCTGCTCGAAGCGCTGGAAAACAAGACACTCGGTTCTGCGGCGCTCGACGTCTTCGAAGGCGAGCCGGCGTTGAACCCGCGCTTTCTTGCCCTCGACAACGTGCTGCTCCAGCCGCACCATGCCTCCGGCACGATCGAGACGCGCAAGGCCATGGGCAAGCTGGTGCGGGACAATCTCGCCGCGCATTTTGCCGGCAAGCCGCTGCCGACGCCCGTTCTTTAAGGAGGCTCCGATGAAAGCCATCGTCGTTC
Source organism: Ensifer sp. 38_S197 (assembly GCF_056924495.1). NCBI lineage: Bacteria > Pseudomonadati > Pseudomonadota > Alphaproteobacteria > Hyphomicrobiales > Rhizobiaceae > Ensifer > Ensifer sp. 38_S197. The sequence continues at coordinate 213,946 of NZ_JBXOVZ010000003.1, read as the reverse complement.
ATGGCGCAAAGGATTTGCGCATCGAGGAGCGGGCAGTCGAGGCACCGGGCGCCGGCGAAGTCCGGCTTCGCCTCGCCGTCGGCGGCGTCTGCGGCAGCGACCTGCATTATTACAATCACGGCGGCTTCGGCACGGTGCGGCTGCGCGAGCCGATGATCCTCGGCCACGAGGTCTCGGCCTATGTGGAAGCGCTCGGAGCCGGCGTCGAGGGTCTAAACATCGGCCAACTCGTCGCCGTGTCGCCGTCGCGGCCCTGCCGAACCTGCCGCTATTGTCAGGAAGGGCTGCACAACCAGTGCCTCAGCATGCGCTTCTACGGCAGCGCCATGCCCTTTCCGCATATTCAGGGCGCCTTCCGCGAGGTGCTTATCGCCGATGCCATCCAATGCGTGCCAGCCGATGGCCTGACGCCCGGTGAGGCGGCGCTCGGCGAACCGCTGGCGGTGACGCTGCATGCGACGCGCCGGGCGGGCGAAATGCTCGGCAAGCGGGTTCTGGTCACCGGCTGCGGGCCGATAGGGGTGCTTTCGATCCTCGCGGCGCGCCGCGCCGGTGCGGCCGAGATCGTCGCCACCGATCTTTCCGACTTCACCCTGGCGCTCGCCAAGAAGGTCGGCGCGGATCGGGTCATCAACATGAAGAGCGAGCCGGATGCACTCGCACCATATGGCTCCGACAAGGGCAGCTTCGATGTCCTTTACGAGTGCTCCGGTGCAGCGCCGGCGCTTGCCGCCGGCATCGCCGCGCTGCGCCCGCGCGGGGTCATCATCCAGCTGGGGCTGGGGGGCGACATGAGCCTGCCGATGATGGCGATCACCGCCAAGGAACTCGAATTGCGCGGCTCCTTCCGCTTCCACGAGGAATTCGCCACCGGCATCGGGCTGATGCAGAAGGGCCTGATCGATGTCACTCCGCTCATCACCCATACTCTGCCGCTCACCGAAGCGGTCACCGCCTTTGAGCTGGCGAGCGACCGCAGCCAGGCGATGAAGGCGCAGATCGCCTTTTCCTGATCGTCAGCAAAGGCTTTTCAGCCATAAAAAGTAGGCGGCGTGGTCAAGGTCCGCGCCGCCCTTGTTGTTTACGAGGTCCCCGTAGGCGTCCGTTGCGGTTCGAGCAAGTGGGAGCGCAAGGCCGGCTTTATCGGCCACATCCAGAGCGTTGCGCAGGTCCTTAAGCTGTGCGGCCGACCGTCCACCTGGCTGAAAATCGCCCCTTACCATTCGGTTTCCATGCAGATGCAGGATGCGGCTGTCGGCAAAACCACCCTTGAGGGCCTGCACGAGAACGGCTGGATCGCAACCGGCATTTTCCGCAAGATGCAAAGCCTCGGCAACCGCACCGATGCTGATCGCCACAATCAGTTGGTTCGCCAACTTGGCGATTTGCCCTGAGCCGACGGGGCCAATGTGCGTTGGTCGCCCCAAAGCAGAGAGTACGGGAAGAGCATTCTCAAAGTCCACCACGCTTCCGCCGACGAAGATGGAAAGCGAAGCGGCCTCAGCTCCAACGACTCCGCCTGAAACGGGGGCGTCGATGAAATGTTTTCCCAGGCGGCTGGAAAAATCTGCTAGGTGTCGGTCGCAGTCGGGCTCCACCGAGCCCATATCAATTATAAGAGCGTCGGGTTTTGCTGCTTCGATTGCCCCTTTTCCAATCAGGACAGCCTCGGTCGCTGGGCCATCGAGCAGCATCGAAATCACAATGTCGGCGTCGCGTACTGCATCTGCCGGATCGCTTGCGACGTGAGCAAACTCGGCGAGAGGCAAGGCACGGTCCGGATTACGATTCCAAACACTTACTTCGAAGCGCGCGGCTAGATGTCGCGCTATTGGCGCACCCATTAGGCCAGTTCCAAGAAGAGCGATCTTTGTCATGGCTGGTCGGCCCCTATTGCTGCAAGGGCTGCACGTGCGACTAATACATCCTGTTCGCCCGTACCCGAACCAACTCCTATCCCGCCGACGAGCACGCCACCGATTCTGATCGGGAGACCGCCGGTAAGCCCGGTCACCGCTCCGCCTGTTGCCGTGGCGATGAGAAGCCGCGCCTCTTCCGGAATGGTGTTGCTTTCCGCACCAATGGAGGCCGCGGTCCGCGCCTTTGCTTCAGCGCTATGAAGCGATAAAAAGCGCGCACCTAGCATGCGCAACTGAGCAAGGATAACACCGCTTGAATCGACAATAACAATGCATTGCGGCTGTTGCATTTCCCGCGCCCTTTCGCGGGCAGCCGAAAGCATTATCAACACCGCATTGTCGGTTAAGACCTGCGTTTTTTCGGTGGCATTCATCACAATCTCTCTCGCTTGGGCTCGCCGCTTATGTTATCGATAACATCTAATATGTCTAGGGGAAGGAAAGCTGAATGTCGTTCTTTGAAATAGCCGACCCGGATTTTCGCGCCTTTGTTCTCGGCAATGCACCGGTGAAGCAAATCGCGACGGGTTTCGACTGGGTGGAGGGCCCGGTTTGGTTTGGTGACGCGGGATGCCTTCTGTTTTCAGACATTCCCAACAATCGAATCTACCGGTGGTCCCCCGGTGCGGGGGTCTCGGTCTTCAGAGAACCGTCGAACTTCGCCAATGGCAACACACGGGATCGACAGGGGAGACTGGTGACCTGTGAACATGGCACGAGACGGGTCACCCGGACGGAGCTCGACGGGTCGATCACCGTCATTGCCGACAGCTTTCAGGGCAAGCGGCTGAACTCGCCCAACGATGTGGTCGTCAGATCCGATGGCTCGATATGGTTTTCCGATCCGCACTATGGGATCATGACCGACTACGAGGGCTATCGCTCAGAGCAGGAGCTGCCTTGTTGCGTCTATCGCGTCGACCCGGCAGGTCACATCGAAGCGGTCGTGACCGATATGCACTGCCCGAACGGACTGGCCTTCAGCCCTGACGAGACGCGACTTTATGTGGCCGATACGGGGCGGATGTTCCACTCGGACCCGCAGCATATTCGTGTCTTCGACGTCGGGTCGGACGACAGGCTGTCCGGCGGAGAGGTCTTCCACGCCATCAATCCTGGCTGCGCCGACGGCTTTCGGATGGACAGCGACGGTAACCTATGGTCCTCGGCGGCCGACGGCGTGCAGTGCATCGCGCCCGATGGTCATCTGATGGGCAAAATTCTTGTCCCTGAACTTGTTTCCAATCTCTGCTTCGGAGGGCGGGCAAAGCATCAACTCTTCATCACCGCAACAACCAGCGTGTACGCGATCTCGCTCAATCGTCGCGGCATGCAACACCCGTGACCAAGGTGACCAACCGAGGCTGGAGCATTAGCTGCCGCTTTAGGAAGATGGAAGTTTCGACATAACGGTTGCGCCAACACTGCAGTGCAGGAATACCTGTCAGCGCCCACAGAGAAGGGGCAGACACGACATCATTGGAAACAGCCGTTTGACTGAACCGTCGAAAAACTTGCGTTTTTCGACGGCGCCCGATGGAGGAAATCCTCCTTCCTCCATCGGGCGACCAGAACTGCATGATTTGGCTGCCCATACATGCAGACACACGCGCCCAGGCCGTTGGCTGTGGTGCTGGCCCAGCACCGACATCATCGAAGCTGAGCCGCTCCTTCTGAGGCGGCTCTTCCCGGAGGGGGCCGATGTGCGACGGTCCTGGGGCGATAGCCACGCGCTCTCTTTTTTCGTTCGACCAAGGACATCGAAAGTCCTTCATCCCCCCGGACTTACCGGGCGCAAGGCGATCCCTTCGGGATCTGGTCTCGCCCCCAACAGCATGTAAGGACCCGCGCCCGATCGCTTAAGGTAGTATCTCGCCCCCTACCGCAAACGTCCCCTTTCAGCCCTTATCGTTCATCGAGCATGATCCTGCGATGTATAACACGATCAAAGGCCTGCAGGAGTGGGAGGTGCTGGGGGCGCGATGCTCGGCATGTGGCCGGATCGGCTGGGTCGACAAAAACATTGTCCTTAAGCGTTGGGGCGATCAATATCTCATGAACCTGAGAAGCAGGTTTCGCTGTGACTGTGGCAACCGAACTGACAACACCGTGCTGATTGGTCGATTGCCCCGGTAACACAGCGGCAGCTACGACGGCTCAGCCCTCCGGCAGTTCTTTGAGCATCAGCAGTCGATTTCCCGGTAATAGCGTGGTGATCTTGTCCTGTTCGAGCGCATTGAGGACTTCGACGATTTCATCCTGCGTGAAGCCGGCCGCAATCAAGGGGACGCCAATGTCGTAAACGTTGATAGACATATCCGCAAAGCCTTCAGGGTGCGCAGACGCTCGATCAATGCGGTTTCGGTTTCCGTGAATCTACTCATATTAGCTTCATAACGCTTTTCCGGCTGAATTGTCCCAGGACGAGATCGCAGTACGGACGGAACGGAACCGATTGCCGGGGCCAGTCGATCCCGGTTCCCGGCTGATGGCCAGCGCTATGCTGAAAGCTCCGATACGCTTCATCTTCAGCCGACCGGTTGGACCCGATCGGATGAGGGTCTTTGATCCTCTCTCCTTTGGCCATCCGCCTTTCCTGCGATTCCTTGCAAACGCTTGCAAGGGCGCTTTACGTTCGCGCCTAACGGTTCAATCGTAGCGCCACACGCTTTCGGCCAAGGCCATCATCAGCGGTCCGACGCCCTTGGCGTCATCGTCTACCACCTGCTCCTTGAGGTAGTAGCCAGGCGAGCCATCCCGATAGTTTCCGTCAAAACCCCCAAGGCCCGCGACACTGACGATTGTCGTCAGTCGGGTGATGCCTCGTATGTCCGTAACAAGGCGTCGTGAAAGCAGAGAGGAAAGCGCTCGACGACCCGCCCCGGCGGCTCTTTCTCGGTCGGCGAACCCCAAACGCGCAGCGCGCAGAAGCGCATAGGCAAACATGGCGGACGCAGAACTTTCCTCGTAATTGCCTGCGAGATCGGGTTCGTCGAGCACCTGCATCCAGAGACCGGACGGCGTCTGGCGCGCGATCAATTCCTCCAGCAAAAGGCGAGTTCTCTGACGCAGCGCTGCAGTCGCCCTGTCGTCGGGTAGAAGCGCCAGCGCATCGACCAGCGCCATTGCCAGCCAGCCGACGGCGCGCGCCCAAACCGCCGGTGACTTGCCCGTTGTCGGGTCGGACCACCGTTGCTTCCGGCTGTCGTCATAGCCGTGAGCGTAAAGACCGCCGGTAGTCGCAGTGAAATCCAGCGCCGTCGAAAACTGCTGAAGAGCGTCGGCGATCAGCGCCGGCTTGTCATTAACGAGGGCATACTCGATCTGAAACGGCAGCCCCATGTAAAGCCCATCGAGCCAGACCTGGTGCGGATAACGCTGCTTGTGCCAATAGTTGCCCGCAGTTATGCGCGGATGGGTTTCAAGTTGACCTGCGAGATGGTCTGCCGCTTGTCTGTAACGAGGATCCGCTGTTTCTGCGGCGAGCGGGAACAGGACGCGTCCTGCAAGGATGTTGTCGATATTGTACTCGGCGGGATCATAGCCGAGGAGCGTGCCGTCAGGAGCGATCTGGCGATCGATGAGCCGACGCAGGTGCTCGTTCCAGCGCTCCTCGCGTGTCGCTTCGAAAAGAAGGCGAAGACCGCGGTAAATGCAGCCATCCTCATAGCACCAGCTTCCGCCCTTGTAGGGAGTGTAGCGTCGCGCGAACTGGTCGAGATAGGTGGTCGGGTCCATGTGTTTTCTCATTCAAGGGAAATGGAAATCGGGGCTCTGCTTAAGAGCGTAGGTTCATCACAGACGACGTCGGCGCACTCCGCGACGATCGTCTGGTGCCGCATTGGTCGCACCTGGTCGGCCATGATCGGTGGCGCAGCGGTCGCGTCGGCGCGATAGGACGCAATCTTCAGTCGGTGGATTCTGACGTTTCGGATTGGCGCTTCCGGCAGGCCGAGAAACACGCCCGCGGCGTGCGAAAGCTTGCGGATTTCGACGTCATCGATGGTGACGCCGGCGATGCAGGGTGTTCCCGCATCCATCACTGCCGGCTGGCGTGATTGGACCCACTCGTCGTGGCCATCCGCATCGCAATGGTAATGCGCGTTGGCCGATAGCGCTGTGTCGACGCCATCCATGAGAACCCGCCGCATGACGATGTTCGTGACGGATCCACCGCGACCGCGCCTTGTCTTCAGGCGCAGGCCGCGATCCGTGCCGATCATATCGCAGTCCTCGACACAGACGTCGTGCACGCCGCCCGACATTTCCGAGCCGATGACGAGGCCGCCGTGGCCGCGCTCCATCAGGCAATGGCTGATGCGGACACCGCGAGTTTCACCAAGATGATCGTGTTCGCCATTCGGCCCACGCTTGCCCGCCTTAACCGCGATACAATCGTCACCCACGGAAAATCTCACGCCGGTGACCGTGACGTCGTGGCAGCTTTCGGGATTGAAGCCATCGGTGTTCGGGCTATCGGGCGGAGCAGCCACAGTGAGCCCCGCCGCAATCAGCCGGCTGCAGCCCTGCGGGTGGATCGTCCAGGATGGCGCGTTGCGGATGGTAAAGCCCAGGAGTTTCACCTCGACACAGGAAACGAGGTGCAGACCGCGCGGGCGGCGGGCCCCCTCACGGGTCTCCTTCGGCCAGTTCCACCAGTCCCCCAGGTCACCCGACCCGTCGAGCGTGCCCTCGCCCTCGATCACCAGGTTCTCAGCACCGACGGCATGTATCGGAGCGGCAAAACAGGCAGCCGGCAGCCCCTCCCAGCTTCCGAGCATCCTGCCCGATGCGTCGCGGGCCGGGAGGATAGGCCACCCGGTGCGCAACGACGGTGCATGAAGGGTCGCTCCCTTGGAGAGATGCAGGGTCATGCCGCTCTTCAGCCGAACGGGAAACGCCGTCCAGTCTCCCTTGGGTAGACGCAGTGTACCGCCGTCGGGCACGGCGCTTACAGCATCTGCCAAAGCGGCAGCGTTGGCGCGGGCACCATCGAGATCGTCGTGACAGATATCCGCGACAAGACCGAACGCGGTCGGATCAACCAGACCGGCGCAGGCTGCCGCTTCGAACTCGAGTGGTTGGAACCCGTCGACTTCGAGCCGGTAACGACAAAGGGGTCGAAGGTCATGAAAGAGGCTCACGACCGTCGTCGCCACGCCTTCTTGCACGTCGCCATCGCCAGTCAGCGCCGAAAGTCGCCACGATGCCGGCTCAGGCAGGCGATAGCGCGCTCCGGCTTTAGGCAGGCAAAGCGCTGCCGTTCGCGCCGAAAGCGCGATGATGGACGGTAGGATCATGGTCTCTTTCTCTTGGCTATTGATCCACGAGGGGACCCCGCCGCGAAAACCGCGGCGGGAAGTCTAAGGATCAATCGAACTCGGCGAGCACGTCGTTCACCGTATCGATGATCTGTGCGGCCGCCTCATCCGCCGTCAGCTGGCCGTAGGCGTATTCCTCCAGCGTATCGATGAAGGCTGCGCGCACTTCCGGATGCTCGTTGAACGGCGAGACGGCCGGGCCGCTCGCGGCAACGACGATCGCGTTTGCGGCCCGCACTTCAGGTTCGCCCTTGTCATCGAGGCGGGCAGCGGCTGCCTTCGACGCCGGCAAGCCGCGCGATGTGCCGAGCGCATCGATGCCCTCCGGTTCATTCAGCAGGCAATTGACGATCTGAGCTGCCGCCTCCGGATCCTTGGAATTCTTGGAGATGGAGAACACCATTGAGGGCTTGCGATAGACGCCTTCTGTTACGGCGTCCGGAAGCTTCAGCATGGCCACGGGCTTCAGAGCCTGACCGTCCTTCAACGGGTCTGCATATTTCGAATAGGTCGAATCCCACTCGTAGGAACCGGCGACCTTGCCATCGGCCCAGGCCGGCTTTTCGAACAGGTTGACATTGCCGTCCGCCGCCTCCTCTTTCTGCGATCGGATAGCTCCGGTCTCGACCAGTTTACCCAGGAACGATATGCCCTCGGACAGCTCCTCCGGCGTCCAGGCAACGCGATTGGTCGCGGGATCGACGAGATCCTTGCCAGTCTTCTGAACGACAGCGAGGGTCGTCAAAAGCTGGGCAGTCTCCTTCACGGCGTTGAACGTGTAGTAGTCCTTGCCGAGCTTCTCCTTGATGGTCGCCGTGGCCCCAAAGAACTCATCCCAGCTCTTTGGAATGGCGACGCCTGCCTTCTCGAAGGTCGTGGCGTTGAAGAAGAAGACACGACCCGTCGTCGAAACGGAAAGCCCCTGCAGCACCCCGTTCATCGAGCCGGCTGACAGATCCGCCTCGCTCCAGTTGGAAAGGTCGATCGCCTTGAACTTGCGCAGGTCGGCAAAACCATCGCCATTCTTCGAGAACAACGGCAGCCACGGCCAGTTGACCTGGATGATATCTGCTTCGGTCTTGCCGGCCATCTGGGTCGTCAGCTTTTCAAGGTAGCCGTCAAAGCCGGTGAACTCGCCCTTGACCGTGTGGCCATGTTTTTCGCCACAGGCGGCGATCGCCTTCTGGGTGGCGACGTGGCGGCTCTCGCCGCCCCACCAGGCCATGCGCAATTCGGCGGCTTGCGCTGCCGTGCCAAGAGCCAGAGCGCCGTAGGCGACGGTGGCCAGTGCTGCAATCATTCTTTTCATTTTCATCGAACTTCTCCTCCTTGGAATAGGGCCGAACGCTGCCTCCTCACAGCGAGACGTTGCGGCCGTCGGTCTTGTCGAAAACGTGAAGATGGTCCGGGTCCGGGCGCAGTCGGATCACATCCGACCGGCCAATCGCCTCGAACTCGGCAGCACCGACGACGCTCACGAGCTTGCACCCTTCGAGATCGGCATGGAGATAGACCTCGTGGCCCATGAACTCGGCATTGGTGAGCCTTGCAGCGAGCCCCTGCCCGTCGGCGGCGAGCGAAAGATGCTGCGGGCGCATGCCAAGGACAGCGTCAGCAGGGCGGGCCGAAAGCCTGCCTTCGAGATTGGTGCCAAGCGCCAGCCTCTGGCTGCCGATCTGGAGTTCGCAACCCTCAAGCGTCGCATCGACAAGGTTCATCTCGGGGCTTCCGATGAAGCCGGCGACGAACAGGTTTGCCGGACGGTTGTAGAGCTCCTTGGGTGTTGCCACCTGCATGATGTGGCCGGCCTGCATGACACAGATCCGGTCCCCCATGGTCATGGCTTCGGTCTGGTCGTGCGTCACGTAGATGACCGTCGAAGACAGGCCCTCGGCCTTCAACTGGCGGTGCAGGTCGGTGATGCGTACCCGCATCGAGGCGCGCAGCTTGGCGTCGAGATTGGAGAGCGGCTCATCGAACAGAAAGACGCCCGGCTTCTTGATCAAGGCGCGCCCGAGAGCTACGCGCTGGGCCTGGCCGCCGGAGAGCTGCTTCGGCAGCCGATCGAGCAACGGCTCGATCTCCAGGATCTTGGCCACGTGATTGATGGCCGCCTCGATCTCGGCCTTCGGCTTGCCTGCGATCTTCAGACCGAAGGCGAGGTTGCTGCGCACCTTCATATGCGGATAGAGCGCATAGTTCTGGAACACCATTGCGATCGAGCGCTTGCCGGGCGGCAGATCGTTGACGCGCTGGTCGCCGATCAGGATTTCTCCGCCTGAGATTTCCTCAAGCCCTGCGACCATGCGCAGCGTCGTGGATTTGGCGCATCCGGACGGGCCGACGAAGACCATGAACTCTCCATCCTCGATATCGAGGTTGATGCCGTGGACTGCCTTGAACGCGCCGCCATAGACCTTTTCGAGGTCTTTCAATTGAACCTTTGCCATGGTCAGCCTTTGACTCCCCCGGAGGAGATCCCTTCAATGAAATACCGTTGTGCAGTGAAGAACACGACCAGAGCCGGTGTGATGGTCAGCACCGACATTGCGAGAATGCGGTTCCATTCGAAGGCTTCTGTCGTGTCGATGGAAAGTTTGAGCGCGAGGCTCACGGGATACTTGTCGACCGATGACAGGTAGATCAGCGGCCCGAGAAAATCGTTCATCGTCCACATGAACTGGAACAGGCAGACGGAGATCAGCGCCGGTGCCAGCATCGGGACGACGATGTAGACGAGCGTTTGCAGACTATTGGCGCCATCGACGCGCGCCGCCTCTTCCATGTCTGCCGGCAAAGAGCGCAGGAACTGCACAAGCATGAAGACAAAGAAGGCATCGCCGGCAAAGGCCGAGGGCACCCAGAGAGGCAGGAAACTATCGAGCCAGCCGAGATCGCGGAACAGGATATATTGCGGAATGCGCGTAACCACGTTCGGCAAGAGCAGGATCGCGATCACCGAAGCGAAGAGGATCTTTTTGAACGGGAAATCGAACCGCGCGAAGGCGTAGGCCGCCATGGTGCAGGAAATCGCCGTCCCGATCACCTTCGGCAGAATGATCAGCAACGAATTCCAGAAAAATCGGCCGAACGTATAGGGCGTCGATGTCTGCCAGCCCTTGATATAGCCGTCGGCGGTCGGATTGTCCGGCAAGAAGCCGGCTCCGGCGAAGATCTCCGAGTTGGTCTTGAAACTCGCGCCGACCAGCCAGATCAGCGGATAGAGCATGACGAAACCGACTGAAACCAAGAGCACGTAGCGAACTGTTGTCGACAGCAGACTGAGCCTTGCCCTGCGTGCGGCCTGTCGGTCGTTGAAAGTCTGGAGATCGACCATCGCTCAGTTCCTCTTGTCGCCGGCGTAATAGACCCACTTCTTCGAGGACCAGAAGGCCATGAGGGTCAGCACGGTGATGATGATGAAGAGCACCCAGGCAATCGACGAGGCATAGCCCATGTTGAACTTCTTGAAGGCCTCGTCATAGATGTAGAGCGGCAGCAGGTAGGTTGCCTTCAGCGGACCGCCCTGGGTGATGATGTAGGGGCCGTTGAACTCCTGGAACGCCTGAACCATCTGCATGATAAGGTTGAAGAAGATGACCGGGGTCAGCAGCGGCAGCGTGATCCAGAAGAAGGTCCGCACCTTGCCCGCACCGTCGATTGCTGCCGCCTCATAGAGCGACTTGTCGATCGATTGCAGCGCCGCGAGAAAGATCACCATGGCCGAACCGAACTGCCAGCAGCGCAGAAGCGTGATGGTGAAGAGCGCGTTGGTCGGATCGCCGAACCAGTCGACCGGGGCGAGCCCCAGCGTGGCAAGCGCCATGTTCGCCAGCCCCTCCGAGGCAAAGACATAGCGCCACAAAACGGCGATCGCGATCGAGCCACCGAGGATCGACGGCACATAGAAGGCGGTGCGGAACAGGCCGATGAACTTCAACCGGTAATTCAGGATCGCGGCGATGAAGAGTGCAAAGAAGAGCTTCAGCGGCACGGTTAGAAATACGTAGAGCAGCGTTACGTTCAACGACTTGATGAACGTGCGATCACGGGTAAACAGCCGCTCATAGTTGGCGAACCCCGTCCAGCGGGGCTCGCTCATCAGGTCATAGCTGGTGAAGCTCAGGTAGAACGAGCCGATGAACGGAATGGCGGTGAAAATCAGAAGGCCGATGACGTAGGGGGCGAGATAGCCAAGCCCGAGAAGACGCTGACCTTTCATGCCCATCCTCCCGGATGGCCCCGAAATGCTGCGTTTATAGATGATACAGTTTCGTACAAATTACGCTCCCGGATCGGCACGGACGAAAGCGGGACTTTCCCTTTTTCGCCACGAACCGATCCCTCCTCCCAGATGATGCGGTGCGCATAAGCGGTTTATGCGGTGACAATCGCCGATCTCTCCTGCAGAATGAATTCACAAAGGCGAGGAAAAAGATGGACGAAATTGAAGGTGGCATTCTCTCTGCGATTCCGCCGACGGCGCTGACCCTTAATCTGACGCGGGCGGCGATCCGCATGGAACACTCGCACACCTGGCGGATCGACAAGTCCAACGAGGTCGATGACCTCGTGATCTGTCTCGAAGGGCGCGGCCACTACCTGATCGACGGCGATCCGGTGATCATGGAGCCGGGCGATGCGATGCTGATTTTGCGCGGGCAACGTTTCGTCGGATGGAATGAGGGGCGGGAGACCTATCTCGGTGTCGCGCAGCACTTCACGCTCGATATCTATGGGCGCCATAACCTTATTGCGCAGATGGATCTGCAATCGAAGTTGCGCCTCACGCGTTGGCCGCTTCTCGAACCGCTGGTCCGTCACTATCGCCAGAGTGCTCCCCCCTCCTCGGTTACCCTCGGCCAGCATCATCTCTTCATGGTGCTGCTCATTGCCTTTATCGAGGATGCATTCATCGGCTGGCGCGACCACGCCACCTATCAGCCCGAGGGCGCCGATGCGATCGACCTTGCTGTCATGAAAGCTGCTACAATGATCTCCGCCAATCCGCTCGATCCGGAAATTGCGTCGCGGGCGGTCGACGCGTCGCCTTACAATCGTGACTACTTCCTGCGAGAATTTCAAAAGCGTGTGACGCGCACGCCGCGAAAGTACCAGGAACTGAAGCGCATGGAGCGCGCCATGCATTTCCTGGAGGCTGGTCTTTCCGTGGCGGCCGCCGCCACGGAAGTCGGCTATTCCGACCCCTATTACTTTTCGCGGATGTTCAAGCGAACCTTGGGACTTAGTCCGCGCGGTCACCTGAACAAGGTTCGCCAGAGCCGCGACGGCGGGCTTATGCAACTCGATGAGCCCGAACAGGCACGGGCGTTGTCCGCACAATTCGGCATCGAGAAGCCTTCATCGAACGATGCTTTCGAGAAGGGCGACCGTCACGGTGCTCCCTGACATTGGCGGACTTGAACGTCACTCGGCGCCACCCCGGAGCCGCCGTTTCATGACGAACGACGCCTCCTCCCATCAAGTCGTCACACCTTGCGTTTGTGACTGCCGATCAGCGCCTCGAGCATCTCAACTTCTGCGCTCGTCAGGTCGGTGAGCGGGCTGCGCACCGGACCGGCGCTGAACCCTTGCAGTCGCACGCCTGCCTTGACCGCCGAAACCGCATAGCCCTTGGCGCGATTGCGGATCGCCATGAACGGATAGAAAAAGTCATTGAGGATGCGCTCGCAGGTGGCGCGATTTCCGCTTCGAAGGGCTGCGTAGAACTCGTTGGCAAGTCCCGGCACGAAATTGAACACGGCGGACGAATAGGTGGTGAACCCGGCACCGAGATAGGCCTCGGCAAAGAGCTCGGCCGTCGGCATGCCGCCGAGATACATCAGCCGATCGCCCATCTTGGCGGTAACCTGACGCACGAGGCCGATGTCGCCCGTGCCGTCCTTGAAGCCGATCAGGTTCGGGCACTCGTCGCAAAGCCGGGCAATGGTGTCGGCCTGCAGCACGGAATTGTCGCGGTTATAGACCATGACACCGATGCCGACCGACTGGCAGATCTTCTTCACATGGGCGTAGAGCCCTTCCTGCGGCGCGTCGATCAGGTAGTGCGGCAGAAGCAGGATGCCATCGGCGCCGACCTTCTCGACGGAGCGGGCGATATCAACGGCCATCTCCGTGCCGTAACCGCAACCGGAGACGATTGCCGTTTCTCCGGAAGCCTCCTTGGCGGCGGCAACGATGCCGGGGATTTCGTCGGGCTTTAGCGAGAAGAACTCGCCCGTACCACCGGCGGCAAACAGCACCGGCGCCTTGTAACCTGCCAGCCATTCGACATGGGCCTTGTAGCTCTCCGGCGCGAAACGGCCCTGCGCATCGAAGTGCGTCACCGGAAAGGAAAGCAGGCCCGATCCTAGCGCGGCCTTGATCTGTTCTGGGGTCATTTCTCTTGGTCCTCTACGTGCTTTCAGAATAAAAATGGCGGGGTACGGCCCGGTTCTGTATCAACTCATCATATGTCGAGTATGATGAGTTAGCGGTCGGTGACAGCGTCAACGGGCCAGCCAGCCACCGTCCACATTGAGTATGGCGCCGTGAACGTAGTCGGCAGCAGACGACGACAGGAACACGGCAGCGCCGGCGATGTCTTCAGGCTTGCCCCAGCGGTTTGCGGGGATGCGATTGAGGATGGCTTTGTTGCGATCAGGATCGTCGCGCAGTGCCTCGGTGTTGTTGGTCTCGATGTAACCTGGCGCGATCGCATTCACATTGATGCCCTTGGACGCCCACTCGTTGGCAAGCAGCTTGGTGAGACCCGAAACGCCATGCTTGGATGCCGTGTAGGAAGGCACGCGGATGCCGCCTTGAAAGGAAAGCAACGATGCGATGTTGACGATTTTTCCGGGTCGGCCCTTCGCCAGCAATTCCTTGGCGAAGGCCTGGCATGTAAAGAAGAGCGCTTTGACGTTGACGTCCATGACGTCGTCCCAGTCGGCCTCGGAAAACTCGACCGCATCGGCGCGGCGAATGATGCCGGCATTGTTGACAAGAATGTCATAGCCCTTTCCGGCAAAGACGTCGCGCGCAGCCATCGGATCGGCAAAGTTCAAGGCAAGCGGTGCGGCGATCCCGCCCGCGTTTGCGATGATTTCAAGTGTTTCCTCGGGCGCGCGTCGCGCCGCGCAAGTGACCTCGGCGCCAGCCGCAGCAAGGCCAACGGCAATCGCCTGCCCAAGCCCGGTGTTCGCGCCGGTGACGAGCGCCTTATGTCCCTGAAGGGAAAAGGGATTTGTCACTTCAGATCCCCCGGTTGGACGAACTCCATGTCGGTATAATCGACGTTGTCGCCGGCCATTGCCCATATGAACGTGTAGGACCCGATGCCGGCGCCCGAGTGAATGGACCAGGGAGGAGAAATCGCGCCTTGCTCGTTGGAAATGAAGAGATGGCGCGTTTCCTGTGGTTCACCCATCAGGTGCAGCACGCGGGATTTTTCGTCCATGCCGAAATAGAGATAGGCCTCCATACGGCGATCATGGACGTGCGCAGGCATGGTGTTCCACACCGAGCCATCTTCAAGCGTGGTGTAGCCGAGGACGAGCTGGCAGCTCTCCATGACCAGCGGGTGGATGAACTGGTTGATCGTGCGCTTGTTGGAGGTTTCGGTCGTGCCGAGTTTGACTTCCTCGCTGTCGGCAATGGTGACAAGCCGGGCGGGAAGGCTGCGGTGGGCCGGGCAGGAAGTGATGTAAAAGCGCCCCTCCCCGGAGAAGGTTACGGCCCCCGTACCCATTCCGAGATAGAGAACGTCGCCGCGCTTGAGCGTGTAGCTTTCCTTCTCGGTGGTGACGATGCCTGTTTCGCCGACATTGACGATACCCATCTCGCGCCGGTCAAGGAACGACGGCGTCTTGGTTTCTTCCACCTTGTCGAGCGTCAGTGGCTTGCCCGCGGGAACGGCGCCGCCCATCACGAAGCGATCGTAGTGGGTATAGATCAACCGGATCTCACCCGTCCGGAACATGTCCTGAGCCAGGAAATGCCTGCGGAGACCCGCCGTATCGAGTGTCTTTGCATAGTCCGGATTGACGGCTTGCCGCGTTTCAACGGTCAGCATGAAACTCCTCCTTCGGTGATTGCGACCAACATATAATATGTGTTATGCATATTTGTATGATATGTCTGACAAGGTCAATAGGCAAGCGCCAGCCTTGTCTTTGTTTGCGGTGTCTGAAGGGGGCTTGGAATGGAACGTCTGCTCATTACCGGCGCGGCGGGTCAGCTTGGGCGCGTGATGCGCACAAAGCTCGCCGGGCTTGCTGACACGGTCCGGCTTGCAGATCGTGCAGGTCTAGGCACCCCGGCTGACCATGAGGAGCTCGTCCAATGCGATCTTGCCGACGCTCAAGCGGTGAACGCCATGGTCGCCGGCTGCGACGGTATCGTCCATCTTGGCGGGGCGTCGACCGAAGGGCCGTTTGAGGGGATCGTACGCGGAAACATCTCCGGTCTTTACAATCTCTTCGAGGCCGCCCGCGCCAATGGCCGCCCACGCATCGTCTTTGCCAGTTCCAACCATACGATCGGCTGTTATCCGCAAGCCGAACGGCTCGGCCCGGATGTTCCGTTGCGCCCGGATGGACTCTATGGGGTCTCAAAATGCTTCGGCGAGGCGCTTGCCCGCATGTATTTCGAGAAGTTCGGGCAGGAAACGGCGCTGGTTCGCATCGGCTCCTGTACGCCAGAGCCAACGAACCACCGGATGTTATCGACCTGGCTTTCTCATGAAGACTTCGCGTCGCTTATCGAGGCGGTCTTCCGCGTACCGGTTTTGGGCTGCCCCGTCATCTGGGGAGCATCGGCGAATGATGCCGGGTGGTGGGACAACACCCATCTTGGCTGGCTCGGCTGGAAACCCAGGGATAATGCCGAACATTTCCGGGCGGGTGTCGCGGAGGCCGTGCCGCAGCCTGGCTCCGACAAATCCATGGCCCGCTTTCAGGGCGGCGCCTATGTCGACAATCCGATCTTTAAGGAGTGATGAATGGCTTTCGAACCGCATGGCAAACATCTGGTCGCAGGCGAATGGATCGCAACTGCGCAGAAATTTACGAGCGAACCGGCAAGTGGCCCTGCCTTTGAATTCTCCGTCGGAACGGTGGAACTGGTTGATCAGGCGGCAAAAGCCGCAGAGGACGCCTTCTGGACCTATGGCCACTCCACTCGGGAGGAGCGCGCAGCCTTCCTCGAAACCGTCGCCGACGAGATAGAGGCGCGCGGGGCGGCGATCACCGAGATCGGGAGTTCGGAAACCGGGTTGCCAGCCGCCCGGCTCGAGGGCGAGCGTGCCCGAACCACCAGCCAACTTCGGCTGTTTGCCGCCCACATTCGCAAGGGCGAGTACCTCGACAGGCGACGCGACGAGGCCTTGCCGGACCGCAACCCCCTGCCCCGCCCCGACATTCGCCTGATCCAGCGCCCGATCGGTCCTGTTGCCGTCTTCGGCGCCTCCAACTTTCCGTTGGCGTTTTCGACCATGGGCGGTGATACCGCCTCGGCTCTTGCCGCAGGCTGCCCCGTCATCGTCAAGGGCCACTCGGCACATCCGGGGACCGGCGAGATCGTCGCTGAGGCAGCGCTGGCCGCGGTCAAGGCGCACGGATTGCACCCGGGCGTCTTTTCGTTGATCCAGGGCGGACGCCGCGATGTCGGAACCGGGCTCGTAACGCATCCGTTGATCAAGGCGGTCGGCTTCACCGGCTCTCTGGCAGGTGGACGGGCACTGTTTGATCTGTGCGCAGGACGACCGGAACCCATCCCCTTCTTCGGCGAACTCGGCTCGGTGAACCCGATGTTCCTCCTGCCCGACGCGATCACGGCGCGCGGCGAGGAGATTGCCAAGGGGTGGGCAGGTTCGCTTACCATGGGCGCCGGGCAGTTTTGCACCAATCCGGGCATCGCGGTGATCCTTGCCGAGCAGGCCCCCGCCTTCGCGCAAGCCGCTCGCGCCGCGCTTTTAGACGTTGCACCGCAGGTGATGCTCACCGACGGCATTGCCAGAGCCTATCGCGACGGGCGTGACCGCATCACGGCGGGAGTTGGCGTCCGCCATATCCTCGGCTCAGATTGCGAGAACCGCGATGCAACGCCCAATCTCTTTCTCGTTGCGGCTCGGGATTGGCTCGGCAATCACGCCCTTTCAGAGGAGGTTTTCGGGCCACTCGGCCTGATCGTCACGGTCGGGAATCCCGAAGAGATGATTGAGGTCGCGAATTGCTTCGCAGGACAGCTGACAGCAACCCTCCATCTTGACGCGGGCGACACCGATCTCGCTCGCAAGCTCATGGTGATCCTTGAACGCAAGGCGGGCCGCATCCTGGTCAACGGCTATCCGACAGGCGTCGAGGTCTGCGATGCGATGGTTCACGGTGGCCCGTACCCGGCCTCGACCAACTTCGGCGCAAGCTCGGTCGGAACCATGGCCATTCGCCGGTTTCTAAGACCCGTTTCCTATCAGAACATTCCTGAACGGCTGATGCCTCGGGATCTGAGGTCGGCATAGCGGCGGATTGCGCCATCACCCCTTGATGGCGTATCCACAAACGGACCGACAGTGATCTTGGAAACGGCCTATTGCATGATGACAGCGACGACTTCCGATCCCTCCGCCTCCCAGGGCAAGACGCTCGCGGCGCAGGTTGCGGATGCTCTTCGTTCCCAGATATCCAAGGGGCGTTACAATCCTGGAGACCGCCTGCCGTCTGAATCAAAGCTCACCCAGGAATTCGGCGTGAGCCGCACAGTGGTGCGCGAGGCGATTGCGGCCCTGCGCTCCGACGGCCTGGTTGAGCCCCGGCAAGGAGCGGGCGTTTTCCTTTTGGAGCAGGCTGCGTCCGTGCGGCGGCCGTTTCAACAGGTCGACCTCACGCGGGTGTCGTCGCTGATCGAGATGCTGGAGCTTAGAACCGCAGTCGAGGGCGACGCGGCGGCACTTGCGGCCCTTCGCCGCTCGCCCGGTCAGGAAGGCAAGCTCATCGAAGCCTTTGACGCCTTCAGGGCCTGCGCGGCTGCAGGGAAACCGACCGCGGAGGCCGATTTCGCCTTCCACATCGCGATCGCCGAGGCAACCAACAATCCGCGCTTTGGCGAGTTCCTTAGGGCGCTTGGACCGGCTCTCATCCCCCGTCGCGCCATCGTGGATAACGGCGAGGAGGCTGTTCTTGCCTCCGACGAACTCAGCCGTCTCGTAGACGAACACGAGGCAATTCTCCTGGCCATACAGAACGGCGACGAGGATGCAGCACGCGCGGCCATGCGCAACCACCTCAAGAATAGCCAGATACGCTATCGCGCCATGTTGCGCACTACGCGCTAAGGACGCGAACTCGCGGCCGCCCTTGCAATCGAACAGATAACGGCTAACATACCAGACAGGTTCGAAACAGGCGGAGTGGAAATGGAAGCCGAAAACAATCACGTTCGCGGCACGTCGCTGGCGGCAAAGATCAGCACTGCACTGCGCCGCGAACTGATGGAGGGCGTCTTCCGCCCAGGCGACAGACTCCCGAGCGAAAGCGCCCTGACCAAGGAGTATTCGGTCAGCCGAACCGTCGTACGTGAGGCCATTGCAATCCTGCGGGCAGACGGTCTGGTCGAGGCACGCAAGGGCGCTGGCATCTTCGCGCTGGAGACCCAGCAGGAAAAGAACCAGCCCTTCAAGGACCTGACGACCCAACGGATCTCCTCCGTGATCGAACTCCTTGAACTCAGGACAGTTTTCGAGGTTGAATCAGCAGGACTTGCGGCATCTCGTCGTTCGGCGGCACAGATCGAAGCGATCCTCGAGGCCCATCATCACGTAGGTGAATGCCTGGCCACCGGGGCCCCCACGCGAGACGCAGATTTCGAGCTTCACCTTGCGATCGCGGAGGCCACGCAGAACAGGCGCTTCCCGGAGTTTCTCCAGCTGATCCGCTCAGGCATCATTCCCCGCGGCGAACTGCAAGGCTCGGCACCGGGCTCGCGCCCAAAGGACTATAACCTTCACCTGCAGGAGGAACACGGCCAGATCGTCGATGCCATCATCGAAGGAAATGCGGATGCCGCACGCGAACGGATGCGCGCCCACCTTCGTGGGAGCCTGGAGCGCTACAAGGTGCTTTTGCGTTCGCGCACCATGGCAACCGAAGAATGTTGATCTGAGGGCAACATCGTAGTTGTCATACAAGTATAAGAACATGTATGGTGATGGTGTTATACAACATCGCCGAGGTTTACATGACTCTCCCTACCTTTCCCGCAGTATCGCCTGACGCTGGCGTCACCCGCCAGGTCCTTTCCGAATCCCCCGAACTCATGGTCGTGTCTTTTCGCTTCGAAACCGGCGCCAAAGGCAAGTTGCACCACCATCCGCATGTGCAATCCACCTACGTGGCGCGCGGCCGTTTCCGCTTCTTTCGCAATGGCGAAGCTTATGATTTGCAGGCTGGTGACAGTCTCGTCATCCCCGGAGATACCGAGCACGGGTGCCAGTGCCTTGAGGCGGGCGAGCTCATTGACTGCTTTTCGCCCCGTCGCGACGATTTCCTGTGATCGGTTCGGCTTGACAGCACGACAAGCCTGTGACAGGTTTGCCAAAGTTGTCATACAGGATTGGGGCCTGTATCGCCTTACTCTCAGGCGAATGACACATGGAGGAACCAAGAGAACCATGTCATCACGCCGCATCCGCTTCTATGGCACGGCCGGACAGATCGGGACCATTGCGGTCACGCTGCTCGGGCTGCTTCTCCTGACCTTCTTCATCGGCCGGCTGATGCCCGCCGATCCCGTCCGCGCCATTGTCGGAGAAGATGCGACCCGGGAGACCTATGAGCAGGTTTATCGCTCGCTGGGTCTCGACCGGCCGCTCTGGGAACAGTTCTTCTACTATCTGGGCGACGTCTTCACCGGCAATTTCGGCACCTCTATCCGCACCGGCCAGCCGGTGATCCAGGATATCCTGCATGTGATGCCGGCGACGATCGAGCTTGCCACTTTCGCGATCCTTATCGGCGCCGGTCTTGGCATCCCGCTCGGCGTCCTTGCCGCCGTCAACAAGGATCGCTGGCCGGATCATGTCGTGCGCGTCTTCAGCCTTTTTGGCCATTCCATGCCGATCTTCTGGACGGGCATGATTGCACTCATTGTGTTTTACGCCCATCTCGGACTCGTCGGTGGCAGCGGGCGAATGGATCAGTTCTATATCGGCCTCGTCGAGGAACGCACCGGCTTCCTCTTGATCGACAGCCTCATGGCGGGCGAGATGGATGTCTTCTGGTCGGCGATCAACCACATCATCCTGCCCGCCGCCCTGCTCGGCTATTCCTCATCTGCCTATATCACGCGCATGACGCGCAGCTTCATGCTCGACCAGCTCGGCCAGGAATATGTGACGACGGCACGCGTGAAGGGTCTTTCGCGCAGCCAGACGATCTGGCAGCACGCCTTCATCAATATCCGCGTCCAGCTGGTCACCATTATCGCACTTGCCTATGGGTCGCTGCTTGAGGGCGCGGTGCTGATCGAAACCGTCTTCGCCTGGCCGGGCTTTGGCCAGTACCTCACCAGCAATCTCATTACTGGTGACATGAACGCAGTCATGACCTGCGTGCTGATCGTCGGCATCATCTTCATCGGACTGAACCTCTTGTCCGACGTTCTCTACCGCATCTTCGACCCGAGGACACGCTGATGGACGCACGCGTTCAACCCACCTCCCGTCTGCCGGCGCCGCTTCAGTCCCTGAAGAACATCGTGCTTTTCCTGCTGAAGAGCCCGACGTCGACCTTCGGTCTCGCTGTTCTCGCCTTGTTGATCCTGATCGCCGCCTTCGCACCGCTGATCGCGACCCACGACCCTTACGCGCAGGATCTCGCCAACACCTTGCAGGCGCCAGGTAACGGACATCTGTTCGGAACCGACGAGCTTGGTCGCGACATCTTCAGCCGGCTCGTCTTCGGCGCACGCATCACGCTCACGATCATCTTCCTCGTCTCGATCGTCGTCGGTCCGATCGGTCTCGTCATCGGCACGACTGCCGGCTACCTCGGCGGCAAGGTCGATACTGTGATGATGCGCATCACCGACATTTTCCTTTCGTTCCCGAGCCTCATTCTCTCGCTCGCCTTCGTCGCGGCACTCGGGCCAAGCCTGAACAATGCTATCATCGCAATCGCGCTCACGTCCTGGCCGCCGATCGCGCGGCTAGCGCGTGCCGAGGCGATGACCTTCCGAAAGGCGGATTACATCTCGGCTGCGCGACTGCAGGGCGCGTCCGCGACCCGCATCATCTTCAAGTCGATCATGCCGATGTGCCTGCCTTCGGTCCTCATCCGGCTGACGTTGAACATGGCGACAGTGATCCTGACCGCCGCCGGCCTCGGCTTCCTCGGGCTCGGCGCGCAACCTCCGCTTCCGGAATGGGGCGCGATGATCGCGACCGGCCGCAAGTACATGCTGGACAGTTGGTGGCTCGTCACCTTCCCCGGCATCTCCATCCTTTCCGTCAGCCTCGCATTCAACCTGCTCGGAGATGGCCTGCGCGACGCACTCGACCCGAAGCAGATGAACCGGAGATAGCGCCATGGAAAACACCATTCTCGACGTTGAGAACCTGCGCATCCGCTATGGCGGCGCTCCGACAGATGCGGTGCGCGGCGTCTCATTCACCCTGGGGCGTGAGCGCCTCGGCATCGTCGGCGAAAGCGGCTCCGGCAAGTCGACAGTCGGACGTGCGCTTCTGCATCTGCTGCCGGGCGCGACCATCACCGCCGACAGGCTACGTTTTGCCGAGCTCGAACTGCTCTCGCTTTCCGAAAGGGAGATGCTAAAGGTCCGCGGTCGGCGGATGTCGATGATCCTCCAGGACCCGAAGTTTTCGCTGAACCCCATTCGTCGCGTTGGCGATCAGGTTGCAGAAACCTACCTGCGCCACTTCAAGTGCTCGAAGGCTGACGCTGGCGACAAGGCCATTGCCATGCTTGAAGCGGTAAAGATCCGCGACCCGAAACGCGTCTACGATCTATATCCGCACGAGATTTCCGGCGGTATGGGCCAGCGTGTCATGATCGCCATGATGCTGCTCGCCGACCCGGATCTCGTCATCGCCGACGAGCCGACCTCGGCGCTCGATGTCACAGTACGCCTGCAGGTGCTGAACATTCTCGATAGTCTGGTCCGGGATCGCGGCATCGGCCTCATCATGATCAGCCATGACTTGAATCTCGTGCGCAATTTCTGCGATCGCGTCCTGATCATGTATGCCGGTCGCATCGTCGAAACCTTGGCGGCTGCAGACCTCGACAATGCGCAGCATCCCTATACACGCGGCTTGCTCGCGGCGCAGCCGCGGATCGGCGGCGGGCGTGCCCCGCTTGCCGTGCTTGATCGCCGTCCTGAATGGCTGGAGGAAATTGCCTGATGTCCGTTTCAGTCGAATGCCGCGATCTCGCAATCACCTTCGGCGCCGGCCCGACGGCGGCCAAGGTCCTTCCCGGCGTCACCTTCTCGGTCAAGCCCGGCGAATGTTTTGGTCTCGTTGGCGAAAGCGGCTCGGGCAAATCCACGGTCCTGCGCTGCATCTCGATGCTGACCGACATCTGGACCGGCGACATCCTCATGGACGGAAAGCCGGTGCGCGACATTCCGCTCATCGAGCGTTGTCGCACGCTGCAGATGGTGTTCCAGGACCCCTACGGCTCCCTGCATCCGCGCCAGTCGGTGCGAACCGTCCTCAACGAGCCGCTTGTCATTCACAAGCTTGGCGACCGTGAAGAACGCATGCGCAGGGCGATCACCGATGTCGGCCTGCCGGTCTCGTTCCTCGACCGGTTCCCCCACCAGCTCTCCGGCGGTCAAAGGCAGCGCGTGGCAATCGCACGCGCCCTGATCCTCGAACCATCGCTGGTGCTGCTCGACGAGCCCACGTCGGCGCTCGATGTTTCGGTGCAGGCGGAGATCCTCAATCTGCTTCAGCGCCTGCGCGAAGAACGTGGCTTCACCTACATCATGGTGACGCACGACCTCGCCGTCGTCGACCATATGTGCGACCGCTTTGCCGTCATGCTCCATGGCGAAATCACCGAAATCCTGCCGCGCGAAGCGATCCCCGGAAACCGCGCGACCCACCCCTATGCCCGCGAGTTGATTGGCGCCTCGCTGGAATACGAGGGCGCGCACTGATGCTCCCGAGGCCAACTCCATTGCAAGGCACACCTTCTCGGCCTTGCAATGCGTGAACAAAATTCTCCCCCGACTTGCCCGGCCCAGTGCCGGGCTTTTCTTTACCTGGACCTTTCTTGCAGCTAGGAACGGAGACTGGAGTTCATCGCCAGAACCTCGATACCCAGCGTCGGCAACCTCGCTCCAAAGGGAGATACGGCAGCGCCGAGCCCAGGGACCCCTGCGCCCTCGTGCAGTGTCGCGCCTTGTTGCGCTTTAGCGCAGTGTGCTCGATCGCGGAAATGGCGCAGCGGGCTTTAGCTCCGACAGCACCGCATTGATCGGGATGGGGGAGCAGGTGAGGAGCATGTCCGACCTCGCGCCGGTCGCCGCTTCAAACCGTGGCCGGACTTGACGGCAGACGATCATGCCGTTGCCGCCGGCGCCATCCCCTATCATCTCAAGAGGTAGCGGCTGCTTTCTTTCAACCGACAGGCAGTTTCATTTGCGCTCGTACAAACGTAAAAAGGCGCGTCTTGCGACGCGCCTTTTTACTCTCGATACAGACGAAGGCCGGGATTACCGTTCCTTCTTCACGCCTTCGAAGCGCGAGAGCCAGGGACTGACGATCATGCCCTTCACGTCGCTTCGGAAGGCCGCAGTGTCAATGACCTCCGAGAACGGCTGGATCGACATGACGAGCTCGTCCATGTAGGTCTGCACGCCTTCATAGAGTTTGATCTGCTTGGCGGTGTCGCGTTCTACCAGCGCCTCTTCGATCATCTTGTTCAGCTTCTCGTCGAAGAAGCTGGTGCGCCAGCTCTGGTAGTTGGTGAGCTTCGCGTCATCGGAATTGTTCGGGTTATAGGCGACAGAGCGCAGGTTGTTGTCCGGGTGCGGCTGCTGGCCGCCGCCGCCACGGCCGAGCAGCAGTTCGAACTTCCGCTCGCGCATCGCGCCGTAGATCTGGTCGCCCGAACCGCTGATGAGTTCGGCCTGAATACCGGCCTGGCCAAGCGTGTTCTGGATGGCGGTTGCCGCCTTCATGAAGGGGTCTTCGGAAAGCACGCGCAAGGTCGTCTTGAAACCATCAGGATAACCCGCTTCTGCAAGCAGAGCCTTGGCCTTCGCGACGTCCAGCTTGTAGCCTTCGTCCGGCAAGGCGCCCAAGACACCCGTCGACAGCGGACGCTGATGCAACTTGCCGTAATAGGGCATCACCGCCTTGTCGAGACCTTCGTAGTCGATCAGGTAGCGCAGCGCCTCGCGCACCTTCTTATTGGCGAATTTTTCGTCCTTCATCGAGACGCTGAGGTAGTAGAAGCCCGAGCCCGGGGTCGATTCAATCGTGATCGCCTTGTCGGCTTCCAGCGATTTGAGATCCGGCGCTTGAAGAGAGTAGGCAACGTCGATGTCGCCTTTTTCCAGAAGCAGGCGCTGCGATTGCGATTCCGGCAGGTGGCGCAGAAGCACGCGCTTCATGCCAGGCGCCTCACCCCAGTACTCGCCGTTGCGGGTGAGGATGATGAATTCGTTCGACTTCCACTGCGTCAGCGTGAACGGACCGGAGCCGGCCGAATTCAAGGTCAGCCATGCCGCACCGAGGTCGCCGTCCTTTTCGTTTTCGAGCGCCGACTTGCTGTCGATGATTGAGCCTGGCCCGTTTTGCGCGAGGATCATCAGGATCAGGTTCGGATCGTCGGCCTTTGGCAGATGCAGCACGAAGGTGCGCTCGTCTTCGACGACGAACAGCTTGTCGGCCGCTTCGAGTGTGAACCCGCGGGTTTTAAGGAAGGACGATTGCGCCAGATTGCGTGCGAGCAGCCGCTTCAGGCTCCAGGCGATGTCTTCGGCTGTAACCGGATTACCGGAGGCAAACCTGGCGTCGCTCCGCAGATGGAAGCGGATCGACATACGGTCGTCGGCCACTTCCCAGCGTTCCGCCAGTCGCGGCTGAACGCTGCGGTCCTTAGGCGAGAGCACGACCAGCGTGTCATAGATGTTGTTCAGCACCTGGACCGTCTCGCGGCCGGTGATGGCGGCTGGGTCGAGCGTCAAGATGTTGCTCATGGTCGTTGCGACGACGAGTTGATCCTCCGGCGTTTCGGCCAGAACGAGGTTTGGCATTGTCGTGGCAAGAAGCGCACTGAATGCGATCGTTGCTAGAAAATGTTTCATGCTTCCTCCTTTACGGCCGTCCACTCGGGAACCGACCTTTCTATTACAAGATCCGTCTGCCTGTTCCTCCACAGGCAAGGCCGGATCAGCCAAGAATTTCGCCGACGGGCACGGCGAGCGCCCGTCCGATTGCCGCCGTGTCTGCGGCTTCGAGATGCACACCATCGATTTCTGATGCCCGGGTGACCGACCCGGCATCAAAGAACGGGTGCCCGAGTTCGTCCGCGAGCTTGCGGTAGAGGGGAGATAGCCTCTCGGATTCCGCCACGCTGCGACCCGCCGCCGGATATCCACCTGGACCGGCTGAACAGGGCGGCGGCGCGACGATTAGAAGCTTCGGCTTTGCCGCCTTTGGTTTGTATGGAAAGGTTTCGACGATCTGCGCCAGCCGGCGCATGCCCGAAACCGCCCCTTCTGCGCGCCCGCCATGTACGGGCTTGATGTCGTTGGTGCCGAGCATGACGATGACGAGGTCGAGCGGCATGTGGCTGGCAAGCGCCACTTCCAGCGACTTGGCGCCATTGCGGCATGCGGGCCCTGCGTGGTCGTCGTAGCAGGTGGTGCGTCCGCCGAGACCTTCGGGGATGATCTTTGCCCGGCCGCCAAGCGTTTCGCCCAGAACCTCGGGCCAGCGGCCTTCCGGTGGGTGACGCAGGCCCGTTGCCGGGTCGGCGCCCCAGGTCAGGCTATCTCCGAAGGCAAGAACGGTCTTCATCACAGGTTCGCTCGCCCGTTACCGAACGCGATGGTTTTCGATGAAATTGAAGTCGATGTCCTCGCCGAGACCGGGACGGTCCGGGACATACACATAGCCCTCGCGGTCCATCGGATCGGACAGCGACTTCAGGTAGTCGTGCCCGTCGTCATATTCGAGGAACGGGTGGAGCAGGCCACGCTCGTACCAGCGGCAATTCTTGGTGGCGGCCACGACATGCAGGTTCATGGCGGTGTTGCCGTGCACCTCGCACTCCATGCCGAAGGCTTCGGCAAGATGCATCGTCTTCAGCGCCGGTGTGATGCCGCCGACGTCGTTGACGCCGGTGCGCAGGATGTCGCAGGCGCCAGCCTTGATCCACTCGGCACGGTGCCAATGCTTGCCGGCCGCACTCTCCGGACCAACGACGGGAATGTCGAGATTGTCGGCGAGCCACTTGTAGGACGACAGCGACTGTTCATCCATTGGCTCCTCGATCCAGTCGAAGCCGAGCTTCTCGAGCCCTCGCCCGAGTTCGAGCGCGTCGGTGCGGGAATACCAGTGGAACGCGTCGATCATCAGGCGGATATCCGGCCCTACAGCTTCGCGTACAGCAGCACAGGCCTTGAGGTCCATCTTGACGTCCGGTGCCCAGCTCACAGGCGGCATCCAGGTGTGCAGCTTGATGCCCTTGTAGCCGCGCTTGACCAGCGTCTCGGCAAACCGCCCATAATCCTCTGGCGTTGCAAGGCCTCCTTCGAACTCATCCCCGCACATGATCGAGCCGTAGGCGAGAACCTTGTCGCGATAACCGCCGATCAACTTGTAGACAGGTTGTTTCAAGGTGTGCCCTGCCAGATCCCACAACGCACAATCGACTACCGCCAAGGTACGGTCCGTCAGCTGCGCAGCGGAACCGCGCTGCCAATGGGCGAGATCCTGCCACAATCGTTCGCGGTCGCGATGATCCTCACCGATCAGGACCTTCTTGACGAATTTCTCGATGACATGCGGGCGGACGATCTCCGGCGCCGTGAAGGAATGCCCCTCGTGACCGTCCTCGGTGCGGATAGTTAGCATGGCCTGCTCCACTTGATGCGGCGGGCCGGGATGCGCGTGACCAGCACTGTCCGAGTGGCGGCGTGTGGTCGTGCGGAAGACTCGCACGTCGACGTCGGTGATGATCATTGTTCCTCCGGTATGCGAATAGGCGAGGGCTTGGCCGCGCTAACTTGTCTAGACTGACAATAGGCAGATGTCAGCAAGCTTGTCAAACATGTATGACAGATTTATGGGAAATATCTGATAGGTGGCGTAAAGGTTGGTGAACGCCGTTGCCCGAGTTATTTCGAGATCCGTTGCCTCTATGCGCCCATCTCGTGCCTTGAACCGTGGACTGCTCGAGAGCGACTGGGCATGACCGTCAGATCAGGGGCTTGCGGAACGCTCGAGGCGGGGGGGCAGTCGATCCCGCTTCCCCTTCGGGCCACTACGTTGAAGCTCCCTGCGGCGGCCCTTGTCCCGCCCTTCGCGTGACGCGAATTCCCGCTTTCCCGCTGAAGCGGCGCTGATCCTGCGCCTGATACGCTCATTGTAGCTTTGGCAGGGGAGAGGGTGACCCTGCCCCCTCTCCCCTGCAAGAGGGCGTGGCGTTAGGTTCTCGCTAAACAACGCCAAGGGAGATCAAATCGCGAACAGGAAGCGGATAGACGGATATTGCGCTAAACTTCGCAGTTGGGTGGTTTCCCGTCGTACATCTGGTTGACCAGAACGAGCAAGTCGCGCGAAGACCAGACATCCACGGGCCACAGCGCGCCATCATTACCGTGCGGCAAACAGCCCAGCGACATGCTGCTCATCGATGACTGGGCTGCCGGCGTGAGTTTTGGCTCCAAATAGTCCGCCCAGATGACGGTTTTCCGATCAGCCCCCCTTGCGGTTTGGCGCATTCTCGGAGCAATAATGAGAAGCCATAATGAAATGATAAGGTTTGAGGCAGGGTGCTCTTGGAGGTCGCAAACAGGCAGGGAACGAGCGGACACCGACCCAAGAACATCGGCAACGACCTGGTTTAGGGCACGTGATCGCATCTTGATTTAGTACCCCCAAGTACCCCCTCCCTCGGTCCAGGCATGGGGAGGAAGCACATGTGGCAATCGCCGCTGCTCAGGAGAGCGAGTCGAACTGCGCGCTGGATTGGACCTGTAGCACCCTCGATCATGCTCCTAGTCGCGCTGGCGGTGGCCACGATAGCTGTTGCAAAGGCCGACGATCTTCCAAAGGACACCTTGCGCCTGTTGCTTTGGCAGGCGCCGACTACGCTCAATCCGCACCTGGCGCCGGGCATCAAGGATCAGTTGGCCAGCCGGATCAATTACGAGCCACTCGCCACGTTTGACAAGAATGGCAAGCTCATTCCCTTCCTCGCCGCGGAGGCTCCATCAATCGAGAACGGGGACGTGGCACCAGACGGGAAATCGGTGACGTGGAAGCTGAGGCAGGGCGTCAAGTGGTCCGACGGCAAGCCGTTCACGGCCAAGGACGTGCTGTTCACCTATCGGTTCATCACCAATCCCGATATCGGCTCGTCGAGCGCGCCAAACTACAAGTCGGTCACGAGCGTCGAGGTGATCGACGACCATACCGTAAAGATCGAATTCAAGGATCCGACGCCGATCGGGTCGTACCCGTTCGTCGGCGTGCGGGGAAGCATCATCCCCGAGCATGTCTTCGCGGACTACAACAACGTCAACATCGCATCGGCGCCTGCGAATCTCACGCCCGTCGGCACCGGGCCCTACATCGCCAAGGAATTCCGCCCTGAAGATGTGCTGATGATCGGCGAGGACGTCGTCAACACCGTCAAGATCATCTACGAGCCAAACCCTTTCTATCGCGACCCAGAGAAGCTTCGATTCAAGCAGGTGACGCTCCAGGGCGGCGGCGACGCCAACATGGCGGCCAACGCCGTGCTACGCGACGGCGTGGTCGACTACGCCTGGAACCTGCAGGTGGACGACGATGTGCTGAAGGGCCTGGAGGCAAAGGGCGTGGGCAAGGTGGCCTTCTCGTTCGGATCCTACATCGAGCGGATCATGCTCAACTTCACGGACCCGAACCGCGAAACCGACCAGGGCGAGCGCTCGAGCACGCAGTTTCCGCATCCCTTCCTCACGGACAAGCTGGTCCGCGAGGCCTTTGCCGCTTCCGTCGATCGGGAGAAAATCGCGGCGCTCTATGGCCGGACCGGCCGCGCCACGGCCAATATCCTGATGGCGCCGTCGGTCTACATCTCTCCCAACACGAGCTTCAACTTCGACCTGGCGAAGGCCGGGGCGCTGCTCGACGAGGCGGGCTGGATTGACAGCGATGGCGATGGGGTTCGCGACAAAGGCGGCATTCAACTCCGAGTGCTCTATCAGACGACAGTCAATCCCGTCCGCCAGCAGACCCAGGAGATCGTCAAGCACGATCTGGAATCGATCGGGGTCCTCGTGGAGAACAAGGTGACCGACTCCAGCATCTTTCTCGGCTCAGGCAACGACAACACCAATACCCGCCGGCACTTCTATTCCGATATCGAGGAGTATGCCTACGGCAACAAGAGTCCCGATCCGGACGCCTATATGCGCGGCTGGATCTGCTCGGAAGCCGCGCAGCAGATTAACAACTGGGCAGGCGAGAACTGGAGCCGATACTGTAACCCGGCCTATGACGCCCTCTACGAGCAAACCATGACGGAGGTGGATCCGGAGAAGCGGCGGCAGCTGTTCGTGCAGATGAACGACCTGCTGATCGCGGATGCTGCTGTCGTGCCGATTGTGTACTGGGCCGACGTCACAGGGCTCGGCAAGGACATCGAAGGCTTCGATGGGACGCCCTGGGATTCCGAGACCTGGAACATCGCCGACTGGTATCGCAAACCATGAAGCGCTTGGCCGGTTCCGTTGGGAGAATGCTAACCGCCTGCGCGCCTTGGTCGCCAGGGATCTCGTGGCCCCATCGATGACCCAGCCCACCCCAGCTTCGATAGGCTTCGACCCTGGATCGGACTTGTCGCGGTCGCGCGCCACAGCCGTCGGCGGGCGGCTTCTCGGTCGGCTCAAAATCGGGGGCAAGTTGACCCTCGGCTTTGGCATTCTTGTGGCGCTCACGCTGATTGTCGTCGGCCTCAACTATCTCGGCAGCTTCAAGGCAGTCACCAACATGAATCGGACGAGCGACCTGCGCGCGCCGAGCGCACTCGCTTCCGCGCAGGCCCAGGCCGATCTGCTGCGCATGCTCGGCGAGGTCCGCGGCTATCTGGCCCTGGGCGACGAGACCTATCGTGACGGCTATCGGAAAGCCAGCGAAGCCTTCAACGCGGATCTCCAGATCCTCGAAGGGCTGCTGCACAAGGATCCCGCGGCGCGGGCAGCCGCCGCCGCATCGCGGGTGGATCACAACCTGGCTGCACTGAAGGCTTCGCTCGACCAGTGGCGCGAGCTGCCAGACCGGATGTTCAACCTGCGCAACGATCAGCTGCGCCGCGAACCGGCGCTCCGCATCCTGATCGTCGATGGCAATGCGCTCATCGCCTCTGTCGTGGTCGGCGCCAAGGCCATCATCGCTACGCAACAGCGCCGGGAAGCCACGCCAGCGAATATGGCTTTGCTGGCGGATATGGCGGCGTTTCAGAGCTCCTTCTTCGCCATGGTCTCCGGTTTGCGGGGCTACGTCACGACTAAGCGCGATACGTTCAAGTACGAGTATGAATCGAATCTGACGATCAACAACACCGCCTGGGAGAATCTCGCGCGGAAGCAGGCCCAGCTCGATCCGACCCAGAAGGCGAAGCTGGACAAGATCGCCCATGACCGCGATGCCTTCCTGCTCCTGCCGCCTCAGATGTTCTCGGCGGTTGAGGGCGAGCATGCGCGCGAGGACCTATATCTGTTTCGGACCGAGGCCGTGCCGCTTGCCGAGACGATGCTCAAGCTACTGAGCGACATCGCGGCTGAAGAACAGAGCCTGCTGCAAGAGGATCTCGCCAGCGGCCGGGACCAATTGGCTACAGCGCAGCAGGCCATCCTGCTGGGTGGCGTCGCCGCGGTGATACTCGGCCTGGCGCTGGCCTTCATCTTCCGGGAGAACATTGCCGGTCCGGTGCGGCGGCTGACGGCGATCGCCGAGCGGATCCGGGCAGGGGATCTGGCGGCGCGGGCGGCGGTCGAATCCTCCGACGAGATCGGCAACTTGGCTTCGACCTTCAACAAGATGACGGTGCGCCTGGGCGAGAGCCTGGACGATCTGGAGCGGCGGCGGAACGAGCAGGAGGCACTGGCGACACGGTTTCGGCGCCACAGCGAGTATCTCGGTGCGCTGCACGACACGACGCTGGGCCTCATCCGGCGTCTCGACCTGACGGAGCTGCTGTCGGACCTTGTTGCCCGGGCCGGCCAGCTGCTCGGCACGGAGCACGGGTTCATCTATCTCGTCGATGAGACCGGCACGGCAATCGAGCGCCGGGTCGGGGTCGGCGTCTACGCGGCGTCGATCGGGCAGAAGCTCCGGTCGAACGAGGGGGTAGCGGGCAGAGTCTGGCAGTCCGGGCAATCGCTGGTCATCAACGACTATGACACCTGGGAGGGACGCGCTGCTGCAGCAGCGAAGCTGGAGATGACCGTGCGCTCTTGCATGGGTGTGCCGCTCAACTCCGGCAACGGTGTCATCGGCGTGCTCGGCATGGCCTATGTCACGCATGATCTGCACTTCGGCCAGGAGGAGGTCGAGCTGTTGAGCCGCTTCGCGCAGCTTGCCTCGATCTCTCTCGACAATGCGCGCCTCTTCATGACCGCCCAAGAGGCGCGGCACCGCGCCGAGGAGGCGAGCAAGCGTATTGGCGCGCAGAACCGGATGCTCGAATCGTTGTCGACGAAGCTCTCGAAGTACCTGTCGCCGCAGGTCTATACCTCGATCTTCACGGGCAAGCAGAGTGTCGAGATCTCCTCGCAGCGCAAGAAGCTGACGATCTTCTTCTCCGATATCGCCGATTTCACCGAGACGACCGACAACCTCGAATCCGAGGAGCTGACTGGGCTGCTCAATCGCTATCTCACGGAGATGTCGAAGATCGCCCTCGAGCATGGCGCCACGATCGACAAGTACGTCGGCGACGCCATCCTCGCGTTCTTCGGCGACCCGGATACCCGGGGTGTTCGAGAGGATACTCTCGCCTGCGTGAGGATGGCAATTGCTATGCAGCGCCGCATGCGGGAGCTCCAGTCCGAGTGGTCGGATGTGGGCATGGAGAAACCGTTCCAGCTGCGGATCGGCATCAATACGGGCTTTTGCACCGTCGGTAACTTCGGCAGCGAAGACCGGATGGATTACACGATCATCGGCGGCGAGGTGAACCTGGCATCGCGTTTGCAGGCACACGCCGACCTCGGCGGCATCCTCGTCGCTCATGAGACTTATTCCCTGGTGAAGGACGATATCCCTGCCGAGGAACTTCAGTCCATTCGCGTCAAGGGCTTTGCGCAGCCGATCAGGACCTACCGCATCCTCGGCATCTGCGATGATCTCATCGACCAACGAAACATCGTTCGTCATCAGCAGGACGGCATCAAGATCGAGGTCGATTTGGCCCGCTTGTCGCCAGAGGACAGACCGAGGGTCATCCAGGTTGTCGAGGGTCTACTCTCCAGACTGGCGTCGGATGCCCAGTCGAGGTCTGAATAGGGTCAAAGCTTCCCCTTCAGATTCCCCGGCCGAATGGCAGAGAAGGGTCGATAGTGTTGAAAAAGTTCGTTTTCTACAACGTCAGGCGCAAACTCGTGATCGGGCCGGATGGCAATATCAATCGCCGGCTCTACGAGACCGCGATGCTCGCTCACCTGCGCAACAAGCTGCGTTCGGGCGACGTCTGGGGCGTGCGATCTTCCGCCTATCGCCGCTTCGACAGCTATCTCCTGCCGGAGCCAGCCGCCACGCCGATTGTCGCCGAACTCGGGCTGCCAACGGCCGCCGACGAATGGCTCGAACAACGTGAGCTCGACTGGCGGCTGAAGAAGTTTGCGCAGCGCCTCAAACGGGACCAGCTCCAAGGCGTGCGCTTTGTCGAGGATCGGCTGCAGATCTCGCCGCTCAAGACGGCGATCCCCTCCGAAGCGCTCGCTGATCGGCTCAACGCGATGATGCCGCGCATTCGCATCACCGAACTCCTGCATGAAGTCGCCCGCGAAACCGGCTTCATGGCGGCCTTCACACTGTCAACACCGCAATCTGGGGCGATTGAACGACGTCAAGCTCGGACGGGCAGTTTTTCCGAACTGTCGGTTCGCGATGCGGTAACGATCGCAGATCGTGTTGTCGCCGGAAGCGGCTGGCTACCGTCCCCTGTTCGCTTAATATTGCCCGAGGTGGACACTGAAATCGAAGCCGGGCCGGTCACGTTTTTCTCTCCGTGATCGGCCCTCCCGCCTCCGAAGCCGATGATTAGGAGCCAGGGTCGACCTGGCTCTAATCATGTCGAGGGGAGGCCCAATCCCCCTCCCCTCGCGCACCCCTTCCCACCCATGGATTTCCGATTCGGACACTGGATCCGCATCAATTTGCTTCGGATTTTGGCCGCCGTGAATGAGGGCGTCGTTTGCGAATATTGCAGCAAATCGCCGCAAAAACAGTCAATTGTAGTGGGGTCAGGTCGCCTTGGTAGCCATCTGATGGCCCACATTGTTGCGCCAATATGCTTTCTGCCGCTATGTTTCCGACGCAGCGGAATCGGTTCGAATGCCGGCTGCGAAACGATCATTATTTGGAGAGATGTACCCGACCAGAAAAGAAAAACCGCTCCCGAAAAAATTCCGGAAGCGGTCTGCGAGTCAATAATTTAGCCAAATCCTTTCTCGCAGACCCTCCCTTCCCTGTCAACGATGAATGCACCTTTTCGGTGAACGGCGAAGCTTTGCCTGGTCTCAAAATGGAGACGAGGAATGGGGGAAACCCAAATGAATCTGCGGCCCGCCGGCCGCCGGATAACGCCGCAGCGCGCCCATTTCCGCCGATTGGCGGAGTCGGCAGAAATCGGGACGGTCACGCGCGCCCAGTTGGCGATACTTGTTCAAAGCCTCCCATGCGTTGGCTTGATCAATGGAACGGAAAGCCATCTGCTGTTAGCTCTGGTCAACACGGCCCAGGCCGATGCGTTCGACAAGTCAGGCCGTCCGATCATATTTAAATCCAACCAGCAGCTGGCTTTCGAAATCGGACGATCGGTCGGCCGCGTCAGCCGTATGTTGTCGCGGCTGTTCGACGTCGGCCTGGTCACCATGCAGGATAGCGGCAATTACAAGCGCTATCCGATACGCAACGCCCAAGGCGAGATCACGGACGGATGCGGGATTGATCTGCGCATTTTGATCGTTCGATATGTCGAACTCGATGAATTGGTTAGGCGTGCGCGTGCGGAGAAGAAGGCCGCAGATGCAGCCTTGCGGCGTTACCGCGGGGCGCTTCGCAACGCGCGCCAGGCCCTAGCGATCGCCACCGAGCAGAGCGAGCGAGTCGTGAGACTGATCGAAGCCCGCATCGATCGCGTCAGCGATCGTGTCGGGATCGCCGGAAAGGCCACCAGCAGCGTGCTGCGTCGGGCAACAGCTCTGCTGGAGTGGTTCGTAGAGCGTTTGATGCGACTTCCGCGTCGATCAGAAGATGGGCACGAGACGCTGAATAGGACATGCCCGCATGTCGAAAACGGCATGCACAAACAGACTACAACCCCCTACCCTCTTGCAGATAGTAGTGATGAACCGCGTTCGGCTAACGCCGAACAACTCAATCCGGTCAAGGCTGGCTCCGCCAGCAATTGGGCTTTTGAAGAAAGCCTGGGGCGACGGCGGAGCCAAATCAACCGGCCCCAGCGCTTGCCGCAGAAAATGGTCGCCTTGCGAGATGTGCTTAGGGCGTTGCCCGCATTGAAGACCTACGGGTTTACGCCCGCCACCTGGGGAGACCTGGCGCGGGCCATGCCGCTGATGTGCCGATTTGCCGGGATCTCCGAGGATGCCCGACGCCGCGCTGTCGAACAGATGGGCGAGCAGCAAGCCGCCGTTGCGGTCGCCGTGACGCTAGAGAAATACGACCGGCAGGACGTCAAGTCGCCGGGAGGTTATTTGCGGGCCCTTACTGACCGCGCCGCCGCGGGCGAATTGCATCTCGCCCGCTCTGTGTTCGGGCTCGCTGCCCGAAACTCCATGGAGACCAAACATTGAGACATAAAGGCTTACCGGCGTTTTGCGCCATCCTCATCGTCATCGGTGGTTCGGCGGAAGCTGCCGACCTTTCAGGCCGCGCCCGTGTCATTGATGGCGATACCATCAACATCCGAAACCAGCGCGTCAGGATTGCGGCCATTGATGCCTGCGAACGCGATCAGACGGGATTGAGAGACGGAACGGTGTGGCGCTGTGGCGTCGCAGCCCGGAGCTACCTCAGCAAAATGATCGACGGACAGCATGTGCGCTGTGACATCATTGACCAGGATCAGTATCGGCGCCTGGTCGGCCAGTGCTTTCTCGGTGACATCGATATCGGGCTTGCGATGGTGAAAGCCGGGATGGCAGAGGCAATGTTGCGGTATTTGCCGGCGACCCACTCAATCAGTGAGGTCGAGTATGGCCAAGCCGAGAACAGCGCCCGCGACAACGGTCTCGGCATGTGGTCCGCCGAGGTCGAAAGCCCGCACCTCTATCGCCGGGCCAAACGTCCGTGATGCCGTGGCCCTCGACTAGTCAGTATTCCGCAACGGCGGATTTGCTCTCTGCGCCGAATTGCTTCACCTTTTCTGCCGAATCGGCGGATAAGCTGTTGATATCGCCGTAATCGTGATTAATATTGATGCATAATTTGCGGTTGTATGTCGCTGGAGAAACGGGGAAACGTTGCCAGAGAGGTTCAAGCCACACTCCTCTGATGCGGTTGCTTGTGACGCTCGTTCGCACGTCGAAGCGAATTTGCGCAAAGCCGGACGCCGCAAAAATTTCCCCGCCTTCGGCTTCCTCGCGAGAAGCAAATTTTCGCGCCGTCCAGCTTCCTCCGCTCCGCTCCGGCCTGCGGTGCCCATCGCTAACCGCCGTGCCGCTTGAACGATCATCGCAACCGCAAACGAGGAGTGAAAGACATGAACATCACCAACTACATCCAGTTCGAAGGCGACGACCTCGCAACCGCAAAGGGCACCGGCCTTATCTCCACCATCGACCGGGACATGGACATCAAGGTTGTGCCGTTCGACTCGGACAATGAAAAGGCCCCGACGCATCGCGTCTACGCCAAATCACCGCGCGGCCACGATATCGAGGTCGGCGGCATCTGGAAGAAAGACAACCAGGAGGGCAAGCCCTACTTCACGCTTTCGATCCGCAAGCTCCGCTACAATGCCAATCTCGGCCGGTTCCCGGGCCAGGACGACGCCTCCCTGCAGGCGATCATCGAGTGGGACGCCCGCGATTGATCCGCTCACAGCGCCCGGCAACCAGCCGGGCGCATACCTGCGAAAGGCCGGAAATCCGGCAAAATGCTGGATTTGCAGCATTATTCCTGCTAGGTTTCCCGTAACTGGAGATTTGCCCATGAACGTTCATTCCCGCCGTCCGGACCGTTCCGCGGAAGCCGTCGAAAAGCGGCGCAAGGCTGCGGAGCAGGCACGCGCTGCCAATGTCCGGCAGGGCTATGTTCACGATCCCGTCCTCGAGGCGGCGACCGACCGCTATGTCGCCGGCGCCATTACCACGGAAGAGTTTCGCGAAGAGATGCTGGCGCGCTTCAAGCGCGCCTGATCTTCGATCAGTGAATTGAACAAGCCGCCTGCGTTCCCAGGCGGCTTTTTCATGAGGAATCGATTGGCAAACGAGCAGCCAAAGGGCTCTTACACCTACCCCGACGTTTTATGTGATCCTGATCGCACGGGCGTCTTGCGCAACAAATTGACCCTGACGACACATTCAGAACTGCGGGTGGCCGAATACGCGCTGACCAACATCCGACAGATCGAGATAGCCGAGGGACGTGGACCCAACGGCAAATTCGACGCGGCCCATCTGAAGGCGATTCATGGATACATTTTTCAGGACGTTTACGAGTGGGCCGGGCACACGCGCAACGAAACGCCGATCGTCGACGGCGAGCGTGTCGAGCCGATCGGGGGCTTGTCTAAGGGCGGCACTTCGTTCCTGCCGGGATCGCGCATAGAAATGGGCTTGGACGAGGCCTTGAAGCCGATCCAAGATCCGCAAGCACTGCGCACTGCCACGCCTGAGCAATTTGCCGAACGCGCCGGCAAGGTCCTTGCCGAACTGAATTATGTGCATCCGTTTCGCGAGGGCAACGGCAGAGCGCAAGAAGCCTTCATTTCCGAACTCGGGCGCCGCTTCGGGCAAGAGATCGATTTTTCCGTTATCAGCAAGCCACGGATGATCGACGCGTCGATCGAGACCACGAACGACCCTTCGAGCGATGCGATGAAGCGGGTCGTGCAGGACGCTTTGGATCCTAATCGCCGTGAAGCAATTCGAGCGGCATTCGCGGATTTGAAAGACTGCGGCGAGGAGCCCCTTCACCATAATGTTCGCACCGCCTGGACCGGAGAGGAAATCACCGGCACGGTTCTCGGAGCTGACGACCGCGTGGCGAGCCTCGTCACCGAACGCAGCATCGTCGTTGCTGATCGCACCGATTTGCCCGAAAATTTACCGCACGACGAAGAAATCACCTTTACCGCCCGATCGGACTTTTCCCAGCTGGGGCGAGAACGTCTGGCCCGACAGGTGCAATCGCAGCAGACGCCGGCCGGGCAGCCACAGCAGGACCAGAATCTTGATCTGAAGGCCATCGAAGCGAACTTGGCAGCGCAAAGAAGCCGTGAGCGCGATGACGACAATCATGGGCGGTGAGGAACTTCGGCAGATTTAAAGCTGTGCCTCGCCGGCCATGACGGGCAGGCGCCAATGTTCTGCGCCCTCTCCTTCCGTCAGATGATTGACGGACAAGCTACGATAGCCCCTCCCCCATGCAACCGCTGGCGCGGTCCTCCTCTCCGTTGCGGCCCTTTGGGTGCATGGGCTCGCTTCGGCCATCTCCGTTTTTTGCCGTCAACCAACGGAAGGAGACGGCAGTGCAGAACATCAAGGACACCTACCAGCGCATTACGGATGCGGTCATCGAGCAGCTTGAAGCCGGCACCAAGCCGTGGATCCGCCCCTGGCGCGGAAACAGCCGCGGCTCCCTCGTTCCGCGCCGCGCAACGGGCGAAGCCTATCGCGGGATCAACGTCCTGATGCTGTGGCTTGCAAGCGAGTGCGCCGGCTACGAGGAAAACACCTGGCTCACCTACCGCCAGGCTCAAGAATTCGGTGGCCAGGTCCGGAAGGGCGAAAAAGGCGCCCTGGTCGTCAAATACGGCACCTTCGCCCCCAAGGAGCGCGAGGACGATGACGATCGCGGCATTCCCTATCTCAAGGGCTACACGGTCTTCAACGTCGAGCAGATCGAGAACCTTCCGCAGGAGTTCTATCGGCCGGCCGAGGCGCTCCCGACGACGCAGGTCCCCCACCTTGAGGCAGTCGAAGCGTTCGTCCGAAACACCGGTGCGGCAGTCACTTACGGTGGTGCAACAGCCTGCTATCGCCCTGCCCTCGACGATATCCTTATGCCCGACCGGGAGCGGTTCGAGTCCGAGATACACCTCTATTCAACTCTCCTGCATGAACTGGCTCATCTTTCCGGCTCAAAGCATCGACTGGACCGTGACTTGAGCGGCCGCTTTGGCAGTGAAGCCTATGCCATGGAAGAGCTAACAGCATTATCCTGACACTGTGATCCTGTCTCAGAATCAGGCATGGGGAGGCATCATCGGCGGTTCCGGTGAGGCTCTTCAGACGTCCGGGTCAAGCGTTCCCGCAGCGTAAGCGAGGACAACGCTTGACGCGGCGGCGACTCCATAAGCTTGTTCATGGGGTGCAGGCAAAGTCCTGCACCCCTGCCACGTGGCGAACGGGAGAGCGCGAGGGGAACCCCTCGCAGTCCAACCAAAGAAGTTGCGCCGAAGGCGCTCCGTTCAGGTATCGTGCGTGCAGTTGTATTTTACCGATCTTGGCGCTGTTTCGCGCCCACTTTCCATTGATGGTTTCGCAGTAAACTCTGCGCTCGGCGCGCTCGACACAGCCGAGCGCGCTGGGCTGATCGACGGCATGCCCTTCATCCTGATGGATGACGCCAGCTATGATCTCCATATCAACCGCTTCTTCCGCGCCTGTCCGGCTATGGGCGCGCGCTCGCCGAACACTTGGCGTTCTTACGCACGGGATATTCTTGTCTGGGCGCGCTTCCTCGGCGAATGCCGTGGCGGCAAGACGGTCTGGCAGGCCGATCGCCACGATGTCCTGGCCTTTCATCGGGCACGGCGCCTGTCGGACGCGCCTTACCGGATTTCAGCGGCGAGCTGGAATCGGAGCGTTGCGGCACTCGACAAGCTTTATCGCTGGGCCGTCGAAGAGGAGATCATCACGACCTCGCCCTTCGGCTACGGCGTCGAGCTGCGGCGGGCGGCGGGTACGCGCGCCATGGTGGCTGTCACGACGAATCGGGCACGCGAGCGCGCAGCGCGTCGGCACGATATTCGATACATTGACCTTGGCCGCTACCTGCTCTTTCGCGACGTTGGGCTGAGAGGACGTTTGCCCGACGGCTCGGAGGACCCGGCGTGGCGGGGCCGCAATGGCGAGCGCAATGCGCTCTTCGCCGAGCTTCTCGTCACGACCGGTTTGCGACTGACCGAGGCCGGCAGTCTGCTTCTGACGGAGCTTCCGCACCCGGCCGAGCGCGGATCGCGTTCAGTGCCGTTCGATCTTCCTGGTCCGATCGCGAAGGGCGGACGACCGCGGCGCATCCGGATTCCCCGCAGGGTGCTGAGGATGATCACCGACTACATCGGTCTCGAGCGCACCATCTCCGTCTCCCGGTCCGAACCGGTGTCCGATCCTTTGTGGCTGATGTCGGAGGACAGGAAGGCAAGCGACGCCGCAGGCAAGCGTGTTCGCCTCGACCGGCTGACGCCGCGCGAGCGCCGGCGCGTGCTGGTCGGCGTGTCCGGCCAAGCGCAGCATGCCTCGCTGTGGCTGACCGAAGGCGGCAAGCCTGTGCCATCGGCCACCTGGGAAGCGGCCTTCCGCCGGGCCTGCGCCCGCTGTCGCCGCTTCGGCATCGAGATCGACGTGACGCCGCATACCTTGCGGCACACCTTCGCCGTCAACATGCTCTCCATGCTGATCCGCGAGCAGATCGGGACGGTCTTCGATCCGCAAGATCGGCACGGCGCAGCCTATCGGCGGATTCTCGGCGATCCGCTGCAAAAGCTGCAGCACCTCCTGGGGCACGCGAGCGTGACCAGCACCTACATCTATCTCGACAGTCTTGCCGAAGCGCAGGAGCTGGTGGAGGCGGCCGCGGATCGCTGGGCCGAAGACACGGCCGGAGATGCCCGATGACCTCCGCGACGACTGCCTCAGTGCGGCGGCCCGGCCGTCGTGCACTGTTTCCCGAGGCGTTGCCCGATCCTGCGGGTGAAGCCGCAGCGGCGATTGCCTCGCTGCGCTTCACCGTGACGCTGGCGGACCGCAGCAAGACGATCGACCTGTCGATGCTCAGCGGCCGCAAGGCATTGGCCCGGAGTTTTGCCGGCACGCTCTGGCGCGCCTGCCAGGTCGGCGGTCCGGCCGGTTCGATATCGACGGCCTCCGCCTATGCCAATTCGCTCAGGATGTTCTGGCGGTATCTCGACGCCGTTAGTCCCCACGTCGTCAGATTATCCGACGTGAGCGCCGCCTGCATCAACGGCTTCGACGCCTGGATGGAGGAGAGCGGCCTGCATCCCAATCACCGACTGCAAAGGATGAGCAAGGTGCTCAATCTGCTGCGGCTCGCCGAGGCTGCCGAGCCCGGCCACCTGCCGCCCGATGCATCGCGGCGGTTGATGTACACGAGCGACCGATCGGGGGTGCGCGCTCGGCCACGCGATGCCTATGGCGACGATGTCGCCACGGCGTTGCGGACCGCTGCACGCACAGATCTCGCCGCCATCATCCGCCGTTTCGCCGACGCAGATCGGATTCCGACGGTCGAGGATGCCGATCGAAGCGGCACTCTCGCGGCGGAACACGCGGCGGCCATGGCGGCGATCGATGCGGACAGCGTCATCGGGCATAGACATCCTCTCTTCAAGCGGCTCTACACGCTCCGCCGTGAGAGCGGCCTGCCGAACGATCGGCTGATCCATGAACTGCATGGCCGCCGGCACCTGCTCGCCACCGACCTCGTGCCGCTCATCGTCCTCGTTTCACTCGACACCGGGCTCGAGATCGAGGCGATCAAGGGCTTCCGGGCCGACTGCCTGAAGAATCCGGCGGGGGGCTATGTCGAGATCGAGTATTGCAAGCGCCGGGCGCGCGGCGCCGAGTGGAAGCGGCTGCGTGTGCGCGACGGCGGTTCCTCCACGCCGGGCGGCTTGATACGCAAGGTGTTGCACTGGACCGCCCCGGCGAGAAGCCGGCTTGGTGCCGACACGCTCTGGGTCCATTACGCCTGGGGCCGTTTGACCCCGCACGTGCTTGGCATGAAGGAGCCTGTGGCTTCATGGACCCGCCGGCACGACCTTCGCGATGAACAGGGTCAGCCGCTCCGTCTCAACCTGACCCGCCTGCGCAAGACCCACAAGGCGGCATGGTATCGACGCACGGGCGGCCAGCTCGATCGCTTTGCCGTCGGGCACAGCGTCACGGTCGCGGCCAATCACTATGCCGACATTCCCGCGCTTCGCCATGTCCACGAGGCGACAATCGCCGACGCCATGCGCGATGCGTTCGACGCTGCACGGCAACCGGGCGTCCTGCCGTCGAACGAGGAGTTGATTGTCCGGGCCGATCCGGACCGAGCAATGGGGCTTCCCGTTGCCGGCGCTGCTGCCATTACCGCCTTGCTCAGCGGCGAGCAGGACGTCTGGCTCGCCAGTTGCGGCGGGTTCTACGCGAGCCCGTTCGGCACAGCGGGCGAAGCCTGTCCGTCGCCCTTCTGGGGCTGTCTCGAATGCCGCAATGCGGTGATCACGGCCCGCAAGCTGCCCGCGCTGCTATCGTTCCTCAGCTTCATCCGGACGCAGAGACAAGCGCTCACCGAAGCCGACTGGGCGACCAAATTCGGCCGCGTTCACGGCCGGATCGCCGATCAGATCCTGCCCCGGTTCAGCGAAGCCGAGATCGATGAGGCGCGACAGGCCGCGGCTGCGGACCCGAGGCTGATCTACCTGCCGCCTGAAGCGGGAGCGCCATGATGCCGGCGCCGATCATGCTTCCAGGGCGGCCATCTTTGCCCTCGGCCATTTACAGTGACGACGAGCCTGTGCTCGCCGGCATTGCGATCAGGGACGATGCCGACCGCGCGCAGCTTCCCCGCTTCGGTGACGATCACTGGGATCTGAGCGCTGCCATCTTCCGGGTGAACGCCCGCTACAGCAATTACCGGCTGAACTTTGTCCGCATCGCCGATCCGGCCACGCGCCGTCTGGCGAAGGAGTATGTCATCGCTCGTCTACGCATCCATGTTCCAGGATACCGTGCGCCCTGCGGCGCGACCTCGGCGATCCGGCTTCTGCGCTACGTCCAGCATTTTGCCGCGTTCCTTCGGGCGCGGCTCGGCGCCGTCGACATCGGTCGAGTCGACCAGGCTCTGCTCGACGCTTATCTGATGCATGCTCGCGACAGCGGCCGGAGAACGCCGCATGAGACGGTGAAGTATGTCGAGGTGCCGATCGACCTGCACCACCTGGCGCCGTGGCTGACCGGCGGTGGCATCGGCTTTCTGCCGTGGCGCGGCCGTGCCGCGCACCGTGTTGCCGGTCGGCCTCCGGCGCCTGCCGAGAACGCCACGCCGCGCATTCCCGAGCCGATCATTGGCGCCATGCTCCGCTGGGCGCTCAAGTATGTCGAGATTTACGCACCCGACATTCTCGCCGCGCGGGCGGAACTGGACGCTCTCGAAGCTCGCTGCGCCCGGCTGATGGCGCGGGATGCGCGCACCGGACGGGCCGTCGCCAGGACCTATCGGGCCCGCGTGGCGAGGTGGCTCGACGCGCGCCGGGCCGCCCGCCGGGGCGTGCCGATCTGGGAGCGTGCGCCCAACGCCGCCCGGCGGATCGATCCGCTGACCGGCCAAGAGCTGCCACCCTACAACCTCTACCTGATGCGGCTGCACGCCGGCGCGCCGGAGAGCGGCCGCGTCAGCCAGTCCGAGCCGACCGCGCGGCTGATCGAGGAGATGGTCGCCGAACTTGGGACCGAGGTCGGCGGTCTCGATACGCCGATCTCGGTCGATCCGGACACCGGCCTGCCATGGCGCGAGCGCTTCGACAGCCTCAGCCTCGCCCGCGAGGAGCGGATGCTGCAGGGCGCCTGCTATATCGTCTGCGCCTATCTCACCGGCATGCGCGATAGCGAGGTTCAGGCCATGC
The DNA here is from genome assembly GCF_056924495.1 of Ensifer sp. 38_S197. Classification (NCBI taxonomy): domain Bacteria; kingdom Pseudomonadati; phylum Pseudomonadota; class Alphaproteobacteria; order Hyphomicrobiales; family Rhizobiaceae; genus Ensifer; species Ensifer sp. 38_S197. The sequence goes on along the minus strand of NZ_JBXOVZ010000003.1, from coordinate 170,137 downwards.
AGCCGGGATGCGTGTCGCCGGTGCGAAGCGCCGACGGCCTGGTCGAACGCTATCGGGTGCGCAGCACCGTCTACAAACGTCATGGACCGCGCGGCGTGACCGCCGACTGGATCACGATCGAGCCGGTCGCCCGCGCCGTCGAAGTCATGGAGGTGCTCTCGGCGCGCAATCGCAAGGAGAAGGGGCTCTCGTCCCTGTGGGTGACCCTGAAGGACTGGCCCTGGAGCGCCGATCATCTCGGTATCGGTGCGGCGCCGACGCTCAATCTTTTCCGCGACGGTCTTGATGCGCGGTCGCAAGGCGAACCAGTCATCCCGCGCATTGGAGACGAGCCCTGGAAGTTCACGACGCGGCAATTGCGCCGCACGATCGCCTGGTACATCGCCAACCGACCCTTCGGCACCATCGCCGGCAAGATCCAGTACAAGCACGCCTCCGTCGCCATGTTCGAAGGTTATGCGGGATCAAGTGAGGCTGACTTCCGCCTGGCCGTCGAGCGAGAGCGTGCACTCGGTCAGCTCGACGACATTGTCGCCCATTACGAGGCGTTCCTTCGCTAGGAAGGCCCGGCCGGACCGGGCGCGGCCCGATTGCGACGGGAGTTCGCCCGCGTCCAGGACGAACTCGGCGATCTTCCCGGTCGGATCATGGACCGCAAGCGCCTACGCACCATGCTTGCCCATCTCGGACGGACGCTGCATGTCGGCTTCCTCAACGACTGCCTCTTCGATGCGGCGACCGCCCTCTGCCTATCCGGCTCCCCGGATTCCGAGCAAACGGCGCCAGTCCTGTCCCGATGCAGTCCCGATCGCTGCCCGAACGCCTGTCTGACCGCCCGGCATCGCGAGCCATGGCAGGCTTCGATCGCCGAGGGCGAAGGGTTGCTTGCTGTAGGCCGCCTGTCGCCGTTGCAACGCGAAGCCATCGCGCGCGACAACGAACGCAAGCGCCGGCTCATCGCACCACTGTTAGAGGGCGGAGCATGAGCGCGCTCGGCGCCAAGAGCGAGGCGGCGTTGCGGGCGGCGATGGCGCGGCTGCTCGACGGCCGCCCCGAGCGCACCGACGGCGCGCTCACCGTCGCCAACCTGGCGCGCGAAGCGGGCGTCAGCCGGGCGACGGCGAACCGTGCGGTCGGTCTTCTCGCTGAGTTCCGGGCGGCCGAAGCGCGTCACCGGCAGTCCTCCCCGAGGGCCCTCAAGGAGCGCGTCCGTGCGCTCGAAGCCGATCTGAGGGCCGTGCGCGGCGCCGAGATCGCCGAACTGCGCAGTCTCGCCCGCAAGCTCGCCCAGCACATCCAGGTGCTGACGTTGCAGATCGCCGAGCGGGATGCCGTCATCGAGGGTCTTCGGCAGGAGCTGGCCCGATCTGGTAACGCCCGGGTTGTCCCCCTGAAGCGGTCGCCGCGAGACGACCCCGGCTGAGGGCGGCGCATCATCCGGGCCGTTCCGGGCGCCGATCATGGTCGGCATCTCCTTCAGCTCGCCCGTCGAGGCAGGGCTCGGGTGTGGCAGACGCTGCCAGCCCATCAACCCTGTTCCGCACCAGCACCGAGAACAGGGTGTGACGGGCCGGCCTCCCGCGTCTGCCCCTGCCGCCTCGCCCTCGACGGAGAGGGCGAGCTGAAGGAGGCACCCATGACCACAGATCGCACCACCCAGACCCCGACCGATATCTACGAGCGCGTCACCAGCCAGATCATCGCCGCCATCGAGACCGGCGCCGGCGACTATCGGATGCCCTGGCACCACGACGGATCGGCCATCACCACGCCCGTCAACATCGCCTCGTGCAAGGCCTATCGCGGCGTCAACATCCTCACGCTCTGGGCTGCCGCGCACGCGGCCGGCTATCCCGCTGGCATCTGGGGCACCTACCGCCAATGGCAGGCGCTCGGCGCTCAGGTTCGCAAGGGTGAACGCGGCCATCTGGTCGTGTTCTGGAAGACTGCCGATCGTGACGCGGCCAACTCTCAACACGGCGACGAGGATCGTGACGAGCCCGCCCGGCGTCTGTTCGCCCGCGGCTACACCGTCTTCAATTGCGCCCAGGTCGACGGTTATACGCCGCCCGAGATGCCGGCGCTGCCCGAGGCCGAGCGGATCGAGCGGGCCGAACGCTTCTGCACGGCGCTCGGCATCGACATCCGCCATGGCGGAGCACAGGCCTACTACCGTCCGTCTACCGATCATGTGCAGATGCCGGAGTTCGCCTGCTTCCGCGATGCGATCGCCTACTACGCCGTGCTGCTCCATGAATGCGGCCACGCTTCCGGCGCCAAGCATCGCCTCGACCGCGATCTTTCCGGACGCTTCGGCTCGGCCGCCTATGCCATGGAGGAGTGCACGGTCGAGCTGTTGAGCGCGATGATCTGCGCCGACTTGGGCCTCAGCGTTGAGCCGCGCCCCGACCATGCCCGCTACATCGCCTCCTGGCTCGAGGTGCTGCGTTCCGACTCGCGCGCCATCTTCACCGCCGCGAGCAAGGCGCAGCAGATTGCCGACTGGATGCATGCACAACAGGCTCAGCAGGACGAGGTCCGGGGCGTCGCATAGGCGCCCCTTTCAAGACGTTTCAGATAGATCCTGCCGCGTCAGATCGCGCGCTTCGAGGCAGGAGCAGTTCGGATCTCGACGCGCGCCGCCAGCGAACGCGCCTGCTCTACCGGAAAGCCGAACGCGATCAGCGGACATTCCTGTCGTGTGCCCCGGCGCATTGCGCGACCGCGTCTTTCAGCACCCTGCACATCGCCATGCGCACTTTTCCGGGCCTGTCCGAACGCGCTGTGATCAATCATTATTGGCAGAGTTCGTCCAAGCACAAAAGGATGCTGCTTACCCTCAAACAACTGCACGACCAATGCCTCAGACACCGCTGATCGCCACCATTGTTGCCGCAATTGGGCTCGCCTTCGTGCTCGGCACGCTGGCGAACAGGCTTCGCTTGTCGCCGCTGGTTGGCTATCTCGTTGCCGGGGTGCTGATTGGTCCTTTCACGCCGGGCTTTGTCGCAGACCAGGCGTTGGCACGCCTGCTCGCGGAACTCGGCGTGATTCTGCTGCTGTTCGGCATCGGCCTGCAGTTTTCGCTCGACGACCTCCTGCCGGTAAAAACGATTGCCTTTGTCGGCGCAGTCGGCCAGATGGCCGTCGTCACCGTGCTCGGGCTCGTGTTGGCTCAGATCATCGGCTGGTCTGTGGAAACGGGAGTCGTTTTCGGGCTCGCGCTATCCGTCGCGAGCACCGTAGTTGTCCTTCGAACCTTGCAAGACAAGCGCCTGCTCGCGACGGCACAAGGCCGCATCGCCGTCGGATGGCTCATCGTGCAGGATCTTGCGGTGATCCTGACTCTTATTCTGTTACCGGCGTTTGCTGCTGTCGTCGGAGGGGAGAGCAACGCAACAATCACGAACGACAATGACGCGTTCGCCTTTCTCCAGCCGCATACCATTGCAGGTGCCCTCACGCTCACTCTCGGCAAGTTCGCGGCCTTTTTCGCCGTCATGTTAATTGTCGGCCGACGCGTGGTTCCGTGGGTGCTTCACTATGCTGCCCATACCGGATCGCGCGAGCTTTTCCGGTTAGCGGTTCTGGCAAACGCGCTTGGCGTCGCCTTCGGCGCCGCCACCCTTTTCGATGTCTCCTTCGCACTTGGGGCGTTCTTTGCAGGAATGATACTGGCGGAATCGCAGTTGAGCCAAAGGGCTGCCCAGGAAACGATGCCACTCCGCGACGCATTCGCTGTCTTGTTCTTTGTCTCCGTCGGAATGTTGTTCGATCCCATGATCCTTTGGCGAGAGCCGCTGCTCGTTGGCGCGGTTCTGCTCATCATCATTATCGGCAACGCCGCGGCAGTAGCAGGCGTGGCGCTCGCCTTCCGCCATTCCGGTCAACTGGCCTTCACGCTGGGTGTCAGCCTCTCACAAATCGGCGAGTTTTCCTTCATTCTGGCGGGCCTTGGAGTCGACCTAGAACTTCTGCCCGAAGCCGGCCGTGACCTTATCCTTGCCGGTGCGATCCTCTCCATCCTTGCGAATCCGCTGCTGTTCGTCGTCCGCGAGCGGCTCGCGCCTCGGCTCGAGGCGACAGAGCCTGCCGGAACCGCACAACGAACGGATGCAGCCGACCACGCCGAACCGCCGGTCACCAAACTTACGGGGCACGCCGTGCTGGTTGGCCATGGACGGGTTGGAGGTCTGGTGGCCGAGACATTGGAACGAACCGGGGTGCCCTATCTCGTGATCGAGGAACGGCAGGTGACGGTCGATCAATTGCGCGCGCGGAAGATCGAGGTGATCGCCGGCAACGCCGCCCAGCCGGGGCTGCTTGAGGCGGCCAATGTTGCCGCAGCCCGATGGTTGATCAGCGCTATTCCGAATCCGTTCGAGAGTGGCAACCTCATCGAACAGGCACATGCCGCAAACCCCGCCTTGGAGATCATCGCCCGCGCCCACTCGGATGCGGAGGTGGAATACCTCAAGAAGTGTGGCGCCAGCCTGATCATCATGGTCGAACGGGAGATCGCCCGCGGCATTTCCGAGCACATTCTGAGCAGGATGCAGACCATAGCTGCGGCGAAGACCGAGGAGAGTGAAACGCTGTCGAGGGACGGGACCGAGCCAGGCCAGCACACAGAGACTGGCCGATAAAGTCGTCAATCGGCGGTACGCGCTTACGCCAAAAGGCTGTCTCTCTGTCGAGACCTACGACTTATTCATCCAATGCTGCCCCTCTCCGCCGTGCGATAGTCTATCGGTTCAGAACAGACGGCGTGATCCCTGTTGGGCGTCGGAAAGGGAGAGTCGCGATGAAGAATCCGGAACTCGGGCAAGTCCTCCTCGCTATCCTGCTGCTCATGTTGGGGGCCAACCTCCTGGGGCAGTTGTTCAGCCGCTTGCGTCAGCCCAAGGTTGTCGGCGAGATCCTTGCCGGCATTCTCCTCGGACCCACGCTCTTCGGGAAAATTGCGCCGGATTTTGCGGCGGACCTCTTCGGCGCCGACAAAACGGATCCGAAGGCACTGGTGCTGGCGTTCATGAACAACTTCGGGCTGCTCATGTTGATGTTCGTCTCCGGTTGCGCGGCCAAGCATCTGTTGGGCGCGGAGAACCGTAGGGCCACGGCTTGGATCCTGGGCATCGGGACACCGCTGCCGTTCTTTATCGCACTCTTCGTCGCGCCCCTCCTGCCCCTCGAATATTTCACGGGGGTCGCCGGGAGCAAAGAGGCAGTTGTGCTCGTCTTCGCCGCGGCAGCGGCGGTGACGTCGATCCCGGTCATCACCAAGATCTTCTACGATCTGGGCATTCTCCACACCCGCTTCGCGAGCCTCCTGTTGGGCTCTGCCGTCCTTGAGGACATCGTCTTGTGGGGTGTCCTCTCGGTGGCAACCGCCATCGCCGCTGCCAGCCTCGCTTCCACCGGCGGCGAGTTGACGGCCACCATCGGCGAACACGTGGCTGTCAACGCCGTTTACGTGATCATCGCCCTTACTGTCATGCCGACCGTGTTGCGTCAGCTTTCGCGGGCGAGTTGGAACGTGGTGGCCCAGCATTCCCCCATTGCTTGGATGCTCGCCGTGTTCCTCGGCTACGTCTCTCTGGCTGCGGCTCTCGATGTGACACTGGCCTTCGCTGCCTTGCTGGCCGGGTTCGGCGTCATGGGAGGCATGAGAGGCACCGAGCAGGCCCGCTTCCGCCTGCCGATGCAGTCCATCAGCGATATCGCCGGCTACTTCTTCGTGCCGCTGTATTTCGCCATCGTCGGCTATCGTCTCGATCTCTCCAAGACCTTGGACCTGCTGATGCTCGGCGGCTTCATGGTCGGCACATCCATCGTCGTGTTCCTTTCCGTCGGCCTCGGGGCCAAGCTGGCGGGCATGAACCGTCTCGACATCGTCAACCTCGCCGTCGCCCAAAACGCACGGGGCGGTCCCGGCATCGTGATGGCCACCGTGGCTTTCGATGCCGGCATCATCAACGCCCCGTTCTTCACGACCCTCGTCCTCACCGCGGTGTTTACCTCACAGGCCTGCGGGGCTTGGCTCGAATACGTCCTCCGCCGCGGATGGCCGCTTCTGTCCGGCGCCGACTTGCGCCGCCGGGGCATCGAACCGGAGCCGGAGGAATTGCCGCAGCAGTTGCCGCAACTCGTCGATGCTTACGCCAACGGCAACGGTTCTGTCCAACCCCACCGAGTTGGGTAGTGACGCCCGCCGGCCCGGCCACCAGGCAAGGTGGTCGGGAGGTCCAAGCTGTCATGAGCGGGAAGTGCCCGCGAAGCTCTGAATGAGGGATGCAAGTTGCGGTTCGTCCACGAGAAGCGCTGCATCCCCGACGGAGAGCCACGCTATTCTTCGCTGACCTTTCTCGGGCCAGTCTCTGCGTTGCTTCGTCACCAAGAGTGGATAGACAAGCACTCGAAGTCGTTCGAATTCGCTGTCACCACGTTTCCAGTAGTCATAGCTTCCGAGTGGCTTTCGCTGCACTTTACCAATGACGCCTGCCTCCTCGTAGGCTTCTAGCGCCGCAGCGTCGGGTTTCCTGTGGCCTTTCTTCTTCCAGCCCTTCGGAATGATAAAGCGCCCCGTATCCCGAGAGGTCAGAATCAGAATTTCGACTCTACCGGCTTCTGAAATACGAAAAGGAAGCGCTGCAACCTGCTGTCGAACAACAGGATCAATTATCGAATCGGTCCTCTTAATCTTTGCCATAACCGTTCAAAATTTAGTGCGAATACTCCCCCTAGGCAATTCCATTGCCGGCAACGGTCCGCCTTCACATTATGAGCTTTGATCTGCTGCTGGTTACTTGAGGTGCTGCGCTCGGGCGAGCCGTCTTCACCGCCAGAGCAAGGCGCAGGAGACCGCCGACAGGATGCCCGCGCAGTACCCGGCGCCCGCCAGCACGACCCCCGGGGCGCCGCATAGCGCGCGCATTCTCGCGCCGGAGGGCGCCGACGCATCCAGACCGCGACGTTCGCGATCCGGCAGGGCCTCACGGTCGACGCCCCTGGAGCTCGTGGCGTTGACGTTCGCAAGGACGTCGCCAAGCTGTCCTGCTGCGCCGGGCGAGCAGCGCCAGGGTGCCTTGCGCCGCACGAATTTGTCTCATGCGCCGAGACCAATCGGAAACATGCGGATTTTCAGGGCAAATGCTGCTGCAAGATCGCGCTGAGACAGCTTGACTGTTCAGATAAAATGCAGAGCTTTCCGCTTCATTCCTCTGCGCTGATCTTCGTGTCGCACACGACCCTCGGGGCAATACAGCGAGCTATCTGGAGAGCTGGCCGAAGTAATGGCGAGCTCGCCATTACTCGAGTAATCAACAGCAGCTCATAATGTGGAGGAGCTCCTTGTCTCAGCTGTTACGCGGCGATGGTTGGCGATCTCCTCCACATTATTTCCAGGATGGCTAAAGGCTATCGAGCCAGGCAAGCACGCTGTGGTCTTGTTTCCACGATGGAGGTTTGGCCGGACGTGATGGACCTCCGAGGCGTTCCAGCGCCAGACGCTTAGTTTCCAGATTTGCCTGAGCGTAGTGGTTTGTGGTGTCGAGGCTGACGTGGCCAAGCCAGCTTCGGATCACCGTGACGTCAACGCCGGCCGCCACCAAATGCACCGCTGTTGCATGACGGAAGCTGTGAGGCGTTACGTGCTTCGAGGCCAGGCTTGGCACATCTTTGGCTGCCGCCTCGACATATTCCGCCAGTTTGAAGCGGACGCCCGATGCGCCGAGCGGGCCACCGTACCGATTGACGAAGATCGGCTGGTCGGCGGGTCTTGGCTGCCGCTGAAGCAACGATCTCAGCAATGATATCGTCTCCGGCCAAAGAGGACTGACCCGTTCTTTCCGTCCCTTGCCATAAAGACGCACACAGGCTGGCGAGTCGAACCGGATCGCCTGCGGGCAGACATCGAGCGCTTCCTGGATGCGCGCGCCGGTGTTGTAGAGGAAGGAGAAGAGTGCGTGGTCGCGTTGGCCCTCGATCGTCGAGCGATCGGGCTGCGCCAGAATGGCCTTCACCTCCTCCGGTTCCAGATAGCATGGCGCACGGATCGGCGCTTTCTTCATCGGAACGTGCAGGATTTCGGTGCACTGCGCGATCGCAGTCGGCTCGCGGCCGGCAACAAAGCCGAAGAAGCTGCGCAATGCCGACAGGCGGACGTTGCGCGTGCCGATCGTGTCTCCGCGTTCCTGTTCGGTATGGTGTAAAAAGGCGCTGACCTCGGAAGCCGTCAGGTCGCCCAATGTAAGCTGAGCGACCGGTCGGCGCCGACGTTGAGCCACGAACCTGAGGAACAGGCGCCATGTGTCGCGGTAGGACCGAACAGTGTGCACAGAGGCGTTCCGCTGCTGGACCATCCATTCATAGAAGAAGGCATGCAGGAGCCTCGGGAACGGGTCGGCCGGCTTCATGGCTCCACCCCTTCCGATGCATGCAGGCAGTGCGCTCCGAACGTCCGGAAGCGTTCGTTTGCTTGCTGCAGGAGCTCCCGGGTGACGGTGATGTAGACCAGCGTCGAGTGGATATCGCGGTGCCCCAGATATGTCGCAAGCAACGGTAGCTTGTCCTGCGGATTGATGCCGGCGCGGTACCATTCGAGAATCCGGTTCACCACGAACGAATGCCGCAGGTCGTGGATGCGAGGGCCGGTCTTGCCCGTCGGCGGCTTGATTCCGGCCCGCCGCAGGATGTCGACAAGGTGGCCCGCGATGGCGTGAGACGTGTAGCGCGCGTCGCCCTGATCGTGCCAGAACAGGCCGGAATCGGGGCTTTGCGGCGCCTTCGCCTTGCATCTGGCTTGCAGATATTCCCGCAGCGCCGATAATGCGCTGTCGGCCAATGGCAGTATTCTGGATTTGAAGAACTTCGTCTCCCGGATGGTGATCGTGCCGGCCAGCAGATCGATATCCGCAAGATTCAGGCGCGCAAGTTCACCCAACCGCAATCCAGCGCAATAAGCCAGGACCAGCATGGTATAGAGGCTAATCGGGCGCAGCGGTGCGCGCGGGGATGGATAGGTCCGCGCAATATCGAGGAGACGACGAACCTCTTCCGGGCTGTAGATGTAAGGCCGACGCCATTGCCGCGCGACCTGCTGTGCCGGCCGCGGATCCGGGCGCCTCGGTTTGGTGTCGGGATCGAGATGATGCTGTGCTTTGCTCAGGGCTTGAGCGAGCCGTTCGCACTCGGCGGCATGGTTGACGGTCGGCCGCGCCGCCGCCCAATGCTGCAGCATCACCGATACCGGCTCCTGCGCCAGTTCCGGATGTGCCTGCAAGAAGCGATCGAAGCGCCAGAACCAACGGGCCTGTGTCTGGTAGCGATAGCCTCTTGCCTGCATCAGCGCGATGTGGTTGCGCATTAGGTCTCCGAGGACACTGCCGAACGGCGGGAACTGCCGTAGCGATTCAAGCGCCTTATCGGGATCGGAAGCGAGCAGGGCCTGCAGGATCGCCTTGTCGCTTCTTGCGTTATACTCGGCGCGCAGATCAGCTACTGGATTGCTGACGATCAATCTTTCCCGCTGCAGGAAGTCGAGGAAGCGAGTGACGATCCGGGCGCGATGGAGCAACGTTGACCGAGCCCAGATATGCGCCCGCTCGTTCAACCACATTTCCAGAGCTTCCCGCGTGATCTGCGACGGTCGGCATTGCCGCCGAACAGCGACCTCCTGGAAGCTGTGCAGGGTTTGGCGATAATAAATTGGGCTAATCGGACCGCGCAGCCGGAGCCGGCTGAGATAGCGAGCAATGGTCTTGCCGTCCGTGTCGGGCCAGGTGCTCATTGGCGCACCTCCTGTCCCGGTATCTCCAGGGCAATCGCCCGTAGGTCCTCCGTCGCCAGTTTCAGGTAGGGGATCGTCGACTCGGCTGAACGATGACCCAGCACGTCCCCGATCACCTTACGCGGGACGGCTGCCCGCAGCAGGCTCACCGCACGTGCATGGCGGAAGATATGCGGGCCGCGTTTGCCGGTCAGCAGGATACCTGCCGCTTCCATTCGCCGGCGGACCTCACTGTAAATGCGAACCATGGGAACATATGGCGCCCGTGTGCGGACGAAGATTTCCCGCACATCGGTTTCCGGGCGGCCGTGCCGAAGGTAGTCGATCAACGCCTCCCCAACTGGATCCAGCAACGGCAGCTGAGAACGCGCCCCCGACTTGGAGAGGCGGATGTTCAAGATGTCGGCACGCCAGTCGATGTCGTCCAACCGCAAACGACCTATTTCGCCCGAGCGCAACCCGTAAGTTGCCAGGAGTTGGAGGATGGCATAGTCCCGCAAGCCGATCGGTGATCTGTCTTTCCGGGCGGATTCCAGCACAGATGCGATCTGATCCGAACTCAGGGCGGACGGGATGCCCTCATAGGCATAGAGCAGCGGGGCGATCACGTGCGGGGTGAGATCGGTTGTGAGGTGACCCGTCCTGTGCAGATGCTTCAGCAGCGATCGAAGTCGCTCGGCGACATCTTTCAAAGACCTGCGCGTCAGCCCGGGCGCCCGCATGTCCATGTAGGCATCGACGTCGCGGACGTTCAGCTTCATGAAGCTGGCCATGCCGGAGTGCCCGACGTACCAGGCACAAAAATGCCGAGCCTCCCACATTAAAGCGTAAATCGAGGCGGCCGCCAGCCCACGTCCCTCCCGCAACCATGTCTGGTATTGGTCGCACACCTCTCGACAAAGAATGCCGCCGGCTTCGGCGGCCACAGGTTCGGGCGGCCAGCGTTTCAGCACGAACTTCAGAAACCCGTGTATCCCAGATCGGGGGATGGATATCCAATCGCGAGCAGGAGCGCGGCCATGACGCTTACGAAACTGCCGGACCGCAAGGCGCAGATAATCCGACACGATCGTCGGCGTCACCGATTCGAGAGCAATCTTCCGTTCGGCCAGATAGGAAAGGAAGTAATCGGCGTTCCGGCAATAATTGTGAACCACTACTGGATTGTATCGTTGTAGCGTCAAGGTCTCTCTAAATCGCTCGACCAAGGCGCGGTGTTCATGTGACATGGCATTTCCCTCAACTGTATTTGACAAACAGCCGAGGGTCTCATGCCAAAGATAATGCGCAGCAAATCGCTCTCGCGGTTTGGCCTTTGCGGAGCCCGGGCATGAACCTCCCGTGCGCGCCGCCTTCGTCGTCGACGATCCGGGCTAGCCCCTCCGCATTAGCCAGAGATAGATGGATTCTCCTAAAGACTGTCTTTCCATTGAGAACTACGCCTTTTTCCTCCAATGCGGTCCTGCTTAGGCCTGGAGTATCGTGCTCGTTCACACATCGGGCATCATGTGGCCCCTCGGGGGCGTTGGGCATTAGGAGAGCGGCAATGACGAATCCACAGCTGGGCCAAGTCCTCCTCGCCATTCTGCTGCTCATGTTGGGAGCGAATCTCTTCGGGCAGCTGTGCAGTCGCTTGCGTCAGCCGAAGGTTGTTGGCGAGATCCTCGCCGGCATCCTTCTCGGCCCTACACTCCTCGGGACAATCGCGCCCGACTTCGTCGCCGACCTCTTCGGCGCCGACAAGGCGGACCCGAAGGCGGTCGTGCTGGGATTCATGTACCACCTTGGGTTGCTCATGCTGATGTTCGTCTCAGGCTGCGCGGCCAAGCACCTGTTGGGCGCAGAGAACCGCAAGGCCACGGCCTGGGTCCTTGGCATCGGCACGCCGCTGCCGTTTTTCATCGCGCTCTTCCTGGCGCCGCTGCTGCCGCTTGAGTACTTTACGGGGACCGCAGGTAGCGAAGACGCGGTCGTGCTCGTCTTCGCCGCTGCCGCGGCGGTGACATCGATCCCCGTCATCACCAAGATCTTCTACGACCTCGGTATCCTCCACACCCGCTTCGCCAGCCTCCAACTGGGAGCCGCCGTCCTCGAGGATATTGCGTTGTGGGGGGTCCTCTCCGTGGCCACCGCCATCGCCGCCGCCACGCTCAGCTCCACCGGCGACGTGCTAACCACCACCGTCGGCGAACATGTGGCTGTCAACGCCGTTTACGTTATCGTCGCCCTCACCGTCATGCCGACGGTGCTCCGCAAGCTCTCACGAGCAAACTGGAACATCGTGGCCAAGCACTCCCCCGTCGCCTGGATGCTCGCCGTGTTTCTCGCCTACGTCTCCCTGGCGGCGGCTCTGGATGTGACTCTGGCCTTCGCCGCCTTGCTGGCCGGATTCGGCGTCATGGGCGGCATGAGAGGTACCGAGCAGGCCCGGTTCCGACTCCCGATGCAGTCCATCAGTGATGTGGCCGGATATTTTCTTGTGCCGCTGTACTTCGCCATTGTTGGCTATCGTCTCGATCTCTCCAAGACGCTAGACCCGCTGATGCTCGGCGGCTTCATGGTCGGCACATCCATCGTGGTATTCCTTTCCGTAGGCCTCGGCGCCAAGCTGGCCGGCATGAGCCGCCTCGACATCGTCAATCTCGCCGTCACCCAGAACGCCCGCGGCGGCCCCGGCATCGTCATGGCCTCGGTGGCCTTCGACGCCGGCATCATCAACGCCCCGTTCTTCACGACCCTGGTCCTTACCGCGGTGTTTACGTCACAGGCGTGCGGGGCTTGGCTCGAATATGTTCTCCGCCGGGGATGGCCGCTTCTGTCCGGCGACGACCTGCGCCGCCGCGGGATCGAACCGGAGCCCGAGGAGCCGCCGCAGCCGATACCGCCACTCGCTGGTGCCGGCCCTCAGCCCAACGGCTACGGCCATGGCGCCGCCGAACCGCACCGCGTCAGGTAAGGAGCATCACCCGCATAAGTGACGCCGTCGACACGTCGGAGCCGAACGCGAAGTCGCCATCAGCGAGAATTGCCCGTGAAGCTCCGAATGAGGGACGCAAGTTCTGGCTCATCTACGAGGAGCGCTGCATCGTCACGGGAGAGCCAAGCAAGTCTCCTCTGACCTTTCTCGGGCCAATCTGTGCGTTGCTTCGTCACCAGCAGCGGATATACAAGCACTTCGAGTCGTTCGAACACGGTCGCGCCGCGTTTCCAATAGGTATAGGTACCGACCGGCCTTCGTTGCACTTCCCCAATGACGCCCGCCTCCTCATAGGCTTCTATCGCGGCGGCGTCAGGTTTCTTGTGACCTTTCTTCTCCCAGCCCTTCGGTATGATAAAGCGCCCCGTATCACGCGAGGTAAGAACCAGAATTTCGACGGCACCCGATTCTGAAATACGGAAAGGAAGCGCCGCAACCTGCCGTCGGAGAACGAGATCAAATTCGGTCGTCTTTGTTTTCGCCATTGCCGCTCAGATTTAACGCTAATGCTGCCTTTCGACAAATTCCATCAAGCGGAACGGTGGAATTAAGCCAGCAAAAACAGCTTGGACGATCTGGTCCATATGGCCGTCTTCGGCCATCCTTCACATTATGAGCTGCTGCTGATTACTCAAGGTACTGAAGAACGACAAGCGTGCGATCGTGTCGGCCGCCGCCAAGGCTCAGGCAGCAGCCGACTATCTGCACGGGCTCCAGACTCAGGAGAGGGCCGCCTAGCGGTCTTCATCCTACTAGTGAGTCGCGACGATCAAACGATTCTCAGGGCGAAGCGAAAGTTGGGTCACTTTGAGGTCAAGCCTCTCGCCCCCAATTGTCAGCTGACAATTCTTCTAAGTCTCGAAAATTACTATCTTATTTTGACCAGCCACAACCGTTAATTTCAGTTAACCAAAAACTCCTTGACGCGAGCGCGTGATTCAAGATCATTTGCGGGAAATTCAATGAATTACTGGAATTTGCGTGAATGGCGACAAAAGCTGCGATTATTGATAACCGACAGAAACGCGACCGTGTTTCGATTGACGAAACCATCGCGCACGACTCGGCCTCCCTCAGTGGCCAGTTGCAAATCTTATTCGAGAAGCTCTTTTCGCCAAACGCCAAGAAAACACTGAGGCGGTTCAGTAGCACGGAGGCGGCAAAGCTTCTCGGCGTCACTGACAGCTACGTCCGGCACATTGCCTCGCAAGAAGAAGCCGTCACATCCGAGAAGTCTGCGGCAGGCAGAAGGACGTTCTCGCTAGAAGAAGTAAACACCATCCGGCAGCTTCTCGGACGGACGAAACCGTCATATTTACCCGGCCGCCGCGAGGGCGACCACCTGCAGGTGGTCGCAGTGACCAATTTCAAGGGCGGCTCGGGAAAGACGACGACGGCCACTCATCTCGCCCAATACCTTGCATTGCGCGGATATCGCGTCTTGGCGGTCGACCTCGATCCTCAGGCCTCCATGTCCGCCATGCTCGGTTTTCAGCCTGAGTTCGATGTGCACGATAACGAGACGCTCTACGGCGCCATCCGATACGACACTGAACGGCGCCCGGTAGGAGAAGTGGTTCGGCAAACCTACTTTCCTGGATTGGATCTGATTCCGGGTAACCTGGAGCTTCACGAATTTGAGCATGACACACCGAGAGCGCTCGCGTCGCGAGACTCTACCGACACGGACATGTTCTTCATGCGTGTCGGCAACGCGCTCATGGAACTAGAGGATCGGTATGATGTGGTTGTTATCGACTGCCCGCCGACACTCGGCTTCTTGACACTATCGGCTCTCTGTGCGGCGACATCGGTGCTGATTACGGTTCATCCGCAAATGCTCGATGTTGCATCGATGAACCAGTTCCTCTCCATGACTTCAGATCTGCTCAGCGTCGTCAAGGAGGCCGGCGGCAATCTCGACTATGATTGGATGCGATACTTGGTGACCAGGTACGAACCCAACGATGGGCCTCAAGCGCAGATCGTTGCGTTCCTCCGGAGCCTGTTCGCCGAGCGTGTGCTCACCTCGATGATGGTAAAGTCGACTGCCGTCTCCGACGCTGGCCTTTCCAAGCAGACGATTTACGAAGCAGGCCGCGAAACGATGCACCGGCAAACCTACGACAGGGCCGTCGAAGCGATGGATAGCGTAAACTCCGAGGTGGAGGCCCTTATTCAAACTTCATGGGGTAGGGCATGAAAGGCAGAGACATCCTCAAGAGCTTGGTGAACTCGGCCGAGCACGCTAAGTCGGAAACTCCGCAGGCGCCGGTTTCACATAAGCCCGCCGGGGCAGTACGCGCAATGAACCTGTCGCTCGGCCGTCTCAATGAAGAGGCGGCCGCCGCGAAGGAGTTGCGCGAAGCAATCGCGGCTGGCGACAAGGTCATTGAGCTCGATCCTGCTCTTGTAGAGGTCTCGTTCATTCGGGATCGGATACCCCTAGACTCGGATCCCCACTTTGACGAATTGAAGGCCTCGATCGCAGCCAGCGGTCAACAGGTGCCTATCCTCGTCAGGGCTCACCCAACTAACTCTGGCCATTATCAAGCAGCTTATGGCCATAGACGTCTACGTGCAGCCGCCGACCTCGGCAGGCCCGTCAAGGCGATTGTTCGCAATTTGACCGATGAGCAAGTCATTCTCGCTCAGGGACAGGAAAACGGTCCACGAGTTGACCTCAGCTTCATTGAGCGGGCGCTTTTCGCCCGACGTTTAGGTGAACATGGGTTCGACCGGGATACAATTGCCAAAGCCTTGTCAGTCGACAAACCGGAGCTATCGCGTTTGCTGCAAGTCGGCGATGGTGTCTCATCCGAAATCATCTTGGCAATAGGTCCGGCGCCGAAGGTCGGGCGGCCGCGCTGGCTAGCCTTTGCGGACAGGCTGAAGGACAACGCCGTCATCAAGAGAATCGAGAAGGAAATGCAGGCGACCGACTTTTTGGCTGCCGAGACCAACAAGCGGTTCGATCGTTTATGGAAGGCCTCGACAGTAGCCGAAAAGAAATCGAAGGACCCTGAAGTGGTTCGAACAAAAAAGGGCCTGCCCCTAGCATCGATCGAACGCACCACCCGCGGTTCGAAGATCACGGTGACATCAGCGGAATTTGCAGAGTTCCTGTCGTCTCGGATCGACGAATTCGTGGCGATGTTCGAGCAAGAAAAGGCTGAGAATTCAGCCAATTAATAAGATTGTCAGCTGACAACGAATAATAGGAGCGTAGATCCGCAAAAGAAAAAGGCCCCCAAACGTCGCCGTCGTGGAAGCCTTCCTCGTATTTCTAGCAAGATCGAGAATCGCATTTCCACGAATCCCCGTCAAGAGTCTTGGCGCCGTTTTGGCGAGCAGATTTCTTTTGCCTTCTGAGAGGTGAAGAAAAATGCAGGTTGGAAATGTGACGACGCCCTTTGGGCGGCGGCCGATGACGCTTGCCTTGGTCAAAAGGCAGTTCACTACGGCCGAAATCAAGTCAGGCAAGACAGCCGACAAGTGGAAAGTGTTTCGCGACGCCTCGGAGGCGAGGGCACTTCTTGGCATCCAGGACCGGGGCCTGGCCGTCCTCGATGCATTACTAACGTTCTATCCGGACCCAGAACTGTCGCAGGATCGGGCGATGATCGTATTCCCCTCGAACGCGCAGCTTTCAGTGCGCGCGCACGGCATCGCCGGCGCCACGCTGCGCCGGCAGCTGGCCTCGCTTGTTGATGCCGGTCTGATCATACGCAAGGACAGTGCCAACGGAAAACGATACGCGCGCAAGGACCGCACTGGCGAGATCGAGGAGGCATACGGCTTCGACCTGTCGCCCTTGCTCGCACGAGCCGAGGAACTCGCGCAATTGGCCCAGCAGGTGGCCGCAGATCGCGCGCAATACAGGCGCACTAAAGAGAAGCTCACTGTCTGCCGGCGCGACGTGCGCAAGCTCATCTCCGCGGCCATGGAGGAGGGTGCTTCCGGCGATTGGGGGGCGATCGAGGCGATGTATATCGAGCTCGTTGGCCGGATTCCCCGCACGCCGACGATTGGTGACCTCATCACGATCCTCGACGAAATGGAGATGTTGCAGACTGAAATCCTCAATCTGCTGGAAATGCAGATGAATTCTGAAAATATGAGCTCCAATGATGCTCCGGATGAGCGTCACATACAGAATTCAAATACCGAATCCATCCATGAACTTGAACCTAGCTCCGAAAAGGAGCAGGCGGCGAAACCTGAGAAAAAACCGGCGCCCAAGCACGAACCGATAAAGGCGTTCCCGTTGGGTATGGTGCTGCAGGCCTGCCCAGAGATCATGATGTACGGGCCAGGCGGGGCTATTTCGAGCTGGCGCGATCTGATGGCGGCCGCCGTCGTTGTTCGATCCATGCTCGGCGTGAGCCCGAGTGCCTATCAGGATGCCTGCGAAGTGATGGGGCCTGAGAACGCGGCGGCGACGATCGCCTGCATCCTCGAAAGGGCAGGGCACATCAATTCCGCCGGCGGCTATCTTCGGGATCTGACGGCGAAGGCGCGGCGAGGGGAGTTTTCGCTCGGGCCAATGCTGATGGCGCAGATGCGGGCGAACTCTGGTGCGGGTAGGAAAGCCGGATAGTACCATCGCGAAGCGACTGCTAAGCTATGCCGATCTTACAGATCAGGGCCCGAGGAAATTCCGGGAGGAGGGATCGTGGAAATTAGCGCCAGTGACCGCGAACTTATCGCGGTGATGCGACAATATTTCACAACGAAAGCTGAGCTGGAGAGTTTGAAAGAACATTTGGAGGCGGCACGACAGGCAGCCGGCGAGGCGATCGGGGTGTTCTACGATCCTCGCCAGAACGTCGAGCATGCCGCTGACTTGCAACGTTCGCATCGTTTGAAGGCAGAGATGGCGTCGTTGATGCAGCGCGCTGAAGCCTGGTGGAAGGCAGCGTCGGCTGCCGACCAACGCGACAGATCGGAGGCGGAAGCAGAGCCGGAAGAATGGCAGTCGTTCGAGAAGCGAGCCGATGCATTGTTCGGCGCCTAGTCACGCTTAGACGATCAGCCGGGCCGCGCGTCCATTCTTTCGTTCCGCGTTGTTGTAATAGCTCGCCGCCTGGGCCACCGATTTGTGCAGCGACTGCTGCATCGCCTCGGACAGCGGAATGTCACGATTGGCGGCTTCGGTCAGATAGCCGGACCTCAAACCATGCGCCGAAAACAGTGCCGAATCGAGCCCGGCCTGCTGGCAGCGGCGCTTCAGAATCAGGTTGATCGATTGCGGTGTCAGCGCCCGTCGATCGACATTGCCCCACTGATCGATGCGTCGGAACACCGGGCCATCCTGGATATTGGCTTCACCGAGCCAGCGTTTCAACACGGTTACCGGCCGACCGATCAGCAGCACATGTTCGTCATCGTCAACGGTTGTCGTCTTGGTCCGGCCGAGGCGGATTGACAGGCAGGGGAGGGGAGGGGAGTTCTTGTCGTTGGGATCGGCATGCACCGGTTCCTCGTCGGTGAGGTCCTCGAGGCGCAGTGCTGCCAGTTCGGACCGTCGGCGCCCGCCGGAGGCGAAAGCGATCAACAGCAGGGCGCGATCGCGCAAGTTCACCAGGCTTTCGCCGGCGCAGGCCAGCAGCAATTGCGCCAGAACGTCGGCTGTGACCGCCTTTTTGCTCTTGCGCTGTCGTGGTCGGGCGCTGGCGCGAACGGCGAGACGCAGCGCGGATTTCAGCGACGGCGCGGCAAAAGCGGCGGTCAGGCCGCGCCAGCGGGTGAGGATCGACCAGCTGGTCAGCCGCCGCCGCACCGTTCCCGGCGCATGTGGGCCTTGCACCTTCAGCAGGCGCTCGGCGCGCAATCCGGCCTCGACATCCGCCGGCATGCCGTGGGCGGGATCCTCGGCGCGCTTGGCAGGGTCCCAGAGGTGATGGGCGACGAATTTCAACAGCAGCGATTCCGGCGCCGGCCAGGGGAGAGGGGCACCGGTCGCCAGCTGGCACCAGGCCTCGAGATAGCCAAGGTCGGAGGCGAGCGCCCGAAGCGTGTTCTCGCCCATGCCTTCGCTTGCCAGATGCTTGAGCGTCGCGACGTCGTCGTCGGTCAAAAGCGCGGCGAGCTGATCGCGCCGATCCAACGGCAGGATGGCGTCGAGCGCGTCAAGTTCTTCGGCGCGGTGGGCGTTAGCGGCCGCGGACCCAGGCATGGAACGACGAACATTCATGACGACCGCCTCAAAACAGATACGGTTGGTCCGCCCAGGCGAGCAGGACAGCGGCGTCGCGATCGGGCAGGCGCACCCGCTCGCTCCGCAGCCCCGTTGCGATCGCATGGCCGACATCAGGATCGACCCAATGGCCATGCGTCATCAGAAAAAACCAGGCGAAGGGCAGGCTGACGTCGGCGTCGATCGCTTCGATCCGCTCCATCAATCGATGGACCGAGACGCCTTCGTCGAGCCGCAACCGTTCGGTCGGATATTGCAGTGGCCGGGGGATGAAACCGATCTCGCGCAGGCCACGCTGGTCGAAGTCGTGGATGTCGAAGGCCCAGTAGCGAAAAATGTGGGTCGCGGCTGCGCTCGAGCGATCCCAGTCGGCAAGAAATCGGTTTTCGCGCGGCACGAAATCGAACCAGCCCGGATTGGCGTCAAGAAAGGCGATGTCCCGGTTGCCCTCGGGGCTGCCCTCGCGGATGACGCGCCTTTCGAGCTCGGGTCGACGCGCTTCCCGCTGCTCGCGCTCGAGGCGCGCCCGCCGCGCCAGGAGGCTGCGCATGTGGACGATGCCGCCGCCGGCGCGGCCGCGCAGCCGATAGACCGGTCCTGAGAGCGCCGGTGCATCCGTGCCAGGCTCTCGCCGCACCCAGGAGGGCTCAAACAGGGCATCGGCGCTATAGGGACGGAAATCGGGATCGACGACCGGCCCGGCCAGATATTCGACCTCGCGGCCGAGCGAGATCTGGATGAAGTCGGCCGGACCGGGCCCGGTGGGCGCGACGGCAAAGACGCTTGTGCCGCGCCATTCGGTGAACCGGAACGCGCTCGTGCGATGCCGCGCCCAGAACGCGGTGAGGTCACCGCCGAGGTCGGCGAGCTCGCGTTCGACCCAATCGCGATGATCACCAAGCCGCGAGCCATCGGGGCCGAGAACGGTGCGGGTGTCGCGCCAGTAGGCGTCGTCGAGCGTCGCCGCCGTGAAGGCAAAGCCGGGAAAGGCATGCGACAGGGCAGGGACGAGTTCCGCGTCCGCCGCTTGAGGGTCGAGCGCAGCCAGCACGGCTTCAACGGCAGTAGCGGCGGGCAGGCGGATCGGTTCACTGGTCATTTCAGGCGCTCCGGGACGGCCGAGGCCGGATGGCTCTTCAGGTCCGTCTGGCCAAAATCATTGCCTTTGAACAACAGCGGCGCCTTGGCGATCCTCGCAACAGCATAGGAAAAACAGTCGCCCATGTTGAGCATGGCCGGATGGCGGCCTTTGCCAAAGCGGTCGAACGCGCGTTCCGCTTCGCGGTAATGCGCTTCATCGAAAGCGATCGCCGTGACGTTCGGCAGTTGGACGAGCTGATCGACAATTTCCGAAGCGTTGGGGAACCCCTTGCCGGCCAGTACCATTCGCGCCTCAAGCAGGGTCGGCCAACCGATCGCAACGGCCTGCTGCCCTACCACCGCCGTGAACCGTTCGGCCTCCGGTTCTGCCAGCGCCATTGCCAGGATGACCGACGTATCGACCGCGATCATCGCGGCAAACCGTGTTCGTCATAGAAATCGTCATGCGCTGACGTCGTGCCGGCCGGGACCGCACGCCGGCCTTCGGCCATCAAATCAGACAGGACATCGATCGGCGCCCGGGCAGACTGCTGGCGCAGTTCCAGATCGTAGTGCTCGAGCGCCTGCTCGACGAGCCGGTTGATCGGCTGACCCGTGCGGCGCGCCAGCGCGTGCGCCAGATCCCTGGCCTTGGTGCTGCGGACGGACAGTTGCGGTTCGGACATTGGTTTTCCTCGATCGAAATCCCATCGAACATAGCGATTCCGGCCCTAGATGGCAAGAAAATCACCACGAGATGGCTCACTATCGATACTTGATACCTATCGATAGTGATGCGCGCTTTCCGGCGATCATACCAAGTGAGGAACTCTAATTTTGAGATAGAGTTCGCCTAAGAAATCATTTACCATGATTTCAATGCCTTACGATCTCGCCCGATTGCCCATCCAGAGCCTGCTGCGGCCAATCTCCGACGCTGGCGTCGCGCTCGCCCGTCTCGATGAGCGCATCGCCCGCTCAGCGGTCGGCGAAGGCTTTCTCGAACGCGCCCACTTTGCCGACGCCTGTGCCTCGCTGTGGATTGATGGCGAACTTGTCCACCTCGAGGACCTGGTGCTGCACGACGCCGGCCATGACATCCGTACCCCGACGCACGAACTCACCATCGCGCGCGACGTACTGCGCAGCCGCCGGCGCATCGCCGGGCAGCCGCCGGGCTGGGCTCTCGATCCCGACGGTTTGCGCACCCTCCGGCAGTCGTGGCCTGCGGCGTCACTTCAAGCCGACAGTGCCGAAAGAAATGTTGGCGCCACGGCGGATCCTGCTGCTGTGGAAGGAGGGGAGGGGAAGGACATATCCGATCAAAATTCCAGTTCGTTCGATGTCGACCTTGCTGAGATCGATGCGGTGTTGGCGCGATCTGAGGCTGCTATCAAACAGGCCAAAATGCCAGGCCCGGCTCGGGCCGAAAGGGATCCACTGGTCTACGATCTCGATTGGGACGAGGACGAGCGCCTCGAGGAATGGCGCGGCGTGCTCGCAATGATCGCTGAGCTGCCGCCGGTGCTGCAAGCCATCGTCGCTCTGGATGCCTGGAACGAACTCGCCGTTCTGCAACACGCGCCCTGGCTCGGGCGGCTGCTGGCGGCGTCGGTTCTACGCCAGGCCGGGATCACCACCGCGGCGCATCTCACCGCCTTCAATCTCGGCCTGAAATCCATCCCCATCCATCGCCGCCGGCATCGCGATCGCGAGACAAGGCTGCTGGCGATCGCCCACGGTCTGATCGCGGCCGCCGAGCTCGGGCTGAAGGAGCATGACCGGCTGGCGCTGGCGCGGCAGATGATGGAGCGGAAATTGGCCGGCCGGCGAACCTCGTCAAAGCTGCCTCAGCTGATTGAGCTCGTCATGGCAAAGCCGCTGGTCTCGGCTGGGATGGTCACGAAGACGCTCGAGGTTACGCCGCAGGCGGCGCGGCGGATTGTTGGCGAGCTCGGCTTGCGCGAGATGACGGGGAGGCGCAGGTTTCGGGCATGGGCAATCCTCTGAAGCAGTGCACCAAGTGCGGTGGAATGCGCTTCAATGCTTCGCGGTCTTGCATGGACTGTCGAAACGCCCGGGCAAAGATTCGCCAGCGGCGGATAAAGGCGAATGGCGGCAAGCATACAGCTACCGAGTGGAGAAATTGCGTGCCTACGGTCTCGGCTTCCCCTTGCCTTTGGCTGTCACGGATTTGATCCATGGCTGCCGCGCATTACGGCTCGGTATTTTTCCAGGTCGCTGGACAATAATGACATTGACGATGCGCCGATCGCGCTTCGTAAGCGCAGATCGCAACGTGTCATATTGCTCTGGATGCGGGCGATCGCTGTCGTCGTAGACGTATACGACCATGCGGTCGTAGCGCTCGGGTTCGGAAAAATACAGTCCGAGATCGCCGGCAACTTCCTCCTCGATCTTGGGAAAGTCTCTGTGCGTCCGCGCGATTTTCACCTCGACGATTGTCTTGAGGTTTGCGAGGCCAAAATCAAACCTTGGCTGCTTCTGCCCAAAACCTGGAAGATACTGTTCGTCGTATAATTGATCGCCAAACCGCGGCTCAAGGATTGCCCACAGGAATGACTGCACATGGGACTCGTCGTCAATCAGCCATCGAGCCGGACCGATGTCCTGGCGGTTGGGTTTCTCATCCCACACCCATCGGCGGAGCGCCGATTGTGTAGCTTTGAGGGCCTCTACGAGCGTGTTGTAATCCGGAACAAGGTCTGTCGCCATCTTCTGTACAAGGAGACGGAAAGCGACAAGCCAGACAGCACTTCTTTCAAGTTCTCCATCAGGCGGCAGTTCCGACGAAAGCAGGGCGGCTAAAATTTCCCGCCTTTCGTTCGGGCCAATGAGAGAGGTCCGGCTGTAAGCTTGCGGCCAGGAGTTTCGCAATGCCAGGTCTAGTGCGCGCGCGTTGGCGTCCGTTGCTGGATCGGCCCGAAGTCGCCCGGCACCGTCCAGAAGGTCGCCTGCGAGCTGGCGAGCTCGCTGTGTCCAAGTAGGAGCATGGCCGGCCTCGGCGATGATAGCGAGCAACCAACGCTTCCGCTCGTCAAGGGCGCCATTGACGCCCTCGCACTTCGACAGGCCGTTGGCGATGCCCAGAAGCGCTATGTCATCATCGCCCAGCTGATCGCGCCCATTTTTCGGGCGACCTCGGATGCGGTCGACGGCCTGTAGAAAAAGGAGCGGATCAAAACTTCCCGGACTCGACGCTTGAAAGCCTGTCCGCGCGACGGCCGGGATTCCACCGTAGGCGAGGTCGCCACGGAGCATTTCGGGAACCGGAATGAGTCCTGCAAAACCGGCAAGGACGGCAAGAGCAAAACCGATCGATGTATCGGAGGCGAGGCCCCACGAATCCGCCACCGCCGCGGTCAGCGCGGATAGTCTATCCTCGAGAATCGTCGCCGCCGTTACAGGAACCACATCCTATTCCTCAAAGACCCTGCGGTCAGAACGCTGCTGTTCCAGCTTGGCAGTGACCGAAGATTGCCTAGTGCGCCGGCGATGAGCCGAGAATAGCTTATCGACACAGGCTCGATCGCTGGGAAATAGCTTCGCCAGGACATATAGGAGAAGCTGTAAACTTGCCTTGCGAGATAGGTCATGTCGCGGAAATCGGACTCGTGATGGAGCGTGAGTTTCAGCGGACGCGGCAAGCCCTGCTCATCGGTCTTGACCTCTTTCGTGCCGATCATCTGAAGGAGTACATTGCGATCGTCGAGCTGCAGGCAGAGCCCGCGAGGCGGAACTCCGATGCCCTTCAGAAGCTGTTTGCCATCTGAATAATACGTCGTTCCCTGTTGCGCTGGGTCGAATACGGCGAACTCGTGATACCGCGAAACATCGAGGAATGCGAACTCGACTTCATGGTCGCCTTTAAGCAGATCCTGTACGAGGGTGCGGATCGCATCCATCTCTACATGTTTGAGCGGCTTGTAGACGTGGAAGACGAGCCTCACCCTGTCTCTCGGCTGCCAGTTGTTCTCCTTGCGAACCGCATCGATCGTCGTCTTCAGGCTGGCAAGGAGAGCAGTCGCGTAGTTCTCGAACTCGACTTCGCGCGTCTGTCCCCATACCAAATAGCGTCCATCGCCTTGGAAAACCGTGGTTATACCGACGAAGCGGGATTTTGGACCAAAACGGCCCTCGCTGATTTCGGTGTATCCCAGGCCGACAACGAGCTCGTGGGTGGCCGGCATCCTTGTCGAAATGACAAAGGGGGTTCCCCCCAGCTTCGCATAGGATGCAAGTGCCAGATTGTTTGCCATGTAGGCGAGATTGGAGACCTGCATATCGGCGGTTTCGGCCTGGATGCTCTGCACGGGAACGCCGACCGTCATGAATGCCGCCTTAGCGGCGAAGTATGGATTTCGGTCGTTCCGGAGCGTCCTGAAATTTGCCCGCACCTGGACCAGCGCAAGATCAGGTGTTTCGGGAAGGCGCGACAGAAGCCGGTCGATTGCATTACGATACGCTTCCGGGGTGTCGTCGGTGACTTCTTCGAATTCGAACTGGACCCGAGACAGGCGAAGCTTTCCGATAAGCCCGCCCTGGAAAGGGTTGTCGACTGGTTTGTTGCGGCGACGCATTGCGTCACGCCATGCATCTTCACCTATGCCGTCGCGTAGAGCCTGCGCCAGCTGATCGATGCGTCCGCGGTATCGGGACTCGCAGATGATCGCGATTAGGGGCTCGTTGCGCTCGTGCTGCATATACTTGTACGGACCATGCCGCTTGATCCCTGGATCGGGATAAGCCCCGGAGTCCCGGCCTTGCGCGCCGAACAAAAAGCCAGGCCGCTGAGTTTCGACACTCTGCGGAAAGAGCTTGTCGCCCTGCTCCAACAATCGGTCGACTGTCAGTTTCATTCCGGCGATCTCGACCGCTTCCAGTCGGCCCGCGACGCCGCCTAAAACCTTGCGAATCTCGGCAAGTTTCCCGTTGGCGCTTCCATAGGGAAGCCTCCGTTTCCGGAGCCCGGAAAGAATGCGGTCGGCCCCGTTGCGATAATAGTGACGGACAAGCGCCTCGATGTTTTCCTGGCGTGGTTCGAGGGTTACGTCATGCGCTTCAACGAATTCATCGCCGGAAAAATCCGCCAGTTGAAGCTTGAAGCCGTCGATACCTACGACCCGCCCCAGTGTTTCCAGGCGGGACAAAACATTGTCGTCCGCTGGCTCGTCCCGATGGCATACGTAAAAGCCGATGGGGTCGAAACCGCCCGACAACAAGTCCTTCACCGAGATGTTCATTTCGTTTGACGTGCTAACATCGAGAACCAGCGCCAGAAACGACATGTTCAAATGGCCGGGAGCATCGAGCGTGCGCACATCAAAGCTGTTGCGAACAAGGACGTCGAGCCCCGGGGTCGGCTCCATCTGGTTGTCGAGAATAGCTGCAGAAAGAAGCGCTGCCTTGCGGTTTCCCCAGCATTGCAGTGGCCGGCTGCGGCGCAATATCGTTCTTCGAGGAGCCAACCATGTAAAGAGCGCGTGACTGACGGCCTTGCCAAGCAAGCCGAGGTGCTCGTCTGTGTCGAGGACGGCGCGTTCGCCGATGAAGGTGGCGTCACTCGTCATTGGAATATCGTAGATCGCCTCGTCACGCCGATCGAACCGTAGAGCGTGCGTGGCCTGATGGGCCTCACGCATCTGTAGGTATTGGTCCTCATCCCGATAGGGCGTTCGTCCAGCCTCGAAGCGTTTTGCGGAAAAGCCGATTGGCGCGAGATTCAGGCCAAGCCCTCCACCGTAAGTGAATGGCTTGATGAGGGGCCGGCTCTGTTGTTCGTGGAGATCTCCGCTGGCAGAAGAATCGCCGACCAGTGCGCGCGTGTTCACCGTTAGACGCTAGCAAACGTTCCCCCTTTGTCCAGAGCGCTATTTGATCTTCTCGCCTATACGCTGTGGATATACGGCAACTTTCGCAAGAATGAACAGTTAGCTCGGATAGGGATGAATGTCCGTCACCCGCAGTCGACCGCCCTATGCGGAGAAGGGCCGGTCGGGCGACTGCGAATGAATGCGCTGATAGCCAATTTCCGCTTGCCAGCGATTGTCTGGAGCGGTTGGGGACTTCCGCTTGCGCAAGCTGCCCCTCGATCGGTTGAGCCTAACCAAACATTCCGGCTCGAATCCGGCTCTCACGGTTTTGGAGCATGCCAGGGCGCTCATGATCGAAGGTGTGTGTTGATGAGGGGCGGAAATCGAGCTGCTCTCCGGTGGACTACCTCGCCTTTGTTCGATCAACCGTCCATTGTGGCGTCATGAGCGAACAAACTTCTAACGGCGATCTGCCGATTCAATCTCACAAATGAAGACCTGTTCGGATTTGCGGCGCTCGCCGACCGCATCGCCGCATCCCTGACCTCGCAAGCCGCAACCAAGGCTTCGTATTCGGCCTTGAAGGAAAATGGGGGTCCGGGCAGTCGAGCTTGCTCGCGCTGACATTGGCGAGGTTACGCGAGATGGACCGGGCCAAAGTCGCAGCTGTCGAGTTCAGGCCGTGGTTGATCGGTGATCGTGATCAACTGTTGACGGCACTCTTCGAAGACCTGGCCAAGGCCATTACCGAGGTTCAAGCCGCCCGAGGAGATGCGAGCGGGAAAACCAACCGCGCGGCCGGCGATGTCGTTGAGCAGGTGCGTAGCTTCGCCCGGCACCTTTGGCCGGTGGTGTTGTTTGGCAGTTAACCGTTAGAATGCGTTCGTGGCAGCAGCTTTTGGATGATCCCGATTGGACCTCTCGTGCTGCTGGTCTTCGGGGCATCGGTTACGTCGGTGCTCGTATGTCTCCCACTTTTTGGGTTCGGTAAGAAACTCGTTTAAGTTCTACTTTTTTGTGAAAGACGAGCGGCATGGTCGCCCGCGATTGCGCTTGGAAGAGAGGTCATCCGTCAAAACTACACGGTGTTGTTCACAACGGCGCAGGCATTGGTCGCAACGCTCGTGAGAGCACATGGCGAAGGACGCCTGGAAGAACGACTTGGGTTTCTCGCCAAGCCCAAGCTGCTCATCATCGACGAGCTTGGCTATCTTCCACTCGAGCCCAATGCAGCCCACTTATTTTTCCAGCTCGTATCGAGGCGCTACGAGCGCGGTGCAATGCTCGTCACCTCCAACCGCAGTGTCGGAGAATGGGGAACAGTGTTCGGCGACCCCGTCGTGGCAACTGCTATCCTTGATCGGTTGCTGCATCACAGCCACGTCATCACAATCCGTGGCGACAGCTACAGGCTACGAGAAAAGCGCCGTAGCGGGCTTCTACAAAAGTCCACGACGGCAGCCGGTATGGAGAGTAACTAAACACCCTTGGCGGACCAGATTTGCGTGTCGCCTAAGGACCAGTTCACGATGACGCTTGATAATCGCGTCCTGATCTTCTTCCTTCATGCCAGCGAATAACGTCGACATTGTGCCGAAATCCCATACTTCGCACGCAACCCAGATCGGAAGCGGGAGCCCATATTTTCTCTTGTTATGAGCTATGAATTCTTCCTTCGAGCGGTTGATCAGGGCAGCGTGTTTTGTAAGCCAACCATGATGGTTCGTGAGGCCTTCTTTGTTTAGATCTACCGAAAAGCTCTCATGGAACAGCTCCGGCCATGCAGCACCGATACCTAGCTAGTGCCCGTCCATAAACGCCTGTTTTTGTGGGATTTTCAAAGGTTTGTTGCCGGCTGACGCGTGTTTCTTGGACGCGTGACGGCACAATGCCATGCCGGTTTATCACCCGAAGAGCGATCTGGCGGCAATGGGTCATGGGGTATCGGCCGACGCTCGCCGGGGTTGCTCTGAACACTGCCAGATAAGGGGAGTCAGGTGGGCCGGAGGCGAGCGAAGAGGGAGAGATTGTAAGCGACCACCGAGGACCAGACATAAGCCTTAAAGTGGTCGAGGCCGCGCCAGGTGCAGCGTCCCAAGCCATAAGCGCGTTTCAGGCAAGAGATGCCGGCCTCGATGCCGGCGCGGAAGTTTCTGAGCTTGCGATAGACCCAGCGACTCCTGACCATGTCTTCGATCTTGAGACCGCGCTTCTTGTGGAAGGCCATGTCGCGTATGCCGCAGGCTTTGGCCTGCCTGAGATTTTCGCGGCTGGCATAGCCGCCGTCGGCCGCCGCCTGACGCGGCGGCTCGCCGTAAAAAGCGATGTGGCGTTCCAGCATCGGCAGCAAGCGCTCGCTGTCGGCCGGGTTGCCCGCTTCGATGACAAGGTCGAGGATCAGTCCGCTTGTGCCGGTGGTCAGATTGAGTTTGTGGCCGTAGTCGACGTCGCGGCTGCCCTTGACGATGATGTCGACATGCGGCTCGAACAGGCTCGCCAGCTTCTCGCCAGCCGGCACCGCCTCGCCGGCCAGGACCCGCCGCTCGGTCTGGGCAATGATCCGCTCGACCAGCGGCTTGTAGCGGCAGACTTGCGCCTGCCAGAGTTCGACCGCCGGGCCCGCCGTGAGGAGCAACTGTCCACTCGCCTGCTGCAGATAGCTCAAGGTGGTGCGCGTGATCTTGAGCAGTTCGCGGTAGTGCTTCACCCGTTTCGGGCGACCGCGGGTATATTCGATCGCTCGAGCCCGCTTCTTCGCCGCGCGACGATGGTCGTGCCATGGGATGGCGCGACCCAGTGCATCAGCCTGCTGCAACAGTCGCACCATCACCCGGACAGCGTCCCATAACAGGCTGCTGTCGCTCGGCTCATGGATCGGTGCGGCGGTGACGGTGCTGTCCACACGCACGACCTTGCCGCTTTCCAGTTTCTCCTGCCGAGCGCTCGCCAGCAGCACCCGGTTGATCTCTTCAAAGGTTTGCGCCCGGATCGCGCTGATTGTCTTGTGCAAGACCGACTTCTTCGGGTTCCACCCCCACGGCAACCGGGCAAAGGCCCGAAACGAGGCGGAGTCTTCGAGATGGAAGGCCAATTCCTGATAACTCAACTGGCGATGCTGCTTGAGCAGCGCGCAGCGCAGCACAGCCTCGGCCGGCAGCCCCTCGCGGCCGGTCTCCTTGAGGCCATGCCGGCGCAGGTCCCGCGTCACCAGCCCGAGCAGATCGCGATGCTCATCCAGCCATTGCGACATCACCTTCAGTTCACAACCGATCTCGTGTTCGGCGAAAAGATCGAATATGCTCGCCTGGACGGTGCGTTCTTGGCGCATTGTCGGCTCCGGCGGTTACGGGTTTATCTTTAGAATCAGTAGCTTGATCTAAAGTATACCTGAAGCCGCCGGGCTTTGCCCGCGGAGATATCGCGATTAATACAATAATTTCAGCAGTTTAACGTTTATGGACGAGCACTAGCTACACGTTAAGGCTTCTCACTCTGGCAATCTTTTTTCCGAAGCTCAACTGTTTGCCCGGTTCGATTCCCTTCAAGGCGTCCGAATCTAACATTCAGCCAGTCCGAAAGAACCGGCCTGTGGTTTCTCGCGAGGTCTATGCCTTAACCGCTGGCTTCCACTGGGTCAGCTTCGTCAGGCATCTGTCGAGCACTTCCAGCTCTTGTTCCGTTAGGACCTTCAGCATGTCTTCGTTCATTTCGTCCCCGATGACATCGGCTTGCTCGGCGAGTTTTTCCCCGGCCGGCGTGGGCTGGAGAAGGAATTGCCGGGCATCTTCCTTGGATAGAACGCGCTCGATCAGTCCGCGCTTCGCAAGGGCGGTGATGATGCGCGAGACCAGGGTCCTATCGAGATTGGATTCCTGAACGACCCAATTGACCGCCTGGCCGGGCGTCTCGACGACGATGGTCAGGATGCGCAGGTGCTGGATGTCAATGTTCAGGTCACGACGATAGACCCTGTCGGCTGCCTCCTTGGCGGTGCGGGCCACTTTTTCCAGACGAATGTTCATGTAACTCCGAAACGAGCGCTTCAACTGCACCATTGCCAACCTCGCAAACATGTTGTATTTCGCAATATGTGACAAAATAACATAATTACAAAACTCACATATTGCATACTGGGATACGACAACATGACGGCTGCTGACAAGACGGCGATTGAGGCTTTGAAAGATCGAGCGCTTGAGGCGATCGACACGCTGGCGCCAACCTTGGTGGCGTTGTCGCTGCGTATCCATGCCGATCCGGAACTCGCCTTCAAAGAGTACAAGGCATCGGCGGCCCTGTGCGATGTGCTCGAAGAGTTCGGCTACGCGCCACAGAGATCGGCCTTTGGCCTCGAAACCGCTTTTGCCGCCGAGTTTGGCGCGACAGGTCCTTTTGTCGGCCTGATCTCGGAATTCGATGCGCTCCCTGAGGTGGGACATGCGTGCGGGCACAACATCATCGCAGTCACCGGGCTTGGTGCGACGCTGGCGCTTGGCTCCCTGGGGAAGGACCTTCCGGGCCGCGTTCGTTACCTCGGGACACCTGCCGAAGAAGACGGCGGCGGAAAAGAGATCATGGCGCGCCGCGGCGCGTTCGACGGCATCGATTGCGCGATGATGGTTCACCCCTCGACGGAAGATGTCGCCGCCTACCCGTTGCTGGCTGTCAACGACGTTACGGTCCGCTACCACGGCCGGGCAGCGCATGCCGCGTCGTCGCCAGAGGCGGGCCTGAACGCCCTGGACGCACTGGTTTCCGCCTATCAGGCAATCGCCGCCTTGCGCCAGCATCTGCCGGCAGGGCAGCGCATTCACGGCATTATCTCGAACGGAGGTGCGGCCACCAACGTCGTGCCCGACCTCACCGAAGGCCGGTTCGTGGTCAGAGCCCCGACGCTTGAGGCTTTGCTGTCGTTGCAGGCAAGGGTCCACGCGTGCCTCGAGGCCGGAGCCTTGGCAACCGGGACCAAACCGGAAATCTGCTGGAACGATGTCGCTTACGCAGACATGCGCACCAACTGGCCGTTGGCCGAAGTCTACCAGCGCAATGCCGAGCGTATCGGGCGGACCTTCGAGCGCTTCGAGGATATACCGATTACACGCGCTGCAAGCTCGGACATGGGCAACGTCAGCCATCGCGTGCCGTCGATCCATCCGATGATTGCCATGGCCCCGAAAGGCACGGCCCACCACCATCGCGACTTCGCGGTCTGGTCAGCCTCCGACGACGGCATGCGAGCCGCAATTGACGGCGCCAAGGCTCTCGCGATGACGGCCATCGATTTCATGACCGATGCGAACCTGCGCCAAAGAGTCCAAGAAACCTTTCGAAACGCTCAAGCCGATCGGTCGGTGTGTCCCCCGCACCTTGCCGGCGGCGCGCTCGCATCGGCAGCGGAGTAGTCGGGTTTCATCTGAAAGGGAGGAGATTTCCATGACAATACAGGGTGAGGTGGCCTTGAACCTGACAAGCGAGAAAAACAAGAAGCCGGGCAACGGTCCTGCGTCACGCTTTGATGCCGGTGAAGCCGCGAGCCGCTACGGGCTCCTGATCGCCTGGCTTCTGCTGGTTCTGGCGTTTTCCGTCGCGAGCCCGGAAATCTTTCTGAGCAAGGCGAATTTTGCCAATATTTTCGGATCGCAGGCCATCCTGGTCGTCATGACGATGGGCATGATCGTTCCGCTCATTGTCGGCGAATTCGACCTCTCCATGACGGGGCTGATGTCGTGCTGCCTGATGTTGATCGGGGTGCTGAACGTTCAGTTCGGCTGGTCGATCGGTTGGGTCATACCCGTCATCATCTTGCTTGGGCTTGCCGTCGGATTGATCAATGCCTTCATCGCCGTGCGGGTGGGCGTCGACTCGCTCGTTGTGACGCTCGGCATGGGAACGCTGCTAATGGGCGTCTCCTACGGCATCAGCGGGCTCAGCATCATCGGCATCTCTCCGCTGCTTACCGATCTCGCCAGGACCAAGGTCTTTGGCATCCAGATGGCTTTCTACTACGGCCTGCTTCTGACGATTGCCTGGTGGTACATCCAGCGGTTCACGCCGCTTGGCCGAAACATGCTGTTCACGGGTGCCAACCGCGAAGTGGCGCGTCTATCGGGCATCGCCGTCGATCGCCTTCGCGCGGGCTCTCTCGTCGTCTCCAGCCTGATCGGGGCGGTCGCTGCGATCATTCTTGCAGGCGTCCTGGGCTCGGCCGACCCCAATGCTGCCAACGGGTATCTGCTGCCGCCGTTCGCTGCAGCGTTCCTGGGTGCGACGGCGATTACCCCCGGACGGTTCAATCCCTGGGGCGCCTTCATCGCCGTCTACTTCCTGATTACCGGAATTGTCGGCCTGCAGATCCTCGGGCTCTCCGGGTGGATCGAACAGGTCTTTTACGGAGGCGCCCTGGTCGTCGCCGTCACCTTGTCGCGCCTGGCCGCCAATCGTCTCAAGAAGAGCTGACGGCATCACGCCTATTCATCAAGTGGAGGAGGAAACCATGAAACATGCAGCCGCGAACACGCGCCTTTGCTCGAAAGCGAAGGAGCTCTTCACGCTATCGTCCGCGTTGCTAATGCTGTCTTTGGCCGTCCCGGCGATGGCTGACGATATGTCGGGAAGCGAACAGGCAAAGCAGATCGTCGAGAAGGCGAGTGCGACGCTGTCGGAGGGCCCGGGGGCAACGTCCATCGACGTCGGGCAAAGGTTGTCCGGCAAGTCGATCTTCTACATCTCGGCGGGCCTGAGCTTTGAGTTCAGCCAGGAGGTTCTGAAGGGTGTGGAGGATGCGTCGGGCGCACTCGGAATGGAGGTCGTCACGGCTGACGGCCCGGATTCGTCCCAGGCATCGGCAGCCATCGATCGTGCCATCAGCCGGAACGCGTCCGCGATCGTGCTGCAGGGCATCGATCCCTACACCGTCCAGGCCTCGATCGCGGACGCCAAGAAGGCCGGCATTCCCGTTGTCAGCACTGCCGCCATTCCGGCTGGACCGCTTCCGAAAGACATGGCGGACGCGGGATTATCCGCCAATGTGAACATTTCCGTCACGGATGCGGGCAAGATCACCGCCGCCTATATCGCCGCAAAGGGGGAGCCGGAAGCCAAGGTCGCGCTCATCAGTTGTTCCACGTTCCGCTCCGACGAAGTGTTTGCCGAGGAATTCACCAAGGAATTGGCCCGCCTTTGCCCCGGTTGCCAGATCGTGCACAAGGACTCGCCACTACCGCAGTGGCAGACGACACTGCCATCGCTCGTGCGCACCCTGATCATGGTCAATCCTGACCTCAGCTATGTCGTTCCTTCGGTTGATTCCATGGTGCCGTCGATCAAGCCGGCAATCCTTGCGGTCGGCGCGGGCGACAGGATCAAGATCGTATCGACCAATGCGTCCCTGCCGGACATGCAGGCGATCGCTCTCAAAACCGACCAGGAAGTTGCCAATCTCGGCGCCTCCAACGAGCGGATGGGATGGGCGACGGTTGATCAGGTCGCGCGGCTCCTGACCGAGCAGCCAGCGCTCGAAGGCGTCGAGCCGCAGCGGCTGTTCACCACCGAAAACATCGATGGGGTGGATCTGACCAAGCCGGCCGCCACCTGGTACGGCTTCGACTTCCAAAGCCATTATCGCAAGCTCTGGGGCGTAAAGTCATGAGCGTGGCACGGGACATGGCACTTGCGAGCACGGTGATTTCGCTACGGAGCATCTCGAAATCATTTGGCCCACGCAAAGTGCTGGATGGCGTAAGCCTGACCCTGTCGAGGGGTGAGGTCCACGCGCTCCTCGGGCAGAACGGTTCGGGCAAATCCACCCTCATCAAGATCCTGTCCGGCGTATACCAGCCGGACACGGACCAGCAGAGCCGGATGCTGCTGCGCGGCGAGCCGGTCGACCTGCCTCTCGATCCAAACTTCGCGGCAACGGCCGGTATAGCGGCCGTTCATCAAGACCTTCCGATCATCAATTCGGCAAGTGTGCTCGAGAACCTGATGATCGGACGCTTCGAAACCGGACGCGGATGGCGCATCGACTGGCGCCGCGTTCGTAACGACGTGGCGCGGGCGCTGGACGAGTTCGGTATTCACGCAACGCCGGAGCAGGCGGCAGCCGAGCTTCCGGAAGCCGATCGCGCCATGCTTGCCATCCTTCGAGGTTTGCAGGGGCTGCCTTCGGACCGGCCGGGTGTGTTGATCCTCGACGAGCCGACTGCCCATCTTCCTCGTGATGGTGTCGATCGGGTCTTTGCCGCGATCCGGAAAGTGGCGAGCCAGGGTCATGCTGTCCTGTTGGTGACCCACCGGCTCGATGAGGTCTTTGCGGTGACCGACCAGGTGTCGGTCATTCGCGACGGCATCATTGCGCACGCAGCCGATACGCGATCATCTACGGAACAGGAGCTGGTCACGGCCATTCTCGGCTTCGAACTCGATGCCCTTTATCCGGAAAGGCACACGAACGCCGGCGAGATCGTCCTCGACGTTGCCGGGCTTTCAGGCGCGCGCGTCCAGGAACTGTCCCTGACCGCTCGCCGCGGCGAAGTGGTGGGCATCACCGGACTGATCGGCGCAGGGCAGGAGGAGATCCCCTATCTGCTCTATGGCGCAAGGAAGGCGAGCTCCGGTTCCGTTGCCGTGCGCGGTCAGGTCTTCCCTCAAGGAGAGCTTTCGCCTGCCAAATCGATCAGCGCAGGCATGGTCCTGTTGCCCGCCGACCGTCGCAACGCCTCGGGTGTCGCCGCCGCTTCGGTTCGCGAAAACGTCAGTCTGCCGATCCTCAATCGGTTCGTGCAGAACGGGGTGTTGCGCGAGAAGTCCGAGCGCAATCATGTGCGAGACCTTCTCGCACGGTTTGAGGTTCGCCCGTCGGATCCGGAACTGCCGCTTTCCGCGCTCAGCGGCGGCAACCAGCAGAAAGCGCTGCTGGCCAAGTGGTTTCAGATGAAGCCCGATGTGCTGCTGCTGCATGAACCGACGCACGGCGTCGATGTGGGGTCGCGGCGAACGATTTTTCGGCTGATCAAGGAAGCGGCCGACGCTGGCGCGGCGATCGTCATGTTCAGCACCGAGTACGCGGACCTTGCCAATCTGTGTGATCGTGTCGTCATCATGCGGCATGGCCGCAAGGCGGCCGAACTCAGCGGCGCGGCGCTCAGCGAGCAGCGGATCGTGGCGTTGTGCATGATGGACGATCAGAACCCTGGTTCCGCGCAGAACGAGGTGAGGGCAGCGGACGCTCTCGCTCCGGCCACTAACTGAAGAAGAGAGAGCCTATGAAACCGCTGAAGATCGGGGAAATCCACGCCGAGCCCGGCAAAATTTCCCGCACGTTGCTGGGGGCCATTCGAACGGCCTCTGGCTCCGAACTGAGCATTCCGTGCATCGTCGCCCATGGTGTCGAGGACGGTCCCGTCCTGGTGCTGTCCGGCGCAACGCACGGAGACGAGATCGCCGGGACAGGCGCGATCATTCGCCTGATGCAGGCGCTCGATCCATCGAGGATGAAAGGATCGGTCATTGCAATACCTGTCGCAAACGTCGCGGCGTTCGAGCAGGGGGTGTACTTTACGCCGCAGGACGGCCGTAACATGGCCTCCGGCGTCTATTGGAAGACCGACCCCAGGGGCACTTTGACAGCGCGCATGGGCGCGCTGCTCGGGCCCATTTATCAAATGGCGGACTATTACATCGACCTGCATGGCAATCACGATGTCGTTTGGCACTTGAACGTAAGAATGCGGCCGTTTCTTTCTTGGTTGGCATTTAATTTGAGATTCTGTGGGCTGAGAATCTCAAATTAAGTGCAACTGCGAAGACCTCCGCGACTGGCGCCCGCAGTCCACAATCTCTTCTATAGCGCTGCCGAAGCGGGCTTTATTCTCACCCATCATATGGCCACGCAGCATGGAAAGCATCTCCGGCCCAGCTCGCTGGACGATGGCCACACCCGCTAAAAGAGCTGGCCGCAAGTGCAGCGGCAAAATCGGACTTGCTGGGGTCGGAAGTTCCCCAGTTTCCATCTTTAAGACGTCATCGAGATCAGGAATGATGACGCCGAGCACTCTGTAGCTTGACGGTTCGTAGCGATCGGGGAGCGACTTTGGAACGCGCCGCATGAGAAGGAGGCGGGCAATCTCACTTGGCGATAACCAGTTTTGGATACCATGCTCGGCCTCGTCGTTAAGCATCCCTTCTCCGATCAGCGCAGCATGGTGGTAGCCGCTGAAAGGAGAGGGGCGGTCACGCCCGCCACTGGTTTGAAGGTGACCTCCGCAAAGCGGGCAGGTGATCCGCCAGCCGAGAAGTTGGCTTCGAAGAATAATGTGCGACCCGTCGACAATTCGGAGGCAGCTGCTGCATGATTGCCGAGGCTCGCCGGCAATCAGCCGCCGTGACGATTGCGGAACATTCGTGAAAGTCATGCGGCGGACCGTGGCCGGATCGACCGAGAACATAGAGGCTATGCGGTCGACCTGATCTTCGGTGAGATGTAAATCGGCGGTGCGCAATGACAGCACCTCGGGAAGGCAATGCCGAAGCATGGCCAAGGGAGAGATGGCGTAAAATGCGGCGTGCCGAATGATCCACGACGACAGAAGTTCATCGGTGCAGGGAGGAAACCTTACCGGCAATTGCCGTGCGTATATCCCCGTCATGCGAACGCTGCTTCGGCGTCAAATTCCGGTTCCCACTTTTCAATGGCTTCATCGGTAATGCGCTCTTTTCCGCTTTCGATTGCCTCGATAGCCAGGGAGTTGATCATGTGGAAGATGTTGGCCGTGATGCCCTCGGTGATCTGCAGTATCCGTCGCAGTGATTTTGCGGTTAACACAGATGGGCAACGCAATGGCGTGTTTCGCAGCATCAAGGCGACCAAGATTTCGAACTGCTCGTTTGCAGCCCAGCGGCTCAGCGTGAACTGTTCGAAGCGGCGCGCCAGTTGTACATCGCCACCAATGGCCTCACGGGCGTCATTGACCCCGAAGCAAACGAGCGAGATCTGAAGGCGGTTGCTCAGAAAACGCAGCGTATTGAGCACGATGCGTTGCTCGCGATATGTTCCAGCGAGGATGTTGTGCACCTCGTCGATCACTAGGACTTGCACGCCGATCGCTTCCATGATGCGCAACGCAGCTTGCTCCATCTGTGCGATATCGGCGCGCGGCCGCTGTGGTGCGCCGAGGAGGGTCAGAAGTTCGGCATAGAACCGTCTTTCGCCGGGCCGACTGGTCATCTCCATCGCGAGAACAGGCGTCTTCAGCCTGCCGGTGAGCGAATTGAAGCTTGGCGGATGCTGGTCACGGAAACGCTTCATGATCATTGTTTTGCCCATTCCGCTGTCGCCGTATATGGCGATGGAAGGCATTCGCGTCCCGCGTGGATGGTCTACCAAGAAGTTGAGGCGATCGAGCACCTGCTTGGCACGCGGATAGACGAGCCAGCGACGTGATCGTATCGCGCGGACGCGCTGCTTGTCCGCTTCACCGAGCAATGCCGCGGCGTTTGCAGTCAGGTGGGAGGTTCCTGTGTTCATTCCCGCTCACTCCGTGTCCTCATCAAAAGCCACAGGTTTGCTGGAGTCGATACCCCGAAGCGAGCCCCACCCGCTGTCATCCACCTTCGTTTTTGTGCTGGCAGGGCGGCCTCGTCGTGCGGACGCTGTCGCCTTCACTGCCGCATCCACCAGTTTTCGCCGTTCAATGGCTGTACTAACGATGGTGCGGGTATTGATCTCTCGTCGCCCTTTCGCCAGCAGCGTACGCCTTGCAGCCAATGCTTCGTGCAGCGTTACCGAGGCCAAGGTGAGATCGGCGTAGCGAGCTTCCACGAAGTTGCCCGAAGGCCGCCGCACGAAGATACGAGACATATCCCTTGGGTCGTATTTGACGAGCAGTCGGCGATCCGTACTCCCGACGTCAGCACTTAGGGCTGCCGACCAATAGCGTAGTCCAAAGAGATGGATCCCGGTTGGCTGCAGCGTGCGCTCCTGCTCGGGCAGAAATGTCAGCCAAAAACGCATGCGGTCCTGCGGCAATCGGAGTGGTATTTCACCTTCGTGCTCGCGCCAGACTGCGATTGGCGGGCGGCCTAGACTCCTGTGGATCGACTGATGGTAGGTGCCGACAATGTCGAGGGCGATGTATCGCTCAAGTTCCCGCAAAGTCAAAGCTGAATGCCGCTTCGAGTCGTATTCGCCAAGCTCCTGCGGATTGCTGAAAGTCGTGCCCGGCAGCAAGTAGAGTTTTCCCATCTGGGTGCCGATCAACCGTTCGATATGGCCGCCGAAGCGCGGTTCACCCGGCGGTCGCCAGTCGATCGCGATGCCGGCATCCTCACACCCCCTCTTGAAGGCACGACTCCTGAAGTCGCTGCCGTTATCGACATGCAATGTCTCTGGCAGTCCGGCGACGGGCCACGGTTCGATGATCTCGCGCTCCCGCAACCAAGGGGACTTGTCAAAGACGGAGTGTAGCAAGCATAAGCTGGTCGAGAGCCGGGAAGGGGCTTCCATTGCGAGGTAAAACCCGGTCACCATCCGGCTGCAAACGTCCATCGCAAGAGTCAGCCAAGGCCTCCCGATTGGCAGACGCGTTTCCTCGTCGACGACAAAGATATCTGCTTTGGTGTGATCGACTTGGACGATCTGGAGTGGACGCGAGGCAGCGAGCATTCCTGGAACAGCAGTCGTTCGCTTCACGACTTCGGTTTCGCCCCGTCGTTTGGCGCGCTTCTGCAGGTCGATGTCTTCGAGACGAGTTTCAATCGTCCGCCGATGCGGCGGCTTGAGCCCGGCCGAGACGCAGCCCGTTTGTACGTCCCGAACCAGTTGAGAAACGCTGGGCCGGTTCTTATTCAGGTAATACCGGTTGATAGTGGTGCGAATGATTTCTTCTCGCTTGTCGTCGAGCACTCTGCTGCCGTCTGGCCGGCCGGGTTTACGCTCCACCAGCGAGATTACCGTTCCCCCATTTCGAAATAGCTTGATAAGACGGAATGCGGTTGCCCGACTGACTTCGAGTTCGGCAGCCAGCAGCGCCATATCCCCGGCCGCTACCTTGCCAGATCGACGCATCAGAAATCCTCGGATCGCCTCGGCTCGTCGACACGCCTCATCCCAAAGCGCTTCGTCAATCTCGTCGGGCAATGGATCGTTCATGCAGAAACACCGTCTATTTCGTCGGCGGTTGAATCTCACATTACGTGCTAAAATCAAAGGGCTAATCTCAAATTAACTGCCAAGTCTCAAATTAAGTGCCAGGCTATCTTATTGAAATTATTGTCGTCGGAGTCTTGCGGTTAAATGCAAAACGACATCAGCCTGCGATTGGTTGAGGAGATGCTGTTGGAGCGTGGGGTCGCTGTGTCCTATGAAACGATCCGGCGATGGGGCCGCAAGTTCGGCCCGGCCTACGCAAAGCAACTGCGCCGCAGGAAACCCTCGCCAAAAGACATCTGGCACCTGGACGAAGTGGTGATTTCCATCGACGGCCGAAAGCACTGGCCGTGGCGTGCCGTCGATCAGGACGGCTACGTTCTCGATGAGATCGTCCAGACCCGACGCGATACCAAGGCTGCCAGGCGATTGCTGATAAGGCTGCTGAAGAAGCAAGGGTGCACGCCAAAGCGCATCATCACCGACAAGCTGCGCTCGTACGGCGCGGCAAGACGCGACATCATGCCAGGTGTCGAACACCGATGCATAAGGGCCTCAATAACCGGGCGGAGAACTCTAAGATGTACGGCCGCTTTAAGCGGCCGATGAAAATCCACAGAAGGTCGGCTATGGTCGATATTTCCGGTTCTCAATCCGGCGCGGCAGGATGGGAAGCTGAAGTTCGGCTCACTTGCCAGAACTCGCGCCTTGCGCCAACGGCGGACGTTGCAACGGGTCGGTCCATGTCCGCACTCGACCCTCTCTGCCTCTCCGTTGGAGAATTTGAAGGAGGAGCCATGACCCGAAGCGGCCCTTGGGGCGCGATAGAAGATGCGGGAGCGGAACGCGATATACCCTCGCCTCTATGCCGCTTGAGGTGGTATCTTGAAGGGGCGCAACAAGGGACGCGTGGAGGGTCGCTTGTGGCCGTGAGAGAATAGGGGAGGAACGACATGTCGGCCAAATTCTGCAAATTAACTACAAGCTCAACGGGCCGTCGCGCGTGTGTAAAGTCAGTTCAAGTCAATAAGGCCAAGTTCGGTAATCGGCTTCGAGAGTCCGGTTGAACGAATATAGGTCAAGAGTTGCGAACCGAGGCTGTGAAGCCTCGCGGGCGAGAAAACGCCTTCTTGCTGTGAGGGCCTCAGCCGTGCCAACAGCCCTCGAGATCACGGGGCGCGATCAACACGGTTAAACGCAGACAGCTACCTTCTATCTCGACATCCCGAGCGCGCACATCCAGATGGTCGGCTGCCTGCTGACTCGCGTGCTTGCGACCAACCTCATCGAACCACGCTTCCTGCGCCTTTTGACCGACCGCGACCTTAACCGCATCTTCGTCTACAGCACCCACCCGAGCCACCGGAACCGGACGCTCGATATCTATCGCTGAGCAGCGCGAAACCGTCGGCAGTGCCTGTCACCCGGCGATCGGGCTCGTGAGAGCCGGAGCGCCAAGGCGCTTGGGCGCGTGATCTAGGAATCAGCAAGAACACCGTCGCAAATGTTGCGCAACGCCATCGGGCGACTGAGGCGGACCGAAGACCATCTGGGCCATCCCCTCGCTGATGGTCAAAAAAGGCAGCCGACAGCGACGCCTTGTCCAAGCTCGGCGTCAAGGGAATCGATGGGACGGCGGTCTTTTCGGCCAGTCAGTGTCTGTTCGAAGATCGCAATGGTGACGTGTTTATGTCGACCTGCTCCCGGCACACGAGCCACGCCCAGCCTGGCACGTCAATTACGCAACCGGCTAAAGCGTCGATCGACCTCCGTCATCCAATTGCCGAGGTGGAACGAGAGAACAAAAAGGTCGTATCTCCACTCCAGGATGAGCAGTCTCAAGCTCATGCCGCCAGTCGCATGACCACGTGCGGCAAGTTGCGCACGAAGCAGATCCATTTTTGCCGTCGGCGAACAGAAGTCGAAGGGAATGTATCGCGATGATACGGAAACGGAGCCAGGGTCGCGTTTCCGTGGTGACGTGTCTTTATTCGAGAACATACTGAACTGCTCCTCATTTGGCGGAAAACAACCGACTGGAAAGGCACAACGTCGATCCCGCTCGGTGTAATATATATCGTAATACGATATAAATAAAGCGGAGCGGCTCCTTTGGGGAAACGGTTCAACTTAGCACGTAGGTTGGGATGAGCAGGCCGCAGGCGCCTGAGTGGTCAAGGCTCCGAAGAAGGGCCCTTTGTCTGGAGATCGCCAAGTAACTCTATCAAGCGCGGAGCCATTTCACGGATCTCGGTCAGATGAATGGCGCTCAATCGCGTAAGGACGTCTTCCGCCTTGCCAGTAAGCGCGAGCGTTTGACGTCGCTTGTCGTGCGAATCGGGCTCGCGCGTAACATAGCCTCCCCCCACGAGCCGCTCGACAAGTTCGGAAGCGGTGTGCCGCGCAACGACGAGGCGCTCGGACAAGTCCCCGACCGTCATGAGGGTTTCGCCGCGATGGCCTTTGATGGCTAGCAGCGCTTGATGCTGCTGACTTGGCAGCCCCTCGTGCTGCGCTGCCGACGTCGAAAATTCCGTAAAGCGGCGCAGGATGTAGCGCAAGTTGGCAAGCGCCTCGTAATCGGCATCGGTGAGTGCGTCTTGTTTCTTGGTCACAGACTTTGGCACCAGGAGTGTTTCACGGGCTATGTGCATAGCGCTCGCGGGACAAGCTGCCAACCCGACTTGATTTATATCGTACTACGATATATGTGCGCTGCGGGCGATCGCGCCCTCCCTTCAGCCGCCCCACAGGTTTCCCGATGTCGTCAAAACCTTCTCGTCCGCATCAGCACGATTTCATGGGAGGCCTTGCACGCCGTGAAGCCGGCGATTTCACCACCGACAGGCGCGTGCTCCTGTTGATCGGAATGGCGCTCATCGTCGGAACCGGGGGCGCCTTCGCGGCCTGGTTTCTCGTCAATCTAATATCCCTCGTCACCAACATCGTCTGGTTTGGTCGGGTGAGCACGCAGGAGGCGCGGATAGCCGACGTAATCTTCTCACCCTTGATGGTGTTGATCCCGGTGGTGGGGGGGCTCGTCATCGGCCTGATGGCGCGCTTCGGCTCGGAGAAGATCCGCGGGCACGGTATACCGGAAGCGATAGAGGCCATCCTTATCGGCGGCAGCCGTATGTCGGCAAAGGTCGCCGTATTGAAGCCGCTGTCGTCAGCCACTTCGATCGGCACGGGAGGACCTTTCGGGGCGGAGGGGCCGATCATCATGACCGGTGGCGCCATCGGTTCGCTGTTTGCCCAGTTCTTCCACATGAGCGCAGCAGAGCGAAAGACCTTATTGGTGGCAGGGGCGGCGGCCGGCATGACGACAATTTTCGGCTCGCCTGTCGCAGCCGTCATGCTTGCGGTCGAACTTCTTCTATTTGAATGGAAGCCGCGTAGCTTCATTCCCGTCGCGGCCTCAGCTTGTGTTGCCATCTCCTGGCGCCCGCTATTGTTCGGCGCTGGACCGCTGTTCCCGACGCACTTCCGGGCCGACCTTCCCTGGTGGGGGATCCTGCTTTGTGCCGGGGTGGGGATGGTTGCCGGTCTCCAATCCGGCTTGCTGACGACCCTACTCTACAAGATCGAGGATCTGTTCGAGCGCCTCCCGATCCACTGGATGTGGTGGCCGGCGCTGGGCGGTCTTGCAGTTGGCCTTGGTGGCCTGATCGAACCCCATGCTCTCGGTGTCGGTTACGATGTCATTGAAGGTTTGCTTAAAAACAGCCTGCCAACCTCGACGGTCATCGCCATTCTCTTGGTCAAGGCCGTTATCTGGCTGATCGCTCTTTCGTCCGGCACATCGGGTGGTGTGCTGGCGCCTTTGCTGATCCTTGGAGGTGCACTCGGATGGCTGACGGGTTTGATGCTTCCCGGAGATCCGGGGTTCTGGGCGCTTCTGGGCATGGCGGCGATGATGGGCGGCACGATGCGCGCGCCGCTGTCGGGAACGTTTTTCGCCATCGAGATTACCGGTGATCTCAGCACGCTCATTCCCCTGCTGGCCACCACGATTGCCGCTTACGGGGTGACAGTCCTTCTGCTGCGGCGTTCGATCCTGACGGAGAAAATTGCCCGCAGGGGACAGCACATCAGCCGGGAATACGGGGTCGACCCCTTCGAGTTCGCACGGGCTCGCGATATCATGGTCAGCACCGTCGATACCTTGCCGGCGACCATGTCGGTGGCGGAGGTATGTGCATATTTTGCCGTGGCGGACGATGCTCACCGGACCTATCCGGTGGTTGACGCTGCTGGGGCGCTTGTCGGCATGGTTTCGCGTGCAGACGCGCTTCGGTGGCAGCGAGGTCCTGACATTGGCCCCGATCTGCTGGCAGACAGGGTATCGGACGCCTCGATCCCGATCGGGCATCCGGACGACACCGTTGGTCACATCGCGGACATCATGATTATGACCGACTCGGCGCGGATCCCGATTACCGATCCCGTCTCTGGAAAGCTCGTCGGCCTCGTCGCCCGCAAGGATCTGCTCCGCCTCAGGCAATCCCACAAATCCGCTGAACTGGAACGGCGACCATACCTTGGTAGGATGCGATAGCGGCGTTGATTAGTGTCTGACCAGGCGCTTGTACCCTGGTTGCTTGCAGAAGGTGGGGGTGTTTGCGGGAGGGGCGAGATGCTACCCTAAGGGCGGCCACCGATATTCTCCGGTGAGCGTTATATGCTCCCATCCGAGCGGTGACACGTGAGGCAGGAGCCCGAGGTCGATCTGTTCGCCGCTGGCGATTTGCTCGGCGACGATTTCGCCGAGCTTCCATGTGTTCCAATTGATGATGATGGCGGTGAGGAGGTTGAGACCGGCAATTCGGTGTTGCTGTCCCTCGGACGACCGGTCTCGGATTTCGCCGAGCCTGTTGAAGTTGACCGCGCGCTTGAGGGCATGGTGGGCCTCGCCCTTGTTCAACCCGATCTGCGCTCGACGCTGCAAATCAATGTCGCTCAGCCAGTCGAGCATGAAGATCGAACGCTCCAGGCGGTCGACTTCCCTGAGCGCCAGCGCCAGGCTGTTTTGACGCGGATAGGCGGCGAGTTTCCGAAGAATCTGACTTGGCACGACGGTCCAGGCGGCCATGCTGGCGGCGAGCCGCAGGATATCGGGCCAATTTTCGCGGATCAGCCGAATGTTGATGCGGCCGCCGATCAGCGGCTGAGGCGCGTGAGGCACCTGATCAAGAGCGGGAACGTCCGGCAGATCGCGGATTCTCGGCGCAAACCGGAAGCCGAGAACGGAGCAGATGGCAAGAACATGATCCGTGAAGCCGTCTGTATCAGCATAATGCTCGCGGATTTGCCTTCCAGTATCGTTCTGCAGCAGACCATGTAAGGCGCTTCGTGAGCGGTCGCGGGAATGATCTGGGTCGAATAGGGAGCGTATTGATCAGAGAGATGGCTGTACGCCGAAAGACCCGGCTCGTTGCCTTACCGGGCATTGACGATACTGCTTCACCGGTCGAACCTGCCGGAAAGTGCTGGCCATCCGAGGACGATGTCGTTCCGCCGCCCCAGAAGCCGGCCATCGGCAATTGCGACTGCGCCTCGACGATCATCGCAAGGGCGCGTGCCGTCGTCTCCTCCCTGACGTGCCATTTGCCGATCCGCAGCAACTCCCAGAAAGTGTGGGCGTCGCAGGCGTCGGCCATCTTCCTGAGATCCAGGTTGACGCCATCGGCGAGCAGAACGGTCATGACGCCGATCCGATCGCCGCAGGCAATCCCCGTGCGGAGATCCGTAGAGGCATCGGTGAAGCGCAGCTTTTGATCGACCTCAATGAGGCACCGGCGCGCGACGGAATGTCGTTGATCGACCATGCCTCGCTCTGCAGGATCGCCATTACCTCCTCGGGTGACCGGGCCCGCCGGAGCCCCTCCCGGATCAGCGGCGTCCGCACCAGCCGAAATAGTTGCGATAGTGCGGGCAAG
The DNA here is from genome assembly GCF_056924495.1 of Ensifer sp. 38_S197. Taxonomy (NCBI): domain Bacteria; kingdom Pseudomonadati; phylum Pseudomonadota; class Alphaproteobacteria; order Hyphomicrobiales; family Rhizobiaceae; genus Ensifer; species Ensifer sp. 38_S197. The sequence continues at coordinate 125,177 of NZ_JBXOVZ010000003.1, read as the reverse complement.
AAGGTGCGGGCCTCAGAGCGCGGCCAAAGCAGAGTAAAGACTAGATCGACGGGATCGAGGTCGGGACTCTTGAAATCGATCGGAGGAGCCAGTCGCGTAAACGATGCTACGGGCGACGAAATCGTGCGCAGCAACGCGTGCGGGACGGCGATGCCGCGACCAATGGCGGTCGATCCGAGTCTTTCCCGCCGCCAAATGCCCCGGAGAACCACCCGATCATCGACACCGGTTCGCCGCGCGATTCTTACAGCGATCTTGGAGAGCGCCGAGTGCTTTCCCTTTGTCGCAAGATCAAGAGTCACGTCGTCTTTCGACAGATTTCTGAAGATCATCACGGTCGCCTCTCAGCCGAATGCGCGCGACCGTGAGCGAAGTGCGTTCGGCACTCCGTCTGTGGCGGTCTCGCGTTGAGTTGAAGAACTGGCTGCCCCGGACGCAAAGCCCAGTAAGGTTCGCGTCCGGGCTAGAGGCCTGCTTTGAGGCGTTGGGGCTCTCTCTGGGTCACGCGAATATTCATAATAACTCAAACATGGGGGCGGAATTCTTGAAATCAAGCGCACTGCCACGAACGTTGACCGAGATACATCCGTGGACACCTCCCGTTCAGTACTTCCCGCAACCACAGGCGGTGAAGCCGGAAACTAGGAAGAATGCAGAAATACTGCATTGAAGTGCCAGTTTATTTCATTGGACTAATATTGCCGCCAAGTTCTTCAATGGCTGCGCGCGACAGGTCGTACGAACAGCCGTTGACCGCGGAATTGCCGCGACCTCGCTTTGAAAAAGGATCTCCTCCGATGAAAAAACTCTTCCTCGTACCTGTTCTGACACTGGCCAGCTCCGTTTGTGCGATTGCGGCGGATGAAGTCACAAAAGCGCCGCCAGCCGCGCCCTATCAGCAGCTCAGCAAGCTGGTGAAGTTGCCCGATTTCCTCCCAGGCATGGGACAGCTCTTCGTTGACCCGGCGACATTGCCGGCCGGTCCGTTCCTCGCATATGATCATGACGGAAAGCTTGTCAGCACGATCTATATGCTGCCGACCAAGGATCTCAATCCGGACAAGTCATTCGACAACCTCGCAGCGCCCGGCGGCAACGTCGACCATGTCGACGTTTACTACAATGCCGGCCATCCAGGCGTGGAAGAGCCACATTTCCACGTCGTCCTGTGGCATGTTGCAGCGGCCGACGAAGCGAGCGTCGCCAAATGAGGGTCGCGCGCCGTCAAGTGTTGGGCCTATGGGGCGGGCTCGCCGCCGTCCTTTCCCTGCCCCATCGGGATGTGTGGGCCGAAGAGGTCGTGGAGATCAGGATGCAGGGGCGCGCCGATGGCTCGCATGTCTGGTTCGACCCGATCGGTGTTCTGATCAAGCCGGGTCAGATGGCCCGCTGGACCAACTTCAATCCTGGCAATTCGCATACGACGACCGCCTATCATCCAGCAAACTTCGGGAGGCCGCTGCGCATTCCAGTATCGGCAAAATCCTGGGATTCAGGCTATCTCCTGCCGGATGAGAGCTTTTCGGTAACCTTCACCGAGCAAGGGGTTTATGACTATTATTGCGTTCCCCACGAGCAGTCTGGAATGGTCGGCCGCATCATAGTCGGCGAACCGGAAGCGCATGGCGGCTGGATGGATGCGGTCGCTGGTAGAAGCGGCCTACCGGATGAGGCCCTCAAGGCGTTTCCGACAGTCGAAGAAATAATGGCAAAGCGGACTGTCCGCCGAGTTTAGATAGCGCGCCGCGCGTTGCGGCGGTGACACGGGCGAATAATGAATACGTTGGAGAACCGGAATTTCCGGACGACGTCGGAAAGCATGAGGGTCTATCATGACAGACATGGCGTTCCGAGAAGAGTTATTGGTGCACCAGCAGGCGGAGAGTAGCGGCGGCACACAGACTGCCAAACAGAACGAACGGGCAATCCGCCGGCTTGCTTCCTTGGGCGAGATGACCGGCGGCATTGCCCATGATCTCAGAAACATCCTAGCCGTTATTGACTCCGGACTGAGACTCGCCGAACGAAAAGCCGACCGGCCGGAGAGCGTGCGCGCCTATATCGCGGCGGCGCGCGAAGGCATCGATCGGGGCGTCGAATTGACCTCCCAGTTGCTGGACTTTGCAGACAATAAGGAGCCCGGTATCCAGGCACGTGACTTGAATGAGCTTGTCAACTCTTCCGAGCCATTCCTCAAATATGGGGCGGGACCAAACATCCGCATCAGGCTCGAGCTTGGTTCCGATGTCCCCAAGTGTCTAGTCGATCCGACGTTGTTCGATACTGCCGTTCTTAATCTTGTCCTCAACGCTCGGGATGCTATGCCAGGCGGCGGCGAGATTTGGATTGGAACCGAGCGGCTCGTGGACGCGGATTGTGCAGCCGGCCAGCCGGGAACCTACGCCCGCCTCCGCGTCAGGGACCACGGCTGCGGCATGTCGCCGGAAGTTTTGCAAAAGGTGCTGGACCCGTTCTTTACGACCAAGGGCGAGAACGGCACCGGCATGGGATTGGCGCAGGTGAACGCGTTCATGCGGATGGTCGGGGGCCGTCTGCGCATTTCCAGCGAGCGCGGGATCGGAACCACAGTCGATCTGCTGTTTCCATTGCCCGAGGCTGCCACTTAGGCCTCGAGGTTGCCTTCGGAGATCGCGCGCAAACCCGCAAGGGCAGGTCCCACGACACTCTCATCGGTGTTTGCGGACCTCACCGAGTAAACCGGATAGGAGTATTGCGGCATGTCGGGTACGAGGTGGAGCTCACCGGCAGCCAGATGCGGTTCCACCGCGCTCATCCTGAAATAGCCCGAGCCGCCGCTCGCGAGAACATAGCTGAGCGCCAGGGGACCGAGATCGAAAGAGAGGTCCGGTGCGACCTCCGGGAAATTCAGGTCGTGTTGCCGCCCAAAATCCGGCCCCCAATCCATGTAGACGTAATTCACCTCGTCAAGGCGCTTCGCTTCAGGATCGGTCGTCACAAGCACGAGCTTTTCTTCCATCAGCAGGTCGATTCTAAGGCCGGGGCGATGCTGGGGAGCGTACATGATCGCTACATCGACCATTCCCGAGGCGACCTGATCGATGAGATCCTGGGGCACGTCGACATGGACTCGAAGCGCGATATCGGGAAGAAACCGACGAATCCAACTAACCCAGTCGAGCAGCAGCGGTTGCGCAAGGGTGACTTCACTGCCAACCGTCAGCACCGCTCGGCGGCCTGCCGGCACTTTGACCTGTTGACGGGTGCGCTGCCATAACTGGACGAAGGTCGGGGCGTGGCGCAGGAACTGCTCGCCTGCCGGCGTCAGCGACGCGCCACCTTTGTTCCGAATGAATAGCGGCCGGCCAAGCAGTTGTTCGAGGTGACGAATCCGCGCGCTGACCGTCGTCTGACCAACATTCAGGCGCTCGGCGGCTCGAATAAAACTTCCCGTTGAAACTATTTCCAAGAAAGTACGGGCGAGCTCAATGTCCATTTTAGTATAGCATGAAAGTTGCGCTAAATTGTCAATCAAATTCGTTTGCTAAATACTAGCCGAGCCATAAGCTTGGGTGGAATCCAGCAGTCCTAGCGCTGCATACCGCGAAGACAGCGGGCCGACGCGGTGCGGTTGGCTGGTCATGGACGCGCCGCGGGCGACCCTCACGTCAACTGGTGGGCGTCCCCCACATTGGATGGGGCATTTTATCGATGTGCCAGCAAGAGCTCCCTGAGAACGACGGCATCGTTGTGCATCTCGTCGTGTGCCGCATAGACGAGTGTGACCGGACCTTTAAGCGTCAGGTTGCGCAACCGATCAAATTCCTCGCAATGCTCCTCGATCTCCTCGACATACCGCCGGCGGAATTCCGCCCACCGGGAGGGATCGTGAGCGAACCATTTTCGCAGCTCGGTGCTTGGCGCCAGTTCCTTCGCCCAATAATCGATTGCTGCGTCGGCCTTCCTCACTCCGCGCGGCCACAGCCGATCAACCAAGACACGCGTGCCGTCACTGTCCGTAGGACTCTCATAGGCACGCTTCAGCTTGACGTCCTTCCCGGAGATTTTGGCGCTCATGCACGTCGCTCCCTGCTGCCCTACCTTCACAGAGGTAGGGCACGCGAGCACATCTGCTACGCCCAAATCACTTCGGGAATGGCGCCGCCACTGCATCACGCGACTACGCCGGGAGAAAAACGATGAAGTTCTTTGTCGATACAGCCGACATTGCCGAAATCCGCGAGCTTACCGCCGCAGGCGTCGTCGACGGAGTGACGACCAATCCCTCGTTGATTGCAGAGACCGGCCGACCGATCCGGGAGGTTATCAAGGAGATCTGCGAGGCGATCGAGGGTCCGGTCTCAGCGGAGGTCGCCGCAACTGAGTTCGACGGGATGGTCGCCGAAGGGGAGCGGCTGGCCAGCATAGCCGCCAATGTGGCCGTCAAGGTGCCCTCGACGTGGGATGGGTTCAGGGCTTGCCGGGCTCTCAGCGAACGCGGGCTGAAGGTCAATGTCACGCTCTGCTTTTCAGCGAACCAGGCGCTGCTCGCGGCAAAAGCCGGTGCGGCCTATATCTCGCCATTCGTCGGCAGGCTGGACGATCTCGGCCTGGATGGCATGGAGGTCGTCCGGGAAATCCGGGCGATCTACAACAACGACAAATCCTTCACGACGGAGATTCTGGCGTCATCAATCCGCACGCCGCTGCATGTCACACGAGCCGCAATGGCAGGCGCCGATATTGCGACCGTGCCACCGGGAGTGCTTATGATCCTGGCCAAACATCCGCTCACCGAGAAGGGACTGGCGGCCTTCCTCGCCGACTGGAGCAGGACGGGGCAGGCCATCCTTTAGATGTCCTGTTGCCGAACCAATGAGCTATCCAGCAGAAAAACTGCACTCAACGGATGATTAAATTCGTTTGCTTAACAGACGCGGCGGCCACAAACTGGTCGGTGAGATCAAAGGCCACGACCCGCAGAGGTCGCTTTCAGCCCTCGCAACGGCTGCTATCACGATCGCCAAGGAGGAGAAACCAATGGCTGCTGAGCCTACAAGCATGGTTGGACCTGATCTGGCAGAGGGCATCAGACTTGCCGATCTTCCTGACGGCAGCAAGCTGGTCGGCCATTGCGGCGATGCGCAGGTGCTGCTTGTGCGCCGCGGGGCTGAGATTTTCGCGGTTGACGCGCATTGTACGCACTACAACGGTCCGCTCGGCGAAGGACTGGTGGCCGGCGACACCGTCCGCTGTCCATGGCATCACGCGTGTTTCAGTTTGCGAACCGGGGAGGCCTTGCGCGCACCCGCCTTCACGCCGCTGGCATGCTGGCGGGTGGAGGAGCGTGACGGCTATATCTTCGTGTTGGGCAAGCGCAAGGGAGCTGAGCCGACAACAAGCGAGCGTCCTGTCGAGGCAACGCCCGAGAAGATCGTCATCGTCGGCGGCGGCGCGGCCGGCTTTGCTGCCGCGGAGATGTTGCGGCGAGAGCAGTATCGCGGCAGCATTGTCATGCTCAGCGACGACGAGGCGGCGCCTGTCGATCGGCCGAACCTTTCAAAGGATTATCTTGCCGGTAAGGCGCCGGAGAGCTGGGTCCCGCTACGGGGGGAGAGCTACTATTCCAAGAACCAGATCGACCTGCGCCTTCGGACGCAAGCGGTTCGCATCGAGCCGCAGACCCGCGAGGTCGTCCTCACTGGCGGAGTCTCCGTCCCTTATGACAGGTTGCTGCTCGCGACCGGTGCAGAGCCGGTTCGCCTGACGATTCCGGGTGCCGACCAGCCGCATGTTCACACGCTGCGCTCGCTCGTCGACTGCCGAGCCATAATAGAGAAGGCCGCGATGGCTCGTCGGGTGGTCGTGCTTGGAGCGAGTTTCATCGGCCTCGAAGTCGCCGCAGCCCTGCGCGCTCGCGGCATCGAAGTCCATGTCGTTGCACCCGACAAGCACCCAATGGGGCGGGTCTTGGGTCCGCAGTTGGGCGATTTCATTCGGACCCTTCACGAGAAGAACGGAGTCATTTTCCACCTGGAGGAGACTGCAAGCAGCATCAGCGAGAGCGAGGTAAAACTGCGCGGCGGCGATATCCTGGTCGCTGACCTCGTGGTCGCCGGCATCGGTGTGCAGCCGCGGACAAGACTTGCTGAAACGGCAGGGCTGGCAACGGAGCGCGGCGTCGTCGTGAATGGTTTTCTGGAAACCAGCGAACCGGAAATCTTCGCGGCCGGTGACATCGCGCGCTGGCCCGATCCTCATAGCGGAGAGAGCATTCGCGTCGAACATTGGGTGGTCGCCGAGAGGCAAGGGCAGACCGCGGCGGTCAATATGCTCGGCCGGCGCGAGAAGTTTGATGCCGTGCCGTTCTTCTGGAGCCAGCACTACGACGTCAGAATCAATTATGTCGGTCATGCGGAACGGTGGGACGAAGTCATGGTCGAAGGCGACATAACCGGCCGGGACTGTCTGCTTCGCTTCAAGCGCGACGGCCGCGTATTGGCTGCCGCTTCGATTTCCCGTGACATCGAAAATCTGATGATCGAGGTGGCAATGGAGCATGAAATGGTTTCCCGCTGACGATCTAGGTGCGCCAAATCCACCACCGCAGCGAAGAAAGGAGCTCAACGATGTCAACATCGGCCGACCGCAATCCGGCTCCTGGCGTGCGTAAGAATGCGCCACCTATGCGTTACTCACGGCCAATCATTTTTATCGACGAGATCGCCAGGCAAGAGCCTCCTGGCACGTCCACCTCGGTCGATATCTTCTCGCACGATGGCAACAAATGGTACTGTCAGGTCCGTTGCGGCCAACGGAAGACCCAGCCGATGGGGCCATTTACCAAACGACGAGCGGAGCGGATTCAGGAGGCCCGCAGGACGCGCATCGCGCAAAAGGGAACCGCTTGGCTCGTCTTCGAGCGAAGCGGAGAGGATTGGTGATGACGCAAATTGAGCGCGTTGTAGTGAAGTGGCCCGAGTGGTCGCGCCACTTCCCGAAAGGCTGCGTTGAGTGTGGCAACGCAGCGCTGACATCGACTGTCTATCGTCTACCAGCTGCAACGGACGCGGATTTCGTCCTGTTTTCTCAACGATTCCCGCGTCTCGGGGCTCAAGGCGGTAGCTCCACTTCAGGACCGTGAGCCCTGGCGCCAGTACGACCCAGCAGTCGGAGAAATCGAACCGAGATCCAGTTGTTTTTCCGGAGCAGATCTGCTCCGAGGAGCTTGCCATGAGCGATCGGCTTCAATGTTATCTAACAGTACACGACCATGCGGTCCTCAGAGAAATACTTGATCAGCGTCCGCGGGACAGCGCTTACGGCCGATTGCTCAGGAGAAAGCTGGCGCAAGCTGAAATCTGCTCCCCCCAAAGCGTCCCCAATGATGTCGTGACGATAAACAGTCGCGTAACCTTCTGCGTCGATGCAGGTGTGCCGAGAACAGCCAATCTGGTCCGCAATGAGAGCCAGGACTTTCCCAATTATACCGTTTCTGTAGGGTCGCTTTTGGGGCTGGGGCTGCTCGGCTTGAGAGCAGGTCGGGCAATTGCCGTGGAGACAGAAACGGGCGGCTTACAGAAGATCAACGCAATCACGATTGCCTTTTAAGCCCTTGCGCTTCCAGGCACCCCAATAGTGATCACCTCGACGTTGTTGTTGCCAAGGATCTGTTGGGATCGCAGTCCGGATGCTGCCTAGGGATGAGGGAGGCCGAATGAACCAGGTTGATATCCAGAAATGCAGAACCTGCCGTGGACCGATCGAATCCAAGCCACATCATCCTCGCGACTGACTTCAGCGCAAGATGTGACCGAGCACAGGACCGCGCAGTCCAGCCAGCGATCGAGTGGAACGCCAGCGGGAGTGGGAAAAAGGTGGGGGTAAGAAATTTCGGGTAAGCAGGTGCCTTTTCTGAAAGGGCATTCGTTGGCGTCGCAATTAAAGATGATCATCTCGGTCGAGCTTGTTGGCATTGACGGCGTGTCGCAGCGTTGCGAAATTGCCAAGGTCGGCCGGTCTCTCGAGGGGCCCGTCTCAACGATTTTGACCTCTCCCTCGAAGAAGCCAAGGAGATCCAGCGGCGCCTACAACAGGAATTGACGCAGTTTCAGACGGATCAAGCCGCCGTTGTTGGTTCATGCCCTCTCTCCTCCGTACGGTCGCCCTACGATGGACTGGCGACCCGCACTACGTTTTGGAACGACCTCTTGACGGTGCAGGACAGCTGGAGAAGAAGATAGTTCGTCGGCTGATGCGCAAGCTGCGCAATCGCCAACGCGCTAGGCCACGCGTCATGGTCACCGATAAGCTCATATCGTTAGTCTCTGCGTCGCATTCTGGCCGATCAACCGCGGCTCAGTGGGACATCAGTACCGGCATGGAAATGTTGCTCAGCAGAATTTTGGTCACCCCGCCGAACACGGCTTCAGAAAAGGGCGAGTGACTGTAGGCCCCACACACAATAAGGTCGGCATCTTCCCGATCAAGGTTAGCAAACAAAGCGCTGGTCATATCCGTTTCGCCGCGGTCGCGCCAACCTGCCAAAGTGACGTTGGCGCCGTGGCGTTCCAAGTGCGCTTTCATATCCTGAACGTCTTCGTTGTCATCACTGTAGTTGGGAGCGAACATGAACAGATAGACCCTCTGCGCCGCTTTCAAGAGTGGCAGGGCATCGTGAACGGCGCGGGTTGCCTCGCGACTGAAATTCCAGGCGACAACAATGTTAGTCCCGATTGGTTTTTCACCTGTCCATCCAGCGGGGAGCACCAACATCGGAACCCCTGCGCTCAGCAGCACGTCCTCCGGGACGGCCGAATTGGAGAGGCGGCTGTCGTCGGGGTTGGTTTGCGTGGCGACCAGGAGGTCGGCGCAATGGGAAAACAGTTCCTCCGACGTCCGCGCATCCGGCGGGGCCTTTCGATATTTGAAATCGACCTTCATTCCCCGCAGTGCTGTCACAAATTGCTGTTGAATGGCGAGTGCAGCATTGTGGCTCTCTCCGTCAAAAGCCGCCTTCGTGCTAATGTCGACGCCGATGAGCCTCGCATTGTATCTTGTAGCGAGATCGGCCCCCGTACGGACGCGTCCGGCGGTATTTGGCCCCGCATCCAGATATACAACGATATCTTGAAAGGACATGGTCTTCTCCGATCGAAAGTCGACTGCGCGGCGACAATCACGGTGAGATTCGTCTCATCCTGATCGTCGCGCTATAGTCGACCCCGCTCCGAGACCTGCGTCATCAACCAACAGGCAATCTGCGGTCAATCGCATCGCCTCCCAATTCAACGTTGGCTGTGGTTGAAGGTTCCCGAGGCGTGCCATTTGGTCTTTAAAAGGACATCTGACACAACGACCTGGCGATCGAGAAGTCCGGAGAGCGTATTAGCTGCGCTCGATTCCGTTGATCGCCGTCCGATCCATATTCGCTACCGCTCTTTCGACGTCATGAGCACGATCGCCGCCCGAGTCATCGATAAGTTGAATACACAACAATGCTGCCGAAAACCTGCGCGAGTCCAAGGACGATGCAGGTACCGATCAGGACCGGCTTCCACCAGGGTTTGGTCCAGTTGGTCTTTGCGCTCTGCATTTTAAAGATTACTTTGCTCACATGGCTCGGCAATTGCCGCTCCTCGCGGCAAAAGTGTGGTCAGATCAGATAAGCCGATCAGGCTCGATGAGGGATAAAGCAGAGGCTCCGGAGTTGCTTCCATGATCATCAATGGTGAAGCGGTCGTTCTCGATTAGCAGGGGCCGGTCAGATTTCAGGTTGCTGCAGCGCGCGGTCGGCAAGAAACCGAGCTTGCACGAGCCGAGTGAGATAATTTTCTATGCCTTCGACCTCCTCTAACTCGGCGGCGACGGTATGCGATCGCGGCCGTTGGCGGAGCGTCGGCGCAGGCTCGAGCCGATTGTCGCCGGCAGGACTGGCGCGTTTCGCTTCTCGGCGGAGGCGCACGCCGACGGCGCCGAGTTCTCCCGCGCCGCGTGTGAGCTCGGCCCCGAAGGCATCATCGCCAAACGCCGGGATGCGCCATATTGATCGGGCCGTCGGCCGGAAACCTCCTGCTCCAAACTTGAACGCTTCAAAACAAGCTGAGCGTGGTTTGCTGACCTCCGCTTCGAAGGTCAGCGCGTTCTTCGTTGGATAAGGGCCCGCGACAGTCGTCGCAGCTCAGGCCGACCTAACATTTTCGGCTCGCGATTTTCCCGTCTTACGGTCCTGGCCAAGGTCGTAGCTGACCTTTTGACCGTCTCGAAGCGGACTGCCGCCTTCAACCGCGGACACATGGACAAACACGTCCGTTCCGCCGTTCTCAGGTGAGATGAAGCCGTAACCCTTGTCCTGATTGAAAAACTTAACGGTACCAATTGCCATCATCATCCTCGTTCACTGTGGGGCTTTTGCATGCGTGCGGGGCCTATTCACCCTCTTGGCTTGCCGCAATCATGCAAACGGGTGAATTTCGATCCGTTGCGTTGTGTAGAATAAGCAACCCCTAAAATTAGGGGGAGCAAAAGTAGCCGGGACCAGAACGAAGGCGCAACCATGCCGTAGTTCCAATCGTGACGACCACAACAAAAAGTCGAGTAATTTTGAAAGGAATATCGCCGCCAATGCCAGCCTCTTCTAGAACGGTCGCGCCCAATTGTACCCGCGTTCGTGGCCTTAGCTGATACCGGGGTAGCGGTAACTGTTATCCAAGCAGGAAGCAACCAGGATGCTTAGCGGCCTTCACCCCTGCTCGTAGCCACAGCACACCCGAGACCTCTGCGGCGTCCTTGGCTCTCGGTCTTGTCGATGAGGCATACCCGAGAGCGCTGGGTCGCTTGGGGCCGGGGTCGCGCTCCGCGGTCACTTGGCGCCAGTGACGGGGGCTGTCCGATTCAGTTGGCGCTCCAACAGCATAGTGGCTGGGTTTGAAATGAGGCCCCCAGAATTTTCAAGAGGTGCCCAAGTCGTGGATGCGCCGTCCACCAGGGGAATCTCGAACTCGTGCGAGATCCCGGTTTAACACTCAGACGCGCGGCTATGACGTCAACGCGAGGGCGACAAGCCAAGCTGCCAAGGCGATCAAAAACCAGAGCCGGGCGTGCTTATACCGTCGACGTCGGGCGCCTTCCCAATCGTAGGACATGATGTTCCTTCTCTCGGGTGCGCACAATGCACGATTGTAATGGGCAGTGAAAGCGATTTCTGACGTGTGCGCAGCGCAACTAACGGTGTGGGCTGGTAAGTCCGCAAGTCGGCCGAACTCCGCACCATATGGAGGAAAGGAGTCCGGCTTTTGATCCCCGTCGAGATTATAGATCTTCGACAGTAAGCAAACCAACGAGGGCACAAGGTGTTCCGCGCGCGCCGCGAGAAAGGAGCCCAAACTCCACCCGACGTCGGTGGGATCATGGGAAGCTTAGCAGCGCGTGTGTTCTGAAGGTTATAAAAGAAATGGCCCCGCCGGGGGTACGACGAGGCCGCTTCTGGCTTCACTCAGGGGTGGTAAAGCCTGCCAGCGTTTGACCCCCGAGCGAGAGCAGGGGATCGAGAGTACGAAACGTGCACAGGGGGAAAAGGTTCCAATTCCTGGGATCCGGAAAAATGGCCCCTGAACGGACGAGGGGCCAACAGTGAGCATGTACCAAGCATGTCCCTTCTCGGGATGAGCGAACAGCCTGTGAAGCCCGGTATCCGCAACACATGGGCGCAATTGTCGGAACCGACATAGTTTATGCAGCACTCGAAGGAAAACTCGGCGGGCGGGAACCACTTTCAGCTTTCAAGGCGTATAACCCATGACCGAGCCTTACCAACCTCGCTGCCAGCGGCGGCGCACATGACCTCGACGGGCAAAAAATGGCCCCGAAAGGCGACAATGGGGCCAAATGCAGTGTGTGCTGTGCTCGCGGCCCCAGTAGGAGAAAGGGAGTGCCGGAGCCCGTTCTGCAAAACGGCGACCCAAGGAGGAGCCACGGTCGCTTTGATTTTCTTCCCCCTCAACGTGACGACTGGTAGCTCGACAGTCTCATGCCATGATACTCCGGCACGTCCGAGGTTCAGGGCGAAGGTCGAAAAGGAGTGCATTCTCCTTGACCGGCAAACTCTTTGACTAACGCGCGGCTTAAGGTGCGGGGAGAAACGGCAGATACGCAGCGAGGCTGATCGCAGATAGAGCTACGGTTACCCCGGCGGGCTGTCTCTTCAGGGTCGAGCCGATGAGCACGCCGGCCGCCACGATCAGGAATCCCAGCCATAGGGTGTTGTCAGCGAACGCTAGCCCCAAGGCCGACAGACTGATGGCGGTGGCGGCCGTGGTCAGTGGCGTGGCCGCAAGCGCGGCGCTTGACTCCGCGCGAAAAATGCACGCGAACCGGTTCCAACTGAGGCTGATCGCGAGAACGAGGAATGCCGGCGAAATCACGTCCAGTTCCATCAGTGAAATCCGACTGCTCGGACCGGAACCCCGGCGATGTCGCTGGCATCGATGACCTCATTTCCGCGAGCTGCCAAAGCCTCGCCCACTGCGATCAGAACGGGACTTTCGTAGCCGATCTTCTCCATGCCGCTCGCAAGGTTCGCGAGATTGCCATGCCAATTGCGCTGAGTAGCGCGACTGACGTCGCTGACCACGATCACTTTGGTCGAAGGCTGCAGGCCCTCTCTGATCAGGCGCTCGGAAATGAGCGGTGCTGTCCGGCCGCCCATGTAGAACACGGTTGTCGTACGGGGATCTGCGACGGTCGCCCAGTCAATGTCGGCGGGCAATCCGCCATGACGGGAATGGCCGGTGATGAAGCGTACCGATTGGGCATGATCGCGGTGGGTGAGCGATATGCCGAGGCACGCGGCCATGGCGCTTGCAGCCGTGATCCCGGGAATAACGTCGACGGGAATGTTCTCTCGATTGAGGTGGGCGATCTCTTCGCCGGCGCGCCCGAAGATCATCGGGTCGCCAGACTTGAGGCGGACGACGCGCTTTCCGGCCTTGGCGAAGGCCAACATCGTTGCGTTGATGTCTTCCTGCTTGCAGCTTTCGCGGCCGCCGCGTTTTCCGACCAGCATGCGTTTCGCCTCGCGGCGGGCAAGTTCCAGAACCTCGCCGGAGACGAGATCATCGAACAGGATGACATCGGCAGCTTGGAGGGCGCGTACAGCTTTTAGCGTCAACAGTTCGGCGTCGCCCGGGCCGGCGCCGACGAGTGTGACGTGGCCGGCCGTGCCAGCATTGCTACGGATTCGATCTGCATCAGCGATGAGGCCACGCATTGTATTTGCATCCGGCTCGCCAGCGCCGAAGGCGCGATCAACGAAACGTTCCCAGAAGTTTCGACGTTGAACCGAGGTGAGGGTGTCCGTCACATAGGTGCGCACGGTCTGCGCGAGTTGAGCCCAGGATTTGAGTGACTGCGGGAGGAGGGTCTCTATGCGCCGGCGGATCGCCTGGCCGAGGATGGGAGCGGCACCATCGGTCGAGATGCCGATCACCACGGGCGAACGGTTGACAATCGAGCCGAACTTGAACTGGCAGAACGCGGGCTTGTCGATAACGTTGACGGGAATTCCGGCGGCTACTGCGCGATCGTGGAAGGCACGCGCCTCCTCTTCGGTCTCGCAGTCGCCCACGGCCAAAGCAAAGCTCTTGAAATATGCCGTCTGCCACGGCGCATCGTGGTAGACAAACTGGTCAAGCTTCTCCTGGAAGACCTCGGCAAGCTCGCTGGCTGCGCAAAAGACATGGACCTCTGCGCCGGCTGCTGCCAGGAGTTCAGCTTTCCACGCTGCTCCATCGCTGCCGCCGGCGACCAGAACGGATTTTCCCTTGAGATCGAAGAACACCGGTAGCGAAGCGAGCGTAGCGATACGCTCCTTTCGATCACTCTGCAGCTTGACGGAGGCAACCATCGATAATCCCTTTGATTTCGACGCGGCAGGAGCCGCAATTGGTTCCGGCATTGAGTTGCTTGCCGACCGCTTCGACCGTATGGCAGCCGCTGGCGACCGCGCCCACGATCTGATTGACGCCGACCGAAAAGCAGGAGCAGACGGTTGCACCGGGATCCATCTGATCTGCTCCCGGCCGACCAGCAAGAACCGCTACGCGTGCCCGCATCGTCTCTAATGGGACGCTGAGTTGTTTCACGGCCCAGTCGCGCGAGACGCCGACAGGTTCCGGCGCGGCATAGAACGCCAGCAGCAGCTGTTCGCCGTCGAAGAAGCCGTGGCGCTGCTGTTGCGTGGGGTTGTCTACATAAGCGAGATGTTCACCGCGATCCCAAAGACCAAAGGTATCGCGGCACCACGTCTCGATATCGTCAAGCGGCGTGTCGAAGCCGAATTCCACGCGCCAGCCGGCTTCCGCCTTGGCAATTGCCCAATACGGCGCATTCAGTCTCTCGGGTCGTGAGGCAACAACGGCAAAACCGTAGTATGGGATTTCGGCCGGTCTGACCTTGACGCCAATATTCTTCAGCGCAGGCTGGCCGGAAACGGGGTCTGTGCGTGGTGCGAGCAAGGCATCCACGCGCGCGTTGGCCGCATACTCGTCATTCCAATGCATCGGCACGAAGACACTGCCACGCGGCTGTCGCTCCGTGATCAGTGCGCGCAGCACAACGGAACCGAAGGCGTTCTCCAGCTTCACCAAACCAGCCTTGGGAATCTGGAGTTCGGCGGCGTCGGCCGGGTTGATTTCGACGAATGGTTCGGCGAGATGCGACGAGAGGCGCGCTGCCTTACCGGAGCGGGTCATGGTGTGCCACTGGTCGCGGATGCGCCCGGTATTGAGAACGAAGGGCATGTCCTTGCTGGTACGCTCTTCGCGCTCGGACCTTACGGCAATGAATCTCGCCTTGCGGTCGGGTGTGTAGAACTGACCACCGGCGAAGAAGCGCGTGGCGCTCTCGAGCGTGCCGGCGCGATGGGGCCATTGGAACGGTGTCATAACCTCGAAGGCATCAGATGAAATCCCGGCTTTCGCGCCGATATCAAAGTCGCGGGTGCCGTCGTTTTCGAAGGCTGAAAGTTCAGCATGCTCGACGAAAATTTCGGCGGGACTTGTGTAGTCGAAGCCGTCAAAGCCCATGCGCTTGGCGACCTCCGCCATCTGCCACCAGTCCGGTCTTGCTTCGCCGGGCAGATCCAAAAAATTGCGCTGGCGGGAAATGCGCCGCTCGGAGTTGGTGACGGTTCCGTCCTTCTCACCCCAACCGGCTGCAGGGAGCAGCACATGGGCGAGGGCAGCAGTATCGGTGTTCTTTTGGATGTCGGAAACGACGACGAAGGGGCAGTTGCGGATGGCTTCTCGCACCCGGTCGGCGTCCGGCATCGAAACGACCGGATTGGTGGCCATGATCCAGAGCGCCTTGATGCGCCCATCGGCAACGGCCTCGAACATCTCGACAGCCTTGAGTCCGGGCCTTGCCGCGATCGTCGGGGATTTCCAGAAACGCTGCACGCGATCGCGCGCGGCATCGTCTTCTATGTTCATGTGGGCGGCGAGCATGTTGGCGAGACCGCCGACCTCGCGGCCGCCCATCGCATTGGGCTGACCGGTCAGCGAAAAGGGGCCCATGCCCGGCCGGCCGATGCGTCCGGTTGCCAGATGACAGTTGATGATCGCATTGACCTTGTCGCTGCCGATCGAAGACTGGTTGACGCCCTGGCTGTAGCAGGTGACGGCCTTTTCTGTCGTTTCAAACAGACGGTAAAAGGCCAGCAGTTCGGCGATCGATAGACCTGTCTCCGCCGAGATATCCGAGAGGCTCCGGATTTGCGCTGCTTCAAGCGCATCCTGGAAGCCACTCGTATGGGCCGATACATAGTCGCGGTCGAATATCGAGGATCCGGCGAGATGGGCGAGCAACCCGTTGAAGAGGGCAACGTCGCCGTCGCTCTTGATCATCAGGTGCATGTCCGCGAGATCGGCACTGACGGAGCGGCGAGGATCGATAGTGACGATCTTCAGGTCTGGTCGGCTTTGTCTTGCCGCCTGAATGCGCTGGTTGAGGACGGGATGGCACCAGGCGAGGTTCGAACCAACAAGAACGATCAGGTCAGCGAGTTCCAGATCCTCATAGCAGCCGGGAACCGTGTCCGAACCGAAGGCGCGCCGATGGCCGGCGACGGACGAGGCCATGCAGAGCCGGGAATTGGTGTCGATGTTGGCCGAGCCGATGAAGCCCTTCATCAGCTTGTTGGCGACATAGTAGTCCTCGGTCAGACATTGGCCCGAGACATAAAAGGCGACCGAGTCCGGCCCGTGCTCGGCGATGGTGTCACGGAATTTCGAGGCCACAAGATCGAGGGCCTCACCCCACCTTACGCTCGTTCCATGGATCTCCGGGTGGAGCGCCCTTCCGTCCATCGACAAGGTTTCAGCGAGCGCCGACCCCTTGGAGCAGAGCCGGCCGATGTTGGCGGGATGATCGGCATCGCCCCGAACCGAGACGGCGCCGTTGTCAGTGACGGTTGCGATTACGCCGCAACCGACACCACAATAGGGACAGGTGGTCTTGACCTCCCGCTCCATGGCTATTCCGCCGCCATCATGAGGCTTTCGAGCGCGATGAAGAGGGCACCATCCTCGTTGCGAAGAGCGATCGTCTTCACCGCCCCCTCATCCGCCCCGAGCGCCTTGCCGGTTTCGAGCGATATAACCCAGTTGTGCAGCGGGCAGGTCACGGCTTTGGCATGAACGATGCCCTGCGAGAGTGGACCGCCCTTGTGCGGGCAATGATCCTCGATGGCGAAGACCTCGTTTTCGGCGGTGCGGAACACGGCAATCTTGCCTTGAGGGGTTTTGACGCAGCGCGCACCGCGCAGCGGAATGTCAGCGATATTTCCAATGGCAAACCAGGTCATGGCCAATCTCCTATTCCGCAGCTTCTGGATAACCGACCGTCGCCATCGGCCGGAACTCGTGTTTGTCCTTGCCGGAGACGCGCTCCGACCAGGGATCGACCTGGGCGAATTTCTGACTGAAGACGAAGCGGTCGAAATAGGCCTTGCGCTTCTCGGCATCGCCCATGATCTGGCGGCGGATTTCGTCGAGGCCGACGCGCTTCGCCCATTTGTAGATGCGCTCGAGGTAGCGCGCCTGCTCGCGATACATCTGCGTCAGCGCCACGATATGCTCCAGCGCCTCGTCCTCGGTCTTCACCAGGCCAAGAACTTCCGTGCCCTTGATGTCGAGCCCGGCCGCCCCGGCGAAATGGATCTCGAAACCACTGTCGACGCAGATGACGCCGATGTCCTTGCAGGTGGCTTCCGCACAATTGCGTGGACAGCCGGAGACCGCCATCTTCAGCTTGGCGGGCGTCCAGGAACCCCACATGAACTTTTCGATGCGAATGCCGAGACCGGTCGAATCCTGCGTGCCGAAGCGGCACCAGTCGGAGCCGACGCAGGTCTTCACCGTGCGCAGGCCCTTGGCATAGGCCTGACCGGAAACGAAGCCGGCCTTGCCGAGATCGGCCCAGACGGCCGGCAGGTCTTCCTTCTCGATGCCGAGCAAGTCGATGCGCTGGCCGCCCGTCACCTTGACGAGCGGGATCTCGAACTTGTCGACCACATCGGCGATCGCCCGCAACTCGCCGGAATTGGTGACGCCGCCCCACATGCGCGGCACGACCGAATAGGTGCCGTCCTTCTGGATATTGGCATGGACGCGCTCGTTGATGAACCGCGACTGGTAGTCGTCAGCATATTCGTCCGGCCAGTCGCAGACGAGGTAGTAGTTGAGCGCCGGGCGGCACTTGGCGCAGCCGCAGGAGGTCTTCCACTCCAGCTCCTGCATCACCGCCGGAATGGTCTTCAGCCCCTTGGCCTTGATCAGCCGGCGCACGTCGTCATGGCCGAGCTCGGTGCAGGTGCACATCGGCTGGACGGCGGCCGGATTGTAGCTATCGCCGAGCGTCAGCGACATCAGTTGCTCGACAAGCCCGGTGCAGGAGCCGCAGGAGGCGGACGCCTTGGTATGGGCCCGCACGTCGTCGAGCGAGCTCAGGCCCTTACCGGTAATGGTCTCGACGATCTTGCCCTTGCAGACGCCGTTGCAGCCGCAGATCTCCGCATCATCCGGCAAGGCTGCAACGGCCGCCATAGGGTCCAGCGGCGACCCTCCCTGGTAGGCCTGGCCGAAGATCAGCGTTTCCCGCATTTCGGAAATATCGGTCTGCTTCTTCTTCAGATCGTTGAACCAGGCGCCGTCGGCTGTCTCTCCGTAGAGCACCGTGCCGATGATACGGTTGTCCTTCAAAACGACCCGCTTGTAGATGCCGCCCGCTGCATCGCGCAGCACAATCTCCTCGCGGTCATCACCGTCGGCGAAATCGCCAAGCGAGAACAGGTTGATGCCGGTGACCTTCAGCTTCGTCGGTGTATCGGAGTGGACAAAGGCGGCGCTGCGGTCGCCAGCCAGATGCGATGCTGCGACGCGAGCCATCTCGTAGAGTGGCGCCACCAGGCCATAGACCATGCCGCCGACCTCGGCGCATTCGCCGAGCGCCATGATGTCCCCATCGGAGGTCATCATGCCGTCGTCGACGACGATGCCGCGGTTGACCGCCAGGCCGGCGTCCTTGGCAAGACCGGCGTTCGGTCGGATACCGACTGCCATCACCACTAGGGTCGCCGGGATGATGCGGCCGTCGTCGAGCTCGATGCCCTCGACCTTCCCGTCGCCAATGATGGCCTTCGTGTTGGCCTTACAGATGACCTTGATGCCGCGATCTTCGACAGCTTTCTGCAGCAGGTAACCGGCGGCCGGATCGAGCTGGCGCTCCATCAGCGTCGGCATGACGTGCAGGACGGTGACGTCCATGCCGCGCGAGGCAAGGCCGGCTGCCGCTTCAAGTCCGAGCAGGCCGCCACCGATGACGACCGCTTTTTCGCGCGACTGCGCCGCAAGCAGCATTGCCTGCACGTCGTCGAGATCGCGATAGGTGATGACGCCGGGCAGATCCTTGCCCGGGACCGGAATGATGAAGGGCACCGAACCGGTGGCGATGACCAGCTTGTCGTAGCTCTCGGTGACGCCATGGTCGGAGGTGACGGTCTTGGCGTTTCGATCGATGGCAACGATCTTGTGACCCTTGTAGAGCGTAATGCCGTGTTTGATGTACCACCCATCGCCGTGGATGATGATTTCTTCGTAGTCCTTCTCGCCCGACAGCACTGGCGACAGCATGATGCGGTCGTAATTGACGCGCGGTTCGGCGTTGAAGATCGTGACCTGGTACTGCTCGGGGGCCTGTTCGAAAAGGTGCTCCAGCATGCGTCCGGGCGCCATGCCGTTGCCGATGATGACGAGCTTTTGAATCATAATTCCAATTCCTAGGTTAGGCAGTTGCCGTGGCGGTCGCGGAATGCGCCCGACGTTGCATCCGCTTTACGGACACGTGCATCCAGATGAGAGAGATCGCGACGATCGCAAACAGCAGCAGAAAGCAACTGGACCACAGGCCGGTCAGGTCCTTGAGAAGGCCGAAGGCGATTGGGAGCAAGAAGCCCCCGAGGCCACCCATCATGCCGACGATGCCGCCGACGGCGCCGACATTCTCCGGATAATAGGCCGGGATGTGCTTGTAGACGGCGGCCTTGCCGAGGCTCATGACGAAACCCAGAACGAAAACCGTGACGATGAATGCGGCGGGCGTGATGCCGAAGGAATGCCCCTCGCTCGCTGCCGGCAGCGATAGGATCAGTGTCGCCACGGCAGAGACGCCGAGCATACAGTACATGACGGTGCGCGCGCCCTTGCGGTCAGAAAGCATGCCGCCGAAGGCGCGGAAGATGCTGCCGGGGATGGAATAGGCGGCGGCAACCATGCCTGCCACGGCAATATCGAAGCCGTAGACGCCGACGAGATAGCGCGGCAGCCAGAGCGAAAGCGCGACGAAGCCGCCGAAAGCGAAGAAGTAGTAGAGCGAAAAGCGCCAGACCTGAACGTTCTTTAGCGGAGCGAATTCCTGCAAAAGGCTCTTGGATGCGACGCCGCGATTGCGGCGCTCGCGGAATGCAGGATCGTCGGTGGTCGAAAACCAAAAAATGATTGCTGTTGCCGCGAGCACGAGGGCCCAGATGTCGGCAACGGTCTGCCACCCCCATGCGATCAGCACGAAGGGTGCTGCGAACTTCGTAACGGCGGCGCCAACATTGCCTGCGCCGAAGATGCCGAGCGCTGTCCCCTGTCTTTCCGGCGGAAAGAACGGTGAAACGTAGGCAACCCCGACCGCAAAGGACCCGCCGGCGAGACCGACGCCCAGGCCCGCAATGAGCATTTCCGTGTAGGTCGTGGCATAGCTAAGCAGGAAGGTCGCCAATGCCGATGCCAGCATGGTGAGCGTGTAGACCAAACGACCACCATAACGCCCGGTCCAGATTCCAAGGACAAGGCGGACGAGGGATCCAGTCAGGATAGGCGTGCCAACCAACAAGCCGAACTGCGCTTCGGAGAGGCCGAGGTCCTGCTTGATGCGAACGCCGATGATCGCAAAGATCGTCCAAACCGCGAAACAGACCGTAAAGGCGGCGGTGGAGATCCACAGTGCTTTCGCTGGTTCGCCGCTATGCATCGAATAGCTTTTCTTAGAACTAGACATGACTTCTCCGCGGCCCGACGAGGTCGTGCCAGTGAAACGTTGAGGGGAAGAATGCGAAAGGGCACGTCAGGGCACGCGCACGAATGTACGCGGGATCTCCTGCTCAGCGACTTTGCTTGAAGCGCCCATCGTTGGACACTGTGCGGCCTTTCGGCTCAAGAACAATTATGCAAGGGCCATGCCAGTTTCAGAATTGGTATGGTTCGGACCTTTTCCGCGGAATCCTGCCCGAACTGGACTGAGCCGGAGGCCAAAAATATCGGCTGGCGGTGCTAAAAATTGTGCACTGCACAGTTTATGAGCAGAGCTCACAGCTGCTTTTGGGCAGAGAGATATTCTTCGATGCGATCTGGGTCGAACAGGTTGCCGTCGAAAAATCCGTCCGGACCGAGCGTCAAAGCGCCGCTGGAGCCGACCGGCGTCTCCATGCGCAACGCGCCCTCCACCTTGGAGCTTGCGGACGGCATTGCGAGACCCAGCGTCTTCAACGCGCTCCGGTAAATATCCGGCCTATAGGTATTGCCGGCCACCCGCTGATGAGCATCGGTATGCGCGGCCTGGCCCCACCGAACCATCTGCGTATAAAACCAGAGTGCATGGCTCTTCCATGGAAACGTCGCCGCTTTGGCGTTCGGGACAAAAAAATCCTTCACTGTCTGCGTGTGGCGCAGGCCAATTTTGAGCTCGCCCGTCAGCGCGGGTCGCAGCCATTCCGCGGACTTGTTTATGTAGGCGTCTCCCGAGAGCAATCGGGCAAGTTCCTCATGGTTGGCCGGCTCGGCGCACCAGACGGACGCCTGGTAGATCGCTCTCAAAAGAGCGGCGAGCGCTTCGGGATGGCTATCAGCCCAGCGTGCGTTGACGCCGAGCACCTTTTCCGGACTGGATTTCCAGATTGCTGCCTTGACGGTCGCGAGATGGCCCCCGCGTTTGAGAACACCAAATGTATTCCAGGGTTCGCCGGCGCAATAGCCATCGATTGTCCCGTCTTTGAGTGCGTTGCCCATGTCTGCGGGAGGCAGCGTTAGAATTTCGACCTCGCGTTCGGGATCGATGCCACTCGCTGAAAGCCAGTACCGCAGTTCGTAGTTATGCGCGGAGTAGGGATGAACGACCCCGAACCGAAGGCGGTCGCCGGCCCGTTGTGTGATCACTTTGCGCAAGGCGTCGCCGGTTGAGCGGGCATCGAGGTCAGCGGTCGCACCGTTGTCGACCATCTTCCACCAGAGATTGCCCGCCACAGTGATGGCATTGCCGCCGAGCCCGAGCGCCATGGGAACGATCATTCGCGGTGCAGGCGCGGTCAGACCGAGATTGCAGGCAATTGGCATTGGCGCAAGAATGTGGGCTACCTCGAAATGTCCGACCGCCAGTCTGTCTCGGACCGTTGCCCAGGATCGCTCACGCATGAGCGTAAGGTCGATCTGCTCGACTTCCGCAAAGCCCTTCTCTTTGGCGATGATCAGGAGGGCACTGTCCAGAAGTGGCAGGAAGCCCGCTGTGATTTCGTGCCTGTATTTCTTCATACCTCAGCTCCGGGATCGAGCAGGCTAGCCGCAGTGATAAGACTTTGAGCGATCTCGACGATTTTCCGATTCTGGCCCATGGCCGTTCGCCGCAATAGAGCATAGGCCTCTTCCTCTGATAGCCCCCGGGTGCGCATCAGCACCGCTTTGGCCCGGTCGATCAACTTGCGGTTTTCCAACTCGCCACGAGCTTCTTCGAGCTCCCGGCTCAGTCGCGAAAACGCATTGAAACGGCTAATTGCCATTTTGAGGATGGGGCGTACGCGTTCCTGCTTCAGACCGTCGACAATGTATGCCGAGACGCCGGCGTCCACAGCCGCTTCGATCGATGCTTCGTCGGACTTGTCGACGAACATCGCGATTGGTCGTTTTACTGCACGCGATATCTGGAACATGCTTTCCAGCATGTCCCGGTTGGGGTTCTTCGAGATCAATGACGATGACATCAGGATCGATCTCGGTGATCTTCCTGGCAAGTCCATTCATGTCGGCAATGATTGTCACCTGAACGTATCCTGCATCCCGCAATCCGTCTTCAATGACTGATGCGCGAATGCGGTTTTCATCGATGACCAGTACGTTAAGGCTGCTAGGTTTCATGAAACCGACGACACAGATTTACTGACATTCAAATTCGACCCAGGAATAACACGACTTCGCCAAACGAAGCCGTCGACTACCGCGGGTCGATGCGGGAGCACTCGACAGCTGTTTCGGATCCGGACGGGCGATCTCGCCTGTCCGGCGCAGGATTACAATCCAACAGGCGTTGTTGATGTACGTTGGAGGCAAATCTCAGGGGAGGGAAGGTCTGAATCCCCAATTTGGGTACGCTTTCGAAAAAAATCGCACAGCCTGCGGATCAGTCTTTGGGTCACGCCGTGGGCAACCAGGTGAGGCCGCATTCGAGGCCGACCTCGGATGTTGCCTGGTGCGGCTGCTCACTCCACGTGGTGAGACCATCACGAGCATTGTGAAGCGCTTCTTCCCATTTTGGGCGTTGGCATCGCATAATGTATCGTCCGGAACTGGGGCAGGTTTGCGCCGCCGCCAGTAAACCTGCGGGTCGCAATCGAGGAGCAAATGAGCCTTTCCGACCGCGGCACTGGACGTCGGCGTGAGCCTCTGCTCGCGGCAGAAGCTCTGGGGCCGGAGCACCACTAGGGTTGTGCTGCAGTCGCATCCTCGATGCTGCACCGGAACGATCGACGCATATCTCGTCCCTTCGGGGCCAAGCCGACCCCCTCCAGGGAGGATCGGTGCGGTGATCGTCACTCGCCAGGTGTAAGCGTTCGATAAGCGCCGTATGATGAGCGCCGCTTCAGGCCGTCGGCGGGCGTGAAGCCGCTCCGCTTGCGTCAGCCGTTCAACGCGTCCTTGAGAGCTTTGGCCGGCGCGAAGGTCAGCTTCTTCGCCGCAGCAACCTTGATGGTCGCACCGGTTGCCGGGTTGCGCGCCTCGCGCTCTGGCGTGTCCTTCAATTTGAACTTTCCGAAGCCCGGGATCGATGTTTCGGCGCCAGCTGTGGCGGCGGCAGTCACGGCAGCGAAGACCGCTTCGACAACCGCCTTGCTCTGGACTTTGGTCAAGCCATGTTCGGTCGCGATCTTTTCTGCAATCTCATTGGTTGTTGTCATTTTTTTCCCCTCTTGATGACGCGGGAATTCTCATCCGACGGGATCCCTTTTGTCATCTGGCGTTCCAGCGTGCACGGCCCAAATGCCGACGATTTCCACAGCGCAATTGTGGCCTTTCGTCGAAAGCCGTTCCATTGGGCCCTTGGGTCCATACCTGTTGGATAAGGCGCTCTGGTCATCCGGCGCTGCAGGGGAGCGCCCGCCAATTCGAATGTCGGGCGTTGAGCAGTGTCGAATTCCCATCGACCACGAGCCATAGCTCCTTACCCAGCGCGCGAACGGTGAGCGGTTTCCTTCTCTCCTGACGGCCATTGGCCGCCGCCAGCATATGGCGGTTTGCATTGACGATCCCTCTTTCGCGCGCACGCGCGTTGACCAACTGCTCGAGCGGAATGAGCAGGTGTTCTTCGCAAAGATCGAAGTAAAGCGAAGGGTCATCCGGAAGCCTCGTGAGCGCTGCGGCGATTTCCTGGTTCAATGCAAATTCTCCAATGGCGCCGCCAAGCTGGAGCGTGAGAAACTTTGGCGACATTTCTTCAGCTGTCATGCAGTGCCTCCTAGAATAGCGCTTGGGCCTGCGCGATGCGCGCTTCGCAGGTGATCCACGGTTCGAACGGTCTGGAACACGGCCGCCAATCGGCACGGGACCGTACTTCGCATGCGGGCGTTTGGTGCCTTCGTCGTTCCTGGTTGCTGGCTATTTTATGTCGAAACGCACTGTCGGGCTGTGCTGAAAAGCCCCGATGATTGCGGTGACTGGTTTGAGATGGACGCCAACTTCGCAGCAAGGTGTTTCGCTTGCTGCTCGGTTAATCTGAACTGCAGTGACGACACGTCAGTTCGATTCGGATCGACGCTGAATTCGATCCTCAAGAAGACGTCGCCACTCGCATCCGCAGTGACGGCCTCAACTTTCCAATCGATGACGGCAGATGCTCGAATATTGCCTCGTCCGTCTGTGCTCCAATCTTTTCTATGCAAGCTGACTCCCCTCTAAGTTGCGCAATCTGCCGGCAGAAATACCTCCTGAGCGCGCGTGCCTCGGGCTCCTATCCCGGACCGCGCGCCGAGCGAATAGATGCATACCAATTTAGCTATACTGGTTAATCGCTTGCTTTGCATCAAAATTTTCTAATCAGCTAATAGAGCTGCGTTCTTCCTGCGGATCAGCTATCTCTATGTTTTTGAAGCTTATTCCGGCGCCAGAAAAATCTGCGTCCAGCTTCCAGTCGATTGCGCGCCGGAGTGGACCAATAGGAAGCAGCATCGATTTGCGAATGACCGGGCGATGCGCGACCGCACAGGCATCAGCCGTGATGGGCTGATCCTGCTTGCCGCTCTTAGCGTTTTGATCGCGACAACGGGGCTATCGCCCGGTGAGCGGGTGGGATATCGATCAGAGACGCGACCCGCGTCATACTCGAGGTCGTTTCTGTCTGCATCAATGCACTCGCTACCAACGAATGGAATGGAAATGCCGCACATCGCCGTAAAGATGTTCCCCGGCCGCACCGAGGAGCAGAAGCAGGACTTCGCCGCCAAAGTAGTCGAAGCCGCGAAAACCATCTTAGGTTCAAGCGATGCTTCGCTTTCCGTTTCCATCTCCGAAGTTGAACCAGCGGAGTGGGACGCAAGAGTTTACGATCCTGAAATCGCGGCCAACGAGAGTATACTCTACAAGAGACCGGGTTACGGACCTCTGGCACAGTCGTAGTGGTAGGCCGAGCAAGGGCTCTGATCAGCGGAGCCCGCCAACGCCTGTCCAGCGTTTTTGGATGGAGAGGGCTCCGGTACAAAACCCGCTCGCTGAGTTCACGCCTCTGCGAAAGTCTCAAGCTGCCGAAAAGCGGCGCCGTCTTTTGACGCCGGGTTGTTGCGGACCGGAGAGTCTCATTGACTCTGCCCTTTCCGCGTTGGAAATAAGCCTGATAGTTGCAGAGGGAACAGCCATGGCAGACGACAACAATATCGAGACCGTCGAGACGACGACCACCCCGGCCGAAATTGCGCCGCCGAAAAAGCGCCGGGGCCCGAAGCCGAAGAACGTCGCTGCGGAAGCGACCGCCGAAGCCCCAAAGGAAAATGGTGTCAAGACGCGAAGGGGACGCCGGAAGAATTCCGCGACGTCGGCCGAAGGCGTGACCACTGTCGCGACCGGCGGCAAGACCTCGGCAAAGAACAGCGCCAGGGGCGTCGGAAAGACCCGAGCACCGAAGCAAACCACCGCAGCGGCAGCTCCGGTCCTTGACGACATCGCGGACCTGCTTCAGCTCGAAGAAGAGAATGCACGACTCCGTAAGGCGTTGGCCGAAAAGCTGCGGGCCGAGAACGCGGACCTGCGCAAGCGGCTCGGTCTTTCCTGATCGATTTCGGTGATGGCCGATCGGTCTGCGCGATCGGCCTCCTCCTACATTTTGGTGGCTTACCGGTCCTAGCGATGGGTGCCGACGCCACCGCGTGAGATGAGGGCGCACGATGAGGTCACCCTGGAAATACCTGGCCGGATTGACGTCTTTTGGCAGGACAATCAAGGAGCCCGTGAGCCCGCCAGAAGCCGGTTCTTCGAAGCCGGACGAACCATCGCCCGCGCCGGAAGAGGGCACTCCGGCACCCTTGGATCGGACCGACAACGCTGCAAGCGCGGCAGTCGACGTGCCCGACAAGCCGACAGACCCGACCGGTAACCTCGTTGTCCCGGCCGAAATAGTCGAGCAGGTGTCCGCGGCCATTACGGTCGATTCTCCGCGCGCCGACGATCACGCGTCGGAACGCGGACAATCGGCGCAACCGAGAAAAGTGCAGCGGCGCGTCCGGAAGCCAAGCGCCAGGCCAGTTGCTGTGGTTAAAGCGATTCAGCCGAGGGAAGCGCCCGTCGTCGTGCGGCCGCCACCGACGTTGTCCGACGAAGTTGCTGCTCTGGATGAAGAGGTCCGGCAGCTCAGGCGGCAACTCACAGAAAAGCTGCGGCTGCAGAACAAGCAGCTTGCAGGATTGCTGAAGCGGTTTGACGCATCGTGATCTGAGCGCGCTTTTCGACGATCGTTTGACCCGAGCACGACGAACGCAACATTAAAGTGGCATAGCATCCACACGTTCCCCGCCATGTCTTCCATTCCCGCCTTTATCTCCGAATTGATCAGAGCCGCCAATGAGATCGAGAAGCTGACACCGCACGAGATGAGCCGTCTTCTTGACCGGTCTGTCGACACGATCCGCGATATGCGCGAGCAGGCCGGAAGGGTTGGTAGTCGGCGCGCGAGGGACGTTCTGATCGACTTGCAGGTTGCGTCGTCGCGCGCCCGAGATTTGTCACCAGAGGACGCGAGAGATACTCTTCTCGATGCGGCGGACCTCATCCGGGCGCTGCGGATCATGCAAGACGGTGAGGAATGAGCTCCGGTATCGGCTCAAGCGCGATTTCAGCCCAAATACCGTCTCCGTTCGTGCGCCATACGTTCTCACAGTCGGGGTTGCGCATCTCGCTCCTATCCGCCCGACCGAGTGACGCCGGAAGCATACTGTTGCCGCTTACCCATCTTGTTGCCGTCTCAAGGCTTCCTATCTGAAATAGCAGCCTCGACACGGAGCGCCGAGATGGATCAACAAGGTAGACAAGCGGTCTCCGACCATCCCATCGAAATCATACCGCCGAAGCGCGACAACAGGAGCGCGCGCGACACCGTCACCTACCTCTGTTGTCAAAAGCGCCCAGCGACGAGCATGGACTCAGACGGTTGTGGGATCTGTGAAGAGTGCCTGGCGTCCTGACGCTGTCAGCGTGCGCTTACCTGCACGGACTGCAGCGAGGTTCGAATGTCGCGATCGCGACTGCAGGCAATCCGGCCGCCGCGTGAGGTGCATCGCTCACCGTATTTGCTTCCAGGTTGGGTGGCTCTTCTCAGATCCCGCCTGGAAGCATTTTGCGGGCGGTCGCCCGCGCGCGGGGCGTCAAGATCAAGTTGTCTGTTTTTCTGGCCGCGCCCGCGTCCGCGGGCGATATCCGCGCCGCAGCTTGCGGCGCGCCAAATCAAGGAAGAGGCCGACCGCGTCTTCTTCGCGCGAAAACTGATGCGCCGCCGTTTGTCCGCGCGCGCCAATCCGTCCCCAGCGACGTGTGAGGCAGATTTCGCCGAAGAGGTTGCTGCCGATCTCGAGCGAATAAAAGCGCGCCATGTTCTTCATCGCGTCCGTGCGTTCTATATAGAGGCGATAGGGCTGCGTGATCATGCGCGCAGAGTCGCGCGTTGCGCCGCGCCCGTCCAACGAGAGTTATGAATCGATTGAGCCTGACTGATTCATTTTCGTGATGGACCGGTCTGTCGATGCGCAGCGATCGCCGCCCGCGAGCTGCCAAGTCGGGAGCCAGGGCATCTATCTGTAGCGCGGTTTTTCCTTCCTTCTCAGAAGGGCGCTCTGGATCGCCTCCGTCTTTGTCGGTTGAGCCGGAGATGCCGACTTGGGCTTGCTGGATCCGTCGCGCGCTTGGAAGCCTTCATACTTCCTGAGCGCATCCATCCGGTCAGCATCCGAGACAGGTTCGACCGGCTCGCCATTGATGTCATGGCGGACGGACCCGGCCTTTGCCACCGCCATCTGATAGCATCGCGAGTGCACATAGGTTGCCACTGCCTTGCGCAGAGCCGAGACGCTGACTTCCGGTTTCAGCAGGGGACGGACGTCATTCCAGAGCCCGAGCGCAAAGGGTCTGACCGGGTCACCAACTTTCGCCGGAAGGATCCCGATTGGCCGGGTGAGGAGAGCGTTGATCGCCGCGGTTTTCGCGACCTCTCGTTCGCGCGCCAGAACCGGCGCAGAGCGCGTTCGGGGAGATTTCGTCGCGTCCGCTTTCTGACCCATCGCAGCCCCCGCCAATCCAGGATGTCACGCTTTAAGAATACGTCATTCGACGGCACGAACCAGCGACATCCACTTGCGTTCCAAAGCATCTATAGCGTGCGTGCCGGAACGTGAAGTGCGGCGAGCCACGGCCCACCTGTGCCATCGAGGAGAAGCGCGCCTGCCTGATAATTCCTGTAGTAGACGGCGAGTCGTCTTTATCCTATCGGTTGCACATGAAAACGAGCCTGGAACATCTTCCCGAGAAGAAGCAGCGCGAGCTTGCCCGCGTTGTGGAAATCCTCCACGAGGAGTTTGCCGATGCGCTCGAGGGTGGCTCGGCCGACTTCAAGAAGCGCGGGCGGATCCTGAAGGTCATCCTGTTCGGCTCCTACGCCCGCGGCACCTTTGTTGACGAACCGCATACGATGAAGGGCTATCGCTCAGATTACGATATCCTCGTCATCGTCAATTCGAAGAAGCTCGCAGAACCGCAATACTGGGACAAGACGACTGACCGTCTCATATGGGACAAGGGGATCTCGACGCCGGTTGGGCTGATCGTCCATGGCGCCCGAGAGGTGAACAACTTCCTGGCCGACGGGCAATACTTCTTTGTCGACATCCTGCGCGAAGGTATCGTGCTTTACGAGCTCGATGACCGGCCGCTGGCCGAGCCGAAACGGCTCTCCCCAGCTGATGCGTTTCGATTTGCCAAGGAGTATTTCGATGACCGGATACCTCACGCCAGGGTCTTCTTAAAGACTGCAACGTTCTGCGTCAGGGAACAGGACCTCAAAGAAGCGGCTTTTCTACTGCACCAAGCGATCGAACAATCGTACGCGGCGGTTCTCTTGGTCCTTACCAACTACAGCCCGCCTTCGCACAATCTCAAATTTCTCCGCGGTCTCGCCGAGGATCGTGATCAGCGACTGGTCGAGGCCTGGCCACGGGACCAGCATCGCTATACCGCCTGGTACAACATTCTCAACGAAGCCTATGTGAAAGCACGCTACTCCAAGCACTTCGAGATTACCGACGAGGGGCTCGGCTGGCTGCTCGAGCGGACGAAGCATCTTCTTCAGCTTGTTGAGACAGTTTGTCAGGAGCGGTTAAGTGAACTCGCACGGGCAGCGGACGCGATCTAACTCTGCGCTCGCGCGCAAGTCAGCCCGTCATCAAGCCTCGGCTTTCGTCTTCGATCGGCCGAGCGGCGCGCCCATCAACGGTGCGACAGCCTCGAGCACCGCAGGCGCGATCTGAAATTGGCGCGCCATGCCGCGTCCCATGGAGTTCTTGCCCATTTCCTCGATCAGAAGGCCGCGCTCTACGAGCGGGTCGACCGTCTGGGCAGCTACGTTTCTTGCGAGACCGGTCATGTCAACGAGTTGTGCCAGCGTGATCGGCGAGGCGGTGGTATGCAGGTTCTCGACCACGATCACCGTCATGAGTGCGATCTGTTTGAGGCGGGCAGCCGACGTTTCGTCCTCCAGCGGATTGGCCATGATCTGCCTGGTGACCATAGTCAAAAGCGCAAGTTCAAACTGCATCGAATGCTCCCTCGAATTCTGGGTCAGTATAACAGGCGAGCTTCGCCGCAGTGATCGGGCTTTGGGCCTGCAACGACTTCAGCTCACGGGCCGAAGCTTCCCTCGGAGACGGTCAAAACCGCTCAAGCATTCTCTTGAGCTCTGCATTTTGCGCACGAAGCTTGTTTGCCAACAGGTGCCGAAGACGCTTGTTTTCCGCGTCAAGCGTGGCCAAATCGTCCGAGGTAGTCGCTGCTGTCACAGCCCTCGCCGGTGGCACATCTTTTGCGTTCGGAACAGGTGCCGGCAAGACCCGAGCAACTCGCTTTCGAGGAGCCTTTTTGGGGGCATTAACAGTCTCTGTTGCCGGCTCGATTGCGGTCGGCGCGGGCTCGGAAACCTCATCGGTGACAGCTGAAACGGATCCGAGGCTGCCTGCGCTTATCAGATTTGTCGGCGGCTCAAGAGCGACATCTTCTACCGCAAGCTCGCTTGCAGGAATTGAAACATTTGTGCCAGGCGCTGGTTCGCTGACGTCTTGAGCAGAGGCCTTTCCGGCCCTGAACAAATGATAGGATTGATCTTCAACCTCGCGGGCGAGCGCCTTGAGATCTGTGTCCCCCCAAATCGAGTTTCCTCCACTCTTTGGCAGGCGGCGACCGGATTTAAACTCAACAACGAATCTGCGTTGTGGTGTTTTCATGAGTACTGCACCTGAAGTTTGCTGATGTGCCGCATTCTACTGAGCCCCCAATACAGCGCAGAACTGCTCGTTTCAACGGTCCTGCGCGCGAACAGCTTCCTCCTCAAGCCGGACCACATTTACTCATATGCGTCAATGAGAAACCCCTAAAATTAGGGGGAACAAAGATGGTCAGAGACCAGAACGAAAGCGCAACCGACAGTTACGGTAACGGCGGGCCGCAGTATCAAGTAGAGCGAAGCCGGACGAAATAGACGTAAGGCACGTGACCAGGAGTCGCTCGGCCAAATTGCAGCGCACTCAAAGACAGGTGCTTCAAGCAGGAAGAGAGCTTTCTCACCTCTTAGCCACCGCAGCCGCTGGCTCCGCCGGCGTCATGCGCTTCAGGAGTCCGATCAGATCCCGCATGGTGTCATGCGGCAACTGCTCAATGAGTTTCGTCAAAGTCCGACGGTCCTCTGCTTCTTCAAGTGTCTTGCCCCAAAGGTGGGGAGCGGTTTCGAAAATCATGTCCATCGGCATGAAGCCCATCAGTTCACAGAGATGAATAAGGCGAGGAACAGTCATGCGCGACTCGGAGCGTTCGTATCTCCCGTAAACGGACACGGAAAGTCCAAGCAGTTGCGCCACCTCGGCGCGGGAAAGCCCCTTGTCCTCTCGCGTTTTCTTGAGGAAGGCGGAGATGCGCTCATCCATTTCATGTGATGTTTGGATGCCGTCGAAGCCAGTCTTTCGATAGACGGGCCGCTCAAGCTCGGGATCGGTTGTTTCCACCAAATCTCGAGCGCGCATATAGCTGCTTAAATCACTCACCGATCATACCCTCTTCTGCGAGCCGCCCTCGGCAGCCACTATGCACCCAGTTGCAGCAATTTGGCACGTCCATCCCAGATGAACGCTGCGGAGTCCACTATCTTTTTGGGGGAATTTTCGATGGAGAGCTTCCCTCAGGCCGTGAACCGAAATGCTTCAACATTGCCCGGAGATTCGAGCCTATTTGCGCCTAGAAGAGAGCAATCGGGAAAATAGCGCAACTAGCGATTCTTAGCGGCTATCCTCTTCCAACCTCCAGACTTCGCTCGGAAAACAGCTTCAATGTGTTTCGTTACTGATCCCGGCCGAGCCGCGTCGCCTGTCCGCTGGCGGAGTCTGTCTGAGAAACTCGAAGGCAGCGACCGACGTTAACCCAGAGCCAATACGATGCTCACGTACGTCTCATCTCGCCCGTGCGAGCAACTGCGGTCTCGCTTCAACATCCGTCGGCAAATGACGTTTTCGGGTATCGCAGCCGGATCCTGTTGGGCCAATTTGCTTTCGGTCAGAGCTCTTTTCCCCTGGGGCAATTCACCGAAGCGCAGCCGAAAGGGAAACCGTGGGCGATCTTCGGTTAATAGCCGTTATCTTTGAGATACTGATCGATTGCGGCCTGCATGATCTTGGTCATCTTCACGTCGTTTTCGAAGGAGGCTCTCTCCAGCCGTTTCTTCGTCTCATAGTTCAATGGGCAGTTGACGTAATGTTTGGATTCGCGATCGCGCGCCCTCTTCAGGTCACGGAGGCGAACTCTCGAATCTTCTCGCTGTAGCGCCTTGCTCACCGACCGCTCGCGCCGGGCCTCTTCTGTCGGTGCTATCAAGCGGCTTGGCGGTTGATCAGCCTCGACAGCGTGCGGCGCGGGGGCCTTAGACTGTGTTTCGGCGCCGACTTCCTCTGACGTCCGCTCCGAGTTCAGGAGAGCATCACCCTGTTTCGCAGCCGGGTCCACTGTGCGGCTGCGGCGCGGTGCGACCGCAAAGTCTGAAACCGTTGTTTGACCCTTAGCCATTCGCCGCTACCTCTTTCTGTCCTGCCAGCAGGTCCTCGATGTTCTGAATCAGGCTCATCACTTCGGCTCTCGCTTTCCTTACCGGATCCGTGAGGTCCAACATCTGCAAAGTGCCGTAGCCGTTTCGGATCTCACGATAGCAATTGCGCTCCATGAGTTCGGTCTCGAGCAGATAGGAGTCGTAGCCGCCTTCCCGCAGGTTCTCCACAAAAGGTCTGATCAGCCGATACGCTTCAAGCGCTCTGGCCGGCAACGTTATCCTGGTGACTAGATTGGCGTGGGGGATCAGACGGCCTACTTTGTCCGAGATATCGGCAGTGTCGGCCGCGGCCTGTCCTGCAGCTTTGATCTCGTCCTGGTTCGGCTGAATTGGCGTGAGCACGATATCTGATCCGGAGATGATCGCATCTCTTAGAACCGTGTCCTGGCCAGGCGAGTCGATAAGCACCACGTCGAACCTGTTCGCGTCGTTTTCCAAAAGCTGTTCGATAGCGGTTTGGCGCGCGGCGGTGACCAGCTCGATGTTTTCAGGAAGATTGTCTTTCGCCTCGCTGCGTTTCCACCATTCCTGCAGGTTTTGCCGACCGTCGGCATCGACGAGAAGGACGCGCTTTCCCTGCAGGGCATATTCCCCCGCGATCAGAATTGCTGCTGTCGTCTTTCCAGCTCCGCCTTTGCCGCTGACGGCTGAAATGCATAGAGGCATATGTGGCAACTCCTCTTGCCAGCCGATAGGTGTGTCTCGGCCGCTCGTTGGGTGTGCGGCTATTTCCAGGTCGACGCACACATGATGTGAGCAATCGCCCACACGATTTCGCAACATGCTACTACCATACGGTGTAGACGATCTCTGCCATTAAACCAAGTTCGTACCGTGTGAATAATCATTCCCATGGTATGTCAGTGTGTTCATGTGACCACATCGTGTGGAGATTCCGTGTTGCTAACTCGTGTGGAATTTTCACACGCCGGCGAATGCGGACATCTGACGGCTGCTCCTGCAGGCGCCGTCAGATCAGTGAACCCCGGAGCCGCGTAAGGCCGGCTTTGACGCTCGCACGGAAGCTGCAAGGGCGAAGAGCGGAGCGTCCCTTGCAGCTGAGTACGAGGGGCAGACAAAGGCCTTCAGAAGCGGATTTCGGAGGTGAACCCTGGTGAGCGTTCCCACGTTTAAAGGACCGGGCGAAGTCCCGGTCCTAGGAATTAAACGGGCGAGCGAAGCGAGTGCGGCTCGAAGTTGTTAGGTTGAGTTGATCTATATTGGGAGTGGCAGGATACGGAAAAATGTGCTACGCCTTTTCCTGCAATCGAGGGACGAGCCCTCGATCATCCGTCGCAAGCGCCAGTAGGGGGCCCACGGCCAAATGGATGAGGGGAAATTCAACGGTTTTCTTGAGCCGCCGAAGAAGGATCGCACTTTGCATGTGCGCGTCACGGATGACGAACATGCAGCGATCGAAACGGCCGCCGCCGCGGCCGGCATGACAGTCTCCAGCTTTTTTCGATCTTTGAATTTGGAAGGCGCCGGCGTTCGGCCAATCCTGACCGGCGATGATCGCTTGGTTATGGCGGCCTTGCTTGAGGACATGCGGATGATCGGCATCAACCTGAACCAAGTCGCGAGGGCGCTGAATAGCGGTCGGGGTGTCCACCCGAGCGAATTGGACATCAACCTTGAGAACGTGCAGCGGGTGCAGGCCGCCATCATGAGCGAGCTCCGTGGCCTGACCCGGCGAGCTGGTTATCAGCGCCGAGGGGAGAAGTAGCGCTTGGAAATCTTCTTCGGCGCATTCACCAATGAGTGGGAGCAGCGGCGCGCAGCGCTGTTGCATGAAATGTCGTCTGGTGGGCGTCGTGCTTCGGCCGAGGAAGAAATGCGCAAGCGCCTGAAGAAGATGGCGGAACTTGGCGTCGCCGGTGGCGGTGGGAGTGCGAGCGCCGGAACCGCCGCCCGAGGAGGTGCAGGGAAGGGGCGGAGCGGGCCTCGATCACCAGTTGCGCCGGCGAAAGCGGCGAGCCGTCCGATGAAGGTCAGGTTGGCGGCAGTTGCGAAGGGCAGCCAACCGGCCGTCGTGAAAATGGCGTCCTATGGCGGCGGCGCTCGCGTCGGTGCGATGCTGAATTACGTATCCCGCGGCGGCGAGCTGAAGGTGGAGAACGAGAACGGCAGGGTCCTCGAAGGGCGTGAGGAGCTGGCGCGGATCCGGGGAGATTGGGATCACCTTTTTCAAAACCGGGCAGAAAGTCGCGACATCGGAAGTTTCACAGTTGAGATCGCGACGTCGGCCTTCGCATCCGATGCGGCAATGCACGAGCTGGTGCGAAGTGCGTTGTCGAGTGGCTTTGGCGATCGCCGTTATGCCTATGCCGTGGAGAAACACGGCGACGGCTCTCTGACGGTTCAGGGGCTTGTAGTGCTCAGGAGCGGGCAGGGGGAGCGGCTAACAGGCGACGCCAAGGCGGCAGCAATCATCCAGAGCCGATTCGATGTTAGTTCGGCCGCTCGCGACGCTGAGGCGAAGTTCTCGTTTTATGGCTACGGCAATGGCGTCGAGTTCGGCGCCGGCCGTCTGCGCGACCTGGTCGATCGGCATCAGGATCTCCGCGACGAACGCGGTCGTCAAATCGCTGACGAGAAGACAGCGGGTGACCTGGTACAAAAGGAATGGCGCGGCGAGTTGCACAGCCGGAAGAGCCGCGACGTGATGCATGTCATCATGTCGGCGCGGGCGGGAACTGACGTTGCGGCATTCGAAGGGGCGGCGCGCGAGTTCCTGGCGCATCAATTTGCCGGACACCGCTATGTTTTTGCCATGCACGATCCGTCGAGCGATCCGAAGGAAGAAGGGGAGGGGGGCAAGCGCCCGCATGTTCATGCTCATGCGATCGTCGCGATGAAATCAGATTCCGGTGATCGCATTGAAACGACGCCAGCTGTGTTCCGGGAATGGCGAACAGTCATGGCCGAGAAGGCGCGCGATCATGGCATCGAGATGGAAATGACTGATCGGCGCGAGTTTGCCAGCCCACCGGCATTCACCCGCACACAGGTTCGACCGGTAAGCCGGGAAGGTCGCACAGAGCATGTCGGCACGAGCGAGCCTGCACAGGCGCGATATGACGCAAAGCGCAGCGGCCGGCGGACGGTCCCTCAGAGCGATAGGAGTCGGAAATACAT
This sequence comes from Ensifer sp. 38_S197, assembly GCF_056924495.1. NCBI lineage: Bacteria > Pseudomonadati > Pseudomonadota > Alphaproteobacteria > Hyphomicrobiales > Rhizobiaceae > Ensifer > Ensifer sp. 38_S197. The sequence continues at coordinate 89,363 of NZ_JBXOVZ010000003.1, read as the reverse complement.
CATAAAGGTGCAGAATTCATGGCAGTCGATCGCCCGGGTGAGCGGGGACCGTCAAATCGTAGCTTATGCCATAAGGCATGGAGAATACTTGCAATCTGGACTTTCTGAGACGCCGACGGAAACCAGAGACACCGTAATTCATGCTGATTTTGGATCGAATTTTCGCATCAATTTGGTTACATTGGAGGAGATGGTTCTGGAGGGTCAGCAATTGCGCGAAACGTCACGGGCAGAATTTGAGGTGTACGAGAAAAAGGTGGAGACGGCCTTGTTCAAGCTTGAGCGCTCCGTCGCGCCGGAGGATCGGGCTGACTTTGATGAAGTCGCGGGCCTAGCCCGAGATTTCGTCAATCAGAAGCGCGAGCTGGTGGACCTCTACGAGCAGCGCAAAGAAGCGTTGGCGGAGCAAGGTGGCGAAGAACCGCGCCATGCGCCGCGTGGTCCTGCCGATGCCGAATGGGATGCGGCAGTCGCGAAACACGGCCAAACTACTGTCGAGACTGGCAACGAAGCCATGCTTGACATCGATCACTACCGACAAGGTCTCGATCGGATCGAGACCGGAGAATTTTCAGCCGACAGCAAGCAGGCAATGCAGGCTGGGCTGGACCAGGCATTGGAGCGAGCTGCGAAAATGGCGGTCGAGGGCAACAGCTACCTTCGAGAAGTAGCCGAGCAGGATCCCGATCTACAATTGACGATCGATCAGGCGGAAAACAATGCCGATCGTCCGTCCGAGGTAAAGGACAAGGCAATGACTTCGACTGCCGAGACCGTTGATGAACAGCAGCGCGGTTTGCGTGCCGAGGATGCGGACCGGACGCCAACCGATAACGATGCGCCGGAAGTTCACGAACTCGGCTCCACCATCGATGCTACAAATCGACTGCAAGATCGGTTAAATAAGGATCGGGAAGCCGCACAACGTACCGGAGAGACACGCACAGATCCCGCCCAACAGCATATCCCTCGCCTCGAGGAGCTTGAGCAGGAACAGATCGAACAGAAGGAACGCGACCGCGACGATCGGGACCGTTAAGGCAAAATGTTGAACGAAAACCGGCAGCAATACGTCATCCAGACCAATGACGCGAAAGGCGAAGAAGGTGTCGGTAAGGCGATGGGCGTAATCGTGTTGTTCGTGATTTTTCTGGCTGCGGTTCAGTATGCCTATGAAGCGGTCATGTTTTGGTATCATGAGACGATAGCTTGGGTAAGTGAGACAGCGGCATACGTGGGAAGCTTCTGGCCGCTTTAGGTGCCGGTTTACCTATCCAGCTCAGCAAAGCAGGCCGACCCTCGTACCATCGGCCGGTGATCGAACCGCCCGAAATATGTCTCGACAGTCGACGGCAACCGCTCGGAAACTACGAGACGATCGCCGTCGTGGTACCTCGATTGCCCGAATAGATTCCGGTCTTACGCCGAAGACTCTCTTGCCAGGGTTTTAACCAGGTCAACGACCTTCCGTCGGACCTTGTCATCCTGAATCGCCACAAAGGCGCGATTGAGCGACAGCCCCTCGACAGAGTTCAGGAACTCCGTGATTTCCCTGCCGGCTCCCGACTCCGGTCCTTGCGAAGTCGGAGGGCTCACGGGTCCATCCTCGAAAAACCAAGCCACCGGGACGCCGAGAATGTTGGCGATGGCCTGTAGCCGGCTCGAGCCGACCCGGTTAGTGCCCTTTTCGTATTTCTGAACCTGCTGGAATGTGACGCCAAGCCCTTCGGCCAATGTCGTCTGGCTCATTCCCTTGAGCGTCCGCTGCAAGCGGATACGGCTGCCGACGTGAAGATCAATGGCATTTGGCGTCTTGGTCTGCAGTCTATGGGGCATCATGACCTCAATTGGATGCGCGGCTAAAGGAATGCGCCACGCCGTGAGAACGTAAATTACTGTCCTTTCTCTGTTACGATGTCGTCCGTGTGCACGCAAAGTGACACATCAGGCGTCTCGGGGAGACCTGAACCGATGTCCTGCAGCAGGCGCTGCGCGTCTTCATGAGCAGACACCAAGTCCGCGTTAGCGACCTGCCACGGCTCGAATAGCTCTAGGCGCCGCTCTCCGAGCGACCGATATGCGGCCTGGAACGCTTCGCAATCTTCCGGACTGAGTGAAGCTTTTGACAGCTTCACTGCCCATATATGCAGAATGACCCGCTCCTCGGCGTCCAGTGCATCCTTGGTTTCTTGAATCGCATGAAAGCGCGCCTCCACCTCCCGGTAGGCACGCAAGGCTGCAGCGGCTCTCTCTCGCAAGCGCAAAGAGATAAAGGGTCCATTTCGCCACCGCCATTCCCCCATTGGTTTCCCTATTCTAGAGCTCTGATCACTATTCGGCTGACACCCCAACCTCGACGGGATCAGGTATCGTCGTGTTGAAGATGTCGATGTAATTGCGGCGCGCAGTCGGTGACTTACCGCCGAGCTTTTCGACCTTCATTTCGACCGTCGCCTTGAACTGCGCGGCCTTTGGTGTCAGGCCGTCCTCAATCGCCTTTATCCGGGCTTCCGTGGCCGCAAGGCTTGCGGACGCTTCAGCCTCCGTCTTGGCAGGCGCCGACTTTGGGTTTGGTCGCAGCGCGTTTTTGTTGACGGTTCGCTTGGCGGTCGGAGCGGCGTTCTCCACTGGAGCAACGTCCAGCTTTGCGACAATCGGCTCGATGGTGGCGGCCGCCTCCAGTTTCTCTTCCTCCGCGGGCTTCGGCGAGAGCACCTCGACGGAAGGATCTCCAGCCCTCGCATATTCCGGGGTCGTGGCCGGAACGGCTTTCGGGGGCAGATATTCGACCTCCGGTACTTGCGGAATGTTGGCCTGCGAAAACGCCTCCGCCGACTTGAACGGCTGCGTTGCGAAGAACCGGAGCTTTTCGCCGAAGATCGGCCGTTGTCCTTCAATGAGCAGGATCATCTTGTTCTCCGGCATTTGCCGGACCTCCTGCGGCATCATCAGATCGCGTTCGCGAATCTGCTCCACTTTCGTGCGGCGAGGAAGGCCCAGCAATTCGATCGTGCGCGATTCTGACTGGTAGCGGATCGTGCGCTTCCCGAGCGCCCGGGAGGCATATTCGGCGGTGGCCTGGTCATTGGCGCCGAGGACGAGCTGATAGCCGCAATTGCCGAGCAAGGAATGCCTCGAGGTTTCGCCGTAGATCTCGTCGAGGTTCTTCAGGTCCTGGATGATGAAGGCGAGCTTGATGTTATAGCCGGCCACGTAGGGCAGCTTCGTCATGATCTCGTCCATCCGCTTCAACTGCCGAAACTCGTCGAGCAGGAAGTACACAGGGAGGGAGTTGGGATCGTGTTCGAGCGTGAGGATATCCATCACTTGCTGCACGAACAATGTCAGGAGCGGACGCAGCAGCGTAATATCAGTGATGTTGGGCGCCAGGTAGATCGAGATCGGTCGGCGCTTCATTGCCCGCAGATCCATGTCCGTGACATTGGTGGCGGCGACGATCCGCTCATTTTTGAACGGCCGCATGGCCTTTTGAATGTCCAACAGGGCTGAGGCGGCCGCCCGCTCGGATAGAGCGATGTAGGAGTTGAAGCTCTCGATGGTGAACTTCGACAGGTAGGGCTCTTTTCCCTTGATGTACTTCATCAGCGCCTGCAGATCGACGCCGCTGTTGAAGAAGGAGTTGACCTCGCCGAGATTCCGGCGGTCCCTATGGAACGGGCTTTCGGTGATGTAGCTGATCACACCGGCAAGGACTTGCTGTGCGGTCGCTTGCCAGACTGAATTTTCCGATGCCAAGTTTTCGGGCACCAGGATGCTGGCGATGTTTTGTATGTCGGTCGTCCGATTTCCGCGCTCGGAGCGCACGAAATCGAGAGGGTTGTAGCGATTGGTTGTTTCCGAGCCCGGTGCGAACAGGAAGACCTGGCTGCCGTTCTGGCGCCGATAGCCCGCGGTTGCCTTGAACACCTCGCCCTTGAGATCGGTTACGATCATCGAACCTTCATGCATGAGCGCATTCGGGATTACATATCCGGCGCCCTTGCCGGAGCGCGTCGGGCCGATGATCAGGTGATGCCGGTCGTCCTTGGTGCGAAGAATGCTGCGCCCGATGCGGCCGAAGATATGGCCCTGCTTGCGGAACCATTTCCCTCGCCGAAGCGAGGTCATGTCCTGAAAAGCAGCGTCTCCAAGGGGATTGGTGACCGGCTTGAGACCGATGTAAGCAACAAGACCAGCGACCAGCAGTGCCGGCGCGATCGAGCCAAGCGCGACCTTCTGCAGGGAAGGACTCGTCCGGTAGAGCAAGAACTGTTGAATTGGAGCAAAAGGATTGCTGGTGATGGTCGTTTCAAGAATCCGCCCGTCTTTATAGAAGAGCTGAAGGCCCAGGCCGTACCCAAGCATCCAGACAACAAACGCTATCCCGATGCAGAAGAGAAGATAGAAGGCCTGGAGCCCCTTGGTCATGTTTCATCCCGGGCAAAATAAATCTCAGAAACGCCGCGCTTGCCGCCCTCCCGGCGGAGCTGGATAACAATCGGGATCACCATCTGGATATACGACATGAGATCCTGCTTGGAGAAACCGGCCGACATGCCGGCCTGCTGCATCATCATGGCGAGCTGCTCATAGGCGCCCATAGGCGTATCCGCATGGACCGTGGACATGCTGCCCGGATGGCCGGTGTTAATCGCACGCAGAAAAGCGAAGGCTTCGGAACCACGAATTTCGCCGACAAACAGGCGGTCCGGACGCATGCGCAGCGATGACTCGAGTAGGTTTTGAATGGTCACATCCGCTGTGCCCTGATCGCCCTTCGACGCAATCATGTGAACCGCGTTTGCTTGAGGGGGGAACAGCTCACGCGTGTCTTCGAGCGTAATGATGCGTTCATGCGGGTTCACGCTCTTCAGGCAGGCATTGAGGAAGGTCGTCTTACCAGAGGACGTGCCGCCGCTAATCAGGATAGAGACCCGCTTGGTGATGGCGGTATGGATGAATTCATAGATCCGATTTGCGCGCAGATGCCCGATCAGCTCCCGGTCAATGTCGCTGAGGCCCCCAACGGCCACCGATACCTTTTCGAGTGAGCCATTGTCGCGATACTCCTCGAGCGTGAAATTGTTGACCACCTGCTTGCGGATCGAGATCGAGCCACCATCAGGTGTCGCGGGGGGCAGGACAATCTGAATCCGCTCACCCGTGGGGAGCGCGGCGCTGAGGATCGGCTTGGCACGGCTGATAAACTGGTTGGTTGCCGCAGCAACGCGCTCACCGATGTTCTGGATTTCATCGACCGTCAGCGTTTCGATCAGGTGATGCTCCATATGATCGGCGCCGAGTCGTTCGACGTAGACGTGACCCGGCTTGTTGACCGCGATCTCCACCACCTTTGGCTCGTCAAGAAAATGCTTGATTGGTTCGAGGGCGCGATTGAGGAAGTAATGCGGATCGCGCCTGGTGGTGGCGTTACCTGCCGCGACGTTCACGCTGAATCTCCTTCATCGCTTCGGTGACCGGATCATCGTACAGGGCGCCGAAATCGAGGTCCTGACGTACATAGACAAAGACGCGCTCGCCTTGGCTGACGCTGATGGTGGGAGGAATGCGGAGGTTTTCGCCCAAGACCTGGTTGGCCATGTCGGAGAAGGTCTCGGCGATCGTTTCGCGGGCCAGCTCTTCGCCGCGCTGTGCGTCGCTATCGTCATCACCGAACGCCTGGTCGCTTCCATATCCCGTCAGGAAGCTGGCGCCGGCGCCGACGACCGAAAGCATGATCGCCGAGCCAAACCGCTCACGCCATTTGTTGTCGACGTGGCCGGTCAAACCGGAGCGACCCAAGCTGTCTGCACCGATAGAGTTGAGCCGCACTGAGACGCCGTCGTCACGAAGAAGCCGGGTCCAGACGACAAAAATGCGTTTCTGCCCGCGCGTCACTTCGGCCTGGTATTCGCCGATGAGACGCGTCCCGGTCGGGATCAACACGCGCCGGCCGTCGAACGAATAAACGTCCTGCGATATGATCGCACGAATCTGACCGGGAAGGTCACTGTTGATAGCGGTTTCGAGAATTCCGGGAATCAAAGTTCCTTCCGGTATCATCGCGTCGATCCGCTCGATCTGCCGAGCCTTCGCGGTTCGGTCGGCAAGGCTCGAGGCCGTGGCCAGGTACTTGCTGTTGCGGTCCTCGCCGGCAACAGTCAGTCCGGAATCCCCTTCGTCCGACAAGTTTCCGCTGCCGGTCCCGTTTCCTTTTTGATCAAGCGAGATCAGGCCGGACTTATATCGTTCGGGAAATTCCTCGGCAGGCGCAATCTCAGCCGCTTGTTCAACGACCTCAGGGGGGGCTGGAACCTTGAACTCGGTCGTATCGACGGGCGCTTCTTCGACCGCCTCAGGAGGCTCAGGCAGCTTGATAACTTCCGGCTCGGGCTGCGGCTGCGGTTTTTCTTCGTCTCGCACAAATGATGGTGGTCGGAAGGTCGTGGTTTGAAACTCCTCGTCGCTGTCTGCGACGTCACGCGGCTTTTCGTTGGCACCGGCAAGAACGAAGTAGGCGGCCACGGCGCCGCCCACAATGAGGGCAGCCATGCCCAGGGATTGGTTGCGACCGACACGACGATTGCTGACGGCCGTTTCGTCGGCCGCCGTCATGGCTTCAAGTTCGGGGCTGATTTTCATTCGTTGCCGCTCCTTCTACGTTTCGCCGCCTTTGTGTCATGGACCGGCCCGAGTATGTCAGGGTCCGGAGCGCCGAAGTCGGGCTTGCGGAGGTTGAAGATGCAGGTCCATTGGTTGCCGTCGCGCAGCGTGTACTGCGTCGCAACGCCATCGACGACGATGTATTCGCCCTCTTTGCGGAAATTTCGGAGTGTCTCGGAAAAATCGGTCTGGACGGCAAAGATCGCCGGAACACGGCTGCCGAACTTGAAGAAGGTTTTCTTGCCGTCGTCAAAGATCATTGCCGGCTTCAAAGCCGGGTCGCCGGAAAAGGAATAGTCGATGTTCACGTTCGCCTTGTCGATGTTCGACATGTTCGGGTTTGCCGCCCGGTACTCGGCTTCTTTGCGGAGCGAAGCGTTCAGGTCTTTTTCGGGGTACACGAATCGGATCCCGAACACCTGCTTGCCGTCAGTCGGTGCGTGGTCGTTGAGCTCGAGAAAGTAAATCCTTTTGCTGGTCACAACGTTCATGTTGGTGGCGACATTCTTCGCGATCGGCTTCACAAACAGGATGTTGCCCTTTTCGGATGGCGCAACCTGCCAGCTGTCCGTGTCGCCTAGCGAGATCGTCTCGAACTTTTCGTCCTCGTCGAAGATGATCATAGTGGAAATGCCGTAGGTCGCGGAAACCTTCACGACGTTGTTGGACTGGTACACGACGCTGGTTACACGCGAGTCGAGCGAACCGGGACGGGGCGCTTGCGCCGCATCGACGTGAGTCATCATCGCGGCCGCGCATGCCACCGAGAGGAGGAGGCGTTTCATCACTCAGCGCCCCCTTGTGTCACCGTCTCCTGGTCGCGACGATAGTTATAGACCTGGAAACCCAAGGGGTTCTCGAAGCGCCATTCATTGGTCGCCGGTGTATCCGTATAGCGATGGCGGACGACGGCAATGTAATGCCGGACGATCGAGTCCGTGTCCGATTTTTCGGTTGTCGAAAACCGGACCAAGGCGGTGCTTGCATTCGAGAAGGTGACGGATTTGATATCGACGGTCACCTTTTTGTTCTTGCCCAGGACCCTTGCCGGGTTATTGGGATTTGCCGCGCTGTAGAGCTCCTGCAGCTCGCGAGCTGCATCGCCAGTGGAGAGCAGGGCGGCAATGCCGAAATTCTGCTCGATGGCAAAGGGATCGTAGCCTTCACGCGACCGAATGTAACGAACGACATAGGCCTGAGTTACAGCCTGCTGATCGGTGAGATTCGCCGGGCGCGTGAGACCGGTCTTAACTTCCATGTAACCTGTGTTTTTGTCGACCTCGACGATATAGGGTTCAAAACTCTTCAGCGGGACGAGCATCACCAAAGCCGTCAATGACAGCAAGGTTATCGCTGCGAAAATCGTCGTGACCAACCACGCGAGCGTGCGCGATCGCTTGGCCTTCTTCACGATCTCCTGCTCCCAGCGATCGCCATCCTGAAAATAGCTCCGAAGAGCTGTTTCGTTTGTTTCCGCCATTCGTTCTAGCCCTTAGGTTCGCCCCTCAGCGAGGCATGCTGTTGTTGCTGATGCGGTTCTGCATCGCCTCAGCACTGGCATTTCTAATGTTGGCTCTCATGCCTTCCTGGGTCCGCGCCCTGGCCCGCATGCCTGCACTGGCAACGGCCCCCGCCAGCCGTTGTCCTCCCGACAGGGCCGACATAGGCGCGGAAATACCGGTCAACCGACCGAAAGCACGCGCAGCGTTGCCAATGCCGGCCGCTACGCCGCCGGTAATGCCCTGGGCGAGAACCTGAATGTTGAAGAGGACGAACGCGCCCGCGGCGCAGAGCAACAGGAACGCGGAGATGTCGCTGAGCTGAAGGCGTCTTTCGCTCGCAGCGCTGCTGACCTTTGTCAGTTCCGGGTCCATTGCTGCGATCAGGAACGCGGCCACGACATAAACGAAGAGCGGGATCAGCGCATACATCAGCACCTGTTGGAACCATGCAACGCCCAAGCCTCTTGTCTGGTCGAACAGCATGCAGCCGATGAAAATCGGCGCGGTCCCGATCAGGACCCACATCATCACTTTGGCGAGCAGTAGGATCGCCAATGCCACGGCAATGAACACCGCCACGGCAAACATGATCAGGATGCCGACCATCGACGGCAGCACCGAAAAATATCCCGACTGTTCTGCAAACGCGGAAGCGGCCTCGTTGGCCGTTCTCCAGATCATCGAAAGGCCATTTGTCGGTTCCGTGATGCCGGTCCCTGTGGCGGTTAGGATCGCCCGGCCGACGTCTTCCGGCGTGTCGTTCAGCCAGGAGTAGAACAGCGTGTTGAAGTAGTCCCACTCCCTCACGAGCGCGAGGATGATCAACATACGGGTCACACGCCCGATAATCTCGCTAACGCTGACTCGGGCAGTCCCCATGAAGAGTTGTAGCCCGTAGTAGCCCGCATATGCGATGAACATGATGGTCAGCAGCGGCACGATTTCGTCGCCGACGATCCCGTATGCTCTTGCTGAAAAATTCGCGCCAGTCTGTTCGATCCTATCCAGCAGCGCGCCAAGGAAATCGTTCATCGGTGGGAACCCTTCCTCATTCAGTCGCCATCGCGTCGATTCCGGCGAGGGCCGCTGCCGCCTCGCCATTTACACTTGTCATAGGGCCGCATTCCTGACGAGGATCCGGCGCGTAAGAGGTCAGGTTGGCAGGCCTCTTGCAGGGCGCGGTCTTCTCTTTTGCGGCCGTGCCGCAACCGGCGAGGCCGGCCGCGATCACGACGGGAAGGAGAACCTGTGCTGTCAGGATGATTTTACTGGTCACTATAGGTGAGTGCCTTCTTTGAGTTGGAGATGTCCGTCAGGCGACGCTGGTTATCGGCCTGGAGGGAGGACACGGCGCCGTTCATCACGCCGATCAATTCGTTGACCGTCAGGCCGGCTTGCACTTGAAGCTGTGTATTCTGGTCGATCGAGCCCTTGATATCCTTGGCTTGACCGATGTTTGCCCCCGCTTGCTCGAAAGACGTGCGGCGGGTCTGGACGGCCTTTTGCGAGCCGGTGACGAGGGCGGCGACACCGAGAACGGTGTTGACCATTTCCTCGTATGACTTGTCGCCCGAGAACGAGCTGCCTGTCTGGCCGGAGAGGTTTTTCACGAGTTGCAGGCCGTTGATGAAGGTTGTCGCGACCTTGCCGATGTCACCGCCCATACTGCCGAAATTCGGCACGCCGCCTGACATAAGGCTGTCGAAGGACGGCATTTGGGAGACGCTGAACCCATTGCCAATGGCAAGGTTCTGCATCTGGTTGGCGTCGCTACCGCGATCACCGGTCACTGCCTGAAGGGTCTCCTGGACCGTTTTCAGGACTTCCTTGTTGGTGCCAAGAATCTTGTCGGTCGTCGCCGACGTTTGCTGCGCAATCTTAAGATTGGCGCCGTCGATGACCGGTACCTGGGCAAGAGTTGTGGATGCAAAAGCCAGCGAACAGGCCGTCAAAATCAAACGTCTCATCGCAGTTCTCCTCATTGAGCGTTCAACATCAGTTCTACGTTGGCCTCACGTTCACGCTTCTGGACGCAAGCCTTCTCCTTTGGGCTCCATTCAAGCCGTTCCCGTGGGTCGCAAAGCCCAGTCGTTTCGCGGTTAGTTCCGAAATCGCTTGTGCGCGACGATCCGGACAGGCCGCCAACATCGACGGCGCTACGAGAGTTCATGAGATCCGCCATCGTCGTGCCAAGACGAATGACCTGGTTCATCATTTCGAGGTTGGCATTGCGAGCGCCGGAGTTGTGGTCCCAACTGTCCTGGACCGTGCCGCTGTACATTCCGCCCAATTGCTGCAGCCACGACGCGACGTTTCCGCTGCTCTCGCCGACCGCCTGAGAGGTCGCCATGGAATTAATCGTGGAATCGCGCATGCCGGTGAAGGCCGTCGAGCCACCGCCGTAGTTCACCGGGATATTGGCAACATCGGAACCGCCGAAGGCCGGCAGCCACTTTTGGGTGATGTTCGCGACGTACCCTTGCGTTTCCTTGAAAGGGGGGATCCCGCCATACTTCTGGACGTTCCCAGGACCGGCATTATAGGCGGCCAGCGCCAGATTGGTGTTGCCGTTAAAGCGGCGGAGTTGCTGTTTTAGATAGCGCGCACCACCCCGAAGATTGTCTTCGATATTGTGGGGATCGACTCCAAGGTCTTGTGCCGTGCCCGGCATAAGCTGAGAAAGCCCGATCGCCCCCACGGGCGATTTCGCACAGGGATTGAAGCGGCTCTCCTGGTAGACAAGCGCCATGAAGAGTTTTTCATCGACACCTTCTTCCTGAGCAACACGCTTTACCAAACCGGCAATCTCCGGATTGGCAGTCGCCGCCGAGGCCGGATCGCCGCCTCTCCCTGGCCGATAAACCGAGCACGTCACACCTTTGCTGACGGCGTGTCGATCGCTGTCGGTCTTTTTGATTTCCCTCGTCGTCTGGTCGCGGGTGGTATCGGTCTTGAGAACCTTGTCATCGATGACGGGCACCTGAGAGAGCGCCGGTGCGGTTTCGACAAGAGACAGTGCAGAAATTACCCACAAAGCAGGACTTTTCCTCATTCGGCCTTCTCCCATCCGCAGAATTCAGCCAGCCAGTTTTCCGGCTCGTCGCCATGTCGTTCCCGAAGCGCTGCGCATTCCTCAATCGTCTCCTTGCGCCCCGAGAGCACTTTCACGAGATCGGGCATGGTGGAGAGATCGAGCCGGGCAATGACCGAGTCATTGCCGTGTTTGATGAGGAAGGTTCGCTTTTCGGGTGGGGTATTCTTGATGAAGTTAAATTCCTTCACCGTCAGGCCAAAACGCTTGATGTAGCTCTCTTCGTCGGCGCGGGGGTTCGGGAAGTGGATGTTGGTTGCGGACTGCTCGATCAACGTGTGTGAGGCTTTTGCCTTGGCGATATCCGCCGCGGACTGAGTTCCGAAACCAACAATGCCGTTGAGCTTGCGGATGGTCTTCATCTTGTCGACGATGAACGCCGAAAAGGTCTCGTCCATGAGAAGCTGCCAACCTTCGTCCATGAAGAACATGACGGGGTTTCCGTCCAGCAGCTCATCCAACCGATGATACAAATACATCAGCGCCGGTGTGCGCAGGTCCTCGTTTCCGAGAATGTTTGTCATGTCAAAGCCGAACACGCTCCGGCCTGAGAAGGAAAGGACGTCATGCGCGGCGTTAAAGAGCCAGGCCTTTTCGCCGTCGATCCAAGGTCGAAGGCGCGAATGAAGATCGTTGGCGTCCGCCCGCGACCGACCGACCAGCAACCCGGCCAGGTTCGGCAGATTCCGCTCCGCCGCAGGCTCCTGCATCAAACGGACGATTGCCCGTTCAAGAGTGTCCTCGTCTTCCTGATTGAATTCGCTCCGATCACCGGACCGCAGCATCGCCTTCAGCAGCCGAAGCAGGAATTCGCGGTTCGGGCCGGTATTATCGAGCTGCAGCGGGTTGAAGCCGGTCGGCGTCCCCGGCGACAATACCTCATATGAGCCTCCAATCGCCCTTACAAAGATCTCCGCACCACGGTCCTTGTCGAAGAACACGGCCCTTGGTGTCGGTGAAACGCGCATCGCCTGCGCGAGCAGGAACGTTAATGCGACCGTCTTACCGGAGCCGGTCGGCCCGGTGACAAGGAAGTGGCCGATGTCACGGCGATGGAAGTTGAACCAATACGGCGTTTGCGACGTCGTTTCGAGGATCGTGATCGGCAGTCCCCAATGGGTGCGATCAGCCAGACCCGTTGCGAAATTGTGCATCGACGAGAGACCGGAAAAATTCGCACTCGACAGCATTGCCTTGCGGGCAATGTAGCTGTGGTTGCCGGGCAGTTGCGCCCAAAATCCCGCTTCGAGGTTCAGGTCCTCGCGAAGCCAATTGATGTTCATGTCGGTCAGGCACGCACCAAGTTCAGAGACGGTGCGACTGACGCCGGCGAGGTCGCGGGACAAGCACAGCAGCGAAAGATGGTGGAAGCCGAACACGGCTTCCTGGTTCATTAGGCTATTGAGCGCATAGTCGATGTCCTGCTCGACCGCGCTGCCGGATTCATCCGATGCCCTGATTTGCCGTTGCAGACGGCTTATTCGCTCTTGCGCAATCGGCTTGTCGGCGATGGTGAAAGATTGCGTCAGAATGAACTCATGGTTCACCTGCAGCAGGCCGTCCAACATTCCCGGTCCCGTAAAGGGCGGATATTCTTTAATCGATAGCAGTGCGCCAAAACGGGTATCTTCGTCGACTGCCGCCTGAGCCTGCATTGTCCGCTTACTGAAATGCAGCCGCGACGTGCCGACATAGTTGCGGATGCCCATGCGCGGCAGGCGCATTTTGCGCGGCACACCACAGGTCAGGATAGCATTGATGAATTCGCAGGGCTCGGAATAGGGTTCGCCCTGTTTCTTTTCATGCCCCTCGATCGTCGCCTCGTCGTCATTTCTGCGACGATAGGTAATTCCAAGTGCTCGGGCGCCGTACTTATGCAGGTCCCGCACGATGTTGCCGATCAACTCTACAAGCTCGGAAACATCTTCACGGGTTTGCTGGACCCGTGCGTCTTTGCTGGTCTTGTCGAAGAGCTTCTTTAGCGAGTCGCCAACGCCGAGAGCACCCCGCATTCCAGACCGCACGATGGTCAGATAGATTTCGTTCGTGAACATGCGCTTGTGACGCAGTTGCTCAACGTAACGCCTATTCAGCAGATCGCAGAATGGCTCGTCGAACGCGCCACCGATCTCGGTTTCGACTTCGCGGCGGATTACAGTGGACCAAAGGGAATAGCGGCTCGACCCCAATGCGCGGATCATCGTGTTTTGCACAACGGACCGCATGTTAAGTTCAGCCTGGTCCTCGGTTTGAAAGAACAGCCCATCCAGTTTGATGACGCTCAAGAGTGAACCGTTTTCCAACCCGATCACAGTGTCGGAGACCTGACTGAGGTAGGGTATATGGGTCGACATGGGCCGCTCGTTACTAGCGACCCGTCCAAATCCAAGCTCTTCTTTCACGACTTTCAGCATGATCACGGTCCGTAAGAGTTGGTGCCCCAAAAACGCTTGTTGCGCGTGCGTGGCGTCTTGCGAGACGTCACCTGCAGCACGTCGAGGATTTTGTTGTCCCAGGTGCAGAGGGAGAACAGAACGATGTAAGCGACCGGCGCGATGAGCAGCGCGAGGAAGTGGTTCGTCGCCAGCCAGCCGATAATGGTGACCCCGACGATCAGCACCACCGCCATGTATGGCACGCTCCAAAGCGTTGGAGATCGAGTTAACCCGATCACCAACGGAGTAAGAGCCGGCCGTTCGTCGGAAAACTCGCTCATGCTCAGTTGCTGCCGACGGACGAAATCATCTGGTCGACGATCGCCGGGGCTCCGAACACAAGACCAATACCGATAACAACCGCACCCGCTGTGAACCACGAGAGACGTCCGGCAAAGGCGAGGAAGCCAAGGCCGATGACAGCAATGATCGCCATCAGGCGGCCGAACGGACCGGTGATGAAGTCAACGATCATCTGGACGGCCGTTTGAAGTGGCGCAAAGGCGCCTCCGGCTCCGCCGCCTGCCTGCGCAAAAGCAATATCGGCGCCAACAACCTGAATGGCGGCTACCATGCCGAATATCGCCATAAGCTTCAGCGCTTGGGTTTTGTCTCTCTGTACACCCGTCTGCATGTATCTCTCCTTCAGAAGTGCATTACGCCACCGACAAACGTGCCGGTTTTCTTCACGGCGATGACGCCGGCATCGCCGCTGTCATCCGCATCTGAGACCGCTTGCGAAGCGGCTATTCTCGCCTTGCCTTTTGCCGACGGCATCGGCAGCCCGAGCTGGTAGTTGATCACCTTGGCCACGTAGCCGACGGTTTCCTTGAACGGCGGGATACCGCCGTGCTCATAAATCCGATGTTCGCCGCTGTTGTAGGCGGCCGCAACAAGAAGGGGGTTTTGAAACTCGTCGAGGAGCGCCCGCAGGTACTTCACCCCGCCCTCGATGTTCTGAGCTGGATCACAGATGTCCTCGACGCCCAAGCGTGCAGCCGTCGCCGGCATGAGCTGCATCGGTCCGCGGGCGCCCTTTGGTGAATTGCGGCTCTGGTCAAAACCACTTTCCGCCCAAGTGATCGCCGTCGCAAAACGCTCGTCCACACCGTATTTCCGAGCCGTCCGGACAACCAAAGATTTGATTTCGTCTGCGCCTAACGGAGAGGGGCCGCAGGTTTGTGCTTCGGATTGGCCGCCCTCAGCCGTTCGGGATGCATCAATTTGCTCTAAGTTTCCGATCGGAGGTTGCAAAACTCCAGGCCGAAAAGTGCCATCACCTGCAGATCGAGTGTGGCCTATTTGTGCATCAATTTGATTCGATCCCCCAAGATTACGGAGGTCCTCTTGCGTTTCGGTCGCTGGTTTCACAACGCCGTCAGCGCCAAAGACGAACTCTCTTTCGGATCCAGACCAACGCTCCTCGAAATTCGTCGCGAGTGCAGGTCCATCGAGATTTTGCCAAGTGCTTCTATTATTTACAATATTTTGAATTGTATTATCGTCCTTGGCGTGAGCAGTCCCACCCCAAATCAGTGACAAAAGGGCGGCGCTCACGAAAGTGAGCCTGCCCGAAATGCCTGCTGTTCTAGCCCTTTTTTCCATCGTCCTCCGCCTGACTTGCGGTGTTGTGATTGAAATAAAAACTGTTTAAGTTGGTGCGCGGATGACATCGATTTGGTTCAGCGATACAACTTTTTGCGGATCACTTAAACCCCCTTTTGCCGGGGGATCGGCAGAAGCAATTTGGATAAGGGCTAGAAAATGAAACTGACCATCATTGCCGCGCTCGTAGGTGGTGTAATGACAACACCCGCTTTGTCTGCCTCGGACATCGACAAGAACTACATCAAGTCACTGGCAGCGCCGGGTAAGACCGTGCTGGTGATCGAGTATTACGACGGAAGTGGCAAAGTCACCGATCGCAAGGGTTACGCGACCACGGCTGGGTTCAAGGCCGTATCGCCCACGGACTTCAGCGTTGACGACAAGACGACACTTCGCCTCTACGGGCTCGAGCCCTGCAAAGGTGAAATGGTCAACCGTAGTGAAGACTTCGCCGGGAGCTGCGACGACTTTGCACAGAAGCAGCTCCAAATCATGCTGCAAAACCCAAAGGTCGTCTTTTGCCGCGCGTTCGTGAGCGAACAAGGCGCGCCCCTTCAGAACGCGACGTGCTACGGCTATTACAATTTTCCTGGCAGTCTCGATTCCGTCGATATGTTCGAAGAGCAACTGCTATCGCTGGGCGCACTACGCCTGTCGCAGAAGCCTGACGGAACGCCCGCTCGCTCGGATCTCACCAAAGCTGAGGAGATCGGGCAAAAAGGCTCTTTCGGGATGTGGGCCGATCCAAGGGTAAAGGGGCAATGAGAGAGTTTCTCATTCTCCTACTGACCCTCTTCCCGACATCCGCCGCCGCCGCGCCAGATGGATATTTCGATCTGTTGCCTGGCGTCACCTTGGAAACCGGCGATACGTGGACGTCGGATGGCAAGCGCTATCGGCTCTATGGTGCTCAATCTTGCCTGCGCGGCACGTCTTACACGGACAATCACGGGCAGAAGCGCGATTGCGGCGAGGCCTCCCTTGCCGTACTCGCGGCATATATCAAAGACACCAAGCCTGTTTGCGCACCGATCGTTAAAAAGGACGGTATCGCCTACGTGGTCTGTTACGCGACCGTTGGAAACGACCGGCTCGATCTGGCGAATGTGCTGATCACGAGCGGCTACGCCTTCGCGGCCCTCAACGGTGAGGGCCTGCCCTACCACGTTCCCTATGCCGTGGCCGAGCAGCTTGCCCGCGATAAGCGCGCCGGCCTTTGGCAGTTCGAAGACGTTCAGCACCCGGCCATTCTTCTGAGCCGCGAGGTGAATGCGCGAAACAAGAAAGCGGATCAATGAAGCGATACCTAGCCGCTACCGCAGTTCTCACCGCGATCATTCTGCCAGCTACCGCGGCTGACCTCGTCGGGAATCCCGATGCAACCTGGCGGCGGCAGGGCGACACTCCGGCCCACGCGTATCCGGTCTTTAAGGGTCGCGTCGCGGTCATAGATGGCCGGACTCTCTGGTATCCGCAATTCCCCCAGCGTGTCCGCCTCGCTGATATAGACGCCTGCGAGCTGCCACAATGGGCGCTCGACCCTAAGTGGCTGGACCGCCGGCGACAACAAGCACCTTCGCCCGTTCCCTGCGGCCCGCTCGCAAAGTCCTGGCTCAAAAGGACCATCGGCAGCAAACCGGTCGAATGTAGCGTCATCGCCTATGGTCATGATGGTATCCCGCAGGCCCGTTGCACGACGAGCGGGCAAGATATTGCGGTAGAGATGCTTCGGGTTGGTTGGGCGCGCGTGGCCTCACCATACTCGCACAACACTCCGTACATGGCCTATCAGCGGTACGCCATGGCAGCCCGCTATGGCATGTGGGCGACCTACGTTCTCGATATGAACGAGTGGCGGCGCAAAGCCGTAGACAAGACGCTCGGCCGCCAGCCGATCGCGGACGCCAATCTTCTCGCGGATCGCGAGAGCGAAATCTCGCCACCCTTTATCGATGCTCGACGGAAGCCAAGGAGGACAGACCGATAGGTGACGGATTTCGCTCAAATTGAGCACCCGCCAGCGCGCGATCGACGCGGATCTTCGTCGATCGGCTGTTTCCCGCCGCAACCATCACGAGGACCACCTGAATGAAACGTATGTTTTTCGCCACAGTCGGTCTCGCCGCGTTTGCGCTTGCTCCCCAAGGCGCCAAGGCACAAGACGCCACCTGGGGCTGTCAAGTACTCCTCTGCGCCGCCTCCCAAAGTCCGTCGTGGCAAGGCGTCCCCTATTGCGTACCGCCGATGACGAAGCTCATCAACGCGATGAAGAAGCCCGGCTTCTCTTGGCCTATCTGCCACGAGGCGAAGGCGGGTAAACCTGGTCGCGAGCAATTTGAGGATTGCCTGGCTGGCACGAACATTGGCTACAGTGAAAGCGGTCGCGATGGGGTGAAGCGGACTCCGAACAAATGTGTTCAGGTCGTCGACCGGTGCGAGAACCGCAGTGACTTCCACGCCCGTTACGGCAACGCGGACGCCAATGCTCGAGCAAATATCGAACTGCGCACTCTATACAACGACTGGGACAATCTGAGCAAAAACGGATGCAAGGTCCAAGTCACCATGCCTCGACCCCAACGTTCAAATCCTTATTTCTTCGACATTCCGAACGACAAGGGGGTCAAGGAACGCTTCTGGTTCAACCTCAGAACCTAATCTGTCGGGAAGGCTGCAATGAATCAGAACATGCTTTTGGTGATCGCCGCCAGCGTCGGTCTCGCAGCCGGCGCTGGCGGCACATATCTCGCCACGTCCGGACCTGATGTGGACTCTCAAGCAATAGCCAAGGCGGAGTTGGTCGCGGCTATCTCCGCTGATCCGTCACTTTGCGCCGTGCCGATGGTCGAAACGCCCTCAGAGGAGCAGGCTCTTGCAGCGTTTCGAAAGGCGCACGCCGCCTCGCCACTCGTATGGGATCGAAACAACATGCCCGAGATCTCCTTGAAGCTCGGCCAGTGTGACAAAATCGACACCGATCCCGGTGTGGTCTGCATGACGTCTGTAAAAATGTCACCACAAGCTCAGCCTTTAGATCGTGTTGTAGGCTTCTCGAAGTCCGCCACGGGCGAATGGGTGGCAACAATCAACTAAGCCGACCGTTCTTGGTCGGGAGAAGAAGCGGCGGCCGCAGGCGGCGCTAATCCCTTCGAGAGCCGTATGCAAGGCCGCGTCCAGTTCATGGGCATTCAAACGGCCCCGTGTGGCCATTAGATAAGCTGCAATATAGGTCAGTTTCAGCCTCGATTCCTGATCGTCGCGGGGCTCATAGTTCACGATCGCTGCCCTTGCGGTTTCTTCCTCACGCGCAGCGCCCCGTTGCGCAGCAATATGGCTCTTCATTAGGCCAGCCAAGGAAGCTGGAGCTCTCGGCTTCAAATTTTCCGTCATCGTAACCCTCAATCCCAGGCTCAGATGTTACCCCTCGGCTTCGAAATTGAAGGGGAGGGCAGCAGCCCCGCTGCTGCTCCCCGAGCTCGCGCGGAGCAGCGGAAGCGAGGGGGACAAGCGCTAAACCGGAGGGGGATCACCCATCCGCAGGGCCGGTCGGCGCAGCCGACTCGTGCTGCAGGCCGAGGCCGAAGCATGGGGAGACGGGTTTAGTGCTTTGTGGGGGGAGAGAGGGCAGCGGGCACTCTCCCCCTCTCAGCGAGTTGAAAAGATGCGCTTTCGTGGCGATGAGCTGACCTCAGAATCATATTTTAGCGATTGCTTTGACAATCTTGCGACTTTGACGTTCAATTCCTGTGCAACCGCGATGGCATGGGGGAGACATGCGCCATCAATACCGGAGAATTCCACATCGCCGCAAAACCTCACTGCTGCGTGAAGCGCCGGCCCTGCTAGTACTCATCGGGGTCACCGGCATCGCTGGAGTGTCTTCGATCGAGGGGTGGGTCGCAGAGCCATCATCGCTCCTCTCCACGATCGACCCAAGCTGCAATATCAAGGGCAATGTCAGCATCAATACCGGAGAGCGAATCTACCACGTCCCGGGGCAGACGTTCTATTCGGAGACGGTGATCAACTCGCGCTACGGCGAGCGCTGGTTCTGCAGTGAGGCCGAGGCGCGTGCAGCTGGATGGCGCCGTGCACGGAGATAAGGACTGAGGCGGCACTGGCCCTTACTTCCTGGCTGCTGCGGGATCTAGTTTTGTGTGCGAAGTCCTGATCGAGGACGATTTGGAACTCGAACATTATCGCAGTTGAGGTTTCGATGGGGATGATATTGTGGCGGCAAGGTTGAACTGTCCGCCGCTGCGCAAAGTTAAAATGTCACTTTGGACACGTCTTCAGCCATTTAGACATGCGACACGCGACATCTCCACTGGGACAGAGGCAAGCCCCCGACCGGACCGGCTGGACCGGGTTGCAAGGGCAGGGAGGGGGCGGGTGGTGACGCTCCCCTTCGGCTTTAGCTTTCTCAGTAGCAATTGTTTTGTCGCCGGTTGATACTCGCTTGCACCTGCATAGGGCGAGTAGGGATCACAGCCGCACGATGCTTCCGGAAATCAAGCTGAAGGGTGACGTCGATGTCGCCGCACTGTCCCCACTTCTGCGCGGTATGCTTCTTTCGGTTGCCTATGCTGACGGTGAGGGCGGCATAGGATTGACGGCGACCGGCGCCATGAACCGCAAGTTCGTGCATTGGGCCGCTGTGCACTTCCTTTGGCCAGGCTTCACAGCCGAAGACCTCTACAGCATGAACAAGGTGCTCAATGAAAGCGACATGCCACCGCTTTGGGTCGTGCGCGACATGACCCGTCATCTGAAGCTTCTTCGCCGGAAAAAAGATGTGCTGCTGCCAACCAGACGCGGCCGGGAGTTCCTGGTGAACCCGCAAGCCTTCTTCGATCTGGTCGCCACGGATTATCTCTATTCGTATGTCCATACCACCGAGCGGGAGGAGGAGGTCCGAGCGCGGTTACGCTGGTGGCGCATGTTCCTCAATCTTCTCAATATCAAAGCCAGAGAAGGGTGCACGCCAATAGACGTTGTGAAGATCCTCTATCCAGACTTGGCGCCTCTGTCGGACACCGAAATGACCATAGAAACCTGGAAGTTGAAATCCGACCTCCAATATGGCGTCTTTCGACGCTTGTGCTGGCTCGGTGTGCTCTATGAGGCACGAGAGGGGCTCACGCTCCTCCAGGATGGAGCCTTCCACAAGACGCCACTTTGGCCAGCTTGCCTGCAGTTGGAATCGGATACGCAGAGCGACATCGGCGTGCATTGACGCTCTTTATTCCGCCGCTGGCCGCCTCATCAACGCTTTCTCTCGTCGCGCAATCACCGCCGGATCGTTCATGAAATCCGTCCGCTTGCCCGGCCTGCGGCCACGCGGTTTGTAGCCGTTCTTGTCGCTGTTCGTCTTCACAACCGGCTTTTGCTCCTGGTCCTGGCGCTCCTTGATGTAGGTCAGGAGTTCACCGAGCCGCTTGTTCTCGGTGATCGCCGCATGCGTCACCCGCTGGTCCTTGTCGAACACCCGGTATGGCAGGGAATGCCCCTTCCAGCGCACATCCAGCCTGCCGTCGGCAAGCGCGTAAGTCTCGACATAACGACCGACCAGCCCGCGCGTCACCTCGTTCTCTTCCAGCATGATCCGCTGGCGCTCGAACGAAAACGTCAGCTGGGCACCGACATAACGCTGCTCACGTTTGCACAGAACGTCGCGTAGCCGATCCGGGGCAAGGTTCAGCGGCCGATGCAGATCCTCAGCTCGGGCAGGGGTAATGGCAAACTGGCGGTTATAGCGCTCCATGAACCGAGGCAGGAAAGCGTTGCCATCATCCATGCCGCAGATGCCCTCCAGACGCAGATCCTTGATCAACCGGTCCTGTAGCGTCCGGTTCATTCGCTCGACCCGGCCTTTGGCCTGGCTCGAGTTTGCGCAAAGAATCTCGATGTTTAGCTCGCAAAGCGCACGCCCGAACTGGGTCATGCCCTGACCGCCCCTGGCATCCTTCTTCGCAACCCGGAACACCGAATGCTTGTCGGAATAGAAGGCGACGGGAGCACCATGCGCCTTCAGATAGAGCTCGAGCGCCTCGAAATAGCTGAACGCGCTTTCCGAGCGCACAAACCGTAACTGCATCAGCTTGCCAGTCGCATCATCGATGAACACCAGCAATGAACAGGGGTCACCGCGATCTTCGAACCAACGATGCTCGGATCCATCGATTTGCACCAGTTCGCCATAGGCCTCGCGCCGCAATCGTGGCTGATGGAACGTCCGTCGCTGCTTGCGCGACAGCCACAGGCCGGCCTCCGACATCCATTGGCGCAAGGTCTCGCGCGACACCGTCAGACCATCACGCTCCGCAAGCTTCTCGGCCGCCAGCGTCGGACCAAAGTCCGCATAGCGCTCGCGCACGATCGCCATGGCATAATCGCGCACGCCGTCACGAATCCGATTGTTCGATGGCCGGCCAATCGCCTTGTGCCTTATCGACGCTGCGCCGTCTGTGCGGATCCGATCCAGCAGCCGACGCACCTGACGGGTGCTTAAGCCAAGCACATGCGCCGCCGAAACCAACGACATACGTCCGGCGACCACTTTCGACAAAACCTCAATCCGCTGCAGATCGCGTTCGCTCATCGCAATCAATCCCATCCGCAATCTCCCAGGTCATCAAAACCCGGGGAGAGTGACATTCCAACTTTGCAGGATCAGGACACTTCAACTTTGCGGCTACAGATATATGTCACATAAGCTTAATTATGGAACTGGACGGTCATTTGGGAAGTGTTGCTTTTTCGGTCCTAATGACCTTTTAGGCAATCGTCCGAAACCGTCGTGAACGGTCATTTGGCTGTTGCGTTCTCGCGCTACATCGAAGTGTAGCGCGTCCTTTCACCTGCAACGCAACATGCCACTCAATCTCAGTTCGACATCGTTGCCGCCAGCGACGGCTGGTTTGATCAGCGCCGGTTCGTCCGGGATCCCTCGGTTCTGGGCGACGATCTGGATTGACGTGATGAAAACGTCGCTGGCGCCTTCGACGCGCCGCAAACATCTGTCCGCTCTGGATCGTCTCTATAACTCCGTACAGCGCCAGCGCGGCAGTGATTGCCTCGACCGGCTGATCGCCGAGGCCGACGCCGATGCACTTGAGGACTGCTTGGTCGGCTTTCTGGCGCAGCTCCGCAACGAGGCCGCCGTCACCAATGTCGATAAGACATCGACCTGGACATCCGCCGTCAGCTTCGTGTCCGACATGCTCCGCTTTTCTGGAAACTCCGGCGCTCGGGCTTCCAAAATGGAAGCCAGGCTGCTCAGGATCGACACCCTGTACCGGCAGCTCGCACCGAATCCAGGAACGCCGGCGCCGCCGGTCCGTGCGCTGCCGCCCTCGGTGGTCGAGGACCTATATGAAATCTTCCGGCCAGATTCGCCGCGAAATCCCTTCAAGACCGAGGCGCTGCGCTGGCGCAACCTATTGATCTTCATGCTGCTGCTGCGTCTCGGACTGCGTCGCAGCGAGGCAGCGCTGCTGCACACCAATTCCTTCAAGGAAGACTTCGATCCGGAGGCCGGAAAAAGCGTCCACTGGCTCGACATTGAGGAGACCGAAGACATTGATCCACGATACGAACAGCCGGGCTTAAAAACCGACCCATCGCGGCGACAGCTTCCACTCTCTCAAGAGATCGTCGACTTGGCGCTGCATTACATCCGCAATTATCGCGGTCGGGCGAACTGTCCTTATTTGCTGATCTCGCAGAAAGCCAAGCCCTTGGCACTCCGCTCGTTCGGGAAAATGTTCGAAATCGTAACTGACGCCCTATCGGACAGAGCGAAAGACTCCCTTTCGAAACAGGGGCTTGAGAGCGTTTCTTGTCACGACCTGCGGCACACGTCGGCGGTCATTCGCATGAGGCGGTATCAAGATGCAGGCAACGACGTGGACAAGGCACAGGAGAAGCTGCGCGTGTTCTTCGGCTGGTCCAAGGCCTCGAACATGCCGCGCCTTTATGCCAAGGCCTACTTCGAGACCAGGCTGGCGGAGGTCTGGGACGAGAAGTTCGACCACTTCGTCGACGCTCTCAGGCGCACGGTTCCGGAGGCAGGCCGTTGAACACTTTTGCCGCCGAGCTTGATCTCGAGTTGCTTGCTGAAATCGTCAATGTGTCCGCCAAGCTGCCGCCGCTTCCGTCCGTCGTCCGCTACTTCGACGACTTCTCGAATGAGACACGGTCTATAAGGTGGGACGAAGGTGATGTTGTTCTCCACCTCGATGGCGCCCGTATCCGCCTCGAACTTTGGAAGCTCGGGCCTGCTGAGCCGATCATGCGCCAAATTATGACCGACTGGTTGAGCCGTCACGACCCACACACTGTTGCAATCAACACAGAACGCACGATCAAGTTCGCCGAAGATCAGGACATCGAGGCGCTGCTCGAATTGATGATCTCACCTCCACACGAAGCTCGCACCGTATGGACATTGAAGATTCTCCCCAAAGTAACAGCATCCCAATCATGGGCTTTGAGAGCGATGCTTCATTCGCTCTGTCGCCTCAACATCGGTCATTGGTCATCTCCAGCAGCCTCGATCGTACGAGGGCTCAAAAGCCCGAAGGTCGACAAATACCGTGTCGTGCGCGCTGGCGACTGCTTTCTGCCGCTCGACCAGCAGGCGATGATCGTCAACTACATCGATGACATGTGCGCGGCGCTGGCCGCTGAGCCTGACGCTATCGAGAATGCCGGCCTGCGCGACGTCTGCATGCTGGTCATGTCGTACCAGTACGCTTTCCGGCCTGGGCAGATCGCGCGGATCGAGCTTGCCGATGTCCGGCTCTTCTCGACGGGCGCAGTGCACGTCGCCGTCTCGCTGATCAAGCAGAAGGACAACATCAAGCGAATTCGCGTCACCAGGAGGATCAAGCGCGAATGGGGTGCGCTGTTCAATGAGTTGGTGAGGCGCCGCGATAGTGGTGTCATGCCGCCGGAGGAGGGGGTGCCCCCTCGCCTGCTGTTCGGCCTCAAGCCGCAAGGCGTTAGCCGCGCCATCATGGAGCTGACCGAGGACCTGACCGGCGAAGCCTGGACGCCGACCGCCCTGAGGCACACGGCTGCGCAGCGCCTCGCGGACGGCGGCATCTCCCATGTCGGACTGACAGAGTTCCTCGGGCAGACCAGCGACCGGATCGCCAACGTCTACTTCGACACCTCGCCCGCCCAGGCGCAGCGCATCAACGAGGCCCTGGCGATCTCGCCGATCTATTCGAACCTTGCCAAGATCGCCAAGACCAGGACCATCGACAAGGCAATGCTGCTCGGGCTCCCGGCCGACCAACAGATCGGGGCCGTGCCGCACGGCATTCTCATCGCGGGGATCGGCGGTTGCGGCCTCGGCCAGAGCCTCTGCTTCAAGAACCCGGTCCTATCCTGCTACACCTGTTCGAAGTTCATGCCGGTTGGCGAGCCGGACATCCACCAGGAAGTGCTTGAGAGCCTGCGGCCCGTGGTGACCGAGTTCGCAGCTGCCTCCCGCTACAACCAGCAGTCTCCCGCCTACGGGCAGCTCAAGACGACCCTCGACGCCGTCCGCCGCGTTGTCGAGGAGCTGAAGGCAGACCGCATGTCCGAGGATCAGACATGAACCCGTTCTATGCGGAATACATCGCCACGGCCAAGATCTTGGCGAAGGCGCGCGGCCTCAATTGGGATCTCGTCTGCGACGATCAGGGCAAGGTCAGCAAGGATACCCGCTGGAACCTGACCGAGCTGGTCGGCATGTTGCCGCCCCCAACGCTTTGGCTGGGGCAGATCGGCGTCGATCCGGTGGCATTCGGCAAGCTCAACGAGATCAGGCGACGAATGAATCAGCAGCCTCTTGTCTCTGGCCCGATGCCGCAACATTGGCGTGACCTGTATCAAGCGGTCTTCGTTCATCAGCTCCTCGTTGGCAAGACCAAGCCGCAAAGTGCAATGCTGGTGGCTCAGGGCGTCCGACGGATGGCGCCCGCCGCTGGAACCACGCCTCCGTGGGCGGTGACGCCCGAGCAGATCCAGCAGGCCTACAACGCAGTTCTGCATTCCGGGGATTCGGGCAAGCTGGCACTCGACTTCGTCACCACGGTAAGAAACATCCTCGACCGGCAGAAGCTCGCCGACATCCCCGCGCTCGCCCGTTTTTGCATCCCCTACCCGACCAGCGAATCCCGTTCCGCCCAGCAGCAGACCGAGACCCTTCGAAAGCGGCAGAATGCTCATGGCGGAAAGGAGGGCCTCCGCCGCTCGCTCGCCGAAAGGAAATCGGCGGCGAAGTTACCCGAGGACCGCGCGTTCTGGGAGTTGGCGCGGATCGTGTTCACGCAAACGCCTCGCTCCTTCTCCGACGCGATCCGGTTCGCCGTCTTCAAGGTGCAGATCATCATGGGCTTTCGGATCGGCGAAGCCGCCCGCTTGCCCTTGGACTGGAAGAGATGGCGCGAATATCTGGATGCCGACGGGCGTCCGGCCGCAGAACGCGGCGGCTTCTCCCGCTCGTTGATGATCCGGCACTTCGCGGAAAAGCAGGACGAGGACGAGCGCCCTGAAGGCATATCGCTTTATGAGAACACTCAGCATGTCCCGCCGATGTTCGAGGAAATCCTCATCGAGACGCTCGAGCACGTCGAAAAGATCACAGCACCGCTACGCGAGCGGCTGAGACGGCAGACGGAGACGGGGCGCATCTTTCCCGAATACCCCGAGGACGCACTGGTTCCCGCCTGGGAAATGTACGTCAGGATGACGGGCAATATTGCTTTCTCTGATCCAGACATCCCCATGAGCTTGGTCGAGAATTACCGACAAACCTATGATATCGAGGCACTCGATAAAATCAGGCAGTACCAACTTAGCGGCTGCCCTCGGATGTTTCCCCGGTTCTGGGGCGCTCCTGCGCAACGAGGCATCCCCGTCAGAAAACCATGGGCAAACTCTATGTACGGCCGGGCCGACTGGCGGACGGCCCGCGTTCGCGTGGGAGATGTCGAGCGACATGTCTGGGAAAATCGCACGACCAAGCTGTCAGATACGATGCCGACCAGGATCACAGACGGTACCCTGCTCTACCCTCACGAACTCATGTTCATCATGCCGGTCAGGAACGTAATCGAAGGTCGCAACAACGGCATCCTCGACACCACGATGTATTCCGCAATTGGTCGCATCGACAGGGGCGACCTGATCGGCTCGACCAGCGGCAAGGGCTGCGAAACCCTGTTCGAGCGGTATGGAATGACCGAGGAAGATCGCGCTCTTCGGCTTACCCCGCACGCCCTGCGCCATCTCCAGAACACCGAGCTATTCCGTCTCGGCGTCGCCGATACGATCATCACCAAGAGGTTCAACCGGCGTAGCGTCCAGCAGAGCCACGTCTACGACCACCGCAGCCTCGCCGAGGACCTCGCCGACATCGATCTTCCGCCGGAAGCTGAGGAGCGCCTTGGCGACAAGGCGATGCAGGTCTTCAAGCTGATCTCGGCCAACAAGGCGCGTGGTCCCGTCGTCGATGAGTTCCACCGCGTCCAACTCGAATACGGTGACGAGGCCGCTTTCGACTACTTGAACGCCGAGGCAGACGGCCTGCACGTGACGCCCTACGGCCTGTGCATCAACAGCTTCACCAGCGACCCCTGCCCCAAACATCTCGAATGCTTCAACGGATGCCTCCATCTGGCGCGGACGGGTGTCATCAGCGAGCAGGATAACCTGGAGCGCATGCGAGACAAGTTCGCAAAGGTGATCATCACGCTGGAGGCGCTGCCCGAGGATCGCCGCAACATTGGCTGGGCGAACCAGCTTCTCCACGCCCGCCTACGGTATGAAAACATCATCAAGGCGCTCGGCACAGAGCCGGGAATGCAGGTCTTCCCGGACGGCAATGACCTGTCCGTGACGGCCGAGCAGAAGGCCGGCGCCACGATCATCGACACCATGAAGCGCCTGAGGGATCTCGATGATTGATAAGAGCCAGGTCCTCGAGGAACTGCTGGAGGCGATGATTGCCGAAGATGAGGACGTCACCGTCCGTGCCGTCTGCAGGCGCAGCGACGGCATCTTCAAGCACGCCACTGACATTACCCGAAATGAAGCCCGTCGCCGGACGGTCGAGGGAGCGATCAAAAAGCAGGAAACCATCCGCACAGCTGTCAACCGATCCACTAAAAAGTCCCGCGCGGAGCTTGAGAAGCTCGCAGCAGCGAAGAACGCCGAGATCGAGCAGTTGCAGGCCGACAAGGAACTGCTGATCGCGTCGCATCGTGCGATGATCCTGTCCGTCGCCGAAATGGGCGGCTTTGCGACATGGAAGCGGTTCTTCGAGCGATATCAGGCAGCCATCGACCGGTTGGAGCAGTTGGGTAGCCTCCCCGCGGCGAGCGTCATCAGCCTGTCGTCGCGGAGGGACACCTGATGGCGCGGGGCACCGGCAAAAGCGGCGTCGAAATCGCCCAGGAGCATGTCGATGCCCTGATCGAATACCTGGAACGGCACAAGGACGAGCCGCTTCCGAGATACGGCGTCGATCTGAACAAAAGTATCATAGCCAAGGAATGCGGCTTTGACCGGCAGGTGTTCCGCACCAATCCGCGTTGCGCCGAAATCCTCCGCGACGCCGACGACAGAGACCGCAAGGTGAACCTGACACGACTGGACCAGGCTGAGGCCGTCCGGGAGCAGAAGGCGAAGACCGATGCCGACCAGATGGCGCTTGAGGAGGAGAACCTTCGTCTGTTGGCCGAGAATGCCTCGCTGCGCCGGGAGTTGGATCGTCTGAAACGACTGAGCGCTGTGATCGCCGAGACTGGCAGGCTTCCATGATTGGGTTCTCGAAGTCTGGTCCTCGGAGCCGCGCCGTCGTGGCCCCGAGAGGCCGTGGAGACCGGATCGAAGTGAACGAGGCACAGGGACCCGCGACGGCACGTCGTGGGTGGCCGCAGTGAACGGAGAGCCGGACGCCATGGCAGGGGCCGCGGAACGACGGGGTGGCGCAGAGGGGCAGACGGCCCTGGTCCTTGGTGAGCGTTCTGAGCAGTCCTCCTGGGAGTTGTCCATCACCTCCGTTCATGCCAGCCGGTTCGGCGACCATGTGATCATCGGTCGAGACGAAACCGAGCAGCTCCGTCGTGCCCTCGTTCCTTCCAGGAGGTCGCCGCGCGACCCAGCAGTTGGCGAGACCTGGCGCGTCACTGGCCCCATCAAGACCCATCCGGAATACGGCCCCCAGCTCCATGCCGAAGTGTCGCTCCCGCTGGTGACGAAAGGCAGGGCGATCATCCGGCATCTGGCCACCGACAAGCGCTTTCCCGGTATCGGTTGGGCGACGGCGGAGAAGCTGTGGGGGCAGTTCGGCGAGACTATCTATGACTACATCCGGAATAGGGACTTGAAGGCACTTGCGGAGGTCGTCGGCGCTGATCGAGCCATCGCCATCGTCGACGGATTCGGAATGCTCGCCGAGGAGGTCGAAATCTTCCGCTGGCTGGATCGGTACGGCGTCTCGCCCCGCGTGGCGGGCGCAGCGGCTCGTATCTGGGGTGCCAGGGCACTCGAGCGGATCAAGGCCGATCCCTACACCATGACGCTTCTAGAAGCATGGCAGGATGTCGATGGGCGCGCACTCCGTCTTGGCGTCGCTCTCGACGACGAGAAGCGGCTTGCCGCGGCGGTCGAGGAGGCGTTGGCCATTCGGTTCCGATCGGGGCACATGGCCTCCCCTGCTCCCGTCGTCAAGCAACTGGTTCGCCGACTGCTGGCGCCTTGGAACGGCGATCCGGCGCGGGCCGTCAACGTCGCGCTGGAGAGCGGCCGTGTGGTGTCTCCGACCCCTGAGATGCTGCAGTCGCGGGCATGCCGGTTCATGGAGGACGAGCTCGCGCAACTGATCGCGGAGCGGGTTCGTCGGCAGCTTCCGGACTGCGACGGAAACCTCATCGTCGATGCCATCGCCAAGGTCGAGCGGGAGATCGGCTACCCCCTTACCGATGCCCAGCGCGAGGCGGTGTTCATGGCAACCTCCTGCGGCATCTGCGTCATCAGCGGGGGCGCGGGAACGGGCAAGACGACGGTCGTCCGGGCGATCCTCGCTGCGCTGGAAACATTGCGGAACGATCTCCCGGCTACCCGGCGCGACGGGATCGAGCACTTGCAGGTGGCGCTTGCAGGACGCGCGGTCAGAAGGATTACCGAGGCTACCGGTCGTCCGGGAAGCACACTCTCCCGGTTGGTCCACGACATCGAGGACGCAGGCCGCCGGGTTCGGGCCGGGACGATCATCTTCGACGAGTCCTCGATGCTCGACACGCCCTCGATCTACCGGGTGCTCACGCAGTTGCCGACCGAGGTCAATCTGATCTTCATCGGCGATCCAGGGCAGCTTCCGCCAATCGGACCGGGCCTGCCGTTCCATACGATGGTCAAGACGACCGGCATTCCTTCGGTCACCCTCGATGTTGTCCACCGTCAGGATGACGCCACCGGCATTCCTGTCGTCGCGGCTGCGGTCCGGTCGGGCAAGGCCGTCGATTTGCGCCGGTTCGATCCAAACTTGGCTCTGTCGCCTGGCGTGTACCTGTTTCCCGCGCAGAAGGAGGAAGTGGCGGCACGAACCTTGGCCGCGTTCCGTGCCATGTGCGGTCAGCCTCCAGCCTATGGCCGAATCGCCGCCCTGCACGACAAAGTTCAGATTCTAACCCAGGCGAAGAACGGTCCGGCCGGGTCGAAGGAGCTAAACCGCGCCATAGAGGCGGAATACATGGCCCGCCAGCCTGATATCGACGATTGGGGCCTGAGCGTCGGTTCCAAGATTATGTGGCTCAAGAACGATTACTCGAAGTCGCCGCGGTTCGATGCAGTGGGCAATCCGGTGCTCGACAAGGCCACGGGCGAACCCATCTGCTCAGGCTTCATGAATGGGTCCCTCGGCGTTGTGACGAAGGCCGATCCCAAGGGCGCTTGGGTCGTCTTCGACGACGGCGCCGAGGACGCTATCACGGCGACCGACCTCGAAAAGCTGACCCACGGTTGGGCGATCAGCGTTCATAAGGCGCAAGGCTCCGCCTTCAGCCGGGTAATCATTCCTCTGGTCCGATCCAGGCTCTTGGACAGGACCATGCTTTACACCGCCATCACTCGGGCCGTCGAAACCGTGGTTTTGGTCGGGGATCCAGTCCTCCTCAACGAGGTCATCTCCATGGCTCCGAGGAACCTGCAACGGAACAGTGCCCTGAACTTCGAAACGCAATAAAAAGCAACAACGGCCTCAGCAGGCCGCGCTACAGTGCCGTTCGTTGTTGCGAATGGTCTCCGAAATAAGAGCAACAAACGTCCCAAAATCGGTACCGCAACACCGAGACAGAGGGCGTGACGCCTTCAGCCCCTGCCCTGGCGAGCATTCAGCCACTCACTCACTCAGCTACAGCGGCCGAAATTGCACTCTTTGGAACTTTAGATCGGGAAGCCGAAATATCCCTGAGGCCCGAAGGTCAGAGGTTCCGTGCTTTAAGTGAGGAACCGATAACGTTTCCAGTTCCTTCCCGCGCTGCAAAAATGGCAAAGCTTATGTCATCACGAAATAGAAGGCGCTCCAACTTCACACATCGATGAGCACGCGTCTCGGTGACCGCCCTCTGCCTGCTCAAAATTATCGGCGGCGTGCCTTTGGGTGAGCGACCTCCTCCCTCCACGAGGCGTGCGTTGGGGCTGAGAGAGAATTGTGGCGTCGATGACCTCGAACAGCGGTGGGCGTGAATCCAAAGCGCTTGCGAAACCGGGTCGCAAATCGGGAAGCCGATTCGTAGCCGACATCGCGAGCGATGTTGCCCACAGGCAGATCCGTCGACTGCAGGAGCGAAAGTGCATGCGACATCCGCACGTCAGCAAGAAGGGAGCTGAGGCTCGAGCCTTCCGCGGCGAGATGCCGCCGCAGGGTCGCCTCGCTCATATGAAGTTGACGCGAGACAATTGCCGCCGTCCAGGTTCCATCTAGCGTCGCCATCAGTATTTCGCGCACGCGTTGCGAGAACGTATTGGGGAGTGTGTCTGCCAGACTCACACCCCGCTGGTTAAGCCACAGAAGAATTTCCGTCATCCTGTGCCGCGCAATCTCATGCGGGACAACCGCCGGGTTCTGGATTGCATCCCGCGCGCGCGCGAAAGCCTCCATAAAGTCGATCTCTAAGCGGCCGAGCGAATGGAGAGGTTGAGACATCGGGGGCGCAACCGATGCGCAAGATTGAAGGACTTCCGGTTCAAACACGAGCCAATTCGCTTGATAGCTGCCATTGGCATCCGGGCGGTTGGTTATGTCGAAGCGATGTCCCTTGGCGATAACGACCGCCTCGCCTGACTTTACCAGCCATTCTTCCTTGGCGGCTGTGAAGATCTTTTCTCCACGCCGCACCACGATTAGGGTCGGCTGATCAAACGTCAGTCGACTGAAGCGGAGCGCCTCGCGTTGAATTATGCCGGCTGTCGCGCCGACGCCAGCGCGAGTATGAATTACCCGCTTTACCTCTGCGTCGGCGCGGTTCATTCAGCGTCCTGCCTTGAATGTAATTGTCGCCTCGGCCAACTTGTTGGCGTTGGTCATGAAACCGACCAGGGCGCCCGAAGTGTTGGGTGAGAGGTCGAGCTTTTCAACGCCTAAGGCTTTGACCGTGATGACATAACGATGCGTTTCACCTTTGGGGGGGCAAGCGCCGAAATAGGCGGACTGACCCACATCTGTGCCGGTCATCATCGATCCGGCCGGCATCTTGTCCATAGTCGACCCGGCACCTTCAGGCAATTCGGATACGGAGGCCGGGATATTGATGGCAACCCAATGCCACCAGCCAGAGCCGGTCGGGGCATCCGGATCATACATCGAGACTGCAAAGCTCTTTGTGCCTTTGGGAGCGTTTTTCCAGGAGATCTGGGGGGAGAGGTTTCCACCGGTGCATCCGAAGCCATTGGCAAATTGTGCTTCGGAAAGAGGTTTACCGGACCTGGGACTGGAAACGATGAAATCAGATGCAAATGCGCTTCCCATCGCAAGGAATGCTCCGCTGAAGGTGATGGCGCGAAGTATGTGATTCATGAGTGGGTCTGCCTTTCTGAAGTTGACACAATCAAGCTAGCGCGAAATTTGCCATCGAACTGTCCCGCAACGCTCAACTTTTGTGCCGAACCGATCGTCCTGCAGAAAAGCTCGAAGAGCAGCCGTTGCGCCAGCACTGCGGAACTCCGGAACTCTGGGGTCTTATCCCGCGCCTGCGGCAAAGTCCGTGGTTCCCGACAAGTTGTCCTGTTTGCACGACATGATGCCCTGAGGGCGCCATGCGAAACCGACGAGGAATACCGGATGGCCGACAAGAATGCCCTAGTAGTGACGAATTAATCATTTGATCCAAAACATGATGCTTGCCAACTTGTGAAGCCAAGGAAGTTTTGGGCGAGTTTGTCGTATCCGACGCCATTGTTTGAGCTTGGCGAAGAAGCTCTCGATACCCCATCGCTGTTTGTAAGCGATGCGATCATAGCCATGCTGATATTTGCGATGGCGACGCGGCGGAATGACCGGTTCGCCGCCTTGGTCGAGGATGATGTCGGCTGTCGGCATCGCAGGCGCGGTCGGCAAGCACTTGCTTGGCCGGCAATCCTCGCACGAGGTCACAAGCGGGAGCCATGTCGTTCTGTTGTCCGGAGCGAACCGGCAGCCCGAGGGCATTCTCCGGAACCTTGGACTTCGGCTCGACGCATCCAACCGCAGTACTTACGGATGGTATCCGGGATAGGCCGATCCTGCGACATATCTCCCGGATCGATAAATGCTCTCTAAAATGCCAGCGTCGGATCACGCGCAATAACCCTATGTCGATCACTCCATAGCTCCCGCTGAAAACACGCGGAGCAAGGTTCAAAACATGGGTCAATTCTGGATGAACATATCCGGCAATGCCGGGTCACTTCTCAGTGCAAATCAACACCGTGGCAGGTCAGCGCAGCGAGAGCATATTGACGTGAGTTATACCTACTAGTAGGTATAGTGTGTGCAAAGAGGCGGGACTGGAAATGACGCTCATAGTGAATCGCGAGAGTGGAACCGAAAAGACGAAATTCGATTTCGATACAGTCATCGACAGGCGCTCCTCCAATTCAATGAAGTGGGCGGGGGCAGCCAAGTTCTTGACTGGCCCAGAGCCCGATCCAGAGTTGCTTGCGATGTGGGTCGCGGATATGGATTTTCGCGCGCCGCCCGCCGTTCTTCGAGGCGCTGCATGAAGCGGTCGATCATGGGGTGTTTGGATACCCGAACGGCGCAACAACCTCGTACCTGAATGCTGTCGTAAGCTGGCAGGGGAAGCGCTTTGATTGGGATATTTCTTCGGACTGGATTGTTCAAACAGCTGGCATCATTCAGGCAGTGAAAACTGCGGTCCAAGCCTTTTCGCATCCCGGTGACAGTGTGCTTATTCAGCCTCCCGTTTACGCTCACTTTCGGGATGACGTCCTCGCTAACGGACGACGGATCACGAACGCACCGCTAGCTCTCGAAAACGGCCGTTATAGTTTTGACCCAGTCGCCTTCGAGCGCGCCATTTTGCCAAACACCAAACTGTTCATCCTGTGCAATCCGCATAATCCCACAGGCAACGTCTGGTCAGCTGACGAACTGCAGGTGATGGGTGAAATCTGCATGCGGCGCGGTGTGCTGGTAATTGCCGACGAGATCCATGAAGATCTTGTTCTAAACGCTGCAAAACGTCACATCCCGTTTGCCTCCTTGAGCGAGGAGTTCCGGCAGAACAGCGTAACCTGCACGTCGCCGAGCAAGACCTTCAATCTGGCCGGACTGCAGAGCGCAAACGTCCTGATCCCGAACAGGCGATTGCGGGAGGAGTTCAGCCGTCAACTCGACCGCAATGCATTCGAGCTGGTCAACATCCTCGGTATGGTGGCTGCGGAAGCCGCGTATTTGCATGGAGAACCATGGCTCGAAGAGATGCTCGCCTATCTGCGCGCAAACCAGCGGTACTTCGCCGACGAACTTCGCAAGGCAGCCGTCGGCATAGACGTGTTGCATGCGGATGCGCTCTATCTTGCCTGGATGGATTGCCGGCGTTTTATCTCCGATGCAGATGAACTGAATCGCTTTTTCCTCACGAAGGCGAAGGTCTGGCTCGACAACGGCCCGAAATTTGGCGTGGAAGGGGAAGGATTTATGCGGATCAATCTCGCCTGCCCGCGCTCAACCGTCGATGATGCTCTCGAACGAATAACCCGTGCGATTTCGGCCCGCGGGGCGCTTTAAGGGATTTTCCAAACAGTCTCTCTATCTCGGATGCTGTCCGATTTATTGCGCAGACGCTCGTTGCTTTCCTGCTGGTCCCGCGCTGCGGCCTCCCTATGCAGACAGCAGGGCGGGTGCACAGTTGCCTCAAGCTCCCGAAGAATCCAGATAGCGTTCGGCATCGAGCTCAGCCATGGAGCCGAAGCCAGCCGAGGTGATTGGCTGGCGGTAGTGCTGGTCGGCGACGTCACTGGCGGCGAACACGCCTTTCACCGATGTCTGGGTAGCGTTTCCGCCCAGACCCGAACGGATTTCCAGGTAGCCGTTGTTCATCGACAGCTGGCCCTCGAACAGGCTGGTGATCGGGCTGCCCGGAAGAACATTATTTCGGCGGAGATTCACTGATCTTTGCTTCTCGTGCAATGCGATTCAGAGTTTGGTTCAACGCAGCGATTGATGGGCGACTGTCGCCACTCCTCCAGACGAACGCGGAGTGGATAGGCGGCAAACTCACTTCCACAAAAGTTAGGCGTGGGGTGGCGTAGTAATGTGCCGCCCTCTTTGTCAGAAAGAAAACGCCATGTCCTGCTACCACCGCGGCAAGAAGCGTTTGGCGGCAGAAAGGTCACGATGCTCGCTGAGCCAGAACTCGACTGTGTCACCGCTGCTGTCGACGGCGCGATAGAGATACATCCATTGAGAACCTTAATATAGGTCTCGTCGGCGTGCTATTTCGCGGTGACGGCACGCTTGTGCCGATGGTAGCGCCCCAACAGCAAGGGCGAGAAATGCACGAAGCGGTGGATCGTCGAATGGTCGATATGCCTCGTTCAGCCCTCATTTCCTTCAGGTCGCGCAGGCTCAGGCCGTAGGCCAGATACCAACGGACACAACAATAGGATGACGGACTGATCGAAATTGCGGCCCTTGAACATTCGAAATCCCCGGAACACATCGGAGAACAATGCCACGGACTTTTACTGAAGAGTTTGCTACGGAACCCAGTGTCGTGCATCGAAGGGACTCGACGAGCACACGTGTGATCAGCGGTGATCGTCACGCTCGGGCATCATCGACCGACCCCAATCTCCGGCACCACTTCTCGCCGTCTTGCCATTTATTGCTTAGATATAAAGGACTTAGGGAACTCGCTGGCGTAGTGCACAACCAGCCTCCCTAAGGAGACGGCTCGGTTCGAACCTGCCGAGATCTGCGCTTGACGCCTATTGGCTTGATTCAACGAATTTTGTTTGAACCCAGCGCTCAATTTGAGAGGTAGACAAGTTGCCCAAGAAGCGGCCCAGTTCCTTGCCATGTTCGTCATACAGCAGCAGCATCGGCACAGCTGCGACCTTCAGTGAATTCAACAACTGAGGGTCAATGGCAGCATTCACTTTAAGAAATCGAACCTGTTCACCCATGGCTGCGGCTGCGGCCTCAAAGGCGGGCTCCATGGTTTTGCATGGAGGGCACCAGGGAGCACCGATGTAAAGCAGGAGCGGATCGGTGGTGGACCGGGCCAAGCGATTGAATCCTGTGGCGTCGAGCTCTTCCACCTTCCCGACCCATAAAGGCACGGACATGTTCATCGCTTCACCCTTTCCTTGGACAGCCGACCGCAAGAGGCCGGCTGCCTGGTTGTGACTACTCGCCCATTACGAATGGAGCGACGTGCGCCTGCAGCGCCTGCTTGGGCATCGCGCCAACGATTTCCTTGGCGACTTTGCCGTCCACGAAGACTTTCAACGTCGGAATGGACCGCACCCCAAAGCGCTGAGCCAACTCGGGGTTCTGATCGATATCGACCTTGATAACCTGGAGCTTCCCTTCGAGTTCGTCGGAGATCTCCTCCAGGGAGGGAGCAATAGCCCGGCAGGGCGGGCACCACGGTGCCCAAAAGTCCACCAGAACCGGCGTCTTGCTCTGGATAACGTCGTCCTCGAAATCGAAGGTGGTTGTGCTACGAGTAGCCATTTCAAAACCTCATCTTTGGGGCGCGTGATTGGTCAACCGATTGCCGCGCGACTGCCGTCGGCATCGTAGGTCGGGTAGTCCGTATAGCCCTTGGCGCCAATGACGCCGTAGAACGTCGAGCGGTCCGGCTCGGCCAATTGCCAGCCATTCTTCATCCGCTCCACCAGATCGGGGTTGGAGATGAAGTTGGTGCCGAACGCGATCAGGTCGAGTTCGCCCTTGGCAAGCTCGGTCTCGGCCAGCTCCTGGGTGAAACCGCCCGCGCCGATCAGCGTGCCCTGAAAGGCCTCGCGGAACGCGGCGCCGAAACCAGCTGGCGTACCGGCCGCCGAAATCGTGGTCTGGTAGTTCAGATGCACGAAGGCCAGCTCCCGTTCGTTCAGGGCCGCTGCAACGCTGGCCCAAGTCTCGGCTTCGCCTTCGAAGGCTTCCATGTCGTAGATGCGACCGAACGGCGAAACACGCACGCCCACCTTTTCGCCACCGATTTCCGCAGCCATCGCATCGATGGTCTCCAGCAGCAGGCGCTGGCGGTTCTCGATCGACCCACCGTACTGGTCGGTGCGGGTATTGAGCTTGCTGCTCAGGAACTGGTCGAACAGGAACGCGTTGGCGGCCATCAGTTCGACGCCATCGAAACCTGCGTCCATCGCCCGGCGTGCCGACGAGGCGAAGTCCTGGATGACACGCTTGACCTCATCGGTGGTCAAAGCACGCGGCTTGCTCGGCAGTACCGGGCCTTCCTTGCCGGGCTCGACCCATGCGTAGACCATCGTGGTGGTCGCCGGCACCTCCCCCGACGACACCGGCGCGGCGTTGCCCGGCTGCAGCGAGACGTGGGACAGGCGGCCGACGTGCCAGAGCTGGGCGAAGATCTTGCCGCCCTTGGCGTGGACTGCATCGGTGACCTTGCGCCAGCCTTCGGTCTGCTCATCGGTATAGAGACCGGGCGTATAGAGGTAGCCGCGGCCTTCGTCGGATACCGGCAGGCCCTCGGTGATGATCAGCCCGGCCGACGCACGCTGCGCGTAGTACAACGCAGTCAGATCGCTGGGGATGTTCTCGGGCGTGCGGGTACGGGTCATCGGCGCCATGACGACGCGGTTGGCCAACTGCAGGCCAGACAGATCGTAGGGGGTGAACAGCTTGCTCATGATGGGTCTCTCGATTGGATGCGCAGCCCCGATCGGAGCTGCTGTTGCAAATGCAGTGAAGGGACGATTGGGGGCTCAGCCCTCCAGGACCTCCAGCTTGGGAACCATGCGGATTGCCTTGGAGAAGTTCGCGTAGTTCACCGAGGTCTTGGTCACGTTGCGGTGCAGCTCTTCCACCTGCTCGCGCGATCCATCGGTGTGCAGCCGCACCACGTAGCTCACCTCGTCGTAGCCCGGGTTGACACTCTCATCGAGGCCCAGCACGCCACGCAGATCGAGCTCGCCATCGGTCTCGATTTCCAGGCTGTGAATGGTGATGCCCATTGCGGCAGCGTTGACCGCATAGCCCACCGACAAGCACGCGTTGAGGGCGGCCATCAGCAGTTCCTGGGGGTTGGGCGCGGTGTTCTGGCCAAGGAATTCCAGCGGTTCATCCGCTGCGATTTCAAAGTGGCGCTGGTATTCCTCGCCGCGGATCGCGTAGCGGCTCACGGTCGCCACGGTGCGGGTCTGGTTCTCCCACTTCGTCTTGACGTTGAAACGGGCACTGCGCTTTGCGGGTTCGGTGGTTGCCGCGACTTCCTGTGCAAATGTCTGCAGGGCAGCGACGTCGATACCGTTGAGTTTGTTGGTCATTTGAAAGGTCCTTTCAATATGCGCTTTCGGCGCGTGGAAGACCTGCGGAGGGGCGATGGGGCCGCTGCCTCAGATCCGGATTGGAATTTGATTTGGTTGGGCTCAGTGGCAGCCGTCGATTCCGCAGCTCTCGCCTTCGCTTTCGTCCAGAGCCACCGGAACCTCGATTGCTGCGTCACGAAGCGCCTTTTCGAACACGACGGCCTCACGCGCTCCGGACAGAAAAGTCTTGCCGTTGAGGAGGAACAGCGGCACACCATTGGCGATGCTGTTTGCCTCCGCCTCATCGCGAGCGATTTCGGAACCGGCCCGTACGGGGTCGAATTCGAGCGTGTCGGACACGCCGACTTGCTTGGCCAACGAGGCGAGGAAGTCCTGGTCAAAAATGTCGAGCCCGTCGGTCGTTACGGCCTTGTAAAGCCGCTCGCTCATTAGCTGTGCGACAACCGGCGAGCTGATGCTCTTGACCAGTGCGTGGGCGGCGGTGGTGTCGCCGAAACGCATGGTGTCGAAGTTGTAGACCAGTCCCTCGGCAAGACCTTGCCGACGGACCGCAGCCATCATCCGATCAGCTCCAAGGGCACCGCCCAGCTTCTGGTAGAGCGCGGTCTGGTAGTCCATTGGCGCCGTTCCCTTGGCCAAGCGATAGGCCTTGTTGGTGACGACGACTTCGACCTGACCGGCCAACGACGCCACGGCCTGTTCAAAGCGCCGCTTGGCAATCCAGCACCACGGGCACACGTAGTCAGACCAGATTTCGACATGAACCTTCTTCATCGTCTTCTCCTGCACTACCTTAACTACCGTCTAGTAGGTAGGGTGTTTGCTCAAATATAGGAACGCTGTGCTTGCCCGCAAGGGGTTGGCTAACAGCGTTGACGAAACTGCTTACGATTCCCGGACAATGAGCCGGACGATTCGATCGTCCGTCGGATCACCGGCCTTCGTCGCCCAATTGATGAAACTGGACCCTTCCAGCAGGCTCAACAGGACAAAGGCCTTTTGCCTAGCGCCTAATCCGCGCGGGAATTCCCCACGGTCCATTCCCTGTTCCATGACAGCTTCAAGCCACTTCAACTGCATCTCAAAGAACCGGCGCGTGAGCTGCTGCAGACCCAGCGGAAGGGCTGACATTTCGGCCGCCAGCGCGCCACATAGGGGCAACATCCCTCCGTCCGAACTGGCACGAAACAGTCCGAAGAATGCCTCCAATCGAGCGACGGCACCTTCGTGCTGACGTTCAATCTGGGCAAAATCACCACGCACCCGATCGATGTACTCTTCGACGATCGCAGTCCCCAGGTCTTCCTTGGTGGGAAAGTGATGGTGGATGCTCGCCTTTCGGATGCCCACCGTTTCAGCGAGGTCTGCGTAGCTGAAGGCGGCATAACCCTTCGTGCGCATCAGACTCTCAGCGGTCTGCACTAGTGCATCGCGTGTTCCAAGTGCCATAACGTCTCCTAACTACGCTTATTTCCGATGTAGACTACCTACCACATGGTAGTTTGTCAATCATCACCTCAGGACCGCGCTGGCACCGCTTGCCAGCGCAGTTCCCTGTCGTATCACGCTTCCAGTTCCTCAAACGCCTCGAAGGCGCGGGAGGAGTACACATAGGCGGCGCCAGCATTCAGCGCGATCGCAGTGCCCAGGGCAGCAGCGACCTCTTCCTTGCTGGCCCCGGCACGCTTGGCCGCGCCCGCATGGGCGGCTATGCAGCCGTCACAGCGCGTGGTCACCGCCACCGCCAAGGAGATCAGCTCATGCGTCTTGGCGTCGAGCACGTTGCCATCGCGCGTTGCGGTTTCCAGCTTATGAAACGCGGATGCCACGGGAGCATTCACCTTGTTGAAACGAGTGACGCGCTTGACCACCGCGGTCAATTCTCCGAACCATTTCTTTTCCATTTCAGTTCACCTATCTCGATTGAGGAAGTTATTTGCCGAGCTTGCGAGCAGCCATGACGCCGCCATCGACGTCCCAGACAGCGCCGGTGACCCATGAGGCCTTGTCCGACAGAAGGAAAATGACGGTTTCGGCCACGTCGCGCGGCGTGCCATTGCGACCCAAAGGATGGAAACTGTTGAACCCATCCAGTGCACCGCCCAACTGCTCGCCCGGAATGAAGCGCTCGAAGATCTTGGTTTCCACGATTGCCGGGCTCACCGAGTTCACGCGGATGCCGTGCTCTGCCAGTTCTGCAGCGACGTGCTTCGTCATCGCGTCCAGGCCGATCTTCGCCATCGAGTAGGCAGACGCCGGGACAGTTTCGATCGCCTGGCGGGCCGCGACGGCGGTCACGTTGACGATCGAGCCTGGCTTCTTCCGGGCGACCAACGACGCAGCTATCTGTTGGGTAATGAAGAACAAGGAGCGGTTGAGGTCGAGGAAGTTGTCGTAGTCCTGGGTGGAATGCTCCAGGAACGCCTTCGGGTAGTAGATGCCTGCCGTGTTGACCAGCAGATCCATGTCGCCCTGCTCAGCAGCGAGTTTGGCCAGCAGCGACTTCACGCTCACCGCGTCAGACAGGTCCGACGCGTAGGCGGCCACCTTCTGCTCGCCGGCGATCGCGGCCAGCTCCTGACGAGCCGCCTCGGCCTTCTCGGAACGATTGCCGACTACAACGACGGCACCGCCTTGCTCGGCAACCATCCGGGCGACCTCAAGACCAATTCCGCTCGTGCCGCCGACAACAAGAAGCTTGCGGCCTTCAAATAGCTTGGTTTTCATAAAAGCGTCCTCTCGGGAAATGAACCTACCAACTAGTAGGATTGGAATATGGCCGCGTTCCGTGAAGTTGTCAAGTGAGAGATTGTAAAGCCGTCTCTGCGATCCTCGATGGAAACGTCTACCCGCGAGTTCTTGGGGCAATCGCCTCAGTGAGTCTAGAAGGTGTGCTCCGGAGAGGGTCACTTTAGCTCGTAATTCGACGCCCGATGCTAACCCAAACGCGCGCGGCCTGAACTAGCGAGCTTTTTATGTGGGGATTGGTGTTCGAACATGAGGCCGATGGGCTAACCTGGTCATTCAGGCCGCTCTCTTACTACTCGGCTCTTAGACTGCGTAGCGGGGGGGAGAGAGGTGGAACGGATACCGCTGGCGATTGTCTACACGGTGATTCTTGCGGGAGCGTTACAGTTCACGCCCCTCGAATCCAGGGACGGTTCGCCGAGAAGCAATAACTTCGATCGTCAATCAGGGCGTCGCGATTGCCGATCGCCAATCTTTCTGCCAAAAGTCGCGAACACTACAACAAATGAGCAGAGGTTGTCACAGATGCCGCGCCGTCCACTTCAAAAGTTGCAAGCGTCTTTGGTGGCGCGACGCTTCTATCTCGAGCAGCATACCAAATCCCAGATCGCGGACGACATGGGCATCTCGCGATTCAAGGTGGCGCGGCTGCTCGAGACGGCGGTGGCTGATGGGATCGTCCGGATCGAGATCAATGATCAGGGCGACATCAACACCGCATTGGCCGAAAAGCTTAGCAAGGCCTACGGCTTGAGAACGGCGCTCGTGTTGGATGGACCCGACCTGCCAGCCAGTTCGCTATTCGAACCCCTTGGGCTTCTCGCCGCGGACTACCTCGATGAGTCCTTGGACGATGGACAACTGCTCGGCATATCCTGGGGTCGAACGCTTGCGGCCACCGCGAAGGCACTCACGCACCTGCCCAAGGTGGACGTGGTCCAGGCTGCCGGCAGCCCCGCAGGTCTAGATCTTTCACAGAATCCCACGGAACTCGTGCACCGCTTTGCCAGGGCAAGCGGGGGAGTTGCATATCCGCTGTTTGGACCGATGTGGGTCGATGACGTAGCTTTGATCGATCGGCTTCGCAACGAGACCTCCATCTCCAACGCCATGTCCCGATACGACAAGATCGACGTGCTCGCTGTTGGGATCGGATCATGGCGCCCGCAGGAATCGTGCCTCTGTTCTGGCTTTCCCGAAGATTGGCGACGCGACGCTTTGAAGCGAAACGTGCACGCCGATCTCTGCGCCACATTGATCGATCAGAACGGCGATGTGGTCCACAGTCCGCTCGATGAGACCGGCCTGTGCATCAGCACCGAGCAATTACGAAAAGTTCCCGAGCGGATCGGCATCGGTGGCGGTCTTGAGAAGGTCGAGTCGATCCGTGCTGTTTTGAAAGGACGGTGGATCACCACGCTGATCACCGACGCGGGAGTGGCGAGACGGCTGCTATAGCTCGAGTCTTAATAACGCTCAAATGAGCGCATAGGCACTCACTTGACGAGTTAGCGCGATGGGCGTATCACAGCTCTCGACAAGGGAGGTGCGCATGCAGCTGCAACATGAATGGGTTGACCGAGCCAAACACGTAATCCGGTCGGATGCCGAGGCGATCCTCGCTACGCTGGATGGCGTCGATGACGCCTTCCTAGCCGTGGCGAAGATTTTCATTGAGTGCAAAGGGAAGATCCTTGTCACCGGCAGTGGCACTTCTGGTGCAATCGCCAGTCGTGCTGCCCACCTCCTTTCCGTCGGTGGGACGCCTGCGTTCTATCTGCCGCCGGCCGATGGTCTACATGGCGGCCTGGGCGTGCTTCAGTCGGAGGATTGGGTTCTTGCTCTCTCAAAGGGTGGGAGCTCGGCTGAGCTGAACGATTTCTGCGAGCGAGCTAAGACTCTTTGCGCCGGTCTGATTTCGATCACTGCCGATCCGGCGTCGCCGCTTGCCGCTTTGTCTGACCACGTCATCACGTTGACGTTGCCAGCCGACAGCGATCTTGGGGCCGTTGTCGCCACCGGTAGTTCGCTGGCCGCCGCGGCGGTGACCGATGCTCTCGTTGAGGTATGCCGGGTCGCCCGTGGCTACGGCTGGGACAAGCTGCTTTTCACCCATCCGTCCGGAGCGGTGGGTCGCGACGCCGATGAAAGCCTGAAGCGCTTGAGCAGCGTAGGAGTTTAGGGTCATGTCTCGCGACTTGGTGGCCGGCATCGACTCCTCCACGCAGTCCTGCACCGTCGTGTTGCGGCGCATCGAGGATGGTGCGGTCGTCGCTGAGGCGCGCAAGCCCCATCCGAAGACGACGCCGCCACGAAGCGAGCAGGCGCCAGAGGCCTGGTGGCAAGCGCTACTTGCCACCTTCGGCGATCTTGCCGAGTTTCTGCCGCGCATCGCCGCGGTCTCGGTGGGCGGACAGGGGCATGGTCTCGTGATGCTTGATGCAGACGGCGTGGCCCTGCGGGATGCCAAGCTGTGGAACGATACGGAATCGGCCGTCGATTCCGCGGGTCTCCGTCAACGGCTCCCGCTGGGTGAATGGGCCGCCAGAACGGGGTCGGTTCCGGCTTCCGCACTTACCGTGAGCAAGCTCGCCTGGACGGAGAGGGTTCTCCCCGGTCTGGTCGCCAAGGCGCGGCACATCTTGCTGCCGTCCGACTATCTGCTCTTCCGCTTGACCGGACGGGCCGCGACTGAGCGGGGGGTCTCATCGGGGACGGGCTATTTTAACCCGTTCGACAATGCCTGGGATTTCGAGCTGGCGGACCTTGCGGTAACCGGTGTTGACTGGGAGCGGGTGCTTCCGGAGATCATCGGATCGAGCGAGGTCTCGGCTCCGGTCCAACGGATCGATGGCCTCG
This sequence comes from Ensifer sp. 38_S197, assembly GCF_056924495.1. NCBI lineage: Bacteria > Pseudomonadati > Pseudomonadota > Alphaproteobacteria > Hyphomicrobiales > Rhizobiaceae > Ensifer > Ensifer sp. 38_S197. Next base: position 45,420 of record NZ_JBXOVZ010000003.1, on the reverse strand, counting down.
AAACGCTTCACGGCGCACTCGCTGCTGCCGGTTCGGGCGACAACATGACTGCTGCGCTCGGAATGGGTATCCGCCAAGGTGACGTCATCATTTCCTTCGGCACCAGCGGAACGATCTATGGCCGCACGCCGATCGGAGTTCGGGACGAAACTGGCGCGATCAATGGTTATGCCGACGCGGCGGACGCCTTCCTTCCAATGGTGACCACGCTCAACTCCGCCAAAGTCACCGATGCGTTTCGACGCATTCTGCGCGCCTCGACCGAAGAGTTCGATGCGATGGCGCTTGAGACCGAACCTGGCGCCAGAGGCCTCGTATTGGTTCCATACCTGGACGGCGAGCGCACGCCGGACCTGCCGTCCGCGACAGGCTTTCTGACTGGCATCCGCAGCGATGTCGAACCGGGTCAGATTGCTCGTGCGGCGGTGGAAGGCGTCATCTGCGGGCTGCTGGAAGGCGGGGATCTGCTCGCCGCTCGGGGTCTCGAGACAGACGGACGATTGATCGTCACGGGCGGTGCGTCGCGCTCCAAGGCGTACCGCCAGACCTTGGCCGACCTCACTGGAAAGCCGGTTTGGACCTGCGATGTGGCCGAGGCGGCTGCGGCGGGTGCCGCGGTGCAGGCGGCCGCTGCGTTGACTGGGCGCTCCACTGAGGCCGTCGCGGAAGAGTGGAGACCGAAATACGAAATCGTCGCTGAGCCCGACAGTCGGGCGTCACTACGAGCTGAGGAGGTCAGGCGGGCCTATCGCGCCGCCCAGAGCCTCGCTCAGGGGAGAGAGGAACAATGACAGAGATGACACAACTTCAACTCAAGGAAGGGCGGGGCATTCGCATCCCTGCGGAAGCCGGCATCGCGTTCGTTCTCCTGGTCGTCATGGTCGCAGGATCGCTGGCGTCGCCCAACTTCCTGACCTTGTCGAACATGTTCGTTCTCCTTCTGAACGGCGCCGTCATCGGCTTCCTTTGCCTTGGGCAATCGTTCGTCCTATTCACAGGCGGAATTGATCTTTCGTGTGGCTCTCTCGTGGCGATGACCTGCGTTCTCGCGGCAGTCTTTATGGAAACGGTCGGCCTTCCGTGGCCAGTGGCGGCACTTCTCGTGCTTTTCGTCGGCGCTCTTGCGGGCGCGCTCAACGGTCTGATCATTGATAAGACCGGCGTCCCGCCATTTATCGTCACCTTTGCTATGATGGGGGTTGCGGCTTCAATTCCCCAGATCATTACCGGCGCGGAGTCCATACGCGTCATGGATTTCGGATATCGCTTCATCGGTCAGGCGAAGATTTTTGGCATTCCGTTCCCGGTCATCGCCCTGGGAGTCGCAATTGCAGCCGCCGCCGTCTTCATCAAGCGTACGGTGACCGGAACTCATATTTTTGCCGTTGGCGGAAATGCGGAGGCTGCGCGCCTTGCGGGTGTCAACACGTCGCGCATCACTATCCTCGTCTACGCGATCTCGGGTTTCTGCGGCGCATGTGGCGGCCTGATCTACGGTTCGCGTCTCATGACCGGCTACCCGACCGCAGGTCGCGGCGACGAACTTTTCTTCTCGATCGCGGGTGCCGTGGTCGGCGGCGTAAGTCTCTTCGGCGGCATCGGGTCCATTTACGGCGCGATGATCGGTGCGACGCTGATTGCCACGATCTCCAACCTCATGAACGTGCTGAACGTCAGCGCTTACTGGCAGCCGCTCGTGATAGGCGTAATCATTTTGGTCGGTGTCACCTTCGATACGCTGCGCTCTTCGAACCGCCTGTCGATGCCCTGGGTGGCGCTGCTCAGGAAGAAATTCTCGGGCGCCTGACGCTCGCGAAACGGAGCCGGCCGCTCCGGCAAAGCTTGAAAATTCATCATCCAAAGAAGGAGGAGAAGATGAAGACTCTCTGGAGGAATTCCGCATGGGCTGCCTTTGGCCTGTCGCTGGCGCTTACAGCCTCGGCCGCCGACGCCCAGGAACAGAAGGTTCTTGGTGTGGCGCTGCCCAACCTTACCAATCCATACTACGTCGCGATGAAGAGGAGCTTCGAGGAAAATGGCGCCGCCCAGGGCTTCGAGGTCCGCGTGCTGATTGCCGACAATGACGACGCCAAGCAGTTGTCGCAGGTCCAGACCCTCATTCAGCAGGGCGTGTCCGCCGTGGCACTCAACTGCGTCTCGTCCGGCCCCTGCGTCGCGTCGGTTTCGGAGCTCAACCAGGCGAAAATCCCGGTCTTCACCATCAATCTTCTTCCGGATCCGGAAGGCCTGAAGGCGGAAGGCCTCAAGGTCGAGCAGGCGGTTCAGACCGATCAGAAGGCAGGCGGCGTCTACATCGGCCAGCAACTTCTTAAGGATATCGGTGCGCACGGTAAGGCCGTGATCGGCATCGTCGGCGAACCCACTTCGGTCGCGGCAAACGCGCGCGACGAAGGTTTCAAGGAGGCGTTGGCTTCAAACCCGAACGTTAAGTTCGTGGCGCTCGTCAACGGCAAGGTCGAGGAAACAACCTCGCTCAAGGTCACCACGGAAATGCTCCAGGGCAATCCGGAAATCACGGTCGTCTATTCCGACACGGAGCCGTCAGCCCTCGGCGCGATCGCTGCGATCCAGCAGCTCGGCCGTGACGACGTCACGCTCTATGCCTTTGTGGACAAGCTGGGCGTGAAGCACATCGAGGACAACACGATCCTTAAGGCTGGCGCCATCCAGGAGCCCGCGAAGCTCGCCCAGATCCAGGTGGAGAACATCAAGAAGTCCCTTGCTGGCGAAAAGCTGGAGCCCGTGATCGACAGCCCGCCGCTGCTGGTCAGCAAGGACAACGCCGCCGAAACGGTCGACAAGGCCTACTAACATCTGCTCCGTCGCGCGGCCCCTGGGGGCCGCGCGATATGGTCACGGGAGGTCCAGTCATGTCCGAATTCGAGAGCTACAAGGCCGAAGGCATCACCAAAGCGTTCGCCAGCGTCGGTGTGCTGCACGGCGTCGACTTCGAGGTGAAACCCGGCACCATCCACGGCCTCTTCGGCCACAACGGTGCCGGCAAATCCACGCTTCTGAAAATCCTGGCTGGCGCGCAGCCGCAGGACGAAGGGACGCTGTCGATCGGCGGTGAAGCGCTGAGCCTGTCGTCGCCGAGAGAGGCGCTGGCGAAGGGGATCGGCTGCGTCTACCAGGAGCTTCGACTGATCCCGAACCTGACGGTGGCGGAGAACCTGTTTCTTGGCCGCGAGGTCACGTTGAACGGCTTCAAATGTACTTCGGAGATGAATGGCTATAGCTCCCGCCTACTTTCAACATACGGATTGTCGATCGATGTCACCCGCAAGGTGAAAGGTCTCTCTCATCCCGAGAAGCAACTCCTCGAAGTGATCGCGAACCTGGAAGGCAAGGCTCGCTTCCTATTTCTTGACGAGCCGACGACCGCACTCGACGGACGGCAGTCCGCTGAGCTTCTCGCACACGTCCGATCAATCGCGCTGGAGCGCAACATCGGCATCGTTTTGGTGTCGCATAAGCTCGATGAGGTGCTCACCGTTTGCGACGAGGCCACAGTGCTTTCCGGTGGCCGCGTCGTCTACCATGCCGCCAGTACGGAGGTAAGCAAACAGGCCATCGTCGGTGCTATCGTCGGGGACGCCCATGGAAAGCATGTAGCGAACTCCCGCGAAGTGCGACCGGCGGGCGACGTTTTCCTCAGGGTTCGCGGGCTTGGCGGCCAACGCCTGAAGGGCGCCGACCTCGAAGCGCGGCGGGGAGAGGTGCTCGGACTCTACGGGCTTGTGGGGTCGGGAAGGACGCGGTTCCTCAGGTCTCTGTATGGCGTCGAGAATGTCACGGTCGGGACGGTGGAGCTCGCGGGCAAGCCATACAGCCCGAGCAATCCCCAGAAGGCGATCGAGACCGGCATCGCTTTCCTCACCGAGGAGCGCAAGATGGACGGCTTCATTCCCCTAATGTCATCCTTCCAGAACGTCGTCCTTTCGACGCTCACCCGGTACCGGCGCGGGGGTCTTGTTGATCTAGCCGGCGCCCGCGCCTCGGCAGAACGCACGCTGGTGTCAATCGGTACTCGTGGGCGCCTCGGCGGCGCCGTCAAATCCCTGTCGGGCGGCAACCAGCAGAAGGTTCTGCTTGGCCGGATTATCGAACAGGACGCCGATCTCATTCTCCTGGATGAGCCGACCAAGGGCGTCGACATCGGGGCGAAGTCCGACATCTATGACATCATTCACGGGCTGGCTAATGAGGGCAGGTGCATTGTCGTCGTGTCTAGCGAAGAGGAAGAACTGATGGAGATTTGTGACCGGATCGCTGTCTTTCAGCACGGTTATTGCAGCGCGGAACCGAAGCCTGTCTCGCATTGGTCGTTGCCAAAGCTCCGCGAAGCCGCATGGGCTCCGGCAACATGACCGCTCTGTCGCCGTCGCTCTATGCGGCTGATCCTTTGCTCATTGTCGAGGAGATTGAGGCGGTAGCCCCCTACGTGGAGTCCTTCCATCTCGATGTAATGGACGGGATGTTCGCACCAGAATTCGGGTTGAATCTTCGGTTCATCCGCGACCTCTCGAGCGTTACCAGGGTCCCGTTGGACATCCACCTGATGGTGGCCAAGCCAAGGACAACCGCGATTCGGATTGCGGAAATGGGCGTCCGTTCGATTGCTCTCCACGTGGAAGCGGAACATAATTTCCGCGAACTGGCGGTCGACATTCAAAGCCATGGCGTGAGAGTCTACGCGGCGCTTCGGCATACGACGCCGGTTTCGGCACTTAATCCGCTGCTCGACATCGCCGAGGGCTGCCTGTTACTTACGGCGCCCGCCGGCGGTGGTGATTTCGACGCTCGTGCTTTTGATCGGCTCGCTGCGCGCCCAGACGGTCTCTACACGATTGTCGATGGACGGATCGGGCCGGAACACTTCGATCGATTGAAGGAACTGTGCGTCGATGTTGCCGTTGTCGGGACCGCTCTTTTTGCCGGAGCACAGGCTGCACAGAGGGCGTCCGACTTTCGAAACATGTTGGCAGTGCATAAGCCGTGTACCGTTTAGAAGACTTTCAATCGATGACCAACGACTTGTCGAACGGCGCAAGCAGATATATTCGGGCGCTCACGGTTATGGCATGTATTGCGCTTGATCTCGCGATAGATCGTCGAGCGGTGACGACCGAGTTGGCGCGCCATTTCCGTGATGCCGACCCGATCGTTCGGCGCAATCGAAGAACCAGCCCTTGCGCCAGCAATACCGAACTCCCGGCCTTCTAGAATTGACGTATGGAGCCGGGTCGGACCTCGACTGGGACGGCGACCGAGGGGAAACTCGGTTCAAGCCTTCCGACGTTCAAGGATGTGACTTGTCGGGAACCACGGCCATTGCGCTATGAATTTAGATCGCGCGTGCTGATGGCTGCCAGCAGATATGCGGAAAAGAGCAGCCGCCACCATCGACGCCTTGTGAAGACGCCGCAATCGCACCGCAGCGCGTGGCAATCAAGGCGAGGCCGAGCCGCAACTTTAAGAAAGGGGACGCGTCATTCAGAGGTGAGCACGATGAGCACACGAACATGGGCAGCGGTGCGCCCGCTTGCGCAGATAGTCGAGAGGTCAGCCCGTCTTCGCGGCACCAGAAATTCAGCAAGCCGCGATCGACGGCTCAACGCAGGGCGACGGCCGAACGATCGTTGAGCCCGACATTACTTAGCGTGTCGGCGTCCGGCCGGGCAGAAGCGCCTGCAGGGGACAGGCGACACTAGTCGGCAAGAAATTGCAGCGGAACTTCACTCGTGGATTTGATTTCCTCCATGGCAAACATCGACGTGATGTCAGCGATGGGCAGTTTCGCGATGATCTTCTTGTATAGAGCGTCATACGCTTCGATATCGGGAACGTAGGCTCGAATAAGGTAATCGACCTCGCCGCTCATTCTATAGATATCCACCACTTCGCTCATATCACGCGTGGCCTGGTGAAAGCGCTCAATCCAGTCCATTGAGTGCTCTCGGGTCTTGATCGCCACGAACACGGTCACTTTGGCATTCAAAAGCCGGCGGTCCAGTATGGCGATCCGCTTCTTAATGAAACCATCCTGTTCCAGACGCTGAATCCTGCGCCAGCAAGGCGTCATCGACAGCCCAACCTGCTCCGCCAGTTCGCCAACGGGCAGAGTTAAATCACGCTGAAGTCTTGCAAGGATCCGGCGATCGATTTGATCCAGACGAGGAGTGCGATCCTGTTTAGAAGAATTAGACATACCGAAAACCTCAATCTAGCAGCGAATTGCTCCTTTACGTATCATCGTAGAAGTATCTTTTATGTCAAGCTGCGATTGAGTTGAATCTTTGCAATTGTTTTCCTCAATTCCGGTGCTAGTGTTTTGATAATCGAGAGGCGCCGAAGGGGACCACGAAGAGCCCTAAGGACAAGCGAGCAGCTAGAAGTCGCGACGTCTTCGCCATCGACACGGGAACCGAACTAGGCCACCGAGCGACCCGCTCGGATTAGCCGCGCTTGGCCAGCGCTCACTGGGAGACTTCAGAATGCTAAATCGACGTATGTACCTCCGCGCGCTGCCGGCTCTTGCCCTCATTGGAGCGCTGGCGAGTTCAACAATGGCGTATGCCGCAGAAGACGGCGTGTGGAGCGCGGCACAGAAGGCTGGAGCGCTGCGATGCGGCACTGCGGAAGCGCCTCCTTACATCATGAAAGACCCGGCAACCGGCGAGTATTCGGGATTTTTCGTTGATCTTTGCCGCGAGTTTGCGGACGTACTGAAAGTCAAGCCCGAATTCGTGGACACGACTTGGGACAACATGGTGGCCGGCCTCCAGGCAAAAAAATGGGATCTTGCCATGGCTTTGACGGCTACGCCGCAGAGAGCCTTGTCGATTACATTTTCCAAGAACGTATCCGCCACTGAATCGACATTCGTCTATAACAAGGCCAACCCGAAACTTTCAGAACCGAAGGGCCTGGCGGACGTCGATAAGGCTGGTGTAACCATCGCCGTATCGTCCGGCACCGCCCAGGACAAATATCTCACATCCGCCGTCAAAAACGCGACCATTATGCGCCTTCCTGGCCCCGACGAAATCCGCCTTGCGATGATGTCGAAAAGAGCCGATATCGTTTTCGATACATCTGCCGCTAACGACCTCTTCGCGGCTGCCAACGCCGAGACTGCGGTAGTCCTCAGACCAACTCCCGCTCTCGACAAGCGGGGAGTGTCATTTGGTCTTCGGCGCGATACGTCGCCCGCCGACCTTCAAGTCCTCGATATCTTCATCACCGACAATTTGGTGACGGGCCATATCGATGAGTTGATCAAGAAAGCGATCGCGCACGAAACTAAGTAGGTCACGCCGGCGCCGGGGCGTGGATGCCTCGGCGCTGCTTTCAGAAAGGGCGCATAGATGGCGCATTCTAATTTTCTTATGGAAATGAAGGATCTGCATAAAAGTTATGCAGGCGGAATAAAGCCCGTATTGCAAGGGCTGAACATCCAGATGAACCCAGGAGACAGAGTTGTGGTTATCGGACCTAGCGGCGGCGGCAAAAGCACGCTTCTCAGGGTCCTGATGGGCCTGGAAAACATCGACAGCGGCCAGGTTCTCTTCCAGGGCAAGGAATACATCACGTCAGATTCCCTTAGCCGCACAACGATCAATAAACAGATCCGGCGGCAGATCGGGATGGTATTTCAGCACTACACCCTCTTCCCGCATCTCAATGTCATGCAAAACCTGGTGCTTGCCCCAATCAAAGTCCGTGGAGAATCACGTAAAGTAGCGGAAGAGCGCGCTCACGCCCTTTTGTGCCGATTTGGGCTGGAGGCAAAAATGAAGGCCTATCCCGCCCATCTTTCAGGTGGCCAAAAGCAACGCGTCGCGATCGCGCGTGCACTCATGTTGGATCCGAAGCTGATGTTGTTCGATGAGGTCACCTCGGCATTGGATCCGGAACTGGTTGCCGAAGTCGAGCAAGTGATCATTGCGCTTGCGAAACAGTCGATGCCAATGGTGGTTGTCACACACGACATGCACTTTGCGAAAAACGTCGCCTCACGCGTCATTTTCTGTGCTGGAGGCATCGTCGTAGAGGATGGCCCGCCTGAGCAGGTGCTCGGCCAGCCGAAAGAAGCGAGAACCAGGGAATTTATCCAGCGCGTCTTCCATATCGGCGAACAGTAAGGACCTCAGCGTGGATTACGACATCGATCTTTTCTATATCGTCGAGGGCCTCGGCCCCCTGATGCAAGGGCTGGCTATCACGCTCAAGCTGACGATCGCCGCTAACCTGATAGGACTGTCGCTCGGTTTTGTCCTCGCGCTTCTAGTCATGAGCGACAACCCAGTAATCCGTTGGCCCGTTACCCTCTTTATAGAATTTTTCCGTTGCACCCCTGCGCTTATCCAGATCGTCTGGTTCTTTTATTGCGTGCCAATCATTTTCGACATTTACGTCGATGCGCTGACGATGGGCATTCTCGCCATCGGCTTCAACCTGGCGGCCTTCAATGCGGAAGCCTACCGGGCGGCTATTCAAGGCGTTCAGCGCGAGCAGCTTGACGCTACGATCGCCCTTGGTCTCTCGCCGACACAACGCACTATCTATGTAGTCCTGCCGCAGGCTTTTCGCGCATCCCTTCCCGTGCTGGTCGCCAATGGCATAGGCGCTTTCCAACAAACGGCTCTGGTTGCGATCGTAGCGCTTCAGGATCTGATGTACATGGGCAAGATGTTGGCAACGGACACCTACCGACCGATCGAGACTTACACGACGGTTGCACTGATCTATTTCGCTATTTCTTTTCCCGTTTCACAGCTGGTGGAGTTTTTGGAACGACGCCGCGGCATCGTCAGATCTTAAGGAAACGCCATGAGCCTGGATTTCTCCATTCCATTTGACTTCAAGGCTGCACTGTTCTTCGGCCTTCTGACTACGCTGAAGCTAACGGCTATCTGCATCATTCTCGGTACCGTGCTAGGTTTCCTGCTTGCTATTGCCAGAACATCTCGTAGCCGGATCTTGCGCTATGTCAGCACCGTTTACGTAGCGCTTTTCCGGGGCACCCCGGTGCTTATTCAACTGTTCTGGATCTTTTTCTGTCTGCCGCTGATCCTTGGTATCGAGCTGTCTAATCTAACCTGCGGGATCATTGCTCTCACCCTATATATGGGCGCGGTGACATGTGAGACGTTTCGGGCCGCGTTCACTTTCGTTAACAACGAGCAGTATGACGCCAGCATTGCCCTTGGTCTCTCATATCGCGTGCAAACCTTGTACGTCGTGCTGCCACAAGCTCTGCTCCGCGCCGCGCCCACGCTTCTTTCAAACTGTACTAGCCTCTTCAAAGAAAGCGCGCTGGTATCCGCGGTCGGAATGTCGGATCTGATGTTTGTGAGCCAAAACATATCCAACCGCACTGGCCATCCGGTGGAGGTATTGACCGCTGCGGCCTTGATCTACTTCGCCATTGCGTTCCCGATTACCCGTGCCGTGACAGTTTTGGAACGCAGAATATTGACTCACCTGGCAATCTAGGGCTCGGCCCTGAGCTTTGAAGAACGGCAAGGCGCCCGTGAGGAATCGCACCCGAGTATAGAGGATTGAAATGTTCAACGGCGACAGACCTTTTATCAGCGGCCAGGAACCAAGGATCGAAGACTGCATGTGGTCAGCCACCGGCGGCCCCAGGCCCGACCATGTCAGCCTGGCCCCGGCTGAATCATGCGACGTCCTGATTATCGGCGGCGGCTTCAATGGCGTGACGGCAGGCCTCTATTGTGCCGAAAAAGGCGCAAAGGTCATACTCGTCGAAGCGCAGGATATCGGTTCTGGGGCCAGCGGACGAAATGCAGGGCAAGTCAATCCCGGCCAGTTCCTTTCGCCTGAGAAGATACTGGGGACGTTGGGTCCTGAATACGGTCCGCGATTCTTGAAGGATCTCGGTGGCGCGCCGGACCTTGTACGGGAGATGATAAGCAAGCACAACATAGAGTGCAACAGGGATGAGCGACCGATTGTGCGCTGCTCCACTTCAGCGGCCAAAACGCGCGATCTGGAAAAACAGACATCCGATTGGCAATCCCTCGGCGCCAAGGTGGAGATGGTTTACGGCTCGACACTTGAGAAAATGAACGGGTCGACGCGCTACAAGGCTGCACTTATCGATCATCGCGGCTTCACCATACAGCCGCTTGCCTATGTTCGCGGCCTGGCGCGCGTTGCGGTGGCGAAAGGACTCCGACTCGCGATTGGCTCCAAGGTCACTTCCTTGGAGCCTGACAATAATCGGTGGAAGGCAACGACCGGTAAAACGACGATCACCGCGGACAAGATTGTTTTGTCCACAAATGCGTACAGTGATGATCTCGTGCCGGGTTTCAAGGAAGAGATTATGCCGCTCGGGGCTTTTGGTATCGCCACTGCCGAGCCATTGCCGAAGGAGTGGCGTGAGCGCATTCTGCCGCACTATATCGCAATGTGGGACACTCATAAAATTCCGCTCTGGTTCCGGTATGATCCGGAGGGACGCCTGCATGTAGGCTCAATTGGGTTTCTCCCTCTGCACGCTGAGGGTGACCGCTGGGTCACGAGAGCAATGAAATTTGTCTTCCCGTTTGCCCCGCAATTTAAGTGGGGTTATCGCTGGTCGGGCACGATCGGACAAACGGTCGACCGCCTGCCGCACCTTGTCCAGCCCCGACCAGGGATCCTGGCAACGATCGGCTGCAATGGCCGCGGAATTGCTCCGAATACCTATTTCGGCACGATGCTGGCGAAAATGGCGTTGGGCGAAGCCGTGGAGAGCCCCCTACCCCTTCGATCGTCGTCGCCATACCCGCTGCGGCCGATCGCTCTTGAAGCCTATGACGCGGGAATCCGGATATATCGCAACAGCCTGTTGTTCCAGTAACATGGCAATGACTGCAGCCTACAAAGACACCATCTCAGGATAGAAATATCCACGGCTTGGTCGCCAAAGGGTAAAATCTTCCATGGCTTCCAGGTAGATTGGAAGAGGTTCAACGCAGTCGGTCGATAAGACCTGAAGATTGGAAGTCACTGTACGGTCTTCCAGCGTATGTTAAGTCTCAATAACCGATCAGATACGGCCCGTGATTGCGATGCTGAATGGACCGGTGGAGGTCGGTTCGGGCACTCACGAAGGATCAACGGGCGCAGTCATGCAGAAGGGAATCCGATGAACGCTTACTCCTTGCAAAACGAAAAGCTTATGGCTCTTGCCAGCCGGGTGCGTGAGGACCTTCACGTACTCAGGTTTCCTCACGAACCATGGGTAATTCCATATCGGCATGAGAGCGGCCGGCATGTCTATGACGTCGTGATCATCGGCGGCGGTCAGGGCGGCCTAGCTATCGCGTCAGGTCTATTGCGGGAACGCGTCGACAACATTGTTGTGTTCGATCGGCAGCCGCGGGGTCTGGAAGGACCATGGAACACAACCGCTCGGATGCGAACACTGCGCACGCTTAAACATCTTCCAGGAATCGATCCGACGCTGCCGAACCTGTCTCCCCAGGCATGGTATACGGCCCGTTACGGTGAGAAGGCGTGGGAAGAACTTGGAAAGATACCGAAGGAAGACTGGCAGGACTACTTGTCTTGGTGCCGGGACGCGCTGAACCTTCCAGTGGAGAACCTTGTAGAGGTATCGTCGATCAAGCCGGAAGGAGAGATTTTCCGGGTTGATATTAATCGGCTTGACGCACGAGGGGCGGGGCAAGATGCGGACTTCGTCTATGCGCGCCGCGTTGTGCTTGCGACAGGCATTGACGGAAGTGGCGCCTGGCACGTTCCAGAGTTCATCGCGACGTCTCTTCCTAGAGAGCGATATGCGTCGTCCGGCGACACAATCGATTTTGCGAAGCTCGCGGGAAAACGTGTTGCAGTCCTCGGGGCTGGTGCGTCTGCATTCGACAACGCCTCGACGGCACTTGAAGCCGGAGCACGGCAAGCGACAGTGTGTATTCGACGCGCAGCAATTCAACGCATCAATCCGCAAATGTGGATGGCCAGAGCCGGCTTCCTCAACCATTACGCAGACATGGACGACCTTTCGAAGTGGCGCTTCATGCGCCACATGTTCCGGCATAATATCCCCGCCCCTCAGGATGCCTACAACCGCCTTTCGGCCCTGCCTGGCGCCTGCATACGGCAAAATGCCGGCTGGAAAGCGGTGCGCTTGGTAGATGACGGGAACGGTGAGGAGATTGAAGTTGTGACTGCCTCAGGCGACACGCTTCGTGCAGATTTTCTTATTGTTGCCGTCGGCTTCATCACCGACTTCAAACTGAGACCGGAGCTTGCGAATGTGGCCGAGTACATCGCCCTCTGGAGGGACTGTTTCACTCCACCCTCTGACGAGCACGATGCTCAGGCGGGCTGCCATCCGTATCTGGGACCGGGATTCGAGTTCATAGACAAACGCGGCGATGCTCCCTATCTCTCCCGCATATTCAATTTCACTTACAGCGCACTCGTCAGCATGGGTCTTTCTGCTTCCGCCATTAGCGGCTTCAAGTACTCGGTGCCCCGGGTCGTTCGGGGCATTACAAGGTCGATTTTCCTGGAGGATGTCGACGCTACCTATGCGCACTTTAGTGAATATGCCGAGCCGGAGATGCTTGGCGACGTCCCCTTGGACAACCCGCCGGCCAGCGAGTGAGGTTTTCGGCGCGGTCAAAATCCGCTTGCGTCAACGCGTGTACAAAAGGAACCTTCATGATTGAGTCAATCGCGACAGAAGCGGCCCCGGCAGCAATTGGTCCATATTCTCAAGCCGTTCGTCACGGCAACCTGCTTTTCGTTTCAGGCCAGCTCGGTCTCGACCCGGCCACCGGCAACTTTGCGAGCGATGACCCTGTGGATCAGATGCGGCAGTGTTTGGCCAATATCAGGGCGATCGCGGAAGCGGCCGGTACCCGTCTGGCTAATACTTTGAAGACGACCATCCTGCTCACCGATCTCACGGCCTTTACACCAATCAACGAGGTCTACGGCGCAGCGTTCACACCCCCGTACCCGGCACGCGCGACGTTTGAGGTATCGGCTCTTCCAAAGGGCGCAAAAGTAGAGGTCGAAGCAGTTATCGCTTTGGATTGAACAATGCTGAAACCAGAAACATTTCTCTGGAATGACACGATGCCATTGCCTACCGTCGGTCATGACAGGGGTTGGACGCGCTGGGCAACTGGAATTTTGCGCGGAGATGCCAACCGGTCAGCCGATACGCACTTGGTTCATCTGGCCTTCCAAGGAATTCCCAGAGTCTCGATTTATCTTAAGGACGAGTCCACCCACCCGACGGGAAGTCTGAAGCATCGGCTGGCGCGGTCGCTGTTCCTATACGGCATTTGCAATGGGTGGATACGCGAAGGTACCACGCTGGTAGAGGCCTCTTCGGGATCAACAGCGGTGAGCGAGGCATATTTTGCCAACCTCTTGAAATTGCCGTTCATCGCCGTCATGCATCGTTCAACAAGCACGCAAAAGATCGACGCGATAACCCGCTCGGGAGGGCGTTGCCATTTCGTTGACGATCCGGCTTCTATCTACAAGGTGGCCGAGGAGCTGGCCCGCGATGTCAACGGACACTACCTCGATCAGTTTACCAATGCCGAACGGGCTACCGACTGGCGTGGCAACAACAACATTGCAGAAAGCATCTTCAGCCAAATGGCGCTTGAGCACAATCCCGAGCCGGACTGGGTTGTGATGAACGCCGGCACTGGCGGCACCTCTGCAACAATCGGCCGGTACATTCGGTATCGAAGCCTCAACACGCGCCTTTGTGTCGTTGATGTCGAGCATTCAGCGTTTTACGAATCATATATGACGGGCAACCTAAAGGCGAGATGCCCGAGTCCGTCAAGAATCGAGGGGATTGGACGTCCGCGGGTCGAGCCGTCCTTTATGCCGGCGGTCATCGACCATATGATAAAGTTGCCGGATGCGGCTTCTCTTGCTGCGATGCACGTCTTGTCGGAAAGGCTTTCACGACGCGTGGGCGGTTCGACCGGCGCCAATTTTTACGGTGTGTGCTGGATCGCCGCCAACATGGCGGAACAAGGTCAATCGGGTTCTGTCGTGAGCGTCATCTGCGATGGCGGAGACCGCTACGCTTCGACGTATTATGACGATGCCTGGCTCAGGGAGGCAAAAATCGATATTGCCCCACATGTAAAGATGCTGAACACATTTCTCGACAGCGGAGAGTTTTGTCTTTCCTGATGTCTGAATTCTTCGGCCGCTTGCTAGCTTGCAGGCCCACTCGACGGAGAAGCGGCGGCGCGGCGCTTTATGTGTCACAGCGATACCATGTCCCATTTGTGTGGGACGTGATCTCGTGATCTAGAAGTCGGGAAGTTGTAGGGACGCCAAAGGTTGGTACGGCGTTCGCTCGCGGCCCGATCGCAATCAAGCGCCACATCAGGGAAATCAGGATGCTCACGTCGGTTATGCTAGGCGCGAGCCTTCATCTTTGATCGTTGGTGAACAATCGAACAATCCTGATCGACTCAGGCGCCGAAGACGATCAGCAGGTCCTTGGCGTCGATCTGGTCGCCGGCGCGCACCAGAACTTCGGCAATCGTGCCGTCCTTCTCGGCATGCAGCGCCGTTTCCATCTTCATCGCCTCGATCGAGAGCAGCACGTCACCGGCCTTAACCGCCTGGCCCGGATGAACCGCGACGGTCGAGATGACGCCCGGCATCGGCGCTCCGAGCTGGGCGGCGTTGCCGCCCTCAGCCTTGCGGCGCACGGCGCTCGTCGCACTGCGGTTGCGGTCCGGAACCTTGATCAGGCGCGGCTGGCCGTTGAGTTCGAAGAACACCTTGACCATGCCCTTCTCGTCCGGCTCGCTCTTGGCCTGGTGCAGGATAACCAGCGACTTGCCGCGCTCGATCTCCGGCTGCAGCTCCTCGCCCGGTCCAAGCCCATAGAAATAGGCCGGCGTCGGCAGCACGCTGACCGGACCATAGGTGTCGGCCGCGACCGCGTAATCGGTGAAGACCCTCGGGTACATCAGGTAGGAGGCGAACTCGAAGTCGTCGACCTTGCGCTCGAGCTTGTCCTCGATCGCCTTGCGCTCCGCGTCGAGATCGGCCGGGGCGCGTTTCTAACGCGCGAATAGCGCCACTGACAGTAGATTGTGTCAGATTCAACACTTCGGCTGCTCGAGTCACATGCTCCCGATGCGCCACCGCAAGAAATATTCGAAGCTGTTCGAGCGTCACTTCACATTTCCGAAATCACGATGTGTGCGCTCAAGAGGCGAGGCTAACGAGTAACAGACCTGCTGTTGCAATGTACGACGAGGCGAGAAAGGAAAGAAGCAATGGCCGGAAGCCCCTCTGCTTAAGCTGGACGAAGCTCGTCCCCAATCCGAGCGCTGCCATTGCCGCAGTGAGAAGCACTGGCGTCGCTGTTATGAACGGTGCCCGCGCTTGTTCGGGGACGTAGCCAGTACTGTTGAGGATCACCAGCGCGACGAACCCAACGATAAAAACCGGGATGACTTGCTTCATATCCTGGCGGCCCTCCGAGTTGCCCTGGGATCGAGCGACGTAGAGAGCGAGCGCAACCACCACGGGCGCGAGCATCATAACGCGGGTAAGCTTCGAGAGGATAGCGACCTGCCCCGCCTGTTCTCCACCTTGGAATCCCGCGCCGACCACTTGGGCAACCTCATGCACGGTAAGCCCGACCCACAATCCATACGACTGCGGATCGTAACCGAGCAAGCCTTGCAGGAGAGGATACAGGAACATTGCGACGGTGCCGAACAAGGTGACACAGCCGACCGCATAGGAAACATCCTCGTCTCTCGCACGGGCTACGGCGTTCGCGCCGGCAATCGCCGACGCGCCACAGATGGCGGTCCCCGTAGCCAGCAGCAAACACAGCTTTCGATCGACGCCCAAAAGCCGCCCAGCCCATATCGTCAATAGCAGCGTGGAAGCCACAACAAATGCGGCAAAAGCCAAGCCTGTGAGGCCGACGCTGGCAATTTGCGAGAATGTCAATTGCAGCCCGAGCATGGCAACCGCCACACGCAGGAGCTTTTTTCCCGCGAGGGCAACGCCAGCGTCGGCAGAAGACGAGAAACCAACGACGTTGGCAAAAACCATACCGAGAAAGATCGCCGTGATCATAGGGCTGAGCGACGAGACAACGGGGAGGTTGCGCAGACCATACGCAGACGCCGTAATCACCGAAACTAATACGATGCCTGGAACGCAATTACCTAAAGGTCTTGGGCCTGAAGCGGCGGAGTACTGTGTCATGCTGGCTGCCCTCGCAAAATGCTTGTTAGCCGGAAGGATAGAAAGCTCGTTCGCTCATATCCAATTGTATTGGAGGATCATTCCAATCGCTTCAAGCGATGGGTGATCTGCCGTTCTATAGCTCCTTGACGCAAACCCGCATCTATAACCCACCCTTTCCCCGCGGATGCCACTCAACCCAGCGTCTCGAAAGTCGCCGTTCAATGTGCGTATCCGCCGGAATTTGGGCCGGCCCCTCTGGGAAGAGTTCGGGTCGGGTGGAGCAGAAGTCAATCCGATCAGCGTTCGGAGACCGGCACGTACTCGCGCTGCGGAGCGCCGACATAGAGCTGGCGCGGACGGCCAATGCGCTGTTCCGGATCTTCGATCATCTCGCTCCACTGCGCGATCCAGCCGACGGTACGGGCAAGCGCGAAGAGAACGGTGAACATGGTGGTGGGGAAGCCGAGAGCCTTCAGCGTGATGCCCGAGTAGAAGTCGATGTTCGGGTAGAGCTTCTTCTCGATGAAGTACTCGTCGGTGAGCGCGATGCGTTCGAGTTCCATCGCCACTTCGAGAAGCGGATCGTCCTTGTGGCCGAGTTCGGCGAGCACTTCATGCGTGGTCTTCTGCATGATCTTGGCGCGCGGATCGTAGTTCTTGTAGACGCGGTGACCGAAGCCCATCAGGCGGAACGGATCGTTCTTGTCCTTGGCGCGGGCGATGAATTCCGGAATACGGTCGGCCGTGCCGATTTCGGCAAGCATGTTGAGCGCCGCTTCGTTGGCGCCGCCGTGCGCCGGGCCCCAGAGGCAGGCGATGCCGGCCGCGATGCAGGCGAACGGGTTGGCACCCGACGAGCCGGCGAGGCGAACCGTCGAGGTCGAAGCGTTCTGTTCGTGGTCGGCGTGCAGGATGAAGATGCGGTCCATGGCGCGCGACAGAACCGGGTTGACGACATATTCTTCGCAGGGAACGGCGAAGCACATGCGCAGGAAGTTCGAGGCGTAGTCGAGGTCGTTCTTCGGGTAAACGAAGGGCTGGCCGATGTGGTACTTGTAGGCCATGGCCGCAATCGTCGGCATCTTGGCGATCATGCGCAGCGACGCAACCATGCGCTGGTGCGGATCGGTGATGTCGGTCGAGTCGTGGTAGAAGGCAGAAAGCGCGCCGACGCAGCCGCACATGACGGCCATCGGGTGTGCGTCGCGGCGGAAGCCGGTGAAGAAGCGCGACATCTGCTCGTGCACCATGGTGTGGTGCGTGACGCGATAGTCGAAGTCAGCCTTCTGCGCCTTCGTCGGCAGTTCGCCGTAGAGCAGCAGATAGCAGACTTCGAGGAAGTCGCCAT
The DNA here is from genome assembly GCF_056924495.1 of Ensifer sp. 38_S197. NCBI lineage: Bacteria > Pseudomonadati > Pseudomonadota > Alphaproteobacteria > Hyphomicrobiales > Rhizobiaceae > Ensifer > Ensifer sp. 38_S197. The sequence continues at coordinate 27,800 of NZ_JBXOVZ010000003.1, read as the reverse complement.
GTTCTGCAAGCTGCTCGATCGGGTAGCCGCGGTGGAGCAGCATGCCTTCGTCGCCGTCGATATAGGTGATCTTGGATTCGCACGACGCCGTGGAGGTAAAGCCTGGATCGTATGTGAAGGCACCGGTTAGTTTATACAGTGTGCCAATGTCTATTACGTCCGGCCCAACGGTCGCGTGTCTTACGCGCAGATCATTAGTATGGCCTTTGTGTGAGATCGCTGCTTCTGCCATAATCATTTCCTCCTAGATGCCGTAATGGGCCGGCACTCCTCGCATAGCCAAGAAGGTGGCTGTCCCTCAGAGTGATGATGTTGAAACGGGGTCCGATGATCTCGGCCCCAAGCATCAAGCGAGGGACAACCATGGACTATTATGCAGGAATTGATGTGTCGCTGGAACAGAGCAGCATCTGCGTCGTGGATGGGTCGGGCAAGATCGTGCGTGAGGTGAAAGTGGCGAGCGAGCCTGAAGCGCTGTTGCAGCTTTTTGCCGATCTGGAGCTGCCGATCGTCACGATCGGCCTGGAAGCAGGACCATTATCGCAGTGGCTGCGCGCTGCACTTGTCGAGGCGGGCCAGGATGTGGTGTTGCTGGAGACGCGGCATGTGAAGGCGGCGCTGTCAGCGATGACCGTGAAGACAGACCGCAAGGATGCTCGCGGGATTGCACAATTGCTGCGCATGGGCTGGTACCGCCCAGTGCATGCGAAGTCTGCGAATGCCCAAGACGTTCGGGCGCTTTTGGTCGGTCGCAAGCTTTTGCAGGCCAAACTGCTTGATGTCGAGCTCAGCATCCGCGGGATCCTGCGGGGTTACGGGCTCAAGGTTGGCGAGGTGAGCCGGGGCCGTTTCGAGGCGCGCATTCGCGAATTGATCGAAGGCCATGAGATGCTTGGGACGGTGATCGGGGCGATGTTGCAGGCACGGGGTGCATTGTGGACCGAGTTTACCCGGCTGCATCGCGCGATGCTGAAGATTACCCGCGCCGATCCTGTCTGCCAACGGCTGATGAGCGCCCCTGGTGTTGGAGCCTTGGTAGCCATTACCTATCGCTCGGCAGTCGACGATCCGGGTCGGTTCGAAAAGTCCCGCACCGTCGGTGCGTATTTTGGACTGACGCCCAAGAAATACCAGTCGGGAGAGACCGACATCGACGGCGGAGTAACCAAGGTCGGCGATGCCATGGTGCGCACTGCGCTTTATGAAGCGGCGCATATCATGCTGACGCGTGCCACGCGGTTCTCTGCCCTGAAGCGCTGGGCGCTGGACGTGGCGAAGCGGCGCGGTATGAAGCGAGCCAAGGTGGCGCTCGCCCGCAAACTCGCGACCGTCCTTCACCGCATGTGGGTTGACGTCAGCGCGTTCCGTTGGGGTAAGGATACTGTCGCCCCGTAAAGGCGAGATGAGATTACCGAAGCAGGCCGCCGACGGCGCTGCTTCTCCGAGGTCCCGTCGCTGGGACGAGGGCTTGGCAAGGTCGGGAGTAGTGCTGTGAAGGCTTCGGCAAATCACGCGTCCTAGATTGACCTGCCGGCTTAAGGATCTGATGGCATGGTGTGGCAGTCTTGGTGCTGACCACGGACAGAAGCATGATCCTGGCGGCGTGATGATCACGGAGGGACTTGACGAGCAAGGGCCCATTACAGAAGATGCCCTACATTTGCTGAATCTGTCCGAGGTAGAGGCCACCCTCAGGCCTCGTAAACAATCAGCAGGTCCTTGGCGTCGATCTGGTCGCCGGCGCGAACCAGCACTTCGGCAATCGTGCCGTCCTTCTCGGCGTGCAGCGCCGTTTCCATCTTCATCGCCTCGATCGAGAGCAGCACGTCACCGGCCTTAACCGCCTGGCCCGGATGAACCGCGACGGTCGAGATGACGCCCGGCATCGGCGCTCCGAGCTGGGCGGCGTTGCCGCCCTCAGCCTTGCGGCGCACGGCGCTCGTCGCACTGCGGTTGCGGTCCGGAACCTTGATCAGGCGCGGCTGGCCGTTGAGTTCGAAGAACACCTTGACCATGCCCTTCTCGTCCGGCTCGCTCTTGGCCTGGTGCAGGATAACCAGCGACTTGCCGCGCTCGATCTCCGGCTGCAGCTCCTCGCCCGGTCCAAGCCCATAGAAATAGGCCGGCGTCGGCAGCACGCTGACCGGACCATAGGTGTCGGCCGCGACCGCGTAATCGGTGAAGACCCTCGGGTACATCAGATAGGAGGCGAACTCGAAGTCGTCGACCTTGCGCTCGAGCTTGTCCTCGATCGCCTTGCGCTCCGCGTCGAGATCGGCCGGCGGCAGCAGCGAGCCGGGAACGGCGGTGTAAGCCTTCTCGCCTTTCAGCGCCTTCTTCTGCAGCGCTTCCGGCCAGCCGCCCGGGGGCTGGCCGAGATCGCCCTTGAGCATCGAGACGACCGAGTCCGGGAAGGCGATGTCCTTGGCCGGGTTCTCGACGTCGGCGACGGTCAAGTCCTGGGAGACCATCATCAGCGCCATGTCGCCGACGACCTTGGACGACGGCGTCACCTTAACGATGTCGCCGAACATCTGGTTGGCGTCGGCATAGGCCTGGGCGACGCGGTGCCACTTGGTTTCGAGACCGAGCGAACGCGCCTGTTCCTTGAGGTTGGTGAACTGTCCGCCCGGCATTTCGTGCAGGTAGACTTCGGACGCCGGTCCCTTGAGGTCGCTTTCGAAGGCGGCATACTGGTGGCGCACCGCTTCCCAATAGAAGGAGATGCGGCGGATCCACTCGGGATCGAGACCCGGATCGCGGTCCGATCCCCGAAGCGCCTCGACGATCGAGCCGAGACAGGGCTGCGAGGTATTGCCGGAAAGCGCGTCCATCGCCGCATCGACCACATCGACGCCGGTTTCGACGGCGGCAAGCACGGTCGCAGCCGCAATGCCCGAGGTGTCGTGCGTGTGGAAGTGGATCGGCAGGTCGGTCGCCTCACGCAGCGCCTTGAACAACACGCGTGCGGCTGCCGGCTTCAACAGGCCCGCCATGTCCTTGACGGCGATCATGTGCGCGCCGGCCTTTTCCAGCTCGGCCGCCAATGCCGTGTAGTACTTGAGATCGTACTTCGGGCGGGCCGAGTTCAGGATGTCGCCAGTGTAGCAGATTGCCGCCTCGCAGATGCGGTTCTCTTCAGCAACGGCCTCCATCGACACGCGCATGTTGTCGACCCAGTTGAGGCAGTCGAAGACGCGGAAGACGTCAATGCCACCCTTCGCCGCCTGGCGCACGAAGTACCTCACGACGTTGTCGGGGTAGTTCTTGTAGCCGACGCCGTTGGCGCCGCGCAAAAGCATCTGCAGCAGCAGGTTCGGCGCGTCCTCGCGAATGCGGGCGAGACGATCCCACGGGTCCTCGGTGAGGAAGCGCATGGAAACGTCGAAGGTCGCACCACCCCAGCATTCGAGCGAGAACAACTGCGGCAGGGCACGAGCATAGGTGCCGGCGACGCGGGCGATGTCATGCGTACGCATGCGGGTCGCAAGCAGCGACTGATGGCCGTCGCGCATCGTCGTATCGGTCAGGAAAACCTGCTTTTCACCGCGCACCCACTCGGCGAATTTCTTCGGGCCGAGCGCGTCGAGCTTCTGCTTGGTACCGGCGGGGATTTCGCCCTGGATGAACGGCACGACGGGCTTGGCCGCATCCGCCGGCGGCTTCGGGCGGCCCTTGGCCTCCGGATGACCGTTGACGGTGACGTCGGCGAGATAGGTCAAGAGTTTCGTCGCACGGTCCTGGCGCCGGACCTGCTGGAAGAGTTCCGGCGTCGTATCGATGAAGCGGGTGGTGTAGGTGTTGTTGCGGAACTGCTCGTGGCCGATGATCGCCTCGAGGAAGGTGAGGTTGGTCGCCACACCGCGGATACGGAATTCGCGCAGCGCCCGGTCCATGCGGCTGATCGCTTCCTGAGGCGTGCTGCCCGAGGCCGTGACCTTCACCAGCAGCGGATCGTAGTAGCGGGTGATGTAGGCGCCGGTATAGGCCGTGCCGCCGTCGAGACGGATGCCGAAACCGGCCGCCGAACGATAGCCGGTGATGCGGCCGTAGTCGGGAATGAAGTTCTGCTCCGGATCTTCCGTGGTGATGCGGCACTGCAGCGCGTGGCCGTTGAGGCGGATGTCAGCCTGGTCAGGCACACCCGATTGCGGCGTGCCGATCGCCTCGCCGTCGAGAATGTGGATCTGCGCCTTGACGATGTCGATGCCGGTCACCACTTCGGTGACGGTGTGCTCGACCTGGATGCGCGGGTTCACTTCGATGAAGTAGAACTTGCCGGTGTTCACATCCATCAGATACTCGACGGTGCCGGCGCCGATGTAGTTGGTCGCCTTGGCGATCTTCAGCGAGTAGTTGGCCAGTTCCTGCCGCTGCGCATCGGAGAGGTAGGGCGCCGGCGCGCGCTCGACGACCTTCTGGTTACGGCGCTGGATGGAGCAGTCGCGCTCGAACAGATGCACGACATTGCCGTGGGTGTCGCCGAGGATCTGGCTTTCGACGTGGCGGGCGCGCTCGACCAGCTTTTCGAGATAGACCTCGTCCTTGCCGAAGGCGGCCTTGGCCTCGCGCTTGGCTTCCGTCACCTCGCGGATCAGATCCTTCGGATCGCGAATGGCGCGCATGCCGCGTCCGCCGCCGCCCCAGGAGGCCTTGAGCATGACCGGGTAGCCGATCTCGGTGGCGAGGCGATGGATTTCCTTTTCGTCGTCCGGCAGCGGATCGGTGGCCGGCACGACCGGAACGCCGACGGAAATGGCGAGGTTGCGGGCTGCGACCTTATTGCCGAGCTGACGCATCGTCGCCGGGCGCGGACCGATGAAAATGATGCCGGCGGCGTCACAGGCATCGACGAATTCCGGGCTTTCCGACAGCAGGCCGTAGCCCGGATGAATGGCGTCGGCACCCGAGAGTTTGGCGACGCGGATCACTTCCTCGATCGACAGGTAGCTTTCGATCGGGCCGAGGTCGCGCGCAAGATGCGGGCCGCGGCCGATCTGGTAGCTTTCATCCGCTTTAAAGCGGTGCAGCGCGAGTTTGTCCTCTTCCGCCCATATCGCGACCGTTTTCAGACCGAGTTCGTTTGCAGCGCGAAAAACGCGGATGGCAATTTCAGAACGGTTGGCAACAAGGATCTTCGAGATAGGCAAGTCGGTCTCCTCGGATGCCTGTTGAACTGCAGCCCCCAAAAGCATGTACCGGTATTACGCGTGGACCGGCTCACCCAGTATATGCATTAGTCGGTTCGCCCAGCCGAAGATCGCCGTTGCGAGAACGAGATCGACAGCATCCAGCGTCACGAATCCGAGCCCTTCAAGCGCTTGCATGTGCTCTATGTTGGCGGCGGGGGGCGATTTCGCCAACGCGACGGCGAAATCAAAAACAGCCTGCGAGTATTCATCCAGCTCCGCTTCCGTTTCGTCGGCAAAGATTTTCTCAACGACGTCCGTGCGCTTGGTCAGCTGATTGTAGCGCGATCCGTGGACAGCGGCGCAATATACACACCGATTGACAATCGAGGATCCGATTGCGCCAAGTTCGCGTTCGGCTGGCGCCAACCCCTCCCGACCGTACATAATGGCGTTGAAGAGCGGAGAGCGAACGGCAAGTGACTCAGGATCGTGGGCCAGAGTTAGCACGTACTCCGAAATCTTCTTGTTCGAGGGCGTCACCTTCATTGCATCTAGTTGCTCTTGAGTGGCGTTATCGAGACTGACGGGAGTAATATAGGGTGACCACCGCGGAACATTTACAGTGAATTCATGGATTGCGTTGCTCATTTGACGCTCCCAGCAAGTTTGAATCCGGCCACCACACGCAACTGGTAGTTCACGAAAGCCAGCAGTTCCGTCAGGCGCACGATATCTGCCTCAGCCATGCCCGCTGTCTTCAGCGTTTCGAGATCGCTTCTTGTCGCATCGCGCGGGTGCACCGTGACCAGGTCGGTAAAACGAACGATTGCGTTCATCCGCTCGCCCGCATCGATGCTCCGGTTCGGATCGGCGATGGCAAGCAACTCCTCATCGGCGCCTGCGCTGTTCAAACACGCGCGATAGTGCCGTGCGAGTTCGTCATCCTTGTTTAGCCTGGTAATCCGTTCCGCAAGGGCCGCGCGCTCGCCATGCGATAGGCCTCCAGGTTCCTTTGGCTGAACGACGGCATCGTGACTAGCCTGGCTAAGCCGGAGGATTTCGGCTCGCTGCTCCATTGCCAGAGCCAATGCAGAACCCGGAGGGGCGTTTAGTATTCGTTCGATGATATTGGCGGATTGCATCTGCGAATCTCCCAAAAGCGATGGGCGGAAGCGACAAGTGGTCAGCCTCCTGATTGTCAGTGGACTGACGCGATTGAAACGACCTTCGTGACCATAAATGCGTCGAGCGCGCTTGGCCCGCCTTCCGTGCCATAGCCGGAATCCTTGATGCCGCCGAAAGGATGCTCGGGAAGCGCAACACTGTGATGATTGATGGAAATGCTGCCGCTCTCCATTCCATTGAAGAGCCGAGTTGCATCAGTCAGCGAGCGTGTATAGCCGTATGCGGACAGACCGTAGGGCAGCCGGTTTGCCTCTTCGAGGGCCTCTTCGAGGTGGTCGAACCGGTTGATGATGGCGAGCGGCCCGAACGGCTCATCGTTCATGACACGGGCCTCAACGGGAGCATTCAGCAGAACGGTCGGTTCGAAGAAAAAGCCCTTGTTGCCGATGCGGTGACCTCCGGTGGCCAAAGTTGCGCCAAGTTTGACGGCATCAACAACAAGCTCTTCCATCGCCGTGACGCGACCGCGATGCGCCAACGGACCCATCGTGGTCTCTGCCTGAAGCCCATCGCCGACTTTCACAGCCTTTGCACCAGCCACGAAACGTTCGGTGAAATCGTCAAATACATCCGCCTGCACGATGAAGCGGGTGGGCGACACGCAGACCTGGCCGGCGTTCCTGTACTTGGCGGCGACAGAGATATTAACCGCCGCCGCGATATCAGCATCGTTCATGACGATGACCGGTGCATGGCCGCCCAGCTCCATCGTCGATCGTTTCATGTGAGCACCAGCCAGCGCTGCAAGTTTTTTGCCGACAGGCGTCGATCCGGTAAACGTAATTTTCCGGATCGCGGGATGAGCAATCAAAGTTTCCGAGATTTCAGCGGAATTCCCAAATAACAGGTTCACGGCGCCAGGCGAAACGCCGGCGTCAGCGAAAGCCCTGACCAGTTCCACGGAACACGACGGTGCTTCTGCGGCACCCTTAAGAACAATGGAGCAACCTGCTGCCAGCGCACCTGCGACCTTTTTCACCGCTTGAATCAGCGGAAAATTCCAAGGCGCGAAGCCAACTACCGGGCCGATGGGCTCCATCACCGTGAACTGATGTACGCCCGGCGCACGTGCTGGAATCACTCGTCCGTAGGCGCGCCTGCTTTCTTGCGCGTGCCAATCAATCGTGTCTGCGGTCGCGGCGACTTCGGCGCGAGCCTCCCCCAAGGGTTTTCCATGTTCAAGCGTCAAACTATGCGCGATAGCCTCGCTGCGCTCACGAACGAGGCTTGCCGCCTTATGCATGATGGCAGCGCGGTCGATGGCTGCGATACGCTTCCACTTGTGGAATCCGCGCTCCGCAGCCGTCGCCGCGTATTCAATGTCCGCAGAAGCGGCTTTTCCGATGCGACCGATTTCCTCTTCAGTCACGGGATTGATCACTGAGATGAATTCCCCGGAGCTGGCATTGCGCCAGGAACCATCAATGAACAGCAATACTTCAGTCAAGTTTACGCCTCCTCTAGTCGAATCGGTCGCCCGGCTGGCGATGTTGCGTCCCAGATTCTTCGCTTGGTTGAAGAGTTGCTGCAGGAACCGAGTAGCGGTTTGACAGCGAATTCGTCAAAGCGAAATTGTTCAATAAGGCTAACCGAACGTACGCGGGGTTTCCTTGCAATCTTTACTACAGATGGCGCGTAATGTGGAAGTTTTTACCCTCTTCGCTCTGTAATCTGTAATGGGCTTGCGTATTTGAGATTTCGTGAGATATCAGCGAAAAAGAGCGATCAATGCTGTTGAGTTCCCGATGAGGGGAAGGACAAGCCCCCCACGCTCGCGCAGAGGGATCGGGATGTGCGTTGGACAGTGAAGGATTCCAAGGCGAAGCAACCTTCGGAAACGCCGACATCAGCAGCGGCCAAGCAGCATGACATCGCCATTCCGATGTTCCGTTACAAGTTAAAGAACCATGCCATGATCGACCGGGCGCATGGGTCAGCTCGGATGCAGTGAGAGTGCGGTAGTCCATGATGGAGCTCAACTCAGTGGTCTTGCTACTTTTCCAAGCGGCCCAACTCCTACGATACCGGTATCGATTGAAGGCTTTGTGATTGTTGCCTCTCTAATGTTGTTGTCCTTTGTTGTTCTTAAAGACCAGCTTCAACTTGGGATCTGTTCGTCTGCGTCTGCATTGCAGGCCCTCAGACTAGCAACTTCTCCCTCCAGGAAATCGGCGCATGCCGGAATCTCAATCACTCCTACCAGCTTCCGCTGGCGTTTCCATGACGTTATCTCCGTGCAAAGGATCGGCGAGGGAAACGGCGCGGTCTCCGCCGCGCTATCCCTCAGTGCGCGTCAGGCCAGTCGGCAGAGCCGGTGGCGTCGCATATGAATCTGGGTCGGCATAAAGGGGAGAGTCACGAAACCGACGCGCCGCGTTCGAAGGCGAGATTCGTCTCGTTGGCGTTCAGTGTTCCCCGTGTTGCAATCAGGTAAGCCGCCATATAGGTCAGCTTCAGCCTCGATTCCCGATCGCCCCGCGGCCTGTAATCGACGATCGCCAGCCAGCCGGCTTGTTCATCCCGCGCAACGCCCAACAGTCGGTTTGCGTAGGTGACGTTCGTAACCTCGCCGGCTGCCCTCCGCTCATCCCAGGCACGAACGGCATCAGCAGTCGCCAGTTGCGCAGCTATATGGCGGTCTATCAACTCACCAAGGGAAAACGCAGTTTCCGCCCCACTTTCTTCTTTGCGTTCCTTCCAGTCCTTGTGCGCCTGAATCTCCATATAAGAAATACCGTCGGAAGCTAACGCGCTCAAAGCCGTGCGCATTCTTGCCGAATAGGCGCCCCAGCTAAGGGACCGAAGCGAACTTATTGGGCTTTCGGCCTCTATGCAGCGCTCGAACGCTGACGCCGCCGAAATTGACATGATTGAGTGCCTCACCGACAAAAGACCCCCTCCTTCCAATAGTTGCGCGCTTCATCTCGGAGGCGCTAAAAAGTTGCATCCCGTCGATAAGAGCGTGATTTGAGGGGTAATGGCACGATAGGACACGAAACCTAGCGAAACGAAACGAAACCAGGGCCTATAAGTCATTGATAAAGAACGGAAAGTTTTTTCTTTCGCCGTCGAAAGACGAAAGTGATTTCAAGGAGCTGTTTAAACAATTGGCTGCGGCTGGAGCGGGTCGGCCATTGGGCAATGATGGGTTTCCTTCAGGTCCATGGACGCCTGAGCTTCTTGCAGAGGCGATTTCACAGATCGATTCGAATCGGATCGGGGTCGATCTACGAACGGTGCAGCTTTGGTTTCAAGAGAATGAGAAGGGGATTAGCACCGCCAACATTCGGTGGCTCGCAAGGATCTTTGGGTGCGATGACCCGATGGCAACCAGCGAATGGCAGATGGAACTCAGTGCGGCGCAATCTCGGTTAGCGGCTAAGAGACGAGACTTGAAGCATGCCGTGAGCAGCGTTGGGGTCCCAGATCCGCCGCGGACCACGGTCGTCGATGGTGAGACGAACTCTCCGCAAGAGTTGGCACGAGATACTGACACCAGGAGGCCAAGACGGCGTTTCGATTTGGCGAAGAGATCCGAGGCGCTCTTTAGTCGCGGATCGCCCTTGAATTTGCCGGCGTCGGTCTTTGCAGGTGCCGCCGCCCTTGGGTTCTTGTCGTATATCACGGGGATTCACAACGCTACTTACAACCGGCCGGATGGCGTTGTTAAGCAGGTTGGATTTCTTTGGGCGCCGAATTGGACATTCGTCTTCCTGTTACTTCTACCGGTGTTTTGCGCGTTGGTCATAGAGCTGCTGGGCTTCTGGAAAAATGAGGCGCGCTTAAAGCTCGCTGCACAGGCAGACCGGATGCAAAGCGACGAGGCCTGGGAGCGCAATGTCGAAGCTTCTTCCTATACATACTGGGCGGTCTTTTTGATTTGCCTGCTGTTCGCAGGTCTTTTTCAATGGATCGAAGTGTGCCTGATCCCATTGGTGAACGGCGGTGGTAACTATGCAATGGATTGGGGCAAGTTAGCACTTGCGCGCCCAGAGGTCATATCCGTGCCAGAAGCGGTCCTGTTCACAGGGATTGCTTACCTATACATGTGCCTGTGCTTCTATGTTTTCTTCGTCGGCCTCATTTTGCTTTATACGGTGGTCTATGATCTCTGGAGAGTTGAAGGGGCGACGAACCATCGGTCTGCTGCAGACTATCAGCACGAGATCAATGAGGTCGGTCTTAGGGTCATGCGCGGGATTTTTCGCTGTACCGTATTGGGCGTTCTGATCGCCATATGCATGAAGGTCCAGAGCTCTTACCTGACATCGAGCGGCGAGAATGTTGCGGCTTGGTTGGTCAGCGACATGTCTTCAGTCCTTCACGGTCGCAATAATGTAAGCGACGGGGCCGGCTATAGGATGCCGACGCATTTCAGCAGTCTTCTTATCGTTATTTCGACGTGCGTCGTCTTTCTGTTTGGCTCCATCCGTTTACGTGTTGGAGGTCGGTTTCGTGTGCTTTTGTGGGAGATGGCGGCAGTTGTAGGCCTGCTCGTTGCCGGCTACTTGCTGATCGGCGCGTTTGCAGGCTTTTCGATCCTTTTGGGCGTTGGCGTGCTCCTTGCGATCTACGGCCTGTTTGATCCAGGTTTTGGGCAATGGCGGGCGACTGAGTTAGGAAATCATCAGCGTGTATCATAATTGGCTTGATCGATGGGATGAGCGGCGGGCGCGGCGCGGCGAGGAGGAAAAGGAGACAACGGATTTCGTCCTTGACGCGGAACGCGCCTTTCCAGATGCGAAGGAGGTCGCAAGTCTCGAGGAGTTTTGTCGTTTTGCGGACCAGGCCGTCGCTGATCCAGCCTTCTTCGATGAGCCGAGTGGGAGCGATCAAGGTTTTCAGAAGCAAGACGGGTGGCTCAGATTTCCATCGGGCATCTCGACTGACATTGCAGAGAATAACGTTGTCTCGGCGAAGATCACCGAAAGCGGGTCGTTCGATCAGGCGTTGGTGGTTTTTCACCATTGGAATGCAACCGCGCGAAATCGTCAGATTGCCAATTTTTTTTCCCGGCGTGGCATCACGGTTGTTGAGATTGCAATGCCCTATCATTTTGAGCGCCGACGTCCGGGCTCCTCGCACGCCGATTACATGCTCAGCGCGAATCTCGGTCGAACGATCCAATCTGTGCGGCAGGCAGTTTGGGATGGGCGAAAACTCCTACGCTGGCTGAAGGGCGAAGGCTATCGGGAGATTTCGGTTCTTGGTATGAGCTTGGGCTCCTGGGTTGCAGGGCTCATCGCCGCACACGACCCTGCTGTGTCAAAAGCTTCGTTGTTTCTCACCGCGGGAAGTCTCGCGGATATGGTTTGGACGGGACGCGCAACACGATTGATACGCGATAGCCTTGAGCCTGAAATCGCGCTGGCCGATCTAAGACGGGCCTGGGCTCCACTTAACATGGAGAACTACGTGCATCGTTTGGCACGGCCTGATCTCGATCTCCACGTTGTGCTGGCGAAAAGAGACAAAGTGGTGTTGCCAGAGCTATCGCAGAGGTTCCTGCAAAGGCTGAAAGATGACGGTGCCAGGCCAAACATCTTGAAACTGAACTGTGGCCACTATTCCCTCGCCGGGCCTCCATACATTTTGTTGGCCGGTTTGAGCTTGAAGCGGTTTCTCTCGCGTGCGCGGCGAATGTGAAGTTGGCGCCGGGCGCCAGTTAGCCAGCAGTTTTGCGATTCTCGAAATGCGAGGAGCGGAGCCTTCCCGTCTGCGGCTTATGATCGAAATTACGTGAGCGTCTGAAAACGCTGGGCGTCGCATCAACTTGGCGCATAGCTGGCGCAAGCCCGCTCTATACCTTTCGGCACGAAGCCCGCCAAAGGCGGTCTTCGCCCATACGGGTAACGATCGGTTGCGCCACGACCGCTTCGCGTCCGATTGTGATGATTGCATCAAATTGCCTCCAACTCCCGGTTTACACCCCCTTTGAAACCAGCATATGGTGCGCCGGCATGGCGTATGCGGCGTCTCCGCCCCATTGATTTTGCGGTTGCAACGGCGATGTCGATCGCTTGCGGAAGGTCCTGTGAGCTCATCGGGGAGTCCCGGACGAGCTCATTGTGAGGCGCTGCGTTGCGCATAGGCCCAGGGCATGAGGGCCTCGATGTCTTTGGCGAGGTGGCCGTTGGCGAGGCTGATGAAGAGATCGCGCAAATAGGCATAGGGCTCGACACCAATCATCTTGCATGTGCCGATCAGGCTGGCGAAACGGGCCCAATTACGGCCGCCTTCATCGTGCCCGGCAAATAGCGCATTGCGGCGGTTCATGGCGGGGCTTCTGATCGCGTTTTCGACGAGGTTGGAGTCGATGTCGACGCAGCCGTCGTCCAGGAACAGTCGGAAGCCGTCTTGACGTCTCAGCATATAGGCCATGGCTTCGCCGAGGTCGGACTTGCGCGAGACGCGTTTGGCCTGAGCTGCCAACCAGGTGAAGAACTCGTCCACCAGCGGACGGGACAGGTTCTGGCGGACAGCCCGGCGATGATCGGGATCGCAACCGCGGATGCTATCCTCGATCTTGTAGAGGGCGGCGATGCCCAACAGCGCCTCGTCGACGATGGGCGACCCCTTCTTGGGTTTGGCCTTAATCAGCTTTCTGCGACCATGCGCCCAGCAGAAGGCCAGCTTCAACGGGTCCCCGCCCGTGCGGTCTGGCGTAGCCAGGTGCGAGTAGCCACCGTAGGCATCGACTTGGATCGTGCCGTTGAAGCCGTCGAGGATTTCTGCTGCATATTCGCCTTTACGCCCCGGTCGATAATGGAACACTACGCCCGGTGGCGCAGATCCGTTCCAGCCGCGGTCGTCGCGCAGCACGGCCCAGAGATAACCGGTCTTCGTCTTGCCTCGCCCGGGATCCAGCACCGGAGCCGTGGTCTCGTCGACATAGAGCCGCGCGCTTTCCGACATCAGCCGTTTGGCCATGTGGTCGACCACCGGCGCGACCGCAGCACCTGTCCGACCCATCCAATCTGCCAGGACCGTGCGGTCGATCGGCACTCCGTGTCGGGCCATGACCGCGGCCTGCCGGTTCAGCGGCATATGTTCGGAATGCTTGGACACGGCGATCTGCGCCAACAGGGCCTCGGTCGGCCAGCTGCCCTCCAGCAAATGCGCCGGCGCTCTGGCCTGAACGACGCCCGTGCGCCCCTTGGGGCAAGCGTATTTCGGGCGGACCGTGACAATCACCTGATAGCGTGCCGGAATTTGATCGAGCCGTTCCGTCCGATCTTCGCCGATCCGAACCATGTTGCCGCAACCACAGGGACAGACAATGCTGTCGGGCTCGATCACCCGCTCGACCCGCGGCAGGCTCTGGGGCAGTGCGCGTGGCCTCCGCTCCTTGCGAGGAACAGCCTTTGCGGGATCAACGGCGCTGGCCGCGATCTTTTCCTCGACGAAGGCGATCTGGGCCTGCGTTTCGGCAATCGCCGTCTCCAGGTCCTCCAGCGCCAGTTCCATCTGCGTCGGATCAAGCTTTTCCGATTTCGGCCCGAACTTCGTGCGCCGATAGTCCTGAACCTGGCTCTCCAACCTCTCGATCAGCTGCTTCAGCTCGCTGATGAAGGCGTCCTTTTCGGCCACCACCGCCTGCTCATGCTGGCGTGCCGCACGCTCGACCGAAAGCTCGAACTGCACTGCCGCAAAGGCATTCAATACCTCGGGAGGGAGGTCCGGGAACTGGCTGAGATCGATCGGCTTCGACATGTGTCTTCATAGCAAAGCGAAGCAGAAAAGCCCAATAAAACAATGCCAAAATTAAGCTGGTGAGTCATCCTGCCGCAGCCGGGGGCACCACTCGCCGCGCCATCACGCGTCGCCAGTCAAGCCCTTCGAACAAGGCTTCAAACTGTCCCCGCGACAGCCGCATCGTTCCATCCTGCACCTTGGGCCAGGCGAAGCTGCCCTGTTCCAAGACTTTGTAGGTCAGCACCATTCCGGTGCCATCCCATACCAGGATTTTCAGACGATCCCCGCGCTTCGACCGGAAGATCACCGTCACCCCGGAATGCGGATCAAGCTTTAACTCGGTCTGCACCATCAAGGCCAACGCCTGATGGCCACAGCGGAAGTCCACCGGCCGCGTCGCGATCAGGATCGGCAAGCGTTGGCCCGCGACGATCATGCCGGCGCTCGCATCGCACGCACCAAGGCCGCCACCCGATCAACCGGTACATCGCCGGGAACCCGCATCACGAGGTCTGCCCCTATTTCTACCGTCACGATCTGCGAAGCGGCCGCGACCGGCTCCGGGGTCGGCAAAGCATCACAAGTCATGTTCGGCTCCGTCGTAATCGCCAGTGGCACGAAGGCAGGTTCGATAGATCCGTCCGCAAAGGCCGGCATGACCGGCAGCAGCTCAGCAGGCAGCGCCAGAAGACCCTGACGCGCCTGTCGTCGCCAGCTCGAAAGCTGATGTGCAACGAGATCATAACGACGCGCTACGTCAGCGACCCGGGTTCCAGGCTGAAGGCTCTCCGCAACAATCCGCGCTTTCACAGCATTGGGCCAGCGTCGGTTTCCCCGACGAGGCTCCACCACTTCGCATCGTCCGACAAATCCTTCACCATCCGCCATGCCAAATCTCCAGCTCTTGCCGAAAACATTCTGGCAGAAAGGCAGAAACCTCAATGGTCACAAACACGCAAAATCAATGGGGTGGAGGCGGCGCATACGGCATGGCCCATCCTGAGTTGGTGATGGCAAGTCGCTAGCCCTTCTTGTCATGCGCCAAGGGGTCGTCCTGTTCACGAGGCAGGACGGCCCTTTCTGTATCTGAAATGACGACCGCTAGGCGGCCGGCGTGCTTTCTTGATGGAGGGAAAGAAGGCGCCGCCCTCTCTCCCTCACAAGGGAAAAAACGGTCTCCCCGTCCTTCCTCCGCTCGCTCAGCGCTCGCTTCGTGCAGGATCGACGCAGATCCGCATGTACGGATCATGCGTCGCCCCTTCGGCTTTGAGCCTCGGGCGGGCGAACCCCCTCCGTTTTGTTCCCTTGCCTCCCTCTCTCCCGCTGCTCCGCGCGAACTCGGAAGCAGGAGCGGGGCTCCTGCCCCTCGGGCAGACGCTAGACCGCTTCGCGGATGGAAAGGGCTAGAAAATGTTACGCGCAAACACCGCTTATGTGCTGGACCCGGAGACGACGATTTTTAAGCCGGTCGGGCTTCCGGTCTCGACGGGTATCCGGCCGGTTTACGACCTGATTGGCTGCCGCCTCCTCGAAGTCGTGCGTTTCGACGAGCGCCACACACTTCTTGTCGATGAGGAAGGGTTGCAGGAAGGCCTGACCGCCTTCACCATCTTTGAAGGCTTCCCCCAGCCGATCGCGGGCAAGATTGTTCTTGTCGGCGGGGACGGAAGCTCCCCCTACACGTCGCCGCTTGTCAGTCTTGAGGATGCGGCCAAGCATTTCAAATGCTGCCGACCGGTCCTCGATCCGGTATTCGCGCAGACCGACGAGATTTCCCCCGGAGGCATCATCATTGCCGGCGCGCTGGCGGGGCTGCAATCCCGCATCGAACGCCGTGCCCCTACCCTTGTCGAGGGATAGGCATGATGCAAATCGCAACCCTCGAAAACAACATCCTCGCCATTGTCGCAGGGACCTTCGCCGCAACTATAGCGGCGGAGGACATCGAGTCGCGGTTTCATGCCCTCACCCATTTTCCCGACCGGCGCGCGAAATCAGAGCTAGCGGACCTGGCCGAGCGGCTGAACCAGTTCGCCGTTCACGTTGTCGAGCTTTGGAACGAAGCTTGCGCCCCGATCCCGGAAGCGGAAATCGAAACCTTCGCCCGTCGTCATGTCGAGTTGACGCGGCGCTATTGGGCGGCGGAAGGCCGTTGCATGAACTGGTTTATCACCGGTCCCGCGCGCTTCCCGGTTGCCCGCAACGAAAAGCGCATGCGGATTTCCGATGCCCGCCGAGCCGATCTTAAGACGCACGAGGCAATCGCCCGCAAGGCGGTGCGGCGGAAAGCGTTCCCGCATGGCGCGGAAGATGAACCGATCCGTTCTGGCGATCCGGCTGCGTTGCAAAAGATCATGACGCGCATCGAGGCGACAGCGCTTTCTATCGATCAGATGAAGGCGGCGAACGTGATCATCCGGCGCATGGAAAAGGACCTTGCCGCGGAAGAGGATATGGTTGCGGCCGTCGTGGCCAACACCGGCCTTACCGAGGAAGCAGCAGCCCGAGGCATCAAACTGGCTCCTTGGCAATCACGA
Source organism: Ensifer sp. 38_S197 (assembly GCF_056924495.1). Taxonomy (NCBI): domain Bacteria; kingdom Pseudomonadati; phylum Pseudomonadota; class Alphaproteobacteria; order Hyphomicrobiales; family Rhizobiaceae; genus Ensifer; species Ensifer sp. 38_S197. The sequence goes on along the minus strand of NZ_JBXOVZ010000003.1, from coordinate 11,251 downwards.
CGCGGGTTCAGCACGACCAACAGCCGTGCCGAGCTCCGCCGCCTACAGCAGCGCCTTGCAGTCCTCGTAAGGATGAAGGAACGCGGCACCCGAAGCCGCGAGCTTGAGACGAGCGCAGCTGCCGTTGAGATCAAGGAGAACGCCGACATTGCGCGTATCCAACTGATCTTTCCCGACAAACCCGACGATACGACACGACGCGTTTTGAAAGCCAACGGCTTTCGCTGGTCGCCATCGCAAGGCGCGTGGCAGCGGCACCTTAACGAGGCTGGACGCCATGCAGCGCAACGCGTGTTGAAAATGATCATCGACGCCAGCGCCGCCTGATCACTCCAATTGAGAAGGACGTTCAGATGACCCATACGATCTATTTTGCAATGGAGTTCCATGGCACCGGTGATCCCTATTTCGGCGGCACCGCCGCCGATTGGGCGCTCTACAAGACCGACGACGGCGGGCAGGCGTTCATCAGCGCTGCCGACGCGCAGCGCCGGAACTTGGTTTTGGCCTATTTCCCGACCGCGACGGAAGCAGAACAGGCTGGAACCGCAGCAAGCACACGCAAGGGGCGAATTTCCGCCCTTCCCGGGAAACTCCGGTCCGAAGTCCCGACCGGACAGATTTCTTGGATTGTCGGCAACAAACATGTCGGCGAGGACGATAGTGAACTCGCCGAGGACATCGCCGACAGAGCCAAGAGGGCGGGCGCGACCGACGCCGATTTGATCGCGCAGATGGTTGCCTACGCCCTTGCTTGCCACCGCGCCAATCAGGCGCTTGTGCTTCATTTCCGGCTTTAGGAGGCGCACGATGCGACACGAACGCCGCAGCGTCGAGGTTTTCGACATCCCTTCTGGCTTGGGCGGAAGTCACACGGTTTCCATTGTGAAGGAGTTGGCTGCCGATAGAGTGCAGGTGCGCGTCTGGTATGGGCGCGCCACGCCGAGAGGTTGGGAGGCTTGGAAGGATTGGGACGGCTACACCTTCGCGACGGAGCGGGCCGCCCTGACGAATAAGCGGACAATGCCGCTTTTCAAATAGAAATTGGCCGCGCCACACGTGGTGCGGCCATCGAGCACGAAAGGAACCGACATTGAGCCGCTATACAGTTGAAGTGAAGTCCGCGACCAACGCCGATCCTGACGCCACGATTGGCTATGACCGGCCCCTGGGGACCTTCTTTTTGCAAGCGTTTCCCGACCCGCAGACCGACGAATGCGCCTTGTGGCTGGGCGCGTTCCTTGAGGAATACTCAACCCTGGAATCGATCGTCGAGGCTGTGCGGACACAAGGCTACGAGGTTCGCGGCCTGACGCGGGAAATGATGCTGGCAATGATCAAGGAATCCGGACCGTCGCATCCGCCGAGCCTTGGCGAAAAACTCGGCATAGTGCAATAAGAGGCAGAACGTTTCGAGGAATGGAAATGGAAAACGCAACTTGGCGTGAACTTATCTCCGATGCACTTCAGCGCAACAACGAGAGTTGGAGCGCGATTGTATCGATCACACTTAGCGATGCAGAGCTCGATGTCGAATTTGATAGGGGATACGGCGAAGTAAACGGGAGGCCCTTTACCGCATGGACGGCCAACAATGTCTATTTTCCGCTTTGCTATGATGGAGCGGAATGGTGCGGTAGTGCTCCCCGCAACCCAAGCCGTCAACCGCTTGCTCACCAAGGCGGCAAGGAAGACGCCGCACGGTAATTCCTCCCCGGCCGATCCCAGCCCGCATCGAGCGGGCGAGGACCGGAACGAGGGGCGCCCCGACGCCCCTCCCCTCTCCCCTCCCCAACCACAACAGTCGACCCGCCGTAGCGGGTCGGCTCACTTCGATCTTTTGTTTTTGGCAGCCGTTGAAGGCTGCTGTTAGCTGAACCGCGCTGCACCGAAACCGCGACCGTGAAGCCGTCCTGGTGGCCAGATGGCGCCCCCCCCGATTGACCAGGACGCGATTGGCTGGGCTACGAAGGCCGCGTTTTCCGGCAGTTCCCGAGTGGCAGTTCGCAATCTAATGCTGCGCACGATACGGCAGGCCCAGCCTTGGCGCGCAAGGGGTCGTTTGCGGGAGGGGGCGATATACTACCTTAACGGCGGCCACCGATATTCCCCAGTGAGCGTTATATGCTCCCATCCGAGCGGTGAGACGTGAGGAAGGAGCCCGAGGTCGATCTGTTCGCCGCTGGCGATTTGCTCGGCGACGATTTCGCCGAGCTTCCTTGTGTTCCAATAGATGATGATGGCGGTGAGGAGGTTGAGACCGGCAATTCGGTGTTGCTGTCCCTCGGACGACCGGTCTCGGATTTCGCCGCGCCTGTTGAAGTTGACCGCGCGCTTGAGGGCGTGATGGGCCTCACCCTTATTCAACCCGATCTGCGCTCGACGCTGCAAATCCATATCGCTCAGCCAGTCGAGCATGAAGATCGAACGCTCCAGACGCCCGACTTCCCTGAGCGCCAGCGCCAGGCTGTTTTGACGCGGATAGGCGGCGAGTTTTCGAAGAATCTGACTTGGCACGACGGTCCCGGCGGCCATGCTGGCGGCGAGCCGCAGGATATCGGGCCAATTTTCGCGGATCAGCCGAATGTTAATGCGGCCGCCGATCAGCGGCTGAAGAGCAGGAGGCACCAGATCGAGAGCGGGAACGTAAAGCCGCTTGTCTGGCAGATCGCGGATTCTCGGCGCGAACCGGAAGCCGAGAACGGAGCAGATGGCAAAGACATGATCCGTGAAACCCCCGGTATCCGCATAATGCTCCCGGATTTGCCTTCCAGTGTCGTTCTGCAGCAGACCATCAAGAATGTATGGCGCTTCGTGAGCGGTCGCGGGAATGATCTGGGTCGAATAGGGAGCGTATTGATCAGAGACATGGCTGTACGCCGAAAGGCCCGGCTCGTTGCCGTACCGGGCATTGACGACATTCAATGCTTCACCGGTCGAACCTGCCGGAAAGTGCTGGCCATCCGAGGACGATGTCGTTCCGTCGCCCCAGAAGCGGGCCATCGGTAATTTCGACTGCGCCTCGACGATCATCGCAAGGGCGCGTGCCGTTGTCTCCTCTCTGACGTGCCATTTGCCGATCCGCAGCAACTCCCAGAAAGTGTGGGTGTCGCAGGCGTCGGCCATCTTCCTGAGACCCAGGTTGACACCATCGGCGAGCAGAACGGTCATGACGCCGATCCGATCTCCGCACGCAATCCCCGTACGGAGATCAGTAAAGGCATCTGTGAAGCGCAGTTTTTGATCGACCTCAATGAGAATGTCCGTGATCCGAACGGACGGCATGCTTTCATAGAGTTTCAAGACGAGCGCGGCAGCCTCCTCCGGCGCCGCCCTTTCGAGCCTGTCGATCTGAAGCTTGCCGTCTACGATGGCCGCACCTGCAAGAACGCCGGCCTCATTGGCACATGCGATATGCGTCATGCCGCGTTTGAGAATGTGGCTTCGATGGCGAAGCCAGTCGTCCGCCTCCAGCGGAACGGCCAGCCGAGCTGTTTCGGATACCGTTTCGATCGGCACCAACGCCGTGCTGATCTCGCGATACCGTCTGCTGTCCGCCAGCCAGATATCGCCCGAGCGCAGAGCATTGCGGAGTTCGAACAACAGCCCGATTTCCCAAGCTTGCCGATCTGGCTTCCCATCCATCAGAATTCGTTTGCGCCATCTAGCTCGGGCAAAGTCGAGTGGTGCATTTAACGGCAATGTGCGATGGCCCCTGCGATTAAGGCGGCGCAGCAATTCCAATGCCTCGAGCAGCGAATCCGCGCCGCGCCCGCCGCGGAACGCCAGGACTTCCAGAAGCCGAGGCGCATATCTCCGGAAACGGGCATATCCGTCGGTCACAAATTCCAGCGGGTCCGCCGAGACCTTGCCGGTGAGCGCGGCCGCCTGCGCGACAGTCTGGCGGAGCAGCTCCCAGCCACCGCCTTCCGCGATGGCCAGTTCCAAGTCATCCTGCTCCTCATGCGCGGTGATCAGTGCCTTGCCGAAGCGGGAAAGCATTTTTAGCGTATCGCCGATCGAGGCACGCTCGGCTTGCAGCAGCTCATCCCGTTTGCGTTCACAGGCACGGTAGAGTTTTCCGACAATGCGGTCATGCGTCTCGACGGCGACATCCGCCAACATCGCCGACCATTCCACGACGCATGCCGCCAAGATCGCCAATCGTCGATTTTCCGGCAAATCCCGCATACCATCGGCGGAATAGCGTTCGCCCTGGCGGCGCAGGCCGGCCACGCGGTGAGGTGGGATGCCGTCGAGAGTGCCAATATCGATGGCGAGTTTATCCAGAAATTCCAGCCGGTCGAGCAGGCCATTCATATCGTTGGAGTTGGAGCCGACTTCGAACTGACGCAACCACACAAAGCGGGTGATCCGGCCATCGGCAGTTTCGGAAAGCAGGGACAGAAGCCGAGTGCGGCTCTGCACGTCCAGACGCCCGGTGATGCGGGACGCGATCGCGCGTTCGGCGGCGACCAGGGCGTCGGCAGAGCACCGTTCAACGGTTGAGATCGCCGGGACAATGACATTGCGACGGCGCAGTTCCGCCAGAAACTCGGCCGCCAACAGGTCATTCGTTCTTGATCTCTCGGCGGCCGCCTCAAGCCATGTGAGCATATCTGCGCGCACTTGGCCTTCGAACGGTCGATAGCCGTAGAGTTGCTGCAATGCCGCCGAATGCTGATACCGCGTTTCCGATCTGGCGCCGTACTCGGCAAGTTCTTCAGTCGCGACACCGATCTGCGCGCCGATGAAGGCCAACATCGAGGGCGGGATCATCTCGCCTGGCTGCAAGAGACGACCGGGATATCGGAAGGCGCAAAGCTGCAGGGCGAAGCCCAATCGATTTCGCGGGCGGCGACGTTGTCTGACGTGACGCAGGTCTTCGTCACTCAGTATGTAATGGCGAAGCAATGACGGTTCGTCCGTCGGCAGATCGAAGAGCTTCTCGCGCTGGCGTTCGGTCAGGATTGTGCGCCGTGGCATGCAGATGTTGTCCCCATTGAAGTATAGTCTGTTTTGGACAACAATCGGTCCATACAAATCAAGGCCTTCCGGCATTCAAATCCACGAGGGTTCAATTGGGACAGCGCGCTGCGATTTACTGCCGGGTCTCGACAACTGATCAGTCCTGTGAGCGGCAGGAGCGAGACCTAACTGCTTTTGCCGAGCGCGCCGGCTACGCAATCGCCGGGATATATAAGGAGACGGGCTCCGGAGCTAAGTTGGATCGAGCCGAACGGAAGAAGGTCATGGCGCTCGCCCAGGCCCGGGACATTGATTTGGTTCTGGTCACAGAGCTTTCCCGATGGGGACGCTCGACGATCGATCTACTCAGCACACTGCGTGAGCTGGAAAGCCGGAAGGTCTCAGTGATTGCCATGAACGGCATGACCTTCGATCTCTCTACCCCGCACGGTCGGATGCTTGCGACGTTTCTTTCAGGCATTGCCGAGTTCGAGCGCGATCTCATTAGTGAGCGCGTAAAATCCGGGCTTGCCGCTGCCAAGGCGCGCGGAAGAAAGCTCGGACGGCAACCCGGTCAGCGGCCAAAGTCGGACAAGCTCGCACCGAAGGTGCTGGCGCTCATCGCGCAAGGCCGAAGCTATCGCTGGATCGCCCGCGACCTGGTCATCAGCAAGAATACGATTGCCGATATCGTCAAACGCGATCGCGCCAGCGGAAAATGAGGTTCTTACGCGGATTTCTGCCAGCGGTCAGATGCTAGGGGCTGCAGGGGGTCGCGTCTCGCGTTCTTCTCAAGCTTGTGTGCGCGGCGCATTGAGAAGATTTTCGACTGGAACGCTGGCAGTGCGGGATAACTTGTCTAAGCTGGGGATGCCCTCCCTGTCCAACGCATTCTCCTTCTTCGACGTTCGGCTGAGCTTATTGACACGCTGAATTTCTCCGCTTTTTCACCACTTCGCCTTGTCGTAGTACTGTCTCATTACCGATAAGCTATGCCCACGGGCCGTGGTGGCTGTCGGCGCCGTCGACGCGGTCGAAGCCGTGCGCACCGAAGAAGTCGCGCTGCGCCTGGATGACGTTGGCCGTGCCGCGGCCGCGGCGGTAGCTGTCGAAGTAGCCGAGGGCCGAGGCGAGCGCCGGCACCGGCAGGCCGCCGAGCATGGCGGACGAGACGACGCGGCGCAGCGCTGCGTCGGTTTCCTGGACCATCGCGGCAAAGGCCGGCGTGACGATCAGGTTGGCGGCATCCGGCGCCCGGGTGAAGGCGGTGGTGATCTCGTCGAGGAACTGCGAACGGATGATGCAGCCGGCCCGCCAGATCCTGGCGATAACAGGCATCGGCAGGTTCCAGCCGAACTCCTTCGACGCCGCCGCCATCACCGCGAAGCCCTGCGCATAGGCGCCGATCTTGGCGGCGAGCAGCGCGCTTTCGAGATCCTTGAGGAAGGCGGCCCTGTCGTTGACCTGCAAGGCGCCGACAGCCGGCAGGCCAAGGATCTTTTCCGCCGCCTCGCGCTCGTCCTTCATCGACGACAGGCTGCGCGCGGCCACCGCCGCCTCGATGCCGGTCGCCGGCACGCCCATGGTCTGCGCCTCGATCACCGACCACTTGCCGGTGCCCTTCTGGCCGGCCTTGTCGAGGATCAGGTCGACGATCGGCTGGCCGGTCAACGGATCGGCGGCCTTCAGCACCTTCTCGGTGATCTCGATCAGGTAGGAATTGAGCCGGCCCTTGTTCCAGCCGCCGAAGACCTCGCCGATCTCCTCCGCCGACATCTTCAGGCCGTCGCGCAGGATGCCGTAGATCTCGGCGATCATCTGCATGTCGGCATATTCGATGCCGTTGTGGATGGTCTTGACGAAGTGGCCGGCGCCGTTTTCGCCGAGCCAGGCGACGCAAGGGTCGTTGTCGTATGTCGCGGCGATCGAGGTCAACACGCGCTCGACCCGTTTCCACGACTCTTCCGTGCCACCGACCATGATCGACGGACCGTGACGGGCGCCCTCCTCACCGCCGGACACGCCCATGCCGATGAAGGTCAGGCCCGTGTCCTTCAGCGCCTCGAAGCGGCGCATCGTGTCGCGGAAGTTGGCGTTGCCGGCGTCGATCATGATGTCGCCCTTGGCCAGATAGGGCTTGAGGATCTGCATCTGCTGGTCGACCGGCTCGCCGGCCTTGATCATGATGATGATCGGCCGCGGCGGGCGGATGGCGGCGACAAACGCCTCAATGGTGTCGCAGGGCACGATCTGGCCCTGAAGGTCGCCGGCTTCCGCGTAGAATTTATGCGTCGCTTCGACGGTGCGGTTGAACACCGCGATCTTGTTGCCTTTTTCAGCGATGTTGAGCGCCAGGTTCGAGCCCATGACGCCGAGACCGATTAGGCCGATTTCCGCCTGTGACATTTGAAAGCCTCACTGCAATCGTGATGAAGCCCGCTACGCAGGGCTTGGTAAAATGGTATCGATACCATAGGAAATATTCTGTTGCTGGCAAGGGCGAAAAATAAAACCACAAACGTGCGTTGACAGAGTTGTTATCGATACCATAAGGTTCTCATCAATCGGCTTTGGGAGGAGCGCATGAATGGTGAAAAGTTCTTGGAGTTCCGCGCGATCACCAAGGAGTTCGGTGGCACCCGGGCCCTGTCGCAGGTTTCGCTCGACCTCGAAGCCGGTGAAATCCTTGCGCTTCTCGGCGAGAACGGCGCCGGCAAGTCGACGCTGATCAAGACGCTTGCCGGTATCTACCGGCCGGACGGCGGCGAGATCCGGTTCCGCGGCGAGCCCTATGTCAACCAGCCGCCGAAACCGAACAAGCGCCAGCCGGTCGCCTTCATCCATCAGGATCTCGGCCTCATCGAATGGATGACGGTCGCCGAGAATGTGGGCTTGGCGCAGGGCTTCTCGATGAGGACCCGGCTGATCGACTGGCGGCGCACCGAGGAGCGGGCGCGCGAGGCCTTGCGTCTCGTCGGCTGCGATTTCGATCCCTCGACCCGCGTCCAAGCGCTGACACGCACGGAGAAATCGCTGGTGGCGATCGCCCGCGCCCTTGCCGTCGAGGCGGATGTGCTGGTGCTCGACGAGCCAACGGCGAGCCTTCCCGCTGACGAGGTGGAGCGACTCTTCAACGCCATCCGGCCGCTGAAAGAGCGCGGCGTCGCGATGATCTACGTTTCGCATCGGCTCGACGAGATCTTCCGGATCGCCGATCGCGTTGCGGTGCTGCGCGACGGCCGCCTCGTCGGCCAGAAGCCGGTCGCCGAGACGAACCCGGACGAACTCATCGAAATGATTGTCGGTCGCAAGGCCGATCAACTCTTCGTCAAGGCGGCGAGTACGCCGGGCAAAGCGGTTGTCAGCGTCAGGCAGCTCGCCTGCCAGGGCGTCGGGCCTGTTTCCTTCGATGTGCTCAAGGGCGAACTCATCGGGCTCGTCGGCCTGCGCGGCGCCGGTCAGGAATTGGTCGGCCGCGCGCTGTTCGGCTGCCAGCCGTTTTCGGGAACGATCACGATCGGCGGAGAGCAACCGGACCTGTCAAGCCCGGTGGCGGCGATGCGCTCCGGCGTCGGCTTGATCGCCCGCGACCGAACGGAAGAATCGGTCGCCATGTCGCTGTCGCTGCGCGAAAACACCTTCCTCAATCCGCAGGCCTCTGGCCGCGGCCTGTTTTCGGTCCTCGCGCCCTCGAAGGAGGCCGCCCTGGCGGAGGCGATCGGTGAAAGCGTCGGCCTGAGGCCGAACGACCAGAGCCTGCCGATCGAGGCGCTGTCCGGCGGCAACCAGCAGAAAGTGGTGGTAGGCCGCTGGCTCGCGACCGGCCGCAAGCTGCTTGTAGCCGAGGATCCGACCGCTGGCGTCGACGTCGGCGCCAAGGCCGATATCTATCGACTGATCGCCCGGGCGCTCGAGGCGGGGCTCGCCGTCGTCGTCGTCTCGACCGATTTCGAGGAAATCGCCCATATCTGCCATCGCGCCCTGGTCTTTTCGCGAGGACGCATCGTCCGTGAGCTCAAGGGTGAAGAACTAACGACCCCGGCGGTGATCGCCGCCGCCTCGGCCTCCGAAGCCGCCTGAGTTTCTGGGAGAAGAATATGCAGTCGATCGAATCCACCGCGCTTGAACCCACCCACGGCGAGCTTGCCGGCCTCAGCCTGGCGCAGAAGCTCATCCGCTTCCTGCCGGTCTACGGCCTCGTCATCCTAACCCTGTTGCTCATCGTTCTGTTCTCGCTGCTCCTGCCGCAGACCTTTCCGACGGTCCTCAATGTCCGCTCGATCATCTCCGACAAGGCGATCATCGCCATCCTGTCGCTCGCGGCGATGATCCCGATGGCCTCGGGACGCATTGACCTCACAGTCGGTTACGGCATCGTTCTCTGGCACATCCTTGCCATCAGCCTGCAGACGATGTTCGGCGTGCCCTGGCCCGCCGCCGTGCTGATCGTCCTACTCCTGGGTGCGCTCACCGGTTTCCTGAACGGCCTGCTCGTCGAGGTGGCGCGGATCGACTCCTTCATCGCCACGCTCGGTACCGGCACCATCCTCTACGCGCTGGCGCTCTGGCACACCGGCGGCCGGCAAGTGGTCGGCGTTCTGCCGGAAGGCTTCTATTCGTTGAACGGAACGATGGTGCTCGGCCTGCCGATCACCGGCTTCTACGTCTTCATCCTGGCGCTGGTGCTGTGGCTGGTCCTCGAATACCTGCCGATCGGCCGCTACGTCTATGCGATCGGAGCCAACCCGAAGGCGGCAGCGTTGAACGGCATCCCGGTCCGCCGCTTCGTAATAGGCGCCTTCGTCTCCTCGGGCACGCTTGCGGCACTTGCCGGCGTCCTGCTCGCCTCGAAGCTCCGGATCGGCCAGGCAAGCGTCGGTCTCGAATATCTGCTGCCCGCCCTAGTCGGAGCCTTCCTCGGCTCGACCACGATTAAGCCCGGCCGCGTCAACGTCTGGGGCACGATGATCGGCGTCATCATCCTGGCGGTCGGCATCTCCGGCATCCAGCAAATCGGTGGCTCATTCTTCGTCGAACCGCTCTTCAACGGCGTCACGCTGCTCGTCGCGATCGGCATAGCCGGCTACGCGCAGCGCAGGAGGGGGACGGTGACGCGCAAGCCGCCGGCTGCGGCCCCGGAGCCGGCTGGAAGGAAGTGAATTCCAAAGATCTGCATCGAATAACGAACCCAAGGGAGGAAGGTAAATGAAACGCAGGACTTTCATGGTAGGCACGGTTGCGGCAATCGCGCTGGTGGGCGCCAATGTCGCGCTTGCCGATCCGATGGCCGACGCCGAGGCGATCGTCACCAAATACGCGAACAAGGTGACCGCTTGGGATGGGCCGACCGCCGGCCCGAAGGCTGAGGAGGGCAAGACCATCGTCGTGCTCGCCGGCGACCTTAAGAACGGCGGCATCCTCGGCGTTACCACCGGCGTCGAAGAGGCGGCCACGGCGATCGGCTGGGAGGTGAAGGTGATCGACGGCGCCGGCTCGATCGGCGGCCGCACGGCGGCCTTCGGCCAGGCAATGGCGCTGAAGCCGGCCGGCATCATCATCAACGGCTTCGACGCCGTCGAGCAGGCGCCGGCGCTGGAACAGGCAAAGGCTGCCGGTATTCCGCTCGTCGCCTGGCACGCCGGCCCGGTCATCGGCCCGGACGACAAGACCGGGCTCTTCGCCAATGTCAGCACCGACGCCATGGAAGTGTCAAAGGCTGCCGCCAACTGGGCCTTCGTCGACGCCAAGGGCAAGCCGGGCGTGGTGATCTTCACCGACTCGACCTATGCGATCGCCATTGCCAAGGCCGACAAGATGAAGGCGGAGATCGAGGCGCTCGGCGGCAAGGTGCTCGAATATGTCGACACGCCGATCGCCGAGACGTCGCAGCGCATGCCGCAGCTGACGACATCGCTCTTGCAGAAATACGGTGACCAGTGGACCCATTCGCTCGCCATCAACGACCTCTATTTCGACTTCATGGGACCGTCGCTCGCCGCCGCCGGCAAGGGCGGCACCGATGCGCCGATCAACGTCGCCGCCGGCGACGGCTCGGAATCGGCCTATCAGCGCATCCGCGCCGGCCAGTTCCAGAAAGTGACGGTCGCCGAGCCGCTGAACCTGCAGGGCTGGCAGCTCGTCGACGAGCTGAACCGCGCCTTCGCCGGCGAAAAATGGTCGGGCTACCTGTCGCCGCTGCATGTGGTGACGGCTGACAATGTCGAGTTCGACGGTGGCCCGAAGAACACCTTCGATCCCGATAACGGCTATCGCGATCAGTACA
>NZ_JBXOVZ010000002.1:900000-3993600 GCF_056924495.1 Ensifer sp. 38_S197 | reverse complement strand
AAATCTTCTAAAAACACCCGCCGTCATGGCGGGTTTTTTGTTGCCAACAAAGCAAAACAGAAACAAAGCCCGCAAGGTGAAAACCTGCGGGCTTTTCCGCGTTTTAGGGATCAAACGCCAGCGGATATCATCCACGCGAAATTCTCCGAGGCTCAGCTCGGGCCCCGTCGACCGATCTTGCCTGGCCGCGGCCGCAATCTTTGCGCGGCCTTAGGTAAACAGCGCGCCACGCTAACCAAAGCTACCATCCAGTACAAAAGCCCCTTACGTAATGCACCGGGCTTTAGGCGTTCTAAGGGGCAGAACGGGAGAGGGGAGAACACCGAGTATCAGGCGATCTCGGCCGCCTCAGTTGCTCGGTGATCCTGGGGCGAAAGCCAGGTGCTGGTCTCCTTGAGGATTTCGTTCGACAGATCCGGATCGTCGGTCATTCGTGCCAGGATCAGGGCGCCGACCATGGTCGACCACGTTCCGATCGCGGCGCGGCGCCGATGCGCTTCGTCTGGGCCGGGCGCTACTTTGCTGAGGCGCTCGAATTGCCGCCTGAGACCCGCTGTCATTTCGGCGCGCGCTTCCGCTGGTTGACGGATGACTTCCGATGCCAGAGCGGCAACCGGACAGCCATGGCCGAAATCGTCTCGATGTTCCGGCGAAAGATAACGGCTCGCCACAGTCGCCAGGTCCACGGACAGAGGTTCGCTTCCCCCCTGCAGTTCGGCAAGCGTCTGGGCAATCAGATCGTCCTTGGATTTGAAATAGCCGTAGAAACCGCCATGCGTAAGGCCGGCCGATTTCATCACATCCGTCACCGTGACGGACTCGAAACCACGCTCCCGGAATAGCCGGCCGGCGGCCTCCAGGATGGTTCGCTTGTTCTCTTCAACCTGTTGGCGGCTCACGCGCATCATCGTCTCCCAAATTTCTATTGACATTATACATGATGTCTATCATATATCCAAATACATGATGATCATCATGTATAAATCAAAGGAGCACACCCGATGAGCAAGAAGCCTGCAGTCCTCGTAACCGGTGCTTCCACCGGTATCGGCGCCGTCTATGCGGAGCGATTTGCGCGCCGCGGTCACGATCTCATTCTCGTCGCCCGCAATGCGGAGCGCATGGCAGCGCTTGCCGAGCGCTTGCGGAGCGAAACCGGTGTCAATGTGGACGTCGTCCCCGCCGACCTGACGGACGAGCAGGATCTAGCCAAGGTCGAGCAGCGCCTGAGAGAAGACGAGCATATTGGCGTTCTGGTCAACAATGCCGGGACATCGATCCCGCGCGGCTTCCTTCAGCAGAAGAGCGAGGACATCTCGAAACTGATCGCGCTCAACATCACGGCCGTCACCAGGCTCGCGCATGCTGCAGCACCTCGTTTTGCCGAGAAGGGGGACGGGGCGATCATCAACATCGCCTCGGTCGTTGGTCTTGCTCCGGAGATGGGCGCCACCGTCTATGGCGCCACCAAGGCCTTCGTGCTGTTTCTTTCCCAGGGGTTGAACGTCGAGCTGGCAGCCAAGGGCGTCTATGTGCAGGCGGTACTGCCGGCTGCGACGCGCACCGAAATCTGGGATCACGCGGGCGTCGATGTCGAGACGCTTGCCGGCGTGATGGAGGTCGGTGATCTCGTCGACGCAGCCTTGGTCGGCTTTGATCGTCGCGAGTTGGTGACGATCCCGCCGCTGCCGGACGCGAGCCAGTGGAACGGGTTCGACGCCGCGCGCCAGGCAATGCTTCCGAATTTCGCACAGTCCGAACCGGCTCAGCGTTATCGCTCTGCTGCGTGATCAGATGGCGGACTGGAAGCCGACGACCCGTCGGCTCCCACGACGATAGGACAGCAAGGCGCTGGCCGGTCGGCCCAGCGCTTGGCTTGTCTTGCCACCCGCCGTTACCACCGTCGACCATGTCCGGGCGTTTGCCAAGCGCCCCCGGACTGGTAGAGATTGAGGGGCAAGAATCGCCATTGCAGGCTGCTTGTGGCTGCCGGCGGGAAATCCTCTTTCGAAACGACGTTGATGATGATGCGAGCGTAAACCGATGAAAAAGTTCAACCTGGGAACAACCGATCTCTCCGTTTCATCCGCCGTTCTCGGCCTCATGCGGATCGCCGATCTCAGCGACGATGCCATTCGCCGGCTCTATGGCAAGGCGCGCGACGTCGGCATCAACGTCTTCGATCACGCCGACATCTACGGCGGTGAATTGCACGCCTGCGAGCGTCGCTTCGGCGACGCGCTCCAACTAAAGCCGGCCGAGCGCGAACAGATCGTCGTCCAGAGCAAATGCGGGATCCGGCGCGGTTACTTCGATTTCTCCCGCGATCATATTCTCCAGTCGGTCGACCGGTCGCTCACGGCACTGAAGACCGATTATCTCGATCTTCTGCTGCTGCATCGCCCGGATGCGCTGGTTGAGCCCGAAGAGGTGGCGGACGCCTTCGACAAGCTACAGGCGGCCGGCAAGGTCCGGCATTTCGGCGTGTCCAACCATACGCCACGGCAGATCGATCTTTTGAAGACGGCCGTGCGCCAGCCGCTCGTCGCCAACCAGATCCAGCTCAGCATCGCGCATGCTCCGTCTGTTGCCTTCGGGATTGCCGCGAACATGGCGGGCCTGGAGCAGTCGATCGATCGCGACGGCGAGGTCGTGGTCTATTCGCGGATCAACCGCATGACGCTGCAGGCCTGGTCGCCGTTCCAGCAGGGCTTTTTCGGCGGCGTCTTCGTCGGCGACGAGACCAATTACCCGGAGCTCAACCGTGCGCTGGACGAACTCTCCGGGAAATATGCGGTGTCACCGTCGGCGATCGCCTATGCCTGGATAGCCCGGCATCCCGCCAACATCCAGGTGGTCTTGGGAACGACGAGCCCTGAGCGTCTGGCAGACATCGCGCCCGGAGCAGACATCACCCTGTCGCGCGAGGACTGGTATCGCCTTTTCACCGCCGCGGGCCACGTGCTCCCCTGACATCCATCTTGCTGTGCAGAACATACGAAAGGCCCGCTCGGAAGTGAGCGGGCCTTTGGCTTTTTGGCGCAGTACGCTGGTGGATCAGGTGCGCGGCTTCAGGTTCTCGGGATCGTAGAGCGGCTTGTAGCCGACACCGACGACTTCGACCGGATAGGTCTCGGCGAAATACTCGACATTCAGCTTGCGGCCTACCTGGCAATGGGACCAGGGCAGGTAGGCAAGCGCGATGTTCTTGCCGATCGTAGGCCCGAAAGCGATGGAGGTGGTGTAGGAGCGGCGGCCGAGTTCGTCGATCAGAACCTTGCCGGTTTCCGGATCCATCACCGGCAGGTTGCCGACCGGGTAGCGCTTCACGCCGTTCCTGTCGGTATTCTCCGTCATGACCAGCGTGCAGAGCATAGCGGGCTGGTGCTCGCGCGCCTTGTACTCCAGATGCTTTGCCTTGCCGCGGAAGTCCACGTCCTTGACCTTCGGACGGGCAAGGTCGGCCTCGATGAGGTTGTACTGGGTGAGGAGGTCGGCGTTCTGCAGGCGCAGGCTCTTTTCCATGCGGCGCGAGTTCGCATAGGTTTCGACGCCGAAGGCCATGACGCCGGTTGCGCGCAGCGCGTCCCAGACGGCAAGACCATCCTCGTACTTCATGTGCAGTTCCCAGCCCTGCTCGCCGACATAGGAAATGCGGAAGGCCGTGACCTTCTTGCCGGCGATCTCGATCGGCTTGATCGCGGCGAAGGGGAAGTTCTCGATATCGAGGCCGGCCGGATCGGCAACCACCTTCTTCAGCGTTTCGCGGGCGTTGGGGCCCCAGATACCGATGGTGATGAACTTCTCCGAGACGTCCGTGATGGTGACGTCGAGGCCCCGGTCTTCGGCGACACGGCGCATGTAATGGAAGTCGCGCGGCCCGGCATCGGCGCCGTTTACCAGGCGGCAGCGGTCGGCCATGCGGAAGACGGTGAAGTCAGCCCGCACCATGCCCTCGTCATCGAGGAAGTGCGTGTAGATGCCCTTGCCGATGTTGCCGTCGCCGCCGATCTTGGCGGCGCAAAGCCATTCGAGCAGCTCGACATGGTCAGGGCCTTCGATATCGACCATATGGAAATGCGAGAGGTTGACGATGCCGCAATCTTCGCTCATCGCCAGATGTTCGGCGTTGGAAACGCGCCAGAAATGGCGGCTGTCCCACTCGTTCTCGCGCACCGGGACGCGGTCACCGTATTTTTCGAGCAGATGCTCGTTGGCGGCGTAGCCGTGGGCGCGCTCCCAGCCGCCGAGCTCCATGAAGTAGCCGCCGAGCTCCTTCTCGCGCTCGTAGAAGGGCGAGCGCTTGACGTCGCGGCCGGTCGCATAGGGCTCGCGCGTGTGCACGGCCGGGAAGTAGATCTTCTGCGCCGCCTCGAAGCAGCGGCCTTCGATGAAGTTCTCCTCGAGCTGGTGCGGATAGAAGCGGGAATAGTCGATCGAGGCGTGGTCGATCTCGGTGCGGCCGTCGGTCATCCAGTCGGCGATCAGCTTGCCGTAGCCGGGGCCGTCCTTCACCCAGATGGCAACGCAGTACCAGAGGCCGCGCACCTTCTGGCTTTCGCCGCAGGAAGGGCCGCCGGCGGCCGACACCTGCAGGAGGCCGTTGAAGGAGTGGCTCTCGTTATAGCCGAGTTCGCCGAGGATCGGCGTCAGTTCCATGGCGCGCTCGAGCGGCTCGATGATCTGCTCCATCTCGAGGTCGCGCTGCGAGGGCGAAAGCCGTGCCTCGTGCTTTTCGAGGATGTCGCGCGGATGGCAGAGGCGGGGATTGGTGGTCTCGTAATAGCCCCACTCGATCTGGCCGCCTTCGGTGGTCTTCGGGTCGCCGGTGTCGCGCATATAGGCCGAGTTGCCCTGGTCGCGCAGCAGCGGGAAGCCGATTTCCTTGCCGGTGCCTTCGAATTCGTTGTACGGGCCGAAGAAGGTGAGCGGATGGTCGACCGGCATGACCGGAAGGTCTTCGCCGACCATTTCGGCAATGAGCCGGCCCCAGATGCCCGCGCAGACGACGACATGGTCGGCCATGATCGTGCCGCGATGGGTGACGACACCCTTGATGCGGCCGTTCTCGACGATGAGCGACTTTGCCGGCGTATTGCCGAAGACCTGCAGCTTGCCGGACTTCTCCGCCGCATCGACGAGCTTGCCCGCAACCGTCTGCGAGCGCGGGATGACGAGGCCGGCATCCGGGTCGAACATGCCGCCCATCACCTGGTCTTCCTCGATCAGGGGGAACATCTTCTTGATCTCGGCCGGCGAGACATAGTGTGCGCGGGTGCCGAAGGCCTTAGCGGAAGAAAGCTTGCGTTTGATCTCTTCCATCCACACGTCGTCGCCGGTGCGGACGACTTCCAGGCCGCCGATGCGGGCGTAATGGCCCATCTTCTCGAAGAAGTCGATCGAATACTGCGTCGTCCAAACCGACAGATAATCGTGGCTGGTCGTGTAGCAGAAGTCGGAGGCGTGTGCCGTCGAACCGATATCGGTCGGGACGCCGGATTTGTCGATACCGACGATATCATCCCAGCCGCGCTCGATCAGGTGGTGCGCGATCGAGGCACCCACGATGCCACCCAGCCCGATGATTACGACCTTCGCCTTTTGCGGAAACTCTGCCATTGATTGCGACCCTAGTTGGATTGGATGCCGGATTTTAGGGCTTGATCCGCCATGACTAGAGCCTGTCTACGACATTATCATCAAACTGCACGACCAGAGCCGGGCAATCTGTGGATGGCGAAACGAGAGCTGTTGAGACGGTCATGCCACTGATTTCGTGAGAAAAAGCGCCTGATAGTAGCGAAGCGATTTTCCTTAGCATACGGAAGAAGCGGCCGCACTCGAATGCGTCATTGCTCAGGGCAGGAAATGTCGGCTTTACGGCTTCGCTATCCAGGCGATCCGCGAAAGCAGGTGCGCGGTAATCAAGGCGCAGCGCCGAAGAAGGCGAGGCGCGTGAACAGCACATAGTGCGATTCCGAAACCATGAGCGCCACAAGCACGAGCACCAGCAGGGGCGGCAGAAGGATCGCATAGATCAGCGCCAGCCGCTCCCAGGCCATGTGCATGAAGATCGCCACGATGAGCCCGGCCTTCAGCACCATGAAGATCAGGATCAGAGACCATCTGAGATAGCCCTGCAGCCCGAGATAGTCGACGAGATAGGAGAAAGTGCTGAGCACGAAGAGTAGCAGCCAGACGACCAGGTAGAGCCCGATCGGGTGCTGCTGGTGTTCATGCGCTGGCGCCTGCACCTGCGTCTGAGCTTGCGGTACCGTGCCGGTGTGTGCCGTCGTCTCTGCCATGGCCATGCCTCACCACAGATAGAAGAACGCGAAGATGAAGACCCAGACGAGGTCGACGAAGTGCCAGTAGAGGCCGGTGATCTCGACGATCTCGTATTGTCCCTTGCGGCTCGTGAAGAAGCCACGCTTGCCGGTGTCGAAGTCGCCGCGCCAGACCTTGCGGGCGATGATCAGCAGGAAGATGACGCCGATCGTGACGTGCGTGCCGTGGAACCCGGTGATCATGAAGAAGGTCGAGCCGAACTGGGCCGCGCCCCAGGGGTTGCCCCAGGGCCGCACACCCTCGGTGATCAGCTTTGTCCATTCGAAAGCCTGCATGCCGACGAAGGTGGCGCCGAAGAGGGCGGTCAGCAGCATGAGAAGCGCGGTCTTCTTGCGGTCCCGGCGATAGCCGAAGTTGACGGCCATCGCCATGGTTCCGCTGGAGGAGATCAGGACGAAGGTCATGATGGCGATGAGGATCAGCGGCACGTCGGTACCGCCGATGTGCAGCGCGAACACCTCGCTCGGATTGGGCCAGGGAACGGCGGTCGACATGCGCGCCGACATGTAAGCGATGAGGAAGCAGCCGAAGATGAAGGTGTCGCTGAGGAGAAAGATCCACATCATGGCCTTGCCCCAGGAGACGTTCTTGAACGCCCGCTGATCGGAGGCCCAGTCCGCGGCAAAGCCGGCAAGGCCCGTCGGGCGATGGAGCGATTGTCTCACAGGCGAATGTGTCTCGGCGGACATGCCACGGCTCCTCAGGTCACGAGTTGCCGGCAGAGCTCGACGAAATCATTGGCCCAGCCGGAAAAGAACGCGAAAAGCACCAGCCAAACGGCCAGCATGAAATGCCAGTAGGTGGCGCAAAGCGTGATCGACAGCACGGCCCTTTCGTCCATCGGGCCGGTGCGCGTCTTAACGATCACCCGGGTCAGCGCGAACAGGCCACCGAGGATATGGAGGCCATGCATGCCAGATATCATGTAGAAAAAGCTGTTGGCCGGATTGTCGGCGAGCAGATAGCCGGCATCGGTGAGCTCGCGCCATGCGAAGACCTGGCCGGCGAGGAAGGCCAGCCCCGCGGCGAGGGCGGCGATCAGTGCCGTGCGGCTCGTGTCGTCCTGGCGACGCTCGGCCGTCACCCGCGCCGCGTGGAGCAGCAGGCTGCCGAGCCCGAGGATGGCGGTGTTGAGCCAAAGGATCCGGGGCATCGGCGTCGACCACCAGTCGGTGGACGCCATGCGCATGAAGTAGGCGCTCATGAAGAGGGAGAAAAGGGCTGCGACGACCGCGAGGAAAACGCCAAGGCCGATCTTCGCGGGCGGGATCGAAGGCCGATCGTGCGGGCGGGGGTCGTGGGCATGGCCGACCTCCAGCCACGGCTTGGAGAAGAGCCGCTGTCGGCTGAGCCACCAGCCGGCGATCGCGAGGATCACCGCCAGGAAGATGAAGGCGACGGTCATGAGGCCCCCTCCGGCGCAAGGCCGATCGAACCCGGCTGGTTCTGCGGAATGAAGTCTTCAGGCGCTCCGGGCACGCTGTAGTCATAGGCCCAGCGATAGACGACCGGCAGTTCCTTGCCCCAGTTGCCGTGACGCGGCGGCGTTTCCGGCGTCTGCCATTCGAGCGTCGTTGCCCGCCAGGGATTGCCGCCGGCCTCGCGGCCATGGCGGATGCTCCAGACGAGATTGAACAGGAAGACGATCTGCGCGGCCCCGACAACCAACGCCATGATGGTGATGAATTCGTTGAGCGTATGGGCCGAGGCCGGGACGAAGGCGGTCTCGCCCATTTCATAGTAGCGACGAGGCACACCGATCAGGCCAAGATAGTGCATCGGAAAGAAGATCAGGTAGGCGCCGATGAAGGTGATCCAGAAATGGATCTGCCCGAGCGTTTCGTTGAGCATCCGGCCGGTGATTTTCGGGTACCAGTGATAGATCGCGCCGAAGATGACGAGGATCGGTGCGACGCCCATGACCATGTGGAAATGGGCGACGACGAACATCGTGTCGGAGAGCGGCACGTCGACGACGACGTTGCCGAGGAACAGGCCTGTCAGCCCGCCATTGACGAAGGTGACGATGAAGGCGAGTGCAAAGAGCATTGGCAGGGTCAGGTGGATGTCACCGCGCCAAAGCGTCAGCACCCAGTTGTAGACCTTGATCGCCGTCGGCACGGCGATGATCAGGGTGGTCGTGGCGAAGAAGAAACCGAAATAGGGGTTCATGCCGCTGACATACATGTGGTGCGCCCAGACGATGAAGGAGAGCGCGCCGATGATGACGATCGCCCAGACCATCATACGGTAGCCGAAGATGTTCTTGCGGGCATGGGTGCTGATGAGGTCGGAGACGATGCCGAAGGCAGGCAGCGCGACGATATAGACCTCCGGATGGCCGAAGAACCAGAAGAGGTGCTGGAACAGGATCGGGCTGCCGCCGCCGTGTTGCAACTGCTCGCCCATCTCGACGATCGCCGGCATGAAGAAGCTGGTGCCGAGCACGCGGTCGAAGAGCATCATGACGCAGGCGACGAAGAGGGCGGGAAAGGCAAGCAAGGCCATCACCGTCGCAGTGAAGATGCCCCAGACGGTGAGCGGCATGCGCATCAGCGTCATGCCGCGCGCGCGTCCCTGGAGCACGGTTACGACATAGTTGAGGCCGCCCATGGTGAAGCCGATGATGAAGAGAATGAGGGATGAAAGCATCAGGATGATGCCCCAGTCCTTGCCGCCGGGCGTGCCCGAAAGTACCGCCTGTGGTGGATAGAGCGTCCAGCCGGCGCCGGTCGGTCCACCGGGCGCGAAGAAGCTCGTGACGAGCACGATCACGGCGAGCAGATAGAGCCAGTAGCTCAGCATGTTGGCATAGGGAAAGACCATGTCGCGCGCGCCGAGCATCAGCGGGATCAGGTAGTTGCCGAAGCCGCCGAGGAAAAGCGCGGTCAGAAGGTAGATCACCATGATCATGCCGTGCATGGTGATGAACTGATAGTAGCGGTCCGCGTCGATGAAGGCGAAGGCACCGGGAAAACCGAGCTGCAGCCGCATCAGCCACGACAGGACCAGCGCGACCATGCCGATGGCGATCGCGGTCGAGGCATATTGCACGGCGATGATCTTGGCATCCTGGCTGAAGACATAGCGCGTCCACCAGCTATGGGGATGGTAGAGCTCGACATCCTCCACTTCCGCTGGGCCTATCGGTTCGCCCGTACCTGACCGGATGTCGACCATCTGCGAGAACCTCCTGACACCGGATCATTTCGGTGAATGATCCAACGCTTTGAAACTACGCAATTCCGAAACGCCGAACGTCGGAATCGCCTTCGCTCACGAGCGGGATGCGGGGTCGAAATCCGCAATTACTTTTCCTCATCCCGCTTGGCCGCCGGGGCGCCTCCTATTGCGCCGGGGCGGCATTTGCTGCCTGTACCGTCTGTTTCGGCTCCGCCGCTGCCATCAGTTGCGAAAAGGTCTGTTGCTGCGAAAGCCACGCCTGGTAGTCGGCGGCGGTATCGACGACGACGGTGCCGCGCATCTGTGGGTGTCCGACGCCGCAGAGCTCGGCGCAGAGAACCTCGAAAGTGCCGGTGCGTGTCGGCGTCAGCCAGAAATAGGTGACCATGCCCGGGACCATGTCCATCTTGGCGCGGAACTCCGGCACGTAGAAATCATGGAGCACGTCGATCGAGCGCAGGAGGATCTTCACCGGCTTTCCGACTTCCAGATGCAGCTCGCCGCCTTCGATGACGACGTCGTCAAGGGCTGCGGCATCGTTGCGGTTGAGGCCGAGCGAATTCTCCGGGGTGACGTCGCGCGTTTCGGAGGTTCCAAGCTTGCCGTCGGCGCCGGGCAGGCGGAAGCTCCAAAGCCATTGCTGGCCGACGACCTCAACCTCTGCAGCACCGTTTGGCACGGTGACGAACTGATGCCAGACGAAAAGGCCGGGTGTCAGCATGGCGGCGACGCCAAGCGTCGTGCCGCCGGCGAGCCATCCCTCGAGCCTTCGGTTTTCCGGTTCATAGGCCGCCCGGTTCCCCGGGCGATGGCGAAAACGGAGAACGCAATAGGCCATGAACAGCACCACGGCGACGAAGACGACGCCGGTGATCCAGAAGGTGATGATCAGCGTATTGTCGATGTAATTCCAGTTGGACGCGATCGGCGTCCACCACCACGGGCTCAACAGATGGAACAACACCGATCCGACAGCCAGCAATACCAGAATAACTACCACGGCCATTTCTTGTCCCTCCTCGCCGCGAGCGGCTGTGGGCATGAATACGCAATCCGTAGAGCTCCAACTGCAATTATTGCACGAACGTCAAATAGTCGCAATTCGCCGTCTCGTCTCTGACGGCGCCTGCTTCTAATCTTTCTCGGCTACTGCGAATACTGCTTGAGGTAGGCGAGGAGGTTGGAGATGTCCGTGTCGTCTTTCAAGCCGGGAAAGGCCATCTTCGTGCCCTTCACCTTGGCCTTGGGATTGTGGAGATAGTCGCGTAGCGTCGTCTCGTTCCAGACCAGGCCACCCTTGCCGGCATCGACCATTGCCGAGGAGTAGCTGAAGTTGGGATGGGTGCCGGCAGTTCGCCCCAACACATGGTTGAGCGAGGGGCCAACCTTGTTGGTATCGCTCTCGGCGATATGACAAGTGGCGCATTTCTTGAAGACCGTGGCGCCGGCGGCGGCATCGCCCTCTTGCGCGAAGGCTGCGAACGGACAGAGCATGGTTGTCGAAAAGGCAAGGGCAACAACAAAATTTCGCATGACACTTCCTCATAATCGCCGGGCGCAGGCAAGGAAGGCTATCGTCAGTTCGTCGTCTTGGCGGTGCTTGCTTCTCTCAATTGGCGCCACGGGCGGTTGATACTTGCGACAGTGAAACGGTACGCCTCGCTTTGTGGAAGTCAACCGCCGCAGCCGACCGTTCGCCGGCTGCGCCTAAATTTTCACCAGAGGAACCGGCAATCAGACGCGATTGCCGGCGGCGTTGAAGAAATGCAATCGCTCAACCGGCAGCCGTACGGGAAGCGAACCCGAGGCATTCAGGAACCTGCGGTCGTTGGTGAACGCCTTGAATCCGGAGCGGCCGAAGGAGAGATGCAGGATGATGCCGAAGCCGGTCGGCTCGACCAGGTCGACGGTGGCCTTGAGCGCATCCGGTCCTTCAGCGCCGATTTCCACATGCTCCGGGCGGATGCCGAGGGTCGCCTGGGCCCCGTCGGTCAAGGCGGGATGGGGCTGTGCCGGGATGACAATGCCGCCTTCCGTTTCGAAGCGCGGGGCGGAGCCATTGCGGTAGGTACCCTCGAAGAAATTCATTCCGGGCGAACCGATGAAGCCGGCGACGAAGAGGTTGGCCGGCCGGTCATAAAGATCGAGCGGGCTGCCGACCTGCTGCACGAAGCCGCCGTTCATGGCAACGATCCGGTCCGCAAGCGTCATCGCCTCGATCTGGTCATGGGTGACGTAGATCGAGGTCGCGCCGAGATCCTTGTGCAGTTTCTTGATCTCGGCGCGCATCTGCTCGCGCAGGCGGGCATCAAGGTTCGAGAGCGGCTCGTCGAACAGGAACGCCTTCGGCTCGCGCACGATGGCGCGCCCCATGGCGACGCGCTGGCGCTGGCCGCCGGAAAGCGCGCGGGGCCGGCGTTCGAGCAGCGGATCGAGGCCGAGCTTGGCGGCCGCACTGGAGACGACGTTCGCGATCTTCTCCTTGGCGGTCTTTCGGAGCCTCAGGCTGTAGCTCATGTTCTTGGCGACCGACATGTGCGGATAGAGCGCATAGGACTGGAACACCATGGCGATGTCGCGGTCTTTCGGCGCCAGCTCGTTGACGCGTTTGCCCGCGATGCGGATCTCGCCCGAGGTCACGCTCTCAAGGCCGGCGATCATGCGCAACAGCGTGGACTTGCCGCAGCCGGACGGGCCGACCAGCACGACGAATTCGCCGTCGCCGATCTTCAGGTCGACATCGTGCAAGACCGGGTGGATGCCGTAGGATTTCTGGATGTTGGCGATATCGATGGAAGCCATTGGTACAATCCTCAGCCTTTGACCGCGCCGGCCGTGAGGCCCTGGACGAGATAACGTTGAATGAGCAGGAAGAAGAGGCAGGCGGGGATGAGCGCGAGCACGCCGGCGGCCATCATCTGCCCGAAGTCGACGGAGAACTTCGACACGAACGACAGTAGTCCGACGGGGAAGGTTGCCTGGTCGTTGCCGGAGATCAGCATCAGCGAGAACAGGAGCTCGCTCCAGGCGGCGGTGAAGACGAAGCCGAGCGTCGCGGCGATGCCGGGCAGCGTCAGCGGCAGGATGATCTGGCGGAAGGCGACGAACTGCGTTGCGCCATCGATCATCGCCGCCTCTTCCAGATCCTTCGGAATGCCGTCGAAGAAGGACTGCATCAGGAAGGTGGCGAAGGGTACGTTGAAGGCGGTGTAGACGATGACGAGGCCGGTCAGGCTGTTCGTCAAACCGAGCGGCGACAGGATCTTGAAGATCGGCGCCACCAGCATCACCAGCGGGAACATCTGCGTCAGAAGCATCAGCGCCACCAGCCAGTATTTGCCGCGGAAGTTGAAGCGCGACAGGGCATAGCCGGAGAGCGAGGCGAGGATGGTGACGATGACGGCCGTCGAGCCGGAGACGATCAGGCTGTTCCTGAAAAACACCGGAAAGGCGCTATGGCGCAGGACGAAATCGAAATGTTCGAGGCTGGCGTGCGACGGCCAGAGCCTGATGCCTTCGGAATAGAGCAGGTCGTTCGGGGTGACTGCGACCTTCAGCAGCCAATAGAGCGGGAAGAGCGCGAAGGCGATATAGGCGAGGATGGCCAGCCGGTGCGTGATCGTGAGGAACAGAGGTTTGGCGCGCATCGGTCTCAATCCTTGCTCAAGAGCCATTGCCGCAGGATGACGATCAGCATCGAATAGCCGAGCAGCAGCGCCAGAAGCACGAGCGCGATCGCCGAGGCATAACCGAAATCCAGCCGCTTGAAGGCCTGGGTGAAGATATAGCTGGCGACGATCTGGGTGCGGTCGGCGGGTCCGCCATTGGTCATGACGATGATCAGGTCGGCGAAATTCGAGATCCAGACGGTGCGGAGCAAAATGGTGATGGCGATCGTTGGTGCCAGGAACGGCAGGGTGATCGACATGAAGCGCTGGACCGGCCCGGCGCCGTCGATGCTCGCGGCCTCATAGAGATCGCGCGGGATCGCCTGCAGCGCGGCCAGCAACGTGATCGCGAAGAAGGGAATGCCCCACCAGACATTGGCGACGATCGGGCCCCACATGGCAAGCTGCGGATCGGAGAGGATGTTGCTCGGCTCGTTCATGATGCCGAGGCTA
Source organism: Ensifer sp. 38_S197 (assembly GCF_056924495.1). Classification (NCBI taxonomy): domain Bacteria; kingdom Pseudomonadati; phylum Pseudomonadota; class Alphaproteobacteria; order Hyphomicrobiales; family Rhizobiaceae; genus Ensifer; species Ensifer sp. 38_S197. The sequence continues at coordinate 3,979,948 of NZ_JBXOVZ010000002.1, read as the reverse complement.
AAGAGCCAGTGCGGCAGCGGACCGACGACCGGATTGAACAGCCAGGCCCAGTTGAGGCCGGCGAGGAAGCTCGGAACCGCCCAGGGCAGGAAGACGAGGGCCTGTGCCAGACCGCGGCCATAGAAGGGCTTATCGAGCAGCAACGCCAGAATCAGGCCGAAGACGAACTGGAGGAGAACCGAGGCGCCTGTCCACCAGAGCGTGTTGCGTAATGCCCGGTAGAAGGCCTGGTCCTCGGAGAGTGCGCGGAAATGATCGAGGCCGACATAGGCACCGGAGAACGGATTCAGGAGCTGGATGTCGCGAAAGGCGTAGGAGACACCGAGCACCAGCGGCACCAGCATGACCGTGACGATCAGGATCAGCGCCGGCGCGCTATAGAGATAGGGCGCGGCGCCTTCGGCGATGCGCTTCATCAACGGCGTCCTGCTTTTGGGCAGGCCGCTTTGGCGGGCGACATAGTCCATCGATCGAGTTTTCCCCTGTGCGGCCGCCGGTTGTTCGGGCGTGCCTGTTTTCACGAATGAAGGGCCGGCGGCGGCAAGCCGCCGCCGGCCGAAGGCTTACTTCTTGCTGGCCAGGAACTTCTGCTGCGCCTTGGTCAGGTAGTCAGCCCACTGGTTGGCGAGTTCCTCCGGCGTGATGTCACCGAGCAGGGCTTCCTGGGTGGTCTTGATGGCGAGCGAATCCTTGAAGAAGGCGAATTCTTCGAGGTAGGTCGGCATGACCGTCAGCACGACGTCCTTGTCGGCGAGCTCGTCGAACCAGCCCTTGAACTGCGGGCTTGCATAGAAGGGATCCTTCTCGGCCGACTTGTGCACCGGCAGCGCGCCGGTGCGCTTGTTCCACTCGATGTTACCTTCCGGCCCTTCGAGCGTCTCGATCAGCTTCCAGGAAAGGTCCTTGTTCTGGCTGGCGGAGAGCATCGACCAGCCGGCGAAGCCGATGGTGGTGAAGGCCTTGCCGCTCGGGCCCTTCGGCATGGTCGTGACGCCGAAGTCGTCGGACTTCATGCGCTCGGCAATGGCGATCAGCGCGTCCGGATCCTGGTCGAGGAAGGCGCAGGTGCCGCTGTAGAAGCCGGCGACGATCTCGTTGAAGCCCCAGTTGACGCTGTCCTTCGGTGCCAGCCCCTTCTTGTAGAGGTCGACCACCCAGGTCAGGCCCTTGACCCAGCCTTCGCTGTTCATGGTCGAGGTGCCGTCCTCGTTGAAGAAGGTGTTGCTGCCGGCCATGGTGGCGCCGAACATCACCCAGCCGTTGAGGCCACCCGGACCGCCGCGCAGGCAGTAGCCGGATTTGCCCGGAAGCTTGGAGACGGCTTCGGATGCCTTGACGAAATCGTCCATGGTCTTCGGCGGCTCGCTGACGCCGGCCTCCGACAGCAGCTTCTTGTTGTAGAACATCGCCCGCAGATAGAAGCCGTAGGGCAGCATATAGGCGGTGTCGTTGATGTCGCGGCCGAGTTCGAGCGCGCGTTCGGTCAGGCCGCCGGTGTGTTCCCACTTGGCGAGGTAGGGCTCAAGGCTTTCGAGCATGCCATTGTTGGCATAGAGCGACAGCCAGGTGTCGGGCATTTCCATCACGTCGGGCAGTTCGCCGGCCGAGACCATGGTGGCGAACTTCTGGAAGGCTTCGCCCCAGGGCAGCGAGATGATCTCGACCGTCGTGCCGGGATTGGCCGCCTCGAACTTGGCGACGATCGACTTCAGCGTCTCGGTGCGCTCGGGGCTGGTGATGACCTCGACGAGCTTCAGCTTGGTGTCGGCGAGTGCGCTTCCGGCCATCAGGCTGGCGAGAAGCGTGGCAGTGATCAGTTTCTTCATTTCTGTTCCCTCTTTTCTTCGTTGGTTTTGGTTCAAAGTGGGCAGAGCGGGATCTGCATCCCGCTCCTGTCAGCCAGTCGAAGCGACGGCGAGCGCCGCCTCGAGATCGCTCCAGAGGGCCTCCGTTCCCTCCAGGCCGACATGGAGCCGTACCGACCGCGGCGAGATGCCGAAGGCGGCTGCGGAATTGGGCTGGGCTTTCTGCGACAGCACGACTTCGCCCGGCACGATGAGGCTTTCATGTCCGCCCCAGGAAACGCCGAGCTTGAAGAGTTCGAGATGATCCGCGAAGCGCCTGACGTCGACGCCCTCGCGGAAGATGAAGGAGAACAGGCCCGAGGTGCCGGAAAGGCCCGGCGGCAGCGTATTGCCGAGGCCGGGATGGCAGACCGTTTCGACCAGCGGATGGGCCTGCAGCCGCCGCGCGACTTCAAGCGCCGAGCGCTCATGCGATCTCATGCGGATCGGCAGGGTGCGCAGGCCCCGGATCAAGAGCCAGGCGTCGAAGGGCGAGAGCTTGCCGCCGAGATAGGGATAGGCTTCGGAGCGGATACGGCCGATCAGTTCCTTCGATCCGGTGACGACACCGGCGACGACGTCCGAGTGGCCACTGAGATATTTGGACGCCGAATGGATGACGAGGTCGACGCCGAGCGAGATGGGCCGCTGGAAGATCGGGCTCGCCCAACTGTTGTCGATCGCGGTGATGATGCCCTGGTCCTTGGCGAGGCGGGTAAGTGCGGCGACGTCATGGGTATCCATCACCCAGCTCGTCGGGCTCTCCATGTAGAAGAGCTTGGCGCCCGGCAGCGCTTTCGCGACCGCTTCCTCGTCGCGGCCGTCGACATAGGTTACCTCGATCTTCATGCGCTTCAGATGCGTACCGAACAGGCGGAAGGCATCGGGATAGACGTGGTTGACGGCGACGATGCGGTCGCCCGGCTCGACGAAGGAAAGCACGGTGGAGGAGATCGCCGACATGCCGCTGGCAAAACCGATCGCGTCTTCGCCGCCTTCGAGTTTCGCCAGCATCTCCTCGAACATGCGTACCGTCGGATTGAGGCCGCGGGTATAGATCGGCCGCACGCGCTCGCCCCGGTAGGAGGCGACCATGTCGTCGTAGTCCTTGAAGGTGAAGAGCGAGGTCTGCACGATCGGCGGCACGACGGCATCGAAGGCGTTGCCTTCGTCATGCGCGACGATCAGCGAGGCGTGGTCGAACGGATCGAGGCCGTAGGTCATTTGGACATTTCCTTGATGTCTTCCTCAACGATCGCGAGGATTTTCAGCGTTTCTTCGCGCGCGGTGTCAGGATCCTGAGCCGCAATCGCGTTGAAGAGGGTGCGGTGGAACGGGAAGGAGCGGCGGGCGAAGTCCGACCGGTCGAACGGTTCGTCCCAGAAGCGCTCGAAGGCCTCGCGCATCTGTTCGAGAAGCTGGCGGAAGAGCGGATTGTGCGTGGCGTCGTAGATCGCCAGGTGGAAGGCGAGGTCTTCCGGACCCGACGTGCCCTTGGCGATATGCACCCGCTCCATCTCGTCGAGCTTCGTTTCGATGATCTTCAGGTCTTCGTCGGTGCGCCGGCGGGCCGCGAGCATGTTGGCCTCGACCTCGATGCCGCGGCGGACCTCGAGCGTCATCAAGAGCACGTCGCGCAGATGCGCGGCGTCGAGGGTGAGCGGCATATGGACGGTGGCACCGGAGATTGTGCGCAGGAGATAGGTGCCGCTGCCCTTGCGCGCCTCGACAACGCCGAGCGCCTGGAAGTGGCGGATGACTTCGCGGATGGTGGAGCGGCCGACGGCCAGAGCCGTCATCAGCTCGCGCTCCGCCGGCAGGCGTTCGCCGGGTTTCAGGCCCGATTGTTCGATGTAGTCAGCCAACGCAGCAATCACCTGCTGGGCCCGGTCGGCCGGGGGCAGGGGCATCAGCGCCACTCTTGCCGGTTCACTCATTCGGCTTCCTCCCAGAGGCCAAATTGGTCTGACATCTGAGCACTATGACCACGGCGGCGGAGATCGTCAAGCAGGAACTGATGGACGCGCAGGTGTTGACCGCGTGCGCTCCCGGCGTAGACATGGAGGTAAGGAGTTTGGTGATGATGAAATCGGAATGTCTGTTCGTGATGGCAGCCGTGTTCGGCGCGTTCTTCATCGTGGTGACGGTCGCGGGCGAGGCCGAAGCGCAGATGCGCACCAGAAAGGGCGAGTATTACGAGGGAATCCGGCGCAAGCCCTATGGCTATTACTGGATCTGGCCGCCCGTCGAGCAGCGCGAACCAGTCTCTAGTCCTCGCCGCGGCAAGGAGGGTGCCGGGAGCGCGATGCCGAAGCCGCGCAAGCGACCGACCCAATAGCCAGGCCGGTAAGGGAATGGCAAAGAAGAGCGGCGCCCGAAGGCGCCGCGAATTTCATGTTTCGTCGAAACAGTGAAGTGAAATGAGCTGACTTTCCGAAACGTCGCAATTCCAGGCGGAAAACCGTTTCACACTTTTCCTGGAAGAGCCTTAGACCTTGGCGACGTGAACTTCGCGGGAGAGCGAGGAAAGGACCTCCGGCCCGTCTTCGCGCAGGATGACGATATCCTCCAGGCGGATGCCGAAGCGGCCGGGCAGGTAGATGCCGGGCTCGATCGAGAAGACCATGCCCTCTTCCAGCACCGTTTCCGAGGTTGCGGTGATGTAGGGCGGCTCGTGGCCGTCGATGCCCATGCCGTGACCGGTGCGGTGCACGAAGTATTCGCCATAGCCGGCATCGCTGATTACTTTCCGGGCGGCGGCATCCACGTCCTTGGCGGGCACGCCAGGGCGTGCGGCTTTCATCGCGGCCTGCACGGCCTTTTCAACGATGGTGTGGATCTGGCCGTATCCCTCGGGCGCGCGGCCGACGATCGCCATGCGGGTGATGTCGCTCGGGAAGCCCTGCTTGCGGCCGCCGATGTCGATCACGACCGCATCGCCTTCCTCGATCACCCGCTCGCTTGCCGAGTGATGCGGGAAAGCGCCGTTGCCGCCGGCGCCGACGATCCAGAAGGCCGGTGCCGCGCCTTCGGAGGAGAAATGTCTGCGGATTTCGGCGGCCAGTTCCTTCTCGGTCATGCCGGGGCGGATCTTCGAAAACGCCGTCTGCATGGCGCGGTCGGCAATGCCGGCGTTCATCTTCAGGAGTTCGTATTCGGTTTTGTCCTTGCGCATGCGAAGGCTGCCAAGCGTTGCCGGCGTGAACTCGCGAGCGGTATCTTCCGGCAGGGCATCGATCAGCAGCAGTGCGAAATCGGCGCGCATGGTTTCGTCGAGCACGACGCGGCCGGGCCTTTCGGCGCCGATATCGGCGAGTGCCGCCGTCAGGGCAGCGGCCGGGCCTTCGTCATCGGCCCAGTTGTGGAAGGCGATGTCGGTGTGTTCGCGCGTGCCTTCGGCGTTGAGCGCCGGCATCAGGAAAGCCTCCTTTTCCGGGCCGATCAAGAGCAGGCAGGGCCGCTCGTCCGGATGCGGATGGTAGCCGATCAGCCAATCCATGTGCGATCCGGGCGCGAGTGCGATGAGGCCGACATCGCTTTCGGCCATCTTGCGGCGGAGTGCGGCAAAACGGGTCTTGGTGAGTTCCGTCATGGGGTTTCCTGTCTTGTTGGAGGCAATGGGATGCCGAACGTCATTCACGTAGCTGGTTGACGGGCGGATGGAGGACAGCGCCGAACGGTTCGGCGCGAAGTGTCTATGGGGAATGCTTGAGGCCGGCGCAGGTGTTGCCCCGGGTTACGGATCTCTGGCTCTTCAAGCGGTCTCCTCCCCCTCGAATGCGCGCGCACAGGCTCGGAAAGTCGGGCTCTTTCCGGCGCTATGCATTTGTATTTGCAAGACTTTGGTGCGGTGCACCGGCATTGTCAATATAGAATTTTAGTCACACTAAAATTTGTGGGTCAGCGATGCCGGCGGCAAGTCAGGCGGCCAATCGCAGGAGACGCGCGACCGCCTGCTGGTCGAAGCCGCCGATGCCCTCCCTGATGTCGGCGGCGATCGCATCGGCGACGGCCTCTTCGTCGCGCCGCCGAAGCGCCTCGATCGCCTCACGATGCCGGTCCACCACATAGAGTTCGGTGACGTGTTCCATGGCAATCCCGAGGATGGGGCCGAGCTGTAGCCAAACACTCTCGATCAGCGGCATGGCCACCGGATCGGGATTGGCCGTGTAGATCTTGCGGTGAAACGCCTGATTGGCGATCAGGGCGGCCACCTTGTCGCCCCTGCGGATTTCCGTCTCGATGCTATCGTCGATCGCCGTGATATTTTCGATCTGGCGCTCGGAAAGATGGGCGACAGCCCGGCGGGCGGCATGGCTTTCGAGCGCGATGCGCAGCGAGATCAGCTCCTCGAAACGGGCGGGTGTAATGTGCGGCACGACGATGCGGCGGTTTTCCAGGAACTGCAGCGCGCCGATCGAGGTCAACTGGCGCAGCGCCTCGCGCACGGGCGTCGGGCTGCTTTCGAGCGCTTCGGCAAGGCCACGGATGGTGACAGAGGTGCCGGGGCGGAAAGCGCCAACCATGATCGCCTGGCGCAACCGGTTGAAGGCGTAGTCGTGTGTCGTCATGCCGTCGGGTCGCGCAAGTGGCGGCAAAACAAGCGGTTTCAAATGCACATGTCCTTCTGCCTGGTCCACGGTGGGAGCGGGATGCGAGCCGCATACACTTTCCGGCGCCCCGCTCTACGTCACATGCCTGATAGCATCGCTCATGCTTGACTCCAATTCCTGAATTATGTCAACTTTCTGATAATGTGATCACAAAAAGAGATTTGCGATATGTCGCTCGACGCGGAAGATCCCAGCGCATTCAAGGCATGGCTCGAGCAGAACGGGCCGATCGAAAGCATTCAAGCCGTCGTTTGCGACCTCAACGGCATTATGCGTGGCAAACGCGTACCCGTGGAGCAGGCGGCGAAGGTGTTGGGCGGCGGCATCCGCATGCCGCTCTCGATCGTTGGCGTCGACGTCTGGGGTGAGGACATAATCAACAGCGAGCAGGTGTTTGCGAGCGGTGACCGCGACGGCATCTGCGGCGTCACCGGCCGCGGCGCGCTGCCGGTCAACTGGACGTCACGGCCGAGCGCACTGGTGCCGCTCTGGCTGCAACTCGAGGACGGCAAGCCGTTCCTTGCCGATCCGCGCCAGGCGCTGGCGGCGGTCGTGCGCGAATACCAGGAACTCGGCCTTCGCCCCGTCGTCGCGACTGAGCTTGAATTCTATCTGATCGATCCGGAGCCGGACAGCGCGGTGCCGCCGATCTCGCCCTATACCGGCAAGCGGCTCGATTCCGACGCGATCCTCTCGATCGACGAACTCGACGATTTCGGCGAGTTCTTCTCCGATGTCTACAAGGAATGCGCCCGGCAGAACGTACCGGCGGACGCGGCGATCGCCGAGAATGGCATCGGCCAGTTCGAGATCAACCTGTTGCACACCGACGATCCCCTGAAAGCGGCCGACGACGCCATCTTCTTCAAGCGCATCGTCAAGGGTGTGGCGCGCAAGCACGGACTCGCCGCCACCTTCATGGCCAAGCCCTACGGCACCCGTTCGGGCAACGGCATGCACATCCATTTCAGCCTGCTCGACGCGGAGGGCAACAACGTCTTCAACGACGGAAGTGACGAAGGTTCTCCGGTGCTGAAGCACGCCGTTGCCGGCCTTCTGCGCGGCATGGCAGAGACGACCCTGCTCTTTGCGCCGCATTTCAATTCCTACCGGCGGCTCCGGCCGGACACGCATGCGCCGACGGCCGTCTGCTGGGGTTACGAGAACCGCACGTCGGCGATCCGTATTCCCGGCGGCAACCCCAATGCGCGCCGCATCGAACATCGCGTCGCCGGCGCAGACGCCAATCCCTATCTCGTCATCGCCGCGATCCTCGGCGCCGCACTCGTCGGCATCCGCAACAAGTGGAAGCCGCCGGCGCCGGTTTCGGGTCGGGCCTATGCAGCGGAGAAACTGCCCAAAATTCCCTCGGAATGGGGGCAGGCGGTCGATAGCTTCGAGGCAGGACCGATCGCCGCCGACATCTTCGACCCCGTGCTGCGTTCGATGCTGATCGCCTGCAAACGCCAGGAGATCGCAGGCTTTGCCGAGCAGGTCACGGATTACGAATTCAGCGCCTATCTGGAAATCGTCTGATGCTTACCAAACAGAAATCCTATGCCGGCGACGGCAGTTACCCGACCAGCTACTACGCCGCCTCCCGCAACATCATCCGCACGCCCGTCCGGCTTCAGGGCCGGGTCGAGACCGACATCTGCGTCGTCGGTGCCGGTTACTCCGGCCTGTCGACGGCGATCCATCTTGCCGAGAAGGGCTACAAGGTGGTCGTCGTCGAGGGTGCGCAGGTCGGCTGGGGCGCATCGGGGCGCAATGGCGGCCAGGTCGTCAACGGCCTCAATGCCAGCCTGTCGACCATCCAGCGCCGCTATGGCGAGGATGCGGCGCGCTTCATCGGCGGGCTGGTGCAGGAGGGCGGCAAGATCATCCGCCGCCTCGTCAGCCAGTATCAGATCGACTGCGACCTGAAGCCGGGCAACATATATGCCGCCTATACGCCTGCGCATATGAAGGAGCTCGAAGCCAAGCAGGCGCTCTGGCGCAAATACGGCATGGACGACCACCAGCTTCTCGACCGCGAAGCGCTCCGCAAGCTGGTCAGATCGGATGCCTATTGCGGCGGCATGCTCGATACGACCGGCGGTCACATGCATCCGCTCAATCTGGTGCTCGGTGAGGCGCGCGCGTTCGAAAGTATTGGCGGGACCATCTATGAACAATCACCCGTGACGCGGGTTGATCACGAGGCAGCGCGGCCGGTCGTCTATACCGACGCCGGCGAGGTTTCGGCGCGCATCGTCGTGCTCTGCGGCAATGCCTATCTCGGCGACGCGGTGCCGAAGCTCGTCTCGCGCGTCATGCCTGTCTCGACGCAGATGATCACCACGGCGCCGCTCGGCGAGGAGCTTGCCCATTCGCTGATCCCGAGCGACATGTGCGTCGAGGACGTGCGCTATATCCTCGACTATTTCCGGCTCTCGGCCGACAAGCGGATGATCTTCGGCGGCGGCACTGTCTATGGCGGCACCGATCCGGCCGATGTGGTTGCGAAGCTCAAACCCAACCTCGAAAAGGTCTTCCCAGAGCTCAAGGGGGTTAAGATCGACTACGCCTGGAGCGGCAACTTCGCGCTCTCCTTCACGCGCGTGCCGCAGATGGGCCGGATCGGTTCTAATACCTACTTCGCCCACGGTTACAGCGGCCACGGCGTCACCGGTTCACACCTCTTCGGCCGCACGCTCGCCGAGGCGATCGATGGCGACACCACACGCTACGACGTCTTCGCGAAGCTGCCCTGGTATCCATTCCCGGGCGGGCGCATGTTCCGCGCGCAATATTCGACGATCGGCTCCTGGTGGTACCAGTTCAAGGATGCGGTCGGATTGTAGGGCGAAAGACCGACGCTCCGTGAAGGGGCGGCTTGCCATGAAGGTGGGCCGCGCCCCTTGCGCGCGAGTCGGAAAATCGATTTCCCGCGGAGCGCAATTCCGCCTCGCCGGCCGTTGCGCTACTATCAAGCCTCTACTGCATGTTTCCTTAAATCGTCGCCGATTTAAGGATAATGACATGCAGCGATTCAAAGTGCTACAGCGACCTGCGCGTCTGAGAAGACGCGCAGCGCTGTAGGGCATCGGCTCGCCCGCTAGAAGGGCCCGTTGCATCTTTGGCATGCGGCCAGCCTGTGGGGTGGCCGCATGCCAACGGATACCAAGGAGGGCCCGCATTCCCGCGGGCAAGACCGGCGGGGAGCATTTGACTCCCGGTTGATCCTGGGAGGTCTCAGATGTTCGTGCGCTTTGGTTATGAGATCGGCATACGCTGTCCGCAACCGACTCCGATGATGACCTATCTTTCCGTGGTGCCCGAGCGGCGAGAGACCCTTCGCCGCGAGCATGGCCCGGTGTCTTCGCCGCTGGTGAAGATGGAGCAGATTACCGATCCGCATGGCAACAACTGTCTGCGGATGACGGTGCCTGAAGGCGATTTCAAGCTGTCCTATGATGCGGTCATCGAGGACGATGGCAGGCTCGATGCCTCAGACCCGCTGGCAGAAGCGGTGCCGGTCGAAAATCTTCCTGCGGCGTGGCTACCCTATCTCGCCGCCAGCCGTTACTGCGAAACGGACCGGCTGGGGGCGCTTGCCTGGCGCTTGTTCGGCGACGTGCCGGCCGGCTGGGAGCGCGTTCAGGCAATCTCGGACTATGTCCACGAGCGGCTCGTCTTCAGCTACGGCTATGCCCAGGCGATGCGTACGGCGCTCGAAGCCCATGAGGATCGCGTCGGCGTCAGTCGCGACTATGCGCATCTGGCGATAACCTTCTGCCGCTGCATGAACATGCCGGCGCGATATGTGAACGGCTACATGGCCGACATACCGAAGAGCGACAATCCGGCGCCGATGGACTTCAACGCCTGGTTCGAGGTCTTTCTTGGTGATCGCTGGCATGTGTTCGACGCCAAGAACAACCAGCGACGGGCAGGGCGCATCGCGGTCGCCCGCGGCCGTGACGCCGCGGATATTCCGCTGATCCAGACCTTCGGCAAACACGAATTGACCGCCTTCACCGTCTGGACCTGTGTCGAAACCGACAGTGCGCTGACGCGCTCGCACCGCGCTTCCGACGTTTCGCTGCTGACGCCGTGGTTCAGCGAGAGCTGGTCCAAGCACCTGAAGGAGCGCAATCGAAACCGGCATTGATGGCTTCTGCTGCGCCGAACCGATTTTTTACGATCCGGGCAATTTGCGAAAAATGATATCTATAAACTCAATGGAGAATATAGGAAAAGAGGATAGTCGAGAGGCTAAAACCCTCGCAGGAACGGAGAGACGCGATGAACGCTGCGAAACCGATGATCCAATCCCGCTACGGTCTTTCCGGGACGACACCGCAACGCCGCTCGCATGTTCACCTGGTTCCCCACGCAATCGCCATCGTTGCCGCCTTTTCCTTCGTCAGCGCCGTGGTCATCGGCGCATTCTGAGGCTGGTCTTCAGCCATGCCGTGACAGATGTTCGTGCACGGCGAGCCATTTTCCTGATGCTATCCGCTCGAACACGATCGTTTCCCGTTCATCCGCGGTCGTCGGCTCTCCATTGAATTCCAGTTCGGTCTCGACGCGGTGGGTGAAGACCGCGACATTGTCCATCACCTGGACGTGCCGCTCGCTCGATCGGCAGGCGCGTACGAGAAAACCGTCGCGTTCCTCCCAAAGCGACCATTCCGCTTCATATTCGGCGCGGCTCGTCAGCGGCCGGTCGAGCGTATGGAAAATGAAGCTGGCGTTTGGTGCAAAGGCAGAGAAGTAGGCGGTCCGGTCGTGCCGTGCGAAGGCTTCGACCAGGTGATCGGCAGCCGCAAGCACCGACTGTTCGAGATCTGACATGGGTTCCCCTTTTGATATCGAGCGAAGCTCGTTCCGGCTTGTCTTTTTTGATGGTCAGCGTGCCGCGATCAGCGTCGCCAGCGGCCGGTTCTGGCGGGAAACGCGCGCCTTCAGGTCGTCGAGCGACATCGTCTCGCGCTTGGCGAACTCGGTGAACATCATGTTGAGATTGTTGAAGAACATCTCGCCGACCGCTTCGACATCGACGTCGATGGCGACGACTCCCTTGGCCTTCAGCTTGAGGATCAGGGTCGAGATCTGTTCGCAGAGCCGGCGATCGAGGTCTGTGTAGCGTTTGCTGAACGGGCTTTCCGGCTGCTGGATGGCGATCGCCATGGCCGTGCGCCACATCTCCTTGCTGAGATAATAGAGCGAGTGGTCGTAATATTCGCCGATCAACGCATCGAGCGCGCCCATGACGGAGGCGGGCGGATTGTCGACGATCGAGCGTCCGGCGGCGAGCACTTCCTCGACTTCCATCGACACGGTGGCAAGCAAGATGTCGCCCTTGTTTTCGTAGTAGTTGTAGAAGGTTCCGACCGAGATCTCGGCGCGTTCGGCAATGTCCTCGATGCGCGCGCTGTCATAACCGACTTCGCGAAAAAGCGCGGCGGCAGCGTCGAGAATACGCCGGTTCCGATCGGCCTTTTGCCGTGCGCGCAGTCCCGTCATCTGATGTTTCCCCGAATTATGAATTGGTTCAAAATTGAGATTGACTTAAAAAATGAATTCATTCAATCTTTTTTTGAAGACGCCGGAACGAGCGTCAAAACAAGAGGGCAACAGCATGATGCAGTCAGTTCGTGACGGTGCGCGCCTGCGCCGTTTTTTCTCCTCCACGGCGGCAATCGCGATCGCGGCCCTGTCGACGGCCGCAGCGCCCGCGCCGGTTTTTGCCCAGGAAGAGCTCAATGCGCTCGTCTGGTGCGACCACACCGATCCGGCACTGCTGGAGCCGTTCGAGAAGGCCAACGACGTCAAGGTGAACGTCAAGGTTTACGAGGGCACCGGGGCAGGGCTCTCGATCCTCGATCAGTCGCAGCCGGGCGACTGGGATGTGCTCGTCATCGACGGCGTCGATGTTCATCGTGCGATCGATCTCGACCTGCTCGCCGAAATGCCTGCCGATGCGCTGCCGACCACTGACATCTTCCCGGAAGTGCGCATGGAGGCGAACAACACTAAGGACGGCAAGATCTACGCCGTCACCGAGAAGTTCGGCTACAACACGATTTCCTACGACAAGACCAAGGTCGATCCGAAGGACATGCAGGACCTGTCGATCATCTGGTCGGACAAGTACAAGGGCCGCATCGCGCTCTATGATTATTACCTGCCGATGATCGGTCTCGTTGGGCTTGGCCTCGGCAAGAAGACCGCAGAGCTCAGCGAAGCGGACATGCCGGCGATCAAGGAAAAGCTCGCGGCGATGCGCGCCGTGTCGAAGCAGGTGAGCGACGTCGTCTCCTCGCAGACGGCGCTTGCGACCGGCGAGGTCGACATTCTCGTCGGCGGCGGCGAGTGGATCACCGCCGTCCTTTCTGCCGACAAGCCGAGCCTCGACTGGACCATTCCCGAACAGGGCGCGGTACGCTGGGCGCAGTCGATCGGCGTGATGAAGGATTCGACCAAGCAGGACCTGGCGCTGAAGTTCGTGCAGTACATCCTGAGCCCGGAGGGCCAGGCACGGCTTGCCACCTCTTCCTGCTACTGGGCCATGCCGGCCAATGCCAAGGCGGGCGAGCACCTCACCGACCAGCAGAAGACGGCGCTACGCTTCGACCAGCAGGCGGAGTACCTGAAGAAGACCCAGCTCTATCCGATCCCGTCGGCCGAACTCGACCAGCAGTTCCAGGACGCCTGGACGGAGATGCTGCAGCAGTAATCATGGACGCGGGCGTGGTTAGCGCCGCGCTCGCCTGATCTTCGTTTTTGAGCCGCTGCGGCGGCCGGGGGCCAAACGTGCCCGCAACCCTTGAGCCCGGGATAGCCATGGCAGACGCCGGAACCTTGACATCAGCGACAGCGCTCGAAGACGCGGACCGGCGCAAGGCCTGGAGTTTCGTCGCGCCGGCGCTTTTGTGGACTATCGCCTTCTTCGTCGTCCCTTTTGCCTTCATGGCCGCGATGAGCCTCTGGAAGCGAGAAGGGCGGGATCTCGTCCGCGTTTGGAACTTCGACAACTATACGCGTTTCTTCTCCGAGAACGCGCTCTTCCAGGGCCTCGTCAATTCGCTGGAAATCACCGTCATCGTCACGGCGATTTCGGTGCTGCTTGCCTATCCGCTGGCCTGGATCATCGCCGAGCGCGTGCCGAAGCGGCTGCAGCGCATGGCACTGATCCTGGCGATCCTGCCGTTCTGGACGTCTTACGTGGTGCGCTCCTATTCCTGGCTGCTGGTCTTGTCGAAAAACGGCGTCATCAACCAGATGTTCATGAGCATCGGCCTGATTTCCGAGCCGCTGGAGCTTGCCAGCACCCGTACGGCCACCGTCATCGGTTTCGTGCATTTCTTCGTCATGCTCTTGACGCTGACGATCTACTCCAACCTGATCCAGCTTTCGCCGAACTATCGCCGCGCGGCAGCCGATCTCGGTGCCAATGCTTTCCAGACCTTCTGGCATGTGGTGCTGCCGCTGACGCTCCCCGGCATCATGACCGGCGCCTTCCTCACCTTCGTTCTCTGCATTGGCGACTACGTCACGCCGCAGATCCTCGGCGGCAACAACGAGCTGGTGCTGCCGCAGATCATTATGCTGCAGCTCGGGCGCCGCGCGGATTTCCCGATGGCAGCGGCGCTGTCGATCGTCTTGATGCTGGCTGTTACCATTGCCTATCTCGCCTGCGCCCGCTGGCTGAAGATCGAGAGGGCCTGACGATGGTGCGCCAGATCTTCGCAAGTGCCCTGTCCTGGACCTATCTCGTCCTCGTCTATGCCTTCATATTCCTGCCTGTCGCTGTACTGGTGCTCTTCTCCTTCCAGGATGGCCGCCTGCCGGTGCCGCCGTTCAACGGCTTTTCGCTGCAGTGGTACGGGGCGGTTTTCGCCGACCGCAAGCTGATGGCGGCGCTCGGCAATTCGCTTGCCGTGGCGCTCGTCTCCTCCGTCATCTCGGTGCTGCTCGGGTTTCTCGCCGCCTATGCGCTGGCGCGCTACAAGCTGCCGGGCTCGGCCCTGCAACGGGGGCTGCTGATCGCGCCGATGACGGTGAGCTACCTGATCATCGCGCTCGGCCTGCTGTCGCTCATGAATGCGCTGCATATCCCGCTGTCACTGATGACGGTCGGCATCGGTCACGTGGTGATCAACCTGCCGCTCTGCTTTGCCATCATCTACGCCTCGATGGGCGACCATCACATCAACATCGAGCGGGCGGCGCGCGACCTCGGCGCCAGCGATTTCCAGGTGATGGCGCTGGTAACGGCGCCGATGCTGATGCCGTCGATCCTTGCTGCATTCTTCCTCTCCGTCACCTTCAGCTGGGACGAATTCATCATCGCCTTCCTGCTGTCGCGCTTCGACGTGACGCTGCCCGTCGAGATCTGGAGCATGCTGCGTTCCGGCCTCAACCCCAAGACCAATGCCATCGGCTCGCTGGTATTTCTCGCCTCGGTGGCCGTGCTGCTCATCCTCGAGCTTTCCCTGTTCGGAAGGACGAAAAAACAATGACCGCTCCCGTCTCGATCGACAACGTCAGCAAGGTCTTCGGTGCCTTCACGGCCCTTGACGCGGTCTCGCTCGATATCCGCGCCGGTGAGTTCATCGTGCTGCTCGGGCCTTCCGGCTGTGGCAAGACCACACTGCTCTCGATCCTCGGAGGCTTCCTGTCGCCGACTTCCGGTCGCGTGACGATCGGCGGACAGGACATGACCTACGTCGTTCCGTCGAAGCGTCCGACGACGACGATGTTCCAGGACTATGCGCTGTTTCCGCATATGCGCCTCGCCGACAACGTCGGCTTCGGGCTCAGGATGCGTGGCCTTGCCAGGGCCGAGCGTGACGAAAAGGCGCTCGGCTTTCTCGATCTCGTCGGGCTGAAGGCGTCCGCCGGCAAGAGGCCGCACGAGCTTTCCGGCGGTCAACGCCAGCGCGTGGCGCTTGCCCGCGCGCTCGCTGTCGACCCGGGCGTACTTTTGCTCGACGAGCCGCTCGGCGCGCTGGACCTGAAACTTCGCCGCCAGATGCAGGACGAGTTGAAGGCGATCCAAAAGCGCGTCGGCACCACCTTCGTGCATGTAACCCATGATCAGGAGGAGGCGATGGCGATTGCCGACCGCATCGTGGTGATGAACCAGGGGCGGATCGAGGATTTCGGCCCGCCGTCGCAGATCTACATGCGCCCGCGCTCGCTGTTTTCGGCGGGCTTCATGGGCGAGGTCAATTTCGTTTCGGGGCGCGTCGCGGCGGCGGATGCGAGTTCCGCCCGGGTCGAAACCGCGCTCGGCAACCTGGCGCTTCCGGCTGATAATTTCACCGCATCCGCGCCGAAGGCCGGCGACCGCATTACGCTCACAATTCGGCCGGAACATTTCCGCGCCGACGATCGGGCGGAAGGGCCGACCGTGACGCTCGGCGAAGCCCGCGTTGCGGGCAGCGCCTTTTTCGGCACGCATTATCGCTGCCATCTGCAGCCGTGCGCCACGGATACCGGAGCCCTGGTCGCTCATCTGCCGCAATCGGCAAGCGTGCGCGAGGGCGAAATTGTGCCGCTTGCGGTGCGCGCCGCCGACGTCGTAGCCTTGCCTGCCACAGGACATGCGTAGCGCGATGCGGAGAATTGCCCATCAGGACTGGTATCGGGTGAGACGGCTCGACGACGACGTCACCGCCATTGACGAGCCCTACATCCAGGAATTCTATCGCTGCAACATCTGGCATGTGCGTGGCCGCGACCGGGACATGCTCGTCGACAGCGGCATGGGCGTCGTGTCGCTCAGAGAATGGGTGCCGCTCGTCACCGAGCGTGCTCTGACCGCCGTCGCCAGTCACACCCATTTCGATCACATCGGCTGCCATCACGAATTCGACTGCCGCTGCGTGCACGCTGCCGAGGCGGATCTTCTCGCCCATCCGACCCGCAAGAACACGCTCGCCGATCCCTATGTGGCCGACGAGATCTTCGACGCGCTGCCGCCCGAGCCCTATGCCTCCACCACCTATGCGGTGAAGGCGGCGCCGGCGACGCGGTTCTTGGAAGACGGCGACCATATCGATCTCGGCGATCGGGTCTTCGAGGTGATCCACACGCCCGGCCATTCGCCCGGTGGCATTGCGCTCTTCGAGGCGAAAACCGGCGTGCTCTTCTCGGGCGACATCCTCTACGACGGCCCGCTGATCGAGGATACCTATCATTCCAACGCCGACGACTACCTGGCGTCGATGGAACGGCTGCTCGCGATCCCCGCGCGTATCGTTCATGGCGGACATTTTCCGAGCTTTTCCGGCGAACGCTATAGAATGCTGATCCGGGACTGGCTGGAGCGCCGTGCGTTCAAATGAACAAAGGCCGCCCCGGTTGTTAGATTCCAGAGCATCTTCTCCGCTCGCGAGCGGGATGCTCAAGTGAAAAACAAAAGACAAACTGACGGGAAGGAGGAGCGAATGCTCGACAAATGCAAGTTCTACATCAACGGCGCCTGGGTGGATCCGGTCGTTGCCAACGATCTGGAGGTCTTGAACCCGGCGACCGAAAAGCCCGTTGCCGTGATCTCGATGGGCACGGCCGAGGATATCGACCGCGCCGTTGCCGCCGCCAAGAAGGCCTTTGCAACCTATAGCCAAACAAGCGTCGAAGAGCGGCTGGCGCTGCTCGAAAAACTGCTCGCCGTCTACAAGCGCCGCTATGACGAGATGGTCGACACGATCACCATGGAACTCGGTGCGCCGAAGACCATGACGCGCGAACAGCAGGCCGATGTCGGCGTCGGCCATCTCCAGGGCTTCATCGACGCGCTGAAGCGTCTGAAGACCCGCGACCGGCTGCCGAACGGCGACGTGATCCTGCGCGAGCCGATCGGTGTCTGCGGCCTGATCACGCCTTGGAACTGGCCGATCAACCAGATCGCGCTGAAGGTGGTGCCGGCGCTGGCGACCGGTTCGACCTGCGTTTTGAAGCCGAGCGAGTTCACGCCGCTGAACGCGATGCTCTATGCCGAGATGGTGCATGAAGCAGGCTTCCCGGCCGGCGTCTTCAACCTCGTCAATGGCGACGGTATCCATGCCGGCGCCGCGCTCTCGAAGCACCGCGACATCGACATGATGTCGTTCACCGGCTCGACCCGCGCCGGCATCGCCGTCAGCAAGGATGCGGCCGAGACCGTCAAGCGTGTGACGCTCGAGCTTGGCGGCAAGTCGCCGAACATCGTCTTTGCCGACGCCGATCTCGAAGACCGCGTCACCGGCAGCGTGCTGGAATGCTTCAACAATTCCGGCCAGTCCTGCGATGCGCCGACCCGTATGCTGGTCGAGCGCAGCGTCTACGACCAGGCGGTCGAGATCGCCAAGCGCGTCGGCCGCGAGGCGAAGGTGGGTGACCCGACGCAGGAAGGCAGCCATATCGGCCCGCTCGTCAGCCATATCCAGTTCGGCCGGGTGCAGGCGCTGATCGAGGCGGGTATTGCCGAAGGCGCGCGTCTTCTCGTCGGCGGTGCCGGCAAGCCCGAAGGCTTCGAGACCGGCTACTTCGTCAAGCCGACGATCTTTGCCGACGTCAACAACGACATGCGCATCGCCCGCGAAGAAGTGTTCGGACCGGTGCTTGCGATCATTCCCTTCGACACCGAGGAAGAAGCGATCGCGATCGCCAACGACACCAACTACGGCCTCGCGGCCTATGTACAGACGGGCGATCCGAAAAGGGCCGAGCGCGTCGCCGCGCGCCTGCGCGCCGGCATGGTGCATATCAATGGCGGACCGCATCGCTACGGCAGCCCGTTCGGTGGTTACAAGCAGTCGGGCAATGGCCGCGAAGGCGGTATCTTCGGCCTCGAGGACTTCCTCGAAGTGAAGACCATCCATGTTCCCGACGCCGCCTGAGCAAGGCATAACGCCCCTTGAAAGACGGCCGTCGCAACCCGCGGCGGCCGTTTTTCTTTCAGGCTTCGGCGCACAAGGACTGTCACCGCAAGCCGCCATCTGATAGCTCGTCTGCTACCCACCTCAGACGACCGCTCCTTTCCGGATGCCTCCCGTGACCCACGCACATCATTCCTCGGCCCAAAATCGCGTCGCCATGGCGGCCCTTCTCATCGGCGGCGCTGCGATCGGTGGCTCGCCGATCTTCGTGCGGCTGTCGGAGGTGGGGCCGATGGCGACCGCCTTCTGGCGCGTGGCGCTGGCCCTGATTCCACTTCTCGCCTGGATCTGGTTTCGCGAGGAGGGCGCCGGAGGGCGGCGTCCGGAAAAGCTGTCGGAATATGCGCTCTTGATCCTGCCCGGCGTATTTCTCGCGATCGATCTCGGTGCCTGGCACTATGCGCTGACCAAGACATCCGTCGCCAACGCCACGCTTCTCGCCAATCTCGCGCCTGTTTTCGTGACGCTTGCGAGCTGGCTTCTGTTCCGCGCGCGGATCAGCGCCATTTTCGCGATCGGCCTCGTAACGGCGGTCGCGGGCGTGGTGATCCTCAAGGGCGGACCGATGGCGCTCGGCGACGGCAATCTGCTGGGTGACGGCATCGCCGTCGTCGCGGCGATGTTCTATGCCGGCTACATCCTGGCGATCGGGCGGCTGCGCAGCCTGTTCAGCACCGTGCGCATCATGATCTGGAGCACGGCCTCGGCGGCGATCTGCATGCTGCCGATGGCGGTGCTCTTCGAGCCGTCGCTCTTGCCGCCGACCGCCTTCGGCTGGGCGATGCTGTTCGGTCTCGCCTTCGTCAGCCATGCCGGCGGGCAAGTCGCGATCACCTATGCGCTCGCCTATTTGCCGCCTGCCTTTTCTTCGCTGACCCTGCTCTTGCAGCCGGTCGTGGCGGCGATCCTGGCCTGGGTCCTGCTTGCCGAGCCGGTCGGGCTGATGCAGGCGATCGGCGGGGCGATCGTTCTTCTCGGCATCCTGATCGCGCGGCGCGGATAACGCCGCGCGCTTTCTTCAGAGCAATTCCAGGAAAGATGTGAAACGGTTTTCCGTCCGGAATTGCGTTACTTCAAAGTCTTAAAGGCCCGGCGGCGTGAAGTTCGCCAGCCGCTCTTCGAGCTTGCGGATCGTTTCGGCATCCGCATTGGCGAAGGCGAAGCGCAGGTAGTTCTCCTGGCCTTCGCCGAAATAATCGCCCGGCAGGCAGACGACGCCGGCGAGCTTGGCGAGCTTCTCCGCGATGAACTGGGAATCGATGTCCGGGAAGGGGTGGCGGACATAGGCGAAATAGGCGCCGACCGCCTGCAGCTTCCACTTCGGCAGGCGGCTCATCACGTCCCTCAACGCGTCGGCGCGCGCGGCGATCTCGGCGCGGTTGCCCTGGCGCCAGTCGGCAAGCGCGGGAAGCGCCTTGGCAACGGCGGCCTGGGCGGAGCGCGGCGCGCAGATCTGCAAGTTGTCCATGATCTTCGCCACCTGTTCGATGACGGCCGGACCGGCGGTAATCGCGCCCAGGCGATGGCCTGGGATGCAGAAGGACTTGGAGAAGCTGTAGAGGCCGATGAAGCTCTCCTGCCAGGCTTCGCCCGCAAGCAGGCCATGCGGCGCGGCAGAGGCATCCGGCAGGAAGTCACGATAGGTCTCGTCGAGGATCAGCCAGACGCCCTTGGCGCGGCAGGCCGCGTGGATACGGTTAAGCAGTTCCGGCGGATAGACGGCGCCGGTCGGGTTGTTGGGCGAAACGAGTGCGAGCGCTCGGATGCCGGGGCGAAGCGCTGCGGCAATCGCGTCGACCTCGGGCAGGAAGCCGGCGCCGGCGTCGCAGGGCACGAGTTCGACGTTGATGCCGAGCATCGCCAGCGTCGTTTCCTGGTTGAAGTAATAGGGGTTGGTCATCAGGACCGTATCGCCCGCGCCGGCGATCGCCATCGCCGCGCAGATGAACGCCTGGTTGCAGCCCGAGGTGATGTGGATGTTGTCGGCCGTGACCGCTGCGCCGTAAAGCCCGGCGACATGGGCGGCATAGGCGTCACGCAGGACCGCTTCGCCCTCGATCGCGCCGTAGCCGGTATAGGCGGTGGAGGCGGCGGCCTCGCCGAGCCAGGCCAGCATGTCCGGATGGGCAGGATAGCCGGGCACCGCCTGCGACAGGTCGATCAATGGGCCACGGGAGCCGTCGTAGGATTTCGCCCAGGCCAGCACGGAGGGCACGGGCGGCGGCGAGAGCTTTTCGACGAGCGGGTTGAAATGCGGCATGGCGGGTGTTCCTGCGTTAGATAGATTCAAGCGGGATGCGGAAAACCGTATACACTTTTCCTCATCCCGCTTTAGGTCTTGGCTTTACGTTTCTGTGGGCGATCGGGGCGGCGGGCACGGCTCGGCGCCGAGACCGGCTGAAAGCCGTCGGTCCTCGATTTACGATCTGTCGGCTCGGATTTCGAGGTGCGGCTGCGAATAATCGTGCGCGCCGAGGTCTGGAGTTCGGGCATCGGGTCGTTTTCGAGCGCCGCGAACATCCAGTCGATGAAGATGCGCACGATCGGGGCTGCCAGCACTTCGTTGCGGCAGGCGACGAAAAAGGCGTCGTTGGCAGGCACGGTCAGGTCGAAGGGGGCGATCAGTTCGCCGCGGGCGATCAGGCTGCCGGCGGTGATCGTATCGCCGAGCGCCACGCCCTGGTTGTGCAGCGCCGCCTCGGTCGAAAGCCGCGCGTCGCTCATGAAATGCTGCTGGCCGCGTTGCAGGTCGCTGGCGTCGGCCGCAGCGAGCCAGGTGTTCCACTCGCGACCGTCGTCGCCATGCAGCATCACGTGATCGCGCAGGTCCCGCACCGAACGCAGTGGCCGCATGTTGAGGAGCGTCGGGCTGACGACCGGGAAAAGTTCCAGCCGGCTCCAGAGCTTGGCCCAGGCGCCCGACCAATTGCCGTCGCCGTAGATCACGCAGACGTCGACATCGGGCGAATGCAGATAGGCTTCGTCGTTGGAGGCGATCAGCGTCAGGCGCACATCCGGATACTGCTCGGTGAAGAGGTGCAGCCGCGGGATCAGCCAGAAGGAAAGGAGTGCGGGGACGCAGGTTATCCGGAGTTCGCCGCTCGTCGTCGGCCGCGTCATTGCTGCGGTCGCCGCGGCGATCTCGGCGAAGGCATGGGTCACGGCCGGCAGCAGCAATGCGCCCTGTGGCGTGAGCTTCAGCCGCTTGCCGCCGCGCTCGAAAAGGGCTGCCTTCACCGAGAGTTCCAGCGCGCGGATCTGGTGGCTGATCGCGCCGTGGGTGACGTTCAGTTCGCGTGCGGCCGCCGACACGGAACCCCGCCGCGCCGTCGCTTCGAAGGCGCGCAAGGGGTTGAGCGGTGGCAGGCGGCTGGACAAAGCGGCGGGTTCCGGCGAGGTTTCGTTATGTGAATTTTTCTCACACGAAACGCTATAACAATGTCAATTGATTTTCCAGAGGAATTGCCGCCTAATATTCGTCAACAAAGGCGAAAAAGCCTGGGGAACATGATCGCGCCGGACGAACCGGCTTCATCCGCAGTGAGATATCTGTGGCGCTTTTCAGCGCATGCCCGGGCTATGGATGACGGAGGACTGCACCAATGGCCTGGGACGACAACAAGCTTGCCGAACTGAAGGCGAAATACGGCGAAAGCCATGGCGGCGAACTGTTCGACCCGACCTTCCGCAAGGTTGCCGACAAGATCTTCAACAAGAGCGGCACGCGCCTTGCGCCCTATTCCGGCATCCCGACCTTCCTGACCGCGCCGCACATGCCTGTCGATGCGGAAAACCCGGATTTCGGCAATCTGCAGGTCGCGATCGTCGGCATCCCCATGGATCTCGGCGTCACCAACCGCCCGGGCTCGCGTTTCGGACCGCGGGCGCTGCGTGCAATCGAGCGTATCGGCCCTTACAACCACGTGCTCGGCTGCACCCCGGTGCAGGAACTCCGTGTTGCCGATATCGGCGACGTGCCGTTCCAGAGCCGCTACCGGCTGGAGCTCAGCCATGAGGATATCGAGAAGCGCATCAACCAGATCGTCGATGCCGGCGTGCTGCCGCTCTCGGTCGGCGGTGACCATTCGATCACGCATCCGATCCTGAAGGCGGTCGGCAAGACGCGTCCGGTCGGCATGATCCACATCGATGCGCACTGCGACACAGGCGGCGCCTACGACCTGACCAAGTTCCACCACGGCGGCCCGTTCCGCAATGCCGTGCTCGACGGCGTGCTCGACCCGACCCGCGTGGTCCAGATCGGCATCCGCGGCTCGGCCGAATATCTCTGGGAGTTCTCCTACGAGTCCGGCATGACCGTCATCCACGCCGAAGATGTGACCGGCCTCGGCATTCCCGCGATCATCGAAAAGGCGAAGAAGATCGTCGGCGATGGCCCGACCTATCTCTCCTTCGATATCGACAGCCTCGATCCGTCCTTCGCGCCGGGCACCGGCACGCCGGAAGTGGGCGGCCTTACAACCCGCGAAGTGCTGGAGCTGATCCGTGGCCTCAAGGGCATCAACCTCGTCGGCGGCGACGTCGTCGAAGTGGCGCCGCAGTATGACTCGACCACCAACACGGCCCATGCTGGCGCCCAGGTGCTCTTCGAAATCCTCAGCCTCATGGTCTTCAGCCCGGCGATCACGGGCAAGTCCGCCTGAGGCCTGGCAAATCTTCGTCGGCTGCCGGACCGGAAACGGCAGCCGACCACCAGACGTCACAATCACAAAGCTTCCGGGTAGGGGAATAACCATGACGATCCAGACAAAACTAAAGACAGTATTGGCCGCCGCCCTGATGCTGGGTGCCGCCGCCGGCATCGCCAAGGCCGATGCGCTCGCCGACATCAAGTCCGCCGGCCAGATCAATGTCGGCATCTTCTCCGACTTCCCGCCCTTCTCCTCGGCCAGCGCCGACATGAGCATCAAGGGCTACGACGTCGACGTCGCCCAGCGGATTGCCGACGATCTCGGTGTCAAACTGAACCTGGTCAGCGTCACCGGCCAGAACCGCATTCCCTATCTCAACGACAAGCGCGTCGATATCCTGATGAGCGTCGGCTTCTCCAAGGAGCGCGCCGAGGTGATCGACTTCGCGGCTGCCTATGCACCGTACTACATCGCCGTCATCGGCCCGGCGGAACTGAAGGTCGCCGGCAAGGAAGACCTTGCGGAGAAGACCATCGCCGTCAACCGTGGCACGCTGGAGGATACCTCGCTCACCGAGGCGGCGCCCACCAATGCCGATATCCAGCGTTTCGACAACTACAATGCGGTGATCCAGGCCTTTATCTCCGGCCAGACGCAGCTGATGGTCGTCGGCAACGACGTCGGCGCCCAGGTGCTGGCCCGCCAGGAGGCGCTGAAGCCGGAGCAGAAGTTCCAGCTCTTGACCTCGCCGTCGCATATCGGCCTCAACAAGAACGAAGAGGGCCTGAAGAAGGCGGTCAACGACACGGTCGCCAAGATGCTCGCCGACGGCAAGCTGAACGCGAGCTCCGAGGCCTGGCTGAAGACGCCGCTCAACCCCGAGAACCTCAAGGACTAACAGAGCTTGACGGAGGCGGGGAGCGACGCTCTCCGCTTCTCTCTTGAGGAAGGTTGCGACGATGGGTTACGGCCTCAGCTTCGGTTGGCTCAAGGACGCCGCGGGTGCGATCGCCCATGGCGCGGCCATGACCGTGTTCCTGATTGCCTGCACGACGGTGCTCGGCATCCTGATCAGCATTCTCTTTGCCGCCGCCCGCCGCAGCCGCTACGGTATGCTGCGCAAGGCAGTGGCCGTTTATGTCGAGGTCGTCAGGAACACGCCGTTCCTGGTGCAATTGTTCTTCATCTTTTTCGGCCTGCCGAGCCTCGGCATCCGGCTCGATCCGATCCTTGCGGCGATCCTGGCGATGACGCTCAACATGGCCGCCTACACGACGGAGATCGTCGGCGCCGGGCTCGACGCGGTGCCGAAGGGGCAGAGCGAGGCGGCCTTCGCGCTCGGGCTCAAACCCCGCCAGGTCTTCGTCAAGATCATCCTGCCGCAGGCGCTGAAGGTGATCTTTCCGGCGCTCACCAGCCAGGTCATCATCATGATGCTGGAATCGGCCGTCGTCTCGCAGATCGCGGTGCGGGAGCTTGCGCACGAGGCGGATCTTCTGCAGGCGCGCACCTTCCGGTCCTTCGAGACCTATTTCGTCGTCACGCTGATCTATCTTGGCCTGTCGATGGCGATGCGACGGCTCTTCGTTGCCGGTGGTCGGCGAGTACTCGGAGCCGGCGTGTCATGATCGAATTCACCTTCTGGGACATCCTGCGCAACCTGATCTTCGCCACACGCTGGACGGTGCTTTTGTCGATCGTCGCCTTCGCCGGCGGAGCGGCGGTGGGACTCGCCATCCTGGCGGCCCGCATCGCCGAACGCCCGTGGCTGCGCCGTTTCGGCTCCGGCTACATCGCGCTCTTCCAGGGCACGCCGCTTTTGATGCAGCTCTTCCTGATGTTCTTCGGCCTGCCGATGCTCGGCTTCCGCATCGAACCCTGGACGGCGGCGGCACTCGGGCTCACTTTCTATGCCAGCGCCTACCTCGCCGAGATCTGGCGGGGCGGCGTGGAGGCACTGCCGCGCGGCCAATGGGATGCGGGCGCGAGCCTCGGTCTGCACCGGTTTCAGGAACTGCGCCTCGTCATCCTGCCGCAGGCCTTCGCCATCACCCGGCCAGCGGCGGTCGGGTTCCTCGTGCAACTGATCAAGAGCACGGCGCTCACCTCGATCATCGGCTTCGAAGAGCTTCTCAGAACCGCCAATGCGATCAATAATGCGACCTTCGAACCTTTCACGGTCTATGGGCTGGTCGCGGTCATCTTCTTCGTGCTGTGTTATCCGCTGACGCAATATGCACGGATGCTGGAACGCAAAACACCCGCGCACTGAGACTGAAAATATGCAAGAAATCAAACAGAACAGGGAACAAGGCGGATCACCGCCGAAACAAAGGAGACTGATGATGATCACCACTTCCATCAAGCGGCGGACGCTGCTAGGCGCCGGTCTTGCCGGCGCCTCCATGCTGGCGATGCCGTCGATCCTCAGGGCGCAGGACAAGTCGCTGAAGGTCGGCGTCTATGGCGGCTACTTCAAGGATTCCTTCGACAAGAACATCTTCCCGGAATTCACCAAGGCGACCGGCATTGCGATCGAATCGATCGCCGAACCGACCGGCGAAGCCTGGCTCGTCCAGCTCGAACAGGCCGCTCGCGCCGGTCAGGCACCGGCCGACGTCTCGATGATGTCGCAGGTCGCGATGCTGAAAGGCCAGGCGACGGACCTCTGGACGCCGATCGACACGGCGAAGATCAAGAACGCATCGAACCTGCTCGATCGTTTCGTCAACAAGTACCCCGATGGCCGCATCGCCGGCATTGGAGCAGTTTCCTGGTACATCACGCTGGTGACCAACACCGACGTCTACAAGGAAGCACCGACCTCCTGGTCCGCCTTCTGGGATCCGGCAAACGCCGACAAGCTCGGCCTGCTGGCCCTCGTTTCCAACTCGTTCCTGCTCGAAGTGACGGCCAAGACCTTCATGGGCGGCACCAACGCGCTCGACACGGAAGAGGGTCTGTTGAAGGCGTTCGAGAAGCTTGCCGAAGTCAAGCCGAACGTCCGCCTGTGGTACCGCGACGAGGCGCAGTTCGAGCAGTCGCTGAAGTCGGGCGAAATCCCGATGGGCCAATATTATCACGATGTGACCGGCCTTGCCGCCGCCGACGGCCATCCTGTTCGTTCGACCTTCCCGAAGGAAGGCGGCATCCAGGATTCCGGTTGCTGGGCGCTGTCGCGCGCCTCGCAGAAGTCGGAAGAGGCCCATATCTTCATCGACTACATGTGCCAGCCCTCGATCCAGGCGACGCTGTCGCGTAAGGTCGGCACGTCGCCGACCGTCAAGCGCGAGGTTACGGATCTGACCGACAAGGAATTCGCAGCCGTTTCGTCCGACATCGAGCCGATCATTCCGCGCTACGATCTCTACCAGACGAAGTCGGATTGGCTGAACCAGAAGTGGACCGAACTGATCGTCGGCTGAGCTTGACCGACACCCTTCCTTGATCTTCAGGGAAGGAGTGAACCCAACGACGGGGAGGGGCTGCCGGCCGCTTCCCGCCTCAACCCCTCCCATGAGGAGGAGGGGACCATCCTCGCGGAGAAACAATGTCCGGACTTGCCCTTCAAAACGTCGTCAAGGAATTCGGAGCCTTCAGGGCCGTCAACAATGTCGACCTGACTGTGCCGCACGGCACCTTCGTCTGCATGCTCGGACCTTCCGGCTGCGGCAAGACCACGCTGCTCCGGATGATCGCCGGCCTCGACCTGCCGACGGACGGCGCGATCCGGCTCGACGGCGAGGACATCACTCGCGTCCCGACGCATAAGCGCAATCTCGGCATGGTCTTCCAGTCGCTGGCGCTATTTCCGCATCTGACCGTCGGCGAGAACATCGCCTATCCCTTGCGCATCCGCGGGAAAGCCAAGGAAGAACAGAAAAAGCGCGTCGACGAGCTTCTGTCGATGATCCATCTCTCCGGCTACGCCGACCGTCCCGTCGCCAAGCTCTCCGGCGGCCAGCGTCAGCGCGTGGCGATTGCGCGGGCGCTTTCGATCTCGCCAAAACTCTTCCTGCTCGACGAGCCGCTTTCGGCGCTCGATGCGAAGCTGCGTGAGGCGATGCAGGTGGAACTGCGCCAGCTTCAGCAGAAGCTCGGCATCACCACCATCGTCGTCACCCACGACCAGCGCGAAGCAATGACCATGGCCGACACCGTCGTCGTCATGAACGGCGGCGAGATTCGCCAGGCCGCGTCGCCGATCGAGATCTATCGCCGACCGGCCGACAGTTTCGTCGCCGACTTTATCGGCCAGACGAACCTGCTCGACGTCCAGGCCGACAGCGCTGGCCGCGCCGAAGTGCTCGGCCACGTGGTGCCCGGCCTCGTCCTGCCGGCAGGGGCCAGCAAGGGCACGCTTTCGGTGCGCCCGGAAGACGTGCATCTGACCGCGCCCGGCGCCGGTGCGCTCACCGGCAAGGTCACTTTCGTGCGCGATCTCGGCGGCACGATCGAGACCTTCGTCGACATTGCCGGCCGCCAGATCGTCGCCGTCTCCACGCCGCGCGAGCGGCCGGAGGTCACCGTCGGCCAAGAAGTCGGCATCGCGCTCACCCCTGACGTCTGCGTGGTGCTGAAGAAATGAGACGCGAACCGCCCCAGACCCTTGGCGATCACGCGCCGCTTCTCTTTCCGGCGGGGATGCTCATCATCTTCTTCGTCGTGCCCTTCGGCACGATGATCGCCGTCAGCTTCTTCCAGCGCCAGCAGGGCGGCTTCTATACGCCGGCCTTCGTCTTCGACAACTACGCCCGCTTCCTCTCGGCCTTCTTCGGCGGGGTGCTCGGCTTCTCGCTGATGCTCGCGATCACCGTTGCGATCTGCTGCGTCGTGCTTGCCTTGCCCTTCACCTACATGCTGACGCGCATGGCGCGGAAGGTGCAGGTGGTCTGGCTGGTGGCACTGCTCTCGATCTTGTCGCTCTCGGAAGTCATCATCGGCTTTGCCTGGTCGACGCTGTTTTCGCGCACCGCCGGCATCACCAACATCCTCGTCGCACTCGGCATCATGGCGGAAGCCAAGGCCCTGACGCCGAGTTTTGGGGCCGTTTTGACCGGCATGGTCTATCAGGCCTTCCCCTATACGGTGCTGGTGCTCTTCCCGGCGCTTGTCCGTCTCGATCCGACCTTGACGGAAGCGGCCCGCACGCTCGGCGCCTCGCCGCTGAAGGCGTTTTTCACCGTGGTCGTGCCGGCGCTTCGCAACACCATCACCGCCACCTTGATCATGGTCTTCATCTTCGCGCTCGGCTCCTATCTGTTGCCGCAGCTTCTCGGTCGACCGCAGCACTGGACGCTGTCGGTGTTGATTACCGACCAGGCGATCTACCAGTCGAACATGCCGTTCGCCGCGGCCATGGCCGTGTTCCTCGTGCTCGTGACCTTGGGCCTCGTGGCGCTCACCGTGATCGCCGGACGCAAGGGAGAAGCGGCATGACCTCGATCTTCCGCAAGGCCTATTTCTTCCTGATCGGCCTGTTCCTGTCATTGCCGCTGATCGTCGTTGCCGGCGTCTCGGTCAACCAGAAGCAGACGCTCGCGTTTCCGCCGCAGGGCTTTTCACTCTCCTGGTATGGCGAGATCTTCCTCAATCCGGAATGGCGCAACGCCCTCTTTGCGTCGGTGACGCTGGCCGTGCTCTCGGCAGCACTTGCCGTTGCGATCGCGCTGCCGCTCTCCTGGTTCCTGTGGCGGCGTATCGCGCCCTGGGCAAACATCTTCCAGCTTCTCGGCGTCGCACCCTTCACGCTGCCGCCGGTCATCACCGCGCTCGGCATGCTCACCTTCTGGGCGACGGTCGGCTTCTATGGCCAGCCCTGGACGGCGGTGGTCAGCCACGCGATCTTTTTCGTGACGCTGCCGCTGGTGACGCTCTCGCTTGGCTTCACGTCGATCGACCGTTCCCTCGTTGAGGCAGCCTCGACCATGGGCGCCGACGAGCGCACCATCTTCCGCACCGTCGTGCTGCCGCTGATCCTGCCTTACATCGTTTCCGGTTATGCCTTCGCCTTCGTGCTCTCGCTCAACGAATATATCGTTGCCTACATGACGGTCGGCTTCACCGTGGAAACGCTGCCGATCAAGATCTTCAATGCGCTTCGCTACGGCTACACACCGACCATGGCGTCTGTGACGGTTCTCTTCGTCACGACAGCGGCGGTGATCTTCGGCCTCGTCGCCCGCTTCGGCGACCTGCCGAAGCTGCTTGGCGCCATGTCAACGGACGGAAAATGATGAAGCTCGCCGCCCTTCAGATGCAATCGGCGCCGGGAGACGTCGCCGCCAATCTCGATCGCATCGCGCGCGCCGCGGCTGAAGCCGCGACCCAAGGGGCAACGCTGTTGCTGACGCCCGAACTCGGCATCACCGGCTACGGCGCCGGTGATGCACTGGCGACGGTCGCCGAAGCGCCGGATGGTGCGATCGTGGCGCGTCTCAAGGCGATCTCGTCTGAGGCCGGCATCGCGCTGATTGCGGGTTTCGCCGAGCGGGACGGCGGCGATGTCTATAACAGCGCCGTCTATGTCGATGGCGATGCGGCGCCGGTCGTCTACCGCAAGTCTCACCTCTATGGCGATTACGAGCGCTCGATCTTCAAGGCGCCCGCACCCGAGACCAGGCTGTTCCTGCATCGCGGCGTCACCTGCGGCATGCTGATCTGCTACGACGTCGAGTTTCCGGAGAACGTCCGGCGGTTGGCGCTGGCCGGTGCCGAGGCCGTGCTGGTGCCGACGGCGCTACCGGCCGGCTGGTCCGGTTCCTTCATCGCCGAGCACATGATCCAGACGCGGGCCTTCGAGAACCAGGTTTTCGTCGCCTATATAAACCATCACGGTTCGGATCCGCTGTTCTCGTTCGCCGGGCTGTCGCGCATCGCCGCTCCCGACGGCCAGCTTCTCGCCAAGGCCGATGCCGGTCACGAGACCTTGCTGATCGCAGATATCGACCCCCAAGCCTATGCGATCTCCCGCCTCGAGAACACCTATCTCGGCGATCTGAACCGGCGCTGAAATCTGCGCCGGTCGGCCGTGCGGCCCTGGCCGCGGCCACATCTAGATCGCTGCAGGTTCAGGAACAAAGTCGCCTGGCGATTGTTCACTTCGCGGGAACGTTCCGTTCTTTATTGATCCACTGTCGGAAACGATACGACATCCCATATTGTGCTCAAGAGTAATGCCACGCATTGGAGGCAATCATGAGCTTGCAACTGACCGGGATCCATCACCTGACGGCGATCACCGCCAACGCCCCGGAGAACCTGCGTTTCTACACCGAGACGCTCGGGCTGCGGCTGGTCAAGGAAGCGTCGCTTCGACGACCTCAAGGTCACGGCCGGTGAGATCGCGGAAATCGATGGGCGCGTCTCGCTCGACTTCGAAGACAGCGAAGGCCAGCGCTTCCGGCTGGTCGACGACGGTGGGCTTGAGCCCTCGCATCCGTGGGAAAGGAGCCCGGTTCCGGCCGAGCACCAGATCAAGGGCCTCGGGCCGATCACCATCAGCGTGCCCGATATCACCAACACCCAGTTGGTCCTGACCCATGTGATGAACATGAACGAGGCCCGCACCTATCCATCACCGGATGGTCAGGGACAGGTCCATGTCTTCACGATGGGCGAGGGCGGTCCCGCGGCGGAACTGCACGTTGCGGTCCAGCCGGGCCTGCCGATTACCCGGCAGGGCGCCGGTGCCGTGCACCACGTCGCCTTCCGGGCGCCCGACAACGCGGCACTGACGGAATGGACGGAGCGGCTCAACGGTTTCCGCCTGCCGTCGAGTGGCGAAGTCGAACGCTACTACTTCCGCTCGCTCTATTTCCGCGAGCCGAATGGCGTTCTCTTCGAGATCGCGACAGACGGGCCCGGTTTCGCGGTTGATGAACCGATGGAAACGCTGGGTGAAAGCCTGTCGCTGCCGCCGTTCCTGGAGCCGAAGCGGGCCCAGATCGAAGCGCGGTTGAAGCCGCTGGTCTAACAATTGGGCTCGATCGACAAGCCGGGGATTCTTCCCCGGCTTATTTTTGTCTATCCCTCTGACCCTGTTGGACATCTTCTTCGAGCGGACCCATCATGGCGGCTGTTGCGTTATGCGTCTGAGCGCGAGGAGGAAAAACATGTGCGGATTTCAGCCCGTATTCCGCCCTCACGTATCGAGGCGCACCCGCAAGGTCCCTGCAGAGTAGGAAGGATCAAATCTCATGACGAAAATCCTCGGCATATCCGGGAGCCTGCGCAAGGCGTCGTTCAACACCGGCCTGATGCGGGCGGCTGCGGAGAACGTGCCGGATGGCGTCGACTTCGACGCCGCGACCCTGCACGGGATTCCGCTCTATGACGGTGATATCGAGAAGGAAAGCGGCATTCCCGACGCCGTGACGGCGCTCAAGCAGAAGGTGATGGCCGCCGACGGCGTCATCCTGTTCACGCCGGAATACAATAACTCCATCCCCGGCGTGTTCAAGAACGCGATCGACTGGCTGAGCCGGCCCTCTGCCGATATCGCCAAGGTGTTTCGCGACCGGCCGTTTGCGCTCGCCGGCGCGTCGCCCGGCAATTTCGGCACCATCCTCAGCCAAAACGCCTGGCTGCCTGTCATGCGTACGCTCGGTGCCGAGCTCTGGTCGGGCAAGCGGCTGATGTTGCCCAGGGCGGAGACGCTTTTCGACGCGAACGGGATGCTGACAGATGAGGGCGCGCGCGATCGGCTCACCGCCTTCGTCAAGGCTTTCGCGGATTTTGCGGCGGCTCAGAGCAAGGATTGAGGCGAACGGCGGGCGACGGCAAAGCTCCGGCCGGTTCGCTTCCTCCATCATCGCCACACAAGCGAACTCTCGACGCTCTTCATCGCAACACCTTTCGTCAGGGCATGGACCGATCGCCTCAAGACCAAATCCAGCCTCTGATGTGTCAGCTATCTCCCCGAACACCTGTCTCCACGGACTGAACACCTGACCCGAGGATGACGGAGAGAGGAGCGGCCGCGGGCTGAAGGAGACCCCTCAGAGCCCCTTGTCCTCCAGCCATTGTTGAATGGCCGCAATATCCGGAGCGCCGATTTCATGCCCCATGTCGAGTTCGGCCGCCGTCAGGTCCGCACCCGTGCGTGACAGCTCCGCCTTCAGCCGGGGCGCGAATTCTCCATAGCTGTCGTGCTGGCCCGTGAGCAACAGCACCTTCGTGCCGGTCAAATTCGGCGGCGGCACGTCGTCGATGACGAGCATCGAGCGCATCAGCACGACGTTGCGGATGAGGCCCGGATGTAACAGCATCAGTGCCACCAGCAGGTTGGCGCCATTGGAATAGCCGATGAAGACGGTCTTATCGAGGTCGATCCGGTAGCCGTCCGCAGCCCCTTCGACGAAGGCGGCGAAGGCGTCGGCCTCCGCGCGCACGTCCTTCTGGTCGAAGGTCGTCGGCGAATAGCGCCGGAACCAGCGCGGCATGCCTTCTTCGTTCGCCCGGCCGCGGATGCCGATGAGCGTCGCTTGCCTGTTGACCTGGTGGGCGAGGTGGAGAAGTTGTGTCTCGTTGGCGCCGCTGCCGTGAAGCAGCATGAAGGTGCGGTCATCCAGCACGTCAGGATGATAGAAGCGGTGCACGAAGGGCAGGTCGCGCTCCGTCAGCCGCGGTTCTCCCGGGAGCGCGAATTGCGGCATGGCGAGCAGCATCTCTTCCCTCGCGGCGCTGAAATGCGCGGGGACGAAAAGCTCGGTGCCGAGCGTTTCCTTGGGCTCGTCGACCGTGAAGCCGGGCACGTCGCTTGCCAGTTCGTAGAGCGAGCCGCCCGGCTCGCGCACATAGAGCGAATAGAAGTATTTGCGGTCATGCGCATTGATGGCGCCGGCGCCATCGCGTTGCAGGTCGTCGCGCACCCGTTCCACCGCTGCCCGATCGGGAGCGCGGAAGGCGATGTGATCGATCGTTCCGGTTCCGGGCGCGGACGTCCAGAAGCCGGTCGCGTCGCGCACGTCGATGACGTCGCCGGAGGCGGAGGTGAGGCGACGGATCGTGTCGCTGGAGGCCGTTTCGCTGTAACCGAAATGCGTTTTCAGGAAGCGAACGGACTCTTCCGGCTTCTCGGTGAGGATCGTGGCGCCGCGCAGGCGTCGGATCGCATCTTCCTCCGGGATGTCGCGCGTGCTCCAGGGCGCCGTGGCGGAAACCGCCTCAGTGCCGACGAGCTTGACGATGACGCCGTCCGGATCCTTGAGCCGCAGCACCGGTTCGCCGAACTCCTGCGACGGCCCCGAGGTGGCGATGTTGAATTGCAGCGCGCGGGTCAGCCAGAAGCCGATGCTCTCCGGCCGGATGGCGAAGGCGATTTCGCTTGGCTGGCTGTGACCGACCCGTCCGCGGCCGCCATCCTCCCACATCAGGAAAGTGACGAGCGATCCGGGTGAGCCCTCGGCGTCGCCATAGAAGAGGTGCAACTGGTTGGCATCCTCGTAGCCGCCCGTCCGCTTGACGAGCCGCAAGCCCAGGAAGCCGACATAGAAATCGACGTTTGCCTGGACCTTGCGGGCGATCAGGGTGATGTGGTGGATGCCGCTCGTCATTGTCGGTCCCTCGTTGGTATGTGCTCACAAAACACGAGACGGAGCGTTGGCGCCAGAAGCGCTGCGGAGAACGCTGCGTTTACGCGCGAAGATCAGTCGCGGCTCTTTTCCAGGAATGCCTTGAAGGCATCCGCGTGGTCCGGATGCCAGCGCGACAGCGGCGGCCGGTTCTCGACGATATCGCGGGCGGCCCACAGAATACGGCGCTCGTCGGTGGGGCGGGGGACGTCGTTGTCGGGGCAGAGAATGTAGAAGTCGCCGCGCGCCAGGCTTTCCATCATGAAGTCGACGGTCTGCTCCGGCGTCCAGGCGCCGGCCGGCTTTTCGCTGCGGCCCTGGGCCGTCAGCCCGGTATAGACGAAGCCGGGGATGAGGAGATGCGCGTGGACCTGGCTTCCGGCAGTGTTGCGCAACTCATGCTCGAGCGCTTCGGTGAAGACCTTCACGCCTGCCTTCGAGACATTGTAGGCCGGGTCGCCCGGCGGCGTGGTGATGCCTTGCTTCGAGCCGGTGTTGATGATGACGGCCGGTTTGCCGTGCGCGATCATGCGTGCCGCGAAAACGCGAGAACCGTTGATGACGCCCCAAAGGTTGACGCCAAGCGTCGCTTCCCAGGCAGCCAATGGACCGAGGATCGTGCTGCCGGGCTGGATGCCGGCATTGTTCATCAGCACATGCACCTCGCCGAACCGCTGATGCACGCCGCGTTCGAGCGCTTCCAGGTCTTCGAGCCGCGACACGTCGGTCGGTATTGCCACGATTTGTTGCGCTCGACCGGGCGCGGCGGCGGCGACTTCGGCCGCTGCCTTGTCCAGCTTCTCGCCGGCAAGGTCGGTGAGCACGACGCGCAAGCCGAGCGAGGCGAAGTGGCGAGCGGCGGCCAGACCGATGCCGGAGGCGGCGCCGGTGATGACGGCAAGATTGTCGGGGGCGAAGGCAGGATGTGACATGACGGAACTCCTGTGGCGGGATCGCGTGCAAGACATAGGGCGCCGAAGACGGCCTGTCCATTGGGGTTCCCGGGAACTGCTCCTGAAAACCATGTGTTTTCAAGGCTG
This sequence comes from Ensifer sp. 38_S197, assembly GCF_056924495.1. Classification (NCBI taxonomy): domain Bacteria; kingdom Pseudomonadati; phylum Pseudomonadota; class Alphaproteobacteria; order Hyphomicrobiales; family Rhizobiaceae; genus Ensifer; species Ensifer sp. 38_S197. The sequence continues at coordinate 3,945,307 of NZ_JBXOVZ010000002.1, read as the reverse complement.
TCCCTACAGCGCCATGCGTCTTGTCAGACGCGCAAAGGCCGCAGTAGGATTTTGATTTGCTGCGTGTCTTCGTCCTTGAATCGATGTCGATTTAAGGAGACATGCAGTAGCGCCAGCTCGACCATTTCCGCGCCTTCACAAAGGAGGAACTTGCGTTCGTATCGCATTCAAGACCGACGAGCTCGCAGTCGATGGCGGCGAAACCATCGTCGCCGACGGCGCGCACGGTGCCCACCTGCCGAAGGACGCCGCGAATATTTCTTTCCGATGCGGCGCCGCCGCCGCATCGATGCCAGGTGCCGAAAGGATCAGGCTGCAACGATAGCCCGCAGCATCCATAGCGCTTTTTCGTGGAAATCGAGGCGCTCAGTCAGCATGTCGGTGGTGACGAGGTCGCCGTTCTCGTCGGCCTTGGTGCCGGCCTCGCGCATGCGGCGCGCCGCCGCCTCGTGATCGGCAATCAGGTCCGCCACCATTTCGGCCGCGGTCGTATGACTGACCGAGGCCGCACTGGGCGCGAAAGTCTTTGCTTCGGCAAGTTTCGCCGGGGCGAGATGGCCAAGGGCACGGATGCGTTCGGCGATGATGTCGGTTGCCTTGAACAACGCATTGTAGTGTTCTTCGGTCAGTTCGTGCAGCGGCTTGAACAGAGGGCCAACCACATTCCAATGGTAGATGTGGCTTTTGATCACCAGCTTGTAAGTTTCGGCCAGGATGTCGGAAAGCGCTACGGCCATGTGTTGGCGATAGGCCTTGGTCAGACCGATGTCGAATTCCTCGTCCCTGACCTTGGGCTTCAGCACGGCGGCTGTCTGTTTCATTCTCCTGCTCCAGTTCTGTCTTTGAAAACGTCGAGCGAATGCGGCGGTGGCCGGTCGCCTGTGTTGAACGCCGCGGTGGGGCGGTTGTTCCGGCCGCATAGGCGGCCGTCACATGCCCTTTAAACGCCAGGGTAGGCCAGGGAGACGGCCTGTCGGCTCAGCGCGCGTGCGGGAAAAGGTCCCGACCATGTCACTGTTCCAGCCGGACGCGGAGAGGACCGGGGTTACCCCAAAGTGAAAATATGGTGTGGCCGCAGAACTGCGACGCGTAGATAGCGGCTCCGCCGTAAAGAAAGGAGCAATCAGGGCTTGCCGCGCGAGACGAACCAGGGGTTGGCGAAGTCGCTATCGTCCTTCTGGTTGCGCTTGCCGTAGGTGAGCGGCGCGCCGTCCATCGTCAGGGTTTCACCGCCGGCCGCCCGAAGGATGGCGTCGCCCGCGGCCGTGTCCCATTCCATCGTGCGGCTGAAGCGTGGATAGACGTCGGCAAGCCCCTCGGCGAGAAGGCAGAACTTGAGGGACGAACCGACCGCCCTGTAGTCGACGATGCCGTGCTCGGCGAGGTAGGCGGTCGTTTCGGCGCTGTTATGCGAACGGCTGGCAAGTCCCACCATGCGATCGCCGCAACTGCGGCAGCCAATGACAGTTTCATTGTCGAGGTGGAAGGTCTCGTCGATGACCGCCTTTACTGCCTTGCCGTGGTGGGCGGCATAGAGGATGCCGAGTGCGGGCGCGTAGACGACGCCGGCCACGGGCGCGCCGTTCTCGATCAACGCGATATTGACGGTAAAGTCGTCATGCCGGCCGATGAATTCCTTCGTGCCATCGAGGGGGTCGACCAGGAAGAAGGATCTGCCGGATATATCAGGCACGAAACCGGCGGCGACCGCTTCCTCGGCGACAACCGGAATCTCCGGAAAGGCGCGGGCGAGGTCCGCGAGGATGATGCGCTCGGCGCAGGCGTCGGCGTCGGTGACCGGCGAACAGTCCGGCTTGTAGGTGACCTCCGGGCCAGCGTTATAGATGTCGAGAATGGCCCGACCCGCTGAAATCGCCGATTGTTGCAGTATCTCCAGCATTCGCCCTTACTTTCCGTCCGTCATCAGCCTCATAACATATCGAGAATAGGAAGGTAGTCATGCTTTGGCGGTAGGCGCATTCCGTTCGCGACAATCATCGATTCGTTCCGTCGGCCAGCCAGCTGCATGATGAGCCGGCGAAGGGTTTTTTGCAGCTGCGAGGCGCATGTGTCTTTGCTTCCGCCGCGCGGCTGTGCAAATGTGCCGATGCAACTGAACTGGATGCCTTCATGCGTTATTCCGCCTTCTCGCTCGTCAGGAACGCCCTTTCCGGAAACCTGAATTGGAAGCCGCAATGGCGCCAGCCGCAACCGAAGCCGCACTATGACGTGATCATCGTCGGCGGCGGTGGGCACGGGCTTTCGACGGCCTATTACCTTGCCAAGGAATTCGGCGTGAAGAACGTCGCCGTTCTGGAGAAAGGCTATCTCGGTTCGGGCAATGTCGGCCGCAACACAACGATCGTGCGCTCCAACTACATGCTGCCCGGCAACGAACCATTCTACGAGTTCTCGATGAAGCTCTGGGAAGGGCTGGAGCAGGATCTCAACTACAATGTGATGCTGTCGCAGCGCGGCGTCATCATGCTTTACCACAGTGACGGCCAGCGCGACGCCTATGTCCGGCGCGGCAACGCGATGTGGATGGAGGGGGTGGCCGCCGAACTCATCGAGCGTGAGCAGTTGAAGAAGATGATCCCCTTCCTCAATTACGATCACGCCCGCTATCCAATCCTTGGCGGCCTGTTGCAGCGGCGCGCCGGCACCGCGAGACATGATGCGGTCGCCTGGGGCTACGCCCGTGGCGCCGACCGGCACGGCGTCGACATCATCGAACATTGCGAGGTGACCGGCATCCGCCGCGAAAACGGCGTCGTCACCGGCGTCGAGACCACCAGAGGCTTCATCGGCTGCGGCAAGCTGGCATTGGCGGCGGCCGGGAATTCGTCGCGGGTCGGCGAGATGGCGGGTCTCAAGCTGCCGCTCGAAAGCCATGTGCTGCAGGCCTTCGTCACCGAGGGGCTGAAGCCCTGCATCGACCACGTGATCGTCTATGGCGGCGGCCACTTCTACATCTCGCAATCGGACAAGGGCGGCCTCGTCTTTGGTGCCGAGATCGACGGCTATTCTTCCTACGCCCAGCGCGGCAACCTCGCGACCGCCGAGCACGTAATGGAGGAGGGGGTGGCGATGATCCCAGGCCTGTCGCGGGTGCGGGTGCTGCGCGCCTGGGGCGGCGTCATGGACATGAGCATGGACGGATCGCCGATCATCGACCGCACCTCGATCGACAATCTCTACCTGAACTGCGGCTGGTGCTATGGCGGCTTCAAGGCGACACCGGCTTCCGGCTATTGCTTCGCCCACCTGATCGCCAGGAACGACACGCATCCCGCGGCAAGAGCTCTCAGGCTCGACCGTTTTGCACGCGGCTATGCCGTCGACGAGGCCGGCGCCGGCCCGCAACCCAATCTCCATTGACAGCACGTGGCCGACCTGTCGGCCCGCACGGAATGAACAGGAAGCCGCAACACGGCTTCAGGACACGGAAGACGATGGCAAGCCTGATTACCTGCCCGCACTGCGGGGTCCGACCGAAGGAAGAGTTTGCGATCCGCGGCGACGCGTCGCGCGGCCGCCCGGAACCGATGGATTCGGACGAAGCCTGGCACGATTATGTCTATGTGCGTGCCAATCCGCGCGGCCGCACCTTCGAGCATTGGCATCACATCGCCGGCTGTCGACGCTTCCTCGTGGTCGCGCGCGATACGGGCACCCACGAGGTCTATTCCGTCATCGATGCGGTGGAGTTTCTGCGGAGGACCGAGCGATGACCGGCTATCGTCTTTCCTCCGGCGGCCTCGTCGATCGCAGCCAGGCGCTGAGCTTCACCTTCGACGGCCGACCGCTACGCGGCTTTGCCGGCGATACGCTCGCCTCGGCGCTGCTTGCCAATGACCAGCTGCTCGTCGGTCGCAGCTTCAAGTACCATCGGCCGCGCGGCATCGTCAGTGCCGGGCCTTCCGAGCCGAACGCACTCGTCACCATCGGTTCCGGTGCGCGCACCGACGCAAACACCAAGGTGACGGTCGCCGAACTTTATGGTGGGCTGACCGCCAAGAGCCAGAACCGCTGGCCCTCGCTCGGCTTCGATGTTGGTGCCGCCAACGGCCTGCTGTCGCCGTTCCTCGGCGCCGGCTTCTACTACAAGACCTTCATGTGGCCGAAGCAATTCTGGGAGCGCGTCTACGAGCCCTTTATCCGCCGCGCCGCCGGCCTCGGACGGGCCGTGCTGGAGCGTGACCCGGAGAGCTACGAGAAGTCCTGGGCGTTCTGTGATCTGCTCGTCGTCGGTGCCGGTCCTGCCGGCCTGATGGCGGCGCTGACGGCCGGCCGTGCCGGGCTGCGCGTCATCGTCGCGGACGAGGATTTCCGGTTCGGCGGCTCCCTGCTTTCGACCACCGAGACCATTGACGGCGGCGCGGCTTCGGTCTTCGCGGATCGTGCAGTTGCAGAGTTGCAATCGCTGCCGAACGTCACGCTGCTTCCGCGCGCCACCGTTTTCGGCTGGTACGACGACAATGTCTTCGGGGCGGTCGAACGCGTCCAGAAACACGTCGCCGAACCGTCGTCGAAGCTTGTGAGCGAGCGCGTCTGGCGCATCGTTGCCAAGCGCGCTCTGCTTGCGACCGGCGCAGAGGAACGGCCGCTGGTCTTCGGTGGAAACGATCGCCCCGGCGTAATGATGGCCGGTGCCATGACGACCTATGCCGAACGCTACGGTGTCGCAGCCGGCAAGTCGGTCGCGATCTTCACCAGCGGTAGCGCCGGCTATCGCACGGCGCGCGCGCTTTCTGCCAAAGGCGTCGCCATAGCGGCGATCGTCGATGCCCGGGCGGAATCCGGCGATCGGGCGCCCGATGGCGTCAGGGTCATCCGTTCTGCCTCGATCGTCGATACCAAGGGCCGGCAACGCCTCAAAGGCATCGTCGTCGAACGCTCCGGTTTCGAGGAGCTGATCGCCTGCGACGCGCTCGGCATGTCCGGCGGCTGGAGCCCGGTCGTGCATCTTGCGTGCCAGCGCGGTGCAAGACCGGTCTGGTCGGAGGAATTGAAGGCGTTCGCTGCCCCCGATGTCGGTGCTGGCCTTCGTCCCGTCGGTGCTGCCAATGGCGTCTATGCGCTCGCCGGCTGCCTATCCGATGGCGTGGCAAAGGCCGCAGCAGTGGCGGTGGAACTCGGTTTCAACGTCACACCGGCGGCGCCACCCGTCGTCGATGGCGAGGAAGCCTCTTCCTTTGCGGCGCTCTGGTACGTACCGGGCGCCAAGTCGAAGGCGTTCGTCGACTTTCAGAACGACGTGCATGCGAAGGATCTCGGCCTCGCTCTTCGCGAAGGCTTCGGCCACGTGGAGCATGCCAAGCGCTACACGACCAACGGCATGGCGACCGACCAGGGCAAGCTTTCCAACATCAATGCCGTCGGCATTCTCGCGGGCATGCGCGGCGTCAGCCCGGCCGAGGTCGGCACAACGACCTTCCGGCCCTTCTACACGCCGGTTTCCTTCGGCGCACTTGCGGGCGCGGCGCGCGACGAACATGCGGTGCCGGCACGGAAATCGCCACTGCATGGCTGGGCGACGAAAAACGGTGCGACCTTCGTCGAGGCGGGGCTCTGGTACCGCTCCGCCTGGTTCCCGCGCGCCGGCGAGAAGACCTGGCGCGAATGCGTCGATCGCGAAGTGCTGAACGTACGCGCCAATGTCGGCCTCTGCGACGTCTCGACGCTCGGCAAGATCGAGGTTTTCGGTCCGGACGCCGCGGAGTTCCTCAACCGGCTCTATTGCAACCCGGTCCTGAAACTGCCCGTCGGCAAGGCGCGCTATGGCCTGATGCTGCGCGAAGACGGCTTCGTCTTCGACGACGGCACGGTGAGCCGGTTCGACGAGGAGCATTTCTTCGTGACGACGACAACGGCGATGGCCGGGCCGGTGATGGCCCACATGGAATATTGTGCCCAGGCGCTCTGGCCGGAACTTGAGGTCCGGTTCACCTCGTCTACGGACCAATGGGCGCAGATGGCGGTCGCCGGTCCGAAGGCGCGCGCGGTATTGCAGCAGATCGTCGACGGCGACATTTCCGATGACGCATTTCCGTTCCTTTCCGCCCGGAAGATTGTTCTGAAAAACGGTGTTTCCGCGCGGCTCTTCCGCATCTCCTTCTCCGGGGAACTCGCCTTCGAGCTGGCAGTGCCGGCGGGTTACGGCGAAGCGGTTGCGGACCAGATCATGGAGACCGGCCGGCCGCACGACATCTGTGCCTATGGTGTCGAAGCGCTCAATGTGCTGCGCCTGGAGAAGGGGTTGCTGACGCATGCCGAATTCGATGGTCGCGTCACGCCCGACGACGCCGGCCTCGGTCGCATGCTGTCGATGCAGAAGGCCGATTTCATCGGCAAGCGCCTGTCGACGCGCTACGGATTGACGGCGGCCGACCGCATGCAGCTCGTCGGCCTGAAGCCGGTCGACGCCGATAAGGACATGCGCGCCGGTGCCCATCTCCTGAAGGAGGGAACGAAGCCCTCGACGCTGAACGACCAGGGTTGGGTGAGCTCGGCCGGCTTCTCGCCGGTCCTGGGGCACGCCATCGCGCTTGCCTTCCTGAAGTCCGGGCGCGAGCGCTATGGCGAGAAGGTCATCGTCTTTGACAAGCTGCGCGATCAGGAGATCGTCGCCGAGGTCTGTGATCCGGTCTTCGTCGATCCGCAAAACATGAAACTGAAGGCCTGAGGAGGCGGTGATGGTTCGCGACTACAACAACCGCCACGCATTGGAGCAGAAGTTGCGCTCTGCGCCGACGCCTCCGGCAGCCGATCACCTGATGGTCGGCCATTGGCGCACGATCGCGACGGTTCTCGCTCGCGCCGGGCAGGAAGAGGCGGTTCGGCAGGCGATCGCTTCGGTATCCGAGCTGTCGCTCCGGTTCTCAGGCCCCGGGGAATGGCTGGTGGTTTCGGAGGTGGAGGCGCCGAGTGGACTGATGCGGCACCTTGAAGAGCTTTGCGGTGGGCGGGCCTATGTCGTCGACCAAAGCGACGGACGCGCCGTCTTCCGCCTTGCCGGCCCGAATGCGCGCACCATCCTCGCCAAGGGCGTCGGCCTCGATCTGCATCCTGCCGTTTTCCCACTCGGGGGCAGTGCCAACGTGCTGTGCGGCCACATCCCGGTCAATCTCGCCCGGACGGAGGAAGACGCGTTCGAACTGATCGTGGCGCGAAGCTACGCGGAATCGCTCTTCGACGACCTGATGCGGATGGGACGGGCGTTCGATCTCACGGCCGCCTTTTCGGACTGAACCGGCCTCCGGCGATAGGCTGAAAACAAATGCGGCATGAAATGCCGCAAACGGGTCGCCCATCCGCCAGCAAACGGCGGAAATGGACAAGCGTCCTTCGCAGCCGTGTCTTTATCGCCGCCGCCTTTCTGACTAGGCTGTCATCATTCGCCGCCTGAGCTTCCATGGCGGAAGGCAAGCGGTCGCCGTGCCTGATTTTTTCCTGACAATTTTGGCCATGCCTCCGGCAGGAGCATGGAAAGACGGAGTGTACGCATGAAAAGCCATGCCAAGGTCGTCGTTATCGGAGGCGGTGTCGTCGGTTGTTCGGTGCTTTATCACCTGACGAAGTTCGGCTGGACCGATGCTGTCTTGCTCGAACGATCGGAGTTGACCTCCGGCTCCACCTGGCACGCGGCCGGCGGCATGCACACGATCAACGGCGACCCGAACGTCGCCAAGCTGCAGAAATACACGGTCGAGCTCTATAAGGAGATCCAGGAATTCTCCGGCCAGGATGTCGGCTTGCACATGACGTCTGGCATGATGCTGGCAGCCACCAAGGAGCGCTTCGACTGGATGAAGTCGATCCTCGCCAAGGGCCGCTATATGGGGCTCGAGGCCGAGCTGCTGACGCCCAAGGAAGCGCATGACCTGATGCCGTTGCTCGACCCTGATCAGTTCGTCGGCGCGGTCTTCGATCCGGTCGAGGGCCATCTCGATCCCTACGGCACGACCCATGCCTATGCCAAATCGGCGAAGAAGAACGGCGCGGAGATCTATCTGCACACCAAGGTCGAGGACCTGGTGCAGCGCGAGGACGGCTCCTGGCGCGTGATCACCAATCAGGGCGAGATCATCGCCGAGCATGTCGTCAATGCCGCCGGGCTCTGGGCGCGTGAAGTGGGCCGCATGGTCGGCCTCGAGCTGCCTGTGCTCGCCATGGAGCACATGTATCTCATCACCGAAGACATGCCCGAAGTCATCGAGTTCAACCGGACGCGTGGCAAGGAACTGATGCATTGCGTCGATTTCGACGGCGAGATCTATCTGCGCCAGGAACGCAACGGCATGCTGATGGGTACCTATGAGAAGGCATGCCGCCCGTGGTCGCCGGTGACGACGCCCTGGGACTTCGGCCATGAACTGCTGGCCGAGGATATCGATCGCATTTCGCCGGAACTCGAAGTCGGCTTCCGGCATTTTCCGGCCTTCAACCGGGCCGGCATCAAGAAGATCATCAACGGCCCCTTCACCTTCTCGCCGGATGGCAATCCGCTGGTCGGCCCCGTGCGGGGCTTGCGGAACTTCTGGTCGGCCTGCGCCGTCATGGCCGGTTTCAGCCAGGGCGGCGGTGTCGGCCTGGCGCTTGCCAACTGGATGATCCATGGCGATCCCGGTTTCGACGTCTTTGCCATGGACGTCGCCCGCTACGGCGACTTTGCCACACTCGCCTATACCAATGCCAAGGTGCGCGAAAACTATTCGCGCCGTTTCTCGATCCGCTATCCGAACGAGGAGTTGCCGGGCGCGCGGCCGCTGCTGACGACGCCGATTTACGACAGGCTGAAGGCAGCCGGCGCCGTTTTCGGCGCGTCCTACGGCCTCGAAACGCCGCTGTGGTTCGCGCCCGAAGGAGTGACGGACGCCTTTTCCTGGCGGCGCTCGACGGATTTCGAGACGGTTGGCGCGGAAGCGCGCGCCGTGCGTGCGGGCGTCGGCCTGATGGAGACTTCGGGCTTTGCCAAATATGCGATCACCGGCAACGGCGCCGAGGCCTGGCTCGACCGCATGCTTGCCTGCCGCATCCCGCAGGCCGGACGCATGACGCTGGCGCCGATGCTGAAGGACGACGGCAAGCTGATCGGCGACTTCACGCTTGCCAAGCTCGGGGAGGGGGATTTCCTGCTCATCGGCTCCGGCATCGCCGAGGACTACCACATGCGCTGGTTCGAGGCGCATCTACCCGGGGACGGCTCGGTTTCGCTGAGGCCGCTGAAGCTGGAACTGGTCGGCCTGTCGATCGCAGGGCCGAAGGCGCGCGAGGTGCTTGCCGGCCTCACCCATCTCGACGTCTCGGACGCCGCCTTTCCGTTCCTGGATATCCGCCGAATGGACCTCGGCATGGCACCGGTCATCGTCGGCCGCGTCAGCTACACCGGCGATCTCGGCTACGAGATCTGGATGAAGCCGGAGTATCAGCGTTATCTCTTCGAGCTCCTGATGGAGAAGGGGGCGTCGTCCGGGATCAGACTGTTCGGCCTCAGGGCGCTGAATGCGTTGCGGGTCGAGAAATCCTTCGGTAGCTGGGCGCGCGAGTATCGACCGCTTTACGGCCCGGTCGAGGCCGGACTTGGTCGCTTCGTCGCAACCGGCAAGGAGGCCGATTTCATCGGCAAGGCGGCGGCGATCCAGGAGAAGGCCGACGGCGGCGCGCTGCGTCTCAGGACCTTCGTCCTTGAGGCAAGGGACGCCGACGTCATCGGCGACGAGCCGATCTATCTCGACGGCACCGTGCGCGGCTGGGTGACGTCGGGCGGCTATGCGCATACGAGCGGCGTCTCGGTGGCCATGGGTTACGTGCCGAAGGAGATCGCCGACCGCAGCGATGGCTGGTCGATCGAGCTCCTGGGCGAGATCCTGCCGGCGCGCCTGCAGCCGACCCCCTTGTTCGACGCGAGCGGTCAACGGATGCGCACCTGAGCGCCGAGACGGGCCACTGGTCTGGCCGGTCGGTGGCCGGACCTCCGCAAGTCTCACGGCATTTACGACTAAAGTTGATGATTTTGCGGGCGAAAGCTGCCGAAGTTTCGATTTTTCTGGCTTTAAAAGCGTCAAATCGATTTTATCGAGGAAGATTTTGCCGAAGCCGCGTTTTTTAGCTTTCCTTTTCGTTTGAAAGAGGTATGGAATCGAACAAACACAGCGCTCACAAGAGCTCAAAAAACAAAGAGACCAGACCTTAGGGATCTGGTCCAGGGGAAGATTGATGGAGTATTTCGTCCAGCAGCTCGTCAACGGGCTGACTCTTGGGTCTATTTATGGTATGATCGCAATTGGTTATACCATGGTCTACGGCATCATTGGCATGATCAACTTCGCCCACGGCGATATCTTCATGCTTGGCGGTTTCGCCGCATTGATTGTCTTTCTGATTCTCACAACATTCATCGGGGGCGTCCCGGTTGTACTTGCTCTCTTGCTGATGATGATCGTCGGCATGCTGACGGCAGGGCTGTGGAACTGGACGATCGAGAAGGTGGCTTATCGGCCGCTGCGCGGTTCGTTCCGGCTTGCGCCGCTGATCACGGCAATCGGCATGTCGATTGCATTGTCGAACTTCATCCAGGTGACGCAGGGCCCGCGCAACAAGCCGATCCCGCCGCTCGTCTCCTCGGTCTACGACATTTTCGGCATCACCATCTCGCTGAAGCAGATCATCATCATCATCATCACGGCGATCCTGCTTTCCATCTTCTGGTACATCGTCAACAGGACGCCGCTCGGTCGTGCGCAGCGTGCGACCGAACAGGATCGCAAGATGGCGGCCTTGCTCGGCGTTGACGTCGACCGCACCATCTCGGTGACCTTCATCATGGGCGCGGCACTGGCCGCCGTCGCAGGCACGATGTATCTCATGTATTATGGCGTCGTCGTCTTCACCGACGGTTTCGTTCCTGGCGTCAAGGCGTTCACCGCGGCCGTTCTCGGCGGCATCGGATCGCTGCCGGGCGCCGTTCTCGGCGGACTGCTGATCGGGCTCATCGAGTCCCTCTGGTCTGCCTACTTCACCATCGACTACAAGGACGTCGCGACCTTCTCCATTCTCGCCATCGTCCTGATCTTCAAGCCGTCTGGCATTCTCGGACGACCGGAAGTCGAGAAGGTATAATTCCATGGCAAACATTGCTTCTACGACTGCAAGCGCCGGCACTGACGTGACGGCGCGGGCCCTGCGCGAGGCTGTCTTCGCGGGCCTGATTTCGCTTGGCCTTTTTGTGCTGTTCGTCGGTCTCAAGTCCGACCAGAACATCCGCAACGAGCTCATCCTCAACCAGCGCTGGGGGCTGCTTGCGATCTTCGTGATCGTCGCCGCCGTCGGCCGCTTCTTGATGGTTGCCTATGTCCAGCCGGCCATGGCCCGCCGCAAGGCTGCCAAGGCCGCGGCTGAGGAGGTGTTGAAGGAGGAGGGCTTCTTCAGCCGCAACTTCTCGAAGCTCGCCATTTTGTTCCTGGTCGTCTATCCGCCGATCATCGTCGCGATCTTCGGCGTGCAGGGCTCGCTGAAGTGGGTCGACAATTTCGGCATCCAGATCCTGATCTATGTGATGCTGGCCTGGGGTTTGAACATCGTCGTCGGCCTCGCCGGCCTTCTGGACCTGGGTTACGTCGCCTTCTACGCGGTCGGCGCCTATTCTTACGCGCTGTTGTCGACCTATTTCGGTCTGTCGTTCTGGATCCTCCTGCCGGTCGCCGGCATCCTCTCCGCGTGCTGGGGCACAATCCTCGGCTTCCCTGTCCTGCGCCTGCGCGGTGACTATCTGGCGATCGTGACGCTTGCCTTCGGGGAAATCATCCGCCTCGTGCTGATCAACTGGACCGAGGTAACGAAGGGCACGTTCGGTGTCTCCGGCATCGCCAAGGCAACGCTGTTCGGCATCAAGTTCGATGCGTCGAAGGATGGCTTCGCAGCGCTGATGGGCTTGCCGATCTCGTCGGCCTATTACAAGATCTTCCTGTTCTACCTGATCCTCGGGCTCTGCATGCTGACGGCCTTCGTCACGATCCGGCTGCGCCGCATGCCGATCGGCCGTGCCTGGGAAGCACTGCGCGAGGACGAGATCGCCTGCAAGTCGCTTGGCATCAACACGGTCACGACCAAGCTGACGGCCTTTGCAACGGGCGCGATGTTCGGCGGTATTGCCGGCTCGTTCTTCGCCGTGCGCCAGGGCTTCGTGTCGCCTGAATCCTTCGTCTTCCTGGAATCCGCGGTCATTCTGGCGATCGTGGTTCTCGGCGGCATGGGCTCGCTGACCGGTATCGCAATCGCCGCAGTGGTGATGATCGGTGGCACCGAAATCTTGCGTGAACTGTCCTTCCTGAAGATGGTCTTCGGGCCGGACTTCACCCCTGAACTCTACCGCATGCTGATCTTTGGCCTGGCCATGGTCGTCGTCATGGTCTGGAAGCCGCGCGGCTTCGTCGGATCGCGCGAACCGACAGCCTTCCTGCACCAGCGCAAGGCCGTCTCCGGCAGCTTCACCAAGGAAGGGCACGGCTGATGGCCCGCGAGACAACGACAATGACAAAAGACCCCATTCTCAAGGTTGAGCACCTGTCGATGCGCTTCGGCGGTCTCATGGCCATCAACGACTTTTCCTTCGAAGCCTATCGCGGCGACATCACCGCGCTGATCGGCCCGAACGGCGCAGGCAAGACCACGGTGTTCAACTGCATCACCGGCTTCTACAAGCCGACGATGGGCATGATCACGATGAAGCAGAAGGCCGGTAAAGAATATCTGCTGGAACGGCTGCCGGACTTCGCGATCACCAAGCATGCCAAGGTGGCGCGTACCTTTCAGAACATCCGGATGTTCTCCGGCCTGACCGTGCTCGAAAACCTCTTGGTCGCGCAGCACAACAAGCTGATGCAGGCATCGGGTTACACGTTCCTCGGGCTCCTGGGCTTCCCCGCCTACCGGCAGGCATCGCGCGAAGCGATCGATCTTGCTAAGCATTGGCTCGAAAAAGCGTCGCTGATCGACCGTGCGGACGATCCGGCCGGCGACCTCTCCTATGGCGCGCAGCGTCGTCTCGAGATCGCCCGCGCCATGTGCACGGGACCTGAGCTTCTTTGCCTGGACGAGCCGGCCGCCGGTCTCAACCCGCGCGAATCGCTGGCGCTCAACGAGTTGTTGCAGGGCATCCGCGCCGAGACCGGCACGTCGATCCTATTGATCGAGCACGACATGTCCGTGGTCATGGAGATTTCCGATCACGTGGTGGTCCTGGAATACGGACAGAAGATTTCCGACGGCACACCGGATTTCGTCAAGAGCGATCCGAAGGTCATCGCGGCCTATCTGGGTGTCGAGGATGAAGAGGTTGAAGAGGTGATCGAACAAATCGAGGAAATCGAAGGCGGACAGGGAGGCACCAACTGATGACGGCGCCTCTTCTCCAAGTCAAAGCCGTCGAGACCTATTACGGCAACATCCGGGCGCTCAGCGGCGTCGACGTCGAGGTTCACCGCGGCGAGATCGTCTGCCTGATCGGCGCCAACGGCGCCGGCAAGTCGACCCTGATGATGACCATCTGCGGCAGCCCGCAGGCGCGCACCGGTTCGGTCTTCTTCGAAGGCCAGGACATCACCCGCATGCCGACGCACGAGATCGCACGGATGCGTATCGCCCAGTCTCCCGAGGGACGGCGCATCTTCCCGCGCATGACGGTGTTCGAGAACCTGCAGATGGGTGCGAGCCTCGACAACCTGAAGCACTTCGATCAGGACGTGGAGAAGGTGTTTACCCTTTTCCCGCGTCTGAAGGAGCGCCAGGCACAGCGCGGGGGTACGCTTTCGGGCGGCGAACAGCAGATGCTGTCGATCGGCCGCGCGCTGATGGCCCGGCCGAAGCTCCTGCTTCTCGACGAGCCGTCGCTCGGTCTCGCGCCGCTGATCGTCAAGGGCATCTTCGAAGCGATCAAGAAACTCAACAAGGACGAGGGGCTGACAGTCTTCCTCGTCGAGCAGAACGCCTTCGGGGCGCTTAAGCTTTCGGACCGCGGCTACGTGATGGTCAACGGCCGGGTGACGATGAGCGGTTCCGGCAAGGATCTGCTCGCCAATCCGGAAGTTCGCGCGGCCTATCTCGAAGGCGGCCGTCATTGATCGGCCGCATCTGGAGCAAGTGACATGCAGGGAATTCTCTACGAAGAAACGTCGATCTGGCAGTTTCTTTTCATAAGCTGCGTGCTTGGCGGCTGGACCGCCTGGCGTACGGGCAAGAGCGTGGCCGAAACCTGGGAAGGCATGCCACGGCTGCTGCTCTACGTGGCATTGCTGGGGCTGGGTATCCGTTTCATCCACCATGCCCTCTTCGCGGGCACGATGTTCAACCTGCAATACTATATCGTGGACACGATCGTACTTTTGTTGTTTGCTACCGCAGGTTTCCGGTACTACCGGACCAAGCAAATGACCAATAACTACTATTGGCTCTATGAGAAGGTTTCGCCTTTCTCCTGGAAAGCCAAATAAAGGGAACAGCGCGTGCCGGTCCGCCGCGGCCGGTGCGAAAGAAACACCGGCGCAACTATGGTGGGTGTTGCGCAGGTTGGTAACGAGACCCGCTCGAATAATTGGGAGTAACAAGATGAAAAAGTCTCTTCTGTCGGCGGTCGCGCTGACGGCTATGGTTGCCTTCAGCGGCAGCGCCTGGGCTGATGTTCTCGTTGGTGTCGCCGGCCCGCTGACTGGCCCGAACGCCGCATTCGGTGCACAGCTCCAGAAAGGTGCAGAACAGGCCGCCGCCGACATCAACGCTGCTGGCGGTATCAATGGGGAACAGATCAAGGTTGTCCTGGGCGACGACGTTTCGGACGCCAAGCAGGGCGTTTCGGTCGCCAACAAGTTCGTTGCTGACGGTGTGAAGTTCGTTGTCGGCCACTTCAACTCGGGCGTGTCCATCCCGGCTTCCGAAGTCTACGCCGAAAACGGCATCCTGCAGATCACCCCGGCCTCTACCAACCCGCAGTTCACCGAGCGCGGCCTGTGGAACACCTTCCGCACCTGCGGCCGTGACGACCAGCAGGGCGCCGTAGCCGGTGCCTACCTCGCCGCCAACTTCAAGGACGCGAAGATTGCCGTCGTTCACGACAAGACCCCCTATGGTCAGGGCCTTGCCGACGAAACCAAGAAGGCGATGAACGAAGCCGGCCTAACCGAAGCCCTCTACGAAGGCATCAACACCGGCGACAAGGACTTCTCGGCGCTGATCGCCAAGATGAAGGAAGCCGGCGTCTCGATTGTCTATTACGGCGGTCTGCACACCGAAGCCGGCCTGATCATGCGCCAGATGAAGGACCAGGGCCTCAAGGCAACCGTGATGTCGGGCGACGGTATCGTTTCGAACGAACTGGCCTCGATCGCCGGCGACGCCGTTGATGGCACGCTGATGACCTTCGCTCCGGATCCGCGCAAGAATCCGGCTGCCAAGGAACTCGTCGAGAAGTTCCGCGCTGCCGGCTTCGAACCGGAAGCCTACACGCTCTACGCTTACGCCGCTCTCCAGGTCATCGCCGAAGGCGCGAAGGCTTCGGGCGGCAACGACCCGCAGGCTGTTGCCGAAGCCATCAAGGCAAAGGGTCCGTTCAAGACCGCGATCGGCGAACTCGGCTATGACGAGAAGGGCGACATCACCCGTCCGGACTACGTCATGTACACCTGGAAGAAGGGTGAAGACGGCAAGTACAGCTACTTCCAGAACGAGTAGTTCTGATTTCGGACGTTGCGTCTGATTTGTCAGGCCCGGCGAGCGATCGCCGGGCCTTTCTTTAAGCAAAGCGACCCCCCTCTGGTCGAGGTCATGGCTTTTCGTGATAAGTGTTTCGCCTGTCGAGATGGCTGTCGCGTCGCGCCGTTTCGTGCACTCTCTCCCGAATTCTGTTCCGGAGGCGGTATGAGCTCGAAACCTCGCATTCTCTTCACCCATCGGTCGACAACATCACCGCCTTCTTCGCGGGCGCGAGCCGCTGGATCGGATAGCGTAAGCGATTGCCTGTTTTTCGCGCAGCGCTTGCACGGAAATGCAGCGACTTGACGATTTTCTTTGCAAAACAATAACTTGACTTGTCGTGCCGCGATGCGGACGATAGCGCGAAGGCAAGGCGAGCGGCCCAACGGGTGCGGCGCCAAGGATTGAAGGACACCGCTCGGCGGTCGAGGATGAACAAGGCAGCAAGCATCGCCCCGCAACGGGCCTGGGGTAAGGGCCGGCTGGTCGCCAAGACGGCGCTCGGCCAGAGCCGCATTGCGGAACTCTATCAGGAAGGCTGCGCCAAGATCCGCCTGCCGAAGACCTTCGATGCCTCCATGGAAGCCGTACTCATTAATTCCTCCGGCGGTCTCACCGGCGGCGACCGCATGGTTTGGGAAGTGGTGGCAGGGGCCGGAACCGACCTGACGGTGACGACGCAGGCCTGTGAGAAGATCTACAAGGCGAGCGCCGATACGGTCGCGGTGGCCACGCGTATCGAGGTTGCCGCCGGCGCGCGCGTCGACTGGCTGCCGCAGGAAACGATCCTTTTCGACCATGCCTCGCTGTCGCGTTCTTTGGACGTGGAGCTTGCCGCCGACGCGACGTTCCTGGCGGTGGAGGCGGTTCTGCTTGGTCGCAAGGCGATGGGCGAGGTGGTGCATGCCGGGCTCTTCCGTGATCGCTGGCGCATCCGCGCCGACGGCAAGCTGCTGCATGCGGACAATCTGGCGCTTGCCGGAGAGATCGCCAGCCTCGGTCAGCGACGGGCGGTGCTCGACGGCGCGGCCGCCTTTGCCACGCTCCTCTATGTCGGTCCCGATTGCGAGCCCTTGTTGCCGCGTCTTCGATCGCTCCTTGACGGCGAGGCTGGTGTCGGCATCAGCCATTTTCAGGTCGATGGCCGCGACAAGCTGGTTGCCCGCTTGGTCGCGCCGGATGGGTTCGCGCTCAGAAAAATCCTCATCCCCATCATTTCGCACTTGCGCAAGCAGAAGACAGTGCCGAAAGTCTGGGTTCTCTAGGTCATTTCATATTTTTATTGAAACTGTGAAATGATCTAACACATTGAAACTCTGTAATTCCTGACGGAAAAACGCTCCGCAGACTTCCTGGGAATTGCTTCACGAACAATCGGTGGCGACGCATGAATCTTACCCCGCGCGAAAAGGACAAATTGCTGATTTCCATGGCGGCGATGGTCGCGCGCCGGCGCCTGGAGCGCGGCGTGAAACTCAACCATCCGGAGGCGATCGCGCTGATCACCGATTTCGTCGTTGAAGGCGCGCGCGACGGGCGCTCGGTTGCCGAACTGATGGAGGCGGGCGCCCAGGTGCTGACGCGCGATCAGGTGATGGAGGGCATTCCCGAGATGATCCACGACATCCAGATCGAAGCGACATTTCCCGACGGTACGAAGCTCGTCACCGTTCACGAACCGATCCGCTAGACGAAGGAAACAAGGCCCTTCCGGCCGTCTCGTCCAACCCATGATTTCAGGAGGCAAGCATGCTGGCTTTGCGCCCCAATTGCGAGTGCTGCGACAAGGACCTGCCGCCGGATAGCCGCGAGGCGATGATCTGTACTTTCGAGTGCACCTTCTGCGCGGATTGTGTCGACGCAAAGCTCGGCGGCACCTGCCCGAATTGCGGCGGCGAGTTCACGCGGCGGCCGGTGCGCCCGGCAGCGCTGCTTGAAAAATACCCGGCGTCGACCGAGCGGGTGCTGAAGCCTGGGGGCTGCGCCGGCACCAAGGCGGCTTGAGGAGAGAACCATGATCCCAGGAGAAATCATCGCGGCTGCCGGAGAGATCGAACTCAACGCCGGCCTCGACACGACAACCATCGAGGTTGCCAATACCGGTGACCGCCCGATCCAGGTCGGCAGCCACTACCATTTCGCCGAAACCAACGCCGGACTGCAGTTTGACCGGGAGGCCGCCTACGGTCGGCGACTGGACATTCCGGCCGGCACGGCCGTTCGTTTCGAGCCGGGACAGACGCGCCAGGTGACGCTGATCCCCCTTTCCGGCAAGCGCGAGGTCTACGGCTTCCGTCAGCAGGTGATGGGCAAGCTATGAGCCGCTTCGCTGTCCTTGCCATTGCTCTCGTTCTGCCTCTTGCGCCGGCTCTGGCGCAAGAGGACAAAGTCGACTGCCAGAATGCCGTCACGCAGATGGACATGAACATTTGCGCCAACAAGGACTACGAGGCGGCGGATGTCGAGTTGAACAAGGTCTACAAGCTGGCCTTGGCAGCGACGAAGGCGCAGGACAAGGAGCTTGCCGCGATCGATGCGAACTATGTCGGCGCCGAAGAGGCCCTGAAGAAGGCGCAGCGCGCCTGGATCGCTTACCGTGACGGCCAATGCGAGCTTTCGGGCTTCGAAGCGCGCGGGGGCTCGATGGAGCCGATGCTCGTCTCCGGTTGCCTCGCCGAGTTGACGAGGGCCCGGACGAAGGAACTCCAAGCCATTGTCGAGCCTGACGGAAACTAGACCTTGAGCGGCGGCCGCACCATCATGATCGTGGGCAATGGCGAAGTGCCTGATGTCGCGGGCGCGTCGATCGACTCCGCCGATATCGTCGTCCGTTTCAACGATTGCCGTTCCGTCGGTTCCGGTGGCCACAAGACCGATATCGTCGCCGTCTGCAACACCGGGCGCCCCGGGCTTGCCATGCTCGGCGGCGGCCGCTGGAAAAGGAGTTCGGCGGTGCGCGAGGCGCGAGAAATCTGGTGCGTCCGCTCCGGTGCGAAGTTTGCCGCGATGCGAGGCAGCCTGGCGAAAACGCATCCGGACCTCGACGATTTCTGTGACGACTACACCGTCGGTTTCGAGAGTTTCAGCCGCTCGACCAACCGCCGTTTTCGCATCGTGCCGGCCGCGGTGCATGAGCAACTGGACCATGATCTCGCCAGCTTCTCACCGGATCCCTACGTCGTTCCGTCCAGCGGCCTGATCGTCATTGCCGATATCCTGTCCAATATCGCGACAGCCGATGACGACGTCGTGCTCGCCGGCTTCGGCCATGTCGGGTGGCAATGGCATCCCTTTGCCGCCGAGCGCCGCTATGTCGATGCCCTGGCAGCAAGAGGCCGCCTTCGCCGCCTTCATCCACTTTCTACTTCGTCCCAAGGAGCCTGAACCATGCCCTACAAGATGTCGCGCGCGGCCTATGCCAACATGTTCGGTCCGACGGTCGGTGACAAGGTGCGGCTTGCGGACACCGAACTCTTCATCGAGGTCGAGAAGGACTTCACCACCTATGGCGAGGAGGTGAAGTTCGGGGGCGGCAAGGTCATTCGCGACGGCATGGGGCAGAGCCAGTTGACCCGTGCGGAGGGCGCCGTCGATACGGTCATCACCAATGCGCTGATCGTCGACCACTGGGGCATCGTCAAGGCCGATATCGGCCTCAAGGACGGCCGTATCGCCGGGATCGGCAAGGCCGGCAATCCAGATACCCAACCGGGCGTGACCATCATCGTCGGTCCCGGGACCGAGGTGATTGCGGGCGAAGGCAAGATCGTCACCGCCGGCGGCATGGACAGCCACATCCATTATATCTGCCCGCAGCAGATCGAGGAGGCGCTGGTCAGCGGGCTTACCTGCATGCTGGGCGGCGGTGCGGGGCCGGGACATGGCACGCTTGCCACCACCTGCACCTCGGGGCCGTGGCATCTTGCCCGCATGATCGAGGCGGCCGATGGTTTTCCGATGAACATCGCTTTTGCCGGCAAGGGCAATGCCTCGCGGCCGGGCGCACTGGTCGAGATGGTGCTTGCCGGGGCCACCTCGCTGAAGCTGCACGAGGACTGGGGCTCGACGCCCGCGGCGATCGATTGCTGCCTGGGCGTGGCCGACGAATACGACGTGCAGGTGATGATCCACACCGATACGCTGAACGAGAGCGGCTTCGTCGAGGATACGATCGCGGCGATCAAGGGCCGCACGATCCATGCCTTCCACACGGAAGGCGCCGGCGGCGGCCACGCGCCCGATATCATCAAGATCTGCGGCCAGCCGAACGTCATTCCGTCGTCCACCAACCCGACGCGGCCCTACACCAGGAACACGCTGGCCGAGCACCTGGACATGCTGATGGTCTGCCATCACCTGTCGCCGTCGATCCCCGAGGACATCGCCTTTGCCGAGAGCCGCATCCGTAAGGAAACGATCGCGGCGGAAGACATCCTGCACGACATCGGCGCGTTTTCGATCATTTCCTCCGACAGCCAGGCGATGGGCCGCGTCGGCGAGGTGGCGATCCGCACCTGGCAGACGGCCGACAAGATGAAGCGCCAGCGCGGGCCCTTGCCGCAGGAAACCGGCGACAACGACAATTTCCGGGTGAAGCGTTATATCGCCAAATACACGATCAACCCGGCGATCGCCCATGGGCTCAGCCACGAGATCGGTTCGCTGGAGGTCGGCAAGCGCGCCGATCTCGTCATCTGGAACCCGGCCTTCTTCGGCGTGAAGCCGGACTTCGTGCTGCTCGGCGGTTCGATCGCCATCGCCCCGATGGGCGACCCGAACGCCTCCATCCCGACGCCGCAGCCGGTGCACTACCGGCCGATGTTTGCAGCCTACGGCAAGAACCGCACGAGCTCCTCCGTCACCTTCGTGTCGCAGGCTTCGCTCGATGCCGGGCTTGCCGCCAAGCTCGGCGTTGCCAAGCAGCTCGTGGCCGTCAGGAACACCCGCGGCGGCATCGGCAAGGCGTCGATGATCCATAACAGCCTGACGCCGCATATCGAGGTCGATCCGGAGACCTATGAAGTGCGCGCCGACGGCGAGCTGCTGACCTGTGAGCCGGCGACGATCGTGCCGATGGCGCAGCGCTACTTCCTGTTCTGAGCGAGCAAGAGCCGAGCATGAAGCGCGGCCTGAAATGGGCTTTCTTCGGCCTGCTGGCGGCGGTGCTGGCGGTCGTTCTCGGAACGCTTCTGCCGCGGCCGCTTTTACCAGCGTCCGCCGCCGCGATGGGCGCGGGGGGTACGCGCATCCTGGTGCTCTCAGGCCCGATCCACACGGATATCGCCGTGCCCTTGACGGAGGAAACGAGGGCCCGGTTCGGTTTCATCGAGCCGGCCGGCGTACCGATTGCCGATCCACAGGCACAATGGTTGATCTTCGGCTGGGGCGGGCGCTCCTTCTATCTGGAAACCCCGACCTGGTCGGAGCTGAAGGCCATGCCGGTCTTCAAGGCGCTGACGCTCGACCGCTCGGTGATGCATGTGGATGTCGCCGGCCGGATCGCCGAACCGCAAGCGTCCGTCGCCGGCTTCGAGCTGGACGCGGCAGGCTATGAGCGGCTGCTCGCTTTCATTGCCGAGAGCTTTACGCGTGACGGCGGGGCTGTCGTTCCGATCGATGGCTATTCCTACAATGGCAACGACCGCTTCTTCGAAGCGGAGGGCAGTTTCAATGCGCTTTTCGGCTGCAACACCTGGACGGCGCGGGCACTGCGCGAAGCAGGTTTGAGAACAGGCTTGTGGAACCCGATCCCGCCGAGCCTCGGACTGTCCTTGCGCATCCATAATTGAGGCCCTCGTGGAATGAACAGAAGCCATGCGACTCTTGCATGGCTGCCATGCCCGCATGTGAATCGGGCCGTTTCGTGCTGCGCCGCAGCGCAAGATCAGATAGGAAAGCGGCTGACCTTTTCTCGGTTGCCAGCAATCCTCCCAAGACCTGCCGACCGAGAGCCGCTGGAGCGGGATGAGGAAAAGTGCATGCGGTTTCCGCCCCCATCCCGCTCTGACTTATGAGAAGCGATCACGTCGATGATTTGGGTCGATCCGAACCAAATCATTGTGATCTAAAGGAGATGACGATGCTTGGCAGAAAAGTACCCGCTGTAACGTTCCGCACCCGCGTTCGCGACGAAGCCGTTGGCGGCCCCAACCCGTTCCGCTGGGAGGACGTGTCCACCGACGATTACTTCGCCGGCAAGCGCGTCGTGCTGTTCTCGCTGCCCGGCGCCTTCACGCCGACCTGCTCGACCTATCAGCTGCCGGACTTCGAAAAGCTGACCGCCGATTTCCGCGCCGAAGGCATCGACGAGATCTACTGCATCTCGGTCAATGACGCCTTCGTCATGAATGCCTGGGGCAAGTCCCAGAACCTCGAAAACGTCAAGCTGATCCCGGACGGTTCGGGTGAATTCACCCGCAAGATGGGCATGCTGGTCGCCAAGGACAATCTCGGCTTCGGCATGCGCTCCTGGCGCTACGCCGCCGTCGTCAACAACGGCGTCGTCGAGCAGTGGTTCGAGGAAGAGGGCTACTCCGACAATTGCGACAGCGACCCCTATGGCGTTTCCTCGCCCCAGAACATTCTGGAGACGTTGAAATCTCAGAAGCTTGCTGCCTGATGGCAAGGACATACCGTCCCTGATTTGAGAAAGCCCGAAGATCGGATCCGGTCTTCGGGCTTTTTCTTGCTCGATGCGGGGCAGGCAGACCTTGAAAAGCGGTTCCACGACTGGCGTCGAGGCTTTTTCTTGCTAGACTGGCGGATAGAAAAGATATCGAGGGTTCAATGGTTTACATTATCGCCTACCTGACCGCGCATCCGGGCAAGGGAGATGAGGTCGTGTCGCTGGCAGCACCGCTGATCGAGGCTACGCGGCGCGAGGCCGGTTGCATCACCTATGACCTTTATCGCAAGCCGGCCGATCCCGATGCCCTGGTGTTCGTTGAGACCTGGCAGAGCAAGGCGGCCGTCGATGCACATTTCGAGGAGCCGCATCTGAAAGCCTTCCAGGCGGCGATGGCGGACCTGCTGATCGAGGCGCGCATCGAGCTCGTGACCCCGGAGAAGGTCGAGGTGCTCTGAGATGCCGTACCGCTCGACTGAAGTTCTCTCGCCAGGGCCGGGCGACAAGACGCCGCTCCACAGCGTGACGCTGGCGCACGACGCACGGCACCTGCGGCGCAAGCTCCTGCATCTCGAAAACGACGACGTGGTGATGCTGGACCTCAGGGAACCGGTGATGCTCGCCGACGGCGATCTCCTGGTGCTCGACGGTGGCGGCTATATCCGGATCGTTGCCGCGCCAGAGGCGCTTTACGAAATCCGCCCGCGCGACCCGCTGCATCTCATCGAGCTCGCCTGGCATCTCGGCAATCGCCATCTGTCGGCGCAGATCGAGGCGAAACGCATTCTGATTGCCCGTGATCCGGTCAT
Source organism: Ensifer sp. 38_S197 (assembly GCF_056924495.1). Lineage (NCBI taxonomy): Bacteria > Pseudomonadati > Pseudomonadota > Alphaproteobacteria > Hyphomicrobiales > Rhizobiaceae > Ensifer > Ensifer sp. 38_S197. The sequence goes on along the minus strand of NZ_JBXOVZ010000002.1, from coordinate 3,922,126 downwards.
CCGCCAGATGCTCGAAGGTTTGGGCGCAGAGGTGAGCGAGGTTTCGGAACCCTTCCAGCCGATGCGCGGCGCCTACCACGCCGGCGGTCACAACCATGGCCACGGCCATCACCATGGCTGAACGGGCCGATACGCAGGCGCTGCTGCGGCTTGCGACCTGGCTGTCCCCGGCCTTCCCGGTCGGTGCTTTCTCCTATTCCAGCGGGCTCGAACAGGCGATTCATGATCGTTTGGTCACGGACGCGGCGGAGCTTCGCTCCTGGCTGGAGACGGTCATCTGCCACGGCTCCGGCTGGAACGATGCCCTGCTTCTTGCCGAAAGCTATCGAGCCTGCGGTGATGCTACGCGGCTGGCTGCGGCCGCGGAACTTGCCGAAGCCCTGGCGGGAAGTCGAGAGCGGCATGCGGAAACCATGCTGCAGGGCCAGGCGTTTCTGGCGGCTGCGCGGTCGTGGCCGCATCCGGTCTTCGATGCACTCGGCGAGACTGTCGCCTATCCGGTGGCCGTCGGTGCCGTTGCCGGTGGCCATGAGACCGGTCTCGAGCCGGCGCTTGCCGCCTTTCTCAACGCTTCCGTTTCAAACGGCGCTTCGGTGGCGATCCGCTGCGGCGTCATCGGCCAGCGCGATGGCATGGGCGTCATCGCAGCGCTCGAGCCGGTCATCGCGGCGACGGCGAGCAAAGCCGCAACCGCCTCGCTGGACGATCTCGGCTCGGCCACGATCATCGCCGACATTTCGGCCTTGAGACACGAAACCCTGCATTCGCGGCTCTTCCGTTCCTAGATCATTTCACTGTTTCGGTGAAATGATCTAACCTTTTGAAATTACGCAATTCCGGACGGGAAACCGTTTCACACTTTTCCTGGAATTGCTCTAGGAAGAGATCGCCTCGAAAGGACATCCAGATGGTATCGAAGAACGGTCCCCTTCGCGTCGGCATCGGCGGGCCGGTGGGGTCGGGCAAGACGGCGCTGACCGACAAGCTCTGCAAGGCGATGCGGGAGAAGTACTCCGTCGCCGTTGTCACCAACGACATCTATACCAAGGAAGACGCAGAGGCTCTGGTGCGCATGCAGGCGCTGCCGTCCGAGCGCATCGTCGGCGTGGAAACCGGGGGCTGCCCGCATACGGCGATCCGCGAGGACGCCACGATCAATCTGCAGGCAATCGCTGATCTCAATCGGCGCATACCCGATCTTGACGTCGTCTTCATCGAATCCGGCGGCGACAATCTCGCGGCGACCTTTTCGCCCGATCTTGCCGATCTGACGATCTATGTCATCTCCGTCTGCCAGGGCGAGGAGATCCCGCGAAAGGGCGGGCCGGGCATCACCAAGTCGGATCTGCTTGTCATCAACAAGAAGGACCTTGCTCCCTATGTCGGGGCCGATCTCGACGTCATGCAGCGGGATGCGACGCGGATGCGGGCGGAAAAACCCTTCGTCTTCACCGACATGAAACGCGGCGACGGCGTCAACCGGATCGTTGATTTCCTGGCGCTGCACGGCGGACTGTGACGCTCGCAGGCTACTGACAGCCGAACCTTGTCGGCGCGTCAGAAGCGTTCGAGCGCCTGCCTGTCATGGATCTCGATGACGCGGCCCTTGACTGTAACGCCCGAGCGGCGAAGTGCGGAGAAGGCGCGCGAGAGCGCTTCCGGCGCCAGGCCCAGCTTGCCGGCCAGCACATTTTTCTGGAAGGGCAGGCGGAAGGAAAAGTTCGTGATGCCGTCCGGGCAGTTGCCGAGAATATAGCTTGCCACCCGTTGCGGCGCCGTCAGCAGTCGGTCTTCGGCCAGGCAATCCTCGGCCATCTGCGCGTGCCGGCACAGGAGCTGCATCAGCGCGTCGGCGATTTCGGGTGTCTGCTCGGCGAGCTTGCGCAGCTTGCGGCTGTCGATCCGCGCAAGCATCGTCGTTTCGATCGTCTGGGCGTTGGCGGTGGCGCGGTTTCCGAGGAACATGGCGCTCTCGCCGAAGAGCTCACCTTTCGGAAACACGGCGATATCCGCCTCGCGTCCGTCCTTGCCCAGACGGTAGAGACGGACCAGGCCGGAAAGGACGAAGAAGACGTGATCGAGCGGCTCGCCATGGCCAAAGAGGATGTCGTGCTCTTCATGGGTGGAAACGACCACATCGTCCAGAATTGCGTTCGTTGCCGCCAAGGGCAGCTTCTCGAAGAAGCAAGAACCGAGCAGCACCGCCCTATCGTTCGAGTTCAATCGCAACGTCTTCATCACACCCGTCCTGAGCAAGATCCAGCTGCATGTCTCCTTAAATCGACCTCGATTTAAGGACGAGGACATGCAGCAAATCAAAGTGCTACAGCGACCTTTGCGCGCCTGATCAGACGCGCGGCGCTGTAGGTGCAAGGTAATAAAGCCTGGCGGAAGGCGGTTTGACCTCGATCAAATAATATCAACAAAAAGCCCGCGCTTGCAGGGCGCGGGCTCGTACTTGAATTGTGACAGTTGCGGGCGAAGCGCCGCTTCGGCCGCTACAGCGCCGCGCGTCTTATGAGACGCGCAAAGGTCGCTGTCGCACTTTGATTTGCTGCATGTCTTTGTCCTTAAATCGAGGTCGATTTAAGGAGACAGGCAGTAGCCTATTCGGCGGCGAGCGCCGGATGGTTGATGACCTTGCCGCCGGATCGTCCTTTGGTCTGGTCCGACTCGAGCGTCTTCAGGCGATCTTCCAGGCCTTCGATCGTCTTGCTCTGCTCCTGGACCAGGTCCGTCAGGGTGCCGCGGTCGAGCGGCAGGTTCTCCTCGTCCTTCTGGCCGACGAAACGGCCGAAGATGCGGGCGAGCAGCCGCGAGAGGTCGTCCATGATCAGGAAGAACGACGGGACGATCACAAGGCTCAGCACCGTCGAGACGATGATGCCGCCGATCACCGCGATTGCCATCGGGGCGCGGAACGAGCCGCCTTCGCCGACCCCCAGCGCGGAGGGCAGCATGCCCGCCGACATGGCGATCGAGGTCATGATGATCGGACGGGCGCGCTTGCGGCCGGCCTCGATCATCGCGACCTGACGGTCCATGCCGTGGTGCATCATCTCGATGCCGAAGTCGACGAGCAGGATCGCGTTCTTGGTGACGATGCCCATCAGCATCAGGATACCGATCAGCACCGGCATCGACAGCGCGTTCTGCGTCAGGATCAGAGCGGCGGCGACGCCGCCGATGGCAAGCGGCAGCGAGAACAGGATGGTGAACGGCTGGATCACGTCCTTGAAGAGCAGGATCAGCACCACCAGCACCAGCATCAGGCCAAGCAGCATGGCATTGCCGAAGCTCTGCTGCATCTCCGCCTGGACCTCGGCGTCGCCGCTTTCGAGGAACTGTACGGACTTGGGCAGTTCGGCCTGACCGGCGATCTGCTTGAAGCGGTCCGAGGCAGTGTTGAGCGCAACGCCGACCGGCAGGTCCGCACCGAGCGAGACGACGCGGTTGCGGTCGTAGCGCTTGATCGAGCTCGGGCCTTCCGAATAGTTGATGTCGGCAACGCTCGACAGCGGCACGGTGGCACCCGCTGCCGTCGTGATCTTGAGGTTGCGGATCGCCGCGATATCGGTGCGGAAGTCGCGGTTGATCTGCACGCGGATCGGGATCAGCCGTCCGTCGAGCGCGATCTTGGTCAGCGCCGCGTCGATATCGCCGATGGTGGCGACGCGGATGACCTCCGAGATCTGCGCCGTGGTGATGCCGAGGCGCGACATCTGTTCGTCACGCGGACGGATCTGCAGTTCCGGGCGGGGGAGCGCCCCATCCGGGCTGACATTGGCGAGCAGCGGATCGCTGCGCAGCTTCGCTTCCAGGATCGCGACACCCTGGTCGAGATCGGCCTCGTTGTTGGAGAGCAGGTTGAACGCAAGATCGCGCTGGCCGCGGTCGTTGAGCTTGATGACCCGCACGTCCGGTATGTCGCGAACGCGGGCGAAGATTTCCTTCTCGATCTCCGACTGCGGGACGATGCGGCCGGCGGGGGCCATCTTCGGCAGGTAAGGGCCGATCAGCGGCGTACGGCCGATGACGTCGTTGACGACCTTGTTCACGAGCGAATGGTCGAGCTTTTTCAGAAGCACCGTGACGGTGGCGCGGCGCAGCTCCAGATCGCCTTTCGGCGAGGCTCCGCCGAGGACGAAAATGTTGTCGACCCCATCGATACCCTTGATCCGGTTGTAGATCTCCGTCGTGGTCCGGTCGGTGTCCTCGAGCATGGCATCCGGCGGCAGCTCGATCGACAGGCTGACGCGCGAGGCGTCTTCCGGCGGCAGGAAGCTACCGGGCACATAGAGGATCAGCGCAAAGACGGAGCCGACCGAGAAGGCGATTGCGGCAAGCAGCGTCAGGTAACGTGTGTACCAATGTTTGGTCGTGACCTGCACGAGGCGCGTGTAGTTGCGCATCATGAAGCCGTCTTTGTTGTGGTGGTCGGCGCCCGCGTCCGAAGCACGCATCAGATAGGCGGCCATGACAGGCGTGATCAGGCGGGCGACGAGCAGCGAGAAGAACACTGCGACGGCAACCGTCAAACCGAACTGGATGAAGTACTGGCCAGGAATGCCCGGCATGAAGGACACGGGCACGAAGACCGCGATGATCGTGAAGGTCGTCGCGATAACCGCCAGGCCGATCTCATCCGCCGCCTCGATCGCGGCCCGATAGGGCGACTTGCCCATATGGATGTGCCGCTCGATGTTCTCGATCTCGACGATCGCGTCGTCGACGAGGATACCGGTCGCGAGCGTCATCGCGAGGAAGCTGACGAGGTTCAGCGAGAAGCCGAGCAGGTCCATGATCCAGAAGGTCGGGATGGCCGACAGCGGCAGTGCGACGGCCGAGATCAGGGTGGCGCGCCAGTTGCGCAGAAAGAGCATGACGACGATGACGGCGAGCAGCGCGCCTTCCATCAGCGTGTGCAGTGCCGCTTCGTAGTTGCCGTAGGTGAAGTAGACGGAATCGTCGACCATCTCGATGGTGACGTCGGGGTTCGCCGCACGGATCTTTTCGAGCGACTTGGCGACCGTCTCGGCGACGCTGACCTCGCTGGCGCCCTTGGCGCGGAAGACCGCGAAGGTCACGCCGGGATTGCCGTTGAAGCGCGAGAAGGAGCGCGGCTCCTCATAGGTGTCGGTGACCGTGCCGAGATCGGAGAGGCGCACGAAGCGACCGCTCGGCACCGAGATCATCGTGTTGGCGAGCTGGTTGACGTTGCGGGTGTCGCCGAGGGTGCGGATCGCCTGCTCGCTGCCGCCGACCTGGCCGCGGCCGGAGCCGAGATCCATGTTCATGCGGCGAAGCTGGCCGTTGACGTCGGCGGCGGTGATGCCGAGCGAATTCAGCTTGTCGTCGTTGAGTTCGATCCGAACCTCGCGGTCGGCGCCGCCATAGCGGTCGACACGGCCGATGCCCTTCTTGCCCTGGATTTCGCGCTTGATGACGTCATCGACGAACCAGGAGAGCTCTTCCAGCGACATGCCGGGCGCGGAGACGGAGAAGGTCTGGATCGCCTGGCCTTCGACGTCGACCTTGGAGACGATCGGTTCCTCGATCGAGGTGGGGAGATCGCTGCGGATGCGGTCGATTGCGTCCTTGACGTCCTGCACCGCCTGGGCCGTCGGCACTTCCATGCGGAAGATGACCGCGGTCGTCGACGTGCCGTCGTTGATCGTCGATTCGATGTGGTCGACGCCGGTGACGCTCGCGACCGCGTCCTCGATTTCCTTGGTGACCTGCGTCTCGAGCTCGGCCGGTGAAGCACCGCTCTGCGTCACGTTGATCGAGACGATCGGCACGTCGATATTGGGGAAGCGGGTGATCGGCAGCGATTCGAAGGACTGATAGCCGAGCACCATCAGAACGACGAAGGCAAGGATCGGCGCGATCGGATTGCGTATGGACCAGGCTGAGAAGTTCATGGTCACGGTTCCTGTCAGTTGGTCGCTGATGCAGCGGACTTGACGGGGTTGATGCGGTCGCCGTCGCGGACATAGGCTCCGGCCCTCGCCACCACTTCTTCGCCGGCCTTCAGGCCTTCGAGGACTTCGATGAACTTGCCGTCGGAAATCCCTGTCTTGACGGGCAGGATGCGGATGACGCCGTTTTCGACTTTGCGGACGATGGTGCGGCCGTTCTCATTGGTAACGGCCGTTTGCGGCAGGACCACTGCCTGCTTCTGCTCGGCGGTGATCAGCGCGCTCGCATACATGCCGGCGCGTGCCTTCTCGGTGGCCGTCAGGCTGATGAAAACGGTTCCGAGGCGGCTGACGGGATCGACCGTCGGCGCGATCAGGCGGATCGTGCCCTCGACCTTGGTGTTGCCGCCGGCGAGCGTCACGGTTGCCGGCTGGCCGACAGCGAGCTTGATGATATCGGCTTCGGCAACGTCGGCCTTCATCTCGATCGCGCCATCGCGGATCATGGCGAAGAGCGGTTCGCTATTGCCGGTGGCGATCGCGCCGACCTTGGCGTTCTTGGCGGAGATCACGCCGGCGACAGGCGCCTTGACCTCGGTACGGGCGAGGCGAAGGTCGATGTCGTCGATCTGCGCTTCGGCCACCTTGATGTCGGCATTGGCCACGGCGACGGCCTGCTCGGCGGAAAGGACGCGCGCCTGCGTCGCGATCGCGAGGGCTCGGACGCGGTCGGCCTCGGCCGTCGATACGGTGCCGTTCTTGGAGAGTTCGGCGGCGCGGTCGCTGACCCGCTTGGCCTCGTCCGCGTTCGCCCTGGTTTCGCTGAGCTGTGCATTCAACTGAGCAAGCCCGGCTTCCGCCTTGGCAAGAGAGGCTTCGAGTTCGCTTTTCTGCAGGCGAAGCGCGTCGTCGTTCAGGACCACGAGCACACTGCCGGCTTCGACCTCGTCGCCGACATCGACATTGAGTGTGCGGATGGAGAGGCCGTCGACCATCGGGGCGACATAGACCTGCTCGACGGCCTGAATGGTGCCGGTCGCGACGACGCGGTCGCTGATCGACTGGTCGACCGCCGAGGTCACGACGATGGACGGCAAGCTTTGTGTCTGCTTCGGTTCTGTCGCTTCCTGGGCCCCGGCAACCGGAAGCGAACCAAAGGTCATCGCAGCGCATACGCTGAGAATAGGCAGTACTTTTTGAGCCATCGGCTTCATAATCCCGGCAATGAAAACAACTTAGAGCGGATCACAGCTCGAGGCAGGATCCACGGGCAATCAGGCGATTTTATCACGCCGACATCGCGCCCCGGCTGATCGCGCGGGGACAGGAGACTGCGCTTTTCCTCATTTCGCGCTCCGCGTGCACGGTATCAGACCGTAGACGCCGGCGGAACTGAGACCGGTTACCGCAGGCAATGCATCGGGAAAAGAATGTCCTCCGCCATGCCTGCCTCCAACAAACATCGGGGCCTATGTAATCTCGGCTCTTGACGCTTACAAGAGCGCACGAAGCGATGGTGCCTCAATATTCAACTTGTTCTGCGGTTATGGTTGCGATCTTGACACGATCTTGACAATGGCAAGCAAGGGTAGTGCCGTTGTCAGCCGGGTTACCACCCCCACGCCCGGTATCCGGCGGCAACATGGCGGATGCGAACGGCCGCCTGCTGCATGTTTCCTTAAATCCTGAACGATCTAAGGAGAAAAACATGCAGTAGCGACCTTTGTGCGTCTGAGAGGACGCGCGGCGCTGCAGAAACGGAAGAGGGCCGCACGATCGTGCGACCCTCTTCTGATGTTTTGGCGATCGCCTACTTCAGTGCGGCATCGGTGATCTCATGCGTCCAGGCGCCTTCCGGCTCCTTGGAAATCACGGGATCGGAACCGCCGGCAAGCAGCGACTGCACCGTGCGCTTGTAGTCGGCCTCGTCGAGCGCGCCGTTGGAGCCCGACGTCAGTTTCGCCACTTCGCCCATCATGCGCTTCTGGTGCTTTTCCGTCTGCGCGCCGGTGGAGTCGTTTTCGAGAACGATATCCGCAGCTTCGTCCGGGTTCTCCTCGGCGTACTTCCAGCCCTTCATCGAGGCGCGCACGAACTTGACCATCTTCTCCTTGAAGGCGGCGTCCTTGAGCTTGTCTTCGAGCACATAGAGGCCGTCTTCGAGCGTCGCCACGCCCTGGTCTTCATACTTGAAGGTGACCAGGTCGTCCGGCTTGATGCCGGCATCGATGACCTGCCAATATTCGTTATAGGTCATGGTTGAGATGCAGGCGGCCTGCTTCTGGATCAGCGGGTCGACGTTGAAGCCCTGTTTCAGGACCGTGACCCCGTTCGGGCCGCCATCGGTCGGGATCTTCAGGTGTGACATCCAGGAGAGGAACGGATATTCGTTGCCGAAGAACCAGACGCCGAGCGTCTGCCCCTTGAACTTGTCAGGGCTGGTGACGCCGGTTTCCTTGAGGCAGGTCAGCATCATGCCCGATTTCTTGAAGGGCTGGGCGATGTTGACGAGCGGCACGCCTTTCTCACGGGTGGCAAGCGCCGAGGGCATCCAGTCGACGATCACATCGGCGCCACCGCCGGCGATCACCTGTGCCGGGGCGATATCAGGACCGCCGGGCTTGATGTCGACGTCAAGGCCTTCCTCCTCGTAGAAGCCCTTGTCCTTGGCGACATAGTAGCCAGCGAACTGCGCCTGGGTCACCCATTTCAGCTGCAGCGTCACCTTGTCGGCGGCCTCGGCCTGGAACGCTGCGAGCGAAAAGACGCCTGCGGCGAGAAGCGATGCAAGTCTTTTGTTCATGTCAGTTCCCTCTTGTTTTTACTTCATTTTCTTTCAACTGCGCAGTTCCGGACGGAAAACCGTTTCGCACTTTTCCTGGAATTGCTCAGGCAGTATGCCTCAGGCGCGCCCTCCGCGGATGGAAGGATGCCAGAAGGTGACGGCACGCTCGACGAGCGCGACCACCCCGTAGAAGACGGAGCCGGCGACGGCCGCAACGGCGATCTCGGCCCAGACCATGTCGACATTCATGCGTCCCACTTCCGTGGAAATCCGGAACCCCATGCCGACGATGGGGGTCCCGAAGAACTCGGCGACGATGGCGCCGATCAGCGCCAGCGTCGAATTGATCTTCAGCGCGTTGAAGATGAACGGCCAGGCGGCCGGCAGACGCAGCTTGACGAGCGTCTGCCACCAGGACGCCGCATAGGTCCGCATCAGGTCGCGCTCCATGTGGCTGGCGGCGGCAAGGCCGGCAACGGTGTTCACCAGCATCGGGAAGAAGGTCATGATGACGACGACCGCGACCTTCGATTGCCAGTCGAAGCCGAACCACATGACCATGATCGGCGCCACGCCGATGACGGGGAGGGCGGAGACGAAATTGCCGAGCGGCAGCAGGCCCTTCTGCAGGAAGGGCGAGCGGTCGATCAGGATTGCGACGGCGAAGCCGAGGCCGCAGCCGAGCGCATAGCCTGACAGCACCGCCTTCAGGAAGGTCTGGCGGAAATCGGCACCGAGCGTCGGCAGCGAGTTGATCAGCTTGTGCCAGATCATCGAGGGCGCCGGCAGCAACACCGATGGCACGGAGAAGCCGCGCACGATGCCTTCCCAGAGGACCAGGATGGTGACGCCGAAGATCAGCGGCACGGCAAAGCGCGCTGCGCCCCTGGCGGCTTCGCTCTGGAAGGTCTGGCGCACCAGCCATTCGTTGAAGGCCCAGGCGGCGAGCCAGAAGATGATCGCGGCCGCAAGGATGGGAAGGTTCATGGCTTGGCTCCCATGCGCTTCAGGACGGCCGTGTGGGCGAAGCCGACGATCATGACGAGGACTGCGGCGAGTGCTGCCGCCATGAACAGCGCCGCCCAGATCTGCACCGTCTGTCCGTAGTAGGAGCCGGCGAGCAGGCGGGCGCCGAGGCCCGCGACCGCGCCGGTCGGCAGTTCGCCGACGATGGCGCCGACCAGCGAGATGGCGACGGCAACCTTCAGTGAGGTGAAGAGGTAGGGCATCGACGACGGCCAGCGCAGCTTCCAGAAGGTCTGCGCCGAGGAGGCGTTGTAGGTGTGCATCAGGTCGAGCTGGATCGTCTCCGGGCTCCTTAGACCCTTCACCATGCCGACGACGACGGGGAAGAAAGAGAGGTAGGTGGAGATCAGCGCCTTCGGCAGCAGGCCTGAGATGCCGACGGCATTGAGCACGACGATGATCATCGGCGCCACGGCGAGGATCGGGATCGTCTGACTGGCGATCACCCAGGGCATCAGCGAACGGTCCATCGCGCGGTTGTGCACGATGCCGACCGCCAGCAATATGCCAAGCGCCGCACCGATACCGAAGCCGAGCAGGGTCGCCGAGAGCGTGATCCAGGCATGGTAGACGAGGCTGCGCTTGGACGTGATCGCCTTGTTGACGGTGGTGTCCCAAATCTCGGCGATCACCTGATGCGGTGCCGGCAGTACCGGACGCTCCTGCGCCATGGTGTTGCGCACGATCTCGGAGAAGGCGATCTCGGTGCCGTCGCGTGCCGCCGTGTCACGCTCGAAGGGCGCGTTCAGGAACACCGCGGCGACGTACCAGAGTGCGATCAGCAGCACGATGACGGTGCCAACCGGCAGCAGTTTGTCCCTGAGGAAGCTTGGTTCCTGCATCGTTACGCCTTTCCGCTCGCCGGGATCATCATCAGGCCCATTGCGGCGATGCCGAGAGCGACACCGGCCGCCTGTGTGAGGCTCAGTCTTTCACCGAAGACGGCGAAGGCGATGATGTTGACGAGTACGAGCTGCACCACGGCCGACAGGGAGATCGCAAGGCCGAGGCCGCCATCGCGCATCAGTTTCACCATGATGATGTTGCCGATCATGTAGAGGCCGAGCGCAAGGCTGAGCATGCCGAGATGGTCGTTCGAGACATAGGCGCGAGAGGCCGTCGCGCCGCCGAGGAAGATCGTCGTTGCGAGCAGCAGCCAGAGGCCATAGGCGAGGTTCATGCCTGCATCTCCTTGGTTCGCCAGCGATAGAGGATATCCGGCAGTTGCTCTTCGTTGTCGCCATCGGTGCGGCTCACCGCCTGAAAACCCTGGTGCTCGTAGAAGCGCTGGGCTTCGCGATTGTGTTCGAAGGTCCAGAGACTGAGCTCGTCAGGAGACAGAGCCTTCGCGGCTTCGATCAGTTGGGAGCCAATGCCCGAGCCCCGATGTGATGCATCGATATAGAGCGCGGTGACGTGACCGTCCGAGGAGAGCGAAAGGAAGCCGGCAATGGTGCCGTCATTTTCCGCCAGCAGCACCGTGCGTTCGGCAAAGACCGTATCAGCGTAGAACCGCTCGACGTCGGCATGATCGTGCACGCGCGGCATCCACGGCGTTGCGTCGATCCAGCGGTTGAAGATGCCGGCGCAGGCAGTCATGTCGTCCCGCTCGGCCCGGCGGATCTCGACGCTATTCGTCATAGCTGTGTCCTGCGCGCAGGCCCTCGCGAACGCGGTGGGCGATTTCCAGAAACTCCGGCGTTTCGCGGATGCCGAGTGGTCGTTCGCGCGGCAGCGGCGACTCGATCACGTCGGTCACCCGGCCGGGGCGCGGGCTCATCACCACGATCTTGGTGGAGAGATAGACCGCCTCGGGGATAGAATGGGTGACGAAACAGATCGTCTTGTTGGTGCGGGCCCAGAGCTTCAGCAGCTGTTCGTTCAGGTGGTCGCGCACGATCTCGTCCAGCGCGCCGAAGGGCTCGTCCATCAGCAGGAGGTCGGCGTCAAACGCCAGCGCGCGGGCGATCGAGGCGCGCTGCTGCATGCCGCCGGAGAGCTGCCAGGGATATTTCTTGCCGAAGCCCGAGAGATTGACGAGTTCGAGCGTGCGCTCGATGCGCGCCTTCTTCTCTTCCTTCGAATAGCCCATGATCTCCAGCGGCAGGGCGATGTTGTTCTCGATCGTGCGCCAGGGATAAAGTGCGGCCGCCTGGAAGACGTAGCCATAGGCCCGTTGCTTGCGCGCTTCTTCCGGTGTCATGCCGTTGACGCTGATCTTGCCGGAGGTCGCCTTTTCGAGATCGGCGATCACCCTCAGAAACGTCGTCTTGCCGCAGCCGGACGGGCCGATGAAGGAAACGAAATCGCCCTTGGCAACGTCCAGGTTGACGCCGGTCAGCGCATGGACCGGCCCGTCGGCGGTTTCGAAAGTCAGGCAGAGGTCCCGGGCCGAAACCACGGATGCGGTATTGGACGTCATCGGCGAATACTCATTCTGGCTGGTCTGTGTCAGACTGCTATCCGGACCGGCAACATGCAATCGCGGATTTGGGTGCGGAGCCGTTTGTTGCTGGTTTTTCAGGGAATTCTGGAGAACGTTCATGTCTCGATCATCCAATCCGGGCTGTCGCGTGGTTCGTCCTGAAGGCATCACGGCCGGCCAGCAGGGGCTCAACTATTTCGAGGGCATCGCAGCCGAGACCGTCGGCGCGACCGGGCTCTGCATGCATATCGTCACGATCCCGCCCGGCGCACGCGCCAAGGCGCACCTGCATGAGAGCCACGAGACGGCGATCTACGTGCTTTCGGGCGAGGCCTGGACTTGGTTCGGCGAACGGTTGGAGGAGCACGTCGTCGCGCGCGCCGGCGACATGGTCTACATCCCCGCCGGCATGCCGCACCTGCCGGAGAACCGGTCGAGCGAAGCCTGCACGGCGGTCATCGCGCGAACGGACCCCAAGCAGCGGGAAAGCCTCGTGCTGCTGCCCGAGCTGGACGCGCTCGTTCCCACCTGACGCAACCCGTGCCGAAGCGCCCCGCCGGCCTGGCGGGACATGTCCGATGGGACAGAGCGGCGCGAAGAAATGCAAGCCGCGAAACATGAGACCTCAGACGCCGGTGGCCGGAATGCCGGTGCGCTGGACGGCGCGGGGCGCGGTGACTTCCTTCCAGGTGGAAAGGGCGGAACTGACCGCCGGGAACGGATCGCGGCGGACGAATTCGCCGTGGCCTTCGCGGGTCTTGATCGTGCCTTCCTCGATCGCGACGACGCCGCGGGTCAACGTAAAGCGCGGCAGCCCCTTCACCTCCTTGCCCTCGAAGACGTTGTAATCGATCGCCGATTGCTGGCTCTTGGCGGAGATCGTCTTCGTGCGCTTCGGATCCCAGACGACGAGGTCGGCATCGGCGCCGACGAGGATCGCGCCCTTCTTCGGGTAGATGTTGAGGATCTTGGCGATGTTGGTCGAGGTGACGGCCACGAACTCGTTCATGGTGATGCGGCCAGTGTTGACGCCATGGGTCCAGAGCATCGGCATGCGGTCTTCAAGGCCGCCGGTGCCGTTCGGGATCTTGGTGAAGTCGCCGACGCCGAAACGCTTCTGCTCCGAGGTGAAGGCGCAATGGTCGGTCGCCACCACTTGCAGCGAGCCCGAGGCAAGGCCGGCCCAGAGACTGTCCTGATGCAGCTTGTTGCGGAAGGGCGGCGACATCACGCGGCGAGCCGCATGGTCCCAGTCCTTGTTGAAATATTCGCTTTCGTCGAGTGTCAGGTGCTGGATCAGCGGCTCGCCGAAGACGCGCATGCCCTTGGAGCGGGCGCGGCGGATCGCCTCGTGCGCCTGTTCGCAGGACGTGTGCACGATGTAGACGGGGCAGCCCGCCATGTCGGCGATCATGATCGCGCGGTTGGTGGCTTCGCCCTCGACTTCGGCCGGGCGCGAATAGGCGTGTGCCTCGGGCCCGTTGTTGCCTTCGGCCAGCAGCTTTGCCTGGAGCTGGGCAACGACGTCGCCGTTTTCGGCATGCACCAGCGGCAGCGCGCCGAGTGCCGCGCAGCGCTGGAAGGACGAGAACATCTCGTCGTCATCGACCATCAACGCGCCCTTGTAGGCCATGAAGTGCTTGAAGGTGTTGATGCCCTTGTCCTTGACGATGGTCTCCATCTCGTTGAAGACCTGTTCGCTCCACCAGGTGATCGCCATGTGGAAGGAATAGTCGCAATTGGCGCGGGTGGACTTGTTGTCCCACATGGTCAGCGCTTCGAGCAGCGACTGGTTGGGCGAGGGGAGCGCGAAATCGACCACCATGGTCGTGCCGCCGGCAAGGGCCGCGCGCGTGCCGCTTTCGAAATCGTCCGAGGAGTAGGTGCCCATGAAGGGCATTTCGAGATGCGTATGCGGGTCGATGCCGCCGGGCATGACGTAACAGCCGCTCGCATCCAGCGTTTCGTCGCCCGCGAGGTTCGGCCCGATCTCGACGATCCTGCCGCCCTCGATCTTGACGTCCGCCTTGTAGGTCAGGTCGGCCGTGACGATGGTTCCACCCTTGATGACAGTGCTCATGGTTCTTGATCCTCGCGATTGCGCTTCCGGCGCCTACAGCGCCGCGCGTGTTTCAATATGCGCTAAGGTCGCTGTAGCATTTTAGATTTGCTGCATAATTTGCCCTTAAATCGATCCCGATTTAAGGAATTACGCAGTAGGCGGTCGCCACGAAAAAGGGCGGAACTTACGTCCCGCCCGCAAACTCATTCGACGATTTCGGCCGTTTCGACGACGGCGTGGAAGAGGACGTCGGCGCCGGCGCTGGCCCACTCCTTGGAGATGTCCTCCGCCTCGTTGTGGCTCAAGCCTCCGACGCAGGGGCACATGATCATCGTCGTCGGCGCCACCTTGGCGGCCCAGCAGGCATCGTGGCCGGCGCCCGAGATAATGTTCATATGGCTGTAGCCGAGATGTTCGGCGGCGTTGCGCACGGCGCTCACCAGCTTCGGGTCGAAGGTCACCGGCTCGAAATGGCCGATCGCCTCGATGGAACAGCCAACGCCGAGCGGTTCTGTGATCTTTGGCGCCTCAGCCTCGATCTTGGCCCGCATGCGGTCGAGCTTGGCCTTGTCGGGCGAACGGATATCGACGGTGAAGACCACCTTGCCCGGCAGCACGTTGCGGGAATTGGGCGAGAAGAACACCTGGCCGACGCCGCCGACGGCGCCCGGCTGGTTCTCCATCGCAACGCCCTGGACCATTTCCAGGATGCGGGCCATGGCAAGGCCGGCATTGACGCGCATGTTCATCGGGGTAGAGCCCGTATGGGCCTCGCGACCTGTCAGCGTGAACTCCAGCCACCAGAGGCCCTGACAGTGGGTGACGACGCCGATATCCTTGCCCTCGGCCTCGAGGATCGGGCCCTGTTCGATGTGGTATTCGAAATAGGCGTGCATCTTGCGGGCGCCGACCTCCTCGTCGCCGACCCAGCCGATGCGCTTCAATTCATCGCCGAAGGTTTTTCCTTCCGGATCCTTGCGGCCATAGGCGAAATCTTGGGTGTGGACGCCGGCAAAGACGCCGGAGGCGAGCATGGCCGGCGCGAAGCGCGCGCCTTCTTCATTCGTCCAGTTGGTGACGACGATCGGGTGCTTGGTCTTGATGCCGAGGTCGTTCATCGAGCGCACGACTTCGAGGCCGGAGAGTACGCCGAGCACGCCGTCATATTTGCCGCCGGTCGGTTGGGTATCGAGGTGCGAACCGACATAGACGGGCAGTGCATCCGGGTCGGTGCCGGGCCGGGTAAAGAACATGTTGCCCATGGTGTCGACGCCCATGGTGAGTCCGGCCTCGTCGCACCAGGACTTGAACAGCCGGCGCCCTTCGGCATCCTCGTCAGTCAGTGTCTGGCGATTGTTGCCGCCGGCGACACCAGGGCCGATCTTGGCCATTTCCATAAGTGAATTCCACAGGCGGTCGGCATTGACGCGCATGTTCTCGCCAGGTGCAGCCACGGCGGTCTCCTCATCTTTTCAGGGCTTTGCCTCGATCGGCGCGCCCTCCTGTTCCCGTGGTCAAATCCAGGCTTGGTTTTTTCTGGTGCCCTTCGATCAGCCGTTGCCTTTGGCGGCGAACTGGCTGATAATTTGACCGGTTGGTAAACATTACAACTTCCGTTGCGGCACTCAAGCCGGAAAAACAAAAAAACGAAGTTGTTGCCCAAGAAGATGGCGAGGCCAGAAATTGGGCAGACCGGTTCCTGCGCTACGAATGCGCGGGTATCGCCAGGGGGACAGATGGTATTACCGAGAGCGGCGAAGACCCAGAGGCGGACACGCATCCAGGAGGAGAAGGAAGAGCGCATCCTGGAAGCCGCGCTCGAAGTCTTCTCGGCCAATGGTTTCCGCGGCGCGACGGTCGACCAGATCGCCGAAGTCGCGGGCATGTCGAAGCCGAACCTGCTCTATTATTTCCGCACCAAGGAAGCGATGCACCGGGCGTTGATCGACCGGGTGCTCGATACCTGGCTCGATCCCTTGCGCGAGTTCAACGCGGAGGGAAATCCGGTCGCCGAAATCCGCAGCTATATCCGGCGCAAGCTCGAAATGGCGCGCGACTATCCGCGTGAAAGCCGGCTCTTCGCCAACGAGGTGCTGCAGGGCGCGCCGCATATCGAGGACGAACTCAAGGGGCCGTTGAAGGCGCTGGTCGACGAGAAGGCGGAGGTGATCCGCGCCTGGGCCAAGGCCGGCAAGATCGCCAAATGCGACCCCTACCACCTGATCTTCGCGATCTGGTCGACCACCCAGCACTATGCCGACTTCGACGTGCAGGTGCGCGCCGTGCTTGGCCAGGGCAATGCCGGCGAGGGACGGTTCGAAGATGCGGCCCGCTTTCTCGAACGGTTGTTCGTCGACGGGCTGCAGGTGAGCGAGCAGCCGGCGGCCTGAGCCGCTCCTCCTATTTTAATCGGGCAGCAGCGCCATCAACAGCAGGCCGCAGGCGGTGGTGAGCGCGCCGGCGAGAACCGGCAGGCTGGTCCAGCCGTGGCCGAGCAGGCCTTCGAGCAGAATGATGAAGCTCGGCGTCAAATAGCCGTAGCCGAGTACTTTGGACGCCGGCAGCCGCATCGAGGCGTATTGCAGGAGCAGGAAGGTGATTGCGGTGGTGACCACCGCGAGATAGAGGACGGCGATCCAGACGACCGCAGGCAGGCTTGCAAAGTCCGTGGTGACGAGGCCGACGCCGCCGGGAACCAGCAGCCAGGGCACGGTGAAGACCGCAACCCAGAAGCCGAAGGCGAAGGGGCTTTCCTCGCGGCCGAATTTGCGGATCAGCGGCACATAGACCGCATGGCAGACGACCCCGACGAAGAAGATCAGTTCACCCCGGCCGACGTCGAAGGCAAGGATCGCCTGGAAATTGGCGCGGAAGATTACCCAGACGGCGCCGAGTGCCGCAATGATGAGGCCTGCAAGCACGCCCGGGCGCGTGCGCTGGCCGAGGAGCACATAGGCGAAACCGGCGCTGAGCAACGGCATCAGCGTGAAGACCGCGCCGGTCGAAACCGGATTGGTGAACTCCAGCGCCTTGAACATCGTCAGCATGTAGACGGCGATCAGGCCGCCGAGGATGAGGAAGCGCCACCATTGCTTGGGGAAATGGAAGGGAACCCGCGCATAGCCGAAGGTCATCAGCCCCAGCACGACGACGGTGAGCAGATAGCGCCAGAGCGTCAGCGGGCCGGCGCCCATGTGCTGGGTCGCGAGGCCGCCGAAAGAGAAGGAACCGGCAATCAGAATGGCGAAGGTCAGCATCGCCAGATGTGCCCGGAGCTTCTCGATGCCCCTGGCGTGAACCTGATGAGCCGTTTTCGGGGACACGTCCTGCTTCATTCGAGCTTCCGGGGAGTGTGAGGGCGGGGATCCCAACCTAATCGTTCGATAGCGTTGGTTGCAAGGCCGCGGAGATGCGCGCGGCGTCCGCAACGATCCAGGTTTCGAGCGTTGCCTGCCGGCCGCGCAGGCTGATGTCGAGCCGTTCGTGCCCTTCGATCACGAGACCGGCGCGGTTGACGAGTTCGGCGGAAACGGCGAGTTGCACGTCGTGCTCCTTGGCGAGGCCTTCGAGCCGGCTGGCGGTGTTGATCGTGTCGCCGACAGCCGTCAGCGAGGTTGCCTGGCCGTAACCGATCTCGCCGATGATGGCGGGGCCGGCATGCAGCCCCATGGCGATGCGCAGCGGCTCGTCGAGTTCGCCGCGGAAGGTCTGGTTGAGCGTCTCGATGCCCTTGGATATGCGAACGGCGGCGGCGAGCGACTGCCGGCAGGCCTCGGTGTAGGAACTCTTGAGACCGAAGATCGCAAGCGCGCCGTCGCCGATGAACTTGTCGACGACCCCGCCGGAATCCTCGACCGCTTCGCCGACCATTTCGAAGTAGCGGTTGAGCAGGAACACGGTGTCGAAGGGCAGCTTGTGTTCGGCAATGCTGGTGAAGCCGCGCAGATCGCAGAACAGCACGGCAATCCGCCGTTCCCGGCCTTCGCCGCCCTCGCGCCCGAGCTGCTTCTTGATGCCGAGGCTGTCACTGTCGAGGATCGGCACGACTGTCACGTTGTGGACAGGGCGGAACTGGCAGGCGAGACGGACATTGTCGGGCGCGCCGATACGCGTCAGCGTCGCAAGCTCGGCGTCCTCAGGGGCAGGCTGGTCTTCCAATCCCTGGATGACGCGCACACGGCAGGTCGAGCAACGCCCGCGGCCGCCGCAGACCGAGACGTGCGAGATTCCTGCGGCGCGGCTCGCTTCGAGCACGCTGAAACCGAGATTGACGGTTGCGACCCGGCCATCGGGATAGCGGACGCGTATGCGGCCGCCCTTCGGCATGGCGCGCAACAGGAAGGTGCCGCCGATCAGCCCGCTGAAGCCGAGATAGAGGCCGAGGCGGATATCCTCGAGAAGCGTGAGATCGACAGCCGGCCTGGTGTAGGCCCTGTCGCCGTAGCCGCCATGTTCAGCGTAATCGCTCTCGATCGATCGGGCGCCGCTGACGAAGCCGAGCAGCGCGAAGATCGGCACGAGGATCGCGACGGTGTAGAGCAGGATTTCATAGCGCGGGAACCAGGTCCGGCCGCGCATCCAGAACCAGGCACCGAGGCAGCCATGACCCCAGACGAGCAGCAGGGCGATCGATTGCCTGGCGGCATTGACCGAGTTCGACCAGAGCAACTGCAGCATCTTCGGGTAATCGGCCTCGACACCGGTCAGCAGCGGTTCGATGCGCGCGGCGCTGACGTGGCCGATCAGCAGGAAGGGCAGGCAGAGACCGAAGACGATCTTCAGCGCTTCGCGCGCAGGCATCCTCAACGTCTGGCGGCGATAGATGCTTTCGAGCGCCATGGCGAAATGCAGCAGCAGGGCGCCGTAGAGCAGCACCGTGCCGGGAACGCTGTGCCAGATCAAATTGAAGCCCTTGCGGGCGGACTCCATCGCCTCGATGGAGATCAGGCCGAGCGAATGATTGAAGAAGTGGGCCACCACGAACGAACCGAGTATGGCCCCGGAGACGAGGTGGATTCGCTTGCGTCGGTTGGCCGAAATGATCGTCAAACAGCAGGTCCGGCTCTGCCGGAGCGCCGTCCGGCCGCAGTGTCAAAACTATCGGTGACTGCGCAACGCGTCGCGCACTCCGTATGAGTTCTCCCTTATTATCCAGATCGTGCGAGCCGACAACTTACCATTTTTACACAATCTGTTTCGTTTTCGTGTCCTGTACGTTATCGGCGGGGAACGCTATTCAGCGGGATTCGGCTGCCGGGGTTCGAGCGGGTTGCTGTCATGATCGTAGAGGCGGCCTTGGCGTCGGGAATCGATAACCACGCCCATGCCTGCCGCCCTCGGCATGCCGAACGCCTTTCGGCGGTAGCGGCGGCAATGTCGGAACGAGTCGCACTCGTTTCGTTGCCGTCATTCCATCATGGTAGGCAAGCGCGCGGCAAGCGTATCGATGAGCAGGCGCAGCTTCGGCGGCATGTATTGGGTTTTCGGCCAGACGGCATAGGTGCCGTAGGACAACGCCGGCGCGTCGGTGAGGATCCGCAACAGCGAGCCGGAGGCGATGCGGTTGCCGACGAGCCAGCACGGCAGCCAGGCGATGCCGAAGCCGTCAGCCGCCGCATCGGCGATCGACGTCAGGTCGTCGAGCCGCAGCCGCGCCGGCGGCGTGATGGTCCGCACCTGACCGGCCTTCACCGGAAAGGACCAGGCGAGCGGCTGCCCGCTGCGCCGATAGAGGATCGCCTGAAGCGACATCAGGTCATCGATCGTCTTGGGCGTGCCGTATGCTTCAAGATAGGCCGGTGAGGCGCACACGGTCATGCTCTGGTCGGCAAGCTTGCGCATCATCAATTCCGGTTCGCCACGCAGTGGACCGGTGCGGATGGCAAGATCGAAACCGTCCTCGACAAGATCAACGTTGCGATCGCTGAAGTTGAGGTCGAATTCCAGGCGCGGGTGTAGCCGCAGCAGTTCCGACAGCAGCGGCATGATGCATTGGCGGCCGAAATGCACGGGCATCGACAGGCGCAGACGGCCCTGGATCTCCTGCTTGCCGGATTCCAGCAGCGCCTCGCCGGCCCGGATCTCGCTGAGCGCCCTCAGGCAGTTTTCATAGAACAGTTGCCCCTCGTCGGTGAGGCTCTGCGTCCGGGTCGTGCGATGAAACAGGCGAACGCCCAGCCTCTGTTCCAGCTTGGCAACGGTCTTGCCGACCGCCGAACGCGACAGGTTGAGCCTTTCGGCGGCGGCAGAAAATCCACCGGCGTCGGCCGCTTCCACGAACACGGAGACCCCACTCAGGTAGCTCATTTTTGTATCTCATATGGAACCAATATGGCGAAATCTTATCGCAACTGGAGAGATAATTTCAACGCTATGGTTTCTTCATCAGATCAAACCGATGAAAGGAAAGACCATGGCAAGACTGATGAAGGCGTGGACCATCGACGCGTTCGGCGCATCAAACCTGAAGGTCACCGAGCAGCGTGTTCCGGAGGCCGGTCCGGGCGAGGTGCTGGTTCGAACGACCGCCCTGTCGCTCAACTACCGTGACAAGCTGGTGCTGGAGAACGGCATGGGCATGCCGCTCGTCTTCCCCTTCGTGCCGGGATCCGACATGGCCGGCGTGGTCGAGGCGGTTGGCCGGGGTGTGACCCGCTTCCAGCCGGGCGATCGCGTGATTTCCGTCTTCGATCCCACCTGGATCGACGGTCAGAAGCCGGGGACTGCACGTCATCCGACCTCGTTTGCGCTCGGCGGCCTCAACCCGGGCGTCGCTTCCGAATATGTCGCCTTCCCGGAAAACTGGTTCGTGAAGGCACCCGAGAGCCTCGACGATGGCGAGGCGAGCACCTTGCCCTGCGCCGGTGTGACCGCCTGGTTCGCGCTGGTCGAGAAGGGCCACCTGAAGGTCGGCGATCGCGTCGTGGTGCAGGGGACCGGCGGCGTTTCGCTGTTCGGCCTACAGATCGCCAAGGCGCATGGGGCCGAAGTCATCGTGACCTCAGCCAGTCAGGACAAGCTCGAGCGCGCCCTTGCTCTCGGCGCCGACCATGGCATTGATCGCGTGAAAGAGGACTGGGCGGAGCGTGTTCTGGAAATCACCGGCGACTACGGCGCCGACCACATTCTGGAGCTTGCCGGCGGCGCCAATCTCGGCAAGTCGCTGCAGGCGGTGGCCGTGCAGGGGCGGATATCGGTGATCGGCGTGCTCGAAGGCGGCGAGATCTCGGCGCCAGCACCGTTCGTGCTGCTGAAATCGCCGGTCATTCAGGGCATCGGCGTCGGCCATCGCCGGGCGTTGGAAGATCTGGTCGGCGCCATCGACCGGACGGGCATCAAGCCGGTCATCGATGCCCGCTACCGGTTCGCAGAGTTGCGGGAGGCGCTGGCGCATCTTGATCGCGGGCCGTTCGGGAAGGTGGTCGTCGAGTTCTAGAACCGAACGACAACGCCGCCGGATTGCGGATCCGGCGGCGTTTTCACTGGTTGAGGCGCGATCCGAGCGGATCGCGCGCTGGCTTCCTCACTCCGCGGCCTGGCGGGCCATGGGGTTGTTCGGGTGGGTCGTCCAGTTGGCGTAGTTCGGGTCAACCGGCTTGCCGGTGCGCTGGTCGATCGTGCCCGCCGGCAGCTCTTCCATGGTGATGCAGTTCTCGACGGGACAGACGTTGACGCAGAGATTGCAGCCGACGCACTCGTCTTCCATCACCTCGAAGTGGCGCACGCCGTTGACGAACTGGGTGATCGCCTGGTGCGAGGTATCCTCGCAAGCGATGTGACAGCGACCGCACTTGATACAGGCATCCTGGTCGATCTTCGCCTTGGCGATGTAGTTGAGGTTCAGATACTGCCAGTCGGTGACATTCGGAACCGCGCGGCCGGTGATATCGTCGAGCGTGCGGTGGCCGTTGGCATCCATCCAGTCGGAAAGACCCGAGATCATCTCCTGGACGATCTTGAAGCCGTAGGTCATGGCGGCAGTGCAAACCTGGACGTTGCCGGCGCCAAGCACCAGGAATTCGGCCGCGTCGCGCCAGGTGGTGACCCCGCCGATGCCAGAGATCGGCAGACCGTAGGTTTCCGGATCGCGGGCGATCTCGGCGACCATGTTGAGCGCGATCGGCTTGACCGCCGGGCCGCAATAGCCGCCGTGGGTCCCCTTGCCGCCGACCGTCGGGTTCGGGGCGAAGTTGTCGAGATCGACGGAGACGATCGAGTTGATCGTGTTGATCAGTGACACGGCATCGGTGCCACCAGCCTTGGCGGCGCGCGCGGGCTTGCGGATGTCCGTGATATTCGGCGTCAGCTTGGTGATGACGGGCATGCGGGTGTACTGCTTGCACCAGCGCACGACCATCTCGATGTACTCAGGCACCTGTCCGACCGCCGAGCCCATGCCGCGCTCGGACATGCCGTGCGGACAGCCGAAGTTGAGTTCGATGCCGTCGGCGCCGGTTTCCTCGACGAGCGGCAGGATCGCCTTCCACGCCTCTTCCTCACAGGGCACCATGATCGAGGCGATCAATGCCCGGTCCGGCCAGTTCATCTTCACCTGCTTCATCTCGCGCAGGTTCACATAGAGGTCGCGGTCGGTGATGAGCTCGATGTTGTTCAAGCCCAGCAGCCGGCGGTCGGCGCCCCAGATTGCGCCATAGCGCGGTCCGTTGACGTTGACGACCGGCGGTCCTTCCTCGCCGAGCGTCTTCCAGACGACGCCGCCCCAGCCCGCCTTGAAGGCGCGCTCGACATTATAGGCCTTGTCCGTGGGCGGGGCGGATGCCAGCCAGAACGGGTTCGGGGATTTGATACCGACGAAATTGTTGCGAAGATCAGCCATTGGTTTCTCCTCCCGATCCTTAGGCAACCGCGCTCGCGCGCGGCGCGGCCGCGGCGAAGGCCCGGTTGATCGATTCAGCGGCATCGCGGCCCATGGCAACGGCCGAGACCGTGAGGTCTTCGCCGCCCAGCACGCAGTCGCCGCCGGCCCAGACGTTGTCGATCGAGGTTCGCCCTTCGGCATCAGTGACGATACGGCCGCCTTCGAGCTTCAGGGCGCCGAGGCCACTTCCGAGGAAGCTCTGGCCGATCGCCTTGAAGATCTGGTCGGCTGCAATGATACCTGTTTCGCCCGTCGCCGTCAGCTTTCCGTCTTCGAGCGTCGTGTATTCCAGCTCGATGCCGGCGACCTTGCCGTCCTTCTCGGCAATGCGCTTCGGCTGCAGCCAGTGGCGGATGGTGACGCCCTTGGAAGCCGCCAGATCCTGCTCGAACTCGGAAGCATTCATGTGCTCCTTGCCGCGGCGGTAGCAGATCGTCACCTCTTCGGCGCCGAGCAGCTTTGCCTGAACCGCCGCGTCGATCGCGGTCATGCCGCCGCCGAGAACGACAACCCGGCGTCCGACCGGGATATCGGCCTTGGTCTTCGACTGGCGGAGCGCCGCGATGAAATCGACGGCGTCCTCGACGCCCTCGGCATTTTCGCCTTCGAGGCGCAGCGCGTTGACGCCGGCAAGGCCAAGGCCGAGAAACACGGCGTCATATTGTTCCTGAAGTTCGGCGAGGGTGAAATCGCGGCCGAGTGCCTGGCCGTTGCGCACCTCGATGCCGCCGATCGACAGCACGTAGTCGACTTCCTTCTGGGCGAAGTCGTCGACCGACTTATAGGCGGCGATGCCGTATTCGTTGAGGCCGCCCGATTTCGGGCGGGCGTCGTAGATCACGACGTCGTGGCCCTTGACGGCGAGCCGGTGGGCGGCAGCAAGTCCTGCCGGGCCGGCGCCGACGACGGCAACCTTGCGGCCGGAGGCGGCGGCGCGGGTGTAGAACTGCTTGTTCTCCTTCATCGCCACGTCTGTCGCATAGCGTTGCAGGCGGCCGATCTCGACCGGGCGCTCCTCGGCGGTGTTGCGAACGCAGGCCTGTTCGCAGAGCGTTTCGGTGGGACAGACGCGGGCGCACATGCCGCCGAGGATGTTCTGATCGAAGATCGTCTTCGCCGATCCGATCGGGTTTCCGGTCGATATCTGCCGAATGAACAGCGGGATATCGATGGAGGTGGGACAGGCCGTCATGCACGGCGCGTCATGACAGAAGTAACAGCGGTCGGAAGCGACGAGGGCCTCGTGCTTGTCGAGCGGCGGATGGAGGTCGGAGAAATTGCTCTCGTACTCCCCGAGCGGCAGGCGGCCGCCGAGGATCCCAGATTGTGTCGTTCCCATTTTTAGCTCCCAATGTTTTCTCAGGATGATGGAACGGTAACACGCTTTATTTTTTTATCAAACGGTAAAAGTTTGAGGTCGAACGGGCTCGAATCCCTTGTGATCCCGGCCCTCGGGCAGGTTTGCCAGCCCGTGTTGTTCCGAGGCTCCGTTTGACAGGGCAGGGCAAATAGTGGCAGCAAACTGGAGCGGGATGAGGAAAAGTGTGTGTGGCTTTCCGCCCGCGTCCCGCTCTACTTATGAGGATCGGTAGAATAGGCATGGCACGCAGGGGCGAGGCGAACAACAGGCTTGATGATGCTGCCCGTGCGGGCTGGCTATATTATGTCGCCGGCCGCACCCAGGACGAGATTGCGACCGTCATGGGTATCTCGCGCCAATCGGCGCAGCGGCTCGTTTCGCTCGCCATGTCCGAGCGGCTGATCAAGGTTCGGCTCGACCATCCGATCGCCGCCTGCCTGGAGGCGGCGGCGGGCCTGCGCGACAAATACGGGCTGAAACATGTGGAGGTGGTGCCGAGCGACCCCGGCTCGACCTCGACGATCGTCGGCATCGCCGAGGCGGGCGCCGCCGAAATCGAGCGCTGGCTGAAGTCGCCCGAGCCGCAGGTGCTGGCAATCGGCACCGGCCGCACATTGAAGGCAGCCGTCGACCAGTTGCCACCGATGGAATGTCCGCAACACCGCATCGTGTCGCTCACCGGCAATATCGGCCTCGACGGTTCGGCCGCCTACTACAACGTCATCTTCAGCATGGCCGATGCGGTCAAGGCGCGGCACTTTCCCATGCCGTTGCCGGTTCTTGCCTCCTCGCCGGAGGAGCGGGAAGTGCTGCACAGCCAGAGCCTCGTGCAGGTGGCGCTGAGGCTCGGGGCAGAAGCCAATGTCGCCTTCGTCGGCGTCGGCGAACTCGGCCCGGACGCACCGCTCTGCCAGGACGGGTTCCTGGCGCAGGACGAAATGGCCGAGCTCACCAAGGCCGGCGCCGCCGGCGAGATCTGCGGCTGGATGTTCGACCATGACGGTGCATTGCTTTCGGGACGCTTCAACGAGCGCGTCGCATCGGTGCCGCTTCCATCGCGGGACAAGGCGTCGGTCATCGGCCTCGCCAAGGGCCGGCGTAAATACGAAGCGCTGAGAGCGGCCGTGAAAGGTGGAATCATCAACGGTCTCATCACCGATGAGGCGACGGCGATCTATCTACTCAACGCCTGATCGCAATACGAAACGTTTGAAAAGGCCGGCCGATGCGCCGGCCTTTCGCATGTGCGTAAGGAAAAAATCAGCAATCAAAACAATCATCTAATGTTTCTGTGTGCAACGCAGCGACGATTGCACATTGACATTTTGTCACGAGAAGTGAGTAATTGCTCATGAGCGAGGCAAATGCTCAATTCTTCTGGGAGGAAGTCGATGAACTTGAGAACTTTCCTGCTGGGCACGTGCTCGGCAGTCGCACTGTCGGGTCTGGCCCAAGCAGAAACCCTGACGATCGCGACCGTGAACAACGGTGACATGATCCGGATGCAGAAGCTGACGGGGGATTTCACGTCAAAGAATCCGGACATTCAGGTCGAGTGGGTAACGCTCGAGGAAAACGTGCTGCGCCAGCGCGTGACGACCGATATCGCCACCAAGGGCGGCCAGTACGACATCATGACGATCGGCACCTATGAAGTGCCGATCTGGGCGAAGCAGGGTTGGCTGCTGCCGCTCGACAATCTCGGCGCCGACTACGATGTCGACGATCTCCTGCCGGCGATCCGCTCCGGTCTCACCATCGACGGCAAGCTCTATGCCGCGCCGTTCTACGGTGAGAGCTCGATGGTGATGTATCGCAAGGACCTGTTCGAGAAGGCGGGGCTCACAATGCCCGACGCGCCGACCTGGGACTTCATCGCCGATGCCGCGCGCAAGATCACCGACAAAGGCAACGAGGTCTACGGCATCTGCCTGCGCGGCAAGGCAGGCTGGGGCGAGAACATGGCCTTCCTGACGGCGACCGCGAACGCTTTCGGCGCCCGCTGGTTCGACGAGAACTGGAAGCCGCAGTTCGACCAGCCGGAATGGAAGAAGGCACTCGACTTCTACGTCAAGCTGATGAACGACGCTGGCCCGCCCGGCGCCTCCTCCAACGGCTTCAACGAGAACCTGTCGCTGTTCCAGACCGGCAAGTGCGGCATGTGGATTGATGCGACCGTGGCCGCGTCCTTCGTCACCAACCCGAAGGAATTGACGGTTGCCGACAAGGTCGGCTTCGCGCTCGCTCCGGACACCGGGCTCGGCAAGCGCGGCAACTGGCTCTGGGCCTGGAACCTCGCAATCCCCGCAGGCTCGCAGAAGGCCGCTTCGGCCGAGAAGTTCATCGCCTGGGCCACCAGCAAGGATTATCTGAAGCTGGTGGCCGACAAGGAAGGCTGGGCCAACGTACCTCCGGGCACGCGCACCTCGCTCTACGCAAACCCCGAGTACCAGAAGGCGGCGCCGTTCGCGAAGATGACGCTCGACTCGATCAACGCGGCTGACCCGAAGAACCCGGCTGTAAAGCCCGTTCCCTATGTCGGCGTGCAGTTCGTGGCGATCCCGGAATTCCAGGGTCTCGGTACGGCGGTCGGCCAGCAGTTCTCGGCAGCGCTTGCCGGGCAGATGAGCGTCGACCAGGCGCTTGCCAGTGCCCAGCAGCTCACCGAGCGTGAGATGACGAAGGCCGGCTACATCAAATAGGGCTCCCAAGGGCCCGGGGTGCTGGCCGCAAATGGCCGGCGCCCCGGTAATTCTCCTTCGGGCCTGTGCCTGGAGGCAGGCGCGCGGCAAGCCCGCGCCTGGTCCAAGCTCTCGAAACCGCGTTGAATTCCATCATTGGGGGACGCCATGGCGACCTTGCACACCCGCTCCGCCGCGCGGCTGATGATCGCGCCCTCGGTGCTTTTGCTTCTGGCCTGGATGATCGTTCCCCTGGCCATGACGATCTACTTCTCGTTCCTGCGCTACAATCTTCTGATGCCGGGAATGGAAGAGTTCGCCGGCTTCTCGAACTACAAATACTTCCTGACCGATCCCGCCTTCTTCCAGGCGATCTTCAACACGCTCGCAATCGTGCTCGGCGTGCTGTTCATCACGGTCGTTGGCGGCATCGCGCTGGCGCTGCTGCTAGACCAGCCGATGTTCGGGCAGGGGATCGTGCGCATCCTGGTGATCGCACCCTTCCTGATCATGCCCACCGTGGCGGCCCTCGTCTGGAAGAACATGTTCATGAACCCGGTCAACGGGCTCTTTGCCTGGATCGCCAAGCTCTTCGGGCTGCAGCCCTTCGACTTCCTTGCCAATGCGCCGCTGCTGTCGGTGATCCTCATCGTCGCCTGGCAATGGCTGCCCTTTGCGACGCTGATCCTGTTGACGGCGCTGCAGTCGCTCGACGAGGAGCAGAAGGAAGCGGCGCAGATGGACGGTGCCGGCGCCTGGAGCCGTTTCATCTATCTTGTGCTGCCGCATCTTTCCCGCGCGATTACGGTCGTCATCCTCATCCAGACGATCTTCCTGCTCTCGGTCTTCGCCGAGATCCTGGTGACCACCAATGGCGGGCCGGGCACGCAGAGCACCAATTTGACATTCCTCGTCTATGCGCAGGCACTGCTGCAATTCGACGTGGGCGGCGCATCAGCCGGCGGCATCATCGCGGTCATCCTCGCCAACATTGTCGCATTCTTCCTGATGCGCATGATCGGCAAGACGCTGGAGGCTTGAGAACCATGGCACGCAACGTCTCCACCCAACGAAAGATCGTCATAACGGTCGTCGCCTGGACGATCGGCATCCTGATCTTCTTCCCGATCCTCTGGACGTTCCTGACGAGCTTCAAGACCGAGGCCGAAGCGATCGCTTCGCCGCCGTCACTCCTGTTCTTCGACTGGACGACGGAGAACTATCACGAGGTGCAGAGCCGCTCGAACTATTTCCTGCACTTCATGAACTCGGTCGTCGTCTCCTTTGGTTCGACGCTGATCGGCCTGGTCATCGCCATTCCGTCCGCCTGGGCGATGGCGTTCTCGCCGACCAAGCGCACCAAGGACGTGCTGATGTGGATGCTCTCCACGAAGATGATGCCGTCGGTCGGCGTGCTGGTGCCGATGTATCTGATGTTCCGCAACACCGGCCTGCTCGATACCCGCACCGGCCTGGTGATCGTGCTGACGCTGATCAACCTGCCGATCATCATCTGGATGCTCTACACCTATTTCAAGGAGATCCCCGGCGAGATCCTGGAGGCCGCCCGCATGGACGGCGCCTCGCTCTCCAAGGAGATCATCTACGTGCTGACGCCGATGGCGATTCCCGGCATCGCCTCGACGCTGCTGCTCAACATCATCCTCTCCTGGAACGAGGCGTTCTGGACGCTGAACCTCAGTGCCGCGAAAGCCGCGCCACTGACGGCCTTCATCGCCTCCTATTCGAGCCCAGAAGGCCTGTTCTACGCCAAGCTCTCGGCCGCCTCGACCATGGCGATCGCCCCCATCCTCATACTCGGCTGGTTCTCGCAGAAGCAGCTCGTACGCGGCCTCACCTTCGGCGCGGTCAAATAAGGGATACGACAATGGGAAGCATTACACTCAGCAAGGTTTCGAAGGTTTTCGGCGCCCATGCCGTCATCCCCTCGATCGACCTCGACATCAACAATGGCGAATTCGTCGTCTTCGTCGGACCGTCGGGTTGCGGAAAGTCGACGCTGCTCAGGCTGATCGCCGGGCTCGAAGACGTCAGTGATGGCGACATCGTCATCGACGGCAAAAACGCCACCGAACTGCCGCCGGCGCAGCGGGGTCTCTCAATGGTGTTCCAGTCCTATGCGCTCTATCCCCATATGAGCGTGCGCTCGAACATCGCCTTTCCCCTGAAGATGGCGGGCGAGGACAAGGCCGTCATCGACAAGAAGGTGTCGGAGGCGGCCCGGGTGCTGAATCTCTCCGATTATCTCGACCGCAAGCCGCGCCAGCTTTCCGGCGGCCAGCGCCAGCGTGTCGCGATCGGCCGGGCGATCGTGCGCCAGCCGAAGGCCTTCCTGTTCGACGAGCCGCTGTCGAACCTCGATGCGGCGCTGCGCGTCAACATGCGGCTGGAAATCAGCCAGCTGCACCAGGACCTGAAGACGACGATGATCTACGTCACCCACGACCAGGTGGAGGCCATGACCATGGCCGACAAGATCGTGGTGCTGAATCGCGGCCGCATCGAGCAGGTCGGCTCGCCGCTCGAGCTTTACCACAGACCGGACAACCTGTTCGTCGCCGGCTTCATCGGCTCGCCGCGCATGAACTTCGTAGGCGGTGCCCCAGCGTCCGCCTATCAGGCGCACACGATGGGCGTCCGCCCCGAGCACCTGGCGCTCTCCAAGGACAGTGGCACCTGGCAGGGCACGGTCGGCGTCGCCGAACATCTCGGCTCCGACACTTTCCTGCATGTCAACGTCGACGGCATCGGCACGGTGACGGCGCGCGTCAGCGGTGATTTCGCCGTGACCCATGGCGATCGCGTGTTCCTGACGCCGGATCCGCAGCGCGTCCACAGATTCGATGACAAGGGCCTGGCAATCCGATGAGACGGCTCGAAGGAAAAAGCGCGCTGATCACCGGGTCTGCGCGGGGGATCGGCCGTGCCTTCGCCGAGGCCTATATCCGCGAAGGCGCCACGGTCGCGATCGCCGACATCAACATCGATCGGGCGCGGCAGACGGCCTCCGAGATCGGTGCGGGCGCCTATGCGGTCGAGATGGACGTGACGCAGCAGGCATCGATCGATGCGGCGATCGCGGCGGTCGTCAAGCATGCCGGCGGGCTCGACATCCTCGTCAACAATGCCGCGCTCTTCGATCTCGCGCCGATCGTCGAGATCACCCGCGAAAGCTATGACCGGCTGTTTTCGATCAACGTCGCCGGCACCTTGTTCACCCTGCAGGCGGCAGCAAAGCAGATGATTGCCCAGGGCCGGGGCGGCAAGATCATCAACATGGCGAGCCAGGCGGGGCGCCGCGGCGAAGCGCTGGTCGCGATCTATTGCGCCACCAAGGCGGCGGTCATCAGCCTTACCCAGTCGGCCGGCCTCAACCTCATCAAGCATGGCATCAACGTCAACGCGATCGCGCCCGGCGTGGTCGATGGCGAGCACTGGGACGGCGTCGATGCGCTGTTTGCCAAATACGAGAACCGCCCGCTCGGCGAAAAGAAGAAACTGGTCGGCGCCGAGGTGCCCTTCGGCCGAATGGGAACGGCCGAGGACCTGACCGGAATGGCGATCTTCCTCGCCTCGGCGGAGAGCGACTACGTCGTTTCGCAGACCTATAACGTCGACGGCGGCAACTGGATGAGCTGAGCCTGTGAACGCAGGCAAGGCCTCGAAAGGATACGAGACCATGACGACCAAACTCTCACTTGCCGCCCTCGACACGATCAAGGCCAAGGCCGGCGTGCCGAACTACGACCGGTCGCAACTGACGGCGGGTATCGTGCATTTCGGCGTCGGCAACTTCCACAGGGCGCACCAGGCCGTCTATCTCGATGATCTCTTCAATGCCGGACACGACCTGGACTGGGCCATCATCGGGGCCGGCGTGCTTGCCTCTGATGCAGCGATGCGCGCCAAGCTTGCGGCGCAGGATTTCCTGACGACCGTCGTGGAGCAGGACAACAACCGCACCGGCGCCCATGTCACCGGCGCGATGATCGACTATCTCGAGCCCGGCGACATCCAGGCGATCGTTGCGAAGCTCACCGATCCGGCGATCCGCATCGTGTCGCTGACGATCACCGAAGGCGGCTATTTCATCGATCCGGCCTCAGGCGTGTTCAACCCGACCCATCCGGCAATCGTTGCCGACGCGCAGAACCCGGCGGCCCCGAAGACGGTGTTCGGGCTGATCGTCGCCGGGATGAAAGCGCGCAAGGACAAGAACGTTCCGCCCTTCACCGTGATGTCCTGTGACAATATTCCGGGCAATGGCGAGGTCACGCATGCGGCGGTCGCCGGTCTCGCGCGGCTCTTCGACCCGGCCTTCGCCGATTGGATCGACGCCAATGTCGCTTTCCCGAACGGCATGGTGGACCGGATCACGCCGGCAACCGGCGCACGCGAGATCGGCATCGTCGCCGACGAATACGGCATCGAGGATGCCTGGCCGGTGTTCTGCGAGGAATTCAAGCAATGGGTGCTGGAGGATCATTTCCCGCTCGGCCGCCCGGCGCTGGAGAAGGTGGGCGTCCAGTTCGTGCCTGACGTTGCGCCCTACGAGCACATGAAGATCCGCATCCTCAATGGCGGCCATGCGGCGATCGCCTATCCGGCCGCTCTTCTCGACATTCATTTCGTCCACGAGGCGATGGAGGAGCCGCTGATTCGTGCCTTCCTTGCCAAGCTCGAACACGATGAGATCATTCCGGTCATCCCGCCGGTGCCGAACACCGATCTCGGCGATTACTACAAGCTGATCGAGACGCGCTTCTCCAATCCGAAGATCGGCGACACGATCCCCCGCCTGGCGCAGGACGGCTCCAACCGGCAGCCGAAATTCATCCTGCCTTCGACCGCCGATCGGCTGGCGCGCGGCGAGGACGTCGTCGGGCTGTCGCTGGTTTCGGCGCTCTGGTGCCGCTATTTCGCCGGCACGTCCGACAGCGGCAGGGCGATCGTCTTCAACGACCAGAGCGCCGACCGGCTGAACAAGGCGGCGCTGGCCGCCAAGGACGATCCGATGGCCTTCCTGGCGCTCGGCGATATCTTCGGCGATGTCGCGGGCTCCGATCTCTTCCGCCGCCGTTTCGCTCATGCATTGAAAACGCTCTGGGAAAAGGGTACGCGCGCTACGCTCCAGCTTTATCTGGACGGGAAGCTTACCGCATAATTCCTTGGATCGGATTCGATGCAAGGGCGAATTATGCGCCAATTCAAAGCGTTACGGCGGCCCTTGCGTAATGCGCGTCGCTGTAAGGGGTAGGGTGTTATGGCGGATGCGGCGTCCGGGCTGGTGATCTTCGATTGCGACGGGGTGCTCGTCGATAGCGAGCCGATCTCGCTGGAAGTGCTGGTGGACGTGCTCTCGGCCGCCGGCGTTTCGATGACCACCGAGGAGGCGACGGAACGCTTTCTCGGGCGCAGCCTGAAAAGCATGTCGGCGATCCTGCACGACGAATACGGGCTCGCCACCGACGACGCGTTCCTCGAGGGCATGCGCCTTCGTCTCTACGATCGCTTTCGTTCGGAACTGCAGCCGATTGCAGGCATTCGCGAAGCGGTCGAGGGCCTCGAAGGCGCGTGCTGCGTCGCCTCGTCCAGCCAGCCGGAACGCATCCGCCTGTCGCTGACCGTCACCGGCCTCATCGATCTCTTCGAGCCCAACATCTTCTCCGCTACCATGGTCAAACATGGCAAGCCGGCACCTGATCTCTTCCTGCATGCGAGCCGCGAAATGGGTTTCGCGCCCAAGGATTGCGTCGTCGTCGAGGACAGTCCGGCGGGCATCGAAGCGGCGAAGGCGGCGGGCATGCGGGTCTTCGCCTTTGCCGGCGGCAGCCACGCGCGCACCGACAAGCATCGGCAAAGTCTCTCCGACCTCAGCCCCGACGTGCTGTTTGACGACATGGGCGAATTGTTACAATTTGTCGGCCGATAGCAGGGATGGAACTACAGCGCCGCACGTCTTATCAGACGCGCAAAGGTCGCTGTAGCATTTTGAAGTGCCGCATGTTTTTGTCCATAATCGGAGACGACCAAAGGAAACATGCAGGAGAGCGGGGTGAGGAGAATGTGTGCGGATTTCCGCCCGCATCCCGCTCGAACGAATGACAATCGATCACGGTTTTGATTTTGGGTCGATCCAACCGAAAATCACCGTGATCCAGGGGGCGGGGCATTCATTGATGCGTGAATTCGTCGTTGCGGTCGATGTCGGCACCGGCAGTGCGCGCGCCGGTATCTTTGACCGAAGGGGTACGCTGCTGGCGCGTGCCGACCTGCCGATCGCCATGAACCGGCCGGAAGAAAACCACGCCGAGCATGACTCCGAGGATATCTGGCGCGCCGTCTGCGGCGCGGTCAAGGCGGCCAAGGATAAGGCTGGCATCGCTGCGCAAGACATTGCGGCGATCGGTTTCGACGCCACTTGCTCATTGGTGGTGCGCGACCGGGACGGCAAGCCGCTTTCCGTCAACCGCAAGGGCGAGGCGCGCTGGGACACGATCGTGTGGCTCGACCATCGGGCGCTGGCAGAGGCTGACTTCTGCACGGCCACCGGTCACCCGGTGCTCGATTTTTCCGGCCGTGTCATGTCGCCGGAAATGGAAATGCCGAAGCTGATGTGGCTGAAGCGCAACCTGCCGGGACAGTGGAACAAGGCCGGCTTCTTCTTCGATCTCGCGGATTATCTCTCCTGGCGGGCGACGGGAAGCGCCGCACGCTCGCGCTGCACTTTGACGGCAAAATGGAACTATCTGGCGCATGAGAAGCGTGGCTGGCAGCCCGACTATCTCTCAAGGATCGGGCTCGAGGATCTTATCGAGCGCGGCGGTCTGCCCGAGGAAAGCCTGCCGATCGGAAGCTCGGTCGGCCATTTGAGTGCAGCGGCGGCGGCCGAGCTCGGACTGGACGAAGGCTGCCAGGTGGCGCCGGGTCTGATCGACGCCTATGCCGGTGCGCTCGGCGTCGTTGGCGGGTTCATCGGTGCGCCGGAGAAGCTCGAAAGGCAACTGGCGCTGATTGCCGGCACGTCGAGCTGCATCGTCGCCTTCTCCAAGGACATGAAGCCCGGCTTCGGCATGTGGGGCCCCTATTACGAAGCGGTTCTTCCCGGCGCCTGGCTGATCGAAGGCGGGCAGTCGGCGACCGGTGCGCTGCTCGACCATATCGTGCGGCTGCACGGCGGCGGTCTCGAGCCGACCGCCGAGACGCATGGCCGGATCATCGCCCGGGTGCAGGAACTGCGGGCGGAGCAGGGGACCGCTTTTGCCGATCGCCTGCATGTGCTTCCCGACTTCCATGGCAACCGCTCGCCGCTTGCCGATCCGCACGGGCTCGGCGTTATCAGTGGCTTGCCGCTCGATTCCTCCTTCGATGCGCTCTGCCGGCTTTATTGGCGCACCTGTGTCGCGATCGCGCTCGGCATTCGCCACATCCTCGAGATGATGCGCGAGGTCGGCTATCAGCTCGACACGCTGCACGTTACCGGCGGCCACGTGCGCAACGCACTTCTGATGGAGCTCTATTGCGATGTGACCGGCTGCCGCGTGGTGGCGCCACAGGCGCCGGACGCGGTGCTGCTCGGTACGGCGATGGCGGCGGCGGTTGCCGGCGGCATTCACCAGGACCTCGCAGCCGCGGGCATGGCAATGGCGTCGGACGGACATGAGCGCCTGCCGGATGCAAGCGTTCGTGCCACCTATGATCGCGATTACCGTCGGTTCCTGGCGCTCTACCGTCACCGTGACGAACTCGACAAGATGCTATGAATTGGTAGGCGAAAACAGCCATTGCAAGCGCATGGAACCTTTTGCCGCGTCGCGCATTTTGCTTGCGACCGGACGGTGGCGCGCATAGCCCCCAATGCCGCGCCGGAGGCAGACCGCCGGCCTACAACTCACACTCCCCGAGTGAGTTGCACATACCAGCCAGTGCCTTCCCTCGGCACTGGCTGTCGTGTGTTTGGGGGTAATCGAAAAACGGCTGTCCACCCAAGTACGCTGCGCCGATGCTGCCAGCAGAGTCGGGTGCGTGCGGGCGCCGCTGCCAGGGTCGATTGCGGGAAAATTTGAGATGTTGTCTCGAAGGGTACCGTCCAGCAAAGGTGGTCATTTCGCCGTTTCGGAAACGGCGAAATGACCCGTTGCTCAGGCCGCCGCCTTGGTCGATTCGTTGAAGAACAGCGCTTGGCTGATCAGTGCCTTGACCATGTCCGGGTTGAACGGCTTGGTGACGAGGAAGGTCGGTTCCGGCCGTTCGCCGGTCAGGAGCCGTTCCGGGAAGGCGGTGATGAAGATCACCGGAATGGCGCTTGTCTTCAGGATGTCGTTGACGGCGTCGATACCCGAGCTGCCGTCGGCGAGCTGGATGTCGGCAAGCACCATGCTTGGCCGGGTCTGCTTGTAGAGGGCAATCGCTTCGTCGCGGGTCCGGGCGATGCCGGTGACGCGATGGCCGAGGCTCTCGACCATCTGCTCGATGTCGATGGCGATCAGCGGTTCGTCCTCGATGATCATGATATCGGTTGCGACCTGACGCGAGATTTCCTGCGAGGCGCGGTCGAGCAGGCCGCCGACCTTTTCGGTGGAGACGTCGAGGACTTCGGCGGCTTCCTCGGGACGGAAACCTTCGACCGAGACCAGCAGGAAGGCCTGGCGGGCTAGGGGCGAGACCGTCGCGAGATTGATCGACGCGCGCTGTTCCCAGGCGAAAGGCGAGATCGGCTCCGGCACAAGGACGGATGAGGAGCCGAAAAGTGAGGTGAAGAGTCTGAACAGGCCGACGCGGTCATTGCTTGCTTCCGGGAAAATCGACGTGTCGGCGATCAGCGCTTCGAGAACGGCAGCAACATAGGCGTCGCCGGATGTCTGCGAGCCGGTCAGCGCGCGTGAGTAACGGCGCAGATACGGCAGAAGCGGTGCGATCCGCGTGGACAATGTCATAGGGGGAACTCCCTCGAATATCTTTCTACGGTGACGTTGCGAGAACGCCGGACGTAAAAAAAGGTTCCCCAAGGGAACATTTCAATTTTCTGCCGCGTTATCGCGGCTATGGACACTCGAAGGCGACAGTTTGACAATGAAATATAAAACAGGGGCAGGGCGGACTACCGGCACGACCTTATGGACAGAAGACCCAAACGCGCAAATCGCAGCAAAGCTGAAAGCGCTTTATCAGTCCGTGCAGGAAGAGGCGATACCCGCGCGTTTTCTCGATCTTCTGGAAAAACTCGACGCGGCCGAGCAGAGGTCGGCACTGCAGGGCAGGGAGTAAGTGCCAGAATGTCGTCCGAAAAGAATGATTTCAAGCGAGAGATGCTTGCCGCCTTGCCGAGCCTGCGCGCCTTCGCGATGTCGTTGATCGGTCGCCACGACCGTGCCGACGACCTCGTCCAGGACACGATCATGAAGGCCTGGGCGAAGCAGGACCATTTCGAGATGGGCACCAATATGAAAGCCTGGCTCTTCACGATCCTGCGCAACGAGCTCTACAGCCAGATGCGCAAGCGCGGGCGCGAGGTGCAGGACACCGATGGGCACTTCACCGAGTCGCTGGCCCATCACCCCGAGCAATACGGGTCGCTCGACCTGCAAGATTTCCGGCGCGCGCTCGATATGCTGCCGCCGGACCAGCGCGAAGCGATCATCCTAGTCGGCGCTTCCGGCTTCTCCTACGAAGAGGCGGCGACGATCTGCGGCTGCGCTCTCGGCACGATCAAGAGCCGGGTGAACCGCGCGCGCCAGCGGCTGCAGGACATCCTGCAGGTGAAGGGTGAAAACGACTACGGGCCGGACGAAACCTCGGCTCCGATCACGTCGCGCGCCTTCGTCTCCTGAGGGAAGAATTTCCGGCCGGATACCGTTGCAAAAGTGGCGGTGTCCTGCTTTCACTGACGGCTGGGGCCCGAGGGGATAGGCGGTGACGGCCGACATCGACTGACGAAAGCGCAGTCGTGACGACATTGGGTCGAGACGCTCCAAACCGAGCGGGATGCGGTTGATCCCGGCGGCTTCCTCATCTCGTTCAGATTGAGAATTGAGACCGTATGCACGTGAGGACAGAGAAAACGGATCCGCCTGTGACGAGGCTGCTCGACGCGCCCGAGCGTCTTGGCGTCCTGCACGCGACCGTGCCTGACATGGCCGTCCCGGACCGGGATTTCGACGGGATCGCCGAAATCGCTGCCGGGCTTTTTGACGCTCAGGTCGCACTGGTGACCCTGATCGACCGCCAATGGCAGTGGTTCAAGGCAGCCGTCGGTACCGATGAGACCCGTGCCCCGGCCGAAGACGCATTTTGCACGCATGTAGCCGCTGCGGCCGATGCAAGCCTCGTCGTCCTCGACGCCTCGGCCGATCCGCGGTTCGCGCGCCATCGGCAGGTCAAGGGGCCGCCATTTCTGCGCTTCTATGCCGGCGCGCCGATCATGCTGGAAGGGCAGGCGGTGGGCACGGTTTGCGTGTTCGACGACAAGCCGCGCGCTGACGTATCGCAATCGCTCATCCACCAATTGTGCCGACTTGCCGCGCTCGCAGCCTCGCTTTTCAAGGTCAAGGACGAGGCCCGTCGACGCGCGCTGAAGGAGGCGGCCTTGTCGCGCGAGGAGCAGCGGCACGCGATGGCGCTCGAGGCGGCCAACATCGGTAGCTGGCTTTGGGATATCCGCTCGGGTGCGATCGCCGGCAACAGCGCCTTGAAACGCATGTTCGGACTTTCGGCCGATAGTTCGGTCGGCGCCCGGGACATCTTCGGCGCGATCCACGTCGACGATCGCGGCGCGACTTTCGCCAAGCTTCGCCAGGCGATGAAGGCCGACGACGAATATGACGGCATGTTCCGTATCGGCGACACGGGGCGCTGGCTGCTCGGCCGCGGCCGCGTGCATGACCGGGACGGCAAGGGCAATCCGCTGACATTCATCGGCGTGACGATCGATGTCACCGACCAGCAGGCTTCGGCGCAGCGCACCCGGCTCCTGCTGAAGGAGCTCAATCACCGGGTCAAGAACACGCTCGCCATGCTGCAATCGCTTGCGCGCCAGACGCTTCGCCAGACGAGCGACCCGGCCGAGTTCATGACCGCGTTTGCCGGTCGCTTGCAGGCGATCTCCGAGGCGCATGGTCTGCTGTCCGATCACGAGTGGGGCACGATCCGGCTTGCCGACCTGATCGCCAAGCAACTGCTGCCGCATGTGAGCGCCTATGCGGACCAGATCGAACTGCATAAGGACGAAGTGTCGCTCGGTCCCGACCAGGCCGTCGGCCTGGGGCTTGTGCTGCACGAGCTTGCAACCAACGCCGTGAAATACGGATCGCTTTCGGTGCCGAAAGGCAAGGTTGTGTTGACGGCGCGAAACGTCGTCGAAGACGGCGACACCGTCCTTCATCTTACGTGGAGCGAAGTTGGCGGGCCGCCGGTGCGCGAGCCGAAGCGGCGCGGCTTCGGCTCCATCCTCATCGAGCGCAGCCTCGACAAGGTGCTGGGCAGTTCGGTGAAGGTCGAGTATCTCCCAGCCGGTGTCACGGCGCTTATCCGGTTGCCGCTCTGACGGGACCGCACCCGCCCATCAATCGTCGTGTTTGCGTCCGCGTCGCTTGCCGGTCCCCAAGAGAGCGCCGACCGCGAGAGCCATGGCAACGGCAAGAAGCGGCTGTTTGCGCAGGATGCCGGCTGCTGCGAGCAGCGTCAGATTGGTTTGCATCTGCGTGCGGCGGCGGCGTTCTTCCTGAAGCCGGCGGTCTCGGCTCTGCAGGGCGATGAGGATGGCAATAAGCACCAGGGCTGTGACGACCAGCGCCCCGGCGATTGCCGCTGCAGCCGCGACGGGCGAGTAGCGAACACTAAGAAACAGAAAGGCGGCTGCGAGGGTGAAGACATAGGCGGTGAGGAGCAACAGCCCTATGATGCTCCATAGGGCTGCATTGCGCTTCACGCGAGAGGCAGTGGCGCTGATGTCGGCGGCCAAGAGGCTGGCGAGGGCGGCCGTCAATGGTCCCATGCGTTACTCCCGTCGTGCTCGACGCTTATAGGTTTGGAGGCGAAATACCGGCGGAAAAGCTCCATGCCTTTCCTCATCTCGGCCGGAACCGCGAGCCATTGCGCGCCGGTCCAGCTTGACGGATCGCAAGTCAGCGACGAAGCAGCGCCGC
Source organism: Ensifer sp. 38_S197 (assembly GCF_056924495.1). Classification (NCBI taxonomy): domain Bacteria; kingdom Pseudomonadati; phylum Pseudomonadota; class Alphaproteobacteria; order Hyphomicrobiales; family Rhizobiaceae; genus Ensifer; species Ensifer sp. 38_S197. Next base: position 3,882,824 of record NZ_JBXOVZ010000002.1, on the reverse strand, counting down.
CACGGCGAGCCCGATCAGGGCGGCCGCGCCGAGCGTGGCGACGGGATGCTCGCGAACCGCGTGGCGGACCTGCTTTTCCGTGCCGGCATAGCGGTCGCGAAGCTCGGCCAGCAGGTCTTCGCCGCTTGCCAGCAATTCGCTGATGCCGGCTTCCGCCTGTTCACGGGCATCCTGCACTTTGCCGCGCGCCTGCTTCGAGGCGGCAGATCCGCGATCGGCTAGCAAGGCGACGAGCGTTGCCACATCGCTCCGCAGCTCGCCCAGTTGTTCCTCAATGGAGAGATCGGCGAGCTTGCCATTGCTTTTTGTCGATCGCGATCCCGAACCGGAGAAGAGGCCTGGCGCCATGACGGATACTCCCTTTCACGCATGCGCCGGCCGCAAGCGGTCGGCGCTGTCTGACGGAACCGGCGGGCACAACTAGAGGCCCTTTCCGGCGCTTCGGGAGAACAACGCACAAGTGCAGAAATTGTTTCGTGAAAACTTGACCTTGGCCAGTCAAGCGAATTGCGGCGACAAGGGCTGTTTCGCCCGCGACGCCCCAAGGGTCGGTCAGAGCGATGCTGTCTGCGGCAGGACGAAGGGCACGTGCGGTGCCGGTGCGACACCCACCTGCATGCGGCAGCCGAAAACGGCTTCCATCGTCTCGTCGGTCAGAACCTCGCGGGGGGCACCACTGGCGCGGACCTTGCCGGTCTTCATCATCACCATATGGTCCGCGAACATAGCCGTGAGATTGAGGTCATGCATCACGGCGACGACCCCACCGCCGCGTTCGCAGAACTTGCGGGCGAGCTGCATGATCCCGAGCTGATGACGGATATCGAGGCTCGACACGGGTTCGTCGAGAAGCAGGTAGCGCGGCTCGCCGTCGATTACCGGATCGGTGATCTGGCAGAGGACGCGGGCAAGCTGCACGCGCTGCTGCTCGCCGCCCGACAGTTCCTGGTAGAAACGTCCGGCAAAGCCCGCGAGATCCACTGCTTCCAGCGCCTCGGCCGTGACCCGGTCGTGCGCGGCGGGGTCCGCATTGGCACCGGCGGCAAGGCCCAACCTCACGACCTCGCGCACGGTGAAGGGGAAGGAGATGACCGTCGACTGGGGCAGAACACCGCGCATCAGCGCGAGTTCCCACGGCTTCAGCCCGCTGAGGTCGCGACCATTGATGCGGATCGCTCCGCTCGACGGCGAAAGCTCGCCGGAGATCGCCTTCAGCGTCGTGGTCTTGCCGGAGCCGTTCGGTCCAACGATGGCGGTCAATGCGCCCGGCAAAGCCTTGAGGGATACGCCGTGGATGACAGGTCGCCCGCCGAGTCGGACGGAGAGATTGGAGACGTTGATCATGGCCTTCAGAGTCCCATGTTCGAACGGCCGCGCAGCAGGATCCAGAGGAAGAACGGCGCGCCGATAAAGGCGGTGACGATGCCGATCGGCAGTTCCGCCGGAGATACGATGGTACGGGCGATCATGTCGGCAAGGATCAACAGCGTGCCACCGAGCAGCGCCGAGGCGGGCAGCAGGTAGCGATGGTCGGGGCCGATGACGAGGCGCAGCAGGTGCGGAACGACGATGCCGACGAAGCCGATGCCGCCGCTGACGGCAACGGATGCGCCGGTCGCCGCGGCGACGCTGACGATCGCGATGTTCTTCAGCCGCTGGACGGGAATGCCCATGTGGAAGGCCGTCGCTTCGCCGAGGGTGATGGCGTTCAATCCGCGCGCCAGGAAGGGGGTCACCGCGAGCGACGCGAGGATGATCGGCGCTGCGGCCAGGATCTTCGTCCAGTTGGCGCCTGCGAGCGAGCCGAGCCCCCAGAAGGTGAGGTCACGCAGTTGTTTGTCGTCGGCCCTGAAGACGAGAACGCCGGTGACCGCGCCGGTCAGCGCGCCGAGCGCGATACCGGCAAGCAGCAGGGTGGCAACCGATGTCTGGCCGCTGCGGGTGGCGATACGGTAGAGCAGCAGGGTCGTGGCGAGGCCGCCGACGAAGGCTGCGACCGGCAACGCATAGAAACCGAACAGCGCGAAAAGCGGCCCGAAGGCGGCGGTTCCGAGCACGATCAGCAGCACGGCGCCGAGGCTCGCGCCCGAGGAGACGCCGACGAGGCCGGGATCTGCCAGGGGGTTGCGGAAAAGACCCTGCATGACGACGCCGGAAACGGCGAGCGAAGCGCCGACGAGCATCCCGAGCACGGCGCGCGGCAGGCGGATATCGAGGATAATGATGCGGTCGCGGATGCTTAAGCCCTGATCGGCCTCACCGATCAACCAGTGCCAGACATTGGCGAGCGACGCATCGGCAGCACCAGTCATGATCGAGCCGACGAAGGTCGCGACGGCAAACGCGATCAAGGCGGCGATGACGAGACGCGCCAGCCGCGAGCGGTTGCCCGCGCGCCATTCGTTGCGGATATCGGCGGCGAAAGCGGTCGGGCGCATGCCGCGGTCCACCGCCTCACTGCGCGGCATTGGCCTTCTTCCCGTAAATGGCGGCATTCAGTCCACGCACGGCGCTTGCCGTGCGTGGACCGAAACCGAGCAGGTGCAGGCCGTCCATGCGGATCAGCGCCTTGTTCTTGGCGGCAGGCGTAAGGCTGAGCGCCGGCAGGGCGAAGAGTTCGTCCGCCTTGGCGGAATGTTCGCCGCCACGGTCCATCATCAGGACGACATCGGGTTTGGCCTCGATGATGGCCTCGTCGGTCAGCGCCTTGTAGCCGGGGAAAGTTCCGACCGCGTTTACGGCGCCCGCGAGCTCGATGATGCCGTTGGCCGCGGTGCCCTGTCCCGAGGCCATGACCTTTCCGCCCTGCGTGCTCAGGATGAAGAGCACGCGCTTGCGTTCGGCTTCCGGACGGGCGGCACTCTCGGCGACTGCCGCATCGAGATCGGCTTCCACGCTCTTTGCCAGGGTTTCGGCCTTTTCCTCGACGCCGAGGAAAGTGCCGACGGTGCGGATCTTCGCGGGGATGCCGGCCTTGTCGAAGGTCTCAGGCACGCTGGTGAAGGCGATGTTCGCCTCCTTCAGCACCGCCAGCGCTTCTGGCGGGCCGCTGCCTTCGATGGCGATGATGGCAATCGGGTTGGCGGCGATGATGCCTTCCGGTGCGAGCTGGCGCATGTAGCCGACATCCGGCAGCGCCTTTGCCGCTTCGGGATAGGTGCTCGTGGAATCGCGGCCGACGAGGCGGCCTTCCTCGCCGAGCGCATAGATGATCTCGGTGATCGCTCCGCCGACCGAAACGACGCGCGAGACGTCGGCCTTTTGTATCTCCTCGGCCATCGCCGGCCGGATGAAAGAGGACGCACCGGGTGCCACCGCCGGCAGCAGGAAGGGCGCCGAAAGGGCAAAGGCGGCAAGCGCCAGTTCCCGGGGGCGAAGGCGACGGAAGTCGAGACCGTTGATCATCGAAGTGTTCCTTATCCTGTCCTCAGGCGGCGACAGTCGTTTCGAGACGCGGCAGGCCCTCGGCGATCGCGCGCCATTCCGGACGTTCCGCGAGGCCCTCTTTCCGCTTGCCGAAGAACTGGATGATCATCTCGCCCTTGGCGTCGAGCGCCTCGATCGAAGTGACGTGGCCGTCGGCCGTCGGCTTGCGCACGGCCCAGAGTTCGGCGATGTGGTCGGTGCGCAGGTGCAGGTGGAAGGTCGGGTCCATGACGTTGAGCCAGGGGCCCATCGGCGCGATCCTGGCGATCGGGCCGGAATGGATCTGGATCATGCCGCGGTTGCCGACGAAGCACATGATCGGCAGTTCGATCTCGGCGCTGGAACGCATCATGGTTTCGATGCTGGACGGGTCGAGCTGCCAGGCGAAATCTTCGCCGATGTTGCTGAGCGCCTGGCGGCGGCCGATCTTCAGTTTGCGCAGCATGCCGTGGAACTGATGGGTGTCCGTCATTTTCGTCCAGCGGTCGCGCAGCTCGGCAACATCGACGACGGTCTCTGGCCTGTCGTCGGCGGCGGGCACGCTGGCGTCGGCGGCGAATTCCTGCGTCTGGTCGTCAAGGCGGAAATCCGCGACGATCTTGTCATAGGCCGCCACATTCGATTCCGGGCGCAGGTGCACCTTGTGCACGGCATTGCCCCACTTGTCGAAAAACTGCAGGCTCTTGCGGGTTTCACCCTGGTCGTCGGTCTTCGTCACGGCGAAGGCGTGCGCCCAGGCGCTCGGGAAAACCCGGAGGTCGATCTCACCGCCGAGCACGATGCTTGCCATCTCACCTGTGGTGATCTTTTCATAGACGCCGATCTTTTCGTGGACCGCGCTTTCGTTGCGGGTCAGGGCCATGACTTCGCCGAGTTCCTCGACGCGCGACAGGAAACGGTTGGCATCGGCATCGATACGCACGGTGGTCAGCCCGCATTCGGCAGCGACGAGAGCGGCTTCGGAAACACCGAGCTGGGCTGCGATATCACGCTCGCGCATCTTCGGGTTCTCGGCGCGGTAGGCGCGGATTTCGGAAGGAGTGGGACGGAGGCTCTCGGTCATTTTCATCTGCCTATTTGTTCAGGATCAGTTTGCCTTGGCGGGTGATCTTCATGCGGTAGATCGCGCCGTCGTGGGAAATGAGGATCTCGTTTTCGCTGCCGAAAAGTTCGCGACTTTCAATTATCCGTTGCGCGCGCCCGGCCTGGATCGGCGGCTCGGATGGGCGTGCAAGGTCATTGTCGTTGGTCACTGGGTTGGCCGTTTCGAGAGGGCAGGCCGCGCTGTTTTTCCAGCATTTCCTGCCGTGCAATTCGTTTACTATCTTGACTTCATTACTCATATTTATTTATGGACGCAATACCGGACTTAAAAACTCAAGTTAGTTATTGCCGGCTTGTGGACAAGGGCGTGCGGGCCTCGTTCGGTGGCTCGCTGCAACCCTCTGGAGTGATGTCGTTATGCAGTTTTCCAGCCTTCCGATTGCTTCCGTTGCTCTTGCGACCCTTATCGCGGGGACCAGTGTCAACGCCCAGGAGGCTGTGCCCGCCGGTGGGCTGACGATCGAGTTGAACGATGTCGCGCCGTCGCAGAAGGGCTGCAAGCTCACTTTCGTTGCTGGCAACGCCTTGGCGCAGTCGCTGAGCAAGGTGTCTTTCGAGTTCGTGATCTTCGACCAGAAGGGTCTCGTCGAGCGCATGGCCGTCCTCGACTTCCGCGATCTGCCCGCCGGCAAGACCAAGGTTCGTCAGTTTGATCTCCCCGGCACCAATTGCGATGCGGTGAAGAGCCTGCTGATCAACGATGCGCCGGCCTGTGTCGGCGACGGCGTGCAGCCGGGCACCTGCATGAGCGGGATCAAGACCGGCTCGAAATCGGCGGTGGAACTCAAGGGCTGAGGGAACAGGGGCTGATTGAGACCATAGGGAGCGTGGGTTTGCGCCACCCGGTGCGGCGAAGGTAAGGCAGTAATGAAGCGTATCGTCATCTGGGCTGGGGCCGCCATCATCTCGCTTGCAACGCACGGCGTTGTTCTTGCTACCCTGTTCGCATCTTCGCCGCCGGAGGACGAATCGACGCTCATGATCGGCGGTACGGCGACAGAAGTTGCCGTTCTCGGCGACGCGTTCAATGAAACGCTGCAGGCGGGTGATCCCTCCGAGATCGTCGAGCCGATTGATGATGTCCCTGACGAGGTGAAGCCGGAGGAGCTTGCGCCGGTCGAGGAGCAGACTTCGACCACACCGGAAATCGCCGCGGAAGAGCCGCACGATCTGACGGCGACCGAGCCCGACGTCATTCTGCCGGCCGAAGAGATGCCGCCCCTTGAGGTTGCCGAAGCTGTGGTCACCGCAAGCGTCGCGCCGGTCGAATCCGTCGTGCCGGAAGTAAAGCCCGAGATCGTGGAGCCGAAGAAGGAGCAGGTGGAAAAACCTGAACCGAAGAAGGAACCGGTCAAGAAAAAGAAGGTCACCCGCAAGAAGGCTGGCGACAAGGGTGAGCAGAAACAGACCCAGGTCAAAGGCCAGGCGGACGGCGATGTCAATGGTGCTTCCACGGCCGCCACCGGTCAGGGACGGGCAGCGTCGGTGATCGGCAACGCTGGAGAGGAAAACTACAAGGGCAAGGTCCGCTCAAAGGTCCAGCGCGCTTTCCTCAGGAAGACCCGCGGGATCCGTAGTGGCGAAGGCGATACGGCGACGGTTACGTTCGTCATCGCCGCGAATGGAGGCCTGGCAGGGGTCAATCTCGTTCGCAGCTCCGGATCAGACCGTCTCGACAAGGCGGCCCTGGATTCGGTTCGCAGCGCAGCACCTTTCGCGGCCATCCCGGCCGGTTCCGGCAAGAGCAGTTGGACCTTTACCGTCCCGATGTCCGTAAACTGACGGGCGGACGCACCGCTTTCCGGCCTGCGAGCGAAGAGCTGATTTTTTCTCGAAAAATATGATTATAAAACTCATGTTTATACTTTACTCGGATTATCAAGTTTAATAGGTTGCGTTCGTCACGCAGCCGAAGGGCGTGTGTCGAGAGGATGTCCCGATGCGACCGGCTGCCCCTTGAAGGCCCTTGTCGCGCGATCAGGCGGAGAGGATTGCATGCGCGGCAAGCGTCACCAGAATGCGGCGAAGAATGGCAAGGGTCGTTCGGGTTCGGAAGCGACCGAGGCACGCCAGGAGGTCGGCAAGGCAACGCTTGAAGGACGCAGTTTCCTCTATGTCGGCGGCCGCGATTGTCAGGTGGCGCATCTGCGTGAAATCGCCAGCTCCTTTGGCGCCGAGCTGCTGCACCACGATGGCGGCCTGCGCGAGGCCGTCTCGCGGATCGACCGGGTGCTGCCGTCCGTCGACTGCGTCTTCTGCCCGATCGACTGCATCAGCCATGACGCATGTCTTCGCGTGAAGACCGGCTGCAAGAAGTGGGGCAAGGCCTTCGTACCGCTGCGCAACGGCTCGAAATCGAGCCTGGAGCGCGCGCTTCAGGACCTGACCACCAGCCGCGACGAGCGCTAATCCCCCAAGCAAGACGAGAGTTTGCAATGAACGAAGAACGTCCTGACCTCGCCATGATGCTCGGTCTGCACAAGCTGGCGGTACAGAATGGCGATGGCCTGGTGCCGGAGCTCTACGAGATCCTGACCCGCCGCGCGCGCATGCTGGAAGACACCACCAACGTCGCGGAGTTCCCAAGCTGGCAGGCGCGACCGCTGGTTCGCGATCCTCTCGGCCTTGCGGAGCCGAAAGAAGGAACTATCCTCGCCTTTCCGCGCGCGGCCAGCGATGCCGGTCGCAAGAAAGAAAGTGCCTGAGAGCAAGTCCAGGAAAAGTGCGAAGCGGTTTTCCGCCCGGGATTGCGTAGGCTAAGGAAGCAAGTCCAGGAAAAGTGCGAAGCGGTTTTCCGTCCGGAATTGCGTAGGCTAGGGAAGCAAGTCCAGGAAAAGTGCGAAGCGGTTTTCCGTCCGGGATTGCGCCGTTTCAAAGAGCCGGATTGTTTCGCAGTTTGGCGAAAGAACCTACGGAGACCAAGATGTACGTTGCCATGAACCGTTTTCGTATCGCCATCGGCCAGGAAGAGGCTTTCGAGGCCGTGTGGAAGGGCCGCGATTCGAGTCTTTCTGAAATGCCGGGCTTCGTTTCCTTCCATCTGCTTCGTGGCGACAGCGTGCCGGAGGAGGGCTATACGCTCTTCGTCTCGAACTCGGTCTGGAAGGACAGGGATTCGTTCTCGGCCTGGACGAAATCGGAAAACTTCCGGGCCGCGCACCGGAGTGCCGGCGACAACAAGGCGATGTATCTCGGTCCGCCGAAGTTCGAAGGTTTCACCGCCGTCGAAGGTGCCTGATCCGCGTAGCGCCGGCGTGGGCATAGTCCCTGATGTTGCCTGTCATTCGCCTCCTGGGATGGCCCCATCCGGGAGGCGAATTGTTTCTGGGCTAGGCCTTTCGCGACAGGAAGGCGCCGAGCGAGACGGCGAGCCAGCCCGCCATGATCGTTGTGCCGCCTAGCGGCGCCGACATCGGGAACAGGCCGTGGCCGGAGGCATGGCGCATGGCGAGATCCGCCGAGAATAGCGCCGTTCCCACGGCGATCAGCAAGGCCGCAGCAGGGGCCGTGCGAAAGCTTGGCCAGGCTGCGTAGAGCGCGACCAGTGCAGGCGCGTGCGCCAGACACATCGCGGAAATGCCGGCGAGAAGTCTCGGATCGTCGCCATGCGAGGCCGCGGCCGCGCTGACAACGCCGGTCAGACCCATCAAGCCGGCAACAAAAAGCGTCGTTGCGCGAAATCCGCTCTGCGACATATCACGTCATTCCTTGTTCTGCATATGAAGGGCGAGGCGGGTGATCGGCTCGAGAATGATCTGCCTGAGCTGCGGATGGGCGATCGTTTCCTCAAGCGCGCGGGTGAAACAGAGCAGCCATTCGTCCCGTTCCTCCGGGCCGATTTCGGCGACGAAATGGCGACGGCGCAGCATCGGGTGTCCGCGCTTCTCGACATAGATTGGCGGTCCGCCAAGCCAGCCGGTCAGGTACTCGTAGAATTTCTCCTCGCTGCCCGAAAGGTCGGGCGGATGCACGGCGCGGCATCGTGCCGCTTCCGGCAGCGTGTCCATCAACTCATAGAAGCGGCGCGTCAGCGCACGAACCGTCGGCTCGCCGCCGATCGCTTCATAGAGGGTGGTGGTTTCCGTTTCCGCCATGCTCGCGTCCTTCGTTCCTTCGGTCCTAGCGCGCGGCATCCGGTCCGACAACGGTTTTCCTGGCAACGGCTTTGCGGCGTTTCATCGCGGCCGGCCCGTGTCCCTTACGTCCGTCCGCGCCCGGGTCTCATCGAGTCCGTCTTTGATTGAGGCTGTCAAAGACGGTTCTCACGCATCCTCGGGTGGTGGCGCCGTGGATTCCCGCAGGATCAGTTCGACCGGCCAGAGTTCATGAACCTCTTCGGTTGGTCTGCCTGAGAGAAGCTGCAGCACGAGGTCGGCCGAGCGTGCGCCGGCAGCGCGCATCGAAGACCGTGTCGCCGAGAGCGACGGCACCATGTTTTCCGCGGTCAGGTAGGGAAAGACGTCGTCATGGGCGATCACCGAAACCTCGCGGCCGATCTCCAGACCCATGGACCGGGCCGCTCTGTAGATGCCTAGGGCGGTCATCATCGAGCCGGCGACGAAGGCGGTTGGGCGCGGCGCCTGCTCCAGGAAGGAGCGTGCGAAGCGAAAGCCCAGTTCATCGGTGAAGTTGCCGTGGGCGACGAGACGCGGATCAAACGGAATGCCGCGTGCCTGCAGTGCGTCGCGGTAGCCCTTGTCGCGGTGGAGCGAGAAGGTGCGCCCCTTTCGTCCATTGATCATGGCGATGCGGCGATGGCCGAGATCGATGAGATGCGAGGTCGCCCGGCGGATCGCGCCTTCGTTGTCGATGTCGAGCCAGGCATGCGGCACGTCGATGTCGGATCGACCGTGGACGAGGAAGGGCATGCCGAGCTTGTGGAGGAGTGCTATGCGTTCGTCGTTCGGTTCGGGCGAATGCACGATCACCGCATCGACACGGCCGCTGACGGCGAGCCGGCTATAGAGCTGGATTTCGCCCTTGGGATCCTTATCGTCCATCGGGCTGACGAGGATGTCGATGTCCTCCGTGCCGAGCCGCTCGGCCAGTCCGCCCATGAACTCGGAGAAGTGAAATTCACCCGATCGCCCCATGACGACACCGATGGCGCCGGCGCGACCGGTGGCGAGCCTCACGGCATTGATGTTTGGACGATAGCCAAGGCGCGATGCCTCTTCGGCCACGCGTTTGCGTGTCTTTTCGCTGACCTCTGGGTAACCGCTCAGCGCCCGGCTGACGGTGGTTGGCGAAAGGCCCAGTTGCTGTGCGAACTCCCTCAGTTTCATTCGGTATGCGTTTCCTCAGCCTAACCCCGGTCCCAGAAATATACACCTTCCCCGCCGGTAACAATCAGTTTGTCGGGCCCGTCCCCTGCCTTGCATCCGAAGGGAGTTTTACCAAACCGTTTTAAATTTCTGCATCTCCCCTTGGATTTTATGGGTCGCCGCGCCTTGTGCACGAATTTCGGTCTCTTTTTGTAAGTAATTGAAAATAAATAGATATGCTTGGTAATTCACCGCCGCTCGACTTTTTCCGAGGGATGGATTGACAGTTTTTCCGTCTTCTGCCAACTTTTTCTAAGCCAAACCGCTTTCGATTTTGCTGAGGAGCTTTCGGGCGGTGGAGGGGAACAGGAGGAGTTGACCATCATGAGAACCATGCTCAATGCCCTGAGTTTTTGCGCCGCGATCGTTGCAGCCGGGACGGCCAGCGCCGCCGAGCTTTCGCTCGCCGCCAACACGACCGGCAAGAACGTCAATTTCATCCGCGAGCAGCTCGACATCTTCGAGAAGCAGACGGGACACAAGGTGAGCCTGGTCACCATGCCGCCGTCGAGCAGCGAGCAGTTCAGCCAGTACCGGCTGTGGCTTGCCGCCGGAAACAAGGATGTCGACGTCTACCAGACCGATGTCGTCTGGGCGCCGCAGTTGGCCGACCAGTTCATCGATCTGACGGAAGCAACCAAGGACGTCGTCGGTCAGCACTTCCCGTCGATCATTGCCTCGCAGACGGTCAACGGCCGTCTCGTGGCCCTGCCGGCCTTCACCGATGCGCCGGCACTGTATTACCGCAAGGACCTCCTGGAAAAGTACGGCAAGACGCCGCCGAAGACCTGGGACGAGCTGGCGGCGACCGCCAAGGAAATCCAGGAGAAGGAGCGTGCCGCTGGCCAGGGTGATCTTTGGGGCTACGTCTTCCAGGGCAACGCCTATGAAGGGCTGACCTGCAACGCGCTCGAATGGATCAAGTCCTCAGGCGGCGGCCAGATCGTCGAGCCCGACGGCACGATCTCGATCAACAACGAGAAGGCGGCGGCTGCGATCGACCGCGTCAAGGAATGGATCGGCGCGATTTCTCCGCAGGGCGTGCTCGCCTACCAGGAGGAAGAGTCGCGCGGGGTCTGGCAGACGGGCAATGCCGTCTTCATGCGCAACTGGCCCTATGCCTACGCGCTCGGCAATGGTGACGACAGCGCGGTAAAGGGCAAGTTCGCCGTGGCGCCGCTGCCGACGGCGACCGATGGCGACCAGCCGTCCTCGACGCTCGGTGGCTGGAACCTTGCCGTCTCCAAATATTCCGACGACCAGGAAGCGGCGATCGCGCTCGTCAAGTTCCTCGCGTCCCCCGAGGTGCAGAAGCAGCGGGCCATCCAGCTCTCCAACCTTCCGACCGTTGCCGCTCTCTACGACGATGCGGAGGTCGCCAAGGCGCAGCCGTTCATGCCGGCCTGGAAGCCGATCTTCGAAAGCGCCGTACCGCGGCCGTCGGCTGTCACCAAGGTCAAATATAACGAGGTTTCGGCCAAGTTCTGGAATGCCGTCCACAACACGCTGTCTGGCAACGGCACGGCCACGGAAAACCTCGAACTGCTCGAAGTCGAACTCACGGAGATGAAAGGCGATAGCTGGTGATCCTCCCGGGGGCGAGGGGAGTGCCTTCGGGTCTTCCCTCGCTCCACCGAGCCACCGCCGCCGCCGCGCTCTTCGAACCAGGCAATTCCGGACACGATACCGCGTCACGCCGTGATTTGCCGAGGGCCGCATCGTTCCTCTCGGGCCAACCGTCCGGCCGCACGCCGAACGGCAAGGGTGAACATAGACATGACCGATCTTTCACTCGCAGATCCCCCTTCCGCACTCGAACAGCAGGCAGGGATCCGTTCCGATCTCAACGCCAGCCGCGTTCGCTCCGCCTGGATCTTTCTCGCGCCGACCTTGCTGGTGCTCGCGCTCGTCGCCGGCTGGCCGCTGCTGCGCACCGTCTATTTCAGCTTCACCAACGCGTCGCTGACCAACCTCGAAGGTGCCGAGTTCGTCGGCTTCAAGAACTATCTGAGCTGGATCACGCTGAAGAGCGGGCGCACGATCTATAACGGCCTGCTCGCCGATCCCGCCTGGTGGAACGCCGTCTGGAACACGCTGAAGTTCTCGGCGATCTCCGTCACCATCGAGACGGTGCTGGGCCTCGTCGTCGCCCTGGTGCTGAATGCCAATTTTCCGGGGCGCGGGCTGGTGCGCGCGGCGATCCTCATCCCCTGGGCCATTCCGACCATCGTTTCCGCCAAGATGTGGGCCTGGATGCTCAACGACCAGTTCGGCATCTTGAACGACCTCCTGCTCGGCCTCGGGCTGATCAGCCAGAAGATCGCCTGGACCGCCAATCCGGAGACGGCGATGGTTGCGGTGCTGATCGTCGACGTCTGGAAGACGACGCCCTTCATGGCGCTCTTGATCCTTGCCGGCCTACAGATGGTGCCCTCCGATATCTACGAGGCGGCCAAGATCGACGGGGTCCATCCGCTGAAGGTGTTCTGGCGGCTGACGCTGCCTCTGATCCGGCCGGCGCTGATGGTCGCAGTGATCTTCCGCATGCTCGATGCCCTGCGCATCTTCGATCTCATCTATGTGCTGACGCCCAACAACGCCCAGACGAAGACCATGTCGGTGCTGGCCCGCGAGAACCTGTTCGACTTCGACAAGTTCGCCTACGGCGCAACCGCCTCGACGATGCTGTTCCTGATCATTGCAGCGATCACCGTCGCCTATATGTGGTTCGGCCGCGTCAATCTCGAAGGAGGAGAACGCTGATGGTCGCCACCCTTGCCAAGCGCACGGCGTTCTACGCCCTCGTCGCCGCCATCATCGTCATGGCCGTCTTTCCGTTCTATTACGCCGTGCTGACGAGCTTCAAATCCGGAACGGCGCTCTTCCAGGTCGATTACTGGCCGACGGAGATTTCCTTCGAGAACTATGCCGGAGTCGTGTCGAGCAGTGGATTCCTGCGCAACCTCGCCAATTCGCTGCTGGTTGCAACGATCGTGGTCGCCGTGTCGCTGCTGCTGGCCGTCACCGCTGCCTACGCGTTGGCGCGGGTGCGGTTCCGCGGACGAGGGCTCTTGCTTCTGACGATCCTGTCGGTGTCGATGTTTCCGCAGATCGCCGTGCTTGCCGGCCTGTTCGAGCTCATCCGCAGTGTCGGGATCTTCAACACGCCCTTGGCGCTGATCTTCTCCTACATGATCTTTACGCTGCCCTTCACGGTGTGGGTGCTCACCACCTTCATGCGCGATCTGCCGGTGGAGATCGAGGAGGCGGCGATCGTCGACGGCGCCACACCCTGGGTGATCATCACGCGCGTGTTCATGCCGCTGATGTGGCCGGCGCTGGTGACGACGGGGCTGCTCGCCTTCATCGCCGCCTGGAACGAGTTCCTGTTCGCGCTGACCTTCACGTCGTCCGACAGCCAGCGCACCGTCCCGGTCGCGATCGCGCTGCTCTCGGGGAGCAGCCAATACGAAATCCCGTGGGGCAACATCATGGCCGCATCGATCATCGTCACCGTGCCGCTGGTGATCCTCGTGCTGATCTTTCAGCGGCGGATCATTTCCGGGCTCACGGCCGGTGGCGTCAAAGGATAGAGCGGGATGAGGAAAAGAGTGTGCGGTTTTCCGCCCGCATCCCGCTCTAACCCATTGGAATCGATCACGTTTATTGTTGTGGGTCGGCCTGACCCAAAACAATCGTGATCTGAGGAGGAAAACATGGCAGAACTTCAATTGCGCAACATCCGCAAGTCCTTCGGCGCCTTCGAGGTCATCAAGGGCGTCAGCATGGATATCCGGGCCGGCGAGTTCATGGTCTTCGTCGGGCCGTCCGGCTGCGGCAAGTCCACGCTGCTGCGCCTGATCGCCGGGCTTGAAGACATTTCTTCGGGGACACTCTCGTTCGACGGGCAGGTGGTCAACCAGTTGACGCCGTCGAAGCGCGGCATCGCGATGGTGTTCCAGTCCTATGCGCTCTATCCGCACATGACCGTCTTCGAGAACATGTCCTTCGGCATGCAGCTTGCGGGCAAGGACAAGGAGCAATGCAAGAAGCGCGTGGAAGCGGCAGCGGAGATGCTGCAACTGACGCCCTATCTCAAGCGGCTTCCCCGGCAGCTCTCCGGTGGCCAGCGGCAGCGCGTCGCGATCGGCCGGGCGATCGTGCGCGACCCCAAGGTCTTCCTGTTCGACGAACCGCTCTCCAATCTCGATGCAGCACTCCGGGTGGCGACCCGGATCGAGATCGCCAAACTGCATCGCAGCATGCACAAGACGACAATGATCTATGTCACCCACGACCAGGTCGAGGCGATGACACTGGCCGATCGCATTTGCGTGCTACGGGATGGTCGGGTCGAACAGATCGGCACGCCGCTCGAGCTCTACGAGAGCCCGAACTCGGTGTTCGTTGCCGGCTTCATCGGCTCGCCGAAGATGAACTTCCTCACCGGCGCCCTTGCCGCTCCCTACGATGCGCACACGATCGGCATCCGTGCCGAACATCTGGAGATCAGGGCAGGGGACGGCACGTGGTCGGGCTCGGTGGTGCATTCGGAAATGCTGGGATCCGACAGCTATATCTATCTCGACATCGGCGCTGCAGAACCGGTCATCGTCCGGGAAGGCGGCACCTCGCTTCACCGGCCAGGCGAGACGGTGCAGATCTCGCCGGTCGGCGACAACATCCACCGCTTCGATGCGGAGGGGCAGGCCTTGGGTCGCGTGCCGATGAAAGGAGCGGCCTGACAAAGCCTGATGAACAGCGAGGCAGTCTTGAGCTTCGGGGTCGCCCATTGCCGGCGGCCCCACCTATCGTACGACGACAGGCCCGAAACGGGCAAAACGCAAGGAGAATGAACGTGCCTATCAGAACAGTCGTTTGGGGCGAAAACATCCACGAGCAGACCAACGAGGTGGTCCGCAGCATCTATCCGAACGGGATGCACAACACGATCGCAGCGGCGCTGAACACGGAAAGCGCGATCGAAGCGACGACCGCGACGCTGCAGGAACCGGAGCACGGACTTAGCGTCGAGCGTCTGGCCAATACCGACGTGCTCCTGTGGTGGGGCCATAAGGACCACGGCGCCGTCAGCGACGAGGTGGTCGAGCGGGTCGCCAAGCGTGTCTGGGAGGGCATGGGCCTGATCGTGCTGCATTCCGGCCATTTCTCCAAGATCTTCAAGCGCCTGATGGGAACACCCTGCGCGCTGAAGTGGCGCGAGGCCGGCGAACGCGAACGCGTCTGGGCGATCAACCCGCGCCATCCGATCGCCGAGGGGCTCGAAGAGAATTTCGTGCTCGAGAACGAAGAAATGTATGGCGAGCAGTTCTCGGTTCCCGAGCCGCTCGAAACCGTGTTCATCTCATGGTTCGCCGGCGGTGAAGTGTTCCGTTCGGGTCTCACCTGGCGTCGCGGCGCCGGTAACATCTTCTATTTCCGCCCCGGCCATGAGACCTATCCGACCTATCACGACGCCAATGTGCAGAAGGTGCTGCGCAATTCGGTGAAGTGGGCCTACAACCCCGACAATCGCTACACGGCGATCCATGACGCGCCGAACGTGCCGGTCGAAAAGGCGCTGGAGCCGATCGTCGAACGTGGACCGAAGCTGCACCAGGCCGGCGAAGCAGGATATAGGTGAGAACGATGCGTCTTCTTGTTGTTGGAACCGGCGGCATGGCGAACAGCCATGCCCAGGCCTTTGCCAAGATCGACGGCGTCGAAATGGTCGGCGCCGTCGATGTCGATCCGTCGCGCGCCCGTGCCTTCGCCGAGAAGCACGGCATTGCCGAGGCCTTCACGTCGCTCGACGAGGCGATCGCTTGGGGCAAGTTCGATGCGGCGACGAACGTGACGCCGGATAAGGCGCATCACCCGACGACGCTGGCACTGCTGGCGGCCGGCAAGCACGTGCTCTGCGAGAAACCGCTCGCCGAGAACTACGCCAAGGCGGCGGAGATGGCGGAAGCCGCCGAGCGCTCCGGCCTGGTGACGATGGTCAACCTCACCTATCGCAATGTCGCGCCGCTGCAGAAGGCGCGGGCGATGGTGCTCGCCGGCGAGGTCGGCCAGTTGCGTCATCTCGAGGCCTCCTATCTGCAGAGCTGGCTCGTCTCCAAGGCCTGGGGCGACTGGGCGACGGAATCGCAGTGGCTGTGGCGGCTCTCGACCAAACACGGCTCGAACGGCGTGCTCGGCGATGTCGGCATCCATATCCTCGACTTTGCGGGTTACGGGGCCGGCACGGATGCCGCCCGGATCTTCGCGCGCCTCAAGACCTTCGACAAGGCGCCCGGCAACCGCATCGGTGAGTATGATCTCGACGCCAACGACAGCTTCGTCATGACGGCGGAATTCGGCAATGGCGCCATGGGCGTCATCCATGCCAGCCGCTGGGCGACAGGACATCTGAACGAACTGCGGCTGAGGTTACACGGCGACAAGGGCGCGCTCGAAGTGGTGCACACGCCCGATGGTTCCACGCTGCGCGCCTGCCTTGGCACCGATGTCGAGACCGCCACCTGGCGCGACGTCGATGCAGGCACCGTTCCTACCAACTACCAGCGGTTCGTCGCGGCCGTTCGCGAGGGCAAGACCGAAGATCCGGGCTTCCGCCATGCGGCAAACCTGCAGAAGGTGCTCGACCTGGCGATGGAGACGGAAGCCGGACGGCGCGAACTCGCGGTTTGACGCACTGGCCGGGCCGGCGGCGTAGCCATTGCCGCCCGCCGCCTCGTTCAAGGGCTGATTTCAGCTCCCCCGAAAGCCCATTCGGCGATCCGTGTTTCACAGCACGGACCGCCGAATGCGGTACTGGACCCCGCGTCTTCTAGGGCACGCTAGGGCCGTTGTAACACCCTGAACTGCTGCATAATTTGCCCTCGATTGACGCCAAGGGTCTATGCAACAGGGTCCGCGCGTCAGGGTGTTACCGTTGCGCCGACGGTGTTTTCCACCGACTGGCCGAGACGTCGTACTTGCTCGTTGTAGTTCTTGCGGGTGTTGGGGTCGAAAATCATGATCGGCGTCGAGACCGCGAGGCTCGCCGCGTTGCCGACGGTCTGTGTGGCGCCGAGCGTGACGGCGCCCAGGCGTTCGCCAAGTCCGACGTCGGAATCGGTCACGGTCTGGCCCGCGATCAGGCGGTTGCCGAGCAGGCGCACGACCTCCGGGCTTTCGGCGAACTTGCCATGGTTCAGCTTGTCGCCGCCCTTCAGCGCGGTCAGGTCGATGACGCTGATGCCGGCCTTTTCCAGTTGCGTACGGTAAGGCTCGGCGGTCGGGTCGATCTGCCCAAGGCGGTCGACATTGCCGGAAATGCGCCTGGACAAGGTCAGCGCCCGGTCGTCGCGCGACACGAACAGTGTGAACTTCGGCCGCTTGTCGCCCATGGCGCGGATCTGCTGGCCGAAGACATCGACGTCGAGATCGGGCGACGCCAGGATGACGTCGGTGATCTTGGGCGCGATGCGCTTGTCGCGGATCGCCATCTGGCGCAGGGCCTCGACCGTCAGCCACGAGCCCATGGAGTGGGCCATGACGGTGATTTCGCTGACCTGGGGGTTGCTCGAGGCGCGTCGAAGCAGTTCCTCCAGCGCATCACGCGAATAGTTGGTGCTTTCCTTGTCGTAATTGTAGTCGAAGATGCTGGCGCGCGAGGGCCAGGTGAAGATGACCGGAGCGACGTCCGTGCCGGAATCGTGCACGATCTGGGCAAACCGGTAGACGGCATCTTCGTAGCGGTTGTTGAAGCCGTGCACGAAGATCAGCACACGACGGCTCTTCGGCAGATTTCCCTTCAGCCAGCTTTGGACGTCGTTGCCCTGATGCAGCGGCGTGACGCTGACCGTGGAGAAGTCGCGCTCCGGATTGGCCGGGAGCTTCTTCGGCCATTGCACCTGGCCGACTTCGCGGTTCTTTTCCGGCGGGATGGAAACGACGATTTCCGTCAGGGAAAGCTGGTCCGACCGTTCGCCGCTGAAAAGCACGCCCGGTTCCGCCGTGGGGGCGCGTGTTGTCGCGACCATCAGGTCGACCTCGGAGGCGCCACCCGTCGTGCCCGAAGGAACGAGTACACCCACCGGACGGCCGGCACAGGCAGCGAGGGATACGGCGAGGAGGAGCGTGGCGGCGACGCGGCTCCAATGCCCTTCCGAACCTGCGAGTGAAAACAGACGCAGCAACCAAACCCCCAGTACCGCATCATGCGGTGCGACATCCCGGCCATCGGGACCAAGCTATTTCCTTGCATTAGAAACGGCAGATTTTCATCCCTTGATCGGCATTGCGCACCTGTTGCCGCTGTGTTTGACGGCGAGATTGCGGCAATCATGCAACATTTCGCTACAGGCAGGCCTGGGTAAAACCCCCTGATATTCATTGAAAAGGCTTTGGCCTTTCAATAGCATCGCCACGACTTTCTCCCGGACACGGCGGTAAACGGCCTGTTCGATCTCCCTGAAATGATGAAGGAATTCAGGAATGCAGGCGGTTTTCGATGGCCATAACGACGTGCTTCTGCGCCTGTGGCAGAACGCCCGGAAGGGTTCTGACCCGATCCGCGAATTCGTCGACGGTATCGGCGAGGGCCATATCGATGCGCCGCGCGCCAAGGCGGGCGGCCTCATTGGCGGTCTCTCTGCAATCTATGTGCCCTCAGGCGATCTGATCCTGCAGCCGCCGGATGAAAACGGCCACTATGAAACGCCGCTTTCGGCGCCCCTCGAACACTTGCCGTCGCTGGCCATCGCCATGGAGCTCGCAGACATCGCCGTTCGGCTCGACCGGGCAGGAGCATGGAAACTCTGCCGTTCGACCGGCGAGATCCGCCGTGCGGTCGAGGCCGGCGTCTTCGCTTCCGTCCTGCATATGGAAGGCTGCGAGGCGATTGGTGCTGATCTCTCGGCACTTGAGACCTTCCATGCCGCCGGACTGCGTTCGCTCGGGCCGGTCTGGAGCCGCCACAACGTTTTCGGCCATGGCGTGCCGTTCTCCTATCCGAAGTCGCCGGACACGGCGCCGGGCTTGACCGAGGCGGGTTTTGAACTGGTGCGCGCCTGCAATCGCCTTGGCATCCTGATCGATCTCGCGCACATCACCGAGCAGGGGTTCTGGGACGTCGCAAAGACCACGGACCAGCCGCTGGTCGCCAGCCATTCGAACGCGCATGCGCTGACGCCGGTTGCGCGCAACCTCACCGACAGGCAGCTCGACGCCGTCAAGGAAAGCAAGGGCCTCGTCGGGCTCAACTATGCGACGACGATGCTGCGTGCCGATGGCCAGGAGAATGCGGCGACACCGCTTTCCGACATGGTTCGCCATGTCGACTAC
Source organism: Ensifer sp. 38_S197 (assembly GCF_056924495.1). NCBI lineage: Bacteria > Pseudomonadati > Pseudomonadota > Alphaproteobacteria > Hyphomicrobiales > Rhizobiaceae > Ensifer > Ensifer sp. 38_S197. The sequence goes on along the minus strand of NZ_JBXOVZ010000002.1, from coordinate 3,863,637 downwards.
ATGGTCGAGCGCATGGGCATCGAATGCGTGGCGCTCGGATCGGATTTCGATGGTGCGACGATCCCCGAGGGGATCTCCGACGCAGCCGGTAACCAGGCGCTCGTTGCTGCACTGAGAGGTGCCGGATATGGTGACGCCGAACTGGCAAAGATATGCCGGGAGAACTGGTGGAGAGTTCTGGGGCAGGCTTGGCACGAGGCCGCCTGAACCATGAAGAAGGGGCCCAAAAGGGCGCAAACGAGGGAACTGCAAAAATGATGCACAAGCTCAACGGACGTTTTCGTCTTCTGACCGCTTCGGCGGCGCTGGCCATGGTCATGGCCGCGACCGCGCCGGCCTTCGCCGAAACGCCGAAGGACACGCTGGTCGAAGCCTTTGCGATCGACGACGTCATTTCCATGGATCCGGGCGAAGCCTTCGAGCTGACCGCCGCCGAAATCACCGGCAACACCTACAGCATGCTGGTGCGCCTCGACATCAACGATACCTCCAAGGTCGTCGGCGATCTCGCCGATAGCTGGACCGTGTCCGACGATGGCCTGACCTACACCTTCAAACTCAAGTCCGGCCTGAAGTTTGCCTCCGGCAATCCAGTGACCGCTGAGGACGTCGCATGGTCGTTCGAACGCGCCGTGAAGCTCGACAAGAGCCCGGCCTTCATCCTTACCCAGTTCGGCCTTACCGGCGACAACGTGACGGAAAAGGCGAAGGCTACGGACGAACAGACCTTCGTCTTCACCGTTGACCAGCCCTATGCGCCGAGCTTCGTCTTGAACTGCCTGACGGCGACCGTTGCCGCCGTGCTCGACAAGAAGCTCGTTCTCGAACACGCCAAGGCTGTAACCCCAAGCGACGATTTCAAGTACGACAACGACTTCGGTAACGAATGGCTGAAGACCGGCTATGCCGGCTCCGGTCCGTTCAAACTGCGCGAATGGCGCGCCAACGAGGTCATCGTTCTCGAGCGCAACGGCAATTATTATGGCGAACAGGCAAAGCTCGCCCGCGTCATCTATCGCCACATGAAGGAAAGCTCCGGCCAGCGCCTGGCGCTTGAAGCCGGCGATATCGACGTTGCCCGCAACCTCGAGCCCGGCGATCTCGATGCCGTCTCGAAGAACGCGGATCTGGCCGCCACCAGTGCGCCCAAGGGCACGGTCTACTACATCAGCCTCAACCAGAAGAACGCGAACCTTGCCAAGCCCGAGGTACGCGAGGCCTTCAAGTATCTGGTCGACTATGATGCGCTCGGCTCGACGATCATCAAGGGAATCGGCGAAATCCACCAGAGCTTCCTGCCGAAGGGCGTGCTCGGTGCTCTCGACGAAAACCCCTACAAGCTCGACGTCGCCAAGGCGAAGGAACTGCTCGCAAAGGCCGGCCTGGCCGACGGCTTCACCGTCACCATGGACGTTCGCAACGGCCAGCCGGTCACCGGCATTGCCGAATCCTTCCAGCAGACGCTCGGCCAAGCCGGCGTGAAGCTCGAAATCATCCCCGGCGACGGCAAGCAGACGCTGACGAAGTATCGTGCCCGTAACCACGACATGTACATCGGTCAGTGGGGCATGGATTACTTCGATCCGAACTCCAACGCGGAAACTTTCACCAGCAACCCGGACAATTCGGACGAGGGCAAGAACAAGACGCTTGCCTGGCGCAATGCCTGGGACGTTCCGGAGCTGACGAAGAAGACCAAGGAAGCGCTGCTCGAGCGTGACAGTGCCAAGCGTGCCGAGACCTACAAGGAACTGCAGAAGACGGTGCTCAACGAAAGCCCCTTCGTCATCATCTTCCAGCAGACCGAAGTCGCCGGCTACCGCGGCAACGTCAAAGGCCTGAAGCTCGGTCCGAGCTTCGACACCAACTTCGTTGCCGGTATCACAAAAGAATAAGCCGTCTCGAAGGAGTAAACCGAAAGGATCGTTCCCTTGAGCATGAGCGGAACAGGGACCGTGGACGGGCGCAAACGCGCCCGTCCCGGCAAGATCGCGGCAGCCGTGCTGCGCTTTTTCGTCGTCGTCGTCACGACCTATCTCGGTCTTCTGGCCGTCACCTTCTTCATCGGCCGGGTGATCCCGATCGACCCGGTTCTCGCCGTCCTCGGCGACCGGGCGCCGACGCACGTCGTCGAAAGGACGCGCGAGGCGATGGGGCTGAACCTGCCCCTCTACCAACAGTTCTTCATCTATGTCCGCCAGGCGCTGACCGGTGATTTCGGCGTTTCGGTGCTGACGACCAATCCGGTCATGACCGACATTCGCCGTGTGTTTCCCGCGACGATGGAGCTTGCGACGCTCGGTACGCTCATCGGCGCGCTGATCGGCGTGCCGCTCGGAGTGCTTGCCGCCGTGAAGCGCGGCAGCATCGCCGACCAGATCGTGCGCGTCATCGGCCTCGTCGGCTATTCCGTGCCGATCTTCTGGCTGGCGCTCCTGTCGCTGCTGGTCTTCTATGCGCGGCTGAAGTGGGTCGCCTATCCGGGCCGTATCGACATCGTGTTCGAATACACCTTCACGCCCATCACCGGCTTTTATCTGCTGGATTCGCTCTGGCAGCGGCAGTGGGACGTCTTTTGGGACGTGTTCCGCCACATCATCCTGCCGGCCTCGCTGCTCGGCTATTTCTCGCTTGCCTATATCAGCCGCATGACGCGCAGCTTCATGCTCAACGAGCTGCAGCAGGAGTACATTGTCGCGGCACGCGCCAAGGGATTGTCCGAGACCCGGATCATCTGGGGGCATGCGCTTCGAAACGCGGCGGTGCCGCTCGTGACCGTGATTGCGCTCTCCTATGCCGGCCTGCTCGAAGGCTCGGTGCTGACCGAAACCGTCTTCGCCTGGCCGGGCCTCGGCCTTTACATCACCAACTCGCTGCAGAACGCCGACATGAACGCCGTCCTCGGTGGCACCATCGTCATCGGCTCGGTCTTCATCGGTATCAATCTGCTGTCCGATCTTCTCTACCGGACACTCGACCCGAGGACGCGTCAGCGATGAGCACCATTACCGAAACACGTCCGATGACGCGCCGCGAATGGCTGTTGTCCGATCGCCCGCAGTCGCGCACCCAGGCCCGTCTCGGCCGCGCCTACATGACCTGGCAGCGCTTTGCCGCCAACAGGCTCGCCGTTCTCGGCCTCGTCATCCTGTTGGCGCTGGTCTTTGTTGCGGCCTTCGCCGATTTCCTGGCGCCGCATTCCCCCTATCTCGGCGATCTCGCCAATGCCCGGCTGCTGCCGCCCGGAAGCCCCGGCTACCTGCTCGGCACCGACGATCTCGGCCGCGACATCCTCTCGCGGCTGATCCACGGGTCGCGGCTGACGCTCGCCGTCGTGTTGCTCGTTGCAATCATCGCGGCACCCATTGGCCTGATCGTCGGCGCGGTCGCCGGCTATGCGGGCGGTTGGGTCGATGCGGTGCTGATGCGTATCACCGACATCTTCCTGGCCTTCCCTAAGCTGGTCCTGGCGCTCGCTTTCGTCGCGGCACTCGGCCCGGGCATCGAGAATGCCGTCATCGCGATCGCTATCACCTCCTGGCCACCCTATGCGCGTATCGCTCGCGCCGAGACATTGACGGTGCGCAACTCCGACTATATTGCCGCGGTGCAACTGATGGGCGCGTCGCCCGTTCGCATCGTCTTCCGTCACGTGATGCCGATGTGCATGTCGTCGCTGATCGTGCGCGTCACGCTCGACATGGCCGGCATCATCCTGACCGCGGCGGGCCTCGGCTTCCTCGGCCTCGGCGCACAGCCGCCGCTGCCGGAATGGGGCGCGATGATTGCTTCGGGCCGGCGCTTCATCCTCGACCAATGGTGGGTGGCGACCATGCCCGGCATCGCGATCCTGATCGTCAGCCTCGGCTTCAACCTTCTTGGCGACGGCCTGCGCGATGCCCTCGATCCCCGGGAGAGCGGCCAATGAGTGCGCTTCTGACCGTTGAAGACCTCAAGGTTTCGTTCCCGACCCGCACCGGCCTCGTTGAGGCCGTGCGCGGCGTCTCCTTCACGCTCGGCCGCGAACGCCTCGGCATCGTCGGCGAAAGCGGTTCCGGCAAGTCGCAAACGGGCCGCGCCATCATGGGGCTGACGCCTGGTCATGCGCAGGTAACGGCCAAGCAGTTGTCCTTTGACGGCACCGATCTGCTCTCCGCATCGCCGAAGGTCCGCCGGGATCTCAGGGGCAAGCGCATCGCCATGATCCTGCAGGACCCGAAGTACTCGCTGAACCCGGTCATGAGCATCGGCCGGCAGATCGTCGAGACGCTCAGGCAGCACGAAAACGTCAGCCGGGCGGAAGCCCGGGAGCGGGCGCTCGACATGCTCGCGGCCGTGCAGATTCGCGATCCGAGGCGCGTCTACGATCTCTATCCGCACGAGGTTTCGGGCGGCATGGGGCAGCGTGCGATGATCGCCATGATGCTGGTTGCGGGGCCGGAGCTCCTGATTGCCGACGAACCGACATCGGCGCTCGACGTGACGGTACAGCTCGAAGTGCTTGGTATCCTCGACAAGCTGGTTGCCGAGCGCGGCATGGGTCTGATCTTCGTGTCGCACGACCTGCGCCTGGTCTCGTCCTTCTGCGACCGGGTGATCGTCATGTATGCCGGCAGGATCGTCGAGGAACTGGCAGCCTCCGAACTTGCCAACGCCAAGCATCCCTATACCCAGGGGCTGCTGAACTGCATGCCGGCGATCGGGTCCGATCGTCATCCCCTGCCGGTTCTCGACCGCAAGCCGGAGTGGGCTCAATGACATCAGCCGTTTCCGTTTCCAACCTCTCCGTCACTTATGACGACTTCAAGGCGCTGAACGACGTCAGCGTCGAGATCGCGCCGGGCGAATCCTTCGGGCTCGTCGGAGAATCCGGCTCGGGCAAGTCGACGCTGCTGCGGGCAATCGCCGGTCTGGCACCCGTCACGGGCGGCTCTATCCGAGTCCATGACCGCGTTCTGCGTGGGGCAAAGCGCGACAAGGCCTTCTATCGCGCCGTGCAGATGGTCTTCCAGGATCCCTACGGTTCGCTGCACCCGCGCCAGACGATCGACCGGCAATTGCTGGAACCCCTGGCGATCCACGGCGTGGCCGACGGCGAACGCCGCATTCTGAAGGCGCTTGACGAGGTCGGTCTCGGATCCGGGTTCCGGTTCCGCTATCCGCATCAGCTCTCGGGTGGCCAGCGTCAGCGCGTTGCGATCGCCCGCGCGCTGATCCTCGAGCCATCGATCCTGTTGCTCGACGAGCCGACCTCGGCCCTCGACGCCTCGGTTCAGGCCGAGGTCCTGAACCTGCTGGAACAGGTCAGGCGCAACCACAAGCTCACCTTTATCATGGTCAGCCACGACCTCGGCGTCGTCACCCATATGTGCGACCGGCTGGCGGTCATGCAGGGTGGACGTGTCGTGGAGCGCCTGTCCTCGGCGGATCTCGTCGCCGGGCGGATCGGCGAGGACTACACGCGCAGCCTGATGGTGGCGAGCAAGGGCTTCCAGCGCAAGGACGCTGCAGCGACTGCGTGACGAGACCGCGACAAGCGGGGCAGCCGTCCCGCTTGTATGCTGTTTGTCGCAAGGAACGGCGCCTAAGTCCGGTCCATTTAAGCGCTTTGCCGCCAGACCGAGGTCGAGTCGGTGATCACCTTTTGGATGCGGCGCTGCTCACGCCATTCTCGTCCCATGTCCTTGATGACAGGGCGCGCCTCGGGCGAGAAGATATAGTTGCGGGAGCGGGCGACGTAGGCTTCCATTGCCGGGTTCACGCCCGAATAGAACTGCTTCTCCGGATCGCGGGAGAGATCCATCAGGCCGGCGCAGTGCCGCGCAAACCCGCCACGCAGGATCGACGGAGACGTCGTGAATTTCGGGAAGGTGCGGAAGAGTGGGACCTTGATCCCGAGCAGATGCGCATACTCGTTTCGCCGATGGAAATGACCCTTGCGTCGGATGTCCCAATTCTGGTCCGCCGTATGGAACGACACCTGGGTGACTGCCTGATCGGCGAAGGGCGCCAGCAATTCCTCGCCCATGTCCCTCAAGGCAATCCAATCGTCTTCGAGATGAAAGACATAGTCGCCGCTCGCCGACGACCAGAGTCTCGCGACGGCCGCGCAGAAGCCGGGGCTTTCCGGCTGGAAGACGACCCCGTCGGGGAAGTGGCTGCGGAAGATCTCGACGCAGGCGCCGTGATCGTCCGTCGATCCGAAGATCGGGTCAAGATTGAGAAAGGCGCCGCGCAGCTCGAGTCTGAGAAAGATCTTTTCCCGGAAGCTCGCCAGCGTCTGGGCGAGCAGATCCGGTCGCCGGGTGGCGACAAGGCATAGGTCAATAGTGGACATTGCACCTCCTTGGGGTGCTGATTTGCAACTGTTGGAACCCACGCCGTCGCCGAATTTCAATCCGAAGACGTCAAATTTGGGGCAAACCAACCCAAGGCGATAAACGTTATGGATTTTCGCTGCCCGGTGTACTGTCCGGGCGGAAGGACGTCCATGTTTTCTCCGCCCGGCGCCGGGAAATCAGAAGATTTTCAGCTCCGGAATTGCAACGACGAATTGGCCGCCCCAAGCCCGGATCGCGGCATTGTCGGCGACGATTTCGTCCGTGAGATTCCACGGCAGGATCACGAGATAATCGGGCTTCGCAACCTGCAGATGGGCCGGTGCGTGCACCGGAATGTGGGTGCCCGGCAAGAGCTTGCCCTGCTTCAAGTCATTGCGGTCGACTGCGAAGGCAATGTCGCCCGGCTTCACGCCGCAGACATTGAGAAAGGTGTTTCCCTTGGCCGCGGCGCCATAGGCGGCCACGGTCTTGCCTTCGGCCTTGGCACGCGCCAGGAATTCCTGAAACCCTCTGCAGACGGCGGCGATCCGGTCGTCGAAGGCGGCATAGGTTTCCATCCGCATCAGGCCGGCAGCAGCTTCCTTCTCGCGCACGGCCGCGAGCCTTTCGGTCGCTTCACGCTTACCCGAGGCAAGCTGGGCAAAGACGCGCAGCGAGCCGCCGTGGGTGGTGAGTTCCTCGACGTCGAACACCTTCAGCCCGGAGCTTTCGAAGATGCGTTCGACGGCAGCCAGGGACAGGTAGGAATAGTGCTCGTGGTAGATCGTGTCGAACTGTATGCCTTCCATGAGGCGCAGCAGGTGCGGGAACTCGAACGTCGCCACGCCATCGGGCTTCAGCAGGATCGCGAAGCCGCCGACGAAATCGGCGATATCCGGCACATGCGCCAGCACGTTGTTGGCCGCCGTCAAATCAGCGCGGATGCCGCGGTTGACGAGGGCAGTCGCAGTTTCCCGGCCGAAGAAGGCGACCTCGGTCGGAACCTTGCGTTCCTCAGCGATGCGCGCCGCATTGGCAGCGGGCTCGACGCCGAGAACGGGTACGCCCTTGGCAACGAAATATTGCAGCAGGTAGCCGTCGTTCGAGGCGATTTCGACGACCTGCGACGTGCTGTTAAGCCCGAAGCGCTCGGTCATGGCGTCGGCGTAACGGCGTGCGTGTTCCAGCCAGCTCGTCGAGAACGAGGAGAGGTAGGCGTAGCCGTCGGTGAAGATCTCGTCGGCCGGCACGGTTTCCGTCGTCTGCACCAGCAGGCATTCGGAGCAGACCATCGCCTTCAGCGGAAACGAGCGTTCGCGCGCGATCGCTTCTTCGGTCGGCTCCAGGAACGAATTCGACCAGGGGGTCGATCCCAGGTCGGCGACGACAGTCGCGAGCGGCGTCGAGCAGAAACGGCAGTTGTGGGACATCGAAGTCGTTAGCCTCTCATGAATGCGTCGATTTGGCCGAGCGTCAGGTCGCGGGCGGAGCCGCCGCGACGCCAGCCGTCATACCAGTGCGCGGTCCAGGCGATCGCCTGATCCTGCGAGAGCCTGGCGGTCCAGGACAAGGTCTTCAGCGCGAGTGCGGGATCGAGGCCGAGCGCCTGCATCTCGCGGGGTTGATCCTCCGACGAGCTGTCGCGCCATTGCGCCGGCAGGCCCATGGCGGCCTGGATCGCGCCGGCGACATCGCGCACGGGAATCTGCCGTTCTGCCGGGGAGGGGCCGAAATTCAGCGCCGCAGCATCGGTTCGGCCCTCGTGCAGTGCTTCGGCATAGACGAAATAGCCGTTGAGGCAATCGAGTACATGCTGCCAGGGCCGCGTCGCCATCGGGCTGCGGATATCGAGCATCTCGCCCGACAGTGCGGCACGGACGATGTCGGGGACAAGTCGGTCGACCGAGAAGTCTCCACCGCCCAGCACGTTACCGCCGCGGGCGGTCGCTACCCGGATGCCGCGTTCGCGCAGGAACGAATCCCGCCAGGTCGAAACGACCAGCTCGCAAGCGGCCTTCGAGCCGGAATAGGGGTCATGGCCGCCGAGCACGGCCTCCTCCGGAAAATGCCGGCCGCTTTCGTCGTTGCGGTAGACCTTGTCGGTGGTCACGACGACGATCGTCTTCAGAGCGGGCGCCGCGCGTGCGGCCTCCAGCAGTCGCACGGTTCCCATGACGTTGACGTCGAAGGTTTCGGCCGGTGTCCGATAGCTTTCGCGCACCAGCGGCTGCGCCGCCATATGCAGGACGATTTCCGGGTCGAACTGTCGCATGGCCGTCGCGAGCGTATCGCCGTCGCGGATATCGCTCAGATGTTCGTCGGCGGTTTCGCCGGGCCCGAGCAGCGCGTGCAGGGACGGCTCAGCGGCAGGCGGCAAGGCGTAGCCGGCAACGCGAGCACCCATTCGCGCCAGCCAGAGCCGCGCCCAGCTTCCCTTGAAACCGGTGTGCCCCGTCAGAAGCACGCGCTTGCCGGCCCAGAAGGCGGGATTGGCCAGCCGGCTCATGACCAGACTTTCCAGGGTGCCGAGCCGTTTTGCCAGAGCTCTTCGAGCTGGTTCTTGTCGCGCAATGTGTCCATCGGTCGCCAGAAGCCGTCATGCGGGAAGGCCATCAACTGACCATCGCGGGCCAGGCCTTCGAGCGGCGTTGTTTCGAACGAGGTGTGGTCACCCTCGATGCGATCGAGCACGGCCCTGTTGAGGACGAAGAAGCCGCCATTGATGCGGTTGTTGTCGCCGGCGGGCTTCTCGATGAAACTTTGAACGCGTCCGTCGCTGACGGCGAGCGCGCCGTAACGGCCCGGCGGAACCACACTGGTCACGGTCGCTTCGCGGCCGTGGCTGCGATGGAAATCGGTAAGCGCCTTGATGTCGATGTCGGCAACGCCATCGCCATAGGTGAGGCAGAAAGTATCCCCCAGATGATCGGCGACGCGCTTCAGGCGCCCGCCGGTCATGGAATCCGTGCCGGTGTCGACGAGCGTCACGCGCCACGGCTCGGCCTTGTTGGAATGAAAGAGCGTCTCGCCGGTCGCCATGTCATAGGTGACGTCGGAAGAATGCAGGATGTAGTTGGAGAAGTATTCCTTGATCATATAGCCGCGGTAGCCGAGGCAGATCACGAAATCCGAGAAGCCATAGTGGCTGTAGATCTTCATGATATGCCAGAGGATCGGCCGCCCGCCGATTTCGATCATCGGCTTGGGTCTCAGATGGCTCTCTTCCGAGATGCGCGTGCCGTAACCACCGGCAAGTATGACGACTTTCATGCAGCTACCTCATAGTGACGCGCGTTCGGCGCGCGACGCATTCCTCCCATCGAGATAACCCATGCTACCTTGCGCGTGGATCGCTCGTGCGATGTGGACAATCCAGGCGGTCGAATATCACGGCCGGAACGCGGTTTTCGGGGCGGGCGCACGGTTCTTTGCACGATTTGCCGGCTCAATCAATTGCCGGGACGGACAGGGAACGGCGCTGGCAGGTATCGGGCTGCCGACACATGACGGCGCGGATCTCATCGCTGCGTGCCTCGCGCTCGGGCAGAAGTTCCGGTTCGCCTTGTCGCTTCTCTGGTTTCGCCCATCAATGCGCGACGCAGTCGCGCAACACCTGCACGACCCGGCCGATCTCTTCGGTCGTCATGTCGTGATAGCTCGGCAGATTGATCGCCCGACCGGGGAGGTCATAGGCGACGGTGTTTTCCGGCACGCCTTCGAAGGGTGGCAGCGAGCTCAGCGGCCAGAAGAAGACGCGGGCGTCGATGTTCTCAGCGGCGAAAGCGCCCTGCAGTTTTTCGCGCGTGACGTCGGTTTCCGGCGCGAAAACGACCGTCGGCATCCAGAAGCCGTTCTTCGTATTCGCCGGTTCCGGGTTCATGGAAATGGCGTTCACGCCCGCGAGTTGTTCCTGATAGGCGTAGAAGATCTCGCGCTTGCGCTCGACCAGTTCGTTCACGCGTTCGATCTGGGCGAGACCCACGGCCGCCTGCAGGTTCGACATCTTGTATTTGAAACCGACCTCGTCCGGCCAGAACTGTTTCTTCTGTCCGCGCGCCCGGCCGTGGTTGGAAAGAGTCAGCACCTTTTCGTAGAGCTTGCTGTCACTGGTGACGAACATGCCGCCTTCGCCCGTCGTCACGGTCTTGGTGCCATGGAACGAAAATGCACCGAAGGCGCCGAGCGAGCCGGCCTTGCGTCCGCGCCATTCCGATCCGAGTGCTTCGGCTGCGTCTTCGACAACGGGAATGTTGTGCCGCGCGCCGATCGCGAGCAGGCGGTCCATGTCGCAGAGATTGCCGTAGATGTGCACGGCCATGATCGCCTTGGTCTTCGGGGTGATTGCCGCTGCCGCTTTCTCGGGATCGATGCACCAGCTGTCGGGCAGCACGTCGACAAAAACGGGCTTTGCTCCGAGGTGGACGATCGGGGCGGCGGATGCGGTCCAGTTCGTGTCGGCGAGAATGACTTCATCACCCGGCCCGACGCCGAGGGCGGCAAGGCCCATGTGCAACGCGCCGGTGCAGCTTGATGTCGAGATCGCATGGGTGACGCCGAGATGAGCGGCAAAGGCGGCCTCGAAGCGGTTGATGTAGTCGTAGCAGCGCTCGCCCCAGCCGTTCGCGGCTGCGTCGGTGGCATAGGCGACTTCGCGTTCGGTGATTGAGGGCTTGGTGTAGAGAATACGAGGTTTCGTCATGTGGGCTGCCTGTGCTCAAGCCGATCGGTCGTTGGTTGCCTCTGCGGCAACGATCTTGTCAATCCGGCCGCCGATCTGCGCGCCGAGATAGAGGTTCTCGTAATAGCGGTCCGGGAAGCCGGCCTGCCGCATATGATAGGCCGTCCTGTCGATATCATAGGCGATACGATGGAGCTCGATACCTGCCTCGGAAAGCGTCGCGAAAGCGGCGCGCGGGTCGCCGTCGCGCGGTTGCCCGACCGAGCCCGGATTGCAGAAAGACTTGCCACCGATCTCCAGACGAACCTGCACATGGGTGTGCCCGGCGAAAAGCCGTTCGCACCCGTCGGGAAAATGCGCCTCCGAGATCCTGTAGAGATATTCGTCAACCGGATCCTGCCAGCTGCCATGGACGAAGTAGGTCGATCCGTCGATGACATAGGATCGCGATCCGGCGAGCCAGGCGCGTTGATCGGCCGAGATGATGCCTCTCTGGTACTCGATGATGTCGTTGACCATCTTCGATCGCGGGCAGCCTTCACCGCTGACGATGTAATGGTCGTGATTGCCCAGGATATTCGCAATGCCGCGTGCTTTCAGCGCGTCGATGCACTCGCCCGGTTGGGCGTAGTATCCGACGACGTCACCAAGCGAAAGGACCGAGCTGCAGCCGAGTTCATCGATGCGCGCGAGCACTGCCTCCAGGGCAGGAAGATTGCCGTGAATGTCGGAAATGATGGCGATCATAGGACGACCAGATCTTCTGAGTAGCGCCAGGCACGGCCGGTTTTGATCTCCGGTGCCTCGGGATTTTTTCCGTATACGTAATAGTCGAGGGCCATCGCCGCCTCGTTGTAGCCGAAGGCTGCACGCAGTGACGTGCTGCTCGAGAAGCGGGGATTGATTTCGAGCAGGTAGGGTGTCGTGCCCTCTAGCCGGAACTGATAGTTCGTCGGCCCGAGCGGCTTGAAGTGTTCGGCAAGTTGCTGAACCGCTTTGGTGATAACGGGAGCATCGACGACCTCGGCATATTGCGTGTTGCCGGCGACCGACAATCTCCGCCGGAAGACGATCGGCGGCAGCATCGTGCCGTCGCCGAGGCCGAATGCGCCGACGGTGTATTCTTGATCGTCCGTGCCGACACGTTTTTGAATGAGGAAATCGTCGGCGCTCTTGTGCGTCCAGTAGTCGAAATCCGCCTTGTCACGAAGCAGCACGATGCCGCGTGAGCCATTTCCGCGGCGGGGCTTCAAGAGCAATGGCAAGGGGCCCAGTTCGCGTTCGCAGTCGGCCAGATTGCGGTTGAGCGTGCTCGGGATTGCCGGAAGTCCGGCCTGCAACAGCGCCGTCCCCATGTCCCATTTGTCCTGAGCGAGGGCAATCAGATGGGCCGTGTTCAACGCTATCCGTGTCGCTATCGTGTCGAACAGAGCGCGGTGTTCGTTGAAAAACAGAACATCGTGCTCCAGGCCAGGCAGCACCACCGCGACGTCTTCGCGCTGCAGCAGATCCAGCCAGAAATCGAGATACTCCGGTGAAGCCTCGTCGCAGGCCGGCTTGGCGACGAAATGGTCGCACCAATGCCGGCCGATGCCATCGGCGTCGCGATCGACGCCGACGATGCGGATCGGGCTATCCAGCTTTCGCAGCGATGCGGCGATACCTTGGCCGATGATCGCGCCGACTGCCGTTACGACAACCGTGATCGTCCGCTGCGGCTGCTTATCGGCTGTGTCCATCATTTCACGTCCATTGGTCCGAAAGCGCCGGCCGTACCGGCATCCCGGATGCCGCTGATGCCTTCGTACATGGTGATCAAGGAGAGCTTCCCCAACGTCGCCAGCGTCTCCTCCGCAGCGGGGGTGTCAACAGGCCGGAAGGGCGTCTTTTCCGGTGCGACTTCGACCGCTCCGCCTCGGCCGAACACGGCATAGGCGATATCGGCGATATCACGGTAGCTCAAGGGGGAGGGGTTAACTGCCGCATGGACACCCGACAGCCCTTTTTCCGCCGCACGTATCATCAGATCTGCGGCATCGCGTACATGGAGGAAATTTTGAGAACCCCGCGAACCCGGCATCCGGATGGTTGCACCGCGAGAGGCGTAGGCGATGATCCGGCCGAACCACGGTTGATGGGCGCAGCAGCGACCCTCGGTATCGTACAGTTGTGACAGTCGAAGACTGCAGAAGAGCTTGCCCTGCTTGTGCAACTGCCAGTTCAACATCCGCTCGGCCAGAGCTTTGGTGAGCCCGTAGGATGTGAACCTGTCTCGGTTCAGGTCCTCATAGGACCAGATCGAGCCGGCATAGACCAAGGCTCTTGCATTCAGCCGAAGGACGAGTTCGGCAACGCCCAGGGAACTCGTGGTGTTCGTTGCGTAGTTCTGCCTTAGGCCGGCGTCGCTATCGTCGCCAAAGCTCGAGGCGCAATGGAAGACGATATCGGCGGACGCGCCGGAGGTGCCGGCGGGAGCGCCTTCCAGGTCAAAGAAGAGATCGTCTTCGGACGAGCGCCCGACGCTTAGCGTTTCAACGCCGCACGCCTGAAGCTGTGCAACCACATGACTGCCAAGCATCGATCGTGCGCCGATGACGGCCGCCTTCTTCATGTCGGCTCGGCTTCCATCAACAGACCGACGCATAGATCCGGGAATTCGATGCCGACCTGCAGCATGGCCTGCAAATTGGCCTGGAAGTCGGGAAGTGTCTGTAGCACCGGTAGCGGCAGCGGTTTCAGGTAGATGCCTTCCTCATGCACGACCCGGAACCCATGGTTTTGCAACTCGCTGCGGAACGTGTCGCGGCAGTATTGGCGCTTGTGTCCAAGGGCGAGATCGTTGGCGTTCAGGCTGTAGATGTCATCGATCTTGCCGAGTTCCAGGCCGAGCCGACGGTTCAGGGACTTTGCATTTGGCACGGCAGCAAACAGCCGGCCGCCGGGCTTGAGGAAGCGCTTGAAGCGATCCAGCACGTAGCCGGGATCGTCCACATGCTCGAGGATGAAGCCCATCACGATGACGTCAAAGCGCTCGTCGGTGTCGAAGTTCTCGAAATAGGAGAAGACGATTTCGCCGGCGAAATCGGGGCTCTTCTCCTTGAAGAGGTCGATCACCAGCTGCGATCCTTCGACGATCACATGACGCTCGCAAACCGCATTGAAGAGATGCGGGGTGTAGCCGTGGCCGATGCCGAGATCCAGCAATGAATGGCAGGACCCGAAGCGCTTGACCACACGCTGCGGATACCAGTTGAGGATCAGGTCGTTTTCAATCGCAGTCGGCGCATTCGGAAGGTATTCCGATGCGACGGCATCCAGATTCTCGGAGGTCATTGCGTAAATTCCTTCCAATCAATCGCTCCCGACCGCACGACACTTGCACCTTCCGGCCCGCAATTGGCAACAAGATCCAGCCCGGTGACATAAGGGGTGAACTCGCCATAGAGTTGCGGATAGGGGGTAAGCTCGTAGCTCATGTAGCGCACATTGACGCCGTTGCGCTCGAAGAGTTCGTGGTCGAGATAGTTTTTTGCCCCGTGGCCCGTGACATAGATGGTCCCGTCGAGCCGGGTGACGATATCGTAAAGCCGCTGGCTACCCGAGCCGCCGATGCCGAGCGCGCGCGCGTTCAAGAATTCCGGGGCCGGGAGATCGAAATAGCGCACGAGCTCGAGGATCGAATGACGGGCAAGCTCGGCCAATGTCGGTGCATTCCGATTAAAGACCTTGTCCACGATCTTCAGCATGTCGTCGCGGAATGGGGCCTTCTGGTAGGCGTGCTGCAGGATCTTTCGGTGCTTGCTTCGCCAGTCCTCCCGGTCATCGATGACCACCTCGTCGATCAGGTCGCCCTGGTGATGATCCCGCAACGGAACCGTGATCCAATTCCGACCGCCGCTGGTCTTCACCTGCACCCTATTGAAGAAGCCCCGGGCAAATTGAACGTCGTCGTAGTGCACGAAGACATCCGCCAGGCGGACTTGTTCGAGCAGCCCAACCCAAGGGAAATACATAGATTGCGAGACAACGATGGTGCGGTCCATGAGCTGTTCGTTCGTTACCTTGCCGTGGTGATGGTTTCCTTGGCCCTGGTTGCCGGCGTTAGGCGCCGACGCATTTCAGATAGCCGCGCGGCGAGCTTGAAAGCACAAGCTTGCCGTTCAAAACCTCGTCGGCCTCAAAGCGGGTCGTCTCTGCCATGTAAGCCGTGAGCGCCGCGTAGGGCTCGTCGCCGGCGCGCCAGATTTTCGAGCGCTTGGTGGGGGTCTGCGATGCGTCGGCCCAGCCGAGAACCGTATCCGCCACGACCATGTACTGGCCTTCGGTGACGAGCGGGCCGTAGGCGCGCAATTCGTCCAGCACGTGGTCGCGGCTGTGATCGCTGTCGAGCACGACCATGACCGAAGCGCCCTCCGGGATTTCGGCCTTCACCTTCGCCAGCGTTTCGGCCGTCGTCGACGGGCCTTCGATCAGCGTGATGCGCGAGGACATCGGGTGCTTTTCGATCGAGGCGCGATTGTGGGCGCGGATGTCGATGTCGACGCCGATGACCTTGCCCTTGCCGATCAGTTGCAGCATCGCGGCCATGAAGATCACCGAACCGCCGCGGGCGACGCCCGTTTCGATGATGACGTCCGGCTTGGCGTTCCAGATGACTTCCTGGGTTGCCATGACATCGGCCGGCATCTGGATGATCGGCACGCCCATGAACGACCAGAGGTAGGAATAGTCATATTTGTCGAGCGTCACCAGCGTGTCGAGAGACTGGCGAAAGGCGTCGTCGTCCTTGCCGAGCGCGAGCGACATTTCCTTCTTGTGAGCCTCGAATGCGAGACGATCGTCTGCTACTGCCATAACTGCTGATACCCTTTTCGGATACAATCCACCAATACGCCGGAGGTCGCGATTCGCGGTCTGGCAACCTCGTCGATTCGTAATCGCTTTCCTGTGAACGCTTTCATGTCGGCAATTGCAAATACGGTCAAGGCCGGTTTCTTAAGGGGGGAAAAGAGGGGGCGTCTCGCTCGCTCGTGGAAGTTTCAAATGTCGCGCTTCAACCGAGTTCCTACACCCCTCGCGGGTCTCATTGTCGTCGAACGTCAGCGCTTTGGCGATGATCGCGGCTTCTTTTCACGCTTCTTCTGCCGCGAGGAACTCGCCGATTTTGGCGCAGACGGTTCGATCGCGCAGATCAATCACACATTGACGCAGGCGGCAGGCACGGTTCGCGGCATGCATTTCCAGCGGGCGCCGCACGACGAGACGAAGTTTGTCTCTTGTCTCGCCGGCACGGTCTTCGATGTTGCCGTCGACATGCGGCCGGACTCCCCGACTTACCTCCAATGGCATGGCGAAGTGCTGAGCGCAGAAAACGGGAGGTCGATGATGATCCCCGGGGGGTTCGCGCATGGATTCCAGACGCTTTCCGCCGACTGCGAGCTGATCTACCTGCACGACAAGCCCTATGCGCCGCAGGCCGAGGGCGGGCTCAATGCCCTGGATCCAAGGCTGGGGATCGCCTGGCCCTTGCCGGTCGCGCAGATGTCGACACGCGACCAGGCCTTCCCCATGTTCAGGGCCGAGTGCTGACTGCCGCACGCTGACCGTCGTTGACTTCATGGTGGATGGGTGGACAATGACCTTTCCGCGCCACCACGAGAGAGAAGGGGTGTCGACGATGACGATCGCCAGAAAACTTCAGGACTATATCGATGGTGCGGGTGTCGCCTATGACACCGTCGCCCATCACCGGACAGCCACCACCAGCCAGACGGCGAGAGCGGCACATGTACCCGGCAGCAGGCTTGCCAAATCCGTGGTCGTCCACCACGAGATGGGCTATGTGCTCGCCGTTGTGCCGAGCACGCACCGGGTTGAACTCTCCACCTTGCAGGACGTGATGGACCGGCGCCTCGGTCTCGCTTCGGAGGAGGAGGTCTGCAACCTCTTCGCCGATTGCGATATCGGCGCGGTGCCGCCCATCGGTTCAGCCTATGACGTGCCGGTGTTGCTCGACGAAAGTCTGGGCGACGTAAACGACGTCTACTTCGAGGGCGGCGACCACAAAACGCTGGTGCACATGAGCGGATCGAACTTCCGCAACCTGATGAAGGGTGCGCAGATCGCCCG
This sequence comes from Ensifer sp. 38_S197, assembly GCF_056924495.1. Lineage (NCBI taxonomy): Bacteria > Pseudomonadati > Pseudomonadota > Alphaproteobacteria > Hyphomicrobiales > Rhizobiaceae > Ensifer > Ensifer sp. 38_S197. The sequence goes on along the minus strand of NZ_JBXOVZ010000002.1, from coordinate 3,846,510 downwards.
CTTCAGCCACCCGGCGTAATGGCCGCTCAATGGCGAATTTGCCAAACCGGCGGTTCGCCGGGGCAATGGTTGCGCGCGACTTTCGCCTGGCCCTAAGGTGATAGCCGACCGGTGGTCGGGCTCTGGCGCTCGGATACAACCTCGGGCTTTGCCAAAGCGGCGGCAGGGGCAACTCGCGTGGCCATCGAGCCCGTGATTGGCGGCCGTTGGCTCGGTCCCACAAAGCCGCGACGGCTATCTTCGCCTAAAGGTAATCACCCAATGTCGTGAAATTCGACAATAACCGGCGTGCCGTTATTGCGAATACTGAGTAGAGCCAATCGACCCCGGCGCATTCGCAAGCGTCACGTGCCGCTGTTGCTCACGGGAGGAGCGCTCCGGTGATGAATCTCATGTTCTAACCTGCGGAACATGCAAAAACGTCCGCTGGTCTGCGGCTATCGGCAAAACAATCCTTGCGAAACAGTCACCGAAAGAATCGGTATCCGATAAATTTCCGTTGTGACAAATGAAAAATCTGATTTACTGCACCTCGCTGCTTGGCTTTTCGGGGGATATTGCCGATGGAGTGCACCCGCAGGGATATTATGCTTGGTGGTTTGGCGCTGCTCGGCGCCGGCGCGGTTCAGAGACCGGCCTTTGCCGCAGCGACGTCCTATTTTTCCGACCCGGCAGTCGACAATGGCGTGACCTATCGAAGCACGAATTTCGCCAAGATCGACAGGAAATGGCAGCGCCAGGTTGTCAAGTATTTCAGCAGCGAGCCGATCGGCACCGTCGTCGTCGATACCAGGCACCATTTTCTCTACCTGATCATGGAGAACAAGACGGCCATCCGCTATGGCGTCGGCGTCGGGCGCGAGGGCTTCAAATGGTATGGCCGCGCCACGATCGACCGCAAATCGCTCTGGCCGCGCTGGACCCCGCCGCCGGAGATGCGTGAGCGTCACCCCGAACTGCCCGAGTTCGTCGAGGGCGGTTCGCCGAAGAACCCGCTCGGCCCGCGCGCCATGTACCTGCTTCGCGATGGCGTCGATACCGGCTATCGCTTCCACGGTACGCTGGAGCCAGGCAGCATCGGCAAGGATGCTTCCAGCGGTTGCATCCGCATGTTCAACGAGGATGCGATCGATCTTTATCAGCGATGCCCGATCGGCACCGCCGTGCAGGTCCTGCCGCATATCGCCGACAAGGCCCCCGAGGTCAGCCAAGCAACCCCGGTCGCAACTCCGGTCGAATGAGGAATATCACCCTGATGCCCGCTATGCCCGGATATACGAGGCTGCTTTCTGTTGCGGCCATTTTGCTGACGCTGACCGCCTGCAGCACCACCGAGATTGCCGCGGTCGAAGAACCGTCCGTGGCGCCGATGACCGGACAGACCGACGATCCGGCGCCCGGCTTCGAAACTGTCGCCGCTGGCAGCGAAGAGGATTTCATCCTCAATGTCGGCCGACGGACCTACTTCACGCAGGACTCGGCCACGCTCGATTCCGTCGCCAAGGCAACGTTGGACAAGCAGGCCATCTGGCTCAACAGCAATCCGCGCTGGCTCGTCAAGCTGCAGGGCTTTTCCGACGATTCCGGTTCCGCGTCGAAGATGGCGACCCTGTCGCAGCAACGCGCCGATGCGGTCATGGCCTATCTCAGCTCGAAAGGCGTGGACCCGAACCGCATGTGGGCCAAGGGCTACGGCAACGATCGCGAGGTTCGCGACTGCACGGAGCGCTCCTGCAAGGTGCAGAACCGCCGCGTCGTCTCCAATCTACGCACCGAGCGCGACGCGATCTGATCGCACGTCGCCTGCACGTCTTTCGGAGAGCGCAAGCGGATTTCAGCCGTTGCGCTTCTCGCAAGGAGGACGACCTCTCATCGCGAGTTCGTGACATAGTGGTGGACCCGTCCTTGCTGAACGGGAGCTGCCTGCGACCAGACCACCATCCACTGCCCGCCTCTGCATTCGTCGGTATTCATGTGGCCCCGGAAAATTACTTCGAGTTGCGCGCGGCAGCGGATGACCGCGCAGTCTCCCTGCCTCCGGGCGGCGACAATGTCCCGAACCGGGGTCCGATCTTCCAGAACATCGAGGCTGCAAGTTTCGTGTGTCACATTCGCCGGTGACGCCGATCCATGGTTTTCCTGCAAGCCACGCGAAATCAATCCCCGCTATGCCGCATAGAAACGTTGCACACGAGGGACGTTCTTGGCCACCGCAGACACCCGAATATCCCGCGTCGGACAAACGCTCATCAACATAGCCTTGCGTGCCGCAGTCCCTGCTTTTGGCTTCCTCGCAATGATTGCTCTATGGGCGGCGGGTGTGACGCTATCGGGGGTTCCTCCGTATATTCTTCCGGGCCCGTTGACGGTGGCCGCGACGATGATCGGCGATTGGCACATCTTGGGACCGGCGCTTTGGGCGACGACAAAAACGACGCTGCTTGCCCTGCTTTTCGCCCTGTTCGGCGGATGGGGCATCGCCGTGTCACTGGCGCAGGCACGGTGGATGGAAGCGTTTTTTGCTCCGCTTGCCGTGGCGATCCAGGTGACGCCTATCGTCGCGATTGCACCGCTGATCGCCATCTACGCGCCGACCCCGCTTGTGGCGCAATTGATCTGCGCGTTCATTGTCGCCTTCTTCCCGATCATGCTGAGCACATTGCAGGGGCTGAAAAGTGCCGAGCGCCATCACGCCGACTTGCTCCGCACCTATGGCGCGTCCCGGTGGCAGACATTTCGCTATCTGCAAATTCCTTCCGCCCTGCCGGGCATTTTCGGGGGCGTCAAAATCGGCGCAGGCCTTGCGTTGGTCGGGGCCGTCGTCGCGGAATTTTCCGTAGGACAGGCGGGTGAGCATGCTGGCTTGGCCTTCCGGCTGTTGGAAGCACAAAGCCGACTGTTCACGCCCCGTGTCTTTGCGGCGCTGGTGCTGCTTGCAGGACTCGGGGCCTTGCTTTTTTCCGCGACGGCATTTCTCTCATGGCTAGTTCTTCGGCGCTGGCATGAGAGCGAACGCGCCTCGAAGGGCTAAGGCTGGCAATAGGTTCGGCCGTCGCAGAAGGTTCATCTTTTCAGGTTCAGCCCGACGCCCTTGCAGGAAAAGCGTGTATCGAATGCCCGGGTGTAATCGGTGTCGGCCTTGAGCAGCTTCACCTTTACCAGTTCGTCGGCAAGCTGCTTGTAGCGTTCTGCGGTGAGGCAACCGATGCCCTTGTCCAGCGCATCGCCGCTATCGACGATCCCGTACTGCCTGATCTTCTCGATGGCATATTCGATCTGGCCATCCGTCATCTCGGGGTTGGTGGCCTTGATCAGCGCGTTGGCCGCCGCGTTGTCCCCATAGAGATAGTTGTACCAGCCCTCGATCGAAGCATCGACAAATCGCTGCACGAGATCGGGATTGCCGTCGACGAGGCTTTGCGGCACGGTGATCGTCGTCGCGTAGGGCTTGTAGCCGCTGTCAGCGAGAAGAAAGATCTTCGGTTCCGTGCCGGTCTGCTTTCGCACTTCATAGGGCTCGGCGGTGATCAGTCCCTGTTGGGCCGATTGTCTGTTGGCGAGAAACGGCGCGGGGCTGAAATTATAGGGCTTGAATTGCCCGTCTTGGAAACCGCCGAAGTTGGCCTTCATCCATTCGAAATACGCTCCGAACCCGCCCTGCGTCATGTAGATCGTTTCGAGCTTGGCCAGATCCTGGAATGTCTCGATGCCGCTGTCTGGATGAGCCAAAATGACCTGCGCGTTCTTCTGATAAAACGCTGCGACATCGATAAGGGGAATGCCCTGTTCGATGCCGACGAGTTGCTCCTGCTGGGTTCCGAGATAGAAATCGAGCTTGCCCGCCAACAGCAAGGCACGGTTCTGCGCTCCCGGCCCGCCCTGCAAGATTTCGACATCGAGGCCGTATCTGGCATATGTGCCATCAGCGACCGCCTGATAGAAGCCGCCATGATCGGCCTCGGCGAGCCAGTCGGTGCCGAAGCGGACCTTGTCGAGCGAATAGGCGGGGGAGGCGGCCGAGATTGCTGCGAGTGCAATCATTGCCGCCTTGCCGGAAGCGGTATGCGTGATCATGGGACGTTCCTGATGGGGAGATATGAAACGCAGGGGATTGTCGCTCTTGGTTACTGCCCAGATTCGACCCAGCGGCTCGAAAAGCTGCATCATTTTTCCCCTGCGTCAGCATGCTGCTATATATCTGCCATTCTCTACGGGCTCTCAACATTCCGGCGGCATGGCGTCGCCGGAAATCCTGCGCCCGCTCTCATTTGAACAGCATCATGATGTTGCCGGCGTCGGAATTCGCGATCTGCAGGGCTTGAATGGCAAGCTGCTGTTGCGCCTGAAGGGCTTTGAGCCGGGTTGATGCTTCGTTCATATCGGCGTCGACGAGGCGGCCAATGCCCTTGTCGAGGGTGTGCACAAGGGTTTGCGTAAAGTTGGTCTGCATATCGATGCGGGTCTTGGCCGAGCCGAGCGTGCTTGCGGCGGACGTAACCTTCTGCAACATGACGTTGAGCCCGGACATGTAGTTGTCGAGGCTGTTTGCGGGACCTGTGATATCCACATCGGCTATATCAAAATCGGCAATGGGGCCGATGTTGTCTTTGACCTTGTCGATGGCGATGATCGAACGCGTTCCTTTCTGGGGGTGCATGTTCGGATCGGTATCCAGAACGACATTGCCCGCGTTGGCGCTGACTTTGACTCCATGGTTGGCCAGCGCTGCATTGAGAACCTGTGCCATCTGCGGGGCCGTGTTGATGAAACCATCTGTGGTACCGAGTGTGGCATCGACCAGATTGCGGTCGATGCTGATCTGCTCGACGGTGTTGTTCACCTTCAACTCGAACTGAAATGCGACCTCGCGATAAATTCTGAACGGCGATGTGAATGCAAACTGCGTTTTGGCATGGTCGCCAATGTTGGCACTCGCGACACCTGCTGTCGTTGTGGGGGCGCTGGCAAGTCCAGTTGCGCCGGCCGGCGAGCGGGTAATGCCGCTGATCCCGACGCTGGCCCCGCTCGACACTCCAGAGGTCTGGAACTGCAGGCTGGCCCCGATTATGGTTACGGCGACATTGCTGTTGATCCCGGCAGCGGAAAACGCCTGCGTCAGAACCGCCGCATAGTCGGCCGCGCTGGTAATCGTGCCCGTGGAAACGCCGAGCGTCGAATTGATCAAGGCTTCATCGACCGTCAGCGTCTGCGAAATCACGCCATCCACATCGATATGAAGGCTGACGGCTTCACCTGCGGCGAGCGTAACAGGCAAACCCGTCGTCTGCCATGTCTGCGTGGTGGAGGAAATAAATCCTGTTGCTCCATTCGGGCTACGCGCTACGCTCCCGACCGTAACGCTGGCTTCCGTGCTGCCCGAAGTCTCCTGGCTGCGGAATTGCAGATTGGAGCCGACCGCGTTGACGGTGACATTGTTATCAACCCCTGCTGCGACCAACGCTTGCGCCACGACCGCCCTATAATCGGCCGCGCTGCCGATCGAGCCGGTGGAGACACCGAGCACCGAATCGATGAGGGACTTATCGATGACGAGCGTCCGGGAGATCGCCCCATCGACATTGATGTCCAAGGTTATCGTGTCGCCGCTCGCAAGCGTGATGGGCAGACCTGTCAGCTGCCGTGTCTGAGTTCCTGGCAGTCCGGCATCGCTGAGCAAAGCTGAGCGGAATCCGCCGATATCGCCCAGGCTGCGAATATCTCTCTGTAACGCGCCGCCGCCGCCGACATTGAATAGACTGACATCCGCGAGATTGACCTCGGTCGTGCCGACTTGCACCAGGCCGTCGGCGGACCTGATGAACGACGAGGTGAGGCTCGTCGGCAATGAAGACAGCTCCCACAGGTTTTGCGGCGCATCGGTCTTCAGCCAGTTGACACCGTTGAAGCTTGCCGAGGAGGCCGTCGACAGAAGTTGCTGCTTGAGTTGATCCAGTTCCTTCTGGACCTTCGTCTTGTCAACGCCAGGTTCTTTCGCAGCAACTAGCTTCGCCTGAAACTCGCTGAGAATATGCACCGTCGTATCGAGGCCGGCATAGCTGACATCGATCTTCGCCGCTCCGAGGCCAAGGGCATCGGTAACGGCGGAAATGGCCATGTTATCGGAGCGCATGGTGGTGGAGATCGACCAATAGGCGGCGTTGTCCGTCGCCGTCTGCACGCGCAAGCCAGAGCTGATTTGGTCCTGTGTCCGTGAGAGCTCGCTTCCGACGCTGCGAAGAGTCTGCAACGCGGCCATAGCGGCCGTATTCGTCAAAATGCTGGTCATGTTAAAAGGCCCGTGAGCACAGGCTAACCCCCGGACCTCGAGACCAGTCCGGCACAAAGAGTTAGCAATGGTGGGAACACTTTTAACGGTTAACCACTGGGGTGCCCGCCATCATGGCGAGACCGTCACCCTAAAAACCAGGTAGCTGGGTGGTTTAGGGTTGCTCGGCGGGATGCTCATTCCGCAATCCAGCCGAACACTTTCGTTAACGTTTTTGCAACAGGATAGGTTAACAAAAGGTTAACGGCGCCGCCGCCCGGATACCAATTTTAAACGAATCATCCCTGTATCGGGAATAATGCTCGAAGCTAGGACACCATCCGGCGCCAGCATCAGCGCTATAGCCTATCGTGGGGGACGTGCGAATTGCGGTATGACGGTCGCGACGAGTTCGAACTCCGTTTCGAAGTCAGCTACAAGCTGAACGAATTTCGTCTCAACTTCGTCGGTGTCGCGGATATCGTTCACAGCGACGGAGTTTTTCCGCAGGAAGCGCGAATAGAGGCGCCCTTCGTCGGAAGCCTCGGCTGGGAAATGGACGCGTTCCAGCTCTTTCACATATGCTGCCGCGGTGATCGCCTCGATGATGCCTTTGCGGGCTTGATGATTTGAGATCGGGCCAACTTCGGCATTCAGTTTGAGGTATCCCTTGACACCATCGTCGCCTGCCCGGACTTCGACCCAAGCGATGAGCGGATAGCCTGCCCACCAATTTTGGCAACCGGGCCAGGCAATCCCGGTCCTTTCGAATTCCTCGTGCCATCGTACGGGCAGAAAGCTCACGAGGTGCTTCTGCAGCCCAAAACAGACGAACCTGCTGTTGCCGATCCTGATCAATTTTCCGCGCTCGGGATTGTCGCCAAACAATCGACCGATGGCGGGGCCGAACCCCGTGTCGGTGCTGCGTTCCGCGATGAGCCCCATCACCTTCCTATGATCCCGATAAAACTGGCGTGCCAGTCTTTGCATTTCGGAAGGGTCCTTACTCAAGTCGCTCAGTTCCTCAGGACTATCGAAATGATGGATCGATCATTGCAATCCAAGGATGATTGGTAAGTCAATTATTTCAAGGAGAAAAGTGGCGCACCCGACAGGATTCGAACCTGTGACCTTTGGAATCGGAATCCAACACTCTATCCAGCTGAGCTACGGGTGCATCCGTTGGCGGCAGGGCCGCCGAAGCAGGCTGTGAAGCGGTTCATAGCTTAGCTTTAGCGCCGCATCAATGGTGAAAAGGCGGAGTTCGCAGGGGAATTTGCCGTTGTTGGTGAAAATGCAACTGCTTGCCCTGCCTCTGCCGGTCGGCAAATGGTGTCTGGCGGCGGGCCATTGAGGCGCGCCGCCGAGGATTGCTTCAGGCCATCTGCATGGCGCCGGGGCCGGGGATCGCCTTCGGCGGCACCTTGCCCATGATGATCATGCCGAGCACTTCATCCTTGGTGACGTCCTCGGTGCGGGCCTGGCCGACGACCTGGCCGTTCTTCATCACTGACACGCGGTCGGCGAGGTCGAAGACGTCGTGAATGTCGTGGCTGATCAGGAAGATGCCGATGCCTTCGCGCTTCAACTGCTTGATGAGGTCGCCGACCTGGGCGGTTTCCTGGGGCCCGAGGGCTGCCGTCGGCTCGTCCATGATCAGGATGCGGGCGTCGAAGAGGATCGCGCGCGCGATCGCCACCGATTGCCGCTGGCCGCCGGAGAGTGCCTTCACCGGTTCCTTGAAGCGTTGGAAGTTGGGATTGAGGCGTCCCATGACTTCGCGGGCCTTCGCCTCCATCGCCACGTCGTCAAGCGTGCCCCAGGGGGTCCTGAGCTCTCGGCCGAGATAGAGATTGGCGGCGGCGTCGACATTGTCGGCGACAGCGAGCGTCTGGTAGATCGTCTCGATGCCGTATTTCTTGGCGTCGCGCGGGTTGTTGATGTCGGCGGGCTCGCCATTGATCAGGATTTCGCCGGCATCGCGCTTGTAGGCGCCGGAGAGGATCTTGATCAGGGTCGACTTGCCGGCGCCGTTGTGGCCGAGCAGGGCCACGACCTCCCCGGGGTAGAGATCGACGGAAGCGTTGTCCACGGCATGGATGCCGCCAAAGGAGATGGAGATGTTCTTCATTTCCACGAGCGGAGTGCGTTGGTCTTTCATGGATCGTACTCCTTACTTGGCGCGGGCGCGGTAGATGGTGTCGAGCCAGACGGCAACGACCAGAACCACACCGACGACGATGCGCTGGAATGGCGAGTCGATCCCCAGGAGCACCATGCCCGACTGTAGTGATTGCATGACGAGCGCGCCGATCATGGCGCCGGCGATCGTGCCGACACCGCCGGCGAGCGAGGTGCCGCCGATGACCGCGGCGGCGATCGTGTAGAGTTCGTCGAGTTCGCCCTGGGCGTTGGTTGCCGCATTGAGGCGGGCGGTCGAGATCGCCGCGGCGATGGCGCAGAGGATGCCCATCAGCGTGAAGATCTTGACGGTGACCCAGCGGGTCTTGATGCCGGCGAGTTCCGCAGCCTCAGGGTTGCCGCCGAGCGCGAAGACATAGCGGCCGAAGCGGAGCCGCGTGGCGATGAAGGTCATGATGATGCCGACGGCGATGGCGACGAGCACGGGGATAGCGATACCGTGCGAGATCTGCAGGCCGCCTTCGGGCCAGGCGATGCCGTTGGCGTCGGCATATTTGCGGGCGATGTTGGTCGGCCAGTAGTAGCTGTTGGCGACAGCGATCGCGCCGAGCACCAGGATACAGCCGAGGATCGCCAGGAAATACTCCGCCCAGACCGGACGCAGCGGGAAGCGGAAGCGCTTGCGCTGCTTGCGCGAATTGAGGATGGCGGCGACGATGGCGATGCAGGCGAGGATGCCGACGATCCAGCTTGCCGTTGCGCCGATCGACCCTTCGGTGCCGCCCCCCATGAGGCGGAAGGTGGCGTTCATCGGCGCGACCGTCTGGCCGCTGGTCACGAACCAGGTGGCACCGCGCCAGACGAGCAGGCCGCCGAGCGTGACGATGAAGGCGGGCACGTTGAGGAAGGCGATGATCGAGCCCTGGAGCGCGCCGATGGCTGCGCCGACGGCGATGCCGCTCAACAGCGTGATGATCCAGATGGCCGGATGCTCGAGGCCGAGATATTGCGGCAGGAATTTCACCTGCATGACGCCCATCACCATGCCGCAGAAGCCGAGCACGGAGCCGACGGAGAGGTCGATGTTGCGAGTGACGATGATCAGCACCATGCCGGTCGCCATCACGGCGACGGAGGAGGTCTGGACCGTCAGGTTCCACAGGTTGCGCGGCGTCAGGAACAGGCCGCCGGTCATGATCTGAAAACCGATCCAGATGATAACGAGCGCGCCGACCATGCCGAGCAGCCGGGTGTCGATTTCGGTGGCGCGGAAGAAGCGCTTCACCGGGTTTTCGTCCGCTGTGCGGGCGCGATTTGCTTGTGCGCCCTGCGTGTTGCCTTGTGTGATGTCGGCCATGGACGTGCCTTCCCCCACTTTTCGTGTTGATGTCGTCGCGTCAGGTGGCACCAGGAGCCGGGATCGACGCGACAAGTCCGGTGCGACGGCAGAGATCGAGCGTTTTCGTTGGGCTGCGCGGTCGCGGAAGCGGCATTGTCCGCCGGGCTCGTACCTTGCGCAAGCGCCGCAACGGGTTGCGTTGCGGCGCTTGTCTGACGTCAGCGCTCAGTTCTGCTGATGCGGTTTACTCGCAAGCCGCGACGTCGCCCTTGACGCCTTGGCAGGCTTCCGCCTTGGAGATCCAGCCCGCGTCGATGACGACGTTCAAGTTGTCCTTGGTGATCGGCAGCGGTGCGAGGAAGACCGACTGCATGGCCACGCCCTTCGGTCCGCCGTTGAAGGTGGTGACGCCGGCGATTTCTTCCATCTTCTTGCCGCCGGCCAGTTCGACCGCGACTTCCGCCGCGCGCTTGCCGAGTTCACGGGAGTCCTTCCAGACCGACACGGTCTGCGTGCCGAGCGCCACGCGGTTCAGTGCCGCCTTGTCGGCGTCCTGGCCGGAGACCGGGACCGAGCCGGCGAGGCCCTGCGCATCGAGGGCTGCGATCGCGCCGCCCGCCGTACCGTCGTTCGAGGCGACGACCGCATCGACCTTGTTGTCGTTGGCGGTCAGGAACTGCTCCATGTTCTTCTGGGCGTTCTCCGGCTTCCAGCCGTCCGTGTAGGCTTCGCCGACGTTCTTGATCTTGCCGGCGTCGACGGCTTCCTTCAGCACTTCCATCTGTCCGGAGAAGAGGAAGTCGGCGTTCGGGTCGGCCGAGGAACCCTTGATGAAGACGTAGTTGCCTTCCGGCTTCACCTTGAACACTTCGCGGGCCTGCATGCGGCCGACTTCCTTGTTGTCGAAGGTGATGTAGAAGGCGGCAGGGTTTTCGATCAGGCGGTCGTAGCCGACGACCGGAATGCCTTCGGCGGCGGCCTTTTCGATGGCCGGGCCGATGGCGTCGCTGTCCTGGGCGAGCACGATCAGTGCATTGGCGCCCTGGGCGATCAGCGACTCGACGTCAGTCAGTTGCTTGGCTGCGGACGACTGCGCGTCGGCAGAGATGTACTTGTCACCGGACGCTTCCAGTGCGGCCTTGATGGCGGCTTCGTCGGTTTTCCAGCGCTCTTCCTGGAAGTTGGACCAGGAAACGCCGACGACCAGGTCCTTCGCCTGGGCGACCGAATGCAGGGAAACGATGACGGCAACCCCTGCCATCAGCTTCAAAACGGATTTCATTTCATCCTCCCGAGTGAGGGCCGGCCGAGCGTGCGAACCTCCCGCACCATCCCCCGCCAGCCTTGAATGCTGTCGGAGATCGCGCCGCCACATCGTGCGGAATTATTTTCTCGACAGTCGAGAAAATGAATGTCATGGATTTTGGAGGCTGTCAACACGGCGCGAATGCGGTGATTGCGGCGTCAACAAGGTGCTTCGCGAGCGGTCTCGTGCGTTGTTTCTCGACCGTCGAGAAAATCGGTGCGACAAGGCGGTCGGCGCCTTGTCTTGCCGTTCAACAGATGCTTTGGGAGGGGCATGTGTTCGAAGGATCCGCCACTGACAGGGACGTCTCATGCTGACCAAGTCCAGCACTGAGCTCGTGCGTCAGCAGAACAGCGCGCTGGTCCTTGCGGCGCTCAGGCGTGCCGGCAATCTCTCCCATACGGAAATCTCGGCTGAGACGGGGCTTGCCTCGGCGACCGTTTCCGTGATCACCGCGGAACTGGAGAAGGCCGGGGTGCTCGCGAAGGCGGAGCAACAGGTTCAGGGTGGGCGAGGGCGGCCTCGTGTCCTCTTCACGCCGCGGCGCGACTACGGCCATCTCGTGGTCGTCAGGATCTCCTCCGACATCGTGCAATATTCGCTGGTCGATTACGACGGCACGCTTCTCGACCGTTTCGACGAAACGCGAAACCACGGCGAGCGCGGCACGGTTCCTTTCGCCCGCGCATTCGTGGATGCGCTCGAACGCCTGCTGCAGCGTTCGAGGCTGGAGCGGGATCGGGTGCTCGCCGTTTCGATCAGCAGCAAGGGCCTAGTCGACAGCGAGGCCGCGCGGCTTTTATGGTCGCCGGTCTTCGGCCGGGAAGAGCTGGATTTCGCTGCGTTGCTTGCGCCGCAGTGGCGCGCGAAAGTCATGCTCAGCAACGAGACGCTGCTGGTCGCGCAGGCGCTCGCCGCCCAGGCCGAGCGCAAGCCTGAGGGCGGGTTCAGGGCGCTTGCGGCGATCTCGCTCGGCCACAGCATCGGCCTCGGCGTCGCCCGCAAGAACCAGAGCGGGGAGATGGACGTCAGCGCACCCAACTTCGGCCATATGCTGCATGCGCCGTCGGCCGGCCTGTGCCGTTGCGGCGCCTATGGCTGCATCGAGGCGGCTGCGGGCTTCTATGGGATTCTGCGTGCGGCGTTCGAGGTGCCGGCGGATACCATCCCCGCCAAATTCGTTCCCGTCGCCGAGCTCGACAAGATCGCCGTCAGTGCGCGGCAGGGGCATCGCATGGCCGGCTATGCGTTCCGCCAGGCGGGCATCGCGCTCGGCAACGGCATCTCGCGCATGCTGAGCCTCTACGAACGCATGCCCGTCCACGTCACCGGCCCCGGCATCCGCTACTTCGATCTCATGTTGCCGGGCATCGAGGAGGGACTTGCCCAATCGATGCAGGTTCGTCTCCAGGGCGCTCCCGAAATATTGGTCGTGCCCGACGAGCAACGCCTCGTCTTCGAGGGGCATCTGGAGCGGGCGCTGGGCGCGATCGATGCCGATATCGCCACCACCGGCCTTTCGTGATGCTCGGCTGACGTTGGATCGCCAGGCGCGACCATTTTTGGGGTTGTGTCGAAAGCGAACACCCTTGGTAATACAATTTACAGTTATTTAGCGACTCCTTGTCAATGTGGCCGTGACGCGGGAGACGTCTATGTTTTCAGTGATTGCATGCATACGCGACGATCATGACTGGCGGCTCATCGTGGCCGCCGCGATCGTCTGCCTGGCAGGCAGCGTCGCAACGATGTTGCTGCTGTTGCGTGCCCAGCGAAGCGAAGGCGGCCAGCGCAGCCTCTGGGTTGCCGCCAGCGGCCTTGCCTGCGGTTTCGGCGTCTGGTCGACGCACTTCATCGCGATGCTGGCCTATGACGGTGGCGTGCCGGTTGCTTACGGCCTCTGGGGTACCGCCCTGTCGATGGTCGTAGCCATAGCCGCGTCGTGTATCGCCTTTGCAATCTGCCTCGGCGGTGGTTCGCGTCTGTCGATGGGCTGCGGCGGTTTCGTGCTTGGTGCCGGTGTTGCGGCGATGCATTTCACCGGCATGCAGGCGATCGAGATTCACGGGCACATAGCCTACGATCTGCGAGCGACTGCTTCGGCGGTCGTCGCGGGAATGCTGCTGGCGGGTGCTGCGCTCTACGCCTTTCATGTCCTGCGCAGCATGCGGCGGTTGGTCGTCTCCTCACTGCTGCTGGTGCTGGCGATCTGTGCCATGCACTTCACATCGATGAGCGGCGTGACGCTGGTGCCGGAGGCCAGTGTCGCCGTCGCCGATACCATTCATCCCGCCTGGCTCGCCGGTGGGGTCATCGCCGCCTCGACCACTTTGATCGTCCTTGCCTTCGGCGCGCTCTTCGTCGATCGGCACCTGACCGATCTGCGGGGGCTCGCCAACGCCTCGCTCGAAGGCATGGCGATCGTTTTCGATGGCGTCATCGTCGAAGCCAATGAGCGGTTTTCCGGCCTCACCGGCCGGTCGCTTGCGGGACTGTCCGGGCGTCGCCCGTCCGAGATCTTCGTCTTCGGCGAGGAGGGGCTCGAGGGGCACAGGCGCGGGGATGGTCCGGGCGAGATCGACCTTCTGAATGCCGATGGGCGCACCATCCCCGTGGAATTCATGTGTCGGACGATCGAGTATCGTGGACGCGAATGCGAGGTGATCTTCGTGCGCGACTTGAGGGCAAGGAAGGAAGCCGAGCGCACGATCGAGCATCTGGCCCATCACGATGCGCTCACCGACTTGCCGAACCGCGCCTTCTTCGACCGAAGGCTGGCCCAGACGCTGGCGGCGGCCTCCGTGCGAGGCGAGGAACTGGCGATCCTCTGCCTCGATCTCGATCGCTTCAAGGCGGTCAACGACATCTTCGGCCACGGCGAAGGCGACCGCATCCTGCGCAAGGTCGCCGACATCCTGCGCGAGGCTGCCGGAGAGCAGGACACGATCGCCCGTCTCGGCGGTGACGAATTCGCAATCATCCAGGTGGGCGGCAAGCAGCCGCAGGCGGCGCGCCTGGTGACGGACCGCATCCTGGCGCTGTTTGCCGCGGAAATGGATACCAATCGCGACCCGACCGCCGTCGGCGTCAGCATCGGCGCCGCGCTTTATCCGACCGACGGGCAGACGGCAGATCAGCTGCGCAACAACGCCGACACGGCGCTCTACCGCGCCAAGCAGAGCGGCAAGGGTATCGCCTGTTTCTTCGACCGGGAGATGGATGAAGCGGTTCGCACCCGCCGGCAGATCGAAAACGACCTGCGCCATGCGGTGCTTCGCCGCCAGTTCTTTCTCGAATACCAGCCGCTGGTCGAGGTTCAGAGCGACAGGATCATCGGCTACGAGGCGCTTCTGCGCTGGAGCCATCCGCAGCGCGGGCTGATCGGGCCCGACGTGTTCATTCCGATCGCAGAGGAAAGCGGCTCGATCATCCAGATCGGCGAGTGGGTGCTGGAGCAGGCCTGCACGGAAGCGGCAAAATGGAATGAGCCGCTGCCGATTTCCGTCAACATCTCGCCGGTCCAGTTCCTGCTGCCCAATCTCTTCGACCAGGTCGCCAGCATCTTGCGCCGGACTGGCCTCGATCCCTGGCGACTGGAACTCGAAATCACCGAGGCGGCGTTGATGCACAATCGCGAGGATGTGCTGGCGGTGCTGGTGCGCCTGCGCATCCTCGGCGTCAGGATCGTCATGGACGATTTCGGCACCGGACATTCGTCGTTGAGCAACCTGCAGACTTTCCCCTTCGACAAGCTGAAGATCGATTGCAGCTTCACTGCCGCTCTCGAAAGGGATCCTTCGGCGCAGGCGATCGTCCGGGCGATCATCGCGCTCGGCCACAGCCTCAAGCTGGCGGTCGTGACCGAAGGCGTCGAGACCGAACGACAACGGCAGATCCTGGCGGAGGAAGGCTGCCTGCAGATCCAAGGCTTTCTTTCCGGTCGGCCGGGTGCTGCGCCCAGCACCGGCCGGGAAGCGCCGCGGTGGGAGAAGATGCCGGCTTGCGCCGAGGGCTGAGATGCCTCGGGCAACGGCTTGCAGAGTGTGGCTGTAAAAAAAGGCCGGGCATGTGGCGCCCGGCCTGCACGTTTCCTTGGCGCGCGGTGTTACGCCACGCTGATCTGGCGCTTTTCGACAACCGACTTTACGGCTGCGTCGGCGAGCGCCAGTGCGGCAAGGCCGTCCTTGCCGGAAGGCGTGATCTCGGCGCCCTTTTCGATCGTGGCGATGAAGCTCTCAATCTCGTTGGCATAGGCTTCGGTATAGCGGGTCATGAAGAAGTCGTGCAGCGGCGGGCGGGTGTAGCCATCGCCGTTGGCGATCTCGATCGACACCGGCCGCTGGTTCTCAGCCGAAACGACGCCCTTTGAGCCGTGCACTTCGATGCGCTGGTCATAGCCATAGGTGGCGCGGCGGGAGTTGGAGATGATGGCCTGCTTGCCGGATGCCGTCTGCAGAATTACCGAGACGCTGTCATAATCGCCGGCTTCGCCGATCGCCTTGTCGACGAGAACGGCGGCGGTCGCCGTCACCGAGACCGGCTCCTCGCCGAGCAGGAAGCGGGCCATGTCGAAGTCGTGGATGGTCATGTCGCGGAAGATGCCGCCCGAACGCTTGATGTAGTCGACCGGCGGGGCGCCCGGATCGCGCGAGGTGATCGTCACCATCTCGACGTCGCCGATCTTGCCGGCGTCGATCGCCTTGCGCACGGCCATGAAATGCGGGTCGAAGCGACGGTTGAAGCCGACCATCAGCTTGGCCTTGGTTTCGGTGACCACCTTGAGGCAGGCCTTGACGCGCTCGACGTCGAGATCGACAGGCTTTTCGCAGAAGATCGCCTTGCCGGCGCGGGCGAAACGCTCGATCAGGTCGGCATGGGTGTCGGTCGGGGTGCAGATGACGACGGCGTCGATGTCCTTGGCGGCTTCGATCGCTTCGATGGTGCGCACGTCGCAGCCATACTGCTTGGCGATGGCTTCGGCAGCGGCGGGGAAGGCATCGGCAACGGCAACAAGCACCGCGTCCGGATTGCCGCTGACGGCTTTCGCGTGAACCTTGCCGATGCGTCCGGCGCCCAGAAGACCAAATCTGACTGTCATCTCTGTTTCTCTCGAAGTCCGGTTCGCGACCGGGAAGGGGCGTGATGATCGGCGCTCATCGCGCAAAGGCGCCGCGGAATAGCGTTTCCGCGAATGGGTCGAAAAGTTGCCACGAAAGATCGCGCGTTGGAACGCTGCGCCGGCGCCTCTCCCTTGGTACCTCCGCTGTCCGGTCAGCCACCCAATCCCGCATGATCGGAATGAAACGGCCGATAAGTACATTTTCGGAATTTTTATTCTATTTTTGCGCTTCCCGTCAAGGGGCGTTCGTGGTCCGAGGCTTGCCGTTGTGGACGAACTTCTCGTAAATGGAGCACTTAAGATAAAGTTGCCAGAGGACAGAATGATCAAGTTCATCGACCCGGATCACCCCTTTTACCGCCCGCTGTGGATCCGTCTGCTGATCGTTCTCTTCTGCGCCGTGTGGACGGTGGTCGAGTTCGTTGGCGAGCAGACACTTTGGGGCATGATCTTCCTGGCGATCACCGCCTACGCCTCGGCGGCGCTGTTGATCTTCTACAGACCGAGCGAAAAGGGCGAGGCAAAGGCCGAGGACGAGGAGCAGGACAAGGGCGACGAAGGCGGCACCACCGGCTGAGGATTACGGGGCCGGGCTGTTCGCACGCACCTGTCGAGAGGCTTCGTCGATCAGCATGTTGGCGAGTTTCATCCGCGCGGTCGCATTGGTGCGGAAGGCGGCCGGTAGCCGGTCCGGGTGGTTCAGGCCAGCGAATGCCCGCCGCTTCGCAGCAAGCGTCGCTTGCGTTTCGTCGTCCGCAAGCGCCAGTTCCTCGGCTATCTCCGCAAGGCTCGTACGGGTGAGAAAGTCGGGCATGACGGGCGCGGGCGGCGGCTCCACGAAAGATGCATCAAGATAGGCGCGCTCGACCGCACCGAAGGAAGCCAGGCCAACGCTTTCGGCGGTAAAGGTGCTGTCGAACGCGGGGGCATAGGGCGTAGCGACACGTGTCGCTTCGGCCGGTGCCGGTTCGCTATCCTTTTCCGTTTTCAGTCGCTCGAGCACCGACTGAAAGACTGACATTCCAAACATGGCGCCTCCAATGGAGGCGCACCATGGCAGGCGGAGATTATCCCGGGCTGATCATTCGATCATGCCGGGCTGATCATCCGATCATGCCGGGCGGGTCATGCCCGTCCCTGCTTCAGGATGAGGTCGTAGAGCAGCTTGGCGCTCGGCGGCAGTGCGCGTCCCTCCGCCGTGATCAGCCCGTAGGGCTTGATGCGGATCGGGATTTCGGTCTTGAGGATGCGGATTTCTCCGGCCGGCGTGCGGTTGCCGGCAATCAGGTTGGCGACGTCGAGCGCCACCGGCGCGATCGCGTTGGTGTTGCGCACGATGGAGAGCGTCAGGATGATCGACGAGGTGTTGATCACGGTCGCCGGCAGCCTGACCCCGGCGGACATGAAGCTGTCCTCGACGGCGCGTCTGAGCAGCGTGCCCGGCGGCTGGAACACCCAGTCATAGGAGGGCAGGTCCTCGGCGCCGACCACGGGCTTGTCGAGCAGCGGATGGCCATCACGCACGATCAGGCAGACCTCCTCGTAACCGATTTCCACCATGTTGAAGAGCCGCGGCGGCTGGTCGTCGGGGATGCGCCCGATGATGAAGTCGTGCCGCGCGGCGAGCAGTTCCCTCGCCAGCACGTTGCTGTTTTCGATCTGGACGTTGATTTCGATGCCGGGATAG
The DNA here is from genome assembly GCF_056924495.1 of Ensifer sp. 38_S197. Taxonomy (NCBI): domain Bacteria; kingdom Pseudomonadati; phylum Pseudomonadota; class Alphaproteobacteria; order Hyphomicrobiales; family Rhizobiaceae; genus Ensifer; species Ensifer sp. 38_S197. The sequence continues at coordinate 3,828,652 of NZ_JBXOVZ010000002.1, read as the reverse complement.
GCGGTGATCACCTGGCGAATGGCGGGGACTGCGAGGTTGAGTGCCGGGCCGGTGACGGAGCCCAGCGAGACCGAGCCACCGCTGCCGGTCTTGAGTTCGCTGATTTCGCGAGAGGCCTCCCGAAGCTCCAGAAAGATCGTCCGCGCGCGCCGCGCCAGCGCCTCGCCATAGGGTGTCAGTTCAACGCCACGGGCCACGCGTTCGCAGACCGGCGCCTTCAGCATGGTCTCGATTTCCGACAGCATGCGCGAGGCGGCCGGCTGCGAGATTCCGAGGGCTTCGGCGGCGGCGCTGATGCGCCTGTGATCGTCGATCGCGAGAATCAGCCGGAGGTGGCTGATCTTCAGGCCGGAGCGGAAGAGCGCCGAATCGAAGAGTTCACCGGTCGTGCCGGCGGCACCGGGCTTCTGGTCGCGCATTCTCCGCCTCCTTCATTTTCCCCTTGGTTTTCAAGGATTTTCAAAAATCACACTGTTTGCAAGTGCTATATCATTTTTGGTATGCATTCAAAGCGATATTGTATTTGACAGTTATATGTTTTGATTCCAGTTTTTACTCATGTGCCAGCGCATGTGGGAGCATGCGAGGCGGGGAGGCCTCTCCTTCACCTTGATCCGCAGCCAGGGACGAAGATCTCGGGCGGCGGATTACTGCGCATAGACGGGAAGGCTTTGCCTGCCGGCTTCAACTTTTTTGGGAGAGAACTGATGAAATTGATGACTTCGCTTCTCGCAGCCGCTGCGATTTCGATCGCGTCCTTCGCTGCGCCGGTATTTGCGCAGGACAAGGGCACGGTCGGCATTTCCATGCCGACGAAGACGTCGACCCGCTGGATTTCCGACGGCGAGACGATGGAGAAGCTGTTCAAGGAAGCCGGCTACACCCCGGACCTGCAGTTCGCTGACGACGACATTCCGAACCAGCTCGCACAGATCGAGAACATGGTGACCAAGGGTGCCAAGGTTCTCGTCATCGGCGCCATCGACGGCACGACGCTCTCCGACATCCTGCAGAAGGCTCATGACGCAGGCGTCAAGGTTATTGCCTATGACCGCCTGATCCGCGACTCGGGCAACGTCGACTACTACGCCACCTTCGACAACTTCCAGGTCGGCGTGCAGCAGGCGACGTCGCTGGTCCAGGGCCTCAAGCTCGACGGTGCGACCGAGCCCAAGAACATCGAGCTCTTCGGTGGTTCGCCGGACGACAACAACGCCTTCTTCTTCTATGACGGCGCGATGTCGGTGCTGCAGCCGCTGATCGACAGCGGCAAGATCGTCGTCAAGTCCGGCCAGAAGGGCATGGACCAGGTCGGCACGCTGCGTTGGGACGGTGCGGTTGCCCAGGCCCGCATGGAAAACCTGCTGTCGTCGAACTACACCGACGCCAAGGTCGATGGCGTGCTGTCGCCCTATGACGGCCTCTCGATCGGCATTATCTCGGCGCTGAAGGGCGTCGGCTACGGCTCGGGCGACATGCCGATGCCTGTTGTCACCGGTCAGGACGCGGAACTGCCGTCGGTCAAGTCGATCCTCGCCGGCGAACAATATTCGTCGATCTTCAAGGATACGCGCGAACTGGCAAAGGTCACCGTCGGCATGGTCAATGCGATCATGGACGGCAAGGAGCCGGAAGTGAACGACACCAAGACCTATGAAAACGGCGTCAAGGTCGTTCCGTCCTACCTGCTGAAGCCGGTTGCCGTCGACAAGTCCAACGTCAAGGACGTGCTCGTCAGCTCGGGCTACTACACCGAAGACCAGATCAACAACTGATCTTTTTGAGCGCGGGGGCCCGTGCCACGGCACGGACCCCTTTTATCCAGGTGACGGAGCCGGTACTCTCTCGCAGACTGCCGCTGGAATGACTGAAAATGGACAATATCATTCTTGAAATGCGGGGCATCACCAAGACGTTTCCGGGCGTCAAGGCGCTGGACAATGTCAGCTTCAAGGTCCGCGAAGGTGAAATTCACGCACTCGTCGGCGAGAACGGCGCCGGCAAGTCGACGCTGATGAAGGTGCTGAGCGGCGTCTATCCCGCCGGCACCTATGACGGCGAGATCCACTATGACGGCGAAGCCCGACGCTTCTCGACGATTTCCGACAGCGAAGACCTCGGTATCATCATCATTCACCAGGAACTGGCGCTGGTGCCGCTGCTCTCGATCGCCGAGAACATCTTCCTCGGCAACGAGATCGCCAGCAACGGCGTGATCCACTGGCCGCAGACCTTCGCCCGCACGCAGGAACTCCTGAAGAAGGTGGGCCTGAGCGAATCCCCGGCAACGCTCATCACCGACATTGGCGTCGGCAAGCAGCAGCTGGTCGAGATCGCCAAGGCGCTATCGAAGAAGGTGCGGCTCCTGATCCTCGACGAGCCGACCGCCTCGCTCAACGAGACCGATTCCGATGCGCTGCTGAAGCTCCTGATGGAGTTTCGCACGCAGGGCATGACCTCGATCATCATTTCGCACAAGCTGAACGAGATCCGGAAGGTCGCCGACCAGATCACCATCCTGCGCGACGGCGGCACGGTCGAGACGCTCGACTGTCACAGCGAAGACATCGGCGAAGACCGGATCATCAAGGGCATGGTCGGCCGCGCCATGGAAGACCGCTATCCGCCGCGCGAGCCGAATATCGGCGAGACGCTGCTGGAGGTGAAGAACTGGAACGTCTTCCACCAGCATCACCGCGACCGGCAGTTCCTGCACGACGTCAATTTCACCGTGCGCGCCGGCGAGGTCGTCGGCATCGCCGGGCTGATGGGCGCCGGGCGCACCGAAACGGCCATGAGCCTCTTCGGCAAGTCCTGGGGCCACAAGATCACCGGTGAGGTGACGATGCGCGGGAAGCCCGTCGATGTCAGCACCATTTCGCGGGCGATCGACGCGGGTCTCGCTTACGTTACCGAGGACCGCAAGCAACTCGGCCTCGTGCTGATCAACAACATCAAGGAGAACACGACGCTCTCCAACCTGAAGGCGGTTGCGGCAAACGGCGTCATCGACGACCGCAAGGAAGCGAAGGTCGCCTCCGACTATCGCTCGAAGCTGCGCATCCGTTCGCACTCGATCTATCAGGAAACGGTCAACCTTTCGGGCGGCAACCAGCAGAAGGTCGTGCTGTCCAAATGGCTGTTCACCAATCCGGAAGTTCTCATTCTCGACGAGCCGACACGCGGTATCGATATCGGCGCGAAGTATGAGATCTACACCATCATCAACCAGCTTGCCGCCGAGGGCAAAGGCATCCTGATGATTTCATCGGAAATGCCGGAGCTGCTTGGAACCTGCGATCGCATCTACGTCATGAACGAGGGCCGCATCGTCGCCGAGCTCTCGAAGGCGGAAGCGAGCCAGGAATCCATCATGCGTGCCATCATGCGTTCAGGGGAGAAACACTAATGGTCGCCGATACGAGCACCCAAACCAACAAACCCTCGATCGGGGATTATCTTCGGAACAACATCCGCGAATACGGCCTGCTCGTCGCACTCGTCGTGATCATGCTGTTCTTCCAGTTCGTGACCAGCGGCGTGTTGTTCAAGCCGGTCAACATCACCAACCTGGTGCTGCAGAACTCGTTCATCGTCATCATGGCGCTCGGCATGCTGCTGATCATCGTCGCCGGCCATATCGACCTGTCGGTCGGTTCGATCGTCGCCTTTATCGGTGCGATCTCGGCGATCATGCTGGTCAAATGGGGTCTGCCGGCCATTGTCGTCATCCCGGCCTGTCTGATCGTCGGCGGCATCATGGGGGCGGCCCAGGGCTACTGGGTGGCCTACCAGAAGATCCCGTCCTTCATCGTGACGCTTGCCGGCATGCTGGTCTTCCGCGGGCTCACCTATGTGGTGCTCGGCGGCCGCCCGATCGGCCCGTTCCCGAAAGAATTCCAGCTGCTGTCGACCGGCTTCGTTCCGGACTTCCTCTATTTCCTCAATCCGGCACCCGAGACCATTCAGAACGTGGTGGCACTCATCGCCGTTATCGCGCTCGTCGGCTACGCGATCTATGCGGGCCTTCGCGACCGCAAGATCAACGAGCAGCACGGCACGGAGAACGAGCCCTTCGTCTTCTTCGCGGTGCAGATGGCGGTGATCGCCGCCGTGGCGCTGTTCATCGGTTTCCAGCTTGCGACCTATCGCGGCCTTCCGAACGTGCTGATCGCCATGGCCGTTCTCATTGCGCTCTATACCTTCATCACCACGCGCTCGACGATCGGCCGCCGCATCTATGCCATGGGCGGCAACGTCAAGGCGACCAAGCTCTCGGGCATCAATACCGAGCGGCTGACCTTCTATACCTTCGTCAACATGGGCGTGCTGGCGGCACTCGCCGGCATGATCATCACCGCCCGCCTCAATTCGGCGACGCCCAAGGCCGGCGTCGGCTTCGAGCTCGACGTCATCGCGGCCTGCTTCATCGGCGGCGCCTCGGCATCCGGCGGTGTCGGCAAGATCATCGGCGCGGTGATCGGCGCCTTCATCATGGGCGTGATGAACAACGGCATGTCGATCATGGGCATCGGCATCGACTACCAGCAGCTGATCAAGGGTCTCGTCCTGCTCGCTGCCGTCTTCTTCGATGTCTACAACAAGAACAAGGGTTGAGCCGAAAGCCATAAGACCCGACGCGAACCAGTAACATTCACCGGCAGCCGCGGTTGCCAGGATCGGCGGATTGGCCCGCTGGAATTGGGTGGCGAAAGTCACCCACGGGGACGCTTTTGCCTTGAGAAGGCGAAGACTGCGACCCGAACGACGACAGGAAGGACAGGATCGTGCTGATTTCGCAGATCAGGAACGAAGACGGATCGATAACGGTCGCGGTGCGCTTGCCCGGCGAAACCGCGCATGCGGTCAAGGGCGCTGCAAGCGTCTATGCCCTGGCGATGGAAGCGGCCAATGCCGGGCGCAGCCTGAAGGAGACGATCGAGGCCAAGGGTCTCGGGGCCGCCGTCGACCTCGACAAGGCCTATGCGGAGGGACGCTTCCTGCCGCCGATCACCCATCCGGATCCGGCGCACCTGCACCTGACCGGCACGGGCCTCACCCATCTTGGCTCCGCCGCGACCCGCGACGCCATGCACAAGAAGGCGAGCGAGGCGGTCGAGGAAACGCTGACGGACTCGATGAAGATGTTCCGCATGGGCCTCGAAGGCGGCAAGCCGAAGGCCGGCGAAATCGGCGTGCAGCCGGAATGGTTCTACAAGGGCAACGGCACCAGCGCCGTGGCCCCCGGTGCTGCGCTCGGCTCGCCTTCCTTTGCCGAGGACGGCGGCGAAGAGCCGGAAATGGCCGGCATCTACGTAATCTCCGACAAGGGGGTGCCGTGCCGCATCGGCTTTGCCGTCGCCAACGAGTTCTCCGACCACAAGACCGAGCGGGTCAACTATCTCTGGCTGGCGCATTCGAAGCTGCGGCAGGCGAGCTTCGGTCCGGAAATCCGCATCGGCGCAGCGCCGGAAGATATCCGCGGCATGTCGCGGATCCTGCGTGGCGGCAAGGTACTGTGGGAGAAACCGTTCCTGTCTGGCGAAGCCAACATGTCGCACAGTTTCGCCAATCTTGAGCATCATCATTTCAAGTACGAACTGTTCCGCCAGCCGGGCGACATCCACGTTCACATGTTCGGGACGGCGACGCTCTCCTTCGGCGATGGCATCCGCACCGAGGAAGGCGACGTGTTCGAGATCGAGGCGTCGGGCTTCGGCCTTCCGCTTCGCAACGCCCTTGCCATCGCCGCGGAAGAACAGGTCGCCATAAGCCAGCTCTGACACATCTCCTAAGCGCGACCGTTCACCCGGAGCGGTCATGCGCCTTTATCAAGGAGGCTCGAAGCCTATGACATTGCACCAGAACCTGATTGCCGGCGAATGGGTCGGCGGCGACGGGGTTGCCAACATCAACCCGTCGAACACCAATGACGTGGTGGGCGAATATGCCCGCGCCTCGGCTGACGATGCGCGGGCGGCGATCGCGGCCGCCAAGGCGGCATTTCCCGCCTGGTCGCGCTCCGGCATCCTCGAGCGCCATGCGATCCTGAGGAAGGCCGCCGACGAGATCCTCGCCCGCAAGGACGAGCTCGGAAAGCTCCTGTCGCGCGAGGAAGGCAAGACGCTGGTCGAAGGCATCGGCGAGACCGTGCGTGCCGGCCAGATCTTCGATTTCTTCGCCGGCGAGTGCCTGCGCCTGGCTGGCGAAGTGCTGCCGTCGGCGCGGCCCAATATCGGCGTCGAGATCACCCGCGAGCCGGTCGGCGTCGTCGGCATCATCACCCCCTGGAACTTCCCGATCGCCATTCCCGCCTGGAAGATCGCCCCGGCGCTCTGCTACGGCAACACCGTCGTCTTCAAGCCGGCCGAACTGGTACCCGGCAGTTCCTGGGCGATCGTCGACATCCTGCACCGCGCCGGCCTGCCGAAGGGTGTCTTGAACCTTGTCATGGGCAAGGGCTCGGTCGTCGGCCAGGCGATGCTCGACAGTCCCGACATCCACGCCATCACCTTCACCGGCTCGGTCGGCACCGGCAAGCGGGTCGCTGCCGCCTCCGTCGAGCACAATCGCAAGTACCAGCTGGAGATGGGCGGCAAGAACCCCTTCGTCGTGCTCGACGACGCCGATCTTTCTGTGGCGGTCGAGGCGGCGGTCAATTCCGCCTTCTTCTCCACCGGCCAGCGCTGCACCGCGTCCTCGCGCATCATCGTCACCGAGGGCATTCATGATCGTTTCGTGGCGGCCATGGGCGAACGGATGAAGGGGCTGACGATCGATGACGCCTTGAAGGCCGGCACCCATATCGGCCCGGTGGTCGACGAGAGCCAGCTCAACCAGGACACCGACTACATCGCCATCGGCAAGCAGGAAGGCGCCAAGCTGGCCTTTGGCGGCGAGCTTCTGAAGCGCGACACGCCCGGCTTCTACCTGCAGCCGGCGCTGTTCACCGAGGCGACGAATGCGATGCGCATCAGCCGGGAAGAGATCTTCGGGCCGGTCGCCGCCGTCATCCGCGTCCGCGACTACGACGAAGCGCTCGCCGTCGCCAACGACACACCCTTCGGCCTGTCCTCCGGCATCGCCACCACCAGCCTCAAGCACGCGACCCATTTCAAACGCAATGCCGAAGCCGGCATGGTGATGGTCAACCTGCCGACGGCGGGCGTCGATTTCCACGTGCCCTTCGGCGGCCGCAAGGGCTCGTCCTACGGCTCGCGCGAGCAGGGACGCTACGCTGCCGAGTTCTACACCACCGTCAAGACGGCCTACACCCTGGCCTAAGGGAAGCCGTGCAGGGCCCGCGTGATCTGCGCGGGCCGCTCAAGGAAGGAAAAGATGAAGAAGAAAGCTGAGTGGCCGCGCAAGCTCCGTTCCCAGGAGTGGTTCGGCGGTACGGGCAAGAATGCCATCATGCATCGCTCCTGGATGAAGAACCAGGGTCTGCCCGCCGACACGTTCGACGGGCGGCCGATCATCGGCATCTGTAACACCTGGTCGGAGCTGACGCCATGCAACGCGCATTTGCGCGACCTTGCCGAGCGGGTGAAGCGTGGCGTCTACGAGGCGGGCGGCTTTCCGGTCGAGTTTCCGGTCTTCTCCGTCGGCGAAAGCACGCTGCGCCCGACGGCGATGATGTTCCGCAATCTTGCGGCGATGGACGTGGAAGAGGCGATCCGCGGCAATCCGGTCGATGGCGTCGTGTTGCTCGGCGGCTGTGACAAGACCACGCCGAGCCTGCTGATGGGGGCTGCCAGCGTCGATATCCCGGTCATCCTCGTCTCCGGCGGCCCGATGCTGAACGGCAAGTGGCGCGGCAAGGACGTCGGCTCCGGCACGGCGATCTGGCAATTCTCGGAAATGGTGAAATCCGGCGAGATGTCGCTGGCCGAGTTCATGGATGCAGAGCAGGGCATGGCCCGCTCGGCGGGAAGCTGCATGACCATGGGCACCGCTTCCACCATGGCCTCGATGGCGGAAGCCTTGGGAATGACGCTGCCCGGCAATGCGGCAATCCCCGCGGTCGACGCACGTCGGCGGGTGATCTCGCAGCTTTCCGGCCGCCGCATCGTCGAGATGGTCAAGGAGGACCTGAAGCCCTCGGACATCCTGACGAAAGAGGCCTTCGAGAATGCCATCCGCGTCAACGGTGCCGTCGGCGGCTCGACCAACGCCGTGCTCCACCTCCTGGCGCTTGCCGGCCGCATCGGCGTCGACCTGACGCTCGACGATTGGGATCGCCTCGGCCGCGACGTACCGACGATCGTCAACCTGCAGCCGTCGGGCAAATACCTGATGGAGGAGTTCTATTACGCCGGTGGCCTTCCGGTCGTGATCAAGGCCGTCGGCGAAATGGGCCTCTTGCATAAGGAGGCGCTGACGGTCACCGGCGATACGATCTGGACCGACGTCAAGGATGCGGTGAACTACAACGACGACGTCATCGTGCCGCGCGACAAGGCGCTGACCAAGTCCGGCGGCATCGCGGTGCTGCGCGGCAACCTGGCGCCGAAGGGCTGCGTCCTGAAGCCATCCGCCGCTTCGCCGCACCTGATGCAGCACAAGGGCCGCGCCGTCGTGTTCGAGAGCATCGAGGACTACCACGCCCGCATCAATCGCGACGATCTCGATATCGACGAGACTTGCATCATGGTGCTGAAATATTGCGGCCCGAAGGGTTATCCCGGCATGGCCGAGGTCGGTAATATGGGCCTGCCGCCGAAAGTCCTGAAGAAGGGCATCACCGACATGATCCGCATTTCCGATGCGCGCATGTCCGGCACGGCCTATGGCACGGTTATTCTGCACACCGCACCGGAGGCGGCCGATGGCGGTCCGCTGGCGCTCGTGGAGAATGGCGACATGATCGCCGTCGACGTGCCGGCTCGCACCATCCACCTCGAGGTTTCGGATGAGGAACTGGCCCGCCGTCGCGCGGCCTGGGTGTCGCCGGTGAAGCCGCTTGCCGGTGGCTATGGCGGCCTCTACGTCAAGACGGTCATGCAGGCCGATACCGGCGCGGATCTGGACTTCCTCGTCGGTCCGCGCGGCGCGGACATTCCGATGAACCGCGACAGCCACTGATTTTTCTGGCTGTTGGAATGCAATGCCGCACCGCTTGTCGGTGCGGCATTTCCATTTTTGATCCGATCGATCGAAAGAGTGCGCAAGCTTTGCGCGCCATCGCGAAAGTTACCGGTCTTATGACTGGCTCTGACTCTGGCTTTGCTGTTGTTCGACCGTCACCGATACTTTGAGCGTCTCCTTGGCTTCGCCATGGATCAGGCCCGATATAGGTGCGGCGTCGCGGTAGCAGAGGCCAGAGGCGATCCGGACATAGCGGTCGTTGGGGCAAATCTTGTTGGCGGCGTCGAAGCCGACCCAGCCCAGTCCGTTCAGATGAATTTCCGCCCAGGCGTGGCTCGCCGTTTGGTCAGGCTGACCCTCCATCATCAGATAGCCTGAGATGTAACGGGCCGGCAGGTCGAGCGAGCGCGCCGCCGCGATCAGGATATGGGCGTGGTCCTGGCAGACGCCGCGGCCGCTTTCCAGCGCATCCTCGGCCGTCGTCTCCGCATGGGTCTCGCCGGGCTTGTACTCCACCGCCTCGTGGATCGTCGCCATCAGCGCATGCATGCGGGCAAGATCGGTATCGCCCTCGGCGGATTTCGCAAGCTCGCGGATCAATTTGCCGGCCTTGGTCAGAGGCGTCTCGCGGGCATAGAGCCACAGCGGCACGTAGGACTGATGCGGGCCGAAGACGCCGGCGCGGTCCTCCGTATGGACCTCGCCCGAGGCGGTGATGCGGATCGCCTCGCGGTCGCCGTCGACGCTGACCAGGTGAACCCGGTTGCCGAAGTGATCGTCGTAGCTCACTTCGATCGCGGCGCCGTCAACCAGCGTCTGCCAGCCGAGCACGGTCTGGCCAGGCTGGGTCAACGGCGTCAGCCGCAGGCGCTGCAGCGCGTATTGCACGGGCTCGTCATAGTGGTATTCGGTCGTGTGGCTGATCTTCAGGTGCATGCCATCCTCCCGAACTCAATAGAACCGGTAACCGTCGGAGATTTCCTGTCCCAGACGGTTGTTGTGGCTGATGAAGCCTTCGAGATATTCGTGCAGACCCTGGTCCATGATGTCCTTGATGGACTCGCTGCGCAGCGATGCGAGCGTGCGGTCGGCCGTGTCGTGGGCGGCGTGGCGCTCGCCATATTCCCGCTCGAGATAGCCGAGGTTGCTGGCGATCTTCTCGTAGCAATAGGCTAGCGAACGCGGCATGCGGCCGTTGGAAATCAGGAAGTCCGCGATATTGGCGGGGCGAAGCTCGGCATCATAGACCCAGCCGTAGGCGCGGTGCGCCGAGACCGACCGCAGGATCGATTCCCACTGCACATTGTCCATGGACGAGCCGACGGCGGCGACCGCCGGCAAGAGCACGTAGTATTTCACGTCGAGGATCCGGGCGGTATTGTCGGCCCGCTCGATGAAGGTGCCGATGCGCGAGAAGTTGAAAATCTCGTTTCTGAGCATCGTGCCGTGGAATGCGCCGCGGATGAGACCGGCGCGGCGCTTGATCATGTCGATGATCTCCGGCATGTCGGTCGGACGCGCCTTCTTGGAAAGCATCGCCTTCATCTCGATCCAGCATTCGTTGGTCGCTTCCCAGGTCTCACGGGTCAGCGCCGTGCGCACCATGCGGGCATTGTGGCGGCCTGCCTCGATGCAGGACATCACACTCGACGGATTGGCGCGGTCGCGCAGCAGGAAGTCGATCGCGTCGATGCTCGTCAGCTTGTCGTGCACCTCGTCATAGTTTTCGCGTACGCCGGCGCTTTGCAGCACGCCGTCCCAATCGTCTTCGCTCGCTTCGCTGCGCGTCAGCGACATGCGCAGTCCGGCATCGATCAGCCGGGCGCCGTTTTCCGCGCGCTCGATGTAGCGGAACATCCAGTAGAGGCCGTTTGCAGTTCTTCCCAGCATCTCTCAGTCCTCCAGCACCCAGGTGTCCTTGGTCCCGCCGCCCTGGCTGGAATTCACGACGAGCGAACCGGCCTTGAGCGCCACGCGCGTCAGGCCGCCGGGGATGATCTGCACCTTGTCGGAGACGAGGACATAGGGGCGAAGGTCGACGTGCCGGGGCGCAATGCCCTTGTTGACGAGGATCGGTACGGTGGAGAGGGAAAGCGTCGGCTGGGCGATGTAGTTGTTGGGGCGGCTCTTCAGCTTTTCCGCAAAGACGGCGCGCTCCTTCCTGGTCGCCGTCGGTCCAACCAGCATGCCGTAGCCGCCGGAACCGTGCACTTCCTTGACCACCAGCTCTTCCAGATGTTCGAGCACGTATTTCAGGCTCTGCGGCTCGGAACAGCGCCAGGTGGGCACGTTTTCGAGCAGCGGCTTACGACCGGTGTAGAACTCGACGATCTCGGGCATGTAGGAATAGATCGCCTTGTCATCGGAAATCCCGGTGCCGGGGGCGTTGGCGATCGTGATGTTGCCGGCGCGGTAGACATCCATGATGCCGGGAATGCCGAGCGCCGAATCCGGCCGGAATGTCAGCGGATCGAGGAAGTCGTCGTCGACGCGGCGGTAGAGCACATCGATCGCCTCGTAGCCGCGGGTCGTGCGCATCTTCACCTTGCCGTCGATGACCCGCAGATCCGAGCCCTCGACGAGTTCCACGCCCATCATGTCGGCGAGGAAGGCGTGTTCGTAGAAGGCGGAGTTGTAGATGCCGGGCGTCAGCACCGCGACGCGCGGCTTGCCGCTGCAGCCGGGAGGGGCGAGCGAAGCAAGGCTCTGGCGCAGCAGATAGGGGTAGTTCTCGACCGGGCGCACGCGGTTTTGATGGAAGAGTTCCGGGAACATCTGCATCATCGTTTCGCGGTTTTCCAGCATGTAGCTGACGCCGGAAGGTGTGCGCGCATTGTCCTCCAGCACATAGAACTGGTCTTCGCCGGTGCGCACGATGTCGGTGCCGACGATGTGGGTGTAGACGCCGCCCGGCGGCCTGAAGCCGATCATCTGCGGCAGAAAGGCTTCGTTCTTCTCGATCAGTTCGCGCGGGATGCGGCCGGCGCGGATGATTTCCTGCTTGTGGTAGATGTCGTCGAGGAAGGCGTTGAGGGCGATGACCCGCTGTTCGATGCCTTGCGCGAGCTTGCGCCATTCGCGGCCGGAGATGATGCGGGGGATGAGGTCGAAGGGGATGAGCTTTTCGGAGGAGTCCGCGTGTCCGTATACTGCGAAGGTGATGCCGGTTTTGCGGAATATGTTCTCGGCGTCCTTGGATTTCGCTATGAGCCGATTTCTGTCCTGGCTGGCATACCATTCATGATAGGTCGAATATGGCTGGCGCGGACTGCTGTCCGCATTCATCATTTCGTCAAATGCCAAAGGCGTGGTCCCCTTATTTTTGACCATTTGAGTACAACGCTGGTTGCAATGCAAGAAGCGTGCTCAGTCGCCTGAAAAGAAAATTGACGCCTGTTTGCGGGGGAAACTGCCCAACATCCGGGCAGCGGGATCCATCCGCCGAAAAGCTGTGGCGGCTGCGCGGCTACAAAATATGCACATGCTCTAAAATTGGGCTCTGTTCTCGAGGCTAATCGAGCCCCAGGCAGGCGATTGCGAGCGCCGACAGTATGCAGAGAACGAGGAGTGAGAGCAGGGCGGCGGCACTGGCGCGCGGGCCGGCATTGGCGAGCGTGCGGATGTCGACCTCGAGGCCGAGCGCGGCCATGGCGATGACGGTCAGCCAGGTGGAGGCCTTCACGGCGCCTGTCGCGAGCGGATCGGAGATTACACCGCTGTTGCGGGCGATGGCGACGGCGAGGAAACCGAGGATGAACCAGGGAACGAAGTGGGCGACGGTGGCGAGGCGCGAACCCGTTTTACGGCGCTCGCCCGGCACGGATTCAGGCTCGGCATCGCGGCCGCCAATCAGCGAGAAACAGAAGACGACGGGGCCGAGCATCAGCACGCGCACGAGCTTGACGAGCGTGCCGACCTGAACCGAGAGTGAACTGAAAGGACTGGCAGCGGCCAGCACCTGCGGCACGGCATAGACCGTCATGCCGGCAAAGACGCCGTAGCCCTGCGGCGTCATGCCGAGCCAGCCGCCGACGAAGGGCAGCGACAGGACGACGGCGATGCCGAGAATGGCGGTGAACGAGATGGCGGCTGCCACCTCTTCGCCGCGAGCGCCGATCGCGGGAGCAACGGCCGCGATGGCGGAGTTGCCGCAGATGGCGTTGCCGCAGGCGATCAGCGTCGCCAGGCGTTTCGGCAGGCCGAGCAGCCTTGCGATCAGGTAACCGGTCGAGATCGACAGCAACACCATGGAGACGATGGTGGCGAGCAGCGTCGGCCCCCTCGCGACGATCGCGTCGAAGCTCAGCATGGCTCCGATCAGGACGATCGCCGTCTCCAGCAGAACCTTGGCGGAGAAATGGATGCCGGAGAGGAAGCGGGCGCCGGGGGTCCAGATGGTGCGGACGATGGCGCCAAGAAGAATGGCAAGAACGAGGGCCTCCAGCCAGGCCCGACCTGTCCAGCGCCACTCGATCCATTCGAGGCCGATGGCCGCGAGCGCTACGAGACAGCAGAGGAAAAGTCCCGGAAGAATACACGTCAGGCGGGAAATGGAGGATGAAAGAGCGAAGCGGGATGTGGGATGCAATCTGGACATGCCGCGCAACCTACGCCGATCCATGAATCAGTCTAACGGATTATTCTTGTCATTCTGATCGATTTTTGAGATTGATCTGCCATGACACTCGATCAGCTTAGAATCTTCGTCGCGGTCGCCGAGCGCTTGCACATGACCAAAGCCGCCGAGGCGATGAACGTTACCCAGTCGGCGGCAAGCGCCGCAATCGCCGCGCTTGAAACCCAGCACGACGTGCGGTTGTTCGATCGGGTCGGCCGCGGCTTGGCGCTGACGGACGCCGGCAAGGCGTTCCTGCCGGAGGCGAGGGCGGTCCTCGCCCGGGCGACAGCAGCGACTGCCTGTCTCAACGATCTCTCGCAGCTTCGCCGCGGCGAACTCTCGATTGCCGCAAGCCAGACGGTTGCGAGCTATTGGCTGCCGGCGCGTCTCGCCCGCTTCACCCACGATTATCCGCAGGTCGACGTGAAGCTGACCGTGCGCAATACGGCCGTCGTTGCCGAAGCGGTGGAGGAGGGGACCGCACAGCTCGGCTTCGTCGAAGGGCGGGTCGATGGTGCCAAGCTCGACCATCGCCGCGTCGCGATCGATCGCATCGCGGTCTATGCTTCACCCGCTCATCCGCTCGTCGGCGCCCCGGTCAATCTGGCGATGCTGCTTGCGGCGCGTTGGGTTCTGCGCGAAGAGGGGTCCGGTACGCGGGCAATGTTCCTGCAATCGATGGCTGATCATGGAGCGGACCTCGAGGGGTTGAAGATCGAGCTCGAGCTGCCTTCCAACGAAGCGGTGCTAACGGCTGTCGAAAGCGGTCCATTCGTGACGGCCGTTTCCCGGCTTGCCGCCCAGCCCTTCGTCGACAGTGGCCGCCTGGTTGAGCTGCCGTTCGAACTGGCGGAGCGCAGCTTCGAACTGCTGACCCATCGTGAAAGACAGTTCAGTCATGCGGCGCGCGCCTTCGTGGAACTGCTTTGAGGCAAATTTCGTTTTGCTCGCGCGGCTGCACCGCGGGAAAATGGGCAATCCTTGTAGGGTCTTTCGCTTGAAGAGGTGACCATGGCATTCGAAATCGTCGAGAGACCCGCACAGCGTATTGCCGGTGCCTTCTGGGAAGGGACTTTCGTCGAGGCGGCCGATGGCGCCGTGCGCCGGCTGATCGCCGAGATGCAGGAGCATCACAGGCGCCTTCACCCCAGGGATCATGCCGCCTTGGTCGGCCTTTCCTGGAACGGCCGACCGGACGGTTTCCGCTATCTCGTCGGTTATGTCTCGGACGAGGCCGAGGCGACGGTTCACCCTGGGCATGTCGACCTGCCGCAGATGCGCTTCGCCACGGCCTTGCATCATCCGGAGAGCGGCGACGTTTTCGCGCACTACCAGAAAATGTTCGATTGGATTGCGGCCGAGGGGTACGCGGTCGACACGGCCCTGCTGCACTATCGCGAAGAGTACGAACCCGGGTTCGTCTCGCTGTCGCTTTCCCCCCTGCGGCTGATGGTTCCGATTGGCTGATGCTTGCCATCAGAAAAATTGTTTTGACCATCAATGGGGTCACGGATACTTGCATGAGTGCTCAAATCAGAGGGTTTGAGCAGAAATCAACGGCAGATCAAAGTGTTATAGCGGCTTCGAGCCATTCCGGAAGGCGCGTTGTATTGCTTTGCCCTTCCCCCACCGTCACCCCGATAGGCTCATCATGCTTGCCCGCCTGGCCCCCGCCATCTTCGTTCTGCTCTGGTCGACCGGCTGGGTCGTCGCGAAATATGCGGCGGTTTATGCCGATCCGCTGACCTTTCTGGTGCTTCGCTACGCACTGGCGATCGCGCTCTTCATCCTGTTCTGTGTCGCGACCGGCGCCCGATGGCCGAGATCGTGGGCGATAGCCGGCCACGCCGTGGTGTCGGGCATGTTCCTGCATGGACTCTATCTCGGGGCGGTCTGGTGGGCGATCGGCGAGGGCGTGCCCGCTGGCATTTCCGGCATCATTGCCGGCCTGCAGCCGCTGATGACGGCGGTCGCCGCCGCCTTCGTCATCGACGAAAAACTGACGATCCAACAAAAGCTCGGGCTGGTGCTCGGCTTCTTCGGCATTGCTCTTGCGGTGCTGCCGAAGGTGCTGGCGATCGATACCGGTGCGACGCCGATCCATCTCCTGCCCGTCATCGTCAACGTGCTCGGAATGGGCGCCGTCACCTACGGCACGCTCTACCAGAAGCGCCATCTGCAGAGCGGCGATATCCGCACCATCGCGGCCCTTCAATATCTCGGCGCGCTGATCGTCACAGTTCCGCTGGCGCTGCTGCTGGAGGACCTGCATGTCACCTGGAATCTTCAGGTCGTTGCGGCGCTCGCCTGGTCGGTGCTGGGGCTTTCGATGGGGGCGATCGCGCTGCTGCTCTATCTCATTCGGCGTGGCCAGGTGTCGCGCGCGGCATCGCTGATCTATCTCGTGCCGCCACTTGCGGCGGTGCAGGCGGCTATTTTCTTCGGTGAGGCGCTGACCCTGCCGATGGTCATCGGAACGGTGATCGCCGTTGCCGGGGTCTATCTCACCAACCGCAAGCAGCGGGCATAAAGCATGTCGCGCAAAAGTGTGCGGCGGTTTTGCGATAACGACATGCGAGTAACCAAAAACTCAAACGGCGGGCCGAAACGACCCGCCGTCCGTATCGACGATTTTTAGGGATCAGCCCTGGTGGCCGCGGCCGCCGCCGGCACCACGGCGCATGCCCTGGCCACCGTCGCGGCGCTCGCCGCCACTGCGGTTTTCGTTGCGGCCGCCATGGTTGCGGTCGCGCCGTTCGCCCTGCTTCTGGCCGGGGCGACCATGGTGCTTCTTGCCTTCGTGGTTGCGGTTACCCTCGCCACGGCCGTCGTTCTGCGGATGGCCATGGTCACGGCGCTCCTGCTTCTGCGGGCGGCGTTCGTCGCGCAGCAGGTCATCGCCGGTGAAGCCGCTGGTGACGGCAATCGGTTCGCCGGCCGGGCGTTCACGACGCGGGCGACCGCCGTTCTGGTGCTGGCCGCCGCCGTTGCCCTTGCGATGGCCATTGCCGCGGCCGCTGCGGCTTTTGGCGGCGCGTGCCTGGTCGGCCGGCGCTTCGCCGCTGGCAACGGCGATAGAGATGCCCATCAGCTTCTCGATGTCACGCAGCAGGCGGATTTCGTCCGGGGCGCAGAAAGCGATCGCGATGCCGTCGCGGCCGGCACGGGCGGTGCGGCCGATGCGGTGAACATAGGCGTCGGGCACTTCCGGCAGGTCGTAGTTGTAGACGTGGGTGACACCGGGAATGTCGATGCCGCGGGCGGCGACGTCGGTCGCGACCAGCACGCGGATTTCGCCGTCACGGAACGCCTTCAGCGCGCGCTCGCGCTGGCCCTGGCTCTTGTTGCCATGGATCGAAGCGGCCTTGAAGCCGACGTGGTCGAGATGCTTCATCAGCTTCTCGGCGCCATGCTTGGTGCGGCTGAAGATCAGCGACAGGCCGTCCGGATTGTCGGTCAGCGACTGCTTGAGGATCTGCGTCTTCAGGTCCTTGCCGGGCACGAAGTGCACGTACTGCTCGACCTTGTCGGCGGCCTTGCCCGGAGGCGTCACTTCGACCTTGACCGGGTTGGTCAGATATTCACCCGCGAGATCCGCGATCTGCTTCGGCATGGTCGCCGAGAACAGCAGCGTCTGGCGGGTCTTCGGCACGAGCTTGGAAATCTTGCGCAGGTCGTGGATGAAGCCGAGGTCGAGCATCTGGTCGGCTTCGTCGAGCACGAGGTAGCGCCCTTGCGTCAGCGTCACGGCCTTGCGGGCGACGAGATCGAGCAGGCGGCCCGGCGTTGCGACCAGGATATCGACGCCGCGGGCGAGCTGTTCGGTCTGCTTGTTGATCGAGACGCCACCGACGACGACGCCGATCTTCAGCGGAGACTTCTTGACGAAGAGCTTGAGGTTGGCAGCGATCTGGTTGACCAGTTCGCGGGTCGGAGCGAGCACGAGGGCGCGGATGTTGCGGGGGTCAGGACGTCTGCCTTCGGCAACGAGCTTTTCGATCATTGGCAGGCCGAAGGCGGCTGTCTTGCCGGTGCCGGTCTGGGCGAGACCGATGAGATCGTTGCCCTTCAGCACCTGCGGAATGGCCTGCGCCTGGATCGGCGTCGGTTTTTCGAAGCCGTTGGCGGACAGGGTGTCCAGAATGTGCTGGGAGAGGCCGAGATCTTTAAAGGTGGACAAATGCATATACCTTTTGGGGGCGCCAAACGCATTCGCCGGAACCGCATCCTTGCTGTTCCGGTGTCGTTCGGCGTCAAGAACCCCGCGTGAATTGGGAACTTGTGGGTTAAAGAAAGTCGTCAAGCGCCTGTGCTATGCCGCCTAGTGCGGCGATGGGTGCGCTATACCTTCTTCTCGGCTTTCAGTGCTTGCCGAGGGCGCGCTCACGCGGCGGCCGGAAGGTGACGCTGGGCACCATGTCGTTGGTTTGGACGAAAAAGTCAAGGTGCATCTTTTCGCAGGTGCGAAATGAGATCTACTCCAGCGCGAGTTCAAAACCGGCTTCCGCCGCTTCCTGTCCGTTGACGAGGATGACGATGCGGTGCGTGCCGGCATAGTAGCGGCGGGTCGTGATCGGCCGGATCGCATGGCGTTTCTCGATCTCGATCGAGCCGCCGGGCGCAAGCGTCGCCGATGTCCATTTGAAGACTTTGGGTGTTGTCGAGCCGTTCGCCTTGCGATGGTGCACGGCGTAGTCGATCATCACCTTCTGGCTGGTTTTGGCCTGATGGCTGATTGTAAGGCGCAGGCCAAGGCTTTCGCCGAGCACGATTTCTGAGCGGTCGAGCGAGAGACGGGCATGAATGCGGCTCGGGGCGGCGAAGCCGAAATTCGAAAGCGCGGCGGAATGCCCCTGCTTCAGGAGCGTGCGCGAGGCGTGGCGCAGAAGCTGGCGACGCTCTGGTGGCGCATCGCCGACATGCTCGGCGACGAAGGCTGCCACCATATCCGGGTGGTCCTTGGCAATGTCGTTGAGACTGTTGGCGACCGAGCGGCGCACATAGTCCTCGGGGTCGTCGAGGAGCGCCGTCAGGATCGGCAGGATCGGTTTCGGATCGCGGATGAGTTTCGGCAGACGCATTGCCCAGGGCAGGCGCGGCCGCGTACCTTCGCTCGCCAGCCGCCGAACGTGATGGTTGGCCTCGCCGGTCCAGGTCCGGATCGTCGCCAGTGCGCGATCCTGGTCGTGATCGACGAAGACGCGAATGCCGAACTCGCCGGTGAAATGCGGTGTCAAGGCACGCAGAAGCGATAGCGACAGATCGAAGTCCTCGAGACCGCGCAGGGCGACAAACTGGCTGACGGGCAGAAGCGCCCAGCCGCTGATGCCGGGAACGCCATCCCGGGGCAGGCAGGCTGCGAGAATCTCGGCGGCCCCGGCAAACGGTTGCGGCAAGGTCTCGACGAGCGCGTCGCGGATCTTGAGCGAACGCTGCATCAGTTCCAGCGCCTCGAGGCCGTCGCCCGCGAGACTCAGGAATTTTTCCCGATCGAAGGCGCTGGCGCCACGGGCGATCCGGTCGGCAATATCCGTGACGACGCCGGGGTGCAGCAGGTTCTTCAGTGGCTCGGCCATTGTCAGGCAGTCCTTCCTCTCGTCTCTCTGGACTCTCGTCTCTCTGGCGCTCAGATCTTCTGGCCGTCGGTAAAATGCTGCACCAGCATTACCGCACTGATCGTTGCCGCATAAGGCGCAAACTCCGGATCGACCCGAACGCGTTCACCGGCGGATCGGGCGGCCTCCAGCGTCTCCCATTCGACCAGATCCGCAAACATTCCCGACGTCTCGCAGGAGTCGACCGCGCGCCAGGAGATGAAGCCGGGATAGCGGGAAACGGCTTGCATCGCCCGGTGGCGCGTGGCTGCCGCCGCGGGCTTGTCGAGGACGATGCAAACGGCAAGCTCAAGGATGTGATCGCTGGTCATGTTCATGCTCCATGTCTGTCGGGGCTTGATTTAGCACAGGGCAACTGACAGCCTTATGGCCATAGTCGACCCTCGCATGCTTGTGCGTGTCGGGCGATCGCTATAGCCCTTCAAACGTGCGGCACGACGGCGAAGGAGACCACGCATGAGACCCGCCGACCGGCTCTTTCGCATCATCCAACTCATGCGCGCCACCGGCCGGGCGATGACGGCGCGTGAGATCGCCGAGAAGATGGAGGTCGCTCAGAGGACGATCTACCGTGACATGGAGCATCTGATCGCCTCGGGCGCTCCGATCGATGGCGAGCGCGGCGTCGGCTATCTGCTGCGCGGGGCCTTCGACGCGCCGCCGCTCGCCTTCACCTTCGAGCAGCTCGAAGCGCTCGCCTTCGGTGCCCGGGCCGTGCAGATGCTGGGCGACGGGCGGCTTGCCCAGTCGGCGCGCGAGGCGATGGAGAAGATCGCCCACGGTCTGCCGCCCGAACACCGGCAGCGGCTGACGGCGGCACCGCTTCGCGCCTTCCGCTCGGCACTCCAGCCGGAACCGCCGGCACTGCTCGGCGATCTCCGACAGGCGATCGCCGAGCGGCGCAAGCTTCGGCTTGCCTATGACAGCCTCAAGGACGAGCACTCCGAGCGCACCATCTGGCCGCTCGGCCTCAGCGTCTTCGGTCATAACTGGCTGCTGACCGGCTGGTGCGAGCTGAGGTCGGACTTCCGGGATTTCCGGGTCGACCGGATCAGTTCGCTCCAGGTCGAACGCGAACGCTACGAGGCGATGCCCGAGCGCAGCTTCGAAGCCTATCTTGCACGGATGTAGATGCCACCGCGGGCGCAAATAAATGGCGCGGAAGCGGCCGCCTATGGAACCGAACCGGGCCTCGTACGTTTCTTTAAAGGGCTTCTTCGGCCCGCCACGATCCACACCTTTCACTGGGAGACAATCGTGCAGAACCGGACATGGATACTGGTCGCGGACGGCAACACCGCGCGCATCGTCAAGGGCGTTAATCTCTTGAAAGAGTGCCGCCAGCGACCGGACGAGGAGACTTTTCACACCGAACCCAAGCGCGTGCAGGACATCATGGCCGACAAGCCGGGTCGGTCGCACACTTCGGTCGGATACGGCCGATCCGCAATGGAATACAAGAGCGATCCCGTTCGCGAAGAGCAGCAACGCTTCGTTGCCGACGTGGCTGAAAAACTGGAGAGCTACGCCGCCGACCATGCTTTCGACAGCCTGGTGATCTGCGCGGCTCCAAAGACGCTCGGCGATCTCAGGAAGCACCTCTCCGCGCACGTCCGGGAGCGGACGGTCGCCGAGATCGACCGCAATTGTGTCGCGGCAACCACCGAGCAACTGATCGCGACAGCGCGAGCCGCGGTGTTCCCCTAAGTTCGGGCGAGATTAAGCTTCGCAACGTTTACTGCATCTCTTGGGGGGCGCGCCCCGTCAGAAGTCCGTCGGGACGCCGCCTTCTGCCTTGCGCTTGGCGACAAAGGCATCGAGCTCCTCCTCGATCGCAGGGTCGAGGGGCGGCCGCTCGTATTCGTTGAGCTTCTGCTTGAAGATCCGGTTGGCGTGGTCGTAGGTCGTCGGCCGCCCCGCTTCGGTCCAGGTCTCGAAATTGCGCCAGTCGGAAAGGATGGGCGAATAGAAGGCCGTTTCGTAGCGCTGCAGCGTATGCAGCGTGCCGAAGTAGTGGCCGCCGGGGCCGACGTCGCGCACGGCATCGAGGCCGAGGGCATCCTCGCTGACGTTGAGCGGCGCCAGATATTCCGCCACCATCTGCAGCATGTCGACGTCGAGGATGAACTTCTCGAAGGAGGCGGTGAGCCCGCCTTCGGTCCAGCCGGCGGCATGCATGACGAAATTGCCGCCCCCTTGCGTCAGCGCCCAGAGCGACATCGCCGACTCGTAGGCCGCCTGGGCATCGAGCGTATTGGCGGCATTGGTGTTCGAGGTGCGGTAGGGGATGTTGTATTTGCGCGCGAGCTGGCCGCCAGCAACCACCGCCTTCATGTATTCGGGCGTGCCGAAGGCCGGCGCGCCGGTCTTCATGTCGACATTCGAGGTAAAGCCGCCATACATCACAGGCGCCCCGCGCCGGACCATCTGGGTGAAGGCGATGCCGCAGAGCGCCTCGGCATTCTGTTGCACCAGGGCGCCGGCGATCGTCACGGGGGCCATGGCGCCGGCCAGCGTAAAGGGCGTGACCACCACCACCTGATTGCGCGAGGACATCTCGATGATCCCTTGCAGCATCGGTCCATCGAGGCGCAGCGGCGAGGAGGTGTTGATGATGGTGAAGAGCGACGGCTCGCGCTCCATCTGCTCCATGGAAATGCCGCGGCCGATGCGGGCGATCTCGATGCCGTCGGTGTTGCGCTGCCGCCCGAGCGAATAGACGTGGAAGACCTTGTCCGTCAGCTTCACCATGTCGGAGAGGCAGTCGAGGTGACGCACGGACGCGTGCAGGTCCACGGGCTCGACGGGATAGCCGCCGGTCGTGTGGACGATGTCGTAGCACTGGGCGAGCTTCACCAGCTTGCGGAAATCCTCGTGGTTGCCGGTGCGGCGGCCACCGTCACGATCGGCGACAAAAGGCGCGCTGGCGATCTGGGCGAAGACGAGATTGTTGCCGCCGATCGCGACGTTGCGCGCCGGGTTGCGGGCATGCATGGTGAAGGAGGAGGGCGCTGACGCGACCATCTCCATGATCAGGCCGCGGTCGAAGCGCACCCGGTCGGTGCCGGGCGTCACATCAGCGCCGGCAGCCTTCATCCGGTCACGCGCTTCCGGCAGGATGATGTCCATGCCGATCTCTTCGAGGATGGTCAGCGACGCGTCATGGATCGCCTCGAGCGCATCTTCCGAAAGGATCGTCGATTTGCTCAACGTATTGACGAGATTGAGGTATTTCCCGCCTGTGGATTTGCGAGCCCGTTCTGCTCCGCGGCCGCCCGGCCTGCGTCGCCGCTCCAACGGCGTCGAGGCCGCATCGCCGGTTGCTGCATCGGGAAACTGATCGTTGTTCATGATGGTCCCACCGCGTTGCCGATGGGTGTGTGTCGCAGATTCTCGGTGGCGATGGCCCGCCATTTGCGACAGTTCAGTTCTCTTGTGGAGTAAATCGTTCTCGCTGACGCATTTTCGCAGTGCGATGGCGCAAGCGTTCAAGACGGGTCGGAATCGAGGGGCGGCGATTTAGGGGCGATCGCCCCGCAGCATCTCGCGCTTGCCGGCAAAACCCTTGCGCTTCTCGACGACGAAGCCGGCGGCCTGGAGATTGCGGCGGACGAAGCCAGCGGCCGCGTAAGTCGCGAAGCTGCCGCCTGATGCCGTATTTTCGAAAACGAGCCGCATCAGCTCTTCCGACCACATGTCGGGATTGCGGGACGGCGCGAAGCCGTCGAGATACCAGGCGTTGAACGGGTCTTCAGCCCGGGCAACGCCTTCGAGCGCCGGGCCGCAGACGACGGTGAGGGTGACACGGTCGCCAAAGTCGATGTGGACGTTACCGTCGGGGCTTGCCGGCCAGCGCGAGACCAGGGCCTGCCGTTCCGCGTCGATCTCGGGCCAGTGAGCGAGCGCCCGGGAAATCTCCTCGGCCGCCATCGGGAAGCGCTCGAACGAGACGAAATGCAGGCGGTCGCCGGCGGTCGCGGTCATCTTCCACTGGCGCCATGTCTCGCAGAAATTGAGCCCGGTGCCGAAGCCCAGTTCGCCGATGCGGAAGGTGCCCGCACCGACCCAGCGATGCGGCAGGCCGTTGCCGGAAAGGAAGACATGGCCGCATTCCAGCCGGCCATCGGTACGGCAATAAAAGTGATCGCCAAACTCCCGGGAATAGGGCATATCGCCCTCGTGCCAATCGAGGTTTTGGTGCGCCGGGGGCTCGAACGGGTCTGCGGGTCCTGTCATGGCGAAGGCGATAATCCGCCGGCCGGAGAAGGTCAATCGATGAGCGAGCTTTTGGTCGTCGGCGGCGGCATCATGGGGCTGTGGGCCGCCCTTTCCGCCGCACGCAAGGGCATGGAGGTGCGGCTTGTCGAGCAGCAGGCGATCGGCGCCGGCGCGAGCGGTGGCCTGCTGGGCGCGCTCATGCCGCACATGCCCGACCGTTGGGACGCCAAGAAGCAATTCCAGTTCGATGCCCTGGTGTCACTCGAAGAGCAGATCGCGCAGCTCGAAGCCGAGGCGGGGATGTCGACCGGCTACCGGCGCACCGGGCGGCTGATGCCGCTCGCCAAGCCGCATCTGCGCGACATCGCGCTCCGGCATGAGCAGGACGCGAAACAGCAATGGCGCGCGGGCGACCGGCAATTCTTCTGGCATGTCCAGGAGAATGGACCCGAGGGCTGGCCGACCGGGGAGGCAACGGCGCACGGCGTCGTTTTCGATACGCTGGCCGCGCGGATGTCGCCGCGCAGAACGCTGTCGGCCCTGCGTGCCGCCCTGTCACGGTTCTCCAAGGTTCAGATCGACGAAGGCTCAGGCGTGCGCGCCATTCTCCCGACGCATGGCCGGATCGAGCTCGACGATGGCAGTCGACACAGCTTCGATCATTGCATCATCGCTGCCGGCATCGGCAGTTTCCCGTTGATCGATGCGGTGTCGGGTCCACTGAAAGCGACGAGCGGCACGGCCGTCAAGGGGCAGGCCGCGCTCTTGCGGGCAGAGGTGGACCCCGCCTTGCCGGTTATCTTTACCGACGGCGTCTATATCATCGCGCATGACGACGGCCATGTGGCGGTGGGCAGCACCAGCGAAAACAGCTTTGCCGATCCATTGTCCACGGACGAACAGCTCGACGATTTGTTGCGGCGCGCCCTCTTCCTGGCGCCGCGTCTGGCCGATGCCCAGGTGGTCGAGCGCTGGGCAGGGCTCAGGCCAAAGTCGGCGGGGCGCGAACCCATCGTCGGCCGGCATCCTGATCATTCGAATATTTCCGTGCTGACCGGCGGCTTCAAGGTAAGCTTCGGCATTGCGCATCGCCTCGCGCGATTTGTCGTCGACGAGATCGCTGGCATTCCGACGATCGACATTCCCGCATCTTTCCTGTGCCGGAATCACTTGGGGGCGCTTCGCGAGGAGCATCTTTAGGACTGGATCGAGGAAGGGCCCCGCCCGCCGGCGGAGCCCTGTTCGGACAATCGAAAGCCCGACCTTACATCCAATAGGGCGGCACACCGTAGTAGTCGTAGACGCGGCGGCCGTTTTCCCCGTTCCAGTCGTATTCCTCGTCGCCGCGATATTTCGGTGCGCGCTCCACCTGATCACGCGTCACGTCGGTGCGGTAGCCGCCGAGGTTTTCGTCATAGGTCAACTTCGCCCAGGGCAACGGATAGTGATCTTCGCCGACGCCGAGAAAGCCGCCGAAACCGAGCACGGCATAGGCCACGCGACCGCTGCGCTTTTCGATGATCACGCGCTCGATCGAGCCGATGTGCTTGTTGTCGGAGCCATAAACCTTCGTGCCTTCAACCTTGTCGCTTGCGATCAGGTCATGGGTTTCCTTGATCCCGGCGTCCTGCAGGCTTGCGTTGTGGTAGCTCACGCTTCTTCTCCATCCTTGATTGTCACCTTGAAGGAACGGATCTTGGGCTGGATGGTTCCGATGTCTCGACGCCAAACCGGTGGTGTCGGGCGGTTTTGCCCGATCCACTTCGTCAATTTGTCACGCAAATCACCTAAGACGCGGCCGATAGATCATCATGGTCTATTCTCATGAGTTTGGGCGGGATGCGGGCGGAAATCGCACGTGTTTTCCTCATCCCGCTCAAGGACAACCGGAGCCACCCATGCGCTACGCCATTTGTTTCACACCGCCGATGGCCGACCCGCTTTCCGCGGTTGCCGCAAGTTGGCTGGGGCGCAACGTCTATTCCGGCGAGCCGACGGAGCTGCCTTCGGTTGCCGGCCTGAGCTCTGCCGACATTGCTTACCACACGGCCGTGCCGCGCCGCTTCGGTTTCCATGCGATGATGATGTCGCCGTTTCGCCTGCACCCGGACATGACGGAATCGCAGCTCCTGAAGGCGCTCATGCACTTTGCCGGCGCCCAGACGCCGTTCGAAATCGACCGGCTGGAGGTCGCCCGCATCGGCCGGTGCTTCGGCCTGATGCCGCAGGTGCCGAGCACTCCCATGCACCTGTTGGCAGCCAATGTCGTACAGGAGTTCAACGCCTTTCGCGCACCGCTCAGCGAAGACGAGATCGAGCGTTCCGATCCGGACCGGCTGACCGCGCCGCAATTCTCCAATCTGCACCGCTGGGGCGCCCCTCATGTCATGGACGAGTATCGCTTCCATATGCTGCTCACGGGCCCGCTCGCCCCGGATGCGCTGCGTCAGGTCGAGGCGCCGCTTCGCGGCCTGTTCGAACCGCACCTGGCGACACCGCTTGCCGTCGGCAGCCTCGCTCTCTTCGTCGAGCCGGAGACCGGTGCACCTCTGCGCGTGCATTCGCAGCACCCGCTCGGCAAGATCTCCACCAGTGCGCGCACCGAGCGCGCCAAACGCGTTGCCGCCGAGCCCTCCCTTGGTCCGGGATCGATCCGGCCCTTGCCGCTCATCGTTGCGGCCTTGATGGCGCAGCGTTAGCAAGAGCGCGGTTCTCCGTCTTCCTCTCCCTCCGACATTGCTGCCAGCGCTCCCCCGCGGGTAGTTTTCGGTATCGACAATCCGGCCGGCGGTGATACCGTTCTGGAAAAATCGAAGGGTGATTTGATGTCTGAGACGAAGTATCCACGCGACCTCGTTGGCTATGGCCGCAATCCGCCGAAGGCAAACTGGCCGGGCGATGCGCGCATTGCCGTGCAGTTCGTGCTGAACTACGAGGAGGGCGGCGAAAGCTGCATTCTCGATGGCGATCCGGCGTCCGAATGTCTGCTGTCCGAGATCGTCGGCGCGCAGCCCTGGCACGGCCAGCGCAACCTCAACATGGAATCGATCTACGAATATGGCGCCCGTTCCGGCTTTTGGCGGCTGTGGCGTATGTTCACGAGCCGCAACGTGCCGCTGACCGTCTACGGCGTGACGCTTGCCATGGCGCGCAACCCGGAGGCGGTTGCGGCCATGAAGGAAGCCGGTTGGGAGATCGCCAGCCACGGCCTGCGCTGGCTGGAGTACAAGGATTTCCCGGAAGATGTGGAACGCGAGCATATCCGCGAGGTCGTGCGCCTGCATACGGAGCTGACCGGCGAGCGCCCGCTCGGCATCTACCAGGGCAAGCCCTCGGCCAACACGCTGAAACTGGTGCTGGAAGAGGGGGGGTTCCTCTATTCCTGCGATTCCTACGCCGACGAGTTGCCCTATTGGGTGCCGGGTCTGCCGGCCGACAAGCCGCACCTGATCATTCCCTATACGCTCGATGCCAACGACATGCGCTTTGCCACCAATCAGGGTTTCAACTCCGGCGACCAGTTCTTCACCTATCTCAAGGACACCTTCGACGTGCTCTACGAGGAAGGCCGCCAGGGCGATGCCAAGATGATGAATATCGGCCTGCATTGCCGGCTTGTCGGCCGCCCCGGCCGGGCCGCCGCGCTCGCCCGCTTCATCGATTACGTCATGTCGCACGACAAGGTCTGGGTGCCCAGGCGCATCGACATCGCCCGCCATTGGTACCAGCATCACAAGCCGGAAGGGGCGCTTTGATGTCCGACCGCGACGCCTTCGTCGCCCGTTTCGGGGGTGTGTTCGAGCATTCGCCCTGGGTGGCCGAACGCGCCTTCGATCGCGCCGCGGCGACGGGTCTGACGGCGGGCAACGTGCATTCGGCGCTCTGCCAGGCTTTTCGTGCGGCGCTGCCGCGCGAGAAGCTGGAGGTCTTGCGCGCCCATCCCGATCTTGCCGGCAAGCTGGCGATCGCGGGCAAGCTGACGGCGGACTCGACGGCGGAGCAGGCGTCTGCCGGCCTCGATCGGCTGACGCCCGAGGAGCATCAGCGCTTCACGGCGCTCAACGACGCCTATACGCAGAAATTCGGTTTTCCCTTCATCATCGCGGTGAAGGGGCTCACCAAGGGCCAGATTCTCGCCTCCTTCGAAAGCCGCATTGACAATTCGCCCGAAGAGGAATTTGAAACCGCTTGCGCGCAGGTGGAAAAAATCGCCCGCCTGCGGCTGCAGTCGATGCTTCCTGGAGACGAAAATGCCTGACAAAACCGTTCGATACGCGCTCTCATGCATTGGGGAGGCAGTCGAACTGGAGCTGATATCCGCAAGTGCGGCCCCCTCTCGTGAGGCCAATGTCTGATGCCGCGCCTGCTTGAGATCGAACCGCTGACGCGCGACGCCTTTGCACCCTTCGGAACCATTATCGAAGCGGATCCGGCGACGATGCGCTACATCAACGGCGGCAATACGGAACGCTTTCACGGGCTGGCGCGCGCCGATGTGGTCGGCGACGGCGCCAATGTCATCATCAACATCTTCCGTGGCCAGCCGCGCGCCTTTCCCTATGCCGTGACCATGATGGAGCGCCATCCGCTCGGCAGCCAGAGCTTCTCGCCGCTCGACGATCGCCCCTGGCTCGTCGTTGTCGCCGAAGACGAGGACGGGCGTCCGGGCACGCCGAGGGTATTCCAGGCAAGCGGTCGGCAGGGCGTCAACTATGGTCGCAATGTCTGGCATCATCCGCTGATGTCGGTCGGGGCTGTCAGCGATTTCCTGATCGTCGATCGCGAAGGGCCGGGCAACAATCTGGAAGAATATTTCTACGACGAGCCTTTTGTCATTCCGAGCCCAGTCTAGCGGGTTGGACGCCCGCATGCCGCGCCAGCAGAAAGAGGATGCCATGAGCAGCACCGGCCGCCTGACGACTCACGTTCTCGACACCGCACTCGGCAAGCCGGCCGAGGGACTGCGCATCGATCTCTACTGGCTCGAGGGCGAAGAGCGGCAGTTGATCCGCACCGTCCACACCAACAGCGACGGCCGCGTCGACGGACCGATGGTCGAAGGCATCGGCTTCATGGCCGGCCATTACGAGCTGGTCTTCCATGCCGGCGACTACCTGCGCCGCACCGGCGCCACGCTGCCGGAGCCGGCCTTCCTCGACCGCATCCCGTTGCGCTTCGGCATCGCCGACCCGGCCAGCCACTATCACGTGCCGCTGTTGCTCTCGCCCTATGGCTACTCGACCTATCGGGGGAGCTGAGGGCGTCCGTTCGGCGTCCCCCTGCCTAAAGCGGGTCGCGACGCCAGATTCGCTCCTTGCGCTTTAAGCTTTTGATCTTTCGCATGTCGTTGTCGCAAGACCGCTGCGCACTTCTGCGCGACACGCTTAGGGGCGCTGACCCTCTCCTTCGGTCATCCTCGGGCGCGAGCATTCATACGGCCACCCGCGGCAATGGATGCTCGGGTCAAGCCCGAGCAGGACGGAGTGGTGACGCGCCTTCTCAATCCGCCAGAATGCTGCGGTCGACGTCGTTGATGTTGCGCTTGCCGCAGAGCGCCATGGTGATGTCCATCTCCTTGCGGATGATTTCCAGCGCCTTGGTCACGCCTTCCTTGCCCATGGCGCCGAGGCCATAGAGGAAAGGGCGGCCGATATAGGTGCCCTTGGCGCCCATGGCGACAGCCTTCAGCACGTCCTGGCCGGAGCGGATGCCGCCGTCGATATGCACCTCGATCTGATGGCCGACCGCATCGACGATGCGCGGCAGCATGCTGATCGACGAATGAGCGCCGTCGAGCTGGCGGCCGCCATGGTTGGAAACGATAATCGCGTCGGCGCCGGTCGCGGCTGCCATCTTGGCGTCTTCGGGGTCAAGAATACCCTTGAGGATCAGCGGCCCGCCCCAACGCTCCTTGATCCAGGCCACATCCTTCCAGGAGAGTTGCGGATCGAACTGTTCCGCCGTCCAGGCGCCGAGCGAGGAAAGGTCGGTAACGCTCTTGGCGTGGCCGACGATGTTGCGGAAGGTGCGGCGCTTGGTGCCGAGCATCTTCATGCACCAGCCGGGGCGCGTCGCCATCTGCCAGAGATGCTTGGGCGTCATTTTCGGCGGTGCGGAAAGGCCGTTCCTCAAGTCCTTGTGACGCTGGCCGAGGATCTGCAGGTCGAGCGTCAACACCAGCGCCGAACATTTCGCTGCCTTGGCGCGGTCAATCAGGTTCAGCACGAATTCACGCTCGCGCATGACGTAGAGCTGGAACCAGAAGGGCTTGGTGGTGACCGAGGCGACGTCCTCGATCGAGCAGATGCTCATGGTCGAGAGCGTGAAGGGGACGCCGAAGGCTTCGGCGGCCTGGGCTGCCAGCATCTCTCCGTCGGCGTGCTGCATGCCGGTGAGGCCGGTTGGGGCGAGCGCCACGGGCATCGAGACCTTCTGGCCGATCATCGTCGTTTCCAGCGAACGGTTGGTCATGTCGACCAGCACCCGCTGGCGCAGCTTCACCTTGGCGAAATCCTCCTCGTTGGCGCGATAGGTGCCTTCGGTCCAGGCGCCGCTGTCGGCATAGTCGAAGAAGAGCTTCGGCACGCGGCGCTTGGCAAGAGCCTTGAGGTCGCTGATTTCGAGGATTTGCGTCATGGAAACGGCCTTCGTCCAAGGGAGATTGACGAGCCATTATCATGTTTGCCGGAGGCTTGTTAATAGCCAGAACGCGGAGAGGTCAATTTTCTTGACCTCTCCGCGCTTGGCGGGTCACGCGGCGGCGAGCGCCGATTTCGCCGGCTTGCCGGCGACATAGGTTTCGACGATCGCGCGGTCGTCGCCCATGGTCTGCAGCAGGAAGAGTTCGTCGGCCAGTGAATTGACCACTTCGGCGCGGAGCGCCATCGCCGGCGTCGCCGCCATGTCGAGCACGATGAAATCGGCATCCGTACCAGCTTCGAGCGTGCCGATCCTGTCGACGAGCGAGAGCGCTTCGGCGTTGCCGCGGGTCATCATGAAGAAGCTGTCGAAGGGGTTCAGCCGCTCGCCCTGCAACTGCAGGATCTTGTAGGCCTCGTCGAGTGTCTTCAGCATCGAATAGCTGGTGCCGCCGCCGATGTCGGACGCGACCGAGGTGCGCACCGGCTTGTCGCGGCGGGTGAGCGCGCGCAGCGGAAAGAGACCGGAACCGAGAAAGAGATTGGAGGTCGGACAGAAGACGGCGACGGAACCGGTTTCGCTCATCGCATCCGCCTCGCGCTCCGACAGGTGGATGCAATGGCCGAACAGGCTTTTCGGTCCGAGCAGGCCATAGCGGGCGTAGACGTCGGTATAGTCCTTGGCTTCCGGATAGAGCTCGCAGGTAAAGGCGATCTCGTCGCGGTTTTCCGAAAGATGGGTCTGGACGTGCAGGTCGGGGAACTCGCGCACCAGTGACCTGGCAACATCCATCTGTTCCGGCGTCGAGGTGATGGCGAAGCGCGGCGTGATGGCCACGTGGTTGCGGCCCTTGCCGTGCCATTCGCGGATCACCGCACGGGTTTCGTCGTAGCTCATCTCAGGCGTGTCGAGCAGCCCTTGCGGCGCGTTGCGGTCCATCATCACCTTGCCGGCGACCATGCGCATGTCGCGGCGGAGCGCCTCGGCGAAGAAGGCATCGGCGGAGGCCTTGTGCACCGAGCAATAGGCGGTCGCCGTCGTCGTTCCGTGCCGCACCATCTCGTCGAAGAAGCGCGTCGCAATGCGTTCGGCATGGGCGGTTTCGACGAAGCGGCACTCCTCGGGGAAGGTATAGGTGTTCAGCCACTCCAAGAGGTTGGCGGCATAGGAGGCCATCACCTGCATCTGCGGGAAATGCAGGTGCGTGTCGATGAAACCGGGAACGATCAGGTGCGGGCGATGATCGATTTCCGCGACACCCTCGGGAGCGCCCGCCTTGACGGCGGCGTAGCCGCCGCTGGCAATGATCTGCCCACCTTCGACCAGCAGAGCGCCGTCGCTCTCGTAGCTATAGGCGGCGCTGTCGTCGATCGACGTTGGCGCGCGGTGGAAGCTTAAGAGTCGGCCGCGGATGAGGGTGGTTGTCATTGTGTTCTGCCTTCCTCGACGGCGCCTTCGAACCAGGCCGTCAGAAGCTGGCGCTCGTCCGTCGTCATGTCTGTCACGTTGCCGGGCGGCATCGCGTGGCTGCGCCCGGCCTGGATATAGATTTCACGGGCATGGGCGGCAATCTCCGCGTCGCTTTCCAGCACCACGCCCTTCGGCGCCCGGGTGATGCCCTCATAAACCGGTTCGGCGGCATGGCACATGGAGCAGCGGGTCGAGACCGTGTCCTTGACGGCGGGGAAGTGGGCGTTCGCGGCAAAGCGGGCGAAGGCCGGCGCCACTTCCGCCTTCTCGCCGCCGGTCAGAACCTTCGGCACGGTCGAAAGCCACATGATCAGGACGAAGATCAGCGCGGTGACGAGCCAGGTCCAGGTCGGCTTGCCCTTGCGGGCATGGGTGGTGTTGAACCAGTGGCGGATGGTGACGCCCATCAGGAAGACCAGCGCCGCGATGATCCAGTTGAACGCCGTCGCAAACGCCAGCGGATAGTGGTTCGACAGCATGAAGAAGATGACGGGAAGCGTCAGGTAGTTGTTGTGGAGCGAACGCTGCTTGGCTTGCGCTCCGAGCTTCGGATCCGGCGTGCGGCCGGCGATCAAATCCGCGACGACGATCTTCTGGTTGGGGATGATGATGAAGAACACGTTGGCCGACATGATCGTCGCGGTGAAGGCGCCGAGATGGAGGAAGGCGGCGCGGCCGGTGAAGAGCTGGGTATAGCCCCAGGCCATGGCGACGAGCGCCACATAGAGCAGCGCCATCAGCCCCCAGGTGTTCCGGCCAACGGGCGATTTGCACAAGAGATCGTAGAACAGCCAGCCGACGCCGAGCGAGGCGAGCGAGATCAGGATCGCGGACGTTGCGGAAATATCGAGCACATGACGGTCGATGAGGAAGAGATCGGCGCCGCCGTAATAGACGATACAGAGCATGGCGAAGCCCGAAAGCCATGTCATGTAGGATTCCCATTTGAACCAGGTGAGATGCTCCGGCATCGTGGCCGGCGCCACCAGGTATTTCTGGATATGGTAGAAGCCGCCGCCATGCACCTGCCACTCCTCGCCATAGGCGCCGACGGGCAGGTGATCGCGCTTCATCAGGCCGAGGTCGAGCGCGATGAAATAGAAGGATGAGCCGATCCAGGCGATGGCCGTGATCACGTGCAGCCAGCGCACGGCAAAGGCCAGCCATTCCCAGGCAATGGCGAACTCGTACATTCAGATCCCCTTTTGTCTGCGTTTAGCGCCTTGCGCAAAAATAGCCGATAAGAAGGCGGTCAACGCTGCGCCCGCAGTATTCTCTTCCAGATCGTGCCGCCCAAATACTTATTGAAAACCAGAAAGTACGCCACGATCAAGATCATCGCGAGGAGTGCAGGGCCGCCCTTGAGGTGGAAGCCAGCTTCAGTTCTTCCGCCGAAGATCAGTGCCAAAAGATATCCGATCCCGAAAAAGGCGGTGAAGAAGTCAAGCAATGCGGCAAGCACAATCCGCCAGGTAGCCGGTCCTTTGGAGACTTCAGAATTATTCATTGCGTTGGCTCCATTCGTTGCGATCTAGGTATCCTGCATGTTTCCTTTAATCGTAGCCGGTTAAAGGACAAAAACATGCGGCAATTCAAAGTGCTATAGCGACCTTTGCGCGTCTGATAAGACGCACGGCTCTGCAGTGTCGCTCGCGCCGTTGCAGCAATTGATGCAGAGAGTCCACGTGACAGGGCGATCGGCGCTCTAGGTGTGAATCGAGCCGCAATCGCGTTCAATGGTGCCTAAAAAGGGGGTCGCTACAGCTGTAGCCGTGGCATAAAACAAAGTGCAGAGGATAGTTGTCTTCTTCAATGCTTGCCGTCCTTGGGCGATGGCTAGCCTTAACAGGAAAATTCGAGCAGACTAGAACAAAAACCATCTCGCTTTTCGAGATGGCTGCTGGATATTTACTCAAATTCTCTGGCTTGCTCTAGCAATCCTGTCCTGCTTTTTTACGGCACTACATTATCGTCTCAAGCCCTATTTGCTTGCAGGAACACCGGCGGGCAGAGCTCGCCGAGGATCCAGTCGCGGAAGATCCGGATCTTCGGTGTGTTGCGGCGGGCGTGCGGATAGGCGAGCCAGTAGTCGCAACCGTCGCTGCAGCGCAGATCGAACGGCTGGTAGAGGCGGCCGAGTGCCACATCGTCCGGATAGAATTCCGGCGTCAGGATCGCGACCCCTTGGCCCGCGACGGCAGCGCGCGCCTCGAAGGATTGCGCGCCGAGCCGGCTGTGCGGCCGCCCTTCGAGATCGGGATCGTCGACCCCGGCCGCCTTGAACCACATCCGCCACCAGGGATCGCCGGCATCGATGATCCTGAGCTTCAGCAGGTCGCGTGGCTCGTGCACGCCGCCGATGGTTTCGGCAAGTGCCGGGCTCAGCATCGGGCTGAATTCCACGCGCATCAGCGGGTGTGTGTCGAGGCCGGGCCAGACGCCTGCGCCTGAACGGATCGCGAGATCGGCCGGCTCCCGGGTGAAATCGGTGAGCGAGTCGCTCGTCGTCAGCCGGACGGCAATGTTGGGATGGGCGAGCTGGAAGCTGCCGATGTTGCGCGCGAGCCATTGCGAGGCGAAGGTCGGCGTCGAGCTGATCAGGAGCGCGCTGTCGATATCGCCGCGGGCGTTGGACACCGCTTCCTGCAGCATTTCGAAGGCTTCGGTCACGCGTGGGGCCATGCGCTGGCCGACTTCCGTCAGCGAGATCTGGCGCGGGCGGCGCAGGAACAGCGGCTCGCCGACATTCTCCTCGATCAACTTGACCTGGTAGCTGACGGCCGTCTGGGTCATGCCCAGTTCTTCGCCGGCCTTGGTGAAGCTGCCGAGTCTCGCAACCGCTTCGAAGACCCGGAGCGCATTGAGCGGAAACTGCTTCGACATCTTCATGGATAAGTTCTCTTGATGCATGCAGACGGATGTTCGATTGGATTTCGATCCTCCTCCACGGCATCCTCCGAGTCAACTTCCCAAGACGAACAGGTGCCGAGATGACTTGCGATACTTTCGAACGTACTGAAAGAAAACCATTTCTTTCGTTTGAGCCGGTGGTCCGGCTCACGGCCGCCCTGCTCGGCGGCCTCGTTGCCCCCAAGCCGATGCTGGATGTCAACGCGCTCTCCGATCACATGAAGAGAGATATGGGTTTCATGGATGTTCACAGCCCCCACAGCGACGACGAGGAGGCAATGGCCAACGCTCGCCGTCTGCTCATCAATGAACTGCCGCGGCTGTAGAGGCCTGCGTTCTGTTTCTGGAGCATCTTCCCGCTTCCGGTGATTCCACTTGAAAGCGGGATGCTCTGGACGCGGGATCGATGGCCGGTCAGGCGCGCCGAAGGCGTTCGACGGCCATCAGCACGCGCTCCGGTGTTGCCGGCGCGTCGAGCCGCGGGCATTCGCGGTAATCCGCGACACTGGCGACCGCCATCGACAGGGCTTCCAGTACCGAGATCGGTAGCATGAAGGGCGGCTCTCCTACCGCCTTGGAGCGACCAATGGTTTTCTCGACGTTGCTCGACCATTCGGCAAGCCTGACGTTGAAGATCTTCGGCCGGTCGGAAGCGAGCGGGATCTTGTAGGTGGAGGGGGCGTGGGTGCGCAGCCGGCCCTTGTCGTCCCACCAGAGTTCTTCCGTCGTCAGCCAGCCCATGCCCTGCACGAAACCGCCCTCGATCTGGCCGATATCGATCGCCGGGTTGAGCGAGCGGCCGACATCGTGCAGCACGTCGACACGATCGACCATGTACTCGCCGGTCAGCGTATCGATCGAGACTTCCGAAACCGCGGCGCCATAGGCGAAATAGTAGAAGGGCGTGCCGCGACCGGTGGCGCGATCCCAATGGATCTTCGGCGTCTTGTAGTAGCCGGCGGCCGAAAGCTGGATGCGGCCCATATAGGCCTGCTTGATGAATTCGGGGAAGGGCACCAGTTCTTCGCCGATCTTCACATGGTTGGCAACGAAGCTGACATTGTCCGGCGTTGTCTGCCAGCGCTCGCAGGCGAAGCTCACCAGCCGTTCCTTGATCTGGCGGGCGGCGTCGAAGGCGGCCATGCCGTTGAGGTCGGAGCCGGAGGAGGCGGCGGTCGCCGACGTGTTCGGCACCTTGCCCGTCGTCGTCGCGGTGATGCGGACGCGGTCGAGATCGACCTGGAAACTGTCGGCGATCACCTGCGCCACCTTGATGTAGAGGCCCTGGCCCATCTCGGTGCCGCCATGGTTCAGGTGGATCGAGCCGTCCTGATAGATATGCACCAGGGCTCCCGCCTGGTTGAAGGCGGTCATGGTGAAGGAGATGCCGAACTTCACCGGCGTCAACGCAATGCCCTTGCGGATGACGCGGCTCGTCCGGTTGAAGTCGATGACCGCCCGGCGGCGCGCCTGATAATCCGCACTCTCTTCGAGTTCGGCGACGATCTGCGCGATGATGTTGTCTTCGACCTGCTGGTGGTAGGGAGTGATGTCGCGGCCGGAGCCCTTCTCGCCATAAAAGTTCAGCTTGCGGATCTCGAGCGGGTCCTTGCCAAGCTGATAGGCGATCTCTTCGATGATGCGCTCGCCGCCGAGCATGCCCTGCGGGCCGCCGAAGCCGCGATAGGCGGTGTTCGATACCGTGTTGGTCTTCAGCGGTTGCGACGTGAGCTTTACATGCGGGTAGAAATAGGAGCTGTCCGCGTGGAACAGGGCCCGGTCGGTTACCGGTCCGGAGAGGTCGGACGAATAGCCGCAGCGCGCCGCATAATTGGCGTGGACGGCATGGATGCGGCCCTCGTCGTCGTAGCCGACGTCATAATCGACCAGGAAGTCGTGGCGCTTGCCGGTTGCCGTCATGTCCTCGTCGCGATCCGGGCGGAACTTGACCGCGCGGTTGAGCTTCTTCGCCGCAACGGCCGCAAGCGCTGCGAACTGGTTGCCTTGCGTTTCCTTGCCGCCGAAGCCGCCGCCCATGCGGCGCACGTTCACCGTCACCGCGTTCGAGGGAACGCCGAGCACGTGCGATACCATATGCTGGATTTCGCTCGGATGCTGGGTCGAGGACCAGACGGTGACCTCGTCGTCCTCGCCGGGAATGGCGAGCGCGATATGGCCTTCAAGGTAGAAATGCTCCTGGCCGCCGATCCGCATGCTGCCCTTGAGCCGGCGCGGCGCCTTTTCCAGCTCCGCCTCGGCGTCGCCGCGCTGCAGGGTCAAGGGTTGGGTGACGAGTTCGCCGCCGTGGGCGACAGCATCGAGAATGTCGGTGAAATGCGGCAGGTCGCGGTAGGTGATCTTCGCCAGCCGCGCGGCCCGGCGGGCAATGTCGCGGGTCTCCGCAATCACGGCAAAGGCCGGCTGACCATGGAACTGCACCAGCCCATCGGCGAGCACCGGCTCGTCGTGCAGGTGGCTGGGGCTGATGTCGTTGGAATGCGGCATGTCCTTGGCGGTCAGCACCAAGACGACGCCGGGCACGGCGGCGACCGCCGCGAGGTCCATGGCGATGATTTCCGCATGCGCCCGGTCGGTCATGCCGAGCGCGCCATGCAGGGTGCCTGCCGGTTCGGGCATATCGTCGATATAATCGGCGGTGCCGGCCACATGCTTGTGGGCGCTGTCATGACGCAGCGGCGCATGCATCTCGCCGCGGATCGCCTTGCGTTCCTCGAAAGTCGATTTGTCCATCTTACTGGTTCCTTCCGAAGAAAATGCCCGTCATCCGGCCTGCCGGCCACCTTCTCCCCGCCGTGCGGGGAGAAGACTCGTGGTAACCGCCCATGGCAGGTTGAACGCTCCTGGCCGCTGCTTGGCCTGACACCACCGCCTGGTTGGCGAAGCCTGCGACGTCCACGTTTCCTCTCCCCGCTTGCGGGGAGAGGGCTAGGGGGAGGGGCAAATCCCACCCGTTGAACTGGCGATCGATGCTCATACCGCCTCCTCGAAGCGACGCAGTTGAGCCGTCTCGCCGCCGCTTTCCAGGAAGAAGCGCATCAACAGGTTCTTCGCCGCCAGCATGCGATATTCGCCGGTGGCACGCCAGTCGGTGAGCGGCTGATAATCGGTCTCGAAGGCTGGCTGCGCCGCGCGAACGGTCTCCTCGTTCCAGGGCTTGCCGATGAGTGCCGCCTCGACATTCGCCGCGCGCTTCGGCGTGGCGGCCATGCCGCCGAAGGCGATACGGGCGGAGCGGACAACGCCATTTTCCACCGACAGGCGGAAGGCGCCGAGCAGGGCGGAGATGTCCTCGTCGCGGCGCTTGGAGACCTTGTAGGCGGCAAAGAGATTCCCGGCCGGCAGGCGCGGCACGAAAATGCTCTCGACGAACTCGCCCGGTTGGCGATCCTGCTTGCCATAGGCGATGAAGAAGGCTTCGAGCGGCAGCGTGCGTCGGCCCTTGGTCGAGCTGAGCGTCACGGTGGCCTCGAGCACGATCAAGGGCGGCGGGCTGTCGCCGATCGGCGAGCCGTTGGCGATGTTGCCGCCGATCGTGCCCATGTTGCGCACCTGCTCGCCGCCGATCCGGTCGATCAACGGGCCGAAGCCGGGATGGATCTTGGCGAGGGCCGAAAATGCGGCGGTATAGGTGACGCCGGCGCCGATTGTCAGGCCTGCCTCGGTCTCTTCGATGCGCTGCAACTCGGCGATGCCGTTGATGAAGATGACCGGGTTGATCGGCCGCATCTGCTTGGTCACCCAGAGACCGACATCGGTGGATCCGGCAACGACCGTCGCCTCCGGATGTTCCGAGAGTGCCACGGCCAGGCCGTCGCCGTCCGCCGGCACGATCAGACAGTTTTCGCCCTGGCGAATGGTGATCGTTTCGGCCGGTATCAGCGCCTTGAGCCTTGCGGTGATCGCTTCACGCTCCCTGGTGATCGGATCGAAAATGGCGGAGGGCCGCTCTCTCGCGGCCGCTTCCGCGGCGCGCACGATCGGCTCGTAGCCGGTGCAGCGACAGAGATTGCCTTGCAGCGCCTTCTCGATGGCAGCCCGGCTCGGGTCGTCGTTCGTAAGCCAGAGGCCATAGAGCGACATGACGAAGCCGGGCGTGCAGAAGCCGCATTGCGAGCCGTGGAAATCGACCATTGCCTGCTGCACCGGATGCAACGTGCCGTCCTTGCCGGCCAGATGCTCGACGGTGACCACATGTGTTGCCTGCAGCGAGCCGAGGAAGCGGATGCAGGCGTTGACGCTTTCGTACACGAGTGCGTCGCCTGCGAGCCGCCCGACCAGCACGGTGCAGGCGCCGCAGTCGCCCTCGGCGCAGCCTTCCTTGGTGCCGGTCAGCCGGCGCTCGAGCCGCAGATAGTCGAGCAGGGTCGTGGTCGGCGCGATGTCCGAAAGCGAGATCTCGCGGTCGTTGAGGATGAAGCTGATCGTTCCGTTCGACTGGGGCATGCGATTCATTCCCTGCGGCTGCATTACCTGAAATCACTTTGATTTTAGGTGGTTATGCAGAAAAGCAAAGGGCCGAAGAAACTTTTGCCTGCCCCAGGGGCGTGCCTATTGCGCCGTCCAGCCGCCGTCCATGGAAACATGGGTGCCGGTGATCTGGGCCGCGTCGTCGCTGGCGAGATAGACGGCGAGGGAAGCGACCTGTTCGACGGTGATGAACTTCTTGGTCGGCTGGCCCTTCAGCATCACGTCGTTGATTACCTGCTGCTCGGTGATGCCGCGGGTGCGCGCCTGGTCCGGAATCTGCTTTTCGACGAGCGGCGTCAGCACGTAGCCGGGGCAGATCGAATTTACGGTGATGCCGTTTTCGGCAACTTCGAGAGCCACGGTCTTCGTCAGGCCGAGGACGCCGTGCTTGGCAGCGACATAGGCCGCCTTGAACGGCGAGGCGACGAGGCCGTGGGCGGAGGCGATGTTGACGATGCGGCCCCAGCCCTTCGCCTTCATGCCCGGAATGGCGGCGCGGATCGTATGGAAGGAAGAGGAGAGGTTGATCGCAATGATGCGGTCCCATTGCTCGATCGGGAAATCCTCGACCTTCTCGACATATTGAATGCCGGCATTGTTGACGAGGATATCGACGCCGCCGAAGCGTGTCGTCGCCGTGGCGATCAGATCGGCGATCTCGGTCGGCTTCGTCATGTCGGCGCCATGATAGACGACCGTCCCGCTCGTCAGTGCGCCGACGTCGTCCGTCGCTTGTCTGATTTCATCGGGGCTGCCGAAGCCGTTCAACACGATGTTGGCGCCGCCCTTGGCGAAGGCCTTGGCGATCGCAAGCCCGATGCCGCTCGTAGAACCGGTGATGACCGCTGTTTTCGTCATTGCTGCTCTCTCCCTTTGCGGCGCCGCGGACTGCCCTTGCTGCGGCGCAACAGCGCCAGCCTACGCGTAAAACCGCGGCGCTGACAATTGTGTTTTTGAGCGTGCGATTGCAGAGTTGTCGAGGGGACCAACGAAGCTGACCGGTTGCGTTTTGTTTTCGTTTGACATTCGTTTTGCCATCGTATTGAAGTTTTCGAAATGACGTCCCGCCCTTGAGGAAGGGCGGAGAGCAATTGAGCGGGATGAGGAAAAGTGTGTGCGGTTTTCCGCCCGCATCCCGCTCTAACTATGATGCGGCCGGGGAGGGGCATATGGGCGGATATATTCTCGCGATCGATCAGGGTACGACCTCGAGCCGTGCGATCGTCTTCGACGGTCGGCAGCAGGTCGCCGGCGCTGGCCAGAAGGAATTCAAGCAGCATTTCCCGAAATCCGGCTGGGTCGAGCACGATCCCGAGGAAATCTGGCAGACGGTCCTTTCGACGGTCCAGGAAGCGATCGCCAAGGCTGGCATCACTGCCGGCGACCTCTCGGGCATCGGCATCACCAACCAGCGCGAGACCGTCGTCGTCTGGGATCGGGAAACCGGCAACCCGATCCACAACGCGATCGTCTGGCAGGACCGCCGCACCGCCGCCTATTGCGACAGGCTGAAGAAGCAGGGGCTTGAAAAGACCTTTACCAGGAAGACCGGCCTGTTGCTCGATCCCTATTTTTCCGGGACCAAGCTCAACTGGCTACTGACCAATGTCGAGGGCGCGCAGGCGCGTGCGGCCAGAGGCGAACTCTGCTTCGGCACGATCGACACTTTCCTCATCTGGCGGCTGACCGGCGGCAAGTCCTTCTCGACCGACGCCACCAATGCGTCGCGCACGCTTCTCTATAATATCGCCGAGAATGCCTGGGACGACGAGCTGCTGAAGATCCTCAAGGTGCCACGCGCGATGCTGCCGGAGGTCAAGGACTGCGCCGCCGATTTCGGCATGACCGATCCGGCGATCTTCGGCGCGGCAATCCCGATCCTCGGCGTTGCCGGCGACCAGCAGGCGGCGACGATCGGCCAGGCCTGCTTCAAGCCGGGCATGCTGAAATCCACCTATGGCACCGGGTGCTTCGCGCTGCTCAACACCGGTAAGGACATGGTGCGCTCCAAGAACCGGCTGCTGACCACCATTGCCTACCGGCTCGACGGCGAAACGACCTATGCGCTGGAAGGTTCGATCTTCGTCGCCGGTGCAGCCGTGCAATGGCTGCGCGATGGGCTCAAGGTCATCAAGGCAGCCCCCGATACCGGTACGCTCGCTGAAAGCGCCGATCCGACGCAGGAGGTCTATCTGGTCCCGGCCTTCACCGGTCTCGGCGCGCCGCACTGGGATCCGGATGCGCGCGGCGCAATCTTCGGCATGACCCGAAACACCGGCCCGGCCGAGTTTGCCCGCGCCGCGCTCGAAGCCGTCTGCTACCAGACGCGCGACCTGCTGGAGGCGATGCACAAGGACTGGCGCAACAACGGTAACGAAACGGTGCTGCGCGTCGATGGCGGCATGGTTGCCTCCGACTGGACGATGCAGCGGTTGTCTGATCTTCTCGACGCACCGGTCGATCGGCCCATCATCCTCGAAACGACGGCGCTCGGCGTCGCCTGGCTCGCCGGCGGCCGCGCCGGCGTCTGGCCGAAACAGGAAGCGTTCGCCCAGTCCTGGGCGCGTGACCGCCGCTTTGAGCCGGCCATGGACGAGAAGACGCGCAAGGCCAAGCTTCGGGGATGGCGTAACGCCGTGAAGCGCACGCTGAACTAACAGCGCGGGCGAGACGCGGTTTTCAGCCGTAATATCCGGTTCCCGCCAATCATCCGACACAGGCTCCCTTCATGCTCATCCGGGAAACACAGCGTTTCCCGGATGAGCATTTGCTGCTCCTGCGCGCGGCAACTATCTGTTGT
This sequence comes from Ensifer sp. 38_S197, assembly GCF_056924495.1. Taxonomy (NCBI): domain Bacteria; kingdom Pseudomonadati; phylum Pseudomonadota; class Alphaproteobacteria; order Hyphomicrobiales; family Rhizobiaceae; genus Ensifer; species Ensifer sp. 38_S197. Next base: position 3,786,807 of record NZ_JBXOVZ010000002.1, on the reverse strand, counting down.
CACAACAGAAACAGGACGGGCATCATGGAACTCGGGCTTTACACTTTCGCGGATGTCGATCCGAATGCTGAAGACAAGGGCAAAGAGGGGCAGCGCCGCCTCAAGAACCTTCTCGAAGAAATCGAGCTCGCCGATCAGGTAGGCCTCGACGTTTTCGGGCTCGGCGAGCATCATCGCCCCGATTATGCGGCCTCCGTACCATCCGTCATTCTGGCTGCTGCCGCTGCCAAGACGAAGAATATCCGGTTGACCAGCGCCGTCACGGTGCTGAGTTCGGACGATCCCGTGCGCGTGTTCCAGCAGTTCTCGACCCTGGACCTGATCTCCAATGGCCGCGCCGAGATCATGGCGGGGCGCGGGTCCTTCATCGAATCCTTCCCGCTCTTTGGCCAGTCGCTCGACGACTACGAGCAGCTATTTGCCGAGAAGCTCGATCTCTTAATGGCGTTGCGTGACAGCGAGAAGGTCACGTGGTCGGGCGAGATGCGGCCGGCGATCCACGATCGCGGCGTCTACCCGCGGCCGCTGCAGGATCCGTTGCCGCTCTGGATCGCCGTTGGCGGCACGCCGCAATCGGTGGCGCGCGCCGGCGCGCTCGGCCTGCCGGTGGCGCTTGCGATCATCGGCGGCGAGCCGCGCCGTTTCGCGCCGCTCTTCGATCTCTACCGCGAGGCCGCGCGCCGCGCCGGCCAGGATCCGGCCAAGCTGAAAACCAGCATCAACGTGCACGGCTTCATCGCCGACACGACCGATCTGGCCGCCGACCAATTCTATGGGCCGCAGGCGGAGGTGATGAACCGCATCGGTCGCGAGCGCGGCTGGGGACCGACAAACCGGGCGCATTTCGATCAGGCGCGTGGGCCTAGCGGCAACCTCTTCCTCGGCGATCCGGAAACGGTGGCGCAGAAGATCATCGAAAACTGGAAGGTCTTCCGCAACGATCGCTTCCTGCTGCAGATGGCGATCGGGCCGATGCCGCACGACCAGATCATGCGCGGCATCGAACTTTACGGCACCAAGGTGGCACCGCTGGTGCGCAAGGCGGTGGCGGAAGAGACGGCGGCTGCACCGGCCGCCGTCTGACCTGCAACGCGGGGTTTCAGGGCTCGATTGCCGGCCGTCCCGCTCGGCGCTGGCATAACGTATGGCGACACGCTACATGTGAGCGCGAAAGCGAGACACGGATGACCCTGAACAACGAAGAAGATCTGCTGCGGCTGAAGGAAATCGGCCGCATCTGCGCCAATACATTGCAGGCCATGGGCGAGGCGCTCGAGCCCGGCATCACCACGGCGGAACTGGATGCGATCGGCCGCAAGGTGCTGGAAGAGGCCGGCGCACGCTCGGCGCCCGAGCTCTGCTACAATTTCCCCGGTGCCACCTGCATCAGCGTCAACGAGGAAATCGCCCACGGCATTCCCGGCAGCCGGGTGATCCAGGCGGGCGACCTCGTCAACATCGACGTCTCGGCCGAAAAGGATGGCATCTTCGCCGACACGGGCGCCTCCTTCCCGGTGCCGCCGGTCAGCGTCGCGATCGACCGGCTCTGCCGCGATGGCAAGCGGGCGATGTGGGTGGGCCTCAAGCAGGTGCGCCCCGACCAGCCGCTGGCGGCCATCGGCAACGCGATCGGCGACTTCGCCCGCAAGAACCGCTATTCGCTCGTCACCAATCTCGCCAGCCACGGCATCGGCCGCTCGCTGCATGAAGAGCCGACCGAGATCGCCACCTGGCCGGACCCGCGCGAGCGCCGCCGGATGACCGACGGCATGGTCTTCACCGTTGAGCCTTTCCTCTCCATGGGCGCGCAATGGGCCGAGGGCGGCAATGACGACTGGACGCTCTACAGCGATCCACGGGCGCCGACGGTGCAATACGAGCACACCGTCGTGGTCACCCGCGGCGGGCCGCTGGTGGTGACGTTGCCTGGCTAAAGCAACGCCAGGAAAAGTGCGAAGCGGTTTTCCGTCCGGCGTCGCGTCTACAGGGGCAACGCCAGGAAAAGTGCGAAGCGGTTTTCCGTCCGGCGTCGCGCCTTACAAGGGGTAACGCCAGGAAAAGTGGGCAGCGGTTTTCCGTCCGGCGTCGCGCGCGGGTTTCGGGGCCGCAGCCCCGTAACCCATTGAAGTCATTCGATCGTTCGATTTCTTCAATAGGTCCTTCAATTATTGTCATTTGTGGGGTCCTTGTTGCGGTGCAATAAAAGGGCATGACCACGCTCGACAGACCGCTCCAGACCAACATCTCCGCCACGGCCACTGCAGGCGCTAACGCCATGGCCGTCGCCATGGGCTTCGGCCGTTTTTCCTATACGCCGATCCTGCCGGCGATGATGGCCGATCTCGGCCTCTCCCCGGGCGATGCCGGCCTCATCGCCTCGGCCAACTTCGTCGGCTATCTCGCCGGTGCCATTCTCGCCGCCTATGGTTGGGCGCATGGGCACGAGCGCCGGATCGGGCTGGCGTCGCTCGTCGCCACGACGGCGCTGCTGGCGGCCATGGGGCTCTCGTCCTCCGTCGCCGTGCTGGCGCTCATCCGCTTCCTGGCCGGCCTTGCCAGCGCCTTTGCCATGATCTTCATCTCCGGCATCGTGCTTGGCCATGGCCTGCTTGCGCGGTCGGAGCATGTGCCGGCCGTCCACTTTGGCGGCGTCGGCCTCGGCATCGCATTTTCCTCGCTCTGCGTCTGGGCAAACCCGCTTGCGGGGCATGCCAGCTTGACGACTTCGATGAGCGATTGGTTTACCGGTGCCCTCGTTGGGCTGGTCGGGACCATTTTGGTCGCAGTGCTCCTGCCCGGCGTTCCTTCGTCCGGTGGCGGCACGGTGCGCGAGAAGCCGCTTGCCTGGACGCGACCGTTCACGGTGGTGACATTTACCTATGCGCTGTTCGGCTTCGGCTATGTCATCACCGCCACCTTCCTTGTCACCATGGCGCGTGACCCGAGCGGCGGCCACAGCATCGAGTTTCTCGCCTGGCTGCTGACCGGCCTTGCCGCGGCGCTCTCCGTCCATCTCTGGCGCTTTGCCGTCCCGCGCCTCGGTCTTGCCGGTGTCTACGCGGTCGGCCTTTTGGTCGAGGCGGTCGGCCTGGTGCTGACGGTCGGACTGCCCTTGCCCTATGCGCCGCTTGCCGGCGGGCTGATGCTTGGGGCTACCTTCATGATGATAACGGCCTATGGCCTCCAGATCGGCCGACGGCTCGCGCCGGAAAGCCCGCGCAAGGCGCTCGCCCTGATGACCGCCGCTTTCGGCATCGGCCAGATCATCGGCCCGCTGGTCGCCGGTTGGCTGGCTGAACGCACCGGCAGCTTCGCCGCGCCGACCTTGATCGCGGCGATCGTGCTCTTCCTCTGCGGCGGCGTCATCCTGGCCGAATTGAAGCGGATTTCCGCAGCCCTAAGGGCCTGACGCGCGCCATGCGCTGCGGCAAAAAAAGGCCGTGTTCGTGGCGGTTTGCCCGGATGAAATAACAGTAACGTTTATATTATCCGATTGTTGACGACGGCGCTTTGCCCTAGTTTCGGCGCTTCGAGCGGTGACATATCGCCTTACCGAAACGTGAGTAGACCCTTTGTTCCATTCCTTCTTCCCGAAGCCGAAACTGTTCTTCACCTCCGGCGCCCTCTGGTCGCTTATCTGCATTCTCGTCTGGTACACGGTCGGCCCGCAAATGGGCGCGGCCATCGGCCTGCCGCCACTGGCTCCGGGCGAAAAGCCACCGATAGGCCTTGCCTATTTCTTCACGCCGGACAATCTCTGGTTCTACCTCTACTTCACCATCTTCGTGGCGATATACGGCGGTGTCTGGAAGATCATCGCCAGGGATCACCCCTGGGCCAACTGGTCGATCTGGGGCTCGGCCTTCATCATCTTTATCGCCTATTTCGCTGTGCAGGCGTCCGTGGCGCTCAACAACTGGCGCGGTCCGTTCTTCGATCTCCTGCAGGATGCGCTTGCCGGAAAGCCCGGCATTACCACCAGCCAGTTCTACACGCTGCAACTGCGCTTCCTCGAAATCGGCTTCGTCGGCGTCACGTTGAACGTCGTCACCGCGTTCTTCACCAATCATTATGTGTTCCGCTGGCGCACCGCCATGAACGACTTCTACATGTCGAAGTGGGACAAGTTGCGCCACATCGAGGGAGCGTCGCAGCGTGTGCAGGAAGACACCATGCGCTTTGCCAATATCCTCGAAGGGCTCGGCGTTACCCTGATCAACTCGGTGATGACGCTGGTGGTGTTCCTGCCTTTGCTGTTCAACATGTCGCAGCACGTCTCCGACCTTCCGATCATCGGTGCGGTCCCGCACGCGCTGTTCTGGCTGGCGATCGCGTGGTCGCTGTTCGGCACGGTGCTTCTGGCGCTTGCCGGTATCAAGCTGCCTGGGCTGAACTTCAAAAACCAGCGCGTCGAGGCGGCCTATCGCAAGGAACTGGTCTATGGCGAGGACCATGAGGATCGCGCGCAGCCGGTTACGGTGCGGGAGCTTTTCGGCAATGTTCGCCGAAACTACTTCCGCATGTACTGGCACTATCTCTATTTCAACATCGCGCGCTTTTCCTATGGCCAGCTCGATGCGATTTTCCTGAACTTCATCCTGATCCCGACATTCGTCGCCGGGAAGATCACGATGGGTATCTGGCAGCAGATAGCCACGGCCTTCGGCGAGGTCAGCAACTCGTTCCAGTATCTGGTGAATTACTGGTCGACGATCATCGAGCTGCTGTCGATCCACAAGCGCCTGAAGGCTTTCGAGGCGGCCATCTCCGACGAACCGCTGCCGGATATCGACCAGCGCTATCTGGAGCACGGCGCTGCGGAAGATGCGCAGCCCGCCTGAGGCGGGTGCGCAAACCATCGACGACGGTCAGAAGGCGGAGCGATCCGCCTTCTTTTTTGCCTGCTCGATGACAGGCAACGCCTGGGCATAACTGACACAGGCAACGTCCGGTTTTCCGCAGACTTCCGTCAGCAAACGATCGAGGGCGCGCCAATAGGCGCCGCCGTTCATCTCGACGAAGTGGAAGCCGAGCTGCAGGGGAATCCGGTCGCCGCCATATTCGCGGTCGAAGGCTTTCCTGTAGGCCTCGTAAGTGCGCTCCTCGAAGCGCGCGCTGTCTTTCTTGTTCTCGACACCCATGGAGTGGCGGACGAAGAGATTGTAGTCCATGCCGATGACGGGGCGCTGCGACGGTCCCTCGGGAATCATCGGCAAGCCGAAGCGCGGCAACCCGTCCTTGGTCGTCGGCCAGCCCGGTCCCTTGGTCACCAGGCTGGCGTCATAGGTGAAGCCCGATTCCGTCAGGGCCGGCAGCAAGCCGTCGCTCAGTGAAAGATAGGGAGCACGGAAACCCTTGACGCCGGCTTTGGCGAACTCGGCCCAGCCCCCGGGCTCTGCCTCCGGTCGATCCGCCTTCTTCCAGGCGTCGCGGAGCGCGGTGTTGAACGTTGTGAATTCGCTCTGCCAATCGGCCTTGCTCCAGCCCTTGCCGTCGAAATGACCGCAGGCGTGGCTGGCGATGTCGTGGCCATCGAGATGGGCCTGCCAGATATGACCGGCGCGAACCGCGATCTCCTCGCGGCTCTGGGCGAAGCCGACATTCGAGCGGCCGGGCTTTTGGCCCGGCGGCCTATAGATCTCCCTGCCGTCGGCCCTGGTCATCAGGAAGGTGCAGGAGAGGAAATAGGTGAAGTGCGCGCCGGTGCGCTTCGCCATCGCCAGGCTCTTTTCCCAAAGCGCATTGTCATGGGCACCGTCGAAAGAGACGATGACAAGCTGCTGGTCAGCGGTGGGGACGGTGGCCGGCGTCGCCGGTTCGGAGCGCGCAAGCGCAGGTACCATGGCAAGGGAAAAGGCGAGAGATATACGAATTATGATCAACTGCAGCGAGGAATTTTCGTCGCAGATGGTTCGAAATTGCGGCAATCCTTTGATCGGGCTGGAAAAAGGACGCCATCAAGGCTACTCCATAGCAACCCGGGCCAGAATCGGTCCAAGGGCGAATGGCATAAAAAATCAAAGAGCTACAGCGACTCAAGCGCGCCTGCCCGGCACGCGGACGCTGTCTTGGTCCGATCTCTCGAACAAAGCGGTGGCCCCATGGCGATACTCGTTCTCGGCATCATCATCTTTCTCGGCTTGCATCTCATCCGCGTGATTGCGCCCGGTTTCCGCGCCAGCGTCATCGAGAGCCGCGGCAAGGGAGCCTGGATGGGGATCTATGCGATCCTCAGCCTCATCGGCCTCTGTCTGATCATCTACGGCTTCGGCCAGGCCCGCAGCGAAACGGGCATGCTCTACAATCCGCCGGTGTTCCTGCGCCACATTGCGCTTCTGCTGATGCTCTTCGCATTCGTCTTCCTGGCTGCCGGCTTCCTACCGGCGGGTCGCATTGCCGTGGCGGTCAAGCATCCGCAGATCCTGTCGATCAAGATCTGGGCCTTCGCGCATCTGCTCGCCAACGGCGAGACATCCTCCGTGCTGCTCTTCGGTTCGTTTCTCGCCTGGGGCGTGATCCTGCGCATCTCGTTGAAGCGCCGCGAGCGGGCAGGGGAGCGCGTGCTGCCGGTGTTCAAATCATCGACGAACGACGTGTTGGCGATCGTCATCGGTCTCGTCGGCTATGTGCTCTTCGTCTGGAAGCTGCACGAATGGCTGATCGGGGTTGCCCCCGTGGCGATGGGCTAAGGTAATTCCGGAGAAAGTGCGCAGCGGGTCTTGCTTCGGGATTGCCTGTAACGAGAAATTTAGAGCGGCGGAGGTGGCCTCGTGTCGACCGTAGGCGCTCTAAATCACGTCGGCCCCCTTACAAGCGCCGCAAAATCGGGTAGAAGGCGCAAAATCCATGAGAGCGCGGTGCGTGGGCAAGAACGCGTCGCGCGTGCTCGAACAGTTTGAGATCATGCGCTGTTCCCGTTGATGACGGTCGGAATGGCGCACCAGTGGCAGGCAAGGCCGGGGCAGTAGATGGCGAACCAAGACGACAGCTTTATCCGCGAGGTCAATGAGGAACTGCGTTCCGACCAGATGAAGAACATCTGGGCTCGTTTCGGCGGTGTCATCGTCGCGATCGCCGTGCTTATCGTCCTCGGAACCATCGGCAAGGTCGGGTTTGACTACTGGCAGGAGGGAGCCTCCTCGAAGTCGGGCGATGCCTTCCTGCAGGCGCTCAACCTTGCCAAGGAAAACAAGACGGACGAGGCGCTTGCTGCCTTGAACGCGTTGGAAAAGGACGGCTACGGCGCCTATCCGGTACTGGCGCGCTTGCGCGCGGCGACGCTTCAGGCCCAGAAGGGCGACACCGATGCAGCGGTGAAGGCATTCTCGGCCATTGGCAAGGACGGCAGTGTACCGGCGGCCATCCAGGATGCGGCGCGGCTGCGTGCCGCCTATCTGCTGGTTGACGCCGGAAGCTACGATCAGGTTTCGGCCGAGGTCGAACAACTCGCGACGCCGCAGAACAACATGCGCCACTCGGCGCGCGAAGCGCTCGGCCTCGCAGCCTACAAGGCCGGCGACTACGCCAAGGCAAAGACCTGGTTTCAGCAGATCGTCGACGATCCGCAGAGCCCGCGCAACATCACCGGTCGCGCCCAGATGCTGCTCGATGTGATCACCGCCAGCGGCAAGGCCTGACGTTTCGCCCATCCGCCATGTGGATGGGCACAGGGTGCACGACCCTTTCGAATCAGCGCATGATCCCAAAATCGATCTCGATCTTGGGGTTGTGCGCTAAAGCATTTAAAGCAGTTCCAGCAAAAGTGCGTAGCGGTTTTGCGTCCGGAACTGCGAAAGACAGGCAAGCAGTTCCAGCAAAAGTGCGTAGCGGTTTTGCGTCCGGAACTGCAAGAGGTAGACAAGCAGTTCCAGCAAAAGTGCGCGGTAATTTTGCGCCTGGAATTGCACCAGCAATCAGACCGAGCGGTTCTCCAGAGGAAACGCTCCCAGGCCGCCTCAATGCGGCAGAGAACGAAATTACGAGCGCGGCCGCCCGATCGGCTGCCGCGCTCCAAGCGGAAACGGATAGATCCATGAGCTTCACCGTCGCCATCGTCGGGCGTCCCAATGTCGGCAAGTCCACCTTGTTCAACCGTCTGGTCGGCAAGAAGCTGGCGCTCGTCGACGATACGCCGGGCGTTACCCGTGACCGGCGGCCGGGCGAGGCAAAGCTCATCGACCTGCGCTTCCGCATCATCGACACGGCCGGTCTCGAGCAATCGGCGCCAGACACGCTTCAGGGTCGGATGTGGGCGCAGACCGAGGCTGCGATCGACGAGGCGGATCTTTCGCTGTTCCTGGTCGATGCCAAGGGCGGCCTGACGCCGGCCGACGAGACGCTTGCCGAAATGCTGCGCCGGCGCGGCAAGCCGGTGGTGCTGGTCGCCAACAAGTCCGAGGCACGCGGTTCCGACGGCGGCTTTTATGATGCCTTCACGCTCGGTCTTGGCGAACCTTGCCCGATCTCGGCCGAACACGGCCAGGGCATGCTCGACCTGCGCGATGCGATCGTCGCCGCGATCGGCGAAGACCGCGCCTTCCCACCGGAAGACGACGTGGCGGAGACCGATATCGATCTGCGCCCGACGGCGAGAGACGGCGAGGGCGAAGAGGAAGAAATCGAGGCTGCCTATGACGAGACCAAGCCGCTGCGCGTGGCGATCGTCGGCCGTCCGAATGCCGGCAAGTCGACGCTGATCAACCGCTTCCTCGGCGAGGACCGGCTTTTGACCGGGCCGGAAGCCGGTATTACCCGCGATTCCATTTCGGTCGAATGGGAATGGCGCGGCCGCACCATCAAGATGTTCGACACCGCCGGCATGCGCCGCAAGGCGAAGGTGCAGGAGAAGCTGGAAAAGCTCTCGGTCGCCGATGCGCTGCGCGCCATCCGCTTTGCCGAGACGGTGGTCATCGTCTTCGACGCGACCATCCCCTTCGAGAAGCAGGATCTGCAGATCGTCGACCTCGTCCTGCGCGAGGGCCGGGCGGCCGTGCTCGCCTTCAACAAGTGGGACCTTGTCGAGGACTGGCAGGCGGTGCTTGCCGACCTTCGTGAAAAGACCGAGCGGCTCTTGCCGCAGGCGCGCGGCATCCGTGCCGTGCCGATTTCCGGCCACACCGGCTATGGCCTCGACCGGCTGATGCAGGCGATCATCGAGACGGACAGGACATGGAACCGCCGCATCTCCACCGCGCGGCTCAATCGTTGGCTGGAATCGCAGCAGGTGCAGCATCCGCCACCGGCCGTGTCCGGCCGCCGCCTGAAACTCAAATACATGACCCAGGTGAAGGCCCGCCCACCGGGCTTCATGATCTCCTGCACGCGCCCCGACGCGCTGCCGGAATCTTACGTGCGCTATCTGATCAACGGTCTGCGCAACGATTTCGACCTGCCAGGCGTGCCGATCCGCATGCATTTCCGTTCGGGTGACAACCCGTACGAATCGAAGGCGAAGAAGCGGCGTTAAAGCAGTTCCAGGAAAAGTGCGAAGCGGTTTTTCGTCCGGAATTGCGTGACCAAAGCAAAGCTGAAAGCGATCCTGCCGCTCAGGCCGCAGGCAGCTTTTCCTTGGGGACGAGCGCCCCATGATGGCCGATAACGCCCGCGGCAACGCTTGCTGCAAAGACGGCGGCCTCGGCCGGTTGAGCACCCGCGACCAGGCGGGCGACGAAGGCGCCGTTGAAACTATCGCCGGCGCTCGTCGTGTCGACGACGCGCGCGACCGGCGTTGCCGGCACGTGCTGGAGGGCGGCATCGCCGAAGGCGAGCGTCACGCCCTTCTCGCCATCTTTCACGACGACATTGGCGGCGCCGAGGCCCTTGTAGCGCGCGACCGTCGCTTCGATCGATGCGTCGCCGAAATGGGTGACCTCATCGTCGAAACTCGGCATGACAAGGCTTGCCGCACGGGCGCCATCGGTCAGCGTCCGGCGCATGCGTTCGGCGTCGTCCCAAAGCCGCGGGCGAATATTGGGATCGAAGACCACCAGCTTGCCGGCGGCTTTCGCGCGGCGGAGTTCCGAAAGCAGCGTTTCCACCGCATCGGGTGCAAGGATCGCCAGGGTGATGCCGGAATAGAGGATGAGCTCGGAGGACTCGATCGCGCGCCGAAGGTGCTCGGCATCGTCGGCCAGAAGCTTGGCGGCCGAGTGCGACCGCCAGTAGGAGAAGCTGCGCTCGCCGTCTTTCAGGTGGATCATGTAGAGCCCGGCGGAACGGTTCTCGATCCGGCGCACGGCCGAGGTGTCGATCCCTTTTTCCGCCATGAAGGCCAGCATCTCGTCCGAGACCGTATCGGTGCCGACGGCGGAGCAATAGGCGACGGTCCAGTCGGCAGGCATGAACAGCCGCGCGTAGTAGGCGGCGTTGAAGGTGTCGCCGGCATAACCCTTGCGCAGCAGTCCGCCTTCCGCCTGCATGAGCTCGACCATGCACTCCCCGATCGCAAGCATCTTCCCGGCCAACAGCTTTCCTCCTCACAAGATTTCGCCTGAGACGGGATAAGGGGCTCTGCCTTTCTCGGCAAGAGATTGTTTCCGGTGGCGTTGGTGTCGATAGAAGACGGCGTTTACTGATCCGGCGAGCAAGGCTACACCTTTGCGGGCGAAACCGTCTTCAAGGGGGCATTCATGACGTCTCGGCAGGTATCGGGTGACGATTGGTGGCGCGGCGCGGTGATCTACCAGGTCTATCCGCGCTCCTTCCAGGATACCGACGATGACGGCATCGGCGATCTGAAGGGCGTCACCCGTCGGCTGGCGCATATCGCTTCGCTCGGCGTGGACGCGATCTGGCTGTCGCCTTTCTTCACTTCACCGCAGGCCGACATGGGCTACGACGTCTCTGACTATTGCGACGTCGACCCGATGTTCGGAACGCTCGTCGATTTCGACGAGATGCTGGGCGAGGCCCACCGTCTCGGCCTCAAGGTGATCATCGATCAGGTGATCTCGCATACTTCCGATCGCCATCCCTGGTTCATCGAAAGCCGCTCGGACCGGACGAATCTGAAGGCCGATTGGTATGTCTGGGCGGATCCGAAGCCGGATGGCACGGCGCCCAACAACTGGCTGTCGATCTTTGGCGGGCCGGCCTGGGAATGGGACGGGGTGCGCAAGCAATATTACATGCACAACTTCCTCGGCTCGCAGCCAGACCTCAACTTCCACAATCCCGCCGTCCAGGACGCCGTGCTCGATGCCGCCCGCTTCTGGCTCGACCGCGGCGTCGACGGCTTCCGCCTCGATACCGTGAATTTCTATTTTCACGACCGGCATCTCAGGGACAACCCGCCGCTCGTGCCTGATCCGGACGCAACCAGCAACGATGCGCCTGACGTGAACCCCTACGGCATGCAGGACCATCTCCACGACAAGAGCCAGCCGGAAAACATCGCCTTCCTCCAGCGCTTCCGGGCGCTGCTCGACCGTTACGAGGGGCGCATGACCGTCGGCGAAGTCGGCGATGGCGCCCGCTCGCTGAAGACGGTGGCCGCCTATACCGGCGGCGGCGACAAGCTCAACATGTGCTACACCTTCGATCTGCTCGGTCCGGACTTTACGGCGCGGCATATCCGCCGCTGCGTCGAGAATTTCCAGAAGGTGGTCACCGATGGCTGGGTTTGCTGGGCCTTCTCCAACCACGACGTGACGCGCCATGTCAGCCGCTTCGCCCGGAGCGAGGCAGAACGGGAGAGGATAGCGCGGCTGGCGATCACGCTGCTTTCCAGCCTGCGCGGCTCGATCTGTCTCTATCAGGGCGAAGAACTGGGGCTGCCGGAGGCGGAGCTTGCCTTCGAGGACCTGCGCGATCCCTATGGCATCCGCTTCTGGCCGTCCTACAAGGGCCGCGACGGGTGCCGCACGCCGATGGTCTGGGAAGAGGCGGCGGCCAATGCCGGCTTCTCCGCTGGCAAGCCCTGGCTGCCGGTGCCGGCTGAACACCGCCGCCTGGCCGTGGATGTCATGGTTGCGGGCGTGGATACGACCCTCGACCATTACCGGGCGACGCTCGCTTTCCGCAATTCGCAGCCGGTGTTGCGCGATGGTGCGATGCGCTTCCTCGACAGCAACAGCGAGCTGCTCGCCTTCGTTCGCGAGAAGGACGGCGAGCGGTTGCTCTTCGTCTTCAACCTCACGCGTGAACCGCTCGAGTTTCTGGCTCCGGCCGACACGGTGCAACCCCTGGATTTGCCCGGATATCCGGCGCGCCTCGAAGCCGGTAGCATCAAGCTCGCCGGATTGTCGGCCTTCTCAGGAAAATTCTGATGCGCGTCTTGTTGATGGATGGTGAAACCATCGGCCGCTGGGTCGAAATGCGCCTGGCGCTGTGGCCGGATACGCCGGAAGCGGAGCATCGCGCCGAGGTCGAATCCTCTCTTGCCGAAAGTGATCGCTATGCGTCGTTCCTGTGCGAGGACGAGGCGGGGGTCGCCGCAGGCTTTGCCGAGGCGTCGATCCGCCGGGACTATGTCAACGGCTGCGAAACCTCGCCCGTGGCCTTTCTCGAAGGGATTTATGTGTTGCCGGCCTATCGCCGGCGCGGGGTCGCGCGGGCACTGATCACTGCCGTCGAACGCTGGGCGACGAGCCAGGGATGCCAGGAACTTGCCTCCGACACGGCGACCGACAATCTCAGGAGCCAGAGCCTGCACATGGCACTCGGCTTCGAAGAGACGGAGCGGGTCGTCTATTTCCGCAAGGAGCTCGCGCCGGCTGCAGCGGACAATTGAGCGCTCCAGCGGCCAGCCTCAGCCGATCAGCATGAACTTGTCGACGTCGACCAGCCCGCGGTCGGAGATCTTCAGGTGCGGGATGACCGGTAGAGGCAGGAAGGCGAGCTGCAGGAAGGGCTCTTCCAGCGTGGCGCCGAGCGCGAAGGCGGCGTGTCTCAGGTGGTGCAGGGTATCGCGCACGGACTCGTAGGGCTCCAGGCTCATCAGGCCCGCGACCGGAAGCGCGATCTCGCCGGTCACCTTGCCGTCTTCGACGACGACGAAACCGCCCTTGATTTCGCCGAGCCGGTTGGCGGCGATCGCCATGTCCTCGTCGTTGACGCCGACGACGCAGATATTGTGGCTGTCATGGCCGACGGTCGAGGCGATCGCGCCCTTCTTCAATCCGAAACCCTGGACGAAGCCGTTGGCGTGGTTGCCGTTGACGCCGTGCCGCTCGATGACTGCCACCTTGATGATGTCGCGGCCGAGATCGACGCCGGTCTGGTTGCCGACGGCCGGCAGGCGGTAGCGGCGGTGTTCGGTGATGATCTTGCCGGGGAGCACGCCGATGACCGAACTGTCGCCATCGGTGACGGGGACGCTGAAGGCGCTGGCATGGACCTGGCCGGCCTTGACGCTGTCGAGCCCGACAGGCTCGACCGGTTTGCGGGTGGTAAAGAGTGCGTCCGTGACGCGTCTTCCGCCTGAGAACACCATCTCGGCCTTGCAGTTTTCCAGGCTGTCGACGACGACGAGATCGGCGCGCCAGCCGGGCGCGACGAGGCCGCGGTCGGAGAGCCCGAAGGCGCGGGCGGCTGAGATCGAAGCGGCGCGATAGATCGCCAGCGGCTCGACGCCGGCGGCGATGGCCGTGCGGATCATGTGGTCGAGATGGCCCTGCTCGGCGATGTCGAGCGGATTGCGATCGTCGGTGCAGAGCGCCAGATGCGGTGACAGGCGTTCGGTGATGATCGGCATCAGCGCATTGAGGTCCTTCGAGACCGAACCCTCGCGCACGAGGATGTGCATGCCCTTGCGGATCTTCTCCATGGCTTCTTCGGCACTGGTGCATTCGTGGTCGGTGCGGATGCCGGCGGCGAGATAGCCGTTCAGATCCTTGCCGGAGAGCAACGGCGCGTGGCCATCGATATGGCCGCCCTGGAAGGCGTCGAGCTTGGCGAGGCAGACGGGATCCTTGTGGACGACGCCGGGGAAATTCATGAACTCGGCGAGGCCGATGACCTTGGGATGATGGCGGAAGGGCAGGAGCCTTTCGATCGGCAGGTCGGCACCCGACGTTTCCAGGTGCGTTGCCGGCACGCAGGAGGAGAGCTGGACACGGATGTCCATGATCGTTTCCTGGGCCGAATCCAGGAAGAACTGGATGCCCTCTGTGCCGAGCACGTTGGCAATTTCGTGCGGGTCGCAGACGACGGTGGTGATGCCGAGCGGCAGGACGCAGCGATCGAATTCATGCGGCGTCACGAGCGAGGATTCGATGTGCAGATGCGTGTCGATGAAGCCGGGCACGACGATGCGGCCGGTGATGTCGATCTCCTCGCGTCCCTCGTAGCTGCCGAAGGTGCCGACGATGCGGTCGTTGGAGATCGCAATGTCGGAGGCGACCAGCTCGCCGGTCACGAGATCGAAGCAGCGCCCGCCCTTCAAAACGATATCGGCCGGTTCGCGTCCGACGCCCTGATCGATGTAGCGTTCCAGCGCTTCGGACATGGGGACAACTCCAGTTCTTGTGTGCATCGAGCCACCGGTCTGGTAGCGACCGTGCTTCGGTTCCGCGTGGCAGATAAGAGTAACCCTCTCCCCGTCGCCGGGGAAAGGGTCATTGATGGTCGGCGCGAGGCCGGATCAGATGTTGTTGTTGAGAACGGCGTGCAGCTTGCCGAACAGCTCGTCGATCTGGGTCTTGCTGATGATCAGCGGCGGCGACAGCGCGATGATATCGCCGGTGGTGCGGATCAGCAGGCCGCTCTCATAGGCCTTCAGGAAGGCGGAGAAGGCGCGCTTGGTCGGCTCGCCGGCGATCGGCTGGAGCTCGATCGCACCGATCAGGCCGAGATTGCGGATGTCGATGACATTCGGGCAATCTTTCAGCGAATGCAGCCCGTCTTCCCAGTAGGGGGCGAGCTCGGCGGCGCGCGTCAGCAAGCCTTCTTCCTTGTAGGTGTCGAGCGTGCCGAGGGCTGCGGCCGAGGCGATCGGGTTGCCGGAATAGGTGTAGCCGTGGAAGAACTCGATCATGTGCTCCGGGCCGTTCATGAAGGCATCATGGATCTCGGAGGTGACGAAGACCGCGCCCATCGGGATGACGCCGTTGGTCAGGCCCTTGGCGGTAGTGATGATGTCCGGCTTCACGTCGAAATACTGTGCGGCGAAGGGCGTGCCGAGGCGGCCGAAACCGGTGATGACTTCATCGAAGATCAACAGGATGCCATGCTTGGTGCAGATGTCGCGAAGCTTCTGCAGGTAGCCCTTCGGCGGGATCAGCACGCCGGTGGAGCCGGCCACCGGCTCGACGATCACGGCGGCGATGGTGGAAGCGTCATGCAGCGTCACGATGCGCTCGAGCTCGGTGGCGATGTCGCCGCCATGTTCCGGCTCGCCGCGGGTAAAGGAATTCTGCGCCGGCAGGTGGGTGTGCGGCATGTGGTCGACACCGGTCAGAAGCGTGCCGAACATCTTGCGGTTGGAGACGATGCCGCCGACCGAGACGCCGCCGAAGTTGACGCCGTGGTAGCCGCGCTCGCGGCCGATCAGCCGGAAGCGCGAGCCGTCGCCTTTGGCGCGGTGATAGGCGAGCGCCACTTTGAGCGCGGTGTCGACCGATTCCGAACCGGAGTTGGTGTAGAGAACGTGGTTCATGCCTTCGGGCGCGATGTCGACCAGGCGGTTTGCAAGCTCGAAGGCCTTGGGGTGGCCGAGCTGGAAGGCCGGCGCATAATCGAGTTCGCCCGCCTGTTCGCGGATCGCCTCGGTGATCTTCGGGCGACAATGGCCGGCGTTCACGCACCACAGACCCGCCGTCCCGTCCAGAACCGTACGACCGTCATGGGTCGTGTAGTACATATCCTTGGCGCCGACGAACAGGCGCGGTTCCTTCTTGAACTGCCGGTTCGCGGTGAACGGCATCCAGAAGGCGCGCAGATCGTTCGGGGTGTTGAGACGGTTCGACATTCCAGTTCTCCTCGGTCCGTTTTTCGTCAGGCGCTCGCCGCCCGCATTTTTTACCCTTTGGTCAAACTATCAGCGCCCCGGGACGCGTCAAGCCTTGGAAGTCCCGCACAGAGAGCCTTCGGGGTGGCGAATTTTTGTCTCGGGGCTGGATATTTTCTCTAGCTTAACTTGTTTGCGTCAACGCTGCGTTGCCATGCCTTGCCGGGTCCATGGCCGCCTGTGAATGGGTCTTCGCGCCTGCGGCCCGGCTGAGCCACTTGGGAGCTTAGACGTGTCGAGGTTCGGGATAGTACACGCGGCAGTTGCTGCGCTCTTCCTGCCTGCCCCGGCTGCTGCCGAACTGATCGCCGACGGTCGCTTCGAAAAGGGGCGGGATGCGTTCTGGGCGAGCGACGGGTTGACGCTCGAGCGAGAGAGCGGGCGGCTCTGTGTGGAGACCCGGGGCGGAGGAGAGGTCTGGAGCCAGATCATCGGCGTCAACGGGTTGAAGCTGATGCCGGGGCATGTCTACCGCCTCTCGGCGAAAGTCATCGCCCAGCCGGCGCGCGCGATCCCGGCAAGGGTGCAGCGGGCTGCAGATCCCTGGACTGCCGTTGCCGAATTTGCGATGGCGGGGTCACCCGGCGGCACCCCGTTCTCGATTGAATTTGAGGCAAGCGAAGCGAATGAGGCGCAGTTTGTGCTGCCGCTCGGGGGTGGGGAGGCCGGCCGCCTCTGCCTTGACGACGTATCGCTGGTCGCGACCGGCGCCGTCTCGCCGACGGCAAAGCGAGCGATCGAGGAGCCTGCCATCCGCGTCAATCAGCTCGGCTACTTCACCGGCGGGCCGAAGCGTGCGACCTTCGTTGCCGATGCGAAACGCCCGATAGATTTCCAATTGCTCGATGCCAAGGACACGGTCGTCGGCAAGGGTCGCACGCAACCAAGCGGCTTCGATCCGATGGCGGGTGTCGAAACCCAGGTCGCGGATTTCTCATCCTTCGCAACGGCTGGAAACGGCTATCGTCTCGTGGCCGGCGACTGGGCGAGTGATCGCTTTTCGATCGGCGATGATCTCTATAACCGCCTGCGCGTCGATGCGCTGTCCTGGTTCTATCCGCAGCGAAGCGGCATCGAGATCAAGGCGGCGATCGCCGGCAAGGCCTACGCCCGTTCCGCCGGCCATATCGGTGTGGCCCCGAACCAGGGCGACAAGGCGGTCGCGTGCCTCGATGGCAAGCAAGCCGAGGCGCTCTACAGCGGCTGGTCCTGTTCCTATCGGCTGGACGTTTCCGGCGGGTGGTACGATGCAGGCGACCACGGCAAATACGCGGTGACCGGCGCGCTGTCCGCAGCGCAACTGCTCGCCACCTACGAGCGCGGGCGTGTTTATGCCACGGGGTCGCCGGTGACGCGCGACGGTCTCTCGCACATTCCCGAAGACGGCAACGGCATGCCCGACATCCTCGACGAGGCCCGCTGGGAGCTCGAATTCCTGTTGCGCATGATGGTGCCGGATGGCGAGCCGCTCGCGGGCATGGTGCATCACAAGGTCCATGACATCGCCTGGACCGCGGTGCCGATGCTGCCGAGCGACGACCCGCAGCCGCGGGCGCTTTACCGCCCTTCGACTGCCGCAACGCTCGACGTCGCAGCCGTCGCGGCTCAGGGCGCCCGGCTTTTCGCCGATCAGGATCCGACGTTCTCGGAACGGCTGCTTGCGGCCGCACGCAAGGCATGGGTGGCGGCCAATGCCAATCCCGCGCTCTTCGCGCCAACATCGGACGGACTTGCCGGCGGCGGCGACTACGACGACGACAGTATTTCGGACGAACTCTTCTGGGCGGCGACCGAGCTCTATCTGACGACCGGTGACGAGGCCTATCTCGACGTGGTGAGGGCGTCGCCGCTTTGGGCGGCGGATACGCTGTCTCCCGGCGGTGCCTTCGATTGGCGCAACGTCGCAGGCTTTGCACGGCTGCAATTGGCCCTTTATGGCACCGGGTTGCCGGACGGCGACCGTGACGCCATCCGGAACTCGGTGCTTTCGGCAGCGCGGCACTTCCTGTCGCTGCAAAAGACAGAACCCTTCGGTGTCGTCTACCGACCCGAGGACCGGCGTTACGACTGGGGATCGAACCAGCTGATGCTGCAGAACATCATCGTGCTCTCGGCCGCTTTCGATCTCTCCGGCGAGAAGACCTTTCTCGACGGTGCGCGCGAGGGCATGGATTACATTCTCGGCCGCAATGCGTTGGCGCTATCCTATATCACCGGCTACGGCACGCGCGCCGCCAAGAACCAGCACAGTCGCTGGTACGCGCAGCAGCGCGATCCGCAACTGCCGAACCCGCCGGTTGGCTCTCTCGCCGGCGGCCCGAACTCCACCCTTGTCGACGACGTCGCACGGCAGCACTTGAAGGGCTGCGCGCCGCAGACCTGCTATGCCGACGATATCGAAGCCTATGGATCCAATGAAATCGCCATCAACTGGAATGCGCCGCTCGTCTATGTCGCGTCGTTCCTTGCCGATGCGCGCTAGGAGAGTGCAAGCGTGACCGGAATAGCCTTCGTCGGAACCGGCTTCGTCGCCGACTATTACATGACGACGCTCGCCAACCATCCGCAGCTCCGACTCGTCGGCGTCTGGGATCGCGATGCGGAGCGTCTCGACGCCTTTGCGCGCTACTGGAACGTTGCGGCCTATGCTTCGCTGGATGCGGTGCTCGCCGATCCCGCCGTCTCGATCGTCGTCAATCTGACGACGCCGGAAAGCCATTACAGCATCAACCGCGCCGCTCTCTCCGCCGGAAAGCATGTCTATTGCGAGAAGCCGCTGGCAATGACGGTCGAGGAGGCGAGCGAACTGGTGGAGCTCGCCCGTGGGCGTGCACGCGTGCTTGCCGGCGCGCCTGCCAATGGCCTTAGCGATGCGCAGGCGCTCTGTGCGAGCCTGCTTGCGGCCGGGACCATCGGCACACCGCGGCTGGTCTATGCCGAGATGGAGGATGGCCCGGTCTTCAAGGCGAACTGGCGCGCCTGGCGCAGCCGCTCAGGTGCCCGCTGGCCCGGCATGCATGAGTTCGAGGTGGGCTGCACCCTCGAGCATGCGGGCTATGCCGCAAGCTGGCTCGTCTCGCTCTTCGGGCCGGTCGCCGAGGTCAGCGCCGTTTCCGCCCTGACCTTTCCGGACAAGGGCCCGGGAACCGAGACGCTGGCGCTCGGTCCTGATTTTTCGGTGGGGTGTCTCACATTCCGCTCCGGGGTAACGGCGCGCGTCACCTGCGGCCTGGCGGCGCCACGCGACCGGTCGCTGACGATCATCGGCGACAAGGGAACCATCGTCGTTCGCGATCTCTGGGACAACCGCTCGCCCGTTCATGTGGAGGCGTTCGGCGCCAGGCGCTCCGCTGTGCATCGCGGGCTCGACTGGCTGGAATGGAAAATGGGGCGCAAATTGCCAGTTCGGCTCTATCCCGGAACGAGGGTGCGTTACGCCAAGGCGTCGTCCGGGCCGGCCCTTCCGGCCTTTCCGTCGCAGATCGATTTCGTGCGGGGCATCGCGGTCCAGGCCGACGCGATCAAGCGCGGCGAAACGCCGTTTTTCTCCGGCGCGACGGCACGGCACCTGACCGAGGTCGTGCTCGCACTCAGCAGCGGTTGGCGGGACTATCGTCCGCTCGATCTCTAGAGCGTTTCAGGTTTTGACGGAAGCATATCCGGCATTGGCGAAGTAGTTGCTGCATTCGTCGGGTTGAACTGAGGAGACGAGGCTGCCGAGGTGTTGCCATGTCTCCTCGATGGTTCGCTTCTGCGCCGCCCGCATCCAGTGTTTGATTTTGGCGAAGGCTTGCTCGATCGGATTAAGATCGGGCGAGTATGGGGGTAGATACCAGAGCCTTGCGCCAGCGGCTTGGATCATCTGCCGGATGGCGGCCGACTTGTGGGAGCCGAGATTGTCCATGATGACGATGTCGCCGGGTTCGAGCACGGGCACGAGCAGTTGCTCAACATAAGCGCGGAAACACTGACCGTTGATCGGTCCGTCGAAGACGCAAGGCGCGGTTAGCCGGTCGTGGCGCAAAGCGCCGAGAAAGGTCAGCGTGCGCCAGTGGCCGTACGGGGCAAAGCCGCGCAGGCGCTTGCCTCGCGGCCCCCACCCCCGCAGCGGCGCCATGTTGGTCTTGATCCAGGTTTCGTCAATGAACACCAGCCGTCTCGGATCGAGACCGGACTGCCAGGAGCGCCAGCGTTGCCGCCGGCGGGCAATATCGGCACGGGCCTGCTCAAGCGCGAACAGCGTTTTTTTTGAACCGCAGCCCCTCGCGGCGCAGGAACCGCCAGACCGTATCGTGCGACACCTTCACCCCACGCGCCGCCAGCTCTTCCTGCAGCCTATGCAGCGACAAATGCGGCATCTGGTTGATCCTCTCCGCGATAAACGCACGGTGCGGCTCCAGCAGATGCTTGCGGTGGCCGCCCATCTTGCCGGGCGCCACAGACCCACTCGAACGGTAGCGCTGAGACCACTTCACCGCCGACGATACGGCAATGCCGAAACGAGCCGCAACCGATCGGCAGCTTTCGCCGGCCTCAATGGCGCACACAACACGTTCACGAAGATCATTCGAAAGAGGTCGCGTCATCAGATGCTGGCCTCCCCTCCAGCCAGCATCTTGAATCACAAAATGGACCGAAACGGAATCCCCTCCGATTCAGTCAAAGCCGGAACCGCTCTAGGACGCCGTGCGTTCAGGTAAATGCACAAAGGACGCTCCGGAAACTCTTCCGAAGGGCGGCCGCCGGCGTGTCGGGCAGGAGGTTCAGGCCAGGGGTGCCTTGGCGCGGATCGTCTCGATGATTTCCAGAGCTGCGATGCTGCGCGAAAGCGGCATCAGCGGATGCTCGCGCCGGCCGTGCAGAATGGCCGCGCTGGCGGCCTCGATCTCGAACTGAAGGCCGTTGCCCGGAAAAGCATGGTCGAAGCGTTCGAGACCGGGCAAGGGGATCCGCCGAGCGACCTTGAAAAGGGACTGCCCTGTCGATGCCAGCAGCCTGCGCGCCGGGGCGGTGGTGCCGACGAACAGGCGGCTTGCCTTCAGAAACGGCGCGTCAATGGCAAGTGTGCCGCGGTCGCCTTCGATGACGAAGCGATTGTCGCCGTTTCGATCAAAACCACAGCGGAGTTCGGCATCGAAGCCGTCATAGCCCAGCCTGATGTCTGCCGAGAAGTCGACGCCGGTCGGCGCGCTTCTCCAGGTGCCGGCAATCGACTTCGGATGGCCGAAGAGGTTCAGGCAAAGCGCGATCGGATAGATACCGAGATCGAGCAGCGAACCACCGCCCAGTTTCGGATCGAAGAAGCGGCTGCCCGCATCGAACGGCTTTTCATAGGCGAGTTCCGCCCGGACGCGCATGATGGTGCCAATCCTCCCGTCGCGAAGGAGCATGCGAAGCGCGGCGATGGCCGGCAGGAAGCAGGTCCATAGCGCTTCCATCGCGAAGGCGCCGCTGGCAGCGGCGGCTTCCGCGAGGACGCGCGCATCAGTGGCGCATGTGGTCAGCGGCTTTTCGACCAGCACGGCCTTGCCGGCAGCAAGAGCCAAGGCGGCATGGTCGCGGTGCACCGCATTGGGTGAGGCGATGTAGATCGCATCGATATCCGGCGCTTCCGCCAGCGGCTGGATATCGTGGTAGCTGCGGATGCCGCCATAATGCGCGGCGAAAGCATGGGCCTTCTCAGTATTGCGGGAGGAAACGGCAGCAAGCGTCGCGTTGCCGGCGAACCGCAAATCCGATGCGAAGCTGTTCGCGATTGTACCGGTACCGGCGATGCCCCAACGGACCCTGTCACGCATTACCTAATGTCCGCCGTTCGGGCTGATCTGTCGGGCGCATGGTGCCGCGGAAGTCTCAAGGCCCGGTAAACGGCGGAGGCGAAGCCGGCACCCTTCAAGGGCTCGTTGCGATCCCACAGGAAAAGAATAAGCCCCGCGCGATTTCTCGTGTGGGGCTGTTCGAACGGGTCCGCAGAGCGAACCGAAATATCAGGCCGACTTGCGGACCACGGTCTTTTCTGCGGTGACGTTCTGCTCGTCGCCGTAGATTTGGTTGAGCGTGCCTAGAATCCGCATCACTGCGTCGGATGAGCTCGAATAATAGATCGTCTGCGCATCGCGGCGGGTGCTGACGAGATTCTGGGCACGGAGCTTCGAAAGATGCTGGGAGAGAGCCGACTGGCTCAGCCCAACCTTGTTGGCCAATGCGCCGACCGCCATCTCTTCCTTGACGAGGGAATCGAGGATGAGAAGGCGCTTGGGGTTTGCCATGGCCGAGAGGAAACCGGCTGCTACCTCGGCTTCATCGTGTTTTTCAGGCGAAAGTGGCTGCATTGCGTGCTCCATGCGAAAATTACATCACACGTAGTTATGGTTGACGAAGCACGATAATTAGTCGTGACGCATAAAAGGGCAACCACCCACTGCAAGAAATGGGGGTAGTTCTTTTGCGATTAACCGTAAAGTTCACGCAAAATTGCCCGTAAATTGGAACTGTCTTCGATTGGCACGGAAAATTCAAGGCGCTTCAGCCGATCGCCATCGGCGAGATCGATGCCGGCAGCGTCGATCCCGACGATCTTCCAGTTGCCTTCCGGCGCGTTGCAGAGCTTGACGGCATAGTGCTGCACGGCGTCCGAATGATCCGCATTCATATGCTCGATCGCGCTTGCTTCCTTGGCGGCGAGCGAGGCTATGGCGGGCGTGTCGATCAGGAGATCTTCCGCTGTCAGGACATAGGCGCGACCGAAACCGCCGTTGAGGCTGGCGCGTAACGGTCTCAGCCGGAAGAAGCCGAAATCGGGAAAATCCACATAGAGCTTCGACTTCGGATGACGGCGAACGAATCGCTCACGGATGCGGGCGTGGATGTCGCTGTCGCGGGCGACCTGCTCGGCCGCGCACTGCACGGTGAGGCGCGGATGCGCCAGAGGATCACCTTTGCCGGGCTCGCCCGTCAGCAACGAGGCGCGGTTGTCGGCAAGCAGCGCCTGGGTGTGCGTCGAGAGCCTGGAGATCAGGACCACCGGCACGCCGTCGACATCCATGCCGACGAGAACGCGGCTGACGAAGGGGAAGCCACCGCTTTCCGGTTCGATCGCGGCGAGCGAACCGCTACGGGCGCCCCGCAGAAGCGTGCGGGCGAGGGTGCGGGCCTCGTCATCGGTATCACGCAATACGTTCGGCTTGTCGCTCATGTCCTCAACCCTTCCTGTCATGCTATCACGGCGCTGCGCGTCTTATCAGACGCACAGAGGTCGCAGCGGCACTTTGAAGGACTGCATGTTTTCGTGCTTCGGTCGGTTACGACTTGGGGAAACATGCAGTAACAAAAAGCCCGGAGCGGAACCCCGGGCCTTTATTGGCTTGCTGAGCGGTTTCGTCAACTTTTGTTGCGGTGGCGCGTCAATCCGTGGACGATGTCCTGGGCATCGATGGTGCCGACCACCGAACCGTTTTCGACGACGCCGATGCTGCCCGGCTGGCGTGACATGGCGTCGAGAATATCGACGAGTGGTGTCGTCGGCTTGGCGGTAGCGGTAACGCCGGCAACCGTTGCGCCGCGCTGTACGCCGGTCTGCATTACGTCCTTGGCGGTCAGCATGGTGATCGGGTTCATGTGCTGAACGAAATCCGCGACATACTGGTTGGCCGGATTCTTGACGATATCCTGCGGCGTGCCGCACTGGATGATGCGCCCGCCTTCCATGATGGCAATGCGGTTGCCGATGCGGAAGGCCTCGTCGAGGTCGTGGCTGACGAAGATGATCGTCTTCTTCAGCCGCCGCTGAAACTCGAGCAGTTCGTCCTGCAGACGGGTGCGGATCAGGGGGTCGAGCGCCGAGAACGGTTCATCCATCAGAAGGATCGGTGCGCCGGTGGCAAAGGCGCGGGCAAGCCCGACGCGCTGTTGCATGCCGCCCGAAAGTTCGTTGACCTTACGCCCCGCCCATTTCGTCAGATTGACGAGATCGAGCTGTTCGCCGACGCGCGCCTTGCGCTCGGCGTCCGGCATGCCGGCAAGCTCCAGGCCGAAGCCCACATTGTCGGCAACGGTGCGCCAGGGCAGCAGTGCAAACTGCTGGAACACCATCGAGACCGTGTGCATGCGGAAGTCGCGCAACGACTTCGCATTGGTCCGGTAGGGGTTGAGCGGTCCGTTCGAGGTCTTCACCTCGACGTCGCCACGCACCACAGGGGCGAGGCCGTTGACGGCGCGCAGAAGCGTCGACTTGCCGGAACCCGAAAGCCCCATCAGCACAAGGATTTCGCCCTCGGTGATTTCGAGCGATGCGCCGGCGACACCCAGCACCAGCCCGGTTTCGGCGCCGATCTCGTCGCGGGTCTTGCCCTGATCGACCATTTGCAGCGCTGTCTGCGGGTTGTTGCCAAAGATGATATCGACATTCTTGAAAACGACGGCGTTGGTCATGCGCCTTCTCCTTCGTCGGACGAGCGGAAAAGGCGGTCGAGAATGATCGCCAGGATGACGATGCAGAGGCCGGCTTCAAAGCCCTTGGCGACGTTGACGGAGTTCAGCGCGCGCAGAACCGGAACGCCGAGACCGTTGGCGCCGACCAGTGCCGCGATAACCACCATCGACAGCGACAGCATGATCGTCTGGGTGAGGCCGGCCATGATCTGCGGCATGGCGAAGGGCAGCTCCACCTTGCGCAGCACCTGGCCGGGCGTCGCGCCGAAGGCCTGGGCGGCTTCGACGAGCGACGGCGGCGTCGAGATGATGCCGAGGCGGGTGAGGCGGATCGGCGCGGGGATCGCGAAGATCACGGTGGCGATGAGGCCCGGGACCATGCCGAGGCCGAAGAGGATCAGCGCCGGGATCAGGTAGACGAAGGTCGGGATCGTCTGCATCAGGTCGAGGATCGGCCGCATGATGGCATAGACCCAGGCGCGGCGGGCGGCGGCGATGCCGAGCGGCACGCCGACGGCCATGCTGACGAAGCTGGCGGCGAGCACCAGTGCCAAGGTTTCCGTCGTTTCCTTCCAATAGCCCTGGTTGATGATCAGCAGCAGGCCGAGGCCGGTGAACAGCGTGACGCCGAGCGACCGGCGGAACCACCAGGCAGCCGCCGTGATGACGGCGACGACGATCAGCGGGTGCGGGGTCTGCAGCCCCCAGAGCAGCACGGCAACGACGCCGGAGAGGAAGCGGGCGAGCTGGTCGAAGAACAGTTCGAAATTGGTCGTCAGCCAGTCGACGAACGCCTTGGCCCAGCCGCCGATGGGGATGCGATTATCGGTCAGATATTCCACGAAGGTAGATCCGTTTCATCAGGTCAAAAAGTGCGCATGACGCGGTGAAAAAAAGGCGGGGTCTTTCCCCGCCTTGATGCCGATCAGAGGCCGAGCGCGGCCTTGACCGCGGCGAGCCCATCGCCGCCATCCTTGGCGGTCACACCGGCAAGCCACGGATCGATCGTGGTCGGGTTGGCCTTCAGCCATTCTTCCGCAGCCTTGTCCGGCTCCTGCCCGTCGTTCAGGATCTTGCCCATGATCTCGTTTTCCATCTGGAGCGAGAACTTCAGATTGGTGAGCAGCTTGCCGACGTTCGGGCACTCGGTGGTGTAGCCGGCGCGCACGTTGGTGAAGACTTCCGCGCCGCCGTAGTTGGCGCCGAAGATGTCGTCGCCGCCCGAGAGATAGGTCAGCTTGAAGTTGGCGTTCATCGGATGCGGTTCCCATCCGAGGAAGACGATCGGCGAGCCGTCCTTTTCGGCACGCGCGACCTGGGCGAGCATGCCCTGCTCGGAGGATTCGACCACCTCGAAGCCCTTCAGGCCAAAGGTGTCCTTGTCGACCATGTCGATGATCAGGCGGTTGCCGTCATTGCCGGGCTCGATGCCATAGATCTTGCCATCAAGCGCGTCCTTCTTGGCGGCGATATCCTTGAAATCCTTGATGCCGAGTTCGGCACCCTTGGCATTGGTCGCCAGCGTGTACTTGGCGCCGACCAGGTTCGGCCCGAAGGATTCGACCGACTTGTCGTCGAGATAGGGGCGCACGTCGTTTTCCTGGGTCGGCATCCAGTTGCCGAGGAAGACGTCGATGTCCTTGTTCTTGAGCGACGTGTAGGTGACCGGAACCGAGAGAACCTTGATGTCGGTCTGGTAGCCGAGGCCCTTGAGGACGGTCGAGATCGTCGCGGTGGTTGCAGTGATGTCCGTCCATCCGACGTCGGAGAAACGGACGGTTGCACAGCTTTCCGGCTCGGCAGCTGCAGCCTGCCCAGCGGTAAGGGCGAAGACCGAAACGGCGCCCGCCAGCATCAATTTGAGAGAGAGTCCTTTTTTCATTGTCGTTCCCCTGCCTCGATTATTGTTTTAGCCAAACACCATTGGATAGCGAATTCAAGCGCTTTGATGTCGAAGGAAGTGTATTGCGTCAATATGCTGACGGGGTGCACGGTGCGACGCTGAATGTCGCAATGTCCACGAAATGGTCTGGTCCGGCGAAAAACTGTGGGTGCTGCAAAGACGCTCTGGCCTTCCGGGACAAGCCTCGTCATTACCCGGGAGACGGAAACCGGACGCGGTGAAGATGGCCAAACTCTATTTCAGCTATGCGACGATGAACGCTGGCAAGAGCACGATGCTCTTGCAGGCCTCCTACAACTACCAGGAGCGCGGCATGCGCGTGGTGATGCTGATCGCCGCGCATGACGACCGGGCAGGGGTGGGCCGCATCTCGTCGCGCATCGGTCTTGCCTCGGACGCCATTCCGTTCCATGGCGACGACGACCTCTATACGCTGATAGAAACGCTCCATTCCGATGGTGGCGGCGAGATCGCCTGCGTGTTCGTCGACGAGGCACAGTTCCTCAACGAGGGGCAGGTCTGGCAGCTCGCCCGCGTCGCTGACCGCATCGGCATTCCCGTCATGGCCTACGGCCTGCGCACGGATTTTCAGGGCAAGCTGTTTCCGGGCTCGATGGCGCTGCTGGCGATCGCCGACGAGCTGCGCGAAGTGCGCACCATCTGCCATTGCGGCCGGAAGGCGACCATGGTCGTGCGCCTCGATGGCCAAGGCAAGGTTGTCCGCGAAGGCGCCCAGGTCGATGTCGGCGGCAACGAGAAATATGTCTCCTATTGCCGACGTCACTGGGACGACCTGATGCGGTGCGAATGAGTGCGGCGGCTGACGGCGCCGCGCGTCCTTTAAGACGCGGTCGCCGTCGCACGTTGAATCGCCGCATTCACGGTGCCATTGTGGCCCAGTCTTCTCTCTATGAGGTCTTCCATGTCGCGTCTGGTTGCCGGCCTTCTGCTCTGTCTCTGTCTTGAAGTGCCGGCCGCTGAGGCCGGTGGCGATGCGACCGCGGGCGCGGCGGTGTTTCGCAAATGCGCGACCTGTCACACGGCGAGCGAGCCGGTCAATCGGGTGGGGCCGAGCCTCATGGGGGTCGTCGGCCGGCCGGCGGCATCGGTTTCCGGCTACAGCTATTCTGAGGCGATGAAGGCTTTCGGCGCCGAGGGACATGTCTGGGACGAGGCGACGCTGAGCGAATATCTCCTGAGCCCCAAAGCGATGGTCGGCGGCACCAAGATGAGTTTCCCTGGTCTCAAGAAGCCTCAGGATATTGCCGACGTGATTGCCTATCTCAAGGCGCAGCCGGCCGCCAAATAGGCAATGCCTTCGATATCTCAAGCACTTCGCTGCAACGCCTGATCGAAAAAAGCCGGCGGGAAAGGCTTGTTCTCTTCCCGCAAACACCCTTTATATAACTGCAATCGAAGGCTGAATAATTCGGCCGGGCTGGCGCGTTTCGCCGGGGTAGATCGAGGGGGCAGGACATGGCGAGTCTTCAGAATTTTGATGCGGAGATCGAGAAGACGAAAGGCGTCGTCGAACAGATGCGCGGCAAGCTCGAGCAATCCGGTGTGGTGCTGGAGCAATTCGCCAAGGCCGAGACCAAGCTCGGCGACGTCAACTTCGACATCGAGAACGCCCGCATCCAGGACGTGATCAACCAGCAGAAGGTGATGGAAGCCAACATCGCCGACCTGATCATCGGCCTTGAGGATGCGACCAACGTCTTCGGCTCCGAATTCGAGAGCATGAAGAACTATACCGGCTACGAGAAGTTCATCGGCATCTTCTCCAAGCAGAAGATGCAGCGCATGCGCACCGACCGCGTACGCAACATGTCGCTCGCCGGCAACCTGCAGGAGCTGCTGTCGAAGTCCGACATGATCGTCGGCATCCTCAAGGAGCAGAAGTCGATCCTCGACCAGCGCTACAAGACCTCGGAGCAGAGCCTCATCCAGGTGATCGAGCGCCGCAAGGGCACGATGGCGAACCTCGAAGCCGTGCAGAAGCGAATCGAGGAACTGAACCCGCTGCTGCTCGATATCGAGAACCGCATTGCCGCTTCGACGGAGCAGAAGGTCCGCACCGAGCTCGAAGGCGAACGCTCCGCGCTTGCCACCGAATACAACGAGAAGCAGGCCAAGGAGCAGGAACTGCTGGCCGAGAGCCAGACGCTCGAGCGCTACACCTCGATGTTCCAGACCTTCGTCAATTCGCTCAACAACCAGATCGCCGCGCAGAACACGCTGATCAACAAGCTGACGATCGATACCGAGCAGCGCATCGTGCTCTACAAGGCGCTGGAAGACTCGTTGAAGACGGCTGCGCAGCAGGACGTCGCCCATAAGATCAACACGCTCGGCAGCCAGGTCGACACGGCTGCCGAAGAAACGATGGCCGGCATCGGTGCCGCGGCGCAGCGCCATATCGGCGATCTCCTCGAAATGCACGAAAAGAACATGCTTTCGACGCAGGATATCCAGCGCCGCAAGAAGCTCGCCGACGATGCCTTTGCCCGCCGCTTCCAGGCGGTGATGGACAAACACAACACTGCCAACTACGTGAAGCAGTGAACGGCAGGCGCATGATCGCAACCGCGTTTGCCTGGCACGCGCCACGGGGATTTGCATGAAGGTCGCGGCTTCATCCGCTGTCGCACAATATTTCGCGTCGATCCACGCGGCGCTCGCCGGGCTCGAGCTTTTTCTCGGCGACCGCAACTCGCCGCTCTACCGCAACACGGTCGTCGGCGAGGTCATCATTCCCTATCTCGCGCGCCTGAAAGCCTCGATCGACTGCTGGGAAAACCGGATCGGCTTCGTCGACCAGTTCCGGATTTCCCGCGCCGAAAGCGGTTTTCCCATCTTCCAGAACGTGCTGGAACTGGAGAACGACCGCCAGACGGCGGCCAAGCGCCTGGCCGACATTCCCTCGGCCGATGCGCTGCGTGACGAGATGGTCGATTTCATCCTGAGGCAGAAGGCCTTTCCGGAGGCGCTGCAGACGCGCATGGCCGAGCGGCTCTATCTCGAGCAGATCGGCAAGGGCGAAATCTTCTCACCCTTCATCCTGCCGGAAACCATCCGCGTCGCCGTCAATTCCAAGACGATGCGGCCCTATTACGTGGTGAGCTGGGGTGCCTTCGACGGCGCCAACACCTTGCCGATGGTCTACATGGCGACGATCGAGGATTCGTCCGAGAAGATCGTCGAGATGCTCGTGACCGAGGATGGCAAGCTCAACCCGCAAGTCGAGATCCCGCTGCCGGTGGGCGGCCTGCTCAATCCGGATCTCGCCAGCCGCTTCGACGACTTTGCCTCCAAGAACAGCAGCTATTCGCTGACGCCGGTGACAATCGCCACCAATCTCGACAAGGATTTCGACGAACTGCACCCGAAGCAGCTTCGCCGCATCGTGCTCGGTCCCTTCTATTCGGCCGGTATCACCGAGAACAACGATCGCATCAACGACATTCTCTCCAAGGTCCGCAAGACGGAGAATGCCTGGCTTTTGACCTGGACGGTGCAGGAAGTCTTCTCGAAGGCGGAGCGGCCTGCCAAGCGCGGCTTCTGGTCGACGACGCCGGCGCAGGAGGAATTCCACATCGATACCGCCAACCTCGAAGCGACGCGCATGGGTGTATCGTCCTACGAGAAGCACGCGCTGGTGCCGCATGATGCCTATCAGGCGCTCTATGCCGCCGGCGAGGCTGAACAGGTGTTCGGCGACTACAAGGTCCACGTCATTTCCGGCAATCAGGTCGTGAGCGAGGTTTGACGATGACACTCAATACGGGGCTGACGACGCTGCACGAGGACGACATCGCCAAGCACCAGGCGGTGGCGCAGGGGCTGGTCACCAAGCTCATCATCCTGGAGCGCGAGGATGGGTCCGCCGGCACGTCGCTTGCCGGTACCGGCCGGCGCTTCGTGTCGACGGTTTCGACCGGCGGCCAGCGCCGCACGCGCGAGGTGGAGCTGACGAAGACCATCCAGGCGGTGCGCCAGGGCGACCCGATGCTCTCGCCGGCCCAGCACGCCGTGCTTTACCGCACGCGCCGCGGCATCCAGGTGGCGCTGGCCGTCGCCGACGTCTTCGCGCGCCAGACGAGCCTGGAACAGTTGCAGGCGAGGAACGCCACCTCGCCGCTTGCCGGAGACGAGGCGAACCAGTTCAAGGCGCTGCTTTCGGCCTCGGCCTACGTCGCCGCGTTCACGCTGGCGGCCTATCTCGGCTCGACGCTTGCCGGCGAGGGCGAGCCGGTCGACGATGCGGTCGAGCCCGACTTTCTGTTCGATACGCCGCAGGATGCGCTGAAGAGTCTCGTCGCGGCGCTTGACCGCAGCATTGCCGGCGCACCTGACGAGCTGGCGCTGACGGCCCGGACGCGGACGTTCTCGCGTGTGGCGATCGAAGGGCTGATCGCGCGCAAGGCGCGCTTCACCGGCCTGCAAAGCTTCGAGACCGTGCATATCCGGCTCGACCAGGACGATTTCACGCTGAACGGTTTCGACGTCGCGCCCGGCCAGAAGCGCAAGCCCCTGGTCATGACCTTCAAGAAGCCGGAGGAGATCATCGGCAACCACATCGCCAAGTACCAGGCGCTGAAGCTTGCCAAGATGCTGATGGCCTATGACTTCGACCGGCAGATGAACCCCTTCGTCGAGCTCGGCGGCTTTCTCTTCACCTTTATCGGCGACGGCATGCCGGGTACCGGCAAGACGATCCTGATCCAGATGCTCGCCGGCATGCTCAACGATTATTGCGCGATTGCCGGCTACGCCTTCCACTATGAGAATTTCGGGGTCGACCAGATCTCCTCCTATCAGGGCAAATCCGGCCAGAACTGCAAGGAGTTCGTCAACAACGTCATGAACCCGCGGGCGATCGGCTTCGGCACGATCGACGATGTCGACCAGGTGGCGGCGAAGCGCTCCGACGATCGCGCCTCGGCCGGCCAGCACGAGGTGACGGCGGTGCTGATGGAGAGCTTTGCCGGCGCCTCGACGGTGGTGCGCGGCAATTGCACCTTCGGCATGTTCTCCAACTACCCGGAAAATGTCGACGATGCGCTGCGCCAGCGCGCCGGCGCCCGCTGGCTGGTGGACGGGCCGCAGACGGAGGACGACTATATCGACATCTTCGCGCTTCTCGTCGGCAAGAACCACAAGATCCCGCTCGGCGAGCACCAGTTGTTCGAGGGCCAGGAGATCAAGCGCGCCGTGTCGCAATCCTACGCCGAGCACGCACGGCCGAAAGAGGATGGTCTCGTTGCCGTCTGGGAGCGCTACGAGAAGGAGAGGGGCAAGATCGCCTCGCTCGCCGATGTCGGCGCCTACCTGCACATGATCAAGGAGGCGGAGCCCCGCTTTACCGGCCGGGCGATCAAGAACATCACCGATGCGATCAAGCTCAGGGCCATGGATGTCGAGCTGCCGGACGATTGGTTCAAGGACGCCGGCTCGTTCATGCACAAGGGCTACGATGAGAAGAAGGCGATGATCGAGGCGCTGCGCGGTCCGATCACCATCGAGATGGTGCTGCAGGAGGTCAACCGCTACGCCGACAGCGAATTCCGCTACACCGATAAATCCGACGATGCCGCCGTCACCGACATCATCCGCCGCGAGCGCCAGCGCGAAAAGGCGACCCGCGAGATCGAGGCGATGAAACGCGACGGCCGGTGGCAGGGATGATGGGAAGAGCAGATCGATGAAACGCCTGCTTGAAGCGGAACTCATCTATGGGCGGCTGCTCGATATTTCCGAGCCGCATCTGATCGCGCGCTACAACAAGGCGCTCGAGGGATTCGGCCTGCGGCCGACGGCGCTCACGGCCTTCAGCATCGACATGACCGGGTTTTCGCCCGAGATCGCCGAGGAACTGGGCGATCGCGATTATCTCGACCCGAACCGCGTCAACCGCCGCTTCATCATCATGACGCCGGAACAGGCGGAACTGCCGGTTGTTCACACCAGCTTTTCCAACACCGCGGCACTGATGCACGAATTCTTCAACGCCAATAGCCGCGCGATCAACGCGGTGACGATCAAGGATGCGCTCTACGGCGAGATCGAGGATTCGGTTTCGATCGTCGACGACATCGATGATCTGCTGTCGATCAACGAGGTGCGTTTCCGGGTGCTTTCGGCCGAAGACATGCTCGGCAAGGCGGCCGAGTTGCGCGGGCTGGTCGACCGGCTGAAGAAAGTGCCGACGGCCTGGGCCGACGACGAGATGCTGAACCGCATGGTCGAGCTCGCCAAGCTGACCGGCGATATCCGCCAGAACGCGCTGGTGCCGGATCAGCTCGTCTTCCGCCACGAAGCCTTCTGGGCCAATCATTTCGGCGGCGTCTACGTCTTCCTCGACGACAAGACGACCACCGTCATCTGCGACCCCTCGGTTCCCGGCTTCCGTCGGTCGCGGCCCTGGCAGGTGAGCTACATCGCCATCAACGACCACGCCCGGATCTACGATTTTCTCGCCTCGACCAAACGGCTGCAGTTGCCGCAGGCCTCCTGGGTCGAGGACTCCGGCCTCTACCAGCATCGCGCCGACATGGTCGTGCGCGGCCTGATCAACGAAAGCGACCCGACGGCCGATCTCGCCAACGCCGACCGGATCTGGCTGCAGACCTGGATGCACCGCAATGCGGCCGCCGTCGCCAGGGACGGAGCCTATCCGTTCCTGCAGGAGATGATCCGCACCGTGGCTGCCACCGGCACGATCAAGATGCAGGATGTCGCGCCGGCGAACCGCTTCATGCTGGTGCGCGCGGCCCCGACCCATCCTGATCAATGGCTCGTCAACCGCCTGATTTCCCAGCTCGTCCCTCGCGATTTCATCTCCCGCTTCGTCTTCGACAAGCAGGGCTTCTATGATGCCTATGAGCGCTATAGCGAGAGCTTCAAGGCCTATGTTGTGGCGACGCTGACGGGCTCATATCTCAAGGACAAGGCGGCCTTCCGCCACAAGCTTTACGGCCTCAGAGAGGAATAGGACATGTTCGACCCGATCGTTGCGTTTTTCCAGCGTGTCTTTACCGCGATCGGCCGCGGCATCGGGCTCGCCGTCGCCTGGTTGCTCTGGCCCTTCATCGCGGTCGGCGACTGGTATCGGCAGCGGAGCTGGATCATCAAGGGACCGATCGGCATTATCCTGCTCGGCCTGATCCTGTTCTATGGCTATTTCATCTGGCAGACCCAGGCCTGGACGAATTTCAACGAGGACTATGTCGACCGCTACAAGCTGGCGGAACGCAAGGTCCCTGCCGGCTCGCCGATGAGCGGGCCCGGCGCGACGACAGGACAGTCGGCGACGGGCGGCGCCAGCAATCTCGCGGGTGTTGCGGGGCAGCCGCAGGAATCGACGCCGGAAGCGCTGTCGGCCGTGCAGTTGCCGGCCGGCACCGTCTGCCAGACCTCGGCAATCGTCGATCTCACCGCCGACCTCATCGATTTCAATGTCAACGAGAATGCCTGGATCTCGTCGATGCTGCTCTACAAGCTCGGCTTCTTCGGGCTCGATTGGGATGACACGCCCTGGCTCGACAACAAGGCGTCGTTCCAGCGCGGCATCAACCAGGCGATCCGCCGTACTTCGGTCGAGCTGGTCGACTCGCTCGGCCGCGTGCGCGGTACCTCCGGCATCAACAACGACCTGCAGCGGGCGCGCGGCAACGTTCAGTTCGACGAGGAGACCTGGTATTTCGGCCTGAACCCGTTTGGTCCGAAGACGCCGACGCCGAGCTTCTACCGTGCGGCAATGAAGGACCTGCGCTCCTTCAATACCTCGCTCAGCAAGTGCGAAGCGATCTTCGACGGCCGTTCCGACAACCTCGTCGAGTTTCTCGATCGTGTCGCCAACGACCTCGGCAACACCTCGGCGATCCTTCGCGAGCGTTCGGAAAACCACAATGGCGGCTGGTTCGACACGCGCGCCGACGACCGGTTCTGGTTCTCCTATGGTCAGCTCTATGGCTACTACGGCATCCTGTCGGCGGCCGGTGCCGATTTCGAAAACGTGGTTGCCCAGCGCGGGCTGACGCCGATCTGGGCCGAGACGATCAAGCAGTTGCGTGCCGCTTTGCGCATTCAGCCGTTCATCATCTCCAATGGTGAGGAGGCCGGTTGGATCATGCCGACGCATCTGGCGACCATGGGCTTCTACATTCTGAGGGTGCGCTCGAATATCGTCGAAATGCGCGATATTCTCGCCCGCTAACCCGAAAGAGGGCGGTCGCCGACGGCCGCCCTTGCATGCGTTCATAACGCGCCCGAAATGGAGCGAACAAGAAAAGAACCAGGGAGGAGCATGGCATGACGGAGGTGAAGTCGGATATCGAAATCGCGCGCGCGGCCAGGAAGAAGCCGATCCTGGAGATCGGCGCGGCGCTCGGAATACCACCCGAAGACCTGCTGCCCTATGGCCACGACAAGGCGAAGATCGGCGCCGATTTCATCGCGCGCCAACAGGACAAGAAGAACGGCCGCCTGATCCTGGTAACCGCGATCAACCCGACGCCGGCCGGCGAAGGCAAGACGACGACCACGGTGGGTCTCGGCGACGGCCTCAACCGCATCGGCAAGAAGGCGATCGTCTGTATCCGCGAGGCTTCGCTCGGCCCCTGTTTCGGCATCAAGGGCGGCGCCGCCGGCGGCGGGTATTCCCAGGTCGTGCCGATGGAAGACATAAACCTGCACTTCACCGGCGATTTCCATGCGATCACGTCGGCCCACAATCTGCTCGCCGCGTTGATCGACAACCACATCTATTGGAGCAATGAGCAGAATATCGACGTCCGCCGCATCGCCTGGCGGCGGGTCATGGACATGAACGACCGGGCGCTGCGTCACATCGTCGGCTCGCTCGGCGGCGTCGCCAACGGCTATCCGCGCGAGACCGGCTTCGACATTACCGTCGCCTCCGAGGTGATGGCGATCCTTTGCCTGGCG
Source organism: Ensifer sp. 38_S197 (assembly GCF_056924495.1). Classification (NCBI taxonomy): domain Bacteria; kingdom Pseudomonadati; phylum Pseudomonadota; class Alphaproteobacteria; order Hyphomicrobiales; family Rhizobiaceae; genus Ensifer; species Ensifer sp. 38_S197. The sequence continues at coordinate 3,751,579 of NZ_JBXOVZ010000002.1, read as the reverse complement.
ACCGATCTTAAGGATCTCGAACAACGGCTCGGCAATATCATCATCGGCTATCGCCGCGACAAGAGCCCGGTCTTTGCCCGTGACATCAAGGCCGATGGCGCGATGACGGTGCTGCTCAAGGACGCGATGCAGCCGAACCTGGTGCAGACGCTCGAAAACAATCCCGCCTTCGTGCACGGCGGTCCCTTCGCCAACATTGCCCATGGCTGCAATTCGGTGATCGCGACGACGACGGCGCTGAAGCTCGCCGACTACGTGGTGACCGAAGCCGGTTTCGGTGCCGATCTCGGCGCGGAGAAATTCTTCGACATCAAGTGCCGCAAGGCGGGATTGAAGCCAGACGCCGCAGTGATCGTCGCGACGGTCCGGGCGATCAAGATGAACGGCGGCGTCAAGAAGGACGATCTCGGCAAGGAAAACCTGGAGGCGCTGCGCAGGGGCTGCGCCAATCTCGGGCGGCACGTGCAGAACGTCAAGAAATTCGGCGTGCCCGTCGTCGTCGCGATCAACCACTTCACCTCCGATACCGAGGCCGAGATCCAGGCGATCAAGGACTATGTCGCGACGCTTGGTGCCGAAGCGGTGCTCTGCCGGCATTGGGCCCAAGGGTCGGCTGGCATCGAGGAATTGGCGCGCAGGGTTGCGGAATTGGCCGAAGCCGGCCATTCGCAGTTCTCGCCGCTTTATCCCGACGACATGTCGCTCTTCCACAAGATCGAGACGATCGCCAAGGACATCTACCACGCGAGCGAGGTGATCGCCGACAAGACGGTGCGCGATCAGTTGCGCACTTGGGAGGAGCAGGGCTATGGCCACTTGCCGATCTGCATGGCGAAGACGCAATATTCCTTCTCGACCGATCCGAACCTGCGCGGCGCGCCGACCGGCCATGCGGTGCCGATCCGCGAGGTGCGGCTTGCGGCCGGCGCCGGCTTCATCGTCGTCGTCACCGGCGAGATCATGACCATGCCCGGCCTTCCCAAGGTGCCGTCGTCGGAGAAGATCTTCCTGAACGAGCAGGGTTATATTGAAGGCCTGTTCTAGGCGCGCTTGCCGGCAGCCTGACGAAAACAACGCCGCGCATCCGGTGGATGCGCGGCGTTGTCATGTCTGCTTTTCTGTTCGCTTCCGCAGCGGAAACTAGGCCGCGAGGCTGAGGAAGTCACCCTTGCCGATCGGAACGCCGTTGTGGCGCAGGATGTCGTAGGCCGTCGTCAGGTGGAAATAGAAGTTCGGCAACACAAACCTCAACAGATACTCTTCACCCGTGAGCGTCACTTTCAGCGTCGGGAAGTTGAGGACGACCTCGCGGCTGGCGCTGTCCTCCAGATCGACCGGACGGACCGTTTCGAGGAAGGCAACGGTGTTGGCGATGCGCTGCCGCAGTTCGTCCAGGGTCTTTTCCTCGTCCGGGAAACGGGGCACCTCGATCGAGGTCAGGCGGCCGACGAGGCCCTTGCTCGTATCGCTGACGCGCTGCACCTGGCCGGCCAGCGTCAACATGTCCGGCGCAAGCCGGGCATTGACGAGGTCGTCGGAGGAGATGCCGTTGTCGCGCGCGAAAGCCTCCGCCTTGTCGAGCAGTTTGGTGAGGACACCGAGCCCGCGAATGAGGGCGGGAATGGAGAGGTGGTACATCGTCAATGCCATGACAAATTTCCTTGAGCCTGGGCGCAAAACGGGTGGATTTCCTCGCGCTTGTATTTTGGGGGCCGGGGCCCGTTCCTGCAAGCCGGGCGAACCGGTATCTTTGCGGGCCATGGAGCGCTGGCAAGAGGCGACAGGACGCAGGCCTGCTGCTCTGGCCAGGACATAGGGTCTGGTGCATTGATCGAAAGCGAACACCGCGCGTCCCATAAGACGTGCAGCGCTGCAGAAAGACCATGGACACCGCGATCGATGACACCTCAGGATTTGCAGGCCTATCTTCACGCCCATATCCCGCTTTCGGCGGCGATGCAGGTTCATGTGGACGACATAACCGACGACCATGTTCGGCTCTCTGCTCCCTTGGCACCCAACATCAACCACCGCGAAACGGTGTTCGGCGGCAGCGCATCGGCGCTCACGATCCTTTCGGCCTGGTCGCTCCTGCATGTGCGGTTGCGCAACAGCGGCGTGGCGGCCCGCCTGGTGATCCAGAGCAACCGGATGGACTATCTGAAACCCGTCGCCGGCGCCTTTTCGGCCCGCTCGTCGCTGGCGGACGCCGCGCAATGGTCGAGCTTTCTGCGGATGCTCGAACGGCGGGGCAGGGCGCGCGCCGTGGTCGTTGCCGACCTCCTCGACGGCGACGCTGTGGCCGGACGCTTCGAGGGTGAATTCGTCGCCCTCGGATATGGCAAGGGCTGAGCCGCGACGCCCCTCGCCAATGGTCCTCGCCTAACGGCAGTAGCGATAGCCGTTGCGGCGATTGATGACGTCGAGATGCAGGTGGGTTTCGTGGGCGGCATCGCTGCCGGGATCGAGCACGGTCTTGAAATACAGGCAGGCGGAGGCGGTGACCGCGCGCTGGAACGCGCCTTCCATCGTACCGTCCTCATCGCGCGGCTGGATGGCGATCGTCGTCCCGTCGCTCAAGCTGAAGGACGCGATGTCGACGGCATTGCCGTGGGCATGTTCGGAGATCTTGCCTGTCGTCGCATTGTTGCGCAGGCGACAAACATAGGTCGATGCCTGGTTCAGCGCCTTGATCTTGATGGTCTTGGCGAAGGCGACTTCGGCAGCCGGCTGGGCGGTCTCCTTCGTCCAGCGTGCCAGCGCCAGCGCCGTTTCGCACCGCATCAATCCCTTGGGTGAGAGCTTGACGTCCGGCAGAATGCTGGTGACCTCCAACGGTTTGTCGATGCCGCAGCCCTTGCCGTCGTCGATGCGCTTGGCTTCGACGAACGTCGCCCCGACCGCCCTCAAGTCGGTCAGGCATTTCGCATATTCGGCTGCATTCTCCGTTTCGACCGGTGGATAGACGATTGGCGCCGGCGCGGGCTCGGTATCCTTCTTCTCGTCCGCGCGCTGGTCCTTTTCGTCCGCCACCGGCTTCTCGTCCTTTGGCGGTTGCTCGTCTCCAGCCGTCGGCTTCGGCTGGGGGACGGCTCGTCCGTCCTTGCCCGCCGGCGGCTGTTGCGTCGTTGCGCCCTTGGCATCGTCCGTCGGCTTCTTGTCGGGCGTTGGAACAGCCTCCTCCGTCCCCGCATCTGTCGCCGGCCTTTTTGCGGGGATGGGGCCGTATTTCGGCAGGCTGGCGCCCGTCAGGATCAGGAATGACAGCAGGATCAAGGGGAAAGAGCGACGCATCCAGTTCCTTTCTTGCTGCCCGCACAGCGGGCTTTGAGCGGAGGGAACGCGCGGAACCGGATCTGGTTTCATGAGATCACGATGATTTGGGCGGGTCGACCGCAATCATAAACGTCACCGATTCCAATGAATTAGAGCGGGATGCGGGCGGAACGGCGCAGGCACGTTTCCTCATCCGCTCCAGCTCTTCGGCAAAAGCGTTGCAGTTCGGCAACGCCTCGAATTGCCACAACCCCCACAAATTGTGGGGAGGATCTTTGTATGTTGACAAAGATACTCATGTTTTTTATGCGGCATGAATGAGGCGACGACATGTCGCAACGCCCAGAACGCCCAGCCAGCCCCTTGAGTTTGCCGCTCAACAGCAAGCCCGGCCTCGAACCTCAAAGGATTGGTCCATGCTCACCCGGCATCGTCGCCAGGCCCTCTTGGCTTGCACGACAACTCTTGCAATTTCAGTCGCCACCGTCGCCTTCGCCCAGAGCGCGACAACCCAGGTAAAGCCGGAAGAGAAAAAGGCCGAGGAGACCAAGAAGGGCGAAACCTACCTGTCGCCGATCGTTGCCAAGGGCTCGCGCACCGCTGACCCCTATACCAAGGCCGGCCCGGTCAGCGTCGTCACCTCCGACCAGATCGACCTGCAATCCGGTCTCGAGACCGATGACCTGCTGCGCGGCGTTCCCGGTACTTCGACCGCGAACAACCCGCAAAACCCGGGCGTCGCCGTGAACATCCGCGGCTTCGAGGGCTCCGGCCGCGTCAACATGATGATCGACGGTGTGCGCCAGAATTTCCGTTTCACCGGCCATGAAGCCCAGGGATTTGCCTATTTCGATCCGGCATTCCTGTCCGAGATCGACGTGACCCGTGGCGCCGTTACCGGTGTTGGCGGTGGCGCACTCGCCGGTGCGGTCAATTTCAAGACCTATGACGTCGAAGACCTGATCCAGGACGGCAAGAACTACGGCGGCATCGCTTCGGCCACCTACGGCAGCAACGAGGCCGGCTGGTCGGAATCGCTGATCGGCGCCTACCGTTTCAACGACGTCTTCTCGGTGCTCGGCGGTATCAGCAAGGCCGACCCCGGCAACTACGACAACGGCAATGGCGTAAAGGTGCCCTTTACCGAGGAAGACCTGCTGTCGGGCCTGTTGAAGTTCGAGGTGACGCCGGACAAGGATCACACCTTCAAGCTCACCGGCATCACCTATGACAACGACTTCTTCGCGAACTCCTACTTCCAGAACGTGAAGAACGAGACGATTTCGGCCAGCTATTCCTACACGCCGGACAACGAACTCATCGACTTCAAGGCCAATGCCTATTGGAACCGGCTGAGGATGAAGTACGACACCGATGTTCGCGGTGGCGGCTCGGCGGCCGGCCGTCGCATCACCGATACCGGCAAGGGCTTCGATATCTCGAACACCTCGCTGTTCGATCTCGGCGATGTATCGGTCAGGTCGAACTACGGCGTCGAGTATTTCCGCGACGACTACGACGTCATCAACAGTGCTGCGCGTCCGTCCGGCGGCGTCAACGGCAGCGGCACCAATGCCACGACCGGTGTCTTCAGCAACACCACCTTCACCTATGGCATCGTCGACCTGACGGCCGGCCTGCGTTGGGATCACTTCAGCCTCGATGGCTCCGGTGCCGTCTCGGCCGGCAACCCGATCGGCCTGCCGGCGGGTCCGTACACGGTCGACAAGTCCGACGGACGTCTCAACCCAAGCGTCACGGTCGCGCTGAACCCCACCGACTGGTTCCAGCCCTATGTGACCTATGCCGAGACCTCGCGTTCGCCGACGGTCAACGAGACCTTTGCCGGCGGCTCCCACCCGGGCGGCTTCCAGATGTTCTTCCCCAACCCGTTCCTCGAGCCTGAAATCTCGAAGGGCTGGGAAATCGGTGCGAACTTCACGTTCGACGGACTGCTCGATCCCAGCGACAGCCTGCGCCTGAAGGCCAACTACTTCCACAACCGCATCGACAACTACATCACTGCAGCGCTCCTCGGTGGCGGTCGCCAGATCTTCTTCGTCAACAATCCGGGCACTTCGACGGTGCAGGGTTTCGAACTGCAGGCGGCTTACGATGCCGGCTATGTCTTTGGCGATCTCGCCTACACCTACACCGAGAGCGATCTGCCTTCCCAGGTCAACGGTTTCGGCGTCCAGAGCTACCTGCCTGACAACATCATCAGCGCAACGCTCGGTGCGCGTTTCCTCGAAGACCAGCGCCTGACGGTCGGCACGCGGCTCTATGCCGTATCGAACGCCTTCGTCGGCGAGATCAACCGCACGCCGCCGAACGTTCCGGGCTACGGCCTCGTCGACCTCTTCGCGAACTACAAGTTCGAGAATGGCTTCGAGGTGACGGCGACAGTGACGAACCTGTTCGACAAGACCTACACGCCGTCGTCGAGCACGATTGCCGGCAGCACGATCGATACGGGCCGCGGCCGCACCTTCCTGGTGACGGCGAAGGCGAAGTTCTGATAGTATCGGATCAACTCCAGTCGGGGCGGCTCGCAAGGGTCGCCTCTTTTTTTGCCGCAGCCACCGCAGTTGCCGTCGCTTTCCCGCTTGCGCGTGGCATAAAGCCACGCTAACACTTTCGCCCATGGAAAACGCACGCAACATTTCGATCTGGTGGTGGGCTCGCTGAGGCGGCCTTGACCAGTCATGCGTGATTGAGAGATGAAGCCGCCCGGAGATTTCGAGGCGGCTTTTTTCATGTTTGGGCCGCTCAAGGACCGGGCTTTTACGGAGCGAGGCGAATGGCAACGGTAATTCTCGAAGACGGAGCGGAGAGCTACACCACCAAGGGCGGCATCGTGGTGACGCGCAGGCGGCGCGAAGCTTCCTATGGCCAGGCGATCGCGAGCTATGTGGACAAGCTCGATGAACGCCGCGGCGCGGTGTTTTCTTCCAACTATGAATATCCCGGCCGCTACACCCGCTGGGACACAGCGGTCGTCGACCCTCCGCTCGGCATCTCCTCTTTCGGCCGCTCGCTCTGGATCGAAGCCTATAACGGCCGTGGCGAGGTGCTGCTGTCGATCATCGCCGAGCATCTGAAGACCGTTTCCGACATCACACTCGGCGCTTCGACCAGCCGTCGTCTGGATCTCACGATCAACGAACCGGATCGCGTCTTCACTGAGGAAGAGCGCTCGAAGATACCGACGGTGTTCAGCGTGCTTCGCGCCGTCACCAATCTTTTCCATTCGGCCGAGGATGCGAGCCTCGGCCTCTATGGCGCCTTCGGCTACGATCTCGCCTTCCAGTTCGATGCGATCGAGCTGAAGCTCAAGCGCCCGGACGACCAGCGCGACATGGTGCTGTTCCTGCCGGACGAGATCCTGGTCGTCGACCACTATGCCGCCAAGGCCTGGATCGACGGCTACGACTTCGCCAAGGATGGCCGCACCACCGAAGGCAAGGCGGACGAGATTGCGCCGGAACGGTTCCAGACGGTCGACACTATCCCGCCGCATGGCGACCATCGTCCGGGCGAATACGCCGAGCTCGTCGTCAAGGCGAAGGAGAGCTTCCGCCGCGGCGACCTCTTTGAAGTGGTGCCCGGCCAGAAGTTCTATGAGCGCTGCGAGAGCAAGCCTTCGGAGATCTCCAACCGGCTGAAGGCGATCAATCCGTCGCCCTATTCCTTCTTCATCAATCTCGGAAACCAGGAATATCTCGTCGGCGCATCGCCGGAAATGTTCGTGCGCGTTTCCGGTCGTCGCATCGAAACCTGCCCGATCTCCGGCACGATCAAGCGTGGCGACGACCCGATCGCCGACAGCGAACAGATCCTGAAGCTGCTGAACTCCAAGAAGGACGAATCCGAGCTCACCATGTGCTCGGACGTCGACCGTAACGACAAGAGCCGTGTCTGCGTGCCGGGCTCCGTCAAGGTCATCGGCCGCCGCCAGATCGAGATGTATTCGCGCCTGATCCACACGGTCGACCATATCGAAGGACGCCTGCGCGACGACATGGACGCCTTCGACGGCTTCTTGAGCCATGCCTGGGCGGTGACGGTCACCGGCGCGCCGAAGCTCTGGGCGATGCGCTTCATCGAAAGCCATGAGAAAAGCCCGCGTGCATGGTATGGTGGCGCCATCGGCATGGTCGGCTTCAACGGCGACATGAACACGGGCCTGACGCTGCGCACGATCCGCATCAAGGATGGCATCGCCGAGGTGAGGGCGGGGGCGACGCTGCTCTACGATTCAAACCCGGAAGAAGAAGAAGCCGAAACCGAACTGAAGGCCTCCGCCATGATCGCAGCCATTCGTGACGCGAAATCCGCCAACAGCGCCAAGGCAAGCCGCGACGTTGCCGCGGTTGGCGCCGGCGTCAACATCCTGCTCGTCGATCACGAGGACAGCTTCGTTCATACGCTCGCGAATTATTTCCGCCAGACGGGGGCCACCGTGACGACGGTGCGCACGCCGGTGGCCGAAGAGATCTTCGATCGCGTCAAGCCGGACCTCGTCGTACTTTCGCCTGGACCGGGCAATCCGAAAGACTTCGATTGCAAGGCGACGATCAAGAAGGCGCGGGCGCGCGACCTGCCGATTTTCGGCGTCTGCCTCGGCCTGCAGGCGCTGGCCGAAGCCTATGGCGGGGACCTGCGCCAGCTCGCGATCCCGATGCACGGCAAGCCGTCGCGCATCCGCGTGCTGGAACCCGGCATCGTCTTCTCCGGCCTCGGCAGGGAAGTGACGGTCGGTCGTTACCACTCGATCTTCGCCGATCCGTCGAGTCTGCCCGGTGATTTCATGATCACCGCCGAAAGCGAAGACGGCACGATCATGGGGATCGAGCACACGAAGGAACCGGTGGCGGCAGTGCAGTTCCACCCGGAATCGATCATGACGCTCGGTGGCGATGCCGGCATGCGGATGATCGAGAACGTGGTGGCGCATCTTGCCAAGCGCGCAAAGGTCAAGGCCGCCTGATCGCCTGAGCATTCCCGAAGTCGGGCGATGCTGGAGAGGAAACCCAAGGTGCCGCTTCCGCGCTGGAGGCGGCACCTTTTTGTCTTCACCGTGCCGCAGGCATTGCCGGCACGCGCTCGCAGCGATCGGAAAAAAGCCGCTCGCTCAGGAAATCGACGAAAACGCGCACCTTTGGCGACAGATGCCGGCTTGACGGCCAGAGAAGGTGGAACTGTCCGGGAGCGTCGAGATAGGCATCGAGCACTGTGCGGAGGCGGCCATCGGTGAGCGGTTGGCGGGCGAGGAAATCCGGCAGGCAGCCGATGCCAAGCCCGCTGAGGACAGAACCGCTCAACGCCTCCATGTTGTTGCAGGTGAGCACCGTCCTGATCTGCGGGTCGGGCCCGCCCGGGGGCATGACGATCGGCCATTCCTGCAGCTTGCGGCTGTTGGGGAAACGGAACCGGATCGCGTGATGCCCATCGAGGTCGCGCGGGCATTCAGGCGTGCCGTGCCGATCGAGATAGGCGGGGGCGGCGCAGAGCAGAAGCTGGAATGGCCTGAGCGCCCGGGTCATCAGCCGGGAATCGGGCAGCACGCCGCTGCGGATGGCAACATCCACTTCCTCGTCGATCAGGTCGACGATGCGGTCGTTGAAGTCGAGGTCGAGCTCGACCTCGGGATAACGTCGCACGAATTCCGGCAGAACCGGCAGCAGCAGATGGTAGCTGACGATCGGCACGCTGACACGCAGCCGTCCGCGTGGAACGGCCACTGCCTCGGCCAATGAAGCCTCGGCGTCGTCGAGATCGTCGAGGATGCGGCGGCAGCGCTCGTGAAAGAGGCGTCCTTCCTCGGTCAGCCGGATACTGCGCGTCGAGCGCTGCAGCAGGCGCACCCCGAGCTCTCTTTCGAGATTGGTCACGGCCTTGCCGACCGCGGAGGCGGACAGTCCGAGCACGCGTCCGGCGGCAACGAAGCTGCCGAGATCGGCAGTGCGCACGAAGGCCGTCAATCCGCTCAAGCGATCCATTGCTTCTCCATTCGAGCGTCATGTTCCAGTATGAATGGCCAAGTGGCACTGTATTCATGCAATTATGTCGAAACTATCCTGCATTCGTCAACGGATACCCGGGAGTTGCGGACCTCTGGGCGGAGGTTCCACGGAGCCTGCGCGGGTATCTCCTTTGCTCGAACGGATGGAATGAGGCATGAGAGAAGATATTCGAAACACACGCAGGCGCTGGTTCGTGCTCCCAGCGGTTTGTTGCGCCGCCGCGGCGATGCCACTTACTTTCACCGGACCGGCGGTGGCGCTGCCGGCGATCAGCCGCAGCCTCGGCGCCGATCCGATCACACTTAATTGGGTCACCAATGCCTTCATGCTGACCTTCGGCAGTTCGCTGATGGCGGCAGGGGCAGTTGCCGACAGTTTCGGTCGCAAGCGTGTCTTTCTCGGCGGTCTTGCCGCCTTCCTCTTGTTCTCGGCTGCTCTGGCATTCGCCGGCAATATCGTCTGGTTCGATGTGTTGCGTGCGCTCCAAGGGGTCGGGGCGGCCGCCGCATTCTCCGGCGGCATGGCCTCGCTTGCCCAGGAATTCGAAGAAAACGAGCGGCTGAGAGCCTTCAGCCTCGTCGGTGCCAGCTTCGGCATCGGCCTGGCCTTCGGGCCAATCGCCTCAGGCCTCATGATCGAGGCCTTCGGGTGGCCCGCGATCTTCGTGCTCGTCGTTGTTCTCGCGGGCCTGGCGCTGGCGCTCGGCGCGGTCTTCATGCGAGAGACGCGCGATCCGGATGCAACAGGCCTGGACTGGAAGGGAGCCGCGAGTTTCACCGCGGCGTTGACCGCGCTCACCTTCGGCATCCTGCAGGCCCCGGAAAGTGGCTGGAGTGATCTGCTCGTGATCGCCATGCTCGCGGCCTCCGCGTTCCTCTTTCTGGCCTTCTGGCGGATCGAACGTTCGGTCGCGCGGCCAATGCTGGATCTGACGCTCTTTCGCTATCCGCGCTTCGTCGGCGTGCAACTGCTTGCGGCCGCGCCTGCCTATGGGTTCGTGGTGCTGCTCATCCTGCTTCCCGTGCGTTTCATCGGCATAGAGGGGATGAGCGCGGTTGCCGGGGGCCAAATGATGATCACCATGTCGGCGCCGCTTCTAGTCCTGCCGGTTGCCGCGGGCCTTTTGACGCGTTGGTTCACGCCGGCGGCGATCTGCGGCGTGGGCTTGCTGCTCTCGGCGGCGGGGCTCTTCTGGCTCGGTCGGATTCCGGTGGGCTCCGAGCCGGCCATGCTGCTGGCCCCTCTGCTGTTGATCGGTCTTGGTATCAGCCTGCCCTGGGGGCTGATGGACGGGCTTGCGGTGAGTGTGGTGCCGAAGGAGCGCGCGGGCATGGCAACGGGAATATTCAGTACCACGCGCGTGGCAGGCGAGGGGGTGGCGCTCGCGATCGTGACCGCGCTTCTCTCCGCGCTCACGGCTTCGAACCTGGGTGCGGAAGCAGGCGTGACCGCTGCTGCGATGGCACAGCGCGTCGTGACCGGCAACCTCGCGGACGCAGCATTGCTCGCACCCCAGACATCGCATGCCGTGCTCCTGCAAGCCTACGGCGACGCGTTCAGTGCCCTGCTTTGGCTGCTGACCGGCATCACGGTGGCGACCGCAGCGGTCGTGTTTTTCTTCATTGGCCGGGGCGGCAAGGCTGCCGACGGCGATGAAATCAACGCCGAGCTGCTGGCCTTCGAGGCCATTCCCTGCGGAGAAACCGGATCCAGCCGAACCAATCTTTGACAAGCGGCGTTTAATCCACCATATGCTTGTCCATCAACCGCCTGCGCGAAAATTCGCGCGGGCGGTTTTGCGTTTGAATGGGCTTGCGTTTGCAACTCGTTTGCATCTGCACGAGGAATGACAATGACGACCGGAACTGAAAACCGTACCGTGCTCCGACTGGCCTTCTGGGGCATACCACTCTCGCTCGCCGTGCTCGGCCTGAAGCTGCTCGCCTGGTGGCTGACCGGCTCGATCGCGCTTCTGTCCGATGGGCTGGAGTCGACGGTCAACGTGATCGCGGCGGTGATCGCCTATGCGATGATCGGCTATGCGGCAAAGCCCGCCGATGCGGGGCATCCCTTCGGCCACCACAAGGCGGAGTATTTTTCGGCCGTCATCGAAGGCGTGCTGATCGTCGTCGCGGCACTGCTCATCGTCTGGGAGGCGGTGCCGGCGATCCTGTCGCCGGTGCTGCTCGAGGCTCCTGTGCTCGGGCTTGCGATCAACTTCGTCGCCGGCGTCATCAACGCCGTCTGGGCCTATGTGCTGATCCGCGCCGGCGCGCGCCATCGCTCTCCCGCGCTCAGCGCCGACGGTCACCATATCCTTTCCGATGTGGTGACTTCGGCCGGCGTGCTCGTCGGCCTTGTTCTCGCCATCGCCACCGGCTACGCGATCCTCGACCCGCTGCTGGCAGTTGTCGTTGCCTGCAATATCCTGTTTCAGGGCTGGAAGGTCATCTCCCGTTCGATCGACGGCTTGATGGACCGGGCGGTTTCGGGTGAAGAGGAAGAGGCGATCAAGCAGGCGATCGCGGCCAATGCCAAGGGATCGCTCGGCGTGCATGACCTCAAGACCCGCCAGGCCGGCCCTGCGATCTTCGTGGATTTCCACATGGTCGTGCCGGAGGCTATGCCGGTCGGCGAGGCGCATGATATCTGCGACCGGATCGAGGATGCGATCCGCGCCGTGCATCCGGGCGCCAGGATCGCGATCCATGTGGAGCCGGAAGGTGAAAAGGCGCACGGCGTGCGCGTCAAGACGACGTCGGCGCGCCACTGAAAGCACAAACGGCCATATTTCTCTTGAACCGCAAGAAGGTTTCCTTCTTAAGGCAGTTCTGATTTAAGGGCCGCAAGCGAGGCGGGTCGGTGTGGTGCGAGCCAGAGCCGATCGCGCTGATGCGCAAATGTTCTCACGGAGCAACAGGCAAATGAGCAAGACCGACGTATCCGGCCTTTCGCAACTGGGCGCGAAGGTCGATCTACCGCAAAGCCCGGAAGAGGCTGTGCTGGAGCGGGTGCCGAGCGGCAACCGGGGCAAGGATTATCTGGTGCGCTTCACCGCGCCGGAATTCACCTCGCTCTGCCCGATGACCGGCCAGCCGGATTTCGCCCATATCGTCATCGACTATGTGCCGGACGAGTGGCTGGTGGAATCGAAGTCGCTGAAGCTGTTCCTGCATTCCTTCCGTAACCACGGCGCTTTCCACGAGGATTGCACGATCGAGATCGCCAGCCGGCTGGTTTCGCTGCTTTCGCCGCGCTGGCTTCGCATTGGCGCCTATTGGTATCCGCGCGGCGGCATCCCGATCGACGTCTTCTGGCAGACCGGCAAGCCGCCGGAGGGTTTGTGGCTGCCCGACCAGGGCGTGCCGACCTATCGCGGTCGCGGCTAAACGAAAATGGCGGGCTCGGCCCGCCATTTGCTTTTCTCCGGGTGATTTAGATCAGCCGAAGATCAGGGCGGCGCCGGCAAGGGCGGTGAGGCCGCCGAGGATGCGGGCCAGCAGGCCGCCGCCGGAGAGGCGCTGCAGGGCGATACCGAGGCCGATGCCCGCCCCGTGAAGAGCCGCAGTGGCGGCGATGAAACCGGCCGAGAAGGCGAGCGCCCCGGCGCTGCCGAGTTCGCCGCCATGCGCATGCCCATGGAAGAGGGCGAAAACGCCGACGATTGCTGCCGACGCAGCCGTGTCGAGACGCGCGGCCATGGCGACGAGCAGGCCGAGCGCCACCACGGAAGCAAGAATTGCCGGTTCGACGAAGGGGAGCGTGACGCCGGCCACCGCCAGCGCGAAGCCTGCCGTCATCATGGCGACGAAGGCGGTGGGCACGACCCACAAGGCGCGGCCGCCGATCTGGGCGGCCCAGAGGCCAACGGCGACCATGACCAGGATATGGTCGACGCCGAAGAGCGGATGGGAGAAGCCGGCGGCAAGCGAGCCATGTTCGGCCGGATTGAGATGGGCGAAGGCGGGCGCGGCCGAAGCCGCCAGTGCCGCCGCAGCGATCAGGATGCGTCTGTTCATGCGTGTCCCCGTGGATCGGCGGGGCCTGGGAGGATGGCCCCGTCCTGCGATTGTTCGACGCGATTGATCTTATTGGCCTTTCCGGACCTGTCTATACGGCATTTGGCGCAAGCAGTTTTTACCATAAGCATAGTCCGCCCTGCCGCTATGTTGCCCCTTCCGTTTGTTGCATTGTTTTCGGGGCCGAGTCGCATTATCTGATTTTGACTGTGAATTCATGAGACGCCGGAGAAATACGGATGAACGACAACGACGACGAGGACGACAAGAAGATTGAATTGCCGCTCGGCAAGGAAACGGAGGCGAACCTTTTCAAGTCGCGTTCGATTTTCATCTACGGCACGATCAACCAGGAACTGGCGCAGAAGGTCTGCTCGCAGCTCGTGGCGCTTGCCGCGGCCAGCGACGAAGACATCCGCATCTTCGTCAATTCGCCGGGCGGCCATGTCGAGTCGGGTGACAGCATCCACGACATGATCAAGTTCGTGAAGCCGAAGGTCTGGACCATCGGCACCGGCTGGGTCGCTTCCGCCGGCGCCCTGATCTATGTCGGCGCCGCGAAGGAACGCCGCATCTGCATGCCGAACACGCGCTTCCTGCTGCATCAACCGTCCGGCGGCACCCGTGGCATGGCTTCGGACATCGAGATCCAGGCACGCGAAATCATCAAGATGAACGAGCGCCTGAACAAGATCTTCTCCGATGCGACCGGCCAGCCGGTCGAGAAGATCGCCAAGGACACCGACCGCGACTACTGGCTCTCGGCTGAAGAAGCCAAGGCCTATGGTCTCGTGTCGCGCATCATCACTTCGGCTGCGGACATCTGAGTTCGCTTCAGTCGAATGGATATCGAGGGCACCGACATCGCGCGGTGCCCTTTTCTTTTGCAGCGACCTTCGCGCATTGCGACGCTTGCTCCGGTCCGGCAAGCCGTGTATAGGCTTTGACCATGACCAAGGCAGACGCATATCGGATCGCATCGATCCCCGCCGGACACGATGACAATCGTGCGCCGTTGCGCGCCTTCGCATCGCTTCTTCTTCTCGGCCTTACTCGCGGTTGCCGGGTTCGCTGAGGAGCGCCCGGCGGCCGAAAAGCCACGCCGGCAGATGCTCCTCGAATCCATAAGAGTTTTAGGAAAAGGCGCGTTCGACGCGATGCTGTAACGCTTTAGGTCTGCTGCATAATTTGTCCTTAAATCGCTTTCCGATTTAAGGAATCGCGCAGTAGCCATCGCAATCCGATCTCCGATCGGCTATGGCAAGGCGGCCAGGACGCTCAGTGATGAAGAGAAGCTGCAATGATCCAGAAATCGCACCCCGTTAAGATTGGCATGCCGGACGCGGCGGTGAAGTATCAACCCTATCCGCAGATTGCGCTTGCCGACCGTACCTGGCCGTCAAAGACGATCACCAAGGCGCCGATCTGGTGCTCGGTCGACCTGCGCGACGGCAACCAGTCGCTGATCGACCCGATGGGCCACGATCGCAAGGCCCGCATGTTCCAGTTGCTGCTCGACATGGGCTTCAAGGAAATCGAGATCGGCTTCCCCTCGGCATCGCAGACCGACTTCGACTTCGCCCGCTGGTGCATCGAAGAGGGCAATGTTGCCGAGGACGTGTCGCTGCAGGTGCTGGTGCAGTGCCGGCCCGAGCTGATCACCCGCACATTCGAAGCATTGGAAGGCGCCCACAAGCCGATCGTGCACTTCTACAATTCGACCAGCGAATTGCAGCGCCGTGTGGTCTTTGCCAAGGACGTCGCCGGCATCAAGAAGATCGCCACCGATGCCGCCAAGATGATCACCGACATGGCGGCCAAGGCCGGCGGCGGCTACCGCTTCGAATATTCGCCGGAGAGCTTCACCGGCACCGAGCTCGAAGTGGCGCTGGAGATCTGCAACGCGGTCACCGAAATCGTCAAGCCGACGCCCGACAACAAGCTGATCCTGAACCTGCCGTCGACCGTCGAGATGGCGACGCCGAACATCTATGCCGACCAGATCGAGTGGATGTGCCGCAACCTCGACAACCGCGAAAGCCTGATCATCTCGTTGCACCCGCATAACGACCGCGGCACCGGCATCGCGGCCACCGAACTGGGTCTGATGGCCGGCGCCGATCGCGTCGAGGGCACGCTGTTCGGCAATGGCGAGCGGACCGGCAACGTCGACGTCGTCACGTTGGCGCTGAACATGTTCACGCAAGGCGTCGACCCGCTGCTCGACTGCTCCGATATCGAGCGCATCAAGGAAGTCTACGAATACTCCAACCAGATGGTCATTCCGGAGCGCCATCCTTATGTCGGCGAACTGGTCTATACGGCCTTCTCCGGCTCGCACCAGGACGCGATCAACAAGGGCATGAAGGCGATCAAGAGCGCCAACAAGCCGCTCTGGGAAGTGCCGTACCTGCCGATCGACCCGCGCGACGTCGGCCGCTCCTACGAGGCGATCATCCGCATCAACTCGCAGTCGGGCAAGGGCGGCATTGCCTACATCCTGCAGGAGGATTACGGCATCAACCTGCCGCGCAACCTCCAGGTCGAGTTCCGTGAGGACATTCAGCGCATCACCGACGAGGAAGGCAAGGAGCTGCCCTCGAAGCGCATCTACGAACGCTTCATCGAGCGTTATGTCGAGCAGCCGGGCGCGCGCATCAAGTTCATCGACCACCACACCTACCCGGTGGGCGAACACAAGGGCGTGCGCGTGGTTGCGGCCGAGATCACCGACAATGGCGAGATCAAGCGGATCGAAGGCAAGGGCACCGGCCCGATCGACGGATTCATCAATGCGCTGTCGATCTATCTCGGCATCGATCTCTCGGTAGCGGATTACTCCGAGCACTCGCTGCAGCACGGCTCCAACGCGGCGGCCATCGCCTATGTCGAGATGGAGCACCCGGGCGGAAAGCTGTTCGGCGCCGGCATCAACACCAACATCGTCGCGGCCTCGCTCGAAGCGATCGTCTCGGCGGCGAACCGCGTCCTGGACATGAAGCGCGGCTGACCGGCGCGTCCAGGCGAGCAAACAATAGGCCGTACCGGCAAGCCGGTGCGGCCTTTTTCATGCCATGAATTCGATTGTGGCTTGCGCCTTGAAGGGACGCCGTTTTTTCCAGAAATGGCTTCAGATCGTCGCGGCGGCCGCCTCGGCGATATCCTGCATTCCCACATGGGCGGAGGGGCCGACGAGCACGAAGGAGGCGCCGCCTCTCTGCCAGGAGACCATGCCGAGATCGTCGCGGATGCTTTCGTCAAAATTGTCCGACTGCGGCCCGGTCGTGTTCTTGAGGAAGCAGATCGCGAAGATCTCGCCCTCGGCGCTGCGGTAGACGAGCTGTGCCACGGGTTTGCCGTTGGCCACCAGCAGGCGGGCGCCTTCGAAGGTCAGGCCCTTGCCGCCGAGCTGCGGAATCTTGAAGGGAACGCCGACGCTGGACGCAAGCCAGGTCTCGATCTTGGCGGCCTCGGAGGCGGGAACCTCGACGAGATGTTCCTTCTGGCGCGAATAGACCCGGTGATAGTCGGCGATATCGTCCAGCCAGCCGCGCGCGGCGGCCACTTGGGTCGGTTCGCCCACATTGTTTGCCGCGCCGATGATGAAACCGGCCGAACCGCCGAGCAGTATCAGCGCCACCGACGCGGCAAGCACGCGCGGCCAGATACGCACATTTCGGACGCTGGCGGCCGTCGCCGTCACGCGTTCGGTCTTGGGGCTGACACCGGGACCCTGCTTGATCTGCCGCACCAGGGCCAGCGGCACCGGATCGTGCAGAAAATCCTCAAAAGCCGTATCGCCGAAGCTGCTGCCGGCCTTCAGCTTTTCGAACAAGGCCTTGGCGTCGTCGTCGCGAGCGAGAAGCGCTTCGAGTTCAGCTCGTTCCGCTTCGCCGACCTCGCCGTCGATATAGGCAGATAGGCGAACTTCGAGTGCGTGACCCTTTGTCTGTTGCAACGGTCAGGCCCTCCTTTCGGTATTCTCGGAGATCAAGGCCGCAAGCCTGAGGCGCGCGGTCGACAGCCTGCTCATGACGGTGCCGATCGGAATGCCGAGGATATCGGCCGTCTCGCGATAGCTATGGCCTTCGACGTTGACCAGCAGGAACACACTCGCAAGCCCTTCGGGCATCGACAGGATCATTTTCTGCAACTGGTTGGCGTAGACGGCTTTTTCGGCCGAAGGCTCGATGTTGAGCTCGTCCTGGCCAAGCGCATCGACCGTGCCGCTGCCGGCGCGGACCTTGCGCTTGCGAATCTCGTCGACCCAGAGGTTGCGCGTCATCGCATAGATCCAGCTCTCCAGACGGCCTTCTCCGTTCCAGAGGTGGCTGCGCGTAATCGCGCGCTCGCAGGCTTCCTGAACGAGATCGTCGGCGTCATTGGCATTGCGCGTCAGCGTCATCGCGAACCGGCGCAATTTGGGCAGGAGGCTGACCAAGTCGCGTCTGAAGTCCTTCGTTTCTGCCGCTGGACGCATTGCTCTTCCAAATGAAACGTGCCGGATCGTGCGTTTATTCGCGGTGCGGGGCACGAGCCGGATTGTATGAAACATTTGCCCCTTAGTCTGCAAGGGAAGTGCCGGAACGGAAAGCAAATTCTGCTGCTTCTTGGCGTCTTTTCCCAAAAAGCTTTTGCTTGCCGGCGGCCGTTAACCGAGGTCCTCGTTACCGTAAACTGCAGCGGCGTCCGGAGATCGCGTCAAAGTTCGGCCCGAATCTGGCCGGACCTCATCGCACAACTGCAGGTCGATGTCGGGGACACGCCAATGAACGCACAGCATCGGAATAGGATGAATTTTGCCTGGTTTGTCGGGAGGCGCCGTGGCGGAGGCTGCGTCCGGGGAGGCGCCGCGGCCATCCGCACGGTTGCCCTGGCTCCTCTGCTTGCGGGGCTCGCTGCTTGCCAGAGCGCTGAGGTCATCGAAACCGGATCGCTATCGTCCTACAAGGATTTCGTCGCCAGCAACGGGATGGTGACCAAGACGAAATATCGGGTCGATGCCGCCGCCACCAAGAACGTGAAGACGGTGCACGTGATCCCGACCACCTTCGCGGCCAGTGCCGATCTCGACAAGCTTGGAGATCCGCAGAAGAAGCTGGTGGCGACAGCGATTGACCGCTCGCTCTGCGAAGCATTGAGTGCGCAATTCGATGTCGTGCCGATATCGAAGCCGGCGGATATGGCCGTGCGTTCGGTGATCAGCAAGGTCAAATCGACAAATGCCGTCGTCGCGGGCGTGTCGACCGTCACCTCGGCGGTTTCTCCCGTTCCGGTTCCGCGCATTCCGATCGGTCTCGGAAGTCTCGCGGTCGAGGCGGAGGCTTTCGATGCGACGGGCAAGCAGATCGCCGGGCTGACCTGGGCACGTGGCGCCAACATCCTCACCAATGGCTCCCGCGCCTCGACGGCAGCCGACGCTTTTGAACTCGCCGGAGATTTTTCAGGCGATTTCAGCGCGTTGCTGGAAAAATCGGGTGATCCGATGAAATCCGATTTCAAACTGCCTTCGATGAAGAACGTCAAGAACGGCGTCGCCTATGCGGTGACGGGCAAGCCCTCTGATCCGGATTGCGCCGTTTTCGGAAAAGGATCCGGTATCGGCGGCATCGCCAGTGGCGCACTTGGCCTGCCGCCGGAATGGTCGGAGAAGAAGAACGAGAGCGCGCCGATTGCGAGCGGTGCGGGCGGAGGCGCAAGGAAGAGCTAGAAACCAATGCGGTAGCGCCGCTTGCACGCTCGGCTGAACGCACGGCGATCCGTCGCTTGGCAACCGAGGTGGCGCCCAGCGCCACCTCGGTTGCTGTTGGTCAGTATTGGCGAATGCCGCCTAGCGACTGTAGCAGGGCGCGGTAGGCCCAGGTGTTTTCGCCGCCGCGATCGCGGATCTCGACGAGTTGCACGCGGGCTTCCTCGACGCGTCCCTGATCGATCAGCGCCTGGCCCATGTAGGAGCGGGCGAGAATGTAGTTCTCGTCAGCCTGGAGCGCACGTTTGTAGTATTGCATGCCGAGTTCCATGCGGCCGGCCTTGCGGTTGGCATAGCCGAGATAGTTGAGCACGCGGGCGCTCTTCTGGTCCTTGACCGCGCCGAGCACCTTGATGGAATTTTCATACTGGCCGGCATAGGCGAGTTCGCGGGCGGCCTGGAACAGGATATCGTCGCTGAGGTCGCTTTTCTTGGCGTTGACGCAGGCATTCTTCTTTGCGTCCCACACCTTGCCATCCGTGCATTCGCTGGTCGTCTTGGTTTTCTTGGGCGGTTCGCTGGTGTCTTCGCCGGCGGCCATCACGGCCTGCGCCATGAAGCTGGTTGCGCCGGCCACAATCATGGCACCAAGCAGGCTCTTCCGGTACATCATGCCATCTCCCGTTCCTCGCGCATGCCCTCGAAAGTCAGCGCATCGTTTCAAATTGATCGCATGTCCTTGACGCCCCCGAAAGGGAGGTGAACCGCCGTCGGCCAATTCACCCACGAAGATGCCAGAAGACAGGGGACGCCACCGGCGAGCGGTGCGCGACCGGCATATGACGCATGAATACGGGAATTTATTCGCCGGACGATGAATATTCTGCGAAGCGGATCCGCCTGACGGCTTCAGAAACGCGTCGTTTCGGCGAGCGTCAGCGTGGTCGCGTCGCTGTTCAGCGCGTAGCGCTCGCGCGTGAGGTGCCAGTTTCCAGGCTCGCCGACGACGGTGAACAGGTTGTAGGCGGCTGGCGGCTTGTGGCCGTCGGGTGCCTGTGAAGCGGAGGCGATGCCGACGACCGGGACGGGAGCCTCTGGCCCTTTGAGCCAATAGACGGTGTTGAGATGGGTGTGGCCGTGAATGACCAGTTCCGCGCCGCCCGACGAAATCGTCGCGGCAAAGCGGCGAATGCCGATCATGCGCTTGTGCATCGAGGTCGCACCGCGGATCGGCGGGTGGTGGATCATGACGATGCGAAAGAGGCCGGCCTCGCCGGCGGCCCTGAGCATGTTGACGGTCGCGCGCGCCTGCCGCTGGCCGAAATAGCCGCTTGCCGCAAAAGGGGGCGTCGCGACGGCGGTCGAACAGCCGATCAGTGCGACGGGCCCTCGCACCCGCATATAGGGAAAGCAATGGTACCGGTCGTGCCAATGGGCGGGCGCATCGTCGCCCCGCATATAGGGGTACCAGGCACGGGTGGTTTTCTCGTAAGCGCCCGGCACATAGGCGTCGTGGTTGCCGGGCACGACGGAAATGTTCTCCGGCTTGCCGGCATCCTCCAGCCATTCGGTCACGGCCTTGATCTCCAGCGAAGACGCCAGGTTCACGAGGTCGCCGGTGATCGCCAGATGGTCGGGATCCTTCTTCTCGATATCGGCCAGCAGGGTGTCGAGCATGCCGGTAAAGAGATTCCGGCTGCGGTTGCGGTGCCAGTTGACGAAACCGGTGATGCGCTTCGACGCGAGCTCCCGCAGGGACAATTCGGGCAGGGGGCCGAGATGGACATCGGAGATATGGGCAAGTTTGAACATCGCCCCCGTCTAGCGCATATTCCGGTCGAGGGGAATCAGGTCGCCCGATGAATCGCGTGTGGCCGAAAATTGAGAAGGATGAGACGACTGAGCGACGAACGGCCACCGGAGATGCGGCGCTGGTATCTCCGGCTCCTGATGCGGCTCGCGCATGGCTATTTCGCACTTGCGCGCGGCATGACGATCGGCGTGCGCGCTGCCTGTTTCGATGACGAGGGCCGGGTCTTTCTGGTGCGCCATTCCTATCTGCCGGGCTGGCACCTGCCGGGGGGCGGGCTCGATCGCGACGAAGCCTCGATCGACGGGCTGCTGCGGGAGCTGCGCGAAGAGGGGAACCTGGAGGTGACGACGCCGCCGGTGCTGGTCCAGGTCTATTACAACAGGCGCACGAGTCGCCGTGACCATGTCGTCTTCTATCGCTGCACCGGCGTCAGGCAGACTGCGCCGAAGGCGCCGGACCTGGAGATTGCCGCGAGCGGTTTCTTCGCGCTCGATGCGCTGCCGGAGGAGACCACGCCGGCGACGCGCCGCCGGCTTGCGGAACTCGCCGGCAGCGCTGCTTTCGACCTTTACTGGTAGAGGCGATCGGTCCGCTCGAACGATCGGTCTACAGCCGCTCACGTCCGTGCGGGGAGGAAAGGTTAAGCACCGGACCCACCGGCACGACGCCGGTCGGGTTGATGGTCGTGTGGCTGCGGTAGTAGTGCTCCTTGATGTGGCGCATGTCGACCGTCTCGGCCACGCCCGGCACCTGGTAGAGTTCCCGGAGGTAACCCTGAAGGTTCGGATAGTCGGCGATCCGGCGAATGTTGCACTTGAAGTGGCCGACATAGACCGGGTCGAAGCGCACCAGCGTCGTGAACAGGCGCCAGTCGGCCTCGCTGAGGTGGTTGCCGATCAGGTAGCGGTGCGATGCAAGGCGTTCTTCCAGCTTGTCGAGGCGGGCGAAGAGCGCGGTGACGCTCTCTTCATAGGCGGCCTGCGTCGTGGCGAAGCCCGCCTTGTAGACGCCGTTGTTGACGTCGTTGTAGACGTCCGTGTTCATCGCATCGATCTCGCCGCGCAGTTCTTCCGGGTAGAAGTCGAGCCTCGAGCCGGTCAGGCCATCGAAGGCGGAATTGAACATCCGGATGATCTCGGAGGATTCATTCGAGACGATGGTGTTTTGCTGCTTGTCCCAGAGAACCGGCACGGTCACGCGGCCGGAGTAGTGGGCATCGGCGCGGGTATAGATCTGCCACAGCGCCTTCGATCCGAAGAGGTGGTCGCTCGTGCCGATACCGCCTTCCTTGAATTCCCAGCCCTGGGCGAGCATCAGCGGATCGACGACCGAAACGGAGATGAGGTCCTCGAGCTTCTTCAGCTTGCGAAAGATCAGCGTGCGGTGCGCCCAGGGACAGGCGAGCGAAACATAGAGATGATAGCGACCGGGCTCCGCCTTGAAGCCGGCGTCACCGCTCGGGCCGGCCGATCCGTCTGCCGTCACCCAGTTGCGGAACTGCGAAGCGCTACGCTTGAAATGGCCGTTCGTTGCCACGGTATCGTACCAAACGTCCTGCCAGACGCCGTCCACCAACCTGCCCATCCTGAAATCTCCTTCGTGATCCTTGCCCTCATAGATAGCGCTTCCAGCGGCGTCCGATAGGTAGCGAATTGGGAACAGTGCGTTTTAGGCTTTGACAGCGGGCATTTTTCTGATATCGGCGATCTCACGACTTTTTTCGTGTTGGAAGAAACCACACCGATGATGTTCTCGGGAAACCTGCGACGACGCTGATGCTGCCAACGCCCTAATTCGGGCGAAGCCATCCCTATGTCTGTCCGCATGCTTGGTTCCCGTTCTCATGAAAAAGCACGATCTCGTCTACCTGACCGAAGACGCGTCCCATGACGCAGCCATCGAAATCATCAACGAAGAAGCCTTCGGCCCCGGTCGGTTCGCCCGGGCGGCCGCGCGTATTCGCGAGCAGGGGCCGCATGATCGGTCGCTGTCCTTCATCTGCGCCGACAACGGCGAGACGATCGCCTCGGTCAGGATGACGCCGGTCATGGCCGGCTCGGTCAAAGGTCATCTGCTCGGGCCGCTCGCGGTGCGGCCGTCGCACAAGAACCAGGGCATCGGTCGGGAACTGGTGCGCATCGCCGTCGAAGCGGCACGGCGGAAGGGGTCGCAGGCGGTGATCCTCGTCGGTGATCCGCCTTACTACCAGCCGCTCGGCTTCGAGAAGGTCCGCTACGGCGCGCTCGAGTTTCCCGGGCCGGTCGATCCCGCGCGTGTGCTCGTCGTGCCGATGGCGGACGACGTGCATGCTGGCCTTGCTGGTGTCATCGGCTGGCGGGACGATGCGGTCGTGCCGGTCGTGGTGCTCGATCTGCCGCTTGCGGTCTGACGCGGACACTATCCGGCGGCGAGCGATTTCTTCAGGAAAACCCGGGTGCGGCCGATGGGGAAGTCAGGCAGCTCACCGAAGGCCTGGTAACCTTGGCGTTCGTAAGCGCGCCGGGCTTGCGGATTGAAGGTATCAATCCAGGCACTGTGGCAGCCGCGGCTTCGAGCCTCATCCTCCGCTGCCTGAAGCAGCTTGCCGGCGAGGCCTTGGCCACGAAGATCCTCCGGCAGCCACAGCCACTGCACGAAGAGCCAACCCCAGCCGGTGTAACCGTTCAGGCCACCGCGTTGCCCTTTCGCATCGGGACCGCCGACCAGAACGGCGAGCGGTCGCCGCTCCGACGGGCCGACATCGGCGGCATTGAAGGCCGTCAGGCCATTGCCGATCGTTTCCAGCGCCTCGGGTGAGGGCGCGTCCGTTACCTCGAACATCGAAGACCTCTCATGTGCGGCGCATGCTGAAGACGTCGAGGCGATCCTCGCCCACGTCCTTTTCATCGAGCCGCCAGCCGAGGCGCTCGTAGAAGGCCCGCTTGCCGGGAAGGGCGCAGAGATGCACGGTGTCGGCCCCGGTATCGAGCGCCGCAGAAGCGGCTTTCAGCACGATATCGCCGCCGATGCCGAGGCCGCGGAACGGCGGGTCGACCCAGACGGCTGCCACCCAAGGGGTGAGGTTCGGCCGCTCCTCAAGGTCCGAGGCAATCACCGAGGCGGTGCCGACGAAGCGATCTCCGGCGTGGGCCACCAGGCAAAGGGGTTCTGCGCTATCGGCAAGACTCTCTTCGAGCAGGCCGGTGATATGGCTCAGCGGGAAGCCCTGTGGCTCCCACCAGGCGCGCCAGATACGGTCGGCCACAGTATCGAAGAAATGCGGTGCGTCGCGAAGGTCGCTGACGACAACGGTCTGACCGGTCATCGTCCCTCGCGATACCAGGTGGCGGAGATCAGGAAGAGCAGTGCCGCAAGCCCGAGAAGCCCGGTGAACAACGGCAACGAGTTGATGCCCTTCAATACGGTTTCGTCGGTCATGCGGATGGAGAGGCGCTGATCGTCGGCCGACCTAATCGAGCCTCTGACCGGCAGCACCGTCGGCAGATCAAGCGGGCCGTCGGCGCTTGCGAGACGCCGCACCAGCCCCTTGGTCTTCTCCGCCCAGGGGCGCAGCTTGTCCTCGGTCGAAATCGCCGCCTTGAACTCCGGCGCATTGGGATCGCCGACATGGGCAAGGGCCGTGAGTTCGCCATTGGTCATCTCGAACAGGCCGGTCTCGGTCGTGGCGAGTTCTGCCGAGTAGAGGCCCGGCTGGCGCTCGGTCAGCTTCACGTCCTGCTTTTGGCCCGACGGCGAAACGAGAGAAACGGGACCAGGATCGCCATCGATCGTCTGGCGGGTGATTTCCAGCGTCCGGCCCCGGGCGCGTGCCGTCAAGGCTTCTTCCTCGAGCGACGGCTCCTGCATCAGCCAATGGGCGGTGCGGCGATAGAGCGAGACATGCGGGCCGCCGCCTTCGAAGCCGCGGGCCCAGAGCCAGCCCTGGTCGGAGAGCAGCATGGCGACGCGGCCCTTGCCGACGCGATTGAGCACGAGCAGCGGCTTGCCGTCGGCCGCTTCCATCACCGTATTACCCTGCGGCCTGTTGACATCGACCGTGCGGAACCAGCGGCCCCAGTGCGGCGGCTCGCTATCGGAGCCTTCAAGGCCGCGCGTCACCGGATGTTTCTTCCCTTCCTCCGACAGGCGGGGGAAGAAGGCCTTCTCGTTCATGACGCCCGTGGGCGCGGCCGGAAGCACGGCCGAGAGCGGCGTTGCGGCGATCGAATCGTCGCCGGCATGTTCCGGCCCGGCGGCAATCAGAAGCGCGCCGCCGTTCTCCACATACTGCGCGATGTTGTCATAGTAGAGGATCGGCAGCAGGCCGCGATGCTGATAGCGGTCGAGGATGATCAGGTCGAACTCGTTGATCTTGTCGACGAACAGCTCACGCGTCGGGAAGGCGATCAGCGACAGCTCATTGATCGGGGTGCCGTCCTGCTTTTCCTGCGGACGCAGAATGGTGAAGTGCACCAGATCGACCGCAGCGTCGGATTTCAAAAGATTGCGCCAGGCGCGCTCGCCCGCGTGGGGTTCGCCGGAGACGAGCAGCACGCGGAGGTTTTCGCGAATGCCGTCGAGCACGTGTACCGCGCGGTTGTTGGCCGTGGTCACTTCGCCGGGAACCGCATCCACCGCAAATTCAAGCACGTTGTTGCCGCCGCGCGGAACCTTGAAGCTGAAGGGAACGTCGGTGCCCGGCTCGGCCCTTTCCCGGGCGATTTCGTTGCCGTTGAGGCGGATGCTGACTTCCGCGGTCCCGCCGGGTGCGGCGCCGTCGTCGACGACCCGGAACGAGAGCTTCTGCTCTTCGCCGACGATGCCGAAGCGCGGCGGGTTGATGAGCTCGACACGCCGGTCGAATTCATCAGGCTTGCCGGTGATGAGGCCATGAATCGGGGCGTCGAATCCCAGCTTGCGGCTGACGTCGGGCACGTCATGGATCTGGCCGTCGGTCACGAAGATCGCGCCGCCGATGCGCGCCGGCGGAACGTCGGCGAGCGCTGTCGCGAGAGCGGAGAACAGATTGGTCGCCGGCGAGACGCTCGCCGGATCGGACTTGGCCTCGACGATGCGGGGCTCGATCAGCGGTATCCCGGCCAGCCGCGCCTTCAGGCCTTCGACCGCACGATCGGTCTGCGCGGTGCGGTCGCCATTCTGCTGGCTCTGGCTGCGGTCGACGACGATCGCGACGATCGTCGAAAGCGGATCGCGCAGTTCGACGAAGATGGAAGGGTTGGCGATCGCCAGGGCGAGTGCAGCCAAGGCGAGGGCGCGCAGCCAGGCGCCGCGTATCTTTCGCCACAGGCCATAGCCGATGAACAGTGCCGCGACGACCAGAAGCGGCACGAAGAACATCAGCGGAAGCAACGGAGCAAAACCATAAGTCATCGATCGGCCCTCACTGCCCAAGCCTCTGGAGGAGGTCCGGCACATGAACCTGATCGGACTTATAGTTGCCGGTCAGCATATACATCATGATGTTGACGCCTGCCCGATAGGCATATTCGCGCTGCATTTCGTCCGGCGGAACCGTCGGCAGGAGCGGCGCGCCGTTGGCGTCCACGGCCCAGGCGCCGGCGAAATCGTTGCCGGTGATCATGATCGGCGTGACGCCGTCGCCGCCGCGCACCGGCCGGTTGCTCTGTTCCTCGGCGCCGTTGGGGGCGGCTTCCACCCACAACTGGCTCTCGGTGTAGCGGCCGGGAAAATTCGAAAGCAGGTAGAAGGCCTTTGTCAGGACGTGGTCGGCGGGCACCGGTTCCAGGGGCGGAATGTCGAGACCGTTCAGCATCTCCTGCAGGCGCTGCACATTGGGGCTGTCGCCTGCCGCCGAAGGCGTGAGCGAGGAGAACTGGTCGCGCGTGTCGAAGAGAACGGTGCCGCCGTTGCGCATATAGGCGTCGATCCGGCTCATCACCCTGCTGCTCGGCATCGGCGCCGTCGCGGATACCGGCCAGTAGATGATCGGGTAGAAGGCCAGCTCGTCCTGTTCGAGGTCGACGCCGACGGGCGCGCCCGGTTCGAGAGCCGTGCGATAGGTCAGGTAGTTGCTCAGGCCGACGAGGCCCTGTTCCGACAGCCGGTCAACATCGGCCTCGCCGGTGATGACATAGGCGAGGTGGGTCGTGTCGAGGCGTTGCAGCGTCTGCTCGTCGCTCGGCTGGCTATCCTGCGCGTGCGCGATCGTGGGTGCCAGCGCCGCAAAGCCAAGCGTTGCGAGGCCGAGCGTGGCGAGCACCGCTGCGGTGGCGGCGCCACGGCTTCCGCGGCCGCGCAATCCCGCAAGGCCGCCGGCCATGTAAAGCACGATCAAGGTGTCCATGAGGAAGAGCATCAGCGCCAGCCCGAAGAGATACGGCCGGATAGAGAAGGGGCGCGCGCCTTCCAGCCCTTCCGCGCGTTCGCTGACGAGGTTGCCCCTGATCGGAGCGAGGCTGCCGCCGTCGGGAAGAAGATTGTTGGCAACGAAGCCCTCTTCCGAGCCGTAGAGGCCGGGTGGTGTGTCTGCGGAGACGGTCGGGGCGACGCCAGGGGCGATCTCGAGCGGCCGGGCGCTGCCGGTCTCGGTGGTCAGTTCGCCCCGGGCGCTTACCAGGCGATAGGGCGGCAGGGTCTCAGCCTTGCTCGCCTGGTCGCCGGCGATGCCGCCGGCACGCGAAAGCTGGATGGATCGGCGCAGCATATCGACGAAGGAGCCTGAAATCGGCAGGTTCGACCAGCCCGGGTCTGCGCTCACATGGAAGAGCACGATGCGTCCGCGTCCGCGTTCGGCTGTCGTGACCAGCGGCGTGCCATCGGCGAGGTTGGCCCAGGTCCGTTCGGCGAGGTCTGGTGTCGGCTGTGCCAGCACCTGGCGTTTGACAAGCACATCGCGCGGATGCTCGAGACCGGCAAAGGGGCTGGAAGACGGGTAGTCGGCAAGCGGCTGCGGCTCTGACCAGGAGAGCGCGCCATCGAGGGAACGTTCGCCCTGCCTGAGCACGACGGGGACCAGCGGGTCATCGGCAGGCGCACCGGCCAGTCTCGGGCCGGCAAAGCGAACGAGCATGCCGCCGTTCTCCAGCCAGCGCGTCACCAGCGGATAGCTTTCGTCCGGCAACCGGCCGACGTCGGCCATGACAAGGATCGAGGGATTTTGAGCGAGAAGTTCGGCAATCGCTTTGCCGATCGCTTCCTCTCGCGGCTCGATCAAGTCGGCATGCGGTTCGAGCGCCCGCTTGATGTAGTAGAGCGGCGAGAGCAGCGGCTGCGACTGGTGGACCTCGCCGCTCAGCAACGCGACGCGACGGCGGCGGTTGCCGTCGTCGAGCAGGTGGATACTGCCGGCCGTCGCCTGGCCCTCGATCGTCAGGCGTGCGAAGTCGTTGCGCAGCTCGAAGGGAGCTTTCAGAAGTGCGTTCGCAGTCGTGGCGCCTGCACCGAAGCGGAGTTCGCCTTCGGCAATGGCGGTGCCGCGCGCGTCGCGGGCAAAAACGTAATAGGCCCGTGGCTCGCCAAGCGGCAACCGCGATGCCGTGACGCGCATACCATCGTTTTCGTTGGTCGCGGACGTCAGCGCGATGGCGCTTTCCGCATTGCCTTCGATCCGGCGAACGTTGGCGGCGCCGATCTCCGCCACTTGCCGCATCGTCTGGCCGCCCCCGGTCTCGATCCCGTCACTGAGGAAGGCAAGCGTGCCGGGCGGCGAATTCGAAAGGGCAGCTTTCATGGCGGCAAGCGCCTGGTCGCGCACGGCTGGCAGCGGTTGCGGCTGCGCCGCGGCGAGACGATCGCGCGCAGTGGTGGCCGAGGCCGGTGTCGCGTCGTGCTGCCGGTCGGTCGTGAAGACGATCGAAACCGGCAGGTCCTTGGCTTCCGCATCGTCGATGAGGGCGTTAGCGGCCTCGACCCGCCGATCCCAATCGGAG
This sequence comes from Ensifer sp. 38_S197, assembly GCF_056924495.1. Lineage (NCBI taxonomy): Bacteria > Pseudomonadati > Pseudomonadota > Alphaproteobacteria > Hyphomicrobiales > Rhizobiaceae > Ensifer > Ensifer sp. 38_S197. The sequence continues at coordinate 3,722,867 of NZ_JBXOVZ010000002.1, read as the reverse complement.
ACCGTCGCCCAGCTGTTGTCGATGACGAGTGCGAGCGGACCGGCGGAGGAAAGCGTGTTCTGTCGCGGGTTGAACACCGGATCGGCGATCGCCAGGATCAGCGCGGCCGCCATCAGCATGCGCAGCAGCGTCAGCCACCACGGGCTTTGCGCCGGGGTTTCCTCGCGCTTCATCACGGAGGCCAGGATGCGCAGCGGCGGGAAGACTTCGGCCGCGGGCCTTGGCGGCGTCATGCGCAGCAGCCACCAGATGACAGGCAGGGCGACCAGGGCGGCGAGGATGGCGGGGTTGGTGAAGAGGAAGGGCAAGCCGCTCATAGCAGGCCCCCGTGCGTCGCGCGTCCCGGCATGCCGGAGAGGTAGGTGTGCACGGCGACGAGCGCCTCCGAGGCGGGCCGGTCGGTTCTGTGCGGGATGAAGGTCCAGCCGAGATGACGGAGCGTCACGCCCAGGCCGTCGCGCCGGCTGACATAGGCACGCTGATAGTCCTCGCGCAACACTTCGGCGCGGCCGGCCGTCAGCTTCTCGCCGGTCTCCGGGTCGGTGAACTCGGTGCGGCCGCTATAGGGAAACACCTCTTCGGCCGGGTCGGCGATCTCGACCACATGGCCGCGCAGCCCCCGCCGTGCCAGCGGGCCGAGGCGGTCCATGATCTTTTCCGCCGGATCGAGAAAATCGCCGATCAGCACGAGATCGCTGGCGTTGCGGATCATCCCGGTATTGGGGATGCCTTCCGCGAGCGGGCTCAGCATGATCGCGGTCGCCAGCCTTTCGGCGGCGTTGCGAGCTGAGATCGGCTCCATGATGCCGGGGCAACCGATGCGTTCGCCGGAGCGCGCGAGGATCTCCGCGAGCGCCAGCATCAGGACCAGCGCGCGGCTTTCCTTGGAGACGGCGCCGAGCTTCGACTTGTACATCATCGAAGGGGAAAGATCCGCCCACAGCCAGATCGTATGCGCGGCCTCCCATTCGCGGTCGCGGACATAGGTGTGGTCGTCGCGGGCCGAGCGGCGCCAGTCGATGCGCGACATGCTTTCGCCGTCGCTATAGGGCCGGAACTGCCAGAAATTCTCGCCGATCCCACGCTTGCGCCGGCCATGCCAGCCGGAGATCACCGTGTTGGCGATCCGCCGTGCCTCGACCAGGCAATCGGGAACGAGCATGGCGCGCTGCTGGGCGCGCGAAAGCACTTCACCAGCGGGAGTACGCGAAACTATGTGCCCGACGGTGGCCATGCCCTAGCCTCTGGCCTGCTTCACCAGGCCGGCGATGACGTCGCGCACGGTCATGCCTTCGGCACGGGCAGCGAAGGTCAGCGCCATGCGGTGCTGAAGCACGGGCTCGGCGAGCGCCAGGATGTCGTCGATCGACGGCGCCAGGCGGCCATCATAGAGCGCGCGAGCGCGAGCGCAGAGCATCAGCGCCTGGCCGGCGCGGGGGCCCGGACCCCAGGCGACATTCTTGTCGGTCGCGGCGTTGCCATTGCCCGGACGGGCAGAGCGCACCAGCGACAGGATCGCATCGACCACCTTCTCGCCGACCGGCATCTGGCGGATGAGGGCCTGGATCTGCTGAAGCCGCGCGGCATCGATGACCGGGTGGGCGGTCGCTTCGCCGACGCCTGTGGTTTCGAGCAGGATCTGCCGCTCGGCGGAAAGGTCCGGATAGCCGACGTCCACCTGCATCAGGAAGCGGTCGAGCTGCGCCTCGGGCAGGGGATAGGTGCCTTCCTGCTCCAGCGGGTTCTGGGTGGCGAGCACGTGGAAAGGCTGGGGCAGATCCTTGCGCGCGCCCGCAACGGTGATGTGATACTCCTGCATTGCCTGCAGCAGCGCCGATTGCGTCCGCGGCGAGGCGCGGTTGATCTCGTCGGCCATCAGCAATTGCGTGAAGATCGGGCCGGGGATGAAGCGGAACGAGCGGTGGCCGGCCGCATCCTGGTCCATGACTTCGGAGCCGAGGATGTCGGAGGGCATCAGGTCGGGCGTGAATTGCACGCGGCTGGAATCAAGGCCAAGCACCGTGCCGAGCGTGGCGACGAGCTTCGTCTTGGCAAGACCGGGAACGCCGACGAGCAGGGCATGGCCGCCGGAGAGAACGGCGAGCAGGGTCTGCTCGACGACGCTTTCCTGGCCGAAGATGACCTTGCCGACTTCCGCACGCACCCGGGCGATTTCTCCGAGTGCGCTTTCGGCTGCGGCGACAATCGCCTTCTCGTCGATCGCGTCGGCCGCGCCTTTCATTACAGTCATGGTCGTACTCCCCGGTCGCCCGTTTTTAAACCGAATCGCCTTACAGCGCCGCGCGTCTTTATAAGACGTGCAAAGGTCGCTGTAACATTTTGAGCTGCTGCATAATTTTGTCCTTAAATCGATTCCGATTTACGGAATTATACGGTAGCCGGGATTTCAGTTGCCAAATTCCAATTTAGACCCTGCCGGACGGCTGACAAGTCGGCGCCGACGCACTATCTCGTGAGATATCAAAGGTCTCGATGCAAAAATCGGGGTCAAACGGGACGGAACAATGGCAGAAGCCGAAATTCAGCAAACCGGCGATGCCGCCGGACTGGCGGCGCTGATTGCGCGTGCCGCCGGGCAGACCGGCGAAAAGGCGCGCGGCCTGCCGCCGGTGGACCGTTGGAATCCGCCGTTCTGCGGTGACATCGACATGGAGATTCGCGCCGACGGCACCTGGTTCTATCTGGGCACTCCGATCGGCCGACAGCCCCTGGTCAGACTTTTCTCCACCGTTCTGCGCAAGGACGAGGACGGGCGCACCTATCTTGTGACTCCTGTGGAAAAGGTCGGCATCCGCATCGTCGATGCCCCCTTCGTCGCCGTCGAGATGAGCGTCACGCATGGGGGAGAGGGCCAGGTCCTGACCTTCCGCACCAATGTCGGCGACGTGGTCGAAGCGGGGCCGGAGCACCCGCTGCGCTTCGTCATTCATGGCGAGAACCGGGAGTTGAAGCCGTACCTGCATGTGCGCGGGCGCCTGGAGGCACTGGTCTCCCGGCCGGTGATGTATGACATCGTCGAACTCGGCGAGACGCTTGAAGTCGACGGCACCGAAATGTTCTGCGTGCGCTCCGCCGGCGCCGTCTTCCCGATCATGCCGGCGGCCGAGCTGGAAGCGCTTTCCCGATGAACCGGCATCTCTTTTCCGCTGACGAGTTCCGTCGACGCGCGCTGACCCAGATGGGCGGGCCGGTGGAAACCGCCTGGCGCGATCATGGCGACTTCCTGCTCAATCCCGGCATGGTGCCCTATCTGGAGACGCTGCATCTGAAGGACGCCGCCGTTCTCGTGCCGGTTGTCGACGATGGCGACGATGCGAGCGTCATCCTGACCCAGCGCACCACCAGCCTGCGCAAGCATTCCGGACAGGTGGCTTTCCCCGGCGGCGCTGTCGATCCCGAGGACCGGTCCGTCGAAGTGGCGGCGCTCCGCGAGGCGCAGGAGGAGATCGGCCTCGATCCGCGCTTCGTCGAAACCATCGGCCGGCTGCCGCATTACATGGCCATGTCCGGTTTTCGCATCACTCCGGTGCTGGCGGTGGTGAAACCCGGCTTCGAACTGACAGCCAATCCGGACGAGGTCGAAAGCGTCTTCGAGGTGCCGCTATCCTTCCTGATGAACCCGAGCAATCACGCCCGCGGGCGCGGACATTGGCAGGGCGAGGAACGGCATTTCTACCGAATGCCCTATGGCGACTACAACATCTGGGGTATCACCGCCGGCATTCTCCGCATGCTCTATGAAAGGCTTTATGCATGATTTCCGTTGCCGGCGAAGGCTGGTTTTCATCGCCTTCTCTCCGCCGCGTCTTCGAGGTCCTGAACATCGAGGGCGGCGAGGTCAGGGTCGTCGGCGGCGCGGTGCGCAACAGCTTGATGGGCCTGCCTGCCGGCGACATCGACATGGCGACCACCTGGCGCCCCCAGGACGTCTCCGAGCGGGCGAAGGCGGCGGGCATCAAGGTGGTGCCGACCGGCATCGATCATGGCACGGTGACGCTCGTCATCGACGCAACACCCTATGAAGTCACGACGCTCCGCCGCGACGTTGAGACCGATGGGCGGCGCGCGGAAGTCGCGTTCGGCACCGACTGGAAGGCGGATGCGGAGCGGCGGGATTTCACGATCAACGCACTCTATGCCAACGATCGCGGCGAAGTGTTCGATGACGTCGGTGGGCTGGCGGATATCGAGACCCGCACGGTACGCTTCATCGGCGATGCTTCCGAGCGGGTCGCCGAGGATTATCTGCGCATCCTGCGTTTCTTCCGGTTCTTCGCTCATTACGGCAGCGGCCGACCGGATGCCGACGGCTTGCGCGCCTGCGCGAGGGCGCGTTCGAAACTTGCAACGCTCTCGGCCGAACGGGTCTGGGCCGAAACGAAGAAATTGCTCTCCGCCGAGGATCCCGGCCGTGCGCTCCTTTGGATGCGCCAGGCCGGCGTGCTGACCGAGATTCTGCCGGAGACGGAGAAATGGGGCATCGACGCGATCCCGGATATCGTTGCCGCCGAGCGGGCCTTTGGCTGGACGCCGAGCCCGCTTCTGCGCCTGGCCGCGATCGTACCGCCAGACGAGGAGAGGCTGGAGGCGATGGCGGAGCGTCTGCGTCTGGCGAAGGTCGAGGCCGCCTATTTCGGCCGCTGGGCCAAGGCGCCGGCGGTCCCGGCGACGACCGCCGATACCGCCTTCGACCGGCTGCTCTATCGCCATGGCGCGGAGGGGATTGTCGTAAAACTGCGGCTGGCGCTGGCAACGGCGCGGCGCAAGTCGGAAGGCGATCCGGCATTGTTGTCGGAAACCGCGGCGCTGCGCCGGCTGTTGGCGCGTGCGGAAGCCTGGAAACGGCCGAGCTTTCCGCTGAATGGCGGTGACGTGCTGAAGGCCGGCGTGCCGGCCGGCCCAAAAGTGGGGGAAATCCTCGGCGAACTCGAAAATCTTTGGATCGAGCGCAACTTCACGCTCGACCGGACAAACCTCGTCGCCCGGCTCGAAGCCATGGTGCGGCCGGACTGATCGGACGGCTTACGCCGCCTAGAGGACGGCTACGCCGCCTTGGATTCGTCGGTGATCCGGGCCTTGATGTTTTCGATCATGTTTTCGCGGATGATCGTCTCGCCGTGCGTTTCGCGCATGTGCTCCACGACGCGGCGCACGATTTCGGCATCGTTGTCGGCGCGCGTGTGCCATTCGCAACCCGGGACGAGTGAACCGCATTCAAACAGGCGCATGGTGCTTCCTTCCCTGTGTAAGTTTGATGCGAGAGCGCGGTGCGCCAGCCGGACGACCGCGCAAATAGAGTAGCATCAACCCCCGAGGCGGCCAAATTGTTCCAGCCGGGCGCGCGAGAAGAAAGCATTATCGACAAGCGTGCCGATGGTGTTATGGGTTTGCGGTAACAAGAGACGCAAAGGCCTTTTGCCCATGACCACCGTTCAATCGGAACTGATCTCCGCCATCCGGAACATTCCTGATTATCCGAAGCCGGGCGTGATGTTTCGCGATATCACCACGCTGCTCGGTAATCCGCGCGCCTTTCGCCGCGCGATCGACGAGCTGGTGCATCCCTACGCCGGTACCAAGATCGATAAGATCGCCGGCATCGAGGCGCGCGGTTTCATTCTCGGTGGCGCGATCGCACACCAGCTTTCGTCGGGCTTCGTGCCGATCCGCAAGAAAGGCAAGCTGCCGCACGACACCGTGCGCATCGCCTACAGCCTGGAATACGGCGTCGACGAGATGGAGATGCACAAGGATGCGATCCGACCGGGTGAAAAGGTGATCCTCGTCGACGACCTGATCGCAACCGGCGGCACGGCGGAAGCCGCTACCAAGCTTCTGAAGCAGATGGGCGCCGAAATCGTAGCGGCCTGTTTCGTCATCGATCTGCCCGAACTCGGCGGCCGCAAGAAGCTCGAAGCGCTCGGCGTCAACGTCCGGACGCTGATCGAATTCGAAGGCCATTGATCAATCCGGCGATTCCTGCATGTCGTCGGGACGCAGATATGCAGCAAATCGGCCACCGTCGCGCGTGATAAGACGCGCGACGCCATAGAGCGGGGCGAATGCTGCGCCCTTTCTCGTCTCTGCGTTAGAGCCGATTGATCGTCCGCAACATCAGCTGCACTTCACGCTGTGTTGCCGGTGGCAGTGTTTCCACTTCCTTCTGCCAGAAGCTTTCGGCTTCCGGCGGCTCTTCTTCCCAGCTTCTGACCGATGTTTGGTTGTCGTCTATGACGACACGACGGTGACCGCCGAGACGTATATATTCGTCCGCCAGTTCGCGGACATGGGTTTTTTCCATGGCTACTCCTCCGCTACGAGCGGTTCGTCGCCCTCAAGCCGCCGGAGACGCGGCCGACGGCGCGCGACCTTGCTTGCGAATAGACAGTCTATCTCTGGTCAGCGGCGAATTTATGGAGGTGCGGCGGTTCAAGGTGTTACAGCGATCTTGGCGCCTCTCAAAAGGAGCGCGGCGCTGTAGGCGGGGCGGCCATCGCCGCGTCAGACGAACTCGATCACCTTGCTCTCGAAGCGGATCACCGCCTCGCCATGCTGGTTGTCGCCTTCGCACAGGATCGTGTTGATCCGCCAGCCGGGTTTCGAGTTGAGCGAGCGGCTTTCGAGGAAGGTCACGAAATAGGTGACGGTGTCTCCGGCATAGACCGGCTTCAGCCATTTGAGGTTGCGGAAGCCGGGCGAGGGGCCGAGGTTCGGCGCACGCAGACCCTCGGCGGCAAGCCGGCGCTGCTCGTTCTTCCAGAACCGGACGAAGCATTGCATCCAACCGGCTGAGGTATGCCAGCCCGATGCGCAGAGCCCGCCGAACAGCGAATGCCGCGCCGCTTCTTCATCGAGATGGAAAGGCTGCGGGTCGAAGTCGCGAGCGAAGTGGATGATGTCCTCGGCCGTGAAAGTCAGGCTGCCGATGGCAGTCTTGGCCCGGGCGGCGTAAAATTCTTCCATCGTCATCATCAGGCCTGGCCCTTCTCGCGGGCGCGAAAGAGAACCGTACATTCGGAGATCGCCACGGGTTCACCCGCCTGGTTGGTGATTTCGTTGCGGAACTTGACGATGCCGAGCTCAGGCTTCGACCGCGAGCGCCGCGCCTCGAGCACGAGGCTGAAGCCGGTGAGGACGTCTCCGGCGATAACCGGTTTCCTCCAGTCCATGAAGTCGATGCCGGGCGAACCCTGGGACGTCGAGTCGCCCATGAAGGCGTCGAGCATCATGCGCATGCCGACGGCGCTGGTGTGCCAGCCGGACGCTGCAAGACCACCTAGGATGCTGCGTTTTCCCGCTTCCTCGTCGAGATGCATCGGCTGCTGGTCGAACTCGCTGGCGAAGGCGATCATCTCCGCCGACTTCATCTCGACCGGCTTGTAGTCGAAACGCCGCCCTTCGGAAAAATCCTCGAAATACAGCATGCTTGAGTTGTCCCGTCTGATTTGTTGCCGCCTTACCTACTGCATAATTTCGCGGAGCGGAATCGATTTGAGCGGGACGGCTGGATGCCGGCCTCAACGTCATCGGCATCCTCCGGCAGCGACTGCGCCGCATGATCATGGGCCTGTTGCCGGAAGCGATTACGGCGCGGTTGCCTGCCGCGCCGTAATGCCGAGTTCGTCGCGCGCTGCACTCTTTGCATCACGCCTAGCCTTTGACCTTGCGCGCGTGTCGCGCAAGACCGCAACACTTACGTGTTGAAGCGGAAGTGGATGACGTCGCCGTCCTGGACGACGTATTCCTTGCCTTCGTCGCGCGCCTTGCCGGCTTCCTTGGCGCCGGTTTCGCCGCCGAGCGCGATGTAGTCGTCATAGGCGATGGTGTTGGCGCGAATGAAGCCGCGTTCGAAATCCGAGTGGATGACGCCGGCGGCCTGCGGCGCCTTGGTGCCGCGCTGGATCGTCCAGGCGCGGGTTTCCTTGGGGCCGACGGTGAAATAGGTGATGAGGTCGAGCAGCTTGTAGCCGGCGCGGATCAGGCGGTCGAGACCGGCTTCTTCCAGGCCGAGCGCGCTGAGGAATTCCTTGGCCTCTTCATCCGGCAGCTGCGCCACTTCCGACTCGATGGCAGCCGAAATCACGACGGACTCGGCGCCCTGGGCCTTGGCCATTTCGGCGACGGCACGGGTGTGTTCGTTGCCGTCGGCGGCGTCACTTTCGGCGACGTTGCAGACATAGAGAACCGGATGCGCGGTCAGGAGGTTGAGCCCCTGCAGGATGCGCAGTTCTTCGGCGTCGAGCTTCGAAAGCAGGGTGCGGACGGGCTTGCCTTCGCGCAGCAGGCTCAGCGAAGCCTCCATGATCGGAAGCTGGGCCATGGACTCCTTGTCCTTGCCGACGGCGCGCTTGCGGGTCTGCTCGGTGCGGCGCTCCAGGCTATCGAGGTCGGCCAGCATCAGTTCTGTCTCGATCGTCTCGGCGTCGGCGACCGGATGGATGCGGCCTTCGACGTGGGTGATATCGTCATCCTCGAAGCAGCGGAGCACGTGAACCACGGCGTCCACTTCGCGGATGTTGGCGAGGAACTGGTTGCCGAGGCCTTCGCCCTTCGACGCGCCGCGCACCAGGCCGGCGATGTCGACGAAGGAGATGCGAGTCGGGATGATTTCCTTCGACTTGGCGGTTTCGGCAAGCTTGCGCATGCGCGGATCCGGCACTGCCACTTCGCCGGTGTTCGGCTCGATGGTGCAGAAGGGATAGTTGGCGGCTTGCGCGGCCGCCGTCTTGGTGAGCGCGTTGAAGAGAGTGGACTTGCCGACGTTCGGCAGTCCGACAATACCGCATTTGAAGCCCATGGGGTCTCGTCCGTATCTTAAAATTCCGTTGGCGTGGCTATGCGGGAAGGGCGCTTCCTGGTCAAGGGCGCACGCCCCGTTCACGGTAAATAAGGGGCTTGCGCCGTTGAACGCGCGACCTTTGGGCCGCATATGCGCCTCAGAATTCCGCCGGCCCTGTGGAGGCGGCGAAAAATCCGGGGAGCCCGCATTGATCGACCAGAAGTTCATGTTCCCGCGCGTGCCGGTGGCCGTCGTCGATATCGGCGACACGCTGGAGGCCCTGTTGATCCGTTCCATGCTGGAGAGCCTTGGCGCCGTCGTCACGCTGCATCTGCCGGGAACGCCTGAGGATTTCCTGACCCTGATCGCTGGCGGTGAACGCGTGCATCAGCATCTGATCTTCTGCGGCCACGGCGACGAAAACGGTTTCGTCTTCGGCGATTACATCGCGGATATCGACACCTCGATGCTGGTCGAAGGAAGCATGCCGCCCTCGGTGGTCGCCGAGCATGCCCGGCTCGACGGCAAGATCGTTCTCAGCACCTGCTGCGAAACCGGCGGCAAGGCGTTCGCCGATGCCATCGTTGGGAAGGGAGGGGCAGCACTCTATGTCGCTCCCGATGGTTCGCCCGAAGGGGCCGATGCGCCGCTCTTCGTCCATTGCTTCTATCATGCGCTTCTCGCGCGCAAGCAGACGCCCGAGGCGGCGCTGGAGCGGGCCCGCTCTTGCGACGAGGCGGCGGTGATGTTCGCCGGCCACTGGCGCGGCCGCTGATAGCCGTAACTGGAGTCCGGCTTTTGCTTGATCGGTGCGCCTGCCCGTAGGATAGTGCGCATCGTGCGGCGCGCGATCTTAGAGAGAGTCCGCTGCGACACTGAGATCTGCTGCCCGGATCTGTTCTTGAATCCATTTCGATTCAAGAAGCCATGCGGTGGCGGCCGTGCCGTCCTTTCTGTCATCAACGGGGTGGTTCCGATGAGTGACAACGAAGTTGCCAGAAAAGTCAAAGTGAAGGTCAAGCCGAAGCTCGAACGGCCGAAGCTTTACAAGGTCATGCTGCTCAATGACGATTACACGCCGCGGGAATTCGTCGTTGGCGTGCTCAAGGCCGTGTTCCATATGAGTGAGGAGGCGGGGTATCGCGTGATGATGACGGCGCACAAGATGGGCACTTCGGTGGTCGTCGTCTGCGTGCGCGACATTGCCGAAACCAAGGCCAAGGCGGCGACCGATCTCGCCAAGGAAGCGGGTTTTCCATTGCTCTTCACCACCGAGCCCGAGGAATAGCGGCCGGCGCCGACCATGCCCGGCTGCTGCCGGCCTGCTTTATGCGTTCCTGTGCAGACGAAGCGGCTTGGTCGCTTCTCGCTCGATCGTGCCCTTGGCCTCGAGGTCGAGCTGAGCCGCCTTCAGCCACCAGCCGGCCTTTGCCCCCTCGGGAAAGAGGTCCTGCGGCAGGAGCGGCAGCAGCTTTTCCTTCGCTTCGGCAACTGTGAGGCCCGGTGCGGCCGCTGGCAGCACCGCCAGCAAGGCTTTTCGCATCGCCTCGTATTTCACCCGGTCGACGCGGTATTTGTGGCCGGGCGATACGATATTTTCGATCTCGATCTTCTCAGCCCCGGATGCCATTGGCCTCGCCTTTCACATAGTCGATCTCCGGCGCCTTGAAGCCCATGGCGGCCCAGGCCTTCAGCAGCCGCCACATGAACCGGCCCGAATGCGTCTTGTAGCTCGGCAACGTGTCGGTGAATTCGACGCCCGCCTTGCGATCTTTCGTCATGGTCCGCATTTCGAGCGGCGGCTGGTCATCCGGGGCGAAGCGCTGGTTGTAGACGCTCAGCCAGTGGCCGCCCTTGAATTCTAGGAACATGGCGGCGTTGCAGCAGCTCGCAATGACCCTGCGCGTCGGCGCCGTTGGCGTCAACCGATGCTCGCGCAGCAGGTCGCCGCCCCGGATACAGCGGATCCTGTCCTTCCGGTAGAGCGCGAAGCGCGTCGAGCCATCGGCTTCCAGCACCGGCGACGCTTCGGGCAGAGCCTCGAAGCGCTCGCCGGCGGTGCGGCAACTGGTGCAGTAGCAGGCGGCGCCGACGATCGGCTCGCCGACGGCTTCAAAGGCAACCAGCCCGCAGCGGCAGGCGGCGATGCGATTTCTTGCTCGCGTTTTGACCATGGCTCTCCCCGATCCCGTATTGCTAACTAGACTGGACCGTCCAGTTTGATTTGTCAATCCGACTGGCCTATCCTAGGTGGCAAGTGATTTGCTGACGTAAGGCAGGGGGGAAGGGCAGGTTTGAGCAACGGCGCAAAGACGCGCATGGAGCGCACCCGCAGGGCGATCGTGGCGGCGGCGAGCGATCTCTTCCTGAAGCACGGCTTTCTCGGCACCAACATGGATGAGATCGCGGCGACCGCTGACGTGTCGAAGCAGACGGTCTATTCCCATTTCCAGAGCAAGGAGGCGCTGTTTCTGGAAGTCGTGCGCAGTATGACCGGTGGCGCCGGCGACGAGTTTCAGGAGCAGGTCGCCGACCCTGAAGGCGATGAGCCGATCGAGGAATTCCTGCTCGACTATGCCACCCAGTTGCTGACGATCGTGATGACGCCGCGGCTGATGCAGGTGCGGCGCCTGGTGATCGCCGAGGTCGAGCGCTTTCCACAGCTCGGCGAAGCATTGCACGAGCGCGGGCCGATGCGTTCGATCAGGCGGCTTGCGGGCGCCTTCAAGCGCTATAGCGAGAAGGGCGACATCCGGGTGAAGGATGCCGAGGTGGCCGGCGGGTTCTTCAACTGGCTCGTCATGGGCGGACCGGTGAACGACGCCATGCTGCTCGGCGATGGCGCCATTCCAGCGCCGGAGGCTTTGAAAGCGCATGCGGAGGAAGCGGTGCGGATCTTTCTGGCAGCGCACAGGGCAGGCTAGACGAGGACGTCACGCCCGCTGGTGGTCGAACCGAACCAAGCCCGTGTCGGTGGGATCTGTGGCGGCGACCAGCGCGGGATCATGGTCCGCCGCAAGCGGGAAGAGGCGAGCTCAGTCACCCTTCGAGCCGAACATCTTCTTCAGCATGTCGGCCATCGGGCCGGTCGCCGGCAGCTTCTTCGGCTGGGCTGAATTGCGCGCCTGATGGATGTGGGACTGCGCGCCCTGCTTCTTCGAGGATTCGGGCTTGTCCGCTTCCGGCTTGCCGCCGGTCGCGAGCGCGATCTTGTTCAGGAGCTGGGAATCCTCGCCGCGCACCAGCATGTCGGCATTGTCGGCGATCGCGTCGAGCAGCGGCACCAGCCAGGTCTGGTCGGCCTTGGCGAAATCGCCGAGCACATGGGCGTGCACCAGATCCTTGACGCCGGGATGGCCGATGCCGAGGCGCAGACGACGATAGTCCTTGCCGCAATGAGCGTCGATCGACTTGATGCCGTTGTGGCCGCCATGGCCGCCGCCGACCTTGATCCGCGCCTTGGCGGCGGGCAGGTCGAGCTCGTCATAGATGACGGTGATGTCCTTCGGCTGCAGCTTGTAGAAACGCATGGCCTCGCCGACCGCCTCGCCGGAGAGGTTCATGAACGTCTGCGGTTTCATCAAGAGCACGCGCTCGCCGGCGATCTCGCCTTCGGCGATCTCGGCCTTGAACTTCTTCGACCAGGAGGAAAAGCCGTGCCGGCGGTGAATGACGTCGACCGCCATGAAGCCGATATTGTGCCGGTTGGCGGCGTATTTCGAACCTGGATTGCCAAGCCCTGCGATGATCAGCATGTCGTCACGCGTCGATGATTTCGGGGTGGGGCCATCCAAAATCATCGTACCCGGGGGAAGTCAACGCTTATTTCTCGGCATGCAGGCTGGCATTCGGCGTCAGGCCATAGTGCTTGAAGATCTCGTCCTGGGTACCGTCGCCGACCAGCCGGTCAAGTTCGCGCTGCATCGCGGCGATGGTTACTCGCGATACGTCGCGGTGGCAGGCGATGCCATAGAGCTTGCCCTCGAGCACGAGCGCCGCTTCGACCGGTTTGCCCTCGGCGCGCATGATCTGGAAGGTCTTTTCCGACGTCATCAGCAGATCGACGCGTCCGGCGATCAGCTTCTTCAGGCTGGAATCAAGGTTGGCGGCATAGTCGATCTTCGGAAAGCCGTGGTCCCTGAGATAGGTTGCGGAGAAGTCCTCGCGCTGCGTGCCCACGGTATACTGACGCGCCGCTTCCAGCGAAGCCGGCGCTATGTGGGAGCCGGTATGGCGAACCATCACCATGTGATCGACGAGCAGCGGCTCGACCCATTGGAACTTCCTGTCGCGTTCGGCGTCGTGGCCAGTGGTGAAGACGCAATAGGCGGGATCGGTTTCGGCCAGCATGAAGGCTCGCGCCCAGGGCAGGACCTCGATCGTGTACGGCTGTTTCAGCCGCTCCATGATCAGCTTGACCTGGTCGACGGCGGCGCCGCTCGGACCGTTCTCGGTCGAAAAATTGTAAGGCGGGTACTCCTCGGTGACGAACTTGATCGTCTGCGCCTGCGCGGTCGTGAAGAGACCGAGGAAAAACAATGGGATCAGCGCCTTCACGTGCCTTCCTCCTTTTGCCGCTTGTTGCGGTGTCCGCGCGACACGCCCGCGTCCCGAACCTCCATCGGGATCGTGGCCGCTGGCGCCGAACATCATGCCCGCTTGCCTGCGGCCGTCGCCGCCTTTGCTTCCGAGTCGCTTTCCAGCATCTTCAGCATGCTTTCGATCGGCATCGGTCGGCTGAAGAGATAGCCCTGGCCGCAATCGACGCCCAGCTTGCGCAGGAGCTGCCATTGCTCCTTCGTCTCGATGCCCTCGGCGACGACGGTGCAGCCCATCTGGTGCGAGATGGTGCGGATACCCTTGATCAGCATGCGGCTCTTGCGCCGGATGTCGGCGGTGCCTGAGCTTAGAGAACGGGTGAAGGACTGGTCGACCTTGACGATATCGACCGGGAAACGGTTGAGGTAGCTCAGCGACGAATAGCCGGTGCCGAAGTCGTCGAGCGCGATGCGGCAGCCGAATTCGTTGAGCTGTTTCAGCACCGCATGCACTTCCGGATTGTCGAGCATGAGCACGGCCTCGGTGATCTCGACGACGATCCGGCTCGGCGAAATATGGTGCTTCAGCAGCAGGGCGGCGAGCTTGTGCGGCAGCGTCAGCTCGAATTGTAGCGGCGAGAAGTTCACGGCCAGATAGGTATCCTGCGTGCCGTCCAGCTCGGAGACCGCCGCCAGATGGCGGATCGCCTTCTCGAGGATGCGGTCGCCGATGCGCGCGATCGTGCCGGTCTCCTCGGCGATGCCGATGATCTTGCCCGGCGGCATCAGGCCCTTTTCCGGGTGGTTGAGGCGCATCAGTGCCTCGAAGCCGGCGATCTGCCCGTCGGCAAGGCTGACGATCGGCTGCAGCCAGGCTTCGAAGTGGTCGTCCTTCATCCCGGCTTCGATGCACTGTTCGATCTCATGGCGTTCGCGGGAAGCGTCGAGCATGCTGGCGTCGAACAGCTTCAGGCCGTTCTTGCCATCATGCTTGCGCGCATACATCGCCATATCCGCCTTGAGCAGCAAGTCGGAAGCGTTTTCCGCATGGGCCGGGTAGACCGAGATGCCGACGCTGGCGCTGACGAGGAGTTCGTTGCCGGCAATCGGCATCGGCTCGCGGAGCGCCGAAACGATGCGCTCGCCGATCTCGCTCGCGAGCGCCGCGGCGTCCGTGTCGGAAATCAGGATGGCGAATTCGTCGCCGCCGAGACGGGCCATGATATCGCCGGGGCGCAGTGCATCATGGATGAGCTCGACCGTGTGGCGCAGCACGTCGTCGCCGGCCGCGTGGCCGAAATTGTCGTTGATCCACTTGAAGCGGTCGAGATCGATGAACAGGCAGCCGAGCTGCATGCCGCATTCGTCGGCCTGGCGGATTGCGTCGTCGAGGGCTGCCTCGAACCCCTGGCGGTTGAGCAGGCCGGTGAGGTGGTCGGTGATCGCCTGGGTGTGGTTGCGGCTTTCCGCCTGCTTCAGCGCCGTGACATCAGTCATGACCGAGAGCGACAGGCTGCCTTGGCCGATCGCCTTCGTTTCCTGGATCAGGACCGTCATCAGTTCGTCGTCCGCCTTGCGGAACGGGACCGTGACCTCGCGGATCTCGTGATCGCCGACGGCGATCGTCTTGGCGTGGCTGCGATAGGTCTCGTGCCAGTGCTGGTCGATGAAGTCGACGAAGTCGCGGCCGATGACGTCGTCGCGATCGTAGCCGGTCGCCAGCAGCCAATAGTCGCTGACGGCGAGCAGGCGCCCGTCGACGTCGAGCGAAAACAGCATGGCCGGCGTCAGGTTGTAGATGTCGGTGACACGTTCGTGCGCGTTTTTCAGTTCCGTCTCCTCGCGCTCGAGCCGGTCCTGCATCTCGTTGAAGTTGGCGGCAAGCGCGCCCATTTCGTCGTCGGAAGTCCAGTCGACGCGGTGACGAGAGCCGAGCCGCCGGGTCGCCTCGATCGCCGCCGTCAGGCGCATCAGCGGGCGCATCACGGTGAAGCGATTGCCGACGAGCGCTGCGGCGAAGACGATGGCGACGGCGAAGAGCAGGATGGCGAGGATCGCCAGTTCGTCCTTGCTGAATTGCGACAGAAGGCCGGGCGTCGGTATTCTCACTTCGATGCGGCCGACCTCCTTCATCCCATCCATGGACTGATAGGAAATGGGCAGGCCGAGGATCCGGTCCTTGGCGCCGGGCACGGCGCCGCCAAGCGGCATCTGTGCGAGGATCGAGCCGGTTTGGTCGCGGACGGTGACGGAGAGGATATCGGTGCCGTTTATCAGCGAGCGGGCGATGTGCTTGATGCCGTCGCTGTCGAAATCCCAGATCGGCTTGCCCAGCGCCTCGGCGCTTGCGGCCATCAGCAGTTCGATATTGTGAATCCGCTCGCGTGCGATGCGTTCGCTGGAAATGCTCAGGAAGAGGACGAGCAGCGGGGCAATGAAAACGAGCATTGCGCCACAGACAATCGCAATAAATCGGTTCTCCACGGAGTGCATCATCGGATGCACGCCTTTGAAGGTGCTGCCACGCATCTCATATTCGGATTCTCTTCAGTCTGAGCCCCAGTTTCCCCGCCAGAAGAACATCATCAAAACCTTAAATGTTGCTGAAATCGCTTCGTGATAAATGATGAGACGCGATGCCGGCGCCAGGTGGCGACAGGCCTGTGGACCAAAGCAAAAAGCCCGCCCCAAACGAATGGGACGGGCTCTCGATGAAGTACGGCGGGACTGGCTTTTCGCCAGTCACCCGAAAGCCAATCAGGCTTCTGCTTCGCCTTCGGCTTCTTCCTTCACGCCACCGGCCGGAGCAACAAGCGTTGCAACGGTGAAGTCGCGGTCGGTGATGACCGGGGTCGCGCCCTTCGGCAGCTTGATGTTGGAAATGTGAACGGCGTCGCCGACCTTGAGGCCGGAGAGATCGACGGTCAGGAATTCCGGAATGTCGTCAGCCGAAACGTTGAGCTCGACTTCGTGGCGAACGATGTTGAGAACGCCGCCGGCCTTCAGGCCCGGGGACTTCTCTTCGTTCACGAAGTGAACCGGAACTTCAACGGTGACCTGGCTGTCCTTGGAGACGCGCAGGAAGTCGACATGCATGGTGAAGTCGCGGACCGGATCCAGCTGGTAGTCCTTCGGAAGGACGCGGATCTTTTCGCCGTTGACGTCGATGGTTGCGACGGTGGTCATGAAACCGCCGGCGTGAATCTTCATCGTCACTTCCTTGGTGGAGAGTGCGATGGAAAGGGGGGCCTGCTTGTCACCGTAGATGACAGCCGGGATAAGACCGTTGCGGCGAAGTTCACGGGAGGACCCCTTACCAACCCGTTCGCGCGTCTCGGCCTTGAGCTCGTAAGTTGCGTGGCTCATGGGTAGACCTTTCTATGTCTAATTCTGGAGAGCTCATCCGACATGCCGGATGAACCGAAGCCGCATGGGCTTCATCCGCGTTGCCTCCAAGGGTGTCTACGCGGACGCGCGCTGCATAGACGAGATCGCCCGCAAATGCAAGCTTTGCCGCGGGTTCAGGCCTTTTTGCGGGTAAGGCGCGCCAGCGCCAGCATCAACCCGCCGGCGATCAGCCCCCAGAAGGCGCCGGAAACGCCGCCGAAACTGACGCCGGAGGCGGTGACCAGGAAGGTGATGGCCGCGGCCTCGCGGGTCTTCGCCTCGGTGAAGGCGGCCATGGCGGAACTGGCGAAGGCGCCGACGAGGGCGAGGCCGGCGACCGCCTCGATCAGGATGGAAGGCGCAAGGCTGACGAAGGTGGTGACGACGCCGGCAAGCAGGCCGAAGAGAATATAGAAGGCGCCGGCATTGATCGCAGACCAGTAGCGCCTGCCGCGATCGGGATGGGAATCGCTGCCGGCGCACATGGCCGCCGTGATCGCCGCAAGGTTGACCGCATGGCCGCCAAAGGGGGCGCTCAGCATGGAGAAGACACCGGTCGTCGCGAACAGCGGGCCGGGGGCGGGGTGATAGTCGTTGACCTTCAGGACCGCGATGCCGGGGATGTTCTGCGAGGCCATGGTGACGATGAAGAGCGGCAGGGCAATGCTGACCATGGCGGCGACATTGAACCGCGGGGTCACGAACTCGACGGTCGGCACCAGCGCGGATGACAGGGAGGAAAGGGCTCCTTCGGGGATATCGACACCGAAGGCGATGACGAGCACGAAGGCGACGAGCGCGGCAGGCACCGCATAGAGCTTGTTGACGCTGCCGACGACCGCCCAGGCAATCAGGATCGGCAATCCTAAGAGAGGATTGAAGGCAATCGCCTTGACCGGCGCGAAGCAGAGGCTGAGCAGCACGCCGGCGAGCATGGCATTGGCGAGCGGGGCAGGGATGGTCGAAACCAGACGGCCGAGTGGCTTCCAGAGGCCGGCGATGACCACGAGCAATCCACAGACGAGAAAGGCGCCGACGGCAGCATTGAAGCCGCCCTCGATGATCCCGGCGCTCGCGAGCAGCGCGGCACCCGGCGTCGACCAGGCGATGCTGACCGGCAGCCGCGTGACGGCGCTGATGACGATCGCGCAGACGCCCATGGAGATCGACAGCGCCATCAGCCCGGAGGCGGCCTGTGCTTCGCTGGCGCCGACGCCGGTCAGCCCATGCAGAACGACGGCGAAGGAACTGGCGAAGCCGACGAAGGCGATCAGCAGGCCCATGAAAAGGCTCTGGAGCGAAAAGTCACGAAACATGGCGGCAACCGGCTGTTGTTGGTTGAGTCGCGGCGATTGATCCTTTCGCCTACCACATTCGGGCCGGCTGTCGATATCGGCGGCGTGATGCACCGATCAAACTCGCTGACGGATACTTGGGCTCTCGAACCTTCGTCTGGCTGGACCTTTGCGGAGATCGTTGGCTATAGTGCCGCCCAAGCAGGTGCGCCGTTTGGGAGATCGGCCGCATCGGTCTTCGCCGGTCGACGCTTTCAGGGAGGAAGGCGATGCCTGTCGTCAGGGATCATTCGGAACTTGTCTATCGGGTCGCGCACCAGCCTTCGGCCGCGGCGAGTTCGCCGGTGGCGGCGTCCTGGCGCCGCTGCATGACCCTGCACAAGCTTGCTCCGGAGGAAGCGCGTACGCCGCTTCGGCTCTTGGACAGCGAGTTTCTCTCCGTCCGCGAACGTTCGGGTGAATTGCTGGCGGAGGCCGGCATCGAGCTCGACCGGTTGTTTGCGACCGTCGGCAAGGCCGGCTGCTGCCTGCTCCTCACGGATGATGATGGCGTGGCGCTCGAACGGCGCGGTGCGGTCGGCGACGACGCGGATTTTCGTGGCGTCGGGCTCTGGTCGGGAACGGTGTGGAGCGAGGCGAGCGTCGGTACCAACGGCATCGGCACGGCGATCGCCGACGAGCGCGCCGTCGTCATCCAGCGCGACCAGCATTTCCTCAGCCGCAACATCGGCTTGAGCTGTGCCACCGCGCCGATCCGCGACCACCGCGGCCGGCTGGCGGCGGCCATCGACATTTCCACCTGCCGCGACGATGCCTCGGAGATCACCATGTCGATCCTGTCGCAGGCGGTTCGCGATGCCGCAGCGCGCATCGAGGCCGGCCTCTTCCGCCGCGCCTTCGCCGGTGCGCGCATCGTGCTGGTTCCGGTGGATCGCGCCGGGCCAGCGCTTCTCGCCGTCGACCGCGATGACCTCGTGCTCGGCGCCACACGTGCCGCGCGGCAATGGCTCGATCTCGACGACAAACGCATTGCTGCCGGAGTTCCGGCCTCCGATCTTCTCAGGGAAGACACGTCCGGCGACGCGGGCGAGCTACCAGATGCGGAGCGCGCCGCCCTTCGCCGCGTTCTCTCGCGTGCCAACGGCAACGTTTCCATGGCGGCCGAGCTGCTCGGTATCAGCCGCGCCACGCTTTACCGCAAGATGAAGCGGCTATCGGTGAATTGATCTCCTCACCGTGGGGAATGCCCTTCATCCCAACCTTCTCCGCGTTGTGACGGGGAGAAGGTCCTGGCAGGGGAATGAGGGGCAGCTTCTGACCGTTGCCGTTCCCTGCTTGCTGCATTGCAGCACGCTCGATGGAGCCAAGCTGTCTCAATTCTGAAACAGATCGTCTTGCGGGCGATTGCGCCTCACTATCGAAGATGACGGATCCGCCTCACCTTCCTCTCACAGCTCCGTTGCTGGTTCTCAGGGAGGAATGACCATGTTGCATCAGAAGATCGTCGAAAGCCCGTTCAAGCAGAAATACGGCAACTTCATCGGCGGCGAATGGCGCGAGCCGGTGGCCGGCCGCTACTTTGACAACACGACGCCGGTGACGGGCGGTGTGCTTTGCCAGGTGGCACGCTCGGATGCCGCCGATATCGAGCTGGCGCTTGATGCTGCCCATGCGGTTCGCGAGAAATGGGGCCGGACCTCGGCGGCCGAGCGCTCTAACATCCTGATGAAGATCGCCGGCCGCATGGAGGACAATCTCGAACTCCTGGCGCGCGCTGAAACCTTCGACAACGGCAAGCCGATCCGCGAGACCATGGCCGCCGACATTCCGCTCGCCATCGATCATTTCCGCTATTTCGCTGCCTGCATCCGTGCCCAGGAAGGCTCGATCGGCGAGATCGACCACGACACGGTCGCGTATCACTTCCACGAGCCGCTCGGCGTCGTCGGCCAGATCATTCCCTGGAACTTCCCGATCCTGATGGCGGCGTGGAAGCTGGCGCCGGCGCTTGCCGCCGGCAACTGCGTCGTGTTGAAGCCGGCCGAGCAGACGCCGGCCTCGATCCTCGTCTGGGCGGAATTGATCGGCGATCTGCTGCCGGCGGGCGTGCTCAACATCGTCAACGGCTTCGGCCTTGAGGCCGGCAAGCCGCTCGCCACCAGCCCGCGCATCGCCAAGATTGCCTTTACCGGCGAGACGACGACCGGCCGCCTGATCATGCAATATGCCAGCCAGAACCTCATTCCCGTGACGCTGGAACTCGGCGGCAAGTCGCCGAACATCTTCTTCGCCGACGTACTCGCCGAGGACGACGACTATTTCGACAAGGCGCTCGAAGGCTTTGCCATGTTCGCGCTGAACCAGGGCGAAGTTTGCACCTGCCCGAGCCGGGCGCTGGTGCAGGAGAGCATCTATGACCGCTTCATGGAACGGGCGGTGAAGCGCGTCGAGGCGATCCGCCAGGGCAATCCGCTCGACAGCGCCACGATGATCGGCGCGCAGGCGTCGAGCGAGCAGCTCGAAAAGATCCTCTCCTATATCGACATCGGCAAGCAGGAGGGCGCCGAAGTGCTGACCGGCGGCGGCCGCAATGTGCTGGAAGGCGAACTGTCGGAAGGCTTCTACGTCAAGCCGACCGTCTTCCGCGGGCACAACAGGATGCGGATCTTCCAGGAGGAAATCTTCGGGCCGGTCGTCTCGGTCACCACCTTCAAGACGGAAGCCGAGGCGCTGGAGATCGCCAACGACACGCTCTACGGCCTCGGTGCCGGCGTCTGGAGCCGCGATGCCAACCGCTGCTACCGCTTCGGCCGTGAAATCCAGGCCGGCCGCGTCTGGACCAATTGCTATCACGCCTATCCGGCCCACGCGGCCTTCGGCGGCTACAAGCAGTCCGGCATCGGCCGCGAGACGCACAAGATGATGCTCGATCACTACCAGCAGACCAAGAACATGCTGGTGAGCTACAGCCCGAAGGCGCTCGGCTTCTTCTGATCGGAACCTGCCTTCCCTGCCGCCGGGGAAGGCAACACGAGCGGGAGGGAGGTCGTCTCCACCCTTCCTCGAGCTCGAGCGTAGGCTGAGGCGTGCTCTCCACCCGCGCCTCAGCCGGCCAATATCGACCGCGCCTGAGCTTGGAGGCTCGCCAATGCCCACCGAACTGACGGAAGATACCGGGACCAGCGAACCCCGCGTGCTGGCGACGGATGCGGCGCTCGACCTCATCGCCGAAATCCGGCGCGATCACCCCGATATCCTGTTTCACCAGTCTGGCGGCTGCTGCGACGGCTCGTCACCCATGTGTTATCCGGCTGATGATTACATCGTCGGCGACAATGACGTGAAGCTCGGCGAGATCGGCGGCGCACCCGTCTATATCAGCGCCAGCCAATTCGAGGTCTGGAAGCACACGCAACTGATCATCGACGTGGTGCCGGGCAGGGGCGGCATGTTCTCGCTCGACAATGGACGGGAGAAGCGGTTCCTGACGCGGTCGCGGCTGTTTGATGGCGGCGAGGGGTGCGTCGTTATCTTTCGTGGGCGCTGAGGTGACCTACCTCCGCTCCCGCACCATCTTTGCCGCCAGATCGAGGAACGCCCGCAACTTGGGCTGGGTCTGCGCCTTCGCCGGAAAATAGATGAAGAGGCCGGGCGACGTCGGCAGGTAGGCTTCGAGCACCCGTTCGAGGTGTCCGCTTGTGACGGCGTCGTGCACGGAAAGGTCCGGCAGGTAGGCGAGCCCGGTGCCGGCTTCCGCCATCTCCACGAGCATCTGGAAATCGTTGACGGTCAGCCCGCCGGGTACGTCGACGGAGAAATCGCGTCCCTCCCGCTCGAACTCCCAGCGGTAGATCGTGCCGGACGCCGGGTAGCGATAACGGATCGCCTCGTGGCGCGTCAGCTCTTCGGGCGTTTGCGGCCGGCCTCGCTTCACGAAGTAGGCGGGTGAGCCGACCACTGCCCAGGTGATGTCGGGTGTCAGTCGCACTGCGATCATGTCCCGTTCGACCGCCTCGCCGATGCGGATGCCGGCATCGAAGCCGCGCTCGGTGATGTCGACAGCCGCATCGTCGATCGCCACTTCCACCGACACATCGGGATGAGCCTGCCGGAAGCGCGGCAGGAGCGGGGTCAGAGCCAGCGGGATCGCCATGCGCGGCACGGTCAGCCGCAGGTTGCCCATGGGCCGGTCGCGAAAGTCGCCGAGCAATTCATAGGCATCGACGATCTCGGTGGCGGCTGGGCGCACGCGCTTGAGGAAAGCGCTGCCCGCTTCGGTCAGCGCGACGCGCCGCGTGGTGCGGACGAAGAGTTGCAGGCCGAGACGGGTTTCCAGCGCTCTGATCGTCTGGCTGACGGCATTGGGCGTGACGCCGAGCATCGCCGCCGCCGCCGTGAAGCTGTTGTGCGTCGCGACCGCCAGAAACTCCCGCAATCCGTTGAAGGGATCGTTCGCCATTTGCCGATTATGAAGATTTTCTTCCAGAGCTTTAAAGATAAAGCCTGTTTCTCGCAAGAATCAACTTCGGCATGTTCTCTGCATCCAATCGGTCTATGAGGAAGATGGAGAACGACATGCAATATACGACGCTTGGAAATACCGGTCTCGCGGTCTCGCGCCTTGCTTTCGGCGCCATGACCTTTACCGCCGGCGATCGCAGCCTTGGCGCCGTCTACAAGACTGATGCCGAAGTGGCCGACGCCCTTGTCGGGCAGGCGCTGGATGCGGGCATCAATTTCTTCGACACGGCCGACGCCTATGCCTCCGGGCAGTCGGAACGGATCCTCGGCGAAGCGCTCAAGTCGCGTCGCGACGAGGTGGTGATCGCCACCAAGGTCGGCTTTCGCACCGGATCGCCGTTCACCCAGGCTGGCCTCTCGCGCCGCCATATCCTCTGGTCGGTCGACCAGAGCCTCAAGCGCCTCGGTACGGACTGGATCGATACCTATATCGTCCACAAGGAGGATCCGTACACGCCGCTTGAGGAAACGCTTTCCGCGCTCGACGCGGTCGTACGGTCCGGCAAGGTGCGCTACATCGGCTTTTCCAACTGGTCGGCGTGGAAGGTAGCGGCGGCAATGGAGCTTCAGAAGGCCAACGGGCTGGCGCCCTTCACCCATGGCCAGATGCATTATTCCTTGCTTGGTCGCGATGTGGAGCGTGACGTCATCCCGATGATGCAGCGGTACGGGTTGGGGCTGACGGTCTGGAGCCCGCTCGCTTCAGGCTTTCTCTCCGGCAAATACACGCGCGAAAATCTCGGCGATCCGGACAACCGCTATTCCGGCTTCGACATCCTGCCCTTTGACAAGGAGCAGGGCTTCAAGCTGGTGGAACGCATGCGGGTGATCGCCGATCACCATGGGGCGAGCGTGGCGCAGGTGGCGATCGCCTGGCTGCTGGCAAAGAAGGCGGTGACGAGCGTGCTGCTCGGCGCCTCCAAGCCGCACCAGCTCAAGGACAATCTCGGCGCGGCCGATCTGGCGTTGACGCCGGCGGAAATCGCCGCGCTCGATGCCGAGACCGTGCCCGCGCCGGTTTATCCGAACTGGTTCATCGACAATCTCGTCGACCAGCCGGTGGCGCAGGCTCTCGGGAAATAGCGGCATCTCCACAACAAAAAACGCCGGCGCTTGGCGCCGGCGTTCATGAATTGCCGAGTTGGAAACGACCTCAGTCGAAGAGGCTCGATACCGACTCTTCCTGGCTGGTGCGGCTGATGGCTTCGCCGAGCAGGCCTGCCGTCGTGATCACCCGGATATTGTGGGCGGACTGGACGGCCGTCGTCGGCTGAATCGAGTCGGTGATGACCAGTTCCTTCAGCATCGACGAGGTGACACGGGCAACTGCGCCGCCGGAGAGGACGCCGTGGGTGATGTAGGCGGTGACGCTGGTTGCGCCGTTTTTCAGCAGCGCTTCGGCCGCGTTGCAGAGCGTGCCGCCGGAATCGACGATGTCGTCGATCAGCAGGCAGTCCTTGCCCTTCACGTCGCCGATGACGTTCATGACTTCCGATTCACCCGGACGGTCGCGGCGCTTGTCGACGATCGCCAGCAGACAGTCGAGGCGCTTGGCGAGTGCACGGGCGCGAACCACGCCACCGACATCCGGCGAAACGACCATGACGTTCTTGAGGTCGTAGTTTTCCTTGACGTCACGCGCCAGGATCGGGATCGCATAGAGGTTATCGGTCGGGATATCGAAGAAGCCCTGGATCTGTCCGGCATGAAGATCGAGAGTCAGTACGCGGTCGGCGCCGGCTTCGGTGATCAGGTTGGCGACGAGCTTGGCGGAGATCGGCGTGCGCGGACCGGGTTTGCGGTCCTGGCGGGCATAGCCGAAATAGGGAAGCACTGCGGTGATGCGGCGGGCGGAGGAGCGGCGCACCGCGTCGATCATGATGAGCAGTTCCATCAGGTGATCGTTGGTGGGGAAGGAGGTCGACTGGATGATGAAGACATCCTCGCCGCGCACGTTTTCGCCGATTTCGACGAAGATTTCCTGATCGGCGAAACGGCGTACTGTCGCTTTGCCGAGGGGCAGGTTGAGATAGTTGCAGATCGCTTCGGCCAGGAGCCGGTTCGAATTGCCTGCGAAAACCTTCATTGACGGACCGCCTTGAGCTGGCGCGGTCACCGTCCGGCACTTTTCCGGGAGCGGTGTGTTCCGCGCAGATTCCGAGAGCCATTCCAATCGCGGACATTCTTTGCGGATGGCCGCCGTTCAGAGCTGATCGGCCGCTTTTTAGCGAGACTGAACTTGAATGCAAGGGGAATGCTGCGCCGCGAAGGCCAATATCCTAAAAACTTTGTGTCAACCGGCCTGAGATTGCCGCCATTCGAGGTAGGCGTTGATGGTTTTTGTCGCGATTCCCTGCATGGTTGTCGCCGGTACTCCGCTCCACAAGTCGGCGCCGCCGCCGGGAACCGATTCCTGTCCCTGGATGCGGTGCAGGCGGTTGCCGCCGCCGTCGAGCACGTCCCAGACATAGACGACGGTGGTCTTGTCGCCGTCCTTCAGCGTCGAGAAGTAGCCCTTGAGGATATGTTCGCTGCTGGCGTCGGCCGAGCCCTTGATCGTCAGGCCATGTGCGCGTGCCTCGGTACCGAGCTGTTTGGAGAGCGGCGTGACCGCCTGAACCGGCGCGCCGATGATCGGCAGGAAACGGATCGATCCGCTGGCGGCCGCGCTTGCCTTCGGCAGCGAAGCGACGCTCGGTTGGTTCTGAATGGTCTCGGCTGCGGCCGCGGTCTGCTGCACCGGCGTCGGTTGGGCTTGAGTCATGCTCTGTACCGGAGCGGAACCGGCGGCAAGCCTGTTTGCCTGGCCTTCGAGCGTGCCGGCCGGATCGGTATAGGTCGCGTCGCCCATGGCATAGGCCGTCGGCGTGTTCGACGGGGCCGGCTCCGTGGTGAAGGCCGTGGTCTGGCTGACGGGCGCCCGTTGCACCGGAGCGACGGCGGTCTGGCTGGACATGGAGTCGAGGTCGGATTGCGTCACCGGCGGCGAGCGGAAGGTCCCGCCACCGACGTCGACCTGCGGCGTCAGCATGTCGGTGCTGTTGCAGCCGGCCAAGGCGATGAGCAGGCCAAGGCTGAAAAGGGGCGTCGAGAGCTTTCGCATGGTCAACCGTCCGTTTCTTCGCGGCAGTTTCCTGAAATGGTCTCCTGTCGTCTGCCAGTTCAAAGCAATTCTAGGCGGATTTCCCTAAGCAGAAATGAAGTCCAGGCCGTAACGCGACAACGCGCGTGGCGTATCCGTGGTGGTGAGATAGGTCTGGCCGAGGGTCATGGCGGTGCCGCTGTCGGAATCCATGATGATCATGTGCACGAACAGCGACATGTTCGGCTCGATCTCCTGCGGGTTGCCGGCATGGAACATCTGGTGCTCCATCCAGGAGGGCGAGAAGCGGGCGCCGAGCGAATAGCCACAGGCATTCAGGCGGTGGCGGGCGAGGCCGCGCTCGTCGATGATCTTGGCATGCATGTCGAAGACGGTGCCAAAGGTGTTGCCGGGACGAAGCACCATCTCGATCGCCTGGATGGTTTCGCGGCAGGCGCTGTAGAGTTCGCGGTGACGGTTGGTCGGCTCGCCGATGACGACGGTGCGCATCATCGCGGCATGATAGTGAGCGCTGACGCCGGCCCATTCGAGCGTGAGCTGGTCTTGGCTGTCGAGCACGCGGCGCCCGGACTTGTAGCGGCAGAGCAGCGCGTCGGTGCCGGAGCCGATGATGAACTCGTTGGCCGGATAGTCGCCGCCGCCGGCGAGGATCTTGCCCTGCATCGCCGCGAGGATGTCGGCCTCGTTGCCGCCGGGACGGATCAGCGGCAGTGCGGCTTCGAGCGCATCATCGGCGAGGCTGGCCGCCTTCTCGACATAGGCGATCTCGGCGTCGCTCTTGATGAGGCGCAGACGGCTGACGAGGAGCGAGGCGTCGATCAGTTCGCCGAAGGTCTGGAGCTGGCGGTCGAGCAGACGGGCGACGCGGCCGGTCATGCCGTGCGTGTCATATTCGACGCCGATGCGGCAGCCGAGCAGGTCGAGTTCGCTCAAGAGGTTCTTGAGGTCCAGGGTCGGATCGGCATTGGCCCGGTCCACCCAGATCTCGATGCGCTCGATGTTGGAGGTGTGGCGTGCCTGGCGCAGGTCGGCCGAGCGCGTCAGCAGGACCATCGAGCCGTCCTTCTTCACGACCAGCGTCTGGAAGAAGCAGTAGCCGAAGGTATCGTAGCCCGTCAGCCAGTACATGCTCTCCTGGGCGAAGAGCAGCATCGCATCGAGCTTCTCCTCGCGCATCTTCTCGGTCAGCCGCTCAAGACGGCTTGCATATTCTTCCTGGGCAAAATGAAGCGCCATGTCAGGTCCCCTGTATGCAAATGGCGGAAATCTGTCGGCCGTAGTCCGGTTCCTGCCTGTGGGTCGTCCGACGGTAGGAGAAGAAACGCTCCTCGTCGGCATAGGTGCAGATATCTAGATTTTCGGCGGTAACGCCGGCTTCGGTCAACCTGCGGATCGTGAGGCCCGGCAGGTCGAACATTGCGTGGCCGTCGCGGTCGGACGGCCTGAAATAGGATGCGTAGCTCTCGTTCGACGAGACGAAGCGCTCGACGAATTCGGCGCCGACCTCGTAGTTGCGGCGGCTGATCGACGGGCCGAGGCAGGCGACGATGCGATCGCGCCGAGCGCCGAGCGTCACCATCGCGTCGATCGTGCTTTCGAGCACACCGCCGAGCGCCCCCTTCCAGCCGGCATGGGCCGCGCCGATGACATTGGCTCCAGGATCGGCAAAGAGAATTGGGCCGCAATCGGCCGTCAGAACACCGAGCACGATGCCCGGTGTCGCCGTCACCAGCGCGTCGGCCTCGGGCCGCGCGCCGTCATAGCTTCCGTCTATGATGACGGCGTCGGGAGAATGGACCTGGTGCACGGTCGCCAGCCGCTCCAGCGGCGCGCCGAACCAGCCGGCGACGCGGGTGCGATTCTCGTTGACATGGGCTCTTTCGTCCTTCGAGCCGAGGCCGACATTGAGGCCGCGATAGAGCCCTTCGGAAACGCCCCCCTGGCGGGTGAAATAGCCGTGGGCGATTGCCGGCCCGACCTTCTCGCTGAAAAGCGAGCTTTGCACGGGAGAAAGCGCGGCGTCATGCTGCATCGGTATATTTGCCTTTGCTTTATGAATAAATTCAATGGGTTTGGGCGCGCGCTCCGGCCCGGCGACTGGCGGCTGATTTGCCGGCGCGATGTTGACCCGCGATGGCTGGGCTGTCAATTCCCGAACGACGAGGGATGCCGACGGCCTGGATATTCGACGCCAGCAACATGTTCTATGGGACGCCGTTCATGCTCGCAGGCGCATACGCCCTGGCGCAGAATGCCCATGTGCGCGGCGACTTCCTCTACAGTTCCATGAGGCCGCGCACGCAGGCCGCTCTTGATCTGGTCCTCTACATCCTCTTCTTTCTGCCCGGCGTCACCGCGCTCGTTTACGCCGGCTACGATTACGCAGCGCTTTCCTGGCGGATCGGCGAGCATTCCAACGTGATGGCCGAGGGGCCGCCCATCCACTACTTCAAGACCGTCATTCCAGTCGCCGGCGGTCTCGTCCTGCTGCAGGGGTTGGCCGAGATCATCCGTTGCATCGTTTGCCTGCGGACCCGTGAATGGCCAGATCGGCTCAAGGATGTCGAGGAACTCGACGTCGTCGCCGAGCAGCTCGATCACAGCGGGGATGTGGACACGCAAGCGCGCGAGGCAGCGATCGAGCGGGCGCAGGAGATCGACCGGGCGGCGCGGCAACGGGGAATGAGGGGAGACGGCGAGACGTGAGGGTCCACTCCTCGGATTGACGATGCTGATGCTCATGCTCATCGTGGTGGTCATCATGCACCGTGCGTTGGGCTGCCGCGTCAGGCCTTCGGTCTTCGGAAGGGTGACAGGGGTACCGGCGGGCTGCTGACGGCGAGGACCTTGAAGAGTTCGCCCATCTTTCCGGCACCGGCGCCGGCGAGCCTTTCCACGTCCTGGCGGATGCTCTCTTGCGTCGCGGCGTCCTTGTCGCGGCCAAGTGCCGCGGCGCGATCGAGAAGACCGAGCCCCACGAGGAAATCGCCCTGGTGGGCAAGGCCGTTGATCTGCACGTCGTCGGTCTTGGCGCGGCGGGCGAGCTGCTCGAAATCGACATGGCTGGTGAGATCGGCCCGCCCTGGATTGGCGAGTGGCGGATCATACTCGTGATTGCGAACGGCCTGCAGCGTATCGCCATAGCCGGTGGCAAGGTGGCCGTAATCGATGATCACGGCGGTGCCGCCGCTGATCTTCAGCCGCTCGCAAAGGGCGGACATCACGGCATCGCGGGCAGGGGCGATCTCGAAGATCGTGCCTTCGGCGACGCCCTGTGCCGGCGTCGGCAGCAGGCTCGGGTCGATGCCGGCGACGCCGGCAGCAAAGGTCAATTCGTCGTTCGCGTCGAGGCCGACCATGCGCTCACGGAACCCTTGTGTCGTGCGCACGAATTGCCGGATCGGGATCGCATCGAACAGCTCGTTGGCGGCAAGCAGCAGGAAGCCTTCGGGCAAAGTCTCGAAGCTTGCGTGCCATTCGACCTTGTTGCCATGGGCGGCAAGGGTTTCGGACTGGATCTTGCGCAGGCGCTCACTGGTTTCGACGAGATGCACGCCAGCGGACGCATAGAGCTCCGGTGCGAGGCGACGCACGACGCGCAGCATGTCGGCCATCATCGTGCCGCGGCCGGGGCCGATCTCGGCGATGACGGCGCCTTCGGGCTTGCCGTGCTGCTGCCAGGCGTGGACGAGGAAGATGCCGATCATCTCGCCGAAGAGTTGGCTGATTTCCGGCGCCGTGATGAAATCGCCCTCCCTGCCGAAAGGTTCGTGCACCCGGTAATAACCGTGCTCCGGATCCGCAAGGCAAAGCGAGAAATAATCGGTGACGCTGATC
Organism: Ensifer sp. 38_S197; assembly: GCF_056924495.1. NCBI lineage: Bacteria > Pseudomonadati > Pseudomonadota > Alphaproteobacteria > Hyphomicrobiales > Rhizobiaceae > Ensifer > Ensifer sp. 38_S197. The sequence continues at coordinate 3,693,386 of NZ_JBXOVZ010000002.1, read as the reverse complement.
GGCCCGTGAGCCTTGATCAGCGCCTTGATCTTGTCCGCGAGTGGTGTCGTCATGCGTTCGCCCAGTTGACGGGGTGCGGCAGGAGCCGCACGCACCGTTCCTCCTCATTCCGCGCTTAGGCTGCGGCCGCGCGGCGCGCCCGGGCGATCGCCCAGATGCCGGCCAGTGCCATCGGCAGCGAGAGCAGCATGCCCATCGTCAGCCAGCCGCCGACAAGATAGCCGATCTGGGCGTCCGGTTCGCGGAAGAATTCGACGAAAATACGGCTCAAGGCGTAGCCAAGCACGAAGATGCCGGTGACAAGGCCCGGCGATTTCAACGCCTGGCGGCGGTAGATGAACCAGGCGAGCACACAGAGCAGCACCAGGCCTTCCAGCGCCGCTTCGTAAAGCTGGCTCGGGTGGCGGGCAAAGGGCCCGCCGGTCGGGAAGACGATTGCCCAGGGCATCGATGACAGCCGGCCCCAGAGTTCGCCGTTGATGAAATTGGCAATGCGGCCGAAGAACAGCCCGATCGGGACGACGGCAGCGACGATATCGAATAGGCTCCAGAGCACGATGCCGTTGCGCCGCGCGAAGATGATCATGGCGAGCGTGGTGCCGAGGAAACCGCCATGGAACGACATGCCGCCGTTCCAGATCTCAATGGCGCGGATCGGATTGGCGAGCACGGAGCCCAGATCGTAGAAGAGGATGTAGCCGATGCGGCCGCCGAGTACGATGCCGCCGGCGGCCCAGAGCAGGAAGTCGTCGAGTTGCTGCAGCGTGACGGCGGGGGTCTCGTTGCGCCAGAGCGCAGTATTCATCGCGAGGCGGCGCGCATAGAACCAGCCGATCAGGATGCCCGCGACATAGGCGAGCCCGTACCAATGAACGGCAAGCGGCCCGATCTGGAAGATGACGGGGTCGATTTCGGGGAAGGGAAGAATGGCGAGGCGGGCCGCTAAAGTTTCCAAGATATGTTCTCGTATCTATTTTCTTGTGCAAGGGCCGATTGTTTGGCGGAACATGGCGAGCGATTTCCGCCGGGTCAAGGCGCCTGTGCGTGCGCCTGGTACACGGCGGCGTGATTTGGCATGTGATTTTCCTTGCATCCGCTCGCCGCTGACCCTACCTGAAATTCATGACCGCATCGCAATGCGAGGCGACGACTGAAATGGAGATCGCGACGATGAGCACAGGCGCCAACCGCATTCTGGATGACTTTGCCAAGATGATGACCGATGCCGCAGGTGCCGCCCAGGGCGTGCGCCGCGAGGTCGAGACCGCCTTCCGCGCGCAGGCCGAACGGGCGCTGAACTCGCTCGACGTGGTCAAGCGCGAGGAGTTCGAGATGGTCAAGGAAATGGCGATCAAGGCGCGCGAGGAAAACGATGCGCTGCTCGCCCGCATCGAGGCTTTGGAAGCGCGTCTCGCCGAGGCCGGCAAGTAACGCGATTCCGCCGAAATAACGGTATTTCAGCGTTTTTACTTCGCCCGCGAACTGGTTTCGCGGGCGTTTTGCTGTCGTTTGTCCTGGATCGTCTGAAACGCCGTTGAGGCTGGTTAATAAAACCTGAAAAGTTTTCCACCTGTGGACACTGCCAAAAAACCCTTATGGCAGAGTCGGTTAAGCTCTCGCGCTTCATCCAAATGACAACGTGGACGCGATTCATCCCGGCTATTTTTCGGCCCGGGGGCTGGCAGCCTGACTCCGCCATTATACACTGATTTTAAATGATGATTCGAAACGAACCACGCAAGCTCCGGGCAGGGTAAGTCAGCCAGGATGGATGTGAGTTCAGCAATCATAGTGTGTTTGTAATCGGTGTCGGGTTTGCAGCGTTGCGTCTTGTGAGCGTGATGATGCACGTCTGCGCCACACCTATACAGGGTGATGCATGAGCCTTTTGGAAATGGAAGTCGAGCGCCAATCCAACCCGGTCGATATGATCGAGTTCGTGGCCGCAAACAACGACTGGTCGTTCGAACGATCCGGCGAAGACGAAATCGCCATGACGGTCGAAGGCAAGTGGGCGGACTACCACGTTTCCTTCTCCTGGATGGAGGAATTCGAGGCTCTGCATCTCGCCTGCGCCTTCGACATCAAGGTTCCGGAAAGCCGGGTCAACGAAGTCATCCGCCTGCTCTCCCATATCAACGGACAGGTGCTGATGGGCCACTTCGACCTGTGGCGCCAGGAGGAAGTGGTGATCTTCCGCCAGTCGCTGCTGCTTGCCGGCGGCGCCGAGCCCACCAACCAGCAGGTCGAAGTTCTGCTTTCGAGCGCACTCGACGCTTGCGAATCCTATTATCAGGCGTTTCAATTCGTCGTCTGGTCCGGCATGGACGCGCAGCGCGCCGTCGATGCGGTCCTGTTTGAAACGGTTGGAGAGGCCTGATCATGACGAATGCCGCTTCCGGTCCCATCGTCCTCGTCGGCGCCGGCAATATGGGCGGCGCCATGCTTTCCGGCTGGCTGAAAAGCGGCGTCAAGGGCGCCGACGTGCTCGTCGTCGATCCCGGCCCGCCGCCGGCCATGGCCAAGCTCATCGCCGATAACGGCGTGACCCATGCGACCTCGGCGCCATCCGGTGTCCAGGCGGGCGTGATCTTCCTGGCGGTCAAGCCGCAGGTGATGGAAACCGTGCTGCCGCCGCTGAAGCCGCTCGTCGGGCCGGACACGGTCATCGTATCGGTCGCGGCCGGCAAGACGCTCGCCTTCATCGAAACGCATCTCGCCGCAGCGGCCACGGTTCGCGCCATGCCGAACACGCCGGCGATGATCGGCCGCGGCGTCACCGGCGCCTTTGCCAATGCGCGCGTCAGCGAAGCGCAGCGCGCCCAGGTTCACGATCTCTTGAAGGTGAGCGGTCCGGTCGAATGGGTCAGGACCGAAGCCGAGATCGATGCCGTGACGGCCGTTTCGGGCAGCGGTCCGGCCTATGTCTTCTATCTCGTCGAGTGCATGGCGGAGGCCGGGCGCAAGGCCGGCCTCGAGGCGGACCTCGCCATGCGGCTCGCACGGGAAACCGTCGCGGGGGCGGGAGAATTGTTGCACCAATCCCCGGACGAAGCGGCAAGGCTACGCCAGAACGTGACGTCGCCCGGCGGCACGACGGCGGCCGCACTCTCCGTGTTGATGGCCGACGATGGCATGCAGCCGCTGTTCGACAAGGCGATCGCGGCTGCGCGCAAACGGGCGGAAGAGCTGGCGGGCTAGAGCATCCAGTTTCAAGTGGAATCACTTGAAAGCGGAAAGATGGCCTAGAATCAAAGTGCTAGAGCATCCTTTGTGCGTTCTTATGAACGCACGGCCTACTAGAGCGCGCACGCCAACCAAATGCAGATTGCGGCCCCGCGACATCGTCGTGGGGCCGATCCATTTCGTGGGCGTCGACGATTGCTGCTTCAATGGCGCCGCTGCGGCGCGGAACCTTCCGGAATCTCGCCGGATGCTTTAAGCCCGGCGGCGAAGACCGTTTCACTAAGGACATTGTTATGGCTGAAACTATTGAATTTGCTGATTTCGAGCGCGTCGACATTCGCGTGGGCACGATTGTGGAGGCCGAGCCCTTTCCGGAAGCGCGCAAGCCGGCCTTCAAGCTGAAGATCGATTTTGGCCCGGAGATCGGCATAAAAAAGTCATCGGCGCAAATCACCGTGCACTATCGTCCGGAAGATCTCGTCGGGCGGCAGGTGCTGGGCGTGGTCAATTTTCCGCCACGCCAGATTGGGCCTGTCCGCTCCGAAGTGCTGACGCTGGGCTTTGAAGACGAGGCCGGCGCGATCGTGCTGGCTGCCACCGAACGGTCGGTCCCCAACGGCAAAAAACTGATGTGATCCCTATGACGATTTCATTCGAAGTGGTCTCCGAACGCGTCAAGGTCTCCTGTCTCTGGCGCGCTGCTGATGCTGCGCGCGACTGGCGCGCGAGCCACGTGCTTTCGCTGCTCGATCCGGAGCTGCCGGATGCCAACGTGCCTGTCATCACTGACGCGAGCCACCGGGTCGTGCGCATGCGCGACCAGGAAAACCCGACCGCCACCCAGCATTTTCCGGATCTGGTGTTGGACGTGTTCGAGGCGATGCGCCCCGCGGCCGAGGATGCGTCGAGCCGCATTCTCGTGCATTGCCACGCCGGCGTCAGCCGTTCCACCGCCTTCGCCTATGGGCTGATTGCCCATCAGTTCGGCGCGGGCCGCGAGGACGAAGCCTTCCAGGCGCTGCTGACGATCACCCGCAAGCCCTGGCCGAACCGGCGGATCATCGAGATCCTCGACGAAGCCCTCGGCCGCGAGGGCCGGCTTCTGGCGCCGCTCGATGTCATGCGCGCCCGCCACCCGCGCCGCATCGACGCCTGGCACCGCTTCAACGAACGCCGCGGCCTGACGTCGATCTACAAGCGGTAGTGCTTACGCGTCAGACAGCAGCGCGTCGGCATAGCGCTTGAGCGACCGGTTGTAGCGGGGGAGGTGGCGCGACAGGGCGCCGAGCGAAAGCGCAGCCGCCTCCTGGGCGCGTCCGGCATCGACCAGGCAAAGAGCCAGGAACGCGACGACCGCATCGTCGAACTCGTCCGATGGTTCCGTCCGCTCGGCGCTGAGCAAGGCGATGCCTTCGCCGGCCCGGCCGAGATTGCGCAAGGTGCTGGCAAGCTGAATGGTGGCGCGCCGGCGGCGGATGCCGGTGAGACCGGTTTCAAGCGCCTGCCGATAGAGAGGTTCGGCTTCCGTCTCATGGCCGGTCGAGTCCTGTGCACAGGCTCGCTCGAACAGGCCTATGGCGTGGTTTTCCGGCAGTTCGGCCGCCAGCGCCTCGATGCGTGCGACGAAGGTTTCGGCGTCGGTGGCGCCGAAGGCAGCCCAGAGTTCAGCCAGCCGTCGTTCCCATTCATTCGAGTCGATAGTGCCCGACATGTTCCGTCCCTCTGCCCCAATTCCCGGGCGAGCAGTGGCCCGTCACCGCATCGAGGTCAAGCCGGCACGCGCACTGTTGCCCTGAGGCCGCCGAGCGGGCTGTCGCCCAGCGTAACGTTGCCGCCGTGGCTGCGGGCGATGTCGCGGGCGATCGCAAGGCCAAGGCCGGTGCCGGAGCTGTCGAGATTGCGTGCCTCGTCAAGGCGGAAGAAGGGCTTGAAAACGTCTTCGCGCGATCGCTCGGGAATGCCTGGACCGTCGTCGTCGACGGTGATCGTGACCCATTTGGCGCTGTGGCGGGCGTCGACGTTGACGGTGTTGGCGTAGCGATAGGCGTTCGAGGCGAGATTGGCGACGAGGCGGGTGAAGGCGTTCGGCCGGACGCGAACCTCGTCCTCGCCCTCGATCGAGGTGGTCAGCGTCTTGCCGAGCAGTTCGGCTTCTGCGGCAAGCCGCGTCATCAGGTCGCTGAGTTTCAACTGGCCGACGTCCTCTTCCGCTTCGCCACGGGCGAAAGCGAGGTAACCCTCAAGCATGTTCTGCATGTCCTCGACATCCTGGTTCAGGCTTTCGAGATCCGGATTGTTGCCGGCCAACGCCAACTGCAGCTTGAAGCGGGTGAGGATGGTTCTGAGGTCGTGACTGACGCCCGTCAGCATTGCGGTACGCTGCTCGATCTGGCGCTCGATGCGCTCGCGCATCAGGATGAAGGCAAGGCCGGCGCGGCGGATCTCGTCGGCGCCGCGCGGCGCGAAGTCGTCGATCTTCTGGCCCTTGCCGAAGCTTTCGGCTGCCTTGGTCAGCGCCAGGATGGGCCGGATCTGGCCGCGCAGGAACAGGATCGCGATCGCCAGCAGCACCAGCGATGCCGCCACCATCCACACGAGGAAGATGTGGGTGTTCGAGGCATAGGCCTGGTTGCGCCGGGCGTAGACACGCAGAATACGGCCGTCGTCGAGCTTGATGCGGATCTCGACGAGCTTGGAGTTGCCGACCGTATCGATCCAGAAGGGGCGGCGGACCTGGTTGGAGATTTCCTCGCCGAGGATCTGATCGAGGATTTCGAAGAAGGGGCTTGGGCGCGGCGGCGGCAGTTCGCCAGGCGGATCGACGGAGATGCTGAGATCGAGTTGCTCGCGGGCGATGCGGATGATCTCGGCAATGTTGCGATCATCGGGGAAGGTATCGATGAGATCGACGATCGCGGCGATGTCGCCGGTCACGGCGGCCGACAGGCGCTGCGTCACCAGTTGCCAGTGGCGCTCCATGAAGATGAAGGCGACGACCGACTGCAGGAGGACCATCGGGATGATTACGATGAGCAGCGACCGGGCATAAAGGCCCATCGGCAGGCGGCGGCGCAGCCAGCGCGTGAAGCGCCGCCAGGCATTGTCGCTGGAACCCGCCGCCCCGCGCTCTATGCCGTCAAAGCTTGCCATGGGACGCTGCGCTCATCGGAAGGGCTGCCATCTCAGTCCACGCTCAGCCGGTAGCCGATGCCGCGCACCGTCTGCAGCCAGACCGGATTGGACGGATCGTCCTCGATCTTGCGCCGGAGGCGGTTGATCTGCACATCGATCGTGCGCTCGCCCACTTCGGCATCGTCGCCGATCAGTTCGTGGCGCGGGATGGTCTCTCCGGCGCGCTGCGAGAAGAGCGTCATGATCTCCTGTTCGCGGTCGGTGAGGCGGATGTGGTCGGCGCCGCGCCGGAGTTCCTTGCGCACCACCGAAAAAGTGTAGGGACCGAAGATCACCTGGTCGACCTTGGGCGCTTGGGCCGGCTGGTTACGGCGCAGGATGTTGTTGATGCGCAGCACCAGTTCGCGGGGTTCGAAGGGCTTCGACAGATAGTCGTCGGCCCCGGCCTCGAGACCTTCGATGCGGGAATTGGATTCCGCCAGGGCCGTCAGCATCAGGATCGGCACGGACTTGATCTGCCGGAGACTATGGGTCAGCGAGATGCCGCTCTCGCCCGGCATCATCACGTCGACGATCAGAAGATCGAAGTCGAGGCCGACGAGCTTGCGCCGCGCCTCGTCCGCATCGGACGCGGTCGTCACCCGGAATCCCTGTTCGACCAGATAGCGGTTGAGGAGATCGCGGATGCGCCGGTCGTCGTCGACGACCAGAAGGTGAGCCGCATCGTCCGAGACAGTCGCTTTTGTCGTCATTCCACGCTTCCCAAATTCCAGGCTCCCGCGCCGTCTGCCGGCGGCAAGCCTCGTGTCAGTCTGCGGCGTTCTTCATTCCGGCGAGAAAGCGCTTGACCGTTTCCCGCGCGCCCGGACCCGATCTTGCCAATGCATCGGCTATGCGGCGGGACTGTGGCTCGGCCAGCGCACGCGCCAGCGCCTGGCCTTCCTCGGTTGTATAGAGCATGCGCTGGCGGCGGTCTTCAGGGCCGGTTTCCTGGCGGATGTAGCCGGAGTCGATCAATTGCTTGAGGACGCGGGCAAGGCTCTGCTTGGTGATCTTCAACGTGTCGAGAAGGTCGGCGACGGTCATGCCGGGCTCACGGTCGACAAAGTGCACGACCCGGTGATGCGCCCGCCCGAAGCCGCTCTTTTCAAGGATCGCATCCGGGTCGGAGGTGAAGTCGCGATAGGCAAAGAAGAGCAACTCGATGATCTCGAAATCGATCGTGTCATCATCGGCGGCGGCATCGCTGAGATACCGGGTGTTCTCTTTGGATTGGCCGGCCACGCGGTCATTTCCTTTCAGCCAGATTGCAACTTGCGAAACATTCGGAAAAATACGTCAGCTTTATTGACATATTTTTACCGCGTCATTAGCGTCCTCGCTCGGTAAGCGAGACATTTGGCGTTGGCAACACCTTGAAAGGATAAGCCCCGCCGTTCCGATCGCAAATCCAAAATCACGAAATTGAATTTTCCCTCAGTCAGTTTGCCGATAGACTGAAAGCAGGACGATAATCAACAGAGAATGGCGCATATGCGCCGGAGGATGACACTATGGCAGCGGTTCCATTTGATCAGTTGGACGGAGAGATCTGGTTCAACGGCGAGTTCGTCGCATGGAAGGACGCCAAGATTCACGTGCTGACCCATGGCCTGCACTATGCCAGCGCCGTTTTCGAGGGTGAGCGCGCCTATGGCGGACGCATCTTCAAGCTGACGGAACACAACCAGCGCCTTCACAAGTCGGCCGATATCCTCGGCTTCAAGATTCCCTATTCGGTGGAAGAACTGGATGAGGCGAGCGTGGAGCTCCTGAAGCGCCAGGGCTTCTCCGAAGCCTATGTGCGGCCGATTGCCTGGCGCGGCAGCGAGAGCATGGGCGTTTCGGCGCAGAATAACCGCATCAATGTCGCCATCGCCATCTGGCAATGGGGCAGCTACTTCAACCCGGCGGAAAAACTGAAGGGCATCCGGCTCGACATCGCCGAGTATCGCCGCCCGGATCCGCAGACCGCGCCTTCGAAGTCCAAGGCCGCCGGGCTCTACATGATCTGCACCATTTCCAAGCATGCGGCGGAAGCCAAGGGCTATGCGGATGCGATGATGCTCGACTATCGCGGCCGGGTGGCCGAAGCGACGGGTGCCAACATCTTCTTCGTCAGGGACGGCGTCATCCATACGCCGGTGCCGGATTGCTTCCTCGACGGCATTACCCGCCGCACGGTTATCGAGCTTGCCAAGCGCCGCGGCTATGAGGTTGTCGAGCGGGCGATCATGCCGGAGGAACTGTCCGGTTTCACCGAGTGCTTCCTGACCGGCTCCGCCGCCGAAGTTACGCCGGTTTCCGAAATCGGCCCCTATCGCTTCACCCCGGCGACGATCTCTGAGACGTTGATGAACGACTACATGAAGGAAGTCTACCCGGTTGCTGCGGCCGCCGAGTAACGCCATCTGGAATTGTCTCGGATGCAGAAAAGGCGGCCCCGGGCCGCCTTTTGTCTTGCTACGGATGATCGGGTCAGGCGGTCTTGCCGAGGAACTGCCCGACAATGCCGCTCAGCACGCCGCCGCCGACCAGGCCGCCGATGGCCTCCACGGCAAGGCCGGTCGCGGCGGCTTCGCCGCCGAGCATCTGAATGAGGAACCCTCCGCCCAGGCCGCCGATCGCGCCGACGATTGTCCGTGCGACGATACCGAATGCCTGCTGCTTCAACACTGCGCTGGCTGCGTTGCCGCCAACCGCCCCCGCGATCAATTGGGTAATGATAGGCATTAATGCTTCCATTGATCCCTCCCGTGTCGTGGCTCGTCGTGGACGAGCCACCAAAAGCCGATGATCCGGCACCGATAGGTTGAAGCCGAATCTGGATTATTGTCAATTTGAACGAAATCGCCGCCCCGATGGCCGCTATCTTACCTATTGAAATGGTTTGATTTCAGCCGGAAGCCGCGTTTCGCGGTGGCAGAGAGGAAGCACGCTCTGGTATCCAGAACGATCGGTTCTCGGTCTGCGTTGAAACGAAACGCGTGATTCGTGTGGAGGTCGAACGATGGGAGAAGAGGCGGAAGGCACGGTATTCTCCGGCGACCGCTTGATCGCCGGAGTGGCAAGGGGGCTCGTTATCGATAGACGTAGACGATGCGTCGCGTCGCCGGCTCGACCAGTACGGGCTGGCCGTTGATGCTGACGTAGTCGTAGTTATAGTCAGGCACGCGGTGAACCGCGACCGTCTGCGGCAGCTCGGCGCCAACCACGACTTCACCATCGAGGTAGACGGTTTCGCCAGGGTTCGACGCGATGTAGGTGCGTACGGTCTCCGGCGGCACGATCGGGTCGATCTCTTCGACCGGGCCGATCAGCTCATCACCGCTGCTGACGATCACCGGATCGCTCGGCTGCGCCTCATAGGTGACGGCGGGAATCGCGAGGTCGGCGCGCCGTTCCTGTACCACGACGGCCGAACCGCCGAGGTCAGTCGTCAGATATTGGGCATAGACCCAGCCGCGTACGCCATTGATGTCGATGCGGCACCATTTGCTGCCTTCGATGCAGCCGTCGATGACCGCGGTGCTACCGCGGGTCGCCAGGCCGACTGTCGGATATTGAGGGCCCGGACCCGTGCGAATGTTGAGATCCGTGACTGTGGTGGCGGTCATGGCTGCAAAGGCGGCCGGTATGCCGACCGTCAACACCAAACCCGCGGCCGCAGCGGCTCGCAACAGGGGGCGGGTAAGCTTCACCATCATCTTTCTCCTCTTATTGATGAGGGCGAAACGCCCGCGTGCGCGCGGATGTTCCCCCGGGAACGTCACGAAATGTGACGCCGTGACATTCTCTCTCTGCTGCCGCGGCCCGAGCGCCTGAAGAACTGGCAGCAGGAGAGGGACGAAAATGCAGGATATTCAACAGGATCAAAACAACGTCACGGCCCGCGGCCTGAAGCCCGTCGTGCGCATCGTCGTTGCCGCCGAACTGGCAATTTCGGCGCTGCTGATGACGACCGTGCAATGGCCGGCGCCGCAAGTCGCCACGAGCCAAGTCGCCATTCTGCGCTGATTGGCGCTGTCACCGGCGCCAATTGCCGTTATAGGAAGAACAACAGATCCTATAGAGGCAGACGCGCATGTTACAGGCGGGCATCATTCCAGTTACCCATTTCGAGCAGAATTGCACGGTGCTGTTCGACAGCGAAACCAAGGAGGGCGTTGTCGTCGATCCTGGTGGCGATGTCGATATCATCCTGCAGACGGTTCGCGAGAACGGCATTACGCTGACGGCGATCTGGATCACCCATGGCCATATCGACCACGCCGGCGGTGCCAAGGAATTGAAGGATGCCCTCGGGCTCGAAATCATCGGCCCGCACAAGGACGACCTGCCTTTGCTCGAACGGCTGGAGACCCAGGCGGAGCGTTTCGGACTGGCGATGAAGGTCCAGAACGTCATTCCGGATCGCTGGCTCGAAGAGGGCGATACCGTTTCCTTCGGCGATCATGTCTTCGAGGTCCTGCATTGCCCCGGCCACGCACCCGGCCACGTCGTCTACTTCAACCGGGCACAGAATTTCGTCCATGTCGGCGACGTTCTCTTCCACGGCTCGATCGGGCGCACCGACCTGCCGGGTGGCAATCACCAGCAACTGCTCGATTCCATCCGTGACAAGATCCTGCCGCTCGGCGACAATGTCGGCTTCATCTGCGGCCATGGCCCCGGCGGCCAGATCGGCGAGGAACGCCGCACCAATCCCTATCTGCGCGGGCTCTGACAGCACGCCTGCGATGCCTGCATCGCAAGAAAAAAAGCACATGCCTCGGGCGAGACATGTGCTTTTCAAGTTCTACTGCATGTCTCCTTAAACGACCTCGATTTAAGGACGAAGACATGCAGCAAATCAAAGTCCTACAGTGACCTTTGCGCGTCTGAGGCGCGCGGCGCTATAGATCTCACTCAGCGGCAGAGACGGCTACGGCCGTCATAGCCAATGTACGTGCCGCTGTCCGGATCGAACGAGCGGTAGCGCTGCGAGCAATAGCGGTACCATGCCGGCGTCCAAGGCTCGACACCATAGGTCTCGACGGCAACCGGGCGATAAACCTCACGATAGACCGGGCGGGCACGGTAGACCGGCCGCGGCTCGTAATATTCGGGTTCCGGATCGACATAGACACGGTCGTCGTAGCCGCCGTAGGAGCGCGGCTGCGAGGCGATCGCGCCGCCGATCAGCGTGCCGGCGACGAGGCCCGCTGCGCCGGCCGCCCATGCATCGCTGTTGTCGTGATGCCGGTGGGTTGCTTGGGCGACGCCGAAGGTCGGGATGACCATGGCGGCGGCGGCGACCGAAAGAACGGCTGCTTTGATGAACTTGTTCATGGGCTTTAAATCCTATCGCATGGACCGGATCAATCCGGATTTCATGATGAGGGGAGGTTAATGCCGCCACCATGAACCGAGCCTGAACAAAAAAAACCCGGCAAGTTTGCCGGGCTTCAACTGTGAATTTGTCAGCAGATGTCGGCGTTAGCCGGCGATCTGCAGGTTGACCGCCTTCGGGCCCTTGCCGCGGCGATCCGGTTCGGTGTCGAAGCTCACCTTCTGGTTTTCCGTCAGACCGTTCAGGCCGGAAGCCTGGACTGCGGAAATGTGTACGAAGATATCTGCACCACCGTTGTCGGGCTTGATGAAACCAAAGCCCTTGTCGGTGTTGAAGAATTTTACAGTGCCAGTTTCGGCCATGCGTCAGGTCCTTTTCTCTCCACCCGTTTGACGGACGGGCGGCATTGCAGTTTGCCCGGATGGGCGTTGGCAGGCAGTTCTCGACGTCTGAGGAAAGGGTCCTGTTACCGCAGCCAGCCATTGGAGAAGTTGCATTTTCATGCGTCTCCCCGGTCTGGCCGCCCGGAGTTTTGCGTCTCCGGCCCGCTTTTATTTCAAGATCTTCCCGTGTTCGCAGATTGCCCGAACAGAGTAAGAGTGATGGGTTTATTTTGAATTGGCAAGCAAAACTTTTCAGGCGTGGTATTGCGTCTTGTCATTGCTCAAAAACCGGTCATTTTCGCGCTTGTTGTCCCTCCTTCAAGATATATCGCAAGCTGTTGAAATCACAGCTTTTTGAAAATGAGTGCCGCAAAATTGAGTGGGTTTTTGCCGTTTTTCGATGCAGCCGCAAGGAGGCTCATTGAACGCCGGCTCAGCCCGGCATTCGCAACTGTCTGATATATTTGATGCTTCTCGCGTCGTGCGGTTTTTATGCGAGAATCTTGCAGAAAGTCTGCAGGTATGGATTGGACCGGTCGATTGCGCCGCGCATCGCGCGCTACGCCGAAGCAACGGCTTTGATGGCCCGGTACAATAGTAAGTAAAGCATCAGCCCGACGCCGGACTGGCCGCTGATATAGTTCCTGGCGCAGCGTCGGCTGCGGCCGCAATGTCCGGTTTCAGGTGGCGGCTTGCGCGCGGCGATTTCTGGTCAGCTCGGGTATGATCTCGACCGCAAGCATTGCCGCGAAGATGATGGCGCAGCCGGCATAGCCGATCGGCGTGATGACTTCGCCAAGCAGGAGAACGCCGAAGAGCGCGGCAAAAAGCGCCTCGCTCGAAAGGAAGATGGCCGCCTGCGGCGCCGTGGTGTAGCGCTGGCCCACCACCTGCAGGATGAAGGCGAGGCCGCTGGAGAAGATGCCGGCATAGAGGATTTCGAAGAGGGCGCCTTCCACGGCCGCAAGGCTCAGCGGCCCCGTCTTCACCGCGAGGAGGAAACCGAGCACCGCGCAGACGGCGAACTGCGTCATGGAAAGCAACATCGGCCGGCCGCTGCTTGGGGCGAAGAGGCCGACGAGCAGCAACTGCACCGCCCAGCAGAGGGCGCACAGGATCGTCAGGTAGTCGCCGCCGCTCAATGCCGACAGGGTGCCGCCGCTCAAGAGGAAGATGCCGAAGAGAGCCATCAGCGCGCCTGGCCAGATGACCCAATGCGGCTTGCGGCGCAGGAAGACGACCGTCAGCACGGGGACGAAGACGACATAGAGCCCGGTCAGGAAGCCGGAATTGGTGACGCTGGTGTCGAGAAGGCCGAACTGCTGGGTCGCTGCGCCGGCAAAAAGTGCGAGGCCGATGAAGATGAAATTGCGCACGGTCGTCAGCCGCAGAGGCTCGGCCGCGCGCCTCGTTTCGATGACGGCGAAGGGCATCGCAACCAATGTCGCGATCGCAAAACGAAGCGTGATGAACCACAGCGGGCTGATCGTATCCATGGCCGTCGACTGCGCGACGAAGCCGGCGCCCCAGATCGCGCCTGATATCAACAGCAGCAGATTGGCCTGAATGCGGGGCATGTCGTTTCTCTCCTCGGACAGGCCGCCGTCTAGCAGTTGCGTTCTGGGCGGGCAAGGCTCATCGTCGGCGTTCATGTCGCTCGGAGATGGCGATGAATGAAAGCGGATATTCCGGCACCCCGCTTGCCCGCAAGCTCGGCTTGAAAGCGGGGCAGGCGGCGCTGCTCCTTGGCGTTCCGCTCGGGCTCGGCGAAATCACGGACTTTTCCGGCTTCTCGACCCGCGAAAGCTCGATCAGTCGTGTCGCCGGGCGCAGCTACGACTATATCCATGTGTTCGAGACGCAGAGCTCCCTATTGGATGGCCTGGCGCCGGAGGTTGCGGCCCGGCTGAGGCCTGACGGCATGCTCTGGATTTCCTGGCCGAAGAAGGCATCGAAGGTGCCGACGACCTTGACGGAGGATGTGCTGCGCGACGTCTTCCTGCCGCTCGGCCTCGTCGACGTGAAGGTCTGCGCCGTCGATGCGGTCTGGTCCGGGCTGAAGTTCATGTTCCGCAGGGAGTTTCGCGACCGGCTGTCGTGAGGTGGGAGCGAAGGCCTGAATTCCTATTGCGTCGCGCCCTTGGAGACGCGCAGAACGGCGCCGTCCTCCTCGTCGGTCACCATCAGCAATGCACCGTCCGGCGCGACGACGACGTCGCGGATGCGGCCGAACTCGCCGTCGAACAGCCGCTCTTCGGAGCCGATGGCGCCGCTGTCGTCACGCTCCAGGCGGACGAGAAGCTGGTACTTCAGCGCGGCGACCAGCAGGTCACCATCCCACTCAGGAAACATCTTGCCGCGATAGACGGCAAGCGCACCGGGGGCGATCGAGGGATCCCAATAGAAGAGCGGCTGATCGAGGCCTTCCTTCGCGGTGCCTTCGCCAATCTCGGCGCCGGAATAGTCCTTGCCGTAGGTGATGATCGGCCAGCCGTAGTTGTGGCCGGCCTGCGGATTGTTGATCTCGTCGCCACCGCGGGCACCGTGCTCGACGGTCAGCAGCGTGCCGTCCTTCGGGTCGAAGGCGATGCCCTGGGGATTGCGGTGGCCCTTCGACCAGATCTCCGCCAGTCCCCCGGTGCCGCCGCGATAAGGGTTCGATCCGGGAATGCTGCCATCGGCGTTGATGTGCAGGATGGCGCCGGCGTGATCGCGCGGGTCCTGGGCCCGATCGCCTTCGCCGCGGTCGCCGATGCCGAAGAACAGGGTGCCGTCGGCTGCGATTGCGATACGGGAACCGAAATGCTGTCCCTTGCCGGTGAATTTCTTCATCCGGAAGAGTTCCTTGACGTCGGTGAGACCGCTCTCGTCATCGGCCAGTTTTGCCCGCGCGACGGCGGTGCCATAGCCGCCCTTGCCGTTGGCGGCCAAGGTCAGATAGAGCGTCCTGTTCTTGGCGAAGCCGGGGTCGAGGGCGATGTCGAGCAGGCCGCCCTGGCCGTGTTCGGCGACCTCGGGCACGCCCTTCAGGGGTTTCGACAGCTTGCCGTCGCGCAGGATCCTCAACCGGCCGGGACGTTCGCTGACGATCAGGCCGCCGCCGGGAAGCGCTTCGACGGACCACGGGTGTTCGAGGCCGGTCGCCAGGGTTTCGACCCGCAGTGTGCCGTGCTGGCTCGGGAATTCACGCGTCTCCTGGGAGCGGGCGCCGGAAGGCGCGACGATCGTGGCCAGAGCGGCGAGCATCGCGAACGCCGGGATGCGCCGCCGCTTGCCCAAGTGTCTCGACGCTTCTGCATCCGCTCGCCGCATTCCGCTTCTCCGGGCCGATTCGTTCAACAGGCAAGCTGGAGCGGGAGACGAAGCGGTTCAAGTCACATCCGATCAAAAGCGGTTTATTTCGAGATCGAGCCCGTCGTCAGCGGCACAGGCCGTTGTTCGCCGATGAGATCGGCATTGACGATGTAGCGCATCGGCCCCCGTTCGACCGCATCGAAGGGCCAGCAGGTGGCGAGCGCCAGATGGTGTCCGGTGGCCGATGCGTTGATGCCGCTTTCGTCCCAGCGGGCGACGCGGCTCTCGCCGGCCCGGAACAGGAAGCGCCGGCCATCCTTGCGTGTCAGCACCAGGAGATCGCCGGGATTGACGTCCTTCAGCCAGCGGAAATGCGTGTCGCGGTGTGCGGCGATGACGGAGGTGCCTTCGTCGCCGGGCCGCGGCGTCGTCGTCAGCCAGGCCGGGCCGAAGGCGAGCGCCTCGCCACTGGCGCCTTCGAGCACGATCGCCGAGCGGTTGAGCCGTGGCGCGGTGATTTCAGCCGTCGTCTGGAAGTCGGCCCAAGGCCAGGGCTTGCCATCCGGGTTGCCGTGCAGTTGCGCCTCGAAGGTGCGCTTCAGAAGCACCTGGGAGACTTCGGCCTTGGCCTTCATGTAGAAGCCCTTGCCGATCAGCATCAGGCCGGCAAGGGCAATGAGGGCGATCACCGCGAGCACGATCGTTTCGACCGCCGAGAGGCGGGCGAGAAAGCCCGGGCGAGGCTCGGGCTTCTGGTTGTCAGCGGCCACGACGGCGCACTCCCGCGAGCATGACGGCGGCAATCGGCGCGCGCCAGAAGACGAACGCCGTGCCGGCGAGGAGGGCGAAAGCCAGCAGCATCAGGCCGATCAGGATCTGCTTATCCGCTTCCGTTGCCGTCTGCGGCAGGTTTACCTGATTGTTGGCCTCGGCGATCAGGCCCGCTGCACGCGCCGTGGGTGCCGCCAGCATCCGGTCTGCCGTCGCCATGGCAAGTTTGGTCCGGCTTTCGATCGCGGCGTCGCGTTCGTCAACCTTGCCGGGGGTGCTCCCGGCGGGCTTTTCGCCGAACACCTTGCCGAAGTCCCAGCCGGCCGGAAGGTTGAGCGGCAGCTTCGTTTCGGCCTGCGGCTTGCCTGCCGGGCGCGACGGCGTGGCATCGACCGCGACGAGGCTGGTGACGCGGGAAACAAGGTGGTGGGCGAGTGCGACGGTCTCGATCCGCTTGTCGAGCGTGGCGGGGTCGGCAATCGAGGCGGCGCTTGCCTCGAGATCATCGATCTTGCGACGCGCCCAGAGCTTGGCGATACCCTGACCGGTCGAGGCCTTGGCGATGTCCATTTCGACCCGCCAGGGCTGGTCGCCGGCCTTGCCGAGAATCTGCAGCTTGCCCGCGGGTGCGGTGCCGTCGAGTTCGGCCGTCAGCACCACCGGTTCGCCGCGGTAGAGATCGGGCATCGGGTTCGGCGTGATGTCGCTTGCCGATGCGCCCTCGAAGTTCGCGGAGATATCGGTCATTGCAGGGCTTTCGAGCTTGGTGAAGAGCTCGCCCATGCGCTCGGCCACCTGGTTTTCCGAACCGATCAGCGTGAAGCTGCCGCGGCCGTATTCGGCGGCCTTGGTCATGAAATGGCTGTTCGGGGCCGAGCCGATGCCGACGGTAAAGACACGGGCGTCACCGCGGTTCTTCTGGATCTCGTCGAAGAGCTGCGTCTCGTTGCCGATCGCGCCATCGGTCAGGAAGACGACCTGGCGAAGGGCGCCGGCCTGGACCGGACCCTGGCTGCGCAGCGCCGCTTCGAGCGCCGGCAGCATTTCCGTACCGCCGTCGGCGGTCAGGCCGCGGACATAGGCGATCGCATCCTCGCGCTTGTCCGGCGTCGCCTCGGCAAGATCAGGGAAATGCACGGTCATCGTGTCGTCGAAGCGGATGACGTTGAAGCGATCCTCGGGCTTCAGCCTCGAGATCGCCAGCGCCAGGCTTTCCTTGGCCTGCTCCATCGAGGGGCCGGCCATGGAGCCGGAATTGTCGATGACGAAAACGATCTCGCGCTTGACCGGCTTGGCTACGGCGTCGGCTGCTGCGGCCGGCGGCGTCACGAAGGAGAGCAGATAGGTCTTCTTGTCCACCGTCTCCCGGAAGAGGCCGGCATAGGGGCTCTTGCCCTCGATCGCCTTCCAGGTGAGCTCGAAGTCGCGGTCGGCTGGAACACTGTCGCCCTTCAACGTGACGCGGCGGCTCAGATCGTCGAGGTTGGCGATGTCGACGTCGTGGTAGGCGGATTTCACCTCGCCGAGCGGGAAGCCTGCCTTGAGATTGACCGTCAGCGTGACGGGGTTGACCTTGGCGTTCTCCTTGGGGTCGAGAACTGGGGCCTCGATCTTTTCGCGATCGGGAACCGGGTCGTTGACGGCATAACCGGTGCGGCTGTCGAGATCGACGGTCTGAACGATCGGCTGCGGGTTGTAGCGGGGTGCCACGACCATCGGGAAGCGGAGGGAATAAAGCCCGTTCGATTGGCGGACCGCGCTCTGATACTCGATCTGCACGACGACCGTTTCGCCGGGGCCGATATTGGCGACCTGGTTGGTGAAGATGTTCGGGCGCTGCTGTTCCAGGAGTGCCGCCTTCTTGCCCTCGGCCTTCGCCTGCTCGTAAATCTCCTTGGCTTCCTGACGTGGTTTGATCTGGCCCTCGATGAAGCGGTCACCGATTCGCATCTTCAGCGTATCGACGGCCGAGTCCTCGGGGAGCGGAAAGACATAGGTGCCTTCGACCCAGCCCTTGCTGGGGTTCTCGAAGCGCTGGGTCACGCGGGTGCGCATGATCGGGCCGTTGACGTCGATCGTCACGTCCGTCGCCAGCCGCGGCGCCTCGACGAAATAGCCGGGTTCCTTCGACGGAAAGAGCAGGGCGCCGGTGCCCAAATCGTTGGGGCGAACATAGCCTGCCATCTGCTGGGGTTTGGCGTCTGGCGTTTGCGCGGCAGCCTGGGTCATCAGGCCGATGAGCATCAGGATGCAGGCGGCGAGCGCTGCGATCGCCAGATACATGCCCCAGCGCGCTTCATTCCGTCCGGTCTTTAATGAGGCGATTTCGTCGTCGAGAAACATTGCATAACCCCCGTAATGCGAATGTGTTCGGATGATCGAAGAAGAGGCCCGGAAACCGGCTCTTGCAGGACGGAATTGCGGCGTTCCGCGACAGTTGTCGTGGCCAAATTATGGCATTTGCGAAATTGTGCGATTGCGCTGATTTTTTTGAATAAATCGCGATCAACAACCGTTTCCGGCTGATACGTTTCGTGGTCGATCAAACGGTCGCCATAATTCCGTTTTTCGCTGCCGTCGACCCACGACTGAGCTTCGTTCGGGGCCTGCGCGCGATCGACCGTGCTGATGGCATTCATGAAACTTTGTCATGGTGACGCTTTTTGCCCGCGTTTCCGGCGTTTTTGCCGTTCCGGCGCTTGCAAGACCGGGCGTCTTTCGACATAGACCTAACCGCTATGGAGCCTGGTTTTTTACGTTCCGTAGCGATCACCTCGTCTCGAAACGATCAGGACCTTCACCCATGGCCTTCCTTGCCGATGCCCTTTCCCGTGTAAAGCCTTCCGCCACCATCGCCGTTTCGCAGAAAGCCCGTGAGCTGAAAGCGAAAGGCCGCGATGTGATCGGCCTTGGCGCCGGGGAGCCGGACTTCGATACGCCCGACAATATCAAGAAGGCTGCGATCGACGCGATCAACCGCGGCGAGACGAAGTACACGCCGGTCTCCGGCATTCCGGAACTGCGCGAAGCCATCGCCAAGAAGTTCAAGCGCGAGAACAACCTCGACTACACGGCGGCCCAGACAATCGTCGGCACCGGGGGAAAGCAGAATTCTTTTCAACGCCTTCATGGCGACGCTGAACGCGGGCGATGAAGTTGTCATCCCGGCACCCTACTGGGTTTCCTATCCGGAAATGGTGGCGCTGTGCGGCGGCACGCCGGTCTTCGTCTCGACCAAGCAGGAAAACAACTTCAAGCTCAAGGCCGAGGACCTCGAAAAGGCGATTACGCCGAAGACCAAGTGGTTCATCTTCAACTCGCCGTCCAACCCGTCGGGCGCTGCCTACAGCCATGCCGAGCTCAAGGCGCTGACCGACGTGCTGATGAAACATCCGCATGTCTGGGTGCTCACCGACGACATGTACGAGCACCTGACCTATGGCGACTTCAAGTTCGCGACCCCGGTCGAAGTGGAGCCCGGCCTCTATGACCGCACGCTCACCATGAACGGCGTTTCCAAGGCTTACGCCATGACCGGCTGGCGCATCGGCTACGCTGCTGGCCCGCTGCAGCTCATCAAGGCCATGGACATGATCCAGGGCCAGCAGACCTCGGGCGCCACCTCGATCGCGCAGTGGGCTGCCGTCGAGGCGCTGAACGGTACGCAGGACTTCATCCCCGCGAACAAGAAGATCTTCGAAGGCCGCCGCGATCTCGTGGTGTCGATGCTGAACCAGGCCAAGGGCATCTCGTGCCCGACGCCGGAAGGCGCCTTCTACGTCTACCCGTCCTGCGCCGGCCTGATCGGCAAGACCGCGCCGTCGGGCAAGGTCATCGAGACGGACGAAGACTTCGTCTCCGAACTGCTGGAAGCCGAAGGCGTGGCCGTCGTGCATGGTTCGGCCTTCGGTCTCGGCCCGAACTTCCGCATCTCCTACGCGACCTCGGAAGCGCAGCTTGAGGAAGCCTGCCGCCGCATCCAGCGTTTTTGCGCTGCCTGCAAGTAAGCTCGGCCGACGCCGAGACAAACAGTGGGCCTGCCGTCTCCGGCGGGCCCTTTTTCGTTCGTGCTTTGATAGAAGGCGCGAGCAATCCGATTCAAATCGGCCGGCCAAGCCGCTGAAAACAGAATCATTTCTTCCGCCGGATCTTCTTTCAAAGATCGCCCCGATCCAATGTCCGGCAAGTTTCGTGGACGACGTTGCGGATCTCGCACCGTCGTGGATATATCGTCCACGCCTATGGACAGGAGGCGAGCCATGATGCGCAATCTCAACGACTTCATCATCTTCGCCCATGTCGTCGACCACAAGGGCTTTGCGCCGGCGGCGCGTGGACTCAACGTGCCGAAGTCGACGCTCAGCAAGCGCGTGGCGGAGCTCGAAAGGACGCTCGGCGTCCGGCTTATCAACCGCACGTCCAGGCGCTTTACCGTGACCGAGATCGGCGAGGACTTCTATCGCCACGCGGCCGCGATGCTGATCGAGGCGGAAGCCGCGGAGGCGGTCGTCAAGGGCAGGCTTGCGGAGCCGAGCGGCACCGTGCGCGTCACGGCCTCGGTGCCGACGGCGCAGATGACGCTGGCCGGGCTGCTGCCGCAACTGGCACTGGCCTATCCCAAGATGCGGGTGGTGCTGCACGCGACCGACCGCTTCGTCGACCTCATCCAGGAAGGCTTCGATATTGCCGTGCGCGATCATTTCGCGCCCTTGCCCGATTCCGGTCTCGTCCAGCGGCGGGTGGCAACGGAGGTCATCTGGCTGGTTGCCGCGCCCGACTATCTCGCCCGGCGCGGCACACCACTCCAGCCCGGCGATCTCAATGACCATGATGGCCTGCTGACGTCGCTCGCAAGCGACGGCTGGACGCTTCACAATCGAGACGGCGTTGCTGCCTCCGTGCGCCCCGAGCCGCGTTTTGTCGCCGACGAGACCCGCGTTCTCCTCGAGGCGGCGCTTGTCGGCCTCGGCATCACCGCCCTGCCGCGCAAACTGTGCCGCGCCGAAATCGACAATGGCAGCCTCGTGCGGGTGCTGCCCGATTGGCAGGCGGGGCTGGTGACGACGACGCTCTTGATGCCGCACCGGCGCGGCCAGCTTCCCTCGGTCCGCACGGTCGTCGATTTCATCGCCGAGCGCCTCGGCGAGTGATTCCCGTCCAGGAAACGCCTGACCGAACCGTCAGGCCGTGGGGCGCGTGGCCAGCACGCTCTGCCGTTCGGATATTCGGGACCACCAATCCACCAGATTGGGATGGTCCTTGATGAGCGTCTGGCCCTCCGGGGTCAGGAGGAAATAGGCGAACACGGAAGCCGTATGCAGATCGGCCAAGGTCAGGCGATCACCCGTAAGCCAAGGTGCGTCCTGCATGAGGTCGCTCAATGCCTTGAGCAGGGTGGCGGCCTTCGGGAGGTTCTCTCTGACGCGCGCTTCGTCGGTCAGGTCGCCTTCAGCGGGTTTCGATATCCGTTCGACGTAGATGCCCCACACCATGACCGGGTAGCCATAGGCGTCCATCATGCTGATGATCTGGTTGCCGCGGGCCCTTTGCCGCAAATCCGTAGCCTGGAGCGCCGGCCCCTCGAAGGCTTCGTCGACGTAGCGAATGATCGCGCCCGTCTCATAGAGCCTGAAGCCGTCATGTTCGAAGGCAGGAATGCGACCGAACGGCTGCCGTTCAAGATAGTCGCGTGGAGGACCGCCCTCGGCAAAGACGTCGACGGGCACCAGCCGATAGCCGACGCCCTTTTCCTCGAGCGTCAGGCGAACGGTTCTGACATAGACGCTGTAGTCGGCGCCGAACACAACGGGATTGGCCATGACCTGCTCCCTTCCAGCAATGGTTCTGTGGTACGCGCTGGTATGTCGGACATAAAAAACCCCTCCCGGCAAGTGCCAAGAGGGGTTTGATTCTGTGGCGGCAGGGACGCGGCCCTATCGCTTTGTCGGGTTCCGTCAGCGCTCGGCAAGTGCCGGTTCGCCCTTCTTCTCGCGCACCAGGTTCATGAAGCGGCGGAAGAGATAGTGGCTGTCCTGCGGGCCGGGCGAGGCTTCCGGGTGATGCTGGACGGAGAAGACCGGCTTGCCGGCGACGCGCAGGCCGCAATTCGTGCCGTCGAAGAGCGAAATGTGAGTCTCTTCAACGCCTTCCGGCAGCGACTTCGAATCCACCGCGAAGCCGTGGTTCATCGAGACGATCTCGACCTTGCCTGTCGTGTGGTCCTTGACCGGATGGTTGGCGCCGTGGTGGCCCTGGTGCATCTTTTCGGTCTTGCCGCCGAGGGCGAGCGCCAGCATCTGGTGGCCGAGGCAGATGCCGAAGACCGGAATGTCGGTCTTCAACAGGTCCTGGATGACCGGCACGGCGTATTCGCCGGTTGCCGCCGGGTCGCCCGGGCCGTTGGAAAGGAAGATGCCGTCCGGCTTCTGCGCCAGCACGTCATTGGCGCTGGTCGAGGCCGGCATGACGGTGACGCGGGCGTCGAGGCCGGCGAAGAGGCGCAGGATGTTCCGCTTCACGCCGTAGTCGAGCGCGACGATGTGGTAGGCCGCATCGGTTTCGCCGAGTGTCGAATAGCCTTCGTTCCAGACCCAGGGCTTCTCGTCCCAACGCGAGGACTGGCCCGAGGTTGCGACCTTGGCGAGGTCGAGGCCTTCGAGGCCGCTCCAGGCCTTGGCTTCGGCCTTCAGCGTTTCGATGTCGAAGACACCTGCGGGGTCGTGGGCGATGACGGCGTTCGGCATGCCGTTCTCGCGGATCCAGGCGGTGAGCGCGCGGGTGTCGATGCCGCAGAGGCCGATGATGCCGCGCGCCTTCAGCCAGGCGTCGAGATGCTTGGCGGCGCGGTAGTTGGACGGCTCGGTGATATCGGCCTTGAAGATGACGCCGACCGCGCCATGACGGGCTGCCGGCGTCAGGTCCTCGATATCCTCGTCATTGGCGCCGATGTTGCCGATATGCGGGAAGGTGAAGGTGACGATCTGGCCGAGATAGGAAGGGTCCGTCAGGATTTCCTGGTAGCCGGTCAGTGCGGTGTTGAAGCAGACTTCCGCCTGCACCTTGCCGGTCGCGCCGATGCCCTTGCCTTCGATCACGGTGCCGTCGGCCAGAACGAGCAGTGCGGTTGGTTTTTCAGTGGTCCATGCGGGTGTCGCGGTCATCGTTCCTATCCCGTTGCGGCGTGAAGCGCGGGACTTGAAAGCCCGGCGGTCGATCGCCATTTCATGTGCTCAGGCATGGACGCGCGGAAACCCCGCGGAAAGTGCTCTCATGCCGATGTTGTGCAGGTGCGGGAAAATACCCAAAGCGCTTATCCGGGTCAACCGGCCGCTGTGAATTGTCAGGAAATAAAATTCCTTATAATTCAAGCGGTTGCGTATTCCGTTTGATTGCGCCTGTCACACTGGTTTAAGACGACGACAACAATGATGGTTTCGAACCGGTTCCGGGCAGAGCACCGCGGGCCGGTTTCGACATGGAGTATGAACATGCGCGACCAGTTCGCTGACGCACTGAAGGAAGCCCTGAAAGCCAAGGACGCACGGCGTACCTCGACCGTCCGGCTGATCCAGGCGGCGATCAAGGACCGGGACATCGCCAATCGCGGCCAGGGCAAGGACCCGGTCAGCGATGACGAAATCCTGCAGATCCTCGCCAAGATGATCAAGCAGCGCGAGGAGTCGGCCCGCATCTACGACGAGGGCGGCCGGCCGGAGCTTGCCGAGCAGGAGCGCCAGGAAATCGGCATCATCAACCAGTTCCTTCCGGCCCAATTGTCGGAAGAGGAGGTTCGCGAGCTTTGCACCGCGGTCATCCAGGAAACCGGGGCGCAGGGCCTGCGTGATATGGGCAAGTGCATGAACGTGCTCAAGGAGCGCTATCCCGGCCAGATGGACTTCGCCAAGGCTTCCGGCCTGGTGAAGGAACTGCTGAAGTAATCCTACAGCGCTGCACGTCTTATCAGACGCGCAAAGGTCGCTGTAGCACTTTGAATTGCTGCATGTCTTTGTCCTTTAACCGGCTACGATTAAAGGAAACATGCAGCAGGCCCGTCTCGAAAGAGGCGGGCACGCTTTCTCGCCGTCGTCGGCGATCGCTTGATCTGTGAATTGCGTGAAAGGCGGGTGGAAGCGATGGCTTCCTCGCGTCATGCTGCTTATATGGGCGATCGCGCGTGGGCGAGCGTAGGATGCCTTGTCTGCGACCCGTCCGCTTCCGCAATCCATCGCGATGAACCTGGATCGCACCAGGCTCGCTGCGATCCAGAGGTATTGATGCGCTTTTCACAGTCCTTCCTTGACGAGATACGCGATCGCGTGCCGATTTCGGACGTGATCGCCAAGCGCGTCACCTGGGACCGGCGCAAGACCAATGTTTCGCGCGGCGACTATTGGGCCTGCTGCCCTTTTCACGGGGAGAAGTCGCCGAGCTTTCACTGCGAGGACCGCAAGGGCCGCTACCATTGCTTCGGCTGCGGCGTTTCCGGTGATCATTTTCGCTTCCTCACCGATCTCGAAGGCTTGAGCTTCCCGGAAGCCGTGCAGCAGATCGCTGACATGGCGGGCGTTGCCATGCCGCAACCCGACCCGCAGGCCGAACGACGGGAGAAGGAGCGCACCAGCCTTCTCGACGTCATGGAACTGGCGACGCAGTTTTTCGAGGACCAACTCCAGACCGCCAACGGCGCCAAGGCGCGCGCCTATCTGCGCGAGCGCGGGTTGACGGGCCGCACGATCGAGACCTTTCGCCTGGGCTATGCGCCCGACAGCCGCAATGCGCTCAAGGAATTTCTCGCCGGCAAGGGTATCGGCAAGGAGCAGATCGAGGCTTGCGGCCTCGTGGTGCACGGACCTGACGTGCCCGTTTCCTACGATCGTTTCCGCGACCGCATCATGTTTCCGATCCTGTCGTCCCGCGAGAAGGTCATCGCCTTCGGCGGCCGCGCCATGTCGCCGGATGCGCCGGCGAAATATTTGAACTCGAACGAGACCGAGCTCTTCCACAAGGGCAATGTGCTCTACAATTTCGCCCGCGCCCGCCGCGCGGCGCAAGGCGCTTCCCGCGTGGGCGATGCCGGGCCGGACGACGCTGCCGGAACGATCATCGCGGTCGAAGGCTATATGGACGTGATCGCCCTGCATCAGGCGGGCGTCGAGAACGCGGTCGCGCCGCTCGGCACTGCCTTGACCGAAAACCAGCTCGACCTGCTCTGGAAGATGACGTCGCAGCCGGTGCTCTGCTTCGACGGCGATGGCGCCGGCATCCGCGCCGCCAACCGCGGTGTCGACCTGGCTCTGCCGCATCTGAAGCCCGGCCGCTCGGTGCGTTTCGCCATGCTGCCCGATGGCAAGGACCCGGACGATCTGGTGCGCCATGAGGGCCGCGCGCCCTTCGACAAGGTGCTCGCCAATGCACGGTCCCTTGCCGACATGGTCTGGCAGCGCGAGATCCAGGGCGGATCTTTCGACACGCCGGAAAAACGCGCTGAGCTCGAAGCGCGGTTGAAGCAGGTGACTGCCGTCATCGCCGACGAAAGCGTGCGCCGCCACTATGGCCAGGACATGCGGGACCGTCTGAACGCCTTCCTGCAATCGTCAGGGGCGGGGCGGGGCGAGCGGCGTCCCTTCGAACGTGGCGGCCGCCAAGGTGGCGGACCGCGTGGCGCCGGCGGGGCGAGGGGGCCGAATGCGGCCGGACCCACGGCGATTTCCGATCGGCTGGCGCGGTCTTCGCTCGTCAGCGGGCAGCAGATTGCGCCGTTGCTGCGCGAAAGCGTGCTGGCACTCACCATCGTCAACCACCCGCAACTGCTGTTCGACGAGTATGACGAGATCTCGACGATCGAGTTCGACCATCGCGATCTGCAGCGCTGCTGGGCGGCGGTGCTGAATGCTGCCGCCGCGCACGGGCCGCGCCTGACGCGCGAAGGCCTGATCGAGCAATTGGAGGCGGAAGGCTTTGGTCCGCTGATCGGCGCGATAGACCAGCAGATCCGCTATGCGCGGCTCTGGACCGCGACGACGGCGGCCGCACCCGAGGATGCCCGCGAAGGCTACCTGCAGGCGCTGGCCTTGCACCAGCGGTCCAAGGCGCTGCACTGGCAGCGACGTGAACTCGAGCGCGAGCTTGCGCATGCGACCGAGGAGGGCGACCTCGAGGCGGTGCCGCAACTGCTGCGCACGCTTCAGGAAGTGCAGCTCGAAGTGACGCGACTTGAAAACCAGGAAGCGATCATCGAAGGTTTCGGGGTGCTTTCCGGCCGCGTGAAGGGGCCGGCGGCACGCTAACCCAAAAAGCTGCGCCGCCCCGCCAAAGCCCGATCCGTTCTTAACGGAATGCCGACTATTCGCGCCAATGTTCGGCTACCCAGGGAGCAGGGCGGATATAGTGGCGCAGGTAGCGGAACGGGTTCTTCTCGCGGCGGTCGCCGTTGAACAGGCGGCGAATATGTCCAAGCGGCGTGTCGACGCGGCCGCGATAGCCATATTGCCCATCGATCGCATGTTGCGGCAGCAGGCTGCGCGGGAAAAGCACCACGCGCGCATCGGACGGAAGGCGCGGCGCGAAGAAGTAATTGAGCGGGAAGGTCCAATGACAGTCCTGCCGAAAATGCAGGACCCAGCGCCTAGGGAAAAGCTTCACGCCCCCGGGCGCATTGCGTGTGACGAAACGCTGCTCGAAGCGGTATTCGTCGGCAATCGCCTGCGGATTGGCGCCAAATTTCTGCTGCAGGGGCACGAGTTTGCCCACCGGGAAGCGGAACAGCGAGGTCTGCCCGAGGCGCTCGAAGGGTGTCGTCTGGTTTCTGGCGAGAATCACGTCATCGGGTTCGCCGAGCTCGAAGAAGGAATCGAGCGATCCGACAATGACGAGGTCGAGGTCGAGAAAGAGAACCTGGCCCTTGAGATTGCCGAGCTTCGGCCCCCAGAGCCGCGACTTCTGCCAGATGCCCGGCGTGTTCGTGGGCATGTCCGCGATGTTGAGCGGCGGCAGGTCCTCGCAGAGAATTTCCGGGCGCAACCCTTCGAAACTGTCGGTGAAACAGGTGAAGGTGAAGGGCGGGGTGATGTTGCGCGCCACCATGGCATAAAGCCGGTTGATGAACGGAGCGCCGTACTTCGTACCCCAGTTGATGCAGATGATCTGCTTGACGCCGCCGCTCGCCGCTAAAATGTTCGCCATGATGACTTCCTGATTTTTGCGAGCCACTAAAGTACTGGTGCGTTGTCAAGGTCAAGCTGGCAAAAGGCTCAATCCCCCACCTTGGAAAGCTTGCTGATCGCGCGGGATTATTGCGGCGTTCTCTTCATTTGCCCTGACGGCTATGGCATTGCGGTCGCATCTTGCGATGATTGCAGGCAGTGATTCCCGTGAAGGAGACGTGATGGAGTTTGTCGAAAGGGCGAAGCGCGCCGCAAGCGCTGCCAGCCATCTCTTCGACGACGCCGGCCCGGCGCCGCTCGATGTGCTGAAGCGCGTCTATGGTTATTCCGCCTTTCGCGGCAAACAGCAGGAAGTGGTCGAGCATGTGACCGGCGGCGGCGATGCCGTCGTTCTCTTTCCGACCGGAGCCGGAAAATCGCTCTGCTTCCAGATCCCGGCGCTCTGCCGTCCTGGGCTCGGCATCGTCGTCTCGCCTTTGATTGCGCTGATGCGCGATCAGGTGGAGGCGCTGAGGCAGCTCGGCGTCAATGCCGCGGCCCTCAACTCATCGCTGACCCGCGAGGAAGCGATCGCCGTGCGGCGGCAGATCTATGACGGCACGCTCGACCTTCTCTATGTGACGCCGGAGCGGATCGTCACCGACGGCTTCGCCGATCTCCTCGGCGATGCCCGTATCGCGCTGTTCGCCATCGACGAGGCCCATTGCGTTTCGCAATGGGGCCATGATTTTCGCCCGGAATACCGCGCGCTCGGGTTGCTGGCGGAGCGTTATCCTAGCGTGCCGCGCATCGCCCTGACGGCGACTGCCGATCCGCACACGCGGGACGACATTGTCGAACGGCTGGCGCTGACCAACGCCAAGGTCTTCACCACCAGTTTCGACCGGCCGAACATCGCCTATGAAATCGTCGAGCGCGACCAGCCGCGCCAGCAATTGCTGCGCTTCCTTTCGCGCTTCAAGGGCTCCTCCGGCATCGTCTACTGCCTGTCGCGGGCGAAGGTCGAGGATACGGCCGAGTGGCTGAACGCGCAGGGTATCCGGGCGCTGCCCTATCATGCCGGCATGGACCGGACGCTCAGGGACAAGCACCAGGACGCGTTTCTGAAAGAGGAGAGCCTCTGCCTTGTCGCGACCGTCGCCTTCGGCATGGGCATCGACAAGCCCGACGTGCGCTATGTCGCCCATCTCGACCTGCCGGGATCGGTGGAGGCCTATTACCAGGAGACCGGGCGCGCCGGCCGCGACGGCCAGCCGTCGGAGGTCTGGATGGCCTATGGCATGGCCGATGTATTGCAACGCCGCCGGATGATCGACGAGGGCGGGGCGGCAGACGAGATCAAGCGCATCGAGCGCAGCAAGCTCAATGCGCTGCTCGCGATCTGCGAGACGGCCGGCTGCCGCCGCCAGGCGATCCTCGCGCATTTCGGCGAAGCTCATCCCGGACGCTGCGGCCATTGCGACACTTGCCTGAAGCCGGTCGAGACCTGGGACGGAACGGAAGCCGCGATCAAGGCGCTGGCGGCGGTCTATCGCACCGGCGAGCGCTTCGGCACCGGCCATGTGATCGATGTGCTGATGGGGACGGTCAACGAGAAGACCGAGCGCTTCGGCCATGTCGATATGCCGGTCTTCGGCGCCGGCAAGGATCTTCCCGCCCGCACCTGGCAATCGGTCTTCCGGCAGTTGCTGGCGACCGGGCTGATCAGCGTCGATCACACGGCCTTCGGTGCGATGAAGCTGGAACCGGAGGCGCGCGCCGTCTTCAAGCGCGAGCGTCAGGTGTTTTTCCGCAAGGACCGTCCGACCTCCGGCAAGGCCGCGCGGGGCGCAAAGTCGGGCTCGCAGCGCGAGCGCGCCGATCTCGCCGGCTCCGATCTCGAACTGTTCGAACTGCTGCGCGCCGAGCGCTTCTCGATCGCCAAGGACCTGAACGTCCCACCCTATGTCGTCTTCCCCGACGCGACGCTCATCGCGCTCGCCAAGGAGCGCCCGCGGGATTTCGACGAACTGCTCGACATCCCCGGCATCGGCGAAAGCAAGCGCGAACGCTACGGCGAAGCGTTCCTCGCGGTCATCGACGGCTATCTCGACGGGTGAGGGCAGTCGCGTTCACGATCGTCCCGTCGCGCGGCTTCCGGATCGCAAGCGGTTGAAGCGACTGCGGTTTCGTATTTAATGGTCTCTCGCGCCGCCGACGCGACGCGGCTGGATTCCTGTGACAAGCACAGGAATGAGGGAGGAGGGGATCAGCGAACGCGTGCGACCACTCACAAGAGGGCCGCGCCGTCTGCGCCGCAGATCGAGAGAAGACTTACAACGCGTGGAGATAGTGCGAAATGTCCAGCCATTCCGGATTGGTCGCTTCGATCAGATTCACTTTCCATTTGCGCGGCCACTTTTTCATTGTCTTTTCGCGCGTGATTGCCGTCGTCAGCAGATCGAACTCTTCAAACCAGACAAGGGTTTTCACACCGTATTTGGATGTAAACCCCGGCGTAAGCTCGTTTTGATGCTCGTATAGCCGGCTCAGAAGATTCCGCGTTACGCCTATGTAGAGCGTGCCGTTTCGCTTTGATGCAAGGATGTAGACGTAACCCTTCATCTCGCAAAGATTGTCAATCTCCGCAAACGGTTCAAGCGAAAGTTGGCAACTCTAGGGAGGGCTCAAACTCCGCCCTCATTCCTGTGCTTGTCACAGGAATCCAGCAGCGCCGCGTCGGCGGCGCGAGGGAAGCAGACATGGCTGTCGCCATCGGAAAGAAAGCGTCGCTTGCTTCAATGCTTGCGACACAATATGTCCGCCTCGCCATGCCGTCGTGAAATGCCCTTTCGTTTTCGCGCTCGATCCCTAAGAGCGTGGGATTTTGCTGCAAGTCACCAGCCGTCATGGTACTCGTCAGGCACGCGATGTTCTTTTACAGCGAGAGCGGCCATGACTTCAGCCTTTCTGTCTCATCTTCGTTTAGAACTCGAGGGCCTGAAGACGGCCGGGCTTTACAAGTCCGAGCGCGTCATCACCTCGAAGCAGGCGGGCGAGATCGCGGTCGCCTCGGGCGACCGCGTGCTCAACTTCTGCGCCAACAACTATCTCGGCCTGGCCGACAACGAGGCGCTCGCCGCGGCCGGCAAGACGGCGCTCGACCGCTACGGCTACGGCATGGCGTCGGTGCGCTTCATCTGCGGCACCCAGGAGGAGCATAAGCAGCTCGAGGCACGCATCTCCTCCTTCCTCGGCATGGAAGACACGATCCTCTATTCCTCCTGCTTCGATGCCAATGGCGGCCTGTTCGAGACGCTGCTTGGCGAAGAGGACGCGATCATCTCCGACGCGCTCAACCATGCCTCGATCATCGACGGCGTGCGCCTCTCCAAGGCCAAGCGCTTCCGCTATGCCAACAACGACATGGCGGCGCTCGAGGAGGAACTGAAGAAGGCCGACGGCAGCCGTTTCAAGCTGATTGCCACCGACGGCGTGTTCTCGATGGACGGCATCATCGCCAATCTCAAAGGGGTCTGCGACCTCGCCGACAAATACGGCGCCATGGTCATGGTCGACGACAGCCACGCGGTCGGTTTCGTCGGCAGGAATGGCCGCGGCTCGGCCGAGCATTGCGGCGTCGAGGGCCGCATCGACATCATCACCGGCACGCTCGGCAAGGCGCTCGGCGGCGCCTCCGGCGGCTATACCGCGGCCAAGGCCGAAGTGGTCGAGTGGCTCAGGCAGCGTTCGCGCCCCTATCTGTTCTCCAACACGCTGGCGCCGGTGATCGCGGCGGCCTCGCTCAAGGTCTTCGACCTGATCGAAAACGGCGACGCACTGCGCGCGCGGCTCTATGCCAACGCGGCGCTGTTCCGCACCGAGATGTCGAAGCTCGGCTTCACGCTTGCCGGCGAGGGGCATCCGATCATCCCGGTCATGCTCGGCGATGCGGCGCTCGCCCAGGAGATGGCGGCCCGCATGCTGCAGAAGGGCGTCTATGTCATCGGCTTCTCCTTCCCGGTGGTGCCGAAGGGGCAGGCGCGCATCCGCACGCAGATGTCGGCGGCGCACAGCGACAACGACGTGCGCCGGGCAATCGCCGCCTTCGAAGAGGTCGGCCGTGCGCTCGGGGTGATCTGAAGGAGGGACCGATGACGAAGATGATGAAGGCGCTGGTCAAGTCGAAGCCGGAAGAGGGGCTGTGGATGGAGCGCGTGCCGGTGCCGGAGATCGGCCCGAACGACGTCTTGATCAAGGTCAAGAAATCGGCGATCTGCGGCACCGACGTGCACATCTGGAACTGGGACCAGTGGGCGCAGAAGACGATACCGGTGCCGATGGTGGTCGGCCATGAGTTCATGGGCGAGATCGCCGCGGTCGGCTCGGCCGTCACCAAGTACCATGTCGGCGAACGGGTGTCGGGCGAGGGGCATATCGTCTGCGGCAAGTGCCGCAACTGCCGCGCCGGCCGCGGGCATCTGTGCCGCAACACGCTTGGCGTCGGCGTCAACCGGCCGGGCTCGTTCGGCGAGTTCGTCTGCCTGCCGGAATACAACGTCGTGCCGATCCCGGACGACGTGCCCGATGAGATCGCCGCGATCTTCGATCCGTTCGGCAATGCAGTGCACACGGCGCTGTCCTTCGATCTCGTCGGCGAGGACGTGCTCGTCACCGGCGCCGGGCCGATCGGCATCATGGGAGCGCTGGTCGCCAAGCGCTCCGGCGCCCGCAAGGTGGTCATCACCGACATCAACCCGACGCGGCTGGCGCTCGCGAAAAGCGTCGGCATCGACCATGTCGTCGACGCCTCGAAGGAAAACCTTGCCGACGTGATGAAGGCGATCGGCATGACCGAGGGGTTCGACGTCGGGCTGGAGATGTCCGGGGCGGCCCCGGCCTTCCGCGACATGATCGACAAGATGAACAATGGCGGCAAGATCGCCATCCTCGGCATCGCGCCGGCCGGCTTCGAGATCGACTGGAACAAGGTGATCTTCAAGATGCTGAACCTCAAGGGCATCTACGGCCGCGAGATGTTCGAGACCTGGTACAAGATGATCGCCTTCGTGCAAGGCGGCCTCGACCCGTCTCCGGTCATCACCCACCGCATCACGATCGACGAATTCCGCGACGGTTTCGAGGCCATGCGCTCCGGCAACTCCGGCAAGGTCGTCATGGACTGGTGAGCCTTATGGGCCGTCGTGCACGTGATGCGCGGCGGCTCAGTTGGCGAGGCCGAACTGGATCTCGATCTCGTGGTAGCGGGCGCCTTGGCCCGCCCAGCGATGATAGATCTCGCGGCTCTCGCCGGAGAAATTGTGCCTGCTCATCTCGATCTCCTCGACGAGCGGCGCGTAGCCCTGGGTGAAAAGGCTGCGCATCGGCCCCTGATGCAGGGCGGACGCGACCATGATCGACTCGAGATCGATCAGCTCGAGCTTGCCGCGATAGTCGTCGCCGCCCGTGACCGGGCGGCAGATGCGCCAGTCGAACCGGCTCTTGGCGTTTTTCGGCAGGTTCTGCGCGATGAAGATCCAGGGCCCGGCGGGCGTCATTCCGGTGCGCTCAATCTCCGCTTCGATGATAGGCGCCAGTGCGGCGCTTTCGCTTTTGACGTCGGGAATGGTGAGGCGCCGCGCGATCGATAGCACGCGCATGGCGTCGGTTTCCTTGATGAGCATCTGAGCCTCCATAAATCGGCGGCGAAGGTCGTCTGCGATCGGGTCGGGCGCAAGCAAGAATTCGGAATAAACTTGCGAACTTTCGGCAGAAGAGGGTCGTTCGGGAAATTGTTTTGCGTGCGCGTCGCCACCCCGCCCCTCGCTTGCCTGGAGGCGCTGCCTGCCGGAATTCGATCTGGAGGCGGCCAAGGTCGTCAAATGCGGCGGCCGCTCGGTTGGGTGGCAGAGGGAAGATGAAGCCCTGGTTGCGGGTGCGGATATGGCACAACGGGACCTTGCCGATTAAATTCCCGGTACCCTTGTCTTTTGGCGGGCAGCGCCTACATCTTCAGCGGAAGCTGATAAACCCCAAAAAGCGATAGGAACGGCGATTTTTGCCGAATCAGCCGGTTTTTCAGCGGAAATGCTTGACGGGATCGAAAATTATGGGAATCACCATTTCCGAATAAGAAATGGCGAAGTGACACGGCGGTTAGGGAATCATGCCAGAGGCGTTTCAGTGGCAGGACTGTCGGAGCTTGCCCGCTTGCCACGATCGCACTCGTGGTTAAACAGGAATTAAACATCATCCCGTTACGTCAGGGGAAATGATTCGGTGGCGGGTACGCGGCGTGCCCGAACCTTCGAGCGGCATTGGCACCGGACTTAACGCCGGTTGCGACAAGGAAAGCGACGAACTAAATGGCAACCAAAGTCAAAGAAAACGAAGAAGCTGACGTAGAACGCGAAGGTGCTCCGGACGGTCCGCTTCTCGATCTTTCCGACGACGCTGTCAAGAAGATGATCAAGGCCGCCAAGAAGCGCGGCTACGTGACGATGGACGAGTTGAACTCCGTCCTTCCGTCCGAGGAAGTCACCTCCGAACAGATCGAAGACACGATGGCGATGCTGTCCGACATGGGCATCAACGTGATCGAGGACGAGGAAGCCGAAGAGGCGGCCGGTGGCGGTGACGACGAGGCCGGCGATGACGACGGCGACAGCGAAGGCGGCGAACTCGCGCCTTCCGGCGGCACGGCGCTCGCGACCAGCAAGAAGAAGGAACCGACCGATCGTACCGACGATCCGGTCCGCATGTACCTGCGCGAAATGGGCTCGGTCGAACTCCTGTCCCGCGAAGGCGAAATCGCGATTGCCAAGCGCATCGAGGCTGGCCGCGAAACGATGATCGCCGGTCTCTGCGAGAGCCCGCTGACCTTCCAGGCGCTGATCATC
The DNA here is from genome assembly GCF_056924495.1 of Ensifer sp. 38_S197. NCBI lineage: Bacteria > Pseudomonadati > Pseudomonadota > Alphaproteobacteria > Hyphomicrobiales > Rhizobiaceae > Ensifer > Ensifer sp. 38_S197. The sequence continues at coordinate 3,659,209 of NZ_JBXOVZ010000002.1, read as the reverse complement.
TGGCGCGACGAACTGAACGAAGGCCAGACGCTGCTGCGCGAGATCATCGATCTCGAAACCACCTATTCCGGTCCCGAGGCCAAGGCTGCACCGCAGTTCCAGAGCCCGGAAAAGATCGAGGCCGACCGCAAGGCTGCCGAGGAAAAGGAAAAGACCCGCAAGGTGCGCACGGCCGCCAACGACGACGACATCACCAATGTCGGCGGCGATGCCATGCCGGTCGAGGAGGAAGAGGAAGACGACGACGAGTCGAACCTCTCGCTCGCCGCCATGGAAGCGGAACTGCGCCCGCAGGTCATGGAAACGCTCGACATCATCGCCGAGACCTACAAGAAGCTGCGCAAGCTGCAGGATCAGCAGGTGGAAGCCCGTCTTGCTGCCACCGGCACGCTTTCGCCCGCCCAGGAGCGCCGCTACAAGGAGCTCAAGGACGAGCTGATCAAGGCGGTCAAGTCGCTGTCGCTCAACCAGAACCGCGTCGACAGCCTGGTCGAGCAACTCTACGACATCTCCAAGCGGCTGATGCAGAACGAAGGCCGCCTGCTGCGGCTTGCCGAATCCTATGGCGTCAAGCGCGACTCGTTCCTGGAGCAGTATTCGGGCGCCGAACTCGACCCGAACTGGATGAAGTCGATCAGCAACCTCGCCGGCAAGGGCTGGAAGGAATTCGCCAAGAGCGAAAACCAGACGATTCGCGACATTCGCCAGGAGATCCAGAATCTCGCCACCGAAACCGGCATCTCGATTGCCGAGTTCCGCCGCATCGTCTCCATGGTGCAGAAGGGCGAGCGCGAAGCGCGCATCGCCAAGAAGGAAATGGTCGAAGCGAACCTGCGCCTCGTCATCTCCATCGCCAAGAAGTACACCAACCGCGGCCTGCAGTTCCTCGATCTGATCCAGGAAGGCAATATCGGCCTGATGAAGGCGGTCGACAAGTTCGAATACCGCCGCGGCTACAAGTTCTCGACCTACGCCACCTGGTGGATCCGTCAGGCGATCACCCGGTCGATCGCCGACCAGGCCCGCACGATCCGTATTCCGGTGCACATGATCGAGACGATCAACAAGATCGTCCGTACCTCGCGCCAGATGCTGCACGAGATCGGCCGCGAGCCGACGCCGGAAGAACTGGCCGAAAAGCTCGCCATGCCGCTCGAAAAGGTGCGCAAGGTCCTGAAGATCGCCAAGGAGCCGATCTCGCTCGAAACACCTGTTGGTGACGAAGAGGATTCGCACCTCGGCGATTTCATCGAGGACAAGAACGCGCTGCTGCCGATCGACGCTGCCATCCAGGCGAACCTGCGCGAGACGACGACCCGCGTTCTCGCCTCGCTGACGCCGCGCGAAGAGCGCGTGCTGCGCATGCGCTTCGGCATCGGCATGAACACCGACCACACGCTCGAAGAGGTTGGCCAGCAGTTCTCGGTCACCCGCGAACGTATCCGCCAGATCGAAGCGAAGGCGCTTCGGAAGCTCAAGCATCCGAGCCGCTCCAGGAAGCTCAGAAGCTTCCTCGACAGCTAAGCAAGCTGCGCTTGTTCCGCGCTAAAGTCGGGCAACATTGAAAATCAGAAAGGCCGGGCCATGTGTCCGGCTTTTTCGTTTCTGCCTCACCCCGTTTCTGCCTAACCCATGTGATTTATTGTGAGGCTCTGCGCCCAGGAGTATATTCGCGCTTTCGGAGCAATTGGGGCGCCTCGTCTAAGACGCGGGAGCAATCGCACCGCGGGCGTGAAGCGTGCCCCGTGGAGGTGTAGGATGACCACTTATGTCATGCTCCTCAACTGGACCGAGCAGGGTATCAAGAATGTGCGCGAGTCTCCGAAGCGGCTCGACGCGGCAAGACAGGTGCTCGGTGAGATGGGCGGCTCCTTCAAGCATTTCTTCCTGACCATGGGTGACTACGACATGGTGGCCGTCGTGGAGGCGCCGGATGACGCGGTCGCCGCGCGCTTCGCGCTGACGCTCGGCATGGCCGGCAATGTGCGCTCGACCACGCTCAAGGCATTTCCCGAGGCGGCCTATCGCGAACTGATTGCCTCGCTTGGATAAGCTGAAGGGCAGCGACAGCGGAACTGCTCAGGGCGACCCGTTTCCGGAGAGGATGCGGGCCGCACCGCCTAGCGCGTTGCGAAAAGCGTCGTCGAAGCTGACGCCGCTGATCTGCCACGCGTGACTTTTGCCGTTCGACGCCATCCGCCAGTTGGCGATCCAGCCGCGGGCTTGATCGGACCAGACCAGTGTGCCGGCAAGCGTCACATCCCTCTTGCCGAGCACCGCGAGCCTGGCGAATTTTTCCGGGTTCGCTTGCGATATCGATGCAAAGTCCAGCGCTCCACCGGCGACGGCCGCCCTGTCCGGCAGGATGACGGAAAGCGCCAGCGGTGCCGCGGCCGCGCGGAGCGAGTCGGCCATATAGGGGCTCTCGTCGCCGTCGCGCGCCAGAACGAAACGGCGTCTCTGATCCTTAACCGCCAGCAACACGGCGATCACCGGGCGAGGTTCAAGCCATGGCTTTCGGCCGAGCTTTGCAAGAAGCGGGTCGAGCGTCGCCGGCTCGTAGCGGCAGGTGAGATCATGCGGGCGGTCGTGAGTGCCCTGTTCGTCATGGATCGGAACGCCTTCGAGCCGGTCGCGGTAGGAAAAGGACGAGACGAAGCTGCCGGCTTCCGCCTCGAGCGCGGCGAAGCCGGGCGCGTCGAGGATCGTCGGATCACCCGACAGCTTGACCAAAACTTCACTCAGGCACGCGCGAAAGCCGATCTGCCGGTTGACCTCGCCGGTGCCGGTGACAATGGCATCGCTTAGATAAAGCCGACCGATGTCGGCGGCATTTACCGCACCGCCAAGGCTCACGGCAAACAGCATCGGCAGCAGCACTTGTGACATCGTCATGCCGTTCTCCCGATCGTTTGTCTTTGAATCAAAAGAGATCCTTAACGTTTACACTTTATCAATCTCTCGGAAACCCGAGGTTCTACGATGCGTTGTGTTTTTGTCGTCGTCCTCCTGTTGCTGGCCGGCTGCGGAACGGTGCCGAGAGACACCCGGAATGCCTGCGCGGTTTTCGAGCAGCGAGATGGCCTATTCAACAATTGGCGCCGTGCCGCCTACAGCGCCGAGCGCGAATATGGCGTGCCCGTGCCGATCCTGATGGCGACGATCTATACCGAGTCCGGCTTCCGCCATAATGCGCGGCCGCCGCGCACCAAGCTTTTCGGCTTCATTCCCTGGACCCGTGTTTCGACCGCCTACGGCTACTCCCAGGCGCTTGATGGCACCTGGGCGCGCTACCAGAGCGAGACCGGCCGCTGGGCGGCGCGACGCTCGGACTTCGGCGACGCCATCCGCTTCATCGCCTGGTACCATCGCGAAAGCGCACAGCAGAACGGCATCGCGCTCAACGACGCCTACCGGCTCTATATCGCCTATTACCACGGCCACGCCGGCTACGCCCGCGGCAACTGGAGCGAGACGGCCAAGACCGGAGCGAAACGGGCGGCCGGCATGGCCTCGGTCTATAGCCAGCAACTGCGCGGCTGCGGCAGCTGACGAGCTCCACGGACCGAGCACCTGTTGCACCGCGCGGGTGGGAATGGCGCTAACCCGCCGCTGCCCGCTCGAGCTCGGCGACATCGATCTTGACCATGCCCATCATCGCCTGCTGGGCGCGGGCAGCGCGTGCCGGATCGGGATCGCTGAGGTGCCGCATCAGCGCGTCGGGAATGATCTGCCAGGCAAGGCCGAACTTGTCCTTGAGCCAGCCGCAACGTTGCGGCGTGCCGCCTTCGAGCAATCGGTTCCAACAATAGTCGACCTCCGTCTGGTCGGCGCAGCGCACGAAAAACGATACCGCCTCGCTGAACTTGAAATGCGGGCCGCCGTTCAAGCCCATGAAATGCTGGCCCTCGAGTTCGAAGCTCGCGGTGAAGGCCTTGCCATCGGGGCCCTTGTTGATGTCGGTGACGCGGGCGTCGCGAAAGATGGAGGTGTAGAAGCCGATGGCTTCCTCCAGTTGGTCGTCGAACCAGAGAAAGGGCGTGATCTTCTGCATGGATTTGTCTCCCGTGGTGATTGATACCAACGAGGACGAACGGGCGACGCCCGTTCCGACAGGCGCTGCCTGAAAAAAATCCAAGGGGGTGTCGGAACCTTTGCGCCCCAAACGTCCTATGCTGGTCGAAAGAACCAAGGAGGATTTCTCAATGACCTATGTCGATGGTTTTGTTGTTGCCGTGCCGAAGGCGAATATCGAGGCGTACAAGGCGATGGCCAAGGCGGCGGGCGACGTCTGGATGGAATATGGCGCGCTCTCCTACAACGAATGCCTGGCAGACGACGTGCCCTATGGCGAGGTGACGTCCTTCCCCCGCGCGGTGCAGGCCAAGGACGACGAGACCGTGGTCTTCTCGTGGATCGCCTACAAGTCCCGCGCCGACCGCGACACGATCGTCGCCAAGGTGATGGCCGACCCGCGGCTGCAGGGCGATGCCTGGAAGGAAGTCTTCGACGGCAAGCGCATGATTTACGGCGGCTTCCAGACCTTTCTCGAGATGTAGCCGGCGCACGGCGCTTTTCTTGCGACGGACTGCCTTGGACCGGGAACGGTCCGGGGATAGAAGCGTTGGGCAAATCAACGTGTTGCACCTGCCTACTGCATGGGCCTTGCTGATTAAAGGGACAAAAACATGCAGCACTTCAAAGTGCTACAGCGGCCTTTGCGCGTCTGATAGACACGCGCCGCCGTAGCGGCGGGTGCCGCTTTCGGCCGGAGATCGATATGCCGCAGACGAGCATCACCATTTCCACGCGCGGCCAGGGGCTCTACGAATTCACCGACGAGGCGGCCGCCTTCGTGCGGGCCAACACGGACGGCGAGGGGCTTTTGACCGTTTTCGTCCGGCACACGTCCTGCTCGCTTCTCATCCAGGAAAACGCCGACCCGGATGTGAGGCGCGACCTCGACACCTTCTTCCGCCGCCTGGTGCCGCCGTCCTCCGATCCCTCGATGAGCTGGGTCGTGCACACACAGGAGGGGCCGGATGACATGCCGGCGCATATCAAGGCGGCGCTGACGTCGGTTTCGCTCGGCATTCCCGTTGCCCGTGGCCGCATGGCGCTCGGCACCTGGCAGGGGATCTATCTCTTCGAACATCGCGACCGGCCGCACCGCCGCGAGGTCGTGCTGCACCTTGGCGCCTGACCGCCGTCCGATCGATGCAACACGGCGCAATTGACCGCAGCGGGATCCGTTCTAGTTAGAGCTTTGAGATCAGCGGGGCTCCCGCGCGGCGCCGGAGAGGAGCAGCAATGACGGATGCACAGACCATTGCCAATCGCTTCATCGAAGCGCTGAACCAGCGTGATTTCGAGGCGCTGGCGCGGCTCGTCCATGAGGATGTCGAGCTTGATTCGATGACCGGCCAGCGCACCGTCGGCGCCGGGCCCTTGCGCGCCTGGCTGATGAACTATCTGCGCCGTTTCGACGAGCAGTTCGGCGATGTCGTGCTGATGCGCGACGCCTTCGGCCAGCGCGTGGCGGCGGACCTGACGGCGCGTGGCACCTACCGCGAGACGATGGAGGGCTTCCCGGCCGCATCAGGCCAGGGCTATTCCATTCCGAGCGTGCTCGTCTTCGAGATCGAGGACGGCGTCATTACCCGCCTCAGCCACTATCGCAACATCCGCGTCTTCGAGCGCCTGCTCGCCGGCTGACCTTCCGGCGGATAAGCGGGAGGACAGGGGCCGGCGATGACAGCGCCCTGCGACCCGCCTATCGTATGCCGGTTGCAGCCGGGTTCTTGTTTCGCGTTGATCGGGAGATGATGCATGAAAGCCATGCTTCGCAATTCGGTTCTGGGCGTTGCGCTCGCCGTGACGAGTTTCGTGACCCTGCCGGCGGAGGCTGCGGCCCCGATGCCGGTGCCGATGGTCGACCGTACGGATGTCGATCTCGTCCGCCACCGCGGCTACTGTTCGTCACGCGAGGCGTTGCGCAAGGCCTGGCGTCTCGGCTTTCACCGCGCCCGCGTCGAGCGCGTCACGCATTCGCGCGTCGTCGTCGTCGGCTGGCGCCGCGGTTTCCTGAGCCGGGTCGTTTTCGCCAACGCCTATGGCTGTCCGCGGATCGGCTGATCGCGCGCTTGGGGCCAGCAAATCCCGGGTGGTTTTCGGGCGCGGCCGGCGACGGCCGCGCTCGATCTGTCAAACAGGGGAAGCGTCGGCGAGACGAATGTCCGGCAGTGTCCAATACGGCGTGTCGGTGCCTCCGACTTTAGAAATTCAGTTTTATCAAAGTGTTACAGCGATCCCGCTTTGCTCGGTCCAACCCGCCGCGGCGCCGAATCTCGCCGGCTGGAGCGTCGGGAATCACGCGCCGGCTATCTGAACCTTCCATGAACACCAGGTTCCGCTGTCGTTCAGCTTGGACCACCTATCCTCTGCTCAATCGCTTGGGACGGTGATTGCCCATTGAACCCTTCAAGCCCGGAGAGATGTCATGAAGAACCGCTTTTTTAACGCTGCTGCCGCCGCCGTCATCGGATTGACCGGCCTGCTTGGCGCAGCCTCCACCGCCTCGGCGGACTCGATCGAATTCGGCTTCGGCCCGGCTGACGGCATCGACGTGCAGTACCGCGACTATAACGGCGGCTATGGCGACGAGCGTGATTGGAACCGTGGCCGCGACCGCCACTGGGATCGTGGTCGCCGCGGCCGCTGCGCGCCGTGGATCGCCGTCGACAAGGCACGCGACCACGGCCTGCGTCGCGCCTATGTCGCCGACGTTACGCCGCGCCGTGTCGTCGTCGAGGGGCGCCGCCACGGCTACCGCCAGACGATCGTCTTCGCCAATGCCCGCGGCTGCCCGACGATCGGCCGCTGGTAAGCTCCGATCCTGAGATCTTCCCGCCTTGTCTCCCCCGGCCGGCGGAAGAATGGCCCCTCATGCTTCGGCATGGGGGGCTTTTTCGTTTGTGAGGAATCGGATCGTGCCCGCAACGTGCACTCCGAGACGGTCCCCGGCGCCGTTTGTCTCGGGGAAGGCTTCTGCTCACGGGCATCCCTGGGTTCGACCTCAGAACCTGTGTCGACAGCGGCCGGAATCTGGATCCTGGCCTCACGTGGTCGGTCCGGGGGGACGCCTGACAGGTGTTCGGGGAAATAGCGGACATACCATAAGCTAGATTTGATCTGAGGAGATCGGTCGATGCCCTGGCGAGCGGTCTCGGCGATGGAAGAGCATCGGGCCGCCGCAGCCGTGGCAGCCGCCGGCTTCGCAGCTTCCACCAGGGTTTGTGGACCGACACCTACGGCGCCGCGCGTCTTATCAGACACGCAAAGGTCGCTGTAGCACATTGATCTGCTACATGTCTTCGTCCTTAAATCGAGGTCGATTCAAGGAGACATGCAGGAAGCCTGCCGCCCAAAACCATCGCCCCCGGCGCCGATCTCCGGCGCCAGGGGCGAGAAGGGTGAGAGCCCGCACGGGTCGCGGCAGGCTTACAAGTCTTACTGCTTGATTTCGAAGGTCACGTTGACCATCACGTTGTAGCTGTTCTCGCCGGTTGCAACCGGCACGGCGTCGGCGGCATATTCCTTGGCCATGCCGGCGCGCATCATCGGGACCGGCTCGGGACGGTAACCCTGTTCGCTGATGTCGACGACCTTGCCGAGCGAAACGCCGGCGGCTTCGGCGAGAACCTTCGCCTTGACGATGGCATCGGCAACGGCGGCCTTGCGCGCCTCCGTGATGATGGGTTCCGGCTTGTCGTTGGTGAACTGGATGCCGCCGCCCTGGTTGACGCCGAGCGTCACCGACTTGTCGACGATTTCGCCGAGCTTGGTGAGATCGCGCACGCGCACGCTGACGCCGTTTATCACCTGGTAGCCGATCAGCTCCGGCGGGCGATTGCCGCCGTCATTGTTGGTCGGGTAGTTGTATTGCGGGTTCACCGAAAAGCCGCTCGTCTGTAGGTCGCGATCGGCAATGCCGTCGGCCCTCAACGCCTTCAGCACCTCGGCCATGGTCTTGTTGTTGGCGTCGAGCGCTTCGCGGGCGGTCTTGGCGTCCTTGACGACGCTGAGTTGCAGGACCGCCATGTCGGGCGCGGCCGTCGCGCGGCCTTCGCCGGCAACGACGATGGTTGCCTTGTCCTTGTCCGACTCCTCAGCCTGAGCGGCGGCCACGCCGGCAAAAGCGGCGGCGAAGGCGGCGATCGAAAGCGTGCGGGCAGTGCGTGTGGAAATCATGGTCTATGTCTCTCCGGTTGTTCCGTCCCTGCGCCTTCATGCTTAGCGATTGTGTGAGCATTGCGGCAATGGCTTGTCCGCAAAAAGGTTTTCCGCTAGAGCCTTTGCCATCCGCGAACTGCCATTGGTTCGCGAAGCTGGATCGCTGCAGCGCCACACGTTTTATCTGAGACGGGAGCGGTCGCTGCAGCACTTAGAGTTGCTGCATGTCTTACCCTTGGATCGTTACGATCTGAGGAAACCTGCAGATCCAGAGTGGGCCTGTAGCTCAATGGTTAGAGCCGGCGGCTCATAACCGCTTGGTTGGGGGTTCGAGTCCCTCCGGGCCCACCATTTTTGTCCGTCACCACATCGTCGACCGCCTCCATTTCACAATCTGGGCGTTGGAAACTCAATGATGTTGAATGCGTCGCGTGAGCGGTGGGCGCCCGGTTGGCCGAGCAAATAGTGCCTTACGATTGCGAGGCGTGTCAGCCTGGTCCGGTCTTTGCCTGACCGCTTGGCTCTGACCAAAAAGATGCCCGCAGGACGCGGGCAGTTTTGGAGTGGGCGCATACGCTCAAACATGTTGCGCCTGGCACCAAGGTGGCTGCCAGAGGTCAACGAACTGTAAATGCGCGGTGGCTAAAAATGAGGAATGGGGCGGTACTAGCGTTCCGATACCGTGCCGCTTGAGCGGTCGGCGCGGTGGATGGGGCGGCTTTGCCGTCGATTTTCCGCTTTCGCTCGAAATTTTTCCGTATGAACCGTTCGGCGATGCCGCTCCGCATCCACCACCGGGCGTGGTAGCCGGCGGAGTGGGCGGGGTGACTGATGGCGGGCGGGTTCGCCTTCGTGCCTGCTATCGGGCAAGCGTTTGGTTTTCCTGTTTTGTCTTGCCGATCCTCGTGCCGACGCGCGGTGCGCGGTGCGCGGCCAATGGCCAGCCGCATTGGCACTTGGGCGAGTGCCCTTGGCTGCAACCTCCGGAAGAAGTTACTAAGAAAGAAAGTGTTAATTTAAGCAATTTATAATGGAGGAGGGGTTGAACATTGCCGCCATATAGCCCAAAGGAGGCACCGGGCGGTCGTGGCCGCTAATTCGAAAGGATGCTTATGCGAGATAACACCGCATGTGCCGGCGCGCGCCGCACCACCATTTCGGGTTTCAAGTATCTCGTACCGACCGCTTCCATTCTTGGCCTTCTGCTGCTTTCCGCCGGCTGCTCGTCGACGGTGATCGGTGAAACGCCGCTGTTCACCTCGAGCCATTCCAGCGCCTATGCCAGCCCTTCGGTGAAGCTCCGCAAGGAGGAGAAGCAGTTGCGGGTCGCCGAGGCCGATGAGGATGTGGTTGCGCCGCAGCCCGTGCGGAAGAGCACGGCCGCCTATCTCGGCCGCGCTCCCTATATCTGCTCGCCGAGCGGCTTCGGCCGTACGTCGCACTGCTTCCTGAGAGCTTCGCTCTAACGGGACTGTCTCCTTGCGAGTTTGCGCAATTCCAGGGCTGTGAGGCCGCCGGGGGATCGCCTGGCGATCGGCCGGTTCCCTCCTTGGCGGCGACCTTCCGACCGCCGCATGCGTGACGTGTCCGGTTTCATTTGCGGCGTCTGCGGACGATCCGCCGGAGAATGTTCGTTGTCTGCCAAAGTTTTGAGATCAGCCCTTGCCGCGGGAACCCTGGCGCTTCTCGCCGTCACCGGAACACCAGCGGCGCGCGCGGATGATCCGGCGGACGGCATCGACCGAAGGCTGACGACGGCGGCGATCGAGCCGCAGGCGAAGGCCGCGACCGAGCGGGCGGTTGCCATCGGCGTCTACGACCCGCATGACGCCGTTGCCGACAGCGACGCGCTGGAGCTCGAACATGTCTTCGTCTACTGGCAGAAGCCGGACCGGGCGCTCTTAAAGCGCAAGATCGCGATCGCCGCGCGGCATGGCCGGGCGCTGATGCTCTCGGTCGAGCCCTATACCCACGCCGCCGACTGGCGTGCCGGCGGTGAGAAGCTCTTTGCCGATATCGGCAAGGGCCGCTTCGATCGCGAGATTGGCGACGTCTGCGCCCGGGCCGCGGCCTTCGAAGGCCCGATCTATGTGCGCTGGGGCCACGAGATGGAGGATCCCGATGGCCGCTATCCCTGGGCCCGCCGCGACAAGGACGGCTACAAGACGGCATTCCGCTATTTCGTGGCGAGATGCCGGGAGCTCGCGCCCAAGGCGCGGTTCGTCTGGTCGCCGAAGGGCCAGCGCAATCTCGCCGGCTATTATCCGGGCGACGATGTCGTCGATGTCGTCGGCATCCCCGTCTGGGGCCTGCAGAAGATGGACGTCGACTATTGGGGGCGCGAGCGCCGCTTCAGCGAGGCGCTGAACGAAAAATATCAGCGTGTCGCCGGCTTCGGCAAACCGATCATGATCGCCGAACTCGGCGTCTCGGGCTCGGCCGATTACAAGCGCGCCTGGTACAAGGAAATCCTCGATCAGCGGACCTATCGGCGGGCTTTTCCGCTGCTGACCACCGTCGTGTTCTTCAACGACAGGGAGCCCTACAAGTGGCCGCTCGGCTACGGCTCGCCGGACTGGCGGCTCGACAAGGAAGCGCTGAAGGCGCTTGCCGGCCGTCAGACGAAGGAAGCGGCCGAACTCGCCGACTGATTGACGGTTTCATTCGTCAAGGCGTGATGGCTTGGGGATCTGTGGCGCCCTACTGCATGACTCCTTCAATCGATCTCGATTTAAGGACAAAGACATGCAGCAAATCAAAGTGCTGCAGCGACCTTTGCGCGTCTGGCAAGACGCGCGGCGCTGTGGGGCGATGCGCCGATCGTCCTTCGGCGCATCGTGAGAGACTGGTCCACGGGACCTTGGGGAATTCCGCGTCAGGTCAAAAGCAGGCCCGATTCGCGGGCAGCGGCCGCAAAGCAGCGGCTGGCCCGTTCGGTACTCGTCAATCCGTCCAGCGCGTCCAGGCAGCGCCTGAGAGCCGCGCGATACTCCCGTCCGCGGCGCCCCGGCCATTGCCGCAGCAACTCGACGGCTTCGAAGACCGTTCTGACGACGGTCTGCCGTTTTGCGGATAACCGGAGGGGGATGGGAGTGGCGAAGAATTTCTCGCTCATTTGCTTTCCTCGTTCTCAGTCTTTTTCGAGCGCGAGGCCAACGCTGTCGTGCGGGAATGGTTCCGCGGGATCACCGACTTTTTTCGGCACATAACCCTTTTGTGATTCCCGGAGCGCTGGAGCGGATTCTAAAGCTCGAGTGCAGCCTTGAGGTCGGTCGATTTGTGGGTGCGAAGGTCGAGGTCGGCTTCGATGTGGTCGATATGATGGATCATCAGTCTGGCGGCGGCGTCGATGTCGCCGCGTTCCAGCGCGTTGACGATCTCGTCGTGCTCGCTATGGCCGCAGCTCGAAACGGTCGACTGGCCGTAGAGCGCGATGACGAGTGACGAGCGGGCGACGAGCTCGTCCATGAAGCGGCGGAGAATGGCGTTGCCGCTGAGGTCGGCGAGCGCCAGGTGAAAGTCGCCCGACGCCTTGATCTCGGCGCGCCTGGCCGAATGGCCGCGCTGTTCGGTTAGCTGCCGTTCGGCAGCAAGCATGCGCCGGAGCTCGGCGAGCTCGGTCTTGCCGATATTCGCCGCTGCGGCGCGCACGATCCCGGGCTCGATCAGCCGGCGGGTAGCGAAGATCTGGCGTGCCTCTTCAATCGAGGGATGGGCGACGAAGGCGCCACGGTTCTTCTCGACATTGACGAGGCCTTCATAGGAAAGCGCTTGAAGGGCTGCGCGCACCAATGTGCGGCTGACATTGAAGAGTTCGCCGACATCGCTTTCCGAAAGCTTGGTGCCAGGCGCAAGCCGCCGTTCGACGATCGCGTCGCGCAACGTATCGCGGATATGCTGGCTGCCGGTGTCTGTGGCCATCTCGGCCGGTGGGGGCGTAGTGGTCAAGGACATGAATCGATCCGCGAAGCAATGGTTCATCTTATCGTCGGGCGGGGCGAAGGGAAACGACAATCTGTCGCGCATGGGTTGCGCGCCGAGGGGTTACTTGTCGAGCTCGGGATAGACGCGGTCGAGGAAGCCGGGCCGGAGTTTCTCGCCGATCAGGCAATCGGGCGTCGGGAGGGCATCGACATACCGCACGGTTGGCGGTGGCGGCAGGCCGCTCACTTCGAGCACGAGCTTCTGGCGGATGGCGATGGAAAAATCTTCCGGCTCGTGTACCGGCAGCACGAAAGACCCGGGGCCACCGATGACGCATTCGGCATAATACTGGTCGAGTGGGCCGGTCGAGACCGAGGGGCGGATGAGGATCGCAAGCCCGTTGATGGTGATGCCGCGGGCGACCGCCGTCTCGCGGGCGGGAATGACCGGCGGGCCGATATTGTTCGGGCCATCGCCGGAGATGTCGATTACCCGGCGTATGCCGTTGAAGGCGTTCGAATCGATCAGCGCCGTACCGTAGATGATTGCGTTCGAGATCGACGTGCCGCGCCGGGTGCCCACCGGACGCGCCTCGATCCGCTTGGCAAAGGCATCGGCATCGGCGGCGGTGGAGATCACTTGCCAGGCGACGACGGAGGATTCGTTAACCGTCCCGGCCCATTCGAAATAGCCGATGGCGATCTTGCCCAGCTGCCCGCTTGCGACGGCATCGAGGAAGTCGCGGTGCCGGAGCGCCTCGACGTAACCGGCGCGCTGGATGCGCGCCTCATCCAGATCCATCGAGCCGGACATGTCGACGGCCAGGATCAATTCGACATCGACATCCGTCGGCGCGGCGGTCGATGGGCTCGGGCCGCCGCTCAATGAGAGGATCAACGCCAACACGCTCAACATCGCTTCAACCAGTCATTGCGCGCGGTCAGATGAGAAGAATGTAACACAGGATTGGCTTTCGGCGACCATTTGGGTGTAGTTGGCCTTCAACAAAGAGTGATTTGCCGGGGTTCGCCCCGAAATGCCTGCGCGCCGGGGACGGGGCTGGAAAGGCGGAATGCTGACGCCGACGGAAAATGCCGAGCTATTTCAGATCGATAGCCTGCAGCGGGCGGCGTTCGGGTATTTTCTCGACCATGCCGATCCGGCCACCGGGCTGATCGCGGACACGTCGCTTCCCGGCGCGCCCTCGAGCATCGCGGCGACGGGTTTTGGCCTTTCCTGCTATCCTATCGGCGTCGAGCGCGGCTGGATCTCGCGCCGCGAGGCAAGCCGGCGGGTCTTGACCGCGCTGCGCTTCCTGAGCGAGAGCGCGCAGTCCCGCGACCAGCGGGCGAGCGGCCATCGCGGCTTCTACTATCATTTCCTCGATATGCGGACCGGCGAGCGCACCTGGCGCAGCGAGCTCTCAACCGTCGACACGGCGCTGCTGATCGCCGGATGCCTGACGGCTTGCGCCTATTTCTCCGGCGAGGACGCGGTTGAAGGCGAGATCCGCAGGCTTGCCGAAAGGCTCTATGCGCGCGTCGACTGGCACTGGGCGCTGAACCGGAGTGACACGCTGACGATGGGCTGGCGCCCGCCCGGCCGGTTCCTGAAACATCGCTGGCGGGGGTATAGCGAAGCGCTGCTCCTCTATGTGTTGGCGCTTGGGGCGACGGATCATGCCATCGGACCCGAGCACTACGACGCCTTCACCGAGGGCTATGACTGGATCCCGGTTGATGGGGAGCCGCATCTTCATGCGGCGCCACTGTTCATCCACCTGTTCCCGCAGGCCTGGCTCGATCTTCGCGCAGTCGGCGATCGGCCGATGCGGGAGAGGAGGACGGACTATTTCGCGAACGCCCGGCGCGCCATTGCGTTGCAGCGCGACCATGCGCGCCGGAATTCGGGCCGCTTCGCCGGCTATGGCGAACAGCTCTGGGGGCTCAGTGCCTGTCACGCGCCGCGCGGCCGGCTGCGCCTTGCGGACGGACGCTGGCAGCGGCTTTTCGGCTACGCCAACCGGGGCGCGCCGTTCGGACTGGATGACGGCACGCTCGTGCCCTGGGCAGCGCCCGCCTGCCTGCCGTTCGATCCGGACGCGTCACGCGCGGCACTCAGCCATATCGCAGCCAGCTATCCCGGACTTCTGAAAGAGGGGCGCCTGCCGGGCGGCTTCAATCCGAGCCTTCCCGGCGATGGACCGGAAGGCTGGATCGACGAGCGCGTCGTCGGCCTTGACCAGGGGCTCGTCGTGATGATGATCGAGAATTGGCGGAGCGGCTTTGTCTGGAAGCTGACACGCAGCCTGCCGGCGATCCGGCGCGGTCTCGAACGCGCGGGATTTGAGGGCGGTTGGCTGGCGACGGAGACGGCATGAATGGGCGAGCGCCGGCAGACAGCAGAAACTGCAGGGAAATATCCGCCGCAGCTGCTGGCGGCGGTCGAGCGGTTGCGCACGCAGTTTCCTGACGCCGGGGTTTCGCTCGAAGTGGGCGAAAGCGCCTTCGGCACGCCGGGCGCCTTCTGGGCCATGGGCGGGGCAGGGGTGGAGCAGAGCCTTGCCTATCAGGACGTTTTCGCCATCGGCATGACGGACCGGATCCGCGCGGCGCATCTGATCGCCTTTTATAGTCGGCAACTGAGTGTGGTTCTCGGCGCATTCTATCTCGGGGCGGGGCTTCACGCAGAAATCGCCGGCATTCGCTTCGAGGACTGGGCTCGGCTGCACGAGGGGCGGGAGATTGCCGGCAAGCGCTATCATTTCCATCTTGGTCGGCTGACCGCGGTGCCGCAGGCGAGCGAAGGCGGCAGCACTTTCGAGCGCGGCTTCACCGCCCATCTGGCGCCGGTCGTCGCAGTCTTGAAACGGCGGACGGGGCTTTCCTCCGGAGCGCAGTGGCGGCTGGCGGCAGATTCGCTTGCCGGTGCCTTTCTGGAGATCGGGCGCGCGATCGGCGACGAGGCGCGCTGCATGGCCGAGGCGCTGGCCATCGTCAAAAGGCCCGGGTCGCGGCTGTTCTCGGAAGAACTCTGCTACGAGGAGATCTCGGCAATCGATCCGGCAAGCAGCGAGCGGCTGTCGCGCCAGTACAGGATACGCTGCGGTTGCTGCCTCTATTTCCGAGCGGAAGGTGGCAGCTTCTGCGACACCTGCGTGCTGCTCGAGCCGGACGATCGTCGCGAAAGGCTGGCAGCCCATCTCATGCAAAACGGCGGGGGCTGAACCCCGCCGCCTGCTTGTTCAGGTTCCCATGGAGCATGGGATCGGCCGGATCAGTTCGCCCTGGCGAAACGCTCGTTGATGAAGCCGGAAACGACGCCGAGCACGATCCAGAAGGCAAGCGTGGTGGCGAGGGCGGCGACGGCAAATTCGGCGCCGAGCACGGCCGGGACGTTGCTGGAAATATCGAGCGGTTGCGGTGCGCCGTAGACATGCGGCGCGGCGATCAGCGCGAGGCCGACGACCTTTGCGACGATCTCCTCGCGCAGGACGACGAGATAGAGGCCGATGGCTGAGAGGGCGACGGTTGCCAGCCACCACGTCTGGCGATCGCCGAGCTCGGCGGCCGGGAAGCCCGGCAATTCCGGCGGCAGGCCGATCGCCGGCAACATGTGCACCGCGAGCCAGCCGCAGGCGCCCCAGAGCGCACCGTTCCTCAGCGTGATCGGATAGCCGATCACCAGGCTGACGCCGGCCAGCAGCAGGCCGAAGCCGGAGCCGGTGACGAGGTTCGCCATCAGCGTGCCCGAGAAGCGGCTGAGGCCGAACATGATGCCGCCTTCCTCGTGTTCGCCCTCATGGGCATAGGCCGGCGTGATCGGCGACAGCGCATCGAGCACTGCGCCGAGCGGCGAGACCGCCTTCAGCGACGAATGCTGATCGTGCCCTTCTGCGGCCGGCTGCGCCGCCCCCGGCTGGCCGGCGGGCTGCTCGGTGGTCGCCGGAGCCTCGCCTTCGAATTGTTCCGCATGCAGGATCAGCGGCGTAACCCGGAGTTCCTGGGCGCCGGTCATGAAGACGCCGGCAATCAGTCCAGCCACGATCGCGGCCAGAAGCGTTCTGACAATCATGTCGAATTCCCTCGATAACGACAAAAGCCACGCACTCTGGCGTGGTTTGCAAGCCTTTTCGTTCTTTCTGCCGTGCGGATGAACCTGGTGTGCCGGACGAACCGGCATGCACAAACACCGACATCCGGCACAGGCCGGATGCGTTCAGGTCCGCAGACACGTGGATGCGGAACGTGAGCTACGTTCCGAGACATCGTTTAGTGGCAGGGGAAGCCGTAGGAATGGCGGGTGTCGTGCGCGGTGTCGTGCAGCACGGCCGAATTGGCAAGGCCGGCGCCGAAGACGAGGAATGCGCCGATGAGAAGCGCGATGACGCCAGCGGTCAGACGATCGCTGAGGGAGAGCGGGGTGCTCGAAATAGTAGACGTAGCCATGACAACCTCCGTGATGGCATCGGGAAATTCCCGGTGTGGGCCCTATGCCCGTATCGAGTGGCAGGTTTCCTGGCTCACGGCGCTGGGCGGAATGCCCGGGATCTGCCTCGCCTTCCCAGTCCGACCACCCTCTCGGGGTCTCTTCCAGTGGCTTCTCCCGGATCGCTCCGGAACGGCAAGATCGACGTCGCTCTACAGTCGCGGGGTCGGCCGTGATTTGAATGCCCAGCTTGGGTCCATCCGTCACGTTCCCGTTTACTCCCGACACACGTTCGCGTCTCGGGAACCAATCGATCCCTGATGATTATGAGCGTGTCATGGCGTTGTCAATTGAGCCTGCGCCGCCGGCCGCTTCATCAGCGACAAAATCGCGAAGGATCATCTGCTTGTAGGCCTCGACGATGCGGTTGCCCTCGGCGCGGTCGACCGAGATTGCGAGCCGCATCGTGCATTCGCCGAGATACATGATCAGGAACGCGGCCTCGTCGATCGCAGCGCGTGGGCGTTGCGGCTGGAGCCGGGCGAGGACATCGGCGAGCAGACGGCCGGTCATGCGGCTTTCTTCCAGTTCGATCTGTCTCAGCGTCTTGTCGGCCTGCATCGCCGACCAGATGTCGCGCATCACCGGTTCGGCGAGGAACATGTCGTAATAGGTATCGAAGAGCGCGCCGAAGGCGTCGCGCAGTTCTGCCATCGACGTCACCTTGGCGAATTCGCCCTCGATGCACTCGCGGGAATAGGCGTTGTAGCGCTCGGCGAGCGTGCGCACGATCGCCGCCTTGTCCGGGAAATACTGATACAGCGATCCGATCGAAATTCCTGCCTTTTCCGCCACTTCGCTCATGCGCATGGCATCGCTGCCCTTCTCGGCGATGAGCACGGAGGCGCAGGTGAGGATGTGCTCGACGCGCTCCCGGCTGCGCTTCTGGCTGGGCGTGCGGCGCAGCGCAGTGTCGTCGTCGCCTGCAATCGGCAGGGTGCCTGTCGGCTCAATCATGAGTAATCCTCACATTTTGTCTTGACTCCCAAAATACGAGGATTTATCACATTTGCAAATGTGAGGATTACTCATATTTAAAACCAGGAGGAAAGATCATGTCTGGCAAGGTTACACTGGTGCTGGGTGGTACGGGCAAGACGGGGCGCCGCGTTGCGGAGCGGCTGCGCGCCAAGGGTGTCACGGTGCGCATCGGCGCGCGCTCGGCCAAGCCGCCCTTCGACTGGAACGACGAGACGACCTGGGCGCCGGTGCTCGAGAATGTCGAGCGCATCTATGTCAGCTATCAGCCGGATCTCGCCGTGCCCGGCGCGGTCGAGGCGATCCGCCGCTTTTCCGCGCTTGCGGTCCGTTCCGGTATCAAGCGCCTCGTGCTGCTTTCGGGGCGCGGCGAGGACGCGGCGCAGGCGACCGAACGCGAATTGCAGGCATCGGGCGCCGACTGGACGATCATTCGGGGGAGCTGGTTCTTCGAGAATTTCAGCGAAGCCTTCCTGATGGATGCGGTTCGCGGCGGCATGATCTACCTGCCGCCGGACGCGGTCACCGAACCGTTTGTCAGCGCCGATGACATCGCCGATGTCGCCGTGCTTGCGCTCCTCGACGACGCGCATGTCGGCAAGATCTACGAACTGACAGGGCCGCGGCTGCTGACCTTCGCCGAGGCCGTCGCGGAGATCGCCGCGGCATCGGGGCGGCCCATCGGCTACCGGTCCGTGCCGCTTGCGGATTTCGTGGCGCAGATGCGAGCCGAGGGGCTGCCGGATGACTATGTCGAACTCATCCGCTATCTCTTCTCGTCCGTGCTCGACGGGCGCAATTCCAGCCTGACGTCCGATATCGAGCGCGTGCTTCTGCGCCGGCCGCGCGACTTCGCCGTCTATGCCCGGGAAACCGCAGCAACCGGTGTCTGGAGTATCGCCGCATGATCCCGCTGATTCCCGCTTTGGCCTTCGTCGCCGCCATCGGTTCCGGCCTGATGGCCGGCCTGTTCTTCATCTTCTCGGTCTGCATCATGCAGGCCCTGTCGCGGCTGCCGCCGGAGCAGGGGATCGCCGCGATGAACGCGATCAATGTCGTCATCCAGAACCCGATCTTCCTCAGCGCCTTCATGGGCACGGCGCTGATCGGCCTGGCGCTGGTGGTCATGGCCTTCCTCTCGGGCGGTGAAGGCAGGTGGCTGCTCGCGGCCGGTGGCATCGCCTATGTCGTCGGCGTGCTCCTGGTAACGATCATCTTCAACGTGCCGATGAACGATGCGCTCGCCGCTGCGGCACCCGGCCAGGCGGCGGCCGATCTCTGGCAGCAGCGCTATCTTACCGATTGGGTCTGCTGGAACCATGTGCGTACCGTCGCCTCGATCGGCTCGCTGGCGCTCTTCATCCTCGGCTTCGCCCGCGCCTGACGAATAGCGGCGGCAAGGCCTTCGCGCCGTGCCGCCGTTTGCCGTGCTGACGAGACGCTCAGCGTGTCGGGCCGTCCTCGTGGACGCGCCGTCCCTTCCAGGCGGCAAGCGCGTCCGAGAGATCGTCGGTCGGCACCATCTGGGCGAATTGTTCGCTCTCGACCAGCAGCCCCTCCGCTATCGACATGTTGAGGCCGCGGGTGACGGCGGTGATGATCGAGCGAACGGCAAGTGGCGAATAGCCCATGATGCGCCTGGCCAGGTCACGGGCCGCAGGGATCAGCGCCTCATGGGCGACAACCCGGTTGATGAGCCCCATCTCCAGTGCGTGCTCGGGCGAGAAGTCCTCTCCTGTCAACAGGAGTTCGAGCGCGCGCTTGCGGCCGGCAAGGCGCGGCAGGCGCTGGGTGCCGCCGAAGGTCGGCGGCATGCCGAGCTTGATCTCGGGCTTGGCGAAGCGCGCCCTGTCGCTGGCGATGGCCAGATGCACGGCCTCGGTGATCTCGCAGCCGCCGCCATAGGCGATGCCGTTGACGGCGGCGATGACCGGCTTTGGAAAGGCTTCGAGCCGGGCCGTCAGCCGTTGGCCGCGGCGGACGAAATCGCGCACGGCGGGGTTCACGCCCTTGGCCACGCTTTCGGAAAATTCATGGATATCGCCGCCAGCGGAAAAGGCGCGGTCGCCGGCGCCGGTGATGATCACGGCGCCGACATTGTCGTTCACCTCGATCATGTCGAGAAGGACCATGAGGTGGTCGATCAGCTCGTAATTCAGCGCGTTGAGTTTCTCCGGGCGGTTGAGGGTCAGGTGAGCGATCCCCTCGGAAATCTGCATCAGCACGGTATTGGACATGGTTGTTCTCCGGCAGTGGTTGACGCGGGGAGGCTAGGTGAGGGAAGATGTCATGTATATTCACTAGTCGGTATACATCGTGATGGCGAAAGCAGAGAAATCGACCCGGGATGTGATCGTCGCCGCTGCGGCAAGGCTCTTTTATGCCGAGGGCATCCGTGCCGTCAGCGTCGACGCGGTGGCCGAAGAGGCGGGGGTAACGAAGCGCACGCTCTACTACCACTTCGACAGCAAGGACGATCTGATCGCGGCCTATCTCGAAGGCCGAGACCAGCCCAATCTGAAACTCTTCCAGAAGTGGTTCGCCGAGGCCGAAGGCGAACTGGCGGCGAAGGTTGACGCGATCTTCGTCAACCTCGCGCGGGCGGCGCGCCATCCGAAGTGGAAAGGCTGCGGCTTCCTGCGTACCTCCGCCGAACTTGCCAACATGCCGGGGCATCCGGCGATCCGTATCGGTGCCGCTCACAAGAAGAAGTTCGAGGTCTGGATGGCCGAGACCCTTGCCGATGCCGGGGCGTCCGAACCCGCCCTGCTGGCGAAACAGATCCTGCTGCTTCTCGACGGCAGTTTTGCCGTGGTGCTGCTGCATCGTGACGCCGGCTACATGGAGGCAGCCGGCAAGGCGGCGGCCTCACTGGTGCGAGCGGCGCTTGCTCGCGCCAACCCAAAGGCGTTGTCGGTGCTGTAAGGCGAGACGCGGTTTCCGCTTCAAACGGACGCAATTGGCGGGCAGTATAGGCTGCATCATCAACGGCAGAACAACCTGTGAGCGCGGGCACGCCGCGAAAAAGGGAAAACCATGACCGTCAAGCGTATCGTCTCGAACCTCTACGCCCCGGACCCGCAGGCGGCGCGCGCCTTCTATGGCGACCTGCTGGAACTGGACGTGGTGATGGATCACGGCTGGATCCTGACCTTCGCCGCCAAGGGCAAGGCCGCGATGCCGCAGCTAAGCATCGCCAGTGAGGGCGGCAACGATACGCCGGTGCCGGTGCTTTCGATCGAAGTCGACGACGTCGACCAAACCTACGCGCGCGCCAAGGCGGCGGGCGCGGAGATCGTCTACGACATCACCAACGAGCCCTGGGGTGTGCGGCGCTTCTTCATGCGCGACCCCTTCGGCAACATCGTCAACATTCTCACGCACTAAAATCTAGAGCGGGACGAGGAAAAGTGCGTGCAGTTTTCTGCGCGCATCCCTTGCCTAGCCCACTTAGACCCTTGAGCGCATGCCAGGGTGGCTGAGCTTGCACATCGACGCGCTCATGCTCCTGAACTACGCCGCCTGAACGGCTCCCGCTTGTCGCTTAACCATCAACGTTATCGCTGAGGTTCGCGGTTCCGGCGTCGGTCGGACCGAAGTGCACGCGGCTCACCATTCGACCAGTTCATCTTAACGTGTGTGATTTGCGGCGCTCCCCGAATAACCTGTTTTGTAATATTGCGAATCAACTCTGGAAATTTGGAGATTCCATTGCTTCGCCGCAGTTTTATTGCCCTTGTCGCGGTGGCTCTTACCGCTTGCGCCACATCCACCATCGATCCGCAGAGGAAGGCCGCCCTAGCCTCCGTCTATTTGGAGCCTGTGCAGTTATCAAAAGCCTCTGTCTTTGGGCCAAATTTAAGTGAGGCAAATGCAAATTCTGGGAAAGTGCCCACCACGGTGGCAGAGGCTACCTCTCGTCTTCAAGAGATAGTGGACACGCGCACAAACCTCCGCGAACTCATCGAGAGTCAGGCGAAGCAAGACCTCATTACCAAGGGATATCGCGTAACAGACGCTGCATCAGGCGCTTCCGCCAAGCTGAAGATCAACGTGTACCATGCATTGAGCGTTCCCATTGGCGATGGGCGAGGGATTGCAATGACCGTCAGCGCTGAGATGGTTCGCTCATCGGACGGCAAACGGTTAATGTTCGCCGGCGAGAGCCAGATCAAGGATTCTGAAGCGAAGGGAGTTCGAATGGCACCCTATGCCGAATGGTTCACAAATGATGATTTCGTCGTCGAGCAGTACCGCTTGGTAGCTCGGCTACTCACGGCTCAGGCCCTTGCGGGCCTATAGGGACTTAAAATTCGTTGGAGGCGACGTCCGGCACCGGATCTGACCCCGCGCGAATGCCGACGTTCTCGCTCGTGTTTCAACTATTAGAATCGATCACGCCTTGCCACCGGAGAACCGGCGGCAAGGCCATGGATGTCAGGCGACCGCCAGGGCGTTGGCGAGATCGGCGACGAGATCGTCCGGATGCTCGATGCCGATCGACAGGCGGATGGTCGATTCGAGCACGCCGATGCGGTGGCGCACTTCGATCGGCACGCCGGAATGGGTCATGGCCGCCGGGTGGCTGGCAAGCGATTCCGTACCACCGAGGCTGACGGCGAGCTTGAAGATCTGTAGCGCATTGAGGAAGCGGAAGGCCGCCTCCTGGCCGCCGGTGATGTCGAAGGAGAAGGTCGAGCCGGCGCCGGTGCATTGGGCCTTGAAGGTGCGGCCGACGGGCGAGGTCTCGTCGTGGAAGGGCAGGTAGTGGATGCGCTCGACCTTCGGGTGCTCGCGCAGGAATTCGGCGACGATGCGGGCATTGTCGTCAGCCTTCTGCATGCGCACCGAGAGCGTTTCCAGCGAACGGCCGAGCATCCAGCAGGAATGCGGATCGAGCTGGGTGCCGATCGCGCCACGCAGCGCCTTTACCTGCTTCATCACGGCCTTCGAGCCGAGGGCGGCGCCGGCGATGAGGTCGGAATGGCCGCCGACATACTTGGTCAGCGAATAGAGCGAGATGTCGGCGCCGTGTTCGATCGGCCGTTGGAAGACGGGCCCGAGCAGCGTGTTGTCGCAGGCGACGATGGGCGTGTGGCCCTGCTTCCTGCCGATCGCATCGGCGACGCGGCGGATCATGGCGACGTCGACGAGGCTGTTCGTCGGGTTCGCCGGCGTTTCCACGAGGATCACCGAGACCCGGCCCTTCGCCATGGCCTCCTCGGCGGCGGCGCTGACGGCCGCCTCGTTGACGCCATCGGCAAAGCCGACGGCCGAGACACCGAGATTGAGGAAGGTTCTGGCGAGCAACGTCTCGGTGCCGCCATAAAGCGGCTGGCTGTGCAGCACCGCGTCACCCGGCTTGACGAAGGCGAGCAGGGTGGTGGCGATCGCCGACATGCCGGAGGAGAACAGCGCGCAGCTTTCGGTACGCTCGTAGACGGCGAGGCGGTCCTCGACGATCTCGCTGTTCGGATGGTTGAAGCGCGAATAGACGAGGCCGGCGCCGACACCCGCGGGCGGCTCGCGGCGGCCGGAGACGAAATCGAAGAAGTCGCGGCCCTCTTCGGCCGAACGGAAGACGAAGGTCGAGGTCAGGAACACCGGCGGCTTGACGGCGCCCTCCGACAGTTCCGGATCGTAGCCATAGTTCAGCATCAGCGTTTCGGGATGCAGCTTGTGGTTTCCGATGTGGGTCTTGGAGGGATGCGGTGCGGTCATGACTTGTCTCCTGAAGGAAGCGGACTCGACTGACAGGCAAATTATATCAGATGCTTGGATCGATCCTTGCTATTTCCGGCCGGATCGCCTTGAGTTGAGCAAAGATTTGGCTGGAAAGAAAAGATATGGCGCAGAAAATTGCCGACGAGACGGATCGCAGAATTTTGAAGGAGCTTGTTGCCGATGCCCGTCTCACCAACAACGAGCTTGCCGAGCGCGTGGGGCTCTCGGCTTCGCCCTGCCTGCGCCGCTTGCGGCGGCTTGAAGAAACCGGCGTTATCAGAGGCTATACGGCGCTGATCGATCCATCGATCGACGGCTGGACGATGACCGCGATTGCCACCGTCAGGCTCAGCCGCCAGCACGAGGACGAGATCGTCATGTTCGAGGAGGCGGTGCGCGGCTGGGACGAGGTGCTCGAATGCCATCTGGTCACCGGCTCACGCGATTATGTGCTGAAGGTGATGAGCGCCGGGCTCGACCACTACGAGCGCTTCATCAAGGAAAAGATCGCGCGGCTCAAATGCGTCGCCTCGATCGAGACGAGCTTCGTCATGAACACGATCAAGGAGCGGCGGATCTAACGTCCATCACGCAATAAATCTTTGAAGACGTTCGACTTTCTCGAGCTTCTGCCATGGTGTTGCGATTACGACGGATCTTGCGGGGGCATTCGAGCTCGAGGGATCCCGACGCAATGGCTGCGCGTGGCGGCTTTGAAAGTGTCAAGGACGCCCTAGATTCAAGGGATTAGGGCGTCCTCCATACGCTCGGTCGGACGCCTGGCTCTCTCGGAGAGAGACGATGGATCTCGTAGAGGCGTTCGACGCCGCCGCTTCCTGGTTGCGGACGGTCCTGCTGAACGAATGGACGTATTATCAGCTTGCCATCATCGTTGCCGGCTACCTGGTCTGCGGCGCGCTGGCAAGGCGGGTAGAGCCGCTGGTCGAAGCCCGTGCCCGCATGATCAAGGGCAATCCCGATTTGCTGCGCGTCATCATCGCCTTCATGCGGCGGCTGCGGTGGCTCTTTCTGATCGTCTGGCTCTGGATCGCCGACGGGATGATATTGCGCTTCGGCTGGCCTTCCTATCGCTGGCTGGTGTCGACCGCGCTGACGTTGACGGCGGCGTGGTTTGTCATCTCGGTCCTCACGCGGATCATCCGCAACCAGATGCTGGCGCGTGTTACCGCTGTCGTGGGCTGGATCTATTTTGCTCTCTACGCAGTCGGATTGGACCGCGTGATCCTGACGACGCTTGATGGCGTTGCGGTCAATCTCGGCGCGGTTCGTCTTTCGCTGCTGCTCGTCCTGAAAGCGATTGTGCTTTCTTCCGCCCTGATCTGGCTTGCAGTGCTGACCGGCAACGTCTCGGCGCACTGGATACAGCGGTCAGCGGATCTCACGCCTTCCTTCAAGGTGCTGATCAGCAAATTGGTCAAGATCGTGCTAATCGGCTTTGCCGGTGCGATTGCGCTCTCCGCAACCGGTATCGACCTGACGGCGCTGACGGTCTTTTCCGGGGCGGTCGGCGTCGGTATTGGCTTCGGTCTACAGAAGGTGGTCTCCAACTTCATCTCCGGCATCATCATCCTGCTCGACAAATCGATAAAGCCGGGCGACACGATCACGCTTGGCGATACCTTCGGCTCCGTGCGCGACCTGCGTTCCCGCTTCGTCTCCGTCATCACCAGGGACGGCCAGGAATACCTCATTCCGAACGAGGACTTCATTTCGCAGCAGGTGGTGAACTGGTCCTTTTCCAGCGACTTCGTCCGCATCGAGGTCAGTTTCGGCACCTCCTATGACAGCGACCCGCACGAGGTGGCTCGCATCGCCATCGCGACGGCCAAATCGATCCCACGGGTTGCGAGCAGCCACTCGGAGCCGGTCTGCTGGATGACCGGCTTCGGTTCGTCGTCGCTCGATTTCAAGCTCAGATTCTGGATTTCCGATCCGAGCAACGGGCTGACCAACATTCGCGGCCAGGTGCTGATCGCGCTTTGGGACGCGTTCAAGGCGGCGGGTATTTCGATCCCGTTCCCGCACCGCGAAATCATCATGAAGACACCCGTAGAGGTCACCCGGGCCTGAGGGGGGCGACCGGCCAAGACCAGCTTGCGTCCGCGCGTCTTCCGGTTGCGGCGATTGACTGGACACGAGTGGAAGGCGACATTGCCGCCGGCGGAACGACCCACGGCCGTTCCGGTGACAGTGTCAGTACAAGTGGGACCCGACGCCATGGAACATCTTCATGAGACACATCTGTCGAGATTGCCGGTCCCGCGTTTTCTTTCGGCGCTCGCGGCATCGTTCTCGACGACGGGTCTGATTGTCGGCGTCTTCTTCTTCGCGATGTCGCTGACGCCGAGCCTGATCCCGCGGCCCTATGCCGTGCAGGCGGTGATCTCCGGCCTGTCGCTTGGCGCGGGCTACGCGATCGGTGTCTTGCTGCGCTGGATCTGGTCCTTGCTCGACCTCCCGGAAATCCGCGGGCGCGCCGGGCTCATGGTGAAGGTGTTTGCCGCGTTCGGCTGCATCGCCGTCGCACTCACCTTCCTCTGGCGCACCGCCTACTGGCAGAACACCGTGCGTCAGATCATGGGGCTTGCTCCGGTCGAAAGCGCCGAGCCGGTCAAGCTCGGGCTGATCGCCGCCCTCGTTTTCGTCGCAATCGTGCTCATCGCGCGCCTGTTCCGGCTGACCTTCCGGTTTCTCACCCGGCGTTTCGAATATGTGCTGACCCGACCGCTGGCGAAGGTTGCCGGCGTGGTCGCGGCGCTGGCGCTCTTCTGGTCGGCCGCCGACGGCGTTATCTTCCGCTTCGCGCTGCATGCGGCCGACAGTTCGTTCCAGCGGCTCGACGCCCTGATCGACCCGGACGTCGCCCCGCCGACCGATCCCTCAAAGACCGGCAGCGGCGCCTCGCTGATGACCTGGGACGCGCTCGGCCGCCAGGGGCGCCAGTTCATCGCCTCCGGCCCAGGAGCCAAGGACATCGGCGCCTTTTTCGGCGGCGGCGCGAAAGAACCCTTGCGGGTCTATGCCGGCCTCAACTCGGCCGAGACCGCCACGGAGCGGGCAAAGCTGGCGCTCGAAGAGCTGAAGCGCGTCGGTGGATTCGAGCGATCGAACCTCTTGATCGTCGTGCCGACCGGCACCGGCTGGATCGACCCACCGGGACTCGATTCGCTCGAATATCTGCTGAAGGGCGACGTCGCGAGCGTTGCGGTGCAGTATTCCTATCTTACGAGCTGGCTGTCGCTGCTGGTCGAGCCGGAATATGGCGCCGAGACCGCGGACGCGCTGTTCGATGCCGTCTACGGTTACTGGACGACCTTGCCCAAGGACAAGCGGCCGAGGCTCTACCTCTATGGCCTCAGCCTCGGCTCGATGAACTCGCAAGGGTCGGTCGATCCCTTCGACATCATCAGCGATCCCTTCCAGGGGGCCCTCTGGGTCGGCTCCCCGTTTCCGACGAAGACCTGGCTGCAGATCACGCGAAACCGCAATCCGGGCTCGCCGGAGTGGCGGCCGCTCTATCGCGACGGTTCGGTTATCCGCTTCACCAACCAGGAGAACGCGCTTGAACTTCCGGGCGCGACGTGGGGCAATGTCCGCATCGTCTACCTGCAATATGCGAGCGACCCGATCACCTTCTTCGATCCCCATTCCTTCTACCGCGAACCGGACTGGATGAAGGCGCCGCGCGGTGCCGATGTCTCTCCGGCGCTGCGCTGGTTCCCGGTCGTCACCATGTTCCAACTGCTCGCCGACATGGCGCTCGCGACAACCTCGCCGATCGGCTACGGCCACGTCTATGCGCCGGAACACTACATCGACGCCTGGATGCAGGTGGTGGCGCCGCCTGGTGTCACCGAGGCGGACGCCGAGCGCTTGAAGGTGCTGCTCAAGGGCCGCTATTGAGACTCGGAAGGCACCGGCAGAGCGGATAGCAGTGCGCCCATCGCGGCGATGATCTTGCGATGCTGGTGAGCGTGACGGGTACGAAGGCTGGTGGCGGCATAGACCGTCTGGGCAATGACCGGCGCATCCGGTATCCGCGCGGCAGATCCATCCGCCGCCAGCCGCTCCGCCGCTGCCGCCGTCACATAGGCTGAGCCGCCGAGGGCTGCGAGCAGCCGGGTGATCGCCATGTTCTGCCCGGCGGAGAGGAGGGCCGCGGAGAGATGCGGCAGGGCCAGGCGGTGGGCGCGATCGAAGGTCGGCGAATAGCTCGAGCGGATATAGCTCTCGGAGCGGACTTCGGAGAGGGTGCGCGCTTCGGTGCTGACCAGCACGTAATGCAGATCGCCGATCCGTTCATAGTAGAGATCGGGCAGGTAGTGGGGGGTGTAGAGGATCGCGAGGTCGAGGTTGCCGGCGCCAAGATCGCGGTTCATCTGGTTGGAGTAATCCGCCTCCATGTAGACCTCGATGCCGGGCATTTCCCGGCGGATCGCCGCCATCCATTCGCCGGCGAAAGCCTCCGCCAGATCGTGCTGGATACCGAGGCGCATCGAGCGCTCCAGCGCCCCGGCATTGGTGACCGCGCGTGTTGCCTCATGCCATTGGTTTTGCAGGGCTTTTGCGTAATCCAGAAAGCGCAGGCCCGCAGCCGTCGGCACCGTGCCGCCCTTGTTGCGGGTGAAGAGCTTGCGGTTGAACTGGGCTTCGAGCGCCTTCACCCTATGCGAGACGGTCGATTGGGTGACGTTCAACCGCTCGGCGGTGCGGTTGAAGGAGCGGCTTTCCATCAGGTCGAGGAAGGTTTCGATCAGCTCTACCTGCATGCCATTCTCTCCCGTTGCAGATTGCTCCAATCTAATCGAATTCGTCGATCAATAAAGCCTGTTTCCTTCGCTTGATGGCGCCCTTCTTCACCGGCAAGAATTTGGCCAAAACGAGGGAACTACTGATGTCGAATTTGCCGTCGCACGCACGTGTCGTGATCATCGGCGGGGGAGCGGTCGGCGCTTCCTCGCTCTACCACCTTGCCAAGGCGGGCTGGACCGATTGCGTGCTTCTGGAAAAGAACGAGCTGACGGCGGGTTCCACCTGGCATGCGGCCGGCAATGTGCCGACCTTCTCGTCCTCCTGGTCGATCATGAACATGCAGCGCTATTCGGCCTCGCTCTATCGCGATCTTGGCGTGCTCGTCGATTACCCGATGAATTATCACGTCACCGGCTCGATCCGGCTCGGCCACTCCAAAGAGCGCCTACAGGAATTCAAGCGCGTCGTCGGCATGGGGCGCTACCAGGGCATGGACCTCGACATTCTCTCGCCCGACGAGATGCGTGCCCGCTATCCGTTCCTCGAAACCCACGAGCTGACCGGTGCGCTTTACGATCCCTATGACGGCGACATCGATCCGGCGCAGCTGACGCAGGCGCTGGCGAAAGGCGCGCGCGACATGGGCGCGAAGATCATCCGCTTCTGTCCGGTGACCGGGGCGCGGCGCGAGAACGACGAGTGGGTGATTTCGACGCCGCAGGGCGAGATCCGCTGCGAATATGTCGTCAATGCCGCCGGCTACTATGCCCGCGAGGTCGGCAAGATGTTCGGCCGCGACGTGCCGATGATGGTGATGAGCCATCAGTATATCCTGTTCGACGAGATCCCGGAGCTTGCCGCCTGGTCGAAGGAGGCTGGCCACAAGCTGCCGCTGCTCCGTGACGTCGACAGCTCCTACTATCTCCGCCAGGAGAAGAACGGCATGAATCTCGGGCCCTACGAGCGCAACTGCCGCGCCCATTGGGTGACGCCCGACGATCCGATGCCGGAGGATTTCTCCTTCCAGCTCTTCCCCGACGACCTCGACCGGCTGGAATGGTACCTGAACGATGCGGTCGAACGCGTACCGATCCTCGGCACGGCTGGGCTGTCGCGGATCATCAACGGCCCGATTCCCTATGCGCCCGACGGCAACCCGCTGATCGGCCCGATGCCGGGCGTGCCGAACGCGTTCGAGGCCTGCGTCTTCACCTTCGGCATCTGCCAGGCGGGCGGCGCCGGCAAGGTGCTGGCAGAATGGATCACCGAGGGCCAGACCGAATGGGACATGTGGTCCTGCGATCCGCGTCGCTACACCGACTATACCGACCAGGATTACTGCATCGCCAAGGGCATGGAGATTTACGGCCATGAATATGCGATGCATTTCCCGAAGCACTACTGGCCGGCAGGGCGGGGCAAGAAACTCTCGCCGATCCACGACCGGATTGCCGCTCTCGGCGCCCAGTTCAAGCCTTACAACGGCTGGGAACGGGCCATGTGGTACGCCAAGCCTGGCGACGATACCTCCGAGGAAGCGACGCAGACCTGGGGGCGCGAAGGGCCGTGGGCGAAGCGCATCGAGGAGGAGTGCCTGGCCGTGCGTGACGCCGCGGGCATTCTCGACCTGCCGGGCTTCTCGCGTTTCCGGGTGAAGGGCGAGGGGGCGACCGCCTGGCTTTCGGGGCTGATCACCGGCCGTGTGCCGAAGCCCGGGCGCATCGGTCTTGCCTATTTCGCCGACGACAAGGGCCGGATCGTCACCGAGATGTCTGTCATGATGATCGACGAGGACTTCTTCTTCCTGATCACGGCGGCCACGGCGCAATGGCATGACTTCGAGTGGCTGACGAAGCACCGGCCGGCCGAGGCCGCCTTCACCATCGACGACGTGACGAAATCCTTCTCCTGCCAGATCCTCACCGGCCCGAAGTCGCGCGCGATCCTTGCGGAAGTCAGCGATGCCGATCTTGCCAAAGGCTGGCTCACGCATCAGACGGCTGAGATCGCCGGGCGCTATTGCCAGCTTGTGCGCGTCTCCTTCGCCGGCGAACTCGGCTGGGAAATCCACACCAAGATTGAAGATACCGCCACGATCTTCGACGCCGTCTGGGCGGCCGGGCAGAAGCACGGGTTGAAGCCTTTCGGCATGGAGGCGCTCGATAGCCTCCGCATCGAGAAGGGGTATCGTGCCTGGAAGGGCGATCTTTCCACCGACTACACCATCCTGCAGGGTGGGCTCGAACGCTTCGTCGACTGGTCGAAACCCGGCTTCAAGGGCAAGGCGGCGCTGGAGCGCGAGAAGCAGCAGGGGGGTTCCAAGCGTTTCGTGACGCTGACGGTTGCCGCCGACGGCTGCGACGCGCCTTACATGTCGACACTCTGGTCCGACGGCCAGGTTGTCGGCGAGACGACCTCCGGCAACTGGGGTTACCGCGTCGGCAAGTCGATCGCGCTCGGCATGCTGCGCGCCGATCTTGCCGTGCCGGGCAAGGAAATCGAGGTCGAGATCTTCGGCGACCGCTTCAAGGCGACGGTCGAAGCGGATCAGCCGCTCTGGGATCCCTCCAACGAAAGACTGCGCGCATGACGAAGCCCATTCCCTCGAAAGCCCGTGCGGTCATCATCGGCGGCGGCGTTTCCGGCTGTTCGGTCGCCTATCACCTCGCCAAGCTTGGCTGGACCGACGTGGTGCTCTTGGAGCGCAAGCAACTGACCTCGGGCACCACCTGGCATGCGGCCGGCCTGATCGGCCAGCTTCGCGCCTCGCAGAACATGACGCGGCTGGCGAAATATTCGGCCGACCTCTACGTCAAGCTCGAGGCTGAGACCGGCATTTCCACCGGCATGCGCCAGAACGGTTCGATCACCGTCGCGTTGACGGAAGAGCGCAAGGAAGAGATCTATCGTCAGGCCTCGCTGGCGCGCGCCTTCAACGTCGACGTACGCGAGATCACGCCCGACGAGGTGAAGGCGATGTATCCGCACCTCAACACCTCGGATGTGAAGGCGGCGGTGCATCTGCCGCTCGACGGCCAGTGCGACCCGGCCAACATTGCCATGGCGCTGGCCAAGGGTGCCCGCCAGAACGGTGCTGTCATCATCGAGGGCGTCAAGGTGACGTCCGTCCTAAAGAAGGATGGCCGGGTGACGGGTGTGACCTGCGAGCAGAATGGCGAGACCTACACGATCGAGACCGACAATGTCGTCAACTGCGCCGGCATGTGGGGCCGGGAGTTCGCGCGGCAATCGGGCGTCACCGTGCCGCTGCACGCCTGCGAACATTTCTACATCGTCACCGAGGCGATCCCGAACCTCACGCGCCTGCCGGTGCTGCGCGTGCCGGACGAGTGCACCTACTACAAGGAAGATGCCGGCAAGATGCTGGTCGGCGCCTTCGAGCTGAAGGCCAAGCCCTGGGGTATGGACGGCATTCGCGAGGACTTCTGTTTCGACCAGTTGCCTGACGATTTCGACCACTTCGCACCGATCCTGGAGATGGCGGTCAACCGCATGCCGATGCTGGAAACGGCGGGCATCCATACCTTCTTCAACGGCCCGGAGAGCTTCACGCCCGACGACCGCTACTATCTCGGCGAAGCGCCCGAGGTGAAGGGCTATTGGGTGGCGGCCGGCTACAATTCGATCGGCATCGTTTCCTCCGGCGGCGCCGGCATGGCGCTGGCGCAATGGATGAACGATGGCGAGCCGCCCTTCGATCTCTGGGAGGTAGATATCCGCCGGGCGCAGCCGTTCCAGAAGAACCGCGCCTATTTGAAAGATCGGGTCTCGGAAACACTCGGGCTGCTCTACGCCGATCACTTCCCCTATCGCCAGATGGCGACGGCCCGCGGCGTGCGCCGCTCGCCACTGCACGAGCACCTGAAAGCCCGCGGCGCCGTCTTCGGCGAAGTCGCCGGCTGGGAGCGCGCCAACTGGTTTGCGAAAGAAGGCCAGGAGCGGGCGTACCGCTATTCCTGGAAGCGGCAGAACTGGTTCGAGAACCAAAGGGACGAGCATCTCGCCGTTCGCAATGGCGTCGGCCTGTTCGACATGACCTCCTTCGGCAAGATCCGGGTGGAGGGGCGCGACGCGCTTTCCTTCCTGCAGCGGCTCTGCGCCAACGAGATGAATGTCGAGCCTGGCCGCATCGTCTACACCCAGATGCTGAACGCCCGCGGCGGCATCGAGAGCGACCTGACGGTGACGCGCCTTTCGGAAACCGCCTTCCTCTTGGTCGTTCCCGGCGGCACGCTGCAGCGCGACCTTGCCTGGCTGCGCAAGCATCTCACTGATGAGTTCGTGGTGGTCACCGATGTCAGCGCCGGCGAAAGCGTGCTCTGCGTCATGGGGCCGAAGGCGCGGGAGCTGATGCAGAGGGTCAGCCCCAACGATTTCGGGAATGCCGCCCATCCCTTCGGCACGGCGCGCGAGATCGAGGTCGGGATGGGCTTGGCCCGTGCGCATCGCGTCACCTATGTCGGCGAACTCGGCTGGGAGCTCTATGTCTCGACCGACCAGGCGGCGCATGTGTTCGAGGCGCTGGAAGCGGCGGGGCAGGATCTGGGGCTGAAGCTCTGCGGCATCCATACGCTGGATAGCTGCCGGATCGAGAAGGCCTTCCGCCATTTTGGCCACGACATCACCGACGAGGATCACGTGCTTGAAGCCGGGCTCGGCTTCGCGGTCAAAGCCGACAAGGGTGATTTCATCGGCCGCGAAGCGGTGCTCGCCAAGCACAATCGCGGGCTCGCGCGCCGGCTGGTGCAGTTCCGGCTGGCCGATCCCGAGCCGCTGCTCTTCCACAACGAGGCGATCGTGCGCGACGGCAAGATCGTCGGCACGATCACCTCAGGCAATTACGGCCATCACCTCGGCGGCGCAATCGGCCTCGGCTATGTGCCCTCGGAAGGGGAGAGCGCAGACGACGTGCTCGGCTCGCGCTTCGAGATCGAGATCGCCGGAACGCGGGTGAAGGCCGAGGCGTCGCTAAAGCCGATGTACGACCCGCGGGCCGAGCGGGTGCGAATGTAGGGCGAAAGTTGCCCCTTATCCGGCCTGCCGGTCATCTTCTCCCCGCAGACGGGGAGAACGAGACGGGGCGGGCCTCCAGCCCAAAGCTGGGCGAGGCGGCAATCTGAATGAACAACGGTCTCATTCCCTGAGCGGTGGGGACGAGCGGGAGCGGCGAATCCCCCTGTCAAAACGGGGAGAGGGTGCCGACAGGCGGATGAGGGGCGCTTCTCTCACCGCGCGGATAAGGGGCGAAAAACACACCCGCCCCATTGGGAGACAAGACAATGGCTGACGATTGCGCAGTTGTGGCTTCGAGACGGTCCGGGGGACGGGCGGCGCGGGTGGCGCTTCGCGCCGCACCGCTTGCCGAAAATATCCGGCCGGTCCGCCCCGGTCTTTCCGGTGGGCAGTACAAGCCGCTGACGGAAGCAGGCGTGAGGCGCATCCATGAGGCCGCGCTCGATGCGCTGGAACAGATCGGCCTTGCCAATGCACCGAAATCGGGCATCGAGATCATGACCGGCGCCGGCGCCATCCTCGGCGATGACGGACGCATCCGCTTTCCGCGGGCGCTGGTGGAGGACATGCTTGCGATCGCCGCGCGCGACATCACGCTTTACGCCCGTGACCCGAAGCAGGATCTCGAACTCAGCGGCACGCGCGTCTATTACGGTACGGCGGGTGCGGCGGTGCACATCGTCGACGTCGAGAAGCGCGAGTATCGGGAATCCACCGCCAAGGACCTGTTGAACGCCGCGCAGCTCGTGCATCATCTCGACAATGTGCATTTCTTCCAGCGCGCCATGGTCTGCCGCGATGTCGCCGACAACTTCCTGATGGACGTCAACACGCTCTATGCCTGCTGCGCCGGCACGACGAAACATGTCGGCACGAGCTTCTCCGATCCATCGCATGTCGATGGCTGCTTCGATCTCATCCACATGATCGCCGGCGGCGAGGACAAGTGGCGGGCGCGGCCCTTTGTTTCCAACTCGAACTGCTTTGTCGTTCCGCCGATGAAGTTCGCCGAGGAAAGCTGCATCACCATGGAGAAGTGCATCCGCGCCGGCATGCCGATCCTGCTGCTCTCGGCCGGCCAGGCGGGGGCCACCGCACCGGCGCCGCTTGCGACCGCGATCGTGCAGGCGGTGGCCGAATGCCTGGCGGGCGTCGTCTATGTCAATGCCATGTCGCCGGGGCATCCGGCGGTCTTCGGCACCTGGCCCTTCGTCTCGGATCTTCGCACCGGGGCGATGTCCGGCGGCTCCGGCGAACAGGCGCTGCTGACGGCCGGCTGCGCGCAGATGCACCAGTTCTACGGTCTGCCGGGTGGCGCCGCCGCCGGCATTGCCGATGCGAAATTGCCGGACATGCAGGCCGGCTGGGAACAAGCGATCTCCAACGTCATGGCCGGTCTCTCGGGGCTCAACATGGTCTACGAGGCCGTCGGCATGCACGCCTCGCTGCTCGGCTTCTGCCTGGAGTCGCTGGTGCTCGGCGACGATCTCTTAGGGCAAGTGCAGCGCTGCATCCGCGGCATCGACGTCACAGAGGACTCCGTCTCGCTCGAAACCATGCGCTCGGTCTGCCTCGATGGCCCCGGCCACTATCTCGGTCATCCGCAGACGCTCGGGCTGATGCAGACGGAATACATCTATCCGGCCGTCGCCGACCGCACGAGCCCGAAGGAATGGGTGGAGATCGGCCGACCGGATCTGGTGGCAAAGGCGATCGAGAAGAAGAACCGCATTCTGGCGGAAGCTGCACCCTCGGTGATCGCACCGGAGATCGATCGGGCGATCCGCGAAAAATTCCAGATCTACTGCTGAGTTTCGTCGAGAGGCCCAATCCTCGCACCGGTTCGGGGCGAGGGGGTTCGCCTAATCCCGCCGGTCGAAATGGGTCCGGAGCGCCACGTGCGTCTGCACCGTGGCGACGCCCGGGATCAAGGAGATTTGCCGGCGGATCGTGTCGAGGTCGCCGTTCGTGGCGCACTCGACGAGCACCATCAGGTCGGTGGCACCGGCGAGCGACCAGCAGGTGACGACAGGCGTCATGGCGGAAAGATGCGGCACGATATGGTCGCAATTCTTGCCGGACTGGAACGAGATGGCGACCAGCGCCCTGACCGTCGGGTTCTTGTCCTCGACGCCGAGGCGGATCGTGTAGCCGGCGACGACGCCCTTGGCTTCGAGCCGCCGCAGGCGCTCATGCACGCCGCTGCGCGAGAGGCCGGCGTGTCGGGCGAGCGCTACCAGGCTCTGGCGCGAATCCTGGCGAAGCGCTGCCAACAGCAGCCGATCCTTGTCGTCGAGTTCCGTCAAATTGTATCTCCTTTTGCGCCAAGTCCGGACAATTGTCCGGTTTGGCGCCATTTTGTCCAGTGAAACCGGACGACAGGACAGATAGCTTCCTTCTCGCAACGAAGGAGCTTTGCCATGAAAATACCAGTCGTGCCCGACAATGCTGTGCTGCTGCCGATCGACATGCAACAGGCTTTTGACAGTGCCCCCTGGCCGCGACGCTGGAATGCCGATATCGACCGGAACGGTCTCACCCTGCTTGCCGCCTGGCGCGCGGCCGGCCGGCCGGTGATCCATGTCCGCCACGACAGCGTCATGCCGGGCTCGACGCTTGGACCCGGTGCACCCGGCAATGCCTTTAGGCCCGGCTTCGAGCCACAGACCGGCGAACCGCTCGTCACCAAGAGCGTCAACGCAGCCTTTATTGGTACCGATCTCGACCTCAGGCTTCGGCGTCTCGGCGTCGATACAGTCGTTACCTTCGGCATTTCGACCGACATGTGTGTCTCCACCTCGGTGCGCGTCGGCGCCAATCTCGGCTACCGCATGATCCTCGTCGAGGATGCGTGCGACTGCTTCGATCAGCCGGATGGAGACGGAACGGTAATCGCTGCCCGGGACATTCACCGGGCCCATGTCGCGACCCTGCGCGCCGAATTCGCCGAGGTGACGTCGACGGTTGCCTTCGTCGAAGCCTTACGCCGTCCGGACGCCGCCTAGGATATCCCACTCTCCTGTCGAAATCGCCGAGCGCGCGCTGTTCACAAGCGATTCCTGAAAAACTGTGAAGCGGGTTTCCGCCGGAATTGTGTCGCATTCCGGGCACCGGACGCGCTGTTCACCGGTTTGTGCCGCGGACCTCGACGATCTCGGTCGTCCATTTCGGCGCCGTCAGGCTCTGGCCTTCGCGGTTCGGAAAGGTGAGGAAGGTCTCGAATGGCCGGCTCTGGCCGGCCGGCACCCGGGCGAGAATGAGGGCCGCATCGTCGCCGATCGTCTGGCAGGCGTCACCCGGGCAATCCTCCAGCGTGACGGAGAGGCGGAAATATTCGAGCAGCGTTTGGCCCTTGTTCGTCACCGTACCGCGCAGCCGGAAGCTTCGTTCCGGCTGGCTTTGCTCGAAGGTCAGTCCATCCAATGCAATGTCGGTGGTGGTTAGGCTCGCGGGCTGCGCCGTCTGGGTCGGCTCGGGTGCTACGGGCTTGCGGCCGTCGCGATCGCCGAACCAGATGATGAAGGCGACAAGCAGGCCGACCGCCACGGCAACCGAGAGGATGGGTTCCGCCCATTGGCGAAAACGGCTGAAGCGCGCGGCCAGATACACAACGACAAGACACAGCGGTAACGCGACCAACCAAAGCATCCAGATCCTCCTCACCGCATCATTCCTTGAATCGGATTCGATGCAAGAGGGAAACCATGCAGCCGATCAAAGCGTTAGACGGCCTTGCCGTGACGAGGCAAGGCCGTGACGACACTTATATAGGGTGCCCGACGGCTGACAACACGCGACCATAGGCAGCAGCCGCCGGTTCCGGCGAACCAGGGATGGGTCATGTTTCGGGGGAGGCAAAGCGGATGCTAGTCCGCCGGCTTCAGGTCCACCCAGTAGCTGCCCTCGAACGGGACGGCGGCGAAACGTTCGTTGATTTCGGCAAGGCTCTTCTTCGGGTCGAGATCGCCGAAGAGGTCCGGCCGGATCCAGGTGGCGAAGGCTTCGGCGGCGACGATGTTGAGCGGGATGGCGTTGAAGAAGTTCCAAAGTCCGTGAACACGCTTTTCCTGCACGGCGCGGATGCTCGCGAGCGCCGGCGCCTCGATGGTGCGGGCGAGCGTCTCGCGCGCCTCGTCTTCGCTGACGCCGGGGCCGATCGACAGCGTGCCGTATTTGCCGCCGGGCGACGAGGTGGCGATGTAGATATCAGGATTTGCCGCCATGATCGCCTCGGCGTTGACCGTGCCGCCCGGCCGCGGCAGGACGCCTTCGGCGATGTTGCGGCCGCCCGCCATCGTCAGGAACTCGCCGAGACCGCCGGTGCCATAGGCCCAGCAGCAGCGGTCGGCCTGGGGGAAGGCGTCCATCAGCACCAGCGGGCGCGGCTCCGGCTTGGCGGCGATGCGTGACCGGATCAGCGCCAGCCTGTCCTCGTAAAACCGGGCGAAGGCCTCGGCCTGTTCCTCCCGTTCGAGGATCCTGCCGAGCTGGCGCATCATGCGCGGCGTGCCGGTCAGCGCGTCGTTGTTGAAGTCGACGACGATCACCGGCACGCCGATGCCGGTCAAATATTCGATGGCGCGCTTGCCGGACTCGGTATCGGATTGCCAGTTGTTGAGGAGCGCGAGATCGGCCTTCACCGTCAGCAGGGTCTCGAAGGAGAGGCCCGGGCCGGTGCCGTCGTCGATCTGCGGCACGTCGGCGATCGCCGGGAACTTCCGCCGGAAGCTCTCGTAGATCTCCGGATTGTCGCCCTTCATGTCGCCGGACCAGCCGGCGAGCAGGCCGACGGGATCCGGATGGATCAGCGACAGGGCCACGAGGTTGAAGCCGCTGCCGAGAAGGATCGCCTTCGGCTTTGCCGGGATCGTCACCTCGCGACCGACCGCATCGGTGACGGTCATCGGCCACTGGCCTTCGGCGCGGGCTGCGGTCGCGAGCGTCAGAGCGGAGAAGAGAACGAGCATGAGCCGCCGGGCGGCCGGGAGAATGCAGCGATGAAGCAAGCCTATTGGTTCCTTTGGCTGGGGAGGGCGCAGAGACTGCCGCAACTGGGGACCCCGGGCAGCAGGTAGCGCAGGCAGCAGATCTTGCGGCGGCAAACGCGGGCGCCGTCTTCCTCCTCGTGGCGCAGGCAATCGAAGAAGGGATTGGGCGAACCGTCGGGCATCGACTTGTTGCCGATCAGCACGTCGGCCTGGGCGTTCAGCGGCTCGATGCCGGAGGCGCGCAGCGCATAGTCGATATAGACGAGCGCATTGTTCCAGGCGAGTTTCGGGGCGATGCCGCCGACAGACTTGAGGTAGCCGACCACCTCGCGCAAATGTCCGTGCATCAGGGGGCCAAGCGTGGCGAAAACGTCGCTATCGTCAGCTTCCTGCCAATTGCCAGATGTCGCGACGCCGAAAGTCCGGGGCAGGCCATCCTCAGCGAGCGCCACCTTCATCTCGTCGAAAGCGACGGGCAGCACCTGATGATCGAGTACGCGTGCCACCAGATAGGGGATGGTGAGGCTGGAGAAATAATAGAGCGACCAGATGGAGGCGACGGCGCGCCTATCGCTGGCGCCGGATTTTTCGGTGTAGACGTCGAGCGCCCTGTCGAAGGCGCCGGAAGCGAAGAAGTCCGGCAGCGCCATGCCGTCGGAGAGCTCGTCCGAGAGCACCATCTTCTCGTTGCACCAGGCATGGGTGCCGGCAAAGGCCGCCGACAGCGCCTTGGGACCGCCGGTCGCGACGACCGGTTCGCAAACGCCAGCCGTCATGGCGCCACCCGCGCGCGAATGCGCCCGATCGGGAACACAGCCGTGAAAGAACGCCGTCCTGCAAGCATGCGACACCTATGAGCGCAGTCAGAAACTCATAAGCTGATTGTGTTACTCAAGATTTTTGCTGACGCAAGTCATTTATGAGTTTTGTAGTCATGATTTGTCGGCAAAAGATGCGAGAAGCCGCAAGCCGGAGCTTGCGGCCGTCGAGGCGTCGAGACGCAGGCCCCGCCTATTGCATCAACCCGAGCTGCTTGTAGAAGCCGAGCGCGTCGTAATAGTCGCTCTGGGCAGCGATCTTGCCATCCTTCACGGTGAACACCGAGGCGCCGGTGAGCTTGAAGCTCTTGTTGGTTGCAGCCGTGCCGTCGCTCCAGGCGCCCGAATTGGTGCCGGAGAACTCCCATTCAAAGGACACCTTGTCGCCGGCGGCGATGGGATCGCCCTTCATGGTCCAGACTGCGTCCGGGACCGCATTCAGGAAATTGTCGATGACGCCGGTCTTGGCGGCATCTTTCCCAGTTATAGGCTTGCCGACGGACGCGTCGTAATAGGTCACATCATCGGCGAAGTAGGAGGCCGCCTTGCCCGGGTCGTGGGCGTTCCAGGCTGCGACATAGGCCGCGACCACATCCGGCGCCGCGTCGGCGGCAAGGGCCGCCGGCGTGAGCACGAGGGTACTGAGGCCGAGGGCCCCAGCGGCAAGAAGCAATTGACGACGGTACATGGCAAACTCCTCCCGTTTGTTTTTGTTTGCATGCGGAATCGTGGCTCGCGATGCGCTGAGCCTCAGCCGTGGTTGATCATGATGTGGCGAACAGCGGTGTAGTCCTCGAGCGCGTAGACCGACATGTCCTTGCCGTAGCCCGACTGCTTGACGCCGCCGTGCGGCATCTCGTTGGTCAGCATGAAGTGGGTGTTGATCCAGGTGCAGCCATATTGCAGGCGCGAGGCGGCCTTCATCGCCTTGGAGATATCCTTGGTCCAGACGGAGGAGGCGAGGCCGTAATCGCTGTCGTTCGCCCAGGCGATCGCATCGTCCTTGCCGGCAAAGCGGGTGATCGAGACGACCGGGCCGAAGACTTCGCGCCGGACGATCTCGTCGTCCTGGGTTGCGCCGGCGACCACCGTCGGCTGGAAGAAGAAGCCGTCCGAACTGCCGGCGCTGCCGCCGGTGGTGATCTCGATGTGCTTCTGGTCGGCGGCACGCTCGACGAAGCTCGCGACACGGTCGCGCTGGCGGCGCGAGATCAGCGGGCCGATTTCGTTTTCGGTGTCGTCGGCGAGATTGTAGCGGATCGTCGAGACCGCCGATGTGAGGTCGGCGACCAGTTTCTCGTAGATGCCCGCTTCGGCATAGATGCGGCAGGCGGCAGTGCAATCCTGGCCGGCATTGTAATAGCCGAAGGTGCGGATGCCGTTGACGGCGGCTTCGAGGTCGGCGTCGTCATAGACGATGACCGGGGCCTTGCCGCCGAGTTCGAGATGGGTGCGCTTGACGGTCTTGGCGGCCGCCGCCAGCACCTTCTTGCCGGTGGCGATGTCGCCGGTGATCGAGACCATCGAGATTTTCGGATGGTTGATCAGCGCATTGCCGACGGTTTCGCCGCGGCCGGTAATGACGTTGACGACGCCTTCGGGCAGGATATCGGCGAGGATGCGCGCGAGCTTCAGCGCCGTCAGCGGCGTCTGTTCGGAAGGCTTGAAGACGACCGTGTTGCCGCCGGCGATCGCCGGCGCCAGCTTCCAGGCCATCATCATCAACGGGTAGTTCCAGGGTGCGATCGAGCCGACGATGCCGATCGGGTCGCGGCGGATCATCGAGGTGTGGCCGGGCAGGTATTCGCCTGCGGTCGGCGCATGCAGGTTGCGCACGGCGCCGGCGAAGAAGCGCCAGCAGTCGACGATCGCCGGAAGCTCGTCGTTCTTCACGGCGTTGATCGGCTTGCCGCAGTTCAGCGCTTCGAGCGCCGCAAAGCCGTCGGCCTCCTTCTCGATCGCGTCGGCGATCTTCAAGAGATAGTTGGAGCGCTCCGCAGGTGTGGTCTGCGACCAGGTGGGGAAGGCGCTTTCGGCGGCGTCGACCGCCGCCTCGACCTGGGTGTGCGAGGCTTCCGCCAGGTCGACGATCTTGCCGCCCGTCCGCGGGTTCAGGATGTGTTCGTCGGCCTCGGTGCCGGCCTCGAAGCGCGATCCGATCAGCAGTTGGGTGTCCATGTCTGTTCTCCCTTGAAAGTCGAGTTACTTGCCGGCGCCGGCGATCTGGTCGCCGTCGCGGGTGAGGTAGTAGGCGCCGAGGATCGGCAGGAAGGTAACGAGCACCACGACCATGGCGACGACATTTGTCACCGGCCGCTGGCGCGGGCGGATCAGCTCTTCGAGCATCCAGATCGGCAGGGTCGATTGCTGTCCGGCGGTAAAGGTGGTGACGATCACCTCGTCGAAGGACAGCGCGAAGGCGAGCATGCCGCCGGCGAGTAGCGCCGTGCCGATGTTCGGAAGGATGATGTAGCGGAAGGTCTGGAAGCCGTCGGCGCCGAGATCCATCGACGCTTCGATCAGCGAGCCGGAGATCCGCCGGAAGCGGGCAACCGCATTGTTGTAGACGACGACGATGCAGAAGGTCGCGTGGCCGAGTACGATGGTCCAGAAGGAGAAGGGGATGTCGGCCATCGAGAAGGCGGAGCGGAGCGCGATGCCGGTGATGATGCCGGGCAGGGCGATCGGCAGGATGACGAGTAGCGAGATCGCCTCCCGGCCGAAGAAGCGCGTCTGGCTGACGGCTGCGGCGCAGAGCGTGCCGAGCACCAGCGCCATGGCGGTGGCGATCGAGGCGACCTTGACCGAAAGGGTCAGCGCCGCCCAGACATCGGGCCTGTTCCAGGCAACGGCGAACCATTGCGTCGTCAGTCCCGGCGGCGGGAACTGATAGCTCTTTTCCTCCGTCGTAAACGCATAGAGGAAGATCAAGAGGATCGGCAGGTGCAGGAAGGCGAGGCCGGCGGCGGCCGCGATCTTCAGGCCCATTGGCGAGCGGTTCAGGCGATCAGAGCGCATCGAAGGCCCCCATGCGTTTGGCCATGAAGAGATAGGCACCCATGATGACGATTGGCACGACGGTAAAGGCGGCGGCGAGCGGGATGTTGCCGGCCGTGCCCTGCTGGGCATAGACCGCCTGGCCGATAAACAGGCGCGACGAGCCGACGATCTGCGGGATGATGTAGTCGCCGAGCGTCAGCGAAAACGTGAAGATCGAGCCGGCGACGATGCCGGGCAAAGCCAGAGGGAAGAGCACGAAGCGGAAGGTCTGCGCCGGCGTGCCGCCGAGGTCGGAGGAGGCCTCGATCAGGTTGCCGGGCACGCGTTCCAGCGCTGCCTGGATCGGCAGGATCATGAATGGCAGCCAGACATAGACGAAGACGATGAAGGTGCCGGTGTAGCTGACCGAGAGCGAGTTGCCGCCAACGACGGGCAGCGACAGCCAGCCGTCGAGCAGCCAGAGCAGGTGCAGCTTTTCAAAGATCCAGGTAAGGATGCCTTCCTTGGCGAGGATCAGCTTCCAGGCGTAGATCTTGACCAGATAGCTCGACCACAGCGGCAGCATGACGCCGAGATAGAAGAGCACCTTCCATTTTCCCTGCGCATAGCGGGCGGCATAATAGGCGATCGGGAAGGCGATGACGGCGGAAGCGAGCGTGACGGTCGCCGCCATCAGCACGGTGCGCAGGATGATGTCGAGATTGGTTTCGCTGAGGAGCTGCTGATAGGTCGCCAGCGTGAACTCGTAATTGATGAGGCCGGAGAAGTCGTCGATCGAGAAAAAGCTCTGGAGAAGCAGCGCAAAGAGCGAACCGAGATAGACGATGCCGAGCCAGAGCAGCGGCGGGGCGAGCAGCACCATCAGAAGCAGATGCGGGTGGCGCCAGAAGAAGTCCGACAGGCGACCGGCGGGGCCGCGGCGTTCCGGCAGCACGAGGGGTTCGGCAAAGGCGGTCATGCGTCCTCCATCGGGTGCAGCTCGTTAGCGGCGAAGCTGATGGTGACGGGGCTGCCGACCGCAGGCACGGCGAACGCTGCGGGGCAGGCGACGGCAACACGGGCGCCGTCGACATCGACGACGACGCGATTGACGGCGCCGAGGAAACTATGGGCGGAGACGGTGCCGGAGAGGCTGAGTGCGCCATCGGCGGGTGCTGCGATGGCGATCGCCTCCGGGCGCAGGCTGGCAAAGGGCGTCTTCAGCCCCAGCCGCTGGCAGAGCTTTTGCGGCAGCACGTTGGAGGAGCCGACGAAATCGGCAACGAACCGCGTCTTCGGCTGCTTGTAGACATCTTCCGGGCGGCCGAGCTGCTGGATGCGGCCATCGTTGAAGACGGCGATGCGATCGGCCATCGACAGCGCCTCGCCCTGGTCGTGGGTGACGAAGACGAAGGTGATGCCGAGCGATTTCTGCAGGCTCTTCAGTTCCTCCTGCATCTGCTCGCGCAGCTTCAGGTCGAGTGCGCCGAGCGGCTCGTCGAGTAGCAGCACCTTCGGCTTGTTGACCAGCGCGCGGGCAAGCGCAACGCGCTGGCGCTGGCCGCCGGAGAGCTGGCCGGGGCGGCGGGTGCCATAGCCTGGCAGCTTGACCATGGCGAGCGCGTCCTCGGCCGCCTTGCGGCGTTCCTCGCGGCCGACGCCCTTGACCATCAGCCCGTAGGCGACGTTGTCGAGGATCGAGAGATGCGGGAAGAGCGCATAGTCCTGGAAGACGGTGTTGACGCTGCGGCGATAGGGCGGCACGCCCTCGGCCGTTTCGC
Organism: Ensifer sp. 38_S197; assembly: GCF_056924495.1. Classification (NCBI taxonomy): domain Bacteria; kingdom Pseudomonadati; phylum Pseudomonadota; class Alphaproteobacteria; order Hyphomicrobiales; family Rhizobiaceae; genus Ensifer; species Ensifer sp. 38_S197. The sequence continues at coordinate 3,615,490 of NZ_JBXOVZ010000002.1, read as the reverse complement.
CGAAGATCTCGATATGGCCGCCGGTCGGCTGCTCGAAGCCGGCCATCAGGCGCAGGCAGGTGGTCTTGCCCGAGCCGGAGGGGCCGAGCATGGCGAAAAACTCGCCCTCGGCGATTTCGAGGTTCACGCCATCGACGGCGCGCACGGCGCCGAAGTGGCGGGAAACATTGTCGAAGAGAACGGCGGTGGTCATCAAACTGCTCCAGGATTCCAGCCCCTCATCCCCGCGGTGAGGGGAAGTACCCTTCATCCGCCTGCCGAGCACCTTCTCCCCGCAGGCGGGGCGAAGGGGACTCGTGGCCGGCGTCTTGCCTCAAGGTCACGCGATGCTTGGCCGGAGGCGTTCCCTCTCCCCGCGTGCGGGGAGAGGGCCAGGGTGAGGGGCGATGCTTGCGATATGTCGCGACGGTTCAGCGGCCGCCGATCACGCCGATATAGTCGGAGACCCAGCGGTGATAGGGCACGCATTCGCCCTGGCTTGCGCACTTCGTCACCGGCGTCTTCCAAAACTTCACCTTGTCGAAGTCTTCGTAGCCATTGGTCTTGCAGCCGGCATCGGTCAAAAGGTCGTTGCCCTTGCAGGCAGCACCAACGGACGGGTTTGCGCCGAACCAGGCGGAGACGTCACCCTGGACCTTCGGCGACAGCGAGTGCTCCATCCACATGTAGGCGCAATTCGGATGCTGGCTTTCGGCATGCAGCATGGTCGTGTCTGCCCACCCCGTGACGCCTTCTTCCGGAATGGTCGAGGCGATCGGCAGCTTCTCGGCTTCCATCAGGTTGACCTGGAATGGCCAGGAGCCGGAAGCGACGACGCCTTCGTTCTTGAAGTCGTCGATCTGGATCATCGCGTCATGCCAGTAGCGGCCGACGAGCGTGCGCTGGGTGCGCAAGAGATCGAGGGCTGCCTTGTACTGGTCCTCGTTCAGCTCGTAGGGATCCTTGATGCCCAATTCCGGCTTGTGCTTCATCAGGTAGTTAGCGGCATCGGCGACATGGATCGGACCGTCATAGGCCTGAACGCGGCCCTTGTTGGACTTGCCGTCGGGGAGCGTCATTTCCTCGAACACGACGTTCCAGCTCTTCGGCGCTTCGCCCTTGAAGGCATCCTTGTTGTACATCAGTACGTTCGGGCCCCAGACATAGGGGACGCCGTAGTGAACGCCGTCGACGGTGTGCCAGGGGGCGTTCTGCATGCGCTCGTCGATCGTCTTCCAGCTCGGGATGAGGTCGGTGTTGATCGGCTGCACGCGCTTGCCGGCGACGAGACGCAGCGAGGCGTCGCCCGAGGCGGTGACGAGGTCGAAGCCGCCTTCGTTCATCAGCGCGACCATTTCATCCGAGGTCGCTGCCGTCTTGACGCTGACCTTGCAGCCCGTCTGCTTTTCGAAATCCGTGACCCAGTCGTAGTTCTTGTCGGTTTCGCCGCGCTCGATGTAGCCGGACCAGGCGACGATGGAGAGCTCGCCTTCCCCCTTGCCGAGTTCCTTCAGCGGCTCCTGCGCGAAGGCCGGGCCGACAAGGCCGAGCGACAGGGTCAATGCCGTGCAGGATTTGAGCATCTGCTTCATCTGAATTCTCCCAGTTTTTGAGCCGCATTTTGCGGCTTCGTTCCCAAGATGAAGCGTGCCTTGATTTCTCCGTATTCGCAAATTCATTAATCAGAATGTCGCTTTCGGTTTTTCCGATATCTTTACTCCGAAGGCGCGGCATCCAGGCGTAAAACTCTTGAAAAAGCAGATGATTAGCGCGGACGTGCGCTTCTGAGCGCCTCGGCGATGCCGACGAAATCGCGGGCCGATTGTGGCAGGCTGGAGCCCTTGCGCCAGACCATGCCGACCTGCACGACCGGAAGTGCGCCCGAGACGTCGCGGCTTTCGATGCGGTCGCCTTCAAGCGACCAGGGGCGGTAGACGAGGTCGGGCAGGAGCGCGATGCCGGCACCGGTCGCGACCAGGCTGCGCACCGCTTCGACCGAGCGGGTGCGGAAGGCCACATGCGGGCGGGCGCCGAGCGCGGTCAGCAGCTTGCCGGTGTTCTCCTCGATTTCATCCACCGTCAGCATGATCAGCGGCTCCCTGGCGATATCGCTGACGGAGATGATGTCGGCGCTGACCAGCGGATGGCCGATCGGCAGCCACAGGCGATAGGGCGAGGTTTCGAGGATTTCCGCCTGCAGCGCCATGCGATCGCGCAGGTTGGAGATGACCATGACGGCGACGTCGAGTTCGCCGCCGATCAGGAGATGTTCGAGATAGGAGCCGTTGTCCTCGATGGCGCTGACCTCGACGCCGGGGCAGGCGCGGCGATAGCGCGCGAGCAGATCGGAAAGCACGTAGCCGGCGACCAGCGAAGTGACGCCGAGATTGAGCTTGCCGCCGGTCTCCTCGCGGCTGTCGGAAAAGCTGCGCCTGGCGTCCGAGACATTGGCGAGGATTTTCGTCGCATGGCGCAGGAACTGGTGGCCGTTGTGGGTGATCGACAGGCCGCGCGGATGCCGGTCGAAGAGTTCGACGCCAAGATCGCCTTCGAGCTCCTTGATCGCTTCGGTGATCGAGGATTGCGAGATCGAAAGGTTCTGCGCCGCGCGGGTGATCGAACCCTGTTCGGCGACGGCGACGAAATACTGCAACTGTCGAAATGTGAAGGCCATGGCGCGAGTTAATAGGTGCGGGGCGGGGCTGGCAAGCGGCGAAACGCATGCGGATCGATCGGTCGTTTTTTCCGCCCATGTCGGTTTTCGGACAGGGAGCCGGGGCGGCGGTGATAAGCTTGCGCGCAAGAGCGGGATCAGTGGGAGGAAGACATGGACCAGGCGACCAAGCGGCCGATGCCGACGGAGGAGGGGATCCTCGCCTTTCACCGCCGCTGCGAGGACTTCTATCCCGCCGACGCGGTCGATGCCTCGATCGAGCAGCAGCGCAAATGGTACGATGCGCTCTGCGCCGAATTCGATGCGCCGAGCCCGGCCGGTCTCACGCGCGAAGACACACTCGTCGACGGCCGCATCCCGATCCGGCGCTATCGCCCGGCGACGGTCTCGACCGAGACGCGCATCTATTACATTCATGGCGGCGGCTTCGTCGTCGGCTCGCTCGACAGCCACGACGCCATCTGTGCCGAGCTTGCCGACTTTGCCCAGGCCGAACTGGTATCGATCGACTACCGCCTGGCGCCGAAGCATGTCTGGCCGGCGGCCTTCGAGGATTGCTACGCGGTGCTCCGCGAGCTCCTGTCCGGCGGTCGCCCGGTCGTCGTTGCCGGCGACAGCGCCGGCGGCAATCTGACGGCAGGCATCGTGCTCAAGGCTCGGGCCGAAGGGCTCACCGGCGTCGTTGGCCAGGTGCTGATCTATCCCGGGCTCGGCGGCGATCTGGTCTCCGGCTCCTATGTGGAAATGGCCGAGGCGCCGGGACTGACGACCGCCGACACCCGCTACTATCGCAAGATCCTGCAGGCGCCGGCCGACAATCCGTTCGCGGCACCCTTGGCGGAAAAGGATCTCTCTGGCTTGCCGCCCACCTATATCACCGGCGCCTTCTTCGACCCCTTGCGCGATGACGCCCGCATCTATGCCGCTCGCCTTGCCATGGCGGGCGTCAACGTCACCTTCCGCGAAGAACCGCAGATGATCCATGCCTGGCTGCGGGCGCGGCACATGAGCGAGGGCGCGCGCGAGGGGTTCCGGCGGCTGGCCGAGGGCGTTGCGGTTCTCGTCGGTACCCGCTGACGTCGCGATCCGGTACGACGCGTTTGCGGCCCACCGCTTCAGAATTGTTGGGGAATGCTCAGCTCTTCACCTTGAACACCAGCGCCGGATTTGCCCGGAAGGCTTGCGGGAAGAGCGCCCGCAGGTTCTCGATCTTGGGCAGGTCGTTATAGACGATGTAGGGATGCGTCGGGTTCCGGGCCAGAAAGTCCTGGTGATAGTCTTCGGCGGCGTAGAAGCCCTTGAACGGCGTGACCTCCGTGACGATCCTTGCCGGGAACGCGCCTGACTTGCCGAGCTCGGCAATATAGGCATCGGCGATGCGCTTCTGCTCAGCGGTAACTGTGAAGACGGCCGATCGATACTGGGTGCCATGATCCGGTCCCTGGTAGTTGAGCTGCGTCGGATGGTGGGCGACGGAGAAGAAGACCTGCAGCAGCCGCCCATAGGTCACCTCGCGCGGATCGTAGGTTACTTCCACCGATTCCGCGTGGCCGGTCTTGCCGCCGCTCACCGTCTCGTAATCGGCGGTCTCGCGGCTGCCGCCGGAATAGCCGGAGACGGCGTTTCTGACGCCTTTGACATGCTGGAAGACGCCCTGGACGCCCCAGAAGCAGCCGCCGGCGAAGACGGCGATCTCCGTCGTTCCGGAGACCTTCTCATCGAGCGATGGTGGCGGGATGACGACGGCCGGTTCCTGGGCGGCGGCGATCGGCGCTGAGGCCAGCAGCGCGGCGACAGCAGCAGCCAGCATCACGAGTCCGCCCGAGGTGTGTCTCGACTTGCTGCAGGTCATCATTTTCATCTTCCTCCGCCACCCGTTTTCGGCTTCGGGCGCTTGATGACCTCATGTTTTCACGGGAATGACAATGGTCAAATCGCGATCGCGTGCTTCACGCCAACGTGACGATCCGCTACCACTTCATTCGAAGCAGCGGTTCGAAACAGGAGAGCGTCATGGCCGGAGAAACGGATCTCGCGAAGTTGCTGGCGACCATGAGCCCGGTCCTGCTTCCACAGACCTACGTCTATTGCACGGTCGCCTATCGGGATGTTGCGCGCTATCAGGCGCTGGAACCGCTGGCCACCTATCGCGAGGATGAAGGGTTGACGCTGGTGCTTGCCCGCAGCGATGCGGACGAGGCGGGGCTCGATTACGGTCCGCTGCTCCGGCGCATCACACTCAACGTGCATTCCGCGCTTGAAGCCGTCGGCCTGACTGCGGCCGTCTCGGCGGCGCTGACGCGCGAGGGCATCAGCGCCAACGTGATTGCGGCCTATTATCACGATCATATCTTCGTGCCGGAGGCCGATGCGGAGCGGGCGCTGGCGGCGTTGCGTGCACTCACGATCGCCTGATGTCCCGGCGCCTGTTTCGAGACGGTCACATGAAACGCGTGTCGGCCGGCGGATTGACATAGTCGTCGATACGGCCGTTCTCGTAGATCAGTGGCGCTTCGCCGAGTTCGGCGTCGCTGAGGCCATCCAGGCAGGCGACGTTGACCGCGTAGAAATGCCCGAGGAAATCCTCGAGATAGCCGCGCGAGAAGGGCCTGACGCCGCAGCGGCTGCAGAAATAGTGATCGACGTCGCCCTCGCGCCAGTTGGAGTTTTCGGCGCGATAGGCCGAGAGCCTGTCCTTGCCGGCGGTGATCTCGAATTCCTCTCGAAGGGCGAAGGCCTTCTGCATCCGTGTCTTGGCGCAGAAGGAGCAATTGCAGCGGCGGATGCCCGCTGCGAGATCGAGCTGGCATGCGAAGGTGACGGCGCCGCAATGGCAACTGCCGCGATAGAGCTTTTTCATCGGTTTCCTCCCTGAGATTGGGCGCGCGTCATCGTTCTCCGGCTGGATGGCCGGCGCCGGTGGACACTGAATTGCTATGGCTGCCGCGGCGGCCGTCGCCGCGGCGTGTTATCCGATATTGCCCGACGGCGCCGGCTTATCGACGAGCGCCGCGTCACCGCCCGTGTCGTGATCGCCCGCCTTGGCCAGCCCGATCCATTCGCGCCGGGTTGCCTTCGGGCCGAGTCCGCTTGTGTCTTGCGGATTTGTGATCTCAGCCATGTTCGACATAGTCCCTGAGCCTGTCGAGGCACTCGCCCCAGCCTTCCTGGTGCGAGTCGCGCTCGTCGATGGTCTCGAATGGTGTTTGCTGGAAGACCAGCCGGGTCTTGCCGCCGATATCGGCAAAGGAAACGGTGATGAGCGTATCGCTGCCGGGCTCGCCCTCTTCGTCCCAGGCGAAGGTGAAGACGAGCTTCTCCGGCTCCCGCACTTCGCGATAGACACCGCCCATCCAGTAGTCGCGGCCTTCGGGTGAACGGATGCAGGCGCGCCATGCACCGCCCGGACGGAAATCCATGTTGACCGAATGGGGCGTGAAATCACGTGGACCCCACCAGCGCAGCATGTGCTCGGGCGTCGACCAGACCTTGAAGACAAGGCCCACAGGCGCCTCGAAGTCGCGCACGATCTCCAGGCCGATTTCCTTGCGCCTTGCGTTCGCGGTCGCCGCTGCCATGAATCCTCCTCCCAGGGCACCCCACGCGCCCAGTCCTTAACCTTAGAGTTATTTAACTCATCGGTTAATATCCGTGCGCAAAGGCGCTTGTCAAGGCAGGCTCAAGGTGGTGATCTGATTTTCGTCAAGCGGTGCGAATGGGTGATACGCGGGCGGCTTTTCGCTCGTATCTCGCTTTTCACGATAGGGCAGGCAGGCACCGGCTCTGCAGCCGAGCGAGCACCCGGCCGAAAGCGCCGGGATCGTCGAGGCTTCGGGCAAGGATCAGCGCACCCTGGATACCGCCGATGATCTCCTCGGCGAGGGCTGCGCACTCGGCCCCGGGGGTGCCGTTGCGCTCGAGCGTGACGGCGAGATCGGCGCGCCAGTCGGAGAAATAGCCGTTGAGTTCGCGCGCGAAGCGGTCATGGGCGCCGCTCGCCGCGATCACGCCCATCAGGCAGAGCCTGCGGCCCTGGCGGAAATAGTTGTCGACGGCGGCAAACATAGCCTCCAGCGCCTGCTCGGCATTTTCCGTGTTGCGCAGCGCGTCGAAGATGTGGGTGCGGAACCAGGCGGCGATGTCGCCAAGCACGGCTTCGGCCATCTCTTCCTTCCCGCCCGGGAAGAAGTGGTAGAGGCTGCCTTTTCCGAGGCCGGTCTTGTCGGTAATCAGGCTGAGGCTCGCGCCGTCATAACCATGCTCGCGGAAGATCTCGGCCAACATGGCGATAACGTCCTGGCGCTCGGCGACGGTGCGGCTCATGCCGGCTTCCTCACCAGCGGATATTCGACCTTGGCGAAACGGTGGAACAGCGCGCCGACGGCGACGAGGATCAGCGAGCCGGTCAGGACCGGGAAGAGCAGGAACTCGAAGCCGGGGTCGGCCGAGAAGACGACGAGGGGATTGGCGCCGGCCGGCGGGTGGGTGATGCGCAGCGCCGCCATCAGCGCGATTGCCACGCCGACCGCGATCCCCACCGCCCACCATTCGTTGGGGAAGACAGTCCTCAGAACGAGACCGACGAGAGTGGCGACGAAATGGCCGCCGACGACATTGGCCGGCTGCGACAGCGGGCTGGAGGTGACGGAGAAGATCAGGACGCAGCTTGCTCCGAACGGCGCCATCAGCATGGGATGGCCGACGAGATTGGTGAGCGCGCCGACGGCGGCGATGGCGACAAGGCCGCCGATGCCGGCGATCAGGCCGCGGGAGATGTGAACGGAAGGCTGATGACGCGAGAAGAAACGACGCATGACTGTACCGATTGGTAAGTTGTTTACCGATCGGTACAGTCCTTTCTTGGCGGTGTCAAGGAGGCGGATGGGAACCGGGCGTGGCGGCGGCCCACCGCTTTCCTTGGCGTTCTACATGAGATCGCGACGGATCCGCTTCTTGAAATGCTTCTCGAAGATACGGTTTTCGCCCTCATAGGCGACAACCTCGGCTTCGGTGACCCATTCGCCCTCCGTGCAATGGAGCGTCGAGGTCGAGACCGTGCGCACCGACCAGCCGTCGCGCCTGGCGACACAAGTCCAGGTCGAGGTGCCGATCATCGAAAGCGGATCGTCAGGCGCGATCGACCAGGTTTCGTCGCGAATGTCCTGGGTGGCGAGGCCCGTATCCGGGTGTTCGGAAAGGCCGGTGTCCTCGTAGATCCGGTAGTGCGTCATGCCGTGGGTCATGTCGCGCTCGACCGTCCGGCTGGTGCTGCCGCGCGTCAGTTCGCGATATTTCGGCAGCGGGTCCGGATTTGCCGGCTCGGGAACGACAATCTCCTTGTGCGCGCCGAGCAGGGGCAGCGCCAGCGACAGGCTTGATGTATCGATCGTCAGGCCCGGATCCGTGGGTGATGGCAGGATCAACGGCCAATAGGAGGTGGAGAGCGATACGCGAATACGGTTGCCGGCGCGGAAGCGATAGCCGCAGGCATCGAGCACCAGCGTGATCCGCGTCTTGCGGCCCGGCTCCATCGGCCGCGGCTGGGCGTTGCCGTCGCGATGCGCCAGGTTGAGCACGCCGAAGGCGACGCGAGTCGCGGTTCCATCCGGATGCACATCGACGAGGCGGACGGCGAGATTGGCGGTTGCCGCCTGGCAGGTGACCTCGACCGTCAGCGCCGGCTGACCGAGATAGTCGGCGGCTTCGAGCAGCGGTGCCGTCTCGAAGGTGAGCGAGCCGGCGTCGTCGATGCGCTGGTCGCCGGCCATTTCGGCGTCGGGCTTCAGCGTGAAATATTCGCCGGAGGCCGTGCCGGTATCGAGCGGCGATTTCAGGTAGATCTCGCCGATACCGGTTCCGCCGGCAGACGGCGTCAGCCTGCCGTCATGGGAGACGCCGAAGAGCTGCATTTCCGGGGACGTCCAGGCATCTTTCGCCACCCAGCGGCCGGGATCGCTGTCGCGCCGGAGCGACGGGCGCGGACCGTCGAGAATATAGGCGCGCACCTGCGGCCCATCCTCGGCGCCGTTCTTCTCGTCGCGCAGCCAGCGGTTCCACCAGCGGATCGCCTCGCCGTGAAAATCGGCGCGCGGCTTCGGGAAGGCGAAGTGCGGATACTTGTGTACCCAGGGGCCGATCAGCGCCTTCGCCTTGTCGCCCAGGCCCTCGACCGCCTTCAGCGGCGTGTTGCGGTAGCCGTCGGCCCAGCCGGCAATGACGAGCGCCGGGATCTCGACCTGGTTGAAATCCTCGCAAATGGAGCCGTGTTGCCAGAAGGCGTCGCGGCGCTGGTGTGCCAGCCATTCCTCCATGAAGAAGGGCTCGTTCTCCAGCCGCTCCAGCCACGTTTCCTTCCAGCGGTCGCCGACGATTGCGGGGTCCGGCGAGCGCGACTGATAGCCGAGCATGGTCGCTGCCCAGGAAAGCTGTGCCGAGAGGTGGCAGCCGTTCTTGTAGTGGATGTCGTCATTGTAGCGGTCGACCGTCGAGGCGATGGAGATGACGGCCTTCAGCGCCGGCGGCTTGAGTGCGGCGACCTGCAGGCAATTGAAGCCGCCCCAGGAGATGCCCATCATGCCGACGTTGCCGTTGGACCAGGGCTGCGCGGCGATCCATTCGATGATCTCGCAGCCGTCGGCAAGCTCGCGCGGTGTATACTCGCCGTCGATGACACCATCGCTTTCGCCGCAGCCGCGAATGTCGACGCGCACGCCGGCAATCCCGGCGGCCGCGAAGACCGGATAGGTGGATTCGTCGCGCAGGCTCGTGCCGCCCTGTTTGCGGTAGGGCAGGTATTCAAGCACGGCCGGTACCGGATCGGCTTCGGCGCCGGCGGGCATCCAGATGCGGGCGGCGAGCCGGGTGCCGTCCTTCAGCCGGATCCATTCGTTCTCGATCAAGGTGAATTCACGTTCGGACATGTCGTTCTAACTATCTCTTTGTTCTCTCGGGCAAATTGGGGACGCGAAGGCGCCCCTACTTTCACTCGAACTGCTCCATTGCCTTTCGCAATTCCTGACGCGAAACCGCGTTGCACTTTCGCTGGAATTGCTTAGCTGTCGAACCAGACGCGGCTGGCGACGTAGCCGTTGGAAAGATCGTTGCCGATGTCGTCGACGAAGCCCTTCAGCGAGGCCGAGGCGGCGTTCACATAGTCGTTGAAGACGGGCAGGATCAGGCCGCCTTCGTCGCGCACCGTCATCGCCATGGTGTGGTACATCTCCTTGCGCTTGGTCTCGTCGAGCTCGGAGCGGGCCTGGAGCAGGAGCTTGTCGAAATCCGCGCGCTTGAAGCGCGTGTCGTTCCATTCGGCCGTCGAGAGATACGAGGTGGAGTAGCGCGAATCCTGCGTCGGCCGGCCGCCCCAATAGGAGGCGCAGAAGGGCTGCACGTTCCAGACATTGGTCCAGTAGCCGTCCTCCGGCTCGCGCCTAACTTCGATTTCGATGCCGGCCTTCTTGGCGCTTTCCTGGAAGAGGACCGCAGCATCGGCCGCGCCGGGGAAGGCGGCGTCGGAGGTGCGCAGAAGGATCGGCCGGTCGTGGCCGGACTTCTTGAAGTGGAAGGCGGCCTTGTCGGGGTCATAGGCTCGCTGCTCGATGCCCTCGGGCGCCAGCGCGTAGTTGCCGTTGACGGGGTAGTCGTTGCCGAGCGTGCCGAAGCCGCCGAGCACCCGGTCGAGGATCGCCTGGCGATCGACCGCGTATTTCAGCGCCAGCCTCAAATCGTTGTTGTCGAAGGGGGCGGTGTCGCAATGCATCAGGAAGCTGTAGAAGCCCTTGCCGGCCGTGCGCAGGATCTCGACGCGCGGCGCCCGCTTCAGGAGAGGCACCGTCTTCGGATCGATGTTGTTGATGAAGTGGACCTGGCCCGAGGAAAGCGCCGCGATGCGCGCCGTCGTGTCGTTCATCACGATGATCTCGACCGAATCGACGAAGCCGCGGTCGGAGCGCCAGTCATCGGCGTTCTTCTCGAAGGTGGCGCGCAGGCCGGCCTCGTAGCTTGCAAGCTTGTAGGGACCGGTGCCGATCGGCGAGGCCGGATTGTCGACGCCGCCCTTCGGCTGGATGATCAGGTGATAATCGGTCAGCAGCAGCGGCAGGTCGGCATTGCCTTCGGTCAGCGTCAGCACCAGCGCGCCGGCCTTTTCCTCGATCGTCTTGATCGAGCGCATCAGCCCGAGCGCGCCGGACTTCGAGCCTTCGTCCGCATGGCGCTTCAGCGTGGCGACGACGTCGGCCACGGTCAGCTTGCTGCCGTCATGGAAGCTGACATCGCTGCGGATCTTGAAGGTCCACATGGACGCATCCGCCGAGGGTTCCCAGGATTCGGCAAGAGCCGGCAGCGGCGCGCCGCTCTTCGGGTCGGACTCGACCAGCGTGTCGCCCCAGAGGTGACCGATGACGAAGGAGACGGAACCGCTATAGGCGGCCGGGTCGAGCGAATCGGTGGTGGCGCCGCCCTTGAGACCGAGCTTCAGGTGGCCGCCGCGCTTCGGCTCCTCGGCACGCGCGTCCTTGGCCGTCAGCGTGCCGCCAAGGCCGGCCGCAAGGCCAATCGCTGCCGTGCCCGCCAGAAAGCCGCGCCGGCTGATGCCAGCCGGGGCAAGGCCAGTCGGGACAAGAAGGCCGTCGGGTCGCTTCGTGAAGTCGGTCATTTCCAGGTTCCCTTTTTGTATGATGTTCTCCTGCAAGTTCCTACAATCGCTGCCGATGGAAGGACAAAAACATGCAGCAGATCAAGGTGCTGCAGCGATCTTCGCGCGTCTCAAGACGCGTGGCGCTGTAGGGAAAACCTAGCGCCTGCGGGATCGTGCACAATTTCGCGACTTGACGCTGATTTACGCTCTTTTACGCTATCCCTCGACCTCTCTGGGCCACATCGGTCGGCGCGACGGGAGCACATGTTGGGGGAATGACGTGCAGGACATCGAAATCTTCTCGGCCAATCTGCGTTTTGCCTGCGCGACACGGCGTTCGATTTCGCAGATTTGCCGCGAGATCGGCATCAACCGGCAGCAATTCAACCGCTATATCGGCGGCGAGGCGCGGCCGTCGCCGCACAATGTCGCGCGCATCGCCCGCTTCTTCGGGCTCGCTGCCGAAGACTTCTCGCTTACCCCGAAACAGTTCCAAGCCCGGATGGTGCGGCCAGACCGCGATCGCTCGGACGCCGGCCTGCTGCTCGAAGGTTTCCCGGGCGATATCGTCGGCCTCCGGCGTCACATCGGCTACTATCAGACCTATCACGTCTCGCCGTCCTGGCCGGGGCTCGTCGTCTGCTCCTCGGCCCGGATCTACGAGGAGGCGGGTTCGATCCGGGTGAAGTCGATCGAGCGCATCCGTGATCCGATAAACGAGATCCAGCAATTCTCGAAATATGTGGGGCTCGTCACCTTCTGGCGGAACCGCATCTTCATCGCCGAGCGCAGCATCGGGCGTGAGCCGATGCTGGCGCAGACGATTCTTCTGCCATTCGAAGTGCACCAGCGCGTCTATCTGCGCGGCACCACCATGGGCGTCTCCTGGCGCAAGGAGAACCTGCCCTATGCCTCGCGCATGATCTGGCGCTCTCTCGGCCAGCAGCCGGACCTGCGCCAGATGCTCTCGCGTTGCGGCGTGCTTTCCTTCGGCTCGCGCCATATGCCCCAGACCGTCCGCGCCTTTCTCGATACGCCCGATGCCGAGCTCTTGACTGTACCCACCGAATATTGAGGCGCGGCGGCGCGGCCTTGTGATAGGTTTCGCTGACGCGGACCCATGGAGGGGGATCATGAAATCTGCGATGTCCGTCATCGCCTGCCTTTGGTCCGCCTTGCCGGCTCCGTCGGCGATGGCCGGGGAGGCGCGGGCCCCGATCCCGTCCTGTGCGCTTTCGGGCGCCTCCAGCGTCATGATCGGCGGCCAGCCGGCGCTCAGGCTCTCCGACGTCGCCAACTGCCCACCGGAACTTTACGAGGTGGTGCCGAGCATCATGATCGAGGGCCAGCCGGTCGTGCATTTCCGCGCCGGAAGCGGCCCCATGGGCGATTGCTCGGCAAAGGGCGAGGCGACGGTGACCTTTGAAGGCGAGGCGGCGCAACGCGTGGGCGACGTCGACTGCCGCCGGCAGAAGTAACGGAGCACACCGCTGCCAGAGCCGTGCCGGCGTGCCACGCCTTTGCTGTTCTCTAGTCGAACATCGCCAGCCGGGATCCTTCCTGGACCGCTTGCAGTGCCGGAGGATTGGTGACCGGGTAGCCGGCGATGAACCGGTCGACCGAAAAGAGCGGGAACTCGGTCTTGAGCCTTAGCGCAGTGCTCGCCGCTTCGGACGATTGTCCGACAAAAGCCTGGGCCATCGCCTGGAACATGAGGGTGTTCGGCGATTCCTGCGAACTGCGTCCCAGCGCCGAAAGGCTCTCGGCGTGGCGTCCGGTGACGAAGAGGACGCGGCCGCGCATGCCGTAGTACCAGGGCGGCGCCAGCGGATTGAGGGACAGCGCCTTTTCGATCAACACTATCGCTTCGTCCGGATCTCCGGCCACCAAAGCCTTGCTTCCGGCCAAAAGCGCCAGCGTGTCGGCACTGTGTTTGCCGTGCTGGAACGCCAGTGCCTGGGCGTCGGCCGCACCCTTGAGATCGCCCATGCATGCCTTGAGGTCGCCAAGGCAGGTGTGGGCGAAGGGGTTCGTCGGATCGAGGTGCAGGGCCTGTTCGACCGCCGATCGCCAGTTCCCGATGGTCGTGCCAAGGTCGCTGCCGTAGCCGTTGCAAGCCTGGACGGAATAGGCATAAGCCAGTTCGATCCAGGCCCTTACCCGTGCGGGGTCAAGCTCGAGCGACCGCGTGAGGAGGCGGATTGCTGCGGCGTTTCCCTCTGCGCTGAACCGGTTGAGCTGCTCGACACCGAGAACATAGTAATCGTAGGAATGCAGTTTCGCGGGCGTCTTGCTGCGGCTGGCATTGCGTCCGAGTGCGGCCAGCTTGCCGAAGCAGCCTGCCAGCGCGTTGACGACACACTCGGTCAAATTGTCCTGAAGCGCGAGGATGTCTCCGAGCGGCCGGTCGTAGCGTTCGCTCCATAGCGTCATGCCGGAGCGCGTTTCCGAGAGCTGGATCGTCAGCCGCACCTGTCGGTCGTCGGCGCGCACCTGGCCGGTCACCGCGTAGGTCGCGCCGACCGTCTGGACGTGGTCATCGTAACTTTCCGAACGATTGCCGAGCAGCTTCATGGTGTGAAAGGCGACGACGGGCAGATCGGCGTAGCGCGCGAGATCGACGCAGATATCCGACGAAAGACCGTCGGCAAACCGGTGCCAACGTTGCTCCTCGTTGAGGCTTTCGATCGGGAACAGGGCGAGCACCGGTGGTCCTTGCTCTGTCGCTGCCGCGATCGGTCCCTCGGCTGGCCCGGCTATCTCCGACGCCAGCTCGATCTTGTTACGAACGCCGAGCTTGCCGTAGATCGTCGCGAGATGGCTGCGCACGGTCGAGGGCGCAATGCAGAGCGCTTCGCCGATCTGGCGATAGGTCAGGCCGGCGGCATAGCGTTCGGCGACCGCGCGCTCGCGATCCGACAGGGCCGCAGGCACAAAGCGAGGCGTCAGGATGCGGGCCATACCTGCCTCCTTGTCGTTCCACCGGTTCGTTCTGCTGCGGCTCCAGCAAAATACTACAAATGCTGGAAGCAAAACACCGCACATGTGCGATTGCCGCATAGCTCTATGAGGCTAGAGTTTGCGCTGAACATCACGTGGGAGGACGACAATGAGCAAGCTTCTGTCAGGCATGTCCGACTTCTACCACGCCGTATCCGAGGACGTCGAACAGACGTCCGAGCCCGGCGATGGCCGCATCACCAAGTGGTTTCACCCGAAGCGTCTCTTTGCCATGTGGGACGATCGCCAGCACTACCGCGATCAGCTTGCCCATATGGCGGTCGATGCGCCGGAACTGATCGATGATATCGGCATGACCGAAAGACAGGTCGATGCCGAGGTCAAGAAGCATTTCTGGGAGCATTGACGGGAGCTCACGCGAAGCATGAAAGCGTCCGCTGCGCCGTGATGCGGCGGACCCTCCAGCCGAGCATTGGGGGCAGGGAAGCCGATCGCCTGTACGCGGGCGGCTTCCCTTCATATTGCGCTCTACGACAGGCAAGGCGCGTTTTCGGCCGCCGCGTCAGTTTCCGGCGCTTTCCATCCTTCGCGTCTTCAGGACGCGCTCCAGCCAGCCGATCTCCATTTCCGGAACCGACTTCAGAAGCAGGTCGGTATAGTCGTCGAAGGGTGGTGATAGCACTTTCGACTTCGGCCCGAAGCGCACGAGGCGGCCGCGGTGCATGACCGCGACGCTGTCGGCGATCGCCCGGACGATGGCGATGTCATGGGTGATAAAGACATAGGAAACAGCGGTTTCCTCCTGAAGCTTCAAAAGCAGATTCAGGATGCCTTCGGCCACCAGGGGGTCGAGCGCCGAGGTCGGTTCGTCGCAGAGGATCAGCTCCGGCTTGGCGGCCAGGGCGCGTGCGATCGCCACGCGCTGCTTCTGCCCGCCGGAAAGTTCGGCCGGATAGCGATCGAGGAAGCGGCTGCCCATCTCGATCTGGTCCAGCAGTTCCTTGACCCGCTCCGTCTTCTTCTGGCCGTGCATGCCGAAGTAGAAGGAGAGCGGCCGGCCGACGATGTCGCGCACCGTCTGGCGCGGGTTCATCGCCGTGTCGGCCATCTGGTAGATCATCTGGATGCGCCGAAGCTCGTCATTGCTGCGGCCCTTCAAGGCCCGCGGCAGTTCCTTGCCCTCGAAGGAGATGCGCCCCTCGGTCGGCGGCAAGAGGCCGGTGATGACGCGGGCAAGGGTGGATTTGCCCGAGCCGCTTTCGCCGACGATCGCCAGCGTCTGCCCCTTCGGCAGGTGCATGGAGACATCGTGCAGCACCTTGAAGCCATTGGCATAGCCGGCGCTGATATTCTCGATCTTCAACTGCGCCCCGGTCTGGTCGGTTGCCTCGTCGCGCTTGGTCTGGCGGACGCTGACGAGCGCACGGGTATAGTCTTCCCGCGGTGCCTCGATCACCTGCTTGGTGGTGCCGTATTCCACCGTCTTGCCGTGGCGCAGCACCATGATGTGGTCGGAGATCTGGGCGACCACCGCGAGATCGTGGGTGATGTAGAGCGCCGCCGTATGCGTCTCCTCGATCGCGTGCTTGATCGCGGCCAGCACGTCGATCTGGGTCGTGACGTCGAGCGCGGTCGTCGGTTCGTCGAAGACGATCAGCTCCGGATTGGGGCAGAGCGCCATGGCGGTCATGGCACGCTGGAGCTGTCCGCCGGAGACCTGGTGCGGATAGCGGTCGCCGAAGGTTTCCGGATTGGGCAGGCCCAGCACCCGGAAGAGATAGAGCGCCCGCTTCTTCGCTTCCTCGCGGCTCATGATGCCGTGGCGGAGCGATGCCTCGATCACCTGGTCACCGAGCCGGTGGGCCGGGTTGAAGGCGGCGGCTGCCGATTGCGCGACATAGCAGACACGGGCGCCGCGGATCGAGCGGATGCCGTTCTTTTCGAGCGTCAGGATGTCCTTGCCGTCGAGCAGGACCTGGCCGCCGGTGATGCGCACGCCGCCGCGGCCATAGGCGAGCGCCGAAAGGCCGATGGTCGACTTGCCGGCGCCAGATTCGCCGATGAGACCGAGCACCTTGCCCTTCTCGACATCGAAGGACACGCCCTCGACGAGGGTGACGACCTTGGGCGGTTCGCCCGGCGGGTAGCTCGTCGCTTCGATCTTGAGGTTCTTGACGGAGAGCAACTCAGGCATCGCCGCGTCCTCCCTTGAGGCTGGAGGTTCTCTTCATCAGCCAGTCGACCACGAGGTTGACGCAGATCGCGAGCGTGGCGATCGCCGCCCCCGGGATCAGCGCCGCCGAGATGCCGAAGATGATGCCGTCCTTGTTGTCCTTGACCATGCCGCCCCAGTCGGCGGCCGGCGGCTGGATGCCGAGGCCGAGGAAGGAGAGGGTGGAGAGGAACAGGATCGAGAAGGCGAAGCGCAGGCCGAACTCGGCCAAGAGCGGCGACAGCGTGTTCGGCAGGATCTCGCGGAAGATGATCCAGAGCGAGCCTTCGCCGCGCAGCCTCGCGGCCTCGACGAACTCCATGACCGCGACATCGAGCGCAACGGCACGGCCGATGCGGAAGACGCGGGTGCTGTCGAGCACCGCCATGACGAGGATCAGGATCCACAGATGCTGCGGCAGCACGGCGAGAACGACGAGGGCGAAGATCAGTGTCGGGATCGCCATCATCAGGTCGTTGAAGCGGGAGAAGAGCTGGTCGGTGAAGCCGCCGACGACGGCCGCCGTGAAGCTCAAAAGCATGCCCAGCGAGAAGGAGAGCACGGTTGCCGCCAGCGCCACGAAGATGGTGGTGCGGGCGCCGTAGATCAGACGCGAAAGCAGGTCGCGGCCGAGGTTGTCGGTGCCGAGCAGGAAGTCGCCGCCGGCGGGGAGCCAGACGTCGCCGACCACGTCGCGCTCGCCGAAGGGGGCGATGACCGGTGCGAAGATGGCACAGAAGATCGCAATCGCGATGCCGGCGATGCCGATCCAGGCGCTCAAGGGGATGGATCTCAGGTTCATCGCGGGTGCCTCAGTCTCGGATTGGCGATGATGGCGAGAATGTCGGCCGCCATGTTGAGGAAGATGTAGAAGGCCGCGAAGATCAGGCCGCAGGCCTGGACGACCGGCATGTCGCGCACGGTCACCGCATCCACCATGTATTGCCCCATGCCGGGATAGACGAAGACGACTTCGACCACGACCACGCCGACGACAAGATAGGCGAGGTTGAGCGCGATGACGTTGATGACGGGCGCCACCGCATTGGGGGCTGCGTGCCGCGCGATAATGCGGAACATGCCGAGACCCTTCAACTCCGCCGTCTCGACATAGGCCGACGACATGACGTTGAGGATCGCGGCCCGGGTCATGCGCATCATGTGGGCGAGCACGACGAGAACGAGGGTCGCGACGGGAAGCGCGATCGCCGAAAGCCGTTCGGTGAAGCTCATGCTGTCATAGACGGTCGCGGGGAAGGTCGCGATGCCGTATTTGACGGCGAAGAACATGATCAGCAGATAGCCGACGAAGAACTCCGGCAGAGAGATGGCCGCGAGCGAGATGACGTTGATGATCTTGTCGGGCAGCCGGTTGCGGAACTGTACCGCCAGCATGCCGAGGCCGACGGCGAGCGGCACCGAGATGAGTGCTGCAAAGAAAGCGAGGAACAGCGAGTTGCCGAGGCGCTTGCTGATCTGTTCGCCGACCGAGTTCTTGCTCGCCCAGGAGGTGCCGAAATCGCCCTGCAGGGCGCCGCCGAGCCAGGAGACGTAGCGTTCGGTCCAGGGCTTGTCGAGGCCAAGGTCCTTGCGGATGTTTTCGACCGCCTGCGGCGTTGCCGACTGGCCGAGATAGGTGGTGGCGAAGTCGCCGGGAAGCGCCTCGATGCCGCCGAAGATCATCAGCGATACGGCGAAGAGCAGGCCGACGCTCAAGCCGAGGCGCTGCAGAATCAGCGCCGCGAGAGGGCGACGGAAGGTAAAGCGCCGCCAGAAGGTGCCGGCGATTTCACCATCGGCGGCAGGCTTGGGTTTTGCTGGTACTCCGGTAAGTTCGGCAGGCCGCGGATGCGATGCATCCGCGGTCCCATCCGTCGGAACCGGACCAGTGAGCGGTCCGCTTTCCATCGTCATGCGTCCAGCCACACTCGGGTCGCGACATAGCCGTTCGACATGTCGTTGCCGATATCGTGCACATAGCCCTTCACCTGCTTGGTGGCGGCGTTCACGAAGTCATTGAACATCGGCAGGATCAGACCGCCTTCGTCACGCACCATCATCGCCATGGTGCGGTACATGTCCTTGCGCTTGGCCTCGTCGAGTTCCGAGCGGGCCTCGAGCAGGATCTTGTCGAAATCCGGACGCTTGAAGCGGGTGTCGTTCCAGTCGGCCGTTGAAAGGTAGGCGGTGGAGTACATCTGGTCCTGGGTCGGGCGGCCGCCCCAGTAGGAGGTGGAGAAGGGCTGCACGTTCCAGACGTTCGTCCAGTAGCCGTCGCCCGGCTCGCGCTTGACCTCGATCTCGATGCCCGCCTTCTTGGCGCTTGCCTGGTAGAGCACGGCCGCATCGACCGCGCCCGGGAAGGCGACGTCGGAGGTGCGCAGCAGCACCGGACCGCTGTGGCCGGACTTCTTGTAGTGGAAGGCCGCCTTGTCCGGATCGTAGACGCGCTGCTCGATGCCTTCCGGGAAGAGGGCATAGGTGTCGTTGATCGGGAAGTCGTTGCCGACCTTGCCGTAGCCGCCGAGGATGCGCTGGACCATGGTTTCGCGGTCCATCGCGTATTTCAGCGCCATGCGCAGGTCGTTGTTGTCGAAGGGCGCGGTGTTGCAATGCATGATGAACACGTAGTGGCCGCGGCCGGACGTGTTGAGAATCTCGACCGTCGGCGCCTTCTTCAGAAGGCTGA
This sequence comes from Ensifer sp. 38_S197, assembly GCF_056924495.1. Classification (NCBI taxonomy): domain Bacteria; kingdom Pseudomonadati; phylum Pseudomonadota; class Alphaproteobacteria; order Hyphomicrobiales; family Rhizobiaceae; genus Ensifer; species Ensifer sp. 38_S197. Next base: position 3,596,337 of record NZ_JBXOVZ010000002.1, on the reverse strand, counting down.
CGGTCTTCGGGTCGACGCGGTTGATGTAGTGCACCTGACCGGAGGAGAGGGCGGCGATACGGGCGGTTGCATCGTTCATGGCGATCAGTTCGACCGAGTCCACGTAGCCGCGGTCGGTGCGCCAGTCGTCGGCATTCTTCTCGAAGGTGGCGCGAACGCCGGCCTCGAAGCTCGTCACCTTGTAGGGACCGGTGCCGATCATCGCATCGGGAGCGTCGAAGCCGCCGCCCGGCTGGATGATGAGATGGTAGTCGGAAAGAAGCAGCGGCAGGTCGGCATTGCCTTCCGTCAGCACCAGCACCAGCTTGTCGCCGTCGGCCTTGATTTCCTTGATCGACTTCATCACGCCGAGTGCGCCGGACTCCGACTTCGCGTCGGTGTGGCGCTGCAGCGTCTTGATGACGTCGTCGAGCGTCAGTTCCTTGCCGTCATGGAACTTCACGCCCTTGCGGATGGCGAAGGTCCAGGTCGAGGCGTCGGCCGACGGCTCCCAGGATTCGGCAAGAGCCGGCACCGGCGCGCCGGTCGTCGGATGGCTTTCGACCAGCATGTCGCCCCAGTTTCGGCCGACGACGAACATGAATTGCGAAAGCGCCTTGGCCGGATCCTTCGAGTCGGTCGCAGCCGCACCTTCGAGGCCGAGTTTCAGGTGGCCGCCGCGCTTCGGCTCCTGCGCCGCCGCGCTGGTCGCAAACAGCGTGCCTGCCGTCGAGGCGAGAATGCCGGCAGCAGCCGCGCGGCCGAGAAACTCGCGCCGGTTCATCTTGCCGAGCATGACCTGTCGTGTGAGGTAATCCTTGTAATCGCTCATTCCCCTGTTCCCTTCTCTGTCGGCATTCGCCGTTCGTTGTGGTTGGTTAGAGATTGCTGCGTACAGCCATTGTATCGATGGCTTCGGATCGGCCCAAAGCGGCCGTTTCTTGTTCTTTCGGTGGCTTGTTCTCCTTCCCTCGGCCAGGGGCGTCCCTCGTTCAGATCGATAAGCGTAATCTCTGGAACTCGTCTTGTAACGCCCTAAATTACAATTTATTTCCATAAACTTGGCTTATGGAGACGTGTTTCGTAGCGCGCGGTCTCGTCCGCGCGTCCTGCCACGTCATGCTGCCGGTCGCCCGGCTCTGTTGCCTGCGCCGCCATGCCTGGCGGCGTCTGTTCAAAGCGGCGGAAAACCGCACACATTCATCCGCCTTTAGCGGCCCTTCCAGACCGGGTCGCGTTTCTCGGCGAAGGCGCGCACGCCTTCCAGCTGGTCTTCGCTCGAATAGAGGATGTCGACCGTCTTGAACTGCCGTTTGGTGATCTTGTTCATGGTCGTCTGGAAAGCCTCGCCTTCGGCGTTGCGAACCACTTCCTTGATCGCGGCGTAAACCAGCGGCGGTCCGCTTTCGAGCAGGCGGGCGAGTTCCCAGGCGCGTTCCATAAGCTTGCTCAATGGCAGGATCTCGTTGACGAAGCCCCATCGGTTGGCCTCGGCCGCATCGAGCCAGCGGCCGGTCAAAAGCATGTCCATGGCGATGTGGTAGGGGATGCGCTTCGGCAGCTTGATCGATGCGGCATCGGCGACGGTGCCGGAGCGGATCTCGGGCAGCGCGAAGGTCGCGTGCTCGGCGGCAAGGATCATGTCGGTCGACAGCGCGATCTCCAGGCCGCCGCCGCAGCAGATGCCGTTTATGGCGGCAATGATCGGCTTGTTGAGATCGCGCAGCTCCTGCATGCCGCCGAAACCGCCGACGCCATAATCGCCGTCGACCGCGTCACCGGCGGCGGCCGCCTTCAGGTCCCATCCCGGGCAGAAGAATTTTTCTCCCGCCCCGGTGATGATCGCGACGCGCAACGTGTCGTCGTCGCGGAAGTCGCGGAAGATTTCGCCCATTACCCGGCTGGTCGCAAGGTCGATGGCATTGGCCTTTGGCCGGTCAATGGTGACTTCGAGAATGCCGCCTTCGCGGCGTGTACGGATCGGTCCGGTCATGGGTCATTTCCTCCGGCGGATCAGGGCGTCGGCGGCCACGGCGCCTTGGCCGTTCGGCAACACCATCAATGGATTGATATCGAGTTCTTCGAGCTTGGAGGCGTTTGAAACGACATAGGATGCCGCTGCGGCGACAGCCTCCGTCAGGGCGGCGAAATCAGCGGTCGGGCCGCCGCGATAGCCGTCCAAGAGCTTGCGGATCCTGAGCCCGCCGATCGCCTCGCGGATCGCTTCAGGCGTCGTCGGCAGCGTCAGGATGGCGGAATCATCGAGCAGTTCCACGAGGATGCCGCCGGCGCCGATCGTCAGTACGGGACCGGCGACAGGGTCGCGCATGGCGCCGATGATGAGTTCGGCGACGGGCTTGCCCACCATCTTCTCGACGAGGTAGCCCGAGGCGACACCGGCCATGGCGGTTGCCGCCGCAAGGACCTCCTGGCGACTTGCGAGGTTGAGCTTCACCGCGCCCGCCTCGGTCTTGTGGGCGACGCCGAGGCCCTTGAGCACGACGGGGAAACCAAGAGCCTCGGCAGTCGTAGCGGCCTCCTCGGCGGTCGCGGCCGTCCTGCCTTCCGGCACCTTCAGACCCGAAGCGGCAAGCTCCACCTTGGCCTCATATTCGCTGAGCGTGATCGCGTCTCCGCCGGCGACACCGCTGCCATCGAGCAGGCGGGGCGAGGCGGGTTTCGCCCAGGCGGCGCCGATGTCGGCGGCCGTCTCGATCGCATCCAGCGCCTCCTCGATACCGAAGAAGGGCACGATGCCCGCCTTCATCAGGAAAAGCGCCGTCGCCTCTGGCATGTTCTCGCCGAGGCTGGCGACGATGCCGGCGCGGGCACCGGTCGTTCTTGCCGCTTCGATCACCGCTTGGCAGGTGGTTTCCCAGTCGGCGGCGTCGCAGCGGTCGAGCCGCGGGAAATCGAGCACAACGAGGTTGATCGCGTAGCCGCCCTTCATCATGGCGGCAAAGGCGGTCGCCTGCTTCTCGCGGTTGCCCCAGACGAAGGTGTGGTAGTCGAGCGGGTTGGCGATCGTCACCATCTCGCCGAGCGCGTCCTTGAGCGGCTTGCGCTGCTCGTCGCGCAGCGCCCGGTAGTTCACCCGGTAGCGCTCGCCGGCGTCCGCCATCAGCGAGGCCTCGCCGCCGGAGCAGCTCATCGAGGAGATGTCGCGGCTGTCGAGGGGCCCTGCGACATGCAGCAGCTTCAACGTTTCCAGGAGCGCCGGCAACGTATCGACGCGGCCGATGCCGAGACGGGCAAGCAGAGCTGAGGAGACGCGGTCGTTGCCGGCAAGCGAGGCGGTGTGCGATACCGTCGCAAGCTGGGCGGCTTCGGATTTGCCGACCTTGAGTGTCACGACCGGTTTGCCGAGTTCGCGCGCCCGGGTCGCCAGCCGTTCGAGTGCTGCGACGCTGTCGAAGCCTTCGATATGCAAGCCGACGGCGGTGACGCGCGGGTCTTCCAGCACGGCGCAGGCGATGTCGGAAAGGCCGGTCTGCGCCTGGTTGCCCGCGGTCATGACGTAGGCGAGCGGCAGGCCGCGCGTCTGCATCGAGATGTTGCAGGCGATGTTGGAGGACTGCGTCAGGATCGCGACACCCTTCTCGACGCGCAGCATGCCATGCTGGTCCGGCCAGAGCAGGGCGCCATCGAGCATGTTGATGAAGCCGTAGCAATTGGGCCCGACAATCGGCATGTCGCCGGCAGCGGCGACCAGCGCCTCCTGCAAGTCGCTGCCATCGTCGAGTTCACTTGCCGCCTCGCGGAAGCCCGAGGCGTAGCAGACGGCGCCGCCGGCGCCGCGGGCGGCGAGATCGCGGATGATGTCGATCGTCAGTTGCCGGTTGACGCCGACGAAGGAGGCATCCGGCGCTGCGGGCAGTTCCGCCACGGAGCGGTAGCACTTGCGGCCGAGGATCTCGGCCTCGCGCGGGTGCACCGGCCAGATCTCGCCGGAAAAACCCATCTTGTCGCATTGTTCGATGACGCGCCGGGCTTCCTTGCCGCCGAAGACGGCGATGGTCAGCGGGCGGATCAGGCGGTCGAGGGAGCGCGTCATGCGGCGCCTCCCGCGATGGCGGGGCAGAGGGGGGTAAGCTGCGGAACTTCGACCCTCATCCCGTCACGCTCCCAGCGGCCTGAGCAGATCGCGGCTGATGATGTGGCGCTGGATTTCGGAGGTGCCGTCCCAGATGCGCTCGACGCGGGCGTCGCGCCAGAAGCGGGCGAGCGGCAGGTCGTCCATCAGGCCCATGCCGCCGAAGATCTGGATCGCCTCGTCGGTGACGCGGGCGAGCATCTCGGTGGCGAAGACCTTGGCGGATGCGATCTCGCGGTTCGACGGCAGGCCGTTGTCGAGCCGCCAGGCGGCGGAAAGCGTCAGCAGGTCGGCGGCGTCGATGTCGGTGATCATGTCGGCGAGCTTGAAGGAAACGCCCTGGTTGGCGCCGATCGGCTTGCCGAACTGCTTGCGTTCGGCGGCGTAGTTCAACGCATAGTCGAAGGCGCGCCGTGCCCGGCCGACCGAGGTCGCCGCAACCGTCAGGCGGGTGGCATAGAGCCAGTCGTTGGCGAGGTCGAAGCCCTTGTGGACCTCGCCGAGGATCTGTGCGGAGGGCAGGCGGCAATCGTCGAAGGTCAGGATGCAGTTGTTGTAGCCGCGATGGGAAACCGAATTGTAGCCCCTGCGGATCTCGAAGCCGGGTGTGCCGCGATCGACGAGGAAGCAGGTGATCTTCTTCTTCGGGCCGCGGGGCGTGTCCTCTTCGCCCGTCGCGATGAAAACGATAACGAAGTCGGCGATGTCGGCATGGCTGATGAAGTGCTTGGTGCCGTTGACGATCCAGTCGTCGCCGTCCTTTCGGGCGAAGCATTTCATGCCGCGCACGTCGGAGCCGGCATCCGGCTCGGTCATGGCAAGCGCATCGAACTTCTCGCCCTTGACCGCCGGGATCAGATATTTCTCGCGCTGTTCGGCATTGCATCCCATCAAAATGCCCGAGGGCCGGCCGAAGAAGACCGTGAGGCCCATGGAGCCGCGGCCGAGCTCGCGCTCGACCAGCGTGAAGGAGGTGTGGTCCAAGCCGGCGCCGCCGACTTCTTCCGGAAAATTGCAGCCGAAGAAACCGATCTCCTTGCACTTGCGGGCGATTTCCTGGCCGAGCTCGCGCGGCACCACGCCGGTGCGCTCGACCTCGTCCTCATGCGGATAGATTTCCGCTTCGACGAAGCTCCTGACCGTATCGACGATCATCTGCTGTTCTTCGGTCAGTGCGAAATTCATTGTGTTGTTCCCCTCGTTTTCGCGCCGCTGACGTCCGTGCCGGAGCCTTGGCCCACCTCCTCAAGCGGGCCTCGGCTGCGGTTTGCGGCTGCGCCGTCGGGACGGCGAAGCTGCCTGTTGATGGCCTGCCGGTATTGCGGTCAGGCGCGCTTCTGGCCGACGAAGCGCCCGGCGCCTTCCGGAGCCGGCAGCTTCGCATGCGCTTCGGTGAGCGCACGGAGCTTGCTCAGCACCTTCTCAGGCGCCGCCACCGCCTTGCCGGCCTTGCTGTCGACATGCAGCGCCATCTGTTCGGCGGTCGCGACGGCTTCGTTGGTCTGCGCATTGTAGATCGTCGAGAAGATGTGCAGGCGTTTCTCGTCGGAGGAAAGCACCTGGCAGGTCGAATAGAGCGCGTCGCCGAGCTTGGCCTCGCCGAGGTTCCGGATATGGGTCTCGACGGTGTAGTAGCTGTGGCCGTCGCGCACATAGTCGAGATCGACGCCGATCAGGCGCAGCAGGCCGTCGGTCGTGTCGCCGAAGACCTGAAGATAGCGATGCTCGGTCATGTGGCCGTTGTAGTCGACCCAGGCGGCACTCACCTTGGTGTCGACGATACGTAGCGGCTTGACGTCGCCGAGATCGGCTTCCGGCTTCCTGGCGTTGGCCCAGAGCCTGGCTTCGAAATCGGCAAGCAGTTTGCCGGCGCCCCAGCCTTCGCCGCCATTGCCGGCTTTCAGCGCATGCATGATGCCGACGAGGTTTTCGTCGCGGATGCGCTCGAGCTCGCGGATCGAGCGGCCGGCTGCCTGTGCGTCCGACTGGGCGCCGATCTTTTCCACCAGGGCGTCGTCGAGGTCGACGACATCGGTGAACTTCGTCCACGGCCATTTGAGGCAGGGGCCGAACTGGGCGAGGAAGTGGCGCATGCCGGCTTCGCCGCCGGCGATGCGATAGGTCTCGAACAGGCCCATCTGTGCCCAGCGCATGCCGAAGGAATAGCGCATGACGTTGTCGAGCGTCTCGGTATCGCAGATGTCGTCCTGGATCAGCCACAGCGCCTCGCGCCAGAGCGCTTCGAGCAGGCGGTCGCCGACGAAAGCCTCGATCTCCTTGGCGATGACGACGCCCTTCATGCCGATCTGCTCGACGCCCTGCATGGCGCGCTCGATCGTCGCCTTCGTCGTCTTCTTGCCGCCGACGAGCTCGACGAGCGGCAACAGGTAGACCGGGTTATAGGGGTGCGCCACGAACATGCGCTCGGGGTGGTGCATCTCAGATTGCAGGTCGGAGGGCAGCAGGCCCGAAGTGGACGAGCCGATCAATGCATCCGGGCGCGCCGCCGCATCGATCTTGGTGATGACGCCACGCTTCAGCTCCAGCCGCTCCGGCACGCTTTCCTGAATCCAGTCAGCATCTTGAACGGCTTCTTCGATGCTCTTGCAGAAGGTCAGTTTGCCCTTCGGCGGCAGCGGCGCCATGGTCAACATCGCATAGGCGCGCTCGGCATTCGCCATGACCTCGCCGATGATGCGCTCGGCTTCCGGATGCGGATCGAAGATCTTCACATCGATGCCCGCCAGCGCGAAGCGCGCCACCCAGGCGCCGCCGATAACGCCACCGCCGACGCAGGCTGCTCTCTTGATTTCGGTCATTCCTCACCTCGACTTCTAAAATTGCAAACTGCCCCTCTCCTCGGGTTAAACCCGAGAACCAGCTTTCCCCCCGCCCGCGGGGAGAGGGGGCTGAGCCCCTTCGGCTTGCGGCCTTCTCCCAGACTTGCGGGGAGAAGGTGCCGGCAGGCGGATGAGGGGCACTCTCCGGGACTGCCAGCTCGACTCAGCGCTTCGTCAGCTTCAGCTTCTTGCGGACTTCGTCGGGGCCGATGATCTTGGCGCCCATGCCTTCGATGACGCCGACCGCCTTTTCGACGAGCTGGCCGTTGGTCGCGAGCTGGCCCTTGCCGATATAGAGGTTGTCTTCGAGGCCGACGCGGACGTTGCCGCCGGCAAGGATCGCCGCTGCCGGATAGGCAAGCGCGTTGCGGCCGATGGAGAAGGCCGAGAAGGTCCAGTTGGCAGGCACGTTGTTGACCATGGCCATGAAGGTGTTGAGGTCGTCGGGCGCGCCCCACGGAATACCCATGCAGAGCTGGATCAGCACCGGATCCTCGATCAGACCTTCCTCGACGAGCTGCTTGGCAAACCAGAGGTGGCCGGTATCGAACGCTTCGATCTCGGGGCGGACGCCAAGCGCGGTCATCTGGCGGGCCATTTCTCTCAGCATCGACGGCGTGTTGGTCATGACGTAATCGCCAAGCGAGAAGTTCATGGTGCCGCAGTCGAGCGTGCAGATTTCCGGCAGACATTGCGCCACATGGGCGACGCGCTCGGTGGCGCCGGCCATGTCGGTGAACTTCTCGTTGACCGGGAAGGGGCTCTCGACATTGCCGAAGACGAGGTCGCCGCCCATGCCGGCGGTGAGGTTCAGTACCATGTCGACATCGGCGGAGCGGATGCGGTCGGTCACTTCCTTGTAGAGATCGAGCCTGCGGGAAGGCGCTCCGGTCTCCGGATCGCGGACGTGGCAATGGACCACGGCAGCGCCGGCCTTGGCCGCCTCGACCGCCGCTTCGGCGATCTGTTTCGGCGTGATCGGAACATGGCTGGACTTTGAAACGGTGTCTCCCGAGCCGGTGACGGCGCAGGTGATGAATACCTCGCGGTTCATGCTGAGCGGCATTGCTGTCTCCCTTTTATTGAGCCCATTACGAGCCAAGAAAGGCGGCGCTGCTTTTCATTATCGGCTCCATCTTATACATTATCGGTGACGAGGTGGAGAAGTTTGGGTATGGATCGGAACGTTTCGCAGGTGCAGCACGTCGATGTCCTGGTGCTGCCGGAGACCAATCTGATCCTTGTCGCCTCGGTGATCGAGCCGATGCGTGCCGCCAACCGCATCGCCGGGCGGCCGCTCTACGACTGGACGATCTATAGTCCCGATGGCGCGCCGATCGAAACGAAGAGCGGCATACCCATTCCGGTCTCGGGCATGTTCCGGCCGCAGCGCGAAACCTCGCCGCTCTTCATCCTGTCGAGCTACAACTGGCGGCGCAGCGCCACCTCGCAACTGAAGATGCTGCTTTCGCAGACCGCTCGGCACCGGGAGCTGATGGCGGGCATCGAATCGGGGTCCTGGCTGCTCGCGGAGACCAGCCTGCTCGACAATTTCAAGGCGACCACCCACTGGGAGGATTTCGAGGATTTCACCGCTGCTTACCCGCAGGTGACGATGGTGCGCGAGCGCTTCGTCATCGACGGCAAGCGGATCACCACCGGCGGTTCGCTGCCGACGCTTGACCTGATGCTGGAGCTCATTCGCCGGGCGCACGGTTATTCCTTGGCACTCGAGGTCTCGCGGCTCTTCATCTACGAGCAGGAGCGCACCCGCGGCGACCTCTTGCAGATGCCGGCGATCGGCAACATGCGTATCCTCGATCCGCGCGTCGGCGCCGCCGTGAAACTGATGGAGGAAACGGTGGAGGCGCCGTTGACGCTGGTGCGGCTCGCCCGCCGCATCGGTGTCAGCACGCGCCACTTGCAGGATCTCTTTCGCGACACGATGGGGGTCGCGCCGCACGAGCATTACCTGGCGCTCCGTCTCAACGCCGCCCGGCGCAAGGTGATCGAGACTCGCCTGGAGTTTGCCGATATCGCAGCGATTTCCGGCTTCAACTCGTCGTCCTCCTTCTCGCGCAGCTACCGGGCGCATTATCGCGAAAGCCCGAGCGAAACCCGCAGACGGCTGAAGCTGAAGACTTGAGGTCGCACTTCATGAAATGATTCAAGAAGGGTGATTTGCAGATTCGTTTCAGGCGTTTGGCGAGGAAAGGTCGGAAAGTGATTCCGTCGAGGACGGCCGTTCCGAGGGCTGGGCCGGCGCTCGCATCATCGAAATCATCAACTCGCCGATCTCGCCGGCAAAAGTGCCACGCGGCCAGACGAGTGTCAGAGACTGCCGGTAGGCCGGGCCGAGCCGGATCATGGCGGGCGGGCGGTGCACGCGGGCAAGCGAGGATTCCGGCAGTACCGAGAGATAGCCGTGCTCGCCGACGAGGTTGATGATAACGGGGATGGAGTCGACCTCGACGAGGGTGATGCGCCGCCGCTCCGCCTCGCTGAGCGTATCGTCGAGAAAGCGGGCGGCCTCGCGGCGCAGGCCGCTCCTTGCGCTGGGCACGGCAATCGGGCAGGTGGCGAGCAGACGCGGCATGTCGCCGCCGAGATCGGACAGCGCCGCGGCGGGGCCTGCGAGCACCAAGGGTGTTTGCGACACCCGCCGTCCGTCGCAATCGGCGGGGATCTCGGCGAGATCGAGCAGGGCGGCATCGAAGCGCCGGCTGCGGAGGCCGGCAAGGAGGTCGTCGGCCGTGGTGCTGGAAATGAACAGCGGCTGACGTGGGCGCGTGCGGTGCCAGTTGGCGGTCAGGCTCGCAAGCATGCGGGCGATCTCGCTTTCGGGCCCGAGCGGCATGACGGCGCCGAGCCGCCAGGTGGCGACATCGCGGCGGAAGCGATCGGCGGAAGCGTGCGTCAGCCGCGCCCATATGTCGAGCAGCGCCTCGACGAGTGGAATGATGCGCTCGGCAGTTGCGGTGCAGAGGATGCCGCTGTGGGAGCGCTCGAACAGGCGGCAGCCGAGGTGGCGTTCGAGATCGGCGATCTGCCGGGTCAATTGCGGCTGGCCGAGGCCGAGCGCCTTTGCCGTGGCGCGGATGCTGCCGGAGCGGGCGATCCGGACGAAGCGGTCGAGCGCGACGAGGCCGAGCGGCGGCACGGGGTCGGCGGGTTCTCTTCCCGCCGCATCGAGGATCACGGCGATCTTCGCCGTCGCCTCGCGGACAGCAGGCGCGCGGGCGCGGGCCTCCAGCGTCAGCACGATTACGCTCTCCTCCCGCCGGAAAAGCGGCATGGAGAGCGCCTGCTCGAACCTCTTGACCGCGGCGCTGACGCTTGAGGGTGCCCGGCTGCAGCGGGCGGCAGCGGCGCGAATGCCGCCTTCGCTAAGCACCGCATCGACGATTACGATCGTTGCCAGGTCCATTCGATGGTCCTTCTCGCGCGGGATGAGGAAATCTGTGCGCGGTTTTCGGTCCGCATCCCGCTCTACCTTTAGAATCGATCACGTGCAGCCGCATGCGCCGATGCTGTGTTCATGATTCGGCATCGCCCGTTCGAGATTTGGGATATAGCACGAGCGGGCGATAAGCGCATAGCATGCATGAAGCAGCCGGGCGCTTGCGAGCGGCGGTTGCGTGAAAATCCAGGCATCCGCGCGCAGCCTCGATGTCGAGGCGCGCCGCGCGGAAAGGTTCGTGTCGGCATGCTGCATCAGGTCAAAACCATCGTTCTCTGCGGGAAACCGCTGGACTTCGCGACACTCGAGGATATCGGGGCGGGAAGGGTGAGGCCGGTGGCGGACGACGGCGGCATGGAGCGCGTGGCCGCAGCCCACAAGGTGATCGCCGACCGCATCGCAATGGGGCTTCCCGTCTATGGCTCCAACACCGGCGTCGGCTCGATGAAGGACCGGCTCTGGACCGCCGGTGATCTTGCGGAGTTCAACAATTCGCTGGTGCGCGCGCACCACTTCGGCACGGGCGAGTTCTTCGCGCCGGCAATCGTGCGGATGGCGATCGCCATCCGCGTCAATACCGCGATGCGCGGCCATACCGGTTGCAGCCCGGAGTTGATCCGGGCTTTCCTGGCGCTCTCCGAGCACGACATCATTCCGGCCGTGCGCCGCCATGGTTCGATGGGCTGTGCCGACATCGGCCTGATGGGGCAGATCGCCTCGGTGCTGACCGGCGTCGGCGAGGCCTATTATCAGGGGCGTCTCGTCTCGGCAGAGACGGCGCTTGCCGAGGCCGGCCTGGAACCGTTTGTCATGCAACCGCGCGACGCGCTGGCAGCGCTCAGCGTCAACGCCATCGCCTTTGCCGCGGCCGCCGACGTGCTGCGCGAGGCTGCCGCCGCGATCCGGGTACTGCTCGTTACCGGCGTGATGTCGTCGCTGGCGCTCGGTGCGTCCGCCGATCCATGGCGGGTGGCGGCGACGCTTTCGACCCGCGGCGAGGCATTGGTCGGCTCCTGGCTCTATGGCCAATCCGGCATCTCCGACTGGCCGGTGCCGACGGCGATCCACGACCCGTTGAGCCTGCGCATGACGGCTCAGGTCTTCGGCGCCGTGGTCGATACGCTATTGGTCGCCGCCGGCCGGCTGGTGGAGCAGACCTATCTTTCCGACGACAATCCCGTCGTGCTCGGTGGCCAGGTCCATTCTTCCGGCGCATCGCTGCCTTTGACGACGACGCTCTATATCGAAGCGGCGCAGATCGCCTTTTCCCATGTGGCGCGCAACGTGCTGAACCGCTGCATCCTCCTGTCGAATGGCGGCCGCCGCAATCTCTCGGTCAATCTGGTGGCGCCCGGCGAAGTGGCGACCGGGCTCGGCCCGCTGATGAAGCTCGCGGTCGAGCTCTACATGCGCGTGCAGTCGCTCGCCGTGCCGCTCTCGGCGCAGTCGATCGTTGTGGCTGGCGGGCTCGAAGAGGAAGCGACCTTCCTGCCGCTGATCGTCGAGCGCATGGAAACGCAGGTGCGGGATCTCCGCCAGCTTGCCGCGATCGAGGCGATGCTGTCGGCGCAGGCGATCGACCTCGTCGGCGACCAGCCCCAAGGGATCGTCAAGCGCGCTTATGACCAGACCCGGTCGGTCACCGCGATCTATCTCAAGGACCGGCCGCTTTCGAAGGAGATCGAGGCGCTACAGGAGGCCTTCACCTGTCACGATCTCTTGCGCTCCTTCGTCGCCACCGCGCCGATGCCGGAGTTCGACGACTTCTTCGCGCTCGGCAAGTGATCGAAGACTGATCCAATTGGGAGAACAGCATGTCCGATTTCGATCTCGTTCTGAAAGGCACCGTTGTTCTTCCGCACAGGATCGTTGAGGCCGGCCATGTGGCGGTACGCGACGGCAAGGTCGTGCATGTCGGCCAGGGCGCGGCACCGGCGGCACGCGAGCGGCATGATCTCGGCAATGCCTTGATCCTGCCCGGCGCCGTCGACGCGCAGGTGCATTCGCTGTCGCAGAAGAACCAGGAGGATTTCGTCTGGTCGACGCGCTCGGCTGCCGCCGGCGGTGTCACGACGATCGTCGACATGCCCTATGACGAGGGCAATCTCGTCTGCTCCGCCGAGGCCGTGCGCCGCAAGATCGACCATGCAGGCCCACAGGCGCGCGTCGATTTCGCCCTTTATGGCACCGTTGACCCGGAGGACGGGCCGGCGCGGATCGGCGAAATGGTGGAAGCGGGCGTTGCCGCGTTCAAGTTCTCCACCTTCGGCACCGATCCGAAGCGCTTTCCCCGCATTCCGGCCGCCCTTCTCGAAGACTGCTTCCGCGCGATCGCGCCGACCGGGCTCGCCGCCGGGGTGCACAACGAGGACGACGAGGCGGTGCGTGCCGCGATCGACAAGGTGAAGGCGGCCGGGATCACCGACTATCGCGCCCATGGCCTGTCGCGTCCGCCGCTGACGGAACTGCTTGCCACCAACCAGATCTACGAGACCGGCGCGGCCACGGGATGTCCGGCGCATGTGGTGCATTGCTCGCTCGGGCGCGGCTACGAGATCGCCGCCGCCTACCGCGCGCAGGGTCACGCCGCGACGATCGAGTGCTGCATCCATTACCTGACGCTCGACGAGGAGAACGACGTTCGCCGTCTCGGCGGCAAGGCGAAGATCAACCCGCCGATCCGGCCGCGCGCCGAGGTGGAGAAGCTCTGGCGGCACGTGGCCGATGGCAGGGTGACGATGGTTTCGACCGATCACGTGAGCTGGTCGGAAGACCGCAAGACCAATCCGGACATGCTGGCCAACGCGTCGGGCGTGCCGGGGCTGGAAGTCATGGTGCCGCTCTTCGTCATGGGGGCGCTGGAGCGCGGCATTCCGCTGACGCGGGCGGCCGAACTGATGGCGCTCAACCCGGCGCGGCATTTCCGTATCGATCACCAGAAGGGGGCTCTGGAGGCCGGCAAGGACGCCGATATCATCGTCATGACGCCGGAGCCCTATATCTATGACGCCGCCGCAAGCGGTCATAACGTCGTCGGCTGGTCGCCCTATAACGGCATGAGCCTGCCCTGGCGGGTGGCTGCGACCTATCTCCGGGGGCAGCTTGTCTTTGATGGTCGCGCGGTGCTGGCCGAGCCGGGCACCGGCCAGTTCGTCCGGCCGCTTGCGACCTTGGTGCTCCAGGAGGCGCGATGATGACGCCCCGCATCAACCTGCCTGTCAATGCCGGCCGGATCGCCGGCATCGTCAACGGGCTGGCCGGCATCACCGAGCCGGACCGGCCCCATACGCGCCGCGCCTTCACGCCGCTGTTCCTCGAAGGCCGCGCCTTTCTCGATAGACGTTTTCGTGCGGCTGGCCTCGAAACACGGATCGATGCCGCCGGCAATCTGATCGGCCGGCGCAAGGGGCGCAAATCGGCGCTCGGCACCATCCTTGTCGGCTCCCATTCCGATACGGTGCCGGATGGCGGCCGTTTCGACGGCATCGCCGGCGTGGCGGCAGCGCTCGAAGTGGCGCGGGCGCTCACGGACAACGGCATCGAGCTCGACCATGATCTGGAGATCGTCGATTTCCTGGCCGAGGAGGTATCGATCTTCGGCGTCTCCTGCGTCGGCAGCCGCGGCATGGCCGGGGTGCTGCCGGATGGCTGGCTGAGCCGCACGCAGGGAGACTTGAGCCTGCGGCAGGGCATCGTCGAAGTGGGTGGTGATCCCTCCCGCCTTTCGGGCTCGAAGCGCTCCGACATCAAGGCCTTCCTGGAACTGCACATCGAGCAGGGTCCGGTGCTGGAAGCCGGGCGGCTCGATGTGGGCGTCGTCACCGCCATCTCCGGAATCACCCGCATCGAGATCATCGTCGAGGGACAGGCCGACCATGCCGGCACGACGCCGATGGGGCATCGCCGCGATGCGCTGGTCGCGGCCTCCCGGCTGGTGCTGGAGATCGAGAAACTGGCGACGGAATTTTCCGGAGGCGAGGGGCATTTCACGGCCACGGTCGGCGAGTTCTCGATCGAGCCGAATGCCGCCAACGTGGTGCCGTCCCGCGCGCGGCTGCTGATCGATGCGCGCGCCGAGCTGCGCCCGCAGATGGAGCGGTTCCTCGCCGCGCTCGGGCCGCTTTGCCAGGGCGTTGCCGCGGCATCGGGCGTTGTGATCGCGCCTGCCAATGTGATTTCCGACAACCACCCGACGCCGGGCGATGCGCTGTTGCTGTCGACGCTCGAAGAAAGCTGCGACGCGATTGGTGCCAAGCACCGGCGCATGGCGTCCGGCGCCGGCCACGACACCGCCTGGATGGGGCGCATCACCCGCTCGGCGATGATCTTCATTCCGTGCCTCGGCGGGCGCTCGCATGCGCCGGAGGAATGGGCCGAAAACGACGATATCGCGCTTGGCGCCGCCGTGCTCTTCGATGCGGTGAAGAGGCTCGACAAGAAACTGCAGGAGAAGGTGTGAGATGGGCCGGATACTGAAGGAGAAGGACGTCGAGGCGGCGGTCAAGGGCGGTTCCGTCTATGCGGCGGGCGGCGGCGGCTGGGCCGATCATGGCCGCATGCTGGGATACGCCGCGGTCTCGATCGGCAAGCCTGAGCTCGTCTCGATCGACGAACTCGACGCCAACGACTGGGTGGCGACGGCGGCCGCGATCGGTGCGCCCGCCTCGACCACGCCCTGGGAAATGCGCGGCGTCGACTACGTCAAGGCCGTGCAACTGCTGCAGGAGGCACTTGGCGAGAAGCTTTCGGGCCTGATCATCGGCCAGAACGGCAAGTCCTCGACGCTGAACGGCTGGCTGCCTTCGGCGATCCTCGGCACCAAGGTGGTCGACGCGGTCGGCGATATCCGCGCGCACCCGACCGGCGACATGGGCTCGATCGGCCTTGCCGGATCTCCGGAACCGATGATCCAGACGGCCGTTGGCGGAAACCGCGAGGAAAACCGCTACATCGAGCTTGTGGTGCGCGGCGCCACCGCCAAGGTCTCACCTGTCCTGCGCACCGCCTCGGACATGTCCGGCGGCTTCATTGCCTCCTGCCGCAATCCGGTCCGGGCGTCCTATGTGAAGGCCAATGCGGCGCTCGGCGGCATCTCGCTGGCGCTCAAGCTCGGCGAGGCGATCATCGCGGCCGAAGCGAAGGGCGGCAGTGCGGTGATCGATGCGATCGTCAAGACCACCAATGGCGCAATCCTTGCCGAAGGCACGATCACCGACAAATCGGTCGTCTATACCAAGGAAGCCTTCGACATCGGCACGGTGACGCTGGGGAAGGGCGCCGACTCCACGGTATTGCACGTGATGAACGAATATATGGCGGTTGACTCTGCGGAAGGCCGGCGGCTGGCAACCTTCCCCGACGTCATCACCACGCTGTCGCCGGAGGGTGAGCCCTTAAGTGTCGGGCAGCTTCAAGTCGGCATGAAGATCTTCGTGCTGCATGTGCCGAAAACGGTGATCCCGCTGTCCTCCAGCGTGCTCGACCCAACGGTCTATCCGTCGGTCGAAAAGGCGATGGGCATCGAGCTCGCCCGTTACGCGCTTTCCGGAAATTGATGGGAGCGATGTCATGGCGCGCGATGCAGGACTGGAGGAACTGATCCGGGAAGAACTCGGCGACCGATCCGGGCTTTCGGAGAAGGCAATGTTCGGCGGCTGGGCTTATCTGCTTCATGGCAACCTGCTCCTCGGCGCACGTGAGGGCTCGCTGCTCGTCAGGCTCGGCAAGGGCAATGACGGCTGGGCTCCCCGATATCGAGCTGATGGTGATGAACGGGCGGGCGATGCACGGCTGGGTACGCGTAGGAGCCGATGCCTATGGCGACGATGCGCTCCGTCGGCGCCTGATCGATGGCGCGATTGCTTTCGTGGAGACGCTGCCGCCGAAATAAAGGGGGCGAGTTTCCGCCCTGAGCATTGAGGGGCAGCCAACTTCGCCATCACAAGTGAAGGGCAGCCATCTTTGCCACCGTGAGAGAGGGAGCAGCGACCTCTCGCCGCCATGAATGAGTGTGGACAACGACCCCGCCGAGACGACAAAGAGGAACGAGACGATGCCCAAGGCCAATCCCCGTCATCCTGGTTTTCCGATCCCCGGCGGGCCGGAGCTGCGCGCCAAGGGCTGGCGGCAGGAAGCGCTGCTGCGGCTCCTCGAAAACGTGCTTTCGGTCGGCGAGGATCCCGACAATCTCGTCGTCTATGCCGCGCTTGGCAAGGCGGCGCGCAACTGGCCGGCGCATCGCGCCATCGTCAGGACGCTCACCGAAATGGACGAGGACCAGACGCTCATCATCCAGTCGGGCAAACCGGTCGGCCTCTTGAAGACCCATGCCAAGGCGCCGCTCGTCATCATGGCCAATTGCAACATCGTCGGGCAATGGGCAAAGGCCGAGGTTTTCTACGAGCTTCAGCGCAAGGGCCTGATTTGCTGGGGCGGGCTGACGGCCGGCGCCTGGCAATATATCGGCAGTCAGGGCGTGATCCAGGGCACCTACGAGATCTTCATGCGCATTGCCGAGCGCCGTTTCGGCGGCGATCTCTCCGGCCGCTTCGTGCTGACGGCGGGGCTTGGCGGCATGGGAGGCGCGCAGCCACTTGCGGGCCGCATGGCGGGGGCGGCGATCCTCTGTGTCGACATCGATGCGGAACGGGGGAAGAAGCGCCGGGAGATCGGCTATCTCCAGGAGATCGCGCCCGATCTCGACGCGGCGCTCTCGATGATCGACGCGGCGGTGAAAGAGAAGCGGGCGCTCTCCGTCGGCCTCGTCGGCAATGCCGCGGAGATCTATCCGGAGATCGCCCGGCGCGGCATCGTGCCTGACGTCGTCACCGACCAGACCTCGGCGCATGATCTCGTCTACGGCTACGTGCCGAAGGGCATGAGCCTCGATCAGGTGAAATCGCTGCGCGACGACGGCCAGGGGCAATTGATGGCGGCAAGCCGCGCCTCGATCGTCGAGCATGTGAAGGCGATGCTCGACTTCCAGAAAAAGGGCGCGGAAGTCTTCGACAACGGCAACCTCATCCGCACCCAGGCGCGCGAGGGTGGCGTCGCCAATGCCTTCGACATCCCGATCTTCACCGAAGCCTATCTGCGCCCGCTCTTTGCTCGCGCCATCGGCCCGTTCCGCTGGATGGCATTGTCAGGCGAAGAGAGTGACATCGCCCGCATCGACGATCTGCTCTTGGAAATGTTCCCGGACAACAGGATCATCACCAACTGGATCAGGCTGGCGCGGCAGCATATCCCGTTTGAGGGGCTGCCGGCGCGCATTGCCTGGCTCGGCCATGGCGAACGCACGGCGCTGGCACGGCGCGTCAACGAGCTGGTGGCATCCGGCGAGCTCGAGGGGCCGGTTGCGTTTTCCCGCGACCACCTCGACGCCGGCGCCATGGCGCACCCCAACATTATGACCGAGCGGATGAAGGACGGCTCGGACGCGATCGCCGATTGGCCGCTTCTCGACGCCATGCTGCTCTGCTCGTCGATGGCCGATCTCGTCGTCGTGCATTCCGGCGGCGGCGGCTATGCCGGCTACATGACGAGCTGCGGCGTGACGGTCGTTGCCGATGGCACAAAGGCCGCCGACGAGCGGCTCGACCATGCGCTCACCAACGACACCGCGCTCGGCGTCATCCGCTATGCCGATGCGGGGTATGACGAGAGTTTGGAGGAGATCGCCGCCAAGGGCATCGGGCACGTGAAGGTGTGAGGACCTGCGGCTTTGCCAAGCTGTCTCACACCTGTCACGGCACTCTGGAATCCATTTCAGGATAGAGAACAACGCTCTCCTGCGCGGTTGGCTCGTTGCGCGCCCCGACAAAAACGGCTGGCTGGGCACCTCGATTGACGGCTACGTGCAACACGTTGGCAGGGATGTACAGATAATCTCCTGGGTGCATCACATCCCGGTGCTGGAGTTGATCGCCACTCCATAGTTCCAACTCTTCACCGCTCAACATGTAGAAGGCAGTCTCGTGGCGCTCATGCACATGCGCCTTGGTGCGCTTTCCAGGCGGGATCGTCGCAATACCGAGCCACAGTGTCGTGGAGCCAACCGACTCCGCACTAATGCCGGGCAGGTAATCGGGCCCCTGTTCAGCGCGGTAACCGGCGTCCCCTTTGGACACGAGGGCCTTGCCCTGCGAGAAGCCTGGACGCGCGTCGGTTCGTTCTTTTGAAATCGTCATGTTTCGGTCTCCTCTGTGGTAGTCTGGTCGACCTACGCAAAGGATCGCAAGAAGACCGGCTGGAGTCCTGAATGGAAGGGCGAAAAGTTCCGAAATATTCCGAAGATGTCGTGGCCGATCGCGTCGAGCCGCAACTGTTCGCGTTCGGGACATTCATCCTCGACATGCAGCGCGGCGCCCTGACGTGTGAAGGGCGGCGGGTCGCAACTGGCCATAAGGGCCTGTTGCTGTTGCACGCGCTGGTGCGAGCGTCGATGCAGGTCGTGAGCAAGTCCGCGCTGATGGAGGCAGCCTGGCCGGGGGCTATCGTTGAGGAGAGCAATCTCTCGGTTCAGATCGCTGCCTTGCGCAAGATGCTGGGCCCGCAACCGGAGGGGAACGAATGGATCGCCACCGTGCCGCGTGCGGGGTATCGTTTTGCCGCCCGGGTGAAAAGCCTGCATGCGGTTGCCGCTGATGCGCCGCCTGCGTTGCCAGGTTCGCCCGCGAACCCAGGCAGACCATCGATCGTGGTCCTACCGTTTGCAAATTTGAGCAGTGACACGCAACAGTCGTATCTGGTCGATGGTATCACCGAAGACGTGATCACCGCGCTCACGAGATTTCGGTGGTTTCGGGTCATCGGGCGCAATTCAAGTTTCGTCTACAAGCACAAGTCGGTGAGTGCCAAGCAGGTGGGCCGAGACCTGGGTGTCGATTACGTGCTCGAAGGAAGCGTGCGCCGCTCCGGCGGCCGTCTTCGGGTCTCCACGCAACTGGTCGAAACCACCTCGGCCAGCCAAGTGTGGGCCGAACGGTATGACCTGGAAATGGAAGAGGCATTCGCAGTTCAAGACGCCATCGCAGAGAGGGTTGCAGGTGCGATTGAACCGGAACTGTTGAAGACGGCATCATTCCCCTCGTCGGCGCGGCACACGGGGAACTTGACGGCGTGGGAGATCGTGCGGCAGGGGACCTGGTATTTCCACCAGGTTGGCCGGCAGACCCACCTGATTGCACGAGAGCTGTTCAGGGAGGCGTGTCGGCTTGACCCCGAACTTGCCGAAGCGCATCTCTGGCTTGGTCGCGTGAGCGCAGGCATCGTCGCCTACGGGTGGAGCGAGCGTCCTTCCGATGACATCAAGGAGGGTTTGGACGCCGCCTTGGCGGCAGTTCGGCTCGACGAAAAGAACCCGTACACACACTATGCGCTGGCGATCTGCAGCGCGTATGCGAATGCGCCTGAGCAGGCGGTCCTTGCCGCCGAAAGGGCGATCGAGATCAGTCCGAGTTTCGCCCTTGGCCACCTTGTCCTGGGAATGGCGGAGCTGTTTAGGGGGAGCGCGTCTGGTGCCATAGCGCCGCTGGAACACGGTCTGATGTTGAACGCCAACGACCCGCAGAACTTCGTTTGGCTGAATTTTCTGGCGCTCGCCCACTTGTTTGCAGGCGACGGAACCAACGCGCTCGCTGCTGCCGTGAGGGCCCAAAAAGTGCGCCCCGCATGGCGGCCGGTCCATGAAACGCTGGCCTGCTGTTATGCGGCGGCTGGGCGTCTTGCAGAGGCTCGATCATCGTGCGCGTTGATGAGCGAAATGGAGAACGCGTCAGGCGACGCTTTAGAGCCGCTCAGACAGCGCAATCCGCATTGGCAGCAACGATTGGCGGAATTGTTGCAACAAATCCCGAGTAACCCGTTTCCGACGCCTCAACCTTCCTGACCTTGCAGGCGATCTGACAACTGTTGCTCCCACCGTTGCTACGGCGCTCAAGCGGTACGCCGGTATCTTGGTGTCGCGCCTGCCCCACGTTACAATGCACGCCTCACTGCCCGGAGGCGATCATGACATCGAGCTTCAATGTGCAGAGTGCTGATGGTTACGAGCAACTGATGGGGCGATGGAGCCGGCAGCTTGCGCCGCTCTTCATTGATTTCGCAGGCGTTGCCGACGGTGAGCGGGTGCTGGATGTCGGCTGCGGCACCGGCAGTCTGACTTTTGCATTGCCGCATGCGGCCAATCTCAGCGAGATTGCCGCAATCGACTTTTCGCCTGTCTTCGTCGAGGCAGCGACCCAGCGTAACACCGATCCCAGGGTCCACATCCGGCAGGCTGATGCCTGCGACCTGCCATTTCCGGAGGGCTATTTTGATCGGGCGCTGGCACTTCTGGTTCTGCATTTCGTGCCGGAGGCCGGCAAGGCCGTTGCCGAAATGCGCCGTGTCGTGCGGCCGGGCGGCGTGGTCGCCGCTACGGTATGGGATCATCTCGGCGGTATGTCGGGCATGCGGATGGTGCTCGATACGGTCGCGATGCTGGATGAAAGGGCAGCTCAGGTCCGCAGCCGCTATTGTTTCCAGCCGATGATGCGGCCGGGCGAGATGAAGCAGAGTTTTGAGGCGCATGGACTCGTGGACGTCGAGCAGACCTCGCTCCTGATCCGGATGGACTATCAGACCTTCGAGGATTTTTGGCAGCCGATCGCTGCGGGCGAGGGACCACTCGGCAAATATGTCGGCTCATTGGATCCGGCGCTGCGGGCGAAGGTCGACGCGGCCGTGAGGGCCGCCTACGAAGCCGGCCAGCCGGATGGCCCGCGGTCCTTCGCGTCGGTGGCCTGGGCGTGCCGGGGTATCGTTCCCGGGGCGTGACGGCATTCTGCCACACACGCAAACCTCATCCCTGTGCTCGTCAGCACCCGGAGTGGCAGAACTGCGCTGGCTATCCCTCGACGCCTGACCTTCACACCACCGTCTCGCCGCCATCCACCACGAGGATCTGGCCGGTCATGTAGGAGGAGCGGTCGGAGACGAGGAAGAGGATCGACTCGGCGATCTCGTCGACGCTTGCCCAGCGGCCGAGTGGCACCTTTTCGCGGATATAGGCTTCGATCGCGCCGCGGCCGCCCATCTGGGCGATGAAGGGCTCGTTGAAGGGCGTATCCACCCAGCCCGGGCAGAGCGCGTTGACGCGGATGCCGTGGCGGGCGTAGTCGCCGGCCATCTGCTTGGTCATAGCGATGACGGCGTGTTTGGTCGTGGTATAGGCGATCATCTCGCGGTCGTAGAGCACGCCTGAGGAGGAGGAGGTGTTGACGATGACGCCGCGGCCGGCGGCCCGCATCGACGGCATGACGAGGCGTGCGGCCATGAAATGGGCGCGCACGTTGAGGTTCCAGGAGCGGTCGAAGCCCGGGATCTCGACCTGTTCCAGATCGCCCGCAACCTGCGCGCCGGCATGGTTGTGCAGGATGTCGATGCGGCCGTGGCGGTAGAGGATATCGGCGATGCCATCGGCGAGGGCTGCATCATCCGTCACGTCGATGGCGAGCGCCTCGGCGCTGCCGCCCGTTACGGCAATGCCATCGACGGTGGCGCTGGCGGCCGCAAGGCTGCGATCGACGACGACGACATGGGCGCCTTCGCGCGCCATGATTGAGGCACCCGCCTGGCCGATCCCGGAGCCGGCTCCGGTCACGATCGCGACCCGGTCTTTCAGGATCATGGTTTCACTCCCCGGATTTCGTTTTCTTCTCCCGCATCAGGATGCGGGCGGTCAGGATCAGAAGCAGCGAGGCGACGAGGACCAGCGTCGCGATCGCGTTGATCTCGGGCGTCACGCCGCGGCGGATCGAGGCGAAGACGTAGATCGGCAGGGTGGTCTTCGAGCCCGCGACGAAGAAGGCGATGATGAAATCGTCGAAGGAGAAGGTGAAGGCCAAGAGGAAGCCCGCAAGGATCGACGGCAGGATCTGCGGCAGCACGATCAGCCGGAAGGTGGTGAGCGGTGTCGCGTAGAGGTCGCTCGAGGCCTCGACGATATCGCGGCCGAGGCTGGCGATGCGGGCCTTCACGATCATCGTCACCAGCGCCATCGAGAACAGGCCGTGGGCGGTGATGATCGAACCGTAGCCGAGCCCGAGCTGCGGCGGCTGCTCGCCCGGCCAGATCGCTGCCAGCGCCGGATTGACGAAGGAGAAGACGGCGACGAGCGCCACCAGCGTCGCGATGCCGATGACGACGCCGGGCACGACGATGGCTGCGGCAAAGAGCGCGTCGAAGATCGCCCGGTTGCGCGGCGCCAGCCGCTCCATGCCGAGTGCGGCCATGGTGCCGAAGACCGCCGCGAGCGTGGCGCTGGTGAAGGCGATCATCAGGCTGTTCTGCAGCGCCGAGACGAGGAAGGTGTTGGTC
Organism: Ensifer sp. 38_S197; assembly: GCF_056924495.1. NCBI lineage: Bacteria > Pseudomonadati > Pseudomonadota > Alphaproteobacteria > Hyphomicrobiales > Rhizobiaceae > Ensifer > Ensifer sp. 38_S197. The sequence goes on along the minus strand of NZ_JBXOVZ010000002.1, from coordinate 3,573,605 downwards.
AGCGCCTTGCCGTACCAGGCGGTCGAAAACCCGGTGAACTCGCTCGCATTGCGCCCCGCATTGAAGGAGAACAGCACGACGAGCGCGATCGGCGCGTAGAGAAAGAGGTAGACGGAAGAGATGAAGGCGCGCATCAGACGAGATCCACCTGTCTTGTGCCGGCGACGCGGAAGGCGATGCGCATCGCTACCATCAGCACCACGACGACGACGGCAACGAGTGTGACGGCGATCGCCGAGCCGAAGGGCCAGTTGCGCGATTGCAGGAAGAGATCGACCAGCGCATTGCCGATGAAGAACACCTTGCCGCCGCCCAAGAGCTGCGGGATCAGATATTCGCCGAGCAGCAGGATCGTCACCAGCGCCACGCCGGTCATCACGCCCGGCAGCGACAGGGGCAGCGTGACGCCGAAGAAGGTCGAGACCGGCTTGGCGCCGAGGTCGGCGGAGGCTTCGAGCAGGCGGCGGTCGAGTTTTTCGAGGCTGACATAGATCGGCATGATCATCAGCGGCAGGTAGCCGTAGACGATGCCGAGCAGGACGGCGCCCGGCGTGTTCAGCATTCTCACGTCCTCGATGCCGATCATCGACAAGAGGTTCGGGATGCCGCGCGAGCCGAGGATGTACATCCAGGCATAGGTGCGCACCAAGAGGCTGGTCCAGAAGGGTACGACGACGAGTGAGACGAGGATCAGCCGGTAGCGCGGGTTCGCCTTGACCGCGAGGTAATAGGCAACCGGATAGGCGATCAGCAGGCAGGCGAGCGCACCGATCGGCGCGAGAATCAGCGTGTTCCAGAAAGCCGCCGCCCGCGTCGGCAGGTTGGCGAACTGGGCAAAGGTGAAGGCCGCCTGATAGCCGCCTTCCGGTGCGCGTTCGCCAAAGGCGAAGACCAGCATGGCGATGAAGGGCAGCACGAGGAAGATCATCAGCCAGGCGGCAGCCGGCGCCACCAGCGCCGCCGTCACCAGGTTTCTCTTCGTGTTCGTTGCCGCGGTCATGAAAATGGATCCGTTGAGTTTCAATGGCAATTCGGCCCGCGCGGCAAGGGAAGGGCCCCTCATCCGCCTGCCGGCCCTTCTCCCCGCAGGCGGGGCGAAGGGGACTCGTTGCTCCCGCTCGTCTCCATGCATGCCAAGCGGGAGATGGGAGCGAGGGGCTTGCCGCTTGTCCCTTCTCCCCGTCAGAACGGGGAGAAGGTGCCGGCAGGCGGATGAGGGGCGTTCTCCTCACCGCGCCGATGATGGGGCTCCCTTTCCGCGTGGGACAGTCGGATGGCAGATCAGGCCGACTTGAAGCGCGCCATCAGCTCGGCGCGGCCGGGGTCGGTGAGGGTGACGGCGGCGCCGAATTCGAGCGGCGTCAGCGCTGCCTCGTCCGGATAGACGATCTTGTTGCCGGTGACGTCGGCCGGCAGCAGCTTCAGAACGCGGCTGTCGGTGGTCGGTGCGCCGTTGGCGATGTGTTCCTTGACGGCGTTTTCCGGCGTCATCAGGTAGTTGAGCAGCGCGTAACCGGCCGCCTTGTTGGCGGCGCTTTTCGGGATTGCGTAGAAATCCGACCAGATCTCGCCGCCGTCCTTGCCGAGCGTGAACTGGATTTCCGGCATGTCGCGGTTGAGCTGGGCGCCGTCATTGGTCCAGCACATGGTCATCCAGGCATCGGTGGCGCGCATCGACGGCTGGTAGTCGCTGTTGATGGCGTAGAGATGCGGCTTCACCTTGATCAGCAGTTCCTCGGCCTTGGCGAGTTCCTCCGGCTTGATCGAATTGAAGGAGTAGCCGAGCGAGACCAGCGCATTGCCGATGGTGGTGAGCTGGTAGTCGTGGACCATGGCGCGGCCGTCGGCCTCGGTCATGGCGATCTCGAAAAAGTCCTTCCAGCTGGTCACCGGCTTCTTGATCTTGCCGGAGTTGACCGCGATGCCGGTCGTGCCCCAGTTCTTCGGCACGGCATAGGTCTTGCCATCGACGATGCCTTCGTTGGTGAAGCGGGCCGTCTCGGTGGAGGCGTCGTAGTTCGGCAGCTTGGAAAGATCGAGCTCGTCGATGAGGCCAAGCTTCACATAGGTCGAGATCGTGTAGTTGGTGGGAACGAAGAGGTCCCAGCCGGTGCCGCCGGCCTGCAATTTCGCCAGCATCTCCTCGTTCGAGCCGAAGACGTTGACCTCGACGGCAACGCCGGTTGTCGCCTGGAAGGCCTCGAAGGTCGCAGGGTCATGGTAGTTCGGCCAGGTGGCGATCGACATCTGCGTGCCGAGGTCGCCGGCAAAGGCGGTGGAGTTGAAGAGGCCCGGCTGGCGCGCGAGCACCGCGGTCGCAAGCCCGAGGCCGGTCACGCCGAGGAAGTGGCGGCGGGTGACCGAGCCGCGCTTCAGGCGCATCAGTTCGTCGGCGAGCTGATCGGCGGTGATAGGGGCATTTTCTCTGTACCATTTGCTCATGACGCTGTTCCCTTTATCGTTTGACGTACATGCGAAGGTGCCGCCGGTCTTAGGCGGCAAGAGATTTCAGGCTGGAAAGACGTGCAGCGCATTCGGATCGAAGGCGAGGCCGACCTTTTCACCGGGTTCGACGAGCTCGCCGTCGCCGAGCGTGCGGCGGTCGGCGGTCACCAGGAAGTCGCCGAGCCCGTCGACCGCAACGGAATATTCGACTGCCGACCCCAGGAAGATGCGGTGCGTGACGGTGCCGGCGAGCGTGTCTGCGTTGGCGGCGCCATTGCGCGTCAGGTGGATCGCCTCCGGCCGCAAGGCCACCATGGCAGCGCCCCTCGTGCCGTTGACCGCCGGGGCGGCGAAGCGGGCGCCGTTGGCAAACTGGACCGAGGCATTGCCGTCGACGGTGGCGGAGATCCGGTTGGTCTTGCCGACGAAATCGGCGACGAAGAGGCTCGCCGGGCGGTCGTAGATTTCCTGCGGCGGCCCGACCTGGACGATGCGACCGGCATTCATGACGCAGACGAAATCGCTCATCGACAGCGCTTCCTCCTGGTCGTGGGTGACGAGCACGAAGGTAATGCCGAGATCGCGCTGCAGCGTCTGCAGCTCGATCTGCATGGCGGTGCGCAGCTTCTTGTCGAGGGCCGCCAAGGGCTCGTCGAGCAGCAGCACCTTCGGCTTGTTGACGATGGCGCGGGCAAGCGCCACGCGCTGCTGCTGGCCGCCGGACATTTCGTGGATGCGACGCTTGCCGAAGCCGCCGAGCCGCACCATTTCCAGCGATTCCTGGGCGCGCCGGGTGATCTCGCCGGCGGCGATGCGCGGCCGCATCTGCCTCAAGCCGTAGGAGACGTTCTGCTCGACGTCGAGGTGCGGGAACAGCGCATAGTGCTGGAACACCATGTTGACCGGGCGGCGGTAGGCGGCCACGCCGTTCATCGGCTCGCCGCTGATGAAGACCGTGCCCTCGCTCGGCTGCTCGAAGCCGCCGATCATGCGCAGACACGTGGTCTTGCCGCAGCCGGAGGGGCCCAGCAGCGCCATGAAGGCGCCGCGCGGCACCTCGAGATTGATGTCCGATACGGCCGTCACGGCGCCATAGCGTTTGGCGACCGAACGGAATTCGATGTCGTTCGTCGAAGCGGATGTCACGTCTGTTCCCTGCGGTTGTTATCGGATGTCGCCAGGAATCTCCCGTCCCGGCACTCCACCGTCATTGACACGCAGCCTAGTCACCGCGTGGCCTGCCGGTATATACCCCGAGAGAGGTATTTCAACGTGAGAAGCTCTGTGTGAGGAGTATACCCCTGAAGCGGCAGGCATTGACCGGGGGAGCGGTTTGAGCGTCGATCTCGAAGGACTTTTTCAGGTCATGGCGCCGCTGGTGACGGGCGCGCCGCTGGAAGACGAGGCCGTCGGCACCACCTATCGGCGGTTGATGTCGATGCTGATGACTTTCGACTATGTCGTCGTCTTCGCCTATCGCGGCAAGGAACGGCCGATCGATCTCTACAGCACCTTCAACGCCAAGGACCATGTGCTCTTCGTCAGCCTCTACCAGGCGGGGCCTTATCTGCTCGATCCGTTCTACCATGCGGCGTCGCAGGGCAAGCCCGGCGTCTGGCGGATGCGCGAGCTCGCGCCCGACCGGTTCTTCTCGTCGGAATACTACCGCACCTATTACGTGCAGACGGGGCTTGCCGAGGAGGTCGGCTTCTTCGTGCCGCTCGACGAGCAGATCACCGTCGTGCTCTCCTTGATGCGGCGCGAGGCGACGGGACCGTTCAGCGCGGCGGAGTTTGCGCTGCTGAAGAAGGTCGAGCCCTTGGTCTCCGGCCTCGTGCGCCACCACTGGGCGGGTCTCGGCCGGCAATTCGATGCGGCGCTGGCGAAAAACGGCCGCAGCCGCCGCAAGGCGACGCATCCGCCGGCCGATGGCGTCTGGCAGCATCTGAACCTGACGGAACGGGAATCCGCGATCATCGAACTGGTGCTGCAGGGCCATTCGTCGGAATCGATCGGCCTCAGGCTTGGCATCTCCACCGGCACGGTGAAGGTCCACCGCCGCAACGTCTACCGCAAGCTCGGCATCTCCTCGCAGACGCAATTGCTGTCGCTCTATCTGAGAAACCTCGGGCAATAGCGGGCGCGCTCTAGCACCTCCGGCCGCCACGCCGGTAAGGGACGCGGACCGTCAGCGCGTCCATTCAAAGTCTTTTTCCTCGCCGGCTCTTCGCTGCCCCACTGTCGTGCGGCAGCGCGCTTCCATCCGCTCTCCTCCACAAACGTGAACGGTCGCTTTGTCGATCGCTCTTGACATTTTTTTCAGGTCATGAAATTTCTTTCATAAGCGGATAAAAATATCACGCGGTGCAAAAAATATCATGCAGCGCAACAAGAGACGCGGGTGGAGACAATGACGATCATCGGTGGGGCAGGCATTCGGGATGACGAGACCAGCATGGCGACGCGGGCGGCCTGGCTGCACTATGCCGGCGGCCTGACCCAGGCCGAGGTTGCCAAGCGGTTGGGTCTCACCTCGCTGAAAGCCCATCGGCTGATCATGAAGGCCAACCAGGAAGGGCTGGTGAAGGTCTATATCGACGGCGAAGTCTCCGAATGCGTCGAACTCGAACAGGCGCTTTCGGCGCGCTACGGCCTCGACTATTGCGAGGTGGTGCCGGACTTCGATTCCGACGATCTGCCGCTGAAGGCGCTCGGCATTTCCGGCGCGCAGTTCCTGAAGCGCGAGATCGAACGCGGCGAAACGGCGCTGGTCGGCGTCGGCCATGGCCGTACGCTCGCGGCCTGCGTCGAATATCTGCCGCGCATGGCGAGCGGCAACACCCGGTTCGTCTCGCTGCTCGGCGGCCTGACCCGCAAGTTTTCGGCCAATCCGCATGACGTGATTCACCGGCTCGCCGAGCGCACCGGCGCGGAAGCCTATGTCATGCCGGTGCCGTTCTTCGCCAACACGGTCGAGGATCGCGACGTGCTCTTCAGCCAGCGCGGCGTGCGCGAGGTCTTCGATCTCGCCAAGACCGCCGACCTGCTGATGGTCGGCATCGGAACCGTCGAGCGCGAGGCGTCGCTGGTCTCGACCGGCATGATCGAGACCAGCGAGATCGAGGAGATCCAGAAGGGCGGGGCGATGGGCGAACTGCTCGGCCACTTCTTCGACGAGGATGGGGCGCCGGTCGAAACGGCGCTATCCGACCGCACCTTCACGCTCAGCCGCGAGGACCTGAAGAACCGCCGCGCGGTTGCCGTTGCCGGCGGCAAGATCAAGGTGCCGGCCATTCGCGCGGTGCTTGGCAGCGGACACCTGAGCGGCCTCATCACCGATGAGCGGACCGCACGGGCGCTGGCCGCCCACAGCGCATGAGGCGCTGAGACATTCGAGGCCATGGGGAGGGCAGGGAGGATCTGCCGTCCAGGTCTCAAAGGGAGGAATACCGGTGGGGTAGCCGGCACTGCAATCATACCCGCAACGGAGGAGAAGACGAATGTACGAGAAGGAGAAGGACCTCATCAGCGCGTTCCTGCGTGGGGAGGTGGACCGCCGCGGCATGCTCAAGGGATTGGGCGCGGCAGGCTTGACGGCCGGCACGGCCGGCACGTTGTTCAACATGATGTCGACCCGGGCGCTGGCCGCCGATTTCGACTGGAAGGCCCATTCCGGCAAGAAGCTGAAGCTGCTTTTGAACAAGCACCCCTACGCCGATGCGATGATCGCCAACCTGCAGGCCTTCAAGGATCTGACCGGCATCGAGGTCACCTATGACGTGTTTCCCGAAGACGTCTATTTCGACAAGGTGACGGCGGCGCTGTCGTCGGGCTCGGCCGAATACGACGCCTTCATGACCGGCGCCTACATGACCTGGACCTATGGTCCGGCCGGCTGGATCGCCGACCTCAACGAATGGATCAAGGATCCGACCAAGACCAACCCCAACTACAATTGGGACGATTTCCTCGTCGGCGTGAAGAACTCCTGCGCCTGGAACGGTCAGCCGGGCGGGGCGCTGGGTTCGGAAGATGCCAAGCAATGGTGCATCCCGTGGGCGTTCGAACAGAACAACATCACCTATAACCGCGAGATGTTCGACAAGGCCGGCGTCGAACTGCCGAAGAACCTCGACGACATGATCGCGGTCGCGGCCAAGCTGCAGAAGGACATCGGCGGCATCTACGGCATCGGCGTGCGTGGTTCGCGCTCCTGGGCGACGATCCATCCGGGCTTCCTGTCGGGCTATGCCAACTTCAACCAGAAGGACCTGAACGTCTCGGCCGACGGCAAGCTGTCGGCGGCGATGAACACCGCCGAATCCAAGGCCTACCACGCCAAGTTCGTGCAGATGATCCAGGAAAGCGGCCCGAAGGACTGGTCGACCTATACCTGGTACCAGGTGGGCACCGACCTTGGCGCCGGCGCCTCGGCCATGATCTTCGACGCCGATTGCCTGGGCTACTTCATGAACGGCGGCGACAACAAGATGGCCGGCAAGCTCGGCTATGCCGCCTTTGCCGCCAACCCCGAAGCCACGGCCTCGACCCCGAACATCTGGATCTGGTCGCTCGCCATGTCCAACTTCTCCAAGGACAAGGACGCCACCTGGTACTTCCTGCAATGGGCTTCCGGTCCGGAGCATGCGCTGTTCGGCGCCACCAAGATGGACTTCGTCGATCCGGTTCGCCAGTCGATCTGGAAGGACGAGATCTTCCGCGAGAAGCTGAACAAGAGCTATCCGGGCTATGTCGAAATGTTCGACGCTTCGGCCGCCGGCGCCTCCATCAAGTTCACGCCGCAGCCGCTGTTCTTCGACGTCACCACCGAATGGGCGGCGACGCTGCAGAAGATGGTCGCCAAGCAGGTGCCGGTCGACGAAGGTCTCGACCAGCTCGCAGAAAGCATCAACCGCCAGCTGCAAGAGGCGGGTCTCGGCTGATAGGCCTCCCAAGCGATGCCCGGCGCCCTAGAGCATCCTGCCCCTCAAGTGGAACCACGCGAGGCAGAAAGATGCTCTAGAATCAAAGTGCTAGAGCGTCCTTCGTGCGTTCGTACGAACGCACGGCGCTCCAGTGGCGCCGGGCATTCCGAGATGCCTGTCATGGCCGGCTTGCGACGATCCCGGTCGTCGGAAGCCAAAACGTGGGAGCCGATCTGGCGCGAGGCGCCGGCTCCAGAGACAACCTGAGATGCCGAGGACTGGCGCGGGCTCGAGCTTCCGCGTGCCGCGTGCGTTCTTCAAGACTTCAGGAACGGAGCTCGACATGGCTTCAACAGAAACCCTTCGCAGACCGGCCTCCGGCTTCAGGATCAGCAGGAAGATGCTTCCCTATGTGCTGAGCCTGCCGGCGCTGCTCGTCTGCATCGGCATCCTCATCCCGTTCTTCACGGCGGTGGTCTATTCCTTCCAGCGCTACCGGCTGAGCCAGCCCTGGAGCCGTCAGTTCAACTGGGGCGAAAACTACCTCAACTTCTTCACCGACCCGGCCTTCTGGAACACGCTCAAGGTATCGCTGCTCTATGCCGGCATCACCGTGACGCTGGAGCTGCTGCTCGGTCTCGGCATTGCGCTGCTCTTGCAGCGCCGCTCGGCGGTCAACAATTTCATCTCGATCATGCTGCTCCTGCCGCTGATGATCGCGCCGGCGCTCGCCGCGCTGATGTGGAAGCTGATGACCAATCCGAGCTTCGGCATTCTCAGCTACCTTGCAAGCCTCATCGGTCTGCATGATTTCCGCTGGGCGTCCTCGCCGGACACGGCACTGCTTACCGTCGTGCTCGTCGATATCTGGGTCTACACGCCCTTCATCATGATCCTGCTGCTTGCGGGGCTGCGCTCGCTGCCGACCCAGCCCTTCGAGGCGGCAGCCCTCGACGGCGTGCCGCGCAGCTTCGTCTTCTTCCGCATTACGCTGCCGATGCTGACCCCCTACATTCTGACGGCGACGCTCTTCCGGCTGCTCGACAGTATCCAGCAGTTCGACATCATCTATGCGATGACGCAAGGGGGGCCGGGCAACACGCTCACCGTCTTCCAGGTCGAGGCCTATCTCAATTTCTTCCAGTCGACCAATGTCGGCCGTTCGGCGGCGCTGCTGATCATCCTGTGGGCGATCACCTACACGCTGTCCAACGTCTTTATCAAGAATTGGCTGCGCCTGCGCGAACGCGCTCGCGGCGAAGCGTAAGGAGGTTCCAATGGAAACCATGTCTCCGCTCGAACGGGCCCTGCGCGGTCTCGCCCTCACGCTCGTCGTCGTCTTCTTCATGTTCCCGATCTTCTGGATCTTCCTGATGTCGTTCCAGACGAACGAGACAATCCTCGCCATCCCGCCCTCGGTCATCTTCACACCAACGCTTTCGAACTATGCGGCGCTGATCACCGGCAAGCTGCAGACGGCCGCCGGTACGCTCGACATCGCCTTCATGAGCAATCTCGGCAACTCGATCTTCCTGTCGGTTGCCTCCGTTGCTGTCTCGCTGGTGCTTGGCGTGCCCGCGGCCTATGCCTTCGCCCGCCACAAGTTCAGGGGCTCGGAAGACATCGCCTTCACGCTGCTGTCCTTCCGCTTCGCGCCACCGCTGCTGGTACTCCTGCCGCTGACGCAGTATTTCCAGTGGCTCGGGCTCTCCAACACTTACTTTGGCCTGATCTGGGTCTATCAGTTGATCTGCCTGCCGCTCATCCTCTGGATCGTGCGCGGCTATTTCGAGGATATCTCGGCCGACGTCGAATATGCCTATCGCATCGCCGGTCATTCCTGGTTTGCGACCTTCCGCAAGATCGCCCTGCCGCTGGCAGGACCCGGCATTGCCGCTGCCGGCCTGCTCGCCTTCATCTTCGCCTGGAACAATTTCGTCTTCGCGCTGGTGCTGGCCTCCGCCGACAAGCAGCCGGTGACGGTGGGCGCGCTCGCCTTCGTCACGTCCTCGGGCATCCAATACGGGCAGATCGCCGCGGCCATCGTGCTTTCGGTCACGCCGACGCTCGCACTTGCACTCTACGCCCAGCGCTACCTCGTCGAAGGCCTGTCGCTCGGCGCGGTGAAGGGATAAATCATGACCACGCTGCAACTGAAGAATATCGTCAAGCGCTACAAGAGCCAGACGGTTCTCGACGACCTGACGCTCGACGTCGCCGATGGCGAGCGGCTGGTGCTCTTCGGCCCCTCCGGCGCCGGCAAGACCGTGCTGCTGAGATTGGTGGCCGGGGTCATCGAGCCGGACGAGGGCCGGGTGCTGATCGGCAGCGAAGACATGACCGACGTCGATGCCGAACATCGCGGCGTCGGCATGGCCTTCCAGAACTTCGCGCTCTTCCCGCACATGAGCGCCTTCGACAATATCGCCAGCCCGCTGACGGCAACGAAATCGCCGAAGGAGAAGATCGCGGCCGGCGTGCAGAAGGTCGCGAAGCTCCTCAAGATCGACCATGTGCTGAGCCATCACCCGAAGGCGCTTTCCAACGGCCAGAAGCAGCGCACGGCGCTTGCCCGCGCGCTGGTCGGCTCGCCGCCGCTGCTTCTGCTGGATGATCCCTTGCGCAACGTCGATGCCAAGCTCCGCTTCGAGATGCGGCTGGAGCTGCCGCGGCTCTTGGCCGCCGAAGGGGCAACGGTCGTCTACGTCACCCAGGATTACAAGGAGGCCATGGCGCTCGGCGACCGGATCGCGGTCATGGCCGCCGGCCGCATCCGCCAGATCGGCACGCCGCAGGAGATCTACAACTCGCCCTCGGATATCGAGATTGCGCGGCTCTTCGGCGACCCCACCATCAACCTGCTTGATGTTACGCCGCAGCGCAGCGGCGAGGGCGTCTTCGTCGAGCTTTCCAATGTCCGGGTGCGGCTTGCCGACTATGGTGGCGATGTCGTCGGCAGGCAGTGCGTTCTCGGCCTGCGTCCGGAAACGATCAGCTTCGTCGACGCCGCGGCACCCGGCGCCATCCCTGTCACGGTGGAGGCGGAAACGCCTCTCAACGAGAAGACCGTGACCTTGGCGCTGACCGTCCGCGGCCGCGAAATCCTGGTGTCGCGCCCGGCCGGTACGCCTGGTCCAACCGCCGGCCCGGCCCATATTGCCGTCAATGGCAGCCAGGCCTTTCTCTTCGACAAGGCGAGCGGCGTTCTGCTGCCGCGCGCCGACCTCGCAGCCAAGCGCAATGGAGAAGCGGCATGACCGACACCGCTCTTTTGATCAAGGACGTCGACAAGTTCTACGGCCCCGTCGACTACGGCGTGCACGCCGTAAAGAAGCTGAACATGGATGTGCGCAAGGGCGAGATCATCGCGCTGCTCGGCTCGTCCGGTTGTGGCAAGACCTCGACCTTGCGGATGATCGCCGGCTTCGAGGCGGTGTCGCGCGGCACGATCTCGCTTGCCGCCAAAGAGGTCCAGACCCTGCCGCCGGTGCGCCGCAACGTCGCCATGGCCTTCGAGGGTTATTCGCTCTATCCGCCGCTGACGGTGCGTGAGAACATCGCCTTCGCGCTGAAGGCGTCGAAACTTTCGCAGGGCGTCGTCGATGAGAAGGTGGCGAGCATCGCCAAGCTGCTCGAAATCGAGGACATTCTCGGGCGCTATCCAAGCTCGATCTCCGGCGGCCAACAGCAGCGCGCCTCGCTCGGCCGGGCACTGATCCGCGATGCCAACCTGCATCTGCTCGACGAGCCGATGGGGCAACTGGAGCCGCAGCTTCGGGCGCTGCTGCGCGGCCGGATCAAGCATTACATCAAGGAGCGCGGTCTGACGGCGATCCTCGTTACCCACGACCAGACCGAGGCCAATGCGCTCGCGGATCGCATCGCCGTCATGGAAGGCGGCGTGCTGCAGCAGTTCGACACACCGCAGAAGATCAAGGAGCGTCCGGCCAATCTCTTCACCGGCACCTTCGTCGGCGAGCCGCCGATGAACGTGTTCGAGGCCAGCGTTTCCGGCTCGGAGAGCAAGGTCGCCTTCGGCCTCAAGGACGGCGTGCGGCTCGAATACCCGGCCTCCGATTTCTCGCATGCGGTGCGCGATGCGCTGGTCAAGCGGCAGAAGGTGGTGCTCGGCATCCGGCCCTATTCGGTGCGCCGCAGCGCCGACGGCGTGACAGGCCGTGTCGCCGTCAACCAGTGGCTCGGCGACCAGACCCATATCGCCGCGGATTTCGCCGGCGGTACCATGGTGCTGGTCGAGCACGACCGCACCGAACTCGATGTCGGCCAGCCGATCGGCATCCATCTCGATCCGTCGAGCCTGCATGTCTTCGATGGCGAGAGCGGCCGGGCGATCAGCCATGGACAGGAGCTTGCCTGATGCGGGACATCCTCATCGGCATCGATGCGGGCACCTCGGTCATCAAGTCGGTGGCCTTCGACCTTCGCGGCCGGCAGCTCGCCATGGCGGCGCTGCCGAACGCCTATGAGGCCGTCGGCCGCGCCGGCAGCGTGCAGGATCTCGAGCGCACCTGGGCGGACGCGGCAACGACGTTGAAGCAGCTCTCCGACAAGATCGAGAACCTCTCCGGCCGCGTTGCCGCCATCGCGGTCACTGGTCAGGGAGATGGCACCTGGATGATCGACAAGGCGGGGGCGCCTGTCGGCAAGGGCTGGCTGTGGCTTGACGCGCGCGCCGGTGAGACGGTGGAGCGGCTTCGCGCCGACAGTGGCGATATCGCCCGCTTTCAAAGCACCGGCGCGGGCCTTGCCGCCTGCCAGCAGGGGCCGCAGCTTCGCTGGATGAGCGACCATGCGCCCGAGATGTTGAACGGCGTCGCAACGACGTTCCATTGCAAGGACTGGCTCTATTTCAAGCTGACCGGCAAACGGGCGACCGATCCGTCCGAGGCCAATTTCAGTTTCGGCGACTTCCGCACCCGCACCTACAACGACGATGTCATCGCCTTCCTCGGCCTCGAAAAGCTGAAGCATGTGCTGCCCGAGATCGTCGATGGTGCCTCGACCCATCACCTGCTCTCGGCGGAAGCTGCAAGGACCACGGGCCTCACGGAGGGCACGCCTGTTGTGCTTGGCTACGTCGATGTCGTCTGCACCGCGCTTGGCGCCGGGCTCTATGATCCCGGTACCGATACCGGCTGCTCGATCATCGGCTCGACGGGCATGCACATGCGGCTCGCCAATGGCGCCGACGACGTGCGGCTGAATCGGGATCTGACCGGCTACACCATGTGCATGCCGATAGCAGGCACCTATGCGCAGATGCAGTCGAACATGGCGGCGACGCTCAATATCGACTGGATCCTGTCGGTCGCATCCGGCCTGCTGAAGGGCATGGGGGTCGAAAAATCGAAGAGCGAACTGCTGGCTCATGTCGATGGCTGGCTGGCCGATGCCAAGGGCACGCCGCTGATCTTCCAGCCCTATATCTCGGACGCCGGCGAACGCGGGCCGTTCGTCGACGCGACGGCGAGAGCGTCCTTCGTCGGGCTCTCGATAACCCACGGTTTCGGCGACATGGTGAAGGCGGTTTTCGACGGGCTCGCCATGGCGGCGCGCGATTGTTACGCCGAGATGGGGCCGCTTCCGGCGCGCATCCGGCTGACGGGTGGTGCCGCGCGCAGCGCCTCGCTCCGCCGCATCCTCGGAGCGGCGCTCGGCGCCAGTGTCCAGACAAGCGAGCGGGAAGAGGCGGGGGCAGCGGGTGCTGCGATGATCGCCGCCGTCTCGCTCGGCATCTATCCCACGATGGCCGATTGCCTCGGCGATTGGGTCACCCCCTATCAGCGACCGGCGGAAGCCGCCGATCCGGCGCTTGCCCGCCGTTTTGACGAACTCTTCCCCGCCTACCAGCAGTCGCGAACAGCGCTCAGACCCGTCTGGCACGCACTCTCCCAAGGTGCTGACGCCGGAAATCAACAGGAAAGACCGAAATGAAGAAGATAGCCATTATCGGCGACCGGTTCATGCTGCCGGACGTCTTCCGCGACAAGATCGTCGAGGCGATCGGCAACGGCCATGACATCCGCACGCTCGAACTGCCCTGGCCGGACGTGCCGATGGAACACGGTTATGCCGTCGAAGGCATGGACGGGTTGAAGGAATATCTCGGCAAGCCCGAGGATATCGTCGAATTTATCGGCGACGCCGAAATCCTGGTGACGCAGCTTGCGCCTCTGTCCCGGGGAATGCTTCAGGCGCTGCCCGGCCTGAAGCTCGTCGCCGTCTCGCGCGGCGGCCCCGTCAACATCGACATGGGAGCGGCGCGCGATGCGGGTGTGCGCGTCGTCAACACGCCCGGCCGCAATGCAAGCGCGGTTGCCGAATTCACGCTCGGCGCCATCCTCTCGGAGACCCGGCTGATCCGGACGGGCCACGAGGCTCTGCGCAGGGGCGAATGGCGCGGCGATCTCTACCGGGCCGACCGCACCGGCCGCGAGCTCTCGGAAATGACCGTCGGCGTCATCGGTTACGGCAATATCGGCACCAAGGTGGTGCGCTTGCTGCGCGCCTTCGGCACCAAGGTGCTGGTGCACGATCCCTATGTCCAATTGAGTGCCGACGATCTCAACGCCGGCGTCGAGCAGGTGGCGCTCGACGATCTTCTCTCGCGTTCCGACCTCGTGACGCTGCATCCGCGCGTGACCGAGGAGACCCGGAACATGATGAATGCCGATACCTTTGCGAAGATGAAGCCGGGCGCGATCTTCGTGAACACGGCGCGCGGACCGCTCTGCGACTATGACGCGCTCTACGAAAACCTGGTGAGCGGCCATCTCTCGGCGGCGATGCTGGAGACCTTTGCCGTGGAGCCGGTGCCGGAGGATTGGCCGCTGCTCAAGCTTCCGAATGTGACGCTGACACCGCATATCGCCGGCGCCTCGGTGCGCACCGTCACCTTCGCCGCCGAAATGGCCGCCGAGGAAGTCCGCCGCTACATCGCCGGCTTGCCGCCGGTTCATCCCTGCTAGAGCGGGATGAGGAAATGTGTGTGCGGTTTTCCGCCCGCATCCCGCTCTAATCCAAGAGGACTCGCCATGAAAGAACACGAACTGCGCCAGTCGATCGTCGACCATTGCCGTCACATGAACGCCATCGGCCTCAATCAGGGCACGTCGGGCAATATCAGTGTGCGCCACGGCGACACGATGCTGGTGACGCCCTCGGGCATTCCCTATGGCGAGATGACGGCGGACATGATCGTCGCCATGCCGATCGATGGCGAATACGGCGCTTGGCAAGGGCCGAAGAAACCCTCGGTCGAGTGGCCGTTCCACCTCGATATCCTGCGTGCTCGGCCGGAGATCGGCGCCGTCGTCCACACCCATGCGATGTATTCGACCATTCTGGCGATTGCCCGCAAGCCGATCCCGGCCTGCCACTACATGATCGCGGCCTTCGGCGGCAACGACGTACGCGTTGCCGACTACGAGCGCTACGGCACCAAGGCGCTGTCCGAAAGCGTGCTGCGGGCGCTTGAGGGCCGTGCGGCGTGCCTGATGGCAAATCACGGCATGATCGCGACCGGCGCCAGCCTGGAGAAGGCGATGTGGGCGGCAGTCGAGCTCGAAGACGATCGCCAAGCAATATTACCACACGCTCTTGATCGGCGGCCCGGTGGTCCTGCCGGAAGCGGAAATCGCCGGCGTAATCGAGGGCTTCTCCACCTATGGCCTGCAGGACAAGACGAAGGCTGCCTGAGGTGCGACGTGAATTCGAAGGAGTGACGACGTGAATCCCGAGACCGGAGTATATGATCTGTTCGTCGTCGGCGGCGGCGTCAATGGCGCGGGCATTGCGCGTGATGCTGCCGGGCGGGGGCTCTCGGTTCTCCTGTGCGAGAAGGACGATCTGGCGCAAGGGACGAGCTCGCGCTCGGGCAAGCTCGTGCATGGGGGCCTGCGCTATCTCGAATATTACGAGTTCCGCCTGGTGCGCGAGGCGCTGATCGAGCGCGAAGTGCTCTTGGAATCCGCGCCGCACATCATCTGGCCGATGCGCTTCGTGCTGCCGCACAATCCGGCGGACCGGCCGGCCTGGCTGGTAAGGCTCGGCCTCTTCCTCTACGACCACCTCGGCGGCCGCAAGCGCCTGCCGGGAACCCGCAGCCTCAACCTTGCGACCGCGCCCGAGGGCGCACCGATCAAGCGCGAATACCGCAAGGCGTTCGAATATTCCGACTGCTGGGTGGATGACGCGCGCCTCGTCGTCCTGAACGCGCTCGACGCCCGCGCCCGCGGCGCCCGGGTGCTGACGCGCACCGCCTGCAGCGCCATCCGCCGGCGCGACGGGCTCTGGCATATCGAAATGACCGATACGCGCACGGGCGTGAAGACCGAGGTGAAGGCGCGCTGCGTCGTCAACACCGCCGGCCCCTGGGTCAACGACGTCATCGGCCGGATCGGCGGGCTGAATTCGAGCCGCAGCGTGCGCCTCGTCAAGGGCAGCCACATCGTCGTGCCGAAATTCTGGGAGGGGCGGCAGGCCTATCTCGTGCAGAACCCGGACAAGCGGGTGATCTTCATCAACCCCTATCAGAATGACCTGGCGCTGATCGGCACGACCGACATCCCCTATGAAGGCCGGCCCGAGGACGCGGCCGCCGACGACAACGAGATCGCCTATCTGTTGAAGTCAGTGAACCGCTACTTCAAGCAGCAGCTCACATCGGACGATATCGTCTACAGCTTCTCGGGCGTCCGGCCGCTTTATGACGACAATGCCGAAAATCCTTCGGCCGTCACCCGCGACTATATTTTCGAGGTCGATGCGGCCAACGGTCAGGCGCCGCTGCTCTCGGTTTTCGGCGGCAAGATCACGACTTTCCGCAAGCTTTCCGAACATGCGCTGGAGCGGCTGAAGCCCTTCTTCCCGAAAATGGGGCCGGCCTGGACGGCGAAGTCGCATCTGCCCGGCGGCGACATGGCGGATGCCGATTTCGAGCAGTTCCTCGGCGATCTCAAGGCACGCTACCGCTGGCTGCCGGCCGACCTCGCCAAGCACTATGCGCGGCTCTACGGCACGCGGACGCATGCGTTGCTTGCCGGCGCGTCCGCGCTCGAGGATCTCGGGCCGGCCTTCGGCCCGCACCTTCGCGAGCGCGAGGCGCGTTTCCTCATCGAAAACGAATGGGCGCGGACGGCGGACGACATTCTCGACCGCCGGACCAAACACGGCCTGCACATGACGCCGGCCGAGCGGCAGGCCTTCACCCATTGGCTTGAGCGTCAGCAGGCGGCGGCCTGAAGGAGAACCGGGATGCGAAGTCTGGAATTCGAAGCGCTTCTCGATCTGTCGGCCCGCGTCGGATCGGATCCGCTGCTGGTGCAGGGGGCGGGTGGCAACACCTCGATCAAGGAGGGCGGCACGCTCTGGATCAAGGCCTCGGGCCTGTGGCTGACGCACGCCCGCCAGCGCGACGTCATGGTGCCGGTGGCGCTCGATGCGTTGCTCGATGCGCTGGAGCGCAACGACCCGGCGACCGAGAAGGCCCAGGATTTTGTCATTGCCGGGCGCAACCCTTCGGGGTTGCGCCCCTCGATCGAAACGACGGTGCATGCGCTGATGCCACAGAAGGTGGTGGTGCACGTGCATTGCGTCGAAACGATCGCGACGGCGGTGCAGACGAACGGGGCGGCAATTGCCGCCGAGCAGCTTGCCGGTTTCCCGCATGTCTTCGTGCCCTATGCCCGGCCGGGACTGCCGCTTGCCAAGGCAATCGCCGAACGCCTGCAGGACAATACTTCCGTGCTGGTCCTCGGCAACCATGGTCTCGTCGTCGCGGCCGAAACCGTGGCGGATGCGGCGAGCCTTTTGAGCGACATCACGCGCCGTCTGACCAGGCCGAGGCGACAGGCGCCGACCGCCGATCTCGCGGCGCTTTCGCGGCTTGCCGTCGATAGCGACTATCGGCTGCCGGAAGATGCTTTTCTGCATGCGGTCGCGGCCGATCTCGACAGTTGCAGGCTTGCCGCCGGCGGCAGCCTTTATCCCGACCATGTGATCTTCCTCGGCAAGGGCAGCGTGGTGGCCGCTCCCGGCGAGACTGCCCTTTCGATCGAGGAGAAGCCGCGTGCCGCCGGCGAGAGCCTGCCGCCACTCCTGCTTTTCCCCGGCAAGGGCGTGCTGGTGCAGAAGGAGATTTCCGCCGGAGCCTTCGCCATGGCGCGGTGTCTTGCCGATGTGACGGCACGCATTCCGGCGGATGCGCGGCTGCGCTACCTGACGGAAGCCGAAAACGCGGAGCTTCTCGGCTGGGACGCGGAAAAATATCGCCAGCAGCTCAATCGCGCCGGGCAGGTGCTGCAATGAGCGGCGACGATCGCAAGCTCGTCCTCGGCATCGATATCGGCACCTCGGGTGCGCGTGCCGTCGCGATGGCTTCGAATGGCGTCGTCGTCGCATCGGGTGCGGCGAAGCTCTCGTCCTATTCCGACGACCATCGCGACCCCATCGGTTGGTGGAAGGCGGTGCAGGCGGCACTCGAAGAAACGCTCGGCGGCATCGACAGGCAAACGGTTCGTGCTCTCGCGATCGACGGCACCTCGGGCACGATGCTGCCGGTCGACCAGAGTGGCGCGCCGCTGGCAACGCCGATGATGTACAACGACCCGGTTGCCGATCGTGCTCTTCTCGATGCGGTTTCTGCCGAGGCGCCGCGCGAAAGCGCCGCCCACGGCGCCACATCCGGGCTTGCCAAGCTTCTCGCCTTTCAGTCCGTGCCCGGCACTTTCCGGGTGATCCATCAGGCCGATTGGCTTGCCGGACATTTCACCGGACTTTATGACGTCTCCGACGAGAACAACGCGCTGAAGACCGGCTACGATCCGGTATCGCGGTCGTGGCCGGAGTGGATCGACAGGACCGGCGCACGTGTCGATCTGCTGCCCGATGTGATGCCGGCCGGAGCGCCGGTCGCGGCGATCAGTCCCGTGGTTGCCGAAGCTTTCGGCCTATCGGCCGATCTCGTGGTCGTTGCCGGCACCACGGATGGATGCGCCTCGTTCCTGGCAACGGGCGCCGATCAGCCGGGTGACGGCGTCAGCGCGCTCGGCACGACACTGACGGTGAAGATGCTCTCGGACCGCCCGCTGTTTGCGCCGGAATATGGGCTTTACAGTCACCGCATCGGCGAGATGTGGTTGGCCGGCGGGGCATCCAATACCGGCGGCGTGGTGCTGGCTGAACATTTCTCGCCGGAGCGGATCGCAGCGCTTTCGGCCGAGATCGATCCTTCCGTCGACACCGGGCTCGACTATTATCCGCTGGTGAAACCGGGCGAGCGCTTCCCGGTCGCGGATCCGGATTTTCCGCCGCGGATGAGCCCGCGGCCGGCCGATGACGCGACCTTTCTCAAGGCGATTTTTGAAGGCATCGCCGGGGTCGAAAGCCTTGCCTATCGGCGGTTGACCTCACTCGGCGGGCCGGCGCTCCGGTCGCTGCGCAGCGTCGGCGGCGGTGCGAAGAATGCGGCCTGGACGGCGATCCGGGCGCGCAAGCTCGGCGTGCCTTTCCTGCCGGTTCTCTCCGAGGAGGCCGCCGCCGGGACGGCGCGGCTGGCGCTGGCCGGTGCCAGAAAGGCAGGTGTGCTGTGACGGAAGCCCAAGCCATCGACAGGCTAAGCGCCATTGCCGAGCGCTACGACGCCTTCCTGATCGACCAGTTCGGCGTGTTGCGCGATGGCCGCGGTCCCTATCCGGGTGCGGCCGAAACATTGGTGCGGCTGAAGGACGCCGGAAAACGCATCATCATTCTCTCCAACTCGGGCAAACGCTCGGCAGAAAACGACCGCCGCCTCGTCGATCTCGGCTTCGTCGCCGGGAGCTGGGACTGGTTCTTGACCTCCGGTGAGGTCGCCTGGCAGATCCTCAAGCGGGAAGGTGAGGGTGCTGGCGGCGGGCGGCGCAAGTGTTTGCTCATCAGCCGCGACGGTGACCTCTCGCCGCTGGCGGGGCTCGACCTCGAACGCACGGCGAGCGGGGCGGACGCCGACTTCGTGCTTCTGGCCGCGAGCGAGGGCGACATCTATCCGCTTTCCCATTACGAGACGCTGCTGGCACCGGCGGCGCGGCGCGGCGTTCCCTGTCTCTGCACCAATCCCGACAAGGTGATGCTGACGAAGACGGGCACGGCCTTCGGCGCCGGCCGTATCGCCGAGCTCTACGAGGAGCTTGGCGGCTGCGTGCGCTGGATCGGCAAGCCCTTTGCCGACATCTATGCGTCAGCGCTCGATTTCCTTGGCCATCCCGATCCAACGCGGGTCTGCGCCATCGGCGACAGCATCGAGCATGACATTGCCGGTGCGGCGGGTGCAGGGCTCCATTCCGTGCTGGTGACGACGGGGATCCTGGCGCACGCCTCAGACGAAGAGCGGCGCAAGCTCTTTGCCGAGCACGGCGCCGCTCCCGACTTCATCCTTCCAAAATTTACTTGGTAAGAGGAGCCGATCGTGGCCTTCACGCTGTCGCTCAACACCAATCCGCTGGTCAACCGCTTCGCAGAGCCCGACGATCTGATCGACACGATCGCGGAGAAGATCCGCATCGGCTACGTGCAGCTCACCCACGAATTCGTCAATCCCGGCTGGCCGGCGGCAACGATCGCCAAGACCCTTAGGCAGTTTCGTCGCGCGCTCGACCGCACCGGCGTGAAGATCACCTCGGGCATGACCGGGCCCTATGGCAGGCTCAACCATTTCGGCCATCCGGACCCGGATGTCAGGCGCTACTATGTCGACTGGTTCAAGACCTTTGCCGATATCTCCGCCGAGCTCGGCGCTTCCGGCATGGGCACGCAATTCGCGATCTTCACCCTGAGGGACTACGACGATCCGGCGCGGCGCGAGGAGATGATGCGGATCGCCATCGACTGCTGGCGCGAGGTCGCCGAGCACGGCGAGGCGGCGGGTCTCTCCTATGTCTTCTGGGAACCGATGTCGGTCGGCCGCGAGTTCGGCCATACGATCGAGGAATGCCGGGCGCTCGACCGGCGGCTCGCCGAAGCCCAGCTCCCGATCCCGATGAAGATGATGGTCGATATCGACCACGGTGACGTCACCTCCGACAATCCTGACGATATCGACCCCTATGCCTGGGCCGGGGCGTTCCCCAAGCGTTCGCCGATCATCCACATCAAGCAGTCGTCGATGAACAAGGGCGGCCATTGGCCGTTTACCGCCGCCTACAACAGAGACGGCCGCATCACGCCCGAGAAGCTGATCGGCGCGGTCAGGGCCGGCGGTGGCACCGACAACGAGATCTGCCTGGAGCTTTCCTTCCGTGAGCGTGAGCCGACCGACCGCAACGTCGTCGCGATGATCCGGGAGTCGGTCGAATTCTGGGAGCCCTACATCGACACGGGCTTCAATCGCACAGAAAAATCACATTAAAAGATCACAAAATCACGCAATGGAAATTGAAATATCACAAATGGATGTTATCTTCTCACGGTGAACGTGGCCGAGGCTGCGTGAAATCGGGGCCGAGACGATGAAGCCGGAAGACAGGCGACAGGCGATCATGGATGTGCTGATGGAGGCCGGTACGGCGTCCGTCGAAGACCTGTCGCTGCGCTTCGGCGTCAGCAAGATGACGGTGCACCGCGATCTCGACGACCTCGAACAGGCGGGCCTCCTGCGCAAGGTTCATGGCGGCGCCTCGATCCAGTCGAGCCCGCAATTCGAAAGCGACTTCCGCTATCGTGAGAAGATCGCCACCGTCGAGAAGCGGCGGATCGCCGAATATGCAGCCGGGCTGGTTGAGCCGGGACAGAGCATCCTGATCGACGACAGTTCGACGACCGGCGCGATCGCCGAGTGCATTCGTGACATCCGCCCGCTGACCGTCATCACCAACAATCTCGGCGTGATCACCAGTCTCTCGGGCGCGCCGGGCATCAATGTCATCGCGCTCGGCGGCCAGTACAGCAAGAAGTTCAACGGCTTCTTCGGCATCGTCACCGACGAGGCGCTGCGGTCGCTGCGTGTCGACATCGCCTTTCTCTCGAATTCGGCGATCGAAGGGACCGTGGCCTTCCACCAGGACCAGGAAGTGGTGCAGGCCAAGCGCCTGATGGTGAAGGCGGCCAAGCGCAAATACCTTTTGGTGGATCACGACAAATTCGGGCGCTCGGCGCTCCATTTCCTGACCGGGCTCGATGCCTTCGACGCGGTGCTGACCGGCGCTGAAGTTGCGGTCGAACACGCTGCGCCGCTCGATGAAGCCGGCATCCGGCTGGTCAGGGTCGACAATCGCAAGGAGAAGGCATGAGCAAGTCCGGGCTCTGGGTCGGCACCAGTTGGAAGATGAACAAGACGCTGGCCGAGGCGATGGTCTTCGCCGACGGTCTCAAGGCTGCGGACGCGGCGCGTGACGAACGCATCCAGCGCTTCGTCATTCCACCCTTCACGGCGGTGCGTGAGGTCAAGGCCCGGCTTGCCGCAACCAGCGTCAAGGTCGGCGCGCAGAACATGCATTGGGATGATGCCGGCGCCTGGACCGGCGAGGTATCGCCGCTGATGCTGAAAGACTGCAACCTTGATGTAGTCGAGCTCGGCCACAGCGAGCGGCGCGAACATTTCGGCGAGACGGATCGCACCGTCGGCCTGAAGACGGCGGCCGCCGTGCGCCATGGCCTGGTGCCCTTGATCTGCATCGGCGAGACGCTTGCCGAGCGCGAGGCGGGCGAGGCGGATCAGGTGCTGAAGCGCCAGGTCGAGGGCGCCCTGGCGCTGCTCGAAGGCGAGGCGAAGGCGGCGACGATCCTGCTTGCCTACGAGCCCGTCTGGGCGATTGGCGTCAACGGCATTCCGGCGACATCGGACTATACCGACGAGCGCCACAAGCGCATCGCGGATGTGGCGGAAGCGGCGCTCGGCAGGCGCGTGCCGGTTCTCTATGGCGGCAGCGTCAATCCCGGCAATTGCGAAGAACTGATCAGTGAGGCGCATATCGACGGCCTCTTCATCGGCCGCTCCGCCTGGGACGTCACTGGCTATCTCGACATTCTGCAGCGTGTCTCGAAGGCGATCTGAGCCTTCAGCAGCGGCAGTTCCTCAAGAATGGAAAGGAACAATCATGAAGATTGCAATCGGGGCGGACAGTGCCGGCAAGCCCCTGCTGGATGTGATCGCCGCCCATCTTGCGGGCAGGGACGACGTGGAGGTCGTGGACCTCAGCCAGGCCGGTTACTATGCGGATCTCGCGCAGAAGCTGGCGCAGCAGGTCGTCGAGGGCAAGCACGATCGCGGCATCCTGTTCTGCGGCACCGGCATCGGCGTCTGCATCTCCGCCAACAAGGTGCCGGGTATTCGCGCAGCGCTGACGCATGACACCTATTCGGCCGAGCGTGCGGCGAAGTCGAACAACGCCCAGATCATAACCATGGGCGCCCGCGTCATCGGGCCGGAACTGGCGAAGTCGATCGTCGATACCTGGCTCGCGTCCGAATTCGACCCGAACGGCCCCTCGGCCGGCAATGTCGAGGCGATCGACCGTCTCGATGCTGCTAGAGCGGGATGAGGAAAAGTGTGTGCGGTTTTCCGCCCGCGTCCCGCTCACGTATATCAAGGCATCACAGTTCTCGCGACGCCCGTTGATCCTCCCTCAGGCATCGTGACGAGACGCCCGGCAGCAATGCCGGGCGTTTTCATGTTCGGGATTGTCCGTCGTCTTGACGAAGCTTCCGTAAATATTTGAACATTCTTGCGGATCGTCAAACGAAGGGCGCCGCCGCATGACTGAAACAACCTCGACCGGGCCGCAGCAAAGCGCGCATCACCATGTCTCGCGCATGAGGGGCCGCGACACGCACGAACATCACAGGACGGCAACGACGCTCGAACTTCTGTTCGACCTGACTTTCGTCATCGCCTTCAGCCTTGCCGCCTCGCAGCTCGCGCATCTCTTCGCCGAGGGCCACTTCATCGCCGGGCTGATCGGCTTCGGCTTCGCTACATTCGCCATCTGCTGGGCCTGGATCAATTTCAGCTGGTTCGCCTCGGCCTACGACACGGATGACTGGATCTTCCGCAGCGTCACCATGGTGCAGATGGTCGGCGTCCTGATCCTGGCGATCGGCCTGCCGCCGATGTTCGAGTCGATCGACAAGGGCGAGCACCTCAACAACGGCGTCATGGTGCTCGGCTATGTCGTCATGCGCGTGGCGATGGTCTTCCAGTGGCTGCGCGCCAGCCGGCAGGACCCGGCGCGGCGCGAGGCGTGCATGGTCTATGTGAAGGCGATCAGCGCTGCCCAACTCGGCTGGATCGTGCTGATCTTCTTTGATTTCTCGCTGGCGGTGACCTTTGCCATGGTTGTCGTGCTGACGGCGATCGAGATGCTCGGTCCCTATATCGCCGAGATACGGTATGGCGGAACGCCCTGGCATGCGCATCACATCGCCGAGCGCTATGGGCTGCTCGCGATCATCGCGCTCGGGGAAGGGGTGGTCGGCACGGTTGCCTCGATCTCCGCGGTGGTCGAGGGCGAGGGCTGGAACCTCGATGTCGCGCTCGTCTGCCTCGCGGGCACGGGGCTCACCTTCGGCATGTGGTGGATCTATTTCCTGCTGCCGAGCGCCGAAATCCTGCACCACCACCGTCTCAAGCGGTCCTTCGTCTGGGGCTATGGCCACATGCCGATCTTCGCATCGATCGTCGCAACCGGCGCCGGGCTGCATGTGGCGGCCTACTATATCGAGCACAAGGCGCATATCGGCTCGGTCGCAACGGTGCTGACGGTCGCGGTGCCCGTCGCGTTCTACATCGGCCTTCTCTACGCGATGTACGCCTATCTGCTGCAGCAGGCGGACCGGCTGCATCTCTGGCTGCTCGTGGGCACGGCGCTGGTGTTGGTCGCCTCCGTAGCCGCGGCGATGGCCGGGCTCGACATGGCCGCGTGCCTGATCATCCTGACGCTGGCGCCTGTCGTCACCATCGTCGGCTACGAGGTGGCGGGGCACCGGCACCGCATGGCGGCGCTGGAGCGCAGCCTGCATGAGGGTGGGGCGACGCATTGATTTTGCGAATCGAAACAACGGCTTGTTCTTCGGTGCTGACGCGGTGATTCAGGTGGTTCAGAGGTTGAATCAACTGGTCTGATTGCGACAGCGCGCGGACCGCGAACGTGGAGCGAGTAGGGCGCTTGCCCCTCTCCTCGGGGTCAACCCGAGGACTAACCCTCTCCCCGCAGGCGGGGAGAGGGGACGAGTTCTTTCGCCGGCCCGGAGCCTTTGATCGACCCCCGTGTGGACGCTGTTCTCGAAGACCAAGGGTTAGTCAAGGTGACAAGGGTGCGGCGCGTCTCCTTCTCCCCGCTTGCGGGGAGAAGGTGGCCGGTAGGCCGGATGAGGGGCGAGCCGAGCGCCGGTACCTCACAGGCGTGGCGGTCGCTCAGGCGTTGACCAGCGCCAGCTTGGCGCGGGCGTCGAGGATTTGGGCGCAGGCGTTGGCCGCTTCCGTGCCTTTGACGACGAAGTGCTCGCGGAAGAAGGCGATCAGCGGTTCGCTTTCCTGGAAATTGTGCGGCGTCAGCACAGCGGAAAGTACCGGTACATCGGTGTCGAGCTGTACGCGCATCATGCCGTCAAGGACGGTGCCGGCGACGAAGTCATGGCGGTAGATGCCGCCGTCGACGACGAAGGCGGTGCCGAGGATCGCGGCATAGCGGCCGGTCCTGGCAAGCGTCTGCGCATGCAGCGGAATTTCGAGCGCGCCCGGCACGTCGAAGATCTCGACATCGGCGGCCGAGCCGCCGAGCTTCGTCCATTGCGCAACGAAGGCATCGACGCAGCGGTCGACGATATCGGCATGCCAGCGGGCACGGACGATCGCGATCTTGGCGGCGGGTTGGGACAGAATGGTCATGGTCTCAAGCCTTTCAGGGTTTGGCGTTTCCAATGATCCCGTCGGGCGAACATGCATGCGCGCGGGGTCCCGTCGCGGGGCCCACGTTCCTGCTTGCTCTCTTCCATCCGGACTGTGACCGTCGGCTCCGGAATTCGACCGGATCTGCTGACCCCCAGGGTAAAACCCAAAGGCGCTCGCGGGCTCCGGCCTTTCAGCCGCTACCGCCGGTGGGGAATTTCGCCCCGCCCTGAGAACAACGCGACTATATAGCCCGGCCGTGCGCGGTCAAACGCACGGTGCGACGAAAATGCCGGAAATCACGACAGATTTTTCCCGGGACCGACGTCACCGGAAAATATCGTTCCGATGACGTCCGGCTCACTCACTCGCGAATGACGAGCAGATCCTTGGCGGCGAAGCGCAGCGTGACATTGTCGCCGGAGACCGGCGGGGTGACGCCCGGATTGTTGAACATGTCGAAGGAGATGACGTCGCCGCCGACGCGCAGGCGCGTGCGGATGACCGAGCCGAGGAAGCTGGTCGAGACGACCTCGCCGGCAAGTGCGGTATCGCCCTTCGCGCCCTCGGCGATCGAGCCCGCTTCGGGACGCAGCGCCAGCGAGATGCTGTCGCCGCCCTTCATGCCGGCAATCGGGTCCTTGAGCGCCACCTGCTGGTTGCCGATCGTCACGGACCCGGAAGCCGGATCGGCGACCTTGCCCTCGATGATGTTCAGCGTGCCGACGAAGGACGCGACGAAGCGCGTCGACGGCGTGTTGTAAATCTCGAAGGGGGTGCCGATCTGGTCGGCGCGGCCGGCATTCATGACGACGATGCGGTCGGAGATCGACAGGGCCTCTTCCTGATCATGGGTGACGAAGACGGTGGTGATGCCCAGCTGCTGCTGGATCTGCCGGATTTCCTCGCGCAGTGACACGCGGATCTTGGCGTCGAGCGCCGAAAGCGGCTCGTCGAGCAGCAGCACCTGCGGCTTGACCGCAATGGCGCGGGCAAGGGCCACGCGCTGCTGCTGGCCGCCGGAGAGCTGGTAGGGGAAGCGGTCCGCCAGGTGCTCGAGCTTGATCAGCCCGAGCATCTGCTTCACCCGTGCCTCGATCTCCGACTTGTCGACGCCCGCGACCTTGAGGCCGAAGGCGACGTTGTCTTGCACGTTCATGTTGGGAAACAGCGCATAGGCCTGGAACACCATGCCGATGTTGCGCTGGTTGGGCTTCAGCGAATTCTGGTCGCGGCCGTTGATGACGATCTTGCCGCTGGTCGGCGTCTCGAAACCGGCGATCATGCGAAGCACGGTCGTCTTGCCGCAGCCCGAGGGCCCGAGGAAGGAGACGAACTCGCCCTTCTCGATGTTCATGTTGAAATCATGCACGACCTGAACCGGGCCGAAGGACTTCTTGATGCTGGTGAGTGACAGGAAACTCATGAGTGCGGTCCTCAGGCCTTGGGGGGCGCGCTTTTCTGGAAGCGCGAAACGAGCTGGATGAGGCCGAGGCAGCCCCAGGTGATGCCGAATGCGATGACGGCGAGTGCTGCCGGCTCATAGGCGCGGTTGGCGCCGAGAAGCTGCATGTAGGGGCCAAAGGCCGGCCGGTTGAGCAGCGCCGCCATGGTGAATTCGCCGATGACGATGGCAAAGGTCAGGAAGGCGCCCGAAAGCACCGCGACGAGCACGTTCGGCAGGATGATCTTTGCCAGGATCGTGGCCCATCCTGCGCCGAGGCTCTGGGCGGCTTCGGTGAGCGTCGCGACGTCGATGGTCCGAAGTCCCGTATCCACGGCACGATACATGTAGGGCAAAGCGAGCGTGGCATAGCCGAACATCAAGAGGATGTTGGTGCCGGTGACCGTGCCGGTCAGCGGCAGCCAGCTCGAGGTGTTGTAGAGCCGGATATAGCCGAAGACGATGACGATGGCCGGAATGACCAGCGGCAACAGCGTGATGAACTCGATAACCGGGCGCAGCCGCGGCAGCTTGAGCCGGACCCAATAGGCGGTCGGTACGACGAGCAGCACGCCGAAGATGATGGTGAACAGCGCCTGCATCACCGAATAGGTGAAGGTTTCCTGGAAGCGTGGATCGGTGAAGACCTTGCCGTAGGCGTCGAAGGAATATTCGCCGCGCCGCATCTTCAGCGAGAAGTTGGTCATGCCGATGAGTGGAAGGGTGAAATAGAGGAGGCCGAAAACGAGGGCCCCCCAGGCCCAGATCTTCTTCATTTCAGCCACCTTTCGCTGCGGGCGCGGAGCCAGATGTAGATCGCGTTGGCAATACCGGTGACGACGATCATGCCGAAGGCGAGCGCGTAGCCGAGATGCGGATTGCCAAGCACGTCGCCGCGGATCTGGGCGAAGAGCAGGATCGGCACGATCGAGAGCGACGAGCCGGTAAGCGCGATGGCGGTCGCGACCGCGCCGAAGGCATTGGCGAAAAGAAGCGCCAGCGTGCCGAGCAGCGACGGCAGCAGGATCGGGAAGGCGACCATGCGCCAGTATTGCAGGCCGGAGGCGCCGAGAATTTCGGCGGCCTCGCGCCACTCGCGCTTCAGCCCGTCCAGCGCCGGCGTGATGATGAGGATCATCAGCGGGATCTGGAAGAAGAGATATGTGATCGTCAGCCCCCAGAAGGAGAGGAGGTTGAAGCCGAGCATTCGCAGGTCGAAGCCGAAGTTCGAGCGCAGGAAGACGGTGAGGATACCGACCGGACCGAGGGTCGCGAGAAAGGCGAAGGCGAGTGGCACGCCGGCAAAGTTGGAGGCGACGCCGGAAAAGGTCAGGAGCGGGCCGCGGATGCCCTTCGGCAAGCCGCCGAAGACGATGGCCGAGGCCATGGCAAAGCCGATCAGGCAGCCGAGAAGCGCCGAGGCGATGCTGATCTTGATGGAGATCCAGTAGGCCGCGAGGATCGAGGGCGTGAACAGGCCCCGGATGTTCTCAAGCGTGAAGCTGCCATCCGCCGTCTGAAAGGCGCCGACCACGATCTTCATCGTCGGCAATATCAGGAACAGCGTCACGAAGGCGGCAAAGGGCACGATGCCCAGCCAGTGAAGCGGTAGGCGACGCGCCGGCGGGCTGGCGTCGGGTTTAGCAGATGACATTCCGTTCGCGCCCCTGAAGCCGCGTTGTCGACGCGGGCGTTATTGGTGTTCTAAGAAATTGAATTCCTTACGAATAACGTAAGTGCCCCGACCGGAAAACCGGTCGGGGCGACATCTCTGTGGAAAGGCTTACTGGACGTTCGCGCCGACGACGGCATCCCAGCCGCCGGTGACGGCAGCCTTGTTGGCGTCGACTTCTTCGAGCGTCGGGAAGTAGGCCTTCTCGTAAGCCGCTGCCGGCGGCAGGGCGTCGATCAGCGCCTGCGGAACCTTGCCGGCCTTGACCATGGCGTTGAAGCGGGCCGGGTGGCAGAAGCCCTTGAGCCAACCGAGCTGACCTTCGTCGGAATAGAGGTGCTCCATCCAGAGCTTGGCTGCGTTCGGGTGCGGTGCGTAGGCCGAGATGCCCTGGACGTAAACGCCGGCAAGGACGCCGCTGGCCGGAACGACGACTTCGGTCGGCGGGTTGCCGTTGAGGGTCTTCGCCCAGCCGAGTGCGTTGTAGTCCCAGGCGACAACGATCGGGGTCGAGCCCTGGGCGAGCGTGCCGGACTTGCCGATGACCGGAACGAAGGTGCCGGCCTTGTTCAGCTCGGCGAAATAGCCGAGACCGGCTTCACCGGCTTCCTTGCCCGCCTTTGCGCCCTTGGCGAGGCCGGCGGCGAGAACGCCGAGGATCGCCTGGTTCGAAGCGCGCGGATCGCCGGCGAGCGCGACCTGACCGGAATATTCCGGCTTCAGCAGGTCAACCCAGTCCTTCGGCGAATTCTGGACGAGGTCCTTGTTCACGAGGAAGGACATCACGCCGTAGTAGTCGCCGTACCAGTAGCCTTCGGCGTCCTTGACGCTGTCCGGAATCTCGTCCCAGGTGGAGACCTTGTAAGGCTGCAGCAGGCCTTCGGCCTTCATCTGCGGGCCGAAGGCGAGACCGACGTCGACGACGTCGGGAGCCTGCGGGCCCTTGTTGTCCTTGTTGGCCTTGACGGCCTCGACTTCGTCAGCGGAGCCGGCGTCCGGGTTCAGTTCGTTGACCTGGATTTCCGGATACTTGGCCTTGAAGGAGGCGATGACGTCGCCATAGCCGCACCAGTCGTGGGGCAGGGCGACCGTGGTCAGCATGCCTTCCTTCTTGGCGGCTTCGATGAGCTCTGCGCTCGGCTCGGCGGCGGCAATTGCGGTCGTCGCCAGGAAAACGGCGGTGGAGAGCGAAAGCAGGCGATGGGTTTTTGAAATCACTGGTGTTCTCCTTATGGGTTTAGTCAATTTCGTGGGTTTTCAGTCGATTTCGGCTAGGCTGTTAAAGAGATGCGATGAAAGTAATGTGACAGCAGTTTTTCCGTTCGCGCCGCCTATGTCGTTGGAAGAACATTTGTTTTTTCGATCCGGCGGGCCACTGTCGCATAACTGTATGAAATTCCGTGAACAGGTCGGCGAGCTCTCCTAGACAGGTTTGCGAAAGATGCGGGTGGAATCGAACAGGCCCTCGAGCGTCTTCATCCGATCCCGGGTTGCCTCCCAGTTCGAACTTTGCACGGCCTCGATCAGCGCTTCGATCAGGAACAGGATCACTACCGAGCTGTCCCAGGCCGAAGGCACTTCGATCTGCGAGCGGAACACGCGGGAGGCGGACTTGGCGACCGGCGAGGTCCAGCGATCGGTGAAAAGGACGATCTCGACGCCACGCTCGCGGGCGGATCTGGCGAGCGTCACCATTTCCTGCTCGTAGCGGCGGATGTCGAAGAGAATCAGCACGTCGCCCTGGCGCATGTCGAGCACGTAGTGCGGCCAGGCACTGGCATTGGAGGCGATTTCGGTGACGCCCGGCCGGATGACCTGAAGGTGGGTGAAGAGATAATCGGCAAGGGCGTGGGTGATGCGTCCGCCGAGTAGATAGATGCTGCGCTTGCGGTCGGCGATCAGGGCGGCGGCCTCGTCGAAATCCTGCGGCTCGATCTGTGTCAGCGTCTCGCGCAGGTTGCTGGTGATCGCATCGGCGAAGCGATTGAGCGTATGGGTGCCGGGCGCATTGGCGGCCCAGCGGTCGTGCTTGGCGATCGGATTGGAAATCGTCGCTTCCAGCTCCTGGTGCAGCCTCGCTTGGAAATCCGGAAAGCCGCGGAAGCCGAGCTTTTGCACCATGCGTGCGACGGTAGGTGTCGAAACACCGGCGTTCTCGGCGACCGTGGTGATCGAGCCGAGCCCCGAGACGGGATAATTGTCGAGAAGCGTCTCTGCCAACTGCTTCTCCGCGCGGGTCAGCGCAGTGAAGTGGGCAGTGATCACATCCGACACCGTCGTGGATGCAGCCTTGCTGGTCAAATTGTCTCCCCTGAACCGATCTAGAGCCGGTTTGTGACAGATTAAACATCGCTGTCACAATTGGAGTCAATCGCAATTTTGAAGAGATCGTTTCAGATTTCGATTGACACTCGCCAATCTCTGAAGAATTCTTTTCATTAACGAACGCCTAACGGGGCAAGAGGGGATGCCGGTGTTGACGCGACTTTTGACCGAAGCAGATGGCGATCCGGTTGCGATCGAAAATGCCGCAGGAAAGGGCGATATCGTTCTCGTCTGCGAGCACGCCTCACGCCGTGTCCCGGAGCGCCTGGGAACGCTGGGCCTCACCGAGCAGGCGCTCGAAAGCCACATCGCCTGGGACCCCGGCGCGCTCGCCGTTGCCAAGTTTCTTGCCGCCAAACTTGATGCGGCGCTGATCTACCAGCGTTTTTCGCGGCTTGCCTATGATTGCAACCGCCCGCCCGAGGCCGAGGCGGCGATGCCGGTTCTGAGCGAAGTCTACGAGATCCCGGGAAACCGCACGATGTCGGCCGAGGAGCGCCAGGCGCGCGTGGACGAGATCTACCGGCCGTTCCATGACACAGTCGCGCGGTTCGTTTCCGAACGCAAGGCGGCCGGCAGGCCACCCATCCTCGTGACCATGCACAGCTTCACGCCCGTCTATTTCGGCAGGCCGCGGGCGGTCGAAGTCGGCATTCTGCATGATGCCGACAGCCGCCTTGCCGACCACATGCTGGCGTTCGCAACGAAGGGCCAGGTTTCCTACGACATTCGTCGCAACGAGCCCTACGGGCCCGCCGACGGCGTCACCCACAGCCTGATTGAATACGGCGTCCACAACGGACTGCCGAATGTGATGATCGAGATCCGCAACGATCTCATTCGCAATGAAATCGGCCAAAGGGTCATGGCCGATTATCTGGAAGGATTGCTCCGCAAAGGCGCAGCGGCACTTTCAGCACAATAAAAGACCCTGGGGAGCGGCATGGCCGCGGTCCTGTTCCGGCTCTCCGGACCAGGTGGTTGATGGGACCCAGCCGCAATGGGGCGGCCTGGTCTGAAGAAATCAGGGGAAGAGCAATGTCAGACTACAGTGAACTGGACAAAAAGCAGGACATGAGTGTCTTGCATTCGATGGGCTATGCCCAGGAGCTCGAGCGGCGCATGAGCCAGTTCTCGAACTTCGCGGTGTCGTTCTCGATCATCTGCATTCTTTCGGGCGGCATCAACTCGCTGGCCCAGGCGACGGCCGGTGCAGGGGGCGCCGCGATCGGCATCGGTTGGCCGCTCGGCTGCTTCATTTCCCTGGTCTTCGCCGTCGCCATGGCGCAGATCAGCTCAGCCTATCCGACGGCCGGCGGCCTCTATCACTGGGGTTCGATCCTCGGCAACCGCTTCACCGGCTGGCTGACGGCCTGGTTCAACCTGCTCGGCCTCGTCACCGTTCTCGGCGCCATCAATGTCGGCACCTACTATTTCTTCATGGGCTCCTTCGGCACGCCCTATCTCGGGCTGGAAGACACGACGGTAACGCGCATCGTCTTCCTGGCTGTCATCACCGGCGCCCAGGCGCTCGTCAACCACATGGGCATCGGCCTCACCGCCAAGCTTACCGACTTCTCGGGCTATCTGATCTTTGCGACGGCGATCCTGCTCGCGGTCGTCTGCCTCGCGGCGGCCGACAGCTACGACATTGCCCGCCTCTTCACCTTCTCCAACTATTCCGGTGAAGCCGGCGGCAATGTCTGGCCCGAGACCTCGGGCACCTGGGTTTTCCTGCTCGGCCTGCTGCTGCCGATCTACACGATCACCGGCTACGATGCTTCGGCGCATACCTCGGAGGAAACGGTGAAGGCCGCTCATTCCGTGCCGCGCGGCATGGTTTCCTCGGTGCTCTGGTCGGCGCTCTTCGGCTACATCATGCTCTGCGCCTTCGTGCTGATGATCCCGAACATGGACGAAGCTGCCAAGCAGGGCTGGAACGTGTTCTTCTGGGCGATGGACGCTCAGGTGCAGCCTGCCATCAAGGACATCCTCTACTTCGCCATCCTCGTCAGCCAGTGGCTGTGCGGCCTGGCGACGGTGACCTCGGTGTCGCGCATGATCTTCGCCTTCTCGCGTGACGGCGGCCTGCCGGCCTCCAAGGCGCTCGCCAAGGTGAGCCCGACCTACCGTACGCCGGTGGCTGCGATCTGGGTCGGTTCGATCCTTTCGGTTCTGTTCGTCTGGGGCTCGTCGCTGGTCTCGATCGGCGAAACGCCGGTTTATACGATTGTCGTTTCCTGCACCGTCATCTTCCTGTTCTTCTCCTTCGCGATCCCGATCACGCTCGGCCTCTTCGCCTGGGGAACCTCGAAGTGGGACAAGATGGGCCCGTGGAACCTCGGCGAGAGCATGTTCAAGCTCTTCGCGGTGCTGTCGATCATCGCCATGGTGCTGATCTTCATCCTCGGCGTGCAACCGCCGAACGATTGGGCGCTCTACATCACCGTCGGCTTCCTGCTTCTGACCGGCGCGGTCTGGTTCGGGTTTGAAAGCCGCCGCTTCCGCGGCCCGCCGATCGGTGACGAAGTGGCGCGCCGCCAGGCCGAAATCGCCGCTGCGGAAAAGGCCGTAGGCGAAGTCTAACGAACGAGCGAAAGGCGGGAGCGCGACCGCGACTTCCGCCTTTTCTTTTGTGGAGCCGGGATGAGCAAGCCAGGCGCGGATTTCCGCTGGCATCCCGCTCCGATCACCTGAAGCGATCACGTTCACGCGGCCCAAAAATATCGTGACCCAAGGGGACGGCCGCGTGACCAAACATGGGATGGAAGTTGATGAGCTATACGTTTGATGAGTTGAAGGAAGACGTCGCTGCCGGCCGCATTGATACGGTTCTCGCCTGCCAGGTCGACATGCAGGGCCGTCTGATGGGCAAGCGCTTCCACGCGCAGTTTTTCGTCGACGGTGCCTGGAAGGAAACGCATAGCTGCAACTATCTGCTTGCGACCGACATCGAGATGGAGACCGTGCCCGGCTACAAGGCGACGAGCTGGGAGAAGGGCTACGGCGACTATACGATGAAGCCGGACCTTTCGACGCTCCGTCGCATTCCCTGGCTTGAAGGCACCGCACTCGTGCTCTGCGACGTGCTC
Organism: Ensifer sp. 38_S197; assembly: GCF_056924495.1. Taxonomy (NCBI): domain Bacteria; kingdom Pseudomonadati; phylum Pseudomonadota; class Alphaproteobacteria; order Hyphomicrobiales; family Rhizobiaceae; genus Ensifer; species Ensifer sp. 38_S197. The sequence continues at coordinate 3,539,821 of NZ_JBXOVZ010000002.1, read as the reverse complement.
GACCACCACACCCATGAGGAAGTGGCACACTCGCCGCGGGCGATCCTGAAGAAGCAGGTGGCGCGGCTCGAGAAGATGGGGCTCAAGGCCTATATGGCGAGCGAACTTGAGTTCTTCCTGTTCGACCAGTCCTATGACGATGCCCGCCAGACCGGCTATCGCGACCTGCAGCTCGCCAGTGGCTACAACGAGGACTACCACATCTTCCAGACGACTAAGGAAGAGGATGTGATGCGGGCGATCCGCAACGGTCTGCAGGGCGCCGGCATCCCGGTCGAGAATTCCAAGGGCGAGGCGTCTGCCGGCCAGGAAGAAATCAACGTGCGCTATGCCGATGCGCTGACGATGGCCGACCGGCACGCGATCATCAAGAATGGCTGCAAGGAAATCGCCTGGTCGCGCGGCAAGGCGATCACCTTCCTCGCCAAGTGGAACTATTCGGCTGCCGGCTCCTCCTCGCATATCCACCAGTCGCTCTGGAGCGCCGACGGCAAGACGTCGAAGTTCTACGACGAGGGCGGCAAATACGGCATGTCCGAGATGATGCGCCACTATGTGGCCGGCCTGCTCAGCCATGCGAGCGAGATCACCTATTTCCTGGCACCCTACATCAACTCCTACAAGCGCTTCATGGCCGGCACCTTCGCGCCGACCAAGGCGGTCTGGAGCAAGGACAACCGCACCGCCGGCTATCGCCTGTGCGGCGAGGACACCAAGGCGATCCGCATCGAATGCCGCGTCGGCGGCTCGGATCTCAATCCCTATCTTGCCTTCGCGGCTTTGATCGCGGCCGGCATTTCCGGTATCGAGAACAAGATGGAACTGGAAGCGCCCTTCGTCGGCGACGCCTATGGCGGCAAGGACGTGCGCGAGATCCCGCGCACGCTCAGAGATGCGACCGTGGCGCTGTCGGAATCGAAGATGCTGCGCGCCGCCCTCGGCGACGACGTTGTCGAGCATTATGCGCGGGCCGCACGCTGGGAACAGGAAGAATATGACCGCCGCGTCACCGACTGGGAGGTCGCGCGCGGCTTCGAACGGGCCTGAAACCGGCCCCTATCTCTCACACGGTGGCCGCTCCCGGACGGGCGCGGCCACCGCATCATTCGCAATGAAAGCAGGAAAACGATCATGAGCATGATCAAGTGCATTTCGCCCGTGAACGGCGAAGTCTACGCAGAGCGCCCGGCGATGCCGCTGGAGATGGCAAAGCAGGTGGTTTCCCGCGCCCGCCAGGCGCAGAAGGCCTGGGCGCGCCGTCCGCTCGACGAGCGCGTCAACCTGGTGCTGTCAGGTGTCGCCCGCCTCAACGAGATGGTCGACGAGGTGGTGCCGGAGCTCGCCTGGCAGATGGGCCGGCCGGTGCGCTACGGCGGCGAGTTCAAGGGGTTCAACGAGCGCTCGAACTATGTCGCGACGATCGCTGCCGATGCGCTGAAGCCGCTGGTGATCGAGGAAAGCGACCGCTTCGAGCGGCGCATCGCCCGCGAGCCGCACGGCGTCGTCTTCGTCGTCGCGCCCTGGAACTATCCCTACATGACCGCGATCAACACGGTGGCGCCGGCGCTGATGGCCGGCAACACCGTCATCATCAAGCATGCGAGCCAGACGATCCTCGTCGGCGAGCGCATGGTGCGCGCCTTCGTCGAAGCCGGTGTTCCAGCCGACGTCTTCCAGAACATCTTTCTCGACCATGAAACGACGGCGGCGCTGATCGCCGCCAAGAGCTTCGATTTCGTCAACTTCACCGGCTCGGTCGAAGGCGGCCGGTCGATCGAGCGCGCGGCCGCCGGCACTTTTACCGGTCTTGGTCTGGAGCTCGGCGGCAAGGATCCGGGCTACGTCATGGAAGACGCGGACCTCGACGCTGCCGTCGACACGCTGATGGATGGCGCTACCTACAATTCCGGCCAGTGCTGCTGCGGCATCGAGCGCATCTACGTGCATGAAAAGCTTTATGACGCCTTCGTCGAAAAGTCGGTCGCCTGGGTTTCCAACTACAAGCTCGGCAACCCGCTGGATCCGGAAACAACGCTCGGGCCGATGGCCAACAAGCGCTTTGCCGCAACCGTGCGCGACCAGATCGCCGATGCCGTCTCCAAGGGCGCCAAGGCACTGATCGATCCGAAGCTCTTCCCGCAGGATGATGGCGGCGCCTATCTCGCGCCGCAGATCCTCGTCGACGTCGATCACTCCATGGCCTTCATGCGCGAAGAGACCTTCGGTCCGGCCGTCGGCATCATGAAGGTCAAGAGCGACAGCCAGGCGATCGAACTGATGAACGACAGCCAATATGGTCTGACCGCATCGCTCTGGACCAAGGACGCCGAGCGCGCCGCGCGCATCGGCGCCGATATCGAGACCGGAACGGTGTTCATGAACCGCGCCGACTATCTCGACCCAGCGCTTTGCTGGACCGGCGTCAAGGAGACCGGCCGTGGCGGCTCGCTCTCGGTCATCGGCTTCCAGAACCTCACCCGTCCGAAATCCTACCATCTGAAGAAAGTCACCGCATGACCATCACCGCCAACTGGAGCTATCCGACCGCCATCAAGTTCGGTGCCGGCCGGATCAAGGAGCTTGCCGACCACTGCAAGGCGGTCGGCATGAAGAAGCCGCTGCTGATCACCGACCGAGGCCTGGCGCCGATGGCGATCACTCAGAATGCGCTCGACATCCTCGACGCCGCCGGCCTCGGCCGCGCGATCTTCGCCGAAGTCGATCCGAACCCGAACGACGTCAACCTCGAAGCCGGCGTGAAGGCGTTCAAGGATGGCGGCCATGACGGGGTCGTCGCCTTCGGCGGCGGCTCGGGCCTCGACCTTGGCAAATGCGTGGCCTTCATGGCCGGGCAGAGCCGCCCGGTCTGGGACTTCGAGGACATTGGCGACTGGTGGACCCGCGCGAGCGTCGAAGGCATCGCGCCGATCGTCGCCGTGCCGACGACGGCCGGCACCGGCTCGGAGGTCGGCCGCGCCAGCGTCATCACCAATTCCGCCAGCCACGTGAAGAAGGTGATCTTCCATCCGAAGTTCCTGCCGACTGTCACGATCTGCGACCCGGAACTGACGGTCGGCATGCCGAAGGTGATCACCGCCGGCACCGGCATGGACGCCTTTGCCCATTGCCTGGAAGCCTATTCCTCGCCCTTCTACCATCCGATGTCGGCGGGCATCGCACTCGAAGGCATGCGGCTGGTGAAAGAGTATCTGCCGCGCGCCTACAAGGACGGTACCGACATCGAGGCCCGTGCCAACATGATGAGCGCCGCCGCCATGGGCGCGGTGGCCTTCCAGAAGGGCCTTGGCGCCATCCACTCGCTGTCGCATCCGGTCGGCGCGATCTACAACACCCACCACGGCATGACCAATGCGGTGGTGATGCCGCCGGTCTTACGCTTCAACCGCCCGGCGATCGAAGACAAGATCGCGCGTGCTGCCGCCTATCTCGGCATTTCCGGCGGCTTCGACGGTTTCTACGACTATGTGCTGAAGCTGCGCGAGGAACTCGGCGTTCCGGACAAGCTCTCGGCGCTCGGCGTCGGCACCGACCGTATCGATGAGATGTCGGAAATGGCGATCGTCGACCCGACGGCCGGCGGCAATCCGGTCGAGCTCACGCTCGACGCCGCAAAGAAGCTCTTCCGCGAGTGCATCTGAGGTAAATTTCCCGGCGCCTTTGCAGAGCGAAGGCGCCGTTCCCCCTACTGCATGTGTCCTTAATCTAAATCGGCCTCGGACGAAGACATGCAGCAAATCAAAGTGCTACAGCGACCTTTGCGCGTCTGATCAGATGCGCAAAGGTCGCTGTAGTTTAGTGTGGTCGAAAATACCACTTGCCATTGCAGGCGATTTGTCACCTAATTGTCACGGAACTGTCGCGATTTGGTTCCGTGGAATGTCTCCTTTACGCTTCGTTTACCGCGATCTGGAACGCTTCCATTAGAGCGTGCGTATGTATGGCCCTGGATGTGATGGGCCTGAGTTGAGTTAGGGTCGACCGATGGCAATTGTTTCCCTCGCGAATGCGAAGGGGGGAGCCGGCAAGACGACGGCAGCTTTGCTGCTCGCCTGCGAATACGCCCGGCGCGGCGACAGGGTTGCGGTTCTCGATTGCGATCCACTCGCCTGCATGACCGACTGGTTCCGGCACGGCCGGCATGACGGCAATCTCTCCATCATCTCGGGCGTGACGACGACGACGCTCAGCGATCATCTCAGGCGGCTGCGCGGCCGGGCCGAGCATGTGGTCATCGATCTCTCCGGTGCCGCCGACGTGCTCGTGGCGCTTGCGATCGGCCTCTCTGATCTGACGCTGATCCCGGTGCAGGGCTGCATCATGGACGCGCGCGGCGCCACCCATGTGCTCGAACTGATCCGCTATATCGAGAACAGTGCGCACGCCAACATCAACCACGCCGTGCTGCTCACGCGCGTCAACCCGATCGTGACGACCCGTGCCATGCGCAAGGTCAAGCTGTTGTTGGCCGAGAGCCGGATCCGGCTCGTCGATACCCCGCTGGTCGAGCGCACGGCGTTCCGCGAACTTTTCGAGCAGGGCGACACGCTCCATTCGCTCGACGCGAGCAGGGTCAGCAATCTGGCGAAGGCCCAGGCGAATGCGCGCGATTTTGCCGATAACGTGCTGGTGCTTCTCCATCCGGCAGGAGAGGCGGTGCGCCACGGCCCGTTCTCGTCGATGTGCTACCGCTCGGAGCGGACAGCCGACCCGGTCGTGCTGCCGGCGTGAGGGCCGGCCCCCCGGCTTTTCCCATCGAAATCTAAGGCGCCGACGTCTCCCGGCAGGGCGACTGTCAGGTTTCGCGTTCCCGCGTTACCAATTCGTTAACCATGATCTGAAAGGTTTCGTTAAGAAGCGAACCACCGGCCATGGCCGTCCGGTTCAGCGCGGAACACGCAGAGAATGAGGAATATCATGGCGGTCATCACTTTCGCCAATGCAAAGGGCGGCGCGGGCAAGACCACGGCAGCGCTGATCCTGTCGACGGAGCTGGCGAGGCAGGGACATCGCGTCGTGGTTCTCGATGCCGATCCGCAGCGCTGGATCACGAGCTGGGCGGAAGTTTCCGGCCACATCGCCAATCTCACCGTCATCTCGCATATCACGCCCGGCTCGCTCGAATGTCACATCCGCGAGATGAAGGACGAGGCGGACTACATCGTCATCGATCTCGCGGGCGCGAAGGACCAGATCGTCGCGCTGGCACTGGCCGTTTCCGACCACGTCCTGATCCCGGTGCAGGGCTGCGCCATGGATGCCAAGGGCGCTGCCCAGATCCTCGAACTCATCCGCCAGATCGAGGACCGCTCGAAGCAACGCATCAACCATTCGGTCGTGCTCACCCGCGTCAATTCGCTCGTCACCACGCGGGCATTGCAGACGATCAAGGCCATGCTTGCCGAGCGCGGCGTCTCGGTGCTCGACACGCCGATCGTCGAGCGTGCCGCCTACCGCGAAATCTTCGACTGCGGCGGTACGCTGCAGACGATGGATCCGGCCCGCGTCAGCAATCTCGACAAGGCGCGCGAAAACGCATTCGCCCTGGCCAGGGAAGTCCAGACGTTGCTGCCGGTAAAAGCGCGCCGTTCCTGGGCCGCACGCATGCCGTCCTGGGCGTCGCGCAACGCGGCCTGACCTTTCCTGGAATTGCTTCTTCTCAACCGGAATTGACGTTTGTCAGTTCCGGTTGAATCCCGTTTCGGACTTCGCGAAATGGCTGTCGCCTGTAAGGCTTCCTTTACCCTGGACTTCTAACAGTGGCCCTGGATACAGGTTTGCCCGCCACGATCACCTACAACCGGGCAATCGGCCGCCATGACTGCGGCCACGATCTCAACGCCTTGCGCGATAGATCCCGTCTCCATGATCCACGACAGTGCCGTGGCGTCTCATCAGGCGCACAAGGGTCGCTGTATCACTTTGAACTGCTTCATGTTTCTCCCCAAATCGAACCGGATTTGCGAAGCATGCGGCAGAGCATGCAGGGAAGTTCGCACATGAAAACGGAACACACCGCTGCCGGCACGCAGGACGTTGCCGGTCGTCTGAATTTCATGGCGCTCGATGATGCCGCCAGAACGAGCCTCAGGGCGCTGAAGCCGATCCTCGAGAAGGAGCTGAAGCCGGCGCTCGACACGTTCTACGGCAAGGTGAAGACGACGCCCGAGACGAAGCGGTTCTTTGCGTCCGACAGCCATATCGATCGCGCCAAGGGCGCGCAGGTGGGGCACTGGGCGAACATCGCCGACGCCAATTTCAACGAAGACTATAGCGCCAAGGTCCGTACCATCGGCCAGGTGCACGCCCGCATCGGGCTTGAGCCGCGCTGGTATATCGGCGGCTATGCGCTGATCGCCGAACACCTGATTACCGAGATCGTCAGGGCACACTGGCCGAAGCGCGGCCTGTTCTCGCGCCAGATCACCTCGGCCGAAGAGCTGGGCGCCATGCTGTCGAGCCTCGTCAAGGGCATCTTCCTCGACATGGACCTGTCGATCTCCGTCTATATGGACGCGTCCGACGTGACCAAGCAGCGCGCCGTCCAGGAGGAAGTGCTGGCGGCCGAGCGCGCGCTGATCAGCAGGACCTTCGGCGCCGCCTTGAAGAAGATCGCCGAAGGCGACCTCACCGCGCGCATCGGCGCCGATCTGCCGGTCGCCTATCAGGAGCTTGGCGAAAACTTCAACCACGCGATTGGCGAGCTCTCGCGCGCGATCGGCGGCATCGAGGCCGGCGCCAGCCAGATCCACACGAGCGCCAAGGAAATCGCGGCGGCCGCCGACGATCTTGCCAAGCGCACCGAGCGCCAGGCCGCCAATCTCGAGGAGACGGCAGCGGCCGTCGAGCAGGTGACGCGCACCGTCAAGCAGACCGCCGAAGGCGCCGACCAGGCGAATTCGACCGTGATCGCCGCGCGTGCCAACGCCGAGCAGAGCGGCGAGATCGTCAGCCATGCGATCGAGGTGATGCAGGAGATCCAGACGTCGTCGGCCAGCATTGCCCGGATCGTCGACGTGATCGACGAGATCGCCTTCCAGACCAACCTCCTGGCGCTGAACGCCGGCATCGAAGCGGCGCGCGCCGGCGAGGCGGGCAGGGGCTTTGCCGTGGTCGCTTCCGAAGTCCGCGCGCTTGCCCAGCGCTGCGCCGAAGCGGCCAAGGACATCCAGGGCCTGATCGCCAAGTCGCGCGGCCAGGTGGACGACGGCGTGAACTCCGTCAACCAGGTGGCCCAGTCGCTGCAGCAGATCGTGGCGCAGGTGGTGGAAGTCAGCTCCGTCTTCGGTGCGATCCGAGCCAGCACCGCCGAACAGGCAACCGGCCTGCAGGAGGTCAACACCGCCATCGCGCAAATGGACCAGATCACCCAGCAGAATGCCGCCATGGTCGAACAGGCCAATGCCGCAAGCCAGGCGCTGACGGGCGAGGCCGAACACATCGCCACGCGCCTGCGCGCCTTCCGCACGTCCGGCCAGGTGCAGGTCAGCGCCGCTTCGGGCTACCGCGCGGCGGCGTGAACGCGCGGTGTCTTGAGAAAGAACGCCTCGGGTCAGGGATGGCCCGGGGCGTTTTGCTTTGGGGCTGGCTGGGGGCAGGTTCCGCAACGGGGCAAGGGCCTCTTTGCGAAGTTTGCGGATCGTCAGGAGCTCCAGTACGGCGACCGCGCTCCTTTCAAGTTGGAGATCGTAGTCTATCTCCCGCCCAAAGCCCCCCGGACGAAATTAAGCAGAGAAACAACTTTCCGTCGAGACTGACCGCGGGTGCCTGCCTAAAGCTTGCGAAACATCACGAAGGCGTCGACGTAGCCGAGCGAAGGGTGAAGGAATGCTTCCGGAAGCCGACCGACGATCTCAAATCCGAGCGACTGCCATAGCCGCACCGCACGTTCGTTGCTGCTGACGACGAAGTTGAACTGCATGGCCCGGAAGCCCTTTGCGCGAGCATGGGCGAGAGAGTGCTCATGCATCTGGCGGGCCACGCCTCGGCCGCTTGCCTTCGCGTCTGTCATGTAGCCACAGTTGCAAACATGCTGCCCGCCGCCCGCCCGGTTTGCCTGGATGTAGTATGTGCCTAAAATCAGGCCATTCTCTTCCGCGACGAACGTTTCCCGGTCCGGAGCCATCCAGTAAGCCAACGCATCGTTTTCGCTAAGATCGCGGTCCAGGGTATAGGTCTCGCCCGCCCGGATTGTCGGACGAATTATTCCCCAGATGGCGCTTCGATCGTCGCTGCTTGCGGGACGGATTATCATTGCTCTACCTACTGTCAGCATCGGACGCGCGCAACGCGCTTATCGCATCCTTGGCCAAGCTGCAATTGCTTTCACCGGCTCCCGCATGCGGTGGCCTTCCTCGGTGCAAGCGCACCTCTCCGGGAAGCGGAGTGCACCGTCATGAAGCGTTTTCGCAGAGTCATTTCGCGACTGGCAAGTCGCGAGACTAAGCGGGAACGTAGGTCAACCGGATCACATCCTCGTCAATCCGATCATGAGCCATAAGGCGGAGCCGCGGCCGGGGGCCGGCGAAATAGGGGTTGCCGTGACCCAGTACGACCGGGTGCAGGTAGATCCGATACTCATCGATCAGGCCGAGCTCCGTGAGGCTTTGCGCCAGGACCGGGCCGGCAACTTCGATCTCTCCTTCGCGCTCGGCCTTCAACGCGCGGATCGCGCCTTCGAGATCACCCTCGACGAGCCGGGCATTGGGGCCGACAGATGTCAACGAGCGCGAGACGACCCATTTCGGCTGCTTGCGCCACGCCGCCGCAAAGGCCTGTTCGTCCGCATCCCATTCGGGATGCTCGTCGTCCCAGTAGCGCATGATCTCATAAATGCGGCGGCCATATAGGCTGCCGGCCTGACGCTCAGCCTCCTCGACGAAGTGGCGGAAGAGCTTGGGACCTGGCGCAAACGCCGTATGGTCGACATAGCCGTCTAGCGACTGGTTCATCCCGAACACGAGCTTAGCCATAGTCATTCCTCCTCTCAAATGGCACATTCGCGCGGATCTGATTGTGATATGCAATCGGTTCTAAGCTAAATCGACTGATCTTAAATCACAAGCGGTTTTGGCGTACGCATGAACGTCCCCGCTCGGGGCTTTCCGCTCAATCTGGCTCGCGAGGCGCCGGGATCTTGTGGGACCGGGCGAAAGACTTGCTGGGCGGCCAAGGTGGCCCGAGACGGTCGCCCCGCTCTCAAGGACGAGTATCCGCTTAGGGGCCTGGCTGTGCAACGCTGATGCTGTGGGTAATTGTGGAGCTGAGCGTAGCTCAAGCGTCATCATCACCTGTGGTCGCGTTGAGGACGAGCGAACCTTCGGCCTCCAGCCGGACGCGGCCTCTGCCAACGCGGATGAGGCGAATGGGCGCGCGCTTTTCTTCGAGCCGGCGGCGGAGCAGCAGGAGCCGGGTTTCTAGATTGTCCTTGATTTCCGGCATGCGAGCGCCGGCCGCGAGGCGCATTTCCCGGTTCGTGAATTCGCTTCGACCCTCGCTCAGGTGCCAGTCGAGCATCAGGCGCAACAGCGTTCCGGCAACGCCTTTCACGATATAGGTGCCGTCGACGAACACGCTGTCGTCAAAGCGGTGATGGGCCACGTGAACCTTTCGCCCGTTGACGGCAGGCTCGGGCGCGGGCGCCGTCTGTCTCGGTTCGGCTGCGGCTGCCTCCCGCTCGCTGGCTCTGAGGGCGCTGGCGGCCTGTTTCGCCAAGATTTCGAGAGCCGCCTCGTCTTCCTGGCGGAAGGCCAGCCGTTCCGTACTTTCAACGAAGAGCACGCCGGTCACGGTGCCGCGGGCGGTCATGGGGACGGCGATCTGGCTCATGGCCCTCGGCAATTGCGGGAAGCCGACGGTGCGCGTGGTGTTTTCAGCTCCTTCCGTTTCCAGGCCGATCGCCTCGCCGAAGCGACGCACGCGGCTCATGTCGCTGACCTTGATAGTCTGGCCGCTCGTTGCTGCAGCGCCGATCAATCCCTCGCTACCGGCGACTTCCGATCCAAGCCCCGAGCGCTCGTAGCCGATGCTGCCAGTCGTGATCAGGCAGCCGCGATGGTTGTCGTGGATGAGCACGAGCGCATTACCGTATCCGAGAACACGCTGGACTTCGTCGAGCAGGGTGTCGATGATCTCATCAGCTTCGGCTTGTTGCTCGATGGCGTTGATCGCCTCCGAGAGGGCGGGAAGGCTGACGGGCGCGCGGCCGGCCATAGCCGGCGCTGTCTCCACTGGCGAGGGGACTTTTTCAATTCCATGCACGCGGAAAATGTCAGCGCTCCTGAGCCGCATAACATCCGACATGCCGACTTGCGCGCTGCTTGCCTTGAGCTGGCGGGCGATCTTGTCGAACAGCGCGCCCGTATCGATGGATCGCACGAAACCGATGTCGAGCAGAAACTGGTCTCCGGTGAAGCCGTCGACGAGGATCAACGTGACCTTTGGATTGGCGCGCACATTCGCCGCCGTCTTGGCGAAGAACTGGTTGGAAAGCGCGACATGCTCCTCGTCGACCTGTACCACGTGGGAGAGATAGGAGATGTTCGGCATTCCATCGGCCGAAGCTGTGGCGATGATGGAGGGGATGACACCCTCGAAGCAGGCGGAAAGATCGGAAAGCCGCAGGTTCATTGGGACCTCGCGCCAGCCTTCGTGCCTGCCAGCATGCCGGCGAGCGGGCCAGGCGTCTGGACATAGATTTCGCTAACCGCCAGCCGGGCGACCCTCGTTTCGCGTGCTGTCAACCATGGCGCGATAAGGTGCCGGGGCACCCCGAGGGCTTCGAGCTCGTTCGTCGCCACCGTCATGAAGCGGTCGGCGCGATCGAGGTCGGCCGTTTCCGGTTCTCGCATCGTGGCCGAACCCTTCATCTGGAAGCTCACATAGTCCGAGGGGCTGACGAAGGTGACGGCGATCCGCCCGGTCTGCCGGATGCAGGGCTCCAGCCGTGGCCACTGCCAGTGGGAAAAAATGACGTCTATCGTCTCGCGGTCTTCCAGGAGATGGAAGCCCACGCCGCGTCCGGCGGAGGGACGGCCGGCCCCATCGGCCACGGCGATGATGCACATCAGCGGCCGATTGAAAAAGTCGAGGAGTTTGTCGTCGAGCCTCACTGCCGTCCCCTATTGATTGCCCCCGCCCTTCTTAGCAAACTTTTAGGATATTCGGCACGGCTTGCACATTCATTTAGGAACGCCGGTTTTCACGGCGCGCTATAGAAGCGCCGTACCGGCTGGACGGCCTGGATATTCACCAACTAGCGGTCTTGGGCGGCCCGGGTCGTCCGAGCGAAAGATAGTGACACTTCGCCCGGAATGCACCGGCGGCGACACGATTTCTGCGTCCGCAAGAGCGAAAGCACCGACGAGCGATACAGTCCGAACCTGGAGAGAAAGATGAGAAAGTTCACCTATGCGGCGGTTCGCCGGCAGGGCATGGGACGCCGGCGATGGCGTTCGGCAAACATGTCATCCGCATGATGGCGGCCAATACCGGCGGTTCGCTCGGCATGTTCGAGGCCTTCGTGCCGGCCGGCGAAGGACCGCCGCTGCATGTGCACGAGCGCGAGGACGAATTCTTCCGCGTCCTTGCCGGCCGCTTCGGCTTCTGGTGCGCCGGCGACTATGTCGAACTCACGGAAGGCGGCTGCATCGCGCTGCCACGCGGCGTGCCGCACCGCTTTAGCAATATCGGGAAGACGGAGGGTCGTCTCATGGTCGTCGTCACACCGGGCGGATTTGAAGACTTTTTTGCCATCTTTGAGCTCTGCAAGCCCGAAACGCCCGAGCAGATCGCCTCGGTCGCCAGAGACTTCGGTCTGACCTTTCCGTCCGACGACAACCGTCAGGTCGCCTGAACCAACCCGACACACACCAACGGAACTTCAACAACGGTCCATCGAAAGGAGACCGAAGGATGACACACGCGCCTTCGAAAGTAGACCAGACGATACTGACAGCCCCGCAACTCGAGACCTATCTCGCCCGGATCGGGATGGAACTTCCGGCTTGCCTCGATATCCGCAGCCTGTCGCAATTGCACCGCGCCCACCTCATGACCTTCACTTGGGAAGCGCTCGATGCCTTTATGGGATGGCCTTCCGCGATAACCCCGGCCGCGGCCTTCTCCAAGATGGTCAAGGGTCGGCGCGGCGGCTGGTGCTACGAGATGAACGGCCTCTTCGGCGCTGCACTTGCCGCACTTGGCTTCCGCGTGATCCGTCTTTGCGGCGGCGTCGACCGGGAAAAGCTAGGCGACATCGCCATCGGCAATCATCTCACCCTGCGCGTCGATCTCGACCGTCCCTATCTCGCCGAGGTCGGCGTGGCCGATGCCATTATCGAACCCGTGCCGCTTGCCGTCGGGCCGATCAGCCAGCGCGGCTTCGACTTCTCGATCATGCCGGCGGACGGCGGCTGGCTGCGCTTCAACAACCATGTACGCGGCATCGCGAAGAGCTTCGATTTCCGGCCCGACCAAAGCGACGAAGCCGCGATGGCCGCAACGCATGGCTGGCTGATGCAGGATCCCGGCTCACCGTTCACCAATGCCCTCGCGGTCTTGCGGCACACGACGGACGGTTATGTCGCCCTGCAGAATGACTGCCTGCGCCGCGTGACGGCAAATAGCCTTAGCGAGCAGCGCATCACGAGCGCCGACCATCTCGCCGACGCGTTCGAGACCGTGTTCGACCTCGACATTCCCCAATCCGGCCGTGTCTGGGAGCGCCTCCAGGCCATTGGCCGCGACAAGGCAGCCTGAACCGGCACCATCACTTCACAGTCAAGGAACCACCCATGCTTCGCATTCCTGCATTCTCACTCGCGCTTACCTTGAGCACGACCTTCGCCCTCGCCGCCGCCAGCGACCCGGCGCCGGGCGGCACCTATAAGACCGACCCCTCGCATTCCAGCTTCAACTGGTCGTTCAACCATTCCGGCCTGTCGCACTACACAGCGCGCTTCACCAAAGTCGACGCGCGGCTCAGTTGGAAGCCGGACAAGCCGGAGACCTCCACGCTTTCCGTCACAATCGATCCGCTTTCGGTCCGCACCGACTATCCCTGGCCGGAAAAGGTTGATTTCGATGCGGAGATCGGCGGCGAGGAGATGTTCCTGGCTGCGAAGCCGATCACGTTCGTTTCCAAGACGATTCGCGTGACGGGCGAGAAGACCGGCACCGTCGAAGGCCTCCTGACGCTCCGCGGCGAGACGCACCCGGCGACGCTCGACGTCACCTTTAACGGCTCGATGGCCGAGCATCCGATGATGGGCGTCCCGAAGATCGGTTTCTCGGCAACCGGCAGCATCCGTCGCAGCGAATGGGGGCTGGACTTCGCAATCCCCGAACTCGGAGACGAGGTCACCTTTGCCATCGAGACACAGATGGTTCCCGCGGATTATTCGTTCCGGTGAAAAAGAGCAGCAGGCGGTGGGCCGGCATGACCGGCCCAACCCTCCAAGACCGACTCAAAACCGCCGGTCGATGAAATGCTTGGCCTGGGCGCCGGCGTGGTAGAAGGCGGACTTCACGCCGCGCCAGGTGTCCGGGGTTACCGGCGTCTCGGCGAGCGGGATCGCCGAGGTCTCGCCGGTGACGTGGTTGGCAAGCGCGCGGCCGAAGACCGTGCCGGGCGCAATGCCGCGGCCGTTGTAGCCGCTGACAGAAACGACGTTCGGGGCCAGCGTGTGCATGGCCGGCAGGTTGTTGGTCGTCATGCCGATACGGCCGTCCCACCAGTATTCGAAGCGGAAGTCGCCGATATAGGGGAAGAGCTTGCGCACCGAGCGGGCGGCAAACGCACGATGCGTGCCTTCGGCGATTGCGTCGAGCCGGCCGATCGAGCCGAAGATCAGCCGGTTCTGCTGGTCCATGCGGAACGAGGTCATCACAAGGCCGGTGTCCCAGGTGCCCTGACGTTCCGGCAGGATGCGGCTGGCGACCGGTTCGGGCAGCGGATTGGTGGCGAACTGGAAATAGGGCAGGATCGTCAGCTCCTGCGTATGCGCCTGCCACGGCGTCTCGGCGAAGAGGCCGCCATAGGCGTTGGTGGCGAGGATCACCTGCTTGGCGCGCACGACTCCATTGCCGGCCTTCAGCACCCAGGTGTCGCCCTGGCGCTCGGCGCCGGTCAGCGGCGTGTCGGTGTAGATCTCGGCTCCGGCGGCAAGGGCGGCGCGCGCCAGGCCGCGGGCGTAGGCGAGCGGCTGGATCGTGCCGGCGCGACGATCGAGCAGGGCGCCGGCAAAACCTTCGGCGCCGGTCAGCGCATGCGCGCGCTCGGCCGAGAGCGCCTCGACCGGAGCGCCGCGCTTCTGCCATTGCGCTTCGCGATCCTTGATTTCGGTAACACCTTCGCTGCCGACCGCCATGTGCAGCGTGCCGTTGCGTACCGCCTCGCAGGTCATTCCGTGTTTTTCGACCAGTGCGTAAACCATCGACGGGCCGTCACCAAGCTCGGTGAGCAGCCGGTTGCCGGCGGCCGGACCGAGGGTCGAGATCAGGTCGTCGGGCTTCACCCACATGCCGGCATTGACCAGGCCGACATTGCGGCCGGAGCCGCCGAAGCCGATCATCTTTGCTTCGACGACCGTGGCCTTCACGCCCTTTTCGGCGAGGTGCAGGGCTGCCGAGAGGCCGGTAAAGCCGCCGCCGATGATGGCGACATCGGTCGACACATCGCGGCCAAGCGGCTTCGTGTCGGGCGCGGCCGGTGCCGTCGCATGCCAGAGGTTGGGCAGGGTGCGCTCCGTCGCCATCGCGGCAATCCTTCAAGTGCGGCCGGGTGTCGGCCTATGGTCAGGGTTTCTCGGTGATAGCCGATTGCGGCGAAAATTCTCATGACAATGTTTCATGAAGTCATGATGCAAGGCCGGGCGTTGGCGGCATCCGAGCGCTGTGCTGTGGGGCGATGGAGAAAAACCGCAGCTGGGTCGTCGGCAGCTGCGGTCTTGTAAATGTATAGGTCTGAAAAGTCTTTGCCGAAACTTCGTCTCGCTTCGGCGATACATCTTTAAATACGTGCCTGTCGTGGATGGTCAATCAGGCAATCCCATCTTCTACGGCGTTTTGCCGAAGTCACTCACCCAATTGGGGGAAGAGCGCAAAAATGCTTTCGGCAGCGCCGCTTGGCCGACAGCGCCGCACGTCTTGCGCGGAGCTCGCTGGATTGCTGCATTTTTTTGTCGTTCAACCGGCTACGATTGAAGGAAACAGGCACTAGCCGAAGGCAAAGGCGTCAATCCACGAACTCGACGGTCACGCCGGGGCTGACCATCTTGGCGAGCTCGGTCGCATCCCAATTGGTCAGGCGGACGCAGCCATGGCTCTGGGTCTTGCCGATCTTGGAGGGATCGGGCGTGCCGTGGATGCCGTAGGTCGGCTTTGAAAGTGCGATCCAGACGGTGCCGACCGGGCCGTTCGGACCGGGCTGCAGCGTGAGGATCTTGTCGTTGTTGCCCTGCTGGAAGTTGATCTTCGGGTTGTAGGTGTAGCCCGGATCGAGGGCAATGCGCTCGACATTGACGGTGCCCGAAGGCGACGGCGTGTCGGACGAGCCGATCGTTGCCGGATAGGCGGCGATCAGCTTGCCGGCGTCGTCATAGGCGAGCACCTGCTTGCGCGCCTTGTCGGCGAGGATGCGGGCCACCTTGCCGGTCTTGTTCGCACCCGGATTGATGACCTTGATGATCGTGCCCGGGATGGTGAAGTCGACGCCGGGGTTCAACTCGCGCAGATAGGCCTCGTCCATGTGGAACTTCTCGCCGAGCATTTCCGTGGTCGAGGTGAAGGACAAATGCGGTAGCATCGCCTTGTGCGCGTAGTCCTCCGGGATCGACGCGACATAGGGGCCGGCGGCGTCGGCCGCGGAGATCGTATAGCTGGTGATCGGCATGCCGCCGTTCATGCGCAGCCGCTCGAGAATGTCCTCGGTATTGTTGGGGTCGAGCGTCTCGCCGGTCGACTGCTGCCAGGCCTCGATCGCCTTGGTGACGTTCGAGCCCATCTTGCCGTCGATCACGCCGGGCGAAAAACCTTCGCGGTCGAGGAAGACCTGCAGCGCGGTGATCTCGGCGCGCGACTTGCTCTTGACCGTCATGGCCGGCGGCATCGACGGGCGCATGGTCTGGGTGTCGTTCGGATCGATCGCAGCCTCTTCGGTGCCGTCGATCAGGCCCGGCAGGCTGTTCGGCAGATCGTTGCCGTCGGTGGACGGCGGCACCACGTCGCGGTAGTCGGGGATGGAGCCGGTGACCTCGCCAGGCTCGGAATAGCCGTAGCCGCGCTCGCTGTCGCGGTTGCGCCGGTTCGAATAGATGTCGACGTCTCCCTGGCGGCGATAGCCGCCATAGCCGCCTTGGCGACCGCGATTGGGCACCACGGTCGCAATCACGTTGCCCCAACCATCGATCAGGAGCGTGCGGCCCCGGCTGTCGCGCATGGTCTGCACCTCGTCGGCGCGCGGCACGTAGTCGAGGATTTCGCCATCGGGCGTGACCAGCAGGACATCGTCGCCATAGCGGTTCCTACCGCGATAGTCCTGCGCGAAAGCGGCCGTCAAATCCACGGCAAGAAAGCCGGCTGCGGCGAGAAGCGAGAGGCCGATGCGGGTCGCTGACGTCACGTGAGAACCTGTTTTCATTGAAGCGAATGTGGCGCGGTACATTTGGATTTCGACGTTAATGTGAAAAAAATGAATTCATCATGAATGAGCGGTTAAATTCAATACATCGGGATGAGGAAAAGCGTGCGCGGCTTTCCGCCCGCATCCCGTTCTAACTTATTGCTGCAGCGACCTTTGCGCGTCTGGTCAGACGCGCGGCGCTGTAGAATCGATCGCGTTCAAGATCTAGGCGGCACAATCCCAGGCTTCACCTGAGGAAATGATTCTCTCCTCGGCTATCATCTCCTTGCGATTGCAGTGATTCTGCGGCCGATTTGAGGAAGAGGACATGCTGATAACGCTTGAAGAACCTGCGGACGGCCGAGAGAATCATGTTCTGTTCGACCGCCGGTCTGCGCTCGACATCGCCGCCTTCGTCGTCGATGGCGTCGACCTGTCGCCAGGCGCCGCGATCCCCTCCGATGGCGATATCAGGGTCGACCGGGCGCTCGCCGGTTTTCTCTTCACCTGCGGGCCGGAACATATCCGCCATCCCGAAGCGATCGAGGGTGGTGTGGAAGGCGCGCGCTATCCGCTGCATGGATCGCTTGCCGGAACGGCGGTCAGCCGAACGGAGATGGCAAGTGACGGCGCCGAGTGCACGGCGACGATCGAGGTGGCGCTCGCCGATGGCGGGCAAGCGCGGGTCGAGCGGCGGTGGCGGATCGATGCCGGGCGGAACGAAGTCGTGCTCGAGGATCGCATCGTCAACGTTGGGGCGGCGGACTTTCCACCGATGATGATGTATCACGTCAATATCGCCGGGCGGCTGCTTGGGCCTGACACCCGCATCGTCAGCGCTTCGCTGGAAGGTGGGGAGAGCGCCTGGCGCTTCGGCAATGGTGAGAGCGCGCATTTCTGCCTGCCGGCGGCCGTTGGTTCCGATGGCTGGTCGGAGGCCACCCTTGCGGGTCTTGCCGGGCTCGGTGGGCGAAATCTCCAGGTGCGGTTCCGGACCGACACGCTGCCGTTTCTGCAGATGTGGCGCTGCCAGCGCGGCGGAGCGGATGTGATCAGCATCGAGCCCGTGTCGCACCGCATCGCCAAGCGTCCGGAACTTGCGGCGGCCGGAGAATTGGTCCCACTTCGACCGGGTGAGGCACGGAGCTACGCGATCGCCTTCTCGGTCTTTTGACCTTTCGCGACCTTGGGACTTTGAGGCGCGGCTTTTGAATTGACGCGGAGAAGTGCTGCGCCTACATCAGAGACCACCACATTTCCTGAGGAAGACGACCATGGACATCCGCCAGATCAACGACGAATACTCGGTCTCCGGCCAGATCACCGTCGAGGATCTCGACCAGATCAAGGCGCTCGGCTTCAAGTCCATCGTCTGCCACCGCCCGGATTTCGAGGCGCCGGATCAGCCGACCTTCGATTCGATTGCGGCACGCGCCGAAGAGCTCGGTATCGAAACCATGCACATCCCCGTCGGCCCGATGGGCGTGACGGCAGAGGCCGTGACGCGCATGGTCGATGCACTCGACGAGTTCCAGCGGCCGATGCTCGGCTATTGCCGTTCGGGTGCCCGCTCGACGGCCGTCTACCAGCAGACCCAGCATATCCGCGGCTGAACCACGCGAACCCAAGTTCTCGCGCTCGGCCGCTTCGTTCCATCTGACAATGGAGGACCGGCATGGCCGAAGCGCATCTCATTTCGCGCGAGCAATGGGCTGATGAGCCCGGGGTCTGGAGTGGCGAGTTCGAGGGCGGTGCCTATGGTGCGGGGCTCTCGGTGATCTTCTTTGCCTCCGACGAGATCGGCTTCGGGCCGAAGCTGCACTGCCATCCCTATCCGGAAACCTTCATCGTCCGCCTCGGCCGCGCTCGCTTCACCGTCGGTGACCGTAGCATCGACGCCGAGGCGGGCGAGATCGTCGTGGTGCCGGCCAACGTGCCGCACAAATTCGAGAATCTAGGGCCGGGGCGCTTGGAGACGACCGACCTGCATGCGGCCGGCGCGTTTTCGACCGAGTGGCTGGAAGAGTAGGGCGGTCGCCCAATTCGCAGTGGTCACTGAACGGGCGGCGGCGGAAGTTTTTCACGCGCCGTGGACGCGGCGCGGCTGGATTCCTGTGTCCGTCACGGGAATCCAATCACGGCACGTTGGCGCCGTGATTGGACGTTCTTCTGTAAACCCCGCTCAGCCGTTGCGGATATCCGTCAGCGTGCGCGTCGGCGTGATCGCTTCGGGGTCGAGCTTGATCTCGATGATCGACGGTTTGCCGCTGGCGCGCGCCCTGAGGAACGCGGCGGCGAACTCCTCCGTCTTCTCGACCGTTTCGCCGTGGCCGCCATAGGCGCGGGCGAGCGCTGCGAAATCCGGATTGGTGAGATCGGTGGCGCTGACGCGGCCGGGATATTCGCGCTCCTGGTGCATGCGGATCGTGCCGTAGATGCCGTTGTTGACGACGACGGTGATGATCGGCAGGCGGTAGCGCACGGCGGTGGCGAATTCCTGGCCGTGCATCAGGAAACAGCCGTCGCCGGCAAAGCAGATGACCTCGCGATCCGGATGGAGCTGCTTGGCGGCCACTGCGGCCGGCAGGCCATAACCCATCGAGCCGGAGGCAGGCGCTGCCTGCGTCGCATAGCGGCGGAAGCGGTGGAAGCGATGCACCCAGGTGGCGTAGTTGCCGGCGCCGTTGGTGAAGATGGTATCTTCGGGCACGTTCGCCTCGATCCAGTTCATGATCGGGCCCATCTGCACCGCACCCGGTCCGGTTTCCGGCGGGGTCGACCATTTGAGATAGGCGGCGTGCATGGCTTCCGTGCGAGCGGACCAGGCGGGTTCGCCTGCGGGTATAAGGCCGTCGAGGGCGGCGACGAAGTCGCGCGGGCTTGCGGCGATCGCCAGTTCCGGCCGGTAGACGCGGCCGAGCTCGGATGTGTCCGGATGCACATGTACCAGCGTCTGGCTCGGGTAGGGGCTATCCATCAGCGTGTAGCCGGAGGAGGGCATTTCCGAGAAGCGGCCGCCGAGCAACAGGACGAGATCCGCTTCCTTGACCTCCTTGGCGAGCGCCGGGTTGATGCCGATGCCGACATCGCCGGCATACATCGGATGCAGGTGATCGAAGAGCATCTGGCGACGGAAGGAGCAGCCGACGGGCAGTTTCCACCGCTCGGCGAAACGCTGGAACGCCGCGACGCTGTCCGCGGTCCAGCGGGTGCCGCCGAGGATGGCGATCGGTCGCTTGGCCGTGCTGAGCATTTCGCCGAGCCGCTTTACCTGCGCCGGGCCCGGATGGCCTTCGACCGGCTGGTAGGCCTTGGCGGCGGGCGCCTCGGCGCTACGGGTCAGCATGTCCTCCGGCAGCGTCAGCACGACCGGGCCGGGACGGCCGGAGGTGGCGACGGCGAAGGCGCGGGTGACGAATTCGGGAATGCGGGCGGGATCGTCGATCTCGCCCACCCACTTGGCGACCTCGGTAAAGGCGCGGCGGTACTCGATCTCCTGGAAGGCCTCGCGCTCGCGCGCTTCGCTCTGCACCTGGCCGATGAAGAGGATCATGGGGATCGAATCCTGCCTTGCGACATGCAGGCCGGCGGACGCGTTGGTGGCGCCGGGGCCGCGGGTCACCATGCAGATGCCGGGCTCACCTGTCAGCCGGCCCCAGGCATCCGCCATCATCGCCGCGCCGCCTTCCTGGCGGCAGACGAGCACGTCGATGTCGGTGTCGTAGAGCGCATCCAGCACCGCCAGGTAGCTTTCCCCCGGCACGCAGGCGATGCGCTTGACGCCATTGGCGACGAGGGCGTCGACGACGAGCTGTCCTCCAGTTTTCATGATCTTCCTCCCGATGGACTTTCTTTGTTGTCAGATTGCTGGCGACACCGCAGCGACGCTCGTGTCCTTGTGCACGCGGCGCTCGCGCCAGATGATGTAGAGGCCGGAGCCGATGATGATGGCGATGCCGAGCCACTTCAGCGCGTCGGGCAGATCGCCGAAGACGAGCCAGCCGAAGATCGTGGCCGAGACGATCTCCAGATATTGCAGTGGCGCCAGCACCGAAGCCGGGGCGGCACGATAGGCGTAGACGCCGAGCACGCCCGAGATGGTGGCGGTGACGCCGACGCCGAGCAGGTAGGCCCAGGTGTAGCCTTCCGGCCAGGCCGGATCGAAGATGCTGGAGCCGGTGCCTTCACCGAAATAGAGCAGCACGAGGCAGAAGAGCCCACCCCAGATGCCGGCATGAAACTGCATAGACCAGGGGTCCTCGTTCTGCGCCACCATGCGGGTGACGAGCAGGAACACGGCGAGGCCGAAGGCGGCGACAACAGGTAAAAGCGCGATCGGCCCGACCTCCTGCATGCTCGGCTGGATGACGAGCAGTGCGCCGAAGAAGCCGACGCCGCAGGCGGTATAGCGCCGCCAGCCGATCGTTTCCTTCAGGAAGACGCTGCCGAGGATCGTCAGGATGATCGGCTCGACGAAGAAGATCGCAATCGCGTCGGCAACCTCCATCACCTTCAGCGTGGTGATGAAGGAGAGCATCGTCACGACCAGAAGACCGCCGCGCAGCGCATGGAGCCCGGTCTTGCGCCAGGTGAGATCGAAGAGGCTGCCGCGGACGAGCACGATCGGCAGGATGAAGACGACCTGCAGCAGGAAGCGGACGGCAGTAATCTCGGCCGAGGGAACGGTGGTGATCGCCAGCTTCGCGAAGATAAAGATCAGCGGCGACAACAGCACCGAGATCACCATCAGCGTCAGCCCAAAAGAGATGCGATTGTGGTCCGCTGCGATCTTGGGAAGGGACATGTCGGTCATGGGATTTCCGGTCAGCGCTTGCCTGCGACGACGCCCAAGCACCAGGCGGCAAAGTCCGCGGTCGCCTGTTCCCGGCCAAGTTCGTTCAGGGTCTCGTGGCGCATGCCATCATAGACGGTGACGGTGACGTTGCGCAGGCCGGCCGCCTTCATCTTGGTACCGAGCCAGCGCACGGCGTTGCCCATCTCCGTGGACGGGTCGGCGCTGCCGCCGACGAGATGGATGGGCAGGTCCTTGCGGAGCCGTGCCAGACGGTCGGGCCGGGCACCACCGAAGGACAGGCGGAAGAGGTCGAGCCAGAGCGAGACGGTCGCATCGAAGCCGCAAAGCGGATCGGCTGCGTATTTCGCGACCTCGGCATCGTCGCGGGAGAGCCAGTCGAGATCGGTCTTGCGATCCTTTATGGCGCCGCCCCACATGCCGAAGGTGAGCTTGGTCAAAAGCGGGCTCGGCACGTCCGAGCCCTTCAACGCCTTCTCGATCTTGAGGATAACCTGGCCGCCGCGGCCGGCAAGGCCGGGGCGGAAATTGGAGTTCCAGATGGCGAGCGCATCATAGAGGCCGGGGTCGGTCTCGGCGGCGTTGAGCGCGATCAGCCCGCCCATGGAGTGGCCGAAGAGGATGACCGGCAGATCCGGGTGCGCCGCGGTCGCCAGAGCCCGCACGGCCCGGATATCGGCGAACACCTTGTCGAGGCCTTCGCGGTTCGAGAACATGCCGAGCGGTGCGTCCGGCGCCCGCGTTCTGCCGTGGCCGCGATGGTCATGGGTATAGACATGGAAACCGTGCGCGGCCATGGCTTCGGCGAAGCGGGCGTAGCGGCCGGAATGTTCGGCAAGGCCGTGGCTGACGAGAAGGATGCCGCGGGCATCGGCGGCGGCCGGGAAATGGCGCCAGCTCAAGGTGGCACCGGTCGGGCTCTGATGTGTCTTCACCTGCCCGAACACGATTTCCCCCGGCACCAACGACAAACCATTTCGATATCAAATCGATTTGCAAGGCAAAGGCAATCGCCGCTTGTTGCTCGTTGCGCATGAGGTCACAAGAGAATGTGCATTCATCGTAATTATGAGTTGCATTTTTCCCGTTTTGAGCGATATTCGTTCCCTGTTTGTTTCCGCAGGAGGATATCATGGTTAGTTTCTGCAAGGCGATATCGGGTCCGATGGCAGGACTGCTGGCGGCATTGGCGCTGTTCCTTGCTCCGGCTGCCTTCGCCGCCGGCGAGGAAATGTCGGACCAGGGGGCGACCGAAGGCGCGGGCTCGCGCACGGAATATGTGCTGGCGGTGAGCTGGCAACCCGGCTTCTGCGAGACCCGGCCGCAGCGCAAGGAATGCGAAAGCCAGACGGCGGAGCGTTTCGACGCCACCAATCTCTCGCTGCATGGCCTCTGGCCGCTCCGCAAGAGCTATTGCGGGGTAGCGGCCGATGCGCGCGCGAAGGATCGCAAGGGCAACTGGCTTGATCTGCCGAAGCTTGCCATGGCCGGCGACACGGCGGCGCGGCTGCTCACCGCCATGCCCGGCGTGCAGTCCGGGCTCGACCGGCACCAGTGGCTGAGGAGCGGCACCTGCCAGAGCGGCTCGGTCGACGATTATTTCTCGGCGCAGCTGCGCATGCTGGAGGAGCTCAATCGCTCGGCGGTCGGCGCCCTGTTTCGCCAGCGCATCGGCTCCGAGCTCGATGAG
This sequence comes from Ensifer sp. 38_S197, assembly GCF_056924495.1. Lineage (NCBI taxonomy): Bacteria > Pseudomonadati > Pseudomonadota > Alphaproteobacteria > Hyphomicrobiales > Rhizobiaceae > Ensifer > Ensifer sp. 38_S197. Next base: position 3,516,679 of record NZ_JBXOVZ010000002.1, on the reverse strand, counting down.
GCGACGATCAAGCAGGCCTTCGACCAGAGTTTTGGCGCCGGTGCCGGCGATCGGGTGCGCATGCGCTGTCAGACGGTTCAGGGACGCAGCATCATCACCGGGCTGACGATCGGGCTGACCGGCGACGTCTTGAAGGCATCGAGCCTCGGCCTGCTGATCCAGGCGGCGGGACCGACCGAGTTCAAATGCGCCAAGGGTATTGCCGATACGGCCGGGCGAAGCTGATCGGCCTCGCAGGGCCATTTCTTCGGCGGCGAGGGCGCTGTCGAGGCAGGACGGCCGCATGGGACAGGTTAAGGGGACAAGCCGGCGCGAATGCCTTTGATCATTGCCCCCTTCCTATAATTCGCCTACATAGCGGGCAAATTTCCTTTCCCTGCGGAGCATTTCCTTATGGCACGTCAGTTCATCTATCATATGGCCGGACTTAATAAGTCCTACGGCGCGAAAAAGGTCCTGGAGAACGTTCATCTGTCGTTCTACCCGGACGCCAAGATCGGTATCCTCGGCCCGAACGGCGCCGGTAAGTCGACGGTGCTCAGGATCATGGCCGGCCTCGACAAGGAATTCACCGGTGAGGCCTGGGTCGCCGAAGGTGCCACCGTCGGTTACCTGCCGCAGGAGCCGCAACTCGATCCGACGAAGACGGTGCTCGAAAACGCCATGGAAGGCGTTGCCAAGAAGAAAGCGATCGTCGACCGCTACAACGAACTGATGATGAACTATTCCGACGAGACGGCGGAAGAAGGCGCCAAGCTCCAGGACATCATCGACAGCCAGAACCTCTGGGACCTCGAAAGCCAGGTCGAGATGGCCATGGAAGCGCTGCGCTGCCCGCCGGGCGACGCGGAAGTGACCAATCTTTCCGGCGGTGAAAAGCGCCGTGTCGCGCTCTGCAAGCTGTTGCTGTCGCAGCCGGACCTGCTGCTGCTCGACGAACCGACCAACCACCTCGACGCCGAGACGATCGCCTGGCTCGAAAAGCACCTGCGCGAGTATCCGGGCGCCGTGCTGATGATCACCCACGACCGCTACTTCCTCGACAACGTCACGGGCTGGATCCTCGAGCTCGACCGCGGCCGCAGCATTCCCTACGAGGGCAACTACTCGGCCTACCTCGTTGCCAAGGCCAAGCGCATGCAGCAGGAAGGCCGCGAAGAGGCCTCCCGCCAGAAGGCGATCGCCCGCGAACAGGAATGGATCGCATCCAGCCCCAAGGCCCGCCAGGCCAAGTCCAAGGCGCGTATCCGCTCCTATGACGAACTGGTCAACGCCGCGGAAAACCAGCGTCCGGGCGACGCGCAGATCATCATCCCGGTCGGCGAGCGTCTCGGCCAGGTGGTCATCGAGATGGATGGCGTCACCAAGGGCTACGGCGACCGCCTCTTGATCGACGGCCTGTCGCTGAAGCTGCCCCCGGGCGGCATCGTCGGCATCATCGGCCCGAACGGCGCCGGTAAGACGACGCTCTTCCGCATGATCACCGGCCAGGAGCAGCCCGACAGCGGCTCGATCCGCATCGGTGACACCGTACATCTCGGTTATGTCGACCAGAGCCGCGACGCGCTCGACGGCAACAAGACCGTCTGGGAAGAAATCTCCGGCGGCGCCGAAGTCATCAAGCTCGGCAAGCACGAGATGAACTCGCGCGCCTATTGCTCGACCTTCAACTTCAAGGGCGGCGACCAGCAACAGAAGGTCGGCAACCTCTCGGGTGGTCAGCGCAACCGCGTTCACCTCGCCAAGATGCTGAAGGCCGGCGGCAACGTTCTGCTGCTCGACGAACCGACCAACGACCTCGACACCGAGACGCTGGCGGCGCTCGAAGTCGCGCTCGAAAACTTCGCCGGTTGCGCCGTTATCATCAGCCACGACCGCATGTTCCTCGACCGCTTGGCCACGCACATCCTCGCATTCGAAGGTGACAGCCAGGTCGAATGGTTCGAAGGCAACTTCGAAGACTACGAGAAGGACAAGATCCGTCGCCTCGGCCCGGATTCGGTCAACCCCAAGCGCGTCACCTACAAGCGCCTGACGCGCTGATCAGTGATCGGCGCCGCCATGTGTGCGGCGCCCATTGCCCGCAGCCGGCTGCGCAAGCAGGCGGTGCAGCTGGAATTCACGGAACGGGCGAAGCGCAGGCTTCGCCCGTTTTCCTTTGCCGCTCGGGCAGGGAAGGCATCCAATAAAATCGAGACCGAATGAGATAGTCCGGCTGAGGCATGGCCATGCGCCGTGGAATGGGTCTTGCGGGTGCGCGGGGCGCAAAGCCTGTCTTGTGTGCGCCATTGTTCGGCCTGTCCACGCAAATCCGCTTGCACCGATCTCGCAAATCACATAAACATATCTTTATGTGTTGATGGGGATCGCGATGGCTGTTCAGAAAGAGTTGGGTCTGGATGCGCTGGTAGACGTGCTGAAGGCGGCGGGAGAGCCGACCCGCATGCGTCTCGTCGCTTTGCTTGCCGCGGGCGATCTCACCGTCACCGATCTTACCGAAATTCTCGGGCAGTCGCAGCCACGCATTTCGCGGCACCTGAAGCTGCTGGCCGAGGTCGAACTCGTCGACCGTTATCAGGAAGGCGCCTGGGCCTATTTCCGCCTCAGGCAGGATGGCGCCCGCGTCGCGCTGGTGCGGGCGATGCTGGCGTCGGCATCCGCCGACGACGCGGTGCTTTCGCGCGATGCGGCGCGGCTGGCGACGCTCAAGAAGGCGAGGGCCGAGAAGGCGCAGGCCTATTTCAGCCGCAACGCCGCCGGCTGGGACGAGCTTCGCCGCCTGCATGTCAGCGAGCGCGACGTCGAAGCGAAGCTGCGCGAGATGGTCGGCGACGAGCCGGTCGAAAGCCTGCTCGACCTTGGTACCGGCACCGGGCGCATCCTTCAGCTCTTCGAAGGGCTCTATCGCCGCGGTGTCGGCGTCGATGCCAGCCGCGACATGCTCGCCGTGGCGCGCTCCAATCTCGACCGCGCCGGCATCACCAAGGCGTCGATCCGGCACGGTGACATCTTCAATCTCCCGCTCGACGGCCACGCCTTCGATCTCGTCACCATTCACCAGGTGCTGCATTTTCTCGATGAGCCGGAGGCAGCGATCGCGGAAGCTGCGCGCATGCTGATGCCGGGCGGTCGCCTTGTCATCATCGACTTTGCGCCGCACCGGCTCGAGCATCTGCGCGACGAGCATGCGCATGCGCGCCTCGGCTTTTCGCACCAGGTGATCGCCGATTGGCTCGCCAAGGCCGGCCTGGTGCTCGAAAAGACCACGGACCTTTCGCCGGAAGCGGCGGAGGAAGAAAAGCTGACGGTGACGATCTGGCTGGCGCGCGATCGGCGGGCCGTGAATGAGAATGAAACGCCGCGGCCGCGCGTTCATGCAGGGGGAGTTTGAGAATGACGGCACAGACGCTTTATCCGGCCGAGCGCGGCAATCTGAGGCTTTCCTTCGAATACTTCCCCCCCAAGACCGACGAAATGGAAGTGCAGCTCTTCCAGACGGCGGAAGATCTTTCCGTCTTCGGTCCCGCATTCGTGACGGTTACCTATGGTGCCGGCGGCTCGACCAAGGCGCGCTCGCTGACGACCGTGCGGCGGATGATCGAGCAGATGGGGTTTGCCAATACGGCCGCGCATCTGACCTGCGTCGGGGCGCCGAAGGCGGAAGTCGATGCCGTCATCGACGAATACATCGACTATGGCGTCCGCCATTTCGTGGCGCTGCGCGGCGATCCGCAGGGCGGCATCGGCAGCACGTATCAGCCGCATCCGGATGGCTATGCCAGCAGCACCGATCTGGTGCGGGCGATCCGCGCGCGGGGCGACGATATCGAGATTTCCGTATCCTCCTATCCGGAGAAGCACCCGGAGAGCCCTGACGTGGCCGCCGACATCGACATGCTGAAGCGCAAGGTCGACGCGGGAGCCAACCGGGCCCTGACCCAGTTCTTTTTCGACAATAACGATTTCGAGCGCTATCTCGAACGTGTGCGCCGCGCCGGCGTCAACATCCCGATCGTGCCGGGCATCCTGCCGATCAACAACCTGGCGCAGGTGCAGAAATTTGCCGGCCTCTGCGGCGCGAGCGTGCCGGAGGCGATCGTCACCCGGCTCGTGCACCTGGAAGACCAGCCGGCCGAACGCTTCAAGGAGGCGACCCACATCGCCGCCGAGCAGATCGTCGATCTCGCCCGGCGCGGCGTGCGCGATTTCCATCTCTATACGATGAACCGCTCGCCGCTGGTGACCGCCGTCTGCGATCTCGTGGGCTTCGAGCGGGTCTCGGCGGAGCCAAGTGTGGTGCTCCCCGGTCAGCGGCTCCAGGTGGCGGCCGGAGCGGCTGCCTGAATTGGTGCGGTAAACCCGGTCTACGGCGCTCAGCGCCTGGCCGACGTGCAAAGGTCGCCGTGGCGCTTTGACTGCCGCACGTCTTTTCAGCCAGGTTGCCCGAAAACAGAGAAAGCGCATGAAGGCCGGCCTTCATGCGCTTTCTTTTCTGTCGCAGCGATCAGACCCTGTGCTCTCTTGGCGGTCTAGCTTGCTTGGTGCTGCAAAATGGGTTTCCGGAAATTTAAGTCCCTATTCGGTTTGGACTGTCAGCGGCCGCTCATCAGATGAAGAGCATCGTGGCCACGAATACGAACGCTGCACTTATCATGAGGACATTCAGCGAATGTGTAAGGCCCATGGAAGACCCTCCCTGCGTTGACGCGTTAAAACATAGGGCGAAATCACGATGTGTTAAAGCGAAACTTGTGCTGCAGTGCGAAATCCGTGAGGGGGAGTATGCTTGTTCACAGGGCTATAATATTGAGATATTTATCTTTTTCAGCCTGCCACAATTTTTTCACAATCACTTCAGCAAGGTTAATATAAACGATTGTAATCGTGCGTGAGCGCCTCGGAAGAGGACGAATTGACCGGTTCGATTCCTCGTTCAGACGGCGTGTCTGAGCCGTAGAATGCGGCCGTCGAGCACTGCGAGGCCGAATGCGATCAGCGCCATGCCGGCGATGTCGGCTGCCTGCAGCGTTTCCCCGAGGAAGAGATAGCCGAGCAGGATCGCGCTTGGCGGCACCAGCAGCGTGACGAGGGAGGCATTGGTGGCGCCGGCTTCCGCCATGATCCGGAAGAAGAGGATATATCCGTAGGCGGTCGAGACGAGGGCGAGGCCGAGGATGGCAAGCGTCGCTGCCATTGGCGGCATCGGCAAGGTCCAGGGCGCATCGGTGAAGGCGGCAACGGGCAGCATCATCAGCGTCGAAGCGGTGAGCTGGCCAGCCGCGGTCACCGGCGGAGCGAAATTTCGAAAGCGCTTTCCGTAGGTCGCTGCGAAACCATAGCTGACGGCGGCGAGCACCGGCAGGACGAGCGCCCAGAGCGGAATGCCGCTTGTCGTGCCGAACAGGCCTGCAAGCGCACTCGGCCCGATCAGCACCACGGTACCGGCAAGGCCGAGCAGGCAGCCGGAGATCTTGGCGGAGCTCAGCTTCTCGTCCTCGGTCGCCATATTGGCGATGATGACGGTCCAGACCGGCGTCGTGGCGTTGAGGATCGCGGCCAGCCCGGCGCCGATCTGGGTCTGCCCGAGGAAGATGAACGCGTGCGGAATGGCGTTGTTGATCAGTCCCATCAGCGCGAACTCGCGCCAGCGTCCGGAAAGTGCCTGATACATGCCGAAGCGGCCGCGGATATAGAGATGCAGGGCAAATGCCGCGAGGCCCAGGCGCAGCATCACCAGCGTGAATGGCGGCACATGGGCGACGGCCACGCGCGCGAAGAAGAAGGACCCGCCCCAAATGAGACCGAGCAGGGCGAGCAGCGCCCAGGTTCTGACGCTCATCTGATGGCCGTCGATTGTGGTTCGCGCATCCATGGTGATTGCCCTGTCCGTGCTGATTGCCTCGCCCGTCAGCTTCGTCCAGGCGGGAGAATGGAGATCGCTGCGCAAAGTTCGCGCCCGACATTCCCGGACCGGTTGTGATCTGACGACAATTTCATAGCCCGGCGTCCTCGCGGGGGCCACCCGGTTCTTGCGGTACTGGTGGAAAGGGGCGCTCAAGCCGCCGTAGCGCATCTGGGTGGGACAAAAGAAACCCCGGAGATCGGTTCCGATCCCCGGGGTGATGGGTCTTTACGCATGAGCCACGTCTGTGGCCCGCGGTTCGCTCAGAGCGCGTTCAGGAGTTCCAGCGTCGCCCAGCCGTCGGCCGGGCGACCGAGGCGGAGCTGCTCCTTCTGGAGTGCGGCGCGGGTACCGGAGCCGAGGATGCCGTCGACCTTGCCGACGTCATGGCCGAGCGTCTGCAGCTTGGTCTGCAGCGCCTTCATGCCGACATCGTCGAGGCCGGGCTCCGGGTTGCCGCCTTCATAGGTCGGCGCGCCGGCGAGGCGGGTTGCGAAATAGGCGGCCGAGGTCGTGTAGATGAACGACTGGTTCCACTCGAGATAGATATTGAAGTTCGGATAGGTGAGGAAGGCCACGCCCTTGCGGCCCTGCGGCAGCACCAGCGAGGCTTCGAGGTTGCCATTGGCGGTGTTGCCGTCGCGTGGGCTGACGCCGAGCGCGAACCAGTCGGAAGCCTTCATGCCCGGCTGCAGGCCGGTCTTTTCCCAGGGAAGATTTTCGGGAACGGTCACTTCCTGGATCCAGGGCTGGCCGGCCTTGAAGCCGAGGCTCTGGATGAACTTGGCCGCGGTCAGGATCGCGTCCGGCGAGCTCTTCTTGAGGTTGACGTGACCGTCGCCGTCGCCATCGACGCCATAGGCGATGATGTCTTCCGGCAGCATCTGCACCTGACCGATCTCGCCGGCCCAGGCGCCGGTGGTCGTTGCCGGATCGAGGTCGCCGTGCTGAACCATCTGGATCGCTGCAATCAACTGCGGCCGGAACATTTCCGGGCGGCGGCAATCGTGCGAGAGCGTTACCAGCGCATTGCGGGTGTTGAAGTCGCCCTGAACGGCGCCGAAGTCGGTTTCCATCGCCCAGAAGGCGGTGATGACGGGGGCCGGCACGCCGAATTCCTTCTCGGCCCGGGCAAAGACGTCGGCATATTCCTTCATCTTCTGGTGGCCGAGATCGAGACGCGACTTGCTGACGGTTCGCTTGGAGAACTCGGTGAAGGTCTGCTTGAAGACGCCCTGGGTGCGGTCACGGCTCAGGACCTTCTGGTCGATCGCGGCACCGGCGAGCGCACGATCGGCGACATCGGCCGGAACGCCCTTGGCGATGGCTTCGGCCTTCACGCCCTCAAGGAATGCGCCGAGATCGCCGCCGCAGGCCACAGCCGGAGCGGCGCTCTGCGTGCCCGTCTGCGCTGCGGTCTGGGCGAAGGCGGCGGAGGCGGTGAGCGCCAGGAGGGCGACGGAGGCCAGGGCGTGCCGGGCTATGCGGTTCATTATAATTCCTTTCTGTGGTCGCGCGGTGAGGGAGGCACCACCACCGACAACAATTTGCTGTTTAAAGTGCTACAGCGACCTTTGCGCGTCTCCGGAGACGCGCGGCGCTGCAAATCTGCCGTTGCTCTTTCAGAGCATTATGACCGAATGAAGAAAATGGGGTTTCTTGCCGCGCCCGGCGGCAAGAATGCCGGCCTTACTTCGGCTCTGAGACCGCTGCGACCCAGTTCTTCCAGTTTTTCGCCGAGCCGGCGAAGACGTTGATATCCGTGGCGCCGTCGATGCCGGGGATCACGCCGGTGCTGGTGTATTGCCAGAACGCCCAGCGGCGCTCGACATAGACTTCACCCGGATGCTTCGCGACCGAGCGGACCCAGAAGTGGTGTTCCTTGAACTGGTCGACGAGATTGTCCCGGTGGAAATCGACCGAGGTGTAGATGATCGGCCGCTTGCCGTAATGGGCTTCGAGGCGATCCATGAAGCGCTTCATCTCGGCGCGCACTTCCTCCGGCGTCGGACGGTGGCGGCAGGTCTTCGATTCGCCGTTCCATTCGACGTCGAGAACCGGCGGCAGATAGACCGCGTTCTTCGGCACGTTGGCGATGAACCAGTCGGCCTGGGCGTCGGCGGTCGAGCAGAAATAATAGAAGTGATAGGGCGCATAGGGGATGCCGGCGGCGCGCGCCTGCTGCCAATATTCGTTGAAGCGGGTGTCGACCCGGTCCTTGCCTTCCGTCGCCTTGATGAAGGCGAAGGAGACGCCTGAGTTCTTCACCCTCATCCAGTCGATATCGCCGTTCCACTTTGAGATGTCGATGCCGTGGATGTTGTGGTTCTGCGGGGTGCGATCACCGAAATCCTGCGGATCGGTGTCCTGGAACCGCGGCGGGATCGATGCCGTCTTGATCAGGTCGTAATCGGTCGACGAACAGGCGGAAAGGAGGGTGGCAATGGGCAGTAGAGCCAGGAGAAGCCGGCGCATGAGGTACCTGTCTAGAGACGATCGACGATCCTGCCTCACACGATGGCTTTCATATCGGTGATTTCCCCCGCGAGGCGTGAACCTCATCTTCACCATATCATCGTAAAAATTGGGTTAGCTCAAGCGGGAATTGCAGGTGCTGCGAAGCACTCCCCAGCAGGAAAAAAGCCGAAATCCCGAGGCGATTTCGGCTCTCGCTTGGCATGGACTCGGGGACGATCGCGAGCCGTGGGCCCGGATCAGGCGGCAACCGCGACGGCTGGGCGGTGATAGACCGCCAGCCAGGCATAGCCGCGGCCAATCGCCCGGCGTTCGAGATCGGCACCGTTTGCTCTCGCCTTCTCGCGCAGAACGTCGAAAAGGCTTGCACGTGGCGTGACGTGGAAACGGTCCAGCCAGCCGTGCAGCGCGCGGCGGAAGCTCGCCGGCAGGCGCTCCTGCTGGCCGAAATCGGCGATATGCAGCGATCCGCCCGGATTGAGCGCGGCGATGGCCGCATCGATCGCCTTCTGCCAATCGGGGATCATCGACAGCGAATAGGAGATGACGATGTGGTCGAAACCCCGTTCGCCGAAGATTGCCGGATCGAAATCCGTCGCATCGGCGACCTGAAGCACGGCACGGCGCCTGCCGCCGCGGTTGAGCTTGGCATCGGCGGAGGTGAGCATCTCCGAGGAGATGTCCAAGCCGAAGAGGCGGGCCGAAGGGAAGCAGCGGCCGATGAGCGCCAGGTTACGGCCGGTGCCGCAGCCGACTTCGAGCACCGAGGCGCCGGGGGCCGGGTTCATTTCCCGGATCAGCGTGTCGCGGCCGAAGAGGTAGTATTTTCGCGTCACGTCGTAGAAGTGCCGCTGGTAGCGGTACATATGATCCATGCGCCGCGCGTGGGAAATCCCGGCCTCGCGCATCGGCTCAAGCCTTCTTCCGGTAGATGTGGAAACCGCCATAGATGGCGGAGCGATCTTCTGCGCCGAGCTTGGCCGATCCCTCGGCATCGTAGTGCCACTGATCGAGCAGGGCCGAAGAGACGCGCCCCGGCAGGATGCTGTCTTCAGCCGCGGTGCGGAAGATGACGACGGCACCACTGTCTGCGGTGCGGGTGATCTCGGTCCAGAGATCGTTGAGCTGCTGATCGGTCATCCAGTCCTGGGCATCGAGCAGGACGTAGCGGTCGACGGAAGCGGCCGGCTTGTTGGCCAGGAGCTCGGTGTAGCTTGCGTGATGGACCTCGACGCGCTCGGCATTGTTGCGGATCGCCTCATAGGCGCGGGCATTGAGGTAGGGCGGCAATTCGCCTTCGTGCGGCAGCGGATAACGGCGCCCGAAGGCCTGCCAGGCGAAATAGTTTTCCCTAAGCGGGAAGTGGCAGGTGAGCTTTTCCAGGCGGTGACGCAGCACGGCGGCGAGCGATTTCTCGCTGCTGAGGCTTGCAAGCTCGTCGAACTGCTGCGGCGGAATGCCGAGCCCGAAGAGCGAGCTCTTGCGCCCGGTGATCCAGCGGATGACGGGACGATCGAAAAGCGGCGCAAGGCGCTCGTCGAAGAATTGGCGCTGCTCGCGCATTGAGCGCGCCTGGACGAACTCTTCCGGATTGACGCCATGCAGGCGGGCGAGCAGATGGCTTGCGGCGATGAAGCGGCCGAGCAGGCCGGTGCGATAGATGTTGCGGCCGAAGACGCCGATGCGCCGGCGGCCGGTCATGCCGCGGCCGTTCCAGTAGTTGCGCGTGGCGGTGTCGAGCTTCGGAGAGAGGAAGAGGTCGAAGGCCTGGACGTTGGTCGCCGTGCCCTGGGTTGCCAGGAAGCGGATGACATCCTTGTGGCTCGGCAAGTGGCGGAAAGCCGCGAGCTTGAGGCGGTTCAGCGCGACGTGGTGCGGGTTGAGATCGACGACGTCGATCTTGCGCGGGCCGGCCGACAGGTAGCTCAGCATGTTGCAGCCGCCGGAGCCGATGGTGACGATCCGATGCTCTGGGCCAAGCTGCATCGCCTCCATGTCGACGATCGGATCCTCCCAGATCTGCGGGTAGACGAGCCCCGAGAAGAGCAGGCCGAAGAGACGTTCCGAGAGGCCGGCGAGGGAGAAGGTCTTGTGCTGGAGCAGCGCGTTTTTCAGCTTCGGATTTTTTCTGCCAAAGCCAACATCGGGGGCTAGTTCGGTCATCTCTGCCGGTCATCCAGTTGAAACTTAGCCGCTTCTAAAGTGACTCCGCTACACTTTGATGACGGGGTTTCCACAGCCCCGGAAGGCCATCGAACGGCCGCCATACAATTTTTCACCCATAAGAAATCATTAAACCCTAGCGTGCTACGCACCGCCTTATATTCGGGGGCGTCGACATGATGTTAAGAACGTTTCTGCCGAAGCCCGAGCAGCGATTTGCGGCTGCCGGCGCGGCATTGGGGGCTCTGGTTTCTGCGGCGTGGCTGGTGACCGAAACCGTGCTTGCAAGACAATCGCATTGGGATGTTCCCGCAATGCTGGCGGCTGGCGCCATGCCGTTCATCCTCGGCGGATCCTTCTATCGCTGGCGCTACTTGCGCCGGCTCGAACACGAGCTGCATACGGCGCGCCGTGCCGAGCGGCGCTTGCGCCACGAAGTCCACCGCGACAAGCTCACCGGGCTTGCAAACCGCGCGGCCCTGGAAGCGGACATTCGCCAGGCGCTTTCAGTGGAAGGGGCCGCCTTCGAGCGCAATGCGCTGCTCCTTCTCGATCTCGACCGGTTCAAGGCGATCAACGATACGATGGGCCACGACGCCGGCGACCGGCTGCTGGCGCTCTTTGGCGCTCGCCTGAGGCGCGCCTTCTCCGGAGAGGCGAGCATCTACCGGCTGGGGGGAGACGAGTTCGTGCTCGCAGCCGCCGGTGCGTCATCGCAGGCTGAGGCGGAAATACTCGCAATGCGGGTAAAGGCACTATTCGAAGCGCCGTTCGATCTTGACGATGCACGGGTCGCTTCCGGCTGCAGCATCGGCGTCGCCTTCATCGAGCGAAGCGATACGGCGACGGGCGACGTGCTGAAGCGCGCGGACCTGGCGCTCTACGAGGCGAAGGCGGTGAGCGGCAACAGCCACGCCTTCCACTCGGAGACGCTGACCCGCGCCGCCAGGCAGCGGGCGGAGGCCGAGCGCGACGTGGCACGCGGGCTCGCGGCCGACGAATTCTTCCTCGAATTCCTGCCGATGGCCGGGACGGCGAGCGGAGCCATCCGTGCTTTCGAGGCGCTGCTGCGCTGGCGACATCCGCTACGCGGCGTCATGGGTGCGGAAGCCTTCATAGAGCCGTCCGAGAAGAGCGCGAGCACGCTCTCGCTTGGCTATTGGACACTCCGGGCGGCCTGCACGCAGGCTGCCCGCTGGGCTTCGCCGACAGGGCTGACTGTCGCCCCCTTTGCTCCGCAGCTCAAGGATCGCGATTTTGTCGCGCAGGTCGAGCAATGCCTCGCCGAAGCGAGCTTGCCTCCGGGACGCCTGACGATCGAGATCGCCGGGGACTTTTCGAGCGAGGATCTTGCCCTGATCTCCGGCAACCTCCAGGGGGTGCGCGCGCTCGGTGTGCGGATTGCGCTTGGCGGCGGCGCCGGCTCATCCTTGCCCCTGAACCTGATTGCCGAACTGCAGCCCGATCAGGTGACCATCGATCTTAGCGCCATCCGGGCCACCCACGGCAGCGAGCGCAGCGTTGCGCTGCTTGCCTGCCTCATCAAGACCGGCCAGGTGCTGCGCCTGCCGATCGCGGTGCGCGGCATCGAAAAGGAAAGCGAGATGGATTGCGCACGGGCCAGCGGCGCCGTGGAAGTCCGCGGTCCGTGGATATCGTCGGCGCTGAGGGATGTGGCGGCATTGCTCGAGACGGGCGAAGCGGCGGATTTGCGACGCTCGGCCTAGAGCGCCGTGCGTTCGGATGACCGCGCAAAGGACGCTCTGGCATATTGATTCGAGAGCATCTTTCGGCTTCAGGCAATTCCAAGTGCGCGCGGGAGGCTTCAGGGCATTGCGGACCTTCGCTCGCAGGCTAGAAATTGGAACCCTGCAATTTCCGGGCTTTTCCCGGCGGCGAAATGCTGGTTCTTTCTCTGAAACTCGACCGGAGGGAGCGCATGGGACGCATATTGAGGAGATCAGGTGCGGCGCTGGTGTTGGGCATCGTCGCCATCGGCGCATGGCTTGCGATCGCGCCGCCTGAGCTTCTCAAGGTCGGCGATGGTTATGCGGCGAAGATCGTCTGCTCCAATGTCTTCATCGCAAAACGGGACGCCCAATCGGTGCTGGCCGATGACGTCCAGGCGCCGGGCCACCCCTTGCTGAAGCTGGTGAAGGTTGCCGTCGATCCCGAGAGGCAGATGGTGACCGCGCAGATTCTCGGCTTTGCTGCCGCAGGATACGCCGCCTACAGACCGGGCGCAGGCTGCGCAAGCCTGCCCGATGGCGACGGCACGCGCTTGCCGCCGGTCAAGACGGCTGCGGCCGTGGTGGACGCACCCGCCGCCGGAGCACCCTGGCCGGACGGCGAAGGGGCCGCGATCGATCCCGCCCTGCAGAAGCTTGTCGAGGATGCCGATCTCGCCGGTCCGGGCGTGCGGGCGATTGCCGTCATCCGCGATGGTCGCCTGATCGCCGAGACCTATGGCCAGGGCTTCGACCGTTCGACGCCCTTGCTCGGCTGGTCGATGACGAAATCGGTCACGGCGGCGCTGATCGGCCTGCGTGTGGCTGAAGGCAAAATGGAGATGGCGCGTGCCGGGCTTCTGCCGGAATGGGCGAGCGACGAGCGGGCAAGCATCACGCTTGCCGACCTGATGGGCATGCAGAGCGGCCTCGAATTCAACGAGAACTATGGCGACGTCACCGACGTCACGCGCATGCTCTATCTTGAAAGGGATATGGCGAGCTACGCGGCCGCAAAGCCGCTGACATCCGATCCGGGCGAGAAGTTCAGCTATTCCAGCGGCACGAGCACGCTGCTGTCACGCCTCTGGATGCGAAGCTTCGACGATCGGGCGGCGGCACTCGCCTTTCCGCATGATGCGCTGTTCGCGCCTTTGGGCATGAGGAGCGCCGTGCTCGAAACCGATGCGAGCGGCACCTTCGTCGGTTCGTCCTACATGTATGCGACCGCGCAGGACTGGGCGCGTTTCGCGCAGTTCCTCTTGCAGGATGGCATCTGGAAGGGGAGGGCGATGCTGCCGAAGGACTACGTCGCCTTCATGCGTCGGCCAACCAAGGCCTCGGAGGGAAAATATGGCCAGGGGCAGGTGTGGCTGGAGGAAAACGGTGTCCGCGCAGGCTCGGGCCGCTTCCCGGCGGATGCTTTCTGGATGCTCGGCCATGACGGCCAGGCGATCATGCTGGTGCCTTCGCTGAAGCTCGCGGTGGTCCGGCTAGGGCTCACGCCCTCGCGCCTCGGCTACGACGTTCAGAAGCTCAACGCCAAAATAATAGAGGCGCTCGATTGAGCGCCTCGCAAAATCACCTGAGCTCGGCTCAAGCGGCCTTAGCTCACTTCATGCCGAGTTCTTCGAGAAGGCCCTTGCGCTTGGCGTGGTAGTAGTAGCCGCTGGCATAGAGCTTGACCGCGCTGTCGTGCTGGTTGTCGGCCACCATCCAGGCGCCGTGCAGATATTTCGTCGCGTATTTGAGGTTGGTTTCGGCGTCGAACAGGCCCTCCGCCGGACCGTCATAGCCGAGACCCTTGGCGGTGTTGTAGCGGATCTGCATCAGGCCGTAATTGCCGTTGCTATAGGCGCGCGGATTGTAGTTGCTCTCGCGCTTGACGACACGGTGAACGAGCTCGACCGGGATATCGTTCAGGTCGGCATAATACTTGATCAGCTTGTCGAGGTCGGGACGCGAGCTCGTCGGCGCCTTGCTGAGCTTCATCGAATCCGGAATGACACTGGCAACGGCTGCGACCGTCGAACCGATAACGCCAGTCTTCGGGCGCTCGGTCGGCACGATCATGCGGTTGGCGACCAGTGTCTCGAGACCGACGGGTTCGCCGGTGTCGAAGTCCGATTCCATCGCGGCGGCAACCGCGAGCGTCGAAACTGGAAGATCCTGCACGCGGCCGGTCTTGCTCGCAACTTCTGCAGAGGCCGGTGCCGGCACTTGCGCAGCATTGGCGGAAACCTGGGTAACGGCCGCGGCTGCCGTTTGTGCATTGGCGACGGCAGGCGTCGTCGGGGCGACCATGGCAAGCGCCATGGTGCTGCCGGGCTTGGACGCGGGAACCGCAACCATCGCTGGGGCGGCTTCGGCGCCTTGTGCCAGGTCGGCCGCGACCGGATAGGTGGCAGCCATGCCCGATGTCTGGGCGGTCGTCTGGGCCGTCAGGGCGGCGCTCGTCGCGGTGGCCACACCGTCAGGCGTGGGCAGTGCGTAGGCCGTCATTTCCGTGCCGGGCTTTGCGAGCGGGGTGACCGTCTGTACGGCGGTCAGTTCTTCGAGCGACGTGTGCTCTACCGTCGAGCATCCCGAGACGATGGTCGCCGACAGGATAGCTGCCACGCCAAACGTCTGTTTGGAAAGGGAAATACGGTACTTCGCCATTCTGTCACTTTCGTGCTTCTGGGCCCCGTCGCCCCCTGCAAATCAGCGGTTGCCAGCCGCCAAGAGTGAATCTCCATTAACCTATGAGGCTGGCGGCGGCAAGCGCAGGCGACAATTTCACGCCGTGGCGCGCTTCATCGTCACCGTCAGAAGCCCCGCGCCGATGAGCATGGAGCCGCCGGCGCGGTTGACGATCCGGCGGATATTGGGCCTGGAAATCGTGCTGCGCGCAGCGGTCGCAAGGGCTGCATAGAGACTGGCATTGAGAATCGCCAGCGTCAGGAAGGTGAGCTCGAAAATCGCCATCTGGGTGAAGAGCGGCTGCGTCAGATCGAGGAACTGCGGCAGGAAGGCGACGAAGAAGACGATGCTTTTCGGATTCAATGCGGTCACCGCATAGGTATGGAAGAAGATGCGCAGCGGCCGCTCGGGGGCGGTGGTTTCGAGGTCGGTGTCGCCTCCGCCTGCCACCGGTGCACGCCAGAGCTTGATGCCGAGCCAGACGAGATAGGCGGCGCCCACCCATTTCAGCACGGTGAAGATCGCGGCTGATGTCGCAAGCAGCGCGCCGAGGCCAAGCATGGAGGCGGTCATGGCGGTGAAATCACCGAGCGCCACACCGGCAACGGTCGCGCCGGCGGTCTTGCGGCCATGGCCGAGCGCATAGGAAATGACGAGAAGAATGGTGGGACCGGGGATGGCGAGCAGCACGGCAGAGGCTGCGGCAAAGGCAAACCAATGTTCAAAGGACATGAAAAGGCTCCGCGTTTCCTGCATAATTCCTTAAATCGGGAGCGATTTAAGGACAAAATTATGCAGCGGTTTAAAGTGCTACAGCGACCTTAGCGCGCCCTGACGCGCGGCGCTGTAGATGGTTCTCGACAATGAATTTGCCGAGCCAGCCACGGAAACGCGGAGCCGTCAATCTCGAAATCAGGTGCTTTCGGCGCGCCGCAACGGGCGGCACGCCGAAGCCTATGATTGTCAGTTCTGCGCCTGCCACTTCTGGCCGATGACGTCCATGACCTCACCGAACCACTTGACCGAGGTGTCGAAGTGCTTGCCGCCCTTGATGCGCGGGAACTCGATCGTGCGCAGCTTGCCGCCCTGGTCCTCGTCGTGGCCGGTGACGCCCGAGACCTTGTTGAGCGCGCTTTCGACGGCGAGGTCGACCATGCTCTGGATCAGGCGCAGGTCGTCGCCGTTGGCCGGTGCCGAGCGGGCGTAGTAGCCGGACTTCTGCACCATCGAGCGCTCGGCGCCGAGCAGAGCTGCGAACTGCTTGGAGAACCAGTTGCCGACATTGATCGTGTCGATCTTCACGTGACCGAAGGCATCGCGCTTGATCGTTTCGCCGGCCGCTTCCCGTTCGGCGACGATCGCATCGAGGCAGGCGCCTTCACTGACGAACAGCGTGACGAAGCCGGTGCGGTCCATGACCTTGCGCAGGCGATCGGCTTCGGCCTGCAGATCGAACTTCATCTCCGGCAGATAAAGGCCGTCGATGTTCTTCATCTGGCGGTTCATCATGAAGCCGTCGACGAACTCCTTGTCGTCGACCGTCTGGATATAGGAGCGGGCGGTGGCCGCCGTCAGCCAGCCGCAATGGCGGCCCATGACCTCGTGTACGACCAGGGTGCGCGGTGCGGCGCTCTGCTCATTGCTCACATTGTCGAAGAAGCGGGCGCCGTAGTCGGCCGCCGTCCAGGCGCCGAGCGTCTGGCGGATCGGTACCACGTCGTTGTCGACGGTCTTCGGCAGGCCGACCACGGTGAGGTCATAGCCATTGGCGCCGAGATAGGCGGCAAGGTCGGCTGCCGTCGTGTTGGTGTCGTCGCCACCGATCGTGTGCAGGATCGAGATGCCGTCACTGGCAAGCCGCTCGGCGGCGATGCGCAGCGGATTCTCGCCATCCTTGACGAGGCCGCGCTTGACACAATCGGCCGCGTTGGTGAGCTTGACGCGACTGTTGCCGATCGGCGAGCCGCCATGGCGATGCAGGATGTGCGCCTTCTCGCGCATGTCGCGCGTGATCTCGATGCGGTCGGCCAAGAGCAGGCCCTGGTAGCCGGAGCGATAGGCGACCAGCTCGTATTCGGGCGCGACGTCCGTGTAGCGCTCGATCAGACCCCCAACGGCGGATGACAGACAGGGCGCGAGCCCGCCGGCCGTCAGCATTGCGACTTTTTTCTTGGCCATGTTTCCTCCTCGGGACTTTGGCATGCGATGGGTGGGGCCTCCATAACGCAAATCAGATGGAAATTAAATGACGGGCCTGTGGATGTTGTGTCGAGGCGATGCCGCCAGGAGCCAATGAAGGCTGCAATGGCGGGGCAGGGCAGATGCGCGCGGATTGTCGCAGGGCGCTATCCGGGCAGTTCTGCGCTGAGGCGGCCGCGAACGGCGCAGTTGCTGATTTTCAGGGCGGCGATGACATCTCCTTTTTATTGAAGGCTGTTCCCGCGGTAACAGCTTTCTGTCGGCTGGCTGTCGCAAGTTCCAACAGATGGATTGACAATAGTGAGGGGCCATCACAAATTCGTCATCCTCGTGGTTCGGGCCGCCCACCGCTTGCAATTTGCCACCACATCGGTCCATGCTATAGGGTGGAGAGACAGGGAACCTCGTATGTCATTCTGGGACAGCCTCCTCAAGATCGTTACTGCCACCGGCAATGCGCTTGCCGGCGTGGTCGAGGCCGTGCGCACCCTGTTCGAGGGCGATCCGGAAACACGGCGCAAGGTGGCTTTCTCCGTCGCCATGATCGCGCTTTCGGCCAAGATGGCCAAGGCCGACGGCATCGTGACCGAGGCCGAGGTGGCCGCCTTCCGCGACATTTTCCAGTTTCCGCCGGATCAGGCGCAGAACGTCGCCCGTCTCTATAATCTGGCGCGCCAGGACGTCGCCGGTTACGAGGCCTATGCCGAGAAGATGGCGTCGCTGTGTTCGTCCTGCGAAAAGAACTGCCCGATCCTCGAGGATATTGTCGACGGCCTCTTCCATATCGCCAAGTCTGACGGGGCGGTGCACGAGCGCGAGCTCGCCTTCCTGATGCGCGTGGCCGATATCTTCGGCATGGACGAGGCGCATTTCGCGCGGATCATGGCCCGTCACGTTCACGGCGACGGCCGTGACCCCTATCAGGTTCTCGGCGTTTCGCGTAAGGATGATTTCGCCGATATCCGCAAGCGCTACCGGGTGCTCGTTTCCGAAAACCATCCGGACATGCTGGTGGCTCGCGGCGTACCGCAAGAATTCCACGCGATCGCCAATGATCGCATGGCGGCGCTGAATGCCGCCTATGAGGCGATCGAGAAAGAACGCCGAGCCGCATGACCTCGAAATACTGCGATTATCCGGGTGCACGCTTCATGCCGTCGCCCAATTTCGGCGACCGCGTCGGCCAGCGCGCCCCGGATATGATCGTTCTGCATTACACCGGCATGCCGACGGGGGCCTCTGCGCTCGAATGGCTCTGCCGCGAGGAGAGCCAGGTCTCCAGCCACTATTTCGTCCACGAGGATGGGCGCGTCGATCAGCTCGTGCCGGAGGCACGCCGTGCCTGGCATGCCGGCAAGAGCTATTGGAAGGGCGAGACCGACATCAACTCCTGCTCGATCGGTATCGAGATCGCCAATCCCGGCCACCCGGGCGGGTTGCCGGACTTTCCGGAAAAGCAGATCGCGGCGGTTGTGGAATTGTGTCGCGACTGTGGCCAACGCTGGTCGATCGCGCCGGAAAGAGTGCTCGCACACAGCGATATCGCCCCCATTCGCAAGGTCGATCCGGGAGAAAAATTTCCCTGGCACATTCTTCATCGCGAGGGGGTCGGCCACTGGGTGGAGCCGGCTCCGATCGGCGGCGGGCGGTTTTTTCAGCGCGGCGACCGCGGCCAGCCGGTGGAGGCCATCCAGTCGATGCTGTCGCTCTATGGCTATGGCATTGATGTGACTGGCGAATTCTGTGAGAAGACCGAAGGCGCCGTTGCCGCTTTCCAGCGGCACTTCCGACAACAAGGGGTCGACGGCATCGCCGACATCTCAACCCTCGATACGCTGCACCGCCTGCTCTCCGGCCTACCGCAATTCACCGCCTGACGCGGAAGATTTTTTCGTCATAACGGCGCTTTTGCAGAAATTCGTGGCATGAATTTTTAGCTTTGCCACATGTTTACCATGATGCGGCATTCATTTCCCGCTCCATTGGAACTGCAGGAGCATCAGGGCGCAACGCTCACTTCCTGTGAATGAAACGATCGGGAAGTGAGGCTCGAGGCGGGGTGCGCCTCGGTCCATTCCCCAGACCGGAGAATTCAAACTACATGAGAATCTCGTCTGTTGCTGCGGTGGCGGCATGCCTTGGCATGTTCTTCGCCGGGATGGGTACGTCGTATGCGGGGAATGTCGACGAAGCCATCAAGACCTCATCCATCCAGTCCGTCACCCGGACCACAGGCTATCCTAAGCCGGATCTCCTCCAGAGCGCTGAGTATACGGGTCTGATCAAGACCTACGCCAAGCAGTACGGCGTTCCGATCGACCTGGCGCATGCGATCGTCAAGGTCGAAAGCAACTTCAATCCCAAGGCGCGCGGCAGCGCCGGCGAAATCGGCCTGATGCAGATCAAGCCCTCCACCGCCCGCATGATGGGCTATTCCGGTTCCTCCAAGGGCCTCTACGATCCGGAAACCAACATCAAGTTCGGCATGAAGTATCTTGCCGTGGCGCATGAGCTGTCCGGCGGCACCACCTGCGGTACGGTTCTCAAATACAATGCCGGCCACGGTGCCAAGCGCATGAACCCGGTTTCCAAGCGCTACTGCGGCAAGGTTCAGGACATCATCGACTGATCGATCGATTGACCGGCGCAGCGAGACTTCGCTCAGCAGCCAAAGAGCTTCATCCGCCAGCCGCGCCCGGTGATGGCGGATGCTCCAGCCGGACAGGTATCGCGTTCCGGCGCACATGGAATTCCCTACAACCATCGTGCCATATCGGCGCCGGCGTGCTATCTCCCCTTGAGCAAGAGGACGAGGAGCGGCATGTCGGAGAGCTTTGATTTCATTGTCGTCGGCAAGGGCATGATGGGGGCCGCGGCCGCGCGCCACCTGGCGCTTTCGGGGGCCAGGGTGGCGCTGATCGGTCCGGACGAGCCGACTGACTGGGCCAATCATACCGGCGTCTTTTCCAGCCACTACGACAATGCCCGCATCACCCGGACGATCGACCACGATCCGATCTGGGCGCGGCTCGCCAGGCGTTCGATCGAGCGCTACGGCGAAATCGAAGGCGAAAGCGGCATCGTCTTCTACCACGAAGTCGGCTGCCTGATCGCCGGGCCGGCGCCCGGATCGTCCTACGATTATATCGAGGAGGTCGAAAAGGCGCGCGATGCGCTTGGCGTCGAGGCGCCGCTCTACGATGACGAAAAGCTGTCGCAGCGCTTTCCCTGGTTCCGTTTTCCGCCAGGCACCGCCGGCGTCCACGAAAGGCGCGGGGCGGGCTACATCAATCCGCGGGCGTTGGTCGCGGCACAGACGGTATGCGCCGAGAAGGCGGGCGTCCGGATCGTGCGCAGCGAGGTTGCGGCCGTAGCGGAGGACCGTGACCGCGTGGTCGTCACGATGGTCGACGGAAAGCATTTCGCTGCAGGCCGGGTGATCGTTGCCGCCGGTGGGTTCTCGATTTCCGCAGCGCTCTTGCCGCGGCCGATCGATCTCACCGTCAAGGCGCGGACCGTATTCTTCGCCGAGGTCGCAAACGGCGATCTCTCCGGTTTTGAGGGCATGCCGTCGCTGATCGGCGCGGCGCCCGAACAGGAGAGAAGCTACTACCTGCTGCCGCCGGTCGGCTATACGGGCGGCAAGCACTATATCAAGATCGGCGGCGATCCGACCGACCGGATTCTCGACGGCGAAGCGGCGGTGCGGCAATGGTTCCGCGGGCCGGGCAGTGCGGCAGCGGCAGAGCACTTGCGCGGACTGCTGGCCGAGGTGATGCCGGGCTTGCAGCCGGTTTCCACCCATTTTTCGCCCTGCGTCACCTCGTTCACCCGGCACGGGTTGCCCTATATCGGCTTTGCCGAGGGGAGCCGCATCGCCGTCGTCACCGGCGGCAACGGACAGGCGGCGAAGAGTTCCGACGAGATCGGCCGGCTCGGCGCGGTCCTCGTGCTCGACGGCCGGATCGACGAGGCCGAATACGACGCGGATTTCTCCGTCGCGTTTCGCTAGGTCAGGGCATCGTCCATTCGGGTCGATCCGATCTGCCCTGTTGGCTGCCGAAAAAACCTGCCGTTTTTTCTGGCGCAAGGCGGGGGCTTGCGTTAAGGAGCGCGTGCCAGTTGGCCGGGCAGCCGCTCTCCGCAAGTGCCGAAAGGCCGCGGGGGGAGGAAAGTCCGGGCTCCACGGAAGCACGGTGCCGGATAACGTCCGGCGAGGGTGACCTCAGGGAAAGTGCCACAGAAAGCAAACCGCTCCGCTCGCGGAGTAAGGGTGAAAGGGTGGGGTAAGAGCCCACCGCGGACATGGCGACATGGACGGCACGGTAAACCCCACCGGGAGCAAGACCGAATAGGGATGACGCGGGCGCGCAAGCGCTCAGCCTGTTTCCGGGCCAGTCATCCGGGTGGGTTGCAAGAGGCTGCGTGCAAGCGCAGTCCCAGATGAATGGCTGCCACGTTCCGTTGCCTTCGGGTGGCGGGGCCATACAGAACCCGGCTTACAGGCCAACTGGCGATTTCTCTCACCGACGCACCACGGCGACGCTGAATTGACAAGCGGTCCGATTGCCCGTTCCTCTGGGTGAGATGTGGTGCGTTTTTTGGAAGGATCCGCAGCATGATTGCGAGATTTGCCTTTGCCTGCGGTCGTTCGATCTTTCCTGCGGCGCTCCTATCCGCCTTCCTATGCACACCGCCGGCCTTCGCGCAGCCGACCGATCCGCGGCCCGAGCAGTTTCCGGTCACCAGGATCTACAAGGGCAAGGCGAAGGCGCCGGACTTCGAGGGGCGGGACAAGGACTTTGCGACCTTTCGTACGCGCATCCGCAACGGCATGAAGGAAGGCCCGAATTTTGCCGGTGAATATACGATCATCCAGGTTGGCTGCGGCGCCGGCTGCTCCTTTGCGATGGTTGCAAACAACCGCACCGGGAAGATGTTCGATTTTCCGCGCGGTGGCGAAGACAACATGTATCTCAGCTTGAGGTACGCCCTCGACAGTACGCTCGTCGTTGCTCAATGGGCGAGTTACGAAACGCAGAAATGCACCGTCGAGCATTTCCGCTTCGACCAGGGCAAGTGGTCCACGCTCGCAAAACGAGACGTGGGCGACATGGATGCCTGCTACCGGACACTCGACGAAAACGCACCTTGAGCTCGCGGATCAGCGCTCGCAAATCGGGTTAGGCATGCCTCATTTTTCGCGTCGGTGGCACCGTTTTGCGCGCGGATTTTTCGCTGCCGTTGCGCCTTCCCGTTTCGCGACGGCGCGCGGAACACTCTGCGCAGGTCACATTGCTGCGCTCTTTCTCACATTCTGATTTTTCAACGATTTGAAGCCGTTCGACCGTCGCATTCCCGGACGGTGGGGGTCTCTTCGTAACCCTTCGTTAAACTTAACAACCTATCAATATTTGATCAGCTCGGCGGCTGTTTACGAACCCATTCCCATTGACGCCCATATGGTCCCATGATATCCCATAATGGCACTGCGCAGGGGCTGCTTCGCGGCTCAACATCGCAAGATTCCAGTGCCTTCCGGCTTCGGAAGGTGGGCGGACATTCCAGTGTCCGGCGTGGGTGTCTTACGTGTGCGGTGACGTGTTCGTGCGGGTCGATGATCGTGGCCCGTCAGTCTTGGGCGGCCGTTTCGCGTTATGAACCGCTTCTTGTCACATGCTGCCAATCGGATCGATGCGAAGGGGCGGGTCTCCGTTCCCTCGGCGTTTCGTTCCGTGCTGTCGGATGGGGGCGTCCGGGAGTTATACTGTTTTCAGGATTTCGTCTTTCCGGCGATCAGCGTCGGCGGGCCGGAACTCCTGGATCGGTTCGAGAAGCAGATGGCGGCCGAGGATCCGTTTTCCCCGGTGGCCAACGAGATGTCGCTGCTCGTTCATGGCGGAGGCGTCTTCGTGAAGCTCGATACCGAAGGCCGGTTGATGGTGACGGATTTCATCCGCGACTTCACCGGAATCTCGACCGACGTGATGTTTGTCGGGCGGGGCGATTATTTTCAGCTCTGGGAGCCGCAGGCCTTCATCAAGGCGCAGGCGGTGGCCCGGGAGGGGCGCAAGTCACGGGGGTTGCGTCCAGACTAGAATGGAGAGGCGGAATGGTGACGGAACAAGGCGGAGGTATTCCTGAAGCCGAAGGCGGACCGGTTCGTCACATTCCCGTCCTCTTGCCGGAAGTTCTTGCGGCGCTCGAGCCTGCACCCGGCAAGGTCATCCTCGATGGCACCTTCGGAGCCGGCGGCTACAGTTCGGCAATCCTGAAGGCCGGTGCCGACGTCATCGCGCTCGACCGCGACCCGACGGCGATCGCTGCAGGTGAGAAGCAGGTCGCCGAATGGGGCGGCCGGTTGAAACTCGTTCATGCGCAATTCTCCGATCTTGCCGCCCATGCGCCGGCCGAAGGGCTCGACGGCGTCGTGCTCGATATCGGCGTCTCCTCCATGCAGATCGACGAAGCCGAGCGTGGCTTCTCCTTCCAGAAGAAGGGGCCGCTCGACATGCGCATGTCGGCATCGGGCGTTTCGGCGGCCGATGTCGTCAACCGCGCCAAGGTCTCCGACCTCATCCGCATCTTCGGCTTTCTCGGCGAAGAGAAGCAGGCGGGCCGCATTGCCCGCGCGATCGAGAAGCGCCGGGCCGAGCAGCCCTTCGAGACGACCCGCGATCTCGCCGGCCTGATCGAGGTGGTGACGCCGCGCAAGGCGAAAGACAAGATCCATCCGGCCACCCGCGTCTTCCAGGCGCTGCGCATCTTCGTCAACGATGAGCTCGGCGAGCTGGCTCAGGCGCTGTTCGCCGCCGAAAAGGTCTTGAAGCCAGGCGGACGCCTTGTCGTCGTGACCTTCCATTCGCTCGAAGACCGCATCGTCAAGGCTTTCTTCCAGGATCGTTCCGGCAAGGCCAGCGGCTCGCGCCACCTGCCCATGGTTTCCGCGCGCGCCGCAACCTTCACGCCAGTTGGCAAGCCTATGGTGGCGGCCAGCGAGGAAGAAGCGTCCCTCAATCCGCGCGCCCGCTCCGCAAAGCTGCGCGCCGGGATCCGCACGCAAGCCGCGTCGCCGGGAAACGATCTATCCATTTTCAATCTGCCGGAACTGGCGAGCCTTGCAAGGTTGGGGGGCTGACAAGACATGCTTCGAACGCTCGATATCGTTCTGATCGTCGTCATGACGGCTGCCGCGACGGTGACCTATACGATCAAGCACCGCGCCGAAAACAAGCTTGAGGAAGTCCGCAAGCTCGACGCGGCGATCAAGCTCGAGGAAGACACGATCGATCTGCTTCGTGCCGATTGGGCGCTCTTGACGCAGCCGAACCGGCTGGAGCGTCTCGTCGGCGCTTTCGGTGCCGACCTGCAGCTTCAGCCGACGCCTTCGACGCAGCTCGCCCAGCCGCAGGAACTGCCGATGCTGAAGGCGGATCTGCCGGTGCCTGAAGACGAAAAGGCTGCGAAGGACGGCGTCGCGGCCATCATCAACAAGACGGATAACATGGCAACTGGCTCGGTGGCGCGCTGATGTCGTTTCTCTCCCGCATCATGGTATTGAAGAGCAAGGCGCATTTCTCGGCAGGCGGCAACAACCGCCCGGCGGAAGGCGGCCTCAACGTCACCTTCCAGGGGACGCGCAAGAAGACCACCAACCAGGCGAAGAACCGCGTCGCCATCGTGATCGCGAGCTTCGGTATCGTCTATGCCGTCATCGGTGGCCGCCTCGTGCAATACGGCATGGCAGCGCCCGAAACGGTTTCGAGCATCGGCCGCGCCGACAACCTGATGGCCTCGCGCCCTGATATTCTCGACCGCAACGGCGAGATCCTCGCGACCGACATCCGCACCGTTTCGCTCTATGCCGAGCCGCACAAGATCGTCGATGCCGACGAGGCGGTGGAGCGGCTGGCGACGGTATTGCCGGACATCAATACCCGCGAGATCTACAACAAGCTGAAGTCGAAATCGCGTTTCCAGTGGCTGCGCCGCCAGCTCACGCCGAAGCAGCAGAGCGACATCCTGGCGCTCGGCATTCCCGGCGTGGGATTCCGTCCTGAAAAGCGCCGCTTCTATCCCGGCGGCCACACCGCCGCGCATATCCTCGGCCACGTCAACATCGACAACCGCGGCGTTGCCGGCATGGAACGCTATATCGACAGCCAGGGGCTCGCCGATCTTGCCGCGATCGGCATGACCAGCGACGCCAAGCTCGAGCCGGTGAAACTCTCGATCGACGTGCGCGTGCAGAACATCGTGCGCGATGTCATCGATGCCGGCATGAAGAACTTTCAGGCACTGGCCGCCGGCGCCGTCGTGCTCGACGTGCATACCGGCGAAGTGCTGGCCATGGCCTCCGTCCCCGACTACGACCCGAACAAACCGGCCGAAGGGGCGGAAGAAGGCTGGATGAACCGCATGTCGAACGGCACGTTCGAAATGGGCTCCACCTTCAAGACCTTCACCATCGCCATGGGTCTCGACTCCGGCAAGGTGACGCTGAACGACAGCTTCGACGCCTCGGCGCCGATCCGCATCGGCGGCTTCACCATCAAGGACTTCCACGGCAAGCGCCGCGTGCTGACCGTTCCGGAAATCTTCCAGTATTCGTCGAACATCGGCACCGCCAAGATCGCCGACCTCGTCGGCATCCCCGGCCACAAGGAATTCCTGACGCGCCTCGGCCTGCTTTCCAAGCTGCCGACCGAACTGCCGGAAGTGAAGACGCCGAGCCAGCCGCGCGAATGGAAGAAGATCAACTCGGTCACCATCTCCTTCGGCCACGGCGTCTCGACGACGCCGTTGCAGACGGCGGTTGCGGGTGCTGCACTCGTCAACGGCGGCAAGCTGATCGAGCCGACCTTCCTGCCGCGCACCGAGGAGCAGGCCAACGCAGTCGCCACGCCGGTGGTGAAGAAGAGCACCAGCGACGACATGCGCTTCCTGTTGCGCTGGAACGGCATTGCCGGCTCCGGCAAGCGCGCGCTGGTGCCGGGCTTCAATGTCGGTGGCAAGACGGGCACGGCCGACAAGGTGGTCAATGGCCGTTATGCCAGCGACCAGAACTTCAACGCCTTCCTCGCGGCCTTCCCGATCGACAATCCGAAATACATCGTGCTCACCTTCATCGACGCGCCGAAGACCGGTGAGGGTGGCGGGCGCACGGCAGGCTCGAACGCAGCTCCCATGGTTCGCGACATCATCAGCCGCTCCGCGCCGCTGCTCGGTGTCGAACCAAAGTTTGGAGAAGACGGTTCTGCCTTGCTTGTGTCTTATTAGACATGAAATGAGAAAGCGGACAATTCGCGATTCTTGCGGATCGAAATCGATGCGAGACGTGCGTTCATGAAGATCAAAGAGCTGGCGGGATCAAACTTCCCGGAACTTTCGGCGCAATTGAGCGGCGCTGCCGCCGAAATCGACGTTGCCGGACTGACGGCCGATAGTCGGCAGGTTCAGCCAGGGGATCTCTTCGTCGCGGTTGCCGGCAGCAAGGCCAATGGCAACACCTATATCGCCGACGCGCTGAAGCGCGGCGCGGTCGCCGTCGTCACGGAAGCGGGCTCGAACGTGGATGCCTCGTCGGTGCCGGTGCTGAAGCTCTCGGAGCCCCGCGCTTTCCTCGCGCGTGCCGCCGCCGCCTTCTATGACCGCCAGCCCGAGACCATGGTTGCCGTGACCGGCACCGCCGGCAAGACCTCGGTCGCCTCCTTCACACGCCAGATCTGGGCGCATTCGGGCTTGGCAGCCGCGATGATAGGCACGACGGGCGTCGTGGCCCCCGGACGCAACGATTACGGCTCGCTGACGACGCCCGATCCGGTGTCGCTGCACAAGCTGCTCGCCGAACTGGCCGATGCCGGCGTCACCCATGCGGCGATGGAAGCCTCCAGCCATGGCCTCGACCAGAGCCGTCTCGACGGCGTGCGCCTTTCGGCCGCCGCCTTCACCAATCTCGGCCGCGACCACATGGACTACCATCCGACGGTCGAGCATTACATGGACTCCAAGATGCGGCTGTTCAATGCGCTCCTGCCGAAGGGCGCGCCGGCGGTGATCTTTGCCGACGACCAATGGTCGGACCAGGCGATCGCCGCTGCCCGCAAGGCGAAGCTCGACGTGCGCACCGTCGGCCGCAAGGGCGACTTCATCTCGCTGAAGCGCGTCGAGCATTTCCGCCACAAGCAATCGGCCGAAGTGCATGTCGGCGACGACATCTTCGAAATCCACATTCCGCTCGCCGGCGATTTCCAGGTGGCGAATGCGCTGGTCGCGGCGGGTCTCGCCATGTCGACCGGTATCAGCGCCAAGGCTGCCTTCTCCGCGCTTGAGAAGCTGCAGGGCGCATCCGGCCGCCTCGAACTGGTCGGCCAAACCAAGGACGGCGCGCTCGCCTATGTCGACTACGCCCACAAGCCGGATGCGCTGGAAAACGTGCTCGCCTCGGTGCGTCCGTTCACGACTGGCCGCGTCGTCGTGGTCTTCGGCTGCGGCGGCGACCGCGACAAGGGCAAACGCCCGATCATGGGCGAGATCGCCACGCGGCTTGCCGACGTGACGATCGTTACCGACGACAATCCGCGTTCGGAGATCCCCGAGGTTATCCGCGCCGAAATCATGGTTGCAGCCAAGGGCGCGATCGAGATCGGCGACCGTGCCCAGGCGATCCGCACGGCGGTCGGCATGCTGAAGACCGGCGACACGCTGATCGTCGCCGGCAAGGGACACGAGGAGGGCCAGACGATCGGCTCGGTGACGCTGCCCTTCTCGGATCATGCGGAGGTCCGCAAGGCATTGGGAGGCTTGTGATTTGAACTGGCTCTGGACAAGCAGCGATCTCCTGGCCGCGATGAACGGCCGGCCGGTTGGCAACCTGCCCGAGGGCATCTCGGGGATTTCGATCGACAGCCGCTCGATCGGCAAGGGCGAGGCTTTCTTCGCGATCAAGGGCGACCGGGTCGATGGTCACGACTATGCCGGCATCGCGCTCGCCAACGGCGCGGCGGTGCTCGTCGTCAGCGAAGGCAAGCTGCCGGCGCTCGGACGATTGAATGCACCGATGATCGTCGTCGACGACGTGCTCGAAGCGATGATCCGGCTCGGCTGTGCGGCGCGTGACCGCAGCGCCGCCAAGATCATCGCCGTCACCGGGTCGGTCGGCAAGACCACGACCAAGGAGATGCTGCGCCATGTGCTTAAGCCCCAGGGCCGCGTGCATGCGTCGGTCGCCTCGTTCAACAATCACTGGGGCGTGCCGCTGACGCTGGCGCGCATGCCCGAGGCAACCGATTTCGGCATCTTCGAGATCGGCATGAACCACCCGGGCGAGATCCGGCCGCTGACCGCCATGGTGCGGCCGCATGTGGCCATGGTGACGAGCATCGCCGCCGCCCATCTCGGCAATTTCGAGAGCCTCGACCAGATCGCCGAGGCCAAGGCCGAGATCTTCGAGGGCGTCGTCAATGGCGGCCATGCGCTGATCATTCATGACAGCCCGCAGTACAAGCTTCTGGAAAACGCGGCGGCCGCGGCCGGCGTCAGCCATATCCATTCCTTCGGCGCCAGTCCAAAGGCTGAATTTCGCCTGGTCGAATTCAGCGGCGGTCCGGAAGGCTCCATTCTCTGGGCTGGCATTGGCGGCCGGACGTTGGAGGTCGCGATCGGGGCGCCCGGTCGTCACATTGCCGAAAACGCGGTCGCCGTTCTGGCTGCGGTGAAACTTGCCGGTGCCGATCTCGACTATGCGGCTCAGGCGCTTGCGACGATGCAGGCCGAAACGGGCAGGGGCCGGCGCCATACGCTTGCGATCGGGACCGGCACGCTGAAACTGATCGACGAGAGCTACAATGCCAATCCGAGCTCGATGCGGGCGGCAATCGCGCTTCTGCGCGACAGCGAACCGCCGGCCGGCGGCCGCCGTATCGCCGTGCTCGGCGACATGCTGGAGATGGGCGAACATGCCGCCGACGTGCATGCGGCACTCGCCCGGCCGCTCGTCGAGGCCGGGATCACCGATGTCTGGCTTGCCGGGCCTTTGATGGCGCATCTGCGTGATGCCCTGCCGCCGGAGGTCTCCGTGATCTACCGCGAGAGCGTCGAGGACCTGAAGTCCTATGCGCTGGCCGCGGTCGCGCCTGGCGACGTCGTCATGGTCAAGTCGTCGAAGGGGACCGGTTGCGCCAAGATCGTGCAGGCACTGATCGAAGCCTATCCGGCGGCGCAAGCCGAAGTATCCGGGGCCGCGGGATAGCCGGCGCAAACAGTGCCGGCGCTGCCGCCCATGATAGGCGCGGTGGATACAGGCGCGGTGGATACAGCCTGGAGTTAGGTGCGCCCGCCCTAACACTTTCGCATGCTGCTGGATAATTCCTTAATTCGGAATCGATTTAAGGAATTGTGCAGCGGACCAAAATGTTACAGCGACCTTTGCGCGTCTCGTTAGACGCGCGGCGCTGTAATGCGTATCGTTTTTCAGATGATTCTGTTGGACGACGTGTATTACTAAACCTTTGGGGAAAGGTCCCTTATGCTCATATGGCTCGTGGAACTGGCGGACCACTTTCAGTTTTTCAATCTCTTTCGCTACATCACCTTCCGCACCGGTGCGGCGCTCTTCACCTCGGCCATGATCGTCTTCCTGTTCGGCCCGGCAATGATCGCATCGCTGCGCATTCGCCAGGGCAAGGGCCAGCCGATCCGCGCCGACGGGCCGCAGACGCATTTCAAGAAGGCCGGCACGCCGACCATGGGCGGCCTGATGATCCTGGCCGGCATCGTCGTCTCGTCGCTGCTCTGGGCCGATCTTTCGAGCGTCTATGTGGTCTCGACCCTGCTCGTCACCCTCGGCTTCGGCGCCATCGGCTTCTATGACGACTACCTCAAGGTCACCAAGCAATCGGAGAAGGGTTTTTCCGGCAAGGCGCGCCTCGGTATCGAATTCGTCATCGCGGCGGTCGCCGTGTTTTTCATGATGCAGGCCTCGCTTTCGAGCGGTGCGGCCGGTTCGACCTTCGGCTCCTCGGTGACGTTCCCCTTCTTCAAGGACCTCATTCTCAATCTCGGCTATTTCTTCGTGCTGTTCGGCGGCTTCGTCATCGTCGGCGCCGGCAATGCCGTGAACCTGACCGATGGTCTCGACGGCCTTGCGATCGTGCCGGTGATGATCGCGGCGGCCGCCTTCGGCCTGATCTCCTATCTCGCCGGTAACGCCGTTTTCGCCAACTACCTGCAGATCCATTTCGTGCCCGGCACCGGCGAGCTCGCCGTGATCCTCGGCGCCGTCATCGGCGCCGGCCTCGGCTTCCTGTGGTTCAACGCGCCGCCGGCGGCAATCTTCATGGGCGACACCGGGTCGCTCGCCCTTGGCGGCCTGATCGGCACCGTCGCCGTCGCCGTCAAGCATGAGATCGTCATGGTCATCATCGGCGGCCTCTTCGTCATGGAAACGCTGTCGGTCATCATCCAGGTCTTCTGGTTCAAGCGCACCGGCCGCCGCGTCTTCCTGATGGCGCCGATCCACCACCACTTCGAAAAGAAGGGCTGGACCGAAAGCCAGGTCGTGATCCGCTTCTGGATCATCGCCGTCATCCTGGCGATGATCGGCCTCTCCACCCTCAAGCTGCGGTGAGCGGACGATGATCCCGGTCACCACATTTAGCGGTAGGAAGGTCGCTCTCTTCGGTCTCGGCGGTTCGGGGCTTGCAACGGCTGAGGCGCTGGTCGCCGGCGGCGCCGAGGTCACCGCCTGGGATGACAATCCGGATAGCGTCGCCAAGGCTGTGGCCGCCGGCGTGCCGACGGCGGACCTGCGCACGGTCGAGTGGGCCGCCTTTGCCGCCTTCGTACTTTCGCCCGGCGTGCCGCTCACCCATCCGAAGCCGCACTGGACGGTGGATCTCGCCCATGCAGCCGGCGTCGAGATCATCGGCGACGTGGAACTCTTCGTGCGCGAGCGCCGCGCCCATGCGCCCGATTGCCCTTTCATCGCCATTACCGGTACCAACGGCAAGTCGACGACGACGGCGCTGATCGCCCACATCCTTAGGGAAAGCGGCCGCGATACCCAACTCGGCGGCAACATCGGCACGGCGGTGCTGACCCTTGGGTCCCCGAAAGTCGGTCGCTTCTACGTGGTCGAGTGTTCGTCCTACCAGATCGACCTGGCGCCGACGCTGAACCCGACCGCCGGCATTCTCCTCAATCTCACGCCGGATCATCT
The DNA here is from genome assembly GCF_056924495.1 of Ensifer sp. 38_S197. Taxonomy (NCBI): domain Bacteria; kingdom Pseudomonadati; phylum Pseudomonadota; class Alphaproteobacteria; order Hyphomicrobiales; family Rhizobiaceae; genus Ensifer; species Ensifer sp. 38_S197. Next base: position 3,485,313 of record NZ_JBXOVZ010000002.1, on the reverse strand, counting down.
CGATCGCCACGGCACCATGCAGCATTACGCCGACATCAAGGAGCGGCTGGTCGCCGGCAGCGGCACGGCCATCGTCGGCGTCGACGACAGCTTCTCGGCGCTGATCGCCGACCGCGTCGAACGCGCCGGCACGAAGACGGTACGCATTTCGCGCCGCCATGTGCTCGCCAATGGTCTTTATGCCGAAGGCTCGCGCATCATGAGAGCCGAAGGCGGCACGTCGAGCCTGTTCGTCGATCTCGACGGCATCCAGACGCTGCGCGGCGGCCACAATGCCCAGAACGCGGCGGCGGCCATTGCCGCCTGCCTTGCGGTCGGCGTCAGCGAGGCCGAGATCCGCGCGGGTCTCAAGAGCTTCCCGGGCCTCAAGCACCGCATGCAGCCGGTTGGACGCAAGGGCACGGTCGTCTTCGTCAACGACAGCAAGGCGACCAATGCGGACGCGGCGGCCCCGGCGCTTTCGAGCTACGAGCGGATCTACTGGATCGCCGGCGGCCTGCCGAAAGAGGGGGGCATCACGACGCTTGCGCCCTTCTTCCCGAAGATCGTCAAGGCCTACCTGATCGGCGAAGCGGCGCCCGCCTTTGCGGCGACGCTCGGCGAAACAGTTCCTTACGAGATTTCGGGCACGCTGGAACAGGCGGTGGCGCATGCGGCGGCCGAGGCCGGCAGGGACGAAGCCGGCCCTTCGGCGGTGATGTTATCCCCGGCTTGCGCAAGCTTCGACCAGTATAAGAACTTCGAGGTACGCGGCGATGCCTTCGTCGGCCATGTGCGCGCGATCGAAGGCGTGACGATGCTGATCTGACGCTGCCCGGTCCAGCGCGCCAACCGGCGCCAGGGCCAGGCGGTGATACCGAGGTTTCGGACGTGGGGCGCGATGGGCGCCGGAGAAGGGGACTGACAAGATGGTAAGCCGAGCCGAACGTGGCCCCGTGGCCGACTGGTTCTGGACGATCGACAGGTTCTTTCTGGCGACCTTCATCCTGTTGATGGGCGTCGGCTTCATGCTGTCCTTCGCCGCAAGCCCCGCGGTCGCCGAGCGCATCGGCCTCGACAGCTTCCACTTCGTCAAGCGCCATGCGCTCTTCCTGCTGCCTTCGCTGGTGGTGATGGTCGGCATCTCCTTCCTCTCGCCGCGCCAGGTCAGGCGTGCCGCGATCCTGCTTCTCGGCGGTTCGCTGGCGATGATGGTGCTGGTGCTCTTCATCGGCGAAGAGGTGAAGGGTTCGATGCGCTGGCTTTCGATCGCCGGCATTTCGATCCAGCCGTCGGAATTCATGAAGCCGGCTTTCGTCGTCGTCTGTGCCTGGCTCTTTTCCGAGCACGCGCGCCAGCCGGAAATCCCGGGCAATCTCTTTGCCATTCTGCTCTTCGGCATCGTCGCAGCGCTTCTCGTCGCCCAGCCCGACCTTGGCCAGACGATCCTGACGACCGCGGTCTGGGGCGGCATGTTCTTCATGGCCGGCATGCCCTGGCTCTGGATCATCCTGCTCGGCAGCGCGGCGGTCGGCGGCTTCTTCGTCGCCTATACGATGCTGCCGCACGTGGCGGCCCGTATCGACAAGTTCCTGACGGGCGAGGGCGATACCTTCCAGATGGACACGGCACGGGAGGCAATCATCCGCGGCGACTGGTTCGGGCGCGGCCCGGGTGAGGGCATCGTCAAGCGCATCATCCCGGACAGCCACACCGACTTCGTCTTCTCCGTTGCGGCCGAGGAATTCGGCATCGTCTTCTGCATGGTCATCGTGCTGATCTTCGCCTTCCTGGTGATGCGCGGCCTCAACCATGCCTTCCGCGAACGCAACGACTTCAACCGGTTCGCCGTCGCCGGCCTGGTTCTCCAGATCGGCATCCAGTCGATGATCAACATCGGCGTGAACCTCGAACTGCTTCCGGCCAAGGGCATGACCCTGCCGCTGATCTCCTATGGCGGCTCGTCCATGGTGGCGATCTGCGTCACCGCCGGTTTCATCCTGGCGCTGACGCGTCACCGGCCGGAGAAGCGCGCGGTGGAGCGTAGCCTGTTTCGGTCCGGCATCGGCGTGCCGGCGGAGTAAAACATGACTAAAGGCATCATCCTGCTTGCCGCCGGCGGTACCGGCGGCCATCTCTTTCCGGCGGAGGCGCTGGCCCACGAACTGAAAGCCAATGGCTATTCGGTGCATCTCGTCACCGACAGCCGCGCCGAACGCTATGCAGGCAAGTTTCCGGCCGACGAAGTGCATGTCGTGCCCTCGGCGACGATCGGCTCGAAAAACCCGATCAGCGTGGCGAAGTCGCTGTGGACGCTTTGGAGCGGCATGCGTGCTGCGCGCAAGCTGATCGCGCGGCTGAAGCCGAAGGCCGTCGTCGGCTTCGGCGGTTATCCGACCGTGCCGCCGCTTCTTGCCGCCACCGGCATGGGCGTGCCGTCGCTGATCCATGAGCAGAATGCGGTCATGGGCCGCGCCAACAAGGCGCTGGCCTCGCGCGTCAAGGCGATCGCCGGCGGGTTCCTGCCGGAAGGTACGGGTGCCTTTTCCGCCAAGACCGTGACAACCGGCAATCCGGTTCGTCCGGCGGTACTTGCCGCTGCCAAGACGCCCTATGCCGCCGCCGGCGGCGATGCGCCGTTCCACCTCGTCGTCTTTGGCGGCAGCCAGGGTGCGCAATATTTCTCCAAGGCGATCCCGCAGGCGATCTGCCGGCTCGACGACGCGGTTCGCCAGCGGTTCAAGGTGACGCAGCAGGCGCGGCAGGAAGACAAGGACGGCGTGATCGCGACCTACGAGCAGCTTGGCGTGCCGGCCGAGGTCTCGCCCTTCTTCACCGACATGGCCGAGCGCATCGCCGGCGCGCAGCTCGTGATCTGCCGCTCCGGCGCCTCGACGGTTTCGGAACTTTCGGTCATCGGCCGTCCGGCGATCCTGGTGCCCTATCCCTACGCGCTCGATCACGACCAGGCGGCCAATGCCGCAGCACTCGCCGCCAAGGGCGGCGCGCGGGTGATCGCCCAGTCCGAACTGACGGCAGATCGTCTTGCCGGCATCCTCAAGGATGCGGTCGATAACCCACAATCGCTCGCCCAGATGGCGGCAAACGCCCGGGAAACCGGCAAGCCGGACGCAGCGAGCTTGCTTGCATCCCTCGTAGAGGCTATTGCCAGCGGTTTGACAGTCGAGAAATTCAGGGAAACACGCTCATGAAAATGCCGAAAACCATCGGGCTGGTCCATTTCATCGGTATCGGCGGCATCGGCATGAGCGGCATTGCCGAGGTGCTGCACAATCTCGGCCATCGCGTCCAGGGCTCCGACCAGGCCGATAGCGCCAATGTGCAGCGCCTGCGCGCCAAGGGCATCGAGGTCTTCGTCGGCCACAAGGCCGAGAATATCGGCGATGCCGAGGTGATCGTCGTCTCGACCGCGATCAAGAAGAACAATCCAGAGCTGATCGCCGCGCGCGAAAAATTCCTGCCCGTCGTGCGCCGTGCCGAGATGCTCGCCGAACTGATGCGCTTCCGCAACGCGATCGCGATCGGCGGCACGCACGGCAAGACGACGACGACGTCCATGGTCGCCGCGCTGCTCGAGGCCGGTGGGCTCGATCCGACCGTCATCAACGGCGGCATCATCAACGCCTATGGCACCAACGCCCGCATGGGCGAGGGCGAGTGGATGGTAGTGGAGGCCGACGAATCCGACGGCACCTTCCTGAAGCTGCCGGCCGATGTCGCCATCGTCACCAATATCGACCCCGAACATCTCGACCACTACGGCAATTTCGACGCGGTGCGCGCGGCCTTCCGCCAGTTCGTCGAGAACGTGCCCTTCTACGGTTTCGGCGTGCTCTGCCTGGATCATCCGGAAGTGCAGACCATGGTCGGCAGGATCGAGGACCGCAAGGTCGTCACCTATGGCGAGAACCCGCAGGCCGACGTGCGCTTCCATAATATCCGCATGGATAACGGCACATCCGTCTTCGACATCGAGATCCGCCGCCGCCGCACCGGCCAGGTGATCACAATGAAGGACCTGCGCCTGCCGATGCCCGGCCGCCACAACGTCTCGAATGCGACCGCGGCCATTGCGGTTGCCCAGCGCCTCGGCATCAGCCCGGAAGCGATCGCAAAGGGTCTTGCCTCCTTCAGCGGCGTCAAGCGTCGCTTCACCCTTACCGGCGAGTGTAACGGCGTACGCGTCTATGACGACTACGGCCACCATCCGGTCGAGATCAAGGCGGTGCTGAAGGCGGCGCGCGAGGCCTGCCAGGGCAGAATCATCGCCGTGCACCAGCCGCATCGCTACAGCCGTCTTTCAAGCCTGCTCGAAGACTTCTCCGCCTGCTTCAACGATGCCGACACGGTCCTGATCGCGCCGGTCTATGCGGCCGGCGAGGATCCGATCCCCGGCGCAACCTCCGAGGAGCTGGTGGATCGCATCAAGGCCGGCGGCCATCGTGACGCCCGTTACGTCGCCGGTCCGGAAGCAATTGCGCCGGTCGTCAGCAAGATTGCGCAGCCCGGCGATTTTGTGGTTCTCTTGGGGGCTGGCAGCATCACCTACTGGGCCGCTGCCCTGCCTAAGGAACTCGCGGATATTTCAGGAATTTGAGCATGAAACAGGTCAACGGTCAGAAACTACTGGATGCGCTCGGAAGCGGTGTCAGCGCCGTTCGCGGCCGCATCACGCCCGATGCGCCGATGGATCGCGTCACCTGGTTCCGCGCCGGCGGTCTTGCCGAGCTGATGTTCCAGCCGCACGACACGGATGATCTCGTCACCTTCCTGAAGCTCGTTCCGGAAGACGTGCCGGTCATGGTCGTCGGTGTCGGCTCGAACCTGCTCGTGCGCGACGGCGGCATTCCCGGCGTCGTCATCCGCCTCTCGGCCAAGGGCTTCGGCGATCTGGAACTGGTCGGCGAAAACCGCATCAAGGCCGGCGCCATCTGCCCGGACAAGAACATCGCGGCCATGGCGCTCGATCACGGCATCGGCGGCTTCTATTTCTTCTACGGCATTCCCGGCTCTCTCGGTGGCGCGCTGCGCATGAATGCCGGGGCGAACGGTGCCGAGACCCGCGAGCGCGTCGTCGAGGTTCATGCGGTCGACCGCCAGGGCAACCAGCATGTGCTGTCGAATGCCGACATGGGCTATGCCTATCGTCACTCGTCGGCGGCGAAGGATCTGATCTTCACCCATGCGATCTTCGAGGGCTACGCCGAGGACAAGAACAAGATCCGCACCGACATGGATGCCGTGCGCCATCACCGCGAGACGGTGCAGCCGATCCGCGAGAAGACCGGCGGCTCGACCTTCAAGAACCCGGAAGGCCACTCGGCCTGGAAGCTGATCGACGAGGCCGGCTGCCGCGGCCTGATGATCGGCAGCGCGCAGATGTCGCCGCTGCATTGCAACTTCATGATCAACACCGGACAGGCGACCGGCTACGAGCTCGAATATCTTGGAGAAACGGTGCGCCAGCGCGTGCTCGAACATTCCGGCGTGCGGCTCGAATGGGAAATCAAGCGCATCGGCAACTTCATGCCGGGCTACGAGATCAAGGAATTCCTCGGCCGCGGCATCGCCTGAGGCTGGACGGGATCGTTTACAGAAAAGGGCCGTGGCGGAGACGCTGCGGCCCTTCTTCTTTTTGCGTGGTCGCCGCACTCTTGACGGCTCCATCTCCGCTCGGGCTTGACCCGAGCATCCAGATTCCGGCCCTGCGGATCTGCGCGCATGAGGTTTCCTCGCGTCGCCCGCCGAAAGGGATGGATCCTCGGGTCGAGCCCGAGGATGACGGGAGGAGAGGGGCGCTGGCCACAACCGAACGCGGGAGATCGAGGCTCCACAAACAAGAAAGGCCGCAGCGTTGCCGCCACGACCCCTTGTTGTTCGTGCCAGGCCGCGCCTGCGCGGGCCGAGCCGATATCAGGCCGAAACCTCGTCTTCGGTCGACAGCACCAGGCACAGCAGCGTGATGGCGGCGGCGGCCAGCAGGTAGTAGCCGACATAATCGAGGCTGTAGTTGGTGGCGAGCCAGGTGGCGATGTAGGGCGCCAGCGACGCGCCGAAGATGCCGGCGAGGTTGAAAGTCATCGAGGCGCCGGTGTAGCGCACCGAGGTCGGGAAGGGGGCGGCAAGCGCTGCACCGATCGGGCCGTAGGTGAGGCCCATGAGGCCGAGGCCGATGATCGAGAACAGGAAGGCGCCACCGAGGCCGCCGGCGAGCAGCGGGGCCATGAAGATGCCGAAGACGCCGATGCCGATGGTGGTAAGGATCAGCACGAGGCGGCGGCCGAAGCGGTCCGAGAGGATGCCGGCAACCGGGATCATCAGGCCGAAGAAGACGACGCCGGTCATCTGCACGACCAGGAACTGCTCACGCGAGTAACCGAGCTTCGCCGTGCCCCAGGAGAGCGAGAAGACGGTCATCAGGTAGAACAGCACGAAGGTCGCGAGCGCCACGAAGGTGCCGAGCACCAGGCTGCGCTTGTGCGAACGGAAGATCTCGGCGATCGGCACCTGCACGCGCTCGTGCTTGTCGACCGCCTTCTGGAACTCCGGCGTTTCGGTGATCTTCAGGCGAACATAGAGGCCGACGGCGACGAGCAGGATGCTGGCGATGAAGGGCACGCGCCAGCCCCAGGCGAGGAAGGCTTCGTCGTTCATCACTTCGCCGAGGACCAGGAAGGTGCCGGCCGAGAGGATGAAGCCGATCGGCGCACCAAGCTGCGGGAACATGGCGTACCAGCTCCGCTTGCCCTCGGGCGCGTTTTCGGTGGCGAGCAGCACGGCGCCGCCCCATTCCCCGCCGAGGCCGAGGCCCTGGCCGAAGCGGCACAGTGCCAGGAGCAGCGGTGCAGCGACGCCGATCGAAGCATAGGTCGGCAGCAGACCGATGACGACGGTGGAGATGCCCATGGTCATCAGCGCGGCGACCAGGGTCGCCTTGCGGCCGACCTTGTCGCCGAAATGGCCGAAGACCACGGCGCCGAAGGGGCGGGCGAAGAAGGCGATCGAGAAGGTCGCGAAGGATTGCAGCATTGCCGAGGTCGGATCGGCCGAGGGGAAGAAGAGGTGCGGGAAAACGAGCACCGCGGCGGTGGCGTAAACGTAGAAGTCGAAGAATTCGATGGTCGTGCCGACGAGGCTTGCGAACAGCACCCGGGCAGGGGAGTTCACTGCCGCGTGCTTCGACGCATTGCCCTTCGGCGACAGGATGGTTGTCGCGTCTGTCATTATCATAGTTCCTGATATGGATGTCGTGCCGTCCTGGGAGGCGGACTGCACTTCATAGTCTGCAGCGGCCCTTGCGCGTCTGGTCAGCCGCGCGGCGCCGCAGGCGCTCTTAGCGCAAGTTTCGGCATGGCGAAACCCTGATATCGTAAGAAATGCGAACGATCTTGGCGCCGTGCGCAGCATTATTCCGCCAACGCATGGCTCGTCGGAGAAGCGCCCGGGCCTGCCCCTTCTTTAGGCGCGGCGGCTTGTAAATCTCGCCTATTGCGGGTGCATGCGTCGCAAGACAACCGCGCTTGACCAGAATCAAATTGTGGCAAACTCTCGGCAGCCGAAGCGATCGGCTTCGTTTTCTTCAGGAGCGAATGCATGTTCAAAAGGCTTTCTGCGGAGTTTCTCGGTACATTCTGGCTCGTTTTCGGCGGTTGCGGCAGCGCGGTGCTGGCGGCGGCCTTTCCTGAGGTCGGTATCGGCCTGCTTGGCGTTTCCTTTGCTTTCGGTCTTACCGTGCTCACCATGGCCTATGCGGTCGGAGGCATCTCCGGCGGGCATTTCAATCCGGCCGTCTCGGTGGGATTGATGGTCGCCGGCAAGTTTCCGGCGCACAAGCTCGTCGGCTACGTCATCTCGCAGGTGCTGGGCGCGATTGCTGCTGCGGCCGTCCTCTATCTGATCGCCAGCGGCAAGGCCGATTTCCAGCTCGGGGGCTTCGCCGCCAATGGCTACGGTGAGCATTCGCCCGGCGGATATTCGCTCACCGCTGCCCTCGTCGCCGAGGTCGCACTCACCTTCTTCTTCCTGTTCATCATTCTCGGCGCCACCCATGGCCGCGTGCCGGCCGGCTTTGCGCCGATCGCTATCGGCCTGGCGCTGACCCTCATTCATCTGGTCTCGATCCCGGTCACGAACACCTCCGTCAATCCGGCCCGCTCGACGGGGCAGGCGCTGTTCGTCGGCGATTGGGCGCTGGCGCAGCTCTGGCTTTTCTGGGTGGCGCCGATCATTGGTGCGGCAATCGCCGGCATCGTCTGGAAGATCGTCGGCGACGACGACTAAGCGCCTATCGCATCGCCAGAATGGAGCCCGCCGCCTCGTTTACGGCGGGTTTTTCATTTTTTCGCTTCTTATGCATTTGATTCAGGATCGCTCCGCAACCCCTTGATCTCCCGCTGAAATGCATTGTCGCCCATGCGCTTGCGCACACGACACGTGTTTCGTTTCCCGACTAAGGTTAACGAAAGTAAACGGTTCGTTAACCATAATGACGCTCTAGTGCCCCCAATGGCGTGGTGACTCGCGAAAGCCGGAATCAGCCAGACGCAAGGAAACCTTGCGATAGTGGCGTATTGTTTGGGGGTTTGAATGAGCGGCAAGCATGTGGCTGTCCTGATGGGCGGATTTTCTTCGGAGCGACCGGTTAGCCTGTCGTCCGGGACTGCCTGTGCGGATGCCCTCGAAGCCGCCGGCTACCGCGTCACGCGCATCGATGTCGATCGCAACGTTGCCGAAGTGCTGGCGGCGCTTCGCCCGGACGTTGCCTTCAATGCTCTTCACGGTCCATTCGGCGAGGACGGCACGATCCAGGGCATCCTCGAATATCTGGAAATTCCCTACACCCATTCCGGTGTGCTCGCCTCGGCGCTCGCCATGGACAAGGCTCAGGCGAAGCACGTCGCTGCTGCCGCCGGCATTCCGGTGGCGGACGCGCAGGTGATGGATCGCCACGCTTTCGGTCCGAAGCATCCGATGAAGCCGCCCTATGTCGTCAAGCCGGTCCGCGAGGGCTCGAGCTTCGGCGTCGTCATCGTCAAGGAGGACCAGCCCCATCCGCCGCAGGTGGTGGCCTCGAGCGAATGGCGTTACGGCGACCGAATCATGGTCGAGCGCTATGTCGCCGGCCGCGAACTGACCTGCGGCGTCATGGGCGATCGCGCGCTCGGCGTCACCGAGATCATCCCGCAGGGCCATGCCTTCTACGATTACGACTCCAAGTACGTAAAAGGCGGTTCCTCCCACGTCATTCCGGCACAGATTTCACCAAATATTTACCAAAAAATACAAACACTCGCTGTGAAGGCGCATCAGGCAATCGGTTGCCGCGGCGTCAGCCGATCCGACTTTCGTTTCGATGACAGTTCCTCCGGTGAGGGCGAGCTGATCTGGCTGGAAATCAACACCCAGCCCGGCATGACGCCAACCTCCCTGGTGCCCGAGATGGCCGCGCATGCCGGCTATAGCTTCGGTGAGTTTTTGAGTTGGATGGTGGAGGAAGCGTCGTGTTTGCGTTGAGGGGCAGAAGGGGCAGGAGGGTTCGTCACCTCGATGGCGCTGCAGCCGTCGACGTGGACGGCGGCCGCGTGTTGCCGCGCCCGCTCCGCCGTGTCGTGCGTTTCCTCGTCAGCCTCGGAACCGGCCGCATTCGCTTCCCAGCGCATACGGGCACGGCGTCGGCGCTCGCGTTTTTTGCTGCGACCGGTTTCTACGGCATGTCGCTTGGCGGTCACACGCAGAATTTCGCCCAGGCCTCGACCACGGCGGCAGGCTTTGCCATCGAAGACGTCAAGGTCTCCGGCAATGAGCAGACCTCCGAGATCGACATCCTTCAGCAGCTCGGCCTTGACGGCACCACGTCGCTGGTGGCGCTCGACATTGCCGAGGCGCGCAGGCTGATTGCCGAGTTGCCCTGGGTGCAGGGTGTCACCGTCCGCAAGGTCTATCCTGGCACGATCGAGGTCAGCCTCACCGAGCGCAAGGCCTTCGGCATCTGGCAGCACGGCTCCGATCTTTCACTGATCGAAAGAAGCGGCAGCGTGATCGCGCCCTTGCGCGACAACAAGTTCGCAGCCTTGCCGCTGTTCGTCGGCCGCGATGCCGAAACGGCGGCCGCCGATTTCTATGACGAGTTTTCCCGCTGGCCGGAAATCCGCTCGCGGGTGAAGGCCTTCGTCCGCGTCGCCGGTCGCCGCTGGGACCTGCGCCTCGACAACGGCATCGTCGTCAAGTTGCCGGAGCACGACGTCGCCCAGGCGATGCAGGTGCTCTCCGACATGGAAAGCCAGCACCAGCTCCTCGAGCGCGACATCGCTGCCGTGGATCTGAGGCTGCAGGATCGAACCACAGTTCAGTTGACGCCGGATGCAGTCGCCCGGCGCGAAGTTGCCTTGAAGGCGAGGGACAAAATGCTGAAGGCGCAGGAGACCGAGAAGAAGAAAGAGGGCCGCATATGAGTCTGTTCGGTTCCTCCAGCTTTGGCCTGCCGCGCCTGAAGCCGCTTTCTTCGAAGCGGTCTCATGTCGTCTCGGTGCTGGATATCGGTTCGACCAAGGTGGTCTGCATGATCGGCCGGCTGACGCCGCGCGCCGAGAGCCAGATCCTGCCGAACCGCACCCACAACGTTGAAATCATCGGCATCGGCCATCAGAAGTCGCGCGGCGTCAAGAACGGTGTCGTCGCCGATCTCGATGCGGTCGAAAGCGTCGTGCGGCTGGCGGTGGATGCGGCCGAGCGCATGGCCGGCCTTACCATCGACAGCCTGATCGTCAACGTTTCGGCCGGCCGGCTGCAGAGCGACGTCTACACCGCGACGATCGATCTCGGCGGCCAGGAAGTCGACGCCAACGACTTGCGCAAGGTTCTGTCGGCCGCCGGCCAGCAGTCGCTGCGCTCCGACCGCGCCATCCTGCACTCGCTGCCGACGGGCTTCTCGCTCGATGGCGAACGCGGCATCCGTGATCCGCTCGCCATGTTCGGCGACGTTCTCGGCGTCGACATGCATGTGCTGACGGCCGAGCGCGCGGCGCTGAAAAACCTGGAACTCTGCGTCAACCGCGCGCACCTCTCTGTCGAGGGCATGGTTGCGACCCCCTATGCCAGCGGTCTTGCGGCGCTCGTCGACGACGAGGTTGAGCTCGGCTGCGCCGCCATCGACATGGGCGGCGGCACGACGACGATCTCGGTCTTCGCCGAAGGCAAGCTCGTTCATGCCGACGCCGTCAGCCTCGGCGGCCACCACGTGACGACGGATCTGGCGCGGGGTCTTTCGACCCGCATCGAAGATGCCGAGCGGCTGAAGGTCGTGCATGGCTCGGCGCTGCCGAACAGCGCCGACGAGCGCGACATCGTCTCGGTTCCGCCGATCGGCGAGGATGACCGCGACCAGCCGACGCACGTGCCGCGCGCTCTCGTTTCGCGCATCGTGCGCGCCCGCATCGAGGAGACGCTGGAGCTCATCCGCGATCGCATCCAGCGCTCGGGCTTCAGCCCGATCGTCGGCAAGCGCATCGTTCTGACGGGCGGCGCAAGCCAGCTTACGGGCCTGCCGGAAGCGGCGCGCCGCATCCTCGCCCGCAATGTTCGCATCGGCCGTCCGCTCGGGGTTTCCGGGCTGCCGGCGGCCGCCAAGGGCCCGGCCTTTTCCACGGCGGTCGGCCTGATGATCTATCCGCAGGTCGCCGACCTCGAGACCCATGCCTCCCACGGCGGCATGTTCTCGGCGCTCGGCGCCGGCAACGGCCGCATCGCCCGCATGGGCCAATGGCTGAAAGAGAGTTTCTAGAGCGCCGTGCGTCCGAAGGGACGCAAGGGGCACTCTAGGTTTTGTAAGTGCGCATAAGCCTTTTCGAAAATCGAAGACGATTTTCGAGGTTATGCGGAGTACGGCCGGCGCCGACAGGGACGGTGCCGGGTGAAGACAAACTAAGACTTTGAAAGATTTGGCCGGCTCGGCAAGGCGGCCAGAAAACAGAAGGAACGGGTACAATGACTATCAACTTGCAGAAGCCGGATATCACGGAGCTGAAGCCGCGCATCACCGTCTTTGGGGTGGGTGGCGGCGGCGGCAACGCCGTCAACAACATGATCACCGCAGGCCTCCAGGGCGTCGATTTCGTCGTCGCCAACACCGATGCCCAGGCGCTGACCATGACCAAGGCCGAGCGCATCATCCAGATGGGCGTCGCCGTCACCGAAGGTCTCGGCGCCGGTTCGCAGCCGGAAGTCGGCCGCGCGGCCGCCGAAGAGTGCATCGATGAGATCATCGACCACCTGAACGGCACCCATATGTGCTTCGTCACCGCCGGCATGGGCGGCGGCACCGGCACCGGTGCAGCCCCGATCGTCGCCCAGGCCGCCCGCAACAAGGGCATCCTGACGGTTGGCGTCGTCACCAAGCCGTTCCATTTCGAAGGCGCGCGCCGCATGCGGCTTGCCGACCAGGGCATTGCCGAACTGCAGAAGTCGGTCGATACCCTGATCGTCATCCCGAACCAGAACCTCTTCCGCATTGCCAACGACCGCACGACCTTTGCGGATGCCTTCGCGATGGCTGACCAGGTTCTCTATTCGGGCGTTGCCTGCATCACCGACCTCATGGTCAAGGAAGGCCTCATCAACCTCGACTTTGCCGACGTCCGCTCGGTGATGCGTGAAATGGGCCGCGCGATGATGGGCACGGGCGAGGCTTCGGGCGAAGGCCGCGCACTGGCCGCTGCCGAAGCCGCGATCGCCAACCCGCTGCTCGACGAGACCTCGATGAAGGGCGCCCAGGGCCTGCTGATCTCGATCACCGGCGGCCGCGACCTGACCCTGTTCGAACTCGACGAAGCTGCAACCCGTATTCGCGAAGAAGTCGACCCGGATGCCAACATCATCCTCGGCGCGACTTTCGACGAGGAACTCGAAGGCCTCATCCGCGTCTCGGTCGTCGCCACCGGCATCGACCGCACGGCCGCGGAGGTGGCGGGCCGTTCCGCCGACTTTCGTCCGGTAGCAGCCAAGCCGGCCGTTCGCCCGTCCGCCGCCATTCCTGCCCAGCAGCCGCAGCCGGTTGCCCAGCACCAGCCGGCCCCGGTTCACCAGCCGGTGATGCAGCAGCCCATCGTCCAGCAGGTGCAGCAGCCGGTCCAGCAGCAGCCGTCCGTCGACCAGATCGCGCTCGCCATCCGCGAAGCCGAGATGGAGCGGGAACTGGACATCGCGACCCGCGCCGCACAGGCTCCGGCTCCGGTTCAGCCGGCGCATGAGGAGAACTTCCGTCCCCAGAGCAAGCTTTTCGCCGGCGCAGCACCGGTAGAGGCCGCTCCGGTCATGCGCCAGCCGCAGCCGCAGATGCAACCGGTTCAGCCCCAGCCGCAGCCGGTGATGCGCCAGGAGCCCGTCGCTCCGGTCATGCGCCAGCAGCCGGAACAGGTTCGCATGCCGAAGGTCGAAGACTTTCCGCCGGTCGTGAAGGCCGAGATGGACCGCCGCGCCCAGCCGGCGGCCCCGATCGCGGAAGAGCGTGGCCCGATGGGTCTCCTCAACCGCATTACCAGCTCGCTCGGCCTGCGTGAACGCGAGCAGACCCCCGCGGCAGCCGACATGACGGCTTCCGCACCGACCGCTGCTTCCCAGCAGCGCCGGCCGCTCTCGCCGGAAGCGAGCCTCTATGCGCCGCGTCGCGGCCAGCTTGACGATCACGGTCGCGTTTCGCAGCAGGCGCGCCCGCACGAAGATGATCAGCTCGAAATCCCGGCGTTCCTGCGCCGTCAGTCGAACTGATTGGAAGGCCCGTTCCTTCACCTTGCCGAATGCCCGGGCAACTGCCCGGGCATTTTTGCGTTTTCTTCATCATTTCAGATATTTGAATCAATGTTACGGACCGTCGCAAATGCGTAACAAAGCGAAACGAACAGTGATTTGGAATGGTGCCTCCAAACTCTTATTTTCACACTTGGAATTGGGGACGCATGCGATTCGATCAAGCGCTGTCTGTTCGGAACGCAGAGGATCGGACTTTGTGCCGAGACTCTCGGACGCCTTGTTTGTGCCCTGAAGTTTGCTGCGTCCGCCAGCGGGTTTTGGCCATCGGCCACAGGTATTGAAAGTGACGAGAATGGGAATCGAATTGCTCGGGTTTCAGACGACGATTGCAAGCCCGGTAACGCTCAAGGGAATTGGCGTTCACTCCGGTGCGGAAGTGTCGATAACCTTCCATCCGGCGGAAGCGGATGCGGGCATCGTTTTCCAGCGCGTCCTGGCCAATGGCCGGGTCAGCGAATACAAGGCGGTTTCCTCGCAGGTCGGCAACACCGATCTCTGCACCGTTCTCGGCATGTCGCCGGCAGCGTCGATCGCCACGATCGAACATGTGATGGCCGCGATCTACGCGCTCGGCCTCGACAACCTGACGATCGAAGTGCACGGCGCCGAAATGCCGATCATGGACGGCAGCTCCGAACCCTTCATCGACGCGATCGAGCAGGTGGGCGTTTGCGCCCTTGCGGTCAAGCGTCGCTACATCCGCATCATCAAGCCGGTGCGCATCGAATCGGGCGCCTCCTGGTCGGAGTTCACGCCCTATGACGGCATGCGCTTCGAGGTCGAAATCGACTTCGATTCCCCGCTGATCGGTCGCCAGTCCTGGAAGGGCGACATGACGCCGTCGGTCTTCAAGCGCGAACTGTCGCGCGCCCGCACCTTCGGCTTCATGCGTGACGTCGAGCGGCTCTGGGCCGCCGGTTTTGCGCTCGGCTCCTCGCTCGAAAACTCGGTCGTCATTTCCGACGACAATACGGTGATCAACGTCGAGGGTCTGCGTTACACGGATGAATTCGTTCGTCACAAGACGCTCGACGCCGTCGGCGATCTCTCGCTCGCCGGTGCACCGTTCATCGGTTGCTACCGCTCCTACCGCGGCGGCCACAAGATGAACGCCAACGCCCTGAAGGCGCTCCTCAGCGACCCGACGGCCTATGAAGTCGTCGAGACCGCGACCCCGCGCCAGCGTACCCGCGCGCGCGATATGGTTGCAGTCGCAGTTCCGGGCTTCGCGCCCTGGTCCGCATAACAAAAAAAGTCATCATCTCCTCCAGTCGCCGGCCGAAAGGCCGGCATTTTCATGATGGGGCCGCCACAAATTTGCATGAATCACCGATCATGACGTTGCGGTCTCAAGGTAACTTGCTCTAAAAGCGCATGTCTGGCGGGGTCCATGCCCGCAGAGTGGAACGGGAATATCCGATGGTTCTTGCAGTTTCTGTTGATCTGAGAAAATCAGCGCGCGTCGCCGCCGTGATCGTCGCGGCCATTGCCGGCAGCGCCCTGATTACCGCCTGCCAGAACGACCCGGATATCGACATCACCAAATTGACGGCGGAGACGGATCCGCCGGAAGTGCTCTACAATCAGGGCCTTGCCAACCTCAATGCGGGCAAGACGACGGAAGCGTCGCGCAAGTTCGAAGCGCTCGACCGCCAGCATCCGTTCTCGGAATATGCCCGCAAGGCACTGGTCATGAACGCCTTCGTTTCCTACCGCAACGGCCAGTACCAGGAGGCGATCAACGCCACCGGTCGTTACCTCAATCTCTATCCGCAGTCGGAAGACGCGGCTTACGCGCAGTACATCCAGGGGCTGGCCTATACCAAGCAGATCCCCGCGGTGACGCAGGACCAGAAGCCGGCGATGAAGGCGATCGAGGCCATGCAGGCGGTCGTCGACCGTTACCCGGACTCCGAATATGTCGACGACGCCAAGTCGAAGATCCGCTTTGCCCGCGACCAGCTCGCCGGCAAGGAGATGCAGGTCGGCCGCTACTATCTCGAGCGCAAGGAATATCTCGCGGCGGTATCGCGTTTCCGCGTCGTCATCGAGCAGTATCCGAACACCAACCAGGTGGAAGAAGCACTGGCGCGTCTGACCGAGGCCTATTTCGCGATGGGCGTGACCCAGGAGGCGCAGACCGCTGCCGCCGTTCTCGGCCACAACTATCCGGACAGCCAGTGGTACGCAGATTCCTTCAAGCTGCTGCAGTCCGGCGGTTTGGAGCCGCGTGAAAGCGGCAACTCCTGGATTTCGCGCGCTGCCAAGAACCTCATCGGCGCCTGATCCTTATCGGCGCCCGTCAAGGAAGATACGAACCCGGATGCTCGCCCAGCTTTCGATCCGCGATATCGTCCTGATTGAACGGCTTGATCTGGCTTTCGACGCCGGGCTCTCGGTGCTGACCGGTGAAACCGGCGCCGGCAAATCCATCCTGCTCGACAGCCTGTCGCTGGCCCTTGGCGGCCGCGGCGATGGTTCGCTGGTGCGCCACGGCTCGGACAAGGGCCAGGTGACGGCGGTCTTCGACGTGCCCGCCGGCCATTCGGCGCGGCTGATGCTCAACGCGAACGGCATCGACGACGATGGCGACCTGATCTTCCGCCGCGTCCAATCCGCCGACGGCCGCACCAAGGCCTATGTCAACGACCAGCCGATCAGCGTCCAGCTCATGCGCCAGCTCGGGCAGACGCTCGTCGAAATTCACGGGCAGCACGACGATCGCGCGCTTGTCGACATCGACGCGCACCGCACATTGCTTGACGCCTTTGGCGGCACATCCGACGAGGCGCACCATGTCGGCAATCTCTTCCGGGCCTGGAAGGACGCCGAGCGCGGCTTGAAGAAGCATCGCGAACGCGTCGAGGCAGCCGCGCGCGAGGCGGATTTCCTGCGTTCTTCGGTCGAGGAACTGGAAAAGCTTAATCCCCGCGACGGCGAAGAGGACGAACTTGCCGAGAAGCGGGCGCGGATGATGAAGTCCGAGCGGATCGCCGGCGATATCAGCGAGGCGTCGGAGTTCCTGAACGGCAACGCTTCCCCGGTTCCGCTGATCGCGTCGCTGGTGCGTCGTCTGGAGCGCAAGAGCCACGAGGCGCCGGGCCTGCTCGAAGAGACGGTGGAGCTGCTCGACGGTGCGCTGAACCAGCTCTCCGATGCGCAGATGGCGGTCGAGCGTGCGCTGCGCAACACCGAATTCGACCCGAAGGAGCTGGAGCGGGTGGAGGAGCGGCTGTTCGCGCTGCGTGCCGCCAGCCGCAAATACTCCGTTCCGGTGACCGAGCTGCCGGCGCTGGCGGTACGCATGATCTCCGATCTCGCCGATCTCGATGCCGGCGAGGAGAGGCTGAAGCAGCTCGAAAGCCAGGTCGGCGTCGCCAAGGCGGCCTTCGACGCGTCGGCGCGCTCGCTCTCGGAAAAGCGGCACCGCACGGCATCGGCGCTTTCCGCCGCCGTCATGGCCGAGCTGCCGGCGCTGAAGCTCGAACGCGCACGCTTCATGGTGGAAGTTGCAAGCGATCCGGCGCAGGCGACGGCCGAAGGCATCGACCTCGTCGAGTTCCACGTGCAGACCAACCCCGGCACGCGGCCGGGGCCGATCATGAAGGTCGCCTCGGGCGGCGAGCTCTCGCGCTTCCTGCTGGCGCTGAAGGTGGCGCTTGCCGATCGCGGCTCGGCGCCGACGCTTGTCTTCGACGAAATCGACACCGGTGTCGGCGGTGCGGTGGCCGATGCCATCGGCCAGCGGCTGAAGCGGCTTTCGAGCACCGTGCAGGTGCTTTCCGTCACCCACGCGCCGCAGGTGGCAGCGCGCGCCGCGACGCATCTCCTGATCTCCAAGGGTCCTTCGGCTGAGAAGGCCGAGACGATCTCCACGCGCGTCGCCCGCATGGACGACAAGGCGCGCACCGAAGAAATCGCCCGCATGCTGGCCGGCGCCTCGATCACCGAAGAGGCGAGGGCGGCGGCGGCTCGCCTGCTCTCTGGCAACGGCTAGCTCCCTTGCCTCTCACTCGCGGAGGCGGCGACGTCGTCCAGCGTGCATTGGCTGAGATGCTCTAGTTGCGTCCGCGATCTAGCAAGGCTGCATAGGCCAAAGAGATCGAAACGTTTTTTCGATGTCGGCAGCAGAATTCAGGTATCCTCCGGGAGACGTCTGCATGTCGACGCCATAAAGGTATAGGACCGAGGACCACAGCTGCTCTTCGAGATCTCTCGATTCAAAATCCAGATCCCCTCTATCCAGGGCTTGCATTGTCTCATAGGCCCACCGATCAGCAGTTTCTCGTTCGATCTTCCCTACAATCAGGTCTTCAAAAATCTGTCGAACCACCAACTCTGTAATGAGCATCTTCCACTCCCCCGCAGTGTGTTCGTTATTGTCGAACCTAAGTGCGTTTTCGTCCCACCCGGTCGGCACTGCCGCCCGTCCCACACTCGATCGGCTATGACGCCAACGGCGCCGTGAAGCTCTTTTGTTTCAGAGGGTCTGAGGCGCATGCGATATTTCTGGTAGCGCGCACGACATGTACAGGTTGTGTCATCCGGATATCAACAATTTTCAAATGGTGGGTGGCCGCATTACAGGATTGCTCAGGGCCGCGTTTGACCGGCGTGATGTTGTACCTCACAACGCCAGCGGCGTTGCTCTTTTCTTTCCCGGTGGTTGCTCTACAAAACGACTCCGAATCCGGAGTCGTCGCGCATGTCCAAAGAATTGAAACCCGTCGAGAATCTCAGCGAAATGGAAGCGGCCGAAGAACTCGCCTTTCTCGCCGCCGAGCTTGCCCGTCACGATGCGCTCTATCACGGTGAGGACGCGCCGGAGATTTCGGATGCCGACTATGATGCGCTGAAGCGGCGCAACGATGCGATCGAGGCGCGTTTTCCGGCGCTTATTCGCGAGGACAGCCCGTCGAAGAAGGTGGGGGCGGCGCCGTCCGTCACCTTCCAGCCGGTCGTGCACGCCCGGCCGATGCTGTCGCTCGACAACACCTTTTCGGATGAGGACGCGCGCGATTTCGTGGCGTCGGTCTATCGTTTCCTCGGGCAGCTTCCTGACAATTCGATCGCGTTTACCGCGGAGCCGAAGATCGACGGCCTCTCCATGGCGCTGCGCTACGAAAACCGCCGGCTGGTAACGGCGGCGACGCGCGGCGACGGCACGACCGGCGAAAACGTTACGGCCAATATCCGCACCATCGGCATGATCCCGCAGACGCTGCCGGCGGGCGCGCCCGATATCGTCGAGGTGCGCGGCGAGGTCTACATGGCGAAATCGGACTTTGCCGCCCTCAACGCCGAGATGGCGGCGCTCGGCAAGCCGCTCTACGTCAACCCGCGCAACACCGCCTCAGGGTCGCTTCGCCAGCTCGACGCCAAGGTGACGGCCAGCCGCAAGCTGCGCTTCTTCGCCTATGCCTGGGGCGAAATGTCGGCGATGCCGGCCGATACGCAAATGGGCATGGTCGAGATGTTCAAGGCCTGGGGTTTCCCGGTCAACCCGCTGATGCAGCGTCTCTCCTCGGCCGATGCGCTGCTCGAGCACTATCACCACATCGAGCGCGAACGGCCGGACCTCGACTACGATATCGACGGCGTCGTCTACAAGGTCGACCGGCTCGACCTGCAGGCGCGCCTCGGCTTCCGCTCGCGCTCGCCGCGCTGGGCGACGGCGCACAAGTTCCCGGCCGAGCAGGCCTTCACCCGGCTGACGGCGATCGACATCCAGGTCGGCCGCACCGGCGCGCTGACGCCTGTCGCGCGCCTCGAGCCGATCACGGTCGGCGGCGTCGTCGTCACCAATGCGACGCTGCACAACGAGGATTACATCAAGGGCCTCGGCAACAGCGGCGAACCGATCCGCGAGGGCAGGGACATCCGCATCGGCGATATGGTGATCGTGCAGCGCGCCGGCGACGTCATCCCGCAGATCGTCGACGTCGTCATGGACGAGCGCAAGGAAGGGGCCGAACCCTATCGCTTCCCGACCACATGCCCGGTCTGCGGCAGCCATGCGGTGCGCGACATCAACGAGAAGACCGGCAAGATCGATGCGGTGCGCCGCTGCACCGGCGGCTTCGTCTGCCGCGCCCAGGCTGTCGAGCATCTGAAGCATTTCGTTTCGCGCAACGCCTATGACATCGAGGGCCTCGGCTCGAAGCAGATCGAGTTCTTCTTCGAAAGTGAGGATCCGACGCTATCGATCCGCACCGCGCCCGATATCTTTACGCTGGAAAAGCGCCAGGCGGATTCGCTCACCAAGCTCGAAAACATCGAGGGCTTCGGCAAGGTCAGCGTGCGCAAGCTCTATGAGGCGATCAACACGCGCCGCTCGATCGCGCTTCACCGCTTCATCTATGCGCTCGGCATCCGCCATGTGGGCGAGACGACGGCGAAGCTTTTGGCGCGTTCCTATGGCAGCTACGAGCATTTCGGCACGGCGATGAGCGAAGCGGCGACGTTTTCCGGTGACGCCTGGAACGAGCTCAACAGCATCGACGGCATCGGCGAGGTCGTCGCCCGCGCGATCGTCGAGTTCTACAAGGAGCCGCGCAACCTCGAAGTGGTGACCCGTCTGCTATCGGAAGTGACGCCGGAGGCGGCGGAAGCGCCGGTTGCGTCCGATAGCCCGGTCGCCGGCAAGACCGTGGTCTTCACCGGCTCGCTCGAAAAGATGACGCGCGACGAGGCCAAGGCCAAGGCCGAGAGCCTCGGCGCCAAGGTCGCCGGTTCGGTATCGAAGAAGACCGACATCGTCGTTGCAGGGCCGGGTGCGGGATCCAAGCTCGACAAGGCGAGGGAGCTCGGCGTCCAGACGATGGACGAGGACGAGTGGCTGGCGCTGATCGGCGGGTGAAGGCGCTTCTGGATTGGTGATGAAGTCTTTTCGCCGCGCGGCGTCGGCCGCGCGAGAAAACCCTGTTACGTCAGCGGAAATGCCGAGGCCTTGATGCCTGCTCACAAAAAAACGCCCGGGAACCCCCGGGCGGAGCCTCTTTCCGTTCCGCCAGTTCGGCCATCAGCCCTGCTGCTGAGCCGCTTCCTGGTCCATCCACATGAATTCCCAGATGTGGCCGTCGAGGTCCTGGAAGGAGATGCCGTACATGAAGCCGTAGTCGATCGCCGGCTTCCAGGGCTTGGCGCCGGCGGCGAGCGCCTTGGCGAGCATGTCGTCGACTTCGGCGCGGCTCGAAGCCGAAAGGGCGGTGATGACCTCCGTGCCCTTCCTCGCGTCGCTGATCTCGCCGGTGATGAAGTCGCGGAACTTCGGCTCGGTCAGAAGCATGACGAAGATGTTGTCCGAGATCACCGTGCAGGCGGCGGTGTCGTCGGAGAACTGCTCGTTGAAGGTGAAGCCCAGCGCGGCGAAGAACGCACGCGAGGCCTTCAGGTCCTTGACCGGCAGGTTTACGAAAATCATGCGCATGAAATGCTCCTTGGGAATGGATTTTGTGTTTGACGCACTAAGGACGAATGGCGGTCGACGATCCCGACACCGGCTCAAATGTTTTTTGAACCGGGTTGATGTGGGGCGCACCCGATGGGTTTCAAGCGCGGGTCAGGCTGCGCTCCTCGACCCGGGCGGCATCGCGACGTGCTCTGTTTCGCCGTGCGAACCGGATCAATCCGCCCCGGTGTCTCGCTCTCCAGCATGGGTTGCAGGTGGCATTGATGACCACCGCGGCAGACCGTCTATGGATGCCAAACACGGCCGGGCGTCATCGAGCTGTCATCAATCCGATTGTTTTTTTGCGCTGCACAAGATAGAGCTTTGCAGCCGAATTTTGTGCAAATGCCCCTTGGCGAAGCAGGTCGTCATCATCCCAAGGGGCAGGGAGCCATCGTCCTTGGAGGGGGTGGCCCCGCCGCGGATTGGAGGGTCCGGAGATGAAGACTTTCACCACCATCGCCGAACTGCGTTCAGCGCTCGCCGAAGAACGGCGGGCGGGCAAGACGGTCGGCTTCGTGCCGACCATGGGCTACCTGCATGTCGGCCATATGGAGCTGATGCGGCGCGCGCGGGAAGAAAACGACGTCGTGGTCGCCAGCATCTTCGTCAATCCGCTGCAGTTCGGCGCGAACGAGGATCTTTCCAAATATCCGCGCGATCTCGCCCGCGACCAGGCGATGTTGGAGGGGGGCCGTGTCGACTATCTTCTCGCTCCCGGCGTCGCCGACATGTATCCGCGGCCGATGGAAACGGTGGTCGACGTGCCGACCCTTGGCAGCGAGCTCGAAGGATCGGTCCGCCCCGGCCACTTCGCCGGTGTTGCCACCGTGGTCACCAAGCTCTTCAACATCGTCCAGCCGGACCGCGCCTATTTCGGCGAGAAGGATTTCCAGCAGTTGCAGATCATCCGCCGCATGGTCGAAGACCTGGCGCAACCGGTCACCATCATCGGCGTGCCGACGGTGCGCGAGGCCGATGGGCTCGCCTGCTCGTCGCGCAATGTCTATCTGACGGCCGAGGAGCGCCGGGCTGCGGCAATCGTGCCGAAGGCGTTGGAAGAGGCGGAGCGTCTGGTCGCGTCCGGGGTCAGCGATGTGGCTCAACTCGAAAAGGCGGTGACCGAATTTCTCGCAAGCGAGCCGCTGGCGAGGCCCGAGGTCGTTGCGGTGCGCGATCCCGAGACGCTCGAGACCATCGAAACGATCGGCGACCGGCCGGTGTTGCTGCTGCTCTTCGTCCGCTTCGGCACGACGAAGCTGCTCGACAACCGCGTGATCGCCCCGAAATCCGCGCTGTTTGCAAAGGTTGCCTGACATGAGCGTTCAGACCGCAAAGCGCCGGCTCAGCCCCGCCAATATCGAAGCGCTGAAGGGCGAACGCCCGATCGTCAGCCTCACGGCCTATACGACGCCGATCGCAAGGCTGCTCGATCCGCATGTCGATTTCCTGCTCGTCGGCGATTCCGTCGGCATGGTGCTCTATGGGCTCGATACGACCGTCGGCGTGACGCTCGAGATGATGATCGCCCATGGCCAGGCGGTCATGCGCGGCGCGGAGCGCGCCTGCGTCGTCATCGACATGCCCTTCGGCTCCTATCAGGAATCGAAGGAGCAGGCATTCCGCAGCGCTGCGCGCATCCTGAAGGAAACCGGCTGCAGCGCCGTGAAGCTCGAAGGCGGCGCGGAGATGGCGGAGACGGTCGAGTTCCTCGTCAGCCGCGGCATTCCGGTCCTCGGCCATGTCGGGCTGATGCCGCAGCTCGTCAACACGACGGGCGGCTATCGCTCCGTCGGGCGCAACGACAAGGAAGTCAAGAAGATCCGCCGCGACGCCAAGGCGATCGACGACGCCGGCGCCTTTGCGATCGTCATCGAGGGCACGGTCGAGCCGGTCGCCCGCGACATCACCGCCGAACTGCGCTCGCCGACCATCGGCATCGGTGCTTCGCCCGCCTGTGATGGGCAGATCCTCGTCTCCGACGACATGCTCGGCCTCTTCAACGATTTCAAGCCGCGCTTCGTCAAGCACTTCGCCGAGCTGGCGCCGGCAATCTCCAAGGCCGCCGAGGACTATGCAAACGAGGTGAAGGCGCGCACCTTCCCCGGCATCGAGCATACGTTCCAGGTCAAGAAGTAAGACGCGGCCTGCCTGGCGGGCTGCGGAAACGGAGATCGAATGCGCGTCGGTTTCTCGATCGGTGCGCATTTTGTTCAAGCCTTGTTCGGGCAAGGCATCATAAAATTCAATCATTGTATCAGTTGATTTGAATTGTTGCCGGAGGCGCAAGCGCCTATCAGTCCGGCACCGGACGCTGGGCGCAGTTGTTCGCCTCGGCCGGCGGAGGTTTCCATGGCAAAAGACGGATTCTGGGAAGGCGTGCGCGGCGGCTTTCCCATCATGCTGGCGGCGTCGCCCTTCGGTGCGCTGTTCGGGGCGCTTGCGGTCGACAACGGTTTTACCATTGCCGATGCCGTGTTCATGAGCGCGAGCGTCTATGCCGGCGCCAGCCAGATGGTCGGCATCGAGCTCTTCGGCAATCACGTCCAGCCCTGGCTCGTCGTGCTTTCGGTCTTCGCCGTCAACTTCCGCCACGTGCTCTATTCGGCCTCGATCGCCAAATATGTCCGGCACTTCACTTTCGGGCAGAAGGTCCTGGCCTTCTTCCTGCTGGTCGATCCGCAATATGCCGAGACCGAGAAGCGCGGCGAGCGCGGCCTGCCGATCTCCTTCTCCTGGTATCTCGGCTTCGGCCTTGTCATCTACATTCCCTGGATCTTCAACACGCTGGTCGGCGCGATCTTCGGGCAGATGATCGGCGATCCCAAGGCGATCGGGCTCGACATCCTGCTACCGGTCTATTTCATGGGGCTGGTCATGGGCTTCCGCAAGCGCGACCGATTCCTGCCGATCGTCACGGTCTCGGCGCTCGCTTCGGTCGCCGGCATGCATTTCGTCGGCTCGCCCTGGCATGTCAGCATCGGGGCGCTTGCCGGCATCATGCTTGCCGCCTGTCTGCCGCAGAGCGAGCGGGCCAGCGCACCAACCGGCGTCGAGAAGGAGGCGTGACCATGGACCCGCAACACCTCAACCTCATCTACCTGATCCTTGCGGCCGCGGTCGCGACTTTCTTGACGCGCGTCGGCGGCTACATCCTGATCACCCAGATGAAGCAGATCCCGCCGCGGCTGGAGGCGGCGCTGAATGCCGTGCCGGCGGCCGTGTTGACCACCCTGGTCGCGCCCGCCTTCGTCTATGGCGGGCTCGATGTGACCGTCGCCATGTTCGTCGCCTTCGCCATTGCGCTCGGCCTCAACCTCTCGACGCTCCGCATGCTCGTCATCGGCTGGGTGGTGGTGATGCTGATCCGGCACGTGCTGATGTAGCTCTTCGCCTCCAGCCGGGCGGGCGTCGAAAGCCGCGCGGGCAGGGTGCGCCTGCATTATCATCCCTTGGTTGCCGGAAAGGTAAGGCAGCACCGCGCGCGAGGATGACGCGAGAAGGGGGATCCTCACCAAACAAGCGCTTCGAGACTTGTCCAGCGTCAAACGCCGCGCCTGAGAGCGCGACGTTTTCCATTGTGTCGCTCGGCGCCTGACTCAGCGTGCGAGCGCTTCCGTTGCGGCCTTCAGCCAGTCGCGGGTCTCGTCGCTGGCGAGCAGCGGCATCAGTTTCTCGCGGGTCTCGGCGTGGTAAGTGTTGAGCCAATCCAGCTCTTCGTCCGTCAGGAGCGCCGGCAGGACCAGGCGGCGGTCGATCGGGCAGAAGGTCAGCGTATCGAAGCCGAGCATCGGCAGGTCGCCGCCGTCCACCATCGTTGCCGGCTGCACCACCACGAGGTTTTCGATGCGGATGCCGAAGGCGCCGGGGCGGTAGTAGCCGGGCTCGTTGGAGAGGATCATGCCGGGCAGCAGTTCCTGGGTCGAAAGCCGGGCGATGCGCTGCGGGCCCTCATGCACCGAGAGATAGGAGCCGACCCCATGGCCGGTGCCGTGGGCGTAGTCGGCGCCTGCCTTCCAGAGCGCGATGCGTGCCAGCGGATCGAGATCGACGCCGCGCGACCCCTTGGGGAAGCGCGCGATGCTGATCGCGATCATGCCCTTCAGCACCAGGGTGAAGAAGCGCTTCTGCTCCTCCGGCACGGCGCCGACAGCGACCGTGCGGGTGATGTCGGTGGTGCCGTTGATGTATTGCGCGCCGGAATCGATCAGGAACATGGTGCCGGCTTCGATCGGCCGGTCGGTGGCGGTGGTGACGCGGTAATGCATGATTGCCGCATGCGAACCGGCGCCGGAGATCGTGTCGAAGGAGATGTCCTTCAGCGGGTTCTGCATGCGCTCGCCGACGGTGGCGCGGGCAGCTTCCAGCTGGTTGGTGGCGCCGATCTCGGTGACGGTACCGGGCTGCTGGTTATCGAGCCAGGCAAGGAACTCGACCATGGCGGCGCCGTCCTGCAGGTGGGCGCGGGTCGAGCCGTCGATTTCGGCCTTGTTCTTCTGGGCGCGCGGCAGGCGGGCGGGATCAACCGCTTCCACCACCTTGCCGCCCTTCGAGCGGATCAGCTCGGAGATGGCGAAGGAGGCGAGATCCGGGTCGATCATCACGGCGGCACCGGCAGCGCCGAGCGCCCTCAGGCGATCGTCGAAAGTGGAGGGCGCGACGATCTCGGCGATCTGGGTGAGATAGGCCTCCTGCTCGATGCCGGTCTTGCGCTTGTCGAGGAAAAGCTCGGCGCGGCCGTCGGCGTGGATGATCGCGCGGGCCAACGGATGCGGCGTGTGCGGCACGTCACTGCCGCGGATGTTGAAGGTCCAGGCGACGGAGGAGGGGTCGGTGAGCACCACGGCGCCGGCGCCCGCCTTGTCGAGGCCGGCCGCGATCCTGGCGATCTTGTCCTTGGCGAGCTCGCCGGCGTGCTCGATCGGCTGGATGCTGACCTTGCCGAGCGGGGCCGCGGGGCGGTTCGCCCAGATCCTGTCCAGCGGATTGTGATCGAGGAAGACCAGCGAACCGCCGAGGGTGGCGAGCGCCTTTTCCAGCCGGCGCACTTCGGCGCCGGTATGCAGCCAGGGGTCGATGCCGAGCCTGAAGCCCTTGGCCCCATGATTCTCCAGCCATAGATGCGGCGGCTCGCCGATGAGGTCGCCACCGGTGAATACGCTGCCGTCGACCTGCTCTTTCAACTGCGTGACGTAACGTCCGTCGACGAAAACGACTGCTTCACGCTGCGTGATGAGGGCCACGCCGGCGGAACCGGTGAAACCCGTCAGCCAGGAAAGGCGCTCGGAGGAGGCGGGCACATATTCGCCCTGGAACTCGTCGGCGCGCGGCACGAGAAAGCCGTCGATGCCGAGGGCCGCGAAGGACGCGCGCAGGGCTTCGGTGCGCTCCTTGCCGAATTGCGGCGTGGAGGTGACTTCAAAAGACTGAAACATGGGGATTTCCGGTAGATTGAGCGGTAAACCGCGGGAAAGATGGAGTCATGTTAGCGGAAACGGCCCTTTGGAGGAAAGAGGCGATATCCTGTAAGCGACCGCGACCCACGTTTCTCGCAATGCTCCCGGTTGTGGGCAACGCCGAGAGCAATTGCCCATTCGTCATACATATGCGCTCAGCGCATGGCACCCATGCTAAGAAGTCCCTATCTCTATCGGAATAATAGTTTATAAGCCCGCTCAACGAACACGGAAGAACATCCGGTGGTTCAAAAGACTGCGGTTCCGAGAATAGTTGGTCATTCTGTTCTCCTCCTCCCTCAAGGGTGGCCAGCTTCGGAACGGTAGACGCCCGCTCGAGCGCTCCTCCTCCTCAGGCTCGCGGGCATGGTTGGCCAAAAGCCAGCCAGCAGGCGATGCCCCTGGCATCGCCTTTGTTTCGAAAGGCCGCCCGTCATGATAGACGAGGCGGCCTTTTCGTTTTTCTTGATTTGTTTTGGGCGTTTGTCAGCGTCAGCCGCGCGTCGGCGCTCTTTGCGTTTCCGCAAAGCTCTCCCGCAAGCTTTTGCAGGCAAGATTGAAGCCGCCGGATTTCTTCAAAAGATCGCCCCTCACCCTAACTCTCTCCCCGCAGGCGGGGCGAGGGGACGTGCCCGACTGCACCGTTAGCAGCTGGGGCCGATCTTTGTGCGTGGTAATGCCGCAAGCCGCTTTACACAATGCACAGCGCGAACGCATCGGCGAGTGGACGTACCGAATGTCACGAATGGGAGTTGGATCTGCGGCAAGGCGGTGCCGCGGGTCCCTTCGCCCCGCTTGCGGGGAGAAGGTGGCGGCAGCCGGATGAGGGGCTATCACCTCGACAATGAAGGTGGGCAGTCGTTCTGCCGGACGGCAGCCGCCTTCGGCGTCGTCGCCTACTTCTCCAGATGAATCGTCACCCAGCCGTTGCGCCAGATTGTGCGCACATGGCGCAGGTGCTGGCCGTTGTAATGGGCGAGCACCTTCCAGCGTTGTTCGGCGAGAATGCCCGAGAGAATGACCGAGCCGCCGGGGGCGAGATTGGCGACGAGCTGCGGCGCCATCTTCATCAGCGGGCGAGCGAGGATGTTGGCGATGATGAGGTCGAAGGGGCCGTTGGCGCTAAACGCGGTGGAGTGAAAGCCCGGCGCGGTGGCGAAGGTCATGCCGGTGACGACGCCGTTGACCCGGGCGTTTTCTGCGGCGACGCGGGTGGCGATCGGGTCGATGTCGGTGGCGAGCACCGGCACTTGCATGAGCTTCCAGGCGGCGATCGCCAGCACGCCGCTGCCGGTGCCGAGATCGAGCACGTTGCGCACGGTGCGCGTGCGGGCAACCGAGGCCAGCACTTCGAGGCAGCCGGCGGTGGTGCCGTGATGACCGGTGCCGAAGGCCTGGCCTGCGTCGATCTCAATGGCGATCTCGCCGGTCTTCACCTTGTCGCGGTCGTGCGAGCCGTGCACCACGAAGCGGCCGGCGCGCACCGGCGCCAGACCCTCGAGCGACTTGGCGATCCAGTCGATATCCGGCAGCACTTCGCGCTCGATCGGAAGGTGGGCGAAATCCTCGGAAAGCGCTTCGGTGAGCCGTTCGTTCACCCGCTCCTCGTCGACGGCCATCATGTAGATCGAGGCTTCCCAGACGTCGCGCTTTTCATCGACCTCCGTCGTGCCGATGGCATAGTCCTCTTCGCCGAAGACCTCGCTCATGCGGTCGAGCACGGCTTCCGCCTGCTTCTCGGTGGTGGTGACGAAAAGTCTGATCTCGCTCAAGGCTCTGTCCTTCGGGCTGGCAAATCCGCGCGCGCGCCCCGCATCGAGCCATGCCGTTAGGGCGGCGCGCGGGGCGGTGGCAATCGTGTGCAGTGCGCTATCACGATTGCCCCACAAACGCAAAGCGCCGGGCAGGGCCGGCGCTTGCAACGTCACGTCACGATCATATGGCTCAGCCCTTGGTGAGGTTTTCCAGCTTCTTGACCGCCGTTTCCGGGTTTTCCTCATAGGCGATCGTACCGGAGAAATGGCCGTTGGCGTCGAGCAGGAAGACCGAGGCCGTGTGGTCCATGGTGTAGTCGCCCTCGGGTTTGGCGGCATCAACCGGCACCTTCTTGGCGTAGACGCGGAAGCCCTTGACCATCTCCATCACCTTGTCGGGCGGGCCGGAAATGCCGGTGATGCGTTTGGAGACGTTGGAGACGTACTGGCCGAGGACCTCCGGCGTGTCGCGCTCAGGATCGACGGTGATGAAATAGGCTTGCAGCTTGTTGCCTTCCGGGTCGACCTTTTCCAGCCAGCCGTTCAGCTCGAACAGCGTCGTCGGGCAAACCTCCGGGCAATGGGTGAAGCCGAAGAAGAGCGCGGTCGGTTTGCCGGTGAAGGCCTTCTCGGTGATTTCCTTGCCGTCCTGGGCGGTGAGCGTGAAGGGCACGCCGAAGGGACCGGTGGCGGCCTGCTGCTTCGACTGGGTCATTTCATAGGTCAGCCAGCCGAGGATGCCGGCCATGACGACGACAGCGGCCCAGAGGACGATGCGGATGGTTTTCATGCGTGCTACCGATTTTGTTGGGGCCGAAGACGGCCATGTCCGGTTGATCGGCCCTTGATACCGCCTTCACCGGGACCGTGCAAATGGGACAATTGCCGCAGGTTGTGGCGGCGCGCGCAGATCAGATGCTGCCCCTCATCCCGCTGCCGCGACCTTCTCCCCGCTGGCGGGGAGGGGTTAGTCCCCGGGTTAAACTTGAGGAGAGGGAGCGAAGCCGTCGCCTAAAAGCACCAGGAAAGGCCGGACTGGGCGAGCGCCAGGAACATCTCTGCGCCGTTCTCCATCCAGCCGCGGAAGGCGAGCAGGAGCACAAGCGCGATCGCAGCCGTAAGGCTTGCGGCGAGGGGGAGGCGGACCGAGCGCTGAGTCTTCGTGTTCATGGGGCCATCATAGCATCTAGCACGGCGAGGGGAAGCCGCGAGCCGCGGTCGTGGCGCCTTCCGGTCGGGACAGGAAACGGTGGAAAACCGGCCCGGAGTGCTCCGATGGATTGTGCCCGCAAATGCCGGGAAAACCGAGGCTTGCGACGCATATGCAAAAATATGCAAATAGCTCATCTCCCTGGGGATCGGCGGCCTGCCTTAGCGAATGTTTAAGGTCTGTTTGCCAGTGTTTTTTCCACGCGGGAGGAGCGTTCGGCTCCGATATGACATGAGGTCAGCCGGTTTCTCGGCCCCGGTTTTCCGTATCGATCGTAGGAGGACCCGCTTCCAGGCGGATCCGTGACCATGGACTCCCTATGACTGCCACATCTCCTTCCCTGAAGCGCAATCTTTCCGTGAGCCAGCGGCTGGCGACGCTTGCCGGCGCCGCCTTCGTCGGCTTTGGCTCCGTGCTTGGGGTCGGCTGGTACCAGGGCAGCCAAGCCAACGACGCCCTGCAGGGCGCGGTCGCGGCACAGAACGGGCTGACGACCGTCGATGAGGTTCGCCTGGCGACGACCAATCTCGTGCTCAACGCGATGGATAGCATCATCGACCGGGAAGAGGGCGCGATCCAGCCGGCCCGCGCCGCCAGTATTGCCGGGATACTGAGGCTGCTCGAAGCGAAATCGGCCGACATCAAGGCGCTTGCCGGGCTGCTCGGACGGAGCGACGCGCTTTCGACCTTCGATGCGGATGTCGCGGAACTGCGCAAGGCGATCGGCACCGACCTGAAGACGCTGATCGAAGGCAAGGCTTCCGCTGACGACTTTGGCAGGATCGACGATGCGATCGATGGCGCCGGCGAACGGGTCGCCACGGCTCTGACGTCGCTCTCCGAAGCGGCAACCGGCCTGGTACAGACGCGCGTTGCCGAGGCGCGTGCCACGTCCGACCGGGCATTCCAGCTTCAGGTGGCCGCGGGACTGCTCGCAATGGCCACATTGCTTTGTCTTCTCTGGTTCCACGGCAGCACGCTGCGCGCCGGCATCCTTGGCCTGCGCAATGCGATGCAGCGGGTCCAGAATGGTGACCTGGCAACCAAGGTCGAGGCGCTTGACCGCGGCGACGAAATCGGCGCCATGGCCCGCTCGGTCGATCTCTTCCGGCTTTCGGCCATCGAGAAGCAGTCGCTGGAGCAGAGCGCCGCACTCAGCCGGCGCGAAATCGAGAAGGAACGCGAGCAGCAGCAGCACGAGCGCGAGGAAGCGGTGCGCCGCATCCAGACGGCGATTGACAGCCTAGGCCGCGCCTTGACCCAGCTTGCCGACGGCGATCTTGCCGTTGCCATCGACCGGCCCTTCGACGGCAATCTCGACCAGCTTCGCCAGAACTTCAACCAGACGGTCGAGCGGCTGCGCCTGGTGCTTTCGAGCGTCAAGGAGAATGCGCTTTCGATCGAATCGAACGGCCGGCAGATGCGTTCGGCCGCCGACGACCTGGCGCGCCGCACCGAACGGCAGGCCGCTTCGCTGGAGCAGACCTCGGCAGCGCTCGATGAAATCACAGTCACGGTTCGCACCGCGACCCAGCGCGCCGAAGAGGCAAGCCGCATGGTCGACGAGACGCGCACCAATGCGGAGGAATCCGGCCGCATCGTCGGCGAGGCGATCGCCGCCATGGCGCGCATCGAAAGTGCTTCGAACGAGATCGGCAAGATCATCAACGTCATCGACGAGATCGCCTTCCAGACCAACCTCCTGGCGCTGAATGCCGGCGTCGAGGCGGCGCGTGCCGGTGAAGCCGGCAAGGGCTTTGCGGTCGTGGCGCAGGAAGTGCGTGAACTGGCGCAGCGCGCCGCCGGTGCCGCCAAGGACATCAAGGCGCTGGTCAGCCGCTCCGGCAACGAGGTCGGCAGCGGCGTCAAGCTCGTCCGGGCGACAGGCGAGGCGCTCGGCCGGATCGGCGCCGACGTGGCGCGCATCAACGAACACATGACCTCGATCGTGATGGCCGCGCGCGAGCAGTCGACCGGCCTCAACGAGATCAGCACCGCCGTCGGCCAGCTCGACCAGATGACGCAGCAGAATGCCGCCATGGTCGAGCAGACCAATGCCTCGAGCCACACGCTGGCGCAGGACGCCGAGCGCCTGACCGGCCTCGTCGGCCAGTTCCGCGAGGGCCATACGATGCAGCGCGCCATGCCGACGTCGGCGCCGGGGCCTGTGGCGCCAGCGGCAAGGGCGGCCGTTGCTCCGGTGCGGACGAAAACATCTTCGGCCCCGACCGCTCAGCGGCCGGCCGCCAAGGGCACCGGCGAGCCGGTGCCGCTGCGCAAGATCGGCTCGGCCCAAATGGCCTCGTTTCCAACTCCATCTCCCGCGAAGGCCCTGATGGGCAAGCTGGCGGGCGCTTTCGGCAACAAACCGGGCTCCATGCCGTCCGTTACGGCCTCCGGTGAAAACTGGGAAGAATTCTGATCATGACCAATTCAATCAAGCAGTCCGGCGCCTATCTCGAAATCGTGTCGTTCCATCTCGGCGACCAGGAATTCTGCATCGACATCATGGCGATCCGCGAAATCCGCGGCTGGGCACCGGTGACGCCGATGCCGCACACGCCGCCCTACGTGCTCGGCCTCATCAACCTGCGCGGCGCGGTGATCCCGGTCATCGACATGGCTGCCCGCCTCGGCATGAAGATGACCGAGCCGTCGGAGCGCTCGGCGATCATCGTCACCGATATCGCCGGCAAGCTCGTCGGCCTGCTGGTCGAGCAGGTCTCCGACATGATGACGATCAAGAGCGAAGCGCTGCAGCCGGCGCCGGAGATCATTCCGGAGGCACAGCGCGCCTTCTGCCGCGGCATCGTCGCGCTGGAAAAGACGATGGTCTGCTTCCTCAATCTCGATACGGTCATTGCCGACGAACTGGCCCAGGCCGCCTGATATTTCGACCGCTGCCAGAATTGAGGAGCACCCCGGTGGCATCGCCACTGGGGTGTTTTGCGTTTCGGCTGCGCTCGGGCAGGTAGTGGAATGCGTCGGTCAAGTTAAACTTCGGCAATGCTCTTCACGCTTGGGCGACTCCATTGTGACAAAACGTCATGTGGCCGGCGGGAATACTTGTACTAATTTACCGGTGTTGCCGGGCGCCCGAACGGAGGCCGGGTGCCTGCCACGAAACAGGAGTTGAACTCATGACAATCTCTGTAAGGAAACTTGTTGCCACGCTCTCCGTAACGATGCTGATGGCCGGGCCGGCTCTGGCCGACAGCTACTACCAGGGCATCGACGTCAACAATCCGCCCGGAACGCAGAACACGCACAAGGCCATGCCGCTGATGAAGCGGTCCGCCGCACGGGTTGACACGATGTCGACGGGCAGCATCAGCAGAACTGCCACACCGACCCCCGTTTATCGCGATCGTCAGCCTTTCGGCGGCTATCAGGGCGGTGACGGCGACTACTATCAGGGCATCGTTCCGCCGACCTATTGACATGCGGGAAGCGGATGGGGTGCTCCCAGAGACTTCGCCTCGTTCCGCTCTGCCTACCCGCGCGTCTCATGAGGCGCGCAAAGGTCGCCGTAGAACTTTGATTTGCTGCATGTCTTTGTCCTTAAATCGAGGTCGATTTCAAGGAGACATTCAGTAGGTTTCGGAAGCGCCCGCGAAGGGGCGGGCGCTTCATAGCGTCGCGATGGATTGCCCCGCCGGCTGAAGCAGGCGGATGGCGCGTGCTTACTGCGGCTTTCCGTTCTGCCAGGTCACCGTCTGACCGTAGAGCGGAATGGTGGTGATCGACATCTTCGCCGAGCCGTCGGTCAACTCACGCGAATGCGCAAGATAGATCAGCGTATCGTTCTTGCGATCGTAGATCCGTGTGACCAGCAGGTTCTTCCAGACAAGCGACAGCCCGGCGCGAAACACTTCCTCGCCGTCCTTCGAAAGATCGATGTCGCCGATTTCGATCGGGCCGGTCTGGCGGCAGGCGATGGAATTGTTCGACGGGTCCTCGAACCAGTTGCCGTTCTTCAGCCGGTCGATGACGCTGCGGTCGAAATAGGTGACGTGACAGGTGACGCCCTTGATCTTCGGGTCGGTGACGGCATCGATCATGATGTCGTTTCCGAGCCAGTCGACGCCGACCTCGCCGACCGTTTCGGCGCGGGCGGGCAGGACGGTCGCCGTGAAGGCGGCGAGACCGGCAACGAGAAGAGCGCGAACAGTACGCGACATGGATGTCCTCCTGCAGCGGTGCGTGTCATAGAGGCACGAGGGCCGCCGTAGCGTTTTGACGGGCTGCATGTTCCGCCCATGAACCGGTGGGGTCCAAGGGGACATGCACTGGGCCAAGCTCACATAGGTTCGGGAAGCGGCTTTACAAGATTGTCCTGCCGGTCAGCCGGTATCGCGCAACAGCCTCGGCTCGAAGCTTCTGCTGTCGGCGGCGCGCAGTTGCGCGGCCGCGGCCGCGAGCGCCCGCGCGCTTGCGTCGGGCTGGAAGCGGCCGGCAATCGTGCAGCGGTCGCGCCCTTCGGCCTTGGCGTCGTAGAGCGCCATGTCGGCGCGGATCATGATGTCGCTGATCGTGTCGCCGGGAACGGCCTCGGCGAGGCCGATGCTCACCGTCAGCCGGATCGGCCGATCGAAGCGGCCGATCGGCGTGTCGCGCACCACGCGGCCGATCTCCTCGGCGAGCTTGAAGGCCGCTTCTTCCGTGTGGTTGGGCAGAACGATGCCGAATTCTTCGCCGCCGATGCGCCCAAGCGTGCCGCGGCCGGTGAGACAGGTGGCGACGGTGCCGGCGAAGTGGCCGAGCGCGGCATCGCCGACCGCATGGCCATAGCGATCGTTGATCTTCTTGAAGTAGTCGAGATCGAGCAGCAGGAAGGACACCGGCTGTTGCCGTGCAAGGCTGGTGGTCAGGGCGCGCTGGCCAAGATCGAGCAGGGCGCGCCGCGACAGAACGCCCGTCAGCTCGTCGCGCGCGATCGCCGTCTTGAGGTCGGTGATCACCCGGTTCTGGATCATCAGGATCACGCCCAGGAAGAGCACCGGCAGATAGAAGTAGCGCATGACGGCACAAGCGAAATCCCAGCCGGCGGGTGCAGACGCGACCGCTGCGGCGTGGGCGGCGGGCGAGAGCACGGCGACTGCGAGAAGCGTCGAGCAGCCGGTTGCCGCACACGCGATGACGCAGAGCCGCTCCACCGGTCCCGGCGCCTGGCGCCGGTGCTGCGAGCAGACGGCGATGATCAGCACGAAGGCGGCGGCGATGCCGATGACGGAAAGGGCATGCAAGGTCGTGCTTTGCGCGCCGAATGCCGCAGTAAACAGCGCGACAAATGCCATCGACGCGGTCGCGACAAGGGACGTCGAGGTGCGCCTGTGAACGCCGAGCGCGCGGTGAAAGCCGGAAAGCACGAGCAGGCAGGCGCCGGCCAGGAACACGAGGCCGATCAGGGACAGCGGCTGGAGTGCCGGAAACTCGGAGAGCAGCATGAACACGGTTGACGTGCTTGCCACCGCGCTGGCCGCCGCGAAGTCCGTGCCGCCATCGACCATCGAGGCGCGCAATGAAATCAGGACCGGGAGCATCGCCAGGAGGGCGATGATCGATATGGCAGGGAGAAAGCTCATTTCGAAACGGCCTGTCGTGCTAAAATCAACAAAGGCGGCTTGCGTCTCAGCCAGATATGCAAGGCCAATTGGTAGCGAGGGCGCCTTAACGAAAGCCGGCGAATTCCGATGCAATTTTACCGATTGGCCTAGATTGGCACGGTTGTTCACATCAGCGCCCGGGCAACCGACAGATGGCGGATTGTCCGGGTCTTCTGGTGCGCCCGAGGGATGATGAAAAATCTTTTTCGGCCGGCGCAGGGGCCGCGCGAAACGACGGAGAGACCGGGCTGGCGGGCAGCGCCGGAGGCGGCGGAACCCGACCGGGCTTTTGCTCATTCCGTGTCTGCGGGCCAATCCCTCCGCGTCCGGTGGACCGGATTGAACCGTGGCGACGGTGAAACCTGGGAGAGATGAGGTGTTTACGGGAACATGGCTCTTCGAAAACAGGGCGGATGCCGGACGGCAACTCGCCGAGGCGGTCGAGGTCGAGACGCTTACCGATCCGCTGGTGGTGGCGCTGCCGCGGGGCGGCGTGCCGGTCGCCTATGAGATCGCGATTCGCATCGGCGCACCGCTCGACGTCCTGATCGTGCGCAAGATCGGCGCGCCGGGGCACGCGGAATTCGGGCTTGGCGCGCTGGTCGACGGCGAGGAGCCGGAATTGTTTCTCAACCGTCAGGCGATCCGGCTCGTGCGTCCGGCAAGGGGCTATCTGGAGGCGGAAACCGAGCGCCAGCATGCCGAAATCCTGCGGCGCCGCGCGCTCTATTTCGGCGATCGCGAACCGATCTCGCCCAGGGATCGCGACGTGATCCTCGTCGACGACGGGATTGCGACCGGGGGGACCGTACGCGCGGCGATCAGGGCGTTGCGCCGGGCAAACCCACGCCGCCTCATCCTTGCCGTTCCGGTGGCGCCGAAAGGCGAACTCGCGGATCTCCGCAACGCGGTCGACCGCGTCATCTGCCTCGCCACTCCCGCTGCATTTCGCGCCGTCGGCCTGCACTACCACGACTTCGAGCAGACGAGCGACGAGGAGGTGATCGCGTTGATGAAGAAGGCGGCAGCAACATGACGAGGCCGTTACTGGACTGTGTAGTGCGCTTCTGCGACGGGCGCGATCTTAGACTTTGTCAATGCCGGGGATATCGCTTGCCTCTCATCAGGAATCAATCAATTGTTGATATTCCTATGCAAAAATTCTTGTAGAAGTAGTTTTTAAGGCAGGCGCATCGAGGGGGAAGCGGCATGTCGTTTAAGGAGCAAGTAACCGAGCTGTCGAAGCGCGCTGTCTCCGCGCAGACGATCGCGCTCACGGAAGAGGCCACCAAGAATGCATTGGTGATGCCCTTCCTGCGAACGCTAGGCTTTGATGTTTTCGATCCAACCCAAATCATTCCCGAATTTGTTGCAGACGTCGGTCTGAAAAAGGGCGAAAAGGTTGACTACGCTGTCAAAATCGATGGAAAGATTCAGTACATCCTTGAGGCGAAGGCGGTCAGTGCAAACCTCTCGGACGCGCAATACAGTCAGCTTTATCGCTATTTTTCGACGACCGATTGCTCGATCGCGATTTTGACGAACGGCATTCAGGTCTGGTTTTTCACGGACTTGGATGCACCGAACAAGCTCGATGTGAACCCATTCTTCAAATTTGATCTATTTGATTATGATGAGAATGACCTCCGCGAACTGGAAAAGTTTCACAAGGATCGCTTCTCGATCGAAGACATCAAGAGTTCAGCTAATACGTTGAAACGGATGAAGGCAGCTATTAGCTGCATCGAGGCGCAATTCAACGAGCCAGATGACGAGTTCGTGAGGCTGATCTCAAAGAACATCTATGATGGCAAGCTGACCGCGACCGTGGTCACCGAGTTCAAACCGATCATAAAACGTGCCTTTGACGATCTAGTACGTCAGAAGATTCAACGAAAGTTGACGGCAGCGTTCAATGAGAGCGTAAGCATTCCGACGTCAAACGATGCCACGCCAGCCGGTGACAAGGAACTAGGTGATGAAGGCGGTATCGAAACGACCCAAGAGGAAATTGACGGATTTAATATTGTCCGGGCTATCGGGGCGGAGTTCGCCGATGTTTCCCGCATCGTGATGCGTGATCAAAAGAGTTACTGCGGTATTAACTTCGACGATAACAACAGAAAGCCAATATTGCGGCTACACTTCAACTCAAAGACAAAGTTTCTTACAATATTTGACGTTGATAAGAACGGCACGCGTTTTGACGTTAATCGTGTGACGGATATCTACAAGGTCAAAGGCGAGATCCAGAGTGTCATCCAGTCCTATGTCAAGAACGGATCTGCTTGACTGGTTCGAGCGCCCATCAACTCTCCTAGCGTGATCTTGCAACGGCGGGCCTCTCGCGCCACATTCCCGGCGCGAGATGTTGGCGGAGTGGGCGCCGGAGGAGGCGACCCCGAGGAGAAGCTATGGCCGCGAAGCTGGAAATTGGGAAGACGCTCGAAGATTTCTGCCGTCCGGAGCGCATGGCGCTCGTCGTTTACGACATGCAGATAGGCATCGTCAGGCAGATGAAGAACGGTGCCGAAATCACCGAAAGGGTGCTGAAGGTGCTGGAGGCGGCACGGGCAGGCGGCTTTCCGGTGATCTTCATGCGGCACCTCTCGATGCCGAAGCCGCTGATGGGCGCCTTCCAGATGCGCCAGGCGATGGCCTGGCAGCGGACGGACGACCCGGATGCGGTGCATCCCTGGTTCCTGCGCGGCACGCCGGGCTTTGAACTCGTGCCGGAGCTGCAGCCGCGCGAGCACGAGGCGATCCTCGACAAGATCACCTTCTCGGCCTTCGAGGGCACGCCACTCGCCATGATCCTGCGCGATCTCGGGCTTACCTCTTTCGCGATCTGCGGCATTGCCACGGAGATCGGCATCGACCCGACCGTGCGCCATGCGACCGACCTCGGCCTCGTGCCCATCGTCGTGCGCGACGCCTGCGGGGCAGGGCACCACGAGGCGGGCGAACGCTCGATGGAAAACATCGTCTTCATGGGCGATGCGATCATGACCGACATTCAGGCAATCACCGCGGCGATGGCGAAAGGGCACTGACCAAGCGCTAAGGCGGCATTGCCGCTCTATCCAATCGATCATAGGACCGATAATGACTGACAATCCGCCGCGCGGCACTGATTCCATCCGGAAGCGGACATGCCCGGCAGCAATCCTCTAGTGGACGCCGTTGCCTTTTCAGTGAAGCCATTTGGCTTCCGGACGAAAGCGCGGAGTTGGCATCTGGAAAACCCCGAGACTATCTTGATCGTGAACCTCCAGAAGTCTCAGTTCGGGAACCAGTTTTACCTGAACTTCTCTGTTGTCTTGCGATCGATATCGACTGTTGAGAGGCCCAAGCAGTATCATGGCGACATCCGCTTCCGCCTCGAAGATGTTCTTGCGCCCGCCGAGGCTGAGTTGTGCGTGAAGCTTCTCAATTTGGAAAACCAATTGTTTTCGGATGAAGAGCGGCAAGCCTGTTTCGCCGAGTTCGTCGATCGCGCTTTACCGCTCTTGCTTCGATGCGGAACGGAAGCCGGCGCCGCGGAGGCTCTATCCAGCAGGGCGCTGCCTGACTGGATGCTCTCCAGGGCGGGCGCCGAACGTCTTCGTCTTGGGTGACGCGATGGTCACGCGTTTCATTCCAATCGAGCTCGAACCAAAAGTGCCGTGCACGGGGATGGAGCTTTACGACCTCCAGCACACCTATCTCGGCGACGACGGCAATCCGCTGACAGCGTATTTTTCCCTGCCAGTCGACAAGGATGAGTTGCTCAAGATCTTCTTCCGTCATGCGGACATCGTTCGTGTCTTGGACGAGGTTTACCTTTCGACGGAGGAGCATGGCGTGGAGAGCAGCGGCCTAGTCCCCTATCACTTCGCGTATCGCGTAGAGAACAGCCGCTTTTGGCTTTCACAATCCGAATTCTATCGCGAGCTTAAACGTGATGCCGCCCATTATCGCTTCATAACGGGCGGTGCGTGTCTGGACATATTGGCGACCGTTGAGCCCCGGTTCTCTCTGGTTCGTCAATTCAACCGAAAAGCCGATCCCGACGAAGGTTCAGCCCTAGAAGGAGAGGCTGTGAGCCCGCGATGAAGAGATCGCCTTCATCGGCGGTGCGATCGCGACCTATGTTCCGGCGATTAAGTCAGCGACCACAGCGCCAATGACACGGCGTCAGGTGCACAGTGCCCTCTTAATCTCATTTTACCACAGGATTAAAAATGACTGATAATCTCCAAATCCGCCCAATAGCCCGGACAGACTACGAACAGTGGCTGCCGCTTTGGGATGGCTACAACGCCTTTTACGGCCGCTCCGGCGAAACCGCGCTCGATCCCGCAATCACCGCGATGACCTGGTCGCGCTTCTTTGACGCCTATGAGCCTGTGCACGCGCTGGTGGCCGAGAGCGATGGGCGGCTGGTCGGGCTTACGCACTACCTCTTTCACCGCAGCACGACGATGATCCAGCCCAACTGCTATCTGCAGGACCTCTTCACCAACGCGGAGGCCCGCGGCAAGGGCGTCGGGCGAGCGCTGATCGAAGGCGTCTACGAGGCGGCACGTGCCGTGGGCGCGCCGCGCGTCTACTGGATGACGCACGAGACCAATGAGACGGCGATGGCGCTTTACGACAAGGTGGCCGAGAAGTCGGGGTTTCTGGTGTATCGCAAGGCGGTTTGAGGCATCACTGGTCCGGCGCCCGTACGTCACGTTTCCACCGGCGCCCGGCTTTCGACCTCGCTTGTATCGCGGTCCGGCGATTGCATGGTCCAGATTTCGATCGGGCCGAAGCCCTTGATGTCTTCAGGGCCGCAGCGGACGAACTGGAAATGATCGCTTAATCGCTGCCTGACCTCCGCGGTCGTCGTGATGTAGTTGGGCTTGCCGATGGCTTCCAGGCGTGCCGCAAGGTTCACCGGCGCGCCCCAGACGTCATAGGCGTATTTCGTTCGCCCAAGCACGCCGGCCGTTACCGATCCCGACGCCATGCCCGCGCGCAGCGTCACGACGACGCCATGGCGCTCGCCGATCTCGCGGGCCGCGGCGATGGCGCCGAAGCCGAACGCCGCGGCCGCCTTCTCGGGAGCCGGATGCCGCCTCGGCACGCCAGCCACGGCGAGATAGGCATCGCCAATCGTCTTGATCTTTTCAACACCGGCATTCGCCGCCAGGCGATCGAACGCGCTAAAGAGTTCGTTGAGCAGGCTCACGGTCCTTTCCGGTCCCAAGCCATTTGACAGGCTCACGAACTGGACGATGTCGGTCAGGACCACGGTCGCGTGCTCGAATTCGTCGATGATCGTTTCCCGTTCATTTCTGAGGAGGCGTGCCACGATCTCGTCCGGCATGATCGATGCCATCAGGCGGGCGAGCCGTCCTTGCGCTTCTCTCGCCAGGTGGAAGGCATAATAGATCGTGGCGAAGCACAAGAGCGTGAGGGTGACGATCGAGGACGAATAGAGGAGCTGCAGGAAACCGTTGGCATCGTAGACGCCTGACCGCGCCTCCGGGAATGCGATGGATGCGGCGATGACCGTGATTGTGGCCGTGGCGCTCAAGACCGTCACCAGGGCGATATTCTCAAATCCAAGGATCGCGAAGGCGACCGGCGTCACGCCGAGCAGGGTCAACAGGACGCCGGAGTCTCGGCCGACATAGGAGGCGATCCACACCAGGATCACCACGCAGATCCCGAATTCCCATAGCCCCGACGCGACACGCCCGAAGCGATGAAAGAGCGGAGTCAGTGCAGCGGCCGCCGCCAGAGCGAGATTGGCGTAGACGAGCGGGACCAGGCTCGGCTCGCCGTAGAGAGCATAGATCAGTGCGAAGGTCGTCGTGGTGACGACGATCACGCACGCCGCGACATTCGCGACGAGGATGCCTTCGCGGTCACCCTCGGCAGCATTTGAAGCGCCCAGCTCCAGCAGGCTGCGAACAGCACTCGTCCAGGACATTTCTCCATCCACTTCGCGTCGAGGGAGATCGGTACTACAGCGCCGGGCGTCTTATCAGACGCGCAAAGGTCGCTGCAGGACTTTGATTTGCTGCATGTCTTCGCCCTCAAATCGAAGTCGATTTAAGGAGACATGCAGTAGGTTTCGTTTAAACGCGAGAATTGTGCCTGCAATTATTAGGGTACTTCGCCGGTTGGCGCCATGGGATCGACGGTTGCGGGGTCAATGACGATGCACGTGCGGAGGGCTCCGGATGGGCGAAAGCGGTCACCCTCCATTGCGCGGTAGTGGCCCCGTTGGGTGGTCATGCTCCCAAGATGCCGGTCCAAATTTTTCTCATGCCTCGCCGTTGAATTCGTCGTTTGTCGGACCTCTGCAGGTCTGACAGTTTCCCGACGCTCGTAGTGTGCAAGGCGCCGTCCCGGCGTTTCGCAAGGAGGACGATGTTGCCCATGGACGAAAAAAGGCGAGATAGCGCGACCTCATCAGGGGCGACAGGCCGCGATCGGGTCCTTCGCAGAGGGGCTCGCGCCCTCTTCGCGATAGGTCTTCTTGCGGGAACCATGACTGCGCCTGTGATAGCCGGGGAAGACACCGTTGTCGGACGGCGCGGCCTTGCCGGGGCGGAGGAGACGCCCGCGGAGGTCGCAAGCTGCGAGCAGCTTGCCGAAACGCTCCGCGATTTCAAGCTACCTGATGAGCGCGTAGACCTTTGGGCTAGCGGGCCGCTCACCCTCGTCGAGACGGATCAGGTGCTCTGGTATCTCGCCATCTGCTCCGACCCGGGTATCCGGGTGATGTGTGTTACCTATTCCGACAACGGTTTGAAGGTGGGCGAACAGGCCACAATTCGCGGCGCCATGCGGATCGAGGACGA
The DNA here is from genome assembly GCF_056924495.1 of Ensifer sp. 38_S197. Lineage (NCBI taxonomy): Bacteria > Pseudomonadati > Pseudomonadota > Alphaproteobacteria > Hyphomicrobiales > Rhizobiaceae > Ensifer > Ensifer sp. 38_S197. The sequence continues at coordinate 3,443,195 of NZ_JBXOVZ010000002.1, read as the reverse complement.
AAGGCATGTGGTGCTCGACCCCTGCCTTGCCTCCCGAGATTGAGGTGCCCGCTGGTCGGCTGGCCTGCTGAATGGCATGCCGCTGGCCGAGTCCGCCTCACACCTTCTCGACAAACCCATCCAGCACGCGCTTCTGGCCGGCGCGGTCGAAATCGATGGTGAGCTTGTTGCCTTCGATCGCGGCGATGTTGCCGTTGCCGAACTTCATGTGGAAGACGCGGTCGCCAACCGAGAAGCGCGAGGGTTCGGCGGTCGTCGATTTCGCCACCAGTTCGCCGTCGATGGTGCGGCCGCGCGGGCCGCTTTCGCCGTAGCCGATGCGCTCGACCGCGTGGCCGGAGCGGGTGCCCCAATTGTCGCGGGTGGCGTCGGAGCGGTGCTGCTGGGCGCGCTTCCAGCCGGGCGTCGCATAGTTGTTCTGGAAGGGATCGGCCTTGTCGAAGCGCGACTGGCCGTAACCGCCGCGGCCATAGCCGCCATAGGATTGTTCATTCTCGGCCACGTCCACATGGGCGAGCGGCAGCTCGTCGAGGAAGCGCGAGGGCATGGTCGACTGCCAGAGGCCGTGGATACGGCGGTTAGAGACGAACCAGATGTGGCAGCGGTGCTTGGCGCGGGTGATGCCGACATAGGCGAGGCGGCGTTCTTCCTCCAAGCCGGCGCGGCCGCCTTCGTCGAGCGCGCGCTGGTGCGGGAAGAGGCCTTCCTCCCAGCCGGGCAGGAAGACGGTGTCGAACTCCAGGCCCTTGGCCGAGTGCAGCGTCATGATCGAGACCGCGTCGAGGTTCTCGTTCTGCTCGGCATCCATGACGAGGGCGACGTGCTCGAGGAAGCCGCGCATCGACTCGAAGGCCTCCATCGAGCGGATGAGTTCCTTCAGGTTTTCCAGCCGTCCCGGGGCTTCGGCCGTCTTGTCGGCTTGCCACATGGCGGTGTAGCCGCTCTCGTCGAGGATCTGCTCGGCAAGCTCGGTGTGCGGCGTCGTCTCCAGCAGGCTCTGCCAGCGGCGGAAATCGGTGACGACGTCGAAGAGAGCCTTGCGCGCCTTCGGCTTCAGCTCGTCGGTCTCGATGATCTCGGAGGCCGCCGCGAGCATGGGCACATCGCGGGCGCGGGCATAATCGTGCAGCGTGCGCACGGTGGTATCGCCCAGGCCGCGCTTCGGCGTGTTGATGATGCGCTCGAAGGCGAGGTCGTCGGCCGGCTGGCAGACGAGGCGGAAATAGGCCATGGCATCGCGGATCTCGAGGCGCTCGTAGAAGCGCGGTCCGCCGATGACGCGGTAGTTGAGGCCGAGCGTGACGAAGCGGTCTTCGAATTCGCGCATCTGGAACGAGGCGCGCACCAGGATCGCCATGTCGTTCAGCTTGTGCTTCCGGCGCTGGAGCTGCTCGATCTCCTCGCCGACGGCGCGCGCTTCCTCTTCCGAATCCCAGGCGGCGTGCACCTGCACCTTCTCGTCATCCGGATTGGTGCGGTCGGTGAAGAGCGTTTTGCCGAGGCGGCCCTCGTTGTGGGCGATCAGGTGGCCGGCGGCGCCGAGGATATGCTCGGTCGAGCGGTAGTTGCGCTCGAGCTTGATGACCTTGGCGCCCGGGAAATCCTTCTCGAAGCGCAGGATGTTGTCCACTTCCGCGCCGCGCCAGCCGTAGATCGACTGGTCGTCGTCGCCGACGCAGCAGATGTTGATCTGCTGCGCAGTTTTCCTTGCGCTCACGCTGTCGCCGCTTTGCGGCTCGCTCCGCCCGTCTTTCATCTGCGCGCCTTCGGCGTCGCGGGAGGGCGCGCCATGGGGCGCGACGGCCGCTTGGCCTTGCCGGGCTGTGCCCGGACCGGTGGCCGCGCTTGACGGCTTTGGGCGCTGCGCCAAGAGCCGCAGCCACATGTACTGCGCCGTGTTGGTGTCCTGATACTCGTCGACGAGGATATAGCGGAACTTGTCGTGATAGTCCTTCAGCACATCCGCATGCATGCGGAAGATACGGATCGGGTGCAGGAGAAGGTCGCCGAAGTCGCAGGCGTTCAGCGTCAGCAGCCGGTTCTGGTAGGCGGCATAGAGCTCGCGGCCCTTGCCGTTGGCAAAGGCGCGGGCGTCGCCCTCGGGGATCTGGGCGGGATCGAGGCCTTTGTTCTTCCAGCCGTCGATCATGCCGGCGAACTGCTTGGCCGGCCAACGCTTGTCGTCGATGCCTTCGGCCTGGATGAGCTGCTTGATCAGCCTGACCACGTCGTCGGTGTCGAGAATGGTGAAATCGGAGCGCAGGCCAACGAGCTCGGCGTGGCGGCGCAAGAGCTTGACGCCGATCGAGTGGAAGGTGCCGAGCCAGGGCATGCCTTCGACCGCATGGCCGACGAGCACGCCGATGCGCTCCTTCATCTCGCGCGCCGCCTTGTTGGTGAAGGTCACGGCAAGGATCTGCGAGGGGAAGGCGCGGCCGGTGGAAAGAATATGGGCGATGCGGGTGGTGAGCACGCGGGTCTTGCCGGTGCCGGCACCGGCAAGAACGAGCACCGGTCCATCGAGCGTTTCGACCGCTTCGGATTGTTCCGGGTTGAGACCGGAGAGATAGTCCGGGCGCGGCTGGGCGCGATCACGCGCCGCCATGGCGCGCGCGGCGATGCCGCCGGTGGCTGGGATACCTCCGGGGGCTGGCGGCTGCTTGCGCGGCGCCGGCTCCTCGTCGAAGAAAGGAATGTCGTCGAAACCACTCATCATGCGGCTCAATGTAGTGATTCGGTGGGGAAAGGCCAGAAAGGATGTTCTTCTTTTATTCCGTTTTCTGCGCCGGCAGCACCAAGCCTGTGGAAAGACAGGCGATTTCGAGACCGCTTATTCTTGGTATCATTTTAGTTTGGCGCATGTCGTTATCGCAAAACCGCTACACGCTTTTGCGCGACAGGCTTTATCCCATGGTTTTGTCGAAGACGGCATCGACCGGCACCTGCAGCGCGGTCGCAAGCTGGTTGGTGCGGGCGGCAAGCGAGATCACGCGGATGAGGTCCGCATGCTCTGCATCGTTCATGCCCTTCGCCCTTGCCGCCGCCGTGTGGGAGTGGGCGCAGTAGCCGCAGCCATTGGTGACGGAGACGGCGATATAGAGCATCTCCTTCACCAGCGGATCGAGCGCAGAAGGCGTGGCCATCACCGCCTTGACGTCGCGCCAGGTCTGCTCCAGCAGATCCGGATCGAAGGCGAGCCACAGCCACATATTGTTGATGAAATCGGATTTGCGCGTGGCGCGAATATCGTCGAACACGGCCTTGACGCGTGGGTTCGCTTCCGGGTCCTTCGGCGGGGTAACGGTGCTCATGGGCTTCCCTGCGTGGTGTTGCCGGCGGCCTTGCGCCGCCGAATTGAAGAATGGGGATCAGGCAAGGGCAAAGACGCGCGCCGGGCCGCCGGTGCCGCCGCGGTGCTTCGGCGCACCGAGGATGAGCGTCGCGCCCTTCGCCGGCAGCTTGTCGAGATTGGCGGCGGCTTCGAGGCCCCAGCGGCCCTCGGGCAGCCAGGCATAATGCGTGGCGAAATCGGGCGAGGGGCCGTGGTCCAGCGAAAGCGTATCGACGGCGATGCCGGCGGCCTTGCTCTCTTCGATGAGATAATGCGCCGCCTCAACGTGAAAGCCGGGGAAATGCAGCTTGCCGCCGCCATCGGCATTGCGGAATTTCTCCGTGCCCATATGCGCGCGCCAGCCCGAGAGCATGGCGACGCAGGCGTTTTCCGGGATCTCGCCATTGGCAGCGACCCAGGTCTTGATATCGTCGGGCGTCACCTGCGCGTCTGCGTCGCCGGATGCCTTTTCGCGGATATCGACGATGCAAAGCGGCACGACCAGCTTTTCCACCGGCAGTTCGGCGACCGAAAGGCCGTCGGCGGAAAAATGTAGCGGCGCGTCGACATGGGTGCCGGTGTGTTCGTTCACCCGCAGTTCGAACAGGTTGAACTTGTCCTTGGCGTAATTGAACTTCGCCTCGCGGAAGAACTGCTGCTGACCGAAGAAGGTCGGGAAATCCTCATGCAGTTCGTGGGTGAGATCGGTGACGCTTGCATGTTCCTGAGCCAAGGCGGGGGGTGCGATACCGGCGCTCGCGGCGGCGAGGCCGGCCGTTCCAACGGCGGCGGCTTTGAAGAAGCTGCGGCGCGAGAGCATGCGCTCCTTCACCGTTTCCATCACACAGGCATCGCACATCGTTCTTGCTCCCCTTCAAGCAAATGAAAAACCAGCGGGCGAAACCGCTTGGAAAAAGCTGCCGGCGGTTGCAGGATAGCGCAGCCGAAGCCGCTGTAAATGCCGGCTCATGCCGCAAATTGCGATTGACGGCGACGACCACGGGGCGATTGCGCCGCGCGTCATCATGCCGCCACCAAATTCGCTTTTATTACAATTGCGTAATGATGCCATTCCGTCATTGCCCCGACGCGCGCGAACAGGGATACTCCGCGCAATCGGAACGAACCGCCGGCCGTGCCGCGCTGGGGCGTGTTTTTTGCTTTATCTGGAGATTTGAATGCGGGTTTGGAAACAGCTTGCGGTGAGCGCCGCTGTGCTTCTCGTGGGCGTGACCGTCTGGGTGCGGTTCGTGCCCGGCGCAGGTGAAACGCTCGCTGCCATCGGCGTTTCTCACCCGCTGATCGATGCCTTGTCAAAGCCACAGACGGGCGGCAGCCAGGGCGGCGAACGCAATGGCGGGCGCGGCCAGGGCGGCGGTGCGATCCTGGTGATGGTTCGCCCCTCGGCAACATCAGTCGTCAACGACCGGCTGAACGCCATCGGCAACGGCGAGGCGATCCATTCCGTCAGCGTCACGCCGACGGCGACCGGCAATCTCACCGAAATCCTCGTGCGCTCGGGCGACAAGGTGGCGGAGGGCCAGGTGATCGCCCGGCTCGACAGCGACGACCAGAAGATCGCCGCCGACCAGGCGCGGCTGACGCGCGACAGCGCGCGCGAAAAGATGGAACGCTATCGCAATCTCAGCACCGCGCGGGCGGTGACCGCGGTGGACGTGCGCGATGCCGAAATCGCGCTGCAGGCGGCGGAACTGGCGCTGAAGACTGCCGAGCTTGATCTGAAGCGCCGCGATATCGTGGCTCCCTCCAAGGGCGTCGTCGGCATCATTACCGTCAATGTCGGCGACTATGTCACGACGACGACGCCGATCGCCGTTGTCGACGATCGCTCGGAGATCCTCGTCGATTTCTGGGTGCCGGAGCGGTTCGCCAACAAGATCACCGTCGGCCAGCCGGTCACCGCCTTTGCGATCGCCCAGCCGGGCAATCAGCTCAACGGCGTGATCCACGCGATCGACAACCGGCTGGACCAGGCAAGCCGCACGCTGCGCGTGCGCGCACGGCTCGAAAACCCCCAGGATACGCTGAGGGCCGGCATGTCCTTCTCCGTCACCATGGCCTTTGACGGCGACACCTATCCGACGGTCGATCCGCTGGCGATCCAGTGGAGCTCGGAAGGCTCCTACATCTGGCGCGTTACCAACGACAAAAGTGAGAAGGTGCCGGTGAAGATCATCCAGCGCAACCCGGACAAGGTGCTGGTCGACGCCGCGCTTTCGGTAGGCGATGAGATCGTGACCGAAGGCGTGCAGCGCCTGCGCGACGGCGGCGAAGTCCGCATCGCCGGGCGCGAACGCAAGCAGGATGCCGCCCAGAAGGTTGCGGAGGAAACGAAGTGAGCGGCGGGGAAGGGCACAGCAAAGCGTCCGCCCGCGAACGTGGCAAGACCGGCTTCACCGCACTCTTCATCCGCCGGCCGATCTTTGCGCTGGTGTTGAATACCCTGATCGTCGTCGCCGGCCTTGCCGCCTGGAACGGCATCGAGATCCGCGAACTGCCGCAAGTCGACCAACCGGTCATCTCGGTGACGACCACGCTCGATGGCGCGGCACCGGAGACGATGGACCGCGAGGTGACCTCGGTTGTCGAAGGTGCCGTCTCGCGCGTGCAGGGCATTCGCGACATCTCCTCGACCTCGTCCTTCGGCCGCAGCCGGGTGACGTTGCAATTCTCCGACACCACCGACATCGGCCAGGCCTCGAACGACATCCGCGATGCGCTCGGCCGGGTGCGCAACCAGTTGCCCGACAATGTCGACGAGCCGAGCATCGTGAAGGCCGACGCCGACAGCCAGCCGATCATGCGGCTGGCGCTGACCTCCGACACGATGAGCATGGAAGACATGACGCTGCTCGTCGAAAACGAGATCAGCGACCGGCTGGCGGCGGTGGAAGGCGTTGCCGACGTCGCAGTCTATGGCGACCAGGAGAAGATCTTCCGTATCGACCTCGATCAGGCGAAGCTTGCCGGGCGCGGGGTGACGGTGGCAAACCTCAGGACCGCGCTCGCCAATGCCTCCTACGACGTGCCGGCCGGCAAGCTGACCAGCGCCAGCCAGGACATCTCGGTGCGCGCCACCGCCGACCTGCAGACGCCGGAGCAGTTCGAGAACCTGATCCTCGTCAACAATGTGCGGCTGCGCGACGTCGCCACCGTGACGCTCGGTCCGGATACCGGCACGACGGCGCTGCGCTCCAATGGCCGCCAGGGCATCGGCCTCGGCATCGTCCGCCAGGCGCAGTCGAATACGGTCGATATCTCCGAGGGCGTTCGCAAGGTCGTCGACACGATCCAGACGCAGATACTGCCCGAGGGCACGCAGCTTCGGATCACCAGCGACGATGCGGTCTTCATCAACGGCGCCATCCACGAGGTGGAGATTGCGCTGGTCGTCGCCGTCTTCATCGTCACGCTGGTCATCTACCTGTTCCTGCTCGACTGGCGGGCGACGCTGATCCCGACCATCAGCATGCCGATCGCGCTGATCGGCACGGTGGCGGCGATCTATCTCGCTGGCTTTTCGATCAACATCCTGACGCTGCTGGCGATCGTTCTGGCAACCGGGCTCGTCGTCGACGATGCGATCGTGGTGCTCGAAAACATCGTGCGGCGGCGGGCCGAAGGGCTTGGTCCGCGTGCGGCTGCCGTGCACGGCACGCTCGAGGTGTTCTTCGCGGTGCTGGCAACGACGGCGACGCTTGCCGCCGTCTTCGTGCCGCTCTCCTTCCTGCCGGGGCAGACGGGCGGTCTCTTCCGCGAATTCGGCTTCGTGCTTGCCTTCGCGATCCTGCTTTCCTCCTTCGTGTCGCTGACGCTCTGCCCGATGCTCGCCTCGCGCATGCTGACGAAGGATACGCATACGGTGCCGGGGCCGATGGCGCGGTTCGGGGCACGCGCTGCCGGCTTCTATCGGGTGACGCTTCGCGCCTGCCTCAACTCGCCGCTGATCGTCTTCGTCGTCGCCGCCTTCTTCACCGCCATGGGCGCGGCCGGCTTCCTGACGCTGAAATCGGAGCTGACGCCGAGCGAGGACCGCTCGCAGGTGATGATGCGAATCAACGCGCCGCAGGGCGTCTCGCTCGAATATGCCCAATCCCAGATGCGCCGCATCGAGGACGGCCTGCAGCCGCTGGTCAAATCCGGCGAGATCGACAACATCTTCTCGATCTCGGGCCAGGGCGGCTCGGTCAACAGCGGCTTCATGGTGCTGACGCTCGCCCCCTGGGAGAAGCGTGACCGCACGCAGCAGGAGATTGTCGCCGACATCAACAAGGTGACGGCGCGCATCCCCTCGGTCCGCGTCTTCGCCATGCAGCCGAACAGTCTCGGCATTCGCGGCGCCGGCAGCGGCCTGCAGGTGGCGCTGGTCGGCAACGACTACAACAAGCTCGGCGACGCGGCGGCGAAACTGGTGCGCCAGATGGAGGACAGCGGCCGCTTCGAGAACGTTCGCCTCAATTACGAGGCCAACCAGGCGCAGCTCTCGATCACCATCGACCGCGAGCGCGCCTCCGACATGGGTGTCGACATCGGCGGTCTAGCCTGGGCGCTGCAGGCGATGCTCGACGGAAACAGTGTCGTCGACGTCTATGTCGATGGCGAATCCTATCCGGTGAAGCTCTTGTCCTCGACCAATCCGGTCAACGACCCGACGGATCTGCAGAACATCTTCCTGAAGGCCGGAGACGGCAAGATCGTGCCGATGTCGACGATCGCCAGCGTCGAGGAAATGGCGGTGGCGCCGCAGCTTTCGCGGGAATTGCAGCTTCGCGCCGTGTCGCTCTCCGCCGGCCTCAAATCGGATCTCGCGCTCGGCGAAGCGCTGACCATGGTCGAGCAGATGGCCGAGCCGCTACTGCCGCCGGGGTCGCGCATCATGCCGCTCGCGGAAGCGGCGACGCTCAATGAGAACGCCAACGGCCTCTTCGTCACCTTCGGCTTCGCCCTCGTCATCATCTTCCTGGTGCTGGCGGCGCAATTCGAAAGCTTCATCAGCGGCCTCATCATCATGTCGACGGTGCCGCTGGGGCTCGCCTGCGCGGTCTTCGCGATGATCATGACCGGCAACACGCTGAACATCTACAGCCAGATCGGCCTGGTCATGCTCGTCGGCATCATGGCGAAGAACGGCATCCTGATCGTCGAATTCGCCAACCAGCTCCGCGATCGCGGCCAGGACGTGCGCTCGGCGATCGAGAACGCCGCCAATATTCGCCTCCGCCCCGTGATGATGACGATGATCGCCACCATCGTCGGCGCGGTGCCGCTGGTGCTGGCGAGCGGCGCGGGTGCCGAAGCGCGCATCGCGCTTGGCTGGGTGCTGGTCGGCGGGCTCGGGCTGGCGGTGATCGTCACGCTCTACCTGACGCCGGTCGCCTATCTGGTGATCGCCCGCTTCACCAAGCCGCATGCGGATGAGGAGCGCAAGTTGAACGAGGAAATGGAAGCGGCAGCCGCGCTGGAGGCGCACTGAGCCACTGCAAAATACAAAGTGCTACGGCAACCTTGCACGTCTGATGAGACGGGCGGCGCTGTAGAGGCCGGCGAACGCCGCGGGCCTCTCCCACGCTACATTTCGAGCCCGGCGGCAATGAGAAAGATCGCTGCCGCCAGGCCGCCGAGTGCGGTTCGTCCGGCATGGAGCCTACCCCAGCGCTTGAGCAGGCTGCGGCTTTCCTCGCCGGTCTCATCCGGCCGCGTTGCCTCCAGCTTGCGATTGACCGGCATGACGAAGAACAGCGTATAGGGCCAGTTCAGGATGATGATTGCGGCACCCATGCCCCAGAGCACATGGCCGGTCCTTCCCCAGGCGGCAGCGCCGAGCAGGCCTGAGACAAGGGCGAGTGTCGCCTGCATCTCGAAGGCGCGGCGGTAGGAGGGAACCCATTGCGCCAATGCGGCGCGATCGTCGAGATGGAGCCGAGCGGGCTGTTCGGCGAGATTGATGTAGATGGCGGCGCCGAAAAAGATCGACGCGGTGAGCAAAGCGAGCAGACCCAGCATTGCCTCTCTCCCTTCACGTCAACATGATAATCCAACGCCGGCAATTTGAGCAGGTGTTTTCTGCGCTCTCGCCCTCATAGGTGGACCCGGAACCTTTGAAACTGATTCCGATTTCGCTGGTAGCGCCTTGAAATCGAATCGCTTTCGGTTCTGTTGCGCCGGGGTGGATCGCCTAGCTATTGCGCCGCTGTGCCAGGCCCTCGATGATCGTGTCGAGGCCGTATTCGAAGGTGGCGTCCGGTCCGCTCTCGTCGAGTTCCTCCATGGCGGCCGCGAGTAGCGGCGCGTTTTCCGCGGTTGCTGCTTCGCCATCGGCTTTGCTTTCTCCCGCGTCCAGGGCGGTCTGCTGTTCCAGCACCGAGCCGACGACATAGTGGCTGATCACGAGTAGCGCGGAGGCGGCGTCGGCGGGCTGAAAACCGGCCGCGTGCAGGAGGCGGATCTGCGCTTCCACCGCAGCCATCTGCGGTGCGCTTGGCCGCGTGCCGGCGTGAATGCGTGCACCGTCGCGGTAGGCAAGCAGGCTCTTTCGGAAGCTGCGGGCATTGGCGATGAGGAATGCGCGCCAGTCCTCGTTCGGCCGTGGCGCTGAACGATCGTGGCTCTCGGCCATCATCGCCTCCGCCAAGGCCGCGATCAGCGCCTGCTTGTTCCTGAAGTGCCAATAGAGCGCCGGCTGCTGCACGCCGAGCCGCTCGGCCAGCCGGCGGGTCGTCAGGCCGTCCAATCCCACCTCGTTCAGCAATGTCAGCGCGGTGCGCACCACGGTGTCCCGTTGCAGCTTCGTCATGTCTCGCTCCATCTATCGCTTGACAATTTATCATTGATAAGTTTCCTGTACATTAATTTATCAATGATAAGGAATCGAAGATGGCGCTTGAAAAAACCGACGGCGGAACTCCGCGTGCAGCCGGCAGCGTCAGGGCAGGGCGCAAGGCGCTTTGGGTGCTCTTTGCGGCGGTGGCGCTCGATGCATTCGGGATCGGCCTCGTCATGCCGGTGCTGCCGGGCCTCCTGCGCAACCTTGCCCATGCCGATCAGGTCGCCGCGCACTATGGCGTCCTGGTCTCGCTCTATGCCCTGATGCAATTTGCCTTCGCGCCCGTGCTCGGCTTTCTCTCCGACCGCCATGGTCGCCGGCCGGTGCTTCTCATCTCGCTCGCCGGCGCGGCGATCGACTATGCGATCATGGCGACGGCACCGAGCCTGGCGGTGCTCTATCTCGGCCGCATGATCGCCGGCATCACAGGGGCGACCGGCGCCGTCGCCGGCGCGGCGATCGCCGACACGACGGAAGGGGAGGAACGGGCGCGGCATTTCGGAATGCTCGGCGCCTGCTTCGGCGTCGGCATGATAGCGGGGCCCGTTGTCGGCGGGCTGCTCGGCTCTGTCGGCTTGCATGCGCCCTTCGTCGCCGCTGCAGTCATGAACGGTGCCGGTTTTCTCTTTGCCCTGTTCTTTCTGCCGGAGAGCCGTCGGAAGGCCCCGGCCAGCATGGCTGTCGGCGGCCTCAATCCGCTGGCGGGGCTGCGCCAGACCCTGCGCGGCCCGCTCCTCCTGCGGCTCGTCAGCGTATTCTTCGTCGTGCAACTCGTCGGTCAGGTGCCGGCCGTGCTCTGGGTCATCTTCGGCGAACACCGTTTCGGCTGGGATGCGCGGATGACGGGCCTGTCGCTCGCCGCCTTCGGGCTGCTGCACGCCGTGGCGCAAGGCGTCATCGCCGGACCGGCGGCAGCGCGTCTCGGTGAGCGCCGCGCGCTGCAACTCGGCATCGGGCTCGACGGTCTCGGCTATGGGCTGCTGGCGCTTGCCACGGCAAGCTGGATGGTGCTGCCGATCATGCTGCTGCTCGCCGCCGGCGGCATGGGTTCGCCCGCCTTGCAGGCGCTTCTGTCACGCGCCGTGGATGAGGAAGGGCAGGGCCGGTTACAGGGTGCGCTTGCGAGCCTCGCCAGCCTGGCGTCGATTGTCGGCCCGCTGCTCTTCATCGGCCTCTATTCGCTGACGCTTGCTGCCTGGGACGGCTGGGTGTGGATTGCAGGCATTGCGCTCTACCTCCTTTGCGTGCCGGCCCTGAGGCATCTGCCGCGTTGAAAAATCGGCTGTTTTCCCCGCTCCGATACGCTCTTGTGACACTCCGGTCTCACGTCAGGCGTTTTCCTGCGTTAGCCTGGCGGTCAAGAGCGCGAGCGTCTGGACAAAGTGATTCCGATTTGCACAGTAGCGCCTTGAAATGACTGCGCTTCCGAAGCATCGCTTCGGGACAGCAGCGCATGCAACAGGAAGGGCGTTTTCCGTGGCATTGAAGGCGATCAGAGCTGGCGTGAGGAACGAGGCCGGCATTACGGCGGCGAAACGGGAACTGGCCGCCCGCTTCGGCGACCGGCTGCAGACGGGCGAGGCGATCCGCGCCCAGCATGCCCACACCACCACCTACATTCCGGCGCAGCTTCCCGATGCGGTGGTGTTTGCCGAAAGCGCCGGAGACGTGCGCGAGATCGTTCGGATCGCCACCCAGCACAAGGCGCCGCTGATCCCCTTCGGCACCGGGTCGTCGCTCGAAGGCCATATCAATGCGCCGCATGGCGGAATCTCGGTCGATCTTTCCCGCATGAACAGGGTGCTGGAGGTCAATGCCGAGGATCTCGACTGCCGGGTCGAGCCGGGCATCACCCGCGAGGAGCTCAATACTTATCTGCGCGACACCGGCCTCTTCTTCCCGATTGACCCCGGCGCCAACGCCTCGATCGGCGGCATGGCCTCGACGAGGGCTTCGGGCACCAATGCGGTGCGCTACGGCACGATGAAGGACAATGTGCTGGCGCTGACGGTGGTGACGGCCGATGGGCGCGAGATCCGCACGGCCCACCGGGCACGCAAGTCTTCGGCGGGCTACGACCTGACGCGGCTTTTCGTCGGCGCGGAGGGCACGCTCGGCATCATTACCTCGATCACGCTCAGGCTGCAGGGTATCCCGGAGGTGATTTCCGGCGGCGTCTGCCCGTTCCCGACGATCGAAGACGCCTGCAATGCGGTGATCCTCACCATCCAGTCCGGCATTCCGGTGGCGCGCATCGAGCTTCTCGACGCGCTGCAGATGAAGGCCTGCAACGGCTATTCCGGCCTCTCCTATGCCGAGACGCCGACGCTCTTCGTCGAGTTTCACGGCAGCGCCGCAAGCGTCGAGCTGCAGTCGCGCCAGTTCGGTGAGATCGCGTCGGAGTTCGGCTCGACCGGTTTCCAGTGGACGACCAATCCGGAGGAGCGGGCGCGGCTCTGGAAGGCGCGGCACAACGCCTATTGGGCGCAGAAGAGCCTGATCCCGGGCGCGGCGATCCTGTCGACCGATGTCTGCGTGCCGATCTCGCGGCTCGCCGATTGCGTTGTGGCGACACAGGAGGACAGCGCCGCCCATGGGCTGACCGCGCCGATCGTCGGGCACGCGGGCGACGGGAACTTCCATGTCGGCTTGCTGTTTGACGACACGGACGCGGCCGATGTGGCGCGGGCCGAGGCTTTCGTCGAGCGGCTGAATGCCCGGGCGCTCGAAATGGATGGAACCTGTACCGGCGAGCACGGCATCGGCCAGGGAAAGATGCCGTTTATCGAGGCTGAGCTCGGCGACGCGCTGGACCTGATGCGCCAGGTCAAGCGTTCGCTCGATCCGGACAATATCTTCAACCCGGGCAAGATCTTCGCCTGAGGCGGCCCCCCGCGCGAGGGCGTCAGGTTTTGGCCCAATTTTTCGGGCAATGCGCCGGCGCCAAAGTGTGGTACTGCATAGTTCCGAAGTCGGAATCGACCCCGAACGAATTATGCGGCAAATCAGAGTGCCAGGGCGCGAGCCACTGGCGCTCAAGAGACGTGCGGCGCAAACGCGCCGATGAACTGAATGGGAATGTAGGCACGGTGCTTTCGCGAATTCTGCTTGCCGTCGGTGGACTTGTGGTCGTTGCGCTCTTCGCGGCGCTGATCGCCCCGTGGTTCATTGACTGGACGGATTTTCGCAAGGAGTTCGAGCGCGAGGCGAGCCGCATCATGGGCAAGCCGGTGGTCGTGCATGGCAGCGTCGATGCGCGGCTGATCCCGTTCCCGACCGTAACGCTCAATGATGTGCGTGTCGGTGCCAGCGAAGACGGTGAGCCGCTGATCCAGGTGGCGCAGTTTTCCATGAGCGCGGAACTGGCGCCGTTCCTGAGCGGCGAGGCGCTGATCTTCGACATGCGGCTGGACCGGCCGAAGGCCAAGGTGCGGCTGCTGCCTGACGGTACGCTCGACTGGGCGCGCGGGCGCCGCACTTCGATCCCGGCCAAGACCGTCGTGCTTGAAAACGTCGAGATCACCAATGGCCAGATCGAGTTCATCGATGAGCAGACCGGCCGCACCCGCCGCGTGAGCGGGCTTGAAGCCGATGTTTCCGCCCGTTCGCTTGCCGGTCCGTGGAAAGTGGAGGGGCGGGCGGCGCTCGACGGCGAAGCCGGCAGCTTCTCCTTCACCAGCAACGAAGTGGACGCAGCCGGTGCGCTCAGCCTCAAGGCGCGGGTAACGCCCGACAAGCGCCCCTTCGGCGTCGAGACCGACGGCGCATTGAAGATCGTCGATTTCAAGCCGGTTTACAGCGGCCGCTTCACCCTGACGGAAAACCGGCAGGGCGAAGACAAGGATGACGATCGGGCACCGTTGCGCATCAACGGTGACTTCCAGCTTACCAACGAAAGCATCCGCGTTCCGGACTATCGTTTCGAGGTCGGTTCGACCGATGATCCCTATGTGGTCACCGGCGAGGCGACGCTCGATACCGGCAAGGATCAGAAGTTCCTGCTGATCGCCGACGGCCAGCAGATCGACGTCAGCCGGATCGGCCCCAATCGCAACGCCAAGACCGGCCGTGACCCGGCGATCTCCATGCGCCAGCGGCTGGAGGCGATGCTGACGATTGCGGCCGAGATTCCCATTCCGCAGGTGCCGGGCCGCGCCAGCCTGAAGCTGCCGGCGATCGTCGTGGGCGACACGACGGTCCGCGACGTGCGCATCGACGTCCAGCCCGATGGCGCGGGCTGGGTGATCGACAACGTCGTCGCGCTCCTGCCAGGCCGCACGCAGCTTGAGGCCAAGGGGCGGTTGAACCTTAAAGGCCAGCGCAGCTTCCGCGGCGACCTGCTGCTTGCCTCCAACCAGCCATCCGGTCTTGCGAACTGGTTGGCAGGCTCGGTCGACCCGGCGATCCGCAAGCTGAAAACTGCCGGCTTTTCGGCCAAGGTGAACCTCACCGATACGCTGCAGCAATTCGAAAACCTCGAAGTGGCGGCGGGCGAGGCAAGCCTGAAGGGCCGGCTGGAACGGCAGTCCTTTGCCGCGCAGCAGCCGAACCTCTCGCTGCAGCTCAAGGGCAACCGCATCGATTTCGAGGCGCTTCAGGCACTGACCGGACTGGTGGCAGGCGACGCCTCCACCGATACGCTGCTGCAGCACGCGATCGCTGCCGACCTTTCGGCCGACGAGTTCTCCGCCTTCGGCGAAGAGGCCAAGGACGTGCAGGCCGTGCTGACGCTGAAGAACGGCCAGCTCCAGGCCGAGCGCGTGGCGATCGGCTCGCTCGCCGGTGCCCAGCTCGCCTTCTCCGGCCGGGCCAGCGGCGACCTGGAAAAGCCCGTCGTCTCGGCCAAGATGAAGCTCGCGGCCAAGAACCTGACGCCGTTCCTGGAAATGATCGGCCGGCACGCGGTCAACCATCCGGCGCTCAGGCAGCTGATCAAGGCCGGACCCTATTACAGCGACGCGGCTTTCGACGTGACGCTGACGGCCGGCAACAAGGAAGGCAACGCGCCGGCAACGTTTGGCATCTTCGGCACGGCGAACGGCACCAAGATCGCCGCCAGCTACCAGGCGCCGGACATGGCGCAGGCGCTGACCGGCAAGGCGATCCTGCTGGAAGCGACGCTCGAAAACCCTGAAACCCGCCTGCTTCTCGGCCAGACCGGTTTCGATCCCTTGCCCTTCGACGCGGATGCCAACGGCATTCTCTCGGTCAAGCTGCAAAGCACCGATGGTTCGAAGGCGAACGGCACGGTGACCTTCACCACCGAGAAGTCGTCGCTGGCAGCCAAGGGCAACGTCGATCTTTCACGCGACCACTTCCTCGAAGGCCAGGCGAAGATCACGCTCCAGACCCAGGACATCGAGCCCTATCTGCTCCTGCAGGGCGTGGCGCTGCCGCAGATGGGCAGCGGCCTGCCGCTGACGATCTCGGCCGATGTCGCGGCAAGTCCGGAGGCGATCGCGCTGACGGCGGTCGAGGGCAAGGCGGACAACAACGGCTTTACCGGCACCTTGACCGTGGACCGCAAGGCACCTGGTGCTGCCACCGGTCAGCTCACCGTCGACACGCTCGACCTCGCCTGGCTGGGCGAGGGTATCCTGGGCTCGGTCGAGGATGCGAACGGGGCGTTCTCGAAGAGCGCCCTGGCGCAGCCGGCCTGGACCGGTCTCAACGTCGCGCTCGACGTGCAGGCGGGAAAATTCTGGCCGGGCGTCTATGGCGCGGTCACCAGCTTTGCCGGCAAGATGGAATGGAAGGGCGACGAGATTTCCCTGACCGATGCCACCGGCGACTGGCTGGGCGGCAAGCTCGCCGGGCGTGTGCAGGTCGGCAACGCCAACGGCTCCGGCTTCCTGCGCTCGCGCCTGGACGTCAAGGGCGGTGACCTGACGCAGGCCGGCTGGACCCGTGCCGGTGCCCCGGTGGCGACCGGGACGTTCGATCTCTCCGTTGCGCTGGAAGCATCCGGCGCAACGGCGGAGGCGATGGCGCATTCGGCCAGCGGCTCCGGTACGGCGACCTTCAACGGCCTGACGCTGAACGGCATCAACAGTGCGGCCCTGCCGCAATTGATTGCCGCCGCCGATGGCCAGAAGACGCAGATTTCGGCCGATAGCATCCGCAGCGCGGCGGAAGCGGCCGTGTTCTCCGGTCAATCCGTGGTCGGCGTCGTCAAGGCCCCCTTCAGCGTTGCCGGCGGCGTGCTGAGGGTGCAGAACGTCACGGCCGGGGATGGCAATGCCGCCTTCATGGGCGGAGCTGCGCTCGACCTTGCGGCCGGCCGGATCGATGGCGGCATCGACCTGACCTTCCGCCCCGGCGAGGAGGCGCTTGCCGGTGCCGAACCGCGCGTGCGGATCGGCTATGCCGGCCTCATCGAGGCGCCGGGCGTCAGCCTCGACGTCGCCGATCTGGCCAATTTCCTGTCGCTGCGCGCCTTCGAGCGCGAGCGCCGGCGGGTCGAGATCCTGCAGGCGAACGTGCTGGAGAAGCAGCGGCTGCGCCGTGAAGTCGCGCTTTACAAGGCGAAGGCGGAAGCACGCGACCTCGAACGGCGACGGGCCATTGCCGAAGATCGCCGGCGTGCCGCCGGGGCTGCGGAAGCAGCCCGTGTCAAAGCCGAAGTGGAAGCGCGCGCCGCGGCTGAGCGAAAGGCCGAAGCCGAACGGCAGGCCGAAGCGGCACGCCGGGCGCAACAGGCGCCGTCGGGCATGCGCGGTGCCGGCGGGGAGCAGCAACCGATCGCGCCGCAAGGCGGGCCCGACGATGCCGGAGACGGTGGCACCGGGCGGCCAGCCGGCCAGAAGCTGAACTTCGAAGTGCTGCCCGACATCACGGTGCAATAAGCGGCGCTCAAATCCGAACCGATCCGCGCGCCTCGGCAGCGCCTTTCGCGCCCTACGCCCGCGCCAGTCGGGTGTGGGGGGGCGAGCCTGCCAGGTGCGGCAAGCGGTTCTGTAGCGCGCGACCCTTCAGATCCGCTCCTTGCCCTTTGTTTGATATTTTGCCGGTCGCTATTGCAAAAGCGCTGCGTACGTTTGCGCGACCTGCGTCAGGCGGATTAGGCCGCGACGTCGTGTTCCTCGCGTGCCGCTGTCCAGACTTCCCGCGCTGCGTCCAGATTCATCAGGGCGATCCCCAGGCCAACGATCAAATCCGGCCAAGCTGACCGCCACAGATAAGCTGTCGCCAGACCCGCGCCGATGATGGCGACGTTGGCGGAAGCATCGTTGCGGGCAGACAGGAACGCAGCCCGTGTGAGGCTGCCGCTCGTATGACGGTAGGCGACGAGAAGGTATGCGCAGAACAGGTTGATCAGGAGAGCCCCAAAGCCAGTGAAGGATAGGGCAAAGGGCTCAGGCGGGATTGGATCCGTGAACTTTACCCAGGCCGTCCATAAAAAAGCCAGCGCAGGGACAAGCAGAATGAATGCCATCGCCCTGCCGACCCGGGCGCGGCTCCGCGCCGTCCATGCCAGCGCAAAGAAAATCAGAAGATTCACCGATGCATCTTCGAGGAAGTCTACGCTGTCGGCCAAGAGCGACACCGAACCGATGGCAAGCGCAATGACGAATTCAACCGCAAAGTAACCTAGGTTCAGCAGGGCGACGAAAAACACGACGCGGCGGAGATTGTTGTCCACTCAAGGGTTCCTTGGCTGACCAGATATACCATCGGCAGATTGCGGCCTTGCGCCGGATATCGTCAATACTTCCGGTTTCCGCTGGGGATTAAGGCCCTCGCAGCGGCGATTTCGACAAGTTTAACGATTTCTGAAGCCATTTTGCTACGTTTTGTCGCTAAATTAGCAACATGTTTTGGAGCGCAGGGAGGGGCGCGGCCAAATGGTCGCTTCTGGCTCCAACTCATTGGAATCGATGACGTCTCTTGCTTTGGAGCCTGTGGCTCCGAAGTCGTCGTGATCTGTTGAGGGGCAACGAAGCAAGATGCTAAGCAAACTGAAGAACAAGCTCGTCCGCATGCTCGAGGACGAAAGCGGCAACTTTGCCGTCATGACAGCCCTGGTGATGATACCGCTGTTTACGGCTGCTTCCGTCGCCATCAATCTCGCCCGCATCAATCTCGAGTCGGCCAAGATGCAGGACGCGCTTGATGCCGCCGCCTTCTCCGCGGTCAAGTCCTATGGAGAAGGGGACAATGAAGCCCAGGCGAAAGACCTGGCGAACAACACCTTCTTTGCCAATTTCGGCATGCCGGAGATCGTCGACGAGATCGGGTCGGGGGGAAGTTCGGCACCGGTCGCGACACAGGCAATCAAGGTCGCTTTCGGCACGGCTGGCGTGGAGAGCACGGCGACGGCCACCTATGAGCTCAAATACGCTCCGCTCTTCTGGGGCCTTCGGCCCTATACGATCGACCGCGCAAGCGTCGCGGCGCGCTTGCCGGGAAGGGAAGCGTGCATTCTGGCGCTTCATCCGACCGCAACCCGGGCGTTCGAAGTGAGCGGCAGTGCCAGCGTCGATACGTCCGGCTGTACCATCACGTCGAATTCGAGCGATGCCCAGTCGATTTATCTCAGTGGTTCGGCCAGCTTGAAGGCGGAGTGTCTTTACGCGACCGGCAAGGTATCGGCGACGCTGGCCCATCTCCAGCTCGCCTGCGGCAAGGCGGTGGAGAATGTTCCGCCGATCCCGGATCCGTTCCGGTTCAAGAAAATGCCGACGACCGGGAGCTGGGTGAGCCTCGCCGGATGCGGACAGAACTTCGTGGCCGGCGGTGGCGGCAATGGCGACTGCAACGGCACGAGCAAAACGCCGAACAACCCAGCCGTCGACTATACTGTCGAACTGAAGCCCGGCACCTATGGCGGTCTGGAGATCAAGGGCAAGGTTCTGTTGCGGCCGGGCTCCTACATTATCGACGGCGGTGTCCTGAAACTTGCCAGCCAGTCGGTGCTCACAGGTGCGGGCGTCACCTTCTTCCTGATGAACGGCGCCCAGCTCGACATTCACGGCGGTTCGACCTTCAACATCACGCCATCCCTGACGGGGGACTGGGCAGGCTTCTCGATCGTCGCCGCCAGGAACAATACGGCGACCGCGACGATCAACGGCAACAGCGCCTCGTCGCTTGCTGGCATCATCTACATGCCGGCATCACGCGAGATCCAGTATGCCGGGAGTGGCTCCACCGGCGGCGAATGCGTGCGCATCGTCGCGCAGGAGATCACCATGATCGGCAACAGCAGCTTCAAGCTGGACTGCAAGGCGACGCTGGCGAACAACACCATCAACAATCCCGGTGCAATTCGTCTGGTCAGATAGGCTGCGACCAATCTACAGCGCCGCGCGCCTTATCAGACGCGCAAAGGTCGCTGTAGCACTTTGATTTACTGCATGTCTTCGTCCTTAAATCGAGGTCGATTTAAGGCGACATGCAGTAGCCGCACAACATTAAACCCGGTTGCATGGCAACCGGGTTCCTTTTATGCGCGAAGGCTCAAGCCGGTTCAGAAGCGTATGGCAAGGCCGAGGATCGGGCCCTGTTGCACCACATCGAAGATAAAGCCGTCATTGTCGTAGTCGACGCCGAGTGCACGGTAGCCGGCAATCGCCGAAACCGTGTCGTTGAAGCGGTAGCCGAGGCCGAGGGCCACATCCCAATCGATGTCGGCACCGCCGCCGCCGACGAGGCCCCAGCCGGTCAGGTAGATTTCCGGCGTCAGATAGTAGGCGCCGCGCAGGCCCACCATGCCGTCGACCCAGGTCTTGCCGTCGTCGCGGCTGACGCCGTCAAGCGGACCGCCATGGAAGGAGATGGTGGTATCGACCGACCAGACCTTCACGCCGCCGACCACGTCCAGGTTTGATTGCTGATCCTGGAACACCGTGTAGCCGACGGCGACGAGGCCGGCGAAGGTCTCCGAGTCGACATCCACCGTGTCGGTGAAAATTCCGCGCGCCTTCCCGTCGCCGGAGAGCTTCGTGTAGGCCAGATCGGTAAAGATGCTGAAGCGATCGTTCCGCGCTTCGCCGATCGCCATGGCGGCGAAATCGAGATTGCTCCAGATGTCGCCGAAATCGGAATCGATGTGGACGGTCGGCAGGCCGAACTGCGCCGTGTCGCCGGAGAGCCCGGCAATCCAGAAATAGGGGGCGAAGGTGAATTGCCAGCCGCTCTCGGTTTCCTGGACCGGTGCCGAAGGGGTCATCAGCGGTGTGATGTCTGCTGCTTTGGCCGGTAGAAAGGGCACCAGGCTCAGGCAGGCCGCAAGGCCCAGTCGCGTAGAGATACTCATGAAACGCCTCCCCCTATGAGACGGCAGCACAAGCCGTCTCCCTATGGGACATTTTTATGTAAGCCTGTCCGAAAACAACTGAATTCGATCGACGATGGGGGGCGCGAAGGGCAAAACCGGCCGGGTTGTTGCAAGGCGCACACAATCAGCCCGTGCGGGTGACCATTTTTTCGCCGTCAGGTCCTGTCGGGCGAGGGCGCCTGGATCTTCGCCTTCAACCATTCGAGCACATAGACACGCAGAGCCGAGGAAAGATTGCTGTCGGGGCCGCGCTGATCGTCGATCTCGGCGATGAGCTGGGCAAGCGGCATCCCCCTTGCCACGGCGATTTCCTTCAGCTCCTGCCAGAAGGCATCCTCGAGCGAGAAGCTGGTGCGGTGGCCGTGCAGGGTCGCGGAGTGCTTACGGATCATCGTCCGGTCTCTGGATCAATATGACTTTGGGGCGGCTTGCGCGCACCCCCTATAAGTTGGAGCAGGATGCCGGCGAAAAGCCGCCACACGCGGCGCTTCCAAATTGATTCGGTTAAAGCGCATCGCGATGCGCGCCTTGCGCTTCAAGTTTTGATATTTCGTATGTTCGTTGTCGCAAACCGCCGCACGCTTTGCGCGACATGCTTCCGTTGGCATTTCGATTCGGAAAGTGGCCGCAACTCCTTGCTCCGGAATCGTTTTCTGCGAGGAGGGCGGCTCAGTCCTTGCCGTCGCCGCCTTCGTCCTTGGCCGGCCGTTCCAGGCGGCCCTGGTCGAGGCGGATCTCCGCCTTGTCGTTCAGCGCCTTTGTCAGGGATTTTTCGGACTTGGTGCGGCCGAAGGAGATGCGGTTCTGTTCGGCCTGCTTTTCCTTTTCCGTGCGCTCACGGCGCTTGCGGAACTGGCGCAGATTGACGACGTCGCCGGTCATGATCCGAGGCTCCCTCAGCGCCGCGCGTCTTGCACGCGCAAAGGTCGCTGTAGCACTTTGACTGGCTGCATGTTCCGTCCTTCAGCCGTCTGCGGTCAAAGGAAACATGCAGTCGGTGGTGATCAGTTCTTCTTGCGGAAGGAATCGAGCGAAACGACCGAGCCGCCGCCGTTTTTCGGTTCGGTCGGCTTGTCGTCCTTGGCCGTGGCCTCGCCGTTTTCCTCCGGGACCGGATAGGCGGTGATTTCGGCCGATTCCACTTCCTCCTCCTCGCCGGCAGCGACATCGAACTCCAGCTCGAAATTGACCGAGGGGTCGTAGAAGCCGCGGATGGCGTTGAACGGGATGACCAGCCGTTCCGGCGTATCGGAGAAGGAAAGCCCGATCTCGAAGCCGGCTTCGGTTACCTTCAGTTCCCAGAACTGATGCTGGACCACAATGGTCATCTGCTCGGGATACTTCGCCTTGAGGTGCTGCGAGATACGCACGCCCGGCGCGCCGGTCAGGAAGGTGATGAAGAAGTGGTGTTCGCCGGGCAGATGGCCTGTCGTGGCGACCTCGGTCAGGACCTTGCGGATGACGCTGCGCAGCGCGTCCTGTGCCAGAATGTCGTAGCGGATGTGGTCCTGGCCCATGAGTGTCCCGTCTTTCCTCGAACTCAATCTTACTGCTTTTCCGTCGGCTATCCGCCGTCGACTTTTCATTGCCCATCCACAAGGAACGAGTCAATTATTTGAGCATCTATAGACCATTTCGAGCCGGGGGAGAAGGTGAAGGCTTCTGTTGCCAGGTGCCTTCGGACCCCGCCTTACGGTGCTACCCGGAAGGGCTTGATTTGAAGTGCCGCACCGCCGTTAGGCAGCGAGACGTGCTTCAGCATAGTTGTCGTTTGCAACTATAAGTTTAGCCCGATAACGGTGGTACAATGCCGAGCAAAAAGTCGATCTTTACGCCCTTGTCGATCCTATTTCGCCCCCATCAAAAGCCGATCCTCGGGAGATCGGTTTTTGGTGGAGGCGCCGGGTACCGCCCCCGGGTCCAATGGGTTTATTTCATCGCCCGTTTATTGCCATAGCCGCCCGAAGACGGCACCGTTCATATAGGTCTTTCCGGCCTCCAAGAAAAGGGGGATGTGTCGGATATATGACTTTGTCCCGGACTGCCCGGCGCCGAACCGCCTTGACTTGACCGACAGCCATGAAAAACTCCCGCTGCTGCATGCGGCCGGCAAGATCCCGGCCGCAGTTTCGAGAAACGAAGCAACTTGGAGGCCTCATGACGGACTACCTCGCAGATGTGCTGAAATACGACAGCGGTGCCGACGAGGCGATCGTGAACAAGATCGTGCGCCACCTTGGCATTGCCCTTCGCAACAAGGATTCTTCGCTCGTTTCGGCGACGGACCCGAAGGAGCTCGAACGGGTCAAGGAAAAATGGTGCGAGAAGAAGCTCGGCATCAGCGGCGCCGACGCGGACAAGGCGATCGACGCCACCGTCAAGGCGATGTCCGCCGATCGCTCCAAGTCGCGCGTCACCTTCTATTACCTGGTGGCGAAGAACCTCGGGAAGCTGCAGGCTCTGTAACTCACCTTGGCTTCGGGCCGACCAGGCCCCAAACCATAGATGTGATCGCTTCCGATCGTTGGAGCGGGATACGGGCGGGCCACGCGCACGTTTCCTCATCCCGCTTCAGGGAATGGCCGAATTATCCGGGATAATCACCCGGAGGTCATTGGTTCGCCGCCGGCTTCGTCCTAAATTTGGGGCATTACGAATCGGCGGCGCCAGACCATGCAGCAATATCTCGACCTTCTCGATCATGTGATGACCAACGGAACCGACCGGGGCGACCGGACGGGAACGGGCACGCGCTCGGTCTTCGGCCACCAGATGCGCTTCGATCTCGCCAAGGGCTTCCCGGTGCTGACCACCAAGAAGCTGCATCTGCGCTCGATCATCCATGAGCTGCTCTGGTTCCTGAAGGGCGATACCAATATCGCCTATCTCAAGGAAAACGGCGTCACCATCTGGGACGAATGGGCCGACGAAAACGGCGACCTCGGCCCGGTCTATGGCTACCAGTGGCGCTCCTGGCCGGCGCCGGATGGACGCCATATCGACCAGATCACCGGGCTCGTCGAAAGCCTCAAGACCAATCCGAATTCGCGCCGTCACATCGTTTCGGCCTGGAACCCGGCATTGGTGGACGAGATGGCGCTGCCGCCCTGCCATTGCCTGTTCCAGTTCTACGTGGCGGATGGCAAGCTTTCCTGCCAGCTCTACCAGCGCTCCGCCGATATCTTCCTGGGCGTGCCCTTCAACATCGCCTCCTACGCGCTTTTGACGATGATGGTGGCGCAGGTGACCGGCCTCAAGCCAGGCGATTTCGTCCACACGCTCGGCGACGCGCACATCTATCACAACCATTTCGAACAGGCCCGGCTGCAGCTCACCCGCACGCCGAAGGCGCTGCCGCGGATGGAGATCAATCCTGACGTGAAGGATCTGTTTTCTTTCCGCTTCGAAGACTTTACGCTCGTCGGCTACGAAGCTGATTCAACGATCAAGGCGCCGATCGCGGTCTAAGGCAGTCGAGCGCAGCGGTCCCGTGTCCGCGCCGGATATGATGTCTGGCGTGTGTTGCGCGGCAGGCACCGAGGGGCCGTGAAGCCGTCGGTCATGGCCGCGGCGAAGAGGCGCGGGGAGGGCTCGCCCTTGAGGGAGGTATGATGCTCACACTGATCCATGCGCCCCTGTCGCGGTCGTCGCGCATCGTCTGGCTGCTCGAGGAACTGGGCGCCGAATACGAGATCCGTTACGTCTCGATTCGCCGCTGGGATGGCTCCGGCGCGCCCGACGACAACAATCCGCATCCGCACAAGCAGGTGCCGGCGCTGCTGCACAACGGCGCGGTGATCTGGGAGTCGGCGGCGGTCGTGCAATATCTCACCGATCTCTATCCCGATTGCAGCCTCGGGCGCCCGCCGGGCCACAAGGATCGCGGCGCCTATCTTTCCTGGCTTGCCTATTATGCCGGCGTGATCGAGCCGACGGCGCTCGCCCATATTTCCGGCGCCACCATCAACAATCCGGCCCAGGCACGTCTCTACAACGAGATGTGCGCGCACGTGATCGACGTGCTCACCCGCCAGACCTATCTGCTCGGCGAGACGATGAGCGCGGCCGATCTGCTCTTGGCAAGCGCGCTGCAGTGGATGCGCAAGATCCTGCCGGAGAGCACGGTGGTCGACCGCTACATACGCGTGGTGACCGACCGGGCGGCCTATGACCGGGCACGGGAAATCGACAGCAAACCGAACGGATTCCATGACTGAGACGAAGAGCACACATCCGAAGATATCGATCGTCGTGGCGGTCGCCGCCAACGGCGTCATCGGCCGCGACGGCGATCTGCCCTGGCGGCTTTCGACCGATCTCAAGCGCTTCAAGGCGCTGACGATCGGCAAGCCCGTGATCATGGGGCGCAAGACCTGGGCTTCCCTGGGGCGACCGCTGCCGGGCCGCGCCAATATCGTCATCACCCGCAACGCGGATTTTATCGCGGAAGGCGCTGATGTCGTGCCGTCGCTCGAGGCTGCGATCGCGCTCGCGAAGCGTGAGGCTCAGACGACGGGCGCCGAAGAGATCTGCGTGATCGGCGGCGGAGAGATCTATCGCCAGTCGATCGGCGTGGCCGATATCCTGCATGTGACCGAGGTCCAGGCGACGGTGGAGGGCGACACACGCTTCCCGGATATCGATCCTGAGGCCTTCGAGAAGGTGTTCGAGGAAGACCTGCCGCAGGGCGAAAAGGACAGCCACGCCATGCATTTCGTCACCTTTAGGCGACGTGCGACAGCCTGACGCGCCGGATCGTCAACTATTTTGAACCATTTACGGTGAACTCGGTCCTATCGCGTTGAAAGCGGTGCGGGTGATACCTATAACGGTTTGACATCGTAGACGACCGTGCGGTGGCGCGGCCGTTTGGCGTGGAAAGTTTCAATAGAGAGGTTTTGATGCCCTGGAGCAATCAGAATGGCGGCGGCGGCCCGTGGGGCGGCGGCGGCGGCAATCAGGGGCCATGGGGCCAGGGGCCAAACCGGCCGCGCGGCAAGGGCGGCCCGCCGGATCTGGAAGAGATCATTCGCCGCGGCCAGGACCAGCTTAAGAACGTCGTTCCCGGCGGCTTCAACGGCGGCGTCTTTGCCATTGTCGGCCTGCTGATCGTCGGCTTCATCCTGATCAACTCGATCTACACCGTCCAGCCGGACGAGCGCGGCGTCGAGATGCGCTTCGGCAAGCCGAAGGACGAAATCTCGATGCCCGGGCTTCACTACCACTTCTGGCCGTTCGAGACCGTCGAGTTCGTGAAGATCACCGAGCAGCAGCAGAACATCGGCGGGCGCAGCAGCGGCCAGTCGAATTCCGGCCTGATGCTGACCGGCGACCAGAACATCGTCAACGTGCAGTTCTCGGTGCTGTTCTCGGTCACCGACCCGAAGGCCTATCTGTTCAATGTCGAAAATCCGTCCGACACGCTGCAGCGGGTGGCCGAAAGCGCCATGCGCGAAGTGGTCGGCCGCCGTCCGGCACAGGACATCTTCCGTGACAACCGTCAGGCGATCGCTGCCGACGTGAAGAGCACGATTCAGGCGACGATGGACACTTACGGTGCCGGCGTTTCCGTCAACACGGTCGCGATCGAGGACGCAGCGCCGCCGCGTGAAGTGGCGGACGCGTTCGACGAAGTGCAGCGCGCCGAGCAGGACGAAGACCGCTTCGTCGAAGAAGCCAACCAGTATGCCAACCAGGTGCTCGGCAAGGCTCGTGGTCAGGGCGCGCAGATTCGCGAAGAGGCGGCCGCCTACAAGGACCGCGTCGTCAAGGAAGCACAGGGTGAGGCGCAGCGCTTCATCTCGGTTTACGACGAATATTCCAAGGCGCCCGACGTGACCCGCAAGCGCCTCTATCTCGAAACGATGCAGGGTGTTCTCGGCAAGTCGAAGAAGGTGATCCTCGACGAGAAGAACGGGCAGGGCGTTCTGCCCTATCTGCCGCTGAATGAAATCGGCCGGCCCGTCCAGTCGGGAGCCGCCGCAGCAGCATCGGGAGCAGCCCAGTGATCAACAATCGTACCTCTGTCATCCTGATCCTGCTCGCCGTCGTCTTTGTCGGCATCTATTCCTCGGTCTTCGTCGTCAACGAGCGCCAGCAGGCGATCGTCGTTCGCTTCGGTCAGATCAAGGACGTCAAGACCCAGCCGGGCCTCTACTTCAAGCTGCCCTTCGCCTTCATGGACGCCGACCGTGTCCAGTATGTCGAAGACCAGGCGCTGCGCTTCGACCTCGACAACATCCGTGTCCAGGTTTCGGGCGGCAAGTTCTATGAAGTCGACGCCTTCGTCGTCTACAAGATCGCCGATCCCCGCCGCTTCCGCGAAACCGTTTCGGGTGATCGCGATTCGGCGGAATCGCGTCTCAGGACCCGTCTCGATGCATCGCTGCGTCGCGTCTACGGTCTGCGTGGCTTCGAGGCGGCGCTCTCCGACGAGCGCGCGTCGATGATGCGTGAAGTTCGCGCCGACCTCAAAGGCGACGCCGAGTCGCTCGGCCTCAACATCGAGGACGTCCGTATCCGCCGCACCGACCTGACGCAGGAAGTCTCGCAGCAGACCTACGACCGCATGAAGGCCGAGCGTCTGGCGGAAGCGGAACTGATCCGCGCCCGCGGTAACGAAGAGGGCCAGCGCCGCCGCGCCATCGCCGACCGTCAGGTCGTCGAGATCGTCGCCGACGCCCAGCGCGATTCGGAAATCCTGCGCGGCGAGGGCGAAGCCGAACGGACGAAGACCTTTGCCGACGCCTTTGCGCGCGATCCGAAGTTCTTCGAATTCTACCGCTCGATGTCGGCCTATACCCAGTCGATCGGCAGCGCGGACACGACGCTGGTGCTGTCGCCGCATTCGGAATTCTTCCGCTTCTTCAACAATTCCGAAGGCACGGCTCCGGCTGCCGCGGCGCCGCAACCAACCACCGGGAACTAGGCGAGCGATGTCGGATTTCCTGACGGGAATCGCGTTCTTCCTGATCATCGAGGGGCTGGTGTACGCACTGGCCCCTTTGGTTTTGGTGGAAATGGCGAAGCGTTTGCCGTATGTCCCCGAACATCAGCTTCGACTGGCGGGGGTCGTTTCCGTGGCTGCCGGGGTCGGACTTGTATGGTTGCTTCGAGGATAATGCGAAATGCCACATAAACTGCTGATCCGGCTGGTCGATGCCGAATACGCCATCACCCGCCTCAATATCGGCTCCAGCATACCCGAATGGTTGCCGGGGCCAGGCTTCTGGACCATTTCGAGCTCGCGCGAAGAGATGACGCTGGTCTGCCGTGCCGCTCGCGTGCCGTCCAGCGTCCAGAGTTCGCTCGGCTGGCGCTGCTTCCGTGTCGAACAGCATTTTGCCTTCGATGTACCCGGCGTGCTGTCTTCCGTGCTCCGGCCGCTTTCGGCCGCCGGCGTCGGCGTCTTCGCCAACTCGACCTTCAGCACCGACTATGTCTTTGTTGCCGGTTCCGATCTCGACAAGGCGGTCCAGGCCTTGAAGGACCACGGGCACGACCTGACGACCTGACGCGTCGCGCCCCTTCCAAGAACGCGCAACCGGTATCTTCTAACCTCCAGCAGTCCTCTGCGCGGGGATCAGGAAATCGTGTTTGGACGCTTCGGAATTCCGCCTTATCTTCTGGTATGGTCGGATGTCGAGCGGTCTGCGGATTGCATCGACGGTTCCTGCTGCATAAACGCTGTTGCCGGTTCCGGTTGACGCAAGATTATGCGAAGAATCAAAGTCCTATGGCGCCTCAACGCCGTAGGCCAGAGCGGGACGAGAAAAGGTGCAT
The DNA here is from genome assembly GCF_056924495.1 of Ensifer sp. 38_S197. NCBI lineage: Bacteria > Pseudomonadati > Pseudomonadota > Alphaproteobacteria > Hyphomicrobiales > Rhizobiaceae > Ensifer > Ensifer sp. 38_S197. Next base: position 3,414,959 of record NZ_JBXOVZ010000002.1, on the reverse strand, counting down.
GCGGTTTTCCGCCCCGGATCCCGCTCTAATTTATGACAAACGATCACGCTATGATCTTGGGCCGGTTGGACCTCAGATCATCGGGATCCAGGAGAGGTGGCGGCCAGGAGAACCGGTCGACCATCGCGCATCGAGAGGAGCCTAAGCGACTTGTCCACGCGAACGAAATCCCGAGCTTACTCGCTTGGCACCTCCTTGGGCATTCTGGCGCTCGCAGGCGCGCTTGCCTTCAGCAATACGGCGCTCGCGCAGAATGCGGCCATCCGCCCGCCGACGAACGGTCCCGCTTCCGTTGCCGATCTCGCGGCCGGCCTGCTCGACGCGGTCGTCAATATCTCGACCTCGCAGAAGGTCAAGAACGACGACGATGCGCCGGCGCCGCAGGTGCCGGAGGGTTCGCCCTATCAGCCCTATTTCGATGAATTCTTCAAAGGGCAGGGCGGCCAGGGCGGTAACCGCCAGCGCACGGTCGATTCTCTTGGCTCCGGCTTTGTCATCGACCCGACCGGCTTCATCGTCACCAACAACCACGTGATCGAAGGCGCCGACGATATCGAGATCAACTTTGCCAATGGCAGCAAGCTGAAGGCGAAGCTCGTCGGCAAGGATACCAAGACCGACCTGGCCGTGCTGAAGGTCGAGCCGAAAGCGCCACTGAAGGCGGTGCCCTTCGGCGATTCGCGCAAGATGCGCATCGGCGACTGGGTGATGGCGATCGGCAATCCGTTCGGGCTCGGCGGTTCGGTTTCCGTCGGCATCATTTCGGCGCGCGGCCGCAACATCAATGCCGGCCCCTATGACAACTTCATCCAGACGGACGCGGCGATCAACCGCGGCAATTCCGGCGGGCCGCTCTTCAACATGGCCGGCGAAGTGATCGGCATCAACACCGTGATCATCTCGCCCTCCGGCGGCTCGATCGGCATCGGTTTCTCGGTGCCGACGGAGCTGGCCGCCAATGTCGTGCTGCAGCTCAAGGATTTCGGCGAGACCCGGCGCGGCTGGCTCGGCGTCCGTATCCAGCCGGTGACCGACGATATCGCCGAGACCCTGAAGATGGCGACGCCACATGGCGCGCTTGTCTCCGGCATCATCGAGGGCGGGCCGATTGCGCATGGCGAGATCAAGGCCGGCGACGTCATCGTCAAGTTCGATGGCCGCGATGTCACCGAAATGCGCGACCTGCCGCGTGCCGTTGCCGAAAGCCCCGTCGGCAAGGCGGTCGATGTGGTGGTGGTGCGTGACGGCAAGGAGCAGACGGTCAAGGTCACCCTCGGTCGCCTCGAGGACGGCGGTGAACTTGCAAGCGCGCCGGCGGCGACGACCGGCGACGAGACGCAGAAGCCGGACAAGCCCGAAGCGGCTCCGCTACCGGCGACCGACGTCGTGCTCGGCATGAAGCTTGCGACGCTGAACGAAGAGACGCGCAAGAAATACGGCATTGCCGAGGACGTGGATGGCGTTGTCATTACCGAGGTCTCGCCGAATTCGGCGGCGGCGGAACGGCGCGTCGAGCCGGGCGACGTCATCGTCGAGGTCGGGCAGGAAGCGATGGACTCGCCTGACGACGTTGCCCAACGGGTCGAGGAGCTGAAATCGGACGGCCGGCGCAATGCGCTGCTGATGCTCTCCAGCAAGACCGGCGAACTGCGCTTCGTCACGGTGCGGGTGGAATAGGGCTCCACCATGATGTGCGGCTGCGGCATCTGTTCGGTGCCGCGGCGCTGCTCTCGGGCGAGGGCGATTGTAGAGTCTTTTCAGATCGATCGCGGCGCACGCTGACAGATCGAATCCGCTTCCTCAGATTTTGATTCAAGCGCGATCTCGGGTGCCGCGGAGCTGAAACTGGGGTGAATTCACACCCCAGCCTCATGAAGGCTTAGCGCTACAGCACGCAACGGAATGCGCTCATTTCCCTCCGGCCTCCTGCAGCTTTGCGAGCACCTGGTCGAGCGAGAAGCTGCCCGGTTTCTGTCTCGGCGGGAAGTCGACATAGGTTTTCAGATGCTCGGCCACGAGCGCCTGCGCAGGCACGAGGAGGTACGTGCGATCCACACGCCACCGCTCGTACTCGCCGGAGTCGTGATCGGCCATCTCGAAAGGATCGGCCCGGAGATCAAAGATTTTGGGAAGCCGGAGCGTTACCAGTGGATCCTGCCAGACATCCAGACCATGTGCCCGCTGCTCCATGAACACCACCTTCCACCGTTCGTAGCGCAAGGCAGCGAGATTTCCGTCGTCGGTCCAGAAAAAATACTCCTTGCGGGCACCGGGGCCGGCGCCGGCCAGCAGGGTGCGCTGGTCGTAGCCGTCGAGATGAACCTTGAAGGTCTTGCCAGCCGCGTCGTATCCGGTCAGCAGCTTCCGGGCGATGTCCGGCTCGCCGGCTGCCGCCACAAAAGTCGGTACCCAATCCTCGTGTGAGACGATCTCGTTGATCTCGGTGCCGGGCTTGACGACGCCGGGCCAGCGGATCACGCCCGGCGCCCGATAACCGCCTTCCCAGTTCGCGTTCTTCTCGCCGCGGAACGGGGTCGTGCCGCCATCGGGCCACGAGAACTCCTCCGCGCCGTTGTCGGTGGTCCACAGCACGATGGTGTTGTCGGCGATGCCGAGATCGTCGAGCTGCTTCAAGAGCCGGCCGACCATGCCGTCGTGCTCGACCATGCCATCGGCCTCTATCCCAAGGCCGGTCTTGCCTTCAGACTCCGGCTTGAGGTGCGTGTGGATGTGCATTCGCGTCGAATTGAACCAGCAGAAGAACGGCTTGTTGGCTTTGGCGTTCTTGTCGATGAAGGCCGTTGCCGCGGCGAGGAACTCCTCGTCAACGGTTTCCATGCGTTTGCGGGTGAGTGGGCCAGTGTCCTCGATCTTCTGTTTGCCAACACGACCGAAGCGCCCGTCTTCTGTCGGGTCGTCAGTGTCGGTTGCGAAAGTGTGCAGGACTCCGCGTGGTCCGAACTTCGCCCGGAATTCGGGATTTTTCGGATAGTCGACATTCTCCGGCTCCTCCTCCGCGTTGAGGTGGTAGAGGTTGCCGAAAAACTCGTCGAAGCCATGCACCGTCGGCAGGAACTCGTTGCGGTCGCCGACGTGGTTCTTGCCGAACTGGCCGGTTGCATAGCCCTGCGGCTTGAGCAATTCCGCAAGCGTCGGGTCGTTATCGGACAGCCCTTCCTTGGCGCCGGGCAGCCCGACCTTGAGCAGGCCGGTGCGGAAGCAGCTCTGCCCGGTAATGAAGGCAGCGCGACCGGCGGTGCAGGATTGCTGCGCATAGAGATCCGTGAAGATCGCGCCCTCCTTGGCGATACGGTCGATATTGGGCGTGCGATAGCCCATCATACCGCGGTTGTAGGCGCTGACGTTCCAGTAGCCGATGTCATCGCCGAAGATGACCAGGATGTTCGGCTTGCCTGCTCCTGCCTGCTGAGCCCGTGCGCTCTGTCCCGCGGGCACTGTCGCATAGGCTGCGGTTGCCGCGGCCAGCGCGCAGCCTCCGAGCAGGACGTTGCGCCGGCTGAGGGTGACTTGGTCGTCGGGGCTCACTGCGCCGTCTCGATGGTTACTCATACCATCCTCCCGTTGCTCTAGCTCGGAACCCAAGGACCACGAATTTCGATGGCAAGCTTATTTAATGACGAGAGAGCGCCCTCTGAGTTTCGGGCGACGTTTGGGCCGAGTATTTGCGAATGTACGCTCGCGGCGAAGTAGCGAGAAGTACATTACGGTAATTTCGGTACCACTCGCAGCGATCGTCGCACTCACAGTCGGGAGGTTTGATCGCGGTTCCTCCTCCCGCCTGCGGAGCGAGGGTGAGGGGCAGGTGTGAGGAATAACCGATATGCCTGCGGGGTCTCGGCATCAGCATTCGTCGTCGTTGCCATGGTACACGAGGGCTGGTTGGATCCTTTGCGCATCGGCTGGAAGGTCATCAGCCGCAGGGCGTCGAACAGGACTTCGATGATCGCGAGCATGGCTGAACCTCCTTGCTGCCTAGAGCGCCATGCGTTTGGATGAACGCACAAGGGACGCTCCAGTATTTCAGCGCACTTGCCCGCGCCCCTCAAACGAGTTTACTATCGCCTTCGAATGACTTGAGGTTATGCATGAAGCGCGGACGCTTGCCCCTGACAGCGTTGCGGAGTTTCGAGGCGGCCGGGCGGCTCGAGAGCTTCACGCTGGCTGCCGCCGAGCTTTTCGTCTCGCAGGCGGCGATCAGCCGGCAGGTGCGCGGGCTCGAGGACCTGATCGGCCGGCCGCTGTTCGAGCGGCATCACCGCAGCGTCCGCCTGACCGCCGATGGCCGCGCCCTGCTCGGCGTGTTGACGGCGGCGTTCGACATGGTGGGCGAGCGCCTCGACATGCTCTCGGGGTGGCGGCTCTCGCAGACCCTGAGGGTCAGCGCCGAGCCGTCTTTCGCCGGCTGCTGGCTGGTGCCGCATCTGCAGGAGTTCCAGGATGCGCATCCGGAGATCGATCTGGAGATCGATGCGGAATCCCGGCTCGCCGAGTTTCGCAGCGGCGATGCCGACATCGCCATCCGCCACAGCTTCACCGTCGATTCATGGCCGCGGGTGGAGACGCGCCGGCTTGCCGAAGTCGAGATGATCCCGGTGATCGCGCCGGCGCTGGCGGCAGGCGGGCGGCCGCTCGAGCGACCCGAAGACTTGATGCAGTACGCGCTCTTGCATGAGGACAACCGGCAGCTCTGGGAACATTGGTTTGCAGCCGCCGGCGCCGGCCCGGTCAAGGTGGATCGCGGCGCCATCTTCGCCGATGGTTCGATGGTGCTTCAGGCGACGCTCAGAGGAAATGGCGTCGGGCTGATCGACCGCGACCACGCGCGTGACGATATCGAGACCGGCCGGCTGCTCCAGCCCTTTGATGTCTCGGTGCCCTATGGCACGTTCTTTCTCGTGGCACGGCGCTTCGAGGCGCTGTCGGACGCGGCAAAGGCCTTTGTCGCCTGGATCGAGCGGAGCTATCCTGGAGCGGAGCGGAAGAGGTGAGGTCGAGTTGACGCTTGGGGCCCGGTCGAAGGGAGGCGCTTACCTGGCCTTCGCCTGCCGCGCCCGCCATTCCTCGGCGCTGATGGCGTAAAGCACATGACGCACCAGTGCCGGCTGGTCGGCGGGGACGCGGGGGTGGTCGAAGTCGCGGCTTGCGTCGCGGTGCATGCCGAGCCGCTGCATCACCGCTGTCGAGCGGGTGTTTGCGGCGACGGCAAAGGAGACGACCTCGTCGAGCCCTTTTTCCTCGAAGCCGTAGCGCAGGAGGTCGGAGGCCGCTTCGGTGATGTAGCCCTGGCCCCAATAGCGGGCGGCGAGCCGCCAGCCGATCTCGACCGTGCCATTGGGAAAGTGCGGTTCCAGATCCGTCAAGGCAAGGCCGCAGAAGCCGATCGGCTGGTCGACGGCCTTTAGCGCTACCGCGAAGAAACCCAGGCCGGTTTCGGCGATGCCGCGGCCGACACGATCGAACAGCGCGTCCGCTTCCGCGCGGCTGCGGCGGAAGGGAAAGAACGCCATGACCTTGGGATCGCTGTTGATCTCGAAGAAGAGATCGCGATCGCTGTTCTTCCAGGCCCGGATGCGCAGCCGGCCGGTCTCGCCGATGATCATCCGACGAAATCCGTCTTGCGATAGCCCTGGAGATAGAGAAGGGCGGTCAGATCGCCATGGTCGATGCGAATCTTGGCCTGCTCGGCCACCACGGGCTTGGCGTGCAGTGCGACGCCGGTGCCGGCGAGCTGGATCATGCCGAGATCATTGGCGCCATCGCCGACGGCGAGGGCTTCACCAGTCGAGATGCCGAGGCGAGCGGTGATGTCGATGAGGGCATCGACCTTCGCCTGCTTGCCGAGAATGGGATTGGCGACCTCGCCGGTCAGGATGCCCGCTTCGGCAAGCAGCGTGTTGGCGCGGTTCTCGTCGAAGCCGAGCATCTCGGCGATCGGCCCGGTGAAGACGGTGAAGCCGCCGGAGACGAGCGCGGTGTAGTGACCCTTGCTCTTCATCGTCGCGATCAGTTGCCGCCCTCCCGGCGTCAGCGTGATGCGCTTGGCGATCACCTCGTCGACGACGCCGAGCGGCAGGCCCTTCAGCAGTGCGACGCGTTCGATCAGGGCCGGCTCGAAGGCAATCTCGCCGTTCATGGCGCGGGCGGTGATGGCCGCCACCTGGTCCTTGAGGCCGACTTCGGCGGCCAGTTCGTCGATGCATTCCTGGCCGATCATCGTCGAATCCATGTCGGCGATCAGCAGTTTCTTGCGACGGCTCTCGGCGTCCTGCACGGCGACGTCGATGGCGGCGGTGCCGATTTCGGCGCGCAGCAGCGCTTCGGCCGCGTTCGCGTCGGTGCCGTCCTTCAGCGCGATGTCGCAGGCGACGCCATCGGCCAGCCAATAAAGGCCGGACGCCTTGACGGCATTGGCAGCCGCTTCCGCGAGCGCGGGCATCAGAACAGGATTTGACGGATTGGCGATAAGCGTGGCAACGAGAGCCATGGACAATAACCTTGAAACCGAGAGCGACGCGATCCTGATAACCGGGCCGACCGCCAGCGGCAAGTCTGCGCTTGCCGTCGAATTGGCGCGGCGCCACGGCGGCGTGGTCGTCAATGCCGACAGCATGCAGGTCTATGACACGCTGCGGCTGCTGACGGCGCGGCCCGACCAAGCGGATATGGGCGGTGTGGAGCACTGCCTCTACGGCCATGTGCCGGCGGCCGCCGCCTATTCCACCGGCGCCTGGGTGCGCGAGGCGCAAGCGCTCGTTGCCAGGCTCAAGCAGGAGGGACGGCTGCCGGTCTTCGTCGGCGGCACCGGGCTTTATTTCAAGGCGCTGACCGGTGGTCTCTCGGACATGCCCGAGATCCCCGCCGCGATCCGCGAGCGCCTGCGTGAAAGGCTGAAGGCCGAAGGGCCCGAAACCCTTCATCGCGACCTCGAAGCCAAGGATCCGGAGACGGCGGCGACATTGAACGTCGGCGACGGCCAGCGGATCGTCCGGGCGCTCGAAGTAGTGGAGGCGACCGGCAGGCCGATCCGCTTCTTCCAGCGGCAGAACGGCCCTGTCATCGTCGATCCGGACCGGGCGGAGAAATATGTGGTGCTGCCGGAGCGCAAGCTTCTGCACGACCGCATCAACCGCCGCTTCGAACTGATGCTTGCCGGCGGCGCGATCGATGAGGTCAAGGCGCTGCTTTCGCTCGACCTGCCGCCGGAAATGCCTGTGATGAAGGCGATCGGCGTCAGCCAGATCGCGGCACTCCTCAAAGGCGAGATCGGGGAGGCCGAGGCGATCGAGGCCGGTGCCGCTGCCACGCGGCAATATGCCAAGCGCCAGATGACCTGGTTCCGCAACCAGCTCCACGAGAGCTGGCGGCGCATCGAAAGCGCTGACGCGGTGCTCCGCGCTTGATTTAGACATTCAGAAAATCGAAGTGCTACAGCGACCTGTGCGCGTCTGATAGGACGCGCGGTGCTGTAGGGCAGGCGGCAGCCAGGATGGCTCAGTCGGCGAGGTTCAACTGCCAGGACACGCCGAAGCGGTCGTTGACCCAGGTAAAGCGCTGGCTGAATCCGTAATTGTCGAGCGGCATCAGCACGGCACCGCCCTCGGCCAGCATGGTCGCGAGCGTGATGATCTCGTCCTCGCTCTGGCATTCGACGAAGAAAGAGAAGGACGGGGTGAAATCGAAGGCGTGCTTGACCGGGCTGTCGATGCACCTGACCCGCTGTGCGCCGAGCCGGAAAAGTGCGACCTTGATGCTGCCTTCAGGCCCCTGTTCGCCCGGGCCGTAGTGCTCGATCTCCAGCACCTCGGCATTCGGGAATAGCGAGATGTAGAAGGCCATGGCCTGCTCCGCCACGCCATCCTGAAACATCAAAAAAGGGGTAACGCTTGCGACCATGGCGGCCTCCGAATGCCTAGATGTTGTTGAATGTTTGACGGACGCTTCCGGGCATGGCGTCCGGGATTATCCGCACCAACGAAATGCCTGCCGCAAAAGTTCCCCGCCAGCCGCTTGGGCGAACTTACGCTTTAAAATAACGACATGCGAAATATCAAAAACTTGAAGCGCAAGGAGCGAATCTGAAAGATCGCGACATGCTTTAGGTTTTGCGGATGATGCTGCCGAGCGGCCGCTTCAGAAGGCTTTCCCGGAGCGACCCCTCGCGGGGCCGATCGCCGGCGGCCGGGGAGCCGTGTCCGGTCGGCGCCGCCGCCCCGAAGCGGGGTGCTGGCTGCTCGGCCGCGGGCTTTTCGTTCAGAAGGTGTTGGCGGATCTGGTTGAAGCGCTCCAGCTCGGGATTGGGGGAAATGGTGGTGCGCGGAAGCATGTCCGGGCGGTAGGGCTCGGCAGCCAGAGCCGAGTCCGCGAAGCCTTGTTCCGTCTCGCTTGCGGATCCGGCTCCGAGTTCGCTGTCCCAGAGACGCTCTTCGCTGCCGGTCGACGCTGCCATGTAGCTCTGCTGGAAGCTGGAAATATCCGGCCCGTTGATCGCCCGCATGCGGCTGACGATCGAACGCAGATCGACGGTCGGCGGCGCATCCACGTCGATCCGGTCGACGATGCCGTGGGCGCGCGGCAAGCGCTCTTCGGAGATGCGGGAAAAGCGCATGCGCATCGGCACCGCCACGGCCTCACCGAAGGCGATCGCTTCGCCGTTGCCGATCGAGGAGATGAAGCTGGTGGTCGAGGTCGACGAGTTCGGAATGGCCGAACGGATGATCTCCTGGTCGCGGTCGTTGGCAAGCCGCATGGCAAAGACCGTCGAGCATTGCGAAAGGATCGTCGGGTCCAGTTCGCCGGGGCGCTGGGTGATGACGCCGAGCGAGACGCCGTATTTACGGCCTTCCTTGGCGATGCGGGCAATCGCCTGGCGGGTCGGCAGGAAGCCGAGCGAGGGATCGGCCGGCACGTAGCGGTGCGCCTCCTCGCAGACGACGAGCATATGGATGCCGCCATTGCTCCACAGGCCGATTTCGAAGGCCATGCGGCAGAGCACCGAAGCGACCGAATTGACGACTTCCGAGGGAATGCCGGCAAGCTCGAAGGTGGCGATCGGCTTCCCATCGCCGGGAATGCGGAAGATCTTGGCGATCGTGTCCTGGATGGTGTCGGTGATGGTGTTCGAGGAGAACATGAAATGGTAGCGCGGGTCGTTGATCGCCGAGACGATCTTGACCTTCAGCGAGCGCAGATGCGGCTTGTCGTTGCGCCCCTCGAGCCGGCCGATGCGTTCGTCGATCAGCGACAGGAGGTCGGCGATGCGGTAGGGCACCGGCGTATCCGCGGTGATCGAGCTTTTCTCGGTCTGGCGCCGCATGAGGCTGGATTCGCCACCCCGGAAAGCCTTCTTCGCTTCGGGAATGATATCGCGCAGCATGTCGAGTTCGTCCGGCGGCGCCGGGCGGCCGCGGAAGATCACCTCGGCGAATTCCTCGAGGCGGAAGAACCAGAAGGGCAGGTCGAGCGTGTCGGTGTCGATGACGACCGCAAGCTCCGGGAAGGCGGCGGCGAACTCGTTGTGCGGGTCGAGGATCAGCACACGCAGCTTCGGATCGGAGGCGATCGCCTTGTTGAGCAGCAGCGTCACCGCGGTCGATTTACCGACGCCGGTCGTGCCGACGATGGCGAAGTGCTTGGCGAGCATCGAGGGGACGTGGATCGTCGCGTCGAGGCTTTCGTCCTGGGTGAGCTTGCCGATGATGCAGCTATCGCTGCGGCCGGAATCGTAGATGCGGGCAAGGTCGGCCGCGCGAATGCGGTGCACGATAGCGCCGAGATAGGGATATTGGCTGATGCCTGCGGAAAACTCCTCGCGTCCATCGGGTCCTATGTGGACCTCGCCCATCAGCTCGACTTCGATGCGGAAGGTGTTGTTGGCTTCCTCGCCCCATTCGGCCGAGGCGGTCTGCATCGAATAGACCAGAGCCACGACACGGTTCCTGCCGACGGAAATCGAGATCAGCCGCCCGACCGACCAGAGTTCGGTCAGCGACGTCTCGCCGTTTTCGGCGACGGCCGCGATGGTGGCGCGCGCGCCGTTGCACGCGACGACACGCCCCAGGAACCGGTTGCCGGGCTTCAGGCCGTCACGGCGATCCTGCTCTCCTGCGCGGATCGAGGAATGAAGTTCATTGTTCAGCAACGCAAAAACCCCGGCATCACAGCCGCTCATGTTAGCCGGGGGGATTTAACAAGTGGTTTCGCGGATTTGCCGGACGTTCAGCCCAGGACGTGGCGAAGGACACCGGCTGAGGCGACGTCGATCAGCGCGGTAGCGAGGCCGCTCGGCGAACAGGGAGAACCGGGTCGGCTTGATAAAAGTCAATGCGCTTCCGCCGGATGCGGAATAATCATAGTGCCGTGACCAGCCGATCCGGCCGGGCGTGGCATCCGGTTGGCCCGGCGGCCGCGATGGTGCGGCCGATCACGGATTGTTGCGGGTTCGCGTGGGGGGAGGCCGCCATGGGCAGTGCATTGGATTATTTGCGCCGGACACCCATTCTCTGGCTGCTTGTCTTCGTACCCGTCGTCATCGCGGGGGAGCATATCTGGCCCGGCGCGCACACCTTGCTCTTCCTGCTCTCTGTCGCCGCCATCGTGCCGCTTGCGGCCCTGCTCAGCCAGGCGACGGAGGCGGTTGCGGCACGGACCGGCGATACGATCGGCGCGCTCCTCAACGCGACGCTCGGCAACCTGACGGAACTCGTCATCGCGCTGATGGCGCTCAATGCCGGCCAGTATCTGCTGGTCAAGGCATCGATCGCCGGTGCGATCGTCACCAACACGCTGTTCATGCTGGGTGGCTCGTTCCTCTTCGGGGGGCTGCGCCATCACCTGCAGGAATTCAACCGGGTGAATGCGCGCTTCCAGGCAAGCCTCCTGTTCCTGGCGACGGTCGCGGTGCTGGTGCCGTCGCTGATCGGCAGCGCCGACAGCCAGCCGCAGACGGCCTTCACCCAGCAGCTCAGCGCCGGCCTCTCCATCGTGCTCATCGTCGTCTATGGGCTGTGGATGCTGTTTTCGCTGAGGACGCACCGCGAGCTCTTCGTCTCTGCCGGCTCCGGGCATGGCGAGGACGAAGTGCATTGGCCGCTGGCGACGGGCATCGTCGTGCTTTTGGCCGTCACGGTGTTGGTGGCGCTGGTCAGCGAGGTCTTCGTGGGATCGGTGCAGGTGGCGGCCGAAGAGCTCGGCATGACGCCGGCCTTCGTCGGCTTCATCGTGGTGGCCCTGGTCGGTGCCGCCGCCGAGATGGCGACGGCCTTCGCTGCGGCGCGCAAGGACCGGCTGGACTTGAGCGTCGGCGTCGCGCTCGGCAGTGCGGCCCAGATCGCCCTCTTCGTCGCACCGCTGCTGGTGCTCTTGAGCTATGTCATCGGCCCGCAGCCCATGAACCTGCAATTCTGGCCGGGTGCGGTGGTGATGATGCTGATCGCGACAATGGCCGCAACGCTCCTTTCCAACGGCGGGCGGTCTGCCTGGTACATGGGCGTTCTGGCGCTGACGGTCTATGTGATCTTCGGCATGACCCTGTTCCTGCTGCCGCCGCAAGTGCAGCCGTGAGGCGCACCCGCCGGCTGGCTCGTTCCCGGTTCGAATCCGGCCCGGGGAGCCAAACGACAAGCGGAAACGATCGGGAAATGTTCGGGCCAGCCGATTGCATCACGCCGGCAACCCTGCCTTCAGCAGGCCCTGGCGAAACAGATCCCGGTGTTCGTCACGCTCGAGCAACAGGCCGCGCCGGATGAAGTCTTCCGTCGAGAAGTCCGGGCACACCTGGAGAAGGCGGGCCTTCGTCTCTTCGACGGCGGCCGCGTTGGCGGACTGGGCGTGGCAGGCGACGAGGCGTGCGAGCGTGAAGGGGCCGGGATTGGGCAGTTCCTTCAGCGCCGCCGCGGCCTCTTCGTAGCGGCCGAGGATATACAGGGCGTTGCCGAGCGTGGCGCTGTACCAGGGCGGCGGAAACGGGTTCAGCCTGAAGCCTTCGTTGATCCACTCCATCGCCTCATCGAGCTTGCCGCGCCGCGCCAAGAGCCCTCCCATCTGCACCAGCGTATTGGCGTCGTTCGGGTTGAGCAGATAGGCGCGGCGATAGTGCCGCTCCGCCAGCTCGAATTCGCGACGATAGAATTGGATGATCGCCAGCATGCGCTGGCAACCGCTCTCGGCCTCATCGAGCGAGACGGCCTTTCGCGCGATCGCGAGCGCGGTGTCGAGAACGTCCGATGGCGCGTTGCCGTAGCCTTGTTCGGCGATGATGGCGAGCGCCAAATAGGCATGGGCGAGCGCAAACTGCGGGTCGCGGTCGACGGCCGCCTGGAACATGGCATGCGCCTGCCGATTGTCGTCCGGCTCGTAACCGCGAATATGCGCAAGCCCGCGCAGGTAGAATTCATAGGCTGCAAGACTCTTCGGCGGCTTGCGCAACGCCTGGCGCAGGTCTGCGCTTTCGATCTGGCCGACGAGTGTGGAGACGATCATTCGCGTTACGTCATCCTGAATGGCGAAAATATCCGTCAGGCTGCGGTCGTAATGTTCTGACCAAAGATGGGTTCCGCTGGCGACCTCGATCAGCCGCGCGGTGATGCGCATGCGCTCGCCCGCCCTCCGGACGCTGCCGTCGACGAGATAGGTGACGCCGAGCTTGCGGCCGATTTCCTTTATGTCGGCGTGCTCGCCGCGAAAGTTGAAGGAGGAGCTTGCGGCGGTGACGGAAAGGGCGCGAAACCGGGCAAGGCCACCAATGATATCCTCGGTGATGCCATCGCTGAAGAAGGTCTGGTCCGGCGCGTTGCTCAGGTTCTCGAAAGGCAGGACGGCGATCGACGTGCGCGCGCTGGCTTGCGACATCGATGGGCCGATCGTCGGCGCGTCCGTCCAGTGCCAGACGTGGATGGGCCGCGTGATGTTCTTCAGCGCGATCTCTCCGCCGTCGAGGAAGGCCGATCGGCCCTTGGCGCCGAGTTGCCGATGGACGACATCGGCGATGCAGATGCCGCCGGGGGTGGCTGAGGCCTGGAGGCGGGCGGCGACGTTGACGCCGTCGCCGAGCAGATCGTCGCCTTCGATAACGACGTCGGCAAGGTTGATGCCGATCCTGACGAGGATGCGGTCATCGGTCGGCTGCTCCTGCTGGTCGAAAGCCAGCGCCTCCTGCAGCGATATGGCGCAATCCACCGCATCGACGGCGGAGTTGAAGACGACGAGCGTGCCGTCGCCCATCAGCTTGACGATCCGGCCGCCGCAAGCGGTGATGCCGGGCGCAAGGATGGACGTCTGCAGCCGTCTCATCGTGTCGAGCGTGCGGGTTTCGTCGGCCTCCGTCAGACGGGAATAGCCGACAATATCGGTGGCCATGATGACCGCAAGTCGCCGCTCGACGCGCCCGTTTGCCATCCCGCTCTCCGCATGCCGCGTGTACTTTAGCGTGTTCTCATGGGTGCCGGAAGATGATTGCGCTTACGGCTATGTCCGTCCCATCTGTTCCTGCAGAAACTCGATGAAGCGGGGGGCTTGGCCGGCAGCAGCCGGGTTTCGGTGATGGCGTGGATCGCGATGGTGCCCTTCCAGCCCGGCAGCACGCACGGCGCTCCAGCTGGCCGCCGACAGGTCTGGCGGAAAGCGCGCGGGCCGCCGCGCGCGGTTTTCCTCCGCTCGGAACATGGCAGCGTCGCCGATCGATCCCGTCAGGGGTCGATCGTGCGTTCGTCAAGGCAGCCGGCGGGCAACGGCCCGTTGCCGCGACGACTGCCATAACACCAGCATCGCAACCACCAGCAATAGCGCCTCCGCGGTCGGCGTCGCGAACCAGATGCCGGGTTCGCCGAAGGTCGACGCGTAGAGCGCGACCAGCGGCATGGTGAAGAGATAGGGCTTGGAAAGGCCCAGGATCGCCGCCCGGCCGGCATCGCCGATTGCCTGGAAGTAGCTGCCGAGCATGATCAGCGGACCCGAGAAGAGGTACATCGCGACCATGGCAGGCATGATGCGCGCGACGTCGGAGACGACCGCATCGCTGTCGACGAAGAACGCGCCGACCGGCCCGGCAAATCCGACGAGCAGGACTTCGATCGCAAGGCAATAGAGGAGCGCCACGAGCAGGCCGAGGCGCAGCATGCTGTTGGCCCGATCGGCGAGGCCGGCGCCGATGTTGTTGCCGACGATCGCCTGCATCGCCTGGCTCAGCCCGAGAAGCGGCAGCAGCGCGAAGGTCATGACGCGGGTGATGATGCCATAGGCGGCGACCGTGGTGTCGTAGCTCTCGGCCGCCGTCTTCTGCAGCGCGGTCATGATCGTCATCGAAACCAGCGCCATGCCGATGAAGCCGAGGCTTTGCGGGCTCCCGAGCGCGATCATGCGGCTCCATCCCGTCAACGGGCTGTGCCGGAACAGGGCCGAGAGGCGGAGCTCGGTGCGTCCGACGATGCGGAAGAGGACGATGAGGCCAAGCGCCAGGACCTGGGCGAGAACCGTGGCCGTGGCGGAGCCCGCAACGCCCATGTCCAAGAGCGCGATCAGTACATAGTTGAGGGCGAGGTTTGCGACCGAGACCAGCAGGCTGAGGCCGGCCATCAGCCCGGCGCGGCCCTCGCAACGGAGCGCATCCGAATGAACCGCCAGCAGGAACTGGATGGGCGTGCAGAAGACGATGATCGCGATATAGCGGTAGGCCATGCCGGCGAGGGCACCCGGACCATTGGCGAGCATCAGCACCAGTGGCTCGCCGAAAGCGACGAACAGGCCGGCCAGCACAGCGGCGATCGTCAGCGCCAGCATATGGGCGCCGGCGAAGACGCCGCGGGCGTCCGTAAAACGGCCGGCGCCGAGATGGCGGGCGAGAAGGCTCGCCATGCCGCTGACGACGAGGGTTGCCAGCGCCACCGTGAGGATGAAGATCGGGAACACCGTGGTCACGGCGCCGACGGCATCGGCACCGATATAAAGGCCGAGCATGACGGCATCGACCACCGTCAACAGCCCGTTCATGCTCATCACGAAGATGATCGGCAAAGCCGTCTTGGCGAAGATCGCGCCGAGGGGCGCGGTCAAAAAGGTATTGTGCCTGGAAATGTCCTTGGACATCCAACGCTCCTTGTCTTCGCATTTCGACTGGGAAGAGGAGGGGCTCGCATTGCCTGCCACACGAAATGCGATCGGGGCGAGAGGGTGTCGTCAGATGTCAGATTTCACCGGGACGAAGACGTCTGCGAGCGGCGGGGATCTGAAGCCCGCAATGGAGGTAGCGTCAAGCCGCATCGCCGTCAAGTCGGGGCCTCGAGGCCCTTGCGCGTCCGTGGAGGCCGGCGCCGTGCCGTCATCGTCATGCTCCCGGTCGCCCCTTTCTCGGCCGGCCACGCGGTCGAGCGCTTCGGTTTGCGCAACAATGTTCCGCACAGGAACCGGATCGTGTAACTAAAAGCCGTTGACGCATGGGGGTTTTGTGGTTATCAAATCGCCCCATGAAAAATTTCGCGGTTATTCTTGTGGTGGGACGGCGCATGGGCAGGATGGTGTAACCATCCGGCGGTAGCCACCCATGCGCTGAACGAGGCTCCTGACGGGGCCTTTTTTTATGCCTTCAAACAAGCTAAGCACCCAACGGGAAAAGGGACGGAAGCAGGTCAATGAGCGGTACAGAAAATCAGATGACAGGCGCGGAGATCGTTCTCCAGGCTCTGAGAGACAACGGCGTCGAGCATATCTTCGGCTATCCCGGCGGCGCCGTGCTTCCGATCTACGACGAAATCCACCAGCAGGACGATATCCAGCACATCCTCGTTCGCCACGAGCAGGGCGCCGGCCACATGGCCGAAGGTTATGCCCGCTCCACCGGCAAGGTCGGCGTCATGCTGGTCACGTCCGGTCCCGGCGCCACCAATGCGGTGACCCCGCTGCAGGACGCGCTGATGGATTCGATCCCGCTCGTCTGCATCTCCGGCCAGGTTCCGACCTCGCTGATCGGTTCCGATGCCTTCCAGGAATGCGACACCGTCGGCATCACCCGGCCGTGCACCAAGCACAACTGGCTGGTCAAGGACGTCAACGATCTCGCCCGCATCATCCATGAGGCCTTCCGCGTCGCCCAGTCCGGCCGCCCGGGCCCGGTCGTCGTCGACATCCCGAAGGACATCCAGTTCGCGACCGGCACCTATACGCCGCCGTCTGCCGTCCCGACCCAGAAGAGCTACCAGCCGAAGACGCAGGGCGACCTGAAGAAGATCGAGGAAGCGGTCGAGCTGATGAGCACCGCGCGCCAGCCGATCATCTATTCCGGCGGCGGCGTCATCAATTCCGGTCCGGAAGCCTCGCATCTCTTGCGCGAGTTGGTCGAACTGACGGGCTTCCCGATCACCTCGACGCTGATGGGCCTCGGCGCCTATCCGGCCTCGGGCAAGAATTGGCTCGGCATGCTCGGCATGCACGGCACCTATGAAGCCAACATGGCGATGCATGATTGCGACGTCATGATCTGCATCGGCGCCCGCTTCGACGACCGTATCACCGGCCGCCTCAATGCGTTCTCGCCGAACTCCAAGAAGATCCACATCGACATCGACCCGTCGTCGATCAACAAGAACGTCCGCGTCGACGTTCCGATCCTCGGCGACGTCGGTACCGTCCTCGAAGACATGGTTCGCCTGTGGCGCGCGGCTTCCAAGTCGGCCGACAAGGCACGTCTCTCGGACTGGTGGGAGACGATCACCAAGTGGCGCGCCCGCAACTCGCTCGCCTACACGCCGAACGACGACGTCATCATGCCGCAATACGCGATCCAGCGGCTCTATGAGCTGAGCAAGGACCGCGACACCTACATCACCACCGAAGTCGGCCAGCACCAGATGTGGGCAGCGCAGTTCTTCGGCTTCGAGCAGCCAAACCGCTGGATGACCTCGGGCGGCCTCGGCACGATGGGTTACGGCTTCCCGGCGGCGATCGGCGCGCAGGTCGCGCATCCGAACAGCCTCGTCATCGACATTGCCGGCGATGCCTCGATCCAGATGTGCATCCAGGAAATGTCCTGCGCCGTCCAGTACGGCCTGCCGGTCAAGATCTTCATCCTCAACAACCAGTACATGGGCATGGTGCGGCAATGGCAGCAGCTCTTGCACGGCAACCGCCTGTCGCACTCCTACACCGAGGCGATGCCTGACTTCGTCAAGCTGGCGGAAGCCTATGGCGGCGTCGGCATCCGCTGCGACAAGCCGAGCGAGCTCGACGCTGCGATCCGCCAGATGATCGACACGCCGGCACCGGTCATCTTCGATTGCCGTGTCGCCAATCTCGCCAACTGCTTCCCGATGATCCCCTCGGGCAAGGCCCATAACGAGATGCTCCTGCCCGACGAAGCCACGGACGAAGCGGTCGCCAACGCGATCGACGCCAAGGGCCGTCAGCTCGTCTGAGATAGGTAGAGGAACCAATTGAAATGAACGCACACCTTCAACCGACCGGCTCCGCCTACTTCATCGCCAAGGAGACCGAGCTCGCTGAAACCCACACGCTTTCGGTCCTCGTCGACAACGAGCCGGGCGTCCTTGCCCGCGTCATCGGCCTCTTCTCCGGCCGCGGCTACAACATCGAAAGCCTCACGGTCTCGGAAACGGAGCACGAGGCGCATCTGTCGCGCATCACCATCGTGACGCGCGGCACGCCGCACGTGCTCGACCAGATCAAGAACCAGCTCGAGCGGCTGGTGCCGGTGCACCGCGTCGTCGATCTGACGGTGCGCGCCGCCAGCCTCGGCCACGACCGCCCGATCGAGCGCGAACTGGCGCTCGTCAAGGTTCAGGGCTCGGGCGACCACCGTGTCGAGGCGCTGCGTCTCGCCGACGCCTTCCGCGCCTCGGTCATCGACGCAAACATCGAGCATTTCGTCTTCGAAATCACCGGCAAGCCGTCGAAGATCGAGCAGTTCATCGCCATCATGAAGCCGCTCGGCCTCATCGAAGTCTGCCGCACCGGCATCGCGGCGATGAACCGCGGCCCGCAGGGCATGTGATTATTGAGCCGGTGAGGGGGAATTGCCCCTCTCCTCGGGTTTCACCCGAGGACTAACTCTCTCCCCGCAGGCGGGGAGAGAGGACGGTGCCGAGCGTGCCGCGGCTCTGTTGATCTCCCAAAACCAATATATGCAGGTAGCACTCGGTGTCCTTGTACCGGGCGGTTGCTGCGCGTTTCCTTCTCCCCGCGTGGCGGGGAGAGGTGGCCGGCAGGCCGGATGAGGGGGCAGGCGAAGCCCTGGAACGTCCGTTGAATCGGGAGAAACTTTCTACTTCCAGCGATTCCACTTGAGAGCGGGGTGTTCTGGCGGACGCTGTTACACCATTCGCTCGGTTGACTTTGCCGGCATTTCTCGCCGACTAATCCCGGATTGAAATCCGAAGGTATCGGGTGCCGGATGAGCTCCACGACGATGCAGGCATTGGTTCTGACACGATACGGCGGTCCCGGCGCTGCTGAGTTGCGCGACGTGGCGCGTCCGCGACCGGCACGTGGCGAAGTGCTTGTCCGGGTGCATGCCGCAGGTCTCAATCCCGTCGACTACAAAACGCGCGGAGGTGCTCTGAGGGTCGTCCAGCGCTATCCATT
The DNA here is from genome assembly GCF_056924495.1 of Ensifer sp. 38_S197. Classification (NCBI taxonomy): domain Bacteria; kingdom Pseudomonadati; phylum Pseudomonadota; class Alphaproteobacteria; order Hyphomicrobiales; family Rhizobiaceae; genus Ensifer; species Ensifer sp. 38_S197. Next base: position 3,396,353 of record NZ_JBXOVZ010000002.1, on the reverse strand, counting down.
GCCGATCGTCATGGGTAACGAGCTTGCCGGCGTGGTGGAGGAACTGGGAGAAGACGTCACGTTCTTCACCCCGGGAGACCGTGTCTTTGCGCGCATGCCCAAGGATGCCATGGGCGGCTTGGCCGAGTATGCGGTCGTCCCGGCAAAGCTTCTGGCGAGGATGCCCGCGTCGATCGACTTCTGCACCGCGGCTGGCGTGCCTCTCGCCGGTCTCACCGCATTGCAAGCGCTTCGTAACGAACTCGACGTGAAGCAGGGCAACAGGATCTTCATATCCGGCGGCGCAGGGGGCGTTGGCACCTTCGCCATCCAGTTGGCAAAAAGGCTGGGGGCAGAGGTGACGACCACGGCATCTCCTCGTGGCCGTGCGCTGGTTGAGGAGCTCGGCGCGGATGTGGTGATCGACTACACGACACAACGGTTCGAGGAGTGCTTGCACGACATGGACGGCGTCTTCGATCTGCTTGGCGGCGAAGCGCTCGAAAGGTCGTTCGGCGTGGTCAAGCGCGGCGGAAAAGTGGTTTCCATCGCCGGCATGCCCGAACCTGAAACCGCGCGGAAGGATCTCGGCGGTGGCGTGTTCCTGACGGCGCTTTTCTGGCTTGCATCCTACAGGATACGCGCCGTCGCCAGGAAAAATGACGTTACTTACCGCTATCTTTTCATGCATCCTGATGGTGCCGAGCTTGCCGAGCTTGCCGATCTCATTGAGACGAAGGCGGTTCGGCCCGTCATCGACCGAGTGTTTCCGTTCAAGCACGTTTCGGAAGCCTTTGCCTATCTGGAATCCGGCCGCGCCAAGGGCAAGGTGGTGGTGGAGATCGAAAGCCGATAAGCCCGCTTGCGCGGCCAGCGCTCAAATCATCTCCAGCGAGCGCTTGCGCTTCGGCGGCGGGAAGGCGCGGTCGAGGTCGGCGAGGTCGTCCGCCGTCAGGTGAATATCCATCGCGTCGCGGTTTTCGCGGGCGCGTGTCGCCGAGCCGGTCTTCGGGATAGAGATCACTCCCGGGCGGGTCTTGAGGAAGGCGAGGGCGATCTGGGCCGGGGTCGCCTGGTGCGCCTTGGCGATGTGGATGAGATCGGAGTTGCGCAGGAGCCGGCCCTCGTCGAGCGGCGAATAGGCCATGATGGCGATGCCACGTTGCTGGCACCAGGGCAGAAGGTCGAACTCGATGCCGCGGCGCGAGAGGTTGTAAAGCACCTGGTTGACGGCGACGTGTCTGCCGTCCGGCACCGACAGAAGTTCCTCCATGTCGTCGACGTCGAAATTCGAGACGCCCCAGGCGCGGATCTTGCCGGCTTTTTTCAATGCCTCGAAAGCCGCAACCGTTTCGGCCAGCGGATAGCCGCCGCGCCAGTGCAGCAGATAGAGGTCGATATGGTCGACGCCGAGATGTTTCAGGCTGCGCTCGCAGGCGGCCTCGGTGCCGAGCCGGCTGGCATTCGACGGCAGCACCTTGCTGACGATGAAGGCCTCGTCGCGCCGGCCGCGCACCGCTTCGCCGACGACCCGTTCCGAGGCGCCGTTGCCGTACATTTCTGCGGTATCGATCAGCGTCATGCCGAGATCGAGGCCAAGCTGGAGGCTCTTCACCTCGTCTGCCGCACGCGAGGCCATGTCGCCCATGCGCCAGGTGCCTTGCCCCAATACGGGCACGCGGCTGCCATCGGGCAGCGTCGTTGTCGGGATGGAATCGTGCATGCTGTTCTCCTCGCGGGCGAATAGGTCGGACGGCGGTCGTCCGGTCCGACCGGCAATCTAGCGCAAAGTGGCGCGCTTTCGAGCCCATGTCCTCAAGCAAAGCTCTCTTGCGCTGCAGGCGGCTAATCTCGCGTGAAGTCGTTGATAATGCGCTTCGTCAATATGTCATGGTGACAAGTTCGCGGCTGGTGCCGGCCAATAGGTCAATTATGCTGACCCAATTAGTCCGGAGGAGACCCATGCAGGCCGATACGCTGCTGGCGCTGTTTTTGTTTGCTTTCACCACATCGATCACGCCGGGACCGAACAACATGATGCTCTTCGCATCGGGCGTGAATTTCGGCTTCGTGCGCACCGTGCCGCATATGCTGGGCATCGGCGCCGGTTTCTTCGTGCTTCTGATCGCCGTCGGCTTCGGCCTCGGTGCGCTGCTCCATTCCGTGCCGCTGCTCTACACCACGCTGAAATTTGCCGGCGGCGCCTATCTCGTCTGGATCGCCTGGAAGATCGGGACCTCGCGTTCGCTGGGAGAGGGCAAGGCGGGTTCCAGCCCGATGACGTTCCTGCAGGCGGCCGCCTTCCAATGGGTCAATCCCAAGGCCTGGGTCATGGCGGTTTCGGCCATGGCGACCTATACCAGCAGCGAGAGCTACCTGATGAGCGTTCTCGTCGTCGGTCTCGTCTTTGCCTTTGTCAACGTGCCGAGCGTCTCCACCTGGGCGGGCTTCGGTTCGGCGCTCCGCCAATGGCTGTCCGAGCCGTCGCGGCTGAAATGGTTCAACATCACCATGGCGGTGCTGCTCGTCGTCAGCCTCTGGCCGATGCTGAAATAGAGAAAAGCCGGAAGGCCGTGGAGCTGCCCGCCGGTTTCGGCGGGCGCGATTCTGCACTACAGTGCCGGGCGTCTTCTGAGACGCGCAAAGGTCGCTGTAGCACTTTGACTTGCTGCATGTCTTTGTCCTTAAATCGAGCTCGATTTAAGGAGACATGCAGTAGTAATGACAGCGATTTCCCGGCGGAGGAGCCAGGCATGTCCGAACACCATCATGGCCACGGCCACGATCACGACCATCACCACCACGACAACCATTTCACCGACATGGAAGCGCGGGTGAAGGCGCTGGAGACGGTGCTGACCGAGAAGGGGTTGATCGATCCGGCGGCGATCGATGCGATCGTCGAGACCTATGAGACGAGGATCGGCCCGCGCAACGGTGCGCGCGTGGTGGCGAAGGCCTGGGTCGAGGCCGAATTCGCCGATTGGCTGAAGCGTGACGCCACGGAGGCGATCGCCAGCCTTGGCTTCACGGGCCGCCAGGGCGAGCATATGCGCGCCGTGTTCAACACGCCCGACACCCATAACATCGTCGTCTGCACGCTCTGCTCCTGCTACCCCTGGTCCGTGCTCGGCCTGCCGCCGGTCTGGTACAAGGCGCCGCCCTATCGTTCGCGCGCCGTCATCGATCCGCGCGGGGTGCTTTCGGAATTCGGCGTGACGCTGCCGGAGGCGACCCGTATCCGTGTGTGGGATTCGACGGCGGAACTGCGCTATCTCGTGGTGCCGGAACGGCCGGCGGGCACCGAAGGCTTCAGCGAGGAGGAGCTGGCGGAACTGGTGACGCGCGATTCCATGATCGGCACCGGCCTGGCGCTTTCCGCGGAGGCGCTTCGATGAACGGCCCGCACGATCTCGGCGGCGCCCACGGCCTCGGGCCGGTGGCGCCGGAAAAGAACGAACCCTATTTCCATGCGGAATGGGAGAAGCGGGCGCTCGGCATCACGCTCTCCTGCGGTGCCTTCGGCGCCTGGACGATCGACGAAAGCCGGCATGCGCGCGAAAGCCTGCCGCCGGCGACCTATCTCTCGGCGAGCTACTACGAGATCTGGACGCGGGCGCTGGAGACGCTGCTGAAGCGCCACGGTTTCGTAAGCCAGGCCGAACTCGACGGCGGCCACAGGCTGGAACAGGGGGCGACCCCGAAGCGGGTGTTGAAGGCCGACATGGTTGCCGGCGTGCTCGCCAAGGGCGGCCCCTGCGACCGTCCGGTCGAGACCGCGCCGCGCTTTGCCGTCGGCGACCCGGTGCGCACGAAGAATTTCAATCCGGAAACCCATACGCGCCTGCCGCGCTACGCCCGCGCCAAACTCGGCCGGGTGGAGGCGGTGCAGGGCTCCTTCGTCTTTCCGGATGACAACGCCCATGGCCGCGGCGAAAATCCGCAATGGGTCTATACCGTCGTCTTCGACGGGGCTGAGATCTGGGGCCAGGGCGCCGACCCGACGCTGACGGTCTCGATCGATGCCTGGGAGAGCTATCTTGAACACGTGTAAGGTGGTGTCGCCGCTCATTGCCTCGGCCGAACTGCCGAAATCGCCGGAGGGTGATCCGGTTTTCGCCGAGCCCTGGCAGGCGAACGCCTTTGCCATGACCGTGCGCCTGCACGAAAAGGGCGTGTTCTCCTGGCCGGAATGGGCCGAGGCGCTCTCGGCCGAACTCTACAAGCCCGGCCGCAAGGCGGACGCCAGCGACTATTACGACTGCTGGGTGGCCGCTCTCTCGCGCCTCGTCACCGAACTCTCGATCGCCTCCGGCCGTGAACTGGAACATCTGACGCGGAGCTGGCAGCGGGCGGCGGAAGCGACGCCGCATGGCCAGCCGATCGCGCTCGCCAACGATCCTGAGCGCCCCTGACGTCGAAGCTCCGGCCGGAATGGCAAGTTGATCGCAGCCGGATTTTCACGTAGAGGCTGCTAAGCTAAACGATCCGGGGCTTGCCGTGGGTGAAACGCGATATCCTTTTTCCTCCACGGAGGCGGCGGCGAACGTATTCGGAAGAACGCCGCTCCAACGTCTCAGCACATGGCTGGAAACGAAAAGGATGGCCCGGCGCGAGAGGAAAAAGAAGCGCCGGCACGAGTTGACGTGCCTCAACGCGCGGGGGCCGGCGACCTTGGCGTCCGACGATATCCCGTTGATGTTCATCACCCATAACGACCTCAAGCTGATGCCGTCGTTCCTGGCGCATTACCGCAAGCTCGGGGTAACGCGCTTCATCTGCGTCGACGACGTCTCATCCGACGGCACGCGCGACTATCTGGTGGCGCAGCCGGACGTCGACGTCTGGTCGTCCATCGTTCGGTTCAAGGAGGCGCGGCGCGGGCGCGAGTGGCGGGAGACGCTGTTTGAGCGCTATGGCACCGGCCGCTGGTACGTCAATGTCGATTCCGACGAGTATCTCGTCTACGACGGCTATGAGGAACGCGGGCTCGGCTGGCTCATTCCGGTGCTGGAGCGCATGGGCGCCCGCCGCCTGCTGGCCCCCATGCTCGACATGTATCCGGTCGACCTGGAGGGCGCCGACGTCGATAAGCTGCAGCAGCAGGCTCCCTGGGAGATTGCCGATCATTTCGACGCTGCCGGCTATACGATGTGCGCGATGAAGCGGGCCTTTTGCGTCAAGGGCGGACCGCGCCGGCGCAAGTTCGGCGCCGACCTGGAGATGGTCAAATATCCGCTGATCTTCTGGGACCGCGAATGCTGCTTCGGCCCCAGCATCCACCAGCCCTTGCCCTATGACAGGAATTTCCCGGCCGCCATGGGCGTGCTCTTGCATTTCAAGTTCTTCGCCGATTATGCCGAGGTCGTCGACGCGGCGGCGGCAGGCGGCCAATATTTCGATGCCTCCGCCGTCTATGTGAAGATCAAGGAGAGCATTGCAAATAACGGCGGCCTGCAATTGACGTCGGACGTATCGGTACGCTTTACCGGATCGAGACAATTGCTGGATCTCGGATTCATAACGCGGCTTGAGCGCGCCTGACACGCCGCCCGGAAAAAAATAGCTTGGAGTGAGAATGGGGAAGGCGAAACTCGTCGTTCTGTTTCCGGTCTTCAATGGGGCGAAGACCTTGGAAAAGTGCCTGCAATGCATCGCGGATCAGGATTTCAAGGATTTTCGCGCCATCATCGTCGAGAACCGGTCGACCGATGGTTCGCTGGAGATCGCCAGAGCCTTCGCGGCGAAAGATCCTCGTTTCGAGGTGCTCGAGAACGAAGTGCATCTCGACGCCGACGAGAACTTTCTCAAGTGCTTCCGCCTCGGTACCGAGCTCGGCGAATATTTCTGCCTCCGGGCTTGCGACGACTATTCGACGCTCGACTACCTGTCGCGCCTCGTTGCAGCGCTCGAAGCGGACAAGACCAAGCTCCTGGGGGCTTCGGACGTCAGGCGGATCAACAATGGCAAGGGGCGCCTTGCCACCCCCAACCGCGACGTCTTCAATTTTGCCCAACGCATCCGCGACGGTAAAATCCCGCGCAATCTCAGCTATCCGTCGGAATGGGTGTACGGCATCTATCGCGCGGAGGGCAGCCTGGAGATCCTGCTCCGCCGCTATGCGGAGTTCAGCTACCCCTGGACCGGTGCCTCCTACATCATCACGGAGTTCGTGGTGCGCGATCTCGTCGCCTATGTGGAAGGGCCAGAGTTCCATTTCATCGAGGGTTCGGGATCGGTTCAGCGCTATGGGGCCAAAACCTTCCGGGAGAAATTTGCGCAGCGCTGGGAATATACGGTCGGCTGCTATCGGCTGAAGGACAAGCTGCCGCCGATGTCGCCGTGGACGCGGTTCCTGCTGTTCCGCATGTTCTGGAACGACGCGCGCCGCAAGACCCGCTACAAGCTGCTCGGCTTCTTTTGAGCGGATGAAATGCGCAAGTGAGACGGCACGTCGCCGTCTCAGCTTCCCGTCGCCTCGCCCCTGTCAAACTGGCGGTAGCACTCGCGGGCCACCTGCTGCAGCAGGTTGCGCGGAACCTCGCCGGTGACGGCGTAGCCGATCGGGCCGTCGATCCAATAGAAGGTCTCGACGCCGTCGGCGCTGTCGACGCGGAAACTGGTTTCGCGGTTGTCGTCGTTGCGGCCGAGAAGAACGGTCAGCCGGCGTCCGGTGCCATCCTCATACATGAACATCGCCCCCGCCTTGCCGTTGACCGGCAGCAGCCGACCGCCGACCAGGGAGAAGCCGAGCGAGGAGAGATCGGGGATCGACAGCGGGTGGTCGAGGCGTTTTCCGAGCCAGCTGGCAAGATGGCTCTGTTCGTCGGCGCCGACTTCCACCGCGTGGCGCACTTCGCTGGCATAGACCAGGAAGGCCGATTGCGCCTGTCGCGGCAGGCTGTCGGCGGTCTCGATCGCTCGGTTGTCGCGATCGGCCGAAAGCAGCGCGGGCGCATAGAGGCCGGTAAGCCCGCCGGCGGCAAAAAGTGCGAGACCGGCGGCGACGGCGCGCAGATGGCGGATGGCGGAGCCTGTGTCCTTGCCGTTGTTCTTGTCCGGGTTCGGTTGCGGAAGATCGCCGTGGCTGCTGTTCGAGAGCAAGGCGCGATCGCGTGCGTCGCTGCGGGCGTAACCGGCGAAGAGCGCACGGAGGTCCACCGCCTGCGCCTGCCATTGCCTGACTTCTTCGGCACGCGCGGGGTTGCGCTCCAGCCATTGCTCGATCCGGTCGCGTTCCCGCGCGGTCAAGAGACCGTCGACATAGGCGTGCAGGTCGTCTTCGGAGACGGTGTTGAGATCTTCCGTCATTTCGGTCTCCGCATGCTGATCACATTGTCGTCCTTCATGGCTTCGGCCAACTGGCGCCGGGCGCGCGAGAGCCTCGACATGACAGTGCCGATCGGAATGGCCATCATCTCGGCCACGTCCTGGTAGCGGTACCCCTCGATCACCACGAGCATGAGCACCGAACGGTTTTCGGCCGAAAGGCCGTTCAGCGCCCGTTCGAGCTTGGAGCGCTCGAGCGGATCGCTCTCGCGGTTCTCTGCCTCGAGCCCCAGATCCTCATCCAGCGCCACCTGCGGGTGCATGGCGAGGTAACGGTGCCGGTTGCGCCCGAGATTGGTCATGATGGTGAAGGCCCAGGCGCGCAGATTGACGCCGCGCCATTGCGCGCGGCGCGCCAGCACCTTCTCCACGCAATCCTGCAGCAGGTCCTCGCCGTCCGGGTCCGAACGCACGAGGCTGCGGGCATAGCGCCTCAGCGCCGGCACGAGTGCCAGCACATCCTCTTCGAACCGGTCGGATGCGGGGGAATCGCCCCCCGCATCCGTATTTCCGCCATTACGGCTTGGCGACATTCCATTCGCCCTTCTTCATACCGTCGCCGGTAATGTCACCCATCTTCTTGTCCTGGACAAAGAAATACAGCGGCATGCCGTCCTTCGCCCATTGTTTCTTGCCGTCCTTGCGCTCGACGATCGTATAGGCGCCTTCTGCCTTGGCACTGGCTTCCGCCAGGAAGGGCGGCCAGTTCTTGGCGCACTTGTCATAGCAACTGGACTTGCCGCCATGGTCGTCCTTGTAGGTATAGAGCGTCATGCCGTTTTCGCCGGCCAGTACCTTGCCCTTGGCCGATTCGACTTCCTTGACCGGTGGCGCGGCAAAGGCCGTGGCGCCGGCGGCAAGGAGCATGGCGATCGTCAATGCAAACGTTCTCATGGCAATTGTCCTTCCTCAAGATGGTTTTCGTATCCGGAAACGGGCGAATGCCTCCTAGAGCGCAGTGCGTTCAGATGAACGCACCAAGGTCGCTCCAGGACTTCGATTCTAGAGCATCTTCCCGCTTTCAAGTGATGCTACTTGAAAGCGGGATGCCCTAGTCCCGTTTCCGTAAGAGCCGCGTGCTTGCAGATCCGACCGTGAGACACGGTGCGCGGCGGATTTATTCCCGGAAAACTGGTGGCAGTTTTGGCCGGCCTTTTGGCCGCTACTGCATGTCTTTGTCCTCAAATCGACCTCGGTTTAAGGACAGCGACCATTGCGCGTCTAATAAGACGCGCGGCGCTGTAGGCACCGCCAGGCGTGTAGACGTCGAGCGGTTCAAGCCCGGTCGGCGACGAAGCGGGCGAGCGCCGGGCCGATCATGGTGATGATCAGCAGGCGGGCGGTCTGCAGCGCCATGACGAAGGAGAGATCGACGTTGCTGGAGGCGGCGATGACCGCGATCGAGTCGAGCCCGCCGGGGCTGGTGGCGAGATAGGCGGTGAGGGGATCGATGCCGACGACCTTGATCAGGAGCACCGCGAGCAGACCCGAGAAGGAGATCAGAACGATGATCGAGAGGACGGTCGGCACCAGGGCGCGGCGCGCGTGAATGAGGATCTGGCGGGTGAAGCCAAGCCCGATATTCCAGCCGAGCAGGGCATAACAGAGCCCCAGCAGCCACTGCGGCAGCACGGTGGTCATGACGCCGGTGACGTTCAGCACGGCGCCGAGGAGGAAGGGCAGCAGGAAGGCGCCCGCCGGCACGCGCAGAAAGCGGCCGGCAAGGGCAGCACCGAGCCCGACGGCGATGGTCTCGAGGAAGGGGAGGCCTGCGACCGGTGCGAACCAATGGGTGGTCTGCTCGGCTTCCGTACCGGTGACCCACATATGCGCCACCACGGTCGCGGTGCTGGCGACGAAGATCACGCGCAGATATTGCATGAAGGCGACCAGGCGGGCGTCCGCGCCGTAGGCGTCGGCCATCAAAAGCATCGTCGAGGCGGCACCGGCGGAAGAGCCCCAGATCGCCGTCGTGCCCGGCAGGATGCGCATGCGGGTGATCACCCAGCCGCAGAGCGTGCTGACGGCGATGACCGAAAGGATGACGGCGAGGAACAGCGGCCAGTTGCCGGAGAAGGTTGCGAGCATGCCCGGCGTCATGGCGCCCGCGATCATCATGGCCAGGATGAACTGCACGCAGAAGAAGAGCTGTCGCGGCAGGCGGATCGTGCCGCCGTTCAGGCCGACGAGCACCGCCGCAAGCATCGGCCCCATCAGCAACCCGGCGGGAATGCCGACGAATTCGAAACAGGTGGCAAGCACGAGCGACAAGGCCGAAAGCAGGCACCATTGCAGCCACGGCGGCAGCCGTCCGATGCCGACCTTTTCCGGAGGGGACGCGGCTTTGGACTTGTCGGTCGTCACGGGCATTCTCCGGCATGGCCCGGAAAAGGCGGGAGCGGCCATTCGTGGCCGGCCTTAACGGGCTTCGAGCGATGGTCTTCACGCGCGTCTGCGGGACGCGCAAAGGTCGCCGCAGCGCTTCGAGTTGCTGCAGGTTTCCTTAGATCAGAGTGGATTTAAGGAAACATGCAGCGGCAGGATCGCGGCGCCATCCCGTCCCGCTCGTTAGCAACAATGCGGCGTTGCATTCAAGGGGCACGGCAAGAAAGTGCCACAGCCATCGGCAGCCGCAAATGAGCGGAGCGCCGCCGCGGCCGTGTGATCGACGGCCGGTTATGAGAAAAAAACGTGAACAAAACATCTCCGATCCGAACGGCCGGATGGCCGCGATCAGGCGAAAACACATTGATTTTGCGTGGTAATTTCCTCAGTTGTCGAGAAGCGCCTTCCAAACTGCCGTCCCGGCATCCGCGCAGCCCATAAATCCGGGCTTGCTTGTGCCGCCCGAATCCTGACACTCAACCTCATGCAGTTCGCACCGCAACAGGATGAGGCCCTCAAGGCCGTTTCGCAGTGGCTGAAAGAGGGCCGCTCGCCGCTCTTCCGGCTGTTCGGCTATGCCGGCACCGGCAAGACGACGCTTGCGCGCTATTTTGCCGAACATGTCGATGGCGAGGTGCTGTTTGCCGCCTTCACCGGCAAGGCCGCGCAGGTGCTGCGCTCCAAGGGCGCCAGCAACGCCAAGACGATCCACTCGCTGATCTATCGACCGCGCGGCGAGGAGGAGGTTTCCGACGAGGAAACCGGCAAGACCTCGATCGCGCCGATGTTTGCGATCAACCGCCAGAGCCCGGTCGCGAAAGCCGCGCTGATCATCGTCGACGAATGCTCGATGGTCGACGAGGCGCTCGGCAAGGACCTGATGAGCTTCGGCACGCCGATCCTGGTGCTCGGCGATCCCGGCCAATTGCCGCCGGTTTCGGGCGGCGGCTACTTCACCAACCAGGAGCCGGACTATCTGCTGACGGACATTCACCGCCAGGCGCGCGACAACCCGATCATCCAGCTTGCCATGCAGGTGCGCGAAGGCAACGAGATCATGCATGGCGACTACGGCACCACGCAGGTGATCGGCCGCGGGCAGGTGAACCAGGAACTGGTGCTGGAAGCGGACCAGGTGCTTGTCGGCACCAACAGGACCCGCCGGCGCTACAACCAGCGCCTGCGCGAGCTCAAGGGCTTCACCAGCGACTATCCGCAGTCCGGCGACAAGCTCGTCTGCCTCAGGAACGATCCGGCCAAGGGCCTGCTCAACGGCTCGCTGTGGCAGGTGATGAGTTCGTCGAAGGAAACGGTGAAGCCGGGCATCAACCTGATGATCCGGCCGGAAGACGACGACATGGATCGCGGTGCCGCCAAGATCAAGCTCTTGAAGGCCGCCTTCGAGGATGTCGAGGGGGAGATCCCCTGGCAAACGCGCAAGCGCTACGACGAGTTCGACTACGGCTATGCGCTGACGGTGCACAAGGCGCAGGGCTCGCAATGGAACAACGTCGTGCTGTTCGACGAGAGCTGGGCCTTCCGCGACACCCGCGAGCGCTGGCTCTACACTGCCATCACCCGCGCGGCGGAGCGACTGACCATCGTTCGCTGACCGATCTCGCTGATCGAGGTGGACACGACCGACGGGGAGGGGCGACGTTTCCGATCAGCAGGATCATTCTTTACGCGCACGACGTGGAAGTGACTGGAAGCTCCTATGAGAAGCACTTCGGTTTCAGATGTTGCGCGAGGTGGGCGACCGTGTCATCGAGCTGGTTCCGCAAGATGGTGGCGCCAATCTGCTGATCCATCCTGCGTCCAAAAGACCAGCGGCATTGCCAATCGCTGGTCAAGCTGGTGTTCGATGTGCGAGAGACCTTTTGTCAGCATGGCGGACGCGATTTCGACTGCAAATGCGCCGTCGCGCCGGCCGAAAAGGTGGGTGGGCTCACTTCCCAGGAGCAGGCGTTCCCACGAGGCGAGTTTCCCGACCCGCGCTACTCGCCTTTGCCGGAAAGCAATTCGTCGAGCTGCTCCAACTGTTCCGGCAATGCGGCCGCCGAGCCCTGGAGTGCTTCCTCAAGCGCCTCCTTGGACGGATAGACTTCGTGGAAAGTCAGCAGCGTCTTCCCGCCCTGGTCCTCGAAAGTCACGGTCGTGACTGCGCCCTCTTCGCCTTCGTCGTTGGTCCAGACGATGCGCTCGTTCGGCACCACATCGAGATACTTGCCGTAAAAGGCCATGGTGTCCGAACCGCCGGTGCCGAATTCCAGCCGATATTTGCCGCCGGTACGGACATCCATATCGCACGATACGAGCGAAACGCCGGGTACCGATTTGGGCACCCACCAGCGCTGGAACAGCTCGGGCTGGCTCCAAGCCCTGTAAACCGTGCTCGGCGGCGCATTGAATGTCCGCGTTACGACGAGTTCGCGATCGCCCTTGCGCTCGACTGCCGTGCGGTTCTGCGCGCCGCCTGCATTGTTAACTTGCTGATTCATCGCTTCCCTCCTTCTGCATTTCGCTGATGATTTCGTCCAATGCTTCGAAGCGGGCCTCGAAGAGCTTGCGATGCGCCTCGATCCACTCGGCCTCTGCCTTCAGGCCGCGTTTCCCAAGCTTGCAGGTTCTCACCCGCCCGACCTTCTGCGTGACGACGAGCCCCGCCCGCTCGAGAACCTGGACGTGTTTCTTCATGCCGGTCAGCGTCATCTGGAACGTATCCGCGAGACTGGTGATCGACGCGTCACCTCGCCCAAGCTGATCGATGATCCCGCGGCGCGTCGCATCGGACAGTGCCGCAAACGAGAGATCGAGGGGAGGACTGATATACTGAACCATGTAGTTCAGTATTAGCCTGCTCGCGCAGGAAGCGCAAGCATACATCAGCGGCTCGAAGGTCCGCTTGATCCGCAACCGACGATTTTTGCTGCCGCCGCCGCGTTTGATGAGCTCGAATGAACGGTCTCCGGCAGGGAAAGATCGGGAGCTCGTGCCGGCTTCACGAATGAAGGGCGGGCCGCGGGTGGGACCTACCTTTTGGTCGCCATCCACAACACATGGCGGGCACCGCCGCGCTTGCCATTGGCGCGCACATTCACCTCGTCAGTGGCAAACCCCACCTCGCGCAGGCGGCGGGTAAAGGCGCTGTCCGGCGCGGACGACCAGACGGAAAGCACGCCACCAGGCCGAAGCGCGGCCTGGGCGGCGCGAAGGCCGGCATGGCTGTAGAGGCTGTCGTTGGAGGGGCGCGTCAATCCGTCCGGGCCATTGTCGACATCGAGCAGGATGGCGTCGTAAGCGGCCGTCTTCGAGCGGATCAGGGCGCCGACATCGCCGATATGGATTGTAACGCGCGGATCGTCGAGCGTGCCCTTGTGAAGATCCGCCATGGGGCCACGCGCCCAGTCGACGACGGCCGGCACCAGTTCGGCGACGACGACGCTGGCATCGTCCGGCAGCACGCCGAGGGCGGCGCGCAAGGTAAACCCCATGCCGAGGCCGCCGATCAGCATGCTCACCTTCTTGCCGCCGGCGATCCGCTCGTAGGCGAGCGTTGCCAGTGCCTCTTCCGAACCGCTCAGCCGGCTGTTCATCAGCTCGGTCGAGCCGAGCATGATAGAAAACTCCTGGCCGCGCTGCTTCAGGCGCAACTCGTCACCGTCTCCGGGAATAGTTGCGCGGTCTAGCTGGATCCAGGGAAGCATCGGGGCATTTCACTTCAGTCGTTTCAGCGCCTCGTAACATGAGCGTGGCGTTGAAGACATCACATTATCGGTCAAGCGGAGAGAATTGCGCGCAAACGGGTGCTGCGACCGGCTGCCAGAAGGCTTGGGTCTTTCTTCATTTCCGGGGGCGGCGGCACTGCCTCATGCCAATGAGGCGCATCGCCGAAGGCGAAAGGCGCCGCTGGGGCTCGGCTCGGTCATTCCGCCGAGATCATGCCGGCGAGGACGGCCTTGGCAATTGCCTGGAAGCGGTTGCTGGCGCCGAATTTACGAATGATGCCGGCTTCGAGCGTGAGCGCCGCCGCGACATCCATCTCCATCAGGCCGGCGATGCGCGCGGCCGGATAGCCTTCGGCCATGAAGGTCAGGCATTCGCTTTCGATCGGCGAAAGATGGACGTGCTCCTCGTCATCGCGCGCGGTGCCGCTGCCATCGCTGGTTTCGAGCAACTCGGTGATGCGCTGCATCTGGCGGCGCAGGTTCGCCTGCTGGGCGGCAAGTTCCCGGCGCCGCGCCAAAAGCGCCTCGCGAAACAAGTGGTCGGCGTCGGTCTGTTCTTCGGTGCCGGCAAGGCTGGTCAGAAGCTCCAGGATGGTGGCGATCGGCATGTCGATCTCGCGACAGGCGTTGATGACGGCCATGCGGCGGATGTGTTCTTCGTTGTAAACCCGCATCGGTCCCATGCGGGCGGCGGTCAGGAGGCCCTTCTCCTCGTAAAAATGCAGGGTGCGATGGGTGACGCCGAAGGCATCGGCCATGTCGGCGATCGCCAGCGGGGCCGTCGGGTCGTGATGGGGAAGGGGAAGGATGGGCAGGAAACCGCCGCGCTCGGGCGCGGCGAGCATGCCTTCGTATTTCCAGTGGTCTCGCGGCATATCGATTGTCCCCGGTTTACAGGCCGCGCCTATCCGGCGCGTTGTCGCTGTAACGTTTGATTTTCCGCATAGGTGACCTGGATCGAGGCCGACCCAGGGTACACACAGTCCGCGTCCGGATGCGGCGGCGATCACCGGGTCTCTCAAATGTGCGGAGCACGTCCGCGTGCTGAGGCACTCGTTGACCGACAACGACAATGCCTGCTGCTCGGCTGGGGCATCCCCGCGTGGACGACGCGGTTTACTCAGGACTTCGATGCTTGCCTGACGAGCAACCAGGCATCCATTCCCAACGCATGCGTGCAACGTTATACGCGAATCGAATATATGACCAGTCTTTAATATTGTAGAGTGACGGCCGTTTCGCCAATTGGTAGTGCCGTCGCGACCGCATGGTTGCTCGCGTCGTCGCCGATCTACTGCATGTCTCCTTAAATCGACCTCGATTTAAGGACGAAGAAATGCAGCAAATCAAAGTGTTACAGTGATCTTGGCGCGCATCGGGAGGCGCGCTGGACTCCGGGTGCGGTCAGTGACCGATGACCTTGAGCGGGCTGTTGGCGCTGAGGATGAACAGCGGTTCGTCGCCGCGCAGCGGCGACAGCTTCTGCTGGCAGGACCAGGCTTCCTCGAAGGCGCCCCGGGTCAGGTGCTTGCGATAGCGCTGGGTGGCGGCCATGCAGCCCATGAGGGGGCTTTCGATCTGTTCCTGGCGGGCGTGCTCGTAGATCTCGCCGTCGAGCGAAAACAGTTCCGAGGCCAGCGACAGGCTCTCGTAAAGCAGGTCCGGCTCGGACTCGAGCCGCTTCCAGGTGATGAAGTCCTGGCGCAGGGGTATATTTTCTCCATCATGGGAGAGGGTGACGCGGATGCCCTGCGCCGGCGCATCATACCAGGCCACCTGCACGGTGAAGGACAGGGCGGAATTGCGCGAAACGGGGCGGCCGGTGTCGCCATCGGTGGCGCGGGCCAGCGTCTTGTGGCGCTGGGCCGCAAGGCGGAGCGCGGTGGCGAAGGCCTTGGCGTCCTCGTTGTCGGCGCCAGCTACCTTCACCTGCACGGAGGGCAGCACCCGCTCGGTCGCGTGGCGCGCGTTGAAGAGCTTGGCCTGCGCGTCGATGTCCAGCGTCATTTCCTGCGAGGGCATCGGCGCGAAGAGAAGCAGCGGCAGCACGGTCAGCACCGAGAGCGGCGACGAGAAGGGCGCCGGCGGCCAGGCGGGCCGATGCCCGGCAAAGCGCCGCTTCGTCAGCTTCGGCTGGCGGGGCGAAGCTTCTGCCTGATGCTCTTCTTCTTTGCGGACGCGCTGGTACTCCGGAACATAGGTTCCCTTGGGAATGGCGATCCGCCATTCGTCGTCGGCACCATCGCCCTCGTAGAAAGCCTTGAGCAGCTTGCGCAATTTTCCGGCGTGCACGCGCACCAGCGGGTCGCTGTCGGCGTTGAAAGCCTGGGGCCGGCCGAAGACGTCGATCGCGATCGAATAGCCCTTGAGCTGATGGCCTTCGCCGGCCATCTCCTTCTCGACCACATAGGCGAGGAAGGCCCTGAGGCGCTCTGAACGCGCGAAAGCCTTGCTTTCGAGGATACGACGGAGGGCCCGTCGAATCGTCTCGTCGCAGGGTCTTTCGACCGTCGTCATCCGTTCTTGCTCCAGTGTCATGTGAATAAGGATCTATGAAATGCGATCGAGGCGCGGGCGGGGCCATTCGATCTGATTCGGAAAGTTAAGCCCAAAAAAGGTGGTTGTCAGGGGCAGCAGGCCGCAGGTTTGAGTTTTTTCTTAAATAAACGCAATAATTGCGGCGGTTCTCCCTGTGGTCGATGGTAGCGGAAGCCCAGCCGGCCATTTTCGCCGTTCGTCATTGAGCCTTTTCGCATATTAGAGGCGTTGATTGTCAAGACTTGGTCAAGACAAGGCGGGCAAACGAACCGCGCGCAATCGTCGCACCGTTCCGCGCGCAACCTCCTTGGAATTGCTGCATAATCGGACCTCAAAGCGTTTCTGGTTTCGGCAATTATGCAGTAGAACATTGCAACTACATTGCCTGCGTCCGGGCCCGCCAGGGTCCGCTTTCTGGAAAGTTCAGACATGCCTGCAAAACTGTCCGTGAATCTGAATGCCGTCGCAATGCTTCGCAACCGGCGCGATCTGCCCTGGCCCTCCGTCACCGCGCTTGGCCGAATCGCGCTTGAAGCGGGGGCCGCCGGTCTCACCGTGCATCCGCGTCCCGATCAGCGCCACATCCGCTTCACCGATCTGCAGCCGATCCGCGACCTGATCGACGAGGCGTTTCCGGAGACGGAATTCAACATGGAAGGCTATCCGAACGAGGAGTTCCTGGGCCTCGTGGAGGCCCACCGGCCGGAGCAGGTGACGCTGGTGCCCGACGATCCGGCGCAGGCGACCTCCGACCACGGCTGGGATTTCCGCAAGAACCACAACCTGCTCGGCAATGTCGTCGGCCGGCTGAAGAAGAAGGGTTTTCGCGTTTCGCTGTTTGCCGACGGTGACGAAGATGCCGAGGCGCTGCGGATTGCCAAGGAGACCGGTGCCGACCGTATCGAGCTCTACACCGGCCCCTATGGCGGCTGCTATGACGATCCGGCCAAGGCCGAGAAGATTGCCGGTGAACTCGGCCGCACGGCTGCGATCGCTGCAAGCCTGGGGCTCGATGTCAATGCCGGGCACGACCTGACGGTCGCCAACCTGCCGCTGCTCGCCCGGCACATCCCCAATCTTGCCGAAGTCTCGATCGGCCACGGGCTGACGGCCGATGCGCTGGAATACGGCATGGCCGAAACGGTACGCCGCTTCCGCCGCGCCTGCGGGCAGGAGGTCTGAGGCGACGTCTGCGCCTCTGTTTGCGCGGCGTGCCTTGCGTCCCCGAGAGATGCCTCGAAGGATCTCTTCGTCGTCAACGTCGGTCGCAAATATCTTCTGCAAAAACCAGAGTTTTGCGGGCGGTCTTGCGACTGGCGCGTGCAGACTTGCGGCAAGACTGCTACAGGTAGGGCCAATCCTCTCTCTCTCTCCTATGCGGCCAATGACATTCCCCACCAGTTTCCGTGAGCGCATCGTTCTCTATGCGCTACTCACATCGCTGACCTCGATCAGCATCGATGCGCTCTTGCCGGGCTTGCGCCAGATCGGGGCCGATCTCGGCGTCCGGCCGCCACTTTCCACCCAGCACGTCATCTCCCTTTTCATTCTCGGCATGGCGTTTGGAGAGCTGTTGCTGGGGCCGCTTTCCGATGCAATGGGGCGGAAGAAGGCGCTGGTTCTGGGGCTTGGCGTCTATGCCGTCGGGACGGTCGTTGCCCTGGTGGCGGGCTCGCTCGAGATGGTGATCCTCGGCCGCTTCCTTCAGGGCGTCGGCGTCTCCGGGCCGAAGATCGCGACGCGGGCGATGATCCGCGACCAGTTCGAAGGCGATGCCATGGCGCGCGTCATGTCCTTCATGTTCACGCTCTTCATTCTCGTGCCGATGCTGGCCCCGACGCTTGCGCAAGGGATCATCGCCGTCGGTGGCTGGCGCAGCGTCTTTGCGGTCTACCTCGCGGCAGCGGGCTTTCTCGGACTGTGGCTGGTGATGCGGCAGCCGGAAACATTGGCGACAGACAAGCGCATCCCCTTTCGCCCGCGGCTTCTCGTATCGAACGGACGGCGTATCCTCTCGAACCGGCGCGTGACGCTTCTGATCCTGGCGACCGGGCTCGTCTTCGGCGCGCAGCTCCTTTATCTCAGCACGGCGGCCGACCTCTTCTTCGACGCCTACGGGATCGGGCAGACTTTCCCCCTCTATTTTGCGACGTTGGCCACAGGCATCGGGCTTGCCTCGTTCCTCAATGCGAAGCTGGTGCAACGCTTCGGTTCGGAGGCGATGGCGCGTTATGGCTTCCTGGGATTGGCGGCGGCAGGGTTTGCCATGCTGGCAGTATCGGCGTCCTGGGCCGGCCGGCCGCCGCTCACGGTGCTGATGGTGCTCGGCTTTGCGGCCTTCTTTGCGATCGGGGTGCTTTTCGGCAACCTGAACGCCATGGCCATGCGCTCGCTGGGTCAGGTTGCGGGCCTTGGTGCCTCGTTGATCGCCTCCGGATCGAGCCTGATCGCCACGCTGTTCGCGGTCGCTATGGGCGCCTTTTACGATGGGACGACGCTTAATCTGTCCGCCGGGTTCTTCATCGCCGGCATCAGCGCGCTTGTGCTGGCGGAGTTCGCGGTGCGGGCAGATGCCGCGCCGGTAGAGGCCAAACGCTAGATCGTCTCAAGCGATGCTGGAAATGGGGCGGGCCGAGAGCCGGCATGCCGCCGGCTCCCTTCGTTTCACGCGGTTTTCTCAGCCGGCAAGCCGCGCCTTGCTCGCTTCCAGGAAAGCGCCGAGCTTCACCGGCGTCGCACCCGTCAGCGACGTCACGTCGTTCGTGACCATGTTGATGTGGCCCTCACGGGTGTTGGCGTCAAAGGAAACGACGATCGGAATGAGGAAGTCCGGGAGGCCGGCGCCCTTCAGTCCGCCCGCCAGCGCTTCGTCCGAGATATGCACGACATCGAGCGGCTTGCCGGTCGCCTTGGCGACAAGGGCGGCGATCTCGTCGGTCGAGCGCTGCTCGCCGCCGGTCAGCGTATAGGTGCGGCTCTCGTTCGTGCTCGAGGCAAGTGCTGCGGCGGCGGCCTTGGCGGCATCGGCACGGGCGATGTGGGCGAGGCGACCTTCGCCGGACGAGGAATACCACTGGCCGGTTTCGAGCGCATGCGGCAGCGCCATGAACAGGTTTTCCATGTACCAGCCGTTGCGCAGGATGGTGTAGGGGATGCCGGTTGCCTTGATGGCTTTCTCGGTGCCGAGATGATCGGGCGCGAAGGGGATGACCGATGTCTCGGGGCTGGGCATCGAGGTGTAGAGGATGTGCTTGGCGCCGGCCTTCTTGGCGGCGGCGACGGCCGCGAGATGCTGCTTCAGGCGCTTGCCCGGCTGGTCAAGCGCGTCGGTCGAGATGATCAGGATCCGGTCGGCGCCGGCAAATGCGTTTTCGAGCGAGGTGGGATCGTCAAAGTCGGCGACGCGGGTCTTGACGCGCTTGGCGGCATAATCGCCAAGCTTCGCCGTGTCGCGGCTGGTGGCGATGATGCGGGCCGGCTCGACGCCGGAGCCGAGAAGCTGGTCGAGCACGAGCTTGCCGAGTTGGCCGGTTGCGCCGGTGACGAGCAATGTTTCGGACATGTCTTTTTCCTTTTCCTCTAAACCTGAGACGGGATGGGCGGGAGAGCACCCGCCTTTCCTCAGATGCCGGTCGCTTGGGAGGAAGCGCCGGCACATGGTCTCTTTTTGAGACTTGCTCTTATCCCGTAATCTCGGTAGAGCTGTAAAGGAGGCAGTTTTTTCTGCTGTGGTAACAGGAAGGGTACCGCCTATGAACAGGCTGACCGGCGAACTGAAGGGCAAGCGCGTGGCAATGGTCTGCGGCGTTCCGATGGACGTCGAGAACTGTCCGGTGCGCGATGTCATGGACAATATCGGCGGCAAGTGGAATTCGCTGATGATCCTGTCGCTGGCCGACGGTCCCTTGCGCTTCTCGCAGCTCCGCCGGCTGATCCCCGACATCTCCCAGCGCATGCTGACCCAGACGCTGCGCGACCTGCAGCGCGACGGCTATATCCACCGCACCGTCTACCCGACCCAGCCGCCGAGCGTGGAATATGCGCTGACCGACCTCGGCCGTTCGCTGCTCGGCCTGCTCAAGCATTTCGTCGACTGGTCGGTGGAGAACCACGGGGCCATTCGGGCGGCGCGCAAGGTTTACGACGCGGAGGCGTGAGGTGCGCTTGCTTGCGGTGGCGGAGTTCGCCCGGGCAATTTGCTTGCTCCTGTCGCGCGCCTTCATCTCTCGTTTCCGGCTATCGTTGGCGGGGTTTGCCCCTCTCCTCGGGTTTAACCCGAGGACTAACCCTCTCCCTGCTTGCGGGGAGAGGGGACGAGGACGAAGGCGGCGTTGCCGAACAGAGGCGCGGTCAGGGCAAACTCGCGGGTGCCTATTGCTGGGACAAGTGGCGCCACAGTTTGGGGGCGAGGGTGAAGCGAGCGGGTGCCGCGAATCTCCTTCGCCCCGCCTGCGGGGAGAAGGCGCCGGCAGGCGGATGAGGGGCGTGCCACACTATGCCGCGCGGGTACGGCTCGGCCACCGCTTGCCCTAGCGCCTTGATTTTCCCTATAGTTTCGCCAATCACCTGCGTCATCCCTGGGGAATCATGAAGACACTTGATATCGGCATTGCGGGCGCCGGCCCGGCGGGGCTTGCGGCGGCACTGATGCTGTCCCGGCGTGGCCATCGGGTGGAGCTTCTCGAGCGTTTCGAAGAGGCGTCGCCCGTCGGTTCCGGCCTGATGCTGCAACCGACGGGACTGACGGTGCTCGACGCGCTCGGCCTGTTGCAGCCGATACTTGCCCTCGGCAGCCGGATCGACCGGCTTTACGGCGCCGATGCGAAATCCGGACGGACCGTTCTCGACGTGCGCTATGACGCGCTGGCCGGGGGCCGCTTCGGGCTGGCGGTGCAGCGGGCGGCGCTCTTCAACACGCTGCACGACGCGGTGCGCGGCGCCGGCCTGACGGTCCGGACCGGCGTCACGCTGACGGGCGCGAGGGTGGAAGCAGACAAGGCCGTTCTCCTCGATGCCGAAGGGCGAGAAGCGGGCGCCTACGATCTGGTGATCGATGCGAGCGGCGCGCGCTCGACGCTTTCGGCCGGCTCATCCGTGGCGCCCAAGGTGCGCGAACTGACCTATGGCGCTTTCTGGGCGACACTCGACAGCGACGGGCTCGTCCATGACCGCCATGCGCTGGTGCAGCGCTACGATCAGGCGCGGGTGATGATCGGCCTATTGCCGGCGGGCAGGGCGCGGGTCGGCGAGAAGGAGCGCGTCGCCTTCTTCTGGAGCCTCAAGGTGGCAGATGCGGACCGGGTGCGGGAGGCCGGGCTCGGCCGCTGGAAGACGCACATCCTCGACTACTGGCCGGATTGTGCGCCCTTGCTCGATCAGATCGCCGATTGGGAACAATTGACGCTGGCGCGCTATGCCCATCGCACCATGCGCCCGCCCGTTTCCGGCCGCATCGCCTTCCTCGGCGACAGCGCCCATTCGACCAGCCCGCAGCTCGGGCAGGGGGCCAATATGGCGCTTCTCGACGTGGCGGCGCTGGCGCATGCGCTCGACCGCGCGCCGGACCTCGACGCCGCCCTTGCTGCCTATGCCGCCGCGCGCCGCAATCACGTCGCCCTGTTCCAGCTTCTCTCGCTGGCCTTCACGCCCTTCTACCAGTCGGACTCGACGCTTCTTGCCTGGCTGCGCGACCGGCTGGTCGCCACGATCGCCCGCACGCCGCCGATGCAGGCGCTGCTCGCCTCGATCGTCTCGGGCACGCTGATCGACCCCTTCGCGCCGGCCGGGCTTGGCGAATGCGATTGGTATCCGGTTCAGCGCCAGGCCTGGCCGGGCGCTGAGACGGAAGCGATTTCCTGTTGAATAGTCGGCTTTTTGCTGCTGGTTGCGGCGTTCTTAGGATTGCTGGGGGAGATTAGCGCCCGTTCTAATTTGCCTATATAGAAAAGTTAACCAAATCTGGCCCAAGTATGTAGAGATTCGCCGCCGTTGGCATCTGGGAGAGCAAAATGCAGAACACGTCGCATGCTGTTATGGCCCAGAGGCATGAGGCGGCAGATAGCCCGGACGATTTTCCTACTCCGCCATGGGCAACACGCGCGCTCATCGAGCACGTCCTAACGCCTACTGCTGTCAAGGGCCTATCTTGCCTCGAGCCGGCTGCGGGTCGGGGCTACATGTCTCGGCCGCTCTCCGAATACTTCGCTCGCGTTGATTCGGCGGACGCCTTTGCCTACGGCTTCGCGCCTGTTCGCGATTTCTTAACCTATCCATATGAGGCGCAGTCGCACGACTGGGTAATTACAAACCCGCCTTTCAGGCTTGCTGAGGAGTTCGTCGCAAGAGCACTGGTAGTAGCGCGCCGAGGAGTAGCAATTCTCGCTAGAACGGTTTTCTTAGAGAGTGTCGGTCGATATGAGAGCATCTTTCGCGGCGAGCCGCCGACCACATTTGCGCAGTTCTCAGAGCGCGTCCCTATGATCAAAGGGCGCGTAGACGCGAAAGCGTCGACGGCCACAGGTTATGCGTGGTTTGTGTGGGACAAGGCAGCAGTTGATCCGCACCCACGGCTGGCATGGGTACCGCCATGCCGTCGCCGCCTCGAGCGCTGCAACGACTATCTATGATTTGCGACGCGATTGCGCCCGGCATTTGTGATCCGAAGACCATTGGGCACCTCTTCGAGGTAGCCTTCTGCAATAAAGTTACCTTCGCTTTTTTTATGTGATTTGATGTTACGCACTCGTTGTTCCCAGACCTCCTCATTGGGGTGAGTGTCCGACCCCACACGATCCTCGGTCGTGAGTGACAGAACGTCCGGAATTTCGGCGATTAGCCTCGCGAAGCTGGCTTGGCCATTTGCTTGGTCAACAAGAATTTGCAGCACAGCTTCGGAAAACTCTGCCTCAGTCGTTCTGTTCTGGTCGTCCGGCATTCGTCTCTCCCTTTAAAGTTGAATTTTGGTCGACAATATTGGAATTCTGTCGAGAGTCCATATGCAAGGTTCAACCTAGGATCTTGCTGGTCGCTAGTGCGTCGAGCACTCATTGCGATCCACTTTTCGGTCGTCTTGGACTTAGTCAGGGATAAATCCTGCGCTAAAGCATGACGACACGGTCATTGATTCGGCCGGCGGATAGAGAAATTGCGATGACCGATAGCGTGGCGGCCATTCTGGTGCATGTTCCGGACACGGAAGCGGCCACGGCCTGGTATCAGCGTGCTTTCCCGCATGCCGAACGCGAATGGCTTCAGGCGTTCGACTTCGCCTATCTGCGGATCGGCACCATCGATCTCGAAATCGTCCAGGCGGATGAGAAGGTGGCGAACGGTGCCGCAGGCTCGGTCGTCTATTGGGCTGTCGATGATTTCGACCGGGCGCTCAAGCATTTCGAAACGGTCGGCGCCTCGCTCTATCGTGGACCGATGGCGATACAGGAGGGGCTCTGGATGTGCCAGGTGCGCGATCCGTGGGGCAATTGCATCGGCCTTCGCGGCCCGAAATCCGGATACAAGGGAGATGAAGACTGATGCCGGATGGTCCCGTCACCTGCGAAATCCGCTACCGGCTCGCGCAAGGCTGGATGGCGGAGTTCGAGGCCTATGCGCGAACCTGGACGACGCTCATCGAACGTCACGGCGGAACCCATCACGGCTATTTCATCCCGCGCGAAAAGCCCGAGGGCGTCGGCACGAGTTTTCCGGGTGTGGGCGAAGAGGGCGCGGGCGATATCGCCATCGCGCTGTTCACGTTTCCGGATGAGGCAGCTTACCACCGCTATCGCAGGGAGGTTGCCAAGGATCCGGATGGCATTGCGGCCAATGCGCGCTTCGCGGACGACCCGCCGTTCATCAGCTATGAGCGCATCTTCCTGCGGCCGCTTGTGAGCAACCCTTAAGTCATCCCCGGACGGAACATCAAGCCCGAGGATGACGGGGTTCAGGGGTGTTGCGGCTTCTACATTGGACCAGCATGCTCGGGCTCCTGGCGACGAAGGAAGACGCGCTAAAGCCGATCGGGTGGGCTTTGCAGTCCCCTCGTAGGTACCTCCGAGGCTCGAGCGCCGGCGCTCAAGCCGCCCGCGCCAGCGACGCGCGCTCAAGTGCGAACTCCACGGCCGCTTCGGCATGGATCGCGGTGGAATCGAAGCCTGGCAGCGGCAGGGCCCTGGGGTCGAGGGTCAGGCAGATCTCGGTGCAGCCGAGGATGACGGCGTCGGCGCCTTCCGCCTCCGCCTTGTCGATGAGGTCGATCAGCGCCCTGCGGGAAGAGCGCAGCACCTTGCCGGCGCACAGTTCGTCGAAGATGACATTGTGGGTCAGCGTGCGGCCGTCCGCATCCGGCACCATGATGTCGATGCCGTGGCTCTTCATGCGCTCGGCATAGAAGCCGTGCTCCATGGTGTAGCGGGTGGCGAGCAGCAACGGCCGGCGGCTGCCGGCGGCCTTGAGACGTGCGGCGGTCTCGTCGATGATGTTGATCAGCGGAATGTCGACGGCGGCCTGCACGGCGTCGGCGATCAGGTGCATGGTGTTGGTGCAGATCAGCACGCAGTCGGCGCCGGCCGCTTCCAGACCGCGGGCGACATCGGCAAGCCGCCTGGCGGCGTCCTCCCAGCGGCCGGCCTTCTGCAGGTCGACGATCGACTGGAAATCGACGGAGTGCAGCAGCACCTCGGCCGAATGCAGCCCGCCCAGACGCTCGCGGACGGCTTCGTTGACCATCCGATAGTAGACCGCCGAGCTTTCGAAGCTCATGCCGCCGATGAGACCGATCTTGCGCATAACCATTCCTCTCTGCCGCTGTTGCCGCGCTGAGCGCAGCCATTGTTCGATGGAGAAAACTATGCGGCAAATCACGGTGGAGCGGTTCGCTTTGTTGGAAGGGAAAATATGCCTTGACGCGAATTAATTGCGCGAGGGATCATAGATGTGCAAAGATATGGCGCAGTGATTGGCAATGGCTGGAGGGATCGGCGTGCTCGACGAGAGGGACAGGAAGCTGCTTGGGCTGCTGCAGCAGGATGCAAGCGTTGCCGTTGGCGAGTTGGCGGAGCGGGTGAACCTCTCGCTGTCTGCCTGTTCGCGCCGGATCCAGCGGCTGGAGGAGGCGGGCTATATCAGCAGGCGCATCGTCGTGCTCGACCGCGAACGCATGGGCGTGCCGACGACCGTCTTCGCGCTGATCAAGACGGCGCACCATTCGGACGAATGGATCGAGACCTTCCGCCGGGCGATCAGCGACATTCCGGAGATCGTCGAGGTGCATCGGCTGACGGGGAACTATGACTATATCGTCAAGGTCGTGCTGCCGCGCGTCGAGCACTACGACGTGGTCTACAAGCAGATCGTGCGCAAGGTGGAACTCTTCGACGTCTCCGCCTCGATCTCGATGGAAATCCTGAAGAGCGGCACGGCGGTGCCGGTCGACTATGCGGAGTGAGGCAGAATGGCGGGCGAGATGTCGATAGAGGCAGGCACAGCGGGCAAGGACGACGCTGCGGATGCGTTGCTGGTCGTCGATGTCCAGCGCGCCTTCATAGCCGGGCCCCATGCCGTGCCCGGCCATGTCGACCTCCAGCGCGCAGTCGGCCTTCTGCTGCGACAGGCGCGCGCGGCAGGCGTGCCGGTGATCTTCCTGCAGAATGACGGGCCGGAAGGCGCGCTCGATGAGCCGGACGCCGACGGCTGGCGGCTCTTCTTTCCGCCGGAGGCTGGCGAAGCCGTGGTTCGCAAGTTGAAAGACGACGGTTTCGACGGCACCGACCTCGAAGGCCTGCTCAGGGCGCGGGAGATCGAAACGATTGCGATCTGCGGCATGCTCTCGGAAATGTGCCTGGCGGCGACGGCGCGCACGGCGATGGCGAGGGGGTTCTCGGTGATCCTCGCCAACGATGCACACGCCACCTACGACGTGCCGCCGGGGCCCGGCCGTTCGCCGATGGTGCCTGCGCGCCTGGCCGCACGCGCGGCCGAGTGGTCGCTCGGCGACGAGATCGTGCTGGTGGATGCGGCGGAGGAGATCGCCTTCGCGAGAAGGCTCTGATCGCCGCCGTTCTTGACATTTTGCAAGGGTGACATGACGCGGTTGCGCTTGTCCTTGCCGCCTGCAACCCCAATGTTGTGGCATGTCCAAACGGAAGGCCAGTTGCGCAGCCGACTGGAAAGAAACATGCAGGACAGGCATCACGTGGTCGTCGTCGGCGGTGGGTTCGGCGGGGTGCAGCTCGTCAAAGGGCTCGCCGGCGCACCGGTTCGGATCACCCTCATCGACCGCCGCAATCATCATCTCTTCCAACCCTTGCTCTATCAGGTCGCGACGACGCTGATTGCGACCTCGGAAATCGCCTGGCCGCTCCGCACGCTCTGGCGCGACCGGCCGGAAGTGACGACGCTTCTCGGCGAGGTGACGGATGTGGACGCGGCCGGAAAGGCGGTCGTCCTCAGGGACGGCAAGCGGATCGGCTACGACACGCTGGTGCTGGCGACCGGGGCGACGCATGCCTATTTCGGCCATGACGAATGGGAGCCGTTCGCGCCAGGCCTGAAGACGCTCGAGGACGCCACCACGATCCGCCGCCGCGTGCTCACCGCCTTCGAGCGCGCCGAGCTGGAAGAAGACCCAGCCGTGCGCAATGCGCTGCTGACCTTCACCATTATCGGTGCCGGTCCCACGGGCGTCGAGCTTGCCGGGATCATCGCCGAGATGGCGCATCGCACGCTTCCGGACGAGTTTCGCCGCATCGATACGCGGCAAACCCGCGTGATCCTCGTCGAGGCAGGGCCGCGCATTCTCGCTGCCTTCAGCGAGGATCTCTCGGTTTACGCGGTCGAGGAGCTGGAACGTCTCGGCGTCGAGGTTCGCACCGGCACGCCGGTAACATCCTGCACCGAAAAGGGCGTGATGATCGGCGAGGAGTTCGTGGCCAGCCGCACGCTCGTCTGGGCCGCGGGCGTCCAGGCTTCACCCGCCGCCCGCTGGCTGGGCATCGCCTCGGACCGGGCCGGCCGGGCGATCGTTAGCGCCGATCTCACCGCCCCCGGGCACAGGGATGTTTTCGTCATCGGCGACACGGCCGCCGTCACCTATGATGGCGGCAAGCCGGTGCCGGGCATTGCGCCGGCCGCCAAGCAACAGGGCGCCTATGTCGCCGACGTCATCCGCGCGCGGCTTGCCGGCGACAAACCGCCGGGCGATTTCCGCTATCGCCACCAGGGCAGCCTCGCCACCATCGGCCGGCGCGCGGCGATTATCGATTTCGGCCGCTTCAAGCTGAAGGGCGCGCTTGCCTGGTGGATCTGGGGCATCGCCCACATCTACTTCCTGATCGGCACCCGCAGCCGCTTCGCCGTCGCCTGGAGCTGGTTCTGGACCTACTTGAGCGGCCAGCACAGCGCCCGGCTGATCACCCAGAAGGAGACGCTGAAGGAAAAGGGGTAGGCGGTGAACGGCGGCCGCTGCATAGGCCGCCGTCTTCGGTTACTTCTGTACCTTCACGATCAGGATCATCGGCCGGTCGACTTCTTCGGCGAGCGCCGGGATCTCGGCGATCTGCGCTTCCGTGGGGCGCCATTCCTGAACGTGGCGGATGGCAAAGCCCGCCGATATCAGCGTGTTGAGCGTCGTGCCGATGGTGCGGTGATGCTTGATCACGCCCTTCGCCAGCCAGTCGGTGGTGCGCGGTCCTTCCTCGGAATAGTGATCGACCGGCCAGGTGCGTTCACCGTTTTCGAGGCGCCAGCCGGGATTCGACGAGGCCATGTAGATCGGGTGCTCGATGGTGAAGACGAAATGCGCGCCGGGAACGAGCGCCCGGTGGATGGTGGCGACCAGCCGGGCGAAATCCTCGACATAGTGGAAGGCGAGCGAGCTATAGGCGAAGTCGAAGCCTTGCTCGGGGAGTTCGAGCTCATCGAGATCGGCGATCTTGTATTCGATCGCCGCATCGGACGTGTCGGCCCGGGCGCGGGCGATCATCTTCTCGGAAAGATCGAGGCCGAGCACGTGAGCGGCGCCGGCCTCGCGGGCAAAGCGGGAAAACCAGCCGAAGCCGCAGCCGAGATCCACGACGCGCTTGCCTGAGAGATCCGGCAGCAGGGCGCGGATCGCCGGCCACTCGGCGGCCCCGGCAAGCCCGTGCAGCGAGCGCCCGAGCTGGCTGTAGCCTTCGAAGAACTCCGGCTTGTCGTAAATGTTTTGAGCCATCGTGGTCTCCTTCAGGCAATGGACGGCGCGTGCGGCCGTCTGTGTCGCGCGATAGGGCGAGCGGGCATCGGCTGCGGTTACCGGGGGAACAGCATGCCGCCGAGGATCCTGCTCGAAACCTCCGGCATTTCAGCGTGCTACTGCATGTCCTTCAATCGTAGCCGGTTAAAGGAAACATGCAGCAATTCAAAGTGCTACAGTGCTTTGCGCATCTGATAAGACGCGCAGTACCGCAGCCCTGATTTGCTTAGACGCACGGTCCCGCAAGGTCAAGTTGCGGCTGACGTGCAATGTTTGTTTGCGTTTATTGGGGGTGTGCTAATGTGCGATTCTCCTGGTCCGATCCGATTTGTGGAGGCGTAATGTCTGAGGCCGTCCATCCTACTGCAATTCATCATTTGCCGGCGTTCATCACAGCGCCGGGACAGAGCGACGTGCTCTTCAACGTGGTCGTCATCTTCATGGTTCTGGCGATCTTCGCGCTTGGCACTTTCTATCTCCGGCTGCATTCGCTGCCGGAAACCATGGCGCACAAGAGCCACAAGGTTCAATACGAGCTGGTGGCGGTGCTGGGGCTGATCTCGCTGGTCACGCACAACAACATCTTCTGGATCGCGGCGCTGATTCTGGCGCTGATCGACCTGCCGGACTTTTCGTCGCCGCTGGCGTCGGTCGCCCGCTCGCTGGAGCGGATCGCCGGCAAGGTGGATGCAGCAACCGAACCGGCGCCGGCCGCGCCCGACCCGGCAGCGGGCCATCCGGCCGCGCCTGCAGATCAGCCGTCGATGGAAGGGAAGGCCTGAGCCATGTTCGAATTCATGCTTTGCTCGATGCTGACGATCCTTCCGGATTATCTCTTCCGCCGCTATGTCCAGGGCAAGAGGTTCGGCAAGGAGATCACGATCTATTCGGTGTGGTTCGAGCTGCGCTGGGGCATCACCGCCTGCATCATCCTGACGATCTCGCTGATCACGCTGATCTTCTACTTCCATCCGTCGACGAAGAACGTTACCGCGGCGTTCCGCACGGTCGCGGTCCTGCCGGAGACGGGTGGGCGCGTCTCGGAGATCTACGTGACCACCTTCGAGAAGGTGAAGGCCGGCCAGCCGCTGTTCAAGCTCGACAGCTCGGAGGAGGAAGCCGCCGCCGAGGTTGCGCGCCGGCAGATCGCCGAGGTCGAGGCCGAGATCACCGTCGCCCGCACCGAGCTCATCGCTGCGGATGGCGCGATCGTGCAGGCGCAGGCGGCCGTGCAGCAGGCCCAGGACGAGTACGACACCCAGGTCGAATTGAATCGGTTGAACCCCAATGTCGTGGCGCGGCGCGAGATCGAACGCCGGCAGGTCGCGCTCGAGGGCAGCAAGGGTGCGCTGACCGCCGCCCAGTCCAACAAGCAGACGCTGGAGACCAAGCTCGCTTCGCTCTTGCCGTCGCAGAAGGCGAGCGCCGAAGCGGCGCTGAAGGAGGCGGAGGTCGATATTGCCAAGGCCACGGTCAGGGCCGGCGTGTCCGGCACGCTGCAGCAGTTCACGCTCCGGGTCGGCGAAGTGGTCAATCCGCTGCTGCGGCCGGCGGGCGTTCTCGTGCCCGAGACTGCCGGCCGGGCGCGGCTCATTGCCGGCTTCGGCCAGATCGAGACGCAGGTGATGAAGGTCGGCATGATCGGCGAGGCGACCTGCGTCG
Organism: Ensifer sp. 38_S197; assembly: GCF_056924495.1. Classification (NCBI taxonomy): domain Bacteria; kingdom Pseudomonadati; phylum Pseudomonadota; class Alphaproteobacteria; order Hyphomicrobiales; family Rhizobiaceae; genus Ensifer; species Ensifer sp. 38_S197. The sequence continues at coordinate 3,366,506 of NZ_JBXOVZ010000002.1, read as the reverse complement.
GCAAGCCGTTCACCATCATCCCGCTGGTCGTCACCGAGGTGCAGGAGGTGATTGCCGCCGGCCAGGTGCGCGCCAGCGACCAGTTGATCGACATCACGCAGATCTCGCAGCCCGGCACGCTGACCGTCTTCATGGAGCCGCTCTATCCCGGCGTGCTCGACGACGTTCCGCCCGGCAGCAGCTGCATCGCCAATGCCTATACCAACAGCCACGACGAACTGGAGTCGCCCGATATCAGCACGCTTCGCTGGGCCTATCTGCACGTGGTCGACACCGTGGGCCTCGTCCATGCGATGATCCTGCGGATGCAGGCGCTGATGCTGCCGGTGCAGACGCTGGTGCTCGGCGGGCACTAAACCCGCAAAGACAAGCCGGCCGGGTTTCTGAACCCGGCCGGCGCCCACCCGAAAGCCGCTCATTGCCGGATTAGCGGTAAGAGCCGCGTCGCGCGGCGGTTGCCGTCGCGAAGGGACTTGCCCGCATCGAGGTCTGAAGCTGGCATCATCGGAATCCAGAACGCGCTTGCAAACGGTTACACTGGGTATAGCCTAGGTTTAACTTAATCCCACAGGTTACGACAGCATCTGCATGGCGCGTAAACGTTGACATTATCTGGGGCAGTTCGCGTCGTGGGATAGGGTGAATGAAATCGTCGACGGATATGGTCTCCCCATCGCGCCCTGCGTCTTTCGGGTTGGCTGCAAAGCTCTTCAGTGTTCTCGTTCTGCTTGGCGCGACCGCTCTCCTGGTCACAGCGGTGCTTGGCTATTTCCGCGCCCGTGATGCGATCGAAGCGGTGATTTTTGATCATCTCACGGCGGCCCGCCAGAACAAGGTTCGCCAGGTCGAAACCTACTTCCGAACAATCCAGAGCGAGTTGCGGCTGCTTGCCACCTCGAAGATGGTGGTCGACGCAACGCGAGAGTTTCGTGGCGCTGTGGACCGGCTCGATCAGCAAGATTTGCCGTCCGGTCTGCGGGAGAAGGTCAGCAACTGGTACGTTGACAGTTTCATCCCGCAGATGGCACGGGTTCTGGGCAGGGAGCCGGCGCTGGCCGACTATCTTCCGGTCGGAACCGCCGCATATTATCTGCAGTACCACTATGTCGTCACCAATCCGAACCCGCCGGAGAGGCGGAAGCTCGTCGACGATGCTGGCGACGGGAGCGACTACAGCCGACTGCACGCCATTTACCACCCGCTGTTGCGCGCAGCGGCCAACACGGTTGGTTTCTTCGATTTCATGTTGGCGGACCCGAAGACGGGACGGTTGATCTACACGGTGCAGAAGGAGGTGGACTTCACCGCGTCTCTTCAATTCGGCTCATACCGTCGCTCCAATGTCGCCACAGCCGTTGCCAGATGTGCGGAAAGTGCCGATCGATCCGCAATTTGCCTCGAAGATTTCGCTCCTTACGCGCCCTCTGGCGGTGCACCCATCGCCTTCATGACCGCGCCGGTGATCGACCGCGGCGAAGTCATCGGGGTGCTGGTTGCGCAATTGTCGAACGAGGAGATCGACAAGGTCGTCACCGGGAACCGCCGCTGGCGGCAGGAGGGGTTCGGTGAGAGCGGGGAAGCCTACCTCGTCGGGCCTGACTATCTGGTTCGCTCAGGCCCACGGGCATTCTATGAAGATCGTGAGGGCTACTTCGCCGAGCTCAAATCCGTTGGCACAACGGACGGGGAAATAGCGGAAATTCGGCGCTACGGGACGCCCGTGCTGCACCAGCGCATCGAGACCGCGGCCACCAGGGCCGCCCTCGCCGGTGTCGAGGGGACAGGTGAGATCGTCGGCTACCGCGGCGTTCCGACGCTCGCGTCATGGGGGCCGCTTGCGATCGCCGGCGTCAACTGGGGTGTTGTCGCCAAGATCGACAGCGCCGAAGCCTTTGCGCCGATCGACCAACTGCGCCGGGATCTGATGGTGGTTGGCGGGTTGGCATTGCTCGCCTTGACCGCCGCAGCCGCCTGGCTTGCGCGTGCGATGCTTGGGCCGCTTAGGGAGCTTACGGCCGGCGTGAAACGCTTCGCCGCGGGCGACTACGAGACCAGCGTGCCGGTTCGCACCGGTGACGAGATCGGGCAACTTTGTTCGGCTTTCAACGGCATGGTTGAGGACCTGCGCGAAAAGAACGTGGTGATCGAAAACAAGAACCGTGAGAACGAGGAGTTGTTGCTGAACGTGTTGCCCGCGCCGATCGCCAACCGGCTGCGCGGCGGCGAGGAACGGATCGCCGATGGGTTCGCGGAAGTCACGGTCGCCTTTGCCGATCTGGTGGGCTTTACCGAGCTTTCGTCCAACATGCCGCCGCATGATGTCGTGACGTTGCTCAACGGGCTGTTCACCCGTTTCGACGCGGCGGCGCAGGATCTCGGCATTGAGAAGATCAAGACGGTCGGCGATGCCTACATGGCGGTTTGCGGCCTACCCGAGCCTGTATCCGATCACGCCGAGCGCATGGTGCGCATGGCCATTCGCATGATCCATATCAGCCGCGAGCACGCGCTGGAACACAACACGTCCTTGAAGCTGAGAGTGGGCATCAACAGCGGCCCGGTGGTGGCCGGCGTCATCGGCAAGAGCAAGTACATTTACGATTTGTGGGGCGACACGGTGAATCTCGCGAGCCGAATGGAGGCTGCGGGCGTTCCGGATTCTGTTCAGGTGACGCGCACCGTTTACGAGCAGCTCCAAGGCCAGTTTGTTTTCGAGGCGCGTGGCGCGATCGAAGTTAAAGGTAAAGGGAAGGTGGAGACCTGGCTCCTCAGGCTGTAGCGATCTTCGACATCACCAGCAGAAGGTCAAGTCACCCGACATCAGCACTGGCCGCTGGGTCTATCTGCACGTGGTCGACACCGTGGGTCTCGTCCATGCGATGATCCTGCGCATGCAGGCGCTGATGCTGCCGGTGCAGACGCTGGTGCTCGGCGGCCATTGAGGGGCGGTGTAGCCTCTGAAGTGCCGCTGCGGCAGTCAATAGAAAAGGCCCCGACTGGAAACGGTCGGGGCCTTTTGCCTTTGCCTATTCTTCAAAATGATTGAGCCTCCGCGGGGAACGGAGGCTCAAGCGCGCAATAAAAACAAATAAAGCAATTGCACGGCAATAAAAACGCAACCACACTACTCTTCCGGAGATTGCATGTATGCGGTGTGCAATTACAGGTACAGTGTGACAAAAGCGGTGCCTGAAATCAATAAAATTTAAGAGGCATTTGAGTAGTCAATTAGGGCTAGGCAAGCCCGCAAGATGCCTGCCCAAGCGGGTTATGGAGGCTTCGATGGGGGTTAGGCGCCGTTCCGGGCCGCATAGCCGGGTGGCTCCTCAGCTTTCGCAGCCGCCCGGAACGGCCTCGACCGGCATCGTCCAGGGCTCCCAGATCGTATCTTGGCTGCCGCCTTCGCGCCGGTAGAAACGCTTGGCGGCGTCGTTGCTCGCCAGCACCGTCCAGTTGATGCGCGGCGCGCCGATCATGGCCGCGTGACGCTTCAGAGCCGCGATCAATGCGGCGCCTGCGCCTGAGGAACGTGCTGTTTCCTCGACGAAAAGTTCCTTCAGCACCAGTGCAGGCTTCAGGTCGTAGGTCCAGGGGATGACGTAGTGGACGGCGATGCCGACCGTGCGGCCGCAAAGCTCCGCGAGCAGCACGCCGAAGCGCGGGTTGTCGCCAAGCCCGTGTTCGACCAGATCCGCTTCGGTCACGCGGAATTTGTCGATGTAGCCCTCGAAGATTGCAAGGCCGCGCATCAGCCGCAACACGTCGGGCACGTCGTGGCGTTGGAAAGGGCGGACGGCGAGGGGTGATGCGTGCATCTCGACATCTCGTGCAAAGGGGTGATCCGTCAGGCGCGGGTTACTGAATGCCGGCGGGGGCAAGCTCAGCGGTGCTGCAAAGTGCTGCGGCGGGCTTCGCGCGTCTGGCGACGCGCGAAGCAATCGTGTGGTCTGACCGCCGGCTCAGGCGGCGAGCAAGGCCTGCGCTTCACCGGGCGCGGAGCCGGTGGCGAAGGCCAGGCCCTCATCCTCCCAGCCGGTGATGCCGCCGATCATGATCTTCACGGGGCGGCCGAGCCGGGCGAGCTTGAGGGCCGCCTGGTCGGCGCCGTTGCAGTGCGGGCCGGCGCAGTAGGCGACGAAGAGCGTATCTTCGGGCCACTCGGCCATGCGTTCGGCGCTGATCTGGCGATGGGGCAGGTGGATGGCGCCCGGCACGTGGCGGCGGGCATAGGCGGCTTCGGAACCCACCACATGCAGCAGCACGAAATCCTGTTCGCCGCTCTTCAGCGCATGGGCGACGTCCGAGCAATCGGTCTCGACGCTGAGGCGCTTGGCGAAATGGGCAATGGCGATCTCGGGGGAAGCGGCGGGGGTTTCGGTGACGATGCTCATCGGGCTCTCCTCAGGGGTTCATGCGGGTTGACGAGGAGACGTGTAGCAGCGCTTGGCGGGGACTGGCAGTTGGCAACATTGCCATATATGCTCAAGATCATGCCAAAGTCGTTTTCCGCTACCCCATCGCTTCAAAATCCGCTCGTCGTGGCGCTTGCCTATGATGGGCTCTGCACCTTCGAGTTCGGCGTCGCCGTCGAGCTGTTCGGCCTCCCGCGGCCGGAAATGGGCGAGGGCTGGTATCGCTTCGCCGTCGCTTCTGTCGATCCCGGCGAACTTAGGGCGACCGGCGGCGTGCGCCTCGTCGCCGACGGCGGCATCGCGCTTCTGGCCGAAGCCGGCACGATCATCGTTCCCGGCTGGCGGGGCGCCGACCAGCCGGTACCGGAGGCGCTCTGCGTCGCCTTGCGTGAGGCGCATGATCGCGGCGCGCGTGTCCTTTCCATCTGTTCCGGCGTCTTCGTGCTGGCGGCGGCCGGCCTGCTTTCGGGCCGGAGGGCGACGACCCACTGGCGCCATACCGACAAGCTGAAGGCGCTTTATCCTGATATCGAGGTGGTGCCGGATGTGCTCTATGTCGACGGCGGCGCGGTGCTGACTTCGGCCGGCAGTGCCGCCGGCATCGATCTCTGCCTGCATCTGATCCGCCGCGATTTCGGCAGCGAGGCCGCCAATCGCGTCGCCCGCCGCCTCGTCGTGCCGCCGCATCGCGACGGCGGCCAGGCGCAGTTCATCGAGCGGGCGGTGCCCGACATGCATGAGAGCGCCCGGCTCGGGCCGTTGCTCGACCGCATGCGCGAACGGCTCGGCGAGGATTTCTCGATCGCCGTGCTGGCGAAGGCGGCAGGCATGAGCGAGCGCACGTTCCTGCGCCGCTTCGAGGCGGCGACCGGCACGACGCCGGCGCGCTGGCTGCTTTCCGAGCGGCTGTCCCGCGCCCGGCAATTGCTGGAGGAAACGGCGCTCGGCATGGAGCAGGTGGCCGAAGCCTCGGGCTTCGGCTCGACCCAGACGCTGCGCCACCATTTCCGCCAGCAGCTTTCGACGACACCCGCCGCCTACCGCGCCGCCTTCGGACGGATGGCGGGGCCGGCGCAGGCTGCAGAGGTTGCGGCCGAGTAACGCAAGACCGCAGTACATTTTTGCGCGGCATGCTCTACGCCTCCGACAGGGCGGGTTCGCCACCCTCCTTGCGGAAGAAGGAGCGGAAGAACACCCTGTCCGGCGCGGAACTGATGACGCGGGCGACCATGGCCGTTGCCACGATGGCAAAGAGCAGGCGGCCGAAGAACACGCTGGCGAAATCCGCACCGAGGGCGACGACGACCAGCGTATCCTCGATGAGGCTGTGGCCGAAGCCCATGAAGACGCAGGCGAGGAAGACCTGGCGCGGTTCCACCCTGGCTTCGCGCGCCTCGCGGATCAAGAGCGCACCGCCATAGGATATGCCGAGGAGCACGCCGACGGCGGTGAACGGCACCGTCTCGGACCTTATGCCGGCCAGGCGGAAGAGCGGTGCCATGCCCCGGTTCAGCCAGCCGAGGATGCCGACGAGTTTGAGGATCTCGATCGTCCAGCTCAAGGTGAGCAGCACGACGAGCATGGTCGCGAGCGTCTTCAGCGTGCCGAGCGCGAAAGCGATCCAGCCCGAGCCCTCGTTGACCGGGATCCATGTGGGGTTCAGCGGCGTGGCGAGCCATCCGGTCACCGCGAAGACCTGGTGCAGCAGCGCCGCGAAGACGAGGCCGCCGCCAATCCTGAGCGCGCCCGTGACGAGGAAACTCGGGCCTGCCTTCTGGATGATGCGCTGCTCGATCGGGATGGCATGAGCCACCAGCATCAGTGCCGAAAAGACCGTCATGTCGGCGGTCGTCAGCTCCGAAACCGGCACCAGCGCGAAGACGACCACCACGGCGCCCCAGATGCCGACAAGCAGGCCGGTCAGCCAGGCGAAGGCGAGTTCGGGCGGCAACCCGACCACGGTCATCAGCGGCTCGAAGGCGGGCGCGACGGCCCTGATCACCCCGAGTTCCTGCAGCACATGCGTGACGATCGTCACGGGGACGATGATGCGTACGAGGTCCCAATAGACTTCGAGTGTGGCGAGCGTCTTGCGGTAGAGGATGATCAGAACGGCCATGACGGTGTCTCCTTGACTGGCTGTCCAAGGACTAGCGCGAGGCCATTCGCAGTTGTGGTCAAAATATGCGAGTTCGTGCAATAAAATTGCAAAAGGCTGCAACGGGGAACCGGGATGGACAAGATCGACAGCAAGCTTCTGAGGCTCTTGCAGCAGGATGCGTCGCGCACCAATGCCGAGCTTGCGGCCGAAGTCGGCCTGTCGCCGTCAAGCTGCCTGCGCCGCATCAGGCGGCTTCATCAGACGGGCGTCATCGACCGGGTGGTGGCGGTTCTCAATCCGGCCAAGGCGGGCCGAACAATGAAGGCGATCATCACCGTCGAGCTCGAGCGCCATGGCGAACAATATGTCCGCCGCTTCCTCGACATGGCCGCCAAGGAGCCGGCGGTCGTCCAGGCCTATAGCGTCAGCGGCGAGGCCGACGCACTGCTGATGCTGCGGCTCAAGGACATGGACGAGCTCGATGCGCTGACTGAACGGCTCTTCCGCGAGGAGAGCAATGTCGCGCGCTATTACACCGCGTTCGTGATCCGCACGGGCAAGGAGACCACGGAGATCCCGATCTGAAGGGTTGCCGGGGACAAGCGATTGTTCCGGATGCCGGCATTGGCGCGCCAGGGCAGCCTGCCCTGGCGCCTGTTGGGCCCTTGGCGCCCGTCACTTCACCGCGGCGTTGCCGCCATCGGCAAAGAGCGCCGCACCCGAGACGAAGCTTGCCATCGGGCCTGACAGGAAGAGGGCGGCCTGGGCGATCTCTTCCGGCTGGGCGATGCGCTTCATCGCGTGCAGGCCGGCCGCCCATTCCTTCTGCTCCTTGCTGCCGCCTGCCGGCGTATCGACGCCGCCCGGAAGCAGGGCGTTGGCGCGGATGCCGCTTGCGCCATAGTCGGCGGTGATGCCCTTGACGAGGCCCATCAGCCCGGCTTTCGCCGCGCCATAGGCGGCCATGCCGGGGATGCCGACGCTGGTGCCGACGAAGGTGGAGGTGAAGACCAGCGACCCGCCATCACGCTGCAGCATGGCGGGGATCTGGTGGCGGGCGGCGAGGAAGGCGGAGGTGAGGTTGGCGGCGAGCGTCTCCTGCCATTCGGAGGCGGTGATTTCGGCAATCGGCCTGACGGCACCGACGGAGCCGGCATTGTTGACGGCGATGTCGAGGCCGCCGAACTGTTTCAGCGCCGCTTCCACCAGCCGGATATGGGTCGCTTCCTCGGTGACGTCGCCACTGACGGCAATCGCTTCGCCGCCGTCCTCGCGGATCGCTTCGACGACGGCTGAAAGCGGTGCTTCGCCGCGGGCGTTGGCGACGACCTTCGCGCCCTCGGCGGCGAACAGCCTCGCGACCGCGCGGCCGATGCCGGACGAGGCACCGGTAACGATCACGATCTTGTCTTGCAGCATGGTCATGGACTTATCCCTTCTCTTGGTTGACGTGCGCCCTGACTACTGCCGGCGGACGGCAGCGCCCACCCGATTTCCGATCGGTGATTGTGGCGGTGCAGATTTTCAATCGCACCGGTGGCATAGTCCGGGCCGAAAGGGAGGAACGGATGCTGAGGACCTATAGCGGGAGCCATTGCGGCGCCGTGCACATCGAGGCGCCGAACATGACCAACGGGCCTTACTACTACATCACCGTCGCGTTGCCTCGACGGCGTCGATACCGACGAGCTGGTGACCGCCCCCGTGACCTATTGCGACGGGCTCAACGACAACTGGCGCGAGCCCCCGGCCGAGGTGCGGCATCTCTAGCGAGTTTCCGGGCCATGCTGCGCGTTCTCGTCCTCGTCCAGATCCGACAGCGTTCTCAAGGCCGCCAGGGTTTCGCGCAGCGCCCGGTCGAGTCGTTTGTCGCGGCGAAGGACGAGGGCGGAGCGGCGTGAGAAAGGTGGCGTGACCGGCCGCACCTCCAGCCGCTCGCGATCCCCGGCGCGGAGCGCGATTTCCGGCACGAGCGCTGCGCCGAGGCCGGCGGCGACCATCTCCTTGATCGCGTCGACGCTGCCGAACGACATGAGCGGTCTGACGTCCGTGCCGCCCGAAAGCAGCCATTCGTCGGTGATCCGGCGGGTGTTGGCGCCCGGCTCGTAGAGGATCAACGGGTACGTCGCCAAGGTTTTGGCGGTCACGCTGTCAGGCAGGTCGGTTCCCAGAGGGGCGATGGCGACGAAGCGTTCGTCGAAAAGCGGGGCCACGTCGAAGATGCGGCCGGTGACGGGAAGGGTGACGAGCCCGATATCAAGCAGATTTTCGTCCACCGCCTTGACGATGTCGGCGCTGTTGCCGGTCGTGACCGTGATGTCGAGATCGGGAAAGCGGCGCTTGAGATCGGCGAGCAGCGGCGGCAGCAGGAAGGCGCACGGGGTGGCGCCGGTGCCGAGCCGCACGCGGCCGAGGACGCCCTTGGCGTGGCGGGCCACCGCCTCGATGGCCTGGTTGGTTGCAGCTTCGATGCGGCCCGCATGTGCCAGCAGTTCCTCTCCCGCCGCACTCGGCCGTGCGGTGCGGCCGACACGCTCGACGAGGCGCACGCCGAGCTGCTTTTCCAAAGCGCGCACCTGCAGGCTGATCGCCGGCTGGGTGAGCCCCAGCCGCTCGGCGGCGGCCGAGAAGCTGCCGAGATCGGCGACCAGCGCGAAGGTTCTGAGATAGTCGAGGTTGAGCGCACCCATATCAAAGTTTTCCTTATGCATTGAATAGGAATGCTAACCTTCATTTGTGGAATGTCGAGGCGCAGACTGTGCCCATAATCAGGAACAAGACATGGGTATTCGACATGTTCAGGGAAATCGGTCTCTATCTCGTCGCCTCGCCGCGGTCGCGGTACCGGCAGTTGCAGCAGTTGCGTGAACTCGACGCGGAGCGCCTCGCCGACATCGGCATCACCGCGGGAGAGGCGCAACTGGGCAGGCGCAACGTCGCCTTAGCGCCGCTGCCGGTGCGGAAAAGAGCGGTCGCGCCACGCCACGCGGGTGCCGCGCGGGCGGCGGATATCGGCATCGGCGGCCGTTTCGCCGCTTGAGACCGCGAGACGAATGCCGCCGGCGAAACGCGTCGCAGTCTCGGTTCAATCCGCCGTCATATCCCAGCCCTCGATCCGGAGGCCCGGCCAAAAAGCGCTCCAGCGGTTGACCTTCCGCTCGTATATCTCGCGTGTGATCTGTCTCCTGTTGGCCCGCACGATGGGGGCCAACAGGTCGCCAAGGCCGAAGGGTGCGCAAATATCGAGCCCGTCTCCGGCCGGGCGAATGCCGACCGCAGTGGCCGTGGTCGGGAATGTCGCGATCGCCTCTTCGATCGAAGCATAGGGCTTGATCGGGCTGCCGAACTTCTCCTCGTACCAGAGGTGAACGCGCGCCTCGTTCTTGACGTCGATCGAGACAGGCAAATCGGCGAATAAATTTCTGATCCGGGTCGCATGCGCCGCCTCCGCATCCTCGGAAAGATCGGCGCCGTCGAGATAGACGATGTCGATGTCGTTGATGCCGTAAGCGGGTGGAAAGCCGAACGCATGGTTCCAGACGGTCTGCGCGATTGCCCCGGCCACCAGCCAGGCGTCCGGCAGGGCAATCCGGTTCCAATTCCCGAGGATCGGAGACAAGAGAGGGCTCTTGCGGACGATGATGCAGGTCAACGCGCTGGCTCATCGAATGGCACTTTCGAGGCAGGGGCGGGTTTAGAGCGTGCTGCATTTTTCCGGAATCGGGGATTCGCAAATCAGTTGGGATGTGATTCCCTGTCCATGCCGGGAGGATGGCCGGCATGGATGACGCGAGCTTATTCCGAGGACCTGCGGGAGCGGGCGCTGGCCCGATTGCGTAGCGGGGAGACGACGCGGTCGATCGCGGCCGCGCTTTCGATTGCTCCCTCCTGCGTTTCAAAATGGAAGCGGCGTCTTGCCGAGACCGGCTCTCTTGAGCCCGGCCGTGTCGGCGGACGCAAGAAGCGCACCCTGTCGGGCGAGCGGGCGGACTGGTTGCGTGAACGCTGTCAATCCGGGCCGTTTACGACACGGGGATTGGTGGCGGAATTGGCCGAACGTGGCATCAAGACCGACCGTCGAGCGGTTTGGGTCTTTGTTCGAGCCGAAGGCCTGAGCTTCAAAAAAAACAGTTCTGCCGGCTGAGCAAACGCGAGTGGACATTGCCCGCAAGCGGCTGCGATGGAAGACCCACCAGCATCGGATCGAAGCCCGTCGGCTGGTCTTTCTCGATGAAAGTGTGCTGCAGAGCAGCGGAAGGAGTTCAACATGAACTAAGACCGTAGCGTAAAGCTGCGTGAATGATGGGGGACGGCCCCCCGGGATCGGCTTTCAGGAGCGGGTCTCAAACCAGTCCGAGCTGCTGCGGTAAAGAGCCGTGGTGGTGAGCGTCGGATGAAAAGTTCGGACGAGATCCGAGCAGGTGGGTGTCCGAAAGACGAACGAAAGTGAACCCTCCGAAGACGCGTCGTTATGAATTTAAGCGTCGTCGAAACCAGGACCGTTTCATCATCCTGGGACAAGTCCGCCAGATGCCTGATGACAGGGCGGGCGGCGACCGGCGTAGAGGGGGCGTGAGTCGGACACAGGCATTCACGCGGAACTGCAGGAACCAGGCTCCTGATGCCAAGGGAGAAGCCCAAGCGGAGCAAACCGCAAGGCGAGAGTACCGATGCAGGAGACTGGGGCGGACCGATCCGTATGAGCGTTGAGGGCTCTGTAATGGGGCCGGAGCAAAGGGATCGGATCAGGTGGTCGTATTGCTTGGAACAACTGGAAACAGGATGACTTCGATAGGTACGACAGACAAGCCGTTTCGAATTGAGAAACGGCGAGTGTATGAGGCTTACAAAGCGGTCAAAACCAACCGTGGCGCAGCCGGGGTGGACGGTGAGACCTTGGAGATGTTCGAGAAAGACCTTGCAGGAAACCTCTACAAGATCTGGAATCGGATGTCTTCGGGGACTTACTTTCCGCCGCCGGTGCGCGCCGTCTCCATTCCGAAGAAGACTGGAGGGGAAAGGGTTTTGGGTGTGCCGACGGTCAGCGATCGGATCGCGCAGACGGTGATCAAGCAGATGATTGAGCCGGATTTGGATTCCCTCTTTCTTCCGGACTCCTACGGGTACAGGCCGGGAAAATCGGCTCTGGATGCCGTTGGGGTGACGCGTCAGCGGTGCTGGAAGTACGATTGGGTTCTGGAATTCGACATCAAAGGGCTGTTTGACAATCTTCCGCATGATCTCTTGCTAAAGGCGGTCAGAAAGCACGTCAAATGCAACTGGGCTCTGCTCTACATCGAAAGATGGCTGGCCGCGCCTATGGAAAAGAACGGAGAAGTCATTGAGCGAACGCGCGGTACCCCGCAAGGGGGCGTGGTTAGCCCGATCTTGTCGAATCTCTTCCTGCATTATGCGTTTGACGTCTGGATGACCCGGACACATCCGGATCTTCCATGGTGTCGGTATGCGGACGATGGTCTGGTGCACTGCCGGAGCGAGCAAGAAGCAGAGGGCCTCAAGGCCCAGCTTCAAGCCCGGCTGGCAGCATGTGGACTTGAGATGCATCCGACCAAGACCCAGATCGTCTACTGCAAAGATAATCGGCGTCGAGCGATGTATCCGGCTGTCAAATTTGACTTCCTTGGATACCAGTTCCGGCCGCGACAGGTGGCGACGTCACAGCGGAACGAGTTCTTCTGCGGCTTCACCCCAGCGGCCAGCCCGGCGGCGCTAAAATCGATGCGGGCCACGATCAAGAGCTTGAACATTCCGCGGCAAACGCCGGGGACGCTGGCTGAAATCGCCAAACAGATCAATCCGCTCCTCCGGGGGTGGATTGCCTATTATGGGCGCTTCAGTCGTTCGGCCCTGTTCTCTCTGGCTGACTATGTCAATCGGAAGCTCAAGGCCTGGATCATGCGAAAGTACAAGCGCTTTCGGTTCCACAAAACTCGGGCTTCGCAGTTCCTGCGGCAACTTGCCCGAGATAGACGGGATCTCTTCGTACACTGGCAGGCGTTCGGAACGAACACGTTTACCTGATGGGAGCGGTGTGAATCGAGAGGTTCACGCACCGTTCTGCGAGAGGCCGGCAGGTGAAACTCCTCCGGCCTACTCACCCCTGGATCAAGACGAATATGGCGGCGCTCAGGGGCTGGGCGCCGCGCGGCCGGCGGCTCGCTGCGCCGGTCCCACACGGCCACTGGAAAACCCTGACCTTCATCGCCGCCTTGCGCTGCGACCGTATCGATGCGCCTTGGGTCATCGACGGGCCGATCAACGGCGAGCTCTTCACCCTCTATGTCAAGAAGGTCCTCGTGCCCACGCTCGCCAAGGGCGACATCGTCGTCCTCGACAATCTCGGCAGCCACAAGGGACAAGCCGTCCGTCGCGCCGTCAGGGCCGCAGGGGCGCACCTCTTCTTCCTGCCGCCCTACAGCCCCGACCTCAATCCCATCGAGCAGGTCTTTGCCAAACTCAAGCATCTCATCAGGAAAGCAGCCCCACGGACCGTCGAGGCAACATGGCGCAAGGCCGGTGAATTGCTCGACACCTTCTCGCCAGCCGAATGCGCCAATTATCTCAGAAACTATGCTTCCGAATGAAAGCAGCATGCTCTAGCGACGCGCAACGGGATGGGTGCGGTCAGATCTGCAAAATCGCGAAACGGTCGAACGCGATCTCGCCCGGCGCACGCACGGTTCCCCCGGCGATCCAGAGTGGGCGCCCGATGCACTCGATCCGCCCGCCGGTCACAACGATGCCGTCGCCGTCATTGCAGGCAACGATCGGCCTCGGCGTATGCGTGCTGTAGCGGAGAAGCGCGGGAAGGTAAGTGTCGTCGTCGTTGAGATGCGGGAAGAACGCGAAGGGCACGAGGTCGAGCGCGCCGCCATCCGATAGGTCCTCGGGTCTCAGACCGATGAAGAGCGCATCGGTCGCGATCGTCGGAGCCATGAGGATGGCGCCGGCGCTGACGCCGATGAGGATGCCGCCGGACAGCGCCCAGTCGCGGAGCGGCCCGAGCATGCCGCTTCGCTTCAGCCGTTCGAGAAATCCGCCGGTATGGCCGCCGGCGAGGTGAATGGCATCCGAGGCGAAGAGTGCGGCGATGTCTTCAGCCGAGCGCGGCTGATCGAGATCGAAGAACAGCGCAAGGTCGAGGCCGTATCGGCCGTAGTAGGTTTGGGCGGCAAGGAAGAAGCCGCGATCCGGCTCCGGGCCGGAGGCGACATAGGCGATGCGCTTTCCAGCACCGCTTGCCGCCAACATCTCCACGAGCCTGCGGTCGATCGCCGCGCAGGCGGGGACGATCTGGTCGCTATAGAGGACGAGATTGAGCATTTTGTCTCCCCTGCTGGCGAATGGTTCGTAGTCGGAGGCCGGCAACCCGTCAGCCTGCCGGGGAGGGATGTAGCGTCGCGCGGCGGCCATAGCGCCAGATGCCGAGCCAGCTGAAATAATTGACGACAAATACCGGCAATAACCAGATGAGACCGATGCCCCCCTCTTTGCTTCCCGGCTGAGGCATGAAGTTCACGACGCCGATCAGCGACAGGCCGACAAGCCAGACGCCGAGGAACCAGCCGAACGGGCGCCAGAGGGCGGGAGGAGGGACGTTCAGGTCGAAGGCGTAGCCGAGGAGCCCGATCGTGGTCAGGAACGCTATGACCACGCCGGCGCAAATAAGGGCCGCAAAAGCAAGCGCCAGCTGCCGTTCCGCATGGGCGAGCAGGAGATTGGCGATCACGACCATGCCGAGAATGAAGCTGAAGCCGTAAACGACGGCAAATGCTCGCCACATCGCGAATCCTCCCCAAGTTGTACCTCTGCGATCTTGGGTTTTGGTGTGCGCTTTGTCCATCAGCCGGCGGGCGGCATTGCGCCACGCCTCAATCCGCACTCAACGCCACCGCCGGCTGCAGCCGTGAGGCGTTGCGGGCGGGCAGGAAGCCGAAGACGAGGCCGGTCAGGAAGGCGCAGGCGAAGGCGAGCGCCACCGGGCCGAGGGTGAAGGCGACGGGCATGCCGAACTGGCCGGCAAGCGCCCCGGTGCCGAGCCCGAGGAGAACGCCGAGCGTGCCGCCGATCGCCGAGACGACCAGCGCCTCGATGATGAACTGCAGGAGGATGTCGCGCTGGCGGGCGCCGGTCGCCATGCGCACGCCGATCTCGCGGGTGCGTTCGCTGACCGAGACCAGCATGATGTTCATGACGCCGATGCCGCCGACCAAGAGCGAGATCGCCGCGACGGAGCCGAGGAACAGTTTCATCGTGTTCGAGGTCTCGGTGAAGGCCTCGCGCACGGAGGACATGTTGGTGATCTGCGTGTCCTGACGCTTGTGGCGCTTATCGAGCAGCGCCTGGATCGTCTGCTGGGTGATGTCGATCGCCGAGCCGTCCTTCACCTGCACGGTGATGGTGCGCACGTTGCGCTGGCCGAAGAGGCGGATGCTGCCGGTGGTCAAAGGCACCAGCACGACGTCGTCCTGGTCGGTGCCGAAGGCGGTGGCGCCCATTTCCGCCATCACGCCGATGACCTGGAAGGGGATCTTGTTGACCAGCACATATTGCCCGATCGGGTTGTCGCCATCGGGAAAGAGCGTTTTCACCACCGTCTGGCCGAGGACGGCGACCGGCGCATAGGTGTCCATGTCGTTCTGGTTGATGAACTCGCCCTTGGCCATCTTCCAGGATTTCGCCGTCGTGAACTGCGGCACGGTGCCATTAGCGGTCGTCTGATAGTCGACATTGCCGCGGCGGAGCGTGACGCTGCTGGTCATCTCCGGCACGGCGAAGGCGACGTTCGGCACTTCGAGGATCGCATCGGCATCGGCCGGAACGAGCGTGACGTTGCTGCCGCCGGCGCTGCCGCGGAAATTCGCCATGCTCGGGCGCACCACCAGGAGGTCCGAGCCCATGGAGGAAATGCGGCTGAGGACCGAATCCTGCGCGCCGGTGCCGATCGCCAGCATGGCGACGACCGAGCCGACGCCGATGACGATGCCGAGCAGCGTCAGGATGGTGCGGAAGAGATTGGCCTTCAGCGCCCGAAGCGCCATCTTCACCGCTTCGGTGACATCGGCGATCGCCGCCGAACCCTCGCTGACATGGCGGGCAAGGGCGGCAGCACCTTCGGCGTTGCTGCGGCTCTTCTTGGCGCGGTCGGCGACGATGCGGCCGTCATGGATCTCGATCAGCCGGTCGGCCTGCTCGGCGACCTCGCGCGAGTGGGTGATGACGATAACCGTATGGCCCTGGCCGTTCATGTCGCGCAAGAGCGCCATCACGTCCGAGCCGCTCTGGCTGTCGAGCGCGCCGGTCGGCTCGTCGGCAAGGATCACGCGGCCGCCGTTCATCAGCGCGCGGGCGATCGAAACACGCTGCTGCTGGCCGCCGGAGAGCTGGTTCGGCCGGTGGTCGAGCCGCTCGCCAAGCTTCAGCGCTTCAAGCAGCGCCTCGGCGCGATCGTGCCGGTCGCGCGCCGACATGCCGGTATAGACGGCCGGCACCTCGACGTTTTCCTTGGCGCTGGCCGTGGGAATGAGGTTGTAGCTCTGGAAGACGAAGCCGAAGGTGCGGCGGCGCAGCGCCGCCAGCTCGTCGGTGTCGAGGTCGGCGACGCTTTCGCCGTCGATCAGATAGTCGCCGCCGGTCGGCTGGTCGAGGCAGCCGAGAATGTTCATCAGCGTCGATTTGCCGGAGCCGGACTGGCCGACGATCGCCACGAACTCGCCCGCCTCGATATCGAGCGAGATGCCGTGCAGGACCTCGACGGCGAGATCGCCGTTGAAATAGGTCTTGCTGACGTGCTTGAGCGAGATGAGCGGGGACATGGCCGGCAGCCTCAGAACATCGGCGGCATGCGCATGCCGCGCAGGCTGCGGCCGTCACGGGCGTTGCCGCTGCCGCCGGAGCCGGTGCCGGTGCTGACGACGATCTTCTCGCCCTCTTCGAGGCCGCTCCTGATCTCGGCGCTGACACGGTTGCGGATACCCACTTCGACGTCGCGGGTTTCGAGCGCGCCGGAGGCGGTGACGACGGTGACCTGCGCTTTGCCGACCTCACCACGCGCGCCATCCGTTTGGCTGCTTCTCTGCCCGTCACGTCGGCCGCCGCCCTGGCCCGCCGCATCGCCAGTGCCCTTGGCCGGGCGGTTCAAGGCGGCGCTCGGCACGATCAGCACGTCCTTGGCGGCGGCCTGCACGAAGAACACCTGCGCGCTCATCGACATCATCAGCTCGCCGTCGGGATTGGGGACGTCGAAGAGGGCGTAATAGAGCACGACGTTATTGGCGGTGTCGGGCATCGGCTGGATCTGCCGGAGCTTGCCGACGAAGCGCTTTCCCGGCTGGCCGAGAAGCGTGAAATAGGCGTCCATGCCGACCTTCAGCCGAGTGACATCGGCTTCCGACACCTGCGCCTTGACCGTCATGGTCGAGAGGTCGGCGATGGTGACGATGGTCGGCGTCGTCTGGTTGGCGTTCAGCGTCTGGCCTTCCTTGGCCGGGTTGGCGACGATGGTGCCTGATATCGGCGCATAGATCTTGGTGTAGCCGAGATCGACCTTGTCGCCGGCAAGGGTCGCCTGCTGCTTGCGGATCTGCGCCTCGATGGCGTTGACGTCGGCTTCGGCCGCGGCGAGATCGGCGATCGCCTGGTCGAGCGTCGATTGCGCCACGCTCTTCGCTTCGACGAGATTGCGCTGGCGGTCGATATTGGCCTGCTTCAGAACGAGCTGTGCCTTCTTGGAGATGAGCTGCGCCTGGAGGTTGGCGAGCTCCGCCTGGTCGATCTCGATGCGGTTTTCGATCGTCGCCGGGTCGATCTCGGCGACCAGTTCATTCTGCGTGACCTTGTCGCCGATCTCGACATGCAGCGCCTTCAACTGGCCGGAGACCTGCGCACCGGCATCGACGGAGTTGACCGCATCGAGCGTGCCGACGGCGGTGACGCTGTTTTCGATGTCGCCGCGCGTCACCACGTCGGTCACCATCGCCGCCGCTGCCGGCTCCTCGCCGTAGCGCACCCAGCCGTAATAGGCGGCGCCGGCGACGGCGAGAGCGACGGGCAGCCACAGCCAGGAGCGCGTGCGACGCTTGCGCTTCGCCTTCTGCACTGCACCGGGAATGAAGGTGACGTTGGGGGCCGCGTCGTCGCGGGGGGTGGTGTCGGCTCGCGCCGTCTTTGCTGTCTTGCTCATCGCTTGCGCCTAACCGGCATCGCCGATGCCAAAATGGATAGGTCAAAAATAGAAGCGATTGGGCGCGGCGAAAAGCATTGAGATCATTATATTTCCGTAACCTTCCGCCTCTGCGCTGCGGCAAAGGGCGCCCACGATCGGCGGGCGCCCGGGGTTTCGACGACCGATCAGCCGCGCGGCGCGATCAACGCGGCGACATCGACGACGGCGCCGTGGTGATCGGCAAGGCCGGCGAGCTCGGCATCATGCAGGGCACGCGCCGGAATGGTTCCGGTCGGCGAGGGAAGGTCGCGGGTGGTGCAGGCATCGGCCGCGATCGTGATGCCGTAACCGAGGTCCTTGGCGGCGCGGGCGGTCGAGGAGACGCAATTGTGCGTCATGAAGCCGGCGAAGATGACCGGCGTTCCGGCCGGACCGACGATCTCCGAGAGATCGGTGCCGGAGAAGGCGTTGGGCCGCGGCTTCTCGACGACGGTTTCGCTTGGCAGCGGCGCCAGCGCATCGACGATCGCGCCGCGATGCTGAGCCCGGTCGAAGACGCCGCCGGCAGCACCGCGATGGGCGACGTGGATGATCCTGGCGCCGGCAGCACGAGCGGCGACCAGAAGCTGCCGCGCCTTCTCGATCGCCGCTTCGGGGTCGACGAGACGCAAGGGGCCGGCCAGATATTCGTTCTGGTAGTCGATCAGGACCAGCGTCGCCTCGCCAAGCGGGGGCGGCGCAAGCGTGACGCCGGCGAGCGTGAAGAGGGTTGCGGGGGCGGGCGAAAGGGTGGCAGCGGTCATCGTCAGGCTCCTTGCTTTTCGAAGCGGGGGTGTTGATGGGCTTGATCTTATCGACTGCACTGATGCAGAGTGAGCCGAAATATTCGGAGGCAAATCTGCATGAATGCAGGGACATGGGCAGATCTCGAACTGCTGGACCATCTGGTCCGCGGTGCGACGCTGAGCCAGGCGGCGCGTTCGCTCGGCGTCGACCAGACGACGGTGTCGCGAAGGCTGGCGGCGCTGGAGCGGCGGGTGGGGGCGGCGCTCTTCGACCGCATCGACGGCCGGCTGACGCCGACGCCGGTGCTTTCTCCGGTGGTCGAGCGGCTGCGGACGATGTCCGAGGAAGCGTCGCTGTCGCTCGCGACGCTTCTGCGACGGACGGCGGAGCTGAAGGGCCAGGTGCGGGTGACGAGCATCGGCTTCGTGCTCAGCGCCATCCTGGCGCCATCGCTTGCCCGGCTGGAACAGCGCCATCCCGGCCTGACGCTCGATCTCATCGCCGACAACCAGATGCTGAGCATCGAACGGCGCGAGGCCGACATCGCCATCCGCATGGCGCGCACCGGCGAAGACACCGTGCGGGTGAAGAGCCTCGGCACGCTCCGTTTCCGCTTGTTCCGGCCGAAGGGGCAGGGGGAAGGCCCATGCCCGGTCGTGCGCTACGGCCCGGCGCTCGCGCATGTGCCGGAGATGCAGGCGCTGGACCGGCTGCGCCCCGGCGCCCGCGTGGCGCTGACCGCCGACAAGCTGGAGATCCTGATGGAGGCGGCGCTCTCGCTCGGCGCCGAGCTGATGCTGCCGGAGGTTTCGGCGATGCGAGATGCTCGCTTCGAGGCGGCGGACGAGCCGGGTGCGACGGCCGAGCGCCCGGTTTACCTGATGATGCATCCCGAACGGGCGCGGGTGCCGAGCGTGGCCGCGGTGGCCGCCTTTATCGAGGAGGCGGTGCGCGGGTGGAGGTAGGCGCTTGGATTTGCCACTCCCTGCAACTCTTCCGGGATTGGCTTGAAAATTCTATGCCAAGTGGGAGAATGTGCGCGGTAAAGGAAGCGCCTGTGGCGTACAGGCGATAATTGCCGTGAGCCCGGACACGTCAATGGACACCAACATCCCCAGCGGCCAGCTTGCTGCACTGTCTTTTCTGGTGTTCTGGGTGCTGCTGGCGATCCTGCTCTTCAGTGGCGTGTATTCTGGATTGAGCGCAGAGCTAAGCGACGATGATCGGTCCCAAGTGGGCGATCGTCCCAGCGGACGCATAGCTCGCTATCTGAATGAAAACAACAGGGCGCTTAGAGTCGCGGGGCTGGCCGTCGAAGCCAAGGCTAGTTCCCATTTCGCGCGCCGCATCGGCAAAATCCACCTGACAGCGCTGGCGTTCTTCGCGGTGACGACATTGCTTCTGACGCTCTGGAACCTGCATGAGGTCAAGTTGAAGCGGCCGTCTGAAATTGAAATCCTGTCGCCGTCGCAGCGCGTTCAGATGACCAATTTGGCAGCGATTGCTGGATAGTTCCGCGTTTGGATCAGGGTTGTGGCCGTTGCGGGGGCAGGGTGCAGGGGTGAAGGTAACCGGAACCACGCTTGTCGGCGTGCGGTGCTATCCGTCTTTTTCGATTTAAGGACATAGGTGGTGGTGGGCTTTGCCCCTCACCCTAGCCCTCTCCCGGCAGGCGGGGCGAGGGAACGTGACGACGAGGAGAAGGTCCCGGCAGGGGATAAGCGGCGGCAACAGACGTGCACCA
The DNA here is from genome assembly GCF_056924495.1 of Ensifer sp. 38_S197. Taxonomy (NCBI): domain Bacteria; kingdom Pseudomonadati; phylum Pseudomonadota; class Alphaproteobacteria; order Hyphomicrobiales; family Rhizobiaceae; genus Ensifer; species Ensifer sp. 38_S197. Next base: position 3,346,278 of record NZ_JBXOVZ010000002.1, on the reverse strand, counting down.
AGACTGTCCCGCCACCTCCGCCGAAATTTCGCCCCCTTGTAAGAATCGTCTTGACGCTCCCAGGCCTCTTCACTAGAAGAATGCGAACCGTACCGTACGGTACTGATCGGGAGCGAGGCGACGTGCAGATGACTGCGGCGATGAGGGAGGCGAATGCCGGGGAGGGGCTGACGGAACGTCAGGGCGCCGTTCTCGAGCAGGCATTGCGCCTTCTGGTCGACGGCGGCGAAAAGGCGCTGACGACCGCTGGCATCGCGCGTGCGGCCAATTGCTCCAAGGAAAGCCTCTACAAGTGGTTCGGCGATCGCGATGGGCTGATCTCGGCGATGATCGGCTTCCAGGCGAGCAAGGTGCGCACCCAGGACGTTGCCGCCAGGGCGCTCGATGCCGAGAGCCTTGAGCGTCATCTGATCGTCTTTGCCAAGGATCTGCTCGAGGTTTTGGCCGGCGACGTGTCGCTGGCGCTGAACCGGCTGGCGATCGGCCAGGCAAGCCGCGACGGCTCCAAGCTCGGCCATATGCTGCAGGAGCGCGGGCGCCGGCAGATCGGCCGCCGTGCGGCGGCCTTGCTCGAGGCCGGCCGCAAGGCAGGGCTGCTCGCTTTCGAGGATGCCGACGAGGCCTATGGCGCCCTCTACGGGCTCATCGTCTCCGACTGGCACCTGAAGATGCTCTTGGGCGAAGAGGCCGGCGAGATGAAAAAGGGTTTTGGCCGCAAGGCGGAGCAGGCGGTTTCAGCCTTCCTCGCGCTTTACGGCACGAAAAGGTAACTGCAGCGCCGCGCTTCGAACGAAGTGCAAAGGCCGCTGCAGCACTGAAATTGCAGCGCCGCGCTTCGAAGGAAGCGCAAAGGCCGCTGCAGCACCAGGAATTGCCGTAGGGCGTCTGAGCCGATCCCGGTTCTGGCGCCCTATGGCGGAGACAACTGACAACAACGGGAAGGACCACAAAAATGCGCGTCTATTACGATCGTGATGCCGATATCAACCTGATCAAGTCGAAGAAGGTCGCCATCGTCGGCTATGGCAGCCAGGGCCGCGCCCATGCGCTGAACCTCAAGGATTCCGGCGCCAAGGAAATCCGCATCGCGCTGAAGCCGGGTTCGGCAACGGCTGCCAAGGTCGAGGCCGACGGCCTCTCGGTTCTCTCGGTTGCGGAAGCCGCCAAGTGGGCCGACCTCATCATGATGGCGACGCCGGACGAACTGCAGGCCGAAATCTACAAGGCCGACATCGCCGGCAACATCCGTGACGGCGCTGCGATCGCGTTTGCTCACGGTCTCAACGTTCACTTCGGCCTGATCGAGCCGAAGGCTTCGGTCGACGTCGTCATGATCGCGCCGAAGGGCCCGGGCCACACGGTTCGCGGCGAATACCAGAAGGGCGGCGGCGTTCCCTGCCTCGTTGCCGTTCACCAGGACGCCTCCGGCAACGCCCTCGACCTCGCGCTCTCCTACGCCTGCGGTGTCGGCGGCGGCCGTTCGGGCATCATTGAAACCAACTTCAAGGAAGAGTGCGAGACCGACCTCTTCGGCGAACAGGTCGTTCTCTGCGGCGGTCTCGTCGAACTCATCCGCGCCGGTTTCGAAACGCTGGTTGAAGCCGGCTACGCTCCGGAAATGGCCTATTTCGAGTGCCTGCATGAAGTGAAGCTGATCGTCGACCTGATCTATGAAGGCGGCATCGCCAACATGAACTACTCGATCTCGAACACGGCCGAGTGGGGCGAATACGTCACCGGTCCGCGCATCATCACCGAAGAAACCAAGGCCGAGATGAAGCGCGTCCTCAAGGACATCCAGACCGGCAAGTTCACCTCCGAGTGGATGCAGGAATACAAGTCGGGTGCCGCCCGCTTCAAGGGCATCCGCCGCGTCAACGACGCTCACCAGATCGAGGAAGTCGGTGCCAAGCTCCGCGGCATGATGCCCTGGATCGGCAAGAACAAGCTGGTCGACAAGGCGAAGAACTAAGCCTTACCGAACGGTCGAATGAAGAAAGCCGGGGCAATGCTCCGGCTTTTTTCGTTGGCGAGGTGTTCCAGTCTTCGGACATAAGTTCGCGTCATCGCCTTTGCCAGGGGCGGCCGGAGAGCGGTTCAATGCCGGTGGAAGATGAGGTCGCAGGCGGCCCTTATGTCGTCGACGACCGTGGTAGGCGCCGGCGCGAACCGGTTTTCGTCGCCCTCGCGATATTTGCCGCTGCGTACCAGGATCGCGCTGCCGATCCCGGCGGCAAGCGCGCCGGCTGTATCGCTTTCGGCATCGTCGCCGATCATGGTCACATCGGCCGGGTCAAGGCCCATGCTCGCTGCCGCTGCCCGGAAGAAATCAGCGGCGGGTTTGCCGAAGAGCTTCGCCTTGATGCCGCTCGCATGTTCCAGCGCCTCGACGAAGGGGCCGGCATCGAGGCTCAGTTCGCCGTCGCGATCCCGGAAGAAGCGGTTGCGGGCGAGCGCCAGCAGCGGCGCGCCGGCCATCAGGGCGCGAAAGGCGGCGTTGAGCCTGCCGTAGCTGAAGCGCTCCGCGGCATCGCCGACGACGACGGCGATGGGGCCGTCCATGCGGCAATCGGCGAAGTCCTCCTCAAGTGCTGGATGAACGAGCAGGTGCGGCTGGTGGCCGTTCGCCTCGAGCCAGGCGCGCGCGGCAGCGACCGGCGTGAACACCTCGTCGGTGGCACAATCGAAGCCGAAACGCTGGAGCTGGGCGACGAGCTGGCGCTTCGATTGCCGTGTGGTGTTGGTCAGGAAGCGGAGGGGCAGGTCGGCGGCTCTGAGGCGCGAGACCGCCGCGACGGCACCCGGCAGCACCGTGTCGCCGTCATAGAGCACGCCGGAGAGATCGAGCAGCACGCCTCTGGCCATGGCAAGAGACTGCCTGAGCCCCAGGCCATGGTCAACGGTGGGCAGCGGATGCCTGCCAATCGGTCCGCGCCTATCGCGCCGGCAGCTTGGGGACTGGCGGCTGTCTTTCCGCTGCATGCGGGAAGGGGCGGCGGTGCCTAACGCATGTCGCGCAAAAGTGTGCGGCGGTTTTGCGATAACGACATGCGAAATATCAAAGACTTAAAGCAAAGGAGCGAATCTGAAAGATCGCGACGCGCTTTAAACGTCAGGCGGCCTGCCAGGCCTGCAGCCGTTCGACCGTCGTCGTCGCGCCGCCGCAGACGATCGCCAGCACCCGCTCGAAGCGCTGCAACTGATCGGCGTGGGTATAGGCGACCGCGAGAGCCGCGCCGCAGGCGGGCTCCACCAGCACGCGATGGTCGTCGAGGAAGCGGGTGCAGGCCTCGATGACCGCCCGGTCGCTGACGACGACGCATTCAACCGGGCGGTTCTGGCTGATCTCGAAGGCACGCTCGCAGACCTTTCGGGCGCCGAGCGAGGTGGCGATGCCACTGATCGAGGGAAGCTCCGACAGCCTTCCCGCCTTGACGGAGGCTGCGAAGGATGCGGTGCCCTCGGTCTCGGCGGTGATGATGGGAATATCCCGCAGTCCGTTGCGCTCCAGCCCCTCGGCGACGCCCGAGAGCAGCCCGCCGCCGCCGACCGAGAGCACGACGGCATCGAAGGCGAGGCCGGCCTTGACGACCTCGTCGATAACAGTGGCGTGCCCGGCCCACAGCAGCGGATCGTCGAAGGGATGGATGAAGGCAGTCTCGGCATCGACCGACGCAAGCGCGCGGGCATTCGCCTCGTCCCAGCCGGCGCCGTGGACGATCACTTCGGCGCCTTGCTGGCGGATCAGCGCCTTCGCCCGCTCGGTCGTCGTTTCCGGAACGAAGACGGAGACGGGAATGGAGAGCCGGCGGCCGGCATAGGCGACCGCCATGCCGGCATTGCCGCCGGAGGAGGAGACGAAACGCCGCTTGCCGTTTCGCGCATGGTGCTCGCAGGCCGCGCCGACGCCGCGGATCTTGAACGAGCCCGGCGGTTGCAGCGCATCCATCTTCAGCCAGACGGAGCAGCCCGATGCCTGGCTTAGCGGCAGGGATTCGATCAGCGGAGTTTCGAGGTGCAGTGCCATGGGAGGTCCCGTTGAAAAGCGCAATTGGGGCAATTGCCGACTACAGCGCCGCGCGTCCGATAAGACGCGCGGCGCTGTAGTGGTGCGCGCGAAGGGGTAATGCTCGCGATGCTACCAGAGAAGGCCGCTGAAGATAACGAAGGCGACGAACAGCAGCGACAAGACCAGTGACACCTTGATTGCCGCAAGCGTGTAGTCGTACCGGCGAATTCTATGTGCGAGGTCCTGGAACATGTGGTCGTCCAATCCTGGTATTGCCTGCGCGCGTCGTCGTGCAGGCGGCCTGTGCGGCGGTCGGACGTCCCGACGGAAGTGTCGCGCTTGGCGCAACGTGCTTTCATTCCGTCGAGGCGTCGCCTCGTGCTTTCCCGTGCGTGCGCAAGATGGGACTCGATTCTGCCGGTCCGCCTGCGCTCGCGCGCGGCATTCCAGTCGCGCAAGCTTAGCCGTCGATAATGGGAAATTGGCGGGCCGTCGACCTCTTACGCCGCGAAAAGCCAATTAGGCCACTGTCGATGCATGAACCATGCGCTTCAAATACGCCCAATACAAGTTCGTTCTCTCGGGCGATGGGGCGACAGCTGCGGGTTCCTGTCGTGATCGATCACGGTCGCCGCGTCTTGCGGGAGGTCGTGGGTGCGGGAGCTGGTGCCTGCGGCTCGGCGGCGGCGCGTTCGAGGCGGAGCGCCTTCAGCTTCTCCGTTTTCTTGTCGCGAGCGACCTTTTCGGCGGCGATGATGTTCTTCGCCGAATGATCGTTGGCGCCGGCCTTGTCTGCGGCCGGAGCCTTGCCGGGTTTGAAGAGATTGCTGCCGGTAAACGCCATGACTTGTCTCCGCAGGATGGGCGTGATGCCACAAGAGGGCGGACACGCCGCAGGAGTGCTGTCTTGCTGTCAAAACCGCTGCGCTTGGGCGCAACGTTCGCTGTAGCCTTTTGATTCTCGGGGTAATTTTACCTGCAAATCGCGTCGGACCTAAAGAAAAATCGCCGACGGGATGCAAGGTTCGTTCGGGCGGTTCAGCCTCGCCCAGGGACACGCCCGGTATCCGGTCCCGGTGGCGCCTCGGCGCCACCGGCCTTGTCTTCTCGCACGTCCCGCAAGGCGGGACTGTAGCGCGATCAGCGCGACTTTGCAGCCCGCTTGGGCGCCGGCAGCAGGCCTTCGCGCTGGAGTTTCTTGCGCTGCAGCTTGCGCTGGCGCCGTACCGCTTCGGCCTTCTCGCGGGCGCGCTTTTCCGACGGCTTTTCGTAGCTGGTGCGCGCCTTGAATTCGCGGAACAGGCCTTCGCGCTGCATCTTCTTCTTCAGGACGCGCAAAGCCTGGTCAACGTTGTTGTCTCTGACAAGTACCTGCAAAATACGTTCTCCTTCATCGATTCACGGGCAGCATCAAACGATGCCGTGACTTCTGACTGTCGGCCTATCGTGTGCTCAAGGACTGAGCCAAGGTCGAGCGGTGGTGGCGGTCCGACCCCGTTGCTTCGGGGCGGAAAGCCGGTGCGGCGCAGGCCGAGAGCGCGGCTTATTCGCTCAATGCGCAGGCTTGCGGCACGATGATCTCCTTCACCGGAGATCGAAGGATCCAGAGACGCAAAAAGGCCGGGTTGTTTCCCCGACCTCTTCCCGTCATTCAAGCGCTTCCCTGCCAGTACATCCGTGGTCAGGGGAGAGCGAATGACAAATCAAGCCGCTCTGAGGTTGTCGGCCGAGCTCTTGCCGGTGCGGCGGTCGGCGACGACGTCGAAGGTGACCTTCTGTCCCTCGGCGAGCGAGCGCATGCCGGCCCGTTCTACAGCCGAGATATGGACGAACACGTCGGTGCTGCCGTCATCGGGCTGGATGAAGCCGAAGCCCTTGGTGCTGTTGAACCACTTTACAGTGCCCGAAGCCATGATGATTTCCTTTCATTCGTTGAGTTTTCCGGAAGATATTCTCCCGGCCGTAATCGATATTTGAGAGGAAATCTGGCCGCGCGGAAGCGCTTCGTCAAAGGTCACAAGCAATATTCGATGCGACGATATATAGGCGATACTTTTTTCAGTTCAACATAAATATCCGGTTTTGCGTTTTCAGGCGTTTGCGAAAACCTCTCTACGACCCTGTAATACCGAGCTTTTCGTCCGATTATTTTTCTTGGCCGAGCCGGCACGCGTCTTATTGCGGGCCGGGCCAGGAGGCTCGCGACGAGGCCGGCGCGCGGCGTCGACGGCCGATCGGCCGGGCCGGCTGCCTACAGCGCCGCGCGTCTTATCAGACGCGCAAAGGCCGCTGTAGAACTTTGACTTGCTGCATGTCTTCGTCCTTAAATCGAGGTCGATTTAAGGAGACATGCAGTAGTGACGGAATGTGTTGGCTTTGGTGGCGTGACCGGCCTCTGGAGCGCCGCGTTCGGATGACGCGGGCTTTTGCCTGGTTGCCGCCGGCTCGGCTGGAGGCGGAAGGCGGCGGCGCGCTTGTCTTTGGCGCACCGCCGCCGCTTGTCAGGCGGCGTTAAAGGTCTGCGGCGAGACCTGCAATGCGGCGGCGATGCGCTGCAGCTTGGCGGGATCGGTATCGGCGCCAAGCTCGATCTTCGAGATTTCGATTTCCGTCAGGCCGGTCGTGACCGAGAGATCGTCGACCGAATAGCCGGCAGTTTCACGCGAACGCTTGATGGCGGCTCCGATATTGACGCGGGACAGAGATGCGCCGGGGGCCTTGGTTAGGTCTTTCTTAAAGGACATGAAGTGTCTCCTTCGTTGGTCCACCGACAAAGAACGCTGTCGGTTGAAGGGGGCCCAAAACTGAAATGCGACTCGGACAGACGAGCGCGAACCTAGGGCGTCGCTAATATAAGCGAGAAGTTCTTGGGCGCAAGTTTGCGACCGAATTTTTGTGAATATCATAATTAAATCAGTTGTTTAGCCTGTGTTTTCCGGCCCCGGAAGGGCGTGAATCGCGCCGATCGGGGGCGTCATTTTCGCGGCGCGCCGGTGTCCGACTCAGCGCGAAAACGACACGGAAATTCACACGAGGCGCGCCTCGATCAGAAACGGTCCGCGCCGCGACAGCGCGGCATCGAAGAGGGCGGCGAAGGCTTCGCAGGAGGTGGCGACGGCGGCTTCGACGCCGAAGCCGCGGGCGAGCGAGACCCAGTCGAGCGCCGGCTGGTCGAGGTTCAGCATGCGGCGGGCATTGGTGCCGATCTCTTCGACGCCGACGTTGCGCATCTCGGCGTGGAGGATCGCGTAGGCGCGGTTGGAAAAGATGATGGTGACGATGTCGAGGTTTTCGCGCGCCTGGGTCCACAGGCCCTGAATGTTGTACATGGCGCAGCCATCGGCCTCGAGGCAGATCACCTTGCGTTCGGGGCAGGCGATCGCGGCACCGGTCGAAAGCGGGATGCCTTCGCCGATGGCGCCGCCGGTCTGCATGATGAAGTCGTGCGGCGCCGAGAAGGCCGAAAGCGCGAAGAAGCGCCGGGCCGAGGTGGCCGCCTCGTCGCAAACGATCGCATTTTCCGGGACCTTCCGGGCGACGATGACGGCGACTGCGTCTTCCGTCAGCGTGCCGGAAGGTTCGCCCTCGTCGGTGGGGGCGCCGGCTGCGGGCAGCGGCAGCGTTGCGCTGATACCGAGTTCGTCGCGCAGCGCTTCGAGCGTTGCCTTGAGGTCTTCGCCGTGGCGGGCAAGCGTCACGACCGCGCAGCCCTCCGGCACCAGGCGGCCGGGCTTTCCCGGATAGGCGAAGAATGCCACCGGTTCCGGTGCGCCGACGAGGATCAGAACCTTGACGTCGCTAAGCGTCTCGAGCGCCATGTCGATCGGGTAGGGGATGCGCCGTGGCGCCAAGCGCCCGCGGCCGCGCTGGGTGTGGGCGACGAGCACCTCGTTGAAAAGCTGGACATTGTGTACGGCCGCGATCCGTCCGGCGACGGCGAGGCTTTCCGCCTTCGCGGCGGCGCCGCTCAAGACCATGGCGACCCCTGCAGGATGGGCACGGATGAGACCGGCGACCTCGCGGATCGTTTCGGCGCTTGCCGGGCGCGGTGCTTCGAGGTGCACCTTTTGCGGTGGCGCGTCGGTGGAAAAGGCACCCCAGGACGCGTCTGCCGGCAGGATCATCGTGGCGACGCCCGGTGGCGTCAACGACGCGCGATAGGCGCCCGCCGCCGTCGGCCCCACGTCCGCGGGATCCTTCACCCGTCGCACCCAGTTCGACATCGGGCGGGCCAGGCTCTCGATATCGCTGGTTAGCGGTGCGTCGAGGGCAAGATGGTAGGAGGCGTGGTCGCCGACGATGTTGAGGACAGGCGTGCGGGCGCGCCGCGCATTGTGCAGGTTGGCAAGGCTGTTGGCGAGGCCGGGGCCGGTGTGGAGCAGGGTCGCGGCCGGGCGGCCGGTCATGCGTGCATAGCCGTCGGCCGCACCGGTGACGACGCCTTCGGAAAGGCCGAGAATGCAGCGCATCTCAGGTTTGCGATCGAGGGCGGCGACGAAGTGCATTTCCGACGTGCCGGGATTGGCGAAACAGACGTCGACGCCGTTTGCGAGCAGCGTATCGACGAGCATATCCGCGCCCGTGGTGCGAATTGGTTGGCCGCCTTCTCTCATGCGCCTGTCCCCCCGATTGGCCCTCGGGCGCATGATAGCTGCGCCTTGACCCGGCGCAAGCGCGGTGCGCCGGCCTCAGGAGGTGAAATCTTGCGCGCGTGGCCTCAGGCCCGCCGCCCTAGGTCCGCTGCAAGGCGAGATGGGCGCCAAGGCCGATCAGCACCGTGCCGCCGGCGCGCTGCAACAGGCGCTGTGCCCGGGTGGAGCGGCGCATCTTGACGACGACGGCATCGGCGAGGAACACGCAGGCGAGATCGGCGGAGGAAAACATCAGGTTGACGGCGGTGCCGAGCAGCAGGAACTGAACCCACACCGGGAAGGTCGCGGCGGCATCGGTGAACTGTGGCAGGAAGGCGACGAAGAAGATCGCGGTCTTCGGGTTCAGCACCTCGACGGTGATGCTCTCGAAGAAGGCGCGGCGGGCCGATTTCGCCTCGACCGCGGGCAGGTGACCATCGCCGCTCGCCTTGGCGCGCATCAGCGTGAAGCCCAGCCAGACGAGATAGGCGGCACCGGCAAGCTTCACCGCGAGATAGAGCGTCGGCACCGCGTGGAACAGGATGGAAAGGCCGGCGGCGGCCGCGACGACGTGCACGTAACCCCCGAGATGGATGCCGAGCGAGGCCATCAGCCCGGCGAAGCGGCCGCGTGCCATCGTCTGTGCGGCGGCGTAGAGCATCGCCGGTCCCGGGATATAGGCGAAGATCGCCGTGGTGACGAAGAAGGTGAGGAGAATGTCGAGCGATGGCATGGAATGCACCTCGTCTGCTGATGCGCGGCCTCTTTCGGGAGTCGTTCTACTGCATAATTCCCTAAATCGGAATCGATTAAAGGGCAAATTATGCAGCAGATCTAAAGTGTTACAGCGACGTTAGCGCGTCGGCGCTGTAAGGTCTTGCGCGGGAAAGTCGAAGGAAAGTAACAGCCGTTTCGGCAATGGGGCGCGAGCGCGATCCCGACCAGCCTCAGACCGGTATCTCCGCGGCGACTAGGCGATCCTCGGGGCGGGCGCTGGCTGCGAGCCCGGCGGCGACGCCCTCCCGGTCCTCGGCGCTGCGGTTCTGGCTGAACTTGCGCTTGCCGTCGAGCCGGTCGATCGGCAGCCTGAGGCCGGTGATGCCGCGAAGATGGGCCTTGACAAAGGCGGGGGGCGCGTCGCTCACCTGCCAGGGTTCGGCACGGACCGCTTCGTGGCGATTGGTCAGGCGGGTGACGACATCGAGAAGCCGGTCCTCGTCGGCGAAGAACTCGACCGCGCCATAGGCATGCACGGCCGAATAGTTCCAGGTCGGCACGACCTTTCCGTGTTCGCGCTTGGAGGCGTACCAGGAGGGCGTGACATAGGCGTCCGGCCCCATGAAGGTCGCCAGTGCGGCGCCGATCGGCGCCGTCGTCCCTTGCGGATTGGCGCGGGCGAGGTGGCCGTAGAGCGTGCCGTAAGGACCCTCGTCGCGATCGAGCAGCAGCGGCAGCGGGGTCGCAAGCAGGCCATCGGCGGTTGCGGTGACGAAGGTCGAAAGCGACGCGGCCTCGATGATCGCGTGCAATACGCTCAGTTCCTCCTCCTTGAAGGCCGGGGGTGTGTACATGATCTCGCTCCTTGTGCTTGCCCCTTCATAGAGGCAAACTGGACCGGACCGTATATCCAGTTTCTGTATAAATGAATGGGCCAGTTGGTGACGGAGATGAATGAGGCGAGGGGCGGGACCACCCGGCGGATCTACGAGGCGCTGAAGGCGCAGATCCTCGGCGGCACCTACGGCCCTGAGGATCGGCTGCCGTCGACGCGGGCGCTGGCGGCCGAGCTCGGCGTGTCGCGCACCACCGTGACCTCCGCCTATGAGCAGCTTCTTTCCGAGGGGTTTCTGGAAAGCCGGCAGGGCGCGCCTTCTCGGGTGGCACTGCTGCATGAGCGCGGGGGTGCCAAGCCGCTCCCCGAAGGGACGCCGTCACGGTCGGCGCCGAGATCGGCGGCACCCGTTCGGCTGTCGCGCTTTGGAGCGGCGCTTGGCGAGGGACCGACCTGGGTCCCACCGCAGTCCGGCAGGTTGATCGCCGATTTTCGCTATGGCGACCTGTCGGCGGCCGACTTTCCGGCAGAGGCTTGGCGGCGGGCGGTCAACGCCGCGCTTCGGCGGCGCCGGCCGCGGCTCGCCTATGACGACCCCGGCGGCTCGGCGGAACTGCGCGCGGCCCTTCAGGCCTATCTCTGGCGGGCGCGGGGGCTCAGATGCGCGCCGGACCAGATCATCATCGTCAACGGCTCGCAGCAGGGGCTGGACCTTGCCGCCCGCGTCCTTGCCGATCCCGGCGACCGGGTCGCGGTGGAGGATCCGGGCTACGTCATGGCGCGCCGGGTCTTTGCCGCCGCCGGCGCCGAGGTCGTTCCGATCGCCGTCGACGGGGAGGGCTTGCGAACCGAGGCGCTCGAAGGGCTCGAAGACGTCAGGCTCGCCTATGTCACGCCCTCGCACCAGTTTCCGCTCGGCAGCGTGCTCTCGGCCCGGCGCCGGCAGGAGCTTCTCGCCTGGTCGGAACGCTGCGGAGCCTATGTGATCGAGGACGATTACGACGGCGAATATCGCTACGATATCCGCCCGATCCCGCCGCTGCAGACGATGGCCCATGCGGAAAACGTCATCTATCTCGGCACGATTTCAAAAAGCCTCTCGCCGATGTTGAGGCTCGGCTATCTCGTCGTGCCGCCGCCGCTTCGTGCCGTCTTCGCCGCCGCCAAGCAACTGGTCGACCGCCATTCTCCTGTTCTCGAGCAGGAAGCCCTGGCGGCGATGATCGCAAGCGGCGCCTATGAGCGCCACATCCGCCGCAGCCGGCGCAGCAATGGCCGCCGCCGTGAAGCGTTGCTTGCGGCGCTCACGGCGGAACTCGGCGACCGGGTGACAGTCGCGGGCGCCGATGCCGGCCTGCACGTCGTCGTCTGGTTCGATCGGGTCGACAAGGCGCAGGAAGGGGAATTGATCGCGCGGGCGAGGGCGGCCGGCATCGGCCTCCATCCGATCTTGCCGCTCTACGGCGCGGATAAGGCCGAGTATCGACCCGATCGGGCCGGCATCGTCATGGGCTATGCAAGTCTCGAGCCGGCCGAGATCGGCAAGGGCGTGGCGGCGCTTGCCGAGATGTTGCGTAGCTGGGGCGGCTACTGCATGTCTCCTTAAATCGACCTCGATTTAAGGACGAAGACATGCAGCAAATCAAAGTTCTACAGCGGCCTTTGCGCGTCTGATAAGACGCGCGGCGCTGTAGTGGGCGGCGCGCGGCGCGGCTGTAGTGTGACGCTACCATCTCCGCTATAGTCTATTGGTGCCGCCGCGGGCGTGGAGCCCTCATGCGCAACGCGCTCCGTGGGCACCCGCGCGTCCGGGCATGTCCAGCCCGGGATGGATTTTTGGGGATTTGCGGAAGAGCGGCGTAATCAGGAGGCGAGGCCGATGGCAGAACGGAGCGTGCAGCCGTTGCAGCCGGGAGAACCGGCACCCGACTTCACGCTTCCGAGCGCCAATCGCGATGCTCCGGTTTCGCTCGCCAGCCTCAGCGGGCGTCCGTTTCTGATCGGCCTGTTCCGCGGATTGCATTGCCCCTTCTGCCGCCGTCAGCTCCGGCAGTTTTCCGCTGTCGAGCCAGCACTTCGCGCCGTCGGGGTGGAGACCTTGGCGGTGGTCAACACGCCGGTCGAACGCGCGCGCCTCTATTTCCGCTACCAGCCGACGCCGGTCACGCTGCTTTCGGATCCGGAATGCCGAACGCATCGGGATTTCGGTGTGCCGCGCGGCGTGTTCCTTCCGCCCGAAAGCCACGAGCCGCCGCAATGGCCGGATCGTGCCAGGCTGGCCGATTTCGAGGCGGCGCGCATCAACCCCACGGGCGAAATGCCGGAACCGGTGCAGCCGATGCGGGCCAATGATCTGCTCAATGCCATGGACGGCTTCGAGCCCAATGAAATCGACAACCGCATATACGCGGAGCATGGCACGCAGCTTGTTGGCCACTTTCTCATCGACGCGGGCGGCATTGTGCGGTGGAGCGAAATCGAGGCCCGCTTCGGGCCGGAAGAGATCGGCGTCTTCCCGACTTCGCGCGAGATCATGCTTGCCGCCGGCAAGGTCGCCGGCTGAGCGGGCGACCAGCAAACCCGTTTGAACCGCCCCCGATCGCACGGGATGCATGGCTGGCGAGTGCACTTGCCTGCCGCCGGCATCGGTGCCGGCAACCGCCATGCCGCGCGATGTCGCATTATTTTAGCGATGCTGCGGATAGTCAGCGCGGCGGATCGGGACTAAAGTTCCTCCCACCGGGGCGTGCATCGCCGAACCGGAAAGGGCAGGATGGTCGTTCCATGGTTGACGAGCGGGTTCAGCGCAGGCTTGTCGCAATCCTCGCCGTCGATGTCGTCGGCTATTCGCGGCTGATGGAATATGACGAAGCCGGAACCTTGGCCCGCCTCAAGGCGCTGCGGTGCCTTGTCGTCGATCCGGCCGTCGCGCGCCATGGCGGCCGCGTCGTCAAGCTCATGGGCGACGGGGCGCTGGTGGAGTTCGCGAGCGCCGTCGAGGCCGTGACCTGCGCGATGGAAATCCAGAAGATGGTGCCCGAACAGGAGCCCGACGCTGCACCGGGAAAGGGCATCCGCTTTCGCATCGGCATCAATGTCGGCGACGTGATCGTCGATGGCGACGATATCTATGGCGACGGGGTCAACGTTGCGGCGCGCATCGAGGCGCTGGCGGAGCCGGGCGGCATCTACATTTCGCGGGCGGCGGCCGATCAGGTGCGCGACAAGATCCCGGTCGCCATCGAAAGCTGCGGTTCGCAGACGGTGAAGAACATCGCCCGTCCGATCGAGATCTTCGCGCTCGTCGCCGACCGCCACGGCCAGCCGCGGGCGGCGCACGCTGCTGGCCGAGCCGCAGCCGAGAAGGCGTCAATCGCGATCCTCGCCTTCACCAATATGAGCGGCGATCCGGACCAGGAATATTTCTCCGACGGCATAGCCGAAGACATCATCACGGACCTTGCCAAGCTCTCGGACCTGCATGTCATCGCGCGCAACTCCTCCTTCGTCTACAAGGCCAGCGCGGTTGCCGTCAGCGAGGTCGCGCGGGCGCTCGGTGTGCGCTACGTGCTCGAAGGCAGCGTGCGCAAGGCCGGAAACCGGGTGCGAGTCACGGCGCAACTCATCGACGCGACCACGAGCGGCCATGTCTGGGCCGACCGCTACGACCGCGACCTCACCGATATCTTTGCCGTGCAGGACGAGTTGACCCGCGAGATCGTCGCAGCACTCAAGCTCAAGCTGACGCGCCGCGAAACCGAACGTATCGTCGGGCGCCGCTTCGCCGACATAGAGGCCTACAACTACTTCCTGCTGGGCCGCGAGCAGGTGTGGCTCCACACCCGCTCAGGCAACAAAAACGCCCGCGCGCTGATGGCGAAGGTGAGCGAAATGGAGCCCAGCTGTGCCGCCGCGCCGGCATTTTCTGCCTTCACGCTCGTCAATGACTATGTGAACGGCTGGGCAGAGGATCCGGACCAGGCGCTCGCGACCGGCCTCGATCTCGCTGAACGGGCTGTCGCCATGGACGACGAGGATGCCGACGCGCATCTCGCCATGGGCGTCGCGCTGTTGTGGTCGCGGGAGCTCGACCGGGCCTTCGAGGCCGCCGCCCGCTGCCTTGCCCTCAAACCGAACGGCGCCGAGGGACTATTGCTGCGCGCGCATGTCCAAAACTTCAACGGCGATGCCGCAGAGGCGCTGGAGACGCTCGAGAGGTACATGCTGCTCGATCCCCACTATCCGGAAATTGCGCTGCAGTTTCTGGCCGAGTCCCATTTTTCGCTCGGCCGTTTCGAGGTGGCGGCGGAGACGCTTCGAAGGCGGATGGAGCGCAATCCGGACTCCGCCACGGCGCACGCCCTGCTTGCATCGTGCTATGGCCACCTCGGTCGAATAGAGGAGGGCCGATCCGCTTGGGCGCAGGTGGCAAAATCCGACCCCGCCTATTCGGTGGAGCGCCGGCGGCGTGTGCTGCCGTTCAGGAATCCGGCCGAGTTCGAAAAGCGCGTGGACGGCCTGAGGCGGCTTGGCCTCGACTTCTGAGATCGTTGCCGCCGCCACCCGTGAGCGTGCGCGCTCATGTCGGCTTGCATCGCAGTTGTGTCATGCCATATTGAACAACCATTGTGGTGTGGCCTTCATGAAATCCCTTCGCATTCATCCCCATCTTCACGACGTCTTCGGCGAGGAGCAGCCGCCGGCCTATCTGCTGGCGATCCTCCTCTTCGGGGTCGGGGTTGCGGCTGTCTTTGCCCTTTCGTCCCGGCCGCTTGTCGCTGGCTTGTCCTGGTGGCGGGCGGTGCTGGCGCTTCTTCTCGTCCTCGACATCGCGGCCGGCTGCGTCGCCAATTTTACCCCGTCGACCAACGACTTCTACGCGGCACGGCCGCGCAATCGCTGGATATTCATTGCGATCCACGTCCATGTGATCATCGTTGCCGCGCTGCTTTGCGCCGGTGTTGGCGCCTCGGTCGCCGTCTGGGCCTATACGATCGCCGGCGCGGCGGTCGTCAATCTGCTTGCCGGACATGCCGCGCAGACCTTCGTCGGCGGCCTGCTGCTGGCGGCCGGCCTTGCGGGGCTGCCGCTGCTTCCGGGCCTGACGCCGGCGATGGCGGTGGTCTCGGCCCTGTTCCTGCTGAAGGTGCTTTTCAGTTTTGCGGTCGATCACTATCGTCCTCATCCGTCCAAAAGCAGGTGACCGGGCCGTCCTTGCCTTGCACGGCGGTCTTCACTAGCCTTTGAAGCGGCAGATTCGAGGAGAGACTTGATGGCGGTTTCAGCGGCAGACGTGGCATTGCGCATTCCGACATTCGAGGACGTTCAGAGAGCGAGCAGCCGCATCGCCGGCGTGGCGCATCGGACGCCGGTGCTGACCTCGCGCACGGCCGATGCCGCGACCGGGGCGCGGCTTTTCTTCAAGGCGGAGAATTTCCAGCGCGCCGGCGCCTTCAAATTCCGCGGCGCCTATAATGCGATCGCCGCCTTGCAGGAAAGCGGCCAGAAGCGGGGCGTCGTCGCCTTTTCCTCCGGCAACCACGCGCAGGCGATCGCCTATGCCGCGCGGCTCCAGGGCGTGGCCGCGACGATCGTGATGCCGAAGGATGCGCCCGAAATGAAGGTGGCGGCGACCCGCGGCTATGGCGCCGATGTCGTGTTCTATGACCGCTATACCGAGGACCGGTCGGCGATCAGCGCCAGGCTGGCGGCCGAGCGCGGCGCCGTCCTCATCCCGCCCTTCGACCATCCCGACGTGATCGCCGGGCAGGGCACGGCGGTCCTTGAACTGATCGAGGAGGTCGGCGAACTCGACCTGATCGTGACGCCGCTCGGCGGCGGCGGGTTGCTGGCGGGTTCGGCGCTCAGCGCCCGGGAGCGTTCGCCCGGCGCCGTCGTCATCGGTGTCGAGCCGGAGGCTGGCAATGACGGCCAGCAGTCGCTCAGGAAGGGCGAGATCGTTCGTATTCCGGTGCCGAAATCGATCGCCGACGGGGCGCTGACCAACCATCTCGGCGAACACAATTTCCCGATCCTCAAGCGCGAGGTCCGCGAGATCGCCACGGTGAGCGACGCCCAGCTCGTCGAGACCATGCGCTTCTTTGCCGAAAGCATGAAGATCATCGTCGAGCCGACCGGATGCCTGGCGGCGGCGGCCGTGTTGCACGGGGTGCTGCCCTCAGCCGGGCAAAGGGTGGGCGTCGTGATCAGCGGCGGCAATGTCGATCTCGCCACGTTCGGCGCACTGTTGCGGGAGAGCTAACTCCCATCACCCCAGAACGCCTGGTGGTGGCGCCGGCGCGCCATCCGGACGCCGCAGCGCCCGTCTTTCCGGTTGCCTTAAACGGCAAAAGTGGCACACTGGGCATCGCGCTTTGGCGCCGTGCTTGCCTGCGCGGGGCAGGGCTGCTGTAACGATATGATTTCCTAAAGGAATTTTTCCTCCGGGCGGTCGTCGCCGGAGTATAAACCATGGACGAAAGCAGAGGATTACAGCGGCCTTCTGGCGCCTTGCCGGGCGCGGCGCTGTCAAGAAAATAGAGTGCTTCCATAGCGCCCGGGCGGGCGCAGCGCTCACACACATTGGAGGGTATCGTGACGCTTGCAATCAATGACCTCGCACCGGACTTCGAGGTCGAAACGACCGATGGCACGATCCGGTTTCACGACTGGATCGGCGACTCCTGGGCGGTCCTGTTCTCGCATCCGAAGGACTACACGCCCGTCTGCACGACCGAGCTCGGCTACATGGCGCGCATCAAGCCGGAATTCGACCGGCGCGGCGTCAAGATCATCGGCCTCTCCGTCGATCCGCTCGACCGGCACGCCGGCTGGGCCGCCGATATCGAGGAGACGCAGGGCCATGCGCCGAACTTCCCGATGATCGCCGACGTCGACTACACCGTCTCGAAGCTCTACGGCATGCTGCCGGCGCCCGTCTCCGGCGATCCGACGCTCAGGACGCCCGCCGACAACCAGACGGTGCGCAACGTCTTCGTCATCGGCCCGGACAAGAAGATCAAGCTGATCCTCGTCTATCCGATGACCACCGGCCGCAACTTCGACGAGGTGCTGCGCGTCATCGACTCCCTGCAGCTCACCGCCAAGCACAAGGTGGCGACACCGGTGAACTGGAAGCAGGGCGACGACGTCATCATCGCCGGTTCGGTCAGCGACGAGGATGCCCGCAAGGTGTATCCGGAGGGCTGGCGCGCGCCGAAGCCCTATATCCGCATCGTGCCGCAGCCGAAGGGCTGAGGCATCGTATCGGCAGGCCCTGAGGGCAGTGCCCTTCATCTTCGCGGTGTGGGCTGCCCCTTCATCCGCCTGCCGGCACCTTCTCCCCGCCAGCGGGGCGAAGGGAGGTTGCCGCGCTCTTCGAGTTTCCCTCTCCCCGCCTGCGGGGAGAGGGTAGGGTGAGGGGCCATTCGGTGTAAGGGCCATTCAGCCCTGCGTTCGCCGCGGGGCGCCTCGATTTGGAAGCCTGCGTTATCCTCTGCAAGGGAGCCGCCGATGATCTTCCGCCAGTTGTTCGACAGCGTATCCGGCACCTACACCTACCTGATCGCCAGCCGTCAGGGCGGCGAGGCGTTGATCATCGACCCGGTCCTGGAAAAGGTCGAGCGCTACCTGCAGCTCGTCCGCGAGCTCGACCTCAGGCTGGTCAAGGCGGTCGACACCCATCTCCATGCCGATCACATCACCGGTCTCGGGGCACTGCGCGACCAGACGCATTGCATCACCGTCATGGGCGAACAGACCGCGGCCGACGTCGTTTCCATGCGGGTGACGGAGGGCGATCGGGTGTCGATCGAGGGGTTGAGCCTCGACGTGCTCTATACGCCCGGCCACACCGACGATTCCTATTCCTTCCTGATGGGCGGCGACATGGGCCGGCGGGTCTTTACCGGCGATACGCTGCTGATCCGCGGCACCGGGCGCACCGACTTCCAGAACGGCGACCCGCGGCAGCAATATGACTCGATCTTCAACAAGCTGCTGAAGCTGCCCGACGAGACGTTCGTCTACCCGGCGCACGACTACAAGGGCGACACGGTCTCGACCATCGGCGAGGAGAAGCGCTTCAACCCGCGGCTTCGGGTGAGATCCGTCGACGAATATGTCGAGCTGATGAACAATCTCAATCTGCCGAACCCGAAGATGATGGACGTGGCGGTGCCGGCCAACGTCCATATCGGCCTGCACCAGGACGAGATCGCGCGGCGCGGCTGGGCGCTTTCGGCAAAGGAAGCGCTGGCGCTCTGCGGGCGGGCGAAGATCGCGCTCGTCGACCTGCGCGAAAAGGCCGAGCGGGAAAAGCACGGGGTCATTCCCGGCTCGCTGCACGCGCCCTATCCGGACCTCGAGCAGAACATCGCCGCCGGCGGCGTGCTGCACGAACTGGCGGCGGCGACCGGAAAGCGCATCGTCTTCTACTGCGCCTTCGGCGAGCGCTCCGCCATGGCCGTGGAGGCCGCTCAGGCGGCCGGCCTCACCACCGCCTGCCATATCGAGGGCGGCATTGCCGCCTGGAAGAAGGCGGATGGGCCAGTAACGCATTGATGCCGACGCATTGACGTCGGCTCCGCGCGCACCATCTCCATCTCGAAGCGTTGCGGTTATCGAAACGCGCAAGGGACAGGTTTGGGGCCATGCACAAGTTCGCTGTCAGCGTTGCCAGGGAGTTCGAGGCCGATACCGCCGAGGAGGCGGCCTTGCTGATGTACCAGTATCTGACCCGCGAGCCGGCACCGCTGTTCTATTCCGTCACCGATGAAGCGAAGAACATCACCAGCCTGACGCTCGACCGGGAAAAGGCGGACGAATTCGCCACCATCGATCACACGGCAGACCCCGGCAACTGGTAGGCATCGGCGAGGCGTTTCCTTGCGATATCGCATGGGCGCGCGGCGCGCAGAAGAGGACATGGCGCGCACGACGGCGCCGCGCGTCGTGTCAGATGTGCAAAATGTCGCTCGGGCACTTTGAATTGCTGCATGTTTTGTCCTTTGACTGGCTACGATCAAGGGAAACATACAGTGGCCGCAGGTTCAGTCGCCGAGACTGAAGAGCGTCGCGGGATCGGCGGCCACCGGCGGCCTGAAGGTCAGCCGTACCGCATCCAGGATGAGGAGAGGCGGTGCCATTTCGCCGGCAAGCCGGCTGATCCAGTCTTGCGGGTCGCATGCCTTGTCTGCGTTACCAGCGGCAAGATCGTTCGTTTCGGACGTATCGGAAGAAAAAGTACCGCGACCCGGGTGCCGCCATGCGTGCGTCGGGGGCGGGGCCGAGATGCGACAGAAGGTTGTGCCTGTGCGGAGGCGGTTCATTCATTGTGCATTGCCAAAGGAAAAATGCTGCTATGCAATAGTATCCATGAATATTTACCTGTCAGTTGAAGTATAGTTATCGATGCGCCTTTCAATTTGCCTGAATCTGTGCTCTCATAGGTTTAGTTGGAAGGAGGAAATGCCATGTTCTCGTTCTTTGAGCACTTCGCACTTTTCGACGCCCTGATCGTTGCTGCGATCTGCACCTTGCTGATCCTGAGTTACTTCAGCCGCGAGGCTTGAGGCAAAGCGGGTTCCGGAATTGTTGCCCGCCCTTCCTGCTCGGGCAGTATCGTTTGAATGTGCCGGCCGTCAGCCCGCACGGATCGCAGACACATGCAACCAGCGGGTCGGCTCGCCGTCATAGCCGCCGCCATCCGCCTCGCCGATGCCAACCTCCGACCAGCCAGCTTCCTCGAACCGGGCGTGCAGCCATGCCGCTGACGGATAGTTGAAATAGCGGCCGAAGCGGTCGTTGCCCTCGGCTTCACCGGCCTTGAAGCTTGCTTGGAGAATGCCGCGCGGGCGCAGGGCCTGGCGGAGGCGAGCGAGCACATCGCCGAGTTCCGCGCGCGGCACATGCAAGAGCGACGCTTCGGCCCAGATGCCGTCGAAGCGATCTTGCCAGTCGATCTCCTGAAACCTGACGACTTCGACCTCGCGGCCGATCCGGGCTTCGGCTTCACGCGCCAGCTCCGCCGAGCCGTCGCAGGCGGTGACGTCGAGACCTCCTTCCAGCAGCGCCAGGCTGTCGTGGCCGCCGCCGCAGCCGAGATCGAGCACGGCGGCGCCGGACGCAAGCCGGCGCATGAAGGCGTCAAGCCGCGCCGCCGGTGGCTGGCGCTCCCGCCCCGCATAGGTGGCGGCGTTGTCGCGGTAGAAGGCGAGGGTGTCGTCGGGTTCGGGTTTTGTCATGGATACTTTTCGGCTGTCGTCGCTGGAAGAAAGAGGTGGAGTGTAGGAGGGGATTGCCTGGGGCTGTGTAGAGGATGCATTGCGCCGAGGTGATAGGCTTCCAGCGTTCCGCCCTGCCACTGCGCGATCTGCAGACGTAGGGTTTTACCGCTTACCGCTTTCTCCTGCCAAGGTTCTCTCCTGCCGATTTTGGCGACAGACTAGACCAAGATCGCGACAGGCGGAGAAAAATGTCGGCATGCCATCGGCAAACAGGCTGATCGACAGGCCGGCCGCTTCTGCGTAAGGATGCGGCAACGCATCTACCCGGACATTGCCATGGCTGATCTTCCTGTTCTGCTGACCTTCGTTGCGGCCCTTCTCGTTCTCGAGATCACGCCCGGCCCGGACATGATGCTGGTGCTTGCGCGCGGGATCGGGCAGGGGCGCCGCGTGGCGCTGCTGACGGTCGTCGGCATGGTGTTTGTCGCCGGTGTGGTGCAGGTCGGGCTCCTGGTTCTCGGTGTCGCCTCGCTGCTGAAGGCCTATCCCGCCGGTCTCATGGCACTTCAATGGGCGGGGGCCGCCTACATGCTCTATCTCGGCGCGCGGACGCTCTCATCGAGTTTCCGCAAGGCCGCCGCGAAAAAGCGGCTGGCGGCGAGCGATGTCTCCGACTGGCGCGCGGTGCGCGAGGGAACGATCAACAGCCTGACGAACCCGAAGTCGCTGCTCTTCATGTTCGCCTTCCTGCCGCAGTTCATCGACCCGACTGCCGGCCCCGTTTGGCTGCAGCTCGCCGTGCTCGGCACCGTGCAGAAGCTTGCCGGCATTCTTTCGCTCGGGTCCATTGCGCTTGCTTCGGGCACCGTCGGGCAGGCGCTCCACCGTTTTCCGCGGCTGCTCGTCTGGCAGCAGCGCTTCACCGGCGCCGTCATGTTTGCGCTCGGGTTCCGGCTTTTGTTCTCGGGCAGCGGCAGCGCGCCGGCGGTCAGAACATAAAGCCATCCTCGCCCCACTGATGGCGAGCATCGCGCGCTTGACCCTGCTGTAATGGGCAGAGTGCGCCGGCGCATTGGGCCGGGCTCTGCCTCGCCGTGTCGATCGTGGCCGGGGGGTAGACCGGCAATTCCTACGGTCTCACTTGGCGGCCTGGGTGGCGCCCAGAACGTAGCTTCCGTCCCAGTGCCAGATCTGCTTGTCGTCGACAGTGACTTTCACGACCGCCTGGAAGCCGGCGAGCGTGCCGCTGCCGGCGTGGAAGGCGCAGGTTCCAAGCGGGGGGCTCGCCGTATCGTAGACGACGCAGTATCCGAGCGCCGAGTCGCCGTTGCCGACCGCGATCACCGCCGTGCTGCTGGAGAACAGCGGATTGGCGACCACCGGCCCATAATAGAGGATCTTGGTGCCGGCCGGGATCGCCTCAAGGTTCGATTCCGTGATGGTGCAGAAGCTCGGGGTGTCGCCTGTGAACTGGCTGCACTCCTTGGAGATCTTGAGGGGTTGTGTCGCGGGTGCCGCAGGTGCCGCAAACGCCGTGGATGCCAGCGCCAGGGCGGCGCCAGCCGAGAGGATAAACAGACTGCTCATGGCCTAGTCCCTCCGGTCGAATTGACGCCGGAATTCTACTCTTGACCTCCACCTCCGACAATTTGCCCCTTTGGATCATAGGCAGGCCGAGCGATCCCATGGGAGCCAACAAACGCCATCCCGCGAGCGCCGCTCAGCGAGATGGAAGGGGCGGGGACATCGTGAAAGGGCGGCGGCCGCCATGTCCGTCCCAATGAGCGCACTGACATGACGATCAGTGAGCACGTGACTGTGTGCCGACGTCGAAACGGGCGGCAGCGATACCAGTCGGGGTCTGCTTGCATTGCGACGGGCCGCGTGGCATTCGGCTTGGGCTGACGTAACGTCAGGTCCTGGACGCTAGGGACAAAGAGCTCGAAAAGTCCGAAAAACGCACGGAATTAGGTCAATAATATTGACATAAATTAGCCGTCGTGGTCCTGTCGCTTCGCCGTCTGCAATGACGCGGGAGGAAGCGGAGAGCCGCTTTCGGCACCATAATCTCTGAGGAAACAACCCATGCTGGATTGGGAACACATATTCGCGACGCGCTCGAGCCGGATGCGCGCCTCGGAAATCCGCGAACTGTTGAAGCTGCTCGACCGTCCGGACATCATCTCGTTCGCCGGCGGCATTCCCGATCCGGCGCTGTTTCCGGATGCGGAATTCAAGGACGCCTATGCGGAGATCTTCGCAGGCCCGGCCGTCGGTGCGGCCCTGCAATATTCGGTCAGCGAAGGCTACAAGCCGCTGCGCGAATGGCTCGCCAAGCAGATGGCGGATCTCGGCATTCCCGCCGGCGCCGACAACATCTTCATCACCTCCGGTTCGCAGCAGGGCCTCGACTATCTTGGCAAGCTGTTCCTGTCGCCGAAGGACACCGCGCTCGTCACCTGGCCGACCTATCTTGGCGCCCTGCAGGCCTTCAACGCCTATGAGCCAACCTATGACCAGCTGAACCCCAACGGCAACCGCACGCCGGAAGCCTACCGCCAGGCGGCGGGCGAGGCGGGCGGCCGCGTCAAGTTTGCCTATCTCTCGGCCGATTTCGCCAACCCGACCGGTGAGACCGTCGACCGGGCCGGCCGCGAGCGCGTGCTGGCGCTGGCCGAAGAGCTCGACATCGCCGTCATCGAAGACGCGGCCTACCAGTCGCTGCGCTACGACGGCGAGCCGGTTCCGCCGATCCTGGCGCTCGAAATCGCCAAGAAGGGCGACATCAACAATACCCGCACCATCTATTGCGGCTCGTTCTCCAAGACGCTGGCTCCGGGCCTTCGCGTCGGCTGGGTCGTCGCCTCGGACAAGGTGATCCGCAAGCTGGTGCTGATGAAGCAGGCGGCGGATCTTCATTCCTCGACGATCAACCAGATGGCGATCTGCACGGTTGCCGAGCGCGGCTTCGACCAGCAGGTGGCGAAGATCCACCGGGTCTACAAGCAGCGCCGCAACGCCATGCTGGCGGCGCTCGAAAAGTACATGCCCGAGGGCGTTTCCTGGACGAAACCGGAAGGCGGCATGTTCGTCTGGGTGACGCTGCCGAAGGGCATGGACGGTGCGGCGCTGCTCGCGAAATCGATCGAGACCGCCAAGGTCGCCTTCGTTCCCGGCCGCGCCTTCTTTGCCGACGGTTCGGGCGAAAACACGCTGCGCGTCTCCTTCTCCTGCGCCAACGACCAGATGATCGACGAGGGCATCCGCCGTCTCGGCGACCTGATCCGCGGTGAGGTGGCGCTCGCCGCTTAAGGCGCGCAACTTCCTGTCTCTTAAGAAAACGCGTCCGTTCCGGCGGGCGCGTTTTCTTTTGGCCGCCGCGCCTGTCGTGACGCGGCCAAGATGACGCATTGCCCGGTATTTCCGGATGCGATAGACCGATTTGCGTGAAATGACCGGGCGTATCCCGGCCACGTAAGCGTTAACGTCACTCAACGCGTATGATCGAACGGCTCCAGCGGCTTCGATCTGCGCGACTGTGTCCTGCGGATCGAGGTTTTCGAGCCCAAAGGATGCAAATGGACAATCTTCTCAGCTATTCCGATCTTCCAGCACCGCGCATCGAGCGTGTTCGCCATGAACTGAGGCGCCGCTCGCTCGTCGTTTCCGGCATCGAGCGCGTCACGCCGGGCATGCTCCGGATCACGCTTTCCGGCGAAGACCTCGCGGACTTCGTCAGCCTTGGGGCGGACGACCACGTCAAGGTCTTCGTGCCGGGCGCTGACGGGACCGAGGAGCGCCGGGACTACACGCCGCGGCGCTACGACAACGACGCGCGCCTGCTGGCGCTCGATTTCGCGCTGCACGAGGCCGGACCGGTGACCGCCTGGGCGATGAACGCCCGGGTTGGCGACCGGCTCGAGATCGGCGGGCCGCGCGGCTCGGCGGTGGTCTCCGGAAATTTCAGGCGCTGGCTGCTGATCGGCGACGAAACGGCGCTGCCGGCAATCGGGCGACGGATCGAGGAGACGCCGGCCGGCCACGCGATCACCAGCATCGTGGCCGTTACCGGGCCGGACGAACGGCAGACATTCCGCAGCGAAGCGGCGCTCACATGCCATTGGGCCTATCGCCCGCTCGACAGGGCGAACGACCCTTCCGCGCTGCTCTCAGCCGCGCGTTCGGTGAAGCTCAAACCCGGCACCTTCGTCTGGATCGCGGCCGAGGCCGCGGTGACTCGGGCGATCCGGTCCCATTTCGTCGAGGAGCGCGGCCTGCCGCTGACCTGGCTCAAGGCGTCGGGCTATTGGGTGAAGGGCAGGGCCGACAGCACCGAGAAGTTCGAGTAGCGACGACGAGGACCAAGGGCCAGCGGTCCGGACCGTGCGGCTCTTCCGTCGTGGCCCCGTTGCACGTACGGGCCTCGGGCTTATGCGCGCGCCGGATCGAGGCTGCGAAAACCGTGCGGTCGGCTCGCTACAGCGCCGCGCGTCCTATCAGACGCGCAAAGGTCGCTGTAGGCTTTGATTTGCTGCATGTCTTCGTCCTTAAATCGAGGCCGATTTCAGGAGACATGCAGTGGGCATTTGCGTTGCGCGCGAGAGTCAGGTCATGTCGCAGGCCGACGCGACGATGATCCGCCCGGATCGTGAGATCGTTGCTTTCTTGTTTCACTTCAAGGGGTAGGGCAGGCTTGGACCTCAACGACGAGACGGACGAGAGCGATCAGCCGACGCCGCGCATGTATGCCTGGGCGCGCAATTCGGCTGCCTATCGGCTCGCCCGCCAGATGCATACGGAAAAGCAGCTTTTCGACGCGATTGCGCGCAAGGCGCGGGAGAAGTTCGAGGATATCAGCGTCAACCAGGTGGAACTGCTGGCGGCGGCGGCTGTGACCTTCGCCTATGACAATGGCGCGCTCAACGACGCGGCCTATGCCGAGGTCAAGACCCGCTCGGCCATGCGCGGCGGCAAGTCGAAACGGGCGATCGCGCAGACACTGGTGCAGAAAGGCATTGCCAGGGACGATGTCGCGGCGGCCATCGAGGAGGCCGACGACCTCTATGCCGCCGTCGTTCTTGCCCGCAAACGCGCCTTCGGACCGTTCCGCAAGGCGGCGCTCGACGAGAAGCGCTCGGCAAAGGAGCTTTCCGCCTTTGCGCGTGGCGGCTTCAGTTTCGAGATCGGCAGACGCGTCTTCGCGATGTCGTTCGAGGAGGCGGAGGAAATCCTGATTGCGGGCCGCTTGCTCTGACGAGCGTGCAACGCCCGTTCTTCACCCGCGTTTCAGCGCGGGGTCGTCGAGCGCCGGATTGTAGAAGAGCGAGAGCGTCAGGCTTCGGGCGATGCGCTCGGCCGTTGCCATGAACCACGCCTTGGCCTCCTGGTTCGGGGCGATGTCATCGAGCGTCGAGGAGAAGAGGGCCAGCCATTTCGGGAAGAGATCCGGCGTCATGTTGGCGACGCCGACATGGGCCTGCACCGGCTTGCCGCCATAGGCGCCGTTGCGGAAGGCGACGGCCGACCAGAAGCGCTTCATCTTTTGCATGTGCTCCGGCCAGCGCCCGGAAAGCCTGGCGTCGAAGTCCGGGCCAAGCTCGGGATGGGCGAGCACCCGCGCGTAGAACGTATCGACCAGATGGCCGATGAAGGTCTCGTCGACGCCGATCGCCTTCATCTCGGCTTCCGCCCGCTTGGCGATCGCCGCGACATGGGCGGCGCGGCCCTGCAGTTCGTCGTTCATCTCATGCCCTCGGCTTTACCGATCTCATATAGTCGATGCCGACGCCGGCGCCAAAGGCCGAGCGTCGATTGCGGCAATCTGTCGTCGACGGCGGGCGAGCGCTTGCGGCTTGGACGGCATGTTCAGCGCGGCACGAATTCGACCAGCAGAGATTTCAGCTCGATTTCGCGGACACGGCGCGCGGCCTCGTCCGGACTGACCCAGGCAAGGATGCGCTCGCCGCGCTCCTTGAAATCTTCGGCGATTTCATCGACCTCGATCTGGAAGATATCGACCACGCAGGGCACGACGTCGCCGTCGTCGAGCGACTTGAGATAGGTGTAACTGCCGACCGGCTTCTTCCTGACCTTGCCGCGCACGCCCGCTTCCTGCCAGGCCTCGATCGCGGCGGCCTCGTACGGCTTCTTGCGCTTCATCGGCCAACCCTTGGGAATGACCCAGCGGCCGCTCTCGCGCGAGGTGACCACCAGGATCTGGATGTCACGGCTTCCCTTCACGCGGCGGAAGCACAGGGCGGCGATCTGCTGGCGAAACGACCCGGAAAACAGCTTCTCGGGCGATCTCGCAAGTTGCTGCAAGATCGTTCCGGCCTTGCCGGTCTTTTGTCCGCTGTCCTTCCTGGTCGGCTTCATGCGTTCCTTTACTGTCGCGCGCCTTTCCCGAGCGCCGGCGATTTGCGGCGCGAATACTAATGGCAACCGCCTGTTACGCGGAAGCGGCTACGGATGGCAACCGGTTCGTCGGCTGCGTTTCATCCACCGGATAGTTGCGCCCGCGACACGGCCAACGCCGCGCGCCAGGCTTGCCCCTTCGTAACCGTTACGTACTTGTCCCGTTCTCATTGCGGCGCATCATCTCGCGCAACCGGAAATCGCAGTGCAATTCACCCCATCGACTTGAGCCAAGGAGAAAGCAATGAGCGCGCATGACGGTAAGGCCAATTCCGCGACGGCCGAGAATGGTTGCGGGGTAACGGATGTCAGTCGCCGTGACCTGCTCTTGAGCGGAACCATCTTCGCGGCAGCCTCGCTGGTCGCATCCGGCACTTCGGTAAGCCCGGCAAAGGCGCAGCAATCCTCGTCTTCGAGCGGCAAGCCACCGAACATTCTGGTGATCTTCGGCGACGATATCGGCATTCCGCAGATCAGCGCCTATACGATGGGGCTGATGGGCTATCGCACGCCCAATATCGACCGGATCGCCGCGGAAGGCGCGATCTTCACCGACAGTTATGGCCAGCAGAGCTGCACCGCGGGCCGCGCCTCCTTCATCCTCGGCCAGGAGCCGTTTCGGACCGGGCTGCTGACAATCGGCATGCCGGGCGATCCGCACGGTATCCAGGACTGGATGCCGACGATCGCCGATGTCTTGAAGACCAAGGGTTATTCCACCGGCCAGTTCGGCAAGAACCACCTCGGCGACCATGACGAGCACCTGCCGACCGCCCACGGCTTCGACGAATTCTTCGGCAATCTCTACCATCTCAATGCCGAGGAAGAGCCGGAAGGTTATTTCTATCCGAAGGATCCGGAGTTCAAGAAGAAATACGGGCCGCGCGGCGTCATCAAGTCGAGCGCTGACGGCAAGATCGAGGATACGGGTGCGCTGAACACCAAGCGCATGGAGACCGTCGACGAGGA
This sequence comes from Ensifer sp. 38_S197, assembly GCF_056924495.1. Classification (NCBI taxonomy): domain Bacteria; kingdom Pseudomonadati; phylum Pseudomonadota; class Alphaproteobacteria; order Hyphomicrobiales; family Rhizobiaceae; genus Ensifer; species Ensifer sp. 38_S197. The sequence continues at coordinate 3,318,477 of NZ_JBXOVZ010000002.1, read as the reverse complement.
GTTCCTGGCGGCCGCCAAGGACTTCATCGACCGGCAGGTGAAGGCCGACAAGCCGTTCTTCTGCTGGTTCAACTCGACGCGCATGCACGTCTTCACCCATCTGAAGAAAGAGTCGCTCGGCAAGACCGGCAAGGGCATCCATGCCGACGGCATGGTGGAGCATGACGGCCATGTCGGCCAACTGCTGAAACAGCTCGACGATCTCGGCATCACCGAGAACACCATCGTGCTCTACACGACAGACAATGGCGCCGAGCTGGCGCTGTGGCCGGATGGCGCCATGACGATGTTCCACGGCGAAAAGGGCACCACCTGGGAAGGCGGCTTCCGCATTCCGATGATGGTGCGCTGGCCAGGCGTGGTGAAGCCGGGAACACAGATCAACGACCCGGTGACGCTGATGGACTGGATGCCGACTTTTGCGGCCGCCGCCGGCATCGCCGACGTCAAGGAGGAGATGAAGACCGGATTCAAGGGCACTTCGAAGACCTTCAAGGTGCATCTCGACGGCTACGACCTGACGCCGTTGCTGAAGGGAGAGGCGAAGGAGCCGCCGCGCGACACGGTCTATTATTTCGACCAGGGCGGTAACCTCAACGCCATCCGCTGGAACGACTGGAAGCTGAGCTTTGCGATTGCCAGCCACGGCAATATCGCGACGGCGACCCGCGAAGTGCCGAGCTGGGCGCTGATCTCCAATCTGCGCATGGATCCCTATGAGCGCGGCATGGAGGAGGGCGGTGGCGCCACGGACTTCCTCGCCCGCAACATCTGGCTGCTGGTGCCGATCCAGGGCAAGATCAAGGCGTTCTTCGCGGACTTCGATCAGTACCCCTACCAGGCTGGAAATTCGCTGAATGCCAGCGGCATCAACTACGGCCTGCTGCAACAGCAGGCGGCGATGAAGAAGCTGAACGAGCTGGAGCAACTGACCCCACGCTGATCGAACAAACCCCGCCGCCGGGATCGCTGGCGGCGGGGCCCGTTCCCCTGGTTGCCTGGCGCAGCGCGTCGTACTAGCTTCTCGCGAAACTGCGGAAGCTGGGCCATGCAAATTCGACCTGCGGTCAAGGACGACCATCCGGCGCTCTGTGCGATCGACAGCGTTGCTGCCGACGATCCGAAGCGCAGCGACGACATCGCCAACTGGATCGAAACAGGGTGTTGCCACCTGGTCGAAATCGATGGCGCGCTCGCGGCCTATGGCGTGCTGACCTACCAGTTCTTTGGCCACGGCTTCATCGAGATCGTGATGGTCGGTGCTGCCTATCGGCGCCGCGGTCTTGGCGCTGCGTTGATTGCCTATTTCCAATCGATATGCGCCGGCTCGAAACTCTTCAGTACGACGAACATGTCGAACCGCCGCATGCAGGAGCTCTTCATCAGGGCCGGGTTCCGGCCAAGCGGCTATATCGACAATCTCGACGAGAACGACCCGGAGATCGTTTTCTTCAGCCGCCTCAAGCCGATCGAGGCTTGAGGGAACCGCTGCGACAGCGCGGGGAAACGGTCGAGCCCTATGCGGCTTCGCCGAGCTGGGCGAGGTGACCGGCGAGATCGGTGCCTTTGCCGCCGGCGTTGATCGTATCGAAATACTCGTGCCAGCCCGATTGCGCGATCCCCGAAACGAGGGCTTCCAGTGCGGTGGCATCCGGGCAGCGCCACACGGCGAAGAAGGTCTGCGAGGCCGCATGCAGCTTGGACTGGTCGACCTTGCCGAAGGTGATCAGCTCCACGCCGAGCGCCGTGAGCGCGGGCATGGCGGAACCGATCGCGGTGAAGAACTGCTGGCGCCCCTGTCGGGAAAGGGCGAGCCACGCCGGTTTGGCGCTGTAGAGTTCGGTCAGGTAATGCGGCATATTCTGCTTTCGTGTCTGTTTGTCAGTCTGAAGTCGCGGCGTTCCGGACGGTGAACCGTTTCATGCCGCTGGAATTTCAGAGTCAACACGCTGTTTCCTGTTGGCTGTGGATGGAGATCCCGGTCGCCGGCTGGAGCGGCACGCCTGCAACTATGCAGATGGCACCACAGCGCCGCCTGCCTTGGCAGGCGCACCCTACTCACCGCAACTGACCCACCGTCATGCCCGGGCTTGACCCGAGCACCCTGAGCTGTGGTCTGAATGGTTCGCCCTGGGTGGGTATGGACCCTCGGGTCAAGCCCGAGGACGACGGGTGGGGATGTGGCACGAAGGAGGCTCTACGACAACAGGATCGTGTTTACCGCCCGATCATCCGTTCCTGCATTTCCTCGCCGATGAAGCAATTGTAGTCTTGGCCGTTTTGGGCCTGGCGCACCATCGCCGGCGACAGGCGGCTTACCTCCTGGCCGGAGATCTCGGTGATGAGCTTGCGCAGGATGGCTCTGGCGAACTCGCCCGTATCAGACACTTTCACGAGGAAGGCGCCGTCGCCGCCGATGACGCATTCGCGGTAGTAGGCGTCGAGGTCGGGGATCGAGGCGGTATCCGGGTGCGACTTCAGCATGATCGGCAGGCCATCGATGACGATGCCGCGGGCGACGGTGGAGTTGCGGGCGACCGGCGCCGGGACGCCCGAATTGTTCGGCCCGTCGCCGGAAATATCGATGACACGGCGGCTGCCCTGGAAGGAGCTGACATCGAACAGCCGCCGCGTGAAGGCCAGCGTGTTGGAGATCGAGGTGAAGGCGATCCGCCGGATCGGCTGCTGGCGAAGCGCTTCGGCAAACTCAGCCGCCGTCGCCCGCCCGTCGATCAGCGTCCAGGGCGTGACCTGCACCGCTGCGCCGCCCCATTCGACATAGGTGACGGCGATGCGGCCAAGAGGGCCGTTCTCGATCGCCTGGATCAGGTCGGGTTCCAGAAAGGCGGCGACATAGCCCTGCCGCTGCACCTGCTGCTCGTCGAGTTCCATCGAATAGGAGACGTCGACGGCCAGCACCAGTTCGAGATCGACGCGAAGCGGCGGCTCGGCGGAGGCGTCGCCGCCGAGAAGGCAAATACAGCCGATAAGAGCCGATCGCAGTTTCATCGCCGCCGAGATCCGAGCGCAAACAGGGGGACCATGCTACGCCCAAGGCGGCCGTTGGCAATGTGAAGCGTCAGCTGCCGGCGTCAGCGGCCGAGCTTGTCCAGAAGCGGTTCCAGTGCCGCGATCAGCGGTTCGGGCGTCACCGGCTCGCCGCCCTCCGACCAGGCGTTCTGGAACTCGGCGATTTCCAGCCCGATCACTTGGCTCCTTGTAAGGACCGCGCAGGCTGCGCGCAGATCATCGAGCGACAGCCCGTCGTCATGCCGGTAGTCGGTCGGGACGATGCCGGGGTTGAGCACGTCGCAGTCGAGGTGGATATAGACGGGCCTGCCAACGACGGCCTCTGCCAGCCTTTGCGCAAGGTCGGCGCCGGGGCGGATATGCGGAATGCGCTTGGCCGCGATGAGGTCGGTTTCGAAGGGATCGAGGTCGCGCTGGCCGACCAGGACGACATTGCCGATCGAGAGCCCGTCGCCGAGGCCGGACTGCCAGAGGCCACAGGGCCCTGAAAGCGCCAACCCGCCGAGATAGCCGGTGCTGCTGACGTCAGGCGTGTTGAGGTCGCCATGCGCGTCGAACCAGACGATGACGGCTTGCCTGTGGTGCTTCGCGACGGCAGGCAGGGTTGCCAGCGAGACCGCGCAACGGCTTGTCGCCGCCAGGGAAAAGGCTCCCCCGGCGTAAACCGTGTCCAATCGATCCCGCATGCGCGTCAGCGCCGGCATCGCGGCTTCGAGCTCGACCGCCCAGTGGCCATTCAGCGCCGGTTCCGGATCTCCGATCACGACGGCATCGAGACCGAGCTTTTGTGCAAGATGGGTCGCGATGGACCTGGCGCCGGGAATCCCGAGGTCGTTGTGGTCGCCGGCGCGACCCTGGAAGCAGGTGAGGGCTATTGGCATCGATCACTCCAACTCGCGTTCGGACGGAACGATGCAAAGCACGGGGGCCGCTGATTTGACAAGGCCGGACGCCGAACGCCGCAGCGCGGATGCGCCGTTCGGTCGTTCCCTTACGCCGTCGCAGGACCGCCCCTGCGTTGGCTGCTCTCTATCCGAAAACCAGCGAGCGGTGCAGTTGCGCGCCCGCCCAGGCGCCGTCGCCGACGGCGAGCGAGACGGAGTGGGGAACGCGGCCGACGTCGCCGCAGGCATAGGCGCCGGGGATGGTGGTTTCCCTCGCGGCCGTGGCCCGGATCTGCAGCCCCATCGGTGTTTCCTCGATTTCGCAGTCGAGCCGTTCGGCGATGTCGCTTGCGGGCGTGGTGCGGGTGGCGACGAAGATGCCCGAGAAGGGCAGGCGGCGGCCATCGGTCAGCACCACGTCGGCATGGCCTTCGAGCCTGGCGACCGGGGTTTCGTCGATGGTGACGCCGCGTTGGGCGAGGTCGGCGCGCGCCGCGGCATCAAGCGTAACGGCGCCATTGGTGAAGAAGGTGACCTTGCCCCATTCGGGAATGAGCTGCGCCTGGTGGATCGACATCGGGCTTGCGGCAATGACGGCGATCTCGCCCTCGTTCAGCTCGTAGCCGTGGCAATAAGGGCAATGGAAGGCGCTCTTGCCCCAGCGCTCGGCGAGCCCGTCGATCTCGGGCAGGCCGTCCTTGACGCCGGTCGCGAAGAGCAGGCGCCGGCCTTCATAAGACGCGCCGTCGCTGGTGGTGACGACAAAGGCGTCCTGCTTGCCGCTGGCTTTCTCGGCGCGGCCATCGACCCAGGTGAGCGTCGGGTAGGCGGAGAGCTGCGCCCGCGCGGTGGCGGCGATCTCGCCGGGCGCGATGCCGTCCTGGCCGAGGAAGCCGTGGGAGTGGCTGGCGAAACGGTTGCGGCGAATGCCCTCGTCGATGACAGTCACGCGCCGGCGGGCGCGCAGGAGCTGGAGGGCGGCGGCCATGCCGGCATAGCTGCCGCCGATGATGATGACGTCCTGTTGCATGGATCTTCCTTTCGGTTGAGCGCAGGTCGGCCCACCGGCTTTCTGAACCAGTGTGTCGACCCGAGCTTTGGGCAATGGAATTCCGACCGGAAAACCGCGTTTCAGGCGGCTCCGGGATGGGCGGATGTTTCGGGATCGATCACGTCATGACGTGGGTCGATCGGCTGCTTTCATTGCGATCGAAGCCGGTGCCGCCGTGCGAAATCCTCGGCAAGGTCGGCGAGCGTCACATGGGCGAAGCGGTCGAGCAGCAGCGCCTCGGCCTCGGCAAAGGCGGTGTCGAGGGCGGCGTTGACCGCCTGTTCGACCAGGCATTCCGGCATCTCCTGCCGGTTGCCGATGGCAAAGATCGCGGGCTCGCCGAGCGTCTCGTGCAATTGCCGGAGCGTCACGGTCTTGAGGTCGGCGGTGATCGCCCAGCCGCCGGCATGGCCGCGGGCGGAGGAAACGATGCCGGCATCCCTGAGAAAGCCCATGGTGCGGCGGACGACGACCGGATTGGTGCGCATGCAGAGCGCAAGCTCGTCCGAGGTCAGCGGTTCGCCGCGCTCGGCCATGTGCAGGAGCGCGTGCAGGACGGAGGAAAGGCGGCTGTCTTTTTTCATGTAACTTCAATTATTACGAATCCGCGCGCGAAGCAAGGGGGCGTGGCGGGCAGGGGCGGATGGGTTTCGAATCCCGGCTTGCGATTTCAAGTCACGCGGTATGGTATTTCCGCAGCCCTCATTCCTGCGCTTGTCACGGTTGCCAGCCGTGCCGCGTCCGCGGCGCGAGGAACTTCTTCCCGCAAAGCCGGGAAGACCCCGCGCCGGGATCGCCTATTGCGCCGCGCCGAGGCGCGGCTGCTGGATCTCTGCGACGAGCACAGAGGCGGGGTCCGGTGGAGGCTTCCCTAAACGTGCCCCGGCTTCTGCGCCCTGGCGACGATGACGATGCCGAGCAGCGAGACGACGAGGCCGCCGGCCATGCTCCAGGAAAGCGCTTCGGAAAACATGATCCATGCCCAGATCATCGTCACCGGCGGGCTCAAATAGAGGATTGCCGTGACGCGGGCGGGTGAGGATTTTTTCAGCGCCAGGTAATAGAGGCTCCAGGCGCCGAAGGTGGCGACGAAGACCAGCCAGAGGATGCCACCGACGAAGCCCGGATCGAGAACGGGCAACACGCTGCCCTCGTGCCAGGCGAAGAGGGCGAAGATCGCAGCGGCCGAAAGGCACTGGATGCAGAGGCTCTGGTGCACCGGCATGGCGCCCGCCGGACTGCGCTTCTGCAGGAGCGTCGCCAGCGCCAGCGACAGGGTGCCGAGAACCGGCAGGCCGTAGGCCCAGGGCGGGACGTCGCCGAGCTCGACCGACCAGCCGGAGGCGATCAGCACGCCGGCAAGACCGATGAACGAGCCGAGCCATTGGCGGGCGGTCAAGGCCTGACCGAGAACGGGCCAGGAGAGGATGGCGACGGCCAGCGGCAGCATGTCGGCGATCAGCGCCACGAGACCGGTCGGCACCCCATGGGAGATGGCAAGCGCGAAGCCGGCGAGATAGCCGGACATGGCGAGCGCGCCGAAGACGATCTGCGGTGCCGCATCCTTCAGCCGGATCTTCGGCCCGATCGTCAGCGCGAAGGGAAGCAGCAGCAGTCCGGAGACGAGGCTTCGCCAGAGCAGGATCAGGAAGATCGGCGCGTGGTCGATGGCAAAGCGGATGCCGACGAAGCCGGCGCTCCAGGAGATCACCAGCGCCGCCTCGACGAGGACCAGCAGGAGGACGGCCAGGAGCCTGTTTGCCCGGCGATCGGGCAGCGCCGCGCAGTCGGCCATGTTTCAGGCGTCCTGCGTCGATGGCGTCGCGAGGACGGAGGATGCCTCGGTCTTGCCTCCCCTGGAGGGTGTTGCGCCCGGCGGGGGACGCCGGCCGGGCATCCGCACCGTCAGGATGAAGAGCGAGCCGACGATCAGGCCGATGCCGGCCCAGCCCTCGGCCGGCAGGCGCTCGCCGACGATCGCGACCGCGAGCACGGCGGCGATGACCGGTTCGAGCAGCGAGAGCGTCGTGGCCATGGTGGTGGAGACGCGTGCGAGGCCATAGGCGAAGAGCACGTAGGCGACGAGCACCGGCACCAGCGCCATGTAGATGCCGACGGCGATGTTCGTCCAGGAGGCGAGCAGCGGCGCGCCGGTGAAGGCGAGGACCGGCAGGAGAGCCGTGCCGCCGATGCCGAAGACCGAGCCCATGGCGGCGCGCGGCGGAATGCCGGCCTGCATCAGCCGGCGCGCCACCCAGGAATAGAGCGCGTAGAGCAGGCCGGAGACGAGGCCGAGCAGAATGCCGTAGAGGACCGCCGTCGCATCGGCCGGGCCAGCGCTGCCGTGGCTTTCCGAGAAGACCAGAAGCACGGCGCCGGCAAGCCCTGCGGCAGCGCCCAGCAGCCATCGTGTCGTCAGCCGCTGGCCGTCGAAGATGCGCTCGATCAGCGAGGCAGCCAGCGGTGCCGAGCCGATGGAGATGACGGTGCCGATGGCGACGCCGGCGAGATGCATGGAAGAGTAGAAGGCGAGCGGATAGATCGCGACCGAGAGCGAGCCGAGCAGGAGCATCGGCCATTGTGCCGCGATCCGGCTGCTGCTCTTGACGATCGAATGCAGCGCCGTCAGCGCCAGCAGCAGGCCGCCGAAGCCCATGGCGACGGCGCCGATGCCGAGCGGGCTGACACCCGAAGCGAAGGTGGCGGTGGTGCCGGTCGTGCCCCAGAGGGCAGAGGCCACCAGCACGCAGGCGAAGCCGACGAAAGAAGCGGAATTGTGGGAAGTCATAGCTGGTCCATGATCGAGATGGCGATCCTGCGCGCGCTCTTCAGCCTGAGGTCGTTGCCATCAAGCCCGGCGCGCGACATGGCGCCTTCGAGCAGGAAGGAGAGATGCTCCGCGGTCTCGTCGATCGCCGGTCCCGCATCGGGCCGCATTTCGCGGAGATATTGCTTGAACAGCGTTTCCACCTCGTCCTTCTGCGTGGCGACGATGGCGCGGGCGGGATCGCCGACGGAAAGCTCGGCGGCGGCATTCAGCAGCCCGCAGCCGCGGAAGCCCCAGCTATAGGCCATCTCGGCGTGGTCGACGTAGCTGTCGAAGATCGCCAGCACGCGTTCACGCGGCGTTGCGGCGTGCGCCAGGCGCTCACGGTAAAGTTCCTGCCATTCCCTGTGGCGGGCCTCGATATAGGCGTTCACCAGGTCGGTCTTGGACGCGAAGTTGTTGTAGAGGCTCATCTTGGCGACGCCCGCATGGGCCGTGATCGCATCGATGCCGGTGGCGCCGACCCCATCGCGATAGAACAGTTCGGCGGCCGCCTTCAGCAGGCGCTCGCGCGCCGGCGCTTTCTCGCTCATGAGCGTCTCCCAAGTTGCTAGGTAGACCGATCTACCTATTTTGAACCGGAGTCAAGGGAGCACCTGGTTTGCGCAGTGGAATTGGCGAAGCCGGGCCCGGTATTCTAATGTAACCGTTACGTACTTCCGCGCCGAACGGGCGAGGGGGTCTACTTCGCAGCGCATCATCGGCTGGCTGGGCATGTCGCATTGCGTCTGGCGGTCCAGCGGCCATTGCCGAAAGTGAGGATCGTGATGCTTCGGGCTGCCTTTACAGCGCTTGCGCTTCTTGCCGGAACGGCAAGCGTATCCGCACAGGACCTTTCACCGGAAAGCCTTCAGCGCCGCGCCTTCGAGCGCCGGGCAACGGAAGCGGTCATCTGGGGCATGCCGGCGGTCAACGCCGACCTGATGCTGCAGGAGGCGCTTTCGAAGACCAAGGCCAAGGTCAACGAGATCGTCTACTGGTCGCGGCCGGTCAACTGGAAGAACCAGACGCTGACGCCCAACCCGGATTCGATCTATCTCATGTCCTTCTGGAACGTGCAGGATGGGCCGGTTGTCATCGAGATCCCGCCGGCCGAGGGCGGATCGATCGCCGGCAACATCGTCAACGCCTGGCAGATGCCGCTGGAGGACGCCGGGCCGGAAGGGGCGGACAAGGGCAAGGGCGGCAAATACCTGATCCTGCCGCCGGACTATATGGGCGAAGTGCCGGAGGGCTTCATCGCGCTGCGTTCGGACACCTTCACCGGCTTTGCGCTGCTGCGCTCCAATTTGAAGAGCCATGCCGATGCCGACATCGAGAAGTCGGTCGCCTATGGCAAGACGATCAAGATCTACCCGATGTCTGCGGACGGCAACCCGCCGGCGACGACCTTCGTCGACGCCTATGACGTGCTGTTCGACAGCACCATCCGCTACGATGCCAGCTTCTTCGACAACCTCAACCGCGTCGTGCAGACCGAACCCTGGCTCGAGCGCGACCGGCTGATGATCGATCATTTGAAGACGCTCGGGATCGAGAAGGGCAAGCCCTTCCAGCCAAACGCCGAGACGAAGAAACTGCTCGACGCGGCGGCGACGGAAGCCAAGGCCGAGCTTTCCGCACGCTACGAAGTCGGCTTCCCGGTGATCAACGAGGGCATCCGCTGGTTCCCCGCCGGGCTGCCGGAAATGGTGGCCGCAGCGCAGGGTGCCTATTCCGATCCCAATACCTATCCGGTCGACGCCCGTGGCGTGACCTACACGCTCGGCTTCACCGGCATCAAGCGGCTCGGCACGGCGCAATTCTACCTGATGGCCAACAAGGACAAGGACGGCAATGCCTTCGACGGCAGCGCCAATTATCGCCTCGTCGTGCCGAAGGATGCGCCGGTCAAGCAATACTGGTCGGTGACGGCCTACGACCGCGAGACGCATGCGCTGATCCGCAACATGGACAAGCCGAGCGTTGCCTCGACCGGATCGGGCGTTCACAAGAACGCCGACGGCTCCGTCGATGTCTATTTCGGACCAAAGGCGCCTGAGGGCAAGGAGGCGAACTGGGTGCCGGTGGACCCCAAAGGCAAGTTCGAACTGCTCTTCCGGCTCTACGGCCCGGAAAAGCCGCTCTTCGACAAGACGTGGAAACTGCCTGACGTCGAGAAGGTGAAGTGACGCCCGGAGAGACTAGCGCCGGGCGCCGGATTTCCAGGAGCCTAGGCCCGGAACCGGCGAGGGGATGGGCTGCGGCTGTTGACCCGAAGCGACCGGGCTATACCTTTTGCCTGCAGCTCCGGTGCCTGTCGAATGCGCAAAGAGGCTGCGGCCGTTCAATTGCCGCGTATTGCGGGAGCAGCGATCATGTGCGGACGCGTCTATCTGAAGACCACTCTTGAGGGACTGCTCAGCGCCTTCGGCTTTGCGGAACGCGGCGGCGTCGAAACGCTCGCCAACCAGTTCCCGCGCTATAACGGCGCGCCGACGCTGATCTACCCGATCATCATCCGCGACGTGATCCGCGATCCCGATCTCTTCGGCCCGGTCTTCGTTTCGGCGCGCTGGGGGCTGATCCCGAGCTGGACGAAGGATCCGAAGGCGGGGCGGCCGCTCGTCAATGTCAGGAGCGACACGATCGCGGCGAAGTTTCGTTCGAGCTTTCAGCGCCGCCGCTGCCTGGTGCCGATCGACGGCTTCTTCGAGTGGAAGGACATCCACGGTACCGGCAAGGACAAGCAGCCCTATGCCATCGCCATGAAGTCGGGCGAGCCCTTCTGCCTTGCCGGCATCTGGGAGAGCTGGCGCGACCCGGCGACCGACGAGGACATCCGCACCTTCGCGATCGTCACCACGGATGCCAACGCCATGGTGACCGACATCCACGACCGCATGCCGGTGATCCTGCACCCGGCCGACTACGAGCGCTGGCTTTCGCCGGCGCCGGACGTGCCCGATCTGATGAAGCCGTTTCCGCCTGAACTGATGACGATGTGGAAGATCGGCAACAAGGTTGGTTCGCCGAAGAACGATACGCCGGATATTCTCGATCCGGTCGACTGAAGCGACCAAATCCGGCCGCTAACCGCTTCGCACTTTTCGTCGTGCTCTGGATTCTGCGTCAGGATTGGAGCGCCTCTTCCAGGGCGACCAGCAAATCGCGCGCGTCGGTCGGCTTGCCGACATTGCAGGCCCCGGCCAGGATCTCGCCACCCTGCCTTTCGGGATTGTCATAGGCGCTGGCGATCACGAAGGGTACATTCTGCGCCCGAAGCGCCTCCGCAACCGGTGTCACCGCTCCATCCGGCAGCCAAAGATCGAGAACAGCGACGGCCGGCAATTCGTCCTGCAGCAGGTCGAGCGCTTCTCTCACCGTCGCGGCCGGACCTGCCACGCGCCAGCCGCGCTGTTCGAGCAGCAGCTTGAGGTCCATCGCGATCAGGAACTCGTCTTCGACAAGAAGCACGGTCTTGCGCATGAAACCGGTCTCGTTGTTCGGAGACCGGTCACAGGGGTGTAACGATCTCTACCACCAAACCCGTCGGGGCATAGTTCAGTTCCACCCGTCCTCCCAAATCGTACCGGACAGCGAACTCGATAAGCCGCGTACCGAAGCCGGTCGTGGCCGGCGGGGTAACCGAAGGGCCGCCGCTCTCTCGCCACGTCAGCCGCAGATGCCTGGCGCTCGCCTTCTCTATCTGCCACCGGACATGAATTGTCCCCGTTTCAGTCGACAGCGCGCCATATTTAACGGCGTTGGTCGCGAGTTCGTGCAAGATCAGGCTCAGCGACGTGGTCCGGTTCGGTTCCAGCGGCACCGTCTGACCCTCCTCGATCACAATCGCCGTGCCGCCTTCGGAATAGGGTTTCAGCGTTCGCTCCAGCAATTCCTTCAGATCGGCATCAGGCGCTTCCGAGTAGGCCGCGTCATGGGCGCGCACCAGCGCGTCAAACCGGCCGAGAAACGCATCCCGATATTCCTCCCCGGACCGACCCGTCGCCGTCGTCTGGCGAGCGAGCGCCTGCACCAGGCCGAGCAGGTTCTTCATGCGATGCCGGAGTTCATCGAGGAGCAGGTCCCTTTCGGCCTCGCGCCTGCGCCGGTCGGTCGCATCCACGATCGAGAGCAGCAGGCACCTGCTGTTGTCATCGGGATGAAACAGCCGATGGGCACTGACGAGCATTGTTCTGTTCCCGATGCTCGGAAAATCGTGCTCGACCTCATAGTCGACCACCGCCTTGCTCTTCGGGATCACCTCTTCAAGCAGGCGGCGCAGCTCGGGAATGTCCCATTGCCCGTTGCCGAGGTTGTAGATGCGCTCGCCCATCGTCTCGTCGCGGCGGACCTTGAACGTCTTGAAAAAGGCGCGGCTGGCGGTCCGCACGCACAGGTTCTGATCCAGCAAGAGCAGGGGGTCGGGGACGGTGTCGATGATGCCCTGTGCTTCAAGATGGTCGTTTCGCAGCAGGCGGTAGATATCTTCCAGGTTCATTGATATTCCCCAGTCGCTCATCTTCTCCGCAGATATTTTAAAGCCAATAACGAGCAGGCAAATATTCTTGTTCCGGGCAGGGGGCTGCGTGAGCGCGCCTTGCGCGTCTTTTAAGACGCGCAAAGGATGCTGTCGCACTTTGATGCAGGAGGAGGAGGCGCGGCCGCGCTATTCGCGCGTCACAGATCGCGCGCGAAGATCTGGCCGGTGAGGTCCTTGCCGAAGCTGTGGTGCCGTTCTTCCTCGACCAGCGCGAAGCCGGCCTTGTCGTAGATGTGGCGGGCGGCGTCGAGGCCGGCATTGGTCCAGAGCACCATGCGCCTGTAGCCCAGAAGGCGCGCGTGGCGCATGCATTCCTCGACCAGGCGGCGGCCGATGCCGAGGCCTCGCGCGCTCGGCTCGACATAGAGAAGCCTGAGCTTTGCCGTCGTCTCGTCGTGCCTTACCAGAAACACCGAGCCGACGATCTTGCCGTCCTTTTCGGCAATCCAGCACCGGTCGGATGCCGGGTCGTAGTCGCGCATGTATTTGACGACGATCTCGGCGACCAGGGCCTCGAATTCGGTGCTCCAGCCATATTCCTCGGCATAGAGCGCGCCCTGGCGATGGATGACCCAGCCCATGTCACCCGGCTGCGGATCGCGCAGGATATAGTTTGGCACCCGCTCCTCCTGAAGCAGGCTCTCGATCTCGCCCATCGCTGAAACCAGTTGCCGCTGTTCCGGCACCGAGAGCTTTTCCAGCATGGCGACGACTTCGCGCTGGGAGGCATCCTCCAGGGGTTGGAACGTCGCGCGCCCAGCTTCCGTCAGTTCGAGCTGCGTGACCCGGCCATCGGCCGGCGAGCGGGTCTTTTCGACCAGCCCCTTCTTCTCGAAGCCGGCGATGACACGGCTGAGATAACCGGCGTCGAGGCCGAGCTCGCGGCAGAGATCGGATGCCGTCAGCGCCGGCCGGTACGCCAGCTCATAGAGAATGCGAACCTCCGTCAGCGAGAAGGCGCTGGCGAGCAGGTGCTCATGCAGCAGGCCCATCAGGCGGGTGTAGAAGCGGTTGAAGCGCCGCACCGTCAGGGCGCGGTCGTCGATCTGCTGCGGAGACATGGCGAATGCCTTCATGAAATTGTCTTGGGCATATAATTAGTTGCCTTAGGCAAATAATGTCAAGCGGGCGACAGTGGCGCCGCGCTAGTTAAGGAGGCTGTTGACACGAACCGGCGGGGCGATACCTTTGCCTGCCGCAACGTGACGCCATCCTCTCCGAGCGGCGGATTGGGTTTGACGATCGGCGCACTACGTCGTGTATTCCGTTTGAAGGCGCGCCTTGATCTATCTCCTCCGCCATGGCGAGACCGTCTGGAATACCCTGGGGCGTTTCCAGGGCCAGAAAGATTCACCCCTCACGAAGCGCGGCATCGAGCAGGCAGATCTCGTTGCGGGGCTCCTGCACCGCGAAATCCGGGAGACCGAGCAAGTCGTCGATCTGCATGTCAGTCCCTTGGGCAGGGCGCGGGAAACCGCGGATCGCGTGCAGCGGGTGCTGCCGCTGGCGAGACGTGAAGACGATCGGCTGATGGAGGTCTCCATCGGCTCCTGGGATGGGTTGACGATGTTCGAAATCGAAAACGAGTTTCCGGGTATGCTTGATGGTTCCGACGCCTTCGACTGGTATTTCAGGTCGCCGGATGGCGAAAGCTTCGATGCCGCGTGCGCCCGTGCCAGGAGCTGGATCGCGGATATAGACACGCCCACTGTTGCGATCTCCCATGGGTTGTTTGGTCGATTGGTGCGCGGCGTCTATGCCGGTCTATCGATGCGGGAAATGTTGGACCTGCCGGTTCCCCAGGACGGGTTCTATCGCCTTTGCCATGGGGAAGTCAGTCTCGTAAGCGGCTGAGCATCTCGCGGGGCCGCTCCCGATTTCGCTTGTCCCAGATTTCTTGGTTTGGCAGAGTTCTCTAATTTAGGTAGGCGATCCCATCGGCGTGCGATAGTATTGCATCGGGAACCTCCTGGTCCGGAACCGGCCGTTTTTCATCGTATGGCAAGCCCATGGAGCAGAGACTCGCCGCAGTGCTGGCGGCCGATATGGCAGGCTATAGTCGGCTGATGGAAGCCGACGAAGCGGGCACGCTTGCGCGGCTTCGAACCCACCGCATCGAGCTCATCGATCCCGCGATTGCCAAGAACAAGGGCCGGCTGATCAAGACCACCGGCGACGGGCTGCTGGTCGAGTTCCAGAGCGTGACCGATGCAGTCAAATGCGCCGTCGAGATCCAGCAGCGCATGAAGCGGCGCAACAGCGACGTACCGGAGGACCGGCGGATCGAATTCCGCATCGGCATCAATCTCGGCGACATCATCTTCGAGGACGACGACATTTTCGGCGACGGCGTCAATATCGCCGCGCGGGCCGAGCAACTGGCCGAGGTCGGCGGCATCTGCGTCACCGCGGCGGTGGCGACGCAAGTCGCCGACCGGCTGGAGCTGCCGATCGACGATCTCGGCGAGAAGATGCTGAAGAACATCAGCCGCCCGGTGCACCTCTATCGCGTCGGGATCGAAGGTGCGGCGCTGCCGGCCGCGACCGACAATACGGAGGCGAAAAAGGGTGTCTGCAAGCCGACGATCGTCGTGCTGCCCTTCGACAATATGAGCGGCGATCCGGACCAGGAGTTTTTCGCCGACGGCCTGACCGAGGACATCATCACCGAGCTTTCGCGAAGGCATGAGCTCTTCGTCATCTCGCGCAACTCTTCCTTCGTCTACAAGAACCAGTCGGTGAACGTGCGCGAGGTGGCGGCGAGCCTCGGGGCGCAATACCTGGTGGAAGGCAGCGTCCGCAAGATCGGCGAGCGGGTGCGCGTGACCGTGCAGCTCATCGACGCGCAGAGCGATGCCCATATCTGGGCCGACAAATACGACCGGCAGCTCGACGACATCTTCGCCATTCAGGACGAGGTGACGGCGGCGATCGCCGCCACCGTGCCCGGGCGCCTCGAGGCCGCCCAGCGCGACCAGCTTGCCCGCACGAAGCCCGCGAACATGGCGGCCTACGAATGCGCGCTCGCCGCCAAGGTGCTGCACCACCGCAGCAGCGCCGACGACAACAAACAGGCGCAATTATTGATCGACCGTGCCGTTGCGCTCGACCCCGGCTATGCCCACGCCCACGCCTGGCGCGCCTGCATTCTCGGCCAGGCCTGGGTCTATGGCTGGTGCGCCGACAAGGAAGCGACCTGGCTTGAGGTCAACGCCGAGCTCGAACGGGCTCTCGCGCTCGACGACAACGACGCCGACGTGCACCGCATCCTCGCGGCCGTCAACGTCAACAACAACGCGCTGACGACGGCGCGCTACCACCAGGAGCGGGCGCTCTTCCTCAACCCCAACTACGACCTGGTGGTGGTGCAGCAGGGCGAACTTCTCACCTGGCTCGGCCGGCCGGAGGAGGGGGTGGAATGGATCCTGAAGGCGATGCGGCTCAACCCGCACCATCCGGAGCGCTTCTGGAGCCACCTCGGCAAGGCCCATTTCGCCGCCCGCCAATATGGCGAGGCGATCGAGGCCTTCATGCATCTCTCCAGCATGGACGAGACCCAGCACGCCTTCATCGCCGCCTGCTACGGCTGGATCGGCGACACGATCGCGGCCGGCGCGCATATGGAGAAGGTGCGCACCCTGGCACCGCGCTTCGGCATCGAGGCATTTCTCGCCACGCTGCACTATGCGCAGGAGAGCGATGTGCAGCATCTGCGCGAGGGGCTGGTGAAGGCGGGGGCGGGGTGAGGCGACGAGCCTCGATCGACCCTGATTTGCTCTAGGGGCAGCAGCCGCCAGCGTTCTCCCTGGGGCCGCAGCAGGCCTGAGCCGGTGCAGCTTCGGCCAGCCAGCGGTCTCGCGGCTTGCAGCTTGCCGGTCTTGGTTCCAGCGCGACGTGAATGCCGCCATCCTTTAATACAGGCGCATCGGCGCAGTAGAGCTGCATCGGGCGCACGCCGTCGCTGACCTCGAAGGTCAGGCGGGCGGTGGCGTCGAGGCGAACGTGTTCAGAAACCTTGCGGATGATGGCCGAGAACTTTTCGGCGGAAAGATGCGTTCGGCCGGCTTCCTCGACGTCCCACAGCTGCACGAAGATCTCGGACCAGGCTTCCGGATTGGCGCCGCAATCGAGGGCCGAGAACTGGCCGGCCTTGACCTCCGTGACGTGGTAGCCGGACCTCACCGCATGGCCGTCATAGTGAAACACCAGCGGCAAATCCCGGGCGGTCCCGAGCGCGCTGATGAAGTCGGCGAGGCTGAGGTCGTGGTCGCCGATTTTTGGCTTGTCGGGAACATTCATTTGGGCTAATCCTCATTTCAACTATTCAAGGATTATTGAAATATGAATGAGCGTCAAGCCCTCGCTGCCTTCGCAGCGCTTTCCCAGGAGACCCGCCTTCAGATCGTCCGCCTGCTCGTCGTCGCCGGCGCGGGCGGCATGGCGGCGGGCGCGCTGGCGGAAAGGCTGAAGGTTTCGCCCTCCAATATTTCCTTTCATCTCAAGGAACTGGAGAGGGCGGGCCTGATCACGCAGCAACGCGAATCCCGCTCGATCATCTACCGGGCCGGCTATGACGCGCTTGGCGGGCTGGTCCGCTTCCTGATGGAGGACTGCTGCGGCGGCCATCCCGAGATTTGCGCTCCCGCCGTCGCCGCGGCGTCGTGCTGTGCACCGGCGGGAGCAAAGGCATGACCGATCGGCGAAGCAAGGCTGCCGTCCGGTCGTTCTTCCGCCCGCCGTCCGCATCCCTCTGGTCCTCGTTCTCCTGGACCCCTCGCATGAACGGGATAAACCGCCATGTCTGACCGCATCTACAACGTGCTCTTCCTGTGCACGGGCAATTCCGCCCGCTCCATTCTCGGCGAAGCCATCCTCAACAAGGAGGGGAAGGGTCGCTTTCGCGCCTATTCTGCCGGCAGCCAGCCGAAGGGGCAGGTGAACCCGCACGCGATCCAAGAGCTCGAAGCGCTCGGTTATCCGACGGGCGGATTGTCCTCGAAGAGCTGGGACATGTTCTCCGGCGCCGGCGCCCCGCAGATGGATTTCATCTTCACGGTCTGCGACAGCGCTGCCGGGGAGGCCTGTCCGGTGTGGATCGGTCATCCGATGACGGCCCATTGGGGCATCGAGGATCCGGCCGCCGTCGAAGGAAGCGAGGGCGAGATCCAGCGGGCCTTTGCTGAGGCCGCGAAGTTCCTGAAGAACCGCATCACGGCATTCGTCAACCTGCCGCTGGCATCGATCGACCGCATGGCGCTGGAGCGCCATCTGCGCGAGATCGGCGACATGGAAGGCGCGACCGGGCGGAGGGGTTCGTGATGTCGGCGTTCGAGCGATACCTGACCCTCTGGGTCACGATCTGCATCGTGGCGGGCATAGCGCTCGGCCACCTCATGCCCGGCGTGTTTCAGGCGATTGGCGCTGCCGAGATCGCCAAGGTCAACATACCGGTCGCCATCCTCATCTGGCTGATGATCATTCCCATGCTGGTGAAGATCGATTTCCGGTCGCTTTCCAATGTCGGACGTCATTGGCGCGGCATCGGCGTGACGCTTCTCGTCAACTGGGCGGTCAAGCCGTTTTCGATGGCGTTGCTTGGCTGGCTGTTCATCGGCTGGCTTTTCCGGCCGCTGCTGCCGGCCGATCAGATCGATTCCTACATTGCCGGCCTGATCATCCTGGCCGCAGCACCCTGCACGGCGATGGTTTTCGTCTGGTCGAACCTGACGAAGGGCGAACCGCTGTTCACGCTCTCCCAGGTGGCGCTCAACGACGCGATCATGATCGTCGCCTTCGCGCCCATCGTCGGGCTTCTGCTCGGGCTCTCCGCGATCACCGTGCCATGGGCGACTTTGGTGCTTTCGGTCGCCCTCTACATTGTCGTTCCCGTCATCATCGCGCAGGTGCTTCGCAAACGCCTCGAACGCTTCGTCCGCGGCGCTCGATCGCTTCCTGGCGAAGGTTCAGCCGGCCTCATTGGTCGCCCTGCTTGCAACGCTGGTGCTGCTCTTCGGGTTTCAGGGCGAACAGATCATCGCGCAGCCGACGATCATTGCTCTTCTGGCGGTGCCGATCCTCGTGCAGGTCTATTTCAACTCGGGGCTCGCCTATCTGCTCAATCGCCTGTCTGGCGAGAAACATTGCGTGGCCGGTCCCTCGGCTCTCATCGGCGCTTCGAACTTCTTCGAACTTGCCGTTGCCGCCGCCATCAGCCTTTTCGGCTTCCAGTCCGGCGCAGCGCTCGCCACCGTTGTCGGGGTGCTCATCGAGGTGCCGGTGATGCTCTCGGTCGTCTGGATCGTGAACAGATCCAAGGGCTGGTACGAGGCAGCGCCGGCCGTCGCAAGGAATTCCGTTTCGGAGCGCGCGTGACATCAAGGGGGCTAATTTAAGACGCCGAACGCGTGCCCCCACACACCTCCCGCACACACCCCCTTAACCACCGGTGCGCCGGGTCGGCATCCAGGCGGGGGTGCCAGAGCAGCGAGATGGTGATTTCGGGCAGTGTGACCGGCAGGGGGAAGGTGAAGAGGTTTGCGCGCAAGGTTCCGGTGTAGCGTTCGGGCACGCTGGCGATCAGGTCCGTGGCGCGAGCAAGCGCCAGGGCCTCGGAGAAGCTGCCGACGGATGTGGCGATGTCGCGCGCGAGGCCGAGGGCGTGAAGGGCCGCGTCGATCGGACCCATGTCGTTGCCGCGGCGGGAGACGTGGATGTGGCGGGCTCCAGCGTAGCGGGCGGGCGTGATCTCGCCATTGGCCAGCGGATGGCCGGACCGTACGACGCCGACGAAGCGATCGTGGAAGAGGGCCTGGACGCGAAGCTCCGGGCCGGTCGCATCGCCGACAACGCCGGTTTCGAGGTCGACGCCGCCTTCGCGTAAGGGGCTGCTTTCCCGGTCGGGCTTCTGCACGAAGCGAAGGCGCACGCCGGGCGCTTCCGCACCGATCCGGGCAATCAGATCAGGGCCGAAATTCTCGACGAAACCCTCGCGGTTCCGGAACGTGAAGGTGCGGGTGAGCGTCTGCAGGTTGAGGCTCTCGGTCGGGCGGAGGCAGGCCTCGGCCGCCTCGACCAGCGGGCCGAGGCGGCTGCGAAGCTCCATTGCCCTTGGTGTGGGCACGAGGCCGCGGCCGGCGCGCACGAGCAGAGGATCGCCGGTCGCCTCGCGCAGCCGTGCCAGTGCCCGGCTCATGGCGGAGGGGCTGAGCTGCAGGCGCCTGGCGGCGCGGGCGACGCTGCCTTCCGAAAGCAGCACATCGAGGGTCACGAGCAGGTTGAGGTCGGGTCTGGTCATCGCCTTTCATAGCACGAGTTCAGCCATGATGTGGCGTCAAACGCACGAATGAAGTGCAAATGCTGCGTCTTCCGCCCCATGTGCCGGGAGACTAGGTTCGCGGAGAACCGATTTAGGAGGGTTTCCCGATGCTGATACGCCGGCTGGCGCCCATGGCCTTTGGCCGTTTTCCGATGTCCCCGAGCTCCCGATCCGATGGCAGGAGACTACCGCACAAACAGAGTCATGGGGTCGCTCTATCCGTTTGTTTTTTCGTGGCTTCCTGCACGAAGTTTGCGCGTCGCCAGGCCTTGCGCGCGGGAGGTTGCCGATGACCGCGACAGATACGGCGATGGCCCCGGCCGCTCCGGCGTCCTCGCTTCGCTGGGTGCTCGCCAGCCTTTCGCTTTCGATGCTGCTCTCCTCGCTCGGCACCAGCAGCGCCAATGTCGCGCTGCCGGCGCTGGCCGACGCCTTCGCTGCGTCCTTTCAGGCGGTGCAGTGGGTGGTGCTTGCCTATCTGCTGGCGATCACCACGCTGATCGTCAGCGTCGGGCGGCTTGGCGATATTGTCGGTCGCCGGCGGCTGCTCATTGCCGGCATTGCGCTCTTTACCGCCGCCTCGGTCATCTGCGGTCTCACGCCAGGCTTTGCGCTGCTGATCGCGGCGCGGGCGCTGCAGGGCATTGGCGCGGCAATCATGATGGCGCTGACCATGGCCTTTGTCGGCGAGGCGGTGCCGAAGGCGAGGACCGGCAGCGCCATGGGGCTGCTCGGCACCATGTCGGCCGTCGGCACCGCGCTCGGGCCTTCGCTCGGCGGCGCGCTGATTGCCGGCCCGGGCTGGCGGGCGATCTTTCTCGTCAACGTGCCGCTCGGGTTCGTGGCGCTCTTCCTCGCCCAGCGGCATCTGCCTGCCGACCGGAAGACCGAGGGCAGGGCGCCCGTCCGGTTCGACGTGCCGGGCACGCTGTTGCTGGCGCTTTCGCTCGGCGCCTATGCGCTGGCGATGACCATGGGGCGCGGCAGTTTCGGCATGCTCAATGCCGCGCTGCTCACGGCCGCCGCGCTCGGGCTTGGGCTCTTCCTGCTGGTCGAGGCAAGGGTAACCTCGCCCCTGATCCGGCCTTCGATGTTTCGCGATCCGGGCTTAAGCGTCGGGCTTTCGACCAACGCACTGGTCTCGACCGTGATGATGGCGACGCTGGTGGTCGGGCCCTTCTATCTCTCCCGCGGGCTCGGGTTCGATGCAGCGCGGGTCGGGCTGGTCATGTCGATCGGCCCGGTCATCTCGGCCTTCGGCGGCGTGGTCGGCGGCCGCATCGTCGATCGGCTGGGCGCGCGCTCCGTCGTGGCGGTTGGTCTGGCGGCCATGCTTGCGGGCTGTGCCGCGCTCGTGCTGTTGCCGGGGCTTCTCGGCGTCGCCGGCTATGTCGCGGCGATCGCGCTGCTGACGCCCGGTTATCAGCTGTTCCAGGCGGCCAACAACACGGCGGTCATGGCCGATGTCGCGGCCGACCGGCGCGGCGTCGTTTCCGGCCTGCTCAACCTGTCGCGCAATCTCGGTCTCGTCACCGGCGCCTCGGTCATGGGCGCGGTCTTCGCCTGGGCGGTGGCGACGAGCGATATCCCCAAGGCCGCGCCGGAGGCTGTCGCTGGCGGCATGCAGGTGACCTTTGCGGTTGCGGGTGTGCTGACGGCGATTGCCCTTGCGATCGCGGTTGGGAGCAGGCCGCTCGGAGGAACGGTGCGCACTCGCAAGACGTGACCGGCGGCAACAGCGCGGGACACGGTGATCCGGCAGAGCCAGACACGGTGATCTGGCAGGGCGAGCGAGATCACCGTGGCCGCTTCTCAGCGGGCGGCATCCGGCCGGACGCGCCTTGTCTTGGAGGTGAGGCTATAGCTCTGATGCAGGATCTCTTCGCCCCTCGAACGAGAAGGCTTCAGCACCGTCTCATGCGGGCGAAAACCCAGCTTGACCAGGACCTTGCCGGAGGCCGGATTGTCGGCCGCGTGACCTGAGCGCAGCGTCGCGAGCCCCAGTTCCCGAAAGGCGAAGTCCACCACGGCCCGCGCGGCCTCAAGGGCATATCCCTGTCCCCAGCTTGGCTTATCGAGCCAATAGTCGAGCTCGCCCTGGTCGCCGTCGATCTCATCGAGATCGACCACACCGATCATGCGGCCGGCGCGCTCGATCGCAAATCGAAAGGCGGTGCCGGAACTCCATTCCCGCTGATGCTCGGTGAACCATCCGGTCATGTCGTCCAGCGTCGGCGGGAACCGAGCCATGCGCAGCATCCGCGTGACATCCCAATCCGACTGGATTTCGAATGCGCGGCTCGCATCCGCCGGGGTTGTCGGACGCAGGACGAGGCGATCCGTGCAGAGCCTGACGGAAGGGGACAGTCCGGGTTTCGTCGCTGGCGAAGTGGTCGTCATGAGCCTGACCGCATGTGGCCGGAAGAACGGGGCGCGCTTAGCCTGATCGCGCTCGCCGACAGCATCGAAAGAGCGCCGGTGTTACGAGTTTCACACACAAGCGGCGCTCAGGCGGCCGGCGTGCCGGCAAGCCTGGTGCTCAGCGTCTCGAAATCCGGCACGAACCAGATCGAGCTACCCTTGTTCGTCTCGCGCACGAAATCGGTCAGCGCCTTGCTGGCTTCGAGCCTGGCGCCAATATCGCCGACGATGGCGAGCCGCATGCGGTAGTTGACGAATTTCTGGAACACTTCGCCGGCAATCCGGGTCGAAAGGTCGAGGAAATCCGGGCCGAGCCGTTCCACCGGGATCGCCAGCACATTGGCCTCATGCGCCCAGGCGTCGCCGAGAAAATCATTGGCGTCGCCGGGCCGGCTGAGGAGAGGGCCGTCTTGCGCGCATTTCAGCACGCGCGCGGTTCCGATGTCGATGATCTGAGTCATGGGCGAGACATAGAGGCTGAAGCCATGGGTTGCAAGGGCGAACGGGCCCAAGCGTTGCCGCCGGGGAAGTCGCCGCCTTCGCAATCGGCGCGAATCGTCCGGCATTCGCGTCGTCCGGTTCGCCCGGGCGATTCACATTTCAGCGATAAGTTCGGCAAAATATAGCGCATATCGCAGAGTTGATTGCTATTTTCGAGTTATTTCGGCGCGCGAAGCGAGAATTGCGGCCGATTTTCGCGTTGGAATCCCGCTGCTTTGACACAGATCAATGTCCCGCTCTGTTCGGCATTTACTCTCAGGGAGGATGCATTGCTGTCATCCCTTGGTCATGGGATTGATTTTTATTTCGGGTGACGCATCTTACCGTAGATTGTGTTGGGGGGCGCAGGATGTCAGAGCTCGTTCAGCAGCAGCCGATTGAAAACCGGCCACGGTCGCGGCGCGCGGAGCTCATCACCTTCCTGGTGCTCGCCTTCGGCATCTGGCCGATCGTCGCCGTCGGCGTGGTCGGCGGCTACGGCTTCCTGGTCTGGATGCTGCAGATCGTCTTCGGCCCGCCGGGCCCGCCCGGGCATTGAGGCGAGCTATGGGGGCAGAACCTCTCTCACGCCGTGAACTCTTTACCGGCCGCGCTGCCGCCAAGCCCGTGCGCATCCGGCCGCCCGGTGTTTCGGAGTTGAGCCTTGCGGCCTGCACCGGCTGCGGCGCCTGCGGCGAGCGATGTCCGACCGGCATAATCCGTCTTGCCGACGGCCTTCCTTTCATCGATTTCGCGCGCGGCGAATGCACCTTCTGCGGCGCCTGCGAGGAGGCCTGTGCGGAGCCGGTCTTCGCCGAGAAGGACGTGCGGCGCTTCCCCCATGTGGCCGCCATCACCGACACGTGCCTGGTGCGCCGCAACGTCGCCTGCCAGTCCTGCGGCGAAAGCTGTCCGGAGCAGGCGATCCGTTTTCTCCCGCGCATCGGCGGGCCGTTCCTGCCCGAGATCAACGAAGCGAAATGCACCGGCTGCGGCGCCTGTCTCGCGGGCTGCCCGGTCAGCGCCATCGCGGTCAAGGCACCGGAAGCGGAGGGGGCTCATGTCTGAGGCCGCAACGGCAAAAGCGGGCACGCCCTATCACATTTCGAGCGCCGTCGTCGCCACGATGCCTGACAGCACCGAGGCGGTGATCGCGGCGCTTCAGGGAATGGAAAACGTCGAAATCCACGGCCACGGCGGCGGCAAGATCGTCGTCGTCATCGAAGGCGGAAGCACGGGCGCGCTCGGCGAATGCCTGTCGAGGATCTCGCTGCTTGATGGCGTGATCTCGGCCAACATGGTTTTCGAGCATGTCGAAATGGAAGAGGAAAGGCAGGAGCCATGAGCGGAGAACTGACGCGGCGTGACATTCTGAAGGCCCATGCGGCCGGCATCGCCGCCGCTACGGCCGGCATTGCGCTGCCTGCGGCCGCACAGCCGGTGCCGGGCGGTGTCAACGCGCTGGAGATCAAATGGTCGAAGGCGCCGTGCCGCTTCTGCGGCACGGGCTGCGGCGTGATGGTGGGCGTGAAGGAGGGCCAGGTGGTCGCCACCCACGGCGACATGCAGGCGGAGGTCAACCGCGGCCTCAACTGCATCAAGGGCTACTTCCTCTCCAAGATCATGTATGGCAACGACCGGTTGACGACACCGCTTTTGCGCAAGCGCGGCGGCGTCTACGCCAAGGACGGCGAGTTCGAGCCGGTGAGCTGGGACGAGGCCTTCACCGTGATGGCCGAGCAGGCGAAGAAGGTCCTGAAGGAAAAGGGGCCGACGGCGGTCGGCATGTTCGGCTCCGGGCAATGGACGATCTTCGAGGGCTATGCCGCGACGAAGCTGATGCGGGCGGGCTTCCGCTCCAACAATCTCGACCCCAATGCCCGCCACTGCATGGCGTCCGCCGCCGTCGCCTTCATGCGCACCTTCGGCATGGACGAGCCGATGGGCTGCTACGACGACTTCGAGAATGCCGATGCCTTCGTGCTCTGGGGCTCGAACATGGCGGAGATGCATCCGATACTCTGGACCCGCGTCGCCGATCGGCGCCTCGGCCAGCCGCATGTCCGCGTCGCGGTGCTTTCGACCTTTACCCATCGCAGCATGGATCTCGCCGATATCCCGATCGTGTTCAAGCCGGGCTCGGATCTGGCGATCCTCAACTATATCGCCAACCACATCATCGAGAGCGGCCGCGTCAACGAGGACTTCGTCAACAAGCACACCAAGTTTGCCCGCGGCGTGACCGATATCGGCTATGGGCTCAGGCCCGACAATCCGGTCGAGGTCAAGGCCGCCAATTCCAAGGATCCGGGCAAGACCGAGCCGATCGACTTCGAGGCGTTCAAGGAATTCGTTTCGGAATACACGCTGGAAAAGACCGTCGAGCTGACCGGCGTCGAGCCGGAATTCCTGAAGCAGCTTGCCGAGCTCTATGCCGACCCCAACCGCAAGGTCATGTCGCTCTGGACCATGGGCTTCAACCAGCATGTGCGCGGCGTCTGGGCCAACCAGATGGTCTATAACCTGCATCTTCTGACCGGCAAGATCTCGGAGCCCGGCAACAGCCCGTTCTCGCTGACCGGCCAGCCTTCCGCCTGCGGCACCGCCCGCGAGGTCGGCACCTTCGCGCATCGCCTGCCGGCCGACATGGTGGTCACCAACCCCGAGCACCGCAAACATGCGGAAGAGATCTGGCGCATTCCGCACGGCATCATCCCGGAAAAGCCCGGCTATCACGCCGTGCAGCAGGACCGGATGCTGAAGGACGGCAAGCTCAATTTCTATTGGGTGCAGGTCAACAACAACGTCCAGGCGGGACCGAACACCTCGAACGAAACCTGGCAGGGCTATCGCAACCCGGACAATTTCATCGTCGTTTCCGATGCCTATCCGACGATCACGGCGATGAGCGCAGACCTGATCCTGCCCGCCGCCATGTGGGTGGAGAAGGAGGGGGCCTACGGCAATGCCGAACGGCGCACCCATGTCTGGCACCAGCTCGTCCAGGCGCGCGGCGAAGCGCGCTCGGATCTCTGGCAGATGGTGGAATTCTCCAAGCGCTTCGTAACCGACGAGGTGTGGCCGAAGGAAATCCTCGACGCCAGCCCCGAATATCGCGGCAAGACGCTGTTCGAGGTGCTGTTCAAGAACGGCGAAGTCGACCGCTTCCCGCTGACCGAGGTCAGCGCCGAGTACGACAACAACGAGGCCAAGGAGTTCGGCTTCTACATCCAGAAGGGCCTGTTCGAGGAATATGCCACCTTCGGCCGCGGCCACGGCCATGACCTGGCGCCCTACGACACCTATCACGAGGTGCGCGGCTTGCGCTGGCCGGTCGTCAACGGCCAGGAGACGAAGTGGCGCTACCGCGAAGGCTTCGACCCCTATGTGAAGGCGGGCGAGGGCGTGAAGTTCTACGGCCAGAAGGACGGCAAGGCGGTCATCCTCGCCGTGCCCTACGAGCCGCCGGCCGAATCCCCGGATGAGGAATACGACACCTGGCTGGTGACCGGCCGCGTGCTCGAACACTGGCATTCGGGCTCGATGACCATGCGGGTGCCGGAGCTCTACAAGGCGTTTCCCGGCGCGCGCGTCTTCATGAATGCCGAGGACGCCCGCAAGCGCGGCATCAACCAGGGCATGGAAGTGCGCATCGTCTCGCGGCGCGGCGAAATCCGCTCGCGCGTCGATATCCGCGGCCGCAACCGCATGCCGCCCGGCGTCATCTTCGTTCCCTGGTTCGACGCCAGCCAGCTGATCAACAAGGTTACCCTCGACGCCACCGATCCCATCTCCAAACAGACGGATTTCAAAAAATGCGCGGTCAAGATTCTTCCCGTCACCCTCTAGGGTTTTCTCGGCTGAAGCGGATTTGCGGAAACGTCCTGTCTCGTCGTTTCGCGGCCGTTCCAAAACCGCTTCTGAGCGTCACTGGCCCGACGCGATCCGTCTGGATGGCGATCGCGGCCGGGCTGATGGTGTTCGTCACGACTGCCGCCGTGGCTCAAGTGGTGGAAAAGCTGGTGCCGCAGCTCGAAGGGCCGACGCCGCAGATGGCGACGGAGGCGGCAGCACCGCTGCCGAAATGGGTGGTCGACGACAAGCGCAAGATGCGCGCCTATCCCGACCAGCCGCCGGTTATCCCGCATTCGATCGAGGGCTACGAGCTTTCGGTCAATGCCAACCGCTGCCTTTCCTGCCACAAGCGCGAGTTCACCCAGGACTCCGGCGCGCCGATGATCAGCGTCACCCATTACATGACGCGCGACGGGCAGATGATCGCCGACGTTTCGCCGCGGCGCTATTTCTGCACGGCCTGCCACGTGCCGCAGGCGGACACCAGCCCGCTGGTGCCGAGCAACTTCAAGGATATGAGTGAGTTGGGTTTCAAGCCGGCCGGAAGCGAGTGACGACATGATCGCATGGATCAGGAAAGCCATCCTCTGGGCCTGGGGGATCATGACGACGCCGGCCGGCACGCTGGGCCTGGGCTTCCTCACGCTCGGCGGCTTCATCGGCGGCGTGATGTTCTGGGGCGCCTTCAACACGGCGCTCGAACTCACCAACACCGAGAAGTTCTGCACCTCCTGTCACGAGATGCACGACAACGTCTACCAGGAGCTGACGCGCACCATCCACTTCTCCAACCGCTCCGGCGTGCGCGCCACCTGTCCGGATTGCCACGTGCCGCACCAGTGGACCGACAAGATCGCCCGCAAGATGCAGGCCTCGAAGGAGGTCTGGGGCAAGATCTTCGGCACGATCAACACCAGGCCGAAATTCCTCGAGAAGCGGCTGGAACTGGCGCAGCACGAATGGGCGCGCATGAAGGCGAACGACAGCCTGGAATGCCGCAACTGCCATTCCTCGGTCGCCATGGACCTGCAGAAGCAGACGCAGCGGGCGGCCGAGATCCACACCCGCTACCTGCTTTCCGGCAAGGCCACCTGCATCGACTGCCACAAGGGCATCGCGCACGAGCTGCCCAACATGGAAGGCATCGACCCCGGCTGGAAGATGCCGCCGGAGCTCGAGGGCAAGAAGATGGCGGGCCAGACGCCGATCGACGATCTCAGGCAGGCGCTGGCGGAACTGCACACGCAGGCGCAGTAGAACGCTGCGGCCGAGGGTTTCGGCGGGAGACAGCGATGACAAAGGGCCATGCCGCTGCGGCGTGGCCCTTTCTTTGTGGCCATCGGGGCAGTGTGCCCCCAAACCAAAGCCTCCCTTATTCCTGCGCTTGTTACAGTTGCCAGGTGCGCCGCGTCGACGGCGCAAGGGACTTCTTCCCGCCAAGCCGAAAGTCAGCGCCCGAGGATCACATCTCCCGCCGTGCCGACGCGCGGCTGCTGGATCTTTGTGACGAACACAGAGATGAGGGTGGAGGGTGCTGCGACCGCCGAGGCCTGCGGGACCTTCTTTCCTGGATGACTGCGATACGCCGCGCCGTCGCTTTCCGTTCGCTTCCTCAACACCATCTTTTTTCTGAAAAAATTCGCCACCATTGTCGGCACCGTCGTTTGCCGTTCGTCATTAAGCCAGGGAGGCCAATTCGGCTTCCTTCACCGGAGCGGGATAGGAAAAAAGTCCGCGCGGGCCTTTCGCCTGCAACCCGCTCGCACTACTTGGGTTTCACCACGCCGACACCCCAGGGCTCGCAACGACCCGGACCGGCGTGACAGAGGAGAATGGACAATGCGCGTAGTGGTTTTTGTAAAGGCGACCGAGGACAGCGAAGCGGGCAAGATGCCGACGACCGAGCTTCTCGAAGCCATGAGCAAATACAACGAGGAACTGGTCAATGCCGGCATCATGCAGGCGGGCGAGGGGCTGCAGCCTTCGTCGAAAGGTGCCCGCGTCGCCTTCGACGGGCCGAACCGCCTGGTCATCGACGGTCCCTTCGCCGAGACCAAGGAACTGGTCGCCGGCTTCTGGATCTGGACGGTCAAGGACATGGACGAGGCGATCGCCTGGGTGAAGCGCTGCCCGAACCCGATGCCGGGCCCGAGCGAAATCGAAATCCGCCCGATCTTCGAACTCGAGGATTTCGGCGACGTGCTGACGCCGGAGATCGCCGAGCAGGAGGAGCGCCTGCGCGAGAAGATCGCCAAGGGCTGAGACCGCATAGGCTGGCGCACCCGCGCTACAGGGAGGTTTGCCCCTCACCCTGGCCCTCTCCCCGCAGGCGGGGAGAGGGGAGCCTGCGGCGATGTCGCTGTCAGCGATCCGCCAGAGCTGTTTACCCGTAGAGATTGTATTAACCATGTTCGCTTACCTATCCTCAGGGTTTCAAGCGGAGTGGGGCAATGGTCAGGGCGAGCGGTTTCGTCATTTTTCTTTTTTCAAGCGTTTCGTTCGCGGCCGCTGCCGATATCGACGGTCCGCTCGTCGGGACGCAGGACGCCTATGAAGTGCCGGTGGAGCAATCGCTCGGGGGTATCGCCGGCTATATCGAAGGCTCTTACGCAGGCGGCGTCGATACGCCCGGCGATATTGATACCAGCGCCTGGGATTTGCGGGGTGCAGTGAACTTCAACGCCGGTGCCGGCATGAACCTGCAGGTCGATCTCGGCTACACGCGCGCTTCTTATGAAGATGTCGATACGAACAGCTATGACGGCGCGCTGCACGGCTATTACCGCAACGATCTTTATGCGGCCGGCGTCTTCGTTCAGGGCGCGCGCCTCGACCCGGGCATCGGCGTCGACCTCAACGATTACATGGGTGGCGTCGAAGGGGCCTATTTCCTCGACACCTGGACGCTGCATGGCGCGGTCGGCTATGGCCAGGCGAGCGTGGAAGACTTCGACGATATCGACGCCAACCACTATATGGGCTCGCTCGGCGCTCGCATTTACGCGACCGACAACCTGCGCTTCGACGTCGACGGCTCGCTCCATCGCATCAGCGAGGACGACATCGATTACGATCTGCGCAGCCTGAAGCTGACGGCGAACTACCGGCTGGAGACGGTCCCGGTCACGCTCTTTGCCGGCTACAAATATACGAACGAGGAGCTTTCGGGCCTGAGCGCATCGGTCTCCGGCGACACGAGCACCATCTTCGGGGGCCTGCGCTTCTCCTACGGTTCCGCCACGCTCAAGGAAGAAGAGCGCCTCGGCCCGGTCTGGTCCAGCAATCGCCTGTCGTTCTGATCGGCTGCTATGCAGTGCCAGGCATCCTGTGCGCGCGCTGCCCGGCGCCTTCGAAGGCGCCGGGACTACAGCGCCGCGCGTCTTATCGGACGCGCAAAGGTCGCTGTAGCATTTTGAATTGCTGCATGTTTTGTCCTTTGATCGGGTCCGATCAAAGGAAGCATGCAAGTGGCGATCAGGCCGCGGGTCCGCGCTTCGGCAAGACGAGATCGCCGACCGTATAGGTGTGAAACTCGCTGCGGGAGACCTCATCGAGCTTGCGGAACTTCTCCACGAACACCGGATCGGAGAAGAATTCGTCCACATTCCCGGTTCCCTGGATTGCTTCGACGTTGACGACAGTCTCGCCGTCCGTGCTCTTCGACAAGGTGCTCCACAGAAACCCTTCCTTGCGCTCGGCGACGTAGTGTACGACGTCCTGGATAATCGTAAAGGCTTCCTCCTGCTTGCCGGGATGGGCGTGGATGACGTTGACGACAAAGGTCGTCGGAGCGGGGGAGGCTGAGAAAGCGGCGGTAGGGATTGTGGTCATGGGTTTCTCCATTTGAACGCCGCGCCGATCCGGCTGCGACGACATCTGGATATCCGGCGCGAAATAGCGGATAAACGAGCGGGTATTCTCATCACTTCGGAAAATAATTCCGCAATCGGTTGGCGATGGACAAGCTCGGAACGCTCAGCATTTTCATTCAGGTCGCAGAGGCAGGCAGCTTCGTGGCCGCCGGTCATCGCCTCGGCCTTTCGGGTTCTGCTGTCGGCAAGGCCATCGCACGGCTCGAAGACGAGATGGGCGTGCGCCTCTTCAATCGGTCGACGCGAAGCATGGCCCTGACCGAGGACGGGAACTTCTTTCTCGACACCTGCCGCCGCATCCAATCCGAATTCGAGTCAGCCCAGGCGCAACTGTCACGGTCGCATGCGACACCGCGTGGGCAGCTTCGTGTCAGCCTGCCTTTGGCCGGCATGCTCTTGATGCCGACCATATCGGATTTCATGCGCGCCTACCCGTTGATCAACCTCGACCTTGATTTCACGGATCGGCTGGTCGACGTTATCGAGGAGGGCTTCGATGCCGTTATCCGAACGGGCGAGGTCAAGGATACGCGGCTCATGAGCCGCAAGCTCGGGACGTTCCGGCACAGGATCGTCGCGGCGCCGGACTATCTCGCCGCGCACGGTCGGCCGAAAGTGCCGGAAGACCTGCTCGGGCACCGCTGCCTCCATCACCGCTACGCGAACTCCGGCCGCCTCGAGCCCTGGCCGCTCGTTCGTGACGGGCGCGAGGTCAAGCTCGACCTGCCCGTGACCACGGTTGCAAGTACACTTGAGCCCTTGATCTTCCTGGCGGAGCGCTCCTTCGGCATCACCTGTCTGCCCCCTTTCGCCGTGTCGTCGGCACTGGCGGAAGGCAAGCTGATATCGCTGATGGAGGATTGCCTTCGCGAAACGGGCACATTCCGTGTCCTGTGGCCGACCAACCGATATCTCTCGCCAAAGGTCCGTGCCTTCGTCGATTTCATGGCCGCGCACCTGTTTTCCGAGTGACGGCGGCGCCGCACGGCCGGCGTCTCCTATTATTCCAGCCGTTGCTAAAACGCGGAAAATGGCAGAAGCTTCGTCCACGCCCCTCGGGCCATGCGAGCCGGAGATGCAGACCATGACCGAAGCCTCTACCATCCAGCCGGCCCAGCGCGGCGAAGCCAGGATCTGCCGGGGATGCTGGGATCAGATGCATGTGCCGATCCCCATTCGCGGGCCGCTGGCGCTGCCGTTTCGCGCCTTCGGCATTACCCGCAGCAAGATGAACCCGAACATCTGTACGATCTGCGAGCGCTCCTTCCGCTACGTCAAGAAGCAGAGCCATGTGGCGGCGAACGCGACGATCCTGTTTGCCGACATCCGCGGCTTCACCCATCTTTCGGAGCAGATCGAGCGGGTGAGATTGAGCGAGATCGTCAGCCTGTTCCAGGATCGCTGCGCTCAAGCCATCTGGGCGCATGACGGCATCGTCAACAAGACGATGGGCGACGGCCTGATGGCGATCTTCAACTTTCCGATCGTGCGGAAGGACCACGCGCAAGCCGCGATCCTGGCGGCACGGGACATCCAGCGCCTGTGCGCGGCAGCGCTTGGCAGCCTGCAGCTCGACGATCTCCAGGGCCAGCCGCTCGGCGTCGGTGTCGGCATCCACTCCGGTGACGTCGAGATCGGCGAATTCTTCGAGCTTCCGCAGCGACTTCACGGCGATCGGCGGCACGGTCAACCTGGCCTCCCGGCTCGAATCCCAGGCTGAAGCCGGCGAGATCCTGATCTCGCCCGAGAGCGCCGCGGAGGCCGAGGCGCTGATCGCGGGCGCGACGACGCGCTTGCTCGTGCTCAAGGGCATCGACCAGCCGGTCGAGGCGAGGGTGCTCGCGACGCACTGATCGCCTGCGCAGTCGGGATGTGGAGGGAGCCTGCTGCCGTAGGCGGCCGGCTACGCCCAGAGGTCGCGCACGCAGCGGCCGTCGGACGGCAGGTCTTCGAAGGTGTCAAGGCCGTCGAAATGGTCGATGGGCAGGTCTGCGACCAGCTCCGGCTCTGCAAGCCTGAGGTTGACGGCCATGCGCCGGCGGCCGCGCTTGTCGAGATGCAGGCTGCGCCAGGCGACGACGCCGGCGCAGGTCGGGCAGAACAGGATTTCGAGCGACGGGTTCTTCTCGTCGGCGCGGACGTAGGAGGTGGTCTTCCCGGCAAGGGTGATCCGTTCGCCTTCGTAGTCATAGGCCCAGAGCGTGCCGTAGCGGCGGCAGAGCGTGCAATTGCAGGCGGTGATCGAGCCGGGGTCGCCTTCCAGTGTCCATTTCGCATTGCCGCAATGGCATGAGCCGTCGAGCATGTGCCACTCCCGCTGTTGGTGCGCGGGCAAGATACTGCCGCGATCGGCAGGCGTGCGCAATGCGGACCCGTGGCACGGTGCCTTCCGCGCGCCGCGAAAAACCATGCGGCATTGGCAACAAATCCGGGCTTGCCGCCCCGTGCCGCCCGGTGTTAAGTGCCGCCATCGCGAAAAGCGACTGCTTCCCTTGATCCGCTCAGTGGCGGAGTAAACAGGTGGACGAATTCACGTCCAGGCAGTCAAGCACACGCCATCCCTGCCTATTTCAGCACGGATCGGCCAGCGTTTCCAAAAACCTCATCGCCTGCAGTCGTCAGGTCACCCAATCGCAAGGCATCGACGCCTGTTGGCGTGCGCGTGCTTGCGTCGATCGGAACGCATCATGAAGAAATCCCTCATCGTCATTTTTACTGCCATCTTGCTCGATGCCGTGGGCATCGGCCTCATCTTTCCCATCCTGCCTTCACTGCTGAAGGAGGTGACCCAAGCCGAAAACGTGGCGCCCTATATCGGCACGATGACCGCGCTCTACGCGGTCATGCAGTTCATCTTCGCGCCGGTGCTGGGGGCGCTCAGCGATCGGCTGGGCCGCCGGCCGGTGCTCTTGATTTCGCTGGCGGGTGCTGCCGTCAACTATCTGTTCCTCGCCTTTGCGCCCAATCTCTGGATGCTCTTTGCCGGCCGCGCGATCGCCGGGCTGACGAGCGCCAACATGTCGGTGGCAACCGCCTACATCACCGACATCACGCCGGAGGACAAGCGCGCCCGGCGCTTCGGCCTGTTCAACGCCATGTTCGGCATCGGCTTCATCATCGGCCCCGTTCTCGGCGGGGTCGCTGGCGATCACTCTCTGCGGCTGCCCTTTGTCGCTGCGGCGGTGCTGAACGGCTGCAACCTGGCTCTGGCCTATTTCGTGCTGCCGGAGTCACGCACGCCGAGCTGCGGAAAGATCGACCTCGCCGCACTCAACCCGCTTCGGCCGCTGCGCTGGGTGTTCTCGGTGAAGAGCGTGCTGCCGATCGTCTTTCTTTTCCTGATCTTCAGCGCCACGGGCGAGGCCTACGGCACCTGCTGGGCGCTCTGGGGCAGCGAAACCTTCCAGTGGAACGGGTTCTGGATCGGCCTTTCGCTCGGCGCCTTCGGCGTCTGCCAGACGCTGGCCCAGGCGTTTCTTCCGGGACCGGCCGTCAGAGTCTTCGGCGAGCGCGGCGCCATCCTGGCGGGTGTCGCCGGCGTTTGCCTTGCCCTGACCGTCATGGCCTTTGCGACCGAGGGCTGGATGATCTTTGCGGTCATGCCGGTCTTTGCGCTCGGCGGCATCGGCGTGCCGGCGCTGCAATCGCTCGCGACCCGGCAGGTCGACGAGAGCCGGCAGGGCCAGTTCCAGGGCGTGCTGGCCTCGGCCGTGAGCCTGGCGTCGATCATCAGCCCGCTTGCCTTTTCGAGCATCTATTTCGCCGTCCGCGAGCAATGGCCGGGTGCGATCTGGCTTTCGGTCGTCGCCGTTTATCTGCCGGGCGGGCTTTTGGTTCTCGGCCTGCGGCCGACGAAGCCGGTGGCGGCCTCGGTCGCGTCGTAGTGCAGCGCGGGGTGGTCATGTGGATGCGGATGGGACCGTCATGGTCCCATCCGCGCCTGAGCGGGACGACGTCCCGCGGGCTATTTCGACGTGCGGTCCAGCCGCATCACCTTTTCCTCGCCGAGGATCATGCCGGTCTCGCGGAAGCCGAAACGGTGATAAAGGGCGTAGGCGCGGGTGTTTTCCGGGTAGACGCCGAGATAGATGTCGCCGCATTCGGGGATCGTCGCCATGTGTTCGATGAGGGCTGAAAGCGCCTTGGCGCCATAGCCCTTGCCCTGATGGCGGGCATCGATCATCAGGCGGTAGATCCAATGGTTGCCGTCATCCGGATCGAGCGCATACATGGCGAAGCCGACCGGCGCGCCCTCGGCCATCACGGCAAAGCCGACGCATTCGGGGCGTTCGGCGAGTTCTTCCAGCGACTCCTCGTTGCTGGCGATGAAGTCCATCTGGTTTTCATGCACGTCCAATTTTCGGATGACATCGGCATCGACGGCATCGATTGGCAAAAGTGTAATCGTCATTCGTTTCCTCATATTCGACGCCCGGTGCCTTTTTCGGCTGCAGCGCCTACAGCGCGCCCTTTATCCGCCCGGTGTAGGATTTGCCCCTCATCCGCCTGCCGGCACCTTCTCCCCGCGGGCGGGAGAACGGACGCTCTCGCGACCGTCCGCATTGATCCCCCCAGTTCTCAAGATCCGGCCGTTCGCATCGCAGCCTATGCGAAACGGGCGGTGATCAGGTGGCGCGAGCGGCCGCCGATTTCGCTCTCCCCACAGGCGGGGAGAGGGGGAGTCCTCGGGTTAAACCCGAGGAGAGGGGCAAGGCTTGCGGGGCGCGCCGATGGCGTTCAGCCGGGCAAGGGCGTCAATAACAATTTGATTTATAAGTGGTTTATGTTTCGGCCGAATCCGGCCTCGGCAAGTCTAGCGCGGGAATCCGGAAAGGCGAGCCCTTGTCGGTGGGATATATTGCGGGAACATTGCGGCCCGCTTTAAGGGTCCGCATTTCCATCCGCTCCTGCCGGCTCAGTCTTCGTCCAGAATGCGCGGCTCGGGCGCGCCGGTCCACTCGAAGGTGATGGTGCGGCCCTGGCGGATGTTCTGGATGACCGAGGGGCGGAAGACGGCGAGGCATTCGCCCTCGGGGTCGCGGGCGGAGGGATAGATCAGGCCGTTGCCGCCCTCGGCGAGGATGGTGGCGGCGAGCGCCTGGCCGGCGGGGTAGGCGACCGCCGTATCGGCATCGAGATAGGCGGCGCCCTTTTCTCCGCGCGCATCATGAAAGCGGCAGGTGAAGCCGGCGATCAGCTCGCGGTATCGGCCGATGTCGTGGAAGCTGCCGGCTTCGCGAAGCGCCCGGGTGCGGTGGTAGACGATTTCCGCCTGGCAGGTCTGAAGCGCCCGCGGGCCGAAGGCGCAATACCAGGCGCCGCGCTCCTCGCCGTTGAAGCGGTTGCCCGGCGGGCGGGCATGGCAGAAGGCGGCATTGATCAGCGACCAGCCGTAGCCGAAGGTCTCGTTCAGCAGCTCGGCCGGGTCGACGCCGACAGGCAGGGCAAGCGGGCTCAAGCGCGCCGAGGTCATTGCCTCCAGCCGGTTGAGGATCTCAATCTCGTCGTCATCGTCGGCGAGCGGCCTCACGGCGGGCTCGGTGATATGGGCGGTTGAGATCAGCCGGACGGTCGCCGGCTCGTTGAAATCGATCTCCGGGATCATCGATTGGGCGATCACAGGCCGCCGCGCAGGCCGTCGAGATAGCGCCGTACCTTCAGCATCACGGGAATGCCGCCCTCGATCATCAGATCGACCGGCGAGTGGCCATTGAAGAGCGGGCCGGTATTGACCGCCTTCGGCCATTGATAGGTGAGCGGGCCGTTGAAGTAGAGCCGCAGCCCCTTGAAGATGCCGACGATCAAGCTGGCGCGCATGCGCTTGTCCTGGTCGAGCTTGCCCTTGAAGTCACCGGCCTTCATGCGGTTCCAGGTGGCGATCGGCACGTCGAAGAGCTGGGCCGCCTCCTTGTTGGTGAGGTTCCAGAGGTCGCAGGCTTTGACCACGGCCTTGACGATCACGGCTTCCTCATGCCGGGCCGTTTGCCGATCGAGGGCGAGAATCGGTTGAGCGCTGGCCATTTTCGACTCCTATGAAATACTGATGCATATCATATGATATAAAATGGGCGCATTGTGTGGGAAGTCAAGGCTTCATCGCTCGATCAATCTGCATATTCTTATTGTCTAATATTATTGCGCTTGCTACTTATAGTTTAGGCCTATGGCGTGCTCGCAACATATTCAGTGTGCGCCCGCCGTCTCGCCTGTCTCAAGCTGAGCCAAGTTTGCACAAGTACGTGACGCGCTAGGAAGAGTGGCGGGGGGCCGGATTTGCAGCGCCGTCCAACGAATCCGTGGAGGCTCGCCTCGAGAGGCACCGATTGGAGCAATGTATGCATTGGCTGACATCGAGACCGTGGCTATTCGACAGAATCCTTTTTCACACGCTGTGGATAATGTACACGCTTCTGACGGGTGGCGGGTTCTTTGGGTTGTTATTCGGAATAGTAATAATTGGGCTGTCTTCTGAGGTTTCCAAGGCTCTTGTGTGGTTTGTCGGGATATATAGCCGTAAGATAAGGCCATATAAAGTATACATATCGTCAATATTGTTTGGTTTATTAATATTAGTGGAGGAACTTTATTTTTACAGTGATTACATTGAATTTGTTATCGGACAGACTTATTTTGTCAAGGACGGATATATAACGCCAGCTGGCTACTTTTGGATCACTTGTTCAAACTTGCCATTCATCCTGTTCTTCGCCGCTTCGCAAATAGCTTCACAACGCTGTCATCGAAGTCACGGTCACCAATCCGAAGTATTTCCTGAATCCGGCCAGCAATCATGATTGCCGCGTTCAGTTCGCGGTGTATCGCCGTCCTTTCGAGCCGTGCGTGGGTACCCTTCGTGTCCTTTGTCTGCCATCAAACATGTGGCCCCAGCAGCGACAGGTCGGCCGCGCCGAGCCGGTCCTTGGCGGTCTGGAGCTGGTGCCAATAGGGCTAGATGACCGGCGTCAAACAGGGCCGTCGTCAGCGACCAACCGAGCCTCGGGGACAAATCCAGATGCTTGCCGTCGAGGCGAGCGGTTGCCACACGTGTCCTTCTCCCCGTGAGGCCGGGCGAAGGTGGCCGGCAGGCCGGATGAGGGGCGGAACCCGTCAATTCAGGCCGGCACGGGCAAGTCCCTCGATCAGGCGCGCCCGATCCTCGGCGCGGACGAAAGACGATGTTGCTCCGATCGCGTCCCGTGAGATGTCAGGAACGAGCGATTTGAGGTGTCCGAGCAAGTCCGTGGCGGCCTCCTGGTTGCCCAGAAGTCCGGCGCAGGCCGTGCCGATGATCAGCGGCACCACGTGGCCGGACCGCAAGCGATGCGCCTCCCGTGCGTAACTCAATCCAAGTTCGTAATTTGCGCCCTGGAAATGAGCCATGGCGTAGTAAAACTGAAAGTCGCCGAGAAAAGCCTCGCGCGGGCTCAGCCTGAGGGCGTAGTCGATGCAAGGAATGGCGTCCGCCGCGCGGCCCCCGTTGGCATGCGCAAGGCCCAACTGGCCGTGTGCAAACGCGGAGTTGGGGTTGATCGCGACAGCCTGGCTGATCGCTGCCATAGCCA
Source organism: Ensifer sp. 38_S197 (assembly GCF_056924495.1). Taxonomy (NCBI): domain Bacteria; kingdom Pseudomonadati; phylum Pseudomonadota; class Alphaproteobacteria; order Hyphomicrobiales; family Rhizobiaceae; genus Ensifer; species Ensifer sp. 38_S197. The sequence goes on along the minus strand of NZ_JBXOVZ010000002.1, from coordinate 3,280,655 downwards.
GGACATTGTCGCGCGTCGCAAAGGCTATCATCGCCTGCGCAAGGTACGTCCACGGTTCCTTATCGTCGGCGGTAATGGCTTGCTGGACAAGATCCCTGGCAAGGGTCAGGGCATATCCCATGTCCTCCCACCCCTGGAACGCGCGCCACATGGTAATCCAACCTTTCATGGCGAGCGCCTGGGCATAACCGGGAGCCAGTTCGATTGCCCGATCGAGCAGCGGGAGCATCTTCCCACTGCTCTCCTCAGACAGTTGGGAACACAGGAACACCGACCGCACGACACATTCCCAGGCATCAAGGCCATGATGCGGCTTGGGGCTTTCGCGGGCATGCTCCGCCGCCAGGAGTTCCGGCCCGATGCGGCCGACGACGCTTGCGGTGATTTCGTCCTGAATGCTGAACATGTCGCCGAGGTCGCCGTCGTACCTCTCTGCCCAGAGATGGACGTCGGAGGCCGCATCGACGAGCTGCGCGGTCACCCTCATCCGGTTGCCGGACTTGCGGACACTCCCCTCGAGAATATAGCGGACCCCGAGTTCGTGCCCGATGGCGCGCACATCCACGGGCTTTCCCTTGTAGGTGAACATCGTGTTGCGGGCGATCACGAAGAAGCCCTTGAGCTTGGACAGCGCGGTGGTGATGTCCTCGGTGAGCCCATCGCTGAAGAAGTCCTGCTCCGGGTCCGCGCTCATGGCGTTGAACGGCAGCACGGCAATGGATGGTCGGTCCGGAAGTGCGGGCCTCAGCGATGCCGTTCGTGCGTTCGTCCTTTCCAGAAGGGCGCGGTACAGTCGCACCGGCCTCTCCATGTTCTTGAGCGCGCGTTCGCCGAGATACTCGTAGTCGCAGTCAAGCTTGCCCCGGAGGTGATCATACGCCGTGCCGGAAACGCAAATGCCGCCTGGGTCCGCCAAGGTCTGTAGGCGGGCCGCGATATTGACGCCATCGCCGTAGAGATCCCCATCAACCTCGTGGATCACATCACCGAGATTGACGCCGATCCGGAAGATGATGCGTTGCTCCGTCGGGATATCGGCCTGGTTCTCGGCAACCCCCTTCTGGATGGCGACCGCGCATGCGACGGCATCGACGACCGAGCCGAACTCCACGAGCGCACCGTCGCCCATCAGCTTGACAATACGGCCCTGATGCTCGGCCAGCAGCGGATCGATCACCTCCCGGCGCAGAAGCTTCAGGGCCGACAACGTCCCGGCCTCGTCATGTTCGACGAGGCGGGAATAGCCGACGACGTCAGCGGCAAGGATCGCGGCCAGCCGCCGCTCTGCTTTTGCAGTTGCCATGGCTGTCTCCCCCTCAGGAGATTCGCCGCATGAAGCCCAGCCGATTGACGCGACATGCACCATCCGGCTGCCCGACGCCGCGACCGTGCGGGTTCATGATACCACCGAGACGGTCGCATGGCGACGCTTCACGAGGGGGCGCGACTCTCGAGGCACCTTCCGGAGACAGCATCAGCCTTCATCGGAATCGTGCGGCACTTGCTCCAAAATGCCGAAGAAGCGTTGGCGCGCCGGATAGGGCGCCGCCTTCTACAAATGCGGCCCCAACAGCGAGAGATCGGCCTCGCCGAGCCTATCCTTGGCGGTCCAGAGCTGGTGCCAGTAGGGGTAGATCACCGGCGGCAGGCTGACGGCGTCGAGCAGTTCGCGCTCCTCGTCGGAGAGCTTCAGGTTGGCGGCGGCGAGGTTGTCCGAGAACTGGGCGTCGGTGCGGCCGCCGATGATGACGGAGGTAACGGCCTTGCGGCCGATCAGCCAGGCGAGCGCGACCTGTGCCGGGGAGACGCCGCGTTCGCCTGCAATCGCCACCAGCATGTCGACGATCTTCCACAGCCGCTCCTCGTCGCGGATCGGCGGCTCATTCCAGCCGGCGAGCTGGCGCGTTCCCTCCGGCGTGTCGTTTCGCCGGTGCTTGCCGGAGAGCAGGCCGCCGGCGAGCGGGCTCCAGACGAGCACACCGAGCCCCTGGTCGATCGAGATCGGCATCAGTTCGTATTCGGCTTCGCGGGCTTCGAGCGTGTAGTGGATCTGCTGGCTGACGAAGCGCTGCCGGCCTTCGAGCGCGCTGATGCCGAGCGCCTTCATGATGTGCCAGCCGGAATAGTTGGAGCAGCCGATGTAGCGGACCTTGCCGCTGCGAACGAGGCTGTCGAGTGCTTCCATCGTCTCTTCGAGCGGTGTCTCGCCGTCCCATTCATGCACCTGGTAGAGATCGATGACGTCGGTCTTCAGCCGCTTCAGGCTTGCCTCGCAGGCGGCGATCAGGTGCTGGCGCGAGAGGCCGCCGTCATTCGGTCCCGGCCCCATGGAAAAGCGTGCCTTGGTGGCGATGAGCACGCCGTTCTTGCGCTTGCCGCCGAGCACCTCGCCGATGATCTCCTCGCAATGCCCGGTCGAATAGATATCGGCGGTGTCGATCAGGTTGACGCCGGCGTCGAGGCAGAGATCGACGTAGCGGCTTGCCTCCTTGAGGCCGACATTGCCGACCTCGGCGAACTTGCCGCGGCCGCCGATCGTCATCGTGCCCATGGTGATAACAGAGATTTTCAGGCCGGAGCGGCCGAGCAGCCGGTATTCCATGGTCTCGGGTCCTTTGCTGGTTCGGGCGGAGCGAACGGGGACACAAGCCTCCGTCGTGGATCAAGCCGAAGATGACAGAGCCCGTAAGGTAGCAGCCTGTGCCCGACGGGCAAGGTGTGCAGGGCCGTCATGCCCTGCAATCGGGCATTGCGGCTCTTGAGACTGCCGGTTCCTGAAGCACGCCGCGATCTCAAGTTCCCGGCACTTTCGCATGTCGCGCGAACCGCTGCGCCCTTTGGCGCTAGACGCTTTCGGGCTGGCTCGGACACGTCAAAATGGTATCGTCGCGGGCGAGAGATGAGGGGAACCACTCGATGACGTTCGCGAAGAGCTTGCTGTCCGCATCGGCAATCGCTGCCGGCCTGTGTTGCGTGGGCGCGCCTTCGACGGTCAACGCGGCCGAAAACGGCGCCGGCTTCTACCTGCTCGGTGCGCGCGGCCCCATGGCCGGCCTGCTGGCGCCGCCCGGAACCTATTTCGAGAGCGACACCTATTTCTATGTCGGCGAGCTCAAGGGCAACAAGCAGCTTCCGCTCGGCGGCGAGATTGTCGGTGACGTCGATGCGACGCTGATCGGCATCTTCGGCACCGGCCTCTGGGTCATGCCCGAGGAGGTGTTGGGCGGCAATCTCGGCTTTACCGCGATCGTGCCTTTCGGCGGTCCCAATGTCGATGCGACGCTTTCCGCGCCCAGGGCCGGCCGTTCCGCTTCGGTCAGCGATTCGGTCTTCACCATCGGCGATCCCGTCGTCGGCGCCGTGCTCGGCTGGCACGAGGGCGATTTCCACTGGACGGCGAACGCCACCGTCAACGTGCCGATCGGCGACTATCAGAAGGGCGAGCTTGCCAATCTCTCCTTCAATCGCTGGGCAGGGGACCTCACCCTTGCCGGCACCTGGTTCAATCCGGAAACCGGCCTCGACCTCTCGGGGGCTGCCGGCTTCACCTTCAACGGCGAGAACCCGGCGACCGACTATCGCACCGGCACGGAATTCCACGCGGAATGGGCGGTGACCCAACATTTCAGCCCGCAATTCTCCGCCGGCGTCGCGGGCTATTTCTACCAGCAGGTGACGGGCGACAGCGGCGCCGGCGCAAAGCTCGGCGATTTCAAGGGTCGCATCGCCGGACTTGGCGGCACCATGGGCTACAATTTCAAGATGGGCGAGACGCCGGTCTCGCTGACCCTGAAGGTCTTCCAGGAATTCGGCGCCAAGAACCGGCCGGAGGGTACGGCCGGCTTCGTCTCCGTCGCCTTCCCGATCGGCACGCCGCCGGCACAGGTGAAGTAGGCGGAGGCTTTGGCCCTCATCCGCGCGGTGAGGGAAGGCCCTCATCCGCGCGGTGAGGGCAAAGCCCTCATCCGCTGGAACGAACGTAATCGGCAGCGAACGGAGCGCTAAGACGGCCGCGTCTTGTCTTTCCGATTCACCGAAGCGATCCATTTCCTTGTAATCGCTTAGCTTTCCGCCGTGCCTACATCTCGAGAAAACGCGCCGGCATCAGGTTCTTGTAGGGGAACATGTGGAAATAGGGCTGGGCTTCGGCGAGGACGCGGCGCACGGAGGCGCGCTCGAGCAGGCGCTCGAAATAGGCTGCGAGATGCGGATATTTCTCGTCGAAGGGCTCGACGATGCCGCCATAGAAGAGCGCGGGCGTGGCGGCGCAATCGGCAAGGCTGAAGGCATCGCCGGCGGCGAAGGTGTTTTCGGCGAAATGCTTGTCGGCCATGCCATAGGCAACGGCAAGGGAGGCGCGGGCGTCGCTGACGCCGCGATGGTCGTTTTCGCCGGACGCACGCAGCGTATCGGTGACGATCTTCTGCATCGGCACGTGGACATAGAGATCGAAGAAGCGATCCCAGAGGCGCACCTTCAGCGCCGTGTCGCGATCGTCGGGGATCAGCCGCTGGCGGCCGGGATAGTGGCGGTCGAGATATTCGATGATGATGGAGGTCTCGGGCATCACGACGTTGCGCGCGCTGTCGGTCAGAACCGGCATCTTGCCGACCGGCCAGAGCGCGGCAAAGCGAGCCGCTTCCGCGGGGTCGAGCAGATCGACCAGGCTGCTCGTGAAGGGAGTTTTGTTCTCGTAGAGCGCAATCAGCACCTTGTGGCAGAAGGACGCAAGCGGATGCTGGTAAAGCGTAAGGGACATGCGGAGGGTCTCCGGTTCGGACGATTCCAATAGGGCGCTTCGATAGAACTAGCGCCACGCTTTCGGTTGTCTATGTACTGATATCAAAATTCAACTGGTATAATATTGCAATCGGAATATGGCGCCTGACAACGTCGCTTGTCAATGCGGCGGGCAGCGGAACTGTGCCGAATTTGCGCAGGGCCATTTGAAAGCGCGAAAGCTGCCCTAGAATTAGTAGAGTAAGGGCGTCGCAACGCTCGGCGCCTCTGCGGCACGCGCGTCTTCATCGGACGGGCAAAGTTCGCCGCAGCAATTTGATCTGCTGCATGTCTCTGACCTTAAATCGACACCGACTTGAGGAGACATGCGTTGGCAATCGCGACAGGGGAGGATCGCCGATGCGCTGCTTCACGGTACTTGGGCCCTCACAGACCGGAAAAACCACGCTGGTCGAAAAGCTGGCCGGTCTGGAGGGGGCCTCCAGAAAAGCTGTTTCACCCTACGGATTGAATATCACGGAATTCGAGTTTGGCGGCGAACCCTGGTGTGCGCTCGATGCACCCGGCGGAACCGAGGCGCTCGGCCATGCGCAGCATGCGCTGCTCGCCAGCGATGCCTGCGTGCTCTGCGTCTCGCCGGCGCCGGACGAGGCGGTGCTGGCCGCCCCCTATCTCAAGGCGATCGAGGCCTCCGGCACGCCCTGCATTCTCTTCATCAACCGCATGGACGAGCCGCGGGCGCGGCTGCGCGACGTGATTGCGGCCCTCCAGGACTATTCCGGCCACATGCTGCTCATGCGCCAGGTGCCGATCCGCGAGGGCGACAAGATCGTCGGCACCTGCGACCTGATCTCCGAGCGCGCCTGGCGCTACCGCGACGGGCAGACCTCGGCGCTGATCGAGATCCCGGATACGGTGATGGAGCGCGAGAAGGAGGCGCGCGCCGAACTGCTGGAACATTTCTCCGAATTCGACGACTGGCTGCTCGAAGAACTGATCGAGGATCGGGCGCCGGCAAACGACACGATCTACGCGATCTCCACGCGGCTCCTGAAGGAGAACCGGATCATCCCGGTGCTGGTGGGTTCCGCAAGCCATGCCAACGGCATCCTGCGGCTGATGAAGGCGCTGCGCCACGAGGCGCCTGATGTCGATGCGCTGCGCAAGCGGCTGGCGGCCGCCGGCTCCATCGCCGAGGGCGCGCTTTCGGCCGTCAGCTTCCATGCCTACCACCGCGCCAATGTCGGCAAGACCGTGCTGGTGCGGGCACTGACGCCAGGGATCAAGCAGGGCAGCTCGCTCGGCGGCGGCAGCCTCGGCTCGCTGCAGGACCCGGCGACCGGCAAGCCGCTGCCAAACGCCACGCCGGAGGAGGGCGCGATTTTCGCCGCGGTCAAGTCCGAGCATCTGCCGGTGCCGGCGCTGCTTGCCGGCAACAGCACGGCCGAGGCCCCGGAATGGACGGTGCCGCCGACGCCGATGCTGGAGCGCATCCTGGTGCCCGACAGCGAGCGCGACGAGACCAAGCTTTCCGGCACGCTCGCCAAACTCGCCGAGACGGACCGCGGGCTCGCGGTCATGCAGGAGGAGGGAACCGGCGCGCAACTGGTCTGCGTGCAGGGGCCGATGCATCTGCGCGATCTCTGCAAGACGCTGGCCGAGGTCTTCCATGTCGGCGTCACCGACAGGCCGCCGAGCCCGACCTATCGCGAGACGGTGCTGAAACCTTCCGACGTGCATTACCGCCACCGCAAGCAGACGGGCGGCGCCGGGCAGTTTGCCGACGTCAAGCTCAGCGTGCATCCGAACGAGCGCGGGACCGGCTTCTCCTTCGCTGAGACGGTGAAGGGCGGCGCGGTGCCGCGCAACTTCATCCCGGCGATCGAGGCGGGTGCGCGCGAAGCGATGGAGAAGGGCCCGCTCGGCTTTCAGGTGATCGATGTCGGCGTGACGCTGACCGACGGCCAGCACCATTCCGTCGACAGCAACGACTTCGCCTTCCGCGCGGCGGCGAAGATGGGCGTGCGCCAGGCGCTGTCGCAGGCGTCGGCCGTGCTGATGCAGCCGGTCATCCGCATCGAGATCCACATCCCCTCGATCTATTCAGGCAGCCTGGTGCCGATCGTCTCCACCTACAAGGGCCAGGTGCTCGGCTTCGACCGGGACGAGACCGCCAAGGGCTGGGACATCTTCCGCGCACTGGTGCCGGGATCGGCGCTCGACGACCTTGCCCGGGCATTGCGCGCAGCGACGCAAGGGATCGGCTATTTCTCCAAGAGCTTCGACCATTTCGAGGAGCTCTACGGCAAGGAGGCCGACGCGGTGATCCACGCGCACGGGGCGCAGCAGGCGGGGTAACCGGGAATCAAGGGCTGGAGCCTGTGCGGAGACCCAGCGGCGACGCTCTTCATGCTGTTCGCCGAGACTTGCATCACGCCCCTCATCCGGCCTGCCGCCCACCTTCTCCCCGCAGGCGGGGCGAAGGGACGTTGCCGCGCCCGCTCGCCCGCCTCACCACTCTCGGCATTCCTTGAAGCGACAAGCGCGGCGGACGAGGCATCAGCGGTTCATCCGCGTTCCGACGCCCGTCCGCGGGGAGTGGGCAGGAAGGGGCGAGCCTACCGGGACCGCGATACGGCCGCGATGCATGCATGGTAACTGTTACGTACTTCCGCACGCCTGAGCTCCAGGTCTAGCGTTCCTGCCGTGAAGGGGAGCGGAACTTCATGAGCTTTATCGATCTTTTCGCCTGGATCGTGCTGATCGTGCTCGTGGTGAGCACGGTCGCCGTCCTCATCTTTCTTGCCATGCTGCCGGGGTCGATCGCCAGGCGGCGCAATCACCCCTCAGCCGAGGCCGTCAATGTCGCGGGCTGGGTGACGCTGTTCCTCGGTTTCGCGCTGTGGCCGATCGCGCTTGTCTGGGCCTATGTCGACGTGCCGCGGCCGAACACGGCGCATTCAGCCGAGGCCCATCCAATCGAGGCGGGCCAGCCATGATCGTCTTCCTCTTCAACGTCTATCTGGCGATCCTCTTCCTGCTGGTGAAGCTCAGGATCGTCACCTTCAACCTTTTCTGGAAGATCTCACCGGCGATCGTGTTCCTGCTGCTCCTCGTCGGCCTGTTCATTCCGATGAACTGGGGGGCGCCGCAGGGCAAGGCGCTGGTGGTGCGCAATTCCGTGGCGATCGTGCCCGATGTCGCCGGCGAGGTCGTAGAAGTGCCGGTTGCCTCCAACAGCCCGCTCAAGGCCGGCGACGTGCTCTTCCGCATCGATCCCGTGCCCTACAAAGCGAAGGTTGACGCGCTGCAGGCGCAGCTCTCGCTGGAGGAGCTCCGGCTTTCGCAGATGACGCGGCTGCAGTCGCGCGATGCCGCGACCGAATTCGATGTCCAGCAGCGCCAGGCGGATGTCGACAATCTGAAGGCGCAGATCACCAACGCCGAATGGGAGCTCGACAAGACGACGGTCCGGGCGCCGGCCGACGGCTACGTAACCAACCTTGCGCTCCGGAAGGGGGCGCGCGTCGCGACCCTGCCGCTGTCGCCGGCCATGGCCTTCATCGACACGTCCGAAACGATCATCGGCGTCGAGATCAACCAGATCGACGCGCGCTACATAAAGCCCGGGCAGATGGTGGAGGCGACCTTCAAGTTCGCGCCCGGCGAAACCTATACCGGCAAGGTCGAAAGCGTGCTGCAGGCAATCGCCTCCGGGCAGGCCCGCGTCTCCGGTACGGCGGTGACGCCGGAGGTGGTATCGGCCGCGCCGTTCATCGTGCGGGTGAAACTCGACGACCAGGCCTTCGCCGCCCGGCTGCCGGCCGGCGCCACGGGGGATGCGGCCATCTTCACCGACCGGGTGAAGGCGGCGCATGTGATCCGCCGGGTGCTTCTGCGCCAGATCGCGATCACCAACTACGTCAATCCGTTCTGATCCTCAGTTTTCCGCAGGCGGGCGGCACGGTGTGGCCGGCTGCCCCGCCCGCAGGGTGACGGGAGGGGAAAGCGGAGGTGGGCGGTCAGCCGGCGATCGGCAGCGGCGCTTCAGGGTTGACGAGACCGGCTGCCCTGAGTTCGCGCCAGAAGTCGGCCGGCACGGCCTCGTTCAAGGCGGCGCGATCCTCGGCGATGCGGCTCGGCTGGCTGGCGCCGGGGATCACGGCGGCGACCGCGGGATTGGCGAGCGAGAATTGCAGGCCTGCCGCCTTCATGCTGATGCCGTAACGGTCGGCGATCGCCTTGATGCGCGCGACCTTGTCGAGGATTGCCGGCGTGGCCGGCGCATATTCGAAGTTCGGTCCGCCAACGAGCGCGCCGGAACTGTAGGGACCGCCGACGACGATGCCGAGGCCGCGTTTCGTGACCTCGGGCATGACACGCTGGAGGGCGCGGTCATGGTCGAGCAGGGTGTAGCGGCCGGCGAGCAGGAAGCCGTCGGGACGCGGACCTTCGAGCGCCAGCAGCAGTTCGATCGGCTCGACCCGGTTGACGCCGAGACCCCAGGCCTTGATCACGCCCTCGTCGCGTAAGCCGTCGAGCGCCCTAAAGGCGCCCTTGCGGGCCTTCTCGAAGACATCGAGCCATTCGTCGCCATAGAAATCCTGGGCAACGTCGTGGACGAAGGCGATCTCGATCCGGTCGGTTTTCAGGCGCTTGAGACTGTCTTCGATCGACCGCAGGGTCGCGTCATGGGAATAATCGTTGACGATCTTGTTGGGGCGGCCATAGCGGAAGACATCGCCTTTTTCGCCAAGGTCGCGGGCGCTGACATCCTCGATCTCGTCGAGGATCACCCGGCCGACCTTGGTGCTGATGACGTATTCGGCGCGCGGCCGTCCGGCGAGCGCCTCGCCCATGCGGATCTCGGCAAGGCCGGCGCCGTAGAAGGGGGCGTTGTCGAAATAGCGGATACCGTCGTTCCAGGCGGCTTCGACGGTCGCAAGTGCCTCCTTTTCGGGGATTTCACGGAACATGTTGCCGAGCGGCGCGGCGCCGAAACCAAGCTTTCCGGGCAGAATATCCTTGAGTGTCATTGTCCTGTCCTTTCCTGAGCAATGGGAAGGCGATGTCTCTGTGAGTTACTGCTATCGGTGAGGCATCGCTGTTGGACAAAGAAATAGGTCAGGCGGTCGATGGCCGGTAGCCGGGCGCGTTTCGCAACATCTGGGAAGCGAATTCACAGATGCCGGAACGACCGATCTGCCGGGGTATGGCATCGCGCTCGCAATCTTGCGCCGGAGGGTTCGATGCCGAATGGGACAGCGCGCCATCTCCACGAGACGATCAGGCTGGCCGGGTATAGCGCCGGCGGGCAACAGGGCAACAAGCTGCTTGGGAGGTTCAGAGGGGGGAGGTCGAAACCTCGTGGAGAGCAGGGACCTTCATGCTGTCACGGTGTTTGAAAGCGCCAGCTTCGTCCGTCCCAGAACGCCTGACGAAGTTCCCCGTTCCACCATGCGGGCCGGCCGCGTTCCAAGCTTCGGGAGAGCCCTGAAAGAGCGGGCCGTCGGGGGTGAGGGCGAAGGTCGCCCCAACCGTCGACGGAAAGCCCCGCAATGCATTTTACCAGTTGTTGTAACCGCGAATCGGGCAGTTGGGCTGAAGGCCGAAGACGATCGTCCGACGGTGCGACCCTCTAATTTCGATCCATTGATTGGTGGTTCGACCGACTCTGGCGCCCTGCAGGCCCTCGGCCCGCGCTATCGCCAAGGCGCGTTGCGGGGTACAAAGGCGCCGCTGGGCACGGCGATCGCGATAATAGCGGTCACGATAATCACGGTCACGATAGTAGCCGTCGCCATAGTCCTCGTCGTAATAGCGTCGGCCATCGTCATATCTCGGCCCACCGCCATCGATGTAGAGCTCTACGCCCTGGGCCAGTGCTGCGCCAGGTATCAGCGACGCGAGCAGCAGGCTGATCGAAATGATCTTCTTCATGTATGTCACCTCCTAAACGGCGGTCCCATTTAGCGCTTGTATTTATGAACGCAGCCAGAACGTGAATTGTTCATGCAACGAAAGACGCGGACGCCCGCGTCGATCGCCGGGATGCCTGCATCGCTATACGTGAGTCCCGCGCAAACGCGCATGCTTTTGCGCGATTTGCATTTGCCCATGTCGGCATCGGCCGCCTTCATTCGTCCTTGGAACGCTCGAACGGAGGACCAAGCCGCATGAAGCTTTATTTCAGCCGTAACCCCAATCCGCGCCTGGCGGTTTCTGTCGCGCGGTTTCTGAAGGCGGAGGTTGCCCTTGAATTTGCCGAGCCCATGGCTGCGGGGCAGGCCGAGCGCTATCGGGCGCTCAATCCAAATCTGCTTCTGCCGATCCTGGAGCGCCCCGGCCGGCCGCTCTGGGAGACGGATGCGATTGCCTGTTATCTTTCCCGGCATACCGGCTCCAGCTTCTGGCGCAGGGATGACGACGAACCGGAGATGATCCGCTGGGTGAGCTGGGGCAAGGAGAACTTCGTCAGAGCATGCGACATGGTGCATTGGGAGCGGGGGACCAAGCTGCGCTACGGCATCGGCCCGTGCGACGAAGCGATGGTGGAGGAGGGGCTGAAGGCCTTTCACAAGGCGGCCGCGATCCTCGAGGCGGAACTCTCCGGTCGCGCCTGGCTGGTGGGCGACACCGTCTCCTTTGCCGATTTCCGCATGGCGACGTTCCTGCCTTTCAATGATGCCGCGCGGCTGCCGATCGGGGACTATCCGGCGCTTGCGCGCTGGGCCGGTCAACTGGACGAGATCGGGGCCTGGCGCGATCCGTTCCGCGGGCTGGTGGCGCCGGAACTGCCGCCGATACCGGGCTGAACGGGGGTTTGCGCATCGTCGAGCCCTGTTGCATGATGGCGCGCAACGGGTTTTCGCCGCGCCCCGCCAAGCGCTGCAATCGGCGGTCCGGCCGGCTTTTGCGGAGGGGCGCAGCGGCCAAATGGCGGCCGCGCCCATTCCCAATGAATATCCGAAAGGTGTTTCGCTTTTTTTAGGAAGGCGGGATTTGCCGTCCTTCAGTACCTTTTTGGTTGTCCCGCGGGAGACGGGGCAATCACAAAGGTATGGAGGAGATACCCTTGGCAAGCATTGCAGAGGAAAACGCACTACCGGAGAATCCCGAAGACGAACGGCTGAGCATCGGCGCCAACCTGGCCTTTGGCCTGCAGCACGTCTTGACCATGTATGGCGGCATCGTCGCTGTTCCGCTGATCCTCGGCCAGGCCGCCGGGCTGAACTCCGCCGATGTCGGCCTGCTCGTCACCGCCTCGCTCTTTGCCGGCGGTCTTGCGACCATCCTGCAGACGATCGGCCTGCCGTTCTTCGGCAGCCGCCTGCCGCTGGTTCAGGGCGTTTCGTTCTCGGGCGTCGCGACGATGATCGCGATATCCGGCAATGGCGGCATTCCGGCCATCCTTGGCGCCGTCATCGCCGCCTCGCTGATCGGCCTCCTGATCACACCGGTATTTTCGCGCGTCACCCGCTTCTTTCCGCCGCTGGTGACCGGCATCGTCATCACCACCATCGGCCTCACGCTGATGCCGGTGGCAGCACTCTGGGCCATGGGCGGCAACAAGGCGGCGCCGGACTTCGGCAGCACCGCCAATATCCAGCTTGCGGCGGTGACGCTGATCATCGTGCTGCTCTTGAGCAAGCTCGGCAATGCGTCGATCTCCAGGCTTTCGATCCTGCTGTCGATCGTGATCGGCACCGGCATCGCCTATGTCGCCGGCATGACCGACTTTTCGCAAGTTGCAAACGGCCCGGTCTTCGCGCTGCCGAAGATCTTCCATTTCGGCTATCCGACCTTCGAGCTTGCCGCGATCATCTCCATGCTGATCGTCATCATGGTGACGCTGGTCGAAACCTCGGCCGACATTCTCGCCGTCGGTGAGATCGTCGAGACCAAGGTGGATTCGCGCCGGCTGGGCGACGGGCTGCGCGCCGACATGCTGTCGAGCATCCTGGCGCCGATCGTCGGCTCCTTCACCCAGAGCGCCTTTGCCCAGAATGTCGGCCTGGTGGCGGTCACCGGCGTCAAGAGCCGCTATGTGGTGGCAACGGGCGGCCTGTTCCTGGTGACGCTCGGCCTTCTGCCGATCATGGGGCGCGTCGTCGCTTCCGTTCCGACCTCCGTCCTTGGCGGCGCCGGCCTCGTGCTCTTCGGCACGGTCGCGGCCAGCGGCATCCGCACGCTTTCCAAGGTCGAGTACAACAACAACATGAACCTGGTGATCGTCGCCACCTCGATCGGCTTCGGCATGATCCCGATCGCAGCCCCCGGCTTCTACGAGCATTTCCCGGCCTGGGTCGCGACGATCTTCCATTCGGGTATCTCGTCGGCCGCCGTGATGGCGATCCTGCTCAACCTTCTGTTCAACCACCTCACGGCCGGCAATTCCGACCAGCAGTCGGTGTTCGTCGCGGCAACGGAGCGGACGATCCGCTACCAGGACATCGCCCGCCTGCACGACGGCGACTACTTCCTCAACGGCAAGCTCTACGATGCCAAGGGCATCGAGGTGCCGCTGATTGCCGCGGAGGCGCATTGAACCGGCTCGATTTTTGGAACCCGCAATCCCGGACCGCGAAACCGGGATTGCTTTTGAAACCCGCAATCCCCAGGAAAACCGCCTCGCACTTTTCCTGGGATTGCTCTGAGATCCCTGCAATCCCGGACGGAAAACCGCTTCGCACTTTTCCTGGGATTGTTCTGAGGCCCGCAATCCCGGACGGAAAACCGCTTCGCACTTTTCCTGGGATTGCTTTGAGACCCCGCCATTCCGGGCAGGAAGCCGCTTCCTGTTTTTCCTGGCGTTGATTGAAAACCCAACAAAAGGACATTGGGAATGACACAAGAGACCGACAACTACGCACTCCTCGACGCCCTGCTTGGCACCATGGAGCGCGGCATCATCCCGGCAACGGAAGCGGGCGTTGCCGCCGGCAACAAGATCTTCGGCGCGGCGCTCATGCGGAAGTCCGATCTTTCGACCGTGCTCGTCGAGACCAACAACGAGACGGAGAACCCGCTCTGGCACGGCGAAGTGCACACGCTGAAGCGCTTCTACGAGATCGAAGGCAGCGCGCGGCCGGATAGCCGCGACCTCATCTTCCTCTCCACGCACGAGCCCTGCTCGATGTGCCTGTCGGCCATCACCTGGGCGGGCTTCGACAATTTCTATTACTTCTTCAGCCACGAGGATTCCCGCGACTCGTTCTCCATCCCGCACGATCTCAAGATCCTGAAGGAGGTCTTCACGCTGGAGCCCGGCGGCTACAACCGGACGAACGCGTTCTGGAAGGGCCAGTCGATCCACGCGCTGATCGATGGCCTGCCCGAGGCGCAGCGCAACGAACTGAAGTCGCGCGCCGATGCGATCCGCGCCAAATATGACGAACTCTCGGCGGCATATCAGGCGAGCAAGGACGGCAATGCCATCCCGTTGAACTAGGCCGTGGACCCATAGAAACCGAGATCGGGTGGATAGCGGCCTGTCCATTTCTTGCGACCGGAAGGGACAGGCTGCCGTCTAAGGGCGCTATTTCAGCGGCAGAAACAGTTCCGCGACCGCCTCATGCTCCGGCACCTCCGGGAAGAAGCTCAGCCGCTGGCAATAGATCGGAAAGTCGCGTGCTTCCTCGCCGCTGGCCGGAAGCCAGTCGCGATAAAGATAGAGCGCGGCGGGCTCCAGATTGTCGGTGTTGCCAACGACGCGGAGCACCGCGCAGCGTCCGCCAGGGATCTCGCCGGCTTTGATCTGCTCGCCGTTCGCCTCGATCGGTTGGTCGGTCCCGACACAAAGGTCCACGCTATAATCGGCAGGTGATGCAGGACGTCGCTCAGAACGCCAGACATTGAAGGTCGGACTTGTCCTGGGGTGCAGGCCAGCGGCCTTGCGCCACGCGATGAACCGCTGGATGGTGGCAGCGAGCATCGCCGGGTCGCCCCGGTGCTCCATGATCGCCACCGGCGTGGGGGACACATTGCGAATCGTCACGTCGTCAGTGGTAAAGGTCTTTTGCATGAACTTGCTCCTCGCGTTGTCGAAAGGCCCGAAAGCCGCAAGCCACGGCTCCCAGTCGGGAGACTTCCGGAACGATGAAGGCGATTGCCCGAACCGTTGCCGAAAGGCGCGGGCGAAGGCGTCCGGTGCATCGTAACCGGCATCCATCGCTATGTCCGTGACGCTTTGGGCGTCCATGTAGGCCAGCCGGTACGAAGCGCGCTTCATACGGGCAAGCTGGACATAGCGATGCACGGATAACCCGAAGGTCGCCGCAAACTGCCGGTGGAAATGAAACTTCGAGAAGGCGGCAACACCGCTCACCGTTTCCAGGTCCAGATCAGTGTCAAGATGCCGGTCAATATAGTCCTGCACCCGCCGCATCCGGGCCTGATAGTTTTGTAGCGCCGCCTTCATCATTCCTCCTCCGTGGCAGCACCAACTAAGCGCACGCAGACATGACGCGCTCGACCAATCTTGCGGTTTTGTCATGGGCCGCAGAACATTGCCAAGGACCGTTTACGGGTACACCCAATATATGGATGAACGGCAAAAAGGGGCGTTCGCAGACTGGTGGCTTTCATTTCGCGCCGCACCCTGATTCAAGCTCAAAATGAGCCGAACTGACCTTGCCGACTTCGAATGGCGCGTGATCAGGCCGCTGCTGCCCACAAGCCGAGAGGCGTGCCCGGTGTCGATGATCGGCGCGTGCTCCAACTCGCCTCGTGCGGCGGTGGCTGCGCGCTTACGAGTGTACGGCGCTTTCCGCTCCGGGCCACCTGCCGAAAACCGGGCCATTTCATTGTCTCCCCAATTCAATAAAATGGCCTATTTCCTTGAAAGATTGCACATTCCTGCCAACGCGGGCAGGTGCTAGGTTCCCCGAAATTCAGTCGCGTTTTTGGGGGGAATTGCGTGAACTGGTCCAAGCCTCTCAGAGTGCATCTCAGCGTCCTGGTCGTCGCGCTGTTGCTCCTAACGGCGACGCCGATCATCTGGATGGCGTTCAGCCAAGGGCGACAGGCGGCGATCCTCGCCGGCGAGAAGCACATGCGGGAAATGAGCCTGCGGCTGATCGAGGGATACAGGAATGCGCTGGAGGGCGGCCAGGAGGCGGTTGCGCTTGCCTCCACGGTGCCGCAGCTTGCCGTCGCACCGCCGCAAGATCTGGAGCCGAAGGCGCAGTTCTTCCTGGAGGTACTCAAAAGCGTTTCCAACGCGACGAGCATCTATGCCGGCTATCCTGACGGCTCCTACCTGCAGGTGATCAACACGGAGAGGGATTATGTCCGCCAGACGCTCGCGGCACCGGCGGGCACCGCGTTTGCCGTCCGGGTGCTCGCCCACGGGCAGACCGTCGGTTCCGTGTCGACGCTCCGGTTTCTCGATGGCGAAGCGCGTCCGATCGGGGAGCGCCCGTTCGAGCGGACGAATTTCGATCCGCGGCAGAGCCCCTGGTACCAGGCGGCGCTGCGAAGCGGCGGGCCGGTTTCCGTCGGACCCTATGTCACCGGAACGCTCAAGGTGCCGACCTTGGCGCTCGCGACCCCCTTGAGGGGCGCCAGCGGCATCGTGGTCGGCACCAACATTCACCTGCAGACCATCAGCCGCCTGCTCGATGCGCGACAGATTTCGCCGCGGGCTCGCTCCTATGTCATCGGCAGCGACGACAGGCTCGTGGCCCACTCCGATCCGGCGCTCATGAGCACGATCCTGGGCGTGTGGTCGGGCGGCGGCGGGGCCGACATGCGCAGCCTCGACCCGAGCCTCGAGGTCGTCGCCCGGCTGCGCAAGGAGCCGGCCTATGCGGGCGGCGGTCTTGCCGAAGCCGATCTCGCCGGGGAGCGCTATCTGATCCAGATGGCGCCGGTCAGCGTTTCCGGCCTGTTCAAGGGCAGCTCGGTCGCAATCGTCGTGCCGCTGCAGGACCTGGTGGCACAGGCGAACCGGCTGCTCATCCGCAACCTCCTGATTGCCGCGAGCCTGCTGGTGGCCGGTGTCGTCGGATCGGTCCTGCTGTCGCGCGCGATCAGCCGCACGCTCTACCGGCTTGCGGACGAGGCGCGGCGGATCGGCGACCTGAACTTTGCCGGGAAGGGGACGCCGCATTCCTTTATCACCGAGATCAACACGCTGGCCGGCGCGCTGGCCGCCAGCCGCCATGCCATCCGCCAGTTTGCCCTCTATGTGCCGCGCGAAGTGGTGCGGCGGATCGTCAATCCACGTGGGGAGGCGGTCGCCAAGGCGGCGCGGCAGGAGGTGACCGTGCTCTTCAGCGATATCCGCGACTTTACCACCATATCCGAACGGCATTCGCCCGAGGACGTGGTGGAGATCCTCTCCGCCTATTTCGAGGAGCTGAACGGGATCGCCGAAGCGCATGCCGGCACGGTGGTGCAATATCTCGGCGACTCGCTGTTCGTCATGTGGAACGCACCCGTTCCGGATCCGCGGCATGCGGAAAACGGCTGTCGCTCGGCGCTGGCGATGAAGGCGGCGGTCGAGCGTCTGAACGAGGCCAACCGCCGGAACGGGCGACCGGAATTGTTCACCCGCTTCGGCTTGCATACCGGCCCGGCCGTCGTCGGCAGCTTCGGCGCGATCTCGCGCCAGCAATACACGGCCATGGGCGACACGATCAACGTCGCCTCGAGGCTCGAAGGATTGAATAAGGAGTTCGGCACGACGATCCTCGTCAGCGGAGCCGTGCACGACGCCGTTGCCGATACCTTCGACTTCCGCCCGATCGGGCTCATCCCCGTGAAGGGGCGCCACGAGAAGGTCGACCTCTGGGAACTGGTGGGCGAGAGGGCCGGGTAGAGCGCCGTAGTACCGGGGCCGCAAGCGCTGCGGCGACGCCCGACGGGACGCGTGGGCGCTTCAGCGTTCCGCCAGAAAGCCGGAAACCATCGACCGGAAGGCGTCGATCGCCTTCGGCAGCACCGCCTTCGGATCGTCGCTGGCGGCCACCCAGAGAGCGGCGTTGAGAGCGGCGCCGCTCAAGAGCCTCGCCGCTGCTTCCGGGTCGACGGGTTTCAGGATGCCCCTTTCAAGCAGGCGCTCGACGGTCTCCCGCGTCGCCAGCAGGCAGCTGTTCTGGCTCGGCCATTTCGAGGGGTCGCCGAGCACGGCGGGCCCGTCGAGCAGCACGATCCGCTGCACCTCCGGATCGAGCGCCATCTCGATATAGGCGGCGCCTTCGGCGAGCATCGCCTGCCAGCCGTCTTCGTTGCCGCTGCCGATCTCCTTGGCGCGCGCGGCCATTTCACTGTCAATCTGGTTGACGACGGCGGCGAGCAGCCCGCGCTTGTCGCCGAAATTGTGGTAGAGCGCGCCGCGCGTCAGGCCGACATCGGCGGTCAGCTCGTCCATCGAGGCCGCGGCATAGCCCTTTTGCGCGAAGGCCTTCCGACCCGCCGCGATCAGCTTGGCGCGGTTCTCTTCCATCGTTTCCTGGCGGCGTCTGGCCATGCGGTCCTCAAATTCATATACGGCGCGTATATGATTTGACATACGCGTCGTATTTGGTTAGTTCATATACGTGGCGTATATCAAATGGAGCGGGTTTTGTGAAGTTCTGCCTGATCGGGCAGCGCTCGCCCGTTTCTGCGCCCTAGATTTCAAAAAAGGACCAGACCGATGACTTCACGCGACGCAATCTTTCCCGCCAACCGCCACGCGCTCTACGAGGCGCACGGTTATTCCGCCGCGATCCGCTCCGAGGACCTGCTGTTCGTTTCCGGCCAGGTCGGCAGCCGCGAGGACGGCACGCCCGAGCCGGATTTCGCCCGCCAGGTCGAGCGCGCCTTCGACAATCTCGGGGCAACGCTCAAGGCGGCCGGCTGCAGTTTCGACGACATCGTCGACGTCACCACCTTCCACACCGACCCGGAAAACCAGTTCGAGACGATCATGGCCGTCAAGAACCGGATCTTCCCCGAAAAGCCCTATCCGAACTGGACCGCAATCGGCGTCAACTGGCTCGCCGGCTTCGACTTCGAGATCAAGGTGATTGCGCGGATTCCGGCGAGCGCGGGAGTTGGGCGCGAGCGGGCGGCATAGTTCGCGCGGGATCGGCGGCACATGCTGAGCCGAAGATGCCTTCTGGCGAGCGGGAATCCCAATCTCCCTCATCCTCGCCCCTGTGGCGGCGATCCAGCGACCCGACGTTCGTCGGGTCAAAAGAGCCTTTCAGCCCAAAGGCTTGGGCTGATCCCGCAGTTCCAACGGAACTGCCGGAGATTCCCGTGACAGGCACAGGAATGACGGAGATCTTGGCTGACGCACCGGCTTCCCTCGCAAGCCTACAACAATGTTCGCCAGTCTGTCGGCGGCTTAATGCGCCGGCCAATCCCGAGCCTAATGCAGATGCGCAAGCTTGTCCGGATTGCGCACCACATAGATCGCCACGACCTTGCCGTCCGCGATCTCCAGCGCGGTCGATTGCAGCTCGCCATCGGCCTCGCGGGTGACGAAGCCGGGCAGGCCGTTGATGAAACCGGTGCGCACGAGCGTCGAGCCGTGTTTGGCGAAGAGGGCGGCGAGTTGCTCGTGCACCTTCATCACGGCGTCGTAACCGAGGATCGGCCGCATGGCTGCCGGGCGCTTGCCGCCGCCGTCGGAATGCACGCTGACATCGGCTGCCAGCATGGCGCCGAGCGTCTTCATGTCGCCGCTGCGGGAGGCCGCGTAGAAGGCGTTGGCGATTTCGAGGCCGCGCTGCTGCTCGATCTGGAAGCGTGGCCGCTCCTCGCGCACATGGGTGCGGGCGCGGGCCGCGAGCTGGCGGCAAGCGGCGGCGTCGCGCTCGATCGTGGTGGCAACTTCGTCGAAGCTCAGGCCGAAGACGTCGTGCAGCAGGAAGGCGGCGCGCTCCAGCGGCGAAAGCCGCTCGAGCGCCAGCATCAGGGGCAGGGTGACGTCATCCTCCGGCTCCTCCTCGACGACGGGGTCGGGAAGCCAGGGGCCGACATAGGTCTCGCGCTGGCGCCGGGCGGATTTCAACTGATCGAGGCAGAGCCTAGTCACCGCGCGGCGCAGGAACGCTTCGGGTTCGCGCACCGCCGCGCGGTCGGCCCCCATCCAGCGGATGAAGGCCTCCTGCACCATGTCCTCCGCATCGGCGACGGAGCCGAGCATGCGGTAGGCCACGCGGACCAGCTTCGGGCGCAGCGGATCGAAAGCCGCCGCTGCGTCCTCCTGGGGCGAACTCGCCATCAGGCGGCGGCCTGGGCGGCCTTGGCTTCCGCCGGCTCGACCCAGAGCCCGAAGCCGACGGCGAGGCGGTTCCAGCCATTGATGACGTTGATCATCAGCGTGAGCTTCACCTGTTCCTCCTCGGTGAAATGGTCCTTGAGCGCTTCGTAGGCCTTTTCGTGGGTGTGGCCTTCCGAAAGCCTGGTCAGCGCTTCGGTCCAGCCTAGCGCGGCGCGCTCGCGATCGGAATAGCACGGCGCCTCGCGCCAGGCCGAAAGCAGATAGATGCGCTGCTCGGTTTCGCCCTTCTCGCGGGCTTCCTGAGTGTGCATGTTGATGCAGTTGGCGCAGCCGTTGATCTGCGACGCGCGGATCTTCACGAGCTCGACGATGGTCTGGTCGAGGCTCGCGGCAACGGCGACGGAGGTGCCCAGCCAGGTCTTCATCAGTGCGGGGGCAGCGGCGAAAAGGTCGATCTTGGCAGTCATGGTTCCGTTTCCTTTCGTTGGTTCCGATACCATGACGAGCGAGCTACGGCCGGTGTGACATCGGCGCGAAATTTTTTACGGAATCCTGTGCGGCGAGCGTGTCGGCAGCTTGGGTGATGCAGCATTTGAAGGCCGACCGATCGCCGGCCTCACCCGCGATCCGCGCGGTCGGCAGCGCCTATTCGGCGGAAGGCTGGCTGCGGCGTTCCAATATGGACTGAAACAGATCGGCCTGGCGCTCGGTGGCGAGGCGAATTTTCTTGAGCTGTCCGAGCAACGAGCCGAAGGCCGCAAGCGCGACGCCTGCGCCGATGCTGGGCGATGCGGACTGCAGGGCAAGGAGAACGCCCATCCAGCCGAAATACGGCACGGTTGCTTGCAGCGCGAACGCCAGCGATACGACGATGACCACCGCTCCGGCAATTTTCAGAAAAGTGTCCATGGCAGTTCCTCCACACGCATTCCGTGCAGGCTTTCTCGGCCTGCAAATTATGTCAAGGGAGCTTGGGTTCTCCCGGTGAGGGAGCGCGATACGCGACTTGCCGTTCTACAGCGCCGCGCGTCTTTTAAGACGCGCAAAGGTCGCTGTAGCATTTTGATTTGCTGCATGTCACACCCCTGTAAAAAGGCGGCTCTATCCCTCGGCGCCAGTTTCAACACGAGGGTATATTGATGAAATCGTTCGTTTCCGTCCTTGCCGGCGCTGTCGTCGCAGGCCTGCTTTCGACCGCCGCTTACGCCGAAAACCTGGTGCTTTATACCAGCCAGCCGAACGAGGACGCGCAGGCGACCGTCGATGCCTTTGAGGCGGCCAATCCCGGCATCGAGGTGGAATGGGTGCGCGAGGGCACGACGAAGATCATGGCCAAGCTGATGGCCGAGATCGAGGCCGGCAATCCGGTCGCCGACGTGCTCTTGATCGCCGACACGGTGACGATGCAGCGGCTGAAGGAAGCCGGGCATCTCGCCGACTACAAGTCGCCGGAAGCGGCCAGCTACGATGCCTCGCTCTATGATGCCGACGGCGCTTACTACTCCACCAAGATGATCACGACCGGCATCGTCTACAACACCTCTGCTGCCATGAAGCCCGCGGGCTGGCAGGATCTCAGCAAACCGGAAGCCAAGGGCCTCGTCACCATGCCGAGCCCGCTGACCTCGGGCGCGGCGCTGATCCATGCGCAGACGCTGACCGGCATCCAGGGCCTCGGCTGGGATTATTACAAGGCGCTCGCGGCAAACGGCGCCACGGCGGCCGGCGGCAATGGCGGCGTGCTGAAGGCGGTTGCAACCGGCGAGAAGGCCTATGGCATGCTCGTCGATTTCATGGCGATCCGCGAGAAGGCCAAGGGCGCGCCGGTGGAGTTCGTCTTCCCGGCCGAGGGCGTTTCGGCCGTGACCGAGCCGGTCGGCATCCTGAAGACCGCCAAGAACGTCGAGGCCGCCAAGAAGTTCGTCGACTTCCTACTGTCCGAGGAAGGCCAGAAGACGGCGGTGAAGATGGGCTACATTCCGGCCCGCAACGGCGTGGCGCTGCCCGAGGGCTATCCGGCGCGCGAGACGATCAAGGTGCTGCCGGTGAACGCCGCTGACGCCGTGAAGAATTCCGACGCGGACCTCAAAACCTTTTCCGGCATCTTCGGCACGAACTGATCGGAATGCTCGAACGCAATGACCTGCGCAGCCGGCCCCGCTGGCTGCGCTTTCCCTTTCAAGGCCGAGCGATAAAGGCGCCGCAGGTGCCGGCGAGGGCAGGCGTGAGCCCCGCTGCCGAGCCGCGCTGGCTGGCGCCCTTCGTTTTCGCCTGCCTGTTTCTGCTCTGCCTGCTGCCGCTCTTCAGCCTGGCGAAGGCCGGCTTTGCCGGGCTCGTCTCCGGCCAATCCATCGGCGTGCTCACCGAGCCCGCGACCTTTGCGGCGATCCGCAACACGCTGATAACGGCAACCGGCGGCATGGTCGTCGCCGTCGTTATCGGCGCGCTCTTTGCCTTCTCGGTGGCGCTGACGGATGTGCGCGGCAAGCTGGCCCTGAGTTTTGCCTTCATGCTGCCGATGATGATCCCGCCGCAGGTGACGGCCCTTGCCTGGGTGGAGATGACCGGGCCTGCGAGCCCGCTGTTAAAGACGCTGGGGATCGCGCCGCCGCTCGGCAGCCCGCAGCCGCTCTATTCGCTGTCAGGTATTTCGCTGCTCCTCGGCGTCCAGCACGCGCCGCTCGTTTTCCTGGCGCTAAAAGCGGGGCTTTCGGCCTCGCCGCGCGACGGAGTGGAAGCGGCGCGGCTTGCGGGCGCCACGCCATTCCGTGTCTTTCGCGATATCGTCGTACTGCTGTCGCTGCCGGGGTTGATTGCCGGTGCTGCGATCGCCTTCGTTTCCGGTGTCGGCAATTTCGGCATACCGGCGATCCTCGGCATTCCCGCCGGGATCGCGGTGCTGCCGACCCTGATCTATACGCGGCTTGCGAGCTTCGGCGCCGGCACCTTCGGCGAGATCGCGGCTTTGTCCAGCCTGATCGCCATGATCGCCGCCGCCGGGCTGATCCTGCAGCAGCGCGCCCTTTCCGGCCGGGACTATCGCATCATCGGCCTCTCGGGCGCGAATGCCGCCTTCTCGCTCGGTCGCTTCCGCCTGGTTGTCGAGCTGGCGCTGGTGGCGATCCTGTTTCTCGTGCTGGTGGCGCCGCTTGCGGCCCTCGTCGCGAGCTCGCTGGTGCCGGCCTATGGCGTGCCGCTCACTCTTCAAACCGTGTCGCTCAGCGCTTACGAAGAAATCCTCTTCCGCCAGTCGATGACGCTGAAAGCATTCGCCAATTCGATGTTCCTCGCGACCGCTTCGGCGTTCGGCCTGCTCGCCGTTTCGGTGCCGGCCGCTTACCTGATGACCCGGCGCAAGGGGTGGCTTGCCGATGTGCTCGGCATCCTGATCGAAATTCCCTATGCGCTGCCGGGCATCGTGCTGGCTGTCGCCTTCATCCTCACCTTTGCGGCACCTGTGCCCGTCCTCGACGTCTCGCTCTACGGCACGATCTGGATCATCCTGATTGCCTATTTTTCCTCGTTCCTCGCCGTCAGCCTCAAGCCGGTGATGAGCGCCTTCCTGCAGATGGATCCGTCGCTCGAAGAGGCCGCACGTCTCTCCGGTGCCGGCTTTGTCCGGCGCATGCGCGACGTGATCCTGCCCTTGGTGGCGCCGGCCGCGGGCGCTGCGATCATCCTCGTCTTCCTGATCGCCGCCAACGAGCTCACGGTCTCGGCGCTGCTCTGGTCGGCCGGAACGCAGACGCTCGGCGTCGCCATCTTCAATCTCGACGACAGCGGCTCGTCGGACCTTGCCGCGGCACTCTCCGTGCTCGTCGTGGTGATGGTCGTTGTCTTGATGGCCGCGCTCGAGGCGCTTGCGAAATATCTTCCCGGGGGCGTGCTGCCGTGGCGCAATTGATCCTCAACCACCTCACCAAAGATTTCGGCGATGGCCGGCCGGCGGTGTCGGATGTGTCGCTGACGGTGCGGGAAGGCGGCTTCCTGGCGCTGCTCGGACCGTCCGGCTGCGGCAAGACGACGGTGCTCAGGATGATCGCCGGCTTCGAGCGCCCGAGCGACGGCTCGATCGATTTCGGCGAAAGGCGGCTGTCCGACGCCGCGCGGGCGCTGCCGCCGGAACGGCGCAACATGGCGATGGTGTTCCAGTCCTATGCGCTCTGGCCGCATATGACGGTGGCGGAGAATGTCGGCTATCCCTTGAAGGTGCGCGGCATTTCGGGGAACGCGTGGCGCAGAAGCGTCGGCGACGCGCTTTCGCTGGTGAAGCTCACCGACTATGCCGAGCGCCGGCCGGCCGCCCTTTCCGGCGGTCAGCGCCAGCGCGTGGCGCTCGCCCGCTGCCTGGTGACCTCGCCCGACGTGGTGTTGCTCGACGAACCGCTCGCCAATCTCGACCAGCATCTGCGCAAATCGATGGAAGAGACCTTCCGCATCTTCCACGAGCGCTCCGGCGCGACGATGATCTATGTGACGCATGACCAGGCCGAGGCGATGGCGCTCGCGACCGATGTCGCCGTCATGTCGGAGGGGCGGCTGATGCAGCTGGCGCCACCCGCCGAAATCTACGCAAGGCCCGAAGGCGCCGTCGTCGGCGGCCTGATCGGCCGCGGCTCCGTCCTGAAGCTGGCCGTACCGGCGGGGGCGCCGAGGGCGCTGGAATGGGCGACGTTGCGCGCCGCGCTGGGTGGCATCGGCGAGGCGGGTGCGGGCAGTGGGGCACTTCGCGACGTCCTCGTGCGGCCGGAGCATGTGCGCCGCGACGGCGAGGGGATGGCGTTTCGGGTCATCTCCTGCGTGTTCGAGGGCGAACGTTTTGCGCTGACGCTGGCGCTGCCCGACGGGCAGGTGCTGAAAGCCTATGGCGAAAGCGCAATGATGCCCGGGGATACGGTGCGCTTCGTGCTGAGCCGGGGCTGGCGGTTGTAGCCGTTCAATCGCAATCGGGCTTGTCGAGTTGGACCTCGAATTGCCGCGGGCCGACCAAGCCTGGCTTTGACGGCAGGCCGACGATCCTTGCGATAACCGTGCATTTTCCGGCGATAACCGCATAGCGGTCGCGGCCTTGGCTGATGACCTTGTCGATTGGATATTTGGGAACGGCGACGGCGACCGCATTGATGACGGCGTTCAACTCGCGGGCGCGCTGATAGTTCGGCGCAAGGGTTGCTTCGGCCTGGCTGGCGACGAGGAGGACGGCGAGGCAAAGGGCGGCAGACCGGGCGAACATGGCGTGGCTCCTGTTTCAAGGAGGCAAGCATGATGGCCGGCGATATTCAAGCTGCCCGGCTTCCGCTTCATCCTCCGTGATGGGAAACTGCGAGCAGAGTTCAAGAGTTTCGGTCATGGCGAAATAAACCATTGAGTTAAATGAAACCGGTTGCTATAAACAATCAGTGTCCGCTTGGATGCGGTTGAGGAGGAACGAGGCGAAGCGCGCCTCATCGACAGGAGGATAGGATGAAGCTCTATCAGGGCATGGGACCGAATTCGTATCGCGTGCGCATCTTCATGGCGGAGAAGGGGATCTCGCTGCCGATGGTGAATGTCGACTTCGCCAAGGGTGAGCACCGGGCGCCGGAGTTCCTGGCGGTCAATTCGCTCGGGCAGATTCCGGTGCTGGAGCTCGACGACGGCACGATCATCACCGAGAGCGTTGCGATCTGCCGCTATCTCGAGGAGACGAAACGCGAGCCGCAGCTTTTCGGCCACGATGCCGTCAGCCGCGCCAAGGTGGAGATGTGGAACCGGCGCGCCGAGCTGGTGATCCTCGGCACCGTCGGCAATGTGGCGCTGCATTCCGATGCCTTCTTTGCCGAGCGGCTGACGCAGTTTCCGGCCTTTGCCGAGGCCGAGCGGCTGGCGGTGCCGAAGAAATGGGGCTGGCTCGACGACGAGCTTTCGGATGGGCGGCCGTTCCTCGCCGGTGACGCATTCTCGATCGCCGACATCACCGCCGGCGTCACCGCCTGGCTCTGCGACGTCTTCGGCATGGAGATCCCGGCTTCGGCGAAAAACGTCCAGCGCTGGCTGGAGCGGGTGCGCTCGCGGCCAAGTTTTGAAGCTTAGCGGTTCAACAAGGGTAGGCGGACTTCGTCTGTCTGGCTCATGGGGAATGCCCCTCATCCGGCCTGCCGGCCACCTTCTCCCCGCGGGCGGGGCGAAGGAGACTCGCGGGCGGCCGCTCGCCCCACGTCGACGATTGTCGGTTGCGATGTCCGTCAGCAGCTCCCCGGTTGGCGGCGCAGCCGTGGTCCTCGTCCCCTCGCCCCGCCTGCGGGGAGAGGGTTAGTCCTCGGGTTGAACCCGGGGCCGATACGCCCCTTAGAGCTTTGATTGTTTGGCAGATTTGTTCATTCTGCGGCCGAGGTTTGGAGCCTGATTTACCGCCTTTGCGGCCCCGCTAAAATACTTATGTGGATAGCGCATACGTCCTTTTTTCTTGCCTTCTCCATGGCTTTTTTCAATTCCTAAAATAATAGCTGCCCGATTCGCCCGCCGTCGGCGCCTGCAGGGCGTCGGCTCTAGGAGACAAGCCATGAACGATTTCAAGAAGCCCACGATCACCGAAATGCGCCCGAAGATCACCGTCATCGGGGTCGGCGGCGGTGGCGGCAACGCCATCAACAACATGATCAACGAAGGGCTTCAGGGCGTCGATTTCGTGGTGGCGAATACGGACGCGCAGGCGCTCGCCATGTCGAAGTCGTCGCGCATCATCCAGCTTGGCGCCGCCGTCACCGAGGGCCTCGGCGCCGGCTCGCTGCCGGATGTCGGCCGGGCGGCGGCGGAAGAATTGATCGACGAGATCATGGATCATCTCGGCGGCACGCATATGTGCTTCGTCACCGCCGGCATGGGCGGCGGCACGGGCACGGGTGCGGCTCCGGTGATCGCGGCAGCGGCGCGCAAGGCCGGCATCCTCACCGTCGGCGTCGTCACCAAGCCCTTCAGCTTCGAAGGCAAGCGCCGCATGGAAACGGCCGAGCAGGGCATCGAGCGGCTGCGCGAGGCGGCCGACACCGTGATCGTCATTCCCAACCAGAACCTCTTCCGCATCGCCGATGCCAAGACCACCTTTGCCGATGCCTTCGTGATCGCCGACCGGGTGCTTTACTCCGGCGTCGGCTGCATCACCGACCTGATCGTCAAGGAAGGCCTGATCAACCTCGACTTCGCCGACGTCAAATCGGTCATGAAGGGCATGGGCCGGGCGATGATGGGCACCGGCGAGGCGACCGGCGAGGGCCGCGCGCTGAAGGCTGCGGAAGCGGCGATCGCCAATCCGCTGCTCGACGAAGTGTCGATGCGCGGCGCCAAGGGTGTGCTGATCTCGATCTCCGGCGGCATGGACATGACGCTGTTCGAGGTGGACGAGGCTGCGACCCGCATCCGCGAAGAGGTCTATGACGAAGCCGACATCGTCGTCGGCTCGATCTTCGACCGCACGCTCGATGGCACCTTCCGCGTCTCCGTCGTCGCAACCGGCCTCGATTCCGCCCGCTCGGCCAACAATGCCGCGGGTGCAGCCGCCGGCCAGCCCGCACCGGCGCCGACCCGCACCCTGCAGTAAGGCTTCATCGCCCCATATAAAAACAAAGCGCCATGCGTTGATCGGAACGCATGGCGATTTTTGTTGCTGCCCCTCATCCGGCCTGCCGGCCACCTTCTCCCCGTCGTGACGGGGAGAAGGGGCGGTGCGGCACGCGCGTCGCTCCCCCGCGCTCCGTTCGTGAAGGAAGGGCGGCGAGGGGTGCCATTCCCATATGCGCTAACTTAAGGGTTGTCTGACTGGGATGGCCGCAGCGAACTGGCTTTTTCGCTTTCGTGGCGGATCGCAAAGATGACGAATTATATCAGGCAAGAGCACGGAGATTTTCCTGCGCCGCAAGGGGCGTAAAATGGCTGCGAGGATTGTGCACTTCAGCAGCTTAAACAATCTCCAGAGCGAAGGTACTCTGGTTTTTTCCTGTGTCTTCCTCACAGGGGGGAGAGTCGAGAACCTCGTTCATGGTCTCGTCAATCATCAGCGCCAGGATCAGGTGAGCCATCAGCCAACTTCGGCCGAGGCGTTGATCGCGGGCTGGAAGCCTGTGTATGCCCAATCCGCTCTTGAGCCGCTTGAATGCAAGCTCGACCTGCCATCGGATCCGATAGGTTTGAAGGATATGTTCAGCACCCATTTCCTTCACAGGGATAGACGTCAGCAACATGACGAAGCCGGCCGCTGTCATGGTCATCGGTTGCATTTCTCCGTTGTTTCGGCGTCGCTGAAACCCCTTTCTGGCGACCCTCTGGGCCTTCTCGGTCGCCCCCGCGTTCTTACGCATGACAATGAGCCGAGCTTGGAAGATCGGCTTACCCCAACCTTTGCTTTTGCGCCCTGCATGCTCGACGAGAACGTCGATGTCGCAAGCCTCTCCGGGCTGCATCGGCTTGTAAATAGCGTCCCAATCCACCAGTTGACCATCCAGTGTTGTCAACCGTACGTTCGCCCAACCCGTGCGGACGATGAAGTCGCCTCCAGCCGAAACCACCTTTTCCAGCGATGGGGCGCGGGCATAGCCCCTGTCCCCGATAATGATGTCGCCTTGATGGATTGGAACGCGAGAGAAACCTTCGCCGCCATGAGCATCGGTGAGCTCCAGATGCGTGAAACGCGCAAGTGCAGGCTCGTATGTGGCATGAAGCCGAAAGTCCGTGCCAGCGCTACCGGGGCACGAGATCGAACTGCCGTCCGTGATACGTAAGCGGCGACCCGTCATCGAAGGGCTTGTTCTGGAAACGTTTGCGAGAAGAGCCCCCGCAATGCTTCCCAGCCACTCGGCTGACCCCCGAAGGCGTTTTAAAAGAGCGACATCGGAAAGCTTCGCCACATCGTTCAACCCCGCCCATGCGGCCGCCGAACGCAGGCTCATCCCGCCAGGACCATAGGCTAACGCCAGTCGCAGCAAAGTCGACGAATTACCGATGCAGCGACGCCGCACAAGTGCGCCCGACGCACGTGCTGTCGCCTCGAGGTCAATAACATTCGACAGTCTCGAGACCAGAGACTGCCAGTCCGTTTCGATGGAATCAGTTGCTCGCATCTCACTGAGGAATCACACAACGATTCCTCGTGTCGAGCCTTAAGTTAGCGCATATGGGGTGCCATTCCCTCTCCCCGCGAGCGGGGAGAGGGAAAGTCCTCGGGTTAAACCCGAGGAGAGGGGCAGAGCCAACCGGGAAGTTATCCGTCACGGCTGTTGCGATAAGCCACGCCGCGTTTCCATGAGGGCGCGTGCTGCGGTCGGGCGAAGCCCAGCCGTTCAATTCGACGCCGCTGCATTTACCCGCGGCGTCAGCCGATAGATCAGCATCGTGTCGTCGTCGACGACACGCTCGGCCGTGCGGTCGAGATGGGCGATCAGGCCCTTGTTGTATTCGAGGAACTTGCGCCGCTGCATGTCGCGGGCGTTCTTGGTGATGCCGAACCAGGTGGCGTTGCGGGCGCGCAGTTCCTCCAGCGCCTCGATCGCGTCGTCGTCCTCCAGCAGCATCGACCATTCGGTCTCGCCGCCGCCGAGCGGGAAGACCCAGCCGCGGCGGCGGCTGTAAAAGATCGCGACGGGATCGCCGATCGTCGGCGTCGCGGTGATGACGAGCTCGCCGGGGCGGCTGAGCTCGCTGAGCTTCGTGCCGAGCTTTTCGCCGTGGTCGGCATAGGGCGTCTTCATCAGTGAGAGGCCGGGGAGGCTGCCGCCGATGACGACGACGGCGGCGATCGCGGCAAGCCGCAGCGCACGCGTGAGGAACCCGCGTTCGCGGCCGATGCCGACGAGCAGGATCAGCCCGCGGCCGGCAAGTGCTGCCATCGGCACATTGAAGATATGGAAGTTCCAGGGGTTGGTCTTGATCTCGCGGGCGGCGAGGACATAGACGAGGGACGCGCCCAGCAACCAGACATGGAAGAACCAGGGCGCACGAGCGGAGCCCGCCTGCGTCTCCGCATCGCTTGCCGCCGGCGGCGCGGTCAGCAGCGCGATGCCCGCGAGCACGACCACCGGCAGGGTGAAGAGCCAGTTGCTGGCGATCTTCCAGGTGGCGGGAATGTAGAAGCCTTCGTCGAGGAACTTCGAAAGCCCGTCGCTCCAGAGATAGCCGCTGCCGGCGACATGGTAAGGCGGATAGTTGGTGCCGAGATAGTGCGCCCACCAGTAATAGCTGAGGATGAGCGCACCGGCGGCGAGGGCGACCGGCAGGATTGCCAGGAGGCGGCCAAGGCCGAGCTTGCCGCGCTGCTGCAGGATGGCGAAGGTCGCGTAGGTCATCGGCACGACCACCGCGATGCCCGGCAGCTTGGCAAGCACGCCCGTGGTGGTGAGGAGGCCTGCGACGATCAGAAGCGACAGGCGATCGCTCTGCAGATAGGCGACATAGGCCCAGGCGCCTGTCGTCACCAGCGCCAGCATGGCCGGATCCGGCAGGAAGGAGCGGTCGATCATTACCGCGCCCGGCATGATCGCCAGCAGCAGCGCCCCGGCATGGGCATGGGCCTCGTCCCAGAGCCGCGCGATCAGCCGATGCAGCGCGAGGACGCCAAGGACGCCGAAGGCAATGGCAACGAGCCGGCCCCAGGTTTCGTCCCAGCCGAAGGCGGCATAGAGAAGGGCGGTGATATAGGAGACGACCTGCAGCTCGCGGCCCTGATAGGAGGGGTCGGGTCCGGTCCAGCTTACCTCCGGAAAGAAGATGTTCCAGCTACGCAGGAAGAAATTGTCGGCCATCATCGCCGTACTCGCCTCGCGCCAGCTAAAGGCATCGACGAGCGGCTGCTGGACGTCATGCAGGCGGAAGAGGGCGGCGAGCACCAGGATCGCGGCGAGCGCCGCAGCATTCATGTGGCTGTGATCGAACCCCGACATATGCCTCCCCAGGCGCGCCGAACGACCCTGACGACGACCGCGAGCGGGACGGTGCCCTGCGGATGGCCTCGCCAGGCGCCGGCCGCTGCACCAGTCCAGAGCATCCCGCTTTCAAGTGAAGTCACCTGAAGCGGAAAGAGGCTCTGGAAACAAAGCGCTGCAGCGACCTGTGCGCGTCCCATAAGACGCGCGGCGCTGTCGGACGACTATAATTAAGTATTCGCTGATTGTCTTGGCGTGAAAAGCCGGAAACCGACACTGTTTTTCGGCCTCGATGCGGGGCCAAAACTAATCCCCGGCCTGTGCCGTAGCCCAAAGGGACAGCTTGTCGAGAAACGTGCCCGGTCCTATAACTTCAATATAAGCAAACTGCTGAGCGCGACGCTCGCAGTCGCAAGCTGCTTTCGACTTTGACCACGGATGTACTGGCACAAGTTTTGAGAGCGAAAGAAAAGGAAGGCCGGAGCCGCGCGCGCTCCGGCCTTTTTGTTGCGGCGGGGGGAGGTCGCCCCCTCTGCAGTCCGCAGGCGCGGCGCTTCGAGATTGCCGTCATCGCGGGAAGCGCGGTTTCCGCCGCTCGGCTTCCTCGAGCACCGAAAGCGGAAGACGGCCCAGGTTGATCTCCGCAAGCGTAAGCCTGCCGTCAATCACCACGGCAAAATAGCGCCGGCAGAGGTCCAGCGCCATCTCGGCCCGGCTGGAATAGGACGTCTCCTTGAGGTCCGACTCCTTGAATTCCGCTTCGACTTCCGGCACGCACATCTCTACGAATTCCCGCTCGGCACCGGGGCGCTTGCGCAGGGCGGCGATCCCCCACTCGTACCTGCCATAGCCGATGAGGGGATCAGGCCGGGGCGCGAACAGAATGATTGCGATTGCGCACAACAGCGCGACGGCCATGCCGCCGGCGACGAAACGAACGTTCATGATGGTGATCGTATAAATTGTTTATCCCGCTATTCTATCGCAACTTTACCGTTAGGCAAGGCGCCTGAATATCGCTCGCGCGTTGCGATCTTCAGCTTCGCTCCCTGCGCCTTAAGCCTTTGATCCTTCGCGATGCCGTCATCGCAAGACCGCAGCGCACTTCTGGGCCGACGGGGCGAGGAGGCGTGAACTTGGGCCGGTCGACCGCCAAGTCTCGCATGGTTCGCTTTCACGAATTGTTCCTCACCCATTTGGGCGAGGCGAGTGAGATGAGACCGCTTTCGTGCTTGGAGCGTTCCCTCATCGTTCGTCGCTTATTAGCGGTTGCGCAATTGGGCGCGACCAATTTCGCGCAGCGGGAGAGTGAGAGACGGGGGAAGAGAGAGACGGGTGCCGCCGTTTCGCCGGGAACCGTCCGCCAGGGTCACAGGCCCAGCACCCAGAAGAGCGCGCCGAAAACAAGGATGAAGGCGAGGACGGCGCCGATGAACCGCAGCATGCCGGTGTTGGTGTCGCGGGTGCCGACAAGACAGTACCAGAGGTTGTCATTGTTCACGTTGCAGCGCTCCGTCATGCGTGTTCCGGTTTTACCAGAACCAGCCGGAGATGGAAGCGCGAACCGGGGGACGGTTGGGAGCGCGCGGCAGCCGAAGACGTACTCCGGCTGCTGTCTGCCGGGACGGTCGGGAGCGCTTCCGGCTCCCGATCCGGGGATGGCCGCACCGGCGCTGCCGGCTACTCGACGGGAGCCTCCCTCAACTTCGGCAATGCGCAGAGGATGGCGTCCGAAAATGAGGTGGATTGCGCCGACGACGAGGGAGAGCGCC
Source organism: Ensifer sp. 38_S197 (assembly GCF_056924495.1). NCBI lineage: Bacteria > Pseudomonadati > Pseudomonadota > Alphaproteobacteria > Hyphomicrobiales > Rhizobiaceae > Ensifer > Ensifer sp. 38_S197. Next base: position 3,248,034 of record NZ_JBXOVZ010000002.1, on the reverse strand, counting down.
GGCAAGCCGCTGGTGATGAAAAGCGCTACCGCCATCGTGACGGCGATGATGGCGCGATACGCGTGCATGACGCGATGATTGCAAAAGACGATGGCGGCTGCAGGCCGGAATGAAACTTATGCGGGAGGGAAGGGTCGACTTTCGCTGTTGGCGATCGGGCGGTTTGCGCTGTTCCGCGTCGTCGAGAGCGGGTGGCGAACCGCTGCCGCGGGAGCGCGGTCAGAGGGCGGCGAGCTCTTCGGCCGTTGCGACGATCTGCGTGTTTCCGAGCGAATGATCGGCGTATTTGAACGCCAGGATGCTCATGACTGATGCGACGAGGGCTACCAGGACGATACGCATGCGGGCGCTCCAAGCTCTTCCTGCCTGACCATGTTCCTTCGTTTGGCCGGGCGGTGGGTTGAACCGGAAAGCCGATGCTCCCGGCCGAAAGGCCTTTGGCCTTTGTGAGCCTGTTCTAGCAGGGGAGCCGCGCGTCCGTTGTTCCCGCGGAGACAGCGAAGGGCGGCGCCTTGCCGTCGGATGCGCTTGTGATTTGCGGTGGTGGAGGGGGAGGATCGGTCGTGCCGGTTTCGACAGAATGCCGGGAGAACTCAGGGCGGCCAGCGCCGCCCCGAGCGAGGCTTAGCGGCCGTTGAACTCTTTTCCGCCCGGTGCGCCCTTGTTGCTCGACCTGACACCGGCGCTGCGGTTTGGTCCCCAGGCCAGTTCGACCTGGTGTTCCGTCTTGAGAACGGTCTTCTTTTCGGCCTTGGGCACGACAGCGTCGGCCTTGGGCACGGCGGCAAAGGCGGACGTCGCGAAGGCGAGCGATGCCGCAGCGGCAATGATGATTTTCATGGGGTATCTCCTCGGTTCGATCCACGCGCAGTAAGCGCGGGACCGCCTGGCCTAGCCGCATCGACGGCAAGGCGACATACGGCATCTGCCGTAGTTCGTGAGGAGGACGACCCGCGAAATTTCGGGATGGTTACGAAAGGGCTGAGGGTGGCGGCCGTAGGCGCGTGGTGATCCGTGACTGCGTTTTAATCAGGGCGACCAGAGGAAACATGCGGTTAGGGTTTCGCAGGCGGGTTCCGTGAAGGTTGCAGCCGGCGTCAGCGCCAGCCTGGAACCGTGGTTACGGTGCCTGGTAGCGCAACAGCAGCGTGCCGAGCCGTGGGTACCTGCGCAGGACCAACTCGATTGCGACGCCGCCATGGTCGCGACCCTCGAAGATGTCGACTTTCTCGCAGGTGCCGCAATATGTTCGGCGTTCGCCATAGCCAAGCGAGCATTCACGCTCGCGGCAGGTGATCTCAATTTCGTTTTTCCGCCTGCTCAGCTTGAAGGTCATCTTGCTTTCGGGGGACGGCGTGAACTCGCACGGCTCCCCGACGACACAGGCGACTTCGCCTGCCACGGGATCCTCACCGTCGAGCATCAGCGCATAGCGCAACGCGTAGGTGGGCGGTTCGGCGTGGACGGTGGCCAAGGGCAGAAGCGAACGGGCAAGGGCAGACAGGACAACAGATGGGGCGAGACGCATGGATTGCGTCAGGAGCATCATCGGTAGCAGCGACGACATGGCAGCGTCGGCAGGGTGCTGCAGCGCCTGAGCCTCGTCTGTGCGCTTGAGGTAATCCAACAATGATGCCGAAACTGTAGCGGGTGCTGCCAGCCTGATGCGCTTTTTACTTGCGCGGCCCTGCTTGACCTGATCGGCCCTGCCTCGTCGGCTTGACCAGCGAGATGACCCGCAGCTTTGCGGGCGTCCAACCAGTCGATCCATTTGTCGCGTTCCAACGGCAGCAAGCCGGATGGACGGTCGCTTCCATTGGGATCGTCGACCGTGAAACACATGCCCACTACAGCGCGACGAAGACAGGAAGTCTGTCGCCGCGCCGGATTGACCGTTACCCTTCCGCGTCCGCTGCCTCTGTCGCCACCGGCTTCTTCGCCAGCGCCAGGTTTGCCGCCGCGGCTTCTGCTTCCGCGGCACCGGCCGGGCCGGAACGGACGGTGACGGCGTTGGAGGCGAGGTCGAGGCCGGCTTGGCGAAGCGCCGACAGCAGGCGCTTCATCGCCTCGCGCTGGAGGATGCTGGGGTTGCCGGGCCGCGCGGTGAACTTGAGGCGGACGACGAGGGAGCTTTCGGTGATGTCCTGGATGCCTTGCATCTTCAGGGGCTCGAGGAATTCTCCGCCGATCTCCGGATCTTCCAGCATGGCGAGCCCGACCTTCTTGATGGTCTTGCGGATCTGTTCCGGATCGGCATCGCGCTCGAATTTCAGCTCGAACTTCACCGTGCTCCAGTCGCGGCTGTAATTGGTCACCGCCTGAAGCTGGCCATAGGGGACGGTGTGGATCTGGCCGTTCTGGTGGCGCAGCCTCAGCGAGCGCAGCGAGATGCGCTCGACCGTGCCCTTGAGCTTGCCGGTATCGACATATTCGCCGACGCGGAAGGCATCGTCGGCGATGAAGAAGATGCCGGAAACGACATCCTTCACCAGCGTCTGCGAGCCGAAGGAAAGGGCGAGGCCGAGCACGCCGAAGCCGGCCAGCAGCGGCGCGATGTTGATGCCGAGTGCGGAGAGGATGACGAGGCTGGTGACGGCGAAGATGCCGCCGAAGATGAGGTTGCGGACGAGCGGCAGGATGGTCGAGAGCCGGCTTGCCTGATGGGTCACCATCTCGTTTTCGCTGTCGCCGGGCAAGGCGACGCGGGCCGACGGGGCGAGGGCCTCGAAGCTCCGCCAGAGGAAGCTGCAGATCACCCAGGCGGCCACGATCGCAAGGCTGATGCGCTCGAGGATGACGATCCAGCCGACGGCGGCGGCCGTATCGTGCTGGATCATCACCGGGCGCCAGAGTTCGATGATGATGTGCAGGCCGATCAGCCAGGTGGCGCCGGCCAGCGCCGTCTGGATGCTGCCGGAGATCGCCGCATGCAGCCTGGAGGAGGCGGGCGTGCGCCGGCGCTCGGCCGCAGCCCCGGCCAGCGAATGGATGCCGAAGGCAAGGATCGGCAAGGCGAGCAGGATGATCTGCGTGGTGCCGCCGGCGAAGCTCCACGCCGCGCTGTTGGGGCTGCCGGCGACGATGACGGTCATCAGCCAGAGCACGATGGCGCTCAGGGCATAGAACTCCGGCACGCCGAAGGCGATGGCGCGGCGCACCGGGCCGGGGTTCTCGCCGGCAAAGAGCGCGCGAATATCGGCAGCACCCGCGATGAACCAGTGGAGCTTGACGAGCGTGAGGATGCTGACGCCGATCAGCAGCCAGCCGTCGGTGGCGGCAAGCTCCAGCCCGCGCAGGTGGGCGAAGCGCAGGCTGGCGCCGACGACGGCGCTGAGCGCGCCATAGACGGTGAGCATGGTGGCGTGGAAGCGCGGATGGGCGATGTCGAGCAGGCGGATCTCGGGCCGCGTCGGCGCAAAGAGGAAGCGGGCGCCGACGGCATAGACGGCCGAGACGACGGCGATGGTGATCAGGGCACGGGCAAGCTCGGCCGAAGCCGTGCCCGGCGTCAGGAACAGGCGAGCAAGGGCATGGGCGAGCGCGGCGAAGATCGCCAGATAGGCGATGTCGAAGCCGAGCCGGATCAAGGAGGCGCGCATGCGGTGCAGGAGGTCGACGACCTCGAAGGAGGCGCCGAACAGCCGATGGGTGAGAAAGCGGCTGGCGAAGGCGGCGGCCAGGCCGGCGACGACCGCAAGCCCGGCGATGGCCGCAACCGAGACGACCGACCAGCCTTCGGCGCGGATGCCTGCCGCAACGTCAGCCATGACGCGGGCGATGCCGGACATGCCCTCAAGCCCCATCTGCAAACCATTGAGAAACCGGGCAGAAAGCGTGCCGAAGGAGTCCTCCGGGTCGGCGGCTGGAGCGGCTTGCTGCGGCGTGCCGGCTGCCGGTGTCGCGGCGACGGCCGGTGCCGAGGCGGGGCCACTCTCCGATGTCGCCGCGCTGCCCGGCGTTGCGGCCTGATGTGTCGCGTCGCGCCACTCGACCGTGACCGGCCCGCCGGCCTTTGCGGCGGCGCGCAAGGTTTCCTCGATCTCGGCAGCACTTTGGCCGGGCGTGAGGATGACGGTGATCGGCGGTGGGGTGGTCTGGGCAGAAGCGGGCAGGGCGACCCCCAGAAGCAGCGCCAGGCCAATGAGCAGATGACGGCAGAAAAAGCGGATATATGCCATGAACTTCACCCATCGAGCCCCGTTCGCGCGCCATGCGCTGATAAGCATCACATTACACAACGTTCCAAAATTACAATCTATCTTGAAGGGTGCGGCGGATGAGGCGCGGCCCCCGTGATCAAGGCTTGCGCAGTCCGGCTGCAAGCGTGGCCAGCCCGATCGTCCGCTGGCGAGTGGGCGGCGTCCGGCGGCCTTGCTGACGGGGCCAAAGGGGGTCAAGATCGATCGCTGAAACCGGTTCATCGGGGGAATGCCAGATAACCGGCGCCGGGAAACCGGCAACTTTCCGCTGTTTCCTTTGATCGTAGCCGATTGAAGGACGGAACATGCAGCCATTCAAAGTGATACGGCGACCTTTGCGCCTCCGATAGCGCTCGGCGCCGCAGGTGGCGGAGAATGCAGGTACCCGCTTCGTTGCTGGGAAGGAACGGTGGCGAACGGGCGGCGACAATCCTCAGGAGCTGACGAAATGGCAAACACCAAACGGCCCTATGACGAGTCACTCTTGCGGAAGGCCTTCGATGTGGCGCGGCGTTCGCGCGAGGGCGGGGATCATCCCTTCGGCTCCCTTCTCGCAGACCGTGACGGCAATGTCCTGCTGGAACAGTGCAACGGCTACAGTTCGGAAGGCGGCGACCGCACGGCCCATGCGGAACGGCTTCTCGCCACGCGCGCCGGCAAGGCCTATGCCTTGGATTTTCTGGCCGAATGCACGATGTACACCTCCGCCGAGCCCTGCGCCATGTGCTCCGGCGCGATCTATTGGGCAGGGATCGGGCGCGTCGTGTTTGGCCTGTCCGAGCGGGAGATGAAACAGCAGATCGGCGCAAGCGAGGAAAATCCGACGCTCGATCTTCCCTGCCACATCGTGTTCGCCGCCGGCCAGCGCCCGACGGAAGTGGTCGGCCCCTTGCTTGCGAACGAGGCGGCGAAGCTCCACGAGGAATACTGGTCAAACCGCTGACGCCTTTTCGCCGGCCGCTCTCGGTCCGGTTCCGCTTCAATGCAGCAGCCATATGCGAACACTCCGCAGGATCGTGACGATCGGATCGATGGTTGAAGTCTGGCGGCGGCGTGACGACCGCAGGCGGGGAGAGGGGACGCGTCGAGGGCGCGGCCCGCTCATCCTTGCCCTCGATTTACGATTGCCGGAGGCGCCCCTCCCGAGTGCGGCGGGCGCCATTCCTCAGGGGCAGGGAGCGCGCCGCACGTTCCTTCGCCCTGCCTGCGGGGAGAAGGTGCCGGCAGGCGGACAAGGGGGCTTCCCCTCACCGTGGGGATGAGGGGCGAAACGCGCGAGCGCTTTCACTTCGTCGTGTAGCCGCCGTTGACGAGGATCGTCTGGCCGGTCATCCACCAGCCGTCGGAAACGAGGAAGCGGATATAGGGAACGATGTCCTCGATGTCGGTAAGGCCGGTCTTGGAGAAGGCCGAGAGCGCGGAAGCGGTCTTGTGGTAGGCGACGGCGTCGGCCCCTTCGGCCGGGTAGAAGAAGGGCGTATCCATCGGGCCGGGGCCGATGGCAGTAACGGAGATGCCGCGCTCGCCGAATTCCTTGGCGGCCGCCCGGGTGAAGTGCTCGACCGGCGCCTTGGTGCCGGCATAGGCCGCATAGAAGGGCGTGAAGGCGCCGAGCAGCGAGGTGACGAGCGTGCAGATCTTGCCGTTGTCGCTGACATGCCTGCCCGCCTCGCGCAGGAAGAAGAAGGCGGACTTGGAATTGACCGCGCTCATCTCGTCATATTCGGCCTCGGTGATCTCGACGAAAGGCTTCTTCAAGACCTTGCCGACGGTGTTGACGGCGATGTCGATGCCGCCGAGTGCGGCCTTGGCATCGGCAAAGAGCTTTTCGACATTGGCCGCGCTGGTGAGATCGCCCGAGAAGGCGTGGGCCGCGGCCCCGGCCGCCTTGATCGCCGCGACGGTCTCGTCCGCCGAAGATTTGGTGGCGGCGCTGTTGTAGTGGATCGCGACGCCGCGGGCGCCGTGTTCGGCGAGATCGCGTGCCAAGAGGCCGCCGAGGTTCTTCGCGCCGCCGGCGATGAGAACGGATTTACCTTTGATGCTGTGGTCTGCCATGGGTTTCTCCTGTTGTCGGCCGCTCGCGGGGCCGGGCTTTGAATGGGGCGGGATCAGAGCCGGGCGCGGCACACGCGCACCCTGCCTCTGGCGCGGCGCGCCCGTGTTTCAGATAGCGCGCGCCTTGCCGCCGCCCACGCGAGAGGCGGGCGCGACAGGCATCGCAGGGTTGAGAATATCGTCCGTCCCGCTGGTATAAAGGGCCCGTTCGTGACATGACTTGTCAGAACAGGCGAACAATGGGCGTGACCGTGCATGGACAGGATCGAGCTTTTCCGCATCTTCGCCCGCGTCGTCGAAAGCACGAGCTTTACCCGTGCTGCCGATACGCTGGGGCTGCCGCGCTCCTCCGTTTCGGCGGCGGTGCAGACACTCGAAACCCGGCTCGGCACAAGGCTCCTGCACCGCACGACCCGCAAGGTGGCGCCGACGCAGGATGGTGCCGCCTTCTACGAGCGCTGCCTGCGGCTGATCCAGGACGTGGAGGAGGCGGAGAACCTGTTTCGCCGCGGGGCTTCCGGTCCGGCCGGGCGGCTGCGCGTCGACCTGCCGAGCCGCATCGGCCGGCTGATCGTGGCGCCGGCGCTGCCGGAGTTCCTGGCGCGCTACCCCGGCATCGACATCGACCTCGGCATGACCGACCGGGCGGTGCACCTGATCGAGGAGAGCGTCGACTGTGCGCTGCGCGTCGGGCCGCTCGAGGATTCCAGCCTGATCGCCCGGCCGTTGGGCACGCTCCGGCTGATCAATGTCGCAAGCCCCGACTATCTCGCGCGGTATGGCACGCCAAGGACGCCCGCCGATCTCGCCGGTCATTTCGCCGTCAACTATGCCTCGCCCTCAAGCGGCCGGGTGGAGGACTGGGAGTGGATCGAAGACGGCGCGGCGCGCACGGTGAGCGTGCCGGGCCGCATCAGCGTCAACAGCGCCGAAGGCAGCATCGCCTGCTGCCTCGCCGGCCTCGGCCTCATCCAGATCCCGGCCTATGACGTGACCGACCACCTGAGGGAAGGGCGGCTCGTGGCGGTGATGCCCGATCATACCGCCGCGCCGATGCCGATGGCGCTGCTCTATCCGCACCGCCAGCATTTGTCGCGCCGGCTCAAGGTGTTCGCCGACTGGCTGGAGGGGCTGATGCGAGGGGTGATAACGGCGTGAGGGGATGTTCGATTCGGCGTTGCGCCCCGAGCCGCGAGGGCTACAGCCAGTCTTTACAGCGGCCTCGAGGACGGGCGGATCATGTGATCCGTCCGTCGGGTACGTTATGGCGGCGGTGAGCCGGGTGCTTTTGAGCGAACGCAATTCCGGGCGGAAAACCGCCTCAGACTTTTCCTGGAATTGCTCTAATTGAGAGTTGAGCAGGTGTTGGCGGGCTCTTTCCCTTCGAAGCGTTCGCCGAACCAGGCGGGCAGCGCGGCCGCCGCGACCGGGACGATGTTTTCGTGGTCCAGGCCAGGGCTCAAACGGTAGTCTACTGCGGTCGACTGGGCGCAGATATCCTGCACCACCCTACGGGTCAGGCTTTCCGGCACGGCATCGTCCTTGTCGCCCTGGAAGAAGACGAAGGGAACGTTGCTGACCGGGAGGAACTTGTCGTTTTCTTCGAGGCGGACCCGCCAGGGCTTGCCCGGCGCGAGGCCTTCCTGATTGGCAAACTCGGGCGTCGGATGGCCGGCGGTGGCGGCGGCGATGTCCCAGCAGCCGGCGCTCATCTTCTCGAGCATTTCAAGACCGTCGACGGAGAGCACGTCGCGCAGCTTCAGCTCGGGGTGGCCGACATTCAGGCCGGCCATGCGCGAGATGTAGTAGCCGCCGGTGACCGTGGTCGTCAGATCGTATTCGGTGAGGTCCCAGTGGCGGGAGGCAGGCGCAATCTCGCCGACGCCGAGAAGCTCAAGCTCCGGAGCGTATTGCTCCTGGAGATGTGCGACCCAGAGCGACGTCTGGCCGCCTTGTGACCAGCCATAGGTAGTGAAGCGGTTGCCGGCATTCGCGCCCGGGAATTTCAGGGCGACGCGGGCAGCATCGAGCGACGCGTGCGCCTGGGCCGGGCCGTTCAGATAGGCCGTTGCGCCGGGGGTGCCGAGGCCCTGATAGTCGCTGCCGACGACGACATAGCCGCGGGCCAGAAGGCCTTCGAGCGCGGGAATGCGCGGCCCATAGGCGCTGACGAGGCTGCGGCGCGACGGCGCACAACTATCCTGTGTGCCTGCCGTTTCATGGTTCCACAATACGAGCGGCCGTGGCCCGTCGCCGGCATGGTCGGGAATGTAGATCTCTCCGGAAACATAGGTGAGCGCGCCGTCTGCTCCCTCCGTCACGTAGATCAGGTTCCACCCCCGCGATCCCTCCGGAGCATCCTGCCGCGGCTGCACCCAGTAGATGTCGCCGCGCTTGGCATCAGCAGTAACCTCCGCCGGCACGTCGTCCCAGAAGGTCGAGCCTTGCGGCCCGTCCTTGATATCAGGGGCGAGGCTTTGCGCGGCAGCGCCGTTCAACCCCATCAGCGTAGCGGCCAGCATGAGGCCGGCGGTGAATGTCGTGCGCGGCCATGTCGGAGCCGGCGATTTCCGAAGAGAATTGAGCATTCATGTTCCTCCCAAAGATGCGTTCCGGAGAGCCGCTGGGGCTCTTCGCGACGCGACGGGAGAATGTTTCCTTCTTACTGCTATCGAGGACAAATGGGATTTAGCGGGCGCCACATAAGCGTCGGGTTATCAATCGCGCCATTGCCTTGCCGAAAGCGCGGCGACCGCAGTCGCGCTGCGGCTTCCGTTCGGAGGGCGCCGCCGGTGTCAGGCTGCGGCCGGGGCCGGCGGCCGCCGAACAGGGCGTCGGCTCGACGCCTGCGGACACGCCCCCCGCCCAAGGGCAGGGAGAGCTACGATGATCGTGCGCGGGCGCTGCCGCCCCTCACACCGAACGCGTGAGCCCGCCATCCACCTTAATGTTCTGGCCGGTGATGTAGCCGGCGCCGTCGGAGGCGAGGAAGGCGATCGTTGCGGCGATTTCGGCGCTGGTGCCGTAGCGCTTCATCGGCACGGCGTCGCGGCGCTCTTCGGTTGCCGGCAGGCTGTCGATCCAGCCGGGCAGAACGTTGTTCATGCGCACATTGTCGGCGGCGTAGGTGTCGGCGAAGATCTTGGTGTAGGAGGCAAGGCCGGCGCGGAAGACGGCGGAGGTCGGGAACATCGGCGAGGGTTCGAAGGCCCAGGCGGTGGAGATGTTGACGATCGAGCCGGACTTCTGCTTCTGCATGATCGGCGCGACGAGGCGGACCGGGCGGATGACGTTCATCAGGTAGACGTCGAGGCCGGTGTGCCACTGTTCGTCCGTGATTTCGAGGATCTGGGCGCGCGGACCGTGGCCGGCGCTGTTGACCAGCACGTCGATCCGGCCCCACTTTTCCATGGCCGCGTCCACGAGGCGCTTCAGATCGTCATTTACCTGGTTGGAGCCGGTGACGCCGATGCCGCCGAGCTCGGCGGCGAGCGCCTCGCCCTTGCCGGAGGATGACAGGATCGCGACCTTGAAGCCGTCGGCGGCGAGGCGCCTTGCGCTTTCGGCGCCCATGCCGCTGCCGCCGGCGGTGATAACTGCCACTTTTTCTACTACTGCCATGGTTCTATCCTCTCTCGTCGCATCCGGACTGGTGCCGATTGTGCTGGTATTGCACTTGAAATACCATCTCCGGGATGCAACGACGAAGCAGTTTCGCTTTCCTATGCCAGTAGAAAAACTATCGGATGATTGACGCACCCGGAAAGCTCCCTTCGCTGAATGGATTGAAAGTGTTCGAGGTGGCCGCGCGCCATCTGAACTTTCGGCTGGCGGCCGAGGAGCTTGGCGTCACGCAAGGGGCGGTGGCGCAGCAGATCCGCGGGCTGGAAGCCGAACTCGGGGTGAAACTCTTCGAACGGCTGCCGCGCATGCTGGCGCTGACGGGCGAGGGGCGCGGCTATATCGCCGATATCAGGCGCGCGCTCGAGATCATCGCCCGGGCGACGGATGGGCTGAAGCCGCAGCCGGTGCGGCTGACGATCAGCACCACGCCATCCTTCGCCTCCAAATGGCTGATCCCGCGCCTGCCGGATTTCACCGCGCGCCACCCGGATCTCGACCTGCATATTCTCGCGACCGACCGCATGTCGAACTTCCAGGCCGATGGCGTGGACCTGGCGGTGCGTTACGGGCGGCCGCCCTTCGGGCCGGGACTGGCGGTGGAACTGCTGTTCGAGCAGGAGATCGTCGCGGTCTGCAGCCCGATGCTGATGGCCGGCCGGGCGGTGCCCGAGACGGCGGACGAGCTTGCCGGCTACACGCTGCTGCACGACGCGCACAACTTCTGGCCCGAATTCATCGAGCGGCATTTCGGCGAGAGCCGACAGGCCTCGTTCAAGGGCATCAGCTTCAACCAGACCTCACACGCCATCGAGGCGGCGATCGCCGGCCAGGGGATCGTGCTCGCCAACGGCGATTTCGTGGCGCAGGACATCGCCGAAGGGCGGCTCGTCCGCATTTTCGCGGGGTCGATGTCCGGGCCTTCGGACTTCTATCTCGTCTGGCCGCGCTATCGCAAATCGCCGGCGCTCCAGACGGTCATCGCCTGGATCAGCGAGGAGGCAGGCAAGGGGCGCGAGCGGGCTCTGGCGTGATCTCCTGTTCCGCCACCGGGGCCGTCACCCCCGCAGGGCGGTATCGAGCCGGTAGAGCAGCGCGTGAAAGGCGCCCTTGCTGGGCTTGCGCCCCGGCATCTTGCGGATAATGCGCCGGATTTCGTCCGATGCGGCGGCGATCGCCCGGCGCAGTTCGGTTTCGATGGCCAAGGCTTCGTGTTCCTTGCCGAGCGAGAGCGCCTGGATGGCATAGGCGGCGGGACCAAGGATGTGGTTGATCTGATGCGGCGTTTCGATCGGGTGGGTGTAGGGCGCACCGGCGGCGGCGATGGCCGCGCGGGCGGCCGCCTTGGCGGCGGGATCGCTGACCGCGCGCGCCGCTCGTTGAGCGCCCCACGCGGCCTTGCGCAGATGGGCAGTGCGCGCGCCGCCTCCAGCAAAGGCAACAGCCGCAGCGATCGCCTCACGCGGGCGGTTGTCGCCCGGCGCGGCCGCCTCGTAGACCGGGAGCGCGCGTTCGGCCGAGAGCACCGCCCAGCGCGTGATGTGGCGCAGGTCGTCTTCGGTGAGCAGGGGCAGGGCGATGTCATCGTGCATGATTGAAGATCCTTGCGGCTGCGGCGGACGGCAACGTCTGGTTCGTGGCGGCGGCACGCGTTTTTACGAATTGGGAGGCTCCCAGGTGGTTCTCGCCGTGATGACGGTGCTGCCGCAAGGGCCGACAAGCGATGAGAACGACGCGTCGCCAAAGCTGACTTCCACCCGATAGAGGTGCAGGTTGTCGTGCGGATCGGCATCCTTCGGCCGCTGGAAGGACGGCTGCCAGATGGTCCAGAGGCCATCTTCGGCCTTCTTATCGGTGCTCGCCGGGGCGAAGGAACCTCTGCACGTCTTCGACCACGAGGGCCTTGATCTCTTCATCGGACAGATCGACATCACAGCCCAGCCCAGCCCAGCCCAGCCCAGCCCCGGCGGCAGGTAAGGGATCAATGCCATCAAGACGAGTGGCCGATCGATACCAGCAAGCCATAGAAGGTTAGAAGCACGCAAAGCGCAATCAGCAACCGCCGTTTGATCCCTTGTCCCATCGGTTTCCCGGTGCCTGCCGGCGGCTGTTGACGATACCCCGCATCTGGCAACGATGACGAAATCACTTGAAGTCGTACGCCTCTTGCGTTGGAGGTTTAACGCTCCCAGCCCGGCGAAAACGGAAAGCGCTCGGCCCACAGCGTCGCCAGCCGGGGATCGGCGTCGACGCGGCGGACGATGTCCGCGAGCGCAGGCGCGACCTCATAGAAGCGGCGCCGGCCGGGCGACCAGCGCGACACGGTCGCCACGTAGAGGTCAAGCACCGACAGGTCCTCGCCGAGGAGGTATTTGCCGGGCTGCAACTGTGCCCCCATCTGCTCCCAGCAGCGCGCGATGCGGTCGAACAGGCGCGCCCTGACGGCCGCGTGGTCCTCCTCCCGCTCGGCGACGCGCGCCGGGCCGTCGGCAATCCAAAAGAGGGCATAGATGGCCGAGGACACGAACATCATCCATCTGAGGAACGCCGGCCGTCTTGCGTCGGTCAGCGCCGGCGCCAGCCGGGCGTCAGGATAGGCATCGGCCAGAAAGATCAGGATCGCCGCACTTTCGGTCATCAATTCGCCCGTCGGGAGCGCCAGGGCTGGAACCTGCCGAAGGGGATTGATGCGAGCGAGCTTGTTCGCCGCCTCCTGTCCCTCCCAGGGGGCGGATTCCTCGACGCGATAGGGCAATTCGAGAAGGCTGAGCGCCGCCTCGATCGGAACGGAGCCCGAGCCTGACGCTCCAAAGACAACAAATGGTTCGGCCAAAGATTCTCTCCTCCGCATGTGGCAGCCTGGGCTCGATCCCTGCTGCTCTCATTCAATGCTCGGGGTTGTCGCATAGATCGTCGTCTTCGCGCTATAGGCGATTCGCTCGAATTTAAAAGGGAATCGTATATCGGGTCGGCGGGCGCGCAGACACGCTTATGGCCGCATGGGGACAGCCCATTCCGATACAGACCTCGGCTTGCAACAGACGCTCAATGCGGGCAGAACGACTCGATGCCAAAGGATAGTACCGACGCACCTTCGTTCGAGTTCGAGCGCTCGAACATGTTTGAGCCGCTTTTGCGGGCCGACCCGTCCTTTGGCGAAACATGGGTGGCGTTCCAGGACGACTACCGTGACGACGACGAGCCGCCGCTTTACCTGGCATTGGCGGAGCTTGCTCGTCACCTCATAGAGAATCTTGAGGCGGGCGACACGCTTCGTTTCGGGGCGGTCTTCGAAGTGGTCGAACGCTGGCACACCAGCGGCGACACCTATGTCAAAGAGGCGGCAACGGTAGGGCTTCTCGAGGACTTACAGAATGGAAACCTTCATCGCGGGACCAGCCCCGACGATTTTGTCCCATGGCTTGGGCCGGAAACTCTTGTCTGGTGGATCCGGGTTCGCGAATTCTGGGCTGATGGAAAACCGACCGCTTGAGCGCCTCTGGTGAGCGGAGGGACCGCCAGCGCCGTTCTTCTCACACTGGCTGAGCGAAAATGCGATAGAGTTGATCGGCCGGCGATGGACCGGTATTGGACGCGGCGCCGAAAGCCGATTGCAGTCAGACGGAGTTCTCAGGATTGAGCGTTGCCTTCACCAAGGAAGAAAGTGCCGAAACCGCCGCGGAAACCCTGTTGCCGGATCGCCCGATTTCGCCGCATCCGAACCTGGTGACGGAAGCCGGGCTGAAGGCGCTGGAGGCGCAGCTTCACGCGGCCCGCGTGGCCTACGAGGCGGCGGCGGCGGTCGAGGACGTCAACGAGAAACGCCGCCAGCAGGCGGGGCCCTTGCGCGATCTGCGCTATCTGAACGAGCGGCTGCGCACCGCCCAGCTCATGCCGGAGCCGATCTCGGCCGAGATCGTCGCCTTCGGCAGCACGGTCACCTTCAGCCGCGATGATGGCCGGGTGCAGACGTATCGCATCGTCGGCGAGGACGAGGCGGACCCCAAGGCGGGATCGATCTCCTATGTCTCGCCGGTGGCGCGCATCCTCATGGGCAAGGCGGTGGGCGACGTCATGAGCGTCGGCGACCAGGAACTCGAGATCGTCGCGATCGCGTAAAGCCATTCCCGGAAGAGATGAGGGCGAGGGTGGTTTACGCCCTGGCTGCGTCATTCCAGATGGTCGGGCCATCACTCAGGAGATGCGTCGACCTAATATGATCGCATGCGATTAAATTGCTTCCTATTGACATTGACGCGCATCGGCATTTATATCGCATCCGATTTAATGCGGTGGCATAGGTTGGCGGGTGGACGACATCGGCCGCGCCGGGCCCCGTCGACGAGGAAAAGCGCATGCATGATGGCGACGCCCGACACGCTCAGACTTATCGCGAGTTTTCGTGCGTGCTCGATCCCGAGGTCTACGAGCCGCTGCCCGGCGACTGGGTGATCGGGATCACCGATGTGGTGAATTCGACCGGGGCGATCCGGTCCGGGCGCTACGAGGACGTCAACTACACCGGCGCATCGGCCATTGCCGCCATCGGCAACGCCCGGGGCAATTTCGATTTCCCCTTCGTCTTTCGCGGCGATGGCGCGGCCTTTGCCCTGCCGCCGGAGGGCGCGGTGACTGCGGCCACGGCACTGCGGCAGGTCGCGGCCTTCGTGAAGGATCGGTTCGGCCTCGACCTTCGTATCGGTCTGCTGACGGTTCAGGAGATCCGCGCCAACGGGCAGGACGTGCGGATCGCCCGCTATGCTGCTTCGCAAGACGCCACTTATGCGATGTTTGCCGGTGGCGGGCTCAAATGGGCGGAACGGCAGCTCAAGAAGGGGCACTATCGACTGGCGCCGGACATGGATGGCGGCGAACCCGATCTCACGGGGCTTGCCTGCGAGTGGCGGCCGTTTCCGAGCCGGCAGGGCCAGATTCTCTCGCTGCTGGTCGAGCCCACCGACCGCGTGACGCCCGAACGCTTCGCGGCGCTGGCGAGAGACGTGATCGCTGTTTTCGACGAAGGGCCGCGGCAGTCGCATCCCCTGCCGGGCGAAATGGGCGTGCCGAAAGACGAGCGCGTGCCGATTGCACCCGAGCGCTGGGCAGGCGTTGCCGCCAATTCCGACTTTCGCAAATATGACGATGGCCTGCGCCTGACGGTGGATTGCGCGGCCGAACAGATCGATCGGGTGGAAGCGATCCTCGTTGCGGCGCGGGCGCGTGGCGAGGTCATCTTCGGGCTGCACCGGCAATCGCACGCGCTGATGACCTGCCTGGTGCCATCGGCCCGGCCGGATGCGCATCTGCACTTTCTCGACGGCGTGGATGGCGGCTATGCCAAGGCGGCGGAGATGATGGCGGCTACCTTGGCCGCAGCCGCATAACGGCAGCCTCTCAAAGAACGGCGGCAGTGCCTGCTGCCGAGCGACACTTACGTCTCAGGTGAGGGCGCCCGGCGAAACGGCATTCGCCGGAGCCGAAAAGGGGCGGCCATCGACGCCCCACGTGTCCATCATTGCCATCTCGCCCGCGTCTATGCCTTCCGCGATTCCGGCTGCGTCGAACGCAGAAGGCTGTCGCGCAATTTTGAAACCGACTGCTGGAGGACCGCGAAGTCGTCTCCGAGCCCGGTGGCCTCGATGAGCGCCGAACCCGGTTCCGCATCCACCAGTTCGCGGCCGGCCGGCGTGAGCGTGAGGCGCACCTGCCGCTCGTCGGCGGGATCGCGCCGGCGCTGCAGGTAACCCTCCGCCTCAAGCTTCTTGAGGATCGGCGTCAGCGTGTTCGATTCCAGGAAGAGCTTTTCGCCGAGCATGCTGACCGTCTGCTCGTCCTCTTCCGAGAGGGCCACCAGGGTCACGTATTGCGTATAGGTCAAGCCCAGCTTGTCGAGCAGGGGCTTGTAGGCGCGGCCGAAGGCGAGGTTTGCCGAATAGATCGCAAAGCACAGGAAGTTGGAGAGCTTCTTGCCGCCCTTTGCCGGCGTGGTCTCAGGGGCTTTCGCTGTCTTGGACGTAGGCATGGGGGTGTCCTTCTTTTTTCTCTTTCCGTATCTGCACTTAATATAAATCGCATCCGATTAAATCGCAATGGTGTTGACGCCGCGTCCGGCTTCATCTATATACATCGCATCCGATTGAAGCGGATGCGATTAAAAGCGAACAGAGAGGAAAATGACATGACCGAGAAGCTCCTTTTCACCGGCACGACCCACAATACCGGCGGCCGCAACGGCGGCACCGTGAGCCGCGACGGCACGCTGGAACTGAAGCTGTCGCAGCCGCATCCGGCTGCGGAAAACCTGTTCGGCGCCGCCTGGTCCGCCTGTTACATCGGCGCGATCGAGCTGGCTGCGCTGCAGCGCAAGGTCAAGCTTCCGGCCGGCCCCGAGGTCGATACCGAGATCGACCTGAACGTCAACGACGGTTCCTACTTCCTGCGCGCCCGGATGAACGTTCGCCTGGAAGGCCTCGACCGCGACGTCGCCCACGAAATCATCCATGCCGCCCACGAGATCTGTCCTTACTCCAAGGCGACGCGCGGCAATATCGACGTCGAGACCAATCTTGTCTGAGATCGCCTGAAAAATTCTCCTTGATTATCATCGGGATGTGCCGGACCTGGACCACCAGCCGCGGCGCATCCCGATACCTTCAGGTGTTCGGCGATATCGGACGGGTGTCGCTGACGATTTCACGCCAGATCGTCGGCGGCGATGCGAGCAACTTCGACAATGCGCTGCATCGGAAGTCGGGCCAATTCGGTTGCTTCCCTCACGCGCTCGGCGGACGGGGCATCGAGAAGGCAAAAAGACTTCTCCTCCGAGGGAACGAATGGCGAGCGACGGTAGCGGATGGGCTTGCCCTGTTGCGCCATCTCTGCGGTAACGGTTTCCGCACGGCTGGCGGGGGCGATGCTGCGATCTCAAACATCACCTTCGGAACATCCCGCCGGCGCGACAATCCCGATTTCGTGTGGACGAGACTGCGATCACACAGCTTCCCGCAAAAGCGCTTGTGAGAGCGGAATCACCGCTGAGGACGAGAATTGGCGCTCGGGGGGCAGACGGTACCGGATGATGCTTGTTCCTTTTCCAGCAGGAGCCGATCACGCTCTTCCTTGTGAATGGAAAAGTTGGCTTCAAAGGTCGCCAGCAATTTACTGGCGATCCCCGTGCTGCACCCGATTTCCTGAAGGTGGTCGATAATGCGGCGTTGGTTAGATACGTGCCGCGCGGCCTCTTCGACGTGCCTTTCGTTCAGGGCCAGATGCTTTTCAATGATCTCAAGGTCAACCATGCGGTCACCTCTCAAGACATCATTTCACCCCCGTCAGTTGTTACGCGGCACGGCAAGAGGCGCGCGACAACCAAGACAGGAGAGAAACGGCGGTCGCCCATCAAAGTTCCCCGCGAGGTCGGTTGCCTTATTGCCAGATCGGCCCATATTGGTCGTATCGTTGGGCAGTTCTACGGGCCCCATCGGCTGGAAGATAATTCGCGCTTTCGCCCCAGTTCAGGAGGTCGAGCGATGAATTCCACGGCCAATCCCAAGGCACTTCTTCCTCACGAAATGAATGAGATCGCGCGGATTTTTAGCGAAATCCTGAGCGAACGCGGGCTGCCGCGCGATTGTGAGGCGGCCGAAGCGATCGCAGCCCGCCTTATCAGTTGCTACCAAACGGGTATTCGCGAGAGCGGAGCATTAAAGTACACCATCGGTCTCGACCTGCGATCTGTTTCAACCGAAAATGCTGACATCGTCGACGCCGGAAGCCCTGAGGTTTCGATGCGGCAGATCGCAGGCGCTTCAGATAGCGAGATTGGTCCCGACGATCTCGAAATGCTCCAGCGCACTTTCGACCGCGTGTGCATCTGGTGCGACATTCCGCGCTTCGGGAAGCGGGCTGATCGATTGGCCCGCTCTCTGACGGATCAATTCCGAAAGGGAATGTCTGACGAGACGTCTCTGTTTGAACATGCGATGTGGCTGGAGCAGCGCTCCGACCCGAGCCGTCACCGCCCGGACGCGTAGGCACGCCGATCATTCTCTCCAGGTCAGCGACACGATCGAATGAGAGCATGCTAAGTTCTTGTGAAGCCAAGTGTTGGACGCACCGGGCTCGCGGCTGTCGTCCCCCCATTGGCGTTTCCGGACGAAGCCGGATGACGGCTCACACGCGGCGCTATAGGCGAACGGGCAGGGGAAATGCCACGCCAGGGGCCGCCGGCATCCAGCAATTATTCCACCTCGACCTCACAAGAATGTAATTTGGCCGATCGCCACCCTTGCTGGTATTTTCGCGCCTTCGCATGTACAGGGGACGGCTCCGGCCGGTGGACACATGCCTTACAATCTCACGGTCAATGGAAAGAACTATGCCGTCGATGTGGACGGCGATATCCCGCTGCTTTGGGTCCTGCGCGACACGATAGGCCTTACCGGAACCAAGTTCGGCTGCGGCATCGCCATGTGCGGCGCCTGCACGGTGCATGTGGACGGCCAGGCGGTGCGTTCCTGCGTGACGCCGGTTGCCGACGCCGCCGCAAAACAGATCACCACGATCGAAGCCATCGGCGACACGCCCGAGGGCAAGCGGGTGCAGCAGGCCTGGCTCGATATCGACGTGGTCCAGTGCGGCTACTGTCAGTCCGGGCAGATCATGTCCGCGACCGCGCTGCTCGCCGCCAATCCGAAGCCCAGCGACGACGACATCGATGCGGTCATGGCCGGGAACATCTGTCGATGCGGCACCTATCCGCGCATTCGCGCCGCCATCAAGCTGGCAGCACAGGGGTGATGAGATGTCCATCTTCGACAGGGCCAACCTTGCCTTATCGCGCCGCCAGCTTCTGATCGGCGCATCCTTGACGGGGGCCGGACTGGTGATCGGCCTCAGGCCGCAGCCGTCGGCCGCAGCCACGGAATCCTTCGCGCCGAACGCCTTCATCCGCATCCCGCCGGAAGGCAAGATCGCCTTCATCATGCCGTCGGTGGAAATGGGGCAGGGCATCTATACCGCGGTCGCCATGATGCTCGCCGAAGAGCTGGAGGTCGGCCTCGACCAGGTGGTGCTGGAGCATGCGCCCGCCGATCCCAAGCACTATGCCAATCCGCTGCTTGGCG
Source organism: Ensifer sp. 38_S197 (assembly GCF_056924495.1). Lineage (NCBI taxonomy): Bacteria > Pseudomonadati > Pseudomonadota > Alphaproteobacteria > Hyphomicrobiales > Rhizobiaceae > Ensifer > Ensifer sp. 38_S197. The sequence goes on along the minus strand of NZ_JBXOVZ010000002.1, from coordinate 3,229,031 downwards.
ACCAGATCACCGGCGGCTCGTTCGCCATTCGCGGCGTCTACGAGCAGATGCGCAAGGCCGGTGCCGCCGCCCGCATCATGCTGGTGAGTGCCGCGGCCGCCGACTGGGGCATTTCGCCCGACGCCTGCAAGGCAGAGGCCGGCCATGTGGTCGAGACCGGAGGCAGCCGGCGGGCCGCCTATGGCAGCCTGATTGCGGCGGCGGCATCGCAGGCCGTGCCGCAGGAGGTGCCGCTGAAACCGGCATCGAGCTACCGGGTGATCGGAAAGCCGGCGCACCGCCTCGACAGTCCGGAAAAGGTCAACGGCACCGCGAAGTTCGGCATCGACGCCCGGCCGGAGGGTGTGTCCTATGCGGCGATCGCGATCTGTCCGCATTTCAACGGCAAGCTCCGCGCGGTCGACGAGGCTCCGGCGATGGCGGTCAAGGGTGTCAGCCAGGTCGTACGCATCGACGAGGCCGTCGCGGTCGTCGCCAACAACACCGGTGCGGCGCGAAAAGGGCTTGCGGCGCTTTCGATCGAATGGGATCCGGGGCCAAGCGCCACGGTCTCGCAGGCGGAACTCGAGCGCCGGATGGACGCGGCGATCGACGGTGAGGCCTTGCGGCACATCCATGAGGGCGACGTGGCGAAGGCCGAGGCCGAGCACGGGCCGGTGCATGAATTCATCTACCGCATGCCGATCCTCACCCATTCCGCCATGGAGCCGATGAACTGTACGGTGCATGTTCGCCCCGATAGTTGCGAGGTCTGGGTGGGAACCCAGATCATGGGGCGGACGAGACAGGTGGCCGCCGAGGTCACCGGCCTGCCGGTCGAAAAGGTCGTCGTCCACAACCATCTGCTCGGCGGCGGCTTCGGCCGGCGGCTCGATGTCGACGGCGTGATCCTGGCGACGAAGATCGCCAAAGAGGTCAACGGCCCGGTGAAGGTGACCTGGAGCCGCGAGGAAGACATCCGCCACGACTGCTATCGCTACCTCAACTACAGCAAGGTCACGGCGACGCTCGGTCCCGACGGCCTGCCGGTTTCCTGGCGTCACCGGGTCATCGGGCCCTCTGTCATGGCGCGCTGGATGCCGGCCTTTACCAAGGACGGCATCGACCTCGACCAGATGGCCGGGGCAGAATCGCCCTATCAGATCCCCAACCGGTACACGGACTTCGCCCGCCACGAGGCGCCGGACGGCATGCTGACGGGCAACTGGCGCGGCGTCGGGGCGACGCGCAACATCCCGCCGATCGAAGGCGCCATCGATGAACTGGCCAACGCCGCAGGCATCGATCCGCTCGACTATCGAAGGCGGCTGCTGCAGCACAAGCCACGGCTTCTTGCCGCGCTGAACCTCGTCGCCGAAAAGGCCTCCTGGTCGACGGCGCTTCCCGAAGGCAAGGGAAGGGGCATCGCGCTCACGGAGGACTTCGGCAGCTTCGCCGCGATGATCGCCGAGGTCAGCATCGGCGAGGACGGCCGGTTCCGGACGGAGCGGATCGTCTGCGCGATCGATTGCGGCCAGGTGATCAATCCGGACACGGTGGAGGCACAGATCCAGAGCGGTGTCGTCTATGGCCTGAGCGCCGCGCTCTACGGCCGCATCACCGTCGAAAACGGCGCCGTGGTCGAGGGCAATTTCGACGATTCGCCCGTCCTGCGCATTCATGAGACGCCGCCGATCGAGGTGCACATCGTGCCGAGCACCGAGGCGCCCGGCGGCATCGGCGAGCTGGGGACGCCGGGTGTGGCGCCGGCGCTCATCAATGCGATCCATGCCGCGACCGGCAAGCGGCTCAGGACTTTGCCGATCGGCCAGACCGATCTCAGGAGGGTGTGACCGTGACCAAGCGAACGCTCGCCCTATCGCTTGCCGCCGCTCTCGCTGCGGCCGGTCTCGTTGCCGCCCTTGCGCCAATCACCGGTTATGCCGAAACATCCGGTGGCGGCCCGCTGAAGGCGGCCTCCGAATTCTCGTCGATCGCCGATGCCAAGGAGCGCTCGAAGGCGATCTTTGCTGAAGCAAGCCGCGTGCTGACGCATCCGCGCTGCATCAACTGCCATCCGGCGACGCGGAGCCCGACCCAGGGCGAGGACATGCATCCGCATGTGCCGCTGATGATCGCGGCCGACAGTTCGATGGGGCCGGCCGGCCTTGCCTGCAGCACCTGTCATGGTGCGGAGAACCGCGGGATCGTCGGCAGCCGTCTTAAATCCATTCCCGGCAACGCCCATTGGCAACTGGCGCCCGAAAGCATGGCCTGGCAGGGCCTCACCGTCGGCGAAATCTGTCGGCAGGTGAAGGACACGGAACGCAACGGCAACCGCTCCCATGCCGATCTCATCAAGCACATGGGCGAGGACCACTTGGTCGGCTGGGCCTGGCACCCGGGCGAGGGCCGCAGCCCGCCGCCCGGGTCTCAGCCGGAGTTGGCCGCGCTGATCGCCGCCTGGGTGGATACGGGTGCGGAGTGCCCGGACTGAGCGGCAGCTCATGTCCGGACTGAGCCGCAGCTCATGTCCGGAGTGAGCGGCGTCTGAGATCGCTGAGCCGTTTCGCGGCGTGCGGCAAGCTCCGGCCTGATGGATGCTGTCGCCTGTCGGTCGATGCCTCCCGTCGCGGCTTGACAAAGGTCCGGGACTGTTCGACCTTCGCGCCATGACCTGCCGCCTCGCCAAACTGACGACCTCGAAAAAAGCCCCGTGCCCGGGGCTTTCGGTCGTTGCGCGCAGAGCATAGCAAGCACAAGGATCAGATCGACCCCGCCGGTTCGGACGGGGTTTTTGCTTGCGCTCCGTCTCCGGTCCTTTGAAGGAGATGGAATTCATGGAAACCACAGGTTCAACATGGCCGTCGGCGCTTGGTGGTCTCTGGCTGCCGCTGATCACGCCCTTTCGCGACGGCGAACTCGACGAAGGTTCGCTGCGCCGGCTCGTAAAGCACTATGCCGGCGAGCCGATCGACGGCTTCATTCTCGGTGCGACCACCGGCGAGGGCATGGCGCTCGACGAGGCGGAATGCGAGCGGCTGGTTGCGGTCACCCATGAGGCGCTGTCTGCGGCGGGCCGGCGCATTCCGGTCTATTTCGGCCTTTCCGGCAGCGATACGCTGAAGACGGTGAAGGCGCTTGCGCGGACCGAGGCGTGGGATGTCGCGGGCTATCTGATTGCCTGCCCCTATTATACGCGGCCGTCGCAGCGCGGGCTATTCGCCCATTTCTCGGCGCTTGCCGACGCCACCGGCCGGCCGATCCTGATCTACAACATTCCGTACCGGACCGGCGTGAACCTCGGCAACGAGACGATGCTGCAACTGGCGGAACGGGAAAACATCGTCGGCGTCAAGGATTGTTCGGCGGATGCGACGCAATCCTTCGATCTGCTGCGCCACAAGCCCCGGGATTTCGCGGTGCTGACCGGCGAAGATCCGCTGTTCTACACGGCGCTGACGCAAGGGGCGGAAGGCGGGATCACGGCTTCCGCCCATGTGCAGACGGCAGCCTTCGCCGCTGTTCGCAACAGGCTGATAGCCGGCGATCAGGCCGACGCGCTTTCCGACTGGCAGCGTCTTGCCGATCTGCCGCGGCTGCTGTTTGCCGAGCCGAGCCCGGGGCCGATCAAGCACTGGCTCTGGCGTTCAGGGCTGATCGACAGCCCGGAAATGCGCCTGCCGATGGTGCCGGTGAGCGACGGGCTGGCAGCACGGATCGACCAGGCGATGGCGGCGCAGCGGCAGGGGTAGCCACGCCATCGGGCGCGAGGGGGCCGATAGTCACCGCCAGAAGAGCTTGGCGTCGATCACGTCGTCGAGCGCGTTCTGCGCGTGGTCGATCAGCCTGTCCTTGTCGGTGTGCACGACCAGCGTTTCGGCGTCCGGGTGATCATCGAGGCCGATCTCGCCGAGCACCAGCGGCCCGGAGACGAGATCGTTCAACGTGCCGAGCCGGCCCTGCAATGCGGTCATGGCATCGATGAAGCGCTTGTAGCGCCTCGCGCCCCGCTTGTCGTCAAACAGTGCGGCAAAGAACTCGGCGGCATAGCGCAGTTTCTTCGCATCCTTGCGGGCCTCGTGCCGCTGCTCGTCGCTGACCTTGGCGAGCGCGCGGCCGTGCTTCTTCAGCTTCCGCCGCGCCCGGTCGAGAACGGATTCGGCAAAATCGGCCACCGGCCGGTCGCGAAGCTCGGCGGGCGGCGTCGACAGGTAGTCGCCGCAGTGCAGCCATTGCTGGAGATCGAAAAGAAGCGCACGGCCGCGTCCGCTGTCGAGCGCCTCGAAGGCTTCGGCATAGCGGGCGGCGCGCGCCGTCTTCAACTGGTCACGCAATTCCGGCTCCGGGTCGCGCGTCAGGAGAACATCGACGTCGCGGGCCTTGCCGAGGACGCCGGCCAGCCATTTCAGCTCACCCTTGATGCGCTGGCTCTCTTGGTCGCCGAGCAAATCCTTGTAGAGCGAGATGGCCGAGCGCAGGCGGCGAAGGGCGACGCGGGACTGGTGCAGCGCCTCCGGGTTCCGGCGTTCACGCAGCACGTCCTCGTTCAGGCGGTAGTGCCTAAGACAGGCAAGCGCGATGGTGCGGAAGCTCTTCGTCACCCGCATCTCGCGGTCGAGCTCGACCGGCTCCGCCTTGAAGACGACCGGCTGGGCGTCGATCAGGTGGAAGCCGCGCTCGGCCTTGGAAAGAACGCCGAAGCGGACGGGAACGATCGCCTCGATGCGGCGGGCGAGGGTGAAAAGCGCCTCAGGATCGCCGTCCTTCAGCTCAAGTTCGATCTCGCCGACGGCGGTCTGGCGGCTGCCCGCGGTGACCATGCCGCGGTCGAGCACCGCTTCGATCCTCGTGCCGTCCTGATCGACCTCCCAGGTGCTGCGCTCGACCTCGACGGTAAAGTGCGGCTCCAGGTCGTCGGGCTCCAGGCCGAACTCGGCGGCAAGCGGGGTGGTGCGATCGACGACCGGCTCGTCGGCGGAAAGCGGCTGCTCCCATTCCGCACGGGCAAAGACCGAGGCGCCGGGGCCGGTCGCCTTGATCGTCTGGATGCGCGCCGCGCCGATCGTGCGGATGCGCAGCGTGAAGCCCGACTGGTAGAGATCACGGCCGCGGGTATCGAAATAGACGGACCGTTGTTGCTCTACCCGCGCCGACTCCCCGAGGAGGCGGGACTCGGCGAAGCGGGCGAGATCTTCGGCAGAGAGCTCGAGCTTGAGTTCGATTTCCGTTTTCAAACCATCCTCCATGAGCGCAGGGGCGATGTACCCAACCCCATTTGAGCACAATGGTTCATGGTTTGAATGACATGGATCATATGGCGCGAACCTTGGGGCCGCCGGAAATCTCTCTTACGGAGATGTAAGTGCGCGGCGAGCGAAAGTCCGGCCCGACATTTGCGGCCCAGCAACTGATTGGAGTGCCGCAATTCCGGACGGAAAACCGCTTCGCACTTTTCCTGGAATTGCTGTTTGTAATACCGCAATTCCGCACGGAAAACCGTTTCACACTTTTCCTGGAATTGTTGTTTGTAATACCGCAATTCCGGACGGAAAACCGTTTCACACTTTCCTGGAATTGTTGTTTGTAATGCCGCAATTCCGGACGGAAAACCGTTTCACACTTTTCCTGGAATTGCTTTAAGCTCCCGGCATTTCATGCCACGGAATTGATAAATGTCGCTTCGCCTTGCCACCTTCAACATCGAAAACCTGTTGAGCCGCTTCGATTTTTCCGGTTTTCGCAACCAGCTCAAACAGGATCGGGTGCTGAGGCTCTTCGACGTGAAGAGCGAGGCGGAATATCAGCGGCTGGAGGAGGCGCGCACCATCGCGCATACGGATGATACGCGGCAGATGTCGGCCTTGGCGATTGCCGATTGCGACGCGGATATCCTCTGCCTGCAGGAAGCCGACAACATGGCCTCGCTGCAGGCCTTCGAATACAACTATCTGTTCCGCATGGTCGGCAACGGCTACCGGCAGAAATACCTGATCGAGGGCAATGATTCGCGCGGGATCGACGTCGCGGTGCTGATGCGCGAGGAGACGCGCGACGGCCAGCCGATCGAGTGCCTGGACGTGAAGAGCCATGCGGGACTGACCTATGAGGATCTCGACCTCTTCAACGACCAGATCGCGCTGACCAACCGGCCGGCCGACCGCATCTTCAAGCGCGATTGCCTGGAACTGGATCTCAGGATCGGCGGGCGGCCGCTGACGCTCTATGTCGTGCATTTCAAATCGATGGGGCCGGCGCGCGAAGGGCTCGACGGCCGGCAGGCGACGATGCCGCTCCGCGTGGCCGAGGCAAGCGCCGTGCGCCACATCATCGAAAGCCGCTTCGGCCGCGGGCGCACCGCCGACAAGATGTTCGCGATCTGCGGCGACATGAACGACTACCAGGAGAAGGTGAACATTCTCGGCGACCGGCGCAACGGCTACCAGTTCGTGCCGCACGAGGAGGAGACGAGCTCGCTCGACGTCTTCAGCCATGACGGCTTCGTGGAAAACCCGATGCTGCGGCGGCCGGTGATGGATCGCTGGACGCTGTTTCACAGCCGCGGGCCGCAGGAGCGCCATCTCTGCCAGCTCGACTATATCTGGCTGTCGCCGGCGCTTGCCAAGCGCAATCACGCCCAGGTGCCCGAGGTCATCCGCGGCGGCCAGCCCTTCCGCACAATCTTTCCGCCGGGGCTGGAAGTGGAGCGCTACCCGCGCACCGGCTGGGACCGGCCGAAGGCGTCGGATCATTGCCCCGTGGCCATTACGCTGGACGTGTGACCATGGGCGCTCTTGAAAGCAATACGGCGCTCTGGCCGGCCGAAGGCGTCATCATCCCGATCGACGACGTCGAGATCCGCGTCAACGGCGCCGCGCATCCGTTTCATCTTGGTGAGGTCGAGCGCGCGCAGGAGAACTGGCAACGGGAAATCGCCGCCAATCCGCATCTCTTCGATGGCCGCATGGTGCTGCAGCGGGCGCTCAGGATCGAGGACGGGCGGATCCGCGGCGAGGGGCACGTCGTGCCCTATTCGACCTTTCTCTGGTGGCGGAAGACGCGGGCCGAGGGTGCCTTCCATCTCTTTGCCATGCCGGCGATCCTGTCTTCCGACGGCGCCTTGATCCTGGTGCGCATGGGCTCGCACACCGCCAATCCGGCCCGCGTCTACAGTCCCTCCGGTTCGCTGGAACCCGAGGATATCGTCGACGGGCGCTGCGACATTGCCGGCAACATCCGCCGCGAGGCGCTGGAGGAGACAGGCATCGATCTTGCGCTTGCGACAGTCGAGCCCGGCTATCACCTGTTGCACATGGACCGCGCCGTGACCGTCATCCGCGTCTACCGCTACCCGGAAACGGCCGCGGCGCTGGTTGTGCGCGTGGCGGCGCACATTGCCGCCGATCCCGAGCCGGAGATCGACGAGGCGATCGCGATTTTCGGTCCGGACCCGGGCGCCTACAACTATCCGCCGTTCATTCCACCCATTCTGGAGTGGCTGTTCTGGCGAGAAACGTCGCTCTGATTTTGAGTCAACGGGGCGTGATACCCCTTTGTATCTGTGAGCCAATAGCCTTTGCCGCCCGACTGGCGCTGGGCGGCGGCTGCGCGCCGGTCGGGTGCCGCGAAGGCAAGAAGGCGCCTCGGCACATCCGCGGTTAAAGAAATCGTGATTCGCGCCGAACTGTGTACCGGTGCTCTTAAGCCTTGCCGCACGCGTCACGACGTTGCAAAGTTTCGAGGTATATTCGCAAGGGGACATGAATGGCGCTGAGCTACGCGATCTACGACGTCTTCACCGACAGGCGACTCGAAGGCAATCCACTGGCTGTGGTCTTCGGCGCCGACCGGCTGGACGACGGGGCGATGCAGGCGATCGCGCTGGAATTCAACCTGTCGGAAACGGTGTTCATCCGCCGGCCCGGCGGCGCCGCGCATACGGCGAAGCTCAGGATCTTTACCCCTGGCCAGGAACTGCCCTTTGCCGGACATCCGACGGTTGGCGCGGCGATCGCGCTTGCCGAGGCGCAGCACGGCGCGATCGAGGAGGGGATCGACCTCGTGCAGGTGCTGGAGGAGAAGGTGGGGCCGGTGCGTTGCGCCGTCCGCCTCAAGCCCGGTGCCGCGAGCTTTGCCGAGTTCGACCTGCCGCGCAAATCGGTGCGGCTCGATGCCCGCTTCGACCGGCAGGCGATCGCCGACGCACTGAGCCTGAAGCTCTCGCAGATCGGCTTCGAGAACCATGTACCTTCGTTCTGGAGTGCCGGCGCCCCCTTCGTGATGGTGCCGGTGCACGACGTCGCGACGGTTTCCTCGATCGAGTTCGATTCGCTGCGCTGGGAACAACTGACGCCGATGGCCGAGGGGCGGCTGGCATCGGCCTACGTCTATTGCCGTGGCGGCGTGAACCACACGGCACGCTTCCATGCCCGCAAGTTCGGCCCCGGCGCCGGCAGCCTTGAGGACCCGGCGACCGGCTCGGCCGTGGCGGCTCTCTCCGGCGCCATCCATTATTTCGACCAGTTCGTCGACGGTCATCACCCCGTGCTGGTCGAGCAGGGGGTGGAAATGGGACGGCCGTCCTTCATCCACCTGCATCTCGATATCACCGGCGGGGAGATCAGCACCGCCCGTATCGGCGGCCATGCGGTGAAGATCGCCGCGGGCGAACTCTATGTCTGAAGGCGTGGAGCCGTCATTAGAGGCGTGGAGTCGTGCGTCTTGGAAATTTCAGCTTAATCAGCGCTTTAGGAGAAATTTGGTGGGTGATCACGGGCTCGAACCGTGGACCCGCTGATTAAGAGTCAGCTGCTCTACCAACTGAGCTAATCACCCATCCGCGACCGCTTCGGAGTGTCCCGTCGCTGTCGTGAGGGGGCGTATAAAGGCGTTCGATTGGCTTGTCCAGCGCCTTTGTGAAAATCTTTTGAAAAATTTCTTGGGGCCGGCGAACTCGCTGTGGAGAAGGCGGCATCCCTCCGCGGATGCACGTAACAGGAGAGGCGTGACGAAAGACGGGCGAACAACGGCCGCTTTGATCTGGGCGGCCGCTTCATCGACGTGCGCTGATCGCGCAGCCAGGTGAAAGCAAGGGCAAGCGATCTCCGAGCCAGATGGAAACGGCTGTGAGTTATAGATGCGCGACGCAATTACCCTCTTGAGTGTCATCAAGTCGTGCGCTAAAGCGGCGCCACGGATGGGTGATTAGCTCAGTTGGTAGAGCAGCTGACTCTTAATCAGCGGGTCCACGGTTCGAGCCCGTGATCACCCACCAGATTTCTCCTAAGCGCTGAATAAATTTCGCTCATTTCGGAGCTCGTCAGTGGACGAAGCGTGGGCTGATATTGGTGAGAAGCATCACCACCTTGTCTTCTATCGCCTGGCAGTTGCTTTCATAGACGAGAGTCAGAGGCTCATCCGACATCGCGTGCTCTCTCAGTTCGTCACGCGTGATCACGGCGACGCCATAGGCCGCCATCAGGTTGTTGAGCGCCAGGAACCTCAGCTCTGAAATCTGTTTCCGATGCCTTGGCAGCCGTAGCATGAGCCGCGCCCGACCGATCTTCTCGAAGTCCATCGATTCACCTCGAATGCCCTATGAAGGGTAGTGTCCCCCACAACCAGGCAGGTGGCAACAGACGGCGGCCGTGTTTCTTCAGGGGCAATGCCCTTTGGCGGCGAGGCTCGTTGCGAACCGGGCAGGGGCGCTGAAGCCATTGCCGGCGGGTCGGTGACGATGTCGACGATCGAACCTGCGGCCACGGGGTGCCGAAGAGCGGCAGCCCGGATGGTCACCGGTTTTGCCGCGTGACGCATGACAGGGCCGTAACCACCACCTGTTGCTTCCGTGCAACAGGTGTTTCGTCATTCCGGCAGTCTGCGATTGTGGTCTTGCCCGGAAAGTAAGCTTGTGTAATTTTCGCCAAATCGGAGCTCAAACTAGAGGAGGCATACGATGAATCATAATTTTGTGCAGATGCTCGCCTCTGGTGGAATGGCTTGCTCGTCTCGACGACCACGCCATAATTCTCTGGGTTACTTTGGCGCATAAGCGCGACCCGAGCTCTGCCTTTTCGTATTTTCCATTTTGACTTGATGTGACCGGTTTCCGGAACGCGATTCCGTGTCCGCGCGCATCTATAATCTAGAGGACCCGGCCGCTCGCGGCGGGATCAATCATGCACGAATTGCAACTTCGCTCCGCCGGCGCCTTGCCGGCGATCATGGACGACCTGTTTCGAACGTTCGGCTTCCGCCGCACGGTCGGCGCTTTCCTCGTTGCTGCCTGGAGGCGTCGCCGGACGCTCAACCAGCTCAGCCATCTCTCCGACCGCATGCTTCGCGATATCGGCGCGGAGGAAGTGGTGAAGAAGCCTGAGATAGCCGACATTTCGCTTTGGCAAATGCCGGTCGGCTATCCGGTTGCCAGGCACAACTGAGGCCCGCCCTGCAGCGCCGCACGTCTTATCAGACGCGCAAAGGTCGCTGTAGAACTTTGAGCTGCTGCATGTCTTTGTCCTTGATCGAAGTCGATTTAAGGAGACATGCAGCAGCAGGCCTCTTCCCTCATCGATCAAGGCTCACGATTCGGGGTGTCCGGACCGCGGATCCTCCTGATCCGGCGCAGCCGTCGCCGATTGCCGTTCGGCGGCGAGCTTGGCGGCGCAGTCGTGCCTTATCATCGCGGCGGCGAGGTTCGCCCGGCCGGTACCGGTCGCTTTGGCCTTCGCCGCCGCCATGTCCCTGCACCAGTTTGCATCGAGAACCTCCTCCGGGATGTGCGGCATGCAGGACGACAGAAGCAGCAGCGAACAGAGGAAGACGGCGCGCATTCGGGGCTCCATTGGCGGGTGCCGGATTCATAGCATCGGCAAGCCGGAAGAGAACAGGGCAGTGACGCTGACGGACAGGTTTGTGCGGCGCGCGCTCTCTGCCGGTCCACACGGACCGCCGGTCGACCTCGAAGTCTTAGAGCACGATGCGTCAGGCACGAGGGAAGACGCCTGGGCGGAGTCTTTTAGTGTTTGGGTCGTCACCCCGAACAACAGACCTCGCAGAACCCCGGACACGCGATACATCGAGGTCCCGCGATATAGTTTCCCTGTCCTTAGGGATCATGTGACCAAGGCGATCGCGGCTTGCCAGCGCGACACCTGGGAGGAAAGCCTGAAAGAACTGCGCAAGCGCTTTCCTTGGGAATACGAACCCCGTCGATCCCGATGAGGCACGGCACCTTTGGTGGCTTGCCGACAGGGCCGGCGCATGGCCGCCGGGCCGCGATTACGCCACGGCGTCCCGGCCGTCTTGTCTGATGCGACCACCCGCTGCCGGCCGGTGCGGCAGGGGTGGTCGCGTTTTAGGGCCGTTACTGGCTGGTAGACGGCTGCGTTGTTGACGGCTGCGTCGTGGACGGTTGGGTCGTCGACGGCTGGGTGGTCGACGGCTGCGTGGTCGAGGGCTGAGTCGTCGACTGGCCAGGCGTTGCCGGCTTTTGTTCGGTCGTCGAGGGTTGTGTCGTCGTCGTTGCCGGCGCGGTCTCGGTCGCTTGCTTGGCCCCCGGTTTCAGGAACACGACGCCAAGAACGATGAGCACGATCACAACCACGATGCCGATGACTGTGTTTCGATTCATGCAGGCTTCTCCTCAGGTTAAGTGCCTCAGAGCTGTAAATGGAGCGGTCGGTCGAATTATCAACGGCCAAGCTCGCGGGTCGGTTGAAAAACCAGCGATGCGGCTGCACGGCGATCGGGCGCCCGTTTAGCTCACGATCAAAGGCATTGCCGGAAGCGGCGCAGGTTTAACGCTTGCCGCCGGCGGCGCCCTTGGGCGCCGCGCGTCTTATGAGACGCGCAAAGGTCGCTGTAGCACTTTGATTTGCTGCATGTCCTTGTCCTTAAATCGAGCTCGATCTAAGGAGACATGGAGTAGGGCACGGGGGTGATGAAACCGAGCCGCAGCAATTGCTTCGAACCGCCGAATTTCACCGAGGATTGGGAAAAGAGCTGCAGCGCGCCGGTGCTGGCGAGCGCTTGCGTCATCTTTGCATAGGCCGCCGAGCCATCGAAATATTGTCCGTCGGCAACGGCGTCCTCGAAGACCTTTTCGTAGTCGGCGAAGAACTTGAAGTGCAGGAGAGCGCCGAGCACAGGGGCGAAGTTGCGCTGATAGGGCAGCGGCTGATGGATGCTGGCGCCGAAGCGACAGTTGCCGTCCCAGAAGATCAGCGGATACTTGATCAGTTCCAGGTCCGCGTCGAATTCGCGGTGGCGTGCGCCGCCCTTGACGGTGATGGCGCGCCGGGTCGTCGCCAGCGAATAGCCGCGGCTGTCGAAATGATCGGCGATTTCCCAGGGCGCGCGGGTTTTGAGCTGACTGACGTCCGCGGCGCCGAGATCTATCGGATACATGTCCAGCATCGGCGCCGGCAGCCGCGAAATCTTCAGATCCTCCAGCGCATGGATGACCGACCACAGCGTGCGGCTCTCGCACTCGTCGTAGATCAGGAATTCATCGGAATCGACGTTCACGTACCAGCGGTCGTCGCCATAGAGCTGAAACAGCACCTCCCGCCAGAGGCGGCCGCGCCGGGCTTCCCTGTAGCGCAGCGCAGACGCCCACAGGTCGACATCGGGCTGGCCCAGCAGATATTCGCGCGTGCCGTCGGTCGAAACGTCGTCGACGCAGATGAAGCGGGTAACGCCCAACGACCGGTAATGCGCAAGAAAGCCGGGCATCAGTTTGGCGTCGTTATGCGTGAGGAAGACCAGCGGAAGATCATCGGGATAGAGCGAAGTCTGCCCGTGCGGGCTGACGCAGCGCAATTCGACGTCGCGGCTCGCCGACCGTTCGCGCCGCTCCACCTTGGCCGATTCATACCAGGTGATCAGACGATCGAACAGGTTCCGGTCCGCGATCATCTCGGCGTCGGATCGATCCCTGAAAGGATAGGTAATGTCTTTCATTCCGATTCCGATAAGTATTCTTCATGCATAATATAGCGGGGGCTTAGATCAAAAACGCCGGTGAAGCAAATGCGGAACGCCGTGGTTCCGGGTGTCGCGGCCGGCGGTGCATCAGATGTCGAGAAGATGCAAACCCTCTTACGCCGGGCGCAAAATCGTACTAACTGGCGGTGAGTAGATCCTTGGGACAGAGCATGAAACGCCTTCTTCGTTCGATCCGGAAGAAAATCCGCTATCTTACCAATGCACGCACGGTGACGATCGATGGCATCCGGCTGGTGTCCGACGAGGCGCGTGCTCCGGCCGTCGTGCGCGACCTGATGTACCGCGAGGTCTACGAGGACACGGAGCGCAACATCCTGCTTCGGCTGCTGAAGCCCGGCTCGAAGGTGCTGGAGGTCGGAACCGGCGTCGGCTTCATCGCGCTGCTTGCGGCAAGGACCTGCGGCGCTTCGAACGTGCTGACCTATGAGGCCAATGCGACGCTGGAGCCGCTGATCCGCGAGAACTTCCGGCTGAACGGCATCGAGCCCACCTTGCGGCTCAAGGCGATGACGGCCGACGGGCGCAAGATCTCCTTCTTCCGCAGCGAGAACATCATTTCCTCCAGCGCCTATGACCGCCAGCTTCCGGGCGCGAAGGTGGAGATCGAAAGCGACATCTTTTCCGAGGTTCTCGGAACCTATCGTCCCGACGTGCTGATCATGGACGTCGAGGGCAGCGAGGACGAATTGCTGCGCGTCGCCGATTTCGGCTCGGTCAGGGATATCCTGGTGGAACTGCACCCGCATATCATCGGCGAGGCGAAGGTCGAGGAATTGAAGGCGATTCTCGCGGCCAGGGGCTTTCGGCAGGGCGAGACCGACCGCAAGACCTTCCATTTCCACCGGAATCGCGCTTGAAACCAGCCGATTTCCCACGCCGCGAACGCGACCGCGCAACTTTTTGGCGGGTCGTTTGTTACTCCTGCATTCATGTTCACGTCGCTAACCTTGGGGTCCACTCAACGGGTAGCGAGTGGAGGAGAAAGATATGACACACACAATCAGCAAGATTCTGGCCATGGCCGTGATCGCCGCGGGCGCCGTTACCGCGCTGCCTTCGGTATCGCCGGCGCAGTCCCTGGACCTTTATATCGGCCCGCGCGGCGACAACGGCGATTATCGCGACTACCGCCGCTATGACGACGAGGACGAGTACTATAGACCGCGGCGCGGCTGCAGCCCCCGCCAGGCCATCCGCCGCGCCTATGGCTACGGCATGCGCGATCCCGAGATCGCCGGCATGAGCCGCAACCGGATTGTCGTCGAAGGCATCGGACGGCGTGGTGAATACGCCAGGATCGATCTCGCCAACCGCGGCGGTTGCCCGCGCATCCGCTAAGGCGCCTCCTTGTCGCGACCGCGCACCCGCCGCGGTCGAGGCGCTGTCGAAAATTCCGTGCCGCGCAAGCATGCGCGCGATGCCTTCGTTCGCGATGCAGCAACTGAAAGTGCTACTGCGACCTTTGCGCGGCTGATAGGACGCGCGGCGTTGTAGGCGGCGGCGTGATGCCCGTGCCCGGCCCAGTGCCCGGCTAAGGGCGATGCGGGAAGGCTGCCGATCGGTTCACTTGCGCAGGGGCAATGTGCTAAAGCGTCCGCCGATGATCACTCCGGCCTCTTCGATATCCACGCCGCTCGGCGAGCGCGCCTGCGGCACCTGCACGCTTTGCTGCCGGCTGCCCGATATCGACGCGTTGGCGAAGCCGGCGAACGACTGGTGCCGGCATTGCATCGACGGTGAGGGGTGCCGGATCTACGAGCAGCGGCCGCAGCTCTGCCGCGATTTCCTCTGTCTCTGGCGTACGGATGCGGCGCTGGGTGACGCCTGGGACCCGGCGCGCTCACGCATGATGATCTATCGGCAGGGGCCGCAGATCACCGTTCTCGTCGATCCGGATTTTCCGGAAATCTGGAAGCAGGCGCCCTATGCCGAGACGCTGCGGCGCTGGGCGCGCGAGGGCGACGGCGGGCAATATGTCATCGTCTTTGTCGGCGACGCCGTGTTCAAGGTCGAGTGACCTGCGGTCACAGGCGGCCGAAAAAGAGAGCCCCGCACGAGGGCGGGGCAAGCAGGCACCCAAAATGGCTCGGGGTGCGGGGAAGCGCAGTCCAGAAAGAACGTACTGCGCGGTACGGAAGCTAACGCGCTTCCGCCCGCCGGGGGAAGGCCTGATTCGGCGATTCCGGTACGCTTGCCAAAATAAATCCCGAGACGGGGCGCGGCGCGGCTATAGCCGTCGCGCTCGTCTTTCGCCGCACCCCGTTTTGAGCAGGACGATTGACTTTGTCATGCCGTGCCGCATTTCCGCTCCTGCATGTCTCCTGAAATCGACCCCGATCCAAGGACGAAGACAGGCAGCAAATCAAAGTGCTACGGCGACCTTTGCGCGGCTGATAAGACGCGCGGCGCCGTGGGAGAGACCGACAGAGACGATGATGTCAAAGACGATGCTCATGGTTCTCTGCCTGGCGCTTCTTGCCGTGACCGCCTGTGGCAACACGGCGCGCGGTTTTCGCCAGGATAGTGTCGAGACCGGCCACGCACTCGACGACGCGACGCACCGGGTGCTGAAGTCGACCTCGAAATAGGGCGCGATGCGGGAAGGGACACTTCCGCCCGTTCTGCATTGACCTTCCGCCTTCGAGCGGAATCGCTTGAAAGCGGAAAGATGCCCTGGAATCAAAGTGCTAGAGCGGCCTTGCTGCGTTCGTCCGAACGCATGGCGCTCTGGTCCGGCGTTATCGCGGCCGCAGTGCGCTCGGCTGGGCGACCGTTTCGCCGCTCGAAAAGATCACCACGGCAAAGAGCAGTACGCCGATGAAGGCGACGATCGAGGCGGCGGCGACGACGGGTTCGATCTCGGGCCTGCCGGTAACCATCAGATAGAGCGACGGAACGAGCACGCCGACGCCCGAGGTGTAGACGTAATACTGGATCATCGCCAGCCGGCGCTCGGCCTTGGCCGGGTTGAGCGCATAGTAGATGCCGAAGATCGCCATCGTGACCCAGCCGAGCAGGTTCGTATGGGCGTGCGCCGGTGTGGCGGCATGATCCTGGCTGATCGCCATGTGCAGACCGATCGTCAGGCCGATGATCAGGAAAATGATTGCGGTCTTGAAATAAAGATGGGCAAGGCGCGGCATCGAATCTCTCCTCTTGTGCTCCCCGCCCGCTTTATTAGCATTTTTGCAAATTAATGATGATTGCCAAATTTGGGTATTTTGCCCGGTCGCGATTGTCGCGAGCGGATCTGGAGCGCCGTCATGTCTCATGAGATGCGTGGCCCTCCGGGAGGCCGGGCGGTTGCTGCCGCCAGTTCGGCGCGCTTGCGCGTGGCCATGTCGTTGAAAGCGCTGAGGTTCAGGCGCTGCAGATAGGCCGATATCGCGGCTTCCACGCCATACTCGTTGCCGCCTTCGGCTTCCCAGAAGGCTTCCATGGCGGCGAAGAGGGCGGATTTGTCGAGCGCCGCCGTCATCCGAGATCGCACCCGAACTGCTGGCGATGGTTGAGCGTGCCGTGCGCGGCCTGGCTGTAGGGTGGCCGTTGCGCTGCGAAATCCGCGCACCATCGTTCCCAGGCGTCGGAGGTGCGGACAAAGGCCGGCAGCTTGTGTTCCTCCGCGGGGGTCTGGTCGTAGCCGTCGAGCCAGGCGCCGGCGACCGTCTCGGTGACGTCCTCGCCGTGGAGCGCGTCGAGATCGAAGCGGATCAGCCTTACGACATGCTCGCCATCATGCGTCCGGAGCCAGTCGGCAGCGGTCCTGCAGGTGGTGCCGACGGTGTCGGTTTCCTCGCAAAAATAGCCGGCGCCGAGCGTCATGACGGCGAGAATGATCTCGCGTCCCTGAAGGAACGGCGCGGTGCCCCTCATGGTGTCCGCGATCAGCACGTCAGGCATCCGTCACCTCGGTCCGTTCGAGGGGCGCTCAGGCGGCCCTTGCGGGCTGCCGTCGGTCCCTCCGGTTTCGTCTTTGCCGGAATATAGGAAAATTCCTATTTGTCGGTCAATAGGAAAGGTGCGGCCGGCAGGAATTTTCTTCGCGGCCGCGGCGGCGAATTGTCGATAGGCGATTATTTGTTCTTGTTTTGTTCTGTCGATTGCGCCACCTTGGGGCCGCCATTCCAGGTGGCGGAAAGGAGCATGGGATGATCACCTATTTCGTCGTTCAGAGCTTCACGCTGGGGAGCCGCGGGGCGCTCATTGCCGACAATCCGGTGCAGGCAACCGCGGCCGAGCAGGCGGTGCGGCTGGCCGAAAGGCTGGCGGCAACCAAGGTGGGCGTCGTTGCCTTCAGCCGCTCGGGCGATCTTGCGACCGGGGACTTCGAGGACGCCACGGTGCTCTTCATGTCGGGTGACTTGCCGATGGAGATCGAGGAGGGGATGGCGGCGTGAGGTGCCGCGGCGGGACGGCTATGAAGTGTTGGCGTACGGAGCTGGTCCCGTCGGACTCTGCCAATATCGCCGTCCAGAGCGCCGTGCGCTCATGGCGGGGATCCGGCCACGCGAAGTCTTTCGCGTGAAGGAACTCTTTCGCGCCGTCGATGCGGCGCTGCCGGATGCCTGTGACAAGCACAGGAACGAGGGTGGTTTTGACAGGCGCCATATTTCCCGTCCCTGTCGGCGACAGGCGGCGGCCAGGTCCGGTCGCTTGTCGTTTTTCTCCGGTGCGACCATCGAGGTTCGCATCATTTTGCCGGGGAGCGACATAACGCCTTGAACAGGCGGGAATATTTCCGCTCTTGGCTTGCGGCTATCGGGCGCTGTATTTGCCGACGACCCGGTGGCAGAAGGACCACTCGACCCGACTCTCGGTGAACTCCAGGAAGGGGTTGTACTGCCTGAGCGTCCATTCGCGGTCGTTGAAGGAGACCAGCCGCTTGATGATCGCTTCGGCGTCGTTGGCGGGCGGCACGTGATAGAGCACCACGTCCTTGTCGCGCGCCGGCGGCAGATGCGGGTGGACGAGCGCCATGTCGCCGGGTTCATAGGCCGGGATCATCGAGCTGCCGGTCAAGTAGATGCCGTAGGCGCCCCTGACGCCTTCGAGCACCGAGGGGCGCTTGACATATTCGACCGCATCGAAGGTGACGATGACGTGGCCGTCGCCGCCTTGCGCGGCGGCGAAGATCGGCAGGTCGCGATGGCCGACGAGCTGTTCGCCGGGCACGATCTGCGGCGCGAAGCCGGGCGCGCGCCTCGGGGACGCCTCGCCGGCGGCCGGTGCGCCCTGGATCAGGTCGATGATCGTGCGGGCGTCGCGCTCGCGCAGTTCCCGCGGCGTCTCGCGCTCCACGAACTGCTGGATATAGGCATGGTTCTTCGCGATCGCGATCGACAGATCCTTGTAGGTCGTCTTCTTCGCTTCGACTGCTTCCCGGATGAGGCGGCGCAATTCGTCCATGGCACTGGCATCCCAGATTCCGTTTCTGACGTCCAATAGGAAATTTCCTCTTGATGAATGTAGGAAATCCTACTACGAATAGGATGTCAACGGAAATGAGCGGCTCGCCAGCGGCGGCGAGGAAATAGCTGCATTGGCGCGCAAGGAGCGCGATGGAATGGCCGTGCCAGACGGAGCGGCCAAACGCGAACGCATGGGAAGAAGGCATGGTGCAGGACGGTCTGGAAAGGGTTGCAGGGCAGGGCGCGCTTGCCCGGGAAGGTGAGAGCAGTGGTGCCCTGCCGGTTTCGCTGCGGCCTCGTTGCGACGCTGCCGTTTCGGCAGGTGGCGGGGCAGTCGCGGCCGCATGCCGGCCGACCCGGCCGAGCGGGGAGTAGCGACCATGCGCATCACCGCGATCGTCGAAGCCTTGGTTCAGTCCGGTGCATCGCCGGAGATGATCCTTGGCGCCGTGCGCGCCGCCGAAGCGGGACAGCAGTCGGAGCTCGAGCGGCGGCGGGCAAACGATCGCGAACGGCAGCAGCGTCATAGGGCGCATGTGACGTCACGCGATGTCACGGCGACCGGTGCCGCCCCCCTCTCTGATAAAGAAAACTCCCCCGCACCCCCTAAAGAAACTAACTCTCCCGACACGACTCCGGCCGGGGGCGGCGATCAGTCCCGTCTTCACCGGGAAGAAGCCGATGCGCGGGCCTCGCGAGGCCAGCGCAGGGCCAGCCGGTTGCCCGCGACCTTCGAGCCCGACTGGGACTTCGCCGCCGGGCTCGGTTTCGGATCGGCCGAGGCGGCGATCGAATTCGACAAGTTTCGCGACTACTGGACCGCCAAAGCCGGCCGCAATGCCACCAAGCTCGACTGGGCGGCGACGTGGCGGAACTGGATGCGCAATGCCGGCCGGCCGGCGCTTCCGCCCCGCGCCGCAGGCCGGCCGGGCGCGCGGGACCCGGCCGGTGATGCCGGACCGCCGCGACGCGGCTCTCGCCAGCAGGCGCCACCGCACGAGACCGCCTTTGCCCGCCACCAGCGGGAATGCAGGCAAGCCATTGAAAACGAACTCAAAGGAAAGCGAGACAATGACGCATTCGGAGATGATGACCTTGCCGGCGGAGGCCCGGCTCTCGACCTTGAGCCGGGAGATTACCGCGCTCACTGAACGGCTGGCGCCGGCAGGCGAGACGGCGGTGCTGCGCAGCCTCGATGCGATGCAGACGGCCGGCATGACCGTGCCGCAGGGGATCGAGCCGAGGAAGATGCTTGCCGTCTACCACTATGCGCTCGCCGGCGTGCCGGGCTGCGGCCTCGCGGCTGCGACGCAGAAGCTGATCCGCGGCGCCTATGCCGCCAACGCCAACGTGCTGCTCGGCACGATCCCGAAGCCGCCGGTGCTGGCGGCACTGGCGAGGGCGGAGGCCCTGACCATGCGGGCGGAGCTTGCCCGCAAGCGCGAGACGGTCGCCGCCCTCGATAGCCTGAATGGCGGCCGTTCGGAGGCCAGCCGCGCCCGTGTTCGCGCGCGGCTTGAAGCGTTTCGCCAGATGCATGCAGCAGCCAAGGCCGCCAGCCAGACCGGAAGCGCGCCTGCAACCAGGGAGATCCACCATGCAGCCTGAGGCAGCGGAATTGGCAACGGGAGAGGCGGCCGCCGGCAGGGCCGCGGGCAATGGTGCGGCGACGGCGAGGGCGGTGCCCGGGGCGGACGGCGCCGCCGCGGCCGGTGGTGCCGCTGCCGCCGGCAGGGTGCGCCGGCGGCGCGGTGGACAGGAGCCCGGCGCAGGCGCCCCGGAGAGGCGGAGGACGCCGGCGGACGACACGACCGGAGACGGGGCGGCGGGGCCGGGCGACGCGCATGCCGAGGGGTTGACCGGGACGGTCGCGGCCGGCGGCGAGGCGGCACCCGCCGCGAGCCTGGAGGACCTCGCCGGTATCGTCGCGGTTCAGGTGCGGGCGCAGGTGCGGCGGATCGCGGAGCTGGAACTGGCGCTCGCCGACGCCGAAGCGCGGCTTCTCTCGCAGGCGCGGGTGATTTGCGGGGCGGCGGATGCGGCGGGCGGCGATCTCTTCAGCCGACGGCCGGTGCGCGAGATCATCGAGGACGTGCTCGGCGCCTATCCCGGCGTCACCTGGGAGGAGATCATCGGCGTCGGCCGCGAGCGGCGCCTGGTCGAGCCGCGCCATCGCTGCATGGCGGCAGTCTACGAGGAGCGCAAGGATCTGTCGCTGCCGGCGCTCGGCCGCATCTTCCGCCGCGACCATACGTCGGTGCTGCATGCGGTCAACAGGCGCGGCGCCAGCCGGTAGCGGCAACCTTTTGATTTTTAATGATCTTGCATCCGCGCCGGGCCGGGCGATGCCGGCCGGCGGCCATGATGACCGAATGAAACGAGGAAACGACACGATGACATCCAAGGCAGAACGCATCCGCATCAAGCGCGCCAGCCGGGCCGGACGGCCGCGCAAGGCCGATGTGGCACGCTATCCCGGCGGGCAGATCAAGCACGGCGAGACCGAGCGGGAGGTACGCTCGGTGGCGCTCGACGCGCGCAAGCGCCTGCATTTTTCCGGCAGGCGCGACGTCGACGTTGCCAGCCCCTTTGCCGGCTACACGCTCGGCCGCATGTTCCTCGACGGCAAGCTGACGGCGCATGAGCGCGAGGCCGGTGATGAATATGCCCGGCAGATGGCGCGCTATTACAGCCTCACGGGCATTCCCTTTCCGAGCGTCAGGGCGCAGTCGCTCTTCAGCGTCAGGGGCTTTGCCGGCGAGACCAGCGCCGAGCGCGCCAGGAGCGCCCGCCAGGCGGCGAACCGGATGATGGAACTGGAAGGCGTGCTTTTGAGACTCAAGGACGGACCGCAGGTGAAAACGACGGTCTTCAACGTCTGCATCATGGACTACGAGATGCTGCGCACCATGCCCGAGCCGCAGCTTGCCTGGCTGAAGCGCGGGCTGACCGAACTGCACTGGCACCTGGGGCTGTCGCGGGAGAAGGAGGTGGGGTGATGGAGACGCAAGTGGAACAGGTGAACACAGAGCGCCATGGACGGCATCGTGCTGAGGTTCATTCAATTGCCCACCACCTCTCTCCGCCTGGAGAGAGGCTCGCGATTATCAACTGCCATGACGTGCATAGGGAATTGGATATGATGCAAGTGCTAAAGAGATTGGCAGGAATCGGCAAACTCGTTGGAATGAAGATGTTCAACAATCTTCAACTTTAACGTAGTTTCAAAATAAGACTCGCCTAAACCGTAGATTGGGATCTTTACTGGGGTCAAATGTCGCGCAGAGGGGGAGATGTTGTCTGATTCCAGTTATGGTCGGTCTGGTTCCGATTGGTGTGTTGGATTTGCTCGCGTTCTTGCAGGCGCTGCCTCATTCAAGGATAGCGGTATAGCCAACATTAATGAAACCTATCGTGGCCAAATTTATACATCGGATCACGAAACTCGATTTGCCTTTATCAAGGACATCCCAGCCAGGGAACTGGCCAACGAGATCATGGGAGCTACGGCCGCTGCAGCCTTAGGCTTGCCAGTTCCGCCCGCGTATCTCGCTTTCGTTCCTGAGGGAAATCTTGAAGTCAAGCACGCCCCAGCCATCGAGGGCGGGCACGTCTTGTTCGCAAACTGCGACGTCGACTCACCGTCGGTAGCCAGCATCGTTAAGAGGACAGCGAGTTCACCCGCCCTGGTACGCAAGATTGTAGAAGTCCTTTTAGGTGGTGATCTTGCAGGAGTTTACGAATTTGATACATGGAGCGCCAACGTTGATCGCCACCCTGGCAACATTCTCCTGTCGGGAAGTGGATCGTTTTGGTTGATTGATCAAGGCTACTGTTTCTCAGGACCGGCTTGGACCCCTTCTGATCTGATCGCATCCGCTCCATTCACCAATCGGCTCAAAGAGTGGGTGACGCCGTATCTGTCGAAAGAAGAAGTAGACCAGCTTATGGCTGCCACTGGTGAGATTTCCACAAAGGCGGGGAAACTTGATCTCAGAGATGTCGGCACGCGAGGACGAATTCCTGACTTAATCGGAGAGGAGGATTTCGATGCGCTCTTGGCGTTTTTGATCGGCCGAATTCCAGAAGTAAGACGACTGACGGCTGATGCCCTGGGACGACTGATATGAGCATATTAGACAAGAGAGTTTTCCCTCAACCCCGAAGCGGATTTTTGCGGGCAAGGCGGGCGCCAGTTATATTTCGTCCCATCATCGGGTCGGTTGAGCAGTTGATCATCGGCGCAATTGCATACGATGGTCAGTGCGCCCACCTGGAGCGTGCTAATCGCCTTGAACGATTGCACTGCTTCTACAATGACCATGCTGTCGGGGCGATCCTGGCAATCGAGTTGGCGCTTGACGAACTCGATCTAGATTTGACGACGGATCCCTCCTTGGCTGCGGGGAACTACCTTCCTGCTATGTCAGGCTTGGTGATCGGTCCGTCGCACGATGCAGAAGGCGTATCTCTTGAGACTATCGCTTCGTCGTGGCTTGCTGGGATGTCATCGCTGTATGTAACGGAAGTGTCTGACGGTGGGTTAATGCCGTTGACAACAGCGATGCGCGATATCGAAGAGGTCCCGGTGTTTGACCGCGCCTCTGATCGGCTAGGTCAGTTGTTGCTTGACTACATTGGTGTGAAGCAGCCTAAGCTTGTTGGCGCGTTCAGTGAAGAAATACGAGCGCACGCCAGCCGTCGAAGGGGCAGCGCCCATAAGGTGTTTATTGATTTCTCCGGCTCTAAGATCGTAGCGAATTTCGGCATCCTTTCCACTAGCGGCTATTCTGTTTCGATCGATCGGATCAAGCGCAGAATGTGGGACCTGAAAATTTCTCGTGATGGTGAGCGAACTAGTTTGTTATGCCGGAACCATGAAATGCTCGTCCAACATCCCCCCGAAACTGATCCTCAATTAACACAGCGACAAATTGACAAGATTATGGAAAGTGTCCGCGAGCTTGAAATGCAAGCCGATCAGGAAGAAATTCGCTTCCGACCTATGACAACTATTGACCAGATCGGTGACCACTTGTTGAAAAGCGAGGCGGCGTGAGGAGCCAGTGCTCCTGCAATGTATACAGGGGCGACGGCTTCAGGGACATCGTCTTCAATGTCTGCATCATGGACTATGAGATGCTGCGCACCATGCCCGAGCCGCAGCTTGCCTGGCTGAAGCGCGGGCTGACCGAACTGCACTGGCACCTGGGGCTGTCGCGGGAGAAGGAGGTGGGGTGAACCCCGCCTTGCTTGCGCGGCGCCACGGCGACGATTTCCTCTGCAAGGGAGCGGGCCGGCCGAAGCGTTCCGGGGTCGAATCCGGGTCTTGCGGGAGGTTTCAGCGAGGCGGGCCGGCCCGGCGCCATCAGCGACCTTGACCGGGCGAGGCGTCCAGCAGCGTGATGCCGAATTTCGACGATGCCGTGCGCAGTCGATCAAGCTCCTCGGGCGTCGGCGGTTCGGCCGCTTCGCCTGGCGCAAGTTCGCGGCCGGCCTCTTCCAGGAACCGGTCGAAGATCGCCGGCGTGCCGATCAGAATATAGCGCGCCGGCCGTCGGCTGATATTGATCAACTGGTGCGGCACCCCGCGCGCGAGAAAGATGCTCTGGCCGGCGGCCAGCCGGTGCGGGGTGCCGTCGATCACCGCCGTCATTTCGCCCTCGAGCATATAGACGATTTCATCGTCGCCTTCGTGTACATGGATCGGTGTCCTACAGCGCCGCGCGTCTTATCAGAGACGCGCTAAGGTCGCTGTAGCACTTTGAAGTGCTGCATGTTTTTGTCCTTTAATCGGCTACGATTAAAGGAAACATGCAGTAGTGTCGCCGCCGCTGACATTTTCAAAGAGGCAGAACTGGCCCTTGGTCTGGCTGCCGGCAAGCAGGCGTTTCATGACGACGCCGGCGAGGATGAATTCTCTCGTGTCCATGCTGCTCATCGCAAACATCCTTTCGCATGCTTGCCGGGGCGCTCGGCTGCAGTTTGAAGACCTGCGGCATGGTTCCATGAACAGGAGGCGAGAAGAGGACCGGAGGGCCAAGAATTTGCTCGGCGGCGGCGATGTCTGCGCAGTCCGCCGTCGCGGCCGCAAGGATCGAATGCGGAGCGGGCGGGGACGCTCGGCTCGGCCGGCGGCCAGTTCTCAGGCGCGGCGATGATTGCCATCGCCCTGTTCCTGCTCGTGACGGAGCTTCCGAAAATCTGACCGCAACGCAGGCCGGACTACCTTACGGCAAGGTTCGCTGCAGTGGTTCGTGGTGCCGGATGTTTTTGTCCTGGACAGGACTGAGGGAAGCCCCCCAATCAGGAGGCGAGTGCCAGCTTCTGTTCGCGGGCGATGCGAGCGTCGAGTTCCTTGAGGCGTCCGGCGATGCCGCGATCGTTCGGCCGCAGGGCCAGGGTGTGTTCCAGCAGGCCACGGGCGGCTGCGAGTTCGCCGTCGCGGATGTGGCGGTTGGCGCGGTGATAGAGGAAGTTGATCCGCTCCACCAGCGAGAAGCCATGGCCGACGCGGGCATGGAGGCGATCGGCCAAGGCCGGGTGGCGGGCGATGGCCGTGACGGCGATCTGGTAGGGGCGCATGGGCGCGTCGACCCGGGCGCTGCGGGCAAGGGTGCGCAGGCCGGCGCGGTCGTCGGCGCGGCAGGCCTCGATGAGCGACAGCGCGCGGGCCGTGCCGGTGAAGGCCCGCACGGTGCCGTGGCCGGTCATGTGCACGGGCACGAGGTGCGTCTCCGCCTGCAACTCGGCGATCCGCTCCGCATGGCGGCGGTCGACGGCGTGGAACGGATCGTAGAAGAGAAAGGCGCGGCCGGCGGCGTGATCGGGCGCGATGCCCATATTGCCGTGGAGCTCCGGCGCGAAATGGCGGCTGAAGCGGCCATCGAAGGGGACGGCCTGGGGATCGATCGAGACCTGCGGGCAAAAGGCGATGGCCGTGGTGGCATTGAAGCGCCGGCGGTAGCGGAGGGCGGCATAGCCACCCTGGGAATGGCCGTAGAGGATACGCTCGGGTGCTGCACGCAGGATCGGCGCCGCGGCCTCGACCGCCTTGACCATGCTTGCGGCCGGAAACCAGTTGGGCCGGCGGCTGATGAAGCCGAGCGCGGCGATATCCGCCTTCTCGCAAAAGCGCTGGCCCCAGTAGCGGCTGCCGTTTGCCTGGATTTCCATTTCGTTGAAGGTGATCAAAAGATAAGGCGAGGCGCCCGGGCGATGGATGACCTCGAGGTTTTCGTCCGAATAGATGAGCACAGTGAAGCTCCGAAATAATTTCGAGATTGAAAGTAGTATAGTTGTAATTTCAACCCGAATTTATGCCCGCCGATAGTGGTGTCGACTATACTTCAATTTCCGCACGGAATTCCAGATACTGGAGGTTTCTTTGCGCGCTTATTTGAACGGACAAAGGATGTTCTCGTGGTACAAAACTGGCTCTTGGTACCCGGTGAAAGGCCCGAGGCGAGCGGTCGCTAATCGACCTGATACTGAACAGTGATATGCTGGAACGGCGCGGTCCAAAGGCGACTGCCCCGACTTGAGCAGCGGAGAGCATCAGGGATGCAAGAAATGGTCGGACCAAACGGCGTTCTTACGAGTGTGTTCGGAATTAGTGTCTTTGTACCGGCGTCGCTCTTCATTATCCTGATCGGGTATATTGTATTGAAAGACCTGCCTCTTATGGACAAGCAGGGGCGGTATCTCAGTTATTTCTTCACCCACAGAAAACGAGAGGCAAAGGTTCTGGCCGCAACATGGGTGATTGCTTTCTGCTTCTTCGTTACAACATGGTTTCTATCAACGCTTTAGCAGCCTCGGAGCACATACTGGGGTCGAGAGCGGCATCTCGTTTCCGGCACCAAGTGGCGGGGTTTCACCGGCGCCGAGGCTCGGCCCCGCAGCGGCGGGTAAGCAGCGCGGCTTCCCCCTCCGTCGACTAAGGCGCGTCGCGATCTTTCAGATTCGCTCGTTGCGCTTTAAGTCTTTGATATTTCGCATGTCGTTACCGCAAAACCGCTGTGCACTTTTGCGCGACATGCTTTAGATCTTCACCAGCATCGCCGTCGTGTACGTGAAGGCGACGCCGACGGCCATGCCGGCCATGACCGGCATGGTCAGCAGCGCTTTCAGGCGTCCTTCATAGCTCCGGGCCATCGATGCGGCGACCGCGACGATCACCTGCAGGATTGCGCCGGCCCCGATCGCGAGTGCGAGCGCCGACCAATGCGGGGCGTAGGAGAGGCTGCCCAGCCACATGCCGAGGACAGCGGGTCCGCCCGCCAGCAAGGCCAGGGCGCCGAACCGCCAGAGCGGCGGTCTTGCCTTGAGGATCGGCGCGGCGATGGCGATGCCTTCGGTGATGTTGTGCAGGGTGAAGCCCATCACGAGGAAGGTTCCGAGGCCGGCTGCGCCGGCGGCGAAAGCGGCGCCGATGGCGAGGCCTTCGCCAAGATTGTGCAGCCCGATGCCGAGCGCGATGTAGGTGGCGAGCGCGAGCCCGCTCGGCCGTCCCTCCCGCCGCGAGATGGCCATCACGCAGGCGCCCTACGGTGCCGCGTGTCCTGCCGGACGCACGAAGGTCGCTGCAGCACTTTGACTTGTTTTGGGGCTGCCGGTTACGGGATCGGTTTCGTTGCTCAGACTCGGTCGAGGAACGCCAGCACCCGTTGCGTCAGCAGCTTGGTGGCCTCCGCGTCGTAGGAGGGCAGCGAGCTGTCGGCGAAATAGTGCTGGTCGCCGGGATAGAGGAACAGCGCGGCATCCTCGGCCTTTTCGACGAGTTCGCGGGCTGCGTCGATGTCGCCTTCGCCGACGAAGATCGTATCGTTGTCCATGCCGTGGATCTGGACAGGCACGCGTTGCGGCCAGGGGCCGAAGGACCACTGGCCGCTGATCGGAATGCAGGAGTAGAAGAGCAGGGCGCCACGGGCGCCGGGCCGGGTCTGCGCGAGCTTCTGCGCCGGCAGCACGCCGAAGGAGAAGCCGGCATAGACGAGGCCTTGGGGAAGCGTCTCGGCGAGGCGCACGCCGCGCTCGCGCATCTCGTCGAAGCCAACCTCACCGACATAGGCGACGCCTTCCTCGATGCTCTCGAAGGTGCGCCCCTCGAAGAGATCGGGCAGGTGCACCGTGTGCCCGGCGGCCCGGAGTTCGTCGGCGAAAGCGTGCATGCCCGCGGTCAAACCCTGGGCGTGGTGGAAGAGCAGGACCTCGGCCATCGACAGCTTCTCCTATTCAAAATTGATCTGGCGTTCCAATTTCATGTCGCCGCCTTTGGGGGGCAGGCGGCGTTGCGAGTGCTTGAGAAAATTTTCCTGTCGCAGCGATAGCACATTTCCTTGACGTCTTGTTGCCATCTTCGACCGCTTCCTTGCGAATCCGCATTGGCCACGTTTCTGAAGGAAAGATGTCATGACAGGGAAGCTGCGTATTGCCGTGTTGTTTGGCGGCCGCTCGGCGGAGCATGAGGTTTCGCTGATGTCGGCGCGCAACGTCGTCGCCGCGCTCGACCGCAGCCGCTACGAGATCGTGCCGATCGGTATT
Organism: Ensifer sp. 38_S197; assembly: GCF_056924495.1. Lineage (NCBI taxonomy): Bacteria > Pseudomonadati > Pseudomonadota > Alphaproteobacteria > Hyphomicrobiales > Rhizobiaceae > Ensifer > Ensifer sp. 38_S197. The sequence continues at coordinate 3,201,090 of NZ_JBXOVZ010000002.1, read as the reverse complement.
GCCAAGGACGGGCGCTGGCTGCTCGTCGAACTTGAAAACGGCGAGCTGCCGCCGGCCATTCCGGCGGCGGGAGCGCAAGTTGCGCTGATCCCGGGTGGCAAGGGGCGGGCGGTGACCATTGCCGCCGACGGAACACAAGGGCTGCTGCCGGCCGTCGACCTGATCTTTCCGGTGCTGCACGGGCCGTTCGGCGAGGACGGGACGGTGCAGGGCTACGCCGAGACGGCCGATATCGCCTATGTCGGCTGCGGCGTTGCGGCCTCGGCGGTGGCGATGGACAAGGCGCTCGCCAAGCGGCTGCTTGCGGCCGAGGGGCTATCGGTCGCCCGCGCCATCGCCCTTCACCAGGGGGATGGCTATTCCGGCGAAACGATCCTGGAAACGTTGGGATTGCCGGTCTTCGTCAAGCCGGCACGGCAGGGTTCATCCGTCGGCGTCAGCCGGGTCGACAGCCTCGAAGGGCTTCAGGCTGCGCTGGACGAGGCGTTTCGCCACGACGACAAGGTGCTGATCGAAGAGTTCGTGCAGGCCCGGGAGATCGAATGCTCGGTGCTGGAAGACGCCAAGGGCGGGCTCACCGTGTCGCGGCCGGGCGAGATCATCCCGGCCGAAAGCCACGGTTTCTACAGCTACGACGCCAAATATGTCGATGCGGGCGGCGCGATCGTGAAGACGCCGGCGGATCTGGCCGAGGAGGTGAGCGCGCAGGCACAGGAGATGGCGGAGCGGGCCTTTCGGGCGCTGGCCTGCGCCGGCATGGCGCGGGTGGACTTCTTCCTGCGGCCGGACGGAAGCCTTGTCATCAACGAGATCAACACCATTCCCGGCTTCACCAATATCAGCATGTACGCCAAGGCGCTTGCGGCAGACGGCATCTCCTACGGCGCGGCTGTGGAAACGCTGATCGCGCATGCGCTGACGCTGCGTGGGACGCAAGCGCAGCGGCCGTGAGGCGCCTGCAACCGCGCCTTCTGGTTGAGTTTGCACATTAGAATTTCCGCATTCATTGCGGGTTCACGTCATTCCGCGAAACTGGCGCCTGTTTCCAAACGGACAGGTGATGAAATGAAGAAGATTGCCATCGTCGTAATGGCGGCGGTTACGGCTCTTTCGGGTATCACGCCGGCGAACGCCGTGCCGGCTGTTGCCATCGAGCGGGTGCAGAAGAGCGATGTCGAACTGGTTCGTGACAGACATGGTAACGGCCACGGCTGGGGCCATGGCGGATATCATCCGCGCTGGCACGGTCGGTACGGGTCCTATCGCCCGGGCTACCGGCCGGGATGGCATGGCGGCTACCGTTATGGCTACTACAACGGCTACCGCGGCTATCGCTACGAGCGCTACGGCTATCGACGCCACTATGACGGCTGGTGGTATCCGCTGGCGGCCTTCGGTGCAGGAGTCGTGATCGGCGGCGCCATTGCCGCTCCGCCACGCCGGTACGAGCCGGGCGTGAGCCAGCGTCATGTCGACTGGTGTTATGCGCGCTATCGCTCCTACCGCGCCTACGACAACAGCTATCAGCCCTATGGCGGCCCGCGCCAGCAGTGCTACTCGCCCTATTGATCGAGGCGAAGTAGTCAGAACAGGGCCCGCCGGTCGTCGCGACCGGCGGGCTTTTTTGTAAGCAAAGTAAACCTCCACCTCCGGTGGAGGACTGGACGGGTTCTACATTGTGATTGAGAGACCTCCGTGCTTGGACCGCTAGGCTGGCCGAGACATAGAACGGAGGTTTTATGGATGAACGATCGCAATCACACGCGACATGGGACTGCAAATACCATGTGGTCTTCGCGAGTAAGTACCGAACGAAACGTCTTTACGGTGACGTGCGACGTGAATTGGGTGACCTTTTGCATCGGCTTGCTCTGCAAAAGGACTGCCGGATCGAGGAAGGGCATCTTATGCCCGACCATGTGCATATGCTGATATCGATCCCGCCGAAATATTCGGTGTCGCACATTGTCGGCTTCTTGAAGGGCAAGACCGCCCTTTACGTGGCCAACAAATACGCCCGCAAACGGCGCTACAAAGGGTATCACTTTTGGGCGCGAGGGTACTTCGTCTCAACGGCTGGCTATGATGAGCAGGTCGTCAGACGTTATATCCGCAATCAAGAAAAGGCCGACAAAGCTTCCGACTTTGCCGACCTCTTTAACCGTAGCTACTAACTTATAGCAAAACCGCTTCTAGCGGTTCAAGCGCAGCGTTTCAAACCTCCACCTCTGGTGGAGGTTATGACTTGTTGGGGCTTGCAAGCCGGCTAAATCACCCCTTTGCACCTTACGCTTGATGCGTCGCATGCCGTGATCCAAAGCCGCTGTGCAGTTTTGCGCGACAGGCCTTAAAGCGCGCCGCGATCTCGCTCCTTTGTTTTAAGCCTTTGATATTTCGCCTGTCGTTATCGCAAAACCGCTGCGCACTTTTGCGCGACAGGCTTTAAAGCGCGTCGCGATCTTTCAGATTCGCTCCTTGCTTTAAGCCTTTGGTATTTCGCATGTCGTTACCGCAAAATCGCTGCGCACTTTTGCGCGACAGGCTTTAGCGGCTGCTTTTCGGAAGTTCTTCGTCGAAGCGGGTCTTTTCGCGCGCCGGGTCGTCGTCGATGATCTTCTCCTCGCGGTCTTCGGGCAAGGCGTCATCCGGCTTCATATTGGCCTCGTCGCGGCTCGGAACGGGCGGCACCCGGCCCTGATCGGCCGGCGGCAGGTCGTCGCCCTCCGGCATCTGCTCGGCCGGCACGGGCGGAATCTTGCCGATGGGGGCGCTGCCCGGCTCGGCTGGCCCGGGCCCGTCTTCCGGTGTCTGCCTGAGATCCCGTGATTTCGGGTGCGGCTTGCTCATCCTCGCATCTCCTCGGCTGATCCTTGTTCAAGGAGTAAGGCGAGGGGGCGGGAAAGGTTCCGATTTCAGGGCGAGTGGCAAGCCCTGTTGCCTGCGGGCATCAAGACCTGCAGCAGTGCAGGGACTGCGCGTGCCACGGCTGCTCGGCGGGGACGGGTCTGAAGCAGGTCGCGATCTTCCGGATTCGCGCCTTGGCCTTCACGTCTTTGATTTCGCATGTCGTTATCGCGAAGGCGTCTGCGGACTTTTGCGCGACAGGCGTTAGAATTTCAACCGCGCATCGTCGTGCTCGGGAGGTCGGTGCGCATCCTTGCGGCGCATTCCGTAGGCAAGCGCGAGCCCCAGGATGGCGGAACCGACGACGATGGCGGCGAGTGCGAAGAAATTCTCCATGGTATTTTCCTCCCGAGGGGAAGCTTAACACAGAATGCGCGCAAACAAATGGCGCGGCACCGAGATTGCGCGTCATAGTTACTCAACGCGTTTCGGCGCCGGAGGTTCAATCGACAGGCGCCGGGGCGCCGCGCCGGGAGGCTCGGCGCCGGGCGCTTCGCTCCGTCAGGCGCGGGGTGAACATAGGCAATCTGCGATCGGTGCCGCCCGTGCAAGGGCGCGGCCTGTGCTTCAAGTCCTTGATGGTTCGCATGTCGTCATCGCAAGAACCGCTGCGCGCTTTTGCGCGACAGGCTTTAAAGCGCGTCGCGATCTTTCAGATTCGCTCCTTGCGCTTTAAGTTTTTGATATTTCGCATGTCGTTATCGCAAAACCGCTGCGCACTTTTGCGCGACATGCTTAGTAGCCGGAGCTTCCGCCGCCCTGGCTCATGCCCTGGGCGCCGCCTTGCATGCCCTGGCTTCCCTGGCTTGGGGCAGGGGCGGTGTTGCGACTGGCCTGGTCGCTGGTGCAGCCGGCGAGCGCGGCAAGCGCCGCGAAAATCACAACAATCAGGTATCGTGGGGTCATGGAACCCTCCCGTCGTCGTGGGAGCGACCCTTGGCCGTCTCACCATCGAACCGGACACGGCACGCTCGGCCCCGGCAGGAGATCCGGGAGACCGCTGGGCACCGGGCGACGTCGCCGATTGCCACTATATCACCAATCGAAGGGGCGTGCCGGGGAGGCGGATGGGCGAGCGCTGCCACCGAAATGAAGCCGGCCAAGAAAATGAACATAACGAGAACAAATTTTGTCCGGAGGGCTTGCCAAGCGTCAGGATACGGGCTAAGGATATTACAGGCTGGCCGTTTCGTCATTGAAGCGGCCTTTTTGATTCCAGGCCGAGCGGCGCTCGGGACATGGCGCAACGGTGTGGTCATCACCGATCGTTACTTTGCAGGTCTACGTGGAAAACAGGCTGGCGCTCGTCACGCTTCCTGTTTGGCGATCTTGCCGGAAACGGCGCGGGCAGGTTCGGGGCGCGGGCGCGGCTGCCCGATGCTGCGAAGCCAGCGCGAGGCCTCTTTCGGGTCGCGCTCGATGCCGAGACCCCTTTGATAGATGGTGACGAGACGGGCTTGCGCGGCGGGATGGCCCTGGCGGGCGGCCTGCCGGTTCTAGTGAAGCGAGGCGGCGTAGTGTTCCTCGCTGCCGTCGTTGAAGTAGATTTCGCCGAGTTTTGCCTGGGCCTCGACATTGCCCGAGGTGGCCAGTTCAAGCAACCTGGGCGAGATATTCGCTGCGGAGGGCCGTGGGGCGAAAATGGTCTTCAACTTACTGAACGCGTTGCGGATCATCTGACACCTGTTGCATCCATCGCATGGTTCCCGCGGCGGGACTTCCAGACTGACAAACTATTAAAAAATTGAACTACTTTGGCTCTTTCCCGGCTGTCGCCTGCGCAGCATCGGCACACGTCATACATTTCCGCCGGCAAGGCCCGAGGCAGGCGACCCGGCGCGATCCATTGATGACGTAATACAACCTGAAGTCAAGTTTGCTGGCGTGACATCGGGCGTGACACCGGCAATTTTCTGTGAGCTGCCGTCACGCTTGGCGCGGCCATTCGCGACGCGTGCTGCCGGCGCTTGACGATTGCCAAGTGGAAAGTGCCGGCTGCTGCAGGCGCCAAGGCAGGGGCGCTGGCCGACGGTCAGGCCCGTGCCATCTCGGTCAACGCCGTGCAACGGGTACATTGACCGAGCGGAGCAAATCCCATGACGAGCAAACCTGCCAAGGACCCGAAGACGGGGCGCTTTCTGCCGCGTGCCGATCGCGCCGGCGCGGTCCCCCGGCCACGCGCCCGCAAGGCGGTGCGCACCAGGCTGGGCGAGCTTTTCCTCGAAGACATGCTTTCGGCCTGGGAAGCCCGAGGGGCGGCGGCGATCCATGCGCTGATCGAGAAGAACCCGCATGATTTCCTCAAAGCCGTGGCGGCGCTGATGCCGAAGGACGTGACCATCAATCCAAACCAGATCGGCGAGATGACGGATGAGCAACTTCTCGAGCGGATCCGCAAGCTCGACCAGACCATCAGGCCTTTCCTTGCTGCTCAGGGAGCGGATGGAGCTGGCGATGGAGATCGGGCGGCGGCAGAACACGAATAGGCTGCGCTATTACCGGCCCTATGCGAAGCAGACCGAGTTTCATGCGGCCGGCGCCCGCTTTCGCGAGCGGCTGTTCATGGCCGGCAACCAGCTCGGCAAGACGCTGGCCGGTGCCGCGGAAGCGGCGATGCATCTGACAGGCGACTATCCCGAATGGTGGGCGGGCCGACGGTTCGACCGTCCGATCACGATGATCGGCGGTTCGGAATCGCACGAGCTGACACGCGATGGCGTGCAGCGGCTGCTCGTCGGCCCGCCGATGAGCGAGGAGGACTGGGGCACCGGCTATCTGCCGAAAGCAGCGCTTTCCGGCTGGACCCGGCGTTCCAGCGCCTCCGGCGCGCTCGACAGCGTGACGGTGCGCCACGCCAGCGGCGGCACTTCGACGCTGCTTCTGAAAGCCTATGAGCAGGGCCGGGCGAAATGGCAGGCGAACACGGTGGACTATGTCTGGTTCGACGAGGAGCCGCCGGAAGACGTCTATTTCGAAGGCATCACCCGCACCAATGCGACGGGTGGCTCGGTCGCCGTGACCTTCACGCCGCTGAAGGGCATGAGCGCGGTCGTCGGCCGCTATCTGCTGGAGCCTTCCGGGGACCGGACCGTGGTGACCATGACGATCGACGATGCCGAACATTATACGCCCGAAGAGCGCGCCAAGATCGTCGCCAGCTACCCGCTCCAGGAGATCGGCTGCCAAATGGTCGTGCTCAGGGTTTCCGAGCGCAATGCCGGCATGATCGCGATCGCCGAACGGTTCGGTTTCACGCCGCACCGAATTCCCCGCCTTCGCGGGCGGGACGAAGCGGAAATCATCTTCACACTCACGGACAACGAATGGCGGGCGCACCCCGCCAACCAGAGGTAGGCACCATGGGAAAACCCAAAGCTCCTAAGCCGCCGGACCCGCGCGAGACCGCGGCGGCGCAGACCGCGACCAACATCGGTACCGCCATTGCCAATGGCACCCTTGGCAATGTCAACCAAGTGACGCCGGACGGCAGCCTGACCTATTCGCAGACGGGCAGCACCAAGTGGAAGGACCCGTCGAGCGGCGCTTTCTACGACATTCCCACCTGGACGGCGACGCAGACGCTTTCGCGGGCACAACAGGCGATCAAGGACCAGACGGACGCCGCCGAAAAGAACATGGCGACGCTCGCCAACAGCCAGTCGGCACGGTTGCACGATCTGCTGGGGCGGCCGCTCGATCTTTCCGGCGCACCGGCGGCCGGCAACCCGAACGCAATCAACCTGCCGCAGTATCAGCAATACGCTCCCGGCCCGGCGCTGCAGACGACGCTTCCCAATACGGGCAGCGCTCAAGGAGTGGTCGCCAACGCCGGAGCGATACAGACCTCGCTTGGCAATGCGGGCGACATCAGGCGCAGCTACGAGACGAACTTCGACACGAAGCGTTATGAGGATGCGCTGATGGCGCGCATGAACCCGCAGCTTGACCGAGACCGCGCGGCGCTGGAGACACAGCTTGCCAATCAGGGCTTACAGCCAGGCTCCGAAGCCTATAACCGGGCCATCGATCAGGCAAACCGGCAGGCGAATGACGCCCGCTTCGGAGCCATTCTCAATGCCGGGCAGGAGCAATCCCGGCTCGTGGGTCTTTCGCAGCAGGCAGCGGCCTTCGAGAACGCGGCACAGCAACAGGCCTACGGCCAGATGCTGCAAAGCGGCCAGTTCGCCAACCAGGCGCAGAACCAGCAGTACACCCAGAACGCCAACAACCTTCAGCTGGCAAATGCCACCCAGCAGCAGAATTTCAACCAGGCGCTCGCCGCTGCCGGTTTCAGCAATGACGCCTTGCAGCAGATGCATCAGAACAACCAGTCGACGACCGCCGCCAACAACGCGCTGAAGGATCAGAGTTTCAACGCGCAGCAGGCGCAACTTGCGGCACAGAATGCGGCGCGGGCGCAATATCTCAACGAGATGTATGCCCAGCGCAACCAGCCGATCAACGAGATATCGAGCCTGCTTTCCGGCGCCCAGGTGAGCAACCCGAATTTCGTGCCGACACAGGGGCAACGGATCGAGCCGGTGGATTATGCGGGGCTGGTGCAGAACAAGTATCAGGGAGAGCTGGATGCCTATCGAACGCGCCAAAGCGCTGCCAGCAGTGCGCTCGGCAATCTATTCGGCATGCTGCCCTTTGGCAAGAAGGTCTCGGACCGCCGCCTCAAGAAGGACATCACGCGGGTCGGCACGCTCGACGGGCATTCGCTCTACGAATACCGCTACAAGGGCGAGCCCGGGGGTGGCCCGAAACACCTTGGCGTAATGGCGCAGGAGGTGGAGAGGATCCGTCCCGATGCCGTCAGCCGCGGGGCCGACGGCATTCGCCGCGTCGACTATGGCCGGCTCTTTGCCGCCGGACGGAAGAAGCGATAGGGCGGCCGATCCAGGCCTCTTCGCCGTTAGCCTCCGATAGGCCGGCACGCTGCCGCAACAAGGCGCGCGCCGCGGGCCGGGGCGCGCCTGCGCGTAGCACCGCGCATTCCATCGATATCAGGAACAATAGGGAAGCTTGCGACCCGCACTTCCATGGAGACAAGCCATGCCCAGAACAGGTGGCGTCTATTCACCCCCCGCCGGCACCAAAGGTGTGCCCAATACCACGATCCAGAGCGTGCCCTACAACACGCTGATCGACGACCTGACGGCCGACGCCAACGCGCCGCGCCCGCTGACCGCGGGAGGCACGGGAGCAACAAGCGCAAGCGGCGCCCGGACGGCTCTCGGCCTTGAGATCGGCACCAATGTCCAGGCGCAGGACGCAGGCCTGCAGTCGATTGCCGGTCTGACGACAACGCCCAATCAAATGCTCTACACGACGGGGACGGACCTCTATTCGACGACGGCACTGACACCATTCGCCAGGACCATCCTCGACGACGTGGATGCGGTGTCGGTGAAAACGACTCTCGGGCTGGCGGCGGTAGCCTCGTCTGGATCCGCGAGCGACTTGGCCTCTGGCACGCTGGCGGACGCGCGGCTGCCGGGGACGATGTCGGGTAAGACGTTTAACGGAAGCGTGATAGTGTCGTCCGCGGCAAGCGCTGCGCTAACCTTGAATGGCCCTAGTACGAACGGAATTGAAATGGGGCGAACGGACGGTACGGCTACCAACACCTACATAGATTTCCATTCGTCAGGGAACAACATCGACTTCGATGCACGCATTTTAGCCTCAGGAGGAAATGGTTCCATTGGCCAAGGCGGATTAACTGTCACCGCTCAAGGAGGGGGGCTTACCCTGGCCGGAACCCCACTTTCAGGGACGTCAGCGTATTTTTCTGGTACATCGATAGCTCAAGACGTCCTCTCCAATGGCTCGATGCAAATCCGAAACAACGGTAATCGCGTATTTTGGTTGATGAACGCCTCGGGTATCAACCGTGCCGCGGTCTTCCACGACAATGGCAGCGAATATGTAGGCATTAATCTCTACAATGCCTCGGGCTCATTTGTTAGGGCTTTGCAGATTTGGCAGGCTGGCGAGTTGACGTGGAACGGAACTAACTTCGTAATTGAAGGGAACGGTTCCACTTCTTGTCAGCTGCGGATGAATGTCGACACGGATAGTCAATACCGCTTTATTGGCACTAATTCCAATGAGCTTTACATCCAGAGATCCTCAAATAATTTCGGCAGCGCCACCACACTATTGCGCTGGGATAATAGCAACGACGCGTTCTTCTCCAGAGACATTTACGCGAACCGTGTAGTTTCGAGCTCCTCGGGCTTTGGCACCAATTTTGCTGTTGGTGACGATGTTTGGATTGGTGACATCAACGTTGCCAACCATATGAAAATTAGCGGGCAACAAGATGGAGCCAAGGGATTTGTCCGCTTTGGCAGCAGCGCCAATGCCCTTGGTGTGGATGGAACCACTTCTGTAGATAGATTAATCTGGGGTTCGTGGTTACTTCAGAGTGACGGGAATCAGTATTTACCCTTTCTCGGTAAATGGATGAACGTTGCTTTTGACGAAAAGGCCACCGTCTACACCGGTTCCAACCAGGACGAGACAAACTTCCCCGTTGGCCATTCTGTGCTCTGTTACTCAAACGGTACGCGAAACCGGAACCAGGGGTACGCCACTTACCTCTCCACTGCCGCCTATCAATACACCTTGGATGTCGGGGCGAGCTCTCAGTTGGGCGGGACCTGGCGGGCGCGCGGGCAGATCACCTATTCCAGTGGCAATTCCATGGTACAGATGCAGAGGACTGCGTGATGGCGCTTTCGTTGAATGAGGTCTATTCCGTTCAAAAGACCAGGGAAGACGGCGTGTTGCTGGTCAAATGCAACATCACCGATCTGCAGGATGCGGTTTACGATTGCGATTATGTATCGCGGCCTGAAGATGGCTTTGGTCTCAATCCGACCATCCGCAAGTGGCTCGACGACAACCGCGATTTTCCGGTCGCCGACTATGTTCCCCCGACCGATGAAGAGAGCCGGCGGGTGATGCCGTCGCTTTCCGCGCGGCAATTCCGTCTCGGTCTCGTCGGCGCGGGCGTTTCGCCCGAGGCGGTGGCAGTCACGATTGCCGCCATGCCTGCGGGCACCGAACGGGACAGGGCACAGATCGAGTGGGAATATGCCGAGACGTTCCAGCGCGGGCATCCGCTCGTCGCGACGATTGCGAACGGGCTCGGTCTGTCTGAGCTGCAGGTCGACGCCCTGTGGCTCGCGGCGATCAATCTCTAGGCACTCTTCACAAGACAGGTGACTTATGAATCGGTCGGTATTCTTTGCCGCTCTCCGGCGACGGGGCAGCGCGGCACTCGGCAGACCTTTTTCTGCGCAGCAAGAGAGGGGCGCCGAGGCGATCATCGAGGAGGCGCGGCGCCGCGGCGTCAGCCTTTGCCATCTCGCCGCGATACTCGCAACCGCCTATCACGAGACCGGCGGCTCCATGCAGCCGGTTGAGGAAAACCTCAATTACACCGCGAAGCGGCTCACGCAGGTGTGGCCCGCTCGGTTCCCGACGATGGCGAGTGCCGAGCCTTACGCCGGCAAGCCGCGAAAGCTCGCGAACCGGATCTATGGCGGGCGGCTCGGCAATATCGAGGCCGACGATGGGTGGCGTTATCGCGGGCGCGGTCTGGCCCAGATCACCGGCAGGGCGAACTATGCGAAGTTCGGTGTCGCGGCTGTCCCCGATCAGGCGAATGAGACGGCAACGGCGGTGCGCATCCTGTTCGACGGCATGGCGGAGGGCCTTTTTACCGGCAAGCGGCTTGCCGACTTCGACACGGGCGAGAGTCTTTCCGAGGCTGCGACCGGCTATCGCTATGCGGCATCCCGCGTGATCATCAACGGTGATATCCGGGAAAATGGTCCAAAGATCGAGGCCTACGGCAGGGCATTCGAGGCGGCGTTGCGTGAAGCCGGATATGGCCAGAGGGGCCAGGAAAAGGCGGGCTCGATCGAGCCGGGTGTCGTCGTCGTGCTTCGGCGCGGAAAATCGGGGTCGGGGGGCAAAGGTCAAGGCGACAGCGCCGCTTTCAGGTCCATTGGCAAGACTTTCGAACGCCTTGCCGCCGCAATCGTTGCAATTGTCGCGAGGTGGGCGAAATGAGCGCCGTGGTGATCCGCATAGTGTTGCGCTACGGCGCGGGCTTGCTTGTTGCGAAGGGTTTGCTGGCGCCTGAAACCGGTCCGGCGCTGGCCGATGATCCTGACATCCAGATGGTGGTGGAGGTTGGCGTCGGCCTGGTTGCCGGCGTGTTCTCCGAAACCTGGTATGGGCTGGCACGACGTTTCGGCTGGGCGAAATGATGCTGTCCTGGCTGAAGCTACTCCTCGGCGGGCTGTTGCTCGCCGGTGTCGTCTGGCTCGTCCACGAGATCCGTGCGGACGGTGCCCGTTCTCTCGCCATCCTCATCGAAAGGCAGAACAATGACGCTCAGAGCCGCGCTGGTGAAAGGCGCCTTGATTACGATTCCTGCCTTGATTCAGGCAGGTTGTGGAACTTCGCAACCGGCCAGTGTTCCGGGCCTGCGGGGCGTGGTCGGAACTGATCTCGTCGGCGCGCGCGGTGCGACGCCTGCGGATCAACACCGGATCGACCGCACGGCCGTCGGGCTTTGCGCGGCGGAAATCTGGACACGGGCGGAATGCGCCCGGCATGGGGAGCGCGCCGATGTCCGCAGTTGAAATCGATGTAGCCGTTCACCGCCAGCTCGGTGAATTGGTTGCGGGCATGCGCGGCTTGCAGGAATCCATTCGCCGGATCGAAGAGGGTGCCCGGCGCGCGGAAGACAAGACCGCGACAAGCCATGCCAACGTGCATTTGCGCATGGAGCAGCTTGCCGATCGGGTCGGCGAACTCGAGGCGTCGGTCCTGGCAATCGGTACGGACGTCGCGGAGATGAAACCGGTGACCGACGACGTCAGGCGCTGGAAGCTGATGGGGATCGGCGCACTGGGCGTCACCGGCATTGCGGCGATGGCGCTGGGCGTCAGCTTTGCCGAAGCGATCCGCCGCATCGTCTTTGTCGTCATTGGCAAGGGATGAGGGCTCGAGCGTCTGAACTGAACGAGCACGAAAACGCCGCGCGCCCCCTTGGGCGCGCGGCGTTTTTTGCGTTTCGATCGCGCCTAAAGGCCCACGCGTTTCGCGTCTCAGGCGGTGTCAGCGAGGATCTGGCGCCTATCACGCATGACCAGCGTGGCGATGAAGAAAGCCTGGACGAGCAACAGGGCATAGGCGGCGAGTATGACGCCGCAGGGTACGACAAAATTCAGCTGCGGTGCGCCGCCGAGGATGACGGGCACGCTCCAGGAGACGATCGGAATCACGCCGCATCCCATCAGCGCGTCTTCGCGGCGGGTTTGGCGCCGGCGAGCAGCATCGAGCCAACCTGCTGGCGGACGACGAGGATGGTCCGGCGGGGACGCGAATGTCGATCACAGCGCAGGCAGTGCGTTCGACGCGCCAGCAGCCATTCGCCGGGCGCCGTCCGACACGGAGAAGCGCAGGCGGTATTCTTTCGGCGAAAGGCCGAGGATCTTGCGGAAGATCTTGCGATAGGCGTTGGTGTCGTCGTAACCGCTCTGCCAGGCGACCTGCTCGATCGACAGATGCGAACGCTCCAGGAGGTCGCGTGACTTGGCGATCCGCAGCCGCTGGCAATATTCGGTGGGATTGAAACCGGTCGCCTTCTGGAAACGGCGCAGAAAGGTGCGGTCGCCGAGCCCGGCGCGCTCCGCCATCATCTGCAGCGTCACGCCTTTGGTGTTGGTGCCGTGCAGCCAGTGCTGAATCTTGAGGATGACGTTGTCGCCGTGGTCGAGCTTCGGCGCGAAGACGCTGTAGTAGCTCTGCTCGCGCGCGCCGGGGTCGATGATCATGAAGCGCGCGGTCGCCAGCATGACATCGGTTCCCAGGAACCGGTCGACGAGTTTCAGCCCGAGATCGATCCACGCCATCATGCCGCCGGCAGTGATGATGTCGCCCTCGTCGATCAGCAACCTGTCGGTGTCGACGCGGATGTTGCCGTAGCGGCCGGTGATCAGATCCTGGTGCGACCAGTGCGTGGTGATGGTGCGGCCGGCCGCGAGGCCGGATTCCGCCAGCAGATAGGCGCCGCCGCAGACGGAACAGATCGTCGTGCCGCGCTCATGCTGCTCCCGCACGAAGGCGGGCAGGCCGGCGATGCGATCGCCGACCGGCAGATCGGACAGCGTCGGGGGCAGGATCAGTGCCACCAGGCCCGAAGAGGGACCCTGGTGGGTGTCGCGCGATTTCGACACCGAGCCGTCTTCCTGAAGCTTCCAATGGCTGATTCGGATCTGCGGAGCATCCACTCCGCTCTGTTCGGCCGACTGCATGCTGGCCACCTGGAACATGTCGGTCAGGCCGTGGATCGCCGACATCAGGGCGCGCGGATAGACGACGATGCCGATCTCCGCCGGTTCGTTTTCCGGTCGTTTTGTCACTTCTGCCCCCATCGTTGTCAGGTTTGCCGGTCGAGAGGTTAGGGCCGCCGATTTATCAATTCAACCATCGCTTCCACGGAATGGAAGCCGGGCAACAGAGATCAAGAGGCGAGGACAATGACGCAGGCAAAAGCAGTTTCCACGAGCGTTTCCGGTGGCCTTTCACGGCGCACGGTTCTTTCGGCGGCCTTTGGTGCTGCCGCTACCGCCGCCGCGGTCAGCGCAACGAACACGCCGGCCAAGGCCGCATCCACAACCGCATCAACCGCCGGCGTCTCCGGCACTGAGGGAGCAAAGACCATGGGCAGCCGCATCACCACCCGCGATGGCGTCGAGATCTACTACAAGGACTGGGGGCCGAAGGATGGTCCGGTCGTCGTGCTCAGCCACGGCTGGCCGCTGTCGTCGGATAGCTGGGAAGCGCAGGCGTTCCATCTCGCCAACAATGGCTTCCGTGTCATCACCCATGACCGCCGTGGCCATGGCCGCTCGTCGCAGCCCTGGGACGGCAACGACATGGATCATTATGCCGACGATCTGGCCGATCTCATCAATGCGCTCGATCTCAAGGACATCTTCCTCGCCGGCTTTTCGACCGGTGGCGGCGAGATCAGCCGCTACATCGGCCGCCACGGCACGAGCCGGGTCGCCAAGGCCGGGCTGATTTCGGCGGTGCCGCCGCTGATGGTCAAGACCGAAGCGAACCCCGGCGGCCTGCCGAAGGAGGTGTTCGACGGCCTGCAGGCGGCGAGCCTCAAGGATCGTTCGAAGCTCTACCGCGATATCGCCGCCGGCCCGTTCTTCGGCTTCAACCGTCCGGGCGCGGTTGCCTCTCAGGGCATGATTGACAGCTTCTGGCTGCAGGGCATGATGGGCGGTCACAAGAACACCTATGACTCGATCGTTGCCTTCTCGCAGACCGACTTCACCGAGGACCTGAAGAGGTTCGACGTGCCGACCTTGATCATCCATGGCGACGACGACCAGATCGTACCGATCGACGCGGCGGCACGGGCGCCGAAGAAGCTCGTCCCGCATGCCGAACTCAAGATTTATGCCGGCGCGCCGCATGGCATCACCGACACCCACAAGGACCAGCTCAACGCCGATCTCCTGGCCTTTGCCAAGGCATGACATCGCCGACCGGTGTCGCCGAGTGCGGCACCGGTCGATTGCCAAACGCGTCCAGATCCCCGAATTGCTCCAGCCAAGGACCAGAGCCATGACCGCCTCCCACACTCCTTCTGACGCTTTCCGCATCGACCGTCGCGAATTCCTGGCGGGCTCCAGCGCGCTTGCTGCTTCACTTCTGCTACCGAAGGGCGGCTATGCCGCCGATGTCCATCGCCTCCAGCATGGCAATTTCGACATTTCCGTCGTCAGCGACGGTTTCCTGATGCTGCCTGTCGAAATCGTGTTGCCGGATGCCAAGCCCGAGGAGCGGCCGGACATCATGCGCCGCCTCGGCGGCACGCCGGAACGCGCGCCGTTTCACACCAATATTCCGGTCATCCGCACCGGCAATGACCTGATTGTGGTCGACGACGGCTCGGGCACCCATTTCCAGGAGAGTGCCGGCAAGCTTCACGCCAATCTCCTGGCGGCCGGCATCGACCCGAGCCAGGTGACGAAGGTGGTGCTGACGCATGCCCATCCCGATCATGCGGGCGGCACCGTCGGAACCGATGGCAAGCTCACCTTTCCGAATGCTCAGTACTTCGTCTCGGGGGCGGAATGGCAGTTCTGGACCGATCCGAATTTCGAGAAGGTGATGCCGCAGGTGCTGCATGGTTTTGCCAAGGGCGCGCAGCGCGACCTTTTTGCCGTTCAGGACCGGCTGACCCTGGTCAGGCCCGGCGACGAAATCGTCAGCGGCATGCAGGTGCTCGACACGCGGGGCCACACGCCCGGCCACATCTCGCTCCAGCTTTCAGGCGGCGACGGCGCCGGGCATGAGGGCCTGGTGATTACCGGAGACGCCGTGACCAGCAATATCGTCTTCTTCGAGCATCCCGACTGGCATTTCGGCTTCGACACGGATGCGGAGCTGGCCTTGAAGAACCGCAAGGCGCTGATCGATCGGGCGGCATCGGAGAGGTTGGCGCTGCTCGGTTATCATTGGGCCTATCCGGGCATCGGGCGGGCCGAGCGCAGCGGAGCTACTTATCGCTTCGTGGCGGCGTCGTAGCCGTTCGGGCCGGCCACTCTTTCAGAGCAGCGATAGGAGCCACGGGCGCGTCTTCCAGGAGACACGCCCGTCGCTCCATTGTCAGAGAGCGAGCTCGCTGTCCTTGATGTCGCTGATCGGCGCGAGGAACGGCAGTTCGAACGGGCGCAACTCGCGGCGCTCGGCGGCGAGCCGCGGCCAGTCGGGATTGACGAGCGCGCCGCGGCCGAGCGCGATCATGTCTGCCCCCGCTTCCATCACCGCTTCGGCGCGCGAAAGATCGTGCAGACTGCCATTCGCAATGAGGAAGAGACGCGGCGCGTGGCGACGGGCAAGCGCGACGAGCGAGGCCTCTCCGCCCTCGAAGGCCGGCTGCCAGGCTTCGAACTCGGTCACGTGCACGAAATCGGCCGGGCTCCCGGCCAAAGCGTCGAAGACCCTCGCGGCGCCCTGTTCCCGTTCCGTCCATTTGTGCCGGAAGTCGTTGACCTTGCCCTGCGAGATGCGCAGCCCGAGCGGCACGGAAGGGCCGATCGCCGCGCGCACCGCCTTGAGGACCTCGAGGGACAGCCCGAGGCGCTCGACGATGTCGCCGCCCCAGCGATCGGTGCGCCGGTTTGAGAAGTCGGTGAAGAACTGATCGAGCAGATAGCCGTTGGCGCCATGGATCTCGATGCCGTCGAAGCCGGCGACCGCGATCGCCAGGCGAGCGGCATTGGCGAAGCCCTCGATCGCTTCGGCAATCTCGGCCTCGCTGATCTCGCGCGGCAAGGCATAAGGGCCGTCGCCGTGGTAGCCGGTCATCTGGGTGCCCGTCGGGCGGATGGCCGAGGGCCCCACCGTATCAGGACGATGGGGATTGCCCTGTGCCAGCGCGCCGCCATGCATGAGCTGCGCGAAAATGCGGCCGCCTTCCGCATGGACCGCGTCGACGATTGGGCGCCAGGCAGCCGCCTGTTCCCTGTCGGTCAGGCCGGGCTGGTCCCTGTAGGTCTGGGAATAGGCCTTGTCGGTATAGATGCCTTCGGTCGTGATCAGGCTGAAGCCGCCGCGGGCGAAGCGTTGGTAATAGCTGAGCATGCGTTCGCCCGGGACGCCGGCGGCCGAAGCGCTGATGCGGGTCATCGGCGCGACCGACAGGCGGTTGGTGAAGTCGAGCCCCTTGAGGGTGATCCCGGTGAAAACGGGAGACGGAAGGATCTGTGGCGCGTTCATGTCAACGGTCCCCGTCGAGCGCGATCGCTTCGATCTCGATCAGTGCCTGCGGCGAATAAAGCGAGGAGACCTCGATGATGCTGTCGGCGGGGTAGGGTGCGGAAAACCACTTGCGTCGGAGTTCGATGATCTTTCCGAAATTCTCCATGGAGCGCAGGAAGATCGTGACCTTGACGATCCTGTCGAGCCCGGAGCCGGCCGCCTTCAGCGCGCGGTCGAGGTTGCGGAAGGCCTGATCGGCCTGGCGGTCGAAGTCGCCTTCGCCGACGAGCGCGCCGTCGTCGCCGATCGCCGCCTGGCCCGAAATGAAGACGAAGCCGTTGGCCTTGATCGCCTGGGAGAGCAGGAAGGGTGCGTAGTGATCCGGCTTGGTGACGACCTGTTCGAGAGACATGACTTGTCCTTTCATGCTTGAGATTTTCTCAGCTCGGCGCTGTTGCCTTGGCTGTTGCAGGAAATATGCTGGGCTGAAGTCAGGCTGACAAAGGACGATTCCTCAGCCGATAGATGAGCTGAATTCATCCATTGGAGGGGAGTGCGATGAGAAAGCTGCCGCCGCTTGGCGCCCTGCGGGTCTTCGAAGCGGCCGCCCGCCGGTTGAGCTTCAAGCTGGCCGCCGAAGAACTGAATGTTTCGGCGACTGCCGTCAGCCACCAGATCCGACAGTTGGAGGAATTGCTGGAGGTCAAGCTCTTCGAGCGCGAGACGCGACAGGTGAGGTTGACGGCTGCCGGAAAGATGCTGTTTCCGGTGCTGCGCGACGGTCTCGATCGTTTCGAACAGGCGATTGCCGACGTTCGCCGTCAACAGGCGGGCAAGGTGGCGCGTCTCACCTCCACCGTCGCCTTCGTCGCCAAGCGGTTGGCGCCGCTTGCCGGCTCCTTCCGCGAAGCCTATCCGGACTGGACGCTGAGGCTCGACGCCTCCCACCGGACGGTCGATCTGGAAGCGGATGCCGATGCGGCGATCCGTTTGGGCGGCGGCGACTATCCGGGCCTCGTCATCGAACCGTTGTTTGCCGATCGTTTCGCCCCGGTCTGTACGCCACGGCTGGCACCGGCGCGTGCCGCCGATCTCGGACACATGACGCTCATACACTACGACTGGGGAACGCTGCGCCGCCACGATGCCCGTGCGCCGGTGTGGCGGCACTGGCTGGAGCAGGCTGGCATCGCAAATGTCGATGCCAGCGCGGGGCTATCCTTTACCGATGAAATCCATGCCGTTCAGGCTGCGGTGGCCGGGCAGGGCATTGCCCTGCTCAGTCTCACGCTGGTGGCGGAAGAGCTTGCCTCGGGCATTCTCGTCCAGCCTTTCGAACTGACGCTCGAGAGTGACCGCTACGATCTCGTCTATAGCCCAAGGATGGCCGACCGGCCGGCCACTCTTCTGCTGCGGGCCTGGGTGCTGGCCCAGTTCGGCGGGGGAGACTGCCGCTCCCTGCCGTAACGATATTTTGCATGTCGTTATCGCAAAACCGCTACGCAATTTTGCGCGACACGCCTTAGTCGTCGAAGAGGAATTCCGGCTGCCAGCGCCGGCTGGTCAGGCGCAAGGACCGGTCGGGTTCGATGATGTAGGTCTCATAGACCTTCCGGCCATAGGGATCGATGAACTGGTGCGGCACGATGCTGCCGACCGGCGCCTTCTTCAGCTTGGTGCGCGGCTGGCCGCCATAGGTGATGCTACCGGGGATCGGCTCGAGATTCGTCGAATAGCCGTAGTAGCTCGAGCCGCCCGCGGTGCAGCCGCTGAGAAGCAGAACGACGGTGAAGGCGGCAAGGGCGTGTTTCATGGCTGCGATCCTCGAATTGCGGGGGCGCTTGTTGCGGAAGGCGCAGGCAGGTTCCTTGCCTTCGGACGGATTGCGGAACGCGCTGCAACGCTTTGATCTATTGTACAATTTCCTGATGCAAATCCAAGAGTGGGCAATCATGTCGGCAGCCATGGGTTTCGGCGGCGCCGACCTTGGGCGGAGCGTCGGACGAGACAGATCTTCCGCAGGCGCAGACGGTCGGAAACGTGGCCGCAGCGCGCCAACACCTCCTGCCGGGATTTGGCGCCGTGATCGCTCCAAGCGTCCTGGCGGTGGCTGCGGCGGTAACGGGTGAATTTCGCCTTCGTACCCAGATTTGTCGCTGAGCCGAATTCCGGTCCGGGGAAAGATGCGTTACTTCTCGCGTGAACGTTCCGGCGGGTCGTGCGTTTCGGCTTCGTGCCTTGCTCATTTCTCCGTCCGTCCCTTCCTGTGTAGACCGGGTACTGCATGACCGCCGAACAGTCTCTCGCGTTTATCGTCATCGGCGCGATGATGGCCTTCTTCATCTGGGGCCGGTTTCGATATGACGTGATCGCCTGTTCGGCGCTGATGCTGGCGGTGGCCGTCGGCATCGTGCCATTCGATCATGCCTTCGACGGTTTCAGCGACGATATCGTCATCATCGTCGGCAGCGCGCTGATCGTCAGTGCCGGGGTGGCGCGCTCAGGCGTGGTGGATGCGGCGATCCAGCGGTTCCTGCCGAATATTTCGTCCGTGCGGGCGCAGCTTGCGCTGCTGGTCATTACCGTCACCGTGCTTTCCGCCTTCATCAAGAACATCGGGGCGCTCGCGATCATGCTGCCGGTCGCCTTCCAGTTTGCCCGGCGGTCGAACGTTCAGCCCTCCGCCTTCCTGATGCCGATGGCCTTCGGGTCCTTGATCGGCGGATTGATGACCCAGGTCGGCACCTCGCCGAACATCGTCGTTTCGCGCGTTCGCCAGGAACTGACCGGCGAGAGTTTCAGCATGTTCGATTTCACGCCCGTCGGCGCGACCCTGGCGCTCATCGGCTGCATCTTCCTGCTCTTCGCCTATAAGCTGGTGCCGCAGCGCACCAGCCAGCAGGTCTCCGTGCAGCAGGCGATCGAGATCACCGACTATACTTCCGAGGCCGTCGTCGCCGCCGGCTCGCCAGCGATCGGCAAGCCGCTCAGCAACCTGGTCAAGCTCGGCGACGGCGGTGCCGTCGTCGTCGCCATCTTCCGTCGCGGCCTGCATCTGGCGCCGCTGCCCGATATCAAGCTCGAAGCCGAGGACATTCTGCTGTTCGAAGGTGGCCATGCGGCGCTGGATCGCATCGTTTCCCAAGCCAAGCTGAAGATTGCGGGCGACCGTTCGCCCAATGGTCGCGAAAAGGCCGGGTCCGAGATCGAGGCGATCGAAGCGGTCGTCGGCAGCGGCTCGCCGCTCGAGGGCATGTCGGCCCAGCGGCTGGCACTCTTCAACACGCACAACATCAACCTGCTCGCCGTCAGCCGCCAGGGCGAAAGGCTGAAGCAGCGGCTCGGCAGCATCCGCTTGAGGGCGGGCGACATCGTGGTGCTGCAGGGCGCGCGGCACGAATTGACATTCTTCCTGCAGGATTTCGGCTGTCTGCCGCTGGCCCAGCGCGAGATCCTGCTCGGCACCAGGCGCAAGGCGCCGCTGCCGATCCTCGTTCTCGCCGCCGCCATGGGCTCGACCGCGGTCGGTCTCGTGCCGGTACCGATCGCCTTCTTTGCGGCCGCCCTTGCCATGGTGGTTCTGCGCATCATTCCCTTGCGCGATTTCTACCGCTCGATCGATGGGCCGATCCTCGTCATGCTGGCGGCGCTGATCCCGGTCAGCGATTCCCTGCGAACGACAGGGGGGACGGAGCTCATCGCCCAATGGCTCGGCACCGTCGCCGCCGGCTTGCCGCCTGCGGGCGCGCTGACCCTGATCCTGCTTGCGGCGATGGCCGTAACGCCGTTTCTCAACAACGCCGCCACGGTTCTCGTCATGGCGCCGATCGCGGCCAGCTTTGCCGGGGCACTCGGCTACAGGCCGGAAGCCTTCCTGATGGCGGTCGCCATCGGCGCCGGCTGCGATTTCCTCACGCCCATCGGCCACCAGTGCAATACGCTCGTCATGGGGCCGGGCGGCTATCGCTTCAGCGACTATCCGCGCCTCGGCCTGCCGCTTTCCGTCGTGATCGTCATCGTCAGCGTGCCGACGCTGATGATGGTGTGGCCGCTGCGGTAGTTTCCTTACCTCACGGCAGCCCGGCGCCGAGCATGCCGCCTCGGGGCCGTTCACCCTAGCCGAGAACTGTGACGAGCACCGCCCCCCAGAGCGCCAGGAGCACGTTGCCGATCGCGTAGCCGAGGCCATAACCCAATGTCGGCACCTGGCTTCCGGCACTTTCCTGTACGGCGGCAAGCGCCGGCGCCGAAGTTCCGGCGCCGCAGCAGGTGCCGGCGAGCACGCCTTCGTTCATGCGGAACACCCAGCGGCCGAGCGCGAGCGCCGCGAGGTGGGAAATCAGGCAGATCAGGAAACTGGCGATGACGAGCGCCGGGCCGGACTGGACGAGGCCCGTGACGAAGCTCGGGCCGGCCGAGATGCCGACGCAGGCGATGAAGGCGCAGAGCCCGACGCTGTCGAAGAACCAGAGCGTTGCCTCCGGCACGAAGCCGAAAGTGCGCCGGACCGAGCGCAGCCAGCCGGCAACGAGGCCGGCGATCAGCACGCCGACCGCAACGCCGAGGCCGATTTCCAGCGCTCCGAGTTTCAGCGCAGGTATGCCGATGAGGCCGCCGAGGAAGATGAAGACGCCGACATAGACCATGTCGGTCGCAGTCGTCTTGCGATCGGCATAACCGAGCACGGCAGCTACGTCCTCGACATGGCGCTTGGCGCCGGCGATCGACAGCACGTCGCCCCGGCGGACCGTCAGCCCGGGGAAGATCGGGATCGGCTGGCCGGCACGCAGGATGCCGCGCAGGAAGACCGAGCGCGCTTCCGGCTGCTGCTTGAGCTGCCACAGGCGTTTGCCGGCGACATCCTTGTTCGTCAGCACCACGTCGAGAATTTCGACCGGAATGTCGAGAAGTTCGCGATCGTCGACCTCGGTGCCGATCCGGCCCGCATAGTCGACCAGGAAACCGCGAAGGCCCGCGACCGCGATGATGTCTCCGGCCTGCAGCCGTTCCTTCGGGGCGGGGGAGATGATCTCGTTGCCCCTGCGGATCTGCTCGATATAGGCCTTCTGATGCTCCGGGACCTTCGCTTCTGCCTCCGCGACGGTCAGGCCCACCAATGTGTCGGCAATCGCGAAGGCGCGCGCTTCGATTTCGCGGCGGGCGGTGTCGCCGCGGTTATGAGGGGCGATGTTGAGCTCGGCTTCGAGTTCGGCGCAGGCTTCTTTCAGGCTGCGGCCGAACATGCGCGGTGCGAGCTGCGACTGGATGAGGATGGCGGTGACGACGCCGACGAGATAGGCGACCGCAAAGCCGGTGGCCACGGCGGATTCGAACTGGCTGGCGGCTTCGGGTGTCGGTGCCGTCTTGCGGAAGGTATCGATCGCGACGCCGACGGTCGCCGATTCCGTCGCCCCGCCCGCAAGCACGCCGGCGGCCGTGCCGAGATCGAAAGCGAAGAAGATCGAGAGAAGGATCGCGGCCGCGAGGGCTGCGACGCAGAGCGCCACCGTGACGGCGATCTGGGGCAGGGCATCGGCATTGAGACTCTGGAAGAATTGCGGGCCGGTGCGGTAGCCGATGGCGAAGAGGAACAGCAGGAAGAAGGCCTGCTTCACGTCGTTGGAAAGTTCGGCACCCGTCTGGCCGATGAGCACGCCGGCCAGCAGGCAGCCGGTGACGGCGCCGATGGTCACGCCGAAGATGGTGATCTTGCCGATCGCATAACCGATGCCGAGCGCGAGGAACAGCGCAAGCTCGGGATGCGCCCGCAGGATGCTGAACAGGTGATCGATCACGCGGCGTCTCCTCCCGACTCCAGGCCGAAGCGGCGCTTCAGCCCGATGATGCGCTGCTCGACTGCCGGCAGGATCCCGCCGGAAAATCTGGGTGTGGCTGGACTATAGGGCGTCTGCTTCCGCCCGACTGCATGTTTCCTTCTGCAGGACAGAACATGCAGCGTTCAAAGAGTTGCGCCGTAGGGGGAGGCGGCCGGCCACGGACTGGTCGGCCGCCTCGATCGGTTAGCTGATCTTCAGACCCTTGGCGGCCTGGTAGGTCTGGACGTAGCCGCGGGCGACCGAGCGCACGGCGCGGCCGATCTGCGAATAGGCGTCGTCATTGAGGTTGGCGAAGGAAACGCGCGCCGACCAGCTTGGCGCATCGAAGCCGGAGCCGTTCAGGAGAACGATGCCGTGGTCCTCGGCCAGCCGGAAGGGAATGTCGAGCGGGTGGATATTGTCCTTCACCCAGGTGACGACATCCTGCCCGACATATTTGCGCAGCCAGAATTCGAAATCGATGATGCCGTAATAGTGGTCGAAATAGATGCCCGGATTGGACTCGACCCCCATGCCCTCGATCAGGTTCCAGAAACGCTTGACGCAGATGGCGATGCAGGCCTTCTGATAGGCCTTCTCGACGTCCATCAGTTCCACCAGGCTGAAGAGCGTCATCATCACCTGCTGGGGAAGCGAAAGGCCGGCGGTGTGGTTCAGCGCCACGTCGCGGCTGTCGGCGACGATGCGGTCGATGAACTTCACCTCGCGCGGCTTCGGCGTCATCGCCTTGTAACGCTTTTCGAGAAGCTCCTGGATCGGCTCGGGATGCGCCTTGATCCGCTCGTCGAAGATATTGTCCTGAGCCACCGCGACGACGCCGAGGCGCCAGCCGGTGCAGCCGAAATATTTCGAATAGGAATAGACGCCGATGGTGTTGCGCGGCAGATGGCCGAGCAGCGACTGGAAGCCCGGAACGAAGGTGCCGTAGACGTCGTCGGTGAGGATGATCAGATCGGGGCGCTTGTTGTTGACGAGGTCGACGAGGCGCTTGATCGAATCCGGATCGAGGGCGACGGCGGACGGATTGCCGGGGTTGACCAGGAACAGCGCCTTCACCTCGGGGTTTTCCAGCGCCTTGATGTCCTCGTCGGTGAACTGGAAGCGGTCTTCCTGCTCGGCGCTGACATTGATGGTCTTGAGCGTGTAGTCCTCGAGCTGCGGCATTTCGAGGTAGGGCGTGAAGATCGGCGTGCCGAGCGCGATCGTGTCGCCGGCGTTGAGGATGCGGGCGTTCTTCAGCGCCTTGAAGATGTAGCACATGGCGGCGGTGCCGCCTTCGACCGGGTAGAGGTCGAACTTCACGTCCGGCCGGTGACCGGCGCACATCGCCCACATCAGATATTCGTGGGTGATGATCTCGTTGTGGTGCAGCGCCCGGTCCGGAACCGGATAGTTGTCGCCGATGATCGAGTCGGTCAGTTCGTGGACGAAGGCATCCGCGTCGAAGCCGAAGGTGGTGATGGCGTAGTCGACCGCGCTTTGGAGGGTCTTTGCCGGCGGAACGCCTTCATCCTCATCATCAACGTCGGCCGTCACCTGCAGTTGTTTCTTCACCCATTTCTGGAAGCGCTGATGCGCGCCGTCCTGGGGCGGCATGCCGGCGACGCCGGCCTTCGGGTCGTAATAGGCGCGCTTGGCTTCCGTCAGCGCGAACTGGCCGAGCAGGAAGAAGGCTTCGCGGGCGCGCGTCGCCGTCCAGTTGGGGTTGCCGCGGCCGGCGTTGAGGAAAGCTTTGGCGGATTTCTGCGAGCTCGATTTGGCGAGCTTGATCAGTTCGTCCTTGATCTCGAACGGGCTGAGGTCGGAAATGCTGTCGTAGAAGTTTCTGTCCAACATGATCCACTTCCCTGTGAATTATGAACGATGGTTTGGTTTTCGGACCCGCCTCAGGCGAGCATGATGACGATGACGAGGCCGAAGATGGTGAGCAGCGTGTTGCCGATGGCGTAGGGCATGCCGTAGCCGAGCGCCGGCACCTTGCTCTTGGCCGCCTCCTGGATCATGCCGAGCGCTGCCGTCGTCGTGCGGACGCCGGCGCAGGCGCCGAACAGGATCGCCGGGTGGAAGCGGAAGACGAAGTGGCCGATGAGGACGGAAGCGATCATCGGGATCGAGGTTGCGACCACGCCCCAGATGAAGAGCGAGATGCCGACCTCCTGCAGGCCCGCAACGAAGCCCGGGCCGGCGCCGATGCCGACGACGGCGATGAAGATGTTGAGGCCGAGCGTATTCATCAGCCACAACGCCGGCGAGGGGATCCGGCCGAAGGCGGGATAGGTGGTGCGCAGCCAGCCGAGCACGAGGCCGGCAAGCAGGGCGCCGCCGGACGTCGAAAGGCCGATCGGGATGCCGCCGATCGTCAGTGTCAGCGCACCAATCATCGCGCCGATGAAGAGGCCCCAGCCGAGGAAGGCGATGTCGGTGGTTTCAACCGGACGGTCGGCAAAGCCGAGCGCCTTGATCGCCGCTTCGACATGCCGCCTGGCGCCGCCGATGGTGACGATATCGCCCCGTTCGACGGTGGTGCCCGGCAGGACCGGGATCTCGACCAGCGAGCGCACGATCTTGCGGGCATAGACGCCGCGCGCCCAGTCCTCGGTGCTGACGTCGGCAAGCGTCTTGCCGGCGAGCGCCTTGTTGGTCACGTAGACGTCGACGACCTCGGCTTCGGCGTTGAGGAGTTCCTTGTCCTCGACTTCCGTCAGCTTGGAATCCAGGTTCTCGACAAGCAGGGCTCTCCGACCGGAGAAGGCGACGACGTCGCCCGGCTGCAGCACGGTGTTACCGTCCGCCTCGATGATCTCGTTGCCGCGGCGCAAGCGCTCGACATAGACGCGGATGCCGGGAAGCAGGTTCCTGACCGGCGTTCCGGTGAGGCCGCTCGCCTGATCGATGCGATAGGCCCGGAGCCCGAAATCGTGATAGGCGCGGGTGATGCCCGGCTCGCTGTTTTCGGAGCCGCCGCCGAGCTTTGCCTCATATTCCTTGCAAGCCGCCGGAAGGTCGATGCCGAGAAGCCTGGGCCCGAGCTGGGCGAGGATGATCGCGGAGCCGATCGTGCCCCAGATATAGGTCACCGCATAGGCGATCGGGATCTGGTCGGCAAAGGTCTTGGCCTGCTCCGGCGTCAGCCCGAGCGAATTGATCTGGTCGGTCGCAACGCCGATCGCGGCCGAGATCGTCTGCGAGCCGGCATACATGCCGGCGCCGTAGCCGAGCGGCAGCCCGGCGATCAGCGCGCAGAGATAGGGAACGATGAGGCAGAGCACCAGGACGGAGAGCGCAAAGGCGATCTGCTTCGGACCGTCGGTGCTCAAGCCCCGCACGAATTGCGGGCCGACACCGTAACCGACGGCGAACAGAAAGATCAGGAACAAGGTGGATTTCAGGTCACCGGAAACCTGGATGCCGAGCTGCCCGATGAGAACGCCCGCAAGAAGCGTGGCGGTGACGTTTCCGAGATTGAAGCCCGCGACCTTGATGGGGCCGATCAGGAAACCGATGCCGAGGGCGAGGAAGACGGCAACGGGAGGATAGGTCCGAAGCGTCTCGACGAAGAAGTCAATTGGGTTCACTGCCATCCCCTGTAGAAAGTTGAGTTGCCATCACTTCATTTCGGGACTTGCGCGGCTAGGTTGATTTTCGGTGGCTTGTCGATGCCCGATGCTAGCCTCGTGAATTGTCGCTTCGGCTGCTGGTTTTCTCAACGGCCATAGGGTTACGCGGACGTAACGTACGTTAAACTTCGGGGATTTCGGGCGCAGTGCGGGGCGAAGCGGGGGGCGCGGCCGCGCTTCTGCTCCGATCCGCGGGCGCGCCGCGTCGCGGCAAATTTCGCCGGTTATTCAACTCTGATGTTGCACTCCGTCACGTCAGCTCGTGACGGAAACACATGACGAACGGCCCATGTCGATGGATCCGGAGCACATGGCCCGGCAGCGGCTACATCCGTGCGCCGCGAAGCTCGACGTGACGGTAAAGGCTGGCGTTTGCGGCAGTCTTGCGCTCCGCTTCAGGTGGCGACACCTTCCAGCGTCATGATCCGTGTCTTGGCACAGCGCTCGCGGATCGTCTTCAGGCGTTGATATTCCGGCGATTGGTACCAGGAGAGCAAGGCCTGCATGTCCGGGAACTCGACGATGACGAGCCGGTGCGGCTCCCAGTCGCCCTCGAGGACCTGGGTCGCGCCGCCGCGGCCGAGATAGCGGCCACCATAGCGCGCCTCCGTCGCCGGCACTTCCTGGATGTATTGTTCAAACGCCGCGGCATCCGTGATTTCGACATCCGCGATCAAATAGGCCGCCATGACAGAGCTCCTTTCCGCGCAAGCCAAAGATCAAGGATACGCCATTCGTGCCCCGCCAGCGATGTCCTTGCCCCGGAGAAAGCAGCTGAAGGGCTGACCGCCAATTTTCGCATTGATCTTTGTAATGTTATTTTATAACAGTCCCGCATGACGAAACGCCGCATGTTGATAGATCCGGAGCCCATGCCCCCAGCAGTTGTTTCATCCAGCGATTCATGCGAGGAAGGCGTTGATGGTGCTGCATCCGCGGAAATGCGGAAGCGGCTGAAAAGGGAACACGGAACGGACGACCCTGACGGGACCGAAACCGTGGCTGCCCCCGCAACTGTGAGCGGAAAGCGCATTCACACCATGTCACTGGCGACAAGCCGGGAAGACGTGGATGCGCCGCGACCCGCGAGCCAGGAGACCTGCCATCGAACCGATCAACCACAACGGACGGGGTGTTCCGATGGAAAAGAACTGGCTTCCAAGCGACGGTCATCCGTCGTCCTGCCGTTTCGCCATCTCTTGCCGTCAGTCCCACGGAGAGAGAACATGGCCGAGACGACTTCCCGACAGCACAAGATAACGGTCTCCACCGATTGCCGCTTTACCGGTGGCCCGTGCATGCCCGGCGCCGAGCTCATAAAGCGTCTCAACCGCAGCATTGCCGCGCTCGGCGAGCCGCTCGGTCGCGATTTCTCGATCGCCGGCACGGTCTGCATGGCGGCCTGCACGCGACCCTGCACCATCGCCTTCCAGGCGACGGGCAAGGCGACCTATCTCTTTGGCGGCATTACGCCAGAGGAGGATATCGACGATCTCGTCCGCTTTGCCGCCGCCCATGCCGAGCGCGGCGACGGCATGGCGCGTGCCGCTGACCGGCCGCGCGGGCTTGAAGGCAAGACGCTTGCCCGCATCCCGGCGGCGATGCTCGTCTCCGAAGACGTTGCGGGCCACTTCCAATGACAGCGCGGGGAGGGATGAGACCATGACCTGCACGGCAACAGGAGCCGCACTTCGCGTCGAGGGGCTTTGCTGGGGGCCGCGCCCGGGGCTGAAGCTGGTCGACGGCATGGACTTCGCGATCGAGGCGGGCAGCCGGCTTGCGATCCTCGGGCCGAACGGGGCGGGCAAGACCTCGCTCCTGCGCTGCCTTTACCGGGCGGTGCAGCCGAATGCGGGCCGTATCAAAATCGGCGGCGTCGACCTCTGGTCGATCTCGGCGCGCGAAGCGGCAAAGACGATCGCCGTCGTGCTGCAGGAAATGCCCGGCGATTTTCCCTTCAGCGTGCGCGACGTGGTGATGATGGGGCGTATCCCGCGGCGGGAAGGGCTCAACGGCTGGACCGACACGGACCGCGAGCGCGTGCAGCATGCGCTCTCCCATCTCGATCTCGCCCATCTCGCCGGCCGCCAGTTCTCGACGCTCTCGGGCGGCGAAAAGCAGCGGGTGCTGATCGCCCGGGCGCTTGCCCAGGAGCCGCGCATCATCATCCTGGATGAGCCGACCAACCACCTCGACATCCGCCACCAGCTTGAAATCCTCGAGCTGCTGCAGACGCTGAAGCTGACGATCGTGTCGACGCTGCACGACATCAATCTCGCCGCCGAATTCGCAACCGACGTGGCGATCGTGACGGCGGGGCGCCTGACCGCCTTTGGAACGCCCGAGGAAGTGCTGAGCCCGCGGGCGCTCTCCACCGCCTTCGGCGTCACCGCCACCGCCCACGGCACTGCCGCCGCCGGCAGTGCGCGCTTTTCCTTTTCACTTCCTCGACAGGGATCCATTTCATGAAGATCAATATTGCCTCCTCTACCTTCCTGTTTCTCCTCGCCGCCGCCACGCCCGCGCTCGCCTATCCGGTCACGGTCAAGAGCTGCAACCGCGAGGTCACCTTCGATGCCGCGCCGAAACGGGCGATCGCCAACGACGTCAATCTGGTCGAGATGATGCTGGCCTTGAAACTGCAGGACCGCATGGTCGGCTACACCGGCGTTTCCGGCTGGAAGACGCTGGATGAAAAGCTGCGCGAGGGGGTGAAGGAACTGCCGGAGCTCTCGGAGAAATATCCGACCAAGGAAGTGCTCCTCAACGCCGATGCCGATTTCTTCTTCGCCGGCTGGAACTACGGCATGAAGGTCGGCGGCGAGGTGACGCCCGAGACGCTGGCCCCCTTCAAGATCAATGTCTACGAACTCACCGAGTCCTGCGTCCATGTCATGGCCAGGGAAAAACCCTCGATGGACGACATGTTCGTCGATCTGCTCAATCTCGGACGCATCTTCGGCGTCGAGGATCGGGCCGAGGCGCTGGTCGCGGGTTATCGCAGCCAGCTCGCCGAGATCGCCAAGGCCACTGCCGGCCGCGACAAGCCGACCCGCGTCTTCGTCTATGATTCCGGCGAGGAAAAGCCGTTCACCTCGGGCCGTTTCGGCATCCCGACGGCGATGATCGAGGCCGCCGGTGGCACCAACATCATGGACGATGTCGACAAGAGCTGGGTGGAAGTCTCCTGGGAGCCGGTGATCGATCGCAATCCGGAGGTCGTGGTCATCGTCAACTACGGCGAGGTGAAGGCCGAGGACAAGATCGCCTACATGAAGAACAATCCGGCCTTTGCCAATGTCGATGCGGTCCGGAACGACCGCTTCGTGGTGCTCGATTATGTCGAGGCGACGCCGGGGCCGCGCAACGTCGACGCCATCGCCCGGCTCGCCAAGGCCTTTCACGGCGAAGGCTTGTAACCGATGCTGGCCGAGGATACGTCGTCTGGTCCCGTTGCCGTTTCGCGGGTCGCTCCCGTTCGGGCGATCCGCGGTGGGGTCGGATTGTTCGCGGCCCTGCTGCTGCTTCTCCTCACCGTGACCGCGGGCGTGTCGCTCGGCTCGGCGCCGATCCCGGTCACCACCGTCTGGTCGATCGTCGCAAGCAAGCTCGCGCCCGGCAGTATCGAGGCCTTCTGGTCGGCAGGCCGCGAAAGCATCGTCTGGGACGTGCGCCTGCCGCGGGTCATGCTGGCGGGGCTCGTCGGCGCCGGCCTGGCGCTGACCGGCGCCGTGCTGCAATCGGTCACGCGCAATCCGCTCGCCGATCCGCATCTGCTCGGCGTCTCCTCGGGCGGCGCGCTCGGTGCGATCGTCGCGCTGCTTCACACCGGAATGATCCTCGGTCTTCTCACGGTGCCGCTCTTTGCCTTTGGCGGCGCGCTTCTGGCAACCGTGCTGGTCGCCTTCGTTTCCCGCGCGCTCGGCACCAGCGCCGATCGCCTGGTGCTCGCCGGCGTCGCCGTCGCCTTCGTGCTGACGTCGATCGGCAACCTCATGATCTTCCTCGGTGACCCGCGGGCGACCCACACGGTGATCTTCTGGATGCTCGGCGGCCTTGGCCTCGCGCAATGGCCGCACCTCGTCTATCCGGCGCTGGTGCTCGTCGTCTCGCTTGGCTGGCTGGTCATTCGGTCGCGCGAGATCAACGCGCTTGCCATGGGCGACGAGACGGCGACGACGCTCGGCATTCCCGTGCGCCGCTTCCGCCTGACGCTCTTCATCGTCACCGCGCTCCTGACCGGGGTGATGGTGGCCTTTTCGGGAGCGATCGGCTTCGTCGGGCTGATGGTGCCGCATTTCGTGCGGCTCTTTGCCGGCAGCGACAATGTCCGGGTCATCCCGCTCTCGGCTTTCTTTGGCGCCTTGACGCTGATCATGGCCGACCTCGCGGCCCGCGTCATCATGGCGCCGGAGGACATGCCGATCGGCGTCGTCACCGGCATCGTCGGCGGCATCGCCTTTGTTGCCATCCTCACGCGGCGCGCGTAAGGCGTGCATCGACATTGGGCGTGCGTGCATGGACATGGACCGGTCCGCGCCTATGTCTTAGCGCATGCATGGCTGCCGATCCGGCCTCGAAAGGGGCGGGACGGGCAGAAGAGGGGCACGAGGAAGCAAATGACGAAGGAAGTTGAAATCTGCACGCCAGAGGACGTTTTGAACTTCTGGTTCGGCGAGCTCAGCTATGACGACTGGTTCACGGTGAGCAGCGAACTGGACGACGCCTGCATTCGTCGGTTCCAGGCATCGCACCTGGCGCTCGCCCGCGGGGTGAGCGAGATCTGGCGGGCGACGCCGGAGAACCGGCTGGCGGCGATCATCCTGCTCGACCAGATGCCGCGCAACATGTATCGCGGCACGCCGCTGGCCTTTGCGACCGATTGCCTGGCGCTGCACGAGGCGAAGCTCGCCGTGGGCATCGGCGCCGACATGGCGATCAGGCCGGAGGCGCGCGCCTTCGTCTATCTGCCGTTCGAGCACTCGGAAAACCTGACCGACCAGACCATGTCGGTGAAGCTTTTCACCGAACTCGGCGACGCCGACTATCTCGACTATGCCATCCGCCACCGCGATGTGATCGAACAATTCGGCCGCTTCCCGCACCGCAACGCCTTCCTGGCCCGCGTCTCGACGGACGCCGAGCTTGCCTATCTGGCACAGCCCGGCGCCGGTTTCTGACGAAAAATCCGGCGTCGGTGCGCAATTGGCGGCGGCTTTTGCATCTTTCCGCCGTCTTTCGTATTCACATCGCATTGTGATGACCACTGACGCGATTCCGCATCACGGGTCTCAACCTGCAAGGATCTTGAAATTGCGTTCTGTCGGAAAATTGCCTGCCATTCTCCTCTGCCTGCTGGCGCTTGCCGCCACCGGTCCGGTCATGGCGCAAAAGCCGACGCAGCCGGCACAGGCGACGGGCCAGAACGCAGCACAGCCGGCACAGAAGGCGGCGCCCGCTCAGTCCGGCCAGAACGCCGCCCAGCCGGCCGCCAAGACGGCGCCGGCGCAGGAAGGTGCGCAACCCGCTGACAATAGTGCGACTCCCGGCGCTGCCGCCGAGCCGGCCGCGACGACCGCCCAGCCCGCGCAAACGGCAACGCCGCCCGCCGGCGAGCCGGTGCCGGCCGATGCCGCGCCACCGGCTCAAACCCAGGCGACCGAGCAGCTCGCCAAGGCCGGCGAAGAGCTCAAGCGGCTGACCGACCTCGTCGACAAGGCGAAGGACGACGATACCGCGCTTGCGGAACTGAAGGTGCAGGTCGATGCGCTCTCGAAACAGATCATCGGCGTATCGGTCTCGACCCGTCCGCGCTTCGACGAGATCAAGGCGCGGCTCACCGAACTCGGCGATCCGCCGGGCGAGGGGCAGCCGCCGGAGGCCGACATCGTGTCCGCCGAGCGCAAGCGGCTCGTCGCCGAGCGCGGCGCCATCAACGCGCTGACCGGCGAGGCCGAGGGGCTCTCGGTGCAGTCGACCAAGCTTTCCAACGCGATTACGGCCACGCGCCGCGCGCTGTTTTCGAACACGCTGCTGAAGAACACCGAAGTCTCCGGCACCATGTTCAACGATGCCCTGTCGGCGACGGCCGACGAGACCCGCGTGCTCACCCGCAGCGTCACGAGCTGGCTGAGCTTTGCCTGGAACTACAAGCGCGTGCAGTTGCTGACGGCGCTGTTCCTGTCGCTGCTGGCGGCGCTGGTCTTCCTCGCCGGCAGCCGCAGGCTCTTCCGCCCCTGGATCCAGCACGATATCACCGACGAGGAGCCGAGCTACTTCCGGCGTCTGTCGGTGGCCTTCTGGTCGACCATGATACCGACGCTGGCTTCCGCCGCATTCGCCGTGTCGAGCTTCTTCTTCATGCGCTCGTTCAACGTGCTTCGCTCCGACATCGAGCCGATCGTCGCGATCACGCTCGGCGTCAGCGTGGTGGTGTTCTTCATCACCCGGCTTGCCCAGGCGGTGCTTTCACCGAGCGATGCGCGCTGGCGGCTGGTCCGGGTCTCCGACCGCGGCGCCAGGATGCTGATGGCCACGATCTTCGCCATGGCGCTGGTCAACGGCCTTGATTATCTCTTCGGCGGCATCAGCGAAGCGCTGGGCTCGCCGGTGGTGCTGACCGTCGTCAAGAGCTTCGTCGCCTCGATCGTCATCGGTGTCATCATCATGGCATCGGCCTGGATCAAGCCGACGCTCCGGCAGGACGATTCCTTCGAGGCGCATGGCCGTTCCTGGCCGCGGATCGTCTCAGTCGGCCTTCTCCTGATCGGCGCCTCGCTGATCATCTCGGCGGCATCGGGCTATGTCGGCCTCGCGCGCTTCATCGCCACGCAGATCATCATCACCGGCGCGATCCTGGTGACGATGTATATCGGCATCCTCACCGGCCGGGCGGTGGCCAAGCAGAACGCCTTCGCCGAGACCGCCGCGGGACGTTATCTCGAGCGGCGCTACAATCTCGAGCAGGTGGCGCTCGATCAGATCGGCCTCGTGGCGGGCCTCAGCATCTATGCGCTCGTCGTCCTGTTCTTCATTCCGCTGATCCTTTTGCAATGGGGCTTCCAGATCGCCGATATCGAGGCCTGGGCCTATCGCGCGGTCACCGACATCAAGATCGGCTCGATCACCATTTCGCTGGTCGGCATTCTCGCGGGCATCCTGTTCTTCGCGCTCGGCTATGCGGTTACCCGCTTCGTCCAGCGCTGGATCGACGGCAACATCATGGCGCGCAGCCGCGTCGATGCGGGCGTGCGCAACTCCATCCGCACCGGCATCGGCTATACCGGCGTCGGCCTTGCCGGCCTCATCGGCCTGTCGGCGGCGGGCATCGATCTCTCCAACCTCGCGCTCGTTGCCGGTGCCCTCTCGCTCGGCGTCGGTTTCGGCCTGCAGAACATCGTCTCGAACTTCGTCTCGGGGCTCATCCTCTTG
The DNA here is from genome assembly GCF_056924495.1 of Ensifer sp. 38_S197. Classification (NCBI taxonomy): domain Bacteria; kingdom Pseudomonadati; phylum Pseudomonadota; class Alphaproteobacteria; order Hyphomicrobiales; family Rhizobiaceae; genus Ensifer; species Ensifer sp. 38_S197. The sequence goes on along the minus strand of NZ_JBXOVZ010000002.1, from coordinate 3,167,483 downwards.
GTCGAGCGGCCGTTCAAGGTGGGCGACTGGATCGTCAGCGGCACGACGGAAGGTTTCGTCAAGCGCATCTCGGTGCGCGCCACCGAGATCGAGACCTTCCAGCACCAGTCGATCATGATGCCGAACTCGCTGCTGATCAACGCGTCGGTCGGCAACTGGACCCACCGCAACAAGCTCGGCCGCTCCGAAATCGCCGTTACCGTGACCTATGCCAGCGATCCGCGTCGGATCATGGAGCTGCTTTCCGAGATCGCCGCCGCCCATCCGATGGTGCTGAAGAATCCGTCGCCGAGCGTCGGCTTCACCGCCTTCGGCGACGAGCGCATGACCTTCGAGCTCAGGATCTACGTCGCCGACGTCTTGACCGGCGGCGGCGTGCGCAACGACCTGCGCATCTCGATCTATGAGCGCTTCCGCGACGAAGGCATCGGCGAGCCGTTCCCGGTGAAGATCGAGGACGTGCCGGTCGAGAACCAGACCGGCATCGAAAGCGACGAGCCGGAGAAGGTGGGCGAGCCGAAGGGCGCCACGTCCGCCGAGGCAAGGGCGTCGGCGGAGGCAGGGGCGCCGGCCAGGACGACCGCTTCCGGCAGGAAGACCGCCTCCGCGGCGCCGCTCGACGAGGAAGGCGAGGTGGAAGAAACGCGCAATCGCCGAAGCGCCGGCCGCCGCGCGAATCCAAACCGCTGATAAACGGCGCATTCACGGCCTATTCAGCCAGCCCAGGATAAAAAGCATGCAATTCTTCCGGTGAGCGCCTACAGCGCCGCGCGTCTGATCTGACGCGCAAAAGGCCGCTGTAGCGCTTTGATTTGCTGCATAATTTCAATTCTCAAATCGATTTCGATTTAAGAAATTATGCAGTAGGCTGGCACCGGCTGAAGAGGTGGCCGGCGCAGCGTCGCGAGACCGACGGGGCGGCTGGCTCGGCGAGAGGGGCGGCGCGTCGGGCGCCGATGGGCGATGAAGAAATTTGTGATTGCATTGCTTTCCGGCGTGCTTGTGGCCGGCGCGCTGGCTGCAGAAGCGGCATCGGCCGCGACCGTCACGAACAAGGACGGCGAGACCGCCGTGCTGGTCGTCGTCGAGGGCGAAAGCCGCATGGAAGTCGCAATCGCATCCGGAGCGACGGAAATGATCTGCCCGAGCGGCTGTTTCGTGACGGCGCCGAGCGGCGACCGCATCGGCCTGCAGGGCGACGAGAATGTCGAGATCGTCAACGGCAACGTCGTCGTCAAGTAACCCTCCATCCTACGGCAACGGTGCCAGGGCATCGCGCCGTTGCCGGGCAGCGTCCAGGCTCCGTGCGCGCGGCCTAAACGCGTCGCGATCTTTCAGGTTCGCCCTTGCGCTTTAAGCCCTTGATATTTCGCATGTCGTTATCGCAAACCCCCTGCACACATGCGCGACATGCTCTAATCCCATTGGATGATTGAATGAAGCGCTCGCCTCGCGCGTCATGGCAATGAAGCGAGGGCAGGGCTCTGAAGCCGCCGCCTTACGTTGACACGATCCAATGCAGGTAGCACGCTCGGCCATGGGGCCAACGCCGACCGTCCTGGTCGGTTGCGCATTGCCGGAGGGGAGCCATGCCGTTCCTTCGCATCGCCTTGTCCGTTCTGTTGGTACTTTGCGCCTCGCAGGCGCTGGCCGAGAAGCGCGTGGCGCTGGTCATCGGCAACTCCGCCTATCAGCATGTGGCGCCCTTGCCCAATCCCGGCAATGATGCCGCAGACATGGCGGCAAAGCTCGAAGGGCTCGGCTTCGAGGTGGTGCATGGCACGGATCTCGATCTTGCGGGTGTTCGGCGTGTGGTTCGCGATTTCGCCGGTCGGCTCGACGGTGCCGATCTGGCGCTGTTCTTTTATGCCGGTCACGGTCTCCAGGTGGACGGCGAAAACTATCTGGCGCCTGTCGACGCCAAGCTCGCCTCGCATGTCGACCTCGATTTCGAGGCGGTACCGATGAACCTGATCCTGTCGGCAATGGAGCGCAGCACGCGGATCAACCTCGTCTTCCTCGACGCCTGTCGCGACAACCCGCTCGCCGTCAACCTCGCGCGTTCGATGGGCACGCGCTCGGCCTCGGTCGGCCGCGGGCTTGCCAAGGTCGGCACCGGCATCGGCACGCTGATCGCCTTTGCCACCCAGCCCGGCAATGTTGCGCTTGACGGCAGCGGGCGAAACTCGCCGTTCACATCCGCACTGCTCAAGCATCTCGGCCAGCCGGGGCGCGACATCACTCGCGAGCTGATCGACGTGCGCCGCGACGTTCTCGCCGCAACGGGCGGCAAGCAGGTGCCTTGGGACAATTCCTCGCTGACCGGCGAGGTGGTGCTGAAGCCTGGCGATGACGGCAAGCCGGCACAAGTCAAGGAGCCGGCCACGGACCAGGCGGCCGAGCTTGCCTATTGGGAAACGATCAAGGATGCGACGGACCGCGATCTCTTCGACGCCTATCTGCAGCAATATCCCTCTGGCGCCTTCGCTTCGCTGGCGAGGGCCAAGATCCGGATCATCGAGCGGGGTTCCACCACACAGGATGGCGCGACGGCGACGCCAAGTGGCGAGGCGGTGGCGGCCGTTGATCCGACTGCAGCCGAGGCGGGTGCCGACGATCGCGCACTGGCCCGCTCGGTCCAGCAGGAGCTGAACAGGCTCGGCTGTCGGGCCGGCAGCGAGGATGGGGTCTGGGGCGCCGGCAGCCGCAAGGCGCTGGAAGCGTTCGCCAAGTACGGCAAACTCGAACTTGCGACGCTCGACCCCTCCGGCGACGTGCTCGAACGCCTGAAGGCCGAGAAGGAGCGGGTGTGTCCGCTCGTCTGCGCGCGCAACCAGGAGGCAAAGGGCGGCCGCTGCGTGACGACCCGGCGCGAGGCGAAGCTGCCGCAACCGAGTGAGACCCAGGGCTCCACCAAGACACCGACGAAAAGCACCGGCACACGAACGATCATCCCGCCGGCCGAGCTGCAGAAGAAGAGTTTTGCCAATTGCCCTGCCAATGCGGACGTCGCTTTCCGGCAGATGTTCGCCCGCGGGTCGGGACACGGGAGGACGACGATCACCGCGACGCATTCCTGCGGCCGCGCCTTTGCCTGCCACCGGGCGGCGAGGGGGCAGCCGTGGGACTGCGGCTGGCGGTGAGAGGAAAGGTCTGCGGTGGGAGAGATCTTCGGCGGGCGACATCAATCACTGATTGGCTCAGGCAGGATGTCCGACCGTCGACCGGCGGGCCTTGGTCTCAATGTTGGCCGGGTTCGCCAACGCCCGCTCACGCTTGGCTATTCGGCCGCTCCATGTCGAGTGGTCCGTCGGACTTTTCGCGACTGCTGCGAACGACGCCGGTGGAGGCCGCAATCAACAGCGCCAGCGGCAGGCTCGGATAGAACGTGAAAAACTGCAGATAGCTGACGCCGCGCTGTAGCCACCGTCTGACGCTCAGCCCCGACAGTCCGAAAAACGAATGCCAGAAGTGAAGAAGAAACTCGATAAGGCCGATCGCCATCATAAAGATCAACAGCCACGACCACAGGCGGTAGGCCATTGAATAGTGGCCCGTCATTGGCCCGGTTGGATCGCGCACTAGGCAAAGAGTGACGCCGGCGATCAATGCGGCGACGAACGAGAAGGGCGGTTGCACGTATAGGCCGGTCGCAAAAGCCACTCCCCAATGCGATCCGAACACGATGCCGAAGGGGAGGTCGGCCAATACAAGAAGCGCGATGTAGGCGCCGATTTTGCCCGGCATCCCCGCTGACCTTGCTCGCGCGATCGAAATCGTTGCGATGGATGCCGCGAACAGCAGGTAGGCGAGTGGCTTCAGATAGACGCCAAGGACGACGGCCAGCGCACCCGCGGCGCCCGGTATTGCGCTGGCGCCGGAGCTGTGAACGAGGGCATAGACCAGGAAGGGGAAAGCAAAGGTGAAGCCAAGCAGCAGTCCAAGTCGGAGCCCCCACGCACGTCCATATCTTACGCCGCTGATAGTGCCTTGCACATCCATTCTCCTGTCAGTGATCTCGCGGGTAGGTTAGAATGGTGGGATTAAGGCGGCCTTCAAACTGTGGTTGCAATTTTAGGTTTCATGCGCTTGGTCGCGTCAACGCGATCCTGAAAGCTGCGGCCGTGTCCGACTTTCGGGCCTGAAAATCGCCGCGACTTTGGCAAGGATCGTCGGCAGCTACCGGCAGAAAGAGGCTCCCATGAAACTCCAGCTTATCCGCAACGCTACCCTCAAGCTCGACTATGCCGGGCACACGGTGCTCGTCGATCCGTTCCTTGGGCCGAAACACAGCCTGCCGTCCTTTGCCGGGCGGTCCCCCAATCCGCTGGTCGAACTGCCTGTCGCGATCGACGAGATCCTCGCGGGTGTCGAACTCGTCATCATCTCGCATCTGCATGAGGACCATCTCGACGATACCGCCAAGGAGCGGGTGCCGAAGGGCCTGCCGATCTTCTGCCAGCCGGGCGACGAGGAAGCGATACGTGCAGCCGGATTCCGCGACGTCACGCCGCTCTCCGGCAAAGCCAGTTGGCAGGGCCTGACGCTGACCCGGCGCGATGGCAGCCATGGGCTTGGTCCTGTCGTCCAGGACATGGGGCCCGTCATCGGTTTCAGCCTCGAGGCGAAAGGCGAACCGACGGTCTACTGGGCCGGCGACACGGTCTTCTATCCGCCCGTCGAGACGACGATCCGCGAAACCAGGCCGGACATCATCGTCACCCATTCCTGCGCCGCGCGCTGGAACGGCGATCTCATCGTCATGGATGCCGAGCAGACGATCAAGGTCTGCGAGATGGCGAAGAACGGCATCGTCATCGCCGCGCACATGGAGGCGCTCGATCACGCGACGCTCAGCCGGAGAGAGCTCAGGGCAGCCGCCGATGCCCATGGCATCCCCTTGACGAAACTGGTGATCCCTGATGACGGTGAGGTGCTGACGCTGATACCGCCGGTGGTCTGAAGCGCGGCGCGATCTCTCGGTTTCGCGCCTTGCGCCTGAACTGTCGCCTATCGCACAAACCCGCTGCGCAGTTTTGCGCGACGGGTCTCGCGCAATTCCGAAGAGCCGCCGGGTTCACGGGATCGAAAATATGCTGATCTCGTTGGTGATGCCGCGTAGCGCGACATTGTGCGACTGCGGATTGAGGCCGCGATCGCTGAGGAGGTTCGAGGCGCGCGGGTCGTCGAGCACGGAACTGGTGGCGAAGATCTCGCGCGAGCTCGCGAGATGCTGGACGCGCGAGGCGATGTTGACCGTCTGGCCGAAATAATCCTGGCGCTCGTTGAGGCTGACGGCGATGCACGGTCCCTCGTGAATGCCGATCTTCAAGAGCAGATCCTCGGAGCCCCGATCCTCGTTCAACTTGCGCATCGCGTCGCGCATGCGCATGGCCGCCGCAACCGCCCGATCCGGTGTCGGGAAGGTTGCCATCACGGCATCGCCGATCGTCTTGACCACGGCGCCGGCTTCGGCGGCAACGATCTCGTTGACGACGCTGAAATGGGTCTTCACCAGATCGAAGGCCGCGAGATCGCCGACCCGTTCGTAAAGCTCGGTGGAGCCGCGCAGATCGGAAAAGAGGAAGGTGAGGCTGGTGATCTTCAGCCTTTGGTCAACATCGATCGTGTCGGTGCGGTAGATATCGCGGAAGGTCTGGTTGGAAAGCAGCCGCTTGGCCGTCAGGAACGGCCGGCGACGGCCGAGGATATCGTGCAGGGCGTCGTTGGCGGCGCACACCGAGGGCAGGGTGCGGACATCCGTATGGTTTTCCACCTGGATGCGCAGCGGTCCCGGCTGCATGGTCAGCGCCTCGTCGTGGCGATGGCCGCGATCGAAGACGAGCGACAGGGTGCGCCGCTCCTTCGTCGGCTCGCCCTTGACGTCGATGAACTGTGCGGCATGCGTTACCGGTTCGAAGATGATGATGAACTCCGCCGGCAGTTGCAGCGAGATGACGGCCTTTTCGCCGGGCGGCAGTTCCAGCGCCTCCAGCACGAAATCGTCGATCCTGGCTTCGTAGTCCTCTTCCGGCAGCTCGATGCCGGAGCCCCAGTAGATCTGGCGGAAATATTCGAAGGGCGGAAGCTCGTGCGGGCTGTGGGCCCCGATATGGCGCACCCGCGGGTTCACGGTGAAGGTGACCTCCACCATCTCGTCGAGCGTCGGCTCATAGCCGGCAGCGCAGAGCGAGCAGGTATAGGTGTCGCTCTGCACGGTCTTCAGCGAGGTATTGGCGTCGAGCACGCCGCCGCAGCCGGGGCAGAGCACGTTCCAGGAGAGTTCGAAGAGGCCGAGGCGGGACGCGTGCAGGAAAGCGGCGATCGTCCTTTCCTCGTTCAGCCCGTGCTCGGCGGCGAAGGCCAACGCATTGACGCGGCAGAGCTTGCGGTCCGGCGCTTCCCGAACAAAGCGCTCCAACACGTCGGCGATCTCAGGCTGCACGGTTTGGCGCAGCATGTCGAAGAGAGGCTGAGCTTCACTCATGGCGGTATCCTACACTGAAAAGACCGGCGGGGCAGCCGGTTTGTCGGGGTAGGTTCGGGTGCCGGAGATGGGCGCGGGCCGCCTTTGCCGTCGCTGCAGTCCGCCTGGCGACGAGGCCAATGAGGAGCCTCGCCGCGCAGGGTCCATTCCGCGGTCGAAGAAGACGTGCTCTACGCCGCCTTCCGGTCGCGGCCGAAGGGATCGCCGCGTACCGATTCCGTGTGCAGCGCGGCCACCCATCCGCCGTTCTCGCGGATCCAGGTCGTGGCGTCGGCGGCCTTCAATGTCAGGGGCTGCCCGTCGACCTCCATCTCTTCGGTTACCGTGTAGGCGATGACGGCCACGTCCTCCCGCGGAAAGATGACGCTGACGTCGTCGAGCTGGAACGATCTGAGGCTCCAGGAGCCCTCGGCCTGCTCGGCCATCCGGCGGTAGTCGTCCCGGCTGAGCACGGCTGCACCTTGCGCACCGACGACGATCGACCGTTCGGGCAGCATCGCCACGGACGCCTCGGTATCCTTCTCCATAATGGTTCGCCAGAATTCCTGTTCGAGGTCGATGATCTCCTGTCTTTCGGCATGCATGTTCGCGTCCTCCATCGGAATACCCGCAGAAGACGTGGAAAGGCGAAAAGTTCCCTGCCGACACCAGGCCTGCGGGACCAAGCACGGCATCGCGCGCTGAGATCGCTTTAAAGACCGCCGTTGCGGGAACCCAACGCCCGCGTGCGTCGTTTCCCGGTCTGACATCAGCCGTTGCGCGACAGGATAAGGTCATGACGATGCTCTCGGGAAAGTGCCTTTGCGGCCAGGTGCGGGTTTCGGTGCACGGTGACCCAATGCGGGTCGGTATCTGCCACTGCACCGACTGCCGGCGGGAAAGCGGCTCGGCCTTCACCTTCTATGGCATCTGGCCTGCCGATCGCTTCGAACACACCGGCGAGACCTCGGTGTTCCAGGGGCGCCGCTTCTGTCCCCGTTGCGGTTCGCGCGTCTTCTCGGCCGACGACCAGGAGGCGGAAGTCAAGCTTGGCATCCTGTCCGAAGCGCCGACGCCGCTTGTGCCGAGCTACGAGCTCTGGATCAAGCGCCGCGAGCCATGGCTGAGGCCCGTCGAGGGAGCCGCGCAATACGAAGAAGACCGGATATGAAGGCAAGCGCCTGCCTGCGTCTTGCGAATACCGGCGCTCTGGTCCTAATCGTTCGGGTGCCGAACGACATTCCATGCCGGAGAAGTCGGCGGGGCTTATCTGCGCCTGCCGGATACGGAACGGCATCTTGTCGACGGCGGACATTGGCTCTTAGAGACGCGACGAAGCGGCCGAACGGATGCGCGTTTCCATTTTTCGCTTCCCTTAAATGAGCATCGATTCAAGAGTAGGATTGTGCTTTAGATCAAGGCGTTGCTGCGGTGCCGCGTTGCGTGTGAAGTCGCGGGCTGCTTGGGGGAGTGTATGTCGGCACGGCCATTGTTGAGGATATCGGACGTTGCCAATGGCCTTTTGGCGGCGGCGGGTCTCATCGTGGTTGCCGCGCTGACCGCGCCGAACTTTGGCGCCGGCGCGCGGCTTGCCCTCGAGGGGTTCCTCGCCGGTATCTGGGCCGTCTATGCGCTGCAACTGGCCGACACGCTGGTCGCGCTGCGGACGAAGGACGGTCGTGCGACGATGTCCGAAATCACGATCGATCTCCTGGCCGTCATCGTTCCGCTTGCCGGCTTCCTCCTTGCCGGCCCGAAGGATCAGAGCCTTTATTGCGGCATCTGGCTGTTGAAGCCGCTGCGCCATTCCACCTTCTTCCGGCTGCTGGGCCGGGTCGTGTCACGCGCCGCCCCCAGTCTCGTCGGCGTCACCTCGCTCTTCGGCATCGTCCTCTTCGGTGCATCGCTGATCGCCTATCTCATCGAGCGGGATGTCCAGCCGGACAAGTTCGGCAGCATTCCCCAGGCCATGTGGTGGGCGGTGGTCACGCTTTCCACCACCGGCTATGGCGACGAGATCCCACAGACGCTGGCCGGGCGGGTGCTCGCCGGGCTGGTGATGATGAGCGGCATCGGCATCTTCGCGCTCTGGGCCGGCATTCTCGCCACCGGCTTCTTCGAAGAGGTGCGCCGCCAGGATTTCGTGCGCAATTGGCAGTTGGTGGCGGCGGTGCCGCTGTTCCAGAAGCTCGGTTCGGCCGCCTTCGTCGAAATCGTCAGGGCGCTGCGCCCACGGGTGGTGCCCGCCGGCGCCGTCATCTGCCGCAAGGGCGAGGCGGGCGACCAGATGTACTTCATCGTCGAGGGACGCGTGAGCATCGCCACACCTTCGCCGACACCGGTCGAGCTCGGCCCCGGCAGCTTCTTCGGCGAGATGGCGCTGATTTCGGGCGAGCCACGATCGGCGACCGTCAGCGCCGCCACGGAGGTCTCGCTGCTGTCGCTCTATTCGGAGGATTTCCAGATGCTGTCGAGCAGCAATCCGGAGATCGCCGAAGTCATTCGCAAGACGGCCGAGGCGCGGCGCGGCCAGACACCCAAGGGCTGACGGTAGTGCTGCGCCGGGAGCGACCGCGAAGTCCATCCCGACACCCGACGGCGTCATTTCGCCGGCCGCCCATTAACATCAGAGAAAGCCTTTCTCCTCTAGCATGGCGGCTGCAAGTTACAGTGACTTTGCGGGCATGAGGAACGCTTGGGCGCTGTAGGGGGACACTCTTTCACATAGGCGTTCAATGTCGTTTTTTGGCATTTCCGGAATGTACTATTCCGGCGAATCCCTTGGCGAGCACCGTATCGTGCTGGCCGAGGACTCCAACCTCTTCTCGTCGATGGTCTCGAAGCGGCTGAAAGAGCTGTTCGACATCGATGTCATCGTCTGCCGCGACTATGACGACCTGCAGTTTGCCGTCGAAAACGCGACTTTTCCGGCGTCGCTCGCCATCTCCAACATCAACCTCCCGGGGGCGGAGAATGGCGAGGCGCTCAACTATCTGATCGACATGAGCGTGCCGACCATCGTCTTCACCGGCTCCTTCCAGGAGTCGACACGCGAGAAGATCCTCGCCAAGGAGATCGTCGATTACGTCATCAAGGACAGCGTCTTTGCCGTCGACATGCTGGCGGAATCCGTCTGCCGCTTCCTCACCAACCACAAGCACCACGTGCTGATCGTCGATGACAGCCCGACGGCGCGCGCGCTGCTGACGACGCAGCTCAAGCGCTACAATTTCCGCACCAGCTCGGCCGACAGCGGCGCGGCTGCGCTCGAACTTCTCAAGAACAACCCCGATATCGGCCTCGTCATTACCGACTACAACATGCCCGATATCGACGGCTTCGAACTGACGCGGCGCATCCGCGGTTCCTATGGACCGCATCAGTTGCGCATCATCGGCGTCTCGTCGTCCACCAACCGGCTGCTGTCGGCGCGCTTCCTGAAAGCGGGCGGCAACGACTTCGTCGTTCGTCCTTTCGTCAACGAGGAATTCTACTGTCGCGTCAACCAGAACCTGGACACGCTGACGAAGATCCGCACGCTCAGCGAAAAAGTAAGGGTTCCGGCGCAGACTTCTGCCTGATACGAGAAATAATCCCCAAAATATTATGGCAAAGGGCGCGAACTCCCGCGCTCAGGTTGCTGCATTAACGAAATTGCAATCCGATCGGTCTTCAATCCGCCGCAGCAGGAGCGGGGAGCCCGGTCACACCAGATCACGCCGGCCAAAGGGCCGGTGCGGCCGGTGACGGGGTTTATTCACATATCAGGAGCCAGCGTCACCCCTTGGGGGAAGCACGCCTGCGGCTCGAGAGGGGTTGCAGGGACGTGAGATTGCGCCGCACGCCGGGCCGGGTGAACTCTGTGCAAAAGCACAGCGACAAGCGCATGCTGCTTGTCGAAGACTCCCGGATGTTCGCGACGGCGCTGAAATACGGACTGGAGTCCGTCCACGGCATCCGCGTCGCCCATTGCAACTCGCTTGCGGCGCTCAAGCAAACGCTGGAACAGGCGCCGGAAAGCTTCTCGCTTGCGGTGCTCGATCTCAACCTGCCGGATGCGCCCAATTGCGAGGCGCTCGAATTCGTCCTTGAAAATCAGGTGCCGGCCGTCGTCTTTACCGCGGCCTTCAACGACCATACGCGCGAAGAGATCCTGTCGCGCGGCGTGCTCGATTGCGTCATCAAGCACCAGCCGGAATCGATCAACCTTTTGATTGGCGCCGTCGACCGGGCGCTCACCAACGGCAAGACGACGGTGTTGCTCGCCGATTCCGATGCCGCCTCGCGCAGTGAACTTGTCGGTATCCTGAGAAGGCAGCGGATCTCCGTCTGCGAGGTCGCGTCCGCGGCCGACGCGCTGCAGGTGCTCGACAGCGGCGAGGCGGTCGATCTCGTCGTCACCGATCTCGATCTCGCCGACATGTCCGGTGCGTCACTGCTTGCCGAAGTGGAGCGCCGGCTGGGCGACGGCGCGCTGCCGGTGATCGGCCTTTCCGACAGCGGCGACAGGCGCGCCGGCGCCCGGTTCCTGGAGGCGGGCGGCACCGACTTCATCCAGAAACCGTTCCTCGAAGCGGAGTTCAACGGCCGCATCGCGCAAGCCGCCGGCGTGCAGAAGCGCCTGCAGACCCTGCAGCGGCAGGCGGCGAGCGACTACCTCACCGACCTCTACAACCGCCGGCATTTCTTCCTCGCCGGTCCGCGCCTGGTGGAGCAGTGCCTGAGGCGCGGCGAGCCGACCGCGATCGCCGTGCTCGACATCGACCATTTCAAGCGGCTCAACGACACCTATGGCCACGAGATCGGCGACATCGTGCTGAAGCACGTGGCCAAGCGCCTGGCGGCGCTGGTGGGGGAGGAACACCTGCTCGCGCGCCTCGGCGGCGAGGAGTTCGGCATTCTCTTCAACGGCTGCGACGTACGGCGCGCCTTTGCCTTTTGCGATGCGCTGAGATTGGAACTGGCGAAATCGCGGATCGTTGCCGACGACGAGGAACTGACGATCACCGTCTCGATCGGGCTTGCCACCATCGAGACGGCAGAATCCTTCGAAAACTACCTGCACGCCGCCGACCAGTTTCTCTACATGGCGAAACATGCGGGCCGGAACCGGGTGATCTCCGAACTCGCGCTTCTCGACGCGCTGGCGTCCTAAAACCACCACGCAAAAGTGCGTAGCGGTTTTGCGGTCACGACATGCGCCAAGTCAAAAACCTGAAGCGCGGGAAGCAAGACTGAAACTTCGCGACGTGTTTCAGGCCCTCTGACGGAACCGTTGGGCCGCCGTCACGAAAAATCCATCGCCCAACCTGTCGGCTTGGAACGAAGTCGAACGTCCTTCGGTTACCCGCGCATGGTCAAGCGGGACGAAGAGGAGCCGACGCATGAAGAATGTTGTTTCTAATCTCTGGTTCGAGAAGGAGGCGCGCGAGGCGGTCGAATTCTACGTATCGCTCGTTCCCAATTCGGCGATCACCCGCATCGCCACATTGCCGGCCGAGAGCCCGAGCGGGCCGCCCGACAGCGTCAAGATCATCGAGTTCACGCTCGGCAAGCAGGAATTCCTGGCGCTTGAAGCCGGGCCGCTCGATCCATTCAATCATTCCTTCTCGATCATGATCCAGTGCGACACCCAGGAGGAGATCGACCGGCTGTGGAACGCGATCCTCGAAAATGGCGGAGAACCCGAGCAATGCGGCTGGATCCGCGACCGCTGGGGCCTGTGCTGGCAGATCGCCCCGCGCGTGATGGGCGACATGATCGCCCATTCCGACCGCGTGCGCGCCAAGCGTGCGGCGGAGGCCATGCTCGGCATGATCAAGCCCGATATCGCCGAACTGGAGCGGGCGTTTCACGGTCAGGTTTAAGAATCGGGAGTGGCTGTCCCGACCGTCATGACGGCGCGTGATGGCCGGGGCAGCCGCTTCACTTCCGTCCCTGCGGATAGATCGTCTCGCCGCGCTTCAGCATCTCGACGAAAGTCTCGATCTTCTTCTTGCGGCCGGCCTCCGTCTTCATGTTGTGGGTGCGGAAGGCAAGCGCGAAGCGGTTCTGCTCGCTCAGCTTGGCGAGCATCGCCTTTGCCAGCGGTTCGGCGTCGATCGCCGCCTGCAGGTCGTCGGGAATCTTCAGGTCCTTGCCGCTGGCATAGGCGCGGTCCCAGCGTCCATCGGCCTTGGCGGCGTCCACCTGGCGCAGGCCGTGTTCCGTCATGCGGCCTTCCTTGACCAGCCGCGCGACGTTGTCGACGTTGATCTTGCTCCAGATGCTTTTCCTGCCGCGCGGCGAGTAGCGTTGCAGGAAGCTCTTGTCGTCCAGCCCCTTGCGCACGCCGTCGATCCAACCCCAGCAAAGCACCACGTCGATCGCCTCCTTGGGCGTGATCGAGGGCAGGCCGGAACTACCTTGTGGATCTTGATCCAGACCTCGTCCTCGCTCCGGTGATGGACGCCGAGCCAATCGTAGAAGCTCTGGAAGTCCTTGAATTCGTGGACCTTTGCGGGGTCGATCTCAACCGGTGCCATCAGCGACGTGCTCCTCGCGTTTTGGACGTGGCAGCCATTCAACCGAAAATGAGCCGGCGTGCAAGCGGCGGTTGGCCGCGGGCAGGATCAACTCCCTGCTTCATCATCGGGCGATCGCCGACGCGGCAGGGGCCGGTCCGGACAAGCTCGGCAACTCCCGCCGCGACGGGCTCGTGACATATGTGACCGCGCCGATTGCGGCGAGAGCGACCGCGACCCCGGCGATGACATCGACGGCGTAGTGACTGCCTGCAGGGATCGCGGAGAAGCCCATTGCGAGGTTCAAGAGCAGTGCGGGATAACGAAGCCAGATCAGTGGCCACAGCGCCCAGGCGCAGAGGACTGCGACGGCCGCATGCACCGACGGAAATGTGACGATACCCATGCTTTCCTTCAGCCGCCACACGAAGCCGGGATCGTTGCGCACCGCGTGGAACTGCTCAAGGAAGAAATACCCGTAGGTGGCGTCGATGTGTTCGAGGCTGCGCGCATCGAACTGGTAGTGGGAATAGGTCCCAAGCGCCGGGAAAGAGATGGAGACCGCGCTCGACAGGAAGCATAGCAGGCCGTAGGCGGCGACCATCTGATAGGCTCTTACGTGTTTGCCGGCCAAGGCGAGCAGCAAGGGGAAGATCAGAAGCTGCAAGGCGAAGGAGCGATAGGCCTTGTTCAGCGCCTCGGCCAGCAGCGGGTGCTGATCGATCCAGCCCATCATCGCGGTCCAGTTGACCCCAAGCGACCGGTCCCACCTGGAAAGCTGGAGATCGGCAAGCGGGAAATTCATCCAGGTGGCGAGGTAGGTCGAAAGCGTGATCGGGACGATGAGCAGTACGCCGAAACCGCAACATTCGATCGCCGTTCGAAGGGTGTAGAATTTGAAGCGCAGGGCAAGGACGTCCGCCGCAAAGATGATGGCTGCCAGGACCGCGACGCCGTAGGGCCATTCTTCAAAGTTTACCGGAAAGCCGGCGACGGATGCCGTGAGCAAAAGTGCCGCATAGGAAAAGACCGTTTCCGCGATCAGGAACAGACGAGGCTCAAGAAAATCTCTCATAAAAAACTCCGCACCAGCAGGGGCGGAGATTAGGACGTTCCTGGTTGTGTTTTCGTAAATTATTTTCTTAGGGTTGCGCAGGCGAGCGTGTCTGTCTTCGCCCTTGCAAGTTATCGGCGTCGATGTCGCGAAAATACTGAAGGGCGGATTGCTCCGCCCTTCAGCCTGTCTCTATCAGGCTGTTACCGCGCCATCTGCAGCGTCAGCTTGCGGTCGGCGCGCTCCTGCTGGGGCGAGCGGTTGTAGAGTTCGCGATAACACTTGGAGAAGTGCGAGGCGGAGACGAAGCCGCAGGCAACGGCCACCTCGACCACCGGCATCGACGACTGGATCAGCAGGTGCCGGGCACGATCGAGCCGGATCTCCAGGTAGTAGCGGGCCGGTGACCGGCCCATTTCCTGGCGGAACAGCCGCTCGATCTGGCGGCGCGAAAGGTCTGCGCCCTCGGCGATTTCCAGAAGCGACAGCGGCTCGGCGAGGTTGGCTTCCATCAGCTCGATGATCGACAGCACCTTGGCGTTCTGCACGCCGAGGCGGGCGCGCAGCGGTAGGCGCTGGCGGTCATGCGGGCCCCGCACGCGGTCGGTCAGCGCCTGCTCGCAGACGCGGTTGACGAGGTTCTCGCCGAAGTCCTGGTCGATCAGGTTCAGCATCATGTCGAGCGAGGCGGTGCCGCCGGCGCAGGTGTAGATGTTGCTGTCGATCTCGTAGAGGTCGGCATAGACTTCCGCCTGCGGGAAGCTTTCGGAGAAGCCCGGCAGGTTTTCCCAGTGGATGGCGCAGCGCTTGCCGGTCAACAGGCCGGCCGAAGCCAGCACATGCGCGCCCGTACAGAGGCTGCCGACGGCGACGCCGCGGTTATAGACCTCGCGCAGCCAGGCATTGACCGACTTGTTGTTGAAGTCCTCGACATAGATGCCGGAACAGACCAGCACCATCGATGGGCGGTTTTCGCCGCCGAGGAACTTGCGTTCGTCGGCCAGCGACGAGTTGACCTCGAGCGCGATGCCGCTCGACGACAGGACCTTTTCGCCGTCGGTCGAAGCGAGGCGCCAGGTATAGGCCTCGTAGCCGAGCATGCGGTTGGCGATGCGGAGCGTTTCGATCGCCGCCGAAAAGGGCAGCATGGAAAAGTTCGGCACCAGGAAGAAGACGAGAGAACGCTTTTTGGTCAGTGGCTTGTTCATGAGGCTTCCCATGCTTGGCGATGCGGGTATATTCGTCGCTTGGAAGATACTGTTCGGCTTGTCTATTTGCGACATTGACATGGAAAGCCGCGACCGCAAAGTGATTTCGCATTGCGACATCGGGCGGCAAAAGGCGGTTCGGTGGATCTTTCAGGCTTTTGTAAGGAAAGCGACAGTTTTTCCAGCGCTGCTGACGTTATCTGACAAGAACTGCCAGAGATACGCAATAATCGCAATACGCGCTCCAGGGTTGTGTTTGCCGATTGCGACGTTTTCGCTGCGGAAGCGGGGTGTCGGTATGAGGCAAGTCGCGCTCCGCCGGTCATGATTTGGACTTGCTGCAACGACAACCCGGACCCGCGCCAGCGGATCAGCCAAAGACGCTCTCAGCCTGTCCTTGGGTCCCCGGCGCGCGGATCGAAAGCAAATCGCCGACTTGGGATCCTCAATTCTTCAATCAGACCGGGTCTTGCGTAGGCAAGACATGCATTGATTGTATTAGCAAATGTTAAATGGTAGTGATTGTTGTCGCATGCAATCACCGGTCGGTGGCGCTGCCTTGGAGCACCTCACGGCTTGGTGCCGCGTCTCGTCCGGAGTGTTGCTCGTGGCGTCTCTGAAACATTCGGGCGGGGGCATGCCGGTATGGCGCAATCGAAAAACGTCCAGGTCTGGGTCAGCCGCGCCTTCATGGACTCAACGCGGATAAAAGGGTTTACCGCTGATCCGCTGCCGACGGGGATGAGCCTTGGCCAGATGGCCGAATTGAACCAAGCGGGCGAGCGGATGTCCGCCGAGCATTTCCCAAAGGAGATCTTCGCCGAATATCCCGACAAGAAGGAAAAGAAGCAGGCGGATCTCGTGCTTGCCGCAGGCGCGGTCGTGGTTTCGGCGGCCTGTGCCGATATCCTGCGGCAATTCGATCTCGGCCATTCCTCGCTCTATCCGATCAAGCTTTTTCAGCATGACCGCAAAACGCCGGTGGAGGGCGAGTATTTTTGTCTCAATATCGGCGAGCGCAAGGATGCTTTCCTGCGTGAGTATTCACAGAAGGTAATTGAATACGGTATTGGCGGTTTCAGGATGTGGCCAGATCTCCAGGACGACGAGGTCGCCGTCAGCGCGACGGCGCGCAACGGCGCGGATTTGTGGGTGAGCCCGCCCTTAAAGCGAATATTCTTTCTGAGTGATCGGCTCACCCAGGCGCTGCGAGCGGCAAAAATGGGCAGGGTCTTCGGCTTCCGCGCCTGCCGGATTTTCGAGTTGAACTGATCGTCGCGGCCAGGCCACGCTCTCGAAAGGTGCCGCTCCAAAGAAAAAGGCACCGCCTTCTCGGCGATGCCCTTCATTCAATCCGGCTGCTCGGCTGCCCCAGGGCAGCTGACGCATCCTTCATTGTTCGCTCTTATGCACCGCATCGTCGACCGACGGGAAGCCGATGTCCTTCAGCGTGTCATAGGACAGGTTTTCGAGCGCCCGTTCCTGGCGGTGACGCTTCCACGCCGCCCAGGCACGGACACGCAGGTTGAAGAGACCCGGAAGGGACGAGTGGGAGGATGCCCGTTCCGAGGCCGATGAAAAATGGATGTTGGACATTTCATGGCTCCTTCTGAGTGTCTCAGCAGGTCGCGACCATGACGCTATCTATGGCGCAACCTGATCTATCATTCCAACGAATATGTTTGATGCCTTTCATCAAACATGGTGATTGATTAGCGGGTCTGCAAACATCACGTCGTCGCGAACCCTCTGGGGCAGTTTGGCCAGTTCGCGCCGGGCTTCCACCCGATTTCGGGCGATCTGCCGTTCACGTCTCTGGCGGATAACGCCGTCGAGTACGGCGATCATTTGGGTAAGGGCGGTGAGGACCATGTCGTTGCTCCTGCTATACCCCCTTTCTACCATTGTCTGCGAAGCAGCACTGTTACGGAGGGAACTGTTGGGCGTGGTGATAACAAGCTGGGCGGCGGACATGGGTTTCTCCTTCCTTCGTCGTCCTTGAGCTTGACTATCGGGCATCGGTGATGTTCAATCAAACGAAATGAAGTGAACCAATCTTTCAGTTTTTCTGATCGAGGATGCCGCCATGAACATGATGATGCGCCACGCGCTTCCGCTTCTTGAAATGGACGTGCTGAAGACCTTCGTCGCCATTGCCGAGACCGGCAATTTCACCACCGCCGCCGAGACCGTCTACCGCACGCCGTCTGCCGTCTCGATGCAGATCAAGAAGCTTGAGGAGATGCTGAGCTGCACGCTTTTCCTGCGTGACGCGCGCTCGGTGACCCTGACGCCGAAGGGGGAAACGCTGCTCGGCTATGCCCGCCGGCTGCTGTCGCTCAACAATGAAACGGTGTCGCGTTTCCTGCTGCCGGACATGAATGGCGTCGTGCGCGTCGGTGCGCCCGAAGATGTCGGCGAGCGCATCCTGCCGGAGGTGCTGAAGCGTTTCGCAGAGTCCTATCCGAACGTGACGATCGACGTATCGATCGGCATGAGCAACGCCATGCGCAAGAAGGTCGACGAGCATCGGCTGGACATCGCCATCTTCAACAGCCTGACCGAGGGAACGCCGAAAAACGGTGAAATCCTGATGCAGGAGAAGCTGGTCTGGGCCGGCGCCAAATGCGGCAACGCCCATCTCAAGGATCCGCTGCCGGTATCGATGTGGGAGGATGGCTGCGTCTGGCGGGCCGATGCGGTGGAGAAACTGTCGCGCGCGGGCCGCAAGTTCCGCATAGCCTTTCTCAGTGCCTATACGACCGGCCAGCGCGCCGCCGTTCTTGCCGGCCTCGCGATCGCGCCGCTGCCGCGCTACCTCGTCCAGGGCGAAATGGTGCAGCTCGGCGAGCGCGACGGCCTGCCGGATCTCGGCCACTACAATATCGGCCTGCAGGTGATCAATGATGCGCCGGCGCCGGTGCTGGCGGTGGCCGACCATGTGCGTGACGCCTTCGCCGAACTGCAGATGCAATAGGGAGGCCGCATGCGGTTTGTCGTCTCCCGAGCGCTGCCAGCAGCCCTTCCGCCTCTTGGGAGACGCTGAGCCTTGAGCGAGCAACCGCGCCCCGTTCTCGATCCGATCAATCGCCTCTCGGAGATCATCTTCGGGCTGCTGATGGCGCTTTCCTTCACGGGGACGATGAGCACGGTCACGGGTAGTGAGGGCGGGGTCAATGTGGTGCTCGCCGCCGCCTTCGGCTGCAACATCGCCTGGGGCATTGTCGATGGCGTCATGTATGTGCTGACGACGGCGGTCGAGCGGGTGCGCCGCCGCGGCTTTCTCGACGCTCTCCGGCGCGAGCCGCTTGATCGTGCCCGCGAGATGTTCCTGGAAAGCCTGCCCGACGACGTGCGCCGTGTCTCTTCGCCAAAGGAAACGGAAGCGTTGCTTTTGCGGGTGAGGGCACTTGCATCCGACCCCAGGCACCGGGCGGTCGCCGGGCATGACGTCAAGGCAGCCTTCGCCATCTTCCTGCTCGTCGTCACCTCGACGCTGCCGCCCAGCATTCCATTCCTTTTGATCGACGATGTCGCCCTGGCCATGCGCGTCTCCAACGGGGTCGCGCTCGTCATGCTCTTCGTCGTCGGCGCGCGGCTCGGTCAATATATGGGCCGCAGCCCCTGGCCGATGGCCTTTGCGATGACGGCGATCGGTGCCGTTCTGGTGGCGGTGACCATCCTGTTCGGCGGTTAGCCTTCGCAGCAGGGCTCCTGTCGGTCGACGGCAGCCCCTTTTGCTTTCCCGGCCAGTCTGTACGATTGCCGCCTCACCAGGATCGCCACATGAAGCTTGCCCACATCAACTTGGTCGCCCGCGACGCGGATGCGCTCGCCGCGTTTTACGTGAACGTCTTGAAATGCGAGCCCCTTCGAGAGCCCAGGATGCTGTCCGGAGAAAAGGTGTCGAGGGGCAATGGCATTGCCAACTGCGAGATCTACACGATCTGGCTCAAATTCCCCGCAATCGACCGCCCCTTCCTGGAAATCCATGAGCACAAGATCATGCATGATCGGAGCCAGCCAAGGGTGAACGAGCCTGGCCTTGGGCACCTGTCATTCCAGATGGAAGATATTCGCGTTGCGCTGTCAGAGATCATTCAGGCGGGTGGAAGCCAGATTGGCGAAATCACGGACTTTGGGGCGGAGGATAAGCCGTATCTCATTGCCTATGCACGCGATCCCGAAGGAAACATTATCGAGCTTGAGCAGACCCGTAATGAGCCGGGCAGATAACGGCGTCTGGCGCGAAGCGGCCGTGCCGTCGCGACCGAGGGGCTGGGTTCCGGTTCGCTTCCGGGGCCCGCATTTTCGAACGCGGACGCGATGCTCCAATCCATCGTCACCCATTGACGTTGGCATTTTTCTTCACAATAGGGTCAAGCCGACGAATGTGGCGAGCGCCAGCCACACAGCAACAGGAGTGAAATCGTGAGCGAACCGACCGTAGCCGATGCAACAAACCGCATTTATGAATCGCTCCAGGCGGACAATGCCGACATCGACGTGCATATCGCGACTCTCAAGGCAGCGTTGACGCGGGCGGGTTTGAAAGAAGCCGTATTCGACCCGGCCAGGCTCGTGCAGAACAACCGTTCCGGCAGGAAGCTGATGCAGGCTTATTTTCGCCAGCGCGGCGTGACGGTGAAATTTTCGGCTTCGTGAAACCTTCCGATGACGTCAAAGGCGGCCCAGCATGACCGCTGACCCGATTGCCCTCGTTGAGGCCTGACAGCGGGCTTGGCCTTCGCATTCGAACTGAAGTGCCGCATCCGCTGTCGACTGCGACGGACCAGATGTGGTTGGCTGGCAGCGCCTGAAAGGCGAAGCGCCGAAAGGCAGACGCTCAGGCCTTGATCGGCACCTGGCGGATATGGATTTCGATCAGCCGCTTCAGCTCGGGGAGATCTCTCGCTTCCAGCGCATCGACCATCAAATGGTGCTCGCGTGCCGATTGCTCGATGCGCGCCCGTGTGCGCCATTGCGAGACCGGGGCTGACACCGTGCGCTGGCGGATTTCGGCGACGACGTCCACGAGCTCGGTATTGCCGGCAAGCATGAGAAGCGCGCGGTGGAAGGCGAGGTTGGCGTCGTAGTGCTCCATGATGGAGCCGCGGAACGACATTTCGTCGAAATGACGCGCGAGCCCGCGCAATTCGCTGATGGCCGCCGGCGTGGCATTGGCGATCATCCGGTCCGCAACGCCGGTTTCCAGGATCACGCGGATATCGCTGATCTCCCGCGTGCGCTGGTCGTCGAGCTCGTAGACCTGATAGCCGCGGTTCGGATTGTGCTGCACCAGCCGGCGCTGCGACAGGCGGTCGAGCGCCCGGCGCACCTCCGGCCGCGTGCAATCGTAGCGGCGCTCCAGGTCGATCTGCTTGAGCCAGGTGCCGGCCGGCAAAGTCCCGGTCAGGATGTCGTGCAGCAACAGGTCGGTGACGTCCTTCTTCTCCTCGGGCTTCTCCTCGGGCGCCAGCATTTCCATCAGATCGTCGCTCATCTCTGCCTTACACTCTCTTTCCGTCTGTCGCCGCCCGTTGCCGAAGCGTCTCGCACCACCCGTTGCCGCGGCGGAATTGGCTCCATTTTTGGAGAAACTATGATGCTGTCCTGAACAATTCAATGCGGAGACCGGCATTGCGCGCCGGCCATTCGTCGTTGTGCACATCGGTCGAAATGTTTCAGGAGCCTCTTGCGTATCCAAAAATGTTATCATAAATTGGCGCCAATTCTGGTTACTATTGTTGCGGAAGTCAAGAAACGATGAAAAACGCCGATGCCGTCTGGGACCTCCTCGAAGCCAAGCGCGAGCGGTTTTTCGCGCTCAGCGACCGGGTCTGGGATACGCCGGAAACCAACTACGAGGAGTTTCGCTCCTCGGCGGAGCATGCGGCGGTGCTGGAAGCCGAGGGTTTCCGCGTGTCGCGCGGCATCGCCGGGATGCCGACGGCGGTCATGGGCGAGGCAGGCGAGGGCGGACCGGTCATCGCCATCCTCGGCGAGTTCGATGCGCTGCCGGGCTTGAGCCAGGAGGCCGGTGTCGCGAAAGAGCGGCCGCTCTCCGAGGGCGGCAACGGTCACGGCTGCGGACACAATCTGCTCGGCGCCGGCTCGATGATGGCGGCAACCGCGGTCAAGGACTATCTCGCCGCCCATGGCATCAAGGGGCGGGTCCGCTATTACGGCTGCCCGGCGGAAGAAGGCGGCTCGTCCAAGGGGTTCATGGTGCGCGCCGGCGTGTTCGACGATGTCGATATCGCCATTTCCTGGCATCCCGCACCCTTTGCCGGCGTCAATAACCCGATCTCGCTTGCCTGCAACGAGCTCGACTTCCGCTTCAGCGGCCGCGCGTCGCATGCTTCGGCGGCACCCCATCTTGGCCGCAGTGCGCTGGACGCGCTCGAGCTGATGAATGTCGGTGTCAATTATCTGCGCGAGCACATGCCGTCCTCGGCGCGGATCCACTATGCGGTGACGGACACGGGCGGCAACGCGCCGAACGTGGTGCAGGCCCGGGCCAAGGCGCGCTATCTCGTCCGCGCCCGCAGCCTGCCGGAGCTGCTCGATCTCGTCGAACGGGTCCGCAGCGTCGCGAAGGGCGCTGCCCTGATGACCGGCACCACGGTCACGGACGTGATCGTCAGCGGCGACGCCAACCTGATCGGCAATACACCGCTGGAAGCGCTGATGCATCGTCAGCTCGAGCATCTGGGTCCGCCGCAGTTCGACGACGACGACCGCAGGATGGCGGCACGGTTTCAGGAGACCTTCACCAACGAGGATATCGCCTCTGCCTTCGAACGCTTCGGGCTGAAGCTGCGCCGCGGCATTTCCCTCTGCGACACGATCTTTCCGCCCGGAAACGGCGCCGGCACCCTCGTCGGCTCCACCGATGTCGGAACGGTGAGCTGGGTGGTGCCGACGGTGCAGATGCGCGGCGCAACTTACGCGATCGGCACGCCCGGCCATTCCTGGCAGCTCGTCGCGCAAGGCAAGCTGCCGGCCGCCCACAAGGGCATGGAGCATGCGGCCAAGGTGATGGCGAGCACGGCGCTCGAGCTGATCCTCGATCCGGAGCTCATCGCCGCCGCCAAGGCCGACCACGCGGCGAGACTGGACGGCACGCCTTTCGTGAACCCGATCCCGGACGATGTCGATCCGCCGCTGCCGGAGAAGCGCAATGCCTGACCTAGCTCAACCCGATCGAGAGCGGCTGGCTGGCCATATCGACGAGTTCGGCCGCCGCATCAAGCTCTCGGGAACGCCTGAGGAACTTGAGAGCTTCCGTTATCTCGAACGGGAGATGGCGTCCTACGGCTATCGCACGGAGCTTCTGTTCCACGACGCCTATATCAGTCTGCCCGGACAGGCTCGCGTCGAGGCAAACGGCGAAAACCTGCGCTGCATCACGCATTCGATGTCGGTTGCGACGACAAGCGACGGCATCCGCGCGCCAGTCGTCTATGTCGGCGAGGGCGAGGAGGCCGCCTTCGCCTCCGTCGATGTCAGAGGCAGGATCGTTCTTGTCGATGGCATTGCCACCGAGGAAGTGACCGCGCTCGCAAGCGCACATGGCGCCCTGGGCCAACTTCACATCAGCCCGAACGAACATCTCTACGAAATGTGCGTTTCACCGGTATGGGGCAGTCCCTCGCAGGTGACGCGGTCGAAGCTTCCAACGACGGTCGTTTGTACGATCGCGCGCGACGACGGCGCGAGGCTACGGGCGCAATGCCAAGCGGGCGAGATCTTGCTGGCGTCGCTTTGGGCGGATGTCGATACCGGATGGCGCAAAACGCCCATCCTCGTGGCAGAGCTGCCCGCCGAAAAGGAAGCAGGCGACGCGCCGTTCGTGCTGTTTTCCGGCCATCATGACACCTGGCACTACGGGGTCATGGACAACGGAGGCGCCAATGCCACCATGTTGGAGGCGGCACGGCTGCTCGCCGAGCGGCGCGACCCGTGGCGGCGGGGCCTCCGTCTCTGCTTCTGGTCCGGCCATTCGCATGGGCGCTATTCGGGATCCGCCTGGTATGCGGACGAATATTGGGACGAGCTCGATCGGCGCTGCGTCGCCCATGTCAATGTCGATTCGACCGGCGGCGAGGGGGCAAGCGTGCTTACCAACTCGGCTGTCATCGACGAGTTGAAATCCGTTGCGGCTGAAGCGGTCCAGGCGGTCAGCGGACAGCGCCATGCCGGTCGCCGCCACGGCCGCGCCGCGGACCAGTCGTTCTGGGGCGTTGGCATACCGTCGATGTTCGGCAGCCTCAGTCACCAGCCGCCCGGTCCCGTCAAGATGCTGACGGCGCTTGGCTGGTGGTGGCATACGCCGCACGACACGGCAGAGCACATCGACCTCGACAACCTTGAACGCGACACGGCGATCGTGCTGCACGTTCTGTGGCGCCTGCTGACTGCGCCGGTGCTGCCGCTCGACTACACCGCCTTCGCCGCTTCGATGAGGAAGGAACTGCTGGCCCTCCAGGACCGCCTCGGCGACCGCATGGACATCGACATTTTGCTTTCGCGCCTCGGTGCGTTCGAGGAAGCGGTACAGGCGGTGAGCAGGATGGCCGAGAGCGCCGGCGAGGACGCGCTGGAAGCGATCAACGGCTCTCTCATGCGGGTGTCCCGTCTGCTTGTGCCCCTCAACTACACGAGCGGACACCGCTTCAGCCACGACAGCGCCCTGCCGCACCCGGCCTGGCCATCGCTTGCCGGCCTGCGCGCGCTTGCCGACCTGCCACAGGGCTCGCCCGATCTGCCGTTTTATGCCGTGCACGCGCGACAATGCCGAAACCTCGCCGCACATGCCTTGCGGGAGGCGCGGGCAACACTGGCAGCCGCCGTCAAACACCACGCGCGCTGAAGGCGCGGATCGATCAATCGCAAAGCCAGCGACCAAAGGGCCTGGCAAAAAACAAGGGAACTGAAAGATGAAACGAAGCAGATTTATCGCCGCCATTTTCATGGCCGGCCTTTCCTTGACCGCCACGTCGGCGCTGGCCAAGGACTGGACGCATGTCCGGGTTGGGATCGAAGGCGCCTTCCCGCCATGGAATGCGCTTGATTCCCAGGGCCAGCTCACCGGATTCGACGTCGATTTGATCAAGGATGTTTGTACCCGCGCCAAGGTGGAATGCGAGTTGATGACGGGCGAATGGACCAGCCTCATCCCCAGCCTTAACGCCGGCAAGTTCGATCTCATCATGACGCTCGGCATCAACGAGAAGCGCAAGCAGGTCGTCGACTTCACCGTCCCCTATGCGAGCGGCGTCGCGACCTTCCTGATTGCCAAGGACGGACCGGTCGCCGAGCTGCCAATGACCGGCGAGCGCCTCAATCTCAACGATAAGGCGAAGGCCGATCCCGTCATGAAGTCGATCGGCGAAGCGCTTGACGGCAAGACCGTCGGCGTCGTGCAGTCGACCAGCCAGGAACAGCTCATCAACGCCTATTTCGGCAAGACCGTCACGGTGCGCGCCTATAAGACCTCCGGTGAACGCGATCTCGACCTCAAGGCTGGCCGCATCGATGCCGGGTTCGACAGCGGCGTCTATGGAACGTCGATGCTCGCCAAGCCCGGCAACGAGGACCTCGCCATGACCGGACCTTTGGTCAAGGGCGCGATGTTGGCAACGGAAGTGGCGATGGGCATGCGCAAGGGGGAGACTGAGCTGAAGACGAAGTTCGACGACGCGATCAAGGCGGCCGCGGCCGAAGGCGTTATTCGTGCGCTGTCTGAAAAATGGAGCAAGCTCGATCTTACGCCCTCGTTCTAACAATGGACCTGGGAGGGCGGGCCGCAAGGCCCGTCCGAGACCACTCAACGGACATCCAGCCATGAACAGCCAGTTATTCGAAGCATTTGGCCGGGGACCATCGTCTCCATGAGCAATCCCGGTTTCCTCGACATCATCAGCTTCGGGCCTGACGGCTGGGGGCCGGCGCTGGCCGCCGGCGCGTGGATGACGATCCTGATCGCGATCGCAGGTTTTGCGATCGGCGGCGTCATCGGCATCTTCGGCGCCTGGGCGAAGATCTCCGGCAGCCCATTCCTTCGCGGCTGCGCGGAGGCCTATACCACCGTCCTTCGCGGCATTCCCGACCTGCTGGTGATCTATCTCTTCTATTTCGGCGGCAGCGCCGTGGTGACGGCGGTCGGCCAGCTCTTCGGCCAGGAGGGCTTCGTCAGCTTTCCGGGCTTCCTTGCCGGTGCGCTTGCCGTCGGCATCACCTCCGGTGCCCAGCAGACCGAGGTCTATCGCGGCGCCTTTCGCGCCGTGCATCCGGGCGAGCTGGAGGCGGCAACCGCCTGCGGCATGGGGCGGCTCCTCAAATTCCGGCGCATCACCGCGCCGCTGACGCTGCGTCATGCGCTGCCCGGCCTCGGTAACGTCTGGCAGGTGGTGCTGAAGGAATCGGCGCTGGTCTCGGTCACCGGTGTCGTCGAACTCTTGCGCCAGTCGCAGATCGGCGCCGGGTCGACCAGCCGCCCGTTCGATTTCTTCTTCATCGCAGCGATGATCTATCTCGCGATTTCCACGGTCTCGGGCCTGGTTCTCCAGGTCACCGAACGCCGGTTCTCGCGCGGCGTCAGGAGGGGCTGATGGATATCCGGTTCGCTCTCGAAACCTTCTGGAGCCTGCTTGCGGCCCTGCCGCTGACGCTGGAGCTCGCGGCGACGTCGATTGCGCTTGGCTCGGTCCTGGCCCTGGGGCTTGCGCTTGCGCGTCTGTCAGACATTCTCGCGCTCGATCTCTTTGCCCGCGCCTATGTGTTCCTGTTCCGCGGAACGCCGCTGCTCGTGCAGATCTTCCTGATCTATTACGGTCTCAGCCAGTTTCCGGCCGTGCGTCACAGCATCTTCTGGCCGCTCCTTCGCGAGCCTTACTGGTGCGCGGTGCTGGCGCTGATGCTGAACACGGCCGCCTATGCCAGCGAGATCATCCGCGGCGGGCTGCTTTCCGTGGCTCACGGCCAGATCGAGGCGGCGCGGGCCTGCGGCATGGGACGCTTCATGATCTTCCGCCGCATCGTCATGCCGCAGGCGCTTCGCCAGGCGCTGCCCGGCTACGGCAACGAGATGATCTCCATGGTCAAGGCGACCTCTCTCGCCTCGATTATCACGCTGATGGAAATTACCGGTGTCGCCGCCAAGATCATTTCGGAGAGCTACCGGGTGATCGAGGTCTTCGTCGTCGCCGGCGTCATCTATCTCGCCATCAATTTCGCGCTGACCAGGCTCGTCGCCTTCGCCGAACACCGGCTGAACCCGCAACTGCGCCCGCCGCTGGCGATCTCTGCCGAACTCAAGGGAGAAGCCCATTGAACATGTCCGCCGCCGTCACCGCACCGGTCGCGATCCGCGTGCACGACCTCCACAAGAGCTTCGGTCCCGTCGAGGTCCTGAAAGGCGTGTCGCTCGACGCGCGCGAGGGGGAAGTGATTTCCATCCTCGGATCCTCCGGCTCCGGCAAGTCGACGCTGCTTCGCTGCATCAACATGCTGGAAGTGCCGAATTCGGGCACGATCGAGGTCGCCGGCGAGGCGATCCGGCTGAAGACGTCGAGCGACGGGCGCAGCCGCCCGGCCGATCAGATACAGGTGGATCGCATCCGCTCCGAGCTCGGCATGGTGTTCCAGAGCTTCAATCTCTGGTCCCACAAGACAGTGCTTGAAAACGTCATCGAGGCGCCGGTGCATGTGCTGAAGCGACCCCGGGCGGAAGCGATCGAGGAGGCGGAAGCGCTGCTTGCCAAGGTCGGCATCGCCGACAAGCGCAACCATTATCCCTCGCACCTCTCCGGCGGCCAGCAGCAGCGCGCCGCGATCGCCCGCGCGCTCGCCATGCGCCCGAAGGCAATGCTCTTCGACGAGCCGACCTCGGCGCTGGACCCGGAACTGGTCGGCGAGGTGCTGCGTGTCATGCGCGGGCTCGCCGAGGAGGGGCGGACCATGCTGGTCGTCACCCACGAAATGGGCTTTGCCCGCGACGTCTCGAGCCGCGTCGTCTTCGTGCACAAGGGCACGATCGAGGAGGAGGGACCGCCGCACGAAGTCTTCACCCGCTCCAAGTCCGAGCGCTTCCGCCAGTTCATCAAGAGTTGAAGTCTGCCGTCAACGGCAGGCGGGCTACCAACAACCAAAGCAATCAACATCCACAAAAGGGGAATGCTGTAATGAAGAAAACGACCGCAATCATCGCTTCGGCGCTTGCAGTTGCCGCGGGACTGATGTCCATGCCGGCGAAGGCCGAGGACAAGAAGTGGACGAAGGTGACGATCGCCACCGAAGGCGCCTTTCCGCCCTATAACCTCACCAAGGCCGATGGCACGCTCGACGGCTACGAGATCGAGCTCAGCAAATATCTCTGCGACCACATGAAGGTCGAGTGCACCATCATTGCTCAGTCCTTCGACGGTCTGATCCCGGCGCTCAACGCCGGCAAGTTCGACGCGATCATGGCCGGCATGTCGGCGACGGAGAAGCGCAAGGAAGTCATCGACTTCTCGATGTCCTACGGCAGCACCGGCCAGGCATTCGCGACGCTGAAGGGCGGCGAGCTCGAAACCCTGCCGATGAAGGGCGAACTCTTCTCGCTCGCCTCCAACGAAGCCGGCGCCCGCAAGGCGGTCGACGAGTTGAAGCCGCTCGTCGAAGGCAAGACCGTCGGCGTGCAGACCGCCTCGATCGCGGCGCGCTTCATCGACGAATACCTGAAGGACGTCGTCGAGGTGCGTGAATACAAGACGACCGAGCAGCACGACCTCGATCTCGTCGCCGGCCGTGTCGATTTCGTCATGGCATCGATGGGCTATCTGAAGACCACGGTGGAAAAGCCGGCCAACAGCGACATGGTCATCGTCGGCCCGCGCTTCCAGGGCGGCTTCCTCGGCGCCGGCAGCTCCGTCGGCCTGCGCAAGAGCGATCCCGAGCTGAAGGCGCTGTTCGACGACGCCATCGCCGCGGCGAAGGCCGACGGCACCGTCAAGCGCCTCTCCGAAAAGTGGTTCGGCTTCGACCTGACGCCGCAATAAGGCCTGACCCACCCTCAGGACCCAGGCGCCGCGCATTCCGCTGAATGCGCGGCGCTTTTGTGTCGGAAGCGCCGAGCTTGACTTTCATAAGTCTCCTCTTATGATAAGTCATGACTTATGAAGGAAAAGTACTGGCCGCGCTGGCGGATCCGACGCGAAGGGCGATCTTCGAGAAGCTTGCCAAGGGGCGCTCCTCGGTCGCCGACGTCGCCCGGTCCTTGCCGGTCTCGCAGCCGGCGATTTCTCAGCATCTGAAGGTGCTGAAGGAGGCGGGGCTGGTCAGCGACGAGCCGCTGGGCCAAAGGCGCATCTATTCGATCGATCCGGCGGGGCTCGGGCCGCTTCGGCAATGGCTGGACCGCTTCTGGGAGGATCAGCTTGCCGCCTTCAAGGCGCTGGCCGACAGCGACGAGGCTTCGGGAGCGGGGCCGAGGAGACCGGAGCGATAGCGCGGAAGCGATACGGTCGGCGCACGTCCACTGACATCGCGAGCAATGGGAGGAACGGACATGCATAGGATCGAGCCGGCGCCGGTGGTGAAATCCGTAACCGTCAGCGCGCCGCCGGAGCGCGCCTTCGAGATCTTCACGGCGCGCATGGGCGATTGGTGGCTGAAGACCCATAGCCTGACGGCGAGCGGCCAGAAAACGGTTGTCGTCGAACCTGCCGACGGCGGGCGCTGGTATGAGATCGGCACCTCGGGCGAGGAGAAGGAATGGGGGCGGGTGCTCGCTTACGAACCGCCGAAACGCATCCTCTTCGCCTGGCAGCTCAATGCCGACTGGACCTTCGATCCGGATTTCAAAACGGAGGTGGAGGTGACCTTCGAACCGACGGCCGAGGGTGGCACCACCGTGCGGCTCGAACACCGCGACCTCGCCAACTACGGCGCGAAGGCGGATGTGGCGCGTGCGTCGCTCGATTCCGAAGGCGGCTGGGCAGGGCTGCTCGGGGCCTTTGCGGCAAAGGCGGCGTGAGGTTTCGGCCGATTGATTTTGGCGTCGCCTCGAGGCGATTCGCGACCGAACTTGTTTCGGACACAATTGCTCCCTATATAGCCGCCATCGGCATTGCTGATGAGCGCTGAATTTTTCGCCGCTCGCAATTGCCGCGTCGCCTTAGACTTTTGACCACGGATGTACTGGCACTGGTGTGAGAGCGATGATGAGGAAGGTCGGTGCGGTTTCGCCCCGGCCTTTTTTGTTGGCCCCACTATGGAATGACGATCTTCATCTGGCCCTGCGCTCCCACCGCTTGTTCGACTCTGCGCCAAGCCGCGCACGTTCATCTGAGGTTCATGGCGGGTTCCGGAAAATGGCCCGACGAAAAACAGTTGGATGATATCATGAGAAGAATAGGTGCAGTCCTCGTAGCCGCCGCTACGGCACTGTCGGCGGTCTCGGCTGAGGCCGTGCCCATGTCTTCCGTTTCGGTGGGGCAGTCAGCTTCCCAGCCGGTCGAGTTGGTCCACCACAAGCCCGGTCATTACGGCGGCCCGCCGCACAAGCGCGGGTACAACGGCTATCGTTACGATGCAGGCCCTCGATACGGCTATTACAATGGCTACCAGGGTTACCGCTACCGTCGCGACGGATACCGTCGGCACAGCGACGGATGGTGGTATCCTCTGGCCGCATTCGGGGCAGGCGTAGTTATCGGTGGCGCGATCGCGTCGCCACCCCGCAGGGTCTATTCCAACGCGCCGTCAGCCCATGTCGAATGGTGCTATGACCGCTATCGGTCATACAGAGCCTACGACAACACTTTCCAGCCGCATTATGGGCCGCGCCAGGAATGCGTGTCGCCGTATTACTGAGGCACTCCCAATTGACGGCGGCCTACAGCGCCGCGAGTCTTATGAGACGCGCAAAGGTCGCTGTCGCACTTTGATTTGCTGCATGTCTTTGTCCTTAAGTCGAGGTCGATTTAAGGAGACATGCAGTAGGTTCGAAGCCTTGACGACCGTCGACGCGGTACTGTGATCGCTTTCATCCGCCGTCAGTCTGCCCCTTCGGCCGTGACGGCGGTTCAAAAGTTCCGGGAAGGCATGAACATCGGCGGGCGCCGTCCGCTGGCGCGGCCTTTCGAATACTCCGAGGGCGTGCTCGGTTCTGCAGGAGGAGCGGGGCCGGAAAGAGCGTCGCGGCCAGCCGCTACTTCGTCGGCGTCGGCCGCACCAGCGTGACGACGCGCGGCTTTGAGGGCGCATCCAGCCATTCGATCCACTTGTCCCGTTCCTCGATCGTATCGAAGAACCGCCAGAGCTTGTAATCTTCTTCGGTGGTCTGCAGCATCTCGCCGATCGAGACGAGCTCCATCGGCAGTTCCACCTCGTTGCCGTCGAAGCGGATGAAATAGATGCCTTCGGCGGCGGGACGAATGACCTGGCCGGTGCCGTAGGTGCCATCGGGATCGTCGACGGTGAAATACATGCCGGTCAGAGTGTCAAAAATCTTGTCGTTCATGGGTCTTGGGTGCCAGTTCAAAAGATGCGGTTCATCAGACCGTCGCTTGCTGCCGGAATTAAGGCAAGCTGAAATCTCCAGTATCCACGTCTGCTGAAGGGTATGCGGCCCCGGGCATCTGCCCCTGAGGCTATCTGGTGCAAGCGCCCGAGCCTGGAGCGGCCCGTCGTTGGCGCCTCTCACTCATATCAGCCGGACATGGCGCTGGGCATAGAAGAGCCGCGACGGTATTGAACACGCTCGCGATCTTCTGACGTTTGACGGCAAGCCGTTCCAATAGGTTTCCGTGATGATCGGCGCAGCAACCGCCGCAATGACCCTTGCTAGAGCCGATGGGGCATAAGTTGGTGAATTGATGTGACCTCAACCGCAGGTGCAGGTAAGCTGACCGAAAGAGTTGACAGCATTACGACTTCAGAGAAACCGTTTCGCTTGTCGACTGAGGCAGCGCGCAAGAGTCACCATGCAAGTATTGATACCGCCGGAAGCTTTTCCCAACATTGGGTCAGTGGCAAATCCCGTTGTGTTCTATGACGGGCTCAATGCCTTTGTATGCTATGAAACCTCTCCCAGCGCGGGCGGTGGCAATGTCGTGCTCAGGTTCGGCGACGTTATCGACTTCCGAATCACGCCGATGAATGTCGATGCACTGCCGAAGTGCAGATATCCAATCCGTCCTTGGGAGTTCAATGAAGTCGTAGGTAGTGAGGAGGCGGACAAATGGAAGGTCCTAAATCCGCGACTATGGCTCATATCCTTTCACGACGTCACGATCGAAATTCTGTTCGAGACAGTCTCACTCGATCTGCGCGACGAACGAGGCGGGCCATTGCGCAGGACGCTGATGAGCGCCCTGCGATGATGGTCTGAGGACTGCGGCTTCGCCGTCCCCCATTACTCCCGGCTTCTCCGCCGCCTGCGCCCGCCCCCTTCGCCATCGTCGGCGCTCATCTTGCGCTCCGGCAAAGTCACCACCGTCGAAAGCTTCGGGAAGGCGTCGACCTTGTTCGGCAGTGCCATGGCGTTGACGAAATGCTCCTGAAATTTCGATTCAAGCGCCGTCTCTATCTTCTCGATTTTGCTGACGGTTTGCTCGATCTCGCGGCGGTGGCCACGGTTGAGCAGCGCCATCAGCGCGCCGGTGCCGGCGGCGTTGCCGACGGCCTTTACCTCGTCGAGGTCGCAGTCCGGGATCAGGCCGAGCACCATCGCGTATTTCGGGTCGATGAAGGAGCCGAAGGCGCCGGCGAAGCGGATGGTGTCGACGTGGTCGACGCCCTGCTTTTCCATGAGCAGCTTGATGCCGGCGTAGAGTGCGGCCTTGGCGAGCTGGATGGCGCGGATGTCGTTCTGGGTCACCGTGATGCGCGGCTCGCCGTCATGCAGCAGGTAGGAGAAGGTGCGCCCGTTCTCAATGATGCGCGGGCTTCTCGCTGCCATGGCGCCATCGACGACGCCGTCCTGCGAGATGATGCCGGAGAGATACATCTCCGCGACGATCTCGATGATCGCCGAGCCGCAGATGCCGGTGACGCCGACGGAGGCCGCAGCCTCGGCAAAGCCCTCCTCGTCCGACCACTTGTCGACGCCGATGACGCGGAAGCGCGGCTCCAGCGTTACCGGATCGATGCGCACGCGCTCGATCGCGCCCGGCGCGGCGCGCTGGCCCGAGGAGATTTCCGCACCTTCGAAGGCGGGGCCCGTGGGCGAGGAGGCGGCGACGACGCGGTTCCTGTTGCCGAGCACGATCTCGGCATTGGTGCCGACATCGACGAGCAGCATCATCTTGTCCTGGCGATAGGGCCCTTCGGAAAGCGTGGCGCCGGCCGCATCGGCGCCGACATGGCCGGCGATGCAGGGGAGCATATATAGCCGGGCGCCGCGGTTGACGTCGATCTCGAGTTCATGCGCCCAGTATTGCAACGCACCGGAGACGGCGAGCGCAAACGGCGCCTGGCCGAGTTCCGTCGGGTCGATGCCGAGGAACAGGTGGTGCATGATCGGGTTGGCGACGAAGACCATGTCGAGAATGTCGTGACGGTCGACCTCGCCCTCGGCGCAGACCTTGCCGATCAAGCCGTTGACCGCCTCGCGCACGGCCTTGGTCATCGCCTCGCGCCCATCCGGGTTCATCATCACGTAGGAGACGCGGCTCATCAGGTCTTCGCCGAAGCGGATCTGCGGGTTGGAGGCGCCCGAGGAGGCGGCGATGCGGCCCGAAAGCAGCGACACCAGATGCATGGCGATCGTCGTCGAGCCGATGTCGCAGGCCACACCATAGGCCTCGTTCTTCAGGCCCGGCCAGAGGCCGACGATGAAGGGGCGGGAGGAGTCCATGTCGCGGTGGATGGCGGCGGTGACGGCCCAGTTGCCCTTGCGCAGGATGGTCTGCACCTGCGGGATCAGGTGCGGCGCGATCAGGAGGTCCTTCCAGCCCCAGTCCTTCTCCAGCATCACCTTCAGCCGGTCGAGGTCACCGAGCGGCTTGTGCATGTCGGGCTCGTCGACCTCGACATAGCAGAGCTGGACGGCGGCATTGCGCTCGATCACCCGGTCGGTCGCGGCCTTGCGCACAACTTGAGCGTTGATGACGGTGTCCTGCGGCACGTCGACGACGAGATCGCCGAGGATCTGGGCGGAGCAGGAAAGCCGGCGGCCATCCGGCAGGCCGCGGATCTTCTCGTAACGCTCTTCCTTGGCGCCCTTTGCCGAGATGTGCTCCAGCGAGGAGACGATCTTGTGCTTGGCGAAATTGCCTTCCTGCACCTCGATCTGACAGCGGCCGCAGGTGGCGCGCCCACCACAGACGCTCTCGACATAGACGCCGAGCTTGCGCGCGGCATCGAGAACCGGCGTGCCAACCGGGAAGCGGCCGCGCTTGCCCGAAGGCATGAACAGCACGAGAGGTTCCTTTTGCGCGGCTTCGGTCATGTTGGTCTCGATCTCGGAAGTGCCTTCGATGCGCATGCTTCAAGTCTTTCGTCAGGTCCGCCCTTTCCAGAGTGAAGCACCGGTAAGGTGATTCATCTCGCGAGCGAAGCATGGGTAAACGGTTTCAGACTGCACCGGAACGCCGCCCGATAGTTGTCCAATCCCGACATGGAACGATCTCAAAGCATCATTTCAGGTGGTGATGGCGATGAAGGATAAATTGCTCACGGCTTCGTGCGCGACAGACGCCTCGCGTTGCTGCGCACCCGCTTGCCATAGGGCCTGAGTGCCGCGGATGCAATCGCCGTTCCATGGCCCGATGCCGTGCCGCCGGTCATCAGCCGCATGGTGTTGTCGAAGGCGGCCTTCCAGAGCGCCACATTGACGGCAACGACGCTCTCGGCGGTCGCAGCGATTTTCTCGGAGATCATGCGATGAAGCTCGGTCACATCCTGCGACTTGCCGGTGAGCGCCGCCATCTGCATCTCCTGCAGGCGCACGGCGATGACGAAGGGCGCTTCAAACCAGAGGGCTGCGGCATCGAGGCGAAGGCGGCGTGTCATGGTGATCTCCACTTTGCGTTGGCAGATGGATGAACCGATGTGCGTTGCCACGGCGCCCCGGCAAGTTTCGCGACTGCGATTGACCAGGCAAACGCGGCCGCCATTGAGCCACGGGCTACCCAGGAGAGGGTCTTGTTGACCCGCCCCTCGGGTTCGAGTTTTCCTGTGGCGCACGCCAGGGTCAGGATCGAAGAAACCGCGACCCAGGCATACATGACAGGTAAGAAGTAAGTCTTGGAGGCAACGATAAACCTGTCGAACTCGGCCGCGCCGTCAAGGATGAGATTTCTGGTGACAAAGACCACGAGCACAAAGATGAGAAAATAGCGCAGAGCATAACCGTATGCATATCCCATACCCTGCTATCCTTTCAGATTGGCCCGACATCGAGCGGCAAGCTACTCGCTTGCCGCCCCGCCACCGGTGCGGGCCGCACGACCGCCGCGACGTCCGCCGGAGGCGGCAGCCACAGGTGCGGCCGCAACAACGTGGCCGCCTTCGGCAGGCTTGTGGTCGCGGTAGGTCTTGATCCAGTGGGTGCAGTTCGGGTCGGTGCCGTTCAAGACGTTGGCGGCGCGCACCGCTTCCATTTCCTGCGGGCGGCAGGGGTTCATGATCGCCGAGGTCATGCCGGCGCCGATGACCATCGGAATGAAGCCGGCGTTGATGCCGTGGCGGTGCGGCAGGCCGAAGGAGATGTTGGAAAGGCCGCAGGTGGTGTTGACCTTCAGCTCTTCGCGCAGACGCCGAAGCAGCGCGAAGACCTGCTGGCCGGCGGTGCCCATGGCGCCGATCGGCATGACCAGCGGGTCGACGACGATGTCATGCGGCTTGATGCCGTAGTCGGCGGCGCGCTCGACGATCTTCTTTGCGACGGCGAAACGGACATCCGGATCCTCGGAAATGCCGGTTTCGTCGTTGGAGATGGCCACGACCGGCACGTCGTACTTCTTGCAGAGCGGCAGGATCGCCTCGAGCTTCTCTTCCTCGCCGGTGACGGAGTTGACGAGCGGGCGACCCTTGGCGACCCGCAGGCCCGCTTCGATCGCGGCGGTGACCGAACTGTCGATCGATAGCGGCACGTCGAC
Source organism: Ensifer sp. 38_S197 (assembly GCF_056924495.1). Lineage (NCBI taxonomy): Bacteria > Pseudomonadati > Pseudomonadota > Alphaproteobacteria > Hyphomicrobiales > Rhizobiaceae > Ensifer > Ensifer sp. 38_S197. Next base: position 3,132,159 of record NZ_JBXOVZ010000002.1, on the reverse strand, counting down.
GAGGCCCTGGACGATTTCCAGCGTCTTGACCAGCAGCGGCGGCTCGGTCTCGTTCGGGTTGACGGCGGTGACGCCGGCATTGACGTCGAGCATCGTGGCGCCCGCGGCAACCTGCTCCAGTGCATCCTTGATGACGGTGTCGAAGTTGCCCTCGATCATCTCGGCGGCGAGCTTCTTGCGGCCGGTCGGGTTGATGCGTTCGCCGATGACGCAGAACGGCTGATCGAAGCCGATGATGATCTCGCGGGTGGCGGAAGCGACGATGGTGCGGGTCATGCGGGGTCCTTTGTCCTGAAGCGTCGGGCTATGTAATCACGCCCTTGAAATCGATGATAGGCGTCGAATGGCCGGCGCCGATTTTGTCTGCGATCTGGTCAGTGCGGATGATGAGCCGCAGCTTCGGCCATCTGCTGCTGGTTTTCTTCCTTGCCCTCGCGAATCTGCTCCAGGCGCTCGGCAACCAGCGCGTCGGACGGCAGCGTCTCGCGCTTCCAGGGCTTGCGGCCCTTCAGCACGCCCGATTCATGCACGATCTCCGCGACATATTCTTCCTGACGATAGGCCATCACGTGGATGCCGGAGACGCCTTCGATCTCCTTCACCTCGTTGATGATGTCGATGCAGAGCTGCTTGCCTTCCTTCTTCTGGTCCTGGGCGCCTTCGAGGCGGGTAATGACACTATCGGGAATATGGATGCCCGGCACGTTGGAGCGGATCCAGCGGGCCGTCTTGGCCGACGCCATCGGCCCGACGCCGACGAGGATGTAGCATTTCTCGTGCAGGCCGAGGTCGCGTACCTTCTTCATGTATTCGCGGAACATCGGCACGTCGAAGCAATACTGGCTCTGGACGAACTGGGCGCCGGCCTCGATCTTCTTGGCCAGGCGATAGGGGCGGAAGTCGTAGGGCGGGGCGAAGGGGTTGATCGCGGCGCCTAAGAACACATGCGGCGGCGTCGTCAGCTTGCGGCCCGAGAGGAACTTCGCGTTGTCGCGCATGATTCGCACGGTTTCGAGCAGCGACATGCAGTCGAGGTCGAAGACGGGCTTGGCGCCCGGCTGGTCGCCCGCCTGCACGCCGTCGCCGGTGAGGCACATGATATTCTGCACGCCCATGGCGGATGCGCCGAGCACGTCGCCCTGGATGGCGATGCGGTTCTTGTCGCGGCAGGCGATCTGCATGATCGGCGCGTAGCCCATGCGGGTCAAAAGCGCACAGATGCCGACGGAGGACATGTGGCAGTTGGCACCCGATGCGTCGACCGCGTTGATGCCGTCGACCCAGCCGTCGAAGATCGCCGCGCGCTCGTAGACGTCCTGCGGGTTGGCGCTGTCTGGCGGGTTGAGCTCGGCGGTGACGGCGAATTCGCCGCGGCGCAGCACGCGCTCGAGGCGGCCGCGCGAGGAATGGCCGGGCAGGGGATCGAGCGGCGCGCCGGGATCATGGGGATTGATGTCGGGGCTCATGCCTGGCCTTCCTTTGATGCCGCTTCACGGCGCGCTGCGGCTTCCGCCGTCACGCGCAGCCAGGACGAGGTTTCGCGCAGCGACTGGTTGACCGGCTTCTGCACATTCATGATCGCGTTGCCCTTCACCATGTTCTGCGAGCCCTTCCAGGCCTGCACCCAGACGCAGGGCATGTCCGGCTCGACCTCGCAATTGCCGTTGGCGCGAACGCCGCCGCAGGGGCCGTTGCGCAACTGCTTCGGACAGTTCATCGGGCACGACATGCCGGTCGAAGACAGCGCGCACTGGCCGCACATGCGGCAGTCGAAGAGGAAGCCCTTGACGTGACGCTCGACGAAGGTCACCGGCCGCTCCACCCGGCCATAGCCAATGGCGTTCCACAGCGGGTGAAGCAGCAGGAACATGTCGGCGAAGCGGTTGTAGAACCATTCGAGGAAGCGGGAGTTGCGGACCGCCCAGAGGCGGACCGTATATTTGTGGCGCGAGCGGCGGCTTGGCGAAACCCCGGTCGGGGTATAGGCGCCGGTCGCGGCCTTGGCGGCAGGCGCGGCATTACCCTTCATGATTTTCGGCTCGCCCGCAGGCTTGGCGTCAGCCATTGTCCCGGCCTCCGGCTTTGACGAGCGCGACGAGGCGCTCGCGGTCATAGGCGGCTTCGAGCTCCGCAGCGGCGCTATCGGCCTCGGCGTCGAGATCATCGGAGACCGGCACCGGATCGGCCTTGCGCCACTCGGCCAGATAGTCATCGGTTTCGGCAGCGCCCGTGCGCATGGCGCACATGTCGATCGCCTCGGTGAAGCGCAGCGAGAGCTCGCGCTTCGCCGTCGTGCGGCCCTTCTTGATGATGACCTGGGCCGGAATGTCGCGCCAGTAGACGATAATGCGATCTGCCATCGGGTGTTGTTCTCCTCCCCCTGCATGTTTGCTTTGATCGGAGCCGATTAAAGATCAAAACATGCAGCACTCCACAGTGCCACAGCGACCTTTGCGTGTCTGACAGGACGCGCGTCGCTGTAGGTGCGACAATGCGCATGTACAGGCTTCCGGGCTAATCTCGCCACGACGTCGGATATGTCCAAAAACGACGCTGGCGCAGAAGCCATATCAGACGCCCTGGGAGCGGTGCGCAAGTGGCGGTTGACGCTTGGCACGGCGACGTTCGCAATCAGGGCGGATTGCCCGCAGTTTCAGGCTTTTAGGTCGCAGCCGGCCGACAGGATCGCAGGGAATCCGTCTACCAGATACGCCGCGTCAGACCGTTCCACACCCAGGTCCAGATCGGTGGATGAAACCATTGCCGTGACGGACCTGCGACATCGACAGTCCGCAGATTTCCGGCAAGCGCATCCGCGACCGCGGCAATCGCGATCTCGGTGGAGGCGGCGGTCTGCAGCAGCGGATAGGTGTGCATCGTATCTTCAGGCGCGGGTTTCTGGCGCGACTGATAGAGCACGCCGCCGGTATCGACGCCCGCATCGACCAGATGCACGGTGGCGCCGAAATTCCCCGCGTCGCCGTTGACCAGCGCCCAGTAGCCGCCCATCAGCCCGCGATAGGCGGGGTTGATGCCGGCGTGGAAATTGATGACCGGGCAGGGGATCGCGGCAAGCGTCGCGGCCTTCAGCATGCGGCAACTGATGAGAAAGACGACATCGGGTTCGAGCGCGCGAAGCTGCCGGACGGCTTCGGCATCGTTGATCGAGGGGACCGGTTTGACCGGGAGCGACGGATCGGGCGTGCCCGAAACCTTATAGGTGGCGAGGATCTCTTCCGCCCGTTTGCGGGTGAAGCGCTTGCCGAAGCGCGAGGCGATCATGGTGGCAAGCTGGCCGAGCGCAGTCACCCAGCCGAGCTTGCGGGCGCGGCGGCGCAGGAAGAGGCCCTTCGGTTCCGGCTGCTCCTCGATGACGGTGACATCGGCAAAGCGTGCGGCCAGCGCATTGATCATGATCCACGGATTTTCGCCACCCGCCGTCACCACGACGATGTGGTCCGGGCGCTTGCCCGCGGCTTGATTCTGGCTGGCGATTTCGGTCATGGCGGCCCCGCGGGTGAACAAGGCCACAGATATGAAGGTTTCCCGTTACCGCCGGCTTAACCGGTTCCAGTACCACTCGGCAACGCCGCCGCCGAGCACGACCAGAGCCACGCTCTCGACCATCTTTATGTCGTCGGCCAGGTTACAGACCTCGCCGACCAGCAGCGCAAGAAGCATCCCGCCGGCGCATCCGATGGCGTAGGGCATGTAGTCGAGGAATTTCACCGGTGCCTCCCGTCTCATCATGCAGCCATTGCGTGCTGAGATGAAACGTAGGGTAGCGCAAATATGCGGTTTAGGAAGGCCTATTTATCGCGCGAAGGGGCGAGCCTGTCGAGACCGCGCGCCGGATCGTTCAGGTCGAGCTGCCCCCTCTTCTCGGGTTCAACCCGAGGACTAGCGCTTTCCCTGCAGCCGGGGAGAGGGGACGTGGCTGGATCGCAGCGTTGTCAGGTAGAGTTTGCCGGGACTGGGGAGGGCGCGCTGTTGCCTCACGATGCTGCAGTAATTCGCCGGTGAATACCCCCGAGACTTTCCTTGAACCGCTCGAACGTCCCATGCTCCGTCAGTTCGCGCAGCACCTGCTCGTTGATGCCGCCGCGCGTCGCATAGTCGGCGGCCAAGTGTGCGAAGCTGGCATCCGGCGTTGCCTCCGGCGCCTGACCCAGAGCCCCAAACAGGGAGGCGACATAGTCGCGGCCTTTCGCGTCGTCGACGCCGTGATCCTTCAGCCAGCCATGGATCGTTTCGAGATATTTGAAGTAGCTGGCATAGGTGGCGGTCGCGACGCTCAGGGCATCGAATTCACTTTCGCTCGCAACCTCGATCGCCTTGCCGAGCCGACCGAAGAACGCCGCGATTTTCGGGTCCGGCGGGAAGATGATCGTCGGCCCCTGGCGGATCGCGATCATCGGCATCGGCAGGGCTTTGGTCACCCGCTTCACCGGACCGATCATGGCGGCGATCTCGTCGCAGGAGAAGGTCGCGATCAGGCTGATCACATGATGATCGGGCCGGAAGCGCAAGTCGGGCAGGACGTCGCGGGCAATCTGCGGCCGGACGGCGAGCATGATGGTGTCGCAATCATCCAGCACTTCCTGATTGCCGGCGGCAACGCGCACATCCGGAAACCGGGCAGCAAGGCCTGCCGCGATCTCTTCGTTGCGCGGCGAGAGCACGACCGCCGTGGCTTCGCCCGGAAGCGATTTGAGCCCCGTCACGATCGCCGAGGAGAGGGCGCCGGTGCCGATGAAGCCGAGTTTCATGGGATGTCCTGTAGCTTTGGTGCGTTGCCGGCGCACAATAGTGCTCGGCGCCCCGGCGGCAAGTCATGGCGATTGGCTTGCCCACAATCCTTTGCCGTCGCGGCGAGAACCCCGGCCCTCACGATCGGCCGCAGAATTCCGCGGCGTTCAGCGGCCGCATGCGCGTCTTCGCGCCGTGCATGCCTATTTCATATAGGCGCGCACCACGTCCACCAGTTCCGCCGCCGCTTCGTCGCGCTCCTTCTGCGACAGGTCGGCCGCGGCCAGATGCATGTGGATGTGGTCTTCGACAACTTCCGCCATCAGCCCGTTGACCGCACCGCGGATGCCGGCAATCACCTGCATGACCTCGGTGCAGCCCTTTTCTTCTTCCAGCATCCGTTCGACCGCCTCCATCTGCCCCCGGAGCCGGCGGACCCGGTTGATGAGTTTCTGTTTTTCACGGATGGTATGGGTCATCGGATACTCCGGTTTCGGGCGCCGTCGCTATGCGGCCCGTGGTTCCACCTCCACCGTCACATGCGACAAATCGTGAATGGCGGCAAGCTTCTCGCGATAATAGGAGGGCGCCCGCGGGTTGTCGGCGACAATCGAGACGATGGCGCCGTGGTGGCCCGGCCCGAGCTGCCAGACGTGCAGATCGACGATCTCGGCATCTTCCCTGGCGACGATCTCTCCGATTTCCTCCGGCAGCTCCTCGCCTTCGGGGATGTAATCCAGCAAGGTTGCGCCGGTGTCGCGGATGAGACCGAAGGACCAGCGCGCAATGACGATTGCGCCGACGATGCCCATCGCGGGATCGAGCCACAGCCAGCCGTAGATCGCGCCCAGGCCGAGAGCGGCAATCGCGAGAACCGAGGTCAGCGCGTCGGCGAGCACGTGCAGATAGGCAGCCCGCAGGTTTCGATCCTGTCCGCCATGATGTCCATGGTGATGCCCGTGGTGATCGTGGTGGTGATGGCTGTGATCGTCCTTCAGCAGCCAGGCGCAGACGAGGTTGACGATGAGGCCGGCGACGGCGACGAGTATTGCCTCGCTGAAATCGATCGTGACCGGCGCGTTGAGGCGGCGCAGGCTTTCCCAGCCGATCAGCAGCGCGATGAGCGCCAGCACGATGGCGCTGGAGAATCCGGCGAGATCGCCGAGCTTTCCGGTGCCGAAGGTGAAGCGGCGATTGTTCGAGTGCTTGCGCGCATAGAGATAGGCGAGCGCGGCGATCAGCATTGCGGCCGCATGGGTCGACATGTGCCAGCCGTCGGCAACGAGCGCCATCGACCCGAAGACCTCACCGGCCGCGATCTCGATCACCATCATCGTCGCGGTGACGGCGATGACGATCCAGGTCCGCCGCTCGTTGCGCTCGTGATTGCCGCCGAGGAAGACGTGGTCATGGCGCGCCGCGAGCACGCGCGCCTCGTCGTGCGAATGCGCGTGGTGCCCATGATGGTGATGATGGTCGTGTGGGTGATTGCTCATGCCGATGTCTCCAATATGATATAGGGGGGTACCCTATTTTTAGGCCGGCGTAAAGCGCTCGTCTTCTCTATCGTTCCGTCGGCGATCGTTGTCGGCGGGAAGAGGGAGCCGGCACATTTGGAGCCGCGGTCGGCCTTGGAGCGGGATGCGCTCACATGCGTTCTCGCCGCCGCTCTGGCCCTTTGTTTTTGCCGCATTTGTGCGACGTCAGGTGTTTCCACCTGACTGCAAAATGCTCTAACCGGCTCCGCCGAGAGCGATGGCCGAGCCCGTAAACGGCAGGACCCGCTTGTAGCCCATAGGCGTCGGCTCGATCTGTGTGGCGGCGGACGTGCCGAATTGCGTGATGCCCACGCCGAGATACTCTGCCAGATCGTGGCGACGCCCGCCGAAATCGAACGAAGCGCTTGCGATCAGGCGGGCCGAAAACACATTGGTGCCAAACAAGGCTGCCGTCGTCCCGCCAATAGTGTCAGAGAGCGTGGTGCCGACCACAAGGCTGGTCCGCCGGAACGTCGCGATGCATTCGCCTTCTGCGAAGGAGGCGGGGTCATCGAAAGTTCCTCGCGGCTTGCGCTGCAGGTAGAGGGAGAACTCGCCGACGGGGTCGAGCCCGAGGGACAGCGCGCCGTTTGCCATCCCCTGCGCCTTGAAAGGCCTGGCCGCGAAGGTGAAATGCGCCGTTGTTTCGCCCGGCTCACCATCGAAGATCTCGGCATCAGGCAAAGGCAGGTGCAGGAAGTAACCGTAGTCGGCCAGCGTACCGTCGTTCGCCTCGTAGAAGCGACCCGTGGCATACCAGGCGAGTTCGGCAGGAAACAGTGCGCTCATGGCGAGTAATCCTGTGGTCGGCGGTGGAGTTGCGGCCAGCAGGTTGTGCAGCTTTTTCGAGCGAGCGGAAAGGTCCGCCGTGGCCCGCGTGCCGCTGGAAGGCGCTATTCAGCCGACAGCGTAAACACGCGCCGGCAGAGTCGGTGAATATTGGCCCTCTTTGCGACACGGCGCGCCATGGAATGACACGGCGCAGGCGACCCGCACGCCGTCGCCTCACGCCCTCAGAAGCGACGTCGCGAGATCGCCATAGCCGGTGAAGCGGTATTCGTATTCGAGCCCGAGATAATCGGCAGCCTTCTTCGCCTTTTCCTGCAGGGCCGGATCCTCCTGCTGCGAGAGATAGACCAGCTTGCGGTAATGGCCGAAATACATGTCCCTCAGTTCCGGATGCCGGTTGAGGCCGAGCGGTTCGATGACGAAGGCCTCGAACTGGCGGGCGAGGAAGTCGGTCAGGAAGAAGGCGGTGATGTCGTCGTCCCAGCGGCGGGCGAAATCCGCGTTGCCGACAAAGAAGGAATAGCAGTGCGGGCCGGGGATGCGCTCGACCTTTTCCTCCTCGCACAACCGGTCGAGATGGCCGCCGGTGCCGCAATCGGCATAGGCGACGAAAATGCGCTCGAAGCCTTCGGCGCGCGCCTTGGCGATCGCGTCACGAATGCCTGGCGTGATCTTTTCGGGCGTGTTGTGCCAGATGGCGGGCAGACAGTTGAGGTCGATGTGGGAGAGACCGTTTGCCTCGCAGATCGCCAGGATTTCACGCGCGATGGCGCCACAACCGATCACGTGAACTTTTTTCGGTTGTGCAGGTTCTTTTGACGGCGATAATTTTTCCATCTTGATTCCACTTGGCTATGCGGGAAGGAACCTGACCATGAAAGTAAGAAACCTCGCCATCGTCGGCGCCGTTCTCGTTGCCATGGCAACGCTGAGCGCCTGCGGCAACACCATCCGCGGCATTGGCAGGGACACCGCAAATGCGGTCAACGCGACGCAGGATGCCGGCCGCAGCGTGGCGAAGGCCGCCAACTAAAGCGGTGCCCGTCACCTGACGGCGCGCCGTCAACGCATTCACTATATAAGAAAGCCGGCCGCAGATTTCACTTCTGCGGCCGGCTTTATCAATTCGGATGACCCGAAGCTCAGCCAGCCGCCAGGCGGTTGTGCTTGCGCTTCATGAAGTCCTTGGCGGTTTCGACGGCGATCGCCGCGTCGCGGCAATAGGCGTCGGCGCCGACGGCCTTGCCGAATTCCTCGTTCAGCGGCGCACCGCCGACGAGAACGACGTAGTCGTCGCGCATGCCCTTTTCCTTCATCGTGTCGATCACGACCTTCATATAGGGCATGGTGGTCGTCAGCAGCGCCGACATGCCGAGAATATCCGGCTGCTCGCGCTCGATCGCTTCGAGGTAGTTCTCGACCGGGTTGTTGATGCCGAGGTCGACGACATCGAAGCCGGCGCCTTCCATCATCATGCCGACGAGGTTCTTGCCGATGTCGTGAATGTCGCCCTTGACGGTGCCGATCACCATCTTGCCGAGCTTCGGTGCGCCGGTTTCGGCGAGAAGCGGGCGCAGGATCGTCATGCCGGCCTTCATGGCGTTGGCCGACAGCAGCACTTCCGGCACGAATAGGATGCCGTCGCGGAAGTCGATGCCGACGATGCGCATGCCTTCGACCAGTGCCTGGGTCAGGACGTCGTAAGGTGTCCAGCCGCGTTTGAGCAGGATGCGGGTCCCGTCCTCGATTTCCTCCTTCAGGCCGTCATAGAGGTCGTCGTGCATCTGCTGCACGAGTTCTTCGTCGGAAAGGTCCTCGAGAATGATTTCATCGTCTGCCATATTGGGGTTCCTCGGTTCCTGGCACGGTCGCACGAAAATTTCGGGCGCGTCCATCAATCCATAGCGTTCGATTTCTAAAAATCTGTTTTCGAAAGCGACGTCGCATATGACAAAAAGCGACGGGAGGGCAGGTTCTTTTGACCCCTGCATATTCTTAACAAAAACAATATATTCGCGCCACGCGGTTTTTAGCGTCGTGGGATCGCTTCTCGGTAGTGTTCGAGTTGCGCCACTCCTTGGCGCATTGAGACCCGCAAGGACCCCGATGCTTGGTAGCATTAGGGCCAATCGATGCTTGAAGGCGCAAGAAGTGATGCGCGGGAGAGGAAAAGCGAATGAGCGACGTGACAGATCAGGGCGCGGGTGAAGGCGGCGGCCGCCGCGCGCGTGGCGAGGGACGGGGAGCGGCGGCACGGCGTGCGTCGCGCACCGGCGGCGGTCCGGGACCGTCTCTGCCCTATATCCAGCGCAAGATTCGCGAATATGAGGTTCTCGACGAGGAAGGCCTGCAGCTCATCGAGCGCAATGCCGACACGATCCTTGAAGAAATCGGCATCGAGTTCCGCGACGACGCCGAGGCGCTCGAACTCTGGAAAGAGGCCGGCGCCGACGTACGCGGCCAGCGCGTGCATTTCCCCAAGGGGCTCTGCCGCGAACTGCTGAAGACGGCACCTGCCGAATTCACCTGGCACGCCCGCAACCCGGAACGCAGCGCCCAGGTCGGCGGCAAGGCGACGATCTTCGCGCCGGTCTACGGCCCGCCCTTCGTGCGCGACCTCGAGGGCAACCGCCGCTATGCGACGATCGAGGATTTCCGCAATTTCGTGAAGCTCGCCTATATGGCGCCGTCGATGCATTCGTCCGGCGGCACGGTCTGCGAGCCGGTCGACATCCCCGTCAACAAGCGCCACCTCGATATGGTCTACAGCCATATCAAATATTCCGACAAACCCTTCATGGGCTCGGTCACCGCGCCGGAACGGGCGGAAGACACGATCGCCATGGCAAAGATCGTCTTCGGCGACGACTTCGTCGAAAACAACTGCGTCACGCTGAACCTCATCAACGCCAACTCGCCGATGGTCTTCGACGAGACCATGGTGGGCGCGCTGAAGGTCTATGCCCGCCATAACCAGGCCTGCGTGCTTTCGCCCTTCATCCTCTCCGGCGCGATGAGCCCGGTGACGGTTGCCGGCACGCTGACGCAGATCCTCGCCGAAGTTCTCGCCGGCGCCTCGTTCACCCAGCTCATCCGCAAGGGTGCGCCGGTGCTCTTCGGCACCTTCGCCGCCTCGATCTCGATGCAGTCGGGCGCGCCGACCTTCGGTACGCCGGAGCCGTCGCTCGTCTCCTATGGTGCGGCCCAGCTCGCCCGTCGCCTGAAGCTTCCCTTCCGTACCGGCGGCTCGCTTTGCGGCTCCAAGGTTCCGGATGCGCAGGCAGCGCACGAATCGGCCAACACGCTGAACATGACGCTCTTGGCCGGCACCAATTTCGTGCTGCATGCGGCCGGCTGGCTCGAAGGCGGTCTCGTCTCTTCCTACGAGAAGTTCATGATCGACCAGGACCAGCTCGGCATGATGCAGAAGATGGCCGAAGGCGTGGACCTCTCGGAAAACGCCCAGGCGCTCGACGCGATCCGCGAAGTGGGTCCGGGCAGCCACTATCTCGGCTGCGCCCATACCCAGGCAAACTTCCAGACCGCCTTCTATCGTTCGCCGCTTGCCGACAACAACTCCTTCGAACAGTGGGAAGTGGAAGGCGAGAAGCGGATCGAGCAACGCGCCAATGCGCTCGCCCGCACCTGGCTGGAGCATTACGAGGCGCCTTACCTGGATCCGGCGATCGACGAAAAGCTCAAGGCCTATATCGCGAGCCGCAAGGACTCGATGCCGGACGCTTTCACCTGAAAGGCTCCCGAGCGCGCCAGGGAGCAAGGCGGAGCGGCGCAGGTGGCCGACATGATCCAGAAGGAGGTCTGGCGCCCGCATTACGAACACCAGGGGCCGAAACCGAAATGACGGCGCCTTCCGCGACAGCGGACAAGCTTATCGAGATGGTCCGTGCGGCGCTGGCGCCGCACGGACTTTTTTTGCGTGGAACGGTGAACTTCTCCTCCGCAGAGGCAGCGCCGCTGCTTACCGATGGGCGGCGGGCGGCAAGCGTGCTGCTGATCGGCAATATCGGCGGCTCGCTCTGGCAACCCTTCAGCGCCTGGCGGGATGGCCTGCCGGATCGCGGCGGTGCCGATCCGCTCGACACCTGGTCGAAGGCGGTGATCGGGCCGATCGCCGCAGAGTGCGGGGCGAGCGCCTATTTCCCGTCGGATCCGCCCTGGCAGCCGTTCCAGCAATGGGCGATGCGGGCCGAGGGCCTGAAGGCGTCGCCGCTCGGCATCCTCATCCATCCGCGCTACGGGCTCTGGCACGGCTATCGCGGCGCGCTCGGGTTCGAAATGGCACTGAGCGACACGGGCGAGCGCGCGGAGGCGTACCCTTGCGATCGCTGCGTTGAGAAGCCCTGCATCTCGGCCTGTCCGGCAGATGCGCTTGGCGATGAGCACTTCGATGTCAGCCTCTGTCGCGGCCATCTCCGCTGCGAGGCGGGCAGGGCTGGCTGTCTCGCGACAGGCTGTCTCTCGCGTGATGCCTGTCCTGTCGGGCGCGCCTATCGCTATCCACCGGAACAGCTCCGTTTCCATATGGCGGCGCTCGAGCTTTGAACGGAAACCATATGCGGTTTTCTGCCGGCGTCTCGATTTCACGCATGAGACGCGACCGCATTGCCGTCTTTGCCCGCAAAGATGGTGGAAATCTCCAAAATGACTAAAATTGGAGATGTCTTGGAAAGATAATATTATCGAATTTACACCGATCTGGACGGCGTGGCGTTGGAGTCCATCGTATGAGAGGCAGCCCAGTCGTATCTGTGAGCAACTATCCTCCGCACCTCTCGCGCGAGGAGGTGGAAGCGCAGATCTCCCGTCTCGACAGTATCCACGCCGCAAACAGCCAGATCCTCGAGGATGCCATGAAGCGCCTGCTGGCGATCGGCGCCGGCCACGCGGCCGTCATCGCCGCCTGCGTCGCGGGCTTCGATGCGCTGGTCGACCGGTCTGTCCTCGGCGGTGACCTTCTTCCCGATGCGATCGACATTCTCCGCAAGATCGCGTTGACCGTCAGCGCCCTTGGCCTGTTCTTCACCTTCCTGGCGATCGGCAACAATTTCAGCGAGGTGCAGAAGGAGGCGAAACGCCATGCGGTCAAGCTTGCCACGACGCTCAGGGAAAAGCGGCTCTTGCTTTCCCTGTCGCAGGACGTGCTCAACCGCGACCCCGGCTCCTATGTGCTGATGGGCGTCGGCGGGCTTGCCTGCCTGTGCGTGATCTTCGGGCTGGCGGCCGCCGCCGGATGCTTCGGCCTCGTCATGGCCATGGGGCTGCTTGCGGGCGGCTGACGACTGACGCCGTTCGGTGGCGTTGCGCCAGAACCGCCGCAATCTCCGTCATGCTTGACGGCTGATTCGATTGGACCTTTTGCCATGCCGCTTTTTCCCAAACCTTTTCTCGTCGGCGCCGTTCTCTCCGCCGGTCTTGCCGGGCCTGCGCTCGGCGCCTGCCGCGACGTCAGCCATCTTGGGCAGGATTACGTCGCCTGCAGCTTCGATCCGGCGACAAGCGATATCCGTCTCTACAACAAGGACCAGGCGGGCGTGCCCTTCCGCTCCTTCCGGGCGCTGTCGCTCGAACTGCGTCACCGTGACGAATACATGGCCTTCGCGATGAATGGCGGCATGTATCACGAGGATCTGTCGCCGGTCGGCCTCCACATCGAGGAGGGGCGCGAGCAGGCGCCACTCAACACCAATACCGGCTGGGGCAATTTCCACCTGCTGCCGAACGGGGTGTTCTATGTCGGGGACGGCAAGGCGGGGGTGATGGCGGCGGATGCCTATCGCGACGCCGGGATTGCCCCACGTTTCGCCACCCAATCCGGGCCGATGCTGGTGATCGACGGCAAGCTGCATCCGCGTTTCCTGCCCGATAGCACCAGCTTCAAGACCCGCAACGGCGTCGGCGTGACGGCCAAGGGGGAGGTGGTCTTCGTCGTCTCGAAACGGCCGGTGCGGTTCCACGATTTCGCGACGCTCTTCCGCGATGCGCTCGATTGCCCCAATGCGCTGTTTCTCGACGGCACGATTTCCAGCGTCTATGCGCCGGAGATCAACCGCCATGACCGGCTGTTTCCGCTGGGGCCGATGATCGCCGTCGTCGGGAAATTTCCACGCTGATGTTCTTTTGGTGCGGGATGCGGGCGGATAACCGCAGGCGCCGTTCCTGATCCCGCCAAAAAATTTTCTCTTCCACCCAAGGAATGGTTTGCCTGCAACGTCTAAGGTTCAAATGAGGTGAGGGCGGGCACGGATTTGGACGCTGAACTCGTCGAAAAGGCGGTGAACGGAGACCGGCGGGCCTTTGGCCAGCTTGTCGAGCGGCACTATGATTTTGTCCATGCGGTCGCCTGGCGCTGGTCCGGCAATGTCTCGGATGCGGAGGATATCGCCCAGGAGGTGTGCCTGCGTCTCGGCAGCGCGATCCGCGGCTTTCGCGGCACCAGCCGGTTTCGCACCTGGCTCTATACGCTGACGCTGAATGCCGCGCGCGACCACAAGAGACGGCAGGCGCGCGACGACCGGCGCATGCAGGCCTATGCCAGCGAGCAGGCGACGACGGCTGAGCCCGAAAACCCTGATGAGGAGCAGCGCGAGGCGCTCTGGGCGGCGGTGCGGGAACTGCCTGAAAAGCAGTGCGACGCGGTGTTGCTCGTCTATGCCGAAGGGCTGAGCCACGCGGCTGCGGCTGACGTGCTCGGCTGCTCCGAGGCAACCATATCCTGGCATGTGCACGAGGCGCGCAAGCGCCTCAAGACATTGCTCGGCAAGGAGGCAGTGTGACCATGAGCGACGATTTCGAAAAGCTTGGCGGGCTCAAAGCGCCGAAGGCTTCTCCGGAAGCGCGTGCTCGCGCGCTCGCTGCCGCCATGCAGGCCTTCGATGAGCAGCAAAAAAATGCGACCTCCACCCAAGGATCGGTCCGGCCGGTTCGTCAAAGCTCCATCTTCAACCGGATATGGAGCCCCATCATGAACCGGAAACTGCTTGCCGGATCGGCACTGGCAACCCTTCTCGTCGTGCCCGCCGCGGCCTTTCTGACGCTCGAACTGACGCGCAACGGTGCGCCCTTCGGCGAGAGCGCGCAGGAGATTGCGCTGAAGGAAAAGCCGAAGCAGGAAGCGGAACCGCAGGCGGCTGCGAAGAAAGCGGCCGCCGAACTCGCGCGCCAACAGGAAGCGAAAACCGTGGAGGCGCCGGCCGCTATACAGGCCGAGCGCGAAGCAGCAGCGTCCGCGGAAGCCGACGCGCTCGCAAACAGCATGGCGAGCGACCGTGCCGCCCCGCTCTCTGCCGTCGATGCCGTGCAACCGCAGATGACCTATCTGCCTGCACCCGCCGTCCAGGACGAACTGCTCGCCGCGCCTGAGGAAAACCGCGAGCGCTTCGGCAAGGCCGAAAGCAATCCGGTGAAGAGCGTTGCCACCGATCCGGTCTCGACTTTCTCGATCGACGTCGACACCGCATCCTATGCCTTCGTGCGCCGCTCGCTGATGGAAGGACAGATGCCGGAGCGCGATGCCGTGCGCGTCGAGGAGATGGTCAACTACTTCCCCTATGACTGGCCGCGGCCCGCAACCGCCACCGAACCTTTCAAAGCGACGGTGACGGTAACGCCGACACCGTGGAACGGCGGCACGCGGCTGATGCATGTGGCGATCAAGGGCTATGACGTCGTGCCGGCAGAGGCGCCGAAGGCAAACCTCGTCTTCCTGATCGACGTTTCCGGCTCCATGGACGAGCCGGACAAGCTGCCGCTGTTGAAGGGCGCCTTCCGGCTGCTCGTCGAAAAGTTGAAGCCCGAGGATACGGTCTCGATCGTCACCTATGCCGGCAATGCCGGAACGGTGCTGGAGCCGACCGTGGTCAAAGACAAGGCGAAGATCCTTGCAGCCATCGACACCTTGCAGCCCGGCGGCTCGACCGCCGGTGCCGAAGGCATCGATGCTGCCTACGCTCTTGCCGAGAAGGCTTTCGTCAAGGGCGGCGTCAACCGCGTCATGCTGGCGACGGATGGCGACTTCAACGTCGGCCCGTCGAGCGACGAGGACCTGAAGCGGCTGATCGAGGAGAAGCGCAGGAGCGGCATCTTCCTTTCGGTGCTCGGCTTCGGCCGCGGCAACTACAACGACGCGCTGATGCAGACGATCGCCCAGAACGGCAATGGCACCGCCGTCTATATCGACACACTTGCCGAAGCGCAGAAGACGCTGGTGGAGGAGGCGGGCTCGTCGCTTTTCCCGATCGCCAAGGACGTCAAGCTGCAGGTGGAGTTCAACCCGGCGGCGATCGCCGAATACCGGCTGATCGGCTACGAGACGCGCGCCCTCAAGCGTGAAGACTTCAACAACGACAAGGTGGATGCCGGCGACATCGGCTCCGGCCACAGCGTCACCGCGATCTACGAGGTGACGCCGAAGGGCAGCCCGGCGGTGCTGAACGACGACCTGCGCTATGCGACGGCCGATAAACCGGCAGCAGAAGCAAGCCCGCATGGCGGCGAACTCGCCTTCCTGAAGATCCGCTACAAGAAGCCGGATGGCGATGCGAGCGAGTTGATCACCACGCCGGTGACTGAGGCCAATGCGGTGCCGTCGCTCGCCGAGGCGCCGAACGACGTCCGCTTCTCCGTCGCGGTTGCGGCCTTTGGGCAGAAGCTCTCAGGCATGACGGCCCTGGCCGACTATTCCTACGACTCGATCATCGACCTGGCCGCCGCTTCAAAGGGCGCCGATCCGTTCGGCTATCGCGGCGAGTTCGTCAACCTCGTGCGGTTGGCGAAGGGGCTTGGCGGATCCAGGAATTGAGGGCGGGATTTGGGCCATGCGGATTTGCCCCTCATCTACGCGGTGAGGGAAGCCCCTCATCCGCCTGCCGGCACCTTCTCCCCGCCACGCGGGGAGAAGGGACCAAGTGGTGGCGGTTTTGCCCATCGCGAAGGCTGAGATTGAATGATGCCTAAGGTTTGTCACTGGAGGGTGCGCCCAGCGGCTCTCTCCCCGCTTGCGGGGAGAGATGTCCGGCAGGACAGTGAGGGGCATTTGTCAGGCTGCCCGCGTGGAGGGGCAACCACCCTTTCCGTCATCAAGTCAGATTGATTGGGCGATCACATGCGCCCGTGCGTCAAACCTTCGGAAAGGCGCGCTCCAATCCGCCGGATTTCGAAAGACCCGCCTTGAAGGCCTGGTAGGCCGCGTGCTGGCTGGAGCGGCCGGCTTCCGTCAAGCGCATTTGCAGGCGCGCCGGCGCTTCGCTGCCCAGCCACTGGCCGAGCTTTTCCAGTTTCAGCGAGTTGAGGAACCTGGCTTCGGAGGCAAGGTCGAGGTGACGGTAGAGGCCATCCATCAGGCGCTCGTCCTGCTCCGGGTTTTCCATCAGCAGGCGCAGGAAGGACTGGTCCGCTTCGCCGAATGCCCCAAGCTTTTCGGCAACAGTGTCGCGGTCGGGAAAGGAGGCTGGGCCGGCGTTCATGTCAGTGTCACCCCGTCTGCGTTTTCGACCGCGCGGCGCGTTCTCTGAGGCGCACCGGTCGCTGAACGAATCTCTTTGTCATCGGGGATAGGGCAGCGGCCATCGGTGCGCAAGCTGTGACGCATATGCTGAACGTGAACAATTTGTCTAATGTTGACAATAAATCCAAATCCAGCAATAAGCGGCCCATGATCATCGCGCCCGCCTTCACCTCCATCCTCGCCATGCATGCGCCAACGGCGGCTGCGATTAGCGCCTTGCTCTATCCGCATGGAGAGGTCGTGTTGCATGATCTGAAGACCGGTACGATCGCAGGAATCTGGAACTGTTTTTCCGGGCGCGCGGTCGGCGAAGATTCTCTGATCGAGGAAGAGTTTGCCGCGGTCGGCAGCGCCGACGCCGTGCTCGGCCCCTATGAAAAGACCGGCGCGGATGGCCGGCGCTTCAAGTCGATCTCCGCCGTGCTGCGGGACGGGACGGGCGAAGCGGTCGGCCTGCTCTGCATCAATTTGGACATGTCGATGATCGATACGGCGGTGAAGCTGCTTTCGGCCTTCGCCGGCGCCGAGCAGCCAAGGCCGCAGGCGTTATTTTCGCGAGACTGGCGCGAGGAGATCAATGCGACGCTGCATGGCTGGCTGAAGGAGCGGGGGCTGGCGCTCTCCGCCTTGAAGCGCAGCGATCGCGTCGCGCTGGTGGCGGCGCTCGAAGAACGCGGACTGTTCCAGACGCGCAATGCCGTCGACCATCTTGCAAGCCTCATCGGCGCCTCGCGCGCCTCGATCTACAATTACCTCGCTGCAGCACGCGGCGAGGCACCCTGATCGAAACGCATGCATTCCGGACGGAGACCGCTTTGTGGCTCTCCGGAATTGCCTGACCCATAACCGTTCGCGGGCGCCTCAGCCGCGAGAGGAGGAGATTTCCATGACGACCTTGCCCGATTTCCGGCTCGAAACCCATTTCTCCCGCTGGGAATTCAATGCGCGCCACCACATGACCGCGAGCGACAGCCAGACGATGAGCATGCGCGACCTGCTGGCGCTTGCCGATGAGGAGGATCGCGGCGCCTGGGAAAACATCGCGCTCGGCTATACCGAGACCTACGGCGCACCAGCGCTTCGGGAAGCGATCGCCGCCACCTATGAGGGCCTTTCGGCTGCCGACATTCTCTGCTTCGCCGGCGCGGAGGAGGGGCTCTATTGCGCCATGCTGGCGCTGCTCGGGCCGGATGACCATGCGATCGTGACGGTGCCCAACTACCAGTCGATGGAAACTTTGCCGGTAACGATCGCCGGCGCCGTCACCGGTGTGCCGCTCCGACCGGAAAACAACTGGCGGCTCGATATCGCCGATGTGCGCGCGGCCTTGCGTCCCAACACCCGGCTGATCTGTGTCAATTTCCCCAACAACCCGACCGGCGCCATCGCCGACCAGGAAACGTTCCGGGCGCTGGCGAGTCTCTGCGCCGAGCGCGGCATCCATCTCTTCAGCGACGAGGTCTATCGCGGCCTCGAGCGCGATCCCGCGCTGCGCCTGCCGCAGGCGGCGGAACTCTTCGAGCGCGGCATTTCGCTGAATGTCATGTCCAAGGCCTATGGGCTTCCGGGCCTGCGCATCGGCTGGATCGCCTGCCGCGATCACGCCTTGCTGGAGCGCATGGAGAAGATGAAGCACTACCTGTCGATCTGCAATTCGCGTCCGTCGGAAGTGCTCGCGACGATCGCGCTCAAGGCTCGCGCGACGATCCTCGACCGCAACCGGGCGCTGGTCGCCAGCAATCTGGACAAGCTCTCGGCCTTCTTCGCCGAGTTCCCGGATCTCTATGAATGGCGGGCACCGGATGGCGGCTGCGTCGGTTTTGCCCGCTATCTCGGCGCGGACGGCGTCGAGACCCATTGCCGGCGGCTCGTGGAGGAAGCGGGCGTTTTGCTGCTGCCGTCGAGCCTCTTCGTTTCGGATCTCCTCCCGGTCGCGACCGATCGCTTCCGCGTCGGCTTCGGCCGCAAGGATATCGAGATCGGGCTCGATGCCTGGCGTCGGCATATCGCCGGGCTCCGGGCATCGGCCTGACGCCGCAGCAGGCGGACGGATATCTCCGCGGCGGCATGCGGTCGCCGTGGTGCCGGCCGGCGGCCGTGCCCCGAAATTGCGCGAATGTGGATATAAACCGGTGGCAATGGCCCTGCCGTTAGGGTCAAGTTAACGAGCGGCTGCTGCCATCGGATGTACTCCCCTGTTGATGCGATATAGACCCGAAATCGATGGACTGCGCGCGCTCGCCGTGGTTCCAGTTCTCCTGTTCCATGCCGGTTTCGGCCTCGTTGCCGGTGGTTTTGCCGGCGTCGACGTCTTCTTCGTCATCAGCGGCTTTCTAATCACCTCGATCATTCACCGCGAAATCCGCGACGGCAGCTTCAGCGTCGTCGCCTTCTACGAGCGGCGAGCCCGCCGAATCGCGCCCGCGCTGCTGCTGGTTTGCGCCGTCTCTATTCCCTTCGCGCTGATGTGGATGCTGCCGGAGGAGCTCAACAATTTCGGCAAGAGCCTCTATGCGGTGAATTTCTTCGCCTCGAATTTCCTGTTCTGGGGGCAGACGGGCTATTTCGCGCCGAGCACCGAGCTGATGCCGCTTCTGCATACCTGGTCTCTGGCGGTCGAGGAGCAGTTCTATCTCGTCTTTCCGCTGCTCCTGCTTGGCGTGCGCCGCGCGTCGGCGGCAACAGCCCTGAAGGTCGTGCTGGCTCTCGTGGCCTTGAGTTTCGCCATGACGCAGCTTCTGGCACGCGCCGATCCGGCCGCCAATTTCTATCTCCTGCCCAGCCGTTTCTGGGAGCTCGGCGTGGGTGCGGCTCTGGCGCTTGTCAGCGCCGAGAGGCTCGATCTGGCAAAGGGGCGTCGCGAAGTGCTTTCGGCGCTTGGCCTGGCGGCGATCGTCGCGAGCTATCTCTTCGTTCCGCAATCCGCCTTCTTTCCCGGCTGGACGACGGTGCCCGTGGTGCTCGGCACGGCGCTCGTCCTTGCCTTTGCCCGCGGCGATACCGCCGTCGGCCGGTTGCTGTCGCTGAAGCCGCTGGTGGCGATCGGCCTCATCAGCTACAGCCTCTATCTCTGGCACCAGCCGGTCTTTGCTTTTGCGCGGCTGAGGGCGATCGACGGCATCCCGGCCGGCGGTTATGCGCTGCTGATCGCGCTGTGCTTCGCGCTGGCCTATCTTAGCTGGCGCTTCGTCGAGCGGCCCTTCCGCAAGCCCAAGCGCTTCGGGCGTGCCGCTGTCTTCGGCGCGACGCTTGCCGCCGGGTCGACGGCGATCGCACTCGGCTTCGGCTTCGATGGCTCGGACGGACTGGTCGCCAGGAACCGCGCGCTCGCGGAGTTGACGCGGCCGAGTGTCGGTCTCGGCAAGAAATGCGATGCGGTCGCCGATCTCAGATGCGCCACCAGCCCGAAGCCCGAGGTCGCGGTCTGGGGAGATTCCTTTGCCCGCCACCTCGTCGACGGCGTCATCGCCTCGAAGCCGGACGTGCGGCTGGTGCAGCTTGCCAAGAACAATTGCGGCCCCTTCCTCAATATGGCGCCGGTCGTTCCCCGGCTCGGCCGCAACTGGCCGCGGGATTGCGTGCGTTACAACGACGATGTCCGCCGCTTCCTGCTCGCCAACCGCTCGATCCGCTATGTCGTTCTCTCCTCGCAGCTCAGCCAGTATCTGCAGGAGGAAACCGTGCTCGTCGACGGCCACAAGGAGGTGCCGTCGGGAACGAGCGTCCTCAGCGAGGGCCTGCGAGAGACGCTTGCCTGGCTGAAAGCCAATGGCTTCGAAGCTGTCTTCGTGGCACCGACACCGCATGACGGGCGCGATACGGGCCTCTGCATCGCCAGGACCCGGCTGCTCGGCCAACCGGATCAACGCTGCGAGCCGGCGCTGAAGGACGTGCGCAAATATGACCGAGACGTGCTGAAGGTCGTCGCCGATATCGCCGACGAATATCCGGTCGTCAGTTTCATGAGCTATCTCTGCGATGCGCATAGCTGCAAGGTCGAGGACAGGGGCGTGCCGCTCTTCGAGGACTTCGGGCATTTCTCCGAGCAAGGCTCTCGCCAGATGGGGCGCGCCTTCGACTTCTACCGTTCCTTCGTCGCTGCGGCGGAGAGCGATGTTTTTTCGTGGCGTCGGCCGGTCGGTCCCCCGGCCTTCGACAGCGCCCGCCTCTGACGGCGCGCACCGTCGCCAAGCGCTAACCATCGACCCCAAAAGCAAACGCCCCGGATCATGCGATGCCGGGGCGTTTGCTGGTTGATCTGCCTTGCTACTGCATGTTTCCTTTAATCGTAGCCGATTAAAGGACAAAAACATGCAGCAATTCTAAGTGCTACAGCGACCTTCGCGCGTCCGATAAGACGCGCGGCGCTGTAGGTCAGGCGCGGCGGCTACGGCGCTCGCGGCTCGGCGCGGCGGCCGTTTCGTTGGCGGTCTTGTTGCGCAAGGGGCCGATCTTTTCGATGATCAGATCCAGCGTCGGGCGTTCGCGGCGCACATGCTCGTCGAGTGCGACGCGCATGGCCGCGAGGTGACCGCAGGTGGTACCGCAGCAGCCGCCGATGATCCTGGCGCCGGCATCGGCCGCCAGGCGCACATATTCGGCCATCAGCGGCGGCGTGCCGGAATAGTGAATCTCGGAGCCGCGGAATTCCGGAATGCCGCAATTGCCCTTGACGATGACGGTCGCCTCTGGGGCGGCTTCCGTCATGTCGAGCAGCGAGGAAAGGATGTCGGAAGCGCCGACGCCGCAATTGGCGCCAACGGCGATGGGGCCGTTGCCGAGATCGCTGGCGACACCGTGGATATCCTTGGGATGCAGGCCCATCATCGTCTTGCCGGCGGTATCGAAGGAGCCGGTGTAGACGTAGGGGAGGCCGACCTTGGCGGCCGCTTCCGCGGCGGCGCGGATTTCGTCCGGCGAGGACATGGTCTCGATCCAGGCGACTTCGGCGCCACCGGCCTTCAGGCCCTCGATCTGCTCGACGAAGGCTGAAACGGCATCCTCATAGGAAAGCGCGCCGAGCGGGATCAGCAGCTCGCCGGTCGGACCGACGGAGCCGGCGGTGATGACCTTGCGCGGTGCCTTGTCGGCCACGGCGCGGGCGATCTCGGCGGCGCGCTTGTTCAGCGCATGCACGCGGTCGTCCGCCTGGTGCAGCTTCAGGCGATGGCGGGTGCCGCCGAAGGTGTTGGTGAGGATGATGTCGGCGCCGGCGTCGACGAAGTCCTGGTGCAGCTTGGTGATGTTCTCCGGCTTCGTCTCGTTCCAGAGTTCCGGCGCTTCGCCGGCCTCGAGCCCCATGGCGAAAAGCGAGGTGCCGGTGGCGCCATCGGCGAGAAGAATGCCTTTTTCGGCAAGCAGAGCGGAGAGCACATTGGATGCTGCGGTCATCGGTTTTTCCCGGCTAGATCACGATGATGTTGGGTCGGGCCAACCCAAGATCATAAACGTGATCGGTTCTAGTAAGTCCGAGCGGGACGCGGGCGGAAAACCGCACACACTTTCCTCGTCCCGCTAGGAACGAATAACAGTAAGATATAAAGATATCTTTATGTCTTGGCAAGCGTTCAGCGCTGGGAGGTTGCCGCTTGCGCGCGCATGCTCATGCGGCCGGCAAGGCCAAGCCCGAAGACGGCGAGCGCCGTCAAGAGCCACATCGGATCGGCGCGGTTGAGGAAGAAGCTTTCGAGCATGGCGTTATAGGTCATGAAGATGACCACCATGACGCAGAAATCGGCGAAGATGCGCGCCTGCGGGCGGCGATAGGCGCGCATATAATCGAAGAGCGGCTTGATGAAGAGGAGCGCCGTCATGAGGATGCCGCCCGGCACGCCGAACATCAGCACCGCGTCGAGATAGCTGTTGTGGCCGGTGACGATGCCGCGCACATCCCAGCTCGCCTCGAAATTCGCTTCCATGCCCATGATGACCGGCGACAGCCAGAAGCTTGCATAGCCCTGGCCGAGCCAGGGGCGCTCGGCGATGCTGGCGCTGGCGAATTTCCAAATGTCGTCACGGCCGGTGAAGGTCGCATCGTCGATCAGCGCCTTGGTGAGCGATAGCAGCGTGTCGGAATAGATGCTGCCGAGGGTCAGGCCGAAGACCAGGGCCGACATGGCGAGGTGAGCGAGAATCATCAGGCCGGGGCTGCGCATCGCGCGGCCGGCAAAGACGAGGCCGATTGCGATCGGCAGGAAGCCGATCGTCGTCTTTGACCCCGTATGCAGCACGAAATTGGCCGCGAGCAGGGTGATCGCCCAGCCGCGCAGCGGCGCCCCCGCGCGCAGGCAATAGACGCCGAACATGCAGAGAATGGAGAAAACCGGCGCCGAGACGTTCTTGTGCAACAGATGCCCGCGCCAGAAGCCCGCATGCCAGGGTTCGTCGCCGAAGGCGGAATGAATGGCGCGATCCGGCGCCACGAAGAGCGCGGCATAGTCGATCAGGATCAAGAGCAGAATGGCGTTGGCGCCGGCATTGACGAAATCCCGTTCGCTGCGCGGCAACACCAGCACGCCCGCCACCATGATCATCGCGATCAGGCTCAGCGTCAGGCCGCGGGCAGATGCGGCCGGATCGTAGGATTGCAGGCAGGAAAGATAGGCGACCGCGAAGATCGCGATCCAGCTTGGCGAGACCAGGCGGGCCAATATCCGCCTGTCGACCGCAAGCAGCATGGCGAAAAGATAGACCGCGCCGAGCACCAGGTAGCCGACCTGGTTGATGATGTTGCCTTCGTTGGCCGCGTTCGGATCGGTCTCGACCGCGCCCTGGAAGGGGATCAGCGTGAAGACGATGAGGAACAGGCCAAGGCCCGAGAGCAGCGCGGCAAGACCCTGGACGAGCTCGGCCAAGCCGGCGTCGAAGGCCGCCGGCACCCGCTGGCGCGTCGTGGAGTGGTCTGCCGTGGCTGAGTTCGAGTGCATGGCGGCGCCGAAACGGGTGAAGGTCAGATGCCGCAACGCGGGCGGTATCGTCGATTGCGGCTCCTAGTCCGACACCGCCCGTTCAGGGCTGGCCGGGCAGGGAGGCCGCCGTCACCTTGGCGCAATCAGGTTAAACCTCGGTGAAACGCCCAAGGACCTGCGCGCATCTCGCTTGGGGCCTCCGGCGTTTGAAGATCCGATATTTGCGCGCCGATTGCCGCAGGTGCTTGCCGCGCCGTCTTCATACCCGTAAAAAGGTGGGACCCGTAAAAAGGTGGGGAATATCTCGGCCGTGGAAAACGCGGCCGTTGCCGTGTTCTGCGGCATGCCTTCCATAATTCGATCACGATTTTCGTCCCGAGGTCGTTCGATAGCGTCGAAACGAGAAAACACGATATGCAGTCCCTTATCCGTATGGTCGCGTCTGCCGCGGTCTCCGTGAGCCTGCTGCTTGGCAGCGTTTCCTTTGCTGCCGCCGGACAGGCGCATTTTGTCGTCAATGCCGAGACCGGCTCGATCCTCGAGGCCGACAATGCGGACGAACTGAACTTTCCGGCATCGCTGACGAAGATGATGACGATCTATCTCGCCTTCGAGGCGCTGAAGAACGGCACGCTCAAGTGGGACCAGAAACTGACGGTGTCGGAACATGCCAACGGCCTGGAGCCGTTCAAGCTGGCGGTCGGCGCCGGGCGGCAGATCACCGTGCGCGAAGCCGTCTTGGGCATGGTCGTGCTTTCGGCCAATGATGCCGCCGTCGTCATCGGCGAGACCCTTGCCGGCAACGAGCCTGCCTTCGGCGAGATGATGACCCGCAAGGCCAAGGCGCTCGGCATGAGCCGCACGGTCTTCAAGAATGCCAACGGCCTGCCGGACCCGGCCCAGGTGACGACGGCGCGCGATATGGCGACGCTGGGTCTGGCGCTGATGCGCGACTTTCCGGAGGAGTTCCAGCTCTTCGCCAACAAGACGATCGAGTTTCGCGGCATGAAGCTGCGCGGCCATAACAACGTGATGAAGCGCTATGAAGGCGTCGACGGCATCAAGACCGGCTATACGGACGCGTCCGGCTACAATCTCGTCACCTCGGCCAAGCGCGGCGGCACCCGCCTCGTCGCCGTCGTCATGGGCGGCAAGACGGCGCAATCGCGCGACAACGACATGATCGCGCTGCTCGACAAGTTCCTGCCGCCGAAGCAGGACGCGAGCGCCGCAAGCGTCGTCGAACCGGTGGCAGCGGCAACGGCAGCGACCACAACGACGAACTGATTTCTCAACGGATGATGTGAGGCTTGCCCCTCTCCTCGGGTTTAACCCGAGGACCAACCCTTTCCTCGCAGGCGGGGCGAGGTGACGAGGACTGCTGCAGGCCGCCCCCTGCTGGGCAGCCGTCAGAAACGGCTATGTGCGTAAGCTGTTGGGTGCCGACAGTCAGTCGGGTGGCTGCATAAGACCGTGATTTTGATTGGTCCGCGAGTCCCTTCTCCCCGTCAGAACGGGGAGAAGGTGCCGGCAGGCGGATGATCTTACGCCGCCGCGCGATCCTCATGGCTCGTCGGCGTGACCATGGCGGCGATGACCGTGGAAAGGTCGAGCGCGCCGATCGGACGGCCATGGGTGTCGACGACATGGGCGCTCGCGACGCGGGCGGCGGTCATCGTGCGCGCTGCCGCTTCCAGCACCGTGCCGGCCTCAAGCGGCACGCCGTCGGCATTGCCGGACAGCGGACGCATGATCGTTTCGACGTTGATCACCCGGCCGCGGTTCACTTCCTTGACGAAGGCGGTGATGTAGTCGTCGGCCGGCGAAAGCACGATCTCCTGGCCCGTGCCCTGCTGCACCACCCGGCCATCGCGCAGGATGGCGATCTTGTCGCCGAGGCGCAGCGCCTCGTCGAGGTCGTGGGTGATGAAGACCACGGTCTTCTTCAACTCCTTCTGCAGGTCGAGAAGCACGGTCTGCATGTCGACGCGGATCAGCGGATCGAGCGCCGAATAGGCTTCGTCCATCAGCAGGATGTCGGCATCGTTGGTGAGCGCGCGGGCGAGGCCGACGCGCTGCTGCATGCCGCCCGAAAGCTGGTTCGGATAGTGGTTCTCGAAGCCCTTGAGACCGACGCGTTCGATCCAGCCGCGGGCGCGTTTCTCGCTTTCCTTGCGCTCGATGCCCTGGATTTCCAGGCCGTAGACCGTGTTGTCGAGCACGGTACGGTGCGGCAGCAGCGCGAACTTCTGGAACACCATCGCCGTCTTGTGGCGGCGAAATTGCCGGAGGTCGGCATCGTTCATCTTGCAGACGTCGACGCCGTCATAGAGCACTTCGCCTGCGGTCGGGTCGATCAGCCGGTTGATATGGCGAATCAGCGTCGACTTGCCGGAGCCGGAAAGCCCCATCACCACCATGACGCCGCCGGCGGGCATGGAGATGTTGATGTCCTGCAGGCCGAGCACGTGGCCGTGCTTCTCGTTGAGCTCGGCCTTGCCCATGCCTTTCTTGACGGCGTCGACGAAGTCGCCGCCGCGGGGGCCGAAGATCTTGTAGAGGTTCTTCACCTCGATTGCATGACTAGCCATGGATAACCTCCGAGTGCTTTTGCAGCCGCTTGCCGAAGGCCTGGCTGGTACGGTCGAAAATGATGGCGATACCGACGAGGGCAAAGCCGTTGAGGAAGCCGACGGTGAAGAACTGGTTGGCGATCGCCTGCAGCACGTTCTTGCCGAGGCCGCCGACGCCGATCATCGAAGCGACGACAACCATCGCCAGCGACATCATGATCGTCTGGTTGATGCCGGCCATGATGGTCGGCAGAGCCAGCGGCATCTGCACGTTCTTCAGCTTCTGCCAGCCAGACGAGCCGAAGGCGTCGGCCGCTTCCAGCACTTCCTTGTCGACGAGGCGAATGCCGAGATTGGTGAGCCGGATCATCGGCGGCACGGCATAGATGACGACCGCGATCAGCCCCGGCACCTTGCCGATGCCGAAAACCATGACGACGGGGATCAGATAGACGAAGCTCGGCATCGTCTGCATGACGTCGAGGACGGGATTGACGAAGGCTTGCACCCGGTCCGACCGCGCCATGAGGATGCCGATCGGAATGCCGATCAGGATCGATATCAGCGTGCAGACCGTGACCATCGCCAGCGTGATCATCGTGTCGTTCCAAAGCCCGACAAGGCCGATGACGATCATCGACAGCGCCGTTCCGATGGTGACGGCGGTGTTGCGGCTGCCGAAATAGACGATCGCGATCATGACAGCCAGGATCACGATCCAGGGCGAGCCGACGAACAGGCTTTCGAGATAATTCAGGAACCATTGAAGCGGTTGCACCACCGTATCGATGGCGTTTCCGTAGGATCGGACGAAGCTCTTGAAACCGTCGTCGACGGTCTTGCGTGCCAGGCGGATCGTGCTGTCGTCAATGGCAGGGAACTTGCAGAGCAAAGCTGGCAAGACACTGCAGATGGATGCCATATGTTTCCCCTTCTTGGCCGGAAGTCTTTTATCGAGCCGGCTGCGTCTCGGCATCGACTGGCGTCGATTCCTGCGCACACTTTGGGTGGCCTCTTCGGGCCCGGCTTTTAGACTGTGTCAGCGAAATGTGGCGCCCGCTTTACTGTTTGCGACGCGGACGGTCATGCTTCGCCGCCTCTGGAACGACGCGCGCTCGAACGGAACCCGCAAGGGCGCTGCATTGTTCCGTTCCGCAGGATCCTGCGGAACGGAAAGGCGGCCGTCATCGACGGCGCGCCTGCCGTCATGGCGTGTCAGAGCGCCGCCTTGACCTTCTCGGCCACTTCCGGGCTCACCCACTGCGTCCACATATCAGGGAATTCCTCGAGGAAGTGCTTGGCCGCATCCTCGTTGGTGCCCTGGTTCTGGTCCATCCAGGCGAGAACCTTGTTGACGGTGCCGTTGTCCCACTTGCGCGCCTTGACGTAGTCCATGGCGACGCTGGCCTTTTCGGCGAAGGACTTGGTCACGACCGTGAAGACGTCCGAGACCGGGTAGGAGTTGACTTTCGGGGCCGGGCAGTCCGGAACGGCCGTGCACGCGTCCCATTCGGCCTTGTCATGGTCGACGCCGAAGGAGAGGCGGGTCATGTCGTATTTGCCGAGGATCGCGGTCGGCGCCCAGTAGTAGCCGAGCCAGCCGGTCTTCTTTTCGAAGGCGTTGGCGATCGAGCCGTCGAGGCCGGCGGCCGAACCGGTGTCGACCAGGACGAAACCGGCCTTTTCCGCATCCAGCGCCTTATAGAGATTGGCGGTCGAAACCTGGCAGTTCCAGCCGGACGGGCAATTGTGCACCGCGGCCTTCGTCGGGTCTTCCGGCGCCGGGAAGAGCTCGGGATGCTTCAGCGCGTCCTGTACGGTCTTGATGTCCGGGTGCGCGTCGGCGAGGAACTTCGGGATCCACCAGCCTTCGACGCCGCCTTCGCTGAGGATCTTTGCGGCCTCGATCAGCCGGCCTTCCTTGATCGCCGCGTCGAGGGGCGTGCGCACGGCGTTGACCCAGAGTTCCGGCGCCATGTCGGGCTGCGCCTTTTCGTTCATCGAGGCGAAGGTCGGCATGGTGTCGCCGGTGACCAGCGTCACGGTGCAGCCGTAACCGTTTTCGAGAATGAACTTGTCCACCTGGGCGGCGACGCCGGCGGAGGCCCAGTTCATTTCGGCAATGCTGACTTCACCGCATTCCGCGGCCTGCGCGGAACCCGCCAGGGCATAGAGGCCCGCGGCGAGAATGGTGGAAGCGAGGAGTTTCTTCATGTTGCAAGACCTCCCAGTCTTTTTTGCAGCCAATATCCAAACGGGAATCCACGGCGGATGCTCGACATCCTCCGTCACCCGGAGCAACTGTGCAGCCTGAAGGTTCGGCATCAAACAAGCCAAGGTTCACCCTTGCTGCGGACGGTGTGGGAGTTCTTTTTCAGCCCTGGCCGCGGAACCCTGTCGCCAGCCAATCTCCTCTTATACCGCCAGCCAAGCCTAAGTATTCTCGCTGAGAAATCAACCTCTTCAATCGGAAGGTCGGGTCGCGGCCATTTCTCGCGCGTTCTGTCTGCGACATGGCCGAAGGGCGTTTTATGAGCGTGGGAAAGGCCGAATTTAAGCAATAGCGACAATTCCTGCCGCAAAAGAAGGCGCTATGCACCGCGCGATCGGGAAGCCTGTCGAGATCCTGACTTTTCCTATCGCGATTGCGCCACGGAGATTGTCGCGCATGTCGCGAAAAAAAATCAAAAAAGGCCGGAATTCATCTTTGATTAAATCCTCAATAACCATCCGGTAACGATGTCCAGCTAATTGTTCTTCTGCGGCGGGGGAACTGCCGCGGGTCCGGATCAGGTAGAGCGTCCCGGGCTTCGAGCGAACCTTCGGTGCGTTACTCCGAAGTGACCAGGTGTTTTTTGGCGGCCGCATCCCTCTGTCGAGGTTGATGCGGCCTTCGCATTTCTAGACCAGCGCCGCCATAAAAAAACCGCCCCTGATGGGGCGGTGCGAGGCTGCTCTGGGAGGGGAGCTCCGAGGGGCGAAGAATGCCCGGTCGCGGGATCAGCCGACGTTCGACGTGCGAATGACGCCGAGCGGGCCGAAGGGAGCGTCGACCAAGAGGTTACGCACGCGCGATTGGCTGTTCGGAACCTTGGAGTTCCAGGCGATCTGGACGAAATTGGGCTTGCTGAAAATGTACAGCATGGACGTGAACCTTGAGAGGCCGGAGGCCTATCCTCCGGGGCTTGTTGTGCTGGCGGTGATATAGGTGTGCGCCGCAAAAAAATGAATGCCAAACTCGCCATGCCATGTCGCATTTTGGCTATCGGTCGCGGCGCTTTCGACAAGCCTTGCGACGGCGCGAAACATTGCGTGAACGCCTTGGCTCGATTGCGGCGAAAACGTGTCGAAACAGACCTTTGCCGCTGAGCGTTTCAGTGTTACCGATGGCCCATGACACGCAGGATCATGTTGCAGGGAACCGGCTCGGATGTCGGAAAATCGGTACTGGTGGCGGGGCTCTGCCGGCTCGCTGCCAACCAAGGCTTGAAGGTCCGCCCGTTCAAGCCGCAGAACATGTCGAACAACGCCGCCGTTTCCGACGATGGCGGCGAGATTGGCCGCGCGCAATGGCTGCAGGCGCTCGCCGCCCGCGTGCCGTCGTCCGTGCACATGAATCCGGTGCTCCTGAAGCCACAGTCCGACGTCGGCAGCCAGATCGTCGTCCAGGGCAGGGTGGCCGGCCAGGCCAAAGGCCGGGAGTATCAGGCGCTCAAACCCAAGCTGCTTGGCGCGGTGATGGAGAGCTTCGAGCAGATTTCGGCCGGCGCCGATCTCGTAGTGGTCGAAGGCGCGGGTTCGCCGGCGGAAATCAACCTCAGGGCCGGCGACATCGCCAATATGGGCTTTGCGACCCGCGCCGGCGTGCCGGTCGTGCTCGTCGGTGATATCGACCGCGGCGGGGTGATCGCCTCGCTCGTCGGCACGCATGCGATCTTGCCCGAGGAAGACCGGCGCATGGTCACCGGCTATATCATCAACAAGTTCCGCGGCGACGTCACGCTGTTCGACGACGGCATTGCCGCCGTGAACCGCTTCACCGGCTGGCCCTGCTTCGGCGTCGTACCATGGCTCAAGGCGGCGGCACGATTGCCGGCGGAAGATTCGGTGGTGCTGGAGAAACTGGCGCGCGGCGAGGGGCGGGCATTGAAGGTTGCGGTGCCGGTGCTGTCGCGCATCGCCAATTTCGATGATCTCGATCCGCTCTCGGCCGAACCCGAGATCGATCTCGTCTTCGTGCGGCCGGGCCATCCGATCCCTGGCGACGCCGGCCTCGTCGTCATTCCCGGGTCGAAATCGACGATCGGCGATCTCATCGACTTCCGGGCGCAGGGCTGGGACCGCGATCTCGAACGCCATGTGCGCCGCGGCGGCCGGGTCATCGGCATTTGCGGCGGCTACCAGATGCTCGGCCGGCGCGTGACCGATCCGCACGGCATCGAAGGCGGCGAGCGGGAGGTCGAGGGCCTGGGGCTGCTCGACGTCGAAACCGAGATGGCGCCGGAAAAGACCGTGCGCAACAGCCGCGCCTGGTCGCTGGAGCATGGCATGGCGCTTGAGGGCTACGAGATCCACCTGGGCAAGACGCAAGGCGCGGATTGCGACCGGCCCTCCGTGCGCCTCGACGACCGAGCTGACGGCGCGCTTTCGGCCGATGGTCGGGTGATGGGCACCTATCTGCATGGGCTGTTTTCGAGCGACGCCTATCGCGCAGCCCTCCTGAAGAGCTTCGGCATCGAAGGCGGCACAAGCAACTATCGCCAATCGGTCGATGCGGCGCTGGATGATGTGGCGGTCGAGCTGGAGGCGGTGCTCGATCGGCACTGGCTGGACGAGTTGCTTGGACGCTAACCGGACGCCTTGTCGCGGTCGTGCCGAGCGAGCAGTGAAGCGCCGGGGTGGGCGGCACAGCGGCGGAAAGCCACACAGCTTTCGCTTTTCCGCTCTACTGCATGTCTCCTGAAATCGACTTCGGCTTGAAGTCGTCGACAAGGAAAGAGAGTTCGGCAGCCGCCGTGCAGAGAGGCAGGTGTTTCAATGCAGGACGAAAACACGCGGGCGCACTGGGATCATGCCTATCAGACAAAAGGCGAGGCCGGGGTTAGCTGGTTCGAGGATACGCCGGCGATTTCCCTCGATCTCATCCGCAGGCATACGGCAATCGCTTCGTCGTCGCTGATCGATATCGGTGGTGGCGCCTCGCGGCTGGTGGACGCATTGCTTGACGAGGGCATGAAGGCGATCACCGTGCTCGACCTGTCACCGGCGGCCCTTGAGACGGCCAAGGCAAGGCTTGGGTTGCGGGCCGATGAGGTGCGATGGGTTGCCGCCGATGTGACCGGGTGGGAACCGGATCAAAGCTACGACATCTGGCACGATCGCGCCGCCTTTCACTTCCTGAACGAAGCGGAGGACAGGGCCGCCTATATCGAGCGGCTGACGGCGGCCGTGGCGCCCGGCGGGCACGCGATCATCGCCACCTTCGCCCCCGACGGCCCGGAGCGCTGCAGCGGCCTGCCGGTGGTGCGCTACGACCCGGCGACACTCGCCGCGGTGATCGGGCCGTCGTTCCGGCTGGTCGAGCATATCGAGCACCAGCACAGGACCCCGTGGAACTCGAGCCAGGCC
The DNA here is from genome assembly GCF_056924495.1 of Ensifer sp. 38_S197. Lineage (NCBI taxonomy): Bacteria > Pseudomonadati > Pseudomonadota > Alphaproteobacteria > Hyphomicrobiales > Rhizobiaceae > Ensifer > Ensifer sp. 38_S197. The sequence goes on along the minus strand of NZ_JBXOVZ010000002.1, from coordinate 3,100,451 downwards.
TTCCAGTTCAGCGTGCTGGAGCGGGCCGGGTAGTTGGGGGCGGCGCAAAGGCGCTGGCGACTTGCGAAAGCAATGTTCGGGGCGGTGACGGGCGCTGAGAGGTCGTCCTTGGCGTGAGCCGCGATAATCTCGCATCGCGCCAAGGGCTCTATCGCTTGGTGCCGATCAGCGGACGGTCCACAGGACCATGCGGTCGAACGCACGATCGCCAAACCATTTGCGGGTATTGATCATCATATTGGCGAATTTGCCGGCGGCATAGCGGGTCTTGGGTTTGCGGGCCTTCACGGCCTTGGAAACCACGTCCGCGATGACCTGCGGCGACGAGCCGCCGCCGTCCTTGTAGCTGTCGGCGGTGGCCTTGGAGACCTTCTTCGCCATTGCGCCGTAAGGGGTATTGCCCGAGAACCTCATCATCGGGCCCTCCATCACGTTGGCGAATGCGGTCTGGATGATGCCGGGCTCAACGACCACGACGTCGATGCCGAACTGTTGCAGTTCTAGGCGAAGGCAGTCCGACAGGCCTTCCAGCGCATGTTTCGAAGCGTGATACCACGCACCCAGCGGGGTGTAGATTTTGCCGCCCATCGAGGTGATGTTGATGATCTTGCCAGCGCGCTTCTCGCGCATGTAGGGCACCAGATCCTGGATCAGCGCGGCGGCCCCAAACAGGTTTACGTCGAACTGATAGCGGGCCTCGTCGAGAGGCACGTCTTCGACCGACCCATAAAGCCCGAATCCTGCATTGTTGACCAGCACGTCGACGCCGCCGAACGTCTCAGTGATCTCGGTCACCGCGGATTTCCGGCTGGCCTCGTCAGCGACATCCAGCGCGACGGGATATGCACCGAGCGCCTTCAGATCGTCCATCTGCTCCACCCGGCGGGCGGCGACGACGACGGTCAGACCATCCTTGATCAGCTGCTTTGCGATGACCTTGCCCATGCCCGAGGATGCGCCGGTGACGAGAGCGGTTTTCTGTACGTTTGCCATGATCTTCTCCAACCTTGCGGGCGTCGTGCCCGTTGTTCGTTGGAGATCAATCTGGCCTGCCGCACGAATTTCTTCAAAATCGCTTTGTGCCAATCAACTATCGGAACGCGCCAAATCCCTATCTCCTGGCGCATATGCAAAACGGAAGCCGGATCGCACCCGTTTCCCTGATCCTGATCGGACTTCTCAGTGCGCCACCATTCCCCGCGCTTCGGCCGGCGTCATGCCGGTCCAGCCCTGGAAGGCGCGATAGAAAGAGTTCGGCTCGCGGTAGGCCAGGAGATAGGAGATTTCCTCGACGTTCAGCCCGTCTTCGCCGAGATAGTGCATCGCCAGTTCCGCGCGGGTCGATGCCAGCACCGTCTGGAAGGTTTCACCTTCCTCCTTCAATTGCCGTTGCAGGGTGCGTTTCGACATGGCCAGCCGCCTGCACATCGCCTCGATATTGGCCTCGCCCGACGGCAGCATGTCATGCAGAACCCGCTTTGCGCGCAGCACGATGGGAGTGTCGGTTTCATGTGCCTCCATCTCGCGGCGCAACTTTTTCTCGAACTCGGGCCAGGATTCCTCGTTTTCGGTGATCAGCGGCAGATCGGCATCTTCCTTGCGCAAGGAGAGGCGCGCTCCGCCGCCAAGGTCCGGTTCACAGCCCAGGAATTCCAACACGTCCTCGCCCAGATTGGTCAACTCGGGCAGTTGGACGTGCGATGGCTGGATAAATTCCGCGGTGTAACAGCGGGCGGATTCCAGGAGGTAGAGGGCCTCGAACCAGACCAGTTGCGGCGGGGCCGGAACAGCCGGGTCCACCGAACCGATCTCGATATGCAGGCCGCTGTCATCCTCGGAGACCTCCAGCTTCATCGGCCCCATCAGCGGTTTGAACACCGACAGGCGCTGGAACCCGATGCGCACGTCCGGCGAACACGAGAAAGAGAACATTGCCGGTGTGAACGGTGCGTGGGCAAAGAGCTTGCTCAGATAGAGCGGCAGATCGGGCCGGTCAGCCTCGGCTTCGATGGCGCGCCACAGGGCGAACACCTGGGCGGGCGTCAGGCCCTTGCCCTCGTTGCGAAGAATATCACGCGGCAGCCCGGCCCGGCGCAACGCCTGTTCGGCGGAGATTTTCAGCAGCTTGGCCACCTGGGTGATGGATCTGGCCACGGGATAAAGGCGGTTTGACATGGTCGCCTGCAATTTTGAGTTCATTATTCCCCTCTTTTCTGCACATGGGAATACGGACGCGCCAGAGCTTGATGGCATATTGGCACATTCTGATAGTGCTTTGGCGCAAGATGAGAGCGAAAAGACGTACCGGGTGAAAGCTCAGGCGGATGCGCTATCCTTTAGGGCGTACTCCGGCCCGCCCATTCCGTGCCGACAAATCGTCGCGCGGCGCAACGAGGCCGGGGAGGTGTCGCAAGCGTCGATTGACTTTGCCCCGGCCGCTTCCTAATCATCAGGTGTTGGATGGTTCCCCCTCGTCGTGGCGATGCGGGGGAATAATTGGGAATGTGACGGATGGACCCAAATCGGGCATCCTTATCGCAGCCGACCCCGCGACTGTAGAACGGTCAGGGTTCGCCATCGGGCTCGGAGCTTAGGCTTGCCGTGCGATTGCATGGGGCAATCGCGGCAATTCGGAAACGAGCCGGAAAAGCCACTGGCGTGGCATCGTGATCAGCCGGGTTGGACGCCTCTTCTTCTACGAATCGTCCGCCTTTCACGAGACCGCCCACAGCGCCCTCGCGTCGGAGACGACGTGCAAAGGTTCGCTGTGGCACCGGAAAGCGCCGGGAAGGTGAGGCGGGCCGCTCGGGTCCTGACATCGGAACCTCGCCCTTACGGGCGAGGCGATGCGGGAAGCCGTGACGCCGTGAGCCAGGAGACCTGCCATCCGGCATGGGCATTCCGCCCGAGGAGACCCGCGGTCTCCAACGCCATCACGGAGGTTGTTTTGGCTCACAGATATTTTCCCGACCGCGCCGCCGGCGCGCCGAACGATTGTTGCCAGCTGCCGCTGACCGCGGCGTGTTGAGGCGGCGGCGATGAGCATCTCCAGCGCCGGACCCGTTCTGGTCCTCGGTGGCGCCCGTTCCGGAAAATCCAGCTTTTCCGAGAAGCTCGTCGAAGCGTCCGGGCTCACAAAACATTATGTCGCGACCGGCCGCGCCTGGGACGACGAAATGCGCGAGCGGATCGACCACCACAAGGCCCGCCGCGGCGATGGCTGGACGACGCATGAGGAGCCGCTCGACCTCGTCGGCATCCTCAACCGCATCGATGATCGCAATCATGTCGTGCTGATCGATTGCCTGACGCTCTGGGTCACCAACCTCATGCTCGAAGAGCGCGACATGGCAGCGGAGTTCGCCGCCCTTGCCGCCTACCTGCCAGAGGCGCAAGCGCGTCTCGTCTTCGTTTCCAACGAGGTCGGCCTCGGCATCGTGCCCGAGAACCGCATGGCCCGCGATTTTCGCGACCATGCCGGCCGTCTTCACCAGATCGTTGCGGAGAAATCCGCTGAAGTTTACTTTGTCGCGGCCGGTTTGCCGCTGAAAATGAAGGGTTGATAAATGACCACTGCGAAGGCCAGCCACGGCAAGATCCCGGCGACCGTCATCACCGGCTTCCTCGGCGCCGGCAAGACGACGATGATCCGCAACCTATTGCAGAACGCCGATGGCAAGCGCATCGCGCTGATCATCAACGAGTTCGGCGATCTCGGCGTCGACGGCGACGTCTTGAAGGGCTGCGGTGCGGAGGCCTGCACCGAGGACGATATCATCGAGCTTACCAATGGCTGCATCTGCTGCACCGTCGCCGACGATTTCATTCCGACCATGACCAAGCTGCTCGAGCGCGAGAGGCGCCCGGACCATATCATCATCGAAACCTCGGGTCTCGCCTTGCCGCAGCCGCTGGTCGCCGCCTTCAACTGGCCGGATATCCGCAGCGAAGTGACCGTCGATGGCGTCGTCACGGTGGTCGATAGCGCCGCCGTTGCCGCCGGCCGCTTTGCCGACGATCACGACAAGGTGGATGCGCTGCGCGTCGAGGACGACAATCTCGATCACGAAAGCCCGATCGAGGAGCTCTTCGAGGACCAGTTGACCGCCGCCGACCTCATCGTCCTCAACAAGACCGACCTGATCGACGCCTCCGGCATCAGGTCGGTGCGCGAGGAAGTGGCCTCCCGCATCAGCCGCAAGCCGACGATGATTGAGGCGAAGAACGGCGAAGTCGCCGCCGCCATCCTGCTCGGCCTCGGTGTCGGCACGGAAGGCGAGATCGCCAACCGCAAGTCGCACCACGAAATGGAGCACGAGGCGGGCGAGGAGCACGACCATGACGAGTTCGACAGCTTCGTCGTCGAGCTTGGTTCGGTCGCTGATCCGGCTGCCTTCATCGACCGCCTGAAAGGCGTGATCGCCGAACACGACGTTCTGCGCCTCAAGGGCTTTGCCGACGTGCCCGGCAAGCCGATGCGCCTGCTGATCCAGGCGGTCGGCGCACGCATCGATCAGTATTACGACCGCGTCTGGGCGGCCGGCGAAAAGCGCGGCACGCGCCTCGTCGTCATCGGCCTGCACGACATGGATGAAGCGGCGGTGCGCGCTGCGATCACCGGGCTCGTCTAGATCATTCCTTGAGTGAAATGATCTAACGTATTGAAATGATGCAATTCCGGACGGAAGTCGCTTTCGGCGTTTCGTTCGGGATTGCCCGAACGGACAAAACGAATGCATCTGCTTCTCGCCCAGAAAGGAACGATCGCCGACGGCAACGAGGCTATCGACCTAGGGCAAACGCCGGCCGACATCCTGTTTTTCTCGGCCGCCGACACCGAGCTTTCCTCGATCGCTGCCGCCCACGGCCGCCGCGACGGCGGTCTCAGCCTGCGCATCGCCAGCCTCATGAGCCTGATGCACCCGATGTCGGTCGACACCTATGTCGAGCGCACGGCGCGTCACGCGAAGCTTATCGTCGTTAGGCCGCTCGGTGGTGCCAGTTACTTCCGCTATCTGCTGGAAGCCTTGTATGCGGCCGCCGTCACCCACCGCTTCCAGATCGCGGTGCTGCCCGGCGACGACAAGCCGGATCCGGGGCTTGAGCCGTTCTCGACGGTTGCAGCGGACGATCGCCAGCGACTCTGGGCCTATTTCACCGAGGGCGGCGCCGACAATGCCGGCCTGTTCCTCGATTATGCCGAGGCGCTGGTGACAGGTGCGGAGAAGCCGCAGCCGGCGAAGCCCTTGCTCAAGGCCGGCATCTGGTGGCCGGGCAGGGGCGTGATCGGGGTTTCGGAGTGGTTGCGGGTAGTTGGTGGGGATGCGGACGCTCGTTCCGCTGCGGGCGGAGAGCGTGAGGCGCGTTCCGGGCAAGCCGATCTGCCCATTCGCAGCAAGTCGAGCGACGTAACTGCCGCGTTTGCATCTACAGTCAATCTGAATTCTGGATCGAGCGCTCGCCCCAAGCCAATCTCCCCCCCGTGGGGGAGATGCCCGGCAGGGCGGAGGAGGGTAACGCCTCCACAAACGCGACGGTCGCCATCTGCTTTTACCGCGCCCTTGTCCAGAGCGGCGAGACGCGGCCGGTGGAGGCACTGATCGATGCGTTGGCGCAGGAAGGTGTCCGCGCACTGCCGATCTTCGTGTCGAGCCTCAAGGATGCCGTCTCTGTCGGCACGCTGCAGGCGATCTTTGCCGAGGCGGCGCCCGACGTGGTGATGAACGCCACCGGTTTCGCCGTTTCCTCGCCGGGTGCCGACCGGCAGCCGACCGTGCTGGAATCGACCGGCGCGCCGGTGCTGCAGGTGATCTTCTCCGGCTCGTCGCGGGCGCAATGGGAGACGTCGCCGCAGGGGCTGATGGCGCGCGATCTCGCGATGAACGTGGCGCTGCCGGAGGTCGACGGCCGCATTCTTGCGCGGGCCGTCTCCTTCAAGGCGGCGTCGATCTATGACGCCAAGGTCGAGGCCAATATCGTCGGTCATGAGCCACTTGAAGATCGTGTGCGCTTTGCCGCAAGCCTCGCCGTCAACTGGGCGAAACTTCGCCGCGCCAGGCCTGCCGAGCGCCGCATCGCCATCGTCATGGCCAACTATCCGAACCGTGACGGCCGCCTCGGCAATGGCGTCGGGCTCGACACCCCAGCCGGTACCGTCGAGGTGCTTCGCGCCATGGGGCGGGACGGTTATGCCGTGGGCGAGGTGCCTGATGATGGCGACGCGCTGATGCGTTACCTGATGGCCGGCCCGACCAATGCGGCGAGCCGTGACCGTGAGATCCGCGAACGTATTTCGTCAAGCGATTACAAGGCCTTCTTCGATTCGCTTCCGAAACGGATTCAGGATGAAGTCAGTGGCCGCTGGGGCGCGCCCGAGGCCGATCCCTTCTTCCTCGACGGCGGCTTCGCCCTGCCGCTCGCCCGCTTCGGCGAGGTTGTCGTCGGCATCCAGCCGGCGCGCGGCTACAACATCGATCCGAAGGAAAGCTACCACTCGCCGGACCTCGTGCCGCCGCACGGCTATCTCGCTTTCTATGCCTTCCTGCGCCAGCAATTCGGTGCGCAGGCGATCGTGCACATGGGCAAGCACGGCAATCTCGAATGGCTGCCGGGCAAGGCGCTGGCGCTGTCGGCGACCTGTTATCCCGAGGCGATCTTCGGGCCGCTGCCGCATATCTATCCCTTCATCGTCAACGATCCCGGCGAAGGAACGCAGGCGAAACGCCGCACCAGCGCCGTCATCATCGACCACCTGACGCCGCCGCTGACGCGGGCCGAATCCTACGGGCCGCTCAAGGACCTGGAAGCGCTCGTCGACGAGTATTACGACGCTGCCGGCGGTGACCCGCGGCGGCTCCGGCTCTTGAGCCGCCAGATCCTCGACCTCGTACGCGACATCGGCCTCGACAGCGACGCCGGCATCGACAAGGGCGACAGCGACGACAAGGCGCTGGAAAAGCTCGACGCCTATCTCTGCGACCTCAAGGAAATGCAGATCCGCGACGGCCTGCACGTCTTCGGCGTGGCGCCGGAGGGCCGGCTGCTGACGGATTTGACCGTGGCGCTGGCGCGCGTTCCGCGCGGCCTCGGCGAGGGCGGCGACCAGAGCCTGCAGCGGGCGATCGCCGCGGATGCGGGGCTCGCCTTCGACCCGCTCGACTGCGTCATGTCGGACCCATGGACCGGCCCGAAGCCATCGATCCTCGCCGATCTGTCCGACGCCCCCTGGCGCACCGCCGGCGATACGGTCGAGCGGATCGAGTTGCTGGCCGCAGATCTCGTTGCGGGCGAACAGACCTGCCCGGAAAGCTGGGCCAGCACCCGCGCCGTGCTCGATGAAATCGACACCCGCCTCAAGCCCTCGATCTCCGGCTCCGGCTCCGCCGAAATGGTGGGCTTCCTCACCGGCCTCGATGGCCGCTTCGTCGCGCCCGGTCCCTCCGGCGCGCCGACCCGCGGCCGCCCGGACGTGCTGCCGACGGGGCGCAATTTCTACTCCGTCGACAGCCGCGCCGTGCCGACGCCGGCGGCCTATGAGCTCGGCAAGAAATCGGCCGAGCTCCTGATCCGCCGCTATCTGCAGGATCATGGCGAATGGCCGTCCTCCTTTGGTCTCACCGCCTGGGGCACAGCGAACATGCGCACCGGCGGCGACGATATCGCCCAGGCGCTCGCGCTGATCGGCGCCAAGCCCACCTGGGACATGGTCTCGCGCCGGGTGATGGGCTACGAGATCGTGCCGCTCGCCGTGCTCGGGCGGCCGCGCGTCGACGTGACGCTGCGCATTTCCGGTTTCTTCCGCGATGCCTTCCCCGACCAGATCGCGCTCTTCGACAAGGCGATCCGCGCCGTCGGCGCGCTGGAAGAGGATGATGCCGACAACATGATCGCAGCGCGCATGCGGGCGGAGGCCCGGCGGCTGGAGGCGGAGGGCCTGGACGCCACGGAGGCGGCCCGTCGCGCCTCCTACCGCGTCTTCGGCGCCAAGCCCGGGGCCTATGGCGCCGGCCTGCAGGCGCTGATCGACGAGAAGGGCTGGGAAACCAAAGCCGATCTCGCCGAGGCCTATCTCACGTGGGGCGCCTATGCCTATGGCGCCGGCGAGGAGGGCAAGGACGAGCGCGATCTTTTCGAGGAACGCCTGCGTACGATCGAGGCGGTGGTGCAGAACCAGGACAACCGCGAGCACGACTTGCTCGACAGCGACGATTACTACCAGTTCGAAGGCGGCATGAGCGCTGCTGCCGAACACTTAAGCGGCGCTCGGCCGGTGATCTACCACAACGACCATTCGCGGCCGGAAAAGCCGGTCATCCGTTCGCTGGAGGAGGAGATCGGCCGCGTGGTCCGGGCGCGCGTCGTCAATCCCAAGTGGATCGATGGCGTCATGCGCCACGGCTACAAGGGCGCGTTCGAGATTGCCGCGACGGTCGACTACATGTTCGCCTTCGCCGCGACCACGGGGGCGGTGCGCGACCATCATTTCGAGGCCGCCTACCAGGCCTTCATCGTCGACGAGCGCGTGGCGGACTTCCTGCGCGACAAGAACCCGGCCGCCTTTGCCGAGCTTGCCGAACGTTTCCTAGAAGCGATCGACCGCAATCTCTGGACCCCGCGCTCGAACTCGGCGCGCTTTGAACTGGGCGCCATCGGCAGTACCGCAACCCGGCTTCGCGCCGGCAACGAATAGGGCGGTTCCGGGCTGACGGTTTTCCGTCCGGAATTGCTTGGAAGCAAAGACCTGGTTCCGTTTCGCTGTTCAGTGCAAGGCGGAACTGAACGGAGACGGGATGAGGAAAAGCGTATGCGGTTTTCCGCCGGCATCCCGCTGATTTGATGAGGGAGTGATCATGAGCGACGAGACGACAGCAAGCGGCGAAGCCCCGGCCGAGAAGGATGATGCCCGCCACGCCATGAAAATGGCGAAGAAGAAGGCGGCGCGCGAAAAGATCATGGCGACGAAGACGGACGAGAAGGGCCTGATCATCGTCAACACCGGCAAGGGCAAGGGCAAGTCGACCGCCGGCTTCGGCATGATCTTCCGCCATATCGCCCACGGCATGCCCTGCGCCGTCGTGCAGTTCATCAAGGGGGCCATGGTGACCGGTGAGCGCGAGCTGATCGAGAAGCATTTCGGCGATATCTGCCAGTTCTACACGCTCGGCGAGGGCTTCACCTGGGAAACGCAGGACCGCGCCCGCGATGTGGCGATGGCCGAGAAAGCCTGGGAAAAGGCGAAGGAACTGATCCGCGACGAGCGCAACTCAATGGTGCTGCTCGACGAGATCAATATCGCGCTGCGCTATGATTATATCGACGTCGCCGAGGTCGTGCGCTTCCTGAAGGAGGAAAAGCCGTACATGACCCATGTGGTCCTGACCGGTCGTAACGCCAAGGAAGATCTGATCGAGATCGCCGATCTGGTGACCGAGATGGAGCTGATCAAGCATCCCTTCCGCTCCGGCATCAAGGCGCAGCAGGGCGTCGAATTCTGATGAGCCAGAGCTGGCAGTTCTGGGCGCTGCTTTCGGCGGCCTTTGCTGCCCTGACGGCGATTTTCGCCAAGGTCGGCGTCGCGCAGATCAATTCCGATTTCGCGACGCTGATCCGCACCGTCGTCATTCTTTTGGTGCTCGCCGGCATCGTCGCGGCCACCGGTCAGTGGCAGAGGCCCTCGGAAATCCCCGGTCGCACCTGGCTGTTCCTGGCGCTGTCGGGCCTGGCCACCGGCGCCTCCTGGCTTGCCTATTTCCGCGCGCTGAAGCTCGGCGATGCCGCGCGCGTGGCACCGATCGACAAGCTCTCGATCGTCATGGTCGCGATCTTCGGCGTGCTCTTCCTCGGCGAGAAGCTCAACCTTATGAACTGGTTGGGCGTCGTTTTCATTGCCGCCGGTGCGCTGCTTTTGGCAGTGTTTTGAACTTGCCACCACCGTGCCGATCAGCGCGGTCACCATGCCGACCTGATCGCCAATGCGCTATCGATCAGAGCCTGCGATCCGATCTTCTCGAGAGTATTCGGCATCGAGATGAAGCGCCTGCTGGAGGCATTGGGGATGGCGATGAAAGGCTTCTTGAGAAGGCGCGCGTTCTCGTGCCGGAACGAGGCGGAATGCGCCTGTTATCCGGCGGCGTGATCGGCCCTTGAAGGGACTTCTGGAAGCATGCATATAGATGCTCCACATGGTTTAGATCGCGGGTGAAGCTTGAAGACCGTTGCTAGAGTTGCGTTTGCCGTCGCATCGCTTTTGCTAATCACATCATGCAGTGAAACTGGCTCATCCCAAACGACCAGGACCGGCGCATCCGTCGTCGAGAAGGCGGAGAAAGCAAAGGCGGCTCCGACGCCAAAGCTGAGCCGAAAGCAACGGGCCGCGGCCGAAGCCGAGGCAAAGGCGCGTGCTGAAGCGCGCAGCCCTCGGCAATGCAAGACCCCCAAACAGATATGTGGCTACGGCGCGGGGCCGGCAGGCGAAGAATGCTCATGCTGGTCAACCACAGGCGCGCCCGATGTTGGCCTGACAGTCAAGTGAGTGACGTTCGCTGAAGCCGCGGCATCTCGTTGCGGTCTCTGCGAGCCGGGAACGCGCGCCTGACCTCAAAGCCCCAGCCAGATCCTGAGGGGATGCGACGGATCTGCCAGCAAGCGGACGGCAAGCGCGATCGAAACGATGACGAGCAGCGGCTTGATGATCTTGGCGCCCTTGGCCATGGCATAGCGCGAGCCGACCTGGGCGCCGAGGAACTGGCCGAATCCCATCATCAGGCCGACCTTCCAGAGGATGGCGCCGAAGAAAAGGAAGACGCCGAAGGCGCCGATGTTGGAGCCGAAGTTCAGGAACTTCGTGTGCGCGGTCGCCTTCAAGACGCCGAAACCGGCGAGCGTCACGAAGCCGAGCATGAAGAAGGAGCCGGTGCCAGGGCCGAAGACGCCGTCATAGAAGCCGATCAGCGGTACCAGCGTCAGCGTGAACACGAAGGGCGTGACGCGCCGGTGCTGGTCAACATCGCCCATGTTCGGCTTCAGGCCGAAGTAGATCGCGATGGCGATGAGCAGGAAGGGCAGCACCGCCTTCAGCACGTCACCCGGAACGACGGTCGCGAGCAGCGCGCCAAGCACTGAGCCCGCCGCCGACATCAGCGCCATCGGCAATTGCTCCCTGAGGTCCACATGTCCGCGCCGCGCATAGGAAAGGCTTGCCGAGCCGGAGCCGAACAGCGCCTGCAGCTTGTTGGTGCCGAGTGTCTGCAGCGGCGGAATGCCGGCGATCAGCATGGCGGGAATGGTGATCATGCCACCGCCGCCGGCGATCGAATCGATAAAACCGGCAATGAAGGCGGCAGCGAACAGGAAGGCGAGCAGGTGGAAGGCGAGATCTTGCACGGGAGGGACTCAGGAGGGGCCGGTCATGAGAGGCTTTTCCGCCTTGTGTCAGAGCCGGGCGCGTTTTGCAAAGCCTTCTGTTGCGGTGCCGCCGCGGGTGCAGCTCGCAAAAGAGCAAAACGCCAAGGATTCAAAACCTTGTTCTGAGTCGCTGTGTTTTCGGATGGAGGCGCGGCGATAGAGCGACGGCCGGAAGAGGCTGTCATCGCGATAGAGTGTGTAGGTAGCCGTCTTCGCCAATCGCGACATGACGATGGCGCAATCCGGTTTGACCGGCCTCACGTGCTTCGGTAAAAATGACGGATATGCGACGGCGTCCGCTTGGCGGACTGAAAGAGCGTCCGGTGCGGCCGACCCAGGCAGGGGGCCTTCAGCCGGTGCTGTCCAGATCGGCCCGGAACAGTCTGTTCCAGCCGGCGCTTCGTTAAGGAGAACCGACGAAGGGAGCCGGCCACCGATGGCATCGGTTAGCGGACCAAAGCAATTCCAGCAAAAGTGCGCAGCGGTTTTGCGTCCGGAATCGCGTGAAGATAACGCGCTGGCCGAGACGACGAAAGAAGAGGCCGGGCTGGTGCTCGGGCTCGGCTGCGAGCGGCGAACGCCGGCCGAGGAAGTGATCGCGCTTGCCGAGCGCGCCTTGGCTGCCGCCGGTGCGGCGCCTGCGGATCTCCGGCTGGTCACCTCGCTCGACGCCCGCGCCGAGGAACCGGCGATCCTGGCGGCGGCGAAACATTTTTCCGTTCCGGCGGCATTTTACGATGCGGCCACCCTGGAAGCCGAGGTTCATCGGCTCGCCAACCCCTCCGAGATCGTCTTTGCCCATACGGGCTGTCATGGCGTTGCCGAGGGTGCCGCCCTCGTCGGCGCCGGGGAAGAGGCCGTGCTGATCGTGCCGAAGATCGTCTCCGCGCATGCGACGGCGGCGCTTGCCGGCCCACGGGGAGACGGGGCGGCGCGCGTGCCGGCTGCGGCCGAGGTCGTCTGATGGGCGCTTATGTTGTTGAATTGAATCAATCTTTTGTCCGGGTTTTCTCTAAAATGGAATCCGGTTCTTCGCAGATCGAGTTAGGGGCACCGGCAGGCGGTGCCGGTATACAGGGTGGGCAGCACGAATGATCGACGACCTCTTTGCCGGATTGCCGGCGCTCGAGAAAGGTTCGGTCTGGCTCGTCGGTGCCGGCCCGGGCGATCCCGGTCTCTTGACCTTGCATGCGGCCAATGCGCTGCGCCAGGCGGACGTGATCGTGCATGATGCGCTGGTCAACGAGGATTGCCTCAAGCTCGCGCGGCCGGGTGCCGTGTTCGAGTTCGCGGGCAAACGCGGCGGCAAACCGTCGCCGAAACAGCGCGATATCTCGCTGCGCCTGGTCGAACTCGCGCGTGCCGGCAACCGGGTGCTGCGCCTGAAAGGCGGCGACCCCTTCGTCTTCGGCCGTGGCGGCGAGGAGGCGCTGACGCTCGTCGAACATCGGATCCCGTTCCGCATCGTGCCCGGCATTACCGCGGGCATCGGCGGGCTTGCCTATGCCGGCATTCCCGTCACCCACCGCGAAGTCAATCACGCGGTCACCTTCCTCACCGGCCACGATTCCTCCGGCCTGGTGCCGGATCGCATCAACTGGCAGGGGATTGCCAGCGGCTCACCCGTCATCGTCATGTACATGGCGATGAAACATATCGGCGCGATCACCGCCAACCTCATTGCCGGTGGGCGCTCGCCGGACGAGCCGGTCGCCTTCGTCTGCAACGCCGCAACGCCGGAACAGGCGGTGCTTGAAACGACGCTTTCGCGCGCTGAGGCCGATGTCGAGGCTGCCGGGCTGGAGCCGCCGGCAATCGTCGTCGTCGGCGAGGTGGTGCGGCTTCGGGCGGCACTCGACTGGATCGGCGCGCTCGACGGGCGCGAGCTTGCCGCCGATCCCTTCGCCAATCGCATGCGCAGGAACCCGGCATGAGCGGGCTGCTGATTGCAGCACCTTCGTCGGGCTCGGGCAAGACGACGGTGACGCTTGGGCTGATGCGCGCGCTGAAGAAGCGCGGTGTGGCAATTGCGCCAGGCAAGGCCGGGCCCGATTACATCGATCCCGCCTTCCATGCGGCGGCAACGGGCGAGCCCTGTTTCAACTACGATCCCTGGGCGATGCGCCCGGAACTGCTGCTTGCCAATGCCTCACAGGCCGCCGCGGGCGGCCGCATGCTGATCGTCGAGGCGATGATGGGGCTGCATGACGGTGCCGCTGACGGTTCGGGAACGCCTGCGGATCTCGCGGCAACGCTCGATCTTGCCGTCATTCTCGTTGTCGATTGCGCCCGCATGTCGCATTCGGTCGCCGCACTCGTCCGCGGCTACGCGGATCACCGCAGCGATATCCGGGTGGTTGGCGTCATCCTCAACAAGGTCGGCAGCGATCGGCACGAGAAGATGCTCTGCGATGCGCTGGAGCGGGTGCGCATGCCGGTGTTCGGCGTGTTGCGGCAGGACAGTGCACTTCAACTGCCGGAGCGTCATCTGGGCCTCGTGCAGGCGGGCGAGCATGGAGCGCTCGAAGGCTTCATCGAGGCTGCCGCAGCGCGGGTCGAGGCGGCATGCGACCTCGATGCCATCAGCCGCGCTGCGGCGGTCTCTCCACGCGGACCGGCCGCGAATATCGAGCGGCTGCGCCCTCTCGGTCAACGCATCGCCGTGGCGCGCGATATCGCCTTTGCCTTCTGCTACGAGCATCTGCTGTTCGACTGGCGGAGCGCCGGCGCCGAAATCTCGTTCTTCTCGCCTTTGGCCGACGAGGCGCCGGCTCCGGCCGCCGACGCCGTCTACCTGCCGGGCGGCTATCCGGAGCTGCATGCGGGGCGCTTAAGTACGGCTTCAACCTTCCGTTCCGGCATGCATTCGGCTGCCGGACGGGGCGCCCGGATCTTCGGCGAATGCGGTGGCTATATGGTGCTCGGCGAAGGGCTTGTCGCCGCCGATGGTGCACGCTACGACATGCTCGGCCTGCTGCCGCTGACCACCAGTTTCGCCGAGCGCAGGCGGCACCTCGGCTATCGCCGGGTCGTGCCCGTCGACAACGCCTTCTTCGATGGACCCATGACGGCGCACGAATTCCACTATGCGACGATCGTCGCCGAAGGGGCTGCCGACCGGCTGTTTGCGGTCAGCGACGCGGCCGGCGACGATCTCGGCCATGCCGGGCTGAAACGCGGCAACGTCGCCGGATCCTTCATGCACCTCATCGACATGACAGGTGCGCCATGAGCGTCGGAACGAGCGCACCGATCGTTCACGGCGGCGGCATCACCGAAGCCGCAGCCCGCTTTGGCGGCCGGTTCGAGGACTGGCTCGATCTTTCGACCGGCATCAACCCATGCCCGGTTGCTTTACCCGAGGTACCCGAGCGCGCCTGGCATCGGCTGCCCGACCGGCAGACGGTCGATGCGGCGCGGCTGGCAGCCCAGGAATACTACCGCACCCATGGCGTGCTGCCGTTGCCCGTGCCCGGCACGCAATCGGTGATCCAGCTTTTGCCGCGTCTCATGCATGAAAACGGGAAGACGCCGGCAAGCAGCCGCGTCGCGATCTTCGGGCCGACCTATGGCGAATATGCCCGCGTGCTGTCGGCGGCCGGCTTTGCCGTCGATCGCGTCGACAATGCCGATGCCGTGAGCGCCGCGCATGGCCTGGTCATCGTGGTGAACCCAAACAATCCGACCGGCCGTGCCTTCGCCGCCGCCGATCTTCTGGAACTGGCCGCGCGGCAGCGCGCGAGCGGCGGACTGCTGCTGGTCGACGAGGCCTTCGGCGATCTGCAGCCGGAACTGAGCGTCGCCGGCCATGTGCGCGGCGAGGATAACCTCATCGTCTTCCGCTCCTTCGGCAAGTTCTTCGGGCTTGCCGGCTTACGCCTTGGTTTCGTCGTCGGCAGCGAGCCGGTCCTTGCTGCATTCGGTGATTGGCTTGGCCCCTGGGCCGTTTCCGGTCCGGCGCTGACCATCTCCCGCGCGCTGATGCAGGGCGATACGGCAGCGATTGCGGCCGGTATTCGCGAACGGTGCGCCGGCCTCGATGCGGCGCTGGATGGGGCAGGGCTCAAGCGGATTGGCGGCACCGGGCTTTTCGTGCTGGTCGAGCACCCAAGGGCCGCTCTGCTGCAGGAGCGGCTCTGCGAGGCACATATTCTGACCCGCAAGTTCGACTATGCGCCGACCTGGCTCAGAATCGGTCTGGCGCCGGATGCGGCAGGTGACCGGCGGCTGGCAGATGCGCTTGCCCGGATGGAACTCTGAATGTCCAGCACCATCCTTCTCGTCCTCGCGCTGGCGCTGGTGATCGACCGTCTCGTCGGCGATCCGCACTGGCTGTGGGCGCGCGTGCCGCACCCCGTGGTCTTTTTCGGCAAGGCCATCGCCTTCTTCGATGACAGGCTGAACCACGAGGATCTGGCGGATGGCGCGCGCAAGTTTCGCGGCGTCGTCACGATCGTGCTGCTGCTCGCCGTCAGCGCCTGGCTTGGCCACCTGCTGCACCGCCTGTTCGCCACCTTCGGCCCGCTCGGTTTCCTGCTGGAGGCGGTGCTGGTCGCCGTCTTTCTGGCGCAAAAGAGCCTGGCCGATCATGTCCGCCGCGTCGCCGCGGGCTTGCGGCAAGGCGGGCTCGAAGGGGGGCGGAGCGCCGTTTCGATGATCGTCGGCCGCGATCCGAAGACGCTCGACCAGCCGGCGGTCTGCCGCGCGGCGATCGAAAGCCTCGCCGAGAACTTCTCCGACGGTGTCGTGGCGCCGGCCTTCTGGTATGCGGCCGCCGGTCTGCCCGGCCTGCTCGCCTACAAGATGCTGAACACGGCCGACTCGATGATCGGCCACAAATCGTCGAAATATCTGCACTTCGGCTGGGCCTCGGCGCGGCTCGACGATCTCGCCAATCTGCCGGCAGCAAGGCTCTCGATCCTGCTGGTCGCTGCCGGCGCGCTGATCCACCGTGGCGCGCGCGCCGCCAAGGATGCGCTTGTTGTGGCCCTTCGCGACCACGGCCTGCACCGCTCGCCGAATTCCGGCTGGCCGGAAGCGGCGATGGCCGGCGCGCTCGACCTGCAGCTTGCCGGCCCGCGCATCTATGGCGGCGTCAAGGTCAGCGAGCCGATGATCAACGGTCCGGGGCGCGCCGTTGCGCGAAGCGAAGATATCGATGCCGGCATCGCCGTATTCTATGGCGCCTGCACGGTGATGACCGTTGTCGTTCTGGCCGTCGCGCTGATTTGATCGCGTCGGCGGCGCCCGTCCTGCGAAAACGAGTTTCGCGTTAACACTTTGCTTTCCATATGTATTAAGATTGCCTCATACTCGGCCGGTTATTCTCTTCGGATGTCTGGTGCCACCGGCAAGTATTGCCCTCCCGGAGAGAGCGAAGCATGCGGAATGCGCTTTTGACCGTGCTCGTCGCCGCCTTGATGCAATTTTACGTTCAACCGGTGAACGCCGCCAATCTCATTGCCGATATCAGCCTGTCCTCGCAGACCATGACCGTGACGCAGAACGGCATCGTCATGTATCGCTGGAAGGTGTCCACCGCCCGCAGGGGCTATGTCACGCCGCGCGGCAGCTGGAAGGCAAAATGGCTCTCGCGTTACCATCGCTCGAGCAAATACGACGACGCCCCCATGCCCTTTGCGGTGTTCTTCAATGGCGGTTACGCCATTCATGCCACCTATGACATCAAGCGGCTCGGGCGCCCGGCATCGCACGGCTGCGTACGGCTGCATCCGAACAACGCCGCCGAGTTCTTCGCACTGGCGCAGCAGCACGGGTTGGCGAATACGCGTATCGTCATCACGCGCTGACGGCTCGGCGTTGCCCGTGCTGTTTCGTCCGGTTCGCTGATGGGTAATCCCGCTCAAGAAAATAGAGTACGGGGAGCAGCGTCGCGACGCCGAGCGCCGCTCAATCGATGCCGGCCACATCCATCAGCCGGTCAAGGCTCGGCACGGTGACGTGGCGGCTGTTTTCGATGCGGATGACGTTGTCCTTGCGCAGCTTGGTGATCTGCCGGCTGACGGTTTCGATTGTCAGGCCCAGATAGTCGGCGATGTCGGCGCGGGAGAGCGGCAGGTCGAATTCCTTCGCGGTTCCGTGTTCCGGATCGATATGGGTGGCGATGATATAGAGGAAGCTCGCCACCTTCTCCTGGGCGGTCTTGCGCCCGAGCGTCAGCATCCAGTCGCGCGCCTCGTCGAGCTCCTTCAGTGCCTGCTCATGCAGCCGGTGTTCGAGACCCGGCGCCTCGGAAACGAGCCGCTCGATGACGTTGCGCGGGAAGCAACAGATATCGGTGTCGACGGCGGCTTCCGCCGTGAGCGCGCTTTCGCGGGTGAAGGGGCGGCCCATGAAGTCGGGCGCGAACTGCAGGCCGACGATCTGCTGGCGGCCATCGGCCAGGACCTTGCTGAGCTTGACGACGCCGCTGATGATGTTGGCGTAGCTGTCGGTCGTTTCGCCCTGGCCGACGACCTCGCGGCCGGGCTCGATGCTGCGGCGGGTCGAGTGGCGGCTGAGGTCGAGCAACTGATCCGGGGTGAGCGTTCCGCAAACGCCGCCATGACGCGCCTCGCAGGCCACGCAGACGGCCGGAATGTCCGAGTTATGGATATCCTTGCGGCGATGTTCGTTCACGATCTGCAATTCTTTCTACCTGCATGTCGTTGCTCTTACAGCGCCGCGCGTCTCATGAGACGCGCAAAGGCCGCTGTGGCACTTTGAAGTGCTGCCTGTTTTTTCCTTCAAGGAAGCATGCAGCAGGATGACCAAAGAGGATGCGGGTGGTTAAATCAAGAGTTGACAGGTGCTAATTCCGAAAGCGCGAAACAATGTCTCATGCTGACTTGCGCATTGTCAATTTTAACGTGTTAATTCGGCGACTTGATCAAAATCAAAGGCGTCTTCGCGCATCCGCCCTATGCCATCGCCATGACAGCGGAGAGACCGATGGAAGACGCGCTTATCCTCAAATATGCGGGCCCGGTGCCGCGCTATACCAGCTACCCGACCGCCCCGCATTTTTCCGAGGCGGTGGGCCCTGCGGACTATGAAAGCTGGCTCGATGCGATCGGCCCGGGTGAGGCGATTTCGCTTTATGCCCATGTGCCCTATTGCGACCGGCTCTGTTGGTTCTGTGCCTGCCACACCAAGCAGACGCTCCGCTACGATCCCGTCGCAACCTATTTGCAGGGCCTGCATCGCGAGGTTGCATCGGTCGGCGGGCGGGTGAACCGTGAAGCCCGGGTAACGGCGCTGCACTTCGGCGGCGGTTCGCCGACGCTCGTCCGGCCGGAGGACATGATCGCGCTCAAGCGCATCTTCACCGATCACTTCACCTTCGCGCCGGATTGCGAGGTCAGCGTCGAGATGGATCCGAACGACCTCGACGCGGCGCGTCACGATGCGCTGGCGGCGATCGGGATGACACGGGCGAGCTTCGGCATCCAGGATTTCGACCCGGTGGTGCAGAAGGCGATCAATCGCATCCAGACCTACGAGCAGACCCGCAATGCGATCGAGGCATCGCGGGCGAGGGGTGTCAGCTCGGTCAATTGCGACGTCCTCTATGGGCTGCCGTATCAGAGCCTTTCGTCACTGGAGCGGACGATGGAGGCAGTGCTGACGCTCGCGCCCGATCGCGTCGCGCTCTTCGGTTACGCGCATGTGCCGTGGATGAAGACGCACCAGAAGATGATCCCGGACGAGAGCCTGCCCGGCGTGATCGAGCGTTTCGCGCAGATGAGCCGGGCGGCCGACATGCTGCTGTCGGCCGGCTACGAGGCGATCGGCATCGACCATTTCGCAAAGTCCGAAGACAACCTGGCGCGCGCCAGCCGGGAAGGGCGCCTCCGCCGCAATTTCCAGGGCTATACGGACGATGCGGCGGAAACGCTTGTTGGCCTCGGCGCCTCGGCGATCGGCCAGTTCCGTCAGGGCTATATCCAGAACATGCCGGCTGCCGGCGAATATCTGCGCCATGTGGAGCAGGCAGGCATGGCGGCGGTACGCGGTTATCGCTTCACGCCGGACGACCGGTTGAGAGCAAAAGTGATCGCCGACATCATGTGCCGTTTCGCCTTCTCCTTTGACGAGGTCGAACGGGCATTTCCGGGGTTGGCCGGCGCGGTGATCGAGGAGGCGCGGCTTTTCCGGGCGCGCGACGCCGACCGGCTAACGATGATCGAAAACGGTGTCTTCAGCCTCACCGAACGCGGACGGCCCTTTGCGCGATCGGTGGCGGCCGCCTTCGACGCCTATCTCGGCAATGGTCGCGGGCGGCATTCGGTCGCTGTTTGAGGCGTAAGCCTGCAACACCGGTTTTCAATTCGCGAACGGTTGCAATCAAGGCCATTGGCTTTTGCGGCGCATTTACCTATAGGATCGCCGAGACTCGACTTAAGTTACTAGAGGTATGCGCGTGACAGCTACATTCGACAAGGTTGCCGACATCATTGCGGAGACGAGCGAGATCGATCGCGAGACGATCACGCCGGAAAGCCACACGATCGACGATCTCGGCATCGACAGCCTGGACTTCCTCGACATCGTCTTCGCGATCGACAAGGAATTCGGCATCAAGATCCCGCTCGAGCAGTGGACGCAGGAAGTCAACGAAGGCAAGGTCTCGACCGAAGAGTATTTCGTTCTGAAGAACCTCTGCGCCAAGATCGACGAACTGCGGGCTGCCAAGGGCTGATCGGGCTTTCGCCCAAGCCTTGCCGCACCAATTCCAATGCCGCCCGTCGCGCCCCGCGCTTGACAGGCGGCATTGGCGTTTTTACTTGAGCCCGAAACGAACAGGGTGAGCCTCCATGCTCCTTGAATACTTCCAGATGATCGATCGTGTCGAAACGGTCGATCTTTCGGCTGGCCGGCTGACGGCGCGGTCCGTCGTTCCCGAGAAGAGCCCGGTGTTCGAAGGCCATTTTCCAGGTTACCCGCTGGTGCCGGGCGTGCTCCTGATCGAGACCATGGCGCAGGCCTCCGGTTTCCTGGTGCTCGCCGCCACCAATTTTGCCGCCATGCCCTTCCTGATGTCGGTCGACGGCGCCAAGATGCGCACCTTCGTCGAGCCCTCGGCCGAACTCGAGATCGAGGCCTTCCTCGAGCATGAGGGTTCGGGCTTTGCCGTTACCAAGGCGAAGATCACCTCGGCCGGCAAGAAGGTCTGCGACGCTCAGCTCAAACTGAGGACGATGCCGTTCGATCAGGTTCCGCTCGGCGATATCGTTCGCAAGCGGGCCGAGGAACTGGGCCTGATGGCGGCTCTTTCGGCGACAGCCGGTTCGGAGAAGTAAGATGACCAAATCCGCAAACGACGTTGTCATTACCGGCGTCGGCATCGTCACCAGCCAGGGCGTCGGCGTCGAACCGCATCTGGCCCTTTTGAGCGCCGACGCTTCGCCGGCGGTGCGCGTCGAGACCGAGAAGTTCAGCCCCTATCCGGTGCATCCGCTGCCGGAAATCGACTGGTCGCAGCAGATCGCCAAGCGTGGCGACCAGCGCCAGATGGAAAACTGGCAGCGCCTCGGCGTCTTCGCCGCCGGCCTGGCGCTCGATGATGCCGGTCTCAAGGACAATCTCGAAGCCTGCGGCAGCATGGACATGATCGTCGCTGCCGGTGGCGGCGAGCGCGACATCAACGTGGACTCGCTGATCGTCGACGAAGCGCTGAAGCGCAACGATCGCGAACAGCTCCTCAACGAAAAGCTGACCACCGAACTGCGCCCGACGCTGTTCCTCGCGCAGCTTTCGAACCTGCTCGCCGGCAACATCTCGATCGTGCACAAGGTCACTGGTTCGTCGCGCACCTTCATGGGCGAGGAAGCGGCCGGCATCTCGGCGATCGAAACCGCCTTTGCACGTATCAAGGCCGGCCAGTCGAGCCATACGCTCGTCGGCGGCGCGTTCTCGGCCGAACGTCTCGACATCATTCTCCTGATCGAAGCCATCCAGGGCCACGCGCTCGGCGACTGGCACCCGATCTGGTCACGCAAGGCCGAAAACGGCGGCGGCATGATCCTCGGTTCGGTCGGCGCCTTCCTGGTGCTGGAATCGCGTGAATATGCCGAAGCCCGCGGCGCCCGCATCTATGCCACCATCGATGCGATCGGCGGCGACCGCGGCTCGCGTGAAAGCGGCAAGCTCGAAGCCCGCCTTGCCGATCTCGCCAAGCCCGCCGAGAAACTTGACCCGGCTTCGACCGTCGTATTCTCCGGTACCTCCGGTTTCCATGATCTCGTGGCATGCGAGAAGGCGTTTCTCGAGGCGAATCTGGCCGGGGCGCCGGTGCGTGCCTATGGCGGCCTCGTCGGCCACAGCATCGAGGCGCAGTTCCCGCTCGGCCTGGCGCTCGCGGCATTGTCGCTGGGCGAGGGTGCCAAGGTGCCCGCCTTCGATGCCGGCGCCGAGAAGCCGATGACGGCAGCGGCGAAGAGCGCCGTGGTCACCACCATCGGCCATTCGCGCGGCGAAGGCGTCGCCGTCCTTTCGGCGGAATAACAGGAGCGGACCATGAGCAACGCTTACAAGGATCATCTCGGCCGCCCGATCATCGCCATTACCGGCATGGGCGTCATCACCTCGCTCGGCCAGGGTGTCGAAGACAACTGGGCAGCACTTTCGGGCGGCGTCTCGGGCATCCACAAGATCACCCGTTTCCCGACGGAGGGCCTGAACACCCGCATTTCCGGCACGGTCGACTTCATCGACATCCCCGCGAACAATGCCGTCGAGCGCTCCTATGCCATGGCGCGTGAAACCACGCTGGAAGCGCTGGCGCAGGCCGGCATTTCCGGCGACTTCAACGGCCCGCTGTTCCTGGCCGCCCCGCCGGTCGAGCCGGAATGGAGCGCGCGCTTCGAGCTTGCCGACCGTTCGCCGCCGTCGGAGCGTCCGGGCGACGCCTATAACCGTTTCCTCGCCGCCATGCGCCAAAAGGCCGATCCGGTGTTCCATGAGGCCGTGCTCTTCGGCTCGATCTCGGAACGCCTTGCCGATCGCTTCGGCACGCGCGGCCTGCCGGTCACGCTGTCGACCGCCTGTGCCTCGGGAGCCACCGCGATCCAGCTTGGCGTCGAGGCGATCCGTCAGGGCCGCACCGATCGTGCGCTGACGGTCGCGACCGATGGCTCGGTCAGCGCCGAGGCACTGATCCGCTTCGCGCTGCTTTCGGCGCTTTCCACCCAGAACGATCCGCCGGAAAAGGCGTCGAAGCCCTTCACCAAGGACCGTGACGGCTTCGTCATCGCCGAAGGTGCAGCGACCCTCGTGCTCGAATCTCTGGAAGCAGCGGTCGCCCGCGGCGCCCGCGTCTACGGCATCCTGAAGGGCTGCGGCGAGAAGGCCGACCTCTTCCACCGCACGCGCTCCTCGCCGGATGGTGGCCCGGCTATCGCGACGATCCGCGCGGCCCTTGCCGACGCCGGCATCGACGAAAACGGCATCGGCTACATCAATGCCCACGGCACCTCGACGCCCGAGAACGACAAGATGGAATACCTGTCGATGTCGAACGTCTTCGGCGATCGCCTGCCGTCGATCCCGGTCTCGTCCAACAAGTCGATGATCGGTCACACGCTGACGGCGGCGGGTGCGGTCGAGGCGGTGTTCTCGATCCAGACGATGCTGACCGGCACGCTGCCGCCAACGATCAACTACCAGAACCCCGATCCGGCGATCGTGCTCGATGTGGTGCCGAACGTGAAGCGCAGCCAGCAGGTGACTGCGGTGCTGTCGAACTCCTTCGGCTTCGGCGGCCAGAACGCCAGCCTCGTGATGACTGCCGAGCCGGCTTGAGCCTTTACGAGGACAAGGCGCATCAGGCGTTACCCCCCTCTGCCCTGCCGGGCATCTCCCCCACAAGGGGAGATTGGATGTGGCACCGTCTTGCTTATCAAGGGACGCTGAGTGCGGATCCCTCTATTAAACCGATTGGCTTGCCGCGGGTCGATCTCCCCCTTGTGGGGGAGATGGCCGGCAGGCCAGAGGGGGTGCAGCGCCACTCTCCCAATGTGTATATATGCCAGTCAGCACGGCCCAGCCGCTCGACTAGATAGAGATTTAAAGGAAGAACCATGCGCGCCCTGCAACTGCTCGATGACCGCAAACTCGAAATCACCGATATTCCGGAACCGGAAGCGCCCGGCCCGGGTGAGGTGACGCTGCGCGTCAAGGCGGTGGCGCTCAACCATATCGACGTCTGGGGCTGGCGCGGCATGGCCTTTGCCAAGCGCAAGATGCCGCTCGTCATCGGCGCGGAAGCATCCGGTGTCGTCGACGCGATCGGTCCGGGCGTTTCGAGCGTGCTGCCGGGCCAGCTCGTCTCGATCTATGGCGCGCGCACCTGCGGTCTCTGCCGCCCGTGCAAGGAAGGTCGCGACAACCTCTGCGAACATGTCGGTGGTGTGCACGGCTTCCACCTCGACGGCTTCGCGCAGGAAAAGATCAACCTGCCGGCGCGCCTGCTGGTGCCGGCACCTCCGGGCGTCGACGCCGTCGGCGCAGCCCTTGCTCCGGTCACCTTCGGTACCGTCGAGCACATGCTGTTCGACAATGCCAAGCTCGAGCCCGGCGAAACGATCCTCGTTCATGCCGGCGGCTCCGGCATCGGCTCGGCGGCTATCCAGCTCGCCAAGAAGATCGGCTGCACCGTCATCACGACGGTCGGCTCTGACGACAAGATCGAGAAGGCCAAGGCGCTCGGCGCCGATCACGTCATCAACTACCGCACCGACCGCTTCGAAGGTGTCGTGCGCAAGCTCACCAAGAAGAAGGGTGTGGACGTCGTGTTCGAACACGTCGGCAAGGACACCTGGGCGGGCTCGATGCTCTCGATGAAGCGCGGCGGCCGTCTCGTCACCTGCGGTTCCACCTCGGGCGTTTCCACCGACATGAACCTGATGATGCTGTTCCAGCAGCAATTGAAGCTGCTCGGCTCGTTCGGTTGCCGCATGGAAAACATGGCGAACGCCATGCAGAAGATGGCCCGCGGCCTGGTGCATCCGGTCATCGATACCGAGGTCGGCCTCGACGAGATCGACCGGGCACTGGAGCGCATGGAATCGCGCCAGATCTTCGGCAAGATCATCCTGAAGATGGATTGATCGACGTGCGCATGCTGATCACACGGCTGGTGCTGGCGGCGGATCGTGCCCGGCAGTGGCTGATTGCGCAGGTCGTCTTCCTGCTGCTGACGGTTTTGAAGATGTTTCCTGCCGACGGCGCGATCAACTTCATGGATCGCGCGGTGCGCTTCATCGGCCCGAAGACCGGGCGGCACAAGCTGACGCTGACCAATCTGCGCAATGCCTTTCCGGAAAAGAGCGAAGCGGAGATCGAGGAGATCGCGCTCGAAAGCTGGGGCAACATGGGCCGCATGGCGGCCGAATACGTGTTCCTCGACCGTCTCTTCGATTTCGATCCGGAGCGCACGACGCCGGGTCGGGTCGAAGTGTCGGGCATTCCGCTGTTCCTGGAGCTTCGCGACAATCCGCGTCCCTTCATCGTCTTCACCGCGCACAGCGGCAATTTCGAGATGTTGCCGGTTGCCGGCTCTGCCTTTGGTCTCGACGTGACAGTGCTCTTCCGCCCGCCGAACAATCCCTACGTGGCCGAGAAGGTGTTCAAGTTCCGCGAGGAGCGCATGGGCAATCTCGTGCCGTCGCATGCCGGGTCGTCCTTCGCGCTCGCCCGCCAGCTCGAACGGGGCCTGGGTGTCGGCGTTCTCGTCGACCAGAAGTTCCGCAAGGGGCTGAAGACCAAGTTCTTCGGCCAGGACGTGCAGACCAATCCGCTGCTTGCCAAGCTCGTCCGCCAGTTCAACTGCGAAGTCTATCCCGCCCGCTGCATCCGGTTGCCCGGCGGCCGTTTCCGGCTTGAGCTCGAGCCGGCGATCGCGATCCCGCGAAAGGCAGACGGCAATGTCGACGTCACCGCCACGGCACAGGTGCTGAACGACAAGGTGGAAAGCTGGGTGAGGGAATATCCCGGCCAGTGGCTCTGGTATCACGACCGCTGGCACATCAAGCGCTACCTCAAGGACTGATTCCCTTCCGCTCAATCAAGCGCGCTTGAGCCTGCTTCAGGGCGGCTTTGGGGATTTGGCGCGCCCGGACATAAGGCCCGGCGGTCGGCACTTTCGCCGGCCCGCCAGCGGCAGCGCATGCCGATTTTGTTTTGAAAATGCTTCAAAAGGTTAAGTTTTTCTTTCTGCTGTTGAACGCTAACGCAATGAGTGTAAACTCAACGTTGTCTCGCGAGGGGAAGACTGCAAGCGCTTTGGATGACCGGAGCGGTGCGGTTTTACGCGGAAGTAGTGGGGGAAGCATCAAAACTAGATCAGTGTCTGCAGCATCAACGCCTGTCTTGTAAGTGCATCGAAGCGGCTCTGCCGTGGGGAATTGGGGTTTCGAATTGAACGCACTGATTGAGCTGTTCTGGTTCAAGTATTCGCAGCTACAGTATGCCGTACGTACGGCAGACGAGCATTTGATCGGCATTCTGGATCGCGAACTGGATCCGATCCTCAGATCCGTCTACGACGAGAAGGCGGTGAGCGTCGAAGACGCCCGGCTTCAGTTCCAGTTCCTGATCGACATCCTGCGGGTCGAGGCCGACGACATCTCCTGCGTACTCCGGCACTCGCAACTGCTGCAATCGCTGATCAACCGCTATTTCGCGGCGACCGGCGCGGAGAAATTCGCCGACCTCCAGCTCGAGCGGCTGCCGGCCCAGCCGAGCAAGGGCAGGGCCGATGAAGGCCTGCTCAACGAGGCGATCCTCGACAGTTTCCCGGATCGCATCGCGGTGATTACGCCGGATTACCGCTATCTCTACACCAACCCGCGCAATGCCGAGCATCTGGAGAGCCGCCCGATGGACCTCATCGGCCGGCATATCGTCGAGTTCATCGGCATCCAGCGCTTCGAGCAGCGGGTGAAATCCTATCTCGATCGCTGTTTTGCGGGCGAGGTGGTCGACTATACCTTCGCCAAGACGGTCGATGCGCGCACGGTCGTCGTGCGCTGCCGGCTGACGCCGTGCATGTCCAGCACCGGCAAGCTCATCGGCGCGATCCTCGTGATCCAGGAACATGCCGACCGTCGCCGCGCGATCGCGGCCTGACGCGTCTTCATTCCAGAAACCGTCATGCTTGACCTTGCCAAACGGTCGAGCGTGTTCTGGAATGAAGAAGCGCGACCGCAGTACGGTCGCGCCCAAGCCCGCTCTCAAGTACTTGCCTGTCCCTGGCGCCTTCACTCGGCCGGCGAGGTGATGGCGCGCAGACATTCCCGCTCGAAGCCGACATGCCGCCTAAGGCTCGTAAAGAAGCCGCGCAGCATGTAGCCGGCCGTCTCCGCATTGACCGTTTGGTCGGCGGCGCCGAGGCGCTCCAGCATTTCCGTCAGCTCTTCCGCGAAGCACTCGTCTTCGCAGTGCTCGTATTTCAGCCGCTCCAGCGTCGCGCCGAGCGTCGGGTCGCCGCGGAAGGTGCGCTCGATCCACGGGAAGACCAGGCTTTCCTCGCCGGAATGCAGCTCGCGGATCAGCGGCTGCAGCACCTTAGCGGCATAGACGCATTTCTGCCGGTCGATTTCCGTGGGCAGGCTGTCGGCGATTTCCTCGAGGCTGTTGCAGAGCGCCAGTTGTTCTTCATGCGCCCGGGCGAGCCAAGCGAAGGGCTCGGCCACCGGAACGGGGTGGGAAGGCGGCTCGGGCCGGCTCCGGATTCGTCCATCCTCAAACGTCTTTTTCATCGGCATCAAACGCCAGCTCCCAGGGCGCTCCCTATTGTTTGCCGAGGATGATGCATACGAGGCGCTCCAGCCTTGATCTGAATCAAGGCCGGGCTGCCCCGATTCTGACACTTTCCGGCAAGCTGCAGTGACGTGCCTCGTTCAGGGCGTGTCTCCGCGTGCGATTGGACCAAGTTGGGGACCCAACCATGAAATACACATTCGAGATGATCCTGCTCGGGGTCGGTGCATTCCTGGCGCTTGTCGGCGCCGGCTTTGCGCAGGACCGGCACTTTGAAGCCCATATGTGGGTGCTGTTCGTCGTGCTCCTCGCCGGCACCATCATGCTGATGCGACGCATCGAGTTCAGCCCGGTTTCCGCGGGCAGGGCGCCGCCACCGCCACCGCAGTCGGAATATTTCGACGAGGTGGTCAAGTATGGCGTGATCGCCACCGTCTTCTGGGGCGTCGTCGGCTTTCTCGTGGGCGTCGTGGTTGCGCTCCAGCTCGCCTTTCCGGACCTCAACATCGAACCCTGGTTCAATTTCGGCCGCATGCGGCCACTGCACACCTCGGCGGTGATCTTCGCCTTCGGCGGCAACGCGCTGATCGCGACGTCCTTCTACATCGTCCAGCGCACCAGCCGCGCGCGCCTCTTCGGCGGCAATCTCGGCTGGTTCGTGTTCTGGGGCTACCAGCTCTTCATCGTCATGGCCGCCACCGGCTACCTGCTCGGCATCACCCAGTCGAAGGAATATGCCGAGCCGGAATGGTACGTCGACCTCTGGCTGACGATCGTCTGGGTCGCCTATCTCATCGCCTTCCTCGGCACGCTTCTGACGCGCAAGGAGCCGCATATCTATGTGGCCAACTGGTTCTACCTCGCCTTCATCGTCACGATCGCGATGCTGCACATCGTCAACAACCTGGCGGTACCGGTCTCCTTCGTCGGCTCGAAGAGCTACTCGGCCTTCGCCGGCGTGCAGGATGCGCTGACGCAATGGTGGTACGGGCATAACGCCGTCGGCTTCTTCCTGACGGCCGGCTTCCTCGGCATGATGTATTACTTCATCCCCAAGCAGGCCAACCGCCCGGTCTACTCCTACCGCCTGTCGATCATCCACTTCTGGTCGCTGATCTTCATGTACATCTGGGCGGGTCCGCACCACCTGCACTATACGGCGCTGCCCGACTGGGCGCAGACGCTCGGCATGGTCTTCTCGGTCATGCTGTGGATGCCCTCCTGGGGCGGCATGATCAACGGCCTGATGACGCTGTCCGGCGCCTGGGACAAGATCCGTACCGATCCGATCATCCGCATGATGGTGATGGCCGTCGCCTTCTACGGCATGGCGACCTTCGAAGGTCCGATGATGTCGATCAAGACGGTCAACTCGCTCAGCCACTATACCGACTGGACCATCGGCCACGTGCATTCCGGCGCGCTCGGCTGGAACGGCCTCATCACCTTCGGCGCGATCTATTACCTCGTTCCGAAGCTGTGGAACCGCGAACGCCTCTACAGCGTGCGCATGGTCAACTGGCACTTCTGGCTCGCGACCCTCGGCATCGTCGTCTATGCGGCAGTCATGTGGGTCGCCGGCATCCAGCAGGGGCTAATGTGGCGCGAGTACGACGACCAGGGCTTCCTCGTCTATTCCTTCGCGGAATCGGTCGCGGCCATGGTTCCCTACTACGTGCTGCGTGCCCTTGGCGGCGCACTGTTCCTCTCCGGGGCTCTGCTCATGGCCTTCAACGTAACAATGACCATCCTCGGCCGCCAGCGCGACGAAGCTCCGATCTTCGGTGCGACGCCCGCGCTGAAAGCTGCGGAATAGGAGGGCATAGACCATGTCCATTCTCGACAAACACGCTTCGCTGGAGCGTAACGCCACCCTGCTGCTCGTCGGCTCGCTGCTCGTCGTCTCCATCGGCGGCATCGTGGAAATCGCGCCGCTCTTCTATCTCGAAAACACCATCGAGAAGGTGGAAGGCATGCGGCCCTATTCGCCGCTGGAGCTTGCCGGCCGCGACATCTATGTGCGTGAAGGCTGCTATGTCTGTCACAGCCAGATGATCCGCCCGTTCCGCGACGAAGTGGAGCGCTACGGCCATTACTCGCTGGCAGCGGAATCCATGTACGACCATCCGTTCCAGTGGGGCTCCAAGCGCACCGGGCCGGATCTTGCCCGCGTCGGCGACCGCTATTCCAACGAGTGGCACGTGCAGCACATGACCGAGCCGCGCTCGGTGGTGCCGGAATCGGTTATGCCGAGCTACGCCTTCCTCAAGGAGACGCCGCTCGACGTAAACAACATCGCCATGAACCTGAAAGCCAACAAGGCGGTCGGCGTTCCCTATACGGACGAGATGATCGACAACGCGCTGGCCGACATCAAGGCGCAAGCCGATCCGAACGCCGACACCTCGGGCGTCGAGGCGCGCTATCCGAAGGCCAAGCTCGGCGACTTCGACGGCAACCCGCAGAAGCTGACGGAGATGGATGCGCTCATCGCCTATCTGCAGATGCTCGGCACGCTGGTCGACTTCTCCACCTACGACGACACCACCGGCTACCGCTAAGGAGAACGCAGATGGAAACCTATACGGCCATGCGCCAGTTCGCCGATAGCTGGGCGCTGCTTGCCATGACGCTCTTCTTCCTCGGCGTCGTTGCCTTCATCTTCCGGCCCGGCGCCAAGAAAGCCGCCGACCAGGCCGCAGCCATCCCCTTCGATCACGATGTGATCGAGACTCAAAAATCAGAGCGGCATGCGGGCGGAAAACCGCAGCACACTTTTCCTCATGCCGCTCGTAAGGAGGATTAATAGAATGGCGGACAAACACGTCGACGAAATCAGCGGCGTCGAGACCACCGGCCACGAATGGGACGGTATCCGCGAGCTCAACAACCCGATGCCGCGCTGGTGGGTCTATACCTTCTACGCGACCATCGTCTGGGCTGTCGGCTACATGATCGTCTATCCGGCGGTACCGCTCCTGACCGACGCCACCAAGGGCGTGCTCGGCTATTCGAGCCGCGCCGAAGTCAGCGCGGAACTCGCCAGCGCCAAGGCGGCGCAGGCCGGCAACCTCGAGAAGATCGCCTCGAGCTCGCTCGCCGAGATCATGGCCGATCCGCAACTCCAGCAGTTCGCCATCTCCGGCGGTGCCTCGGCCTTCAAGGTCAACTGCGCCCAATGCCATGGCTCGGGTGCGGCCGGTTCCGCCGGCTTCCCGAACCTGAACGACGACGACTGGCTCTGGGGCGGCAAGCCTGAGGAGATCTACCAGACGATCGCCCACGGCATCCGCTACGATGGCGACGGCGAGACCCGCGTTTCGGAAATGCCGTCGTTTACCGAAATCCTGCAGCCGGAAGAGATCAAGCAGACGGCGGCCTACGTCGTCAGCCTCACCGGCACGCCGTCGGACGTCTCGATGGTCGAGCCGGGCAAGGCATTGTTCGAAGCCAACTGTGCGTCGTGCCATGGCGCCGACGCCAAGGGCAACCGCGAGTTCGGCGCCCCGAACCTGGCTGACGCCTTGTGGCTGAAGGGCGAGGGCGAGCAGGCGATCATCGCGCAGATGAAGGCGCCGAAGCACGGCGTCATGCCCGCCTGGCTGCCGCGCCTCGGCGACACCACGGTCAAGCAGCTTGCCGTCTTCGTGCATTCGCTGGGTGGCGGCGAGTAAAGCTCGTCGGCACTGAGGAAGGGGCTTCCCCTTACTGTCCCGCGGACATCTCTCCCCGCTTGCGGGGCGAAGATGCCGGCAGGCGGATGAGGGGTAGCCCTGATCGTCAACCAAGAAATGGCCGCGTCGAAAGACGCGGCCATTCTCATTCCAGCGCAGCGGGGCGTGGACGGGCCTACTTGTTATCGTGCCGACCAGACCGCCAGCTCGTAACCATCCGGGTCGGCGAAGTGGAAGCGGCGGCCGCCGGGGAAGGAAAAGATCGGCTTGACGATCTTGCCGCCCGCCTTGTCGACACGGGCCTGTGCTTGCTCGAGGTCGTCGGCATAAATGATGACCAGCGGTCCGCCGCTGCCGACAGGGCCGGTGGTCGTGAAGCCGCCGGTCAGCCGGCCGTCCTGGAACTCGCAATATTCCGGGCCATAGTCGGTGAAGGTCCAGCCGAAGGCGCCGCCATAGAAGGCCTTGCTCGCAGCGATGTCGGCGACGTTGAATTCGACATAGTCGATGCGGCTGTCGTTGCCCTTGTTACCCATTTTTCACCCTGTCTTTTTCGGATTCCATGAGAGATTTCAAAGTGGCGAGATCCTTCGCCACCCAACCGGCGTCGCCGGCAAATTGTTCCGCGCTCATGCCCGGCTGGCGCAGAAGCGTGAACATCACCTCCGCTCCGTCGCCGTTCGGCACGACGCGCAACGCGTTGTTGACCTCGGTGCCATCTGCAAGCGTGACGAGATGATCGACGACGCCGAAGTCGTTGTCGGGGGCAAAGCGCACGCGCGCATCGCCAAGCGGTCCCGGCGCCAGCCAGTCCTCGCCGTCACGCGTCAGGCCCGACGAGAGGCCGGAGGCCCAGCGGTGCATGTTCTCGTGCTTGGCCATGAAGGCATAGACCTCGCGCCAGTCGCGGTCGATGGTGGTGTGAACGATCTTCGCTTCCAGTGTTGCCATGCTTGGTTCTCCTGAAGGCGGAATTAGCACGGGCGAGCGCGCCGGTCTTGAACGAAACGGCCAGTCAGGCGGCCTGCCGCTGGCCGCCAAGCTGGCGGCGGATTTCCGCAGGCGAAAGCGACGCCAGCTCCCTTGTCTCGCGCGAAAGATGCACCTGGTCGGCGTAACCGGCATCGAGGGCGAGGATGCCGAGGCTCACGGACGGTTCGCGGCGGCAGGCTGCAAGGAAGCGTTGCAGGCGGAGAATGCGGTCGAGCGTCTTGGCGCCATAGCCGAAATGCTCGTGGCAGCGACGGCGCAGCGTCCGTTCGCTGGTGCCGGTGGCTGCGGCCAGCGACCGGATTGGGTTATCGGAGGAATCATGATTCTGCTGGAGGTAGGCGAGGCAGGCGGCAACATCGCTCGATGGCGGCGCAACCGCTGGCAGACGCTGCAGCACGGCCTCCGCCAGGATGTCGGCGTGGCGTGTCGAATCCGGCGCGTCCTGAAGCCTTGCGTCGAGTTCGCGCCCGGCCTTGCCCCAGAAGGCGTCGAGCGGGATGATTTCACCGGTGATCTCGGAGAGCGATGTGCGCAGGAAGGACGCGGCGACGCCCGGCCGGAAGCGCAGACCGACGACCTTGGCGCCGGCGGCGATCACCGGAAGGGCGGCAACCCGGTCGGGGCCGGCGACCACGAGGCCGCGATCCGACCAGAGGATATCGACGCAGCCGTCGGGCACGACCGCGATCGGCGCGGGCGCTCCCGACGGCATCTGGTGGCTCCAGAGGCATTCGACATGGCGGCCAAGCGCTGGGGGCGCGGCACGCTCGCGATAGATGCCGTGCTGCTTTGCAAGCGTCAGCGGCTCGTGGGAGCCGTCCATGCGATATCCTCCGCGCTTCGGCTCGTGCCGATTCCCTCTTCGCGCGATCTGGTCTCGCCGTCGATCCGGCCCCGCAGCTCAGGCAAGCCGGCGGCGTGGAACACCGGATCGAGACCCTGCCGCCGCTCGGCGAAATAGTCCTTCGTCAGTTCGGCATGGTACCGGAGAGGAGCAGGATGGCAATCCGCCGCGTCGAACATGGTGGGGATGCGCTCCGACGCCCACCCTGGACCTTTCGCCGCATGCTGGCGCTTTGGCCCGCAAACTTGACACAGATCAACGTTTTCGGCGGCCAAATCGGGCAAAACGTGATGCAATACATGACATATCCGGGGATTTCCCACAAATGAGCCCTCATCCAGCCGCAAATCCTGCCTCTGTCGAACGACATGAGGCCGAACCGGTCAATGCGGCGCATGTGCGCAAGCCGCTTTACGAAAAACGCAAGAAGATCTTCCCGAAGCGCGCCGAGGGCAGTTTCCGCCGCTTCAAGTGGCTGGTGATGCTGGTGACGCTCGGCATCTACTATCTGACGCCGTGGATCCGCTGGGATCGCGGCGCACATGCGCCCGACCAGGCGGTGCTCGTCGATCTCGCGGCCCGGCGCTTCTATTTCTTCTTCATCGAGATCTGGCCGCAGGAATTCTTCTTCGTTGCCGGTCTGCTCGTCATGGCCGGCTTCGGCCTGTTTTTGGTGACGTCGGCCGTCGGGCGCGCCTGGTGCGGCTATACCTGTCCGCAGACCGTCTGGGTCGATCTGTTCCTGGTGGTCGAGCGCTTCATCGAGGGCGACCGCAATGCCCGCATGAAGCTCGATGCCGGACCCTGGACGCTCGACAAGATCGGCAAGCGCGTCGCCAAGCATTCGATCTGGATCCTGATCGGCATAGCTACCGGCGGCGCCTGGATCTTCTATTTCGCCGATGCGCCGACGCTGCTCAAAAGCTTCGTTTCGCTCGAAGCGCCTGCTGTCGCCTACATGACTGTCGGCATCCTGACGGCCACCACCTATGTCTTCGGTGGCCTGATGCGCGAGCAGGTCTGCACCTATATGTGCCCGTGGCCGCGCATCCAGGCGGCGATGCTGGATGAAAACTCGCTGGTCGTCACCTATAATGATTGGCGCGGCGAGCCGCGCTCGCGCCACCAGAAGAAGGCGGTGGCCGCCGGGGAGGCCGTCGGCGACTGCGTCGACTGCAACGCCTGCGTCGTCGTCTGTCCGATGGGCATCGACATCCGCGACGGCCAGCAGCTCGAATGCATCACCTGCGCGCTCTGCATCGACGCCTGCAACGGCGTCATGGACAAGCTCGGCCGCGAGCGCGGGCTGATCTCCTACGCGACGCTGAACGATTATGCCTCCAACATGGCGCTCGCCACCAATGGCGGCACGACGGCCATCGACCCGAGCCGCGTTCGCAACGCCGACGGCGGCTTCTCCGACAAGGTTCGCCATTTCAACTGGAAGATCGTCTTCCGCCCGCGCGTGCTGCTCTATCTCGGCGTCTGGACGCTGGTCGGCATCGGTCTGCTCTATGCGCTCTTGTCGCGCGACCGGCTGGAACTCAACGTGCTGCATGACCGCAACCCGCAATTCGTCGTCGAATCCGATGGCTCGGTGCGCAACGGCTACATGGTCAAGCTCTTGAACATGATCCCCGAACAACGCACCATCACCCTCGCGATCGAGGGCATGCCTTCGGCGACGATGCGCCTTGCCGGCCATGCCCCGGGCGACGGCCGCACCTTCGCTGTGGGGGTCGATCCGGACAAGGTAACAGCGGTCAAGGTCTTCGTGACCCTGCCGAAGGACAAGCTTGGCGAAGCGGCCGATGGTTTCAGCCTGATCGTCGAGGATCCGTCGAGCCACGAGCGCGACGTCTACAAGGCCAACTTCAACAGCCCGGGAGCCGCGAAATGACAATGAATCAGGCAGGGGCGAAACAGGCAAAGGCGCCGCGCCCCTTCACCGGCTGGCACATGCTGGGCGTCATGGTGCTGTTCTTCGGCACGATCATCACTGTCAACGTGATCATGGCCTGGAACGCCAGCCATAGCTGGAGCGGGCTCGTGGTGCAGAACACCTATGTCGCGAGCCAGCAGTTCAACGGCAAGGTGAAGGAGGCGAAGGCCTTTGCGGCGAGCGGACTCGACGGCAAGCTCGCGATCGAGCCGGGCGCGCTGCGCTATACGCTGACGCGCCAGGGCAAGCCGGAACTGACCGCCGACAAGGTGGTCGCCATGCTGAAGCGCCCGGTCGAGGAGCATGAGGATGTGACCGTCGAGATGGCGCATCAGGGCGAGGGCGTCTTTGTCGCCGCCGCGGCTCTCAAGCGCGGCCAGTGGATCGCCGACATTACGGCGACCAAGGGCGATACTGTCGTCTATCGCCAGGCGATCCGCTTCATGGTGCCGGGAGAGACCCCATGAGCTGCTGCGCTCCCGGGACCGAAATGGCTCTGGAGATCGACAGGGCCGGACAGGGGCTGCCAAGCTCGGAAGAGCTGTGGCTGACGAGCCGGTCGCTCGGCGGTGGGCTGCGCCAGACGGATCTGAGCGTGCCCGGCGTGCATTGCGGCGCCTGCATCACGACACTCGAGGGCGCCTTGAAAACGCGGCCGGAGGTCGAGCGGGCGCGTGTGAACCTTTCGTCGCGGCGCGTGTCGATCGTCTGGAAGGAAGAGGTCGACGGCGCCCGCACCGAGCCGCGGGAACTGGCGCGCACCATTCGCGCCCGCGGCTATGAGACCCACCTCTTCGCGCCCGGCGAGGAGGACGGCGACCAGACGCTGAAGAAGCTGGTGCGCGCCGTCGCGGTCTCGGGCTTCGCCTCGGCCAATATCATGCTGCTTTCCGTCTCCGTCTGGTCGGGGGCGGAGGCTGCCACGCGCGATCTCTTCCACTGGATCTCGGCGCTGATTGCCGCCCCGACGCTGATCTATGCTGGGCGCTTCTTCTATGCGTCCGCCTGGAACGCGCTGAGACACGGCCGCACCAACATGGACGTGCCGATCGCGCTGGCGATCACGCTCTCCTTCTCGATCTCGCTTTACGAGACGATCACCCACGGCACCCATGCCTGGTTCGACGGCACGGTGATGCTGCTCTTTTTCCTGCTTATCGGCCGCACGCTCGACCATATGATGCGCGGACGCGCCCGCTCGGCGATCAGCAGCCTCGCACGGCTTTCGCCGCGTGGCGCTATGGTGCTCGATGCGCAGGGCGGGCGCGAATATCGCCCCGTCGACGAAATCAAGCCGGGCGAAAAGCTGGCGATATCAGCCGGCGAGCGCATCCCGGTCGATGGCCGCATTCTCACGGGCGCCAGCGATCTC
Source organism: Ensifer sp. 38_S197 (assembly GCF_056924495.1). NCBI lineage: Bacteria > Pseudomonadati > Pseudomonadota > Alphaproteobacteria > Hyphomicrobiales > Rhizobiaceae > Ensifer > Ensifer sp. 38_S197. The sequence goes on along the minus strand of NZ_JBXOVZ010000002.1, from coordinate 3,064,461 downwards.
GATCGCTCGATCGTCAATGGCGAGAGCGCACCGGCACCGGTCAAGACCGGCGACACCGTCGAGGCCGGCACGCTGAACCTCACCGGACCGCTGACCATCGAGGCGACGGCTGCGGCGCGCGACTCGCTGCTCGCCGAAATCATGGGGCTGATGGAGGCCGCCGAAGGGGGCAGGGCGCGCTATCGCCGCATCGCCGACCGCGCGGCGCAATATTATTCGCCGGCGGTGCATCTGCTCGCGCTTTTGAGCTTCATCGGCTGGATGTTCGTGAACGGCGACTTTCACCACGCGATGCTGGTCGCGGTCGCGGTGCTGATCATCACCTGCCCCTGCGCGCTCGGCCTTGCCGTGCCGGTCGTACAGGTCATTGCCGCCGGACGGCTGTTCCAGAACGGCATCATGGTCAAGGACGGCTCGGCCATGGAGCGGCTCGCCGAGATCGATACCGTGCTGCTCGACAAGACCGGCACGCTGACGGTGGGCGAGCCGCGCCTCATCAACGGCCAGGAGATTCAGCCTTCCAAGCTGATGATAGCAGCGGGCCTCGCGGTCCATTCGCGCCACCCGCTGGCGATGGCCATTCATGACGCCGCGAAGCTTGCACCTGTCATTGCCGGCGAGATCAGGGAAATTCCCGGTGCCGGCATCGAGGCGCACACGGAGGCGGGCGTCTACCGGCTCGGCAGCCGCGCCTTTGCCTGCGGCGATGCCGGCGAGGCGAGCGGCCAGTCGGAAGCGATCCTGTCGCTTGATGGCCGCGAACTCGCCTGCTTCCGCTTCGAGGACCGGCTGCGGCCCTTCGCCCACGAAAGCATCGAGGAGCTCGGCCGGCTGGGTCTGGCGACAGGCATCCTCTCCGGCGACCGCGCGCCTGTTGTCGCAGCCCTTGCCCGGCGGGTCGGCATCGAACGCTTCCAGGCGGAGCTGACGCCGCGCGGCAAGGTCGATGAGTGCGCGGCTGCCGCCGAGGGCGGTCACCGCGTGCTGATGGTCGGCGACGGCATCAACGATGCCCCGGCGCTGCGGGCTGCGCATGTGTCGATGGCGCCGGCAACGGCGGCGGACGTCGGCCGCCAGGCGGCGGATTTCGTCTTCCTGCATCAGGGGCTCAATGCTGTGCCAATGGCGATCGACACGTCGCGCCGGGCCGGGCGGCTCATTCGCCAGAATTTCGCGCTGGCGATCGGCTACAACGTGATCGCGGTTCCGATCGCGATCCTTGGCTATGCGACACCGCTGATTGCGGCCGTTGCCATGTCGACCTCGTCGGTGATCGTCGTTGCCAACGCCTTGCGTCTGCGCGCGGCGACCGGCAATGTCGCCGAGGCAGCCGGTGAGACGGCAGCCGTCACGCTGCGGCTCGAGAGTGCCTCATGAATACGCTCATCTATCTCATTCCCATCGCGCTGTTTCTGGGCGGCATCGGCCTTGCCGCCTTCCTCTGGGCGCTGAAGAGCGGCCAATATGAAGACCTCGAAGGCGCGTCCTGGCGGGTGCTCGACGATGGCGACGGCAAGCCCGAAAAGAAGTGATTTTGTCAGTAATCGCTTGTCCTTAATCGATTTGAATGCCAAAACAACCTCCGCCGTCGCTTCTCGCGCCAGGGCCTTCGACAGAGCCCGCCACGAGAGGGCGAAGTTCAATTCGAAGGGCCGGCTCTGACGCGCTTATCCCGATCGCGCCCGGCACTTCTGTCCAAGGAGGCAATCACGTGTCACAGGCGGAAATCGGCCTAATCGGTCTCGGCGTCATGGGCTCGAACCTGGCGCTCAACATCGCTGAAAAGGGCAACAAGATCGCGGTGTTCAACCGCACCGTCGAGGCGACGCACAAATTCTACGCGGAGGCCGGCGAACTCCAGGGCCAGATCGTGCCCTGCGACACCATTGAAGCGTTTGTCGCCGCCATCCGTCCGCCGCGCCCGATCATCATCATGATCAAGGCCGGAGAGCCGGTCGACCAGCAGATGGAAATCCTCAAGCCCTATCTCGCCAAGGGCGACATCATGATCGATGCCGGCAACGCCAACTTCCGCGACACGATGCGCCGCTTCGAGGCGCTGAAGGATTCCGGTCTTACCTTCATCGGCATGGGCGTTTCCGGCGGTGAGGAAGGCGCGCGTCACGGTCCGTCGATCATGGTCGGCGGCACGGAAGAGTCCTGGAAGCGGGTCGAAAGCGTGCTGACCTCGATCGCGGCGAAATACGACAACGACCCCTGCGTTGCCTGGCTCGGCGAAAACGGCGCCGGCCACTTCGTCAAGACGATCCACAACGGCATCGAATATGCCGACATGCAGATGATCGCCGAAATCTACGGCATCCTGCGCGACGGCCTGAAGATGTCGGCAACCGAAATCGGCGAGGTCTTCGGCGCCTGGAACAAGGGCCGCCTCAACTCCTACCTGATCGAGATCACCGAGAAGGTGCTGAAGGCGGCCGACCCGCTGACCGGCAAGCCGATCGTCGACATGATCCTCGACAAGGCCGGCCAGAAGGGCACCGGCAAGTGGTCGGTGATCGAGGCGCAGAACATGGGCGTGCCGGCGACCGGCATCGAGGCCGCGGTTGCCGCGCGCAGCATCTCCTCGATGAAGGACGAGCGCGAGGCGGCCGAGAAGATCCTCGGCCTGCCTCAGGTCGGTGACTTCCAGGTCACCGACAGGGGCGCCTTCATCAAGGATCTCGAAAGCGCGCTGCTCGCCGCCAAGATCGGCGCCTATGCGCAAGGCTTTGCGGTGATGTCGGCGGCGTCGAAGGAGTTCGGCTGGAACCTGCCGATGCCGACGATCGCCAAGACCTGGCGCGCCGGCTGCATCATCCGTTCGCAATTCCTCGACGAGATCACCACCGCCTTCACCAAGGCGCCGGATGCCGCCAACCTGATCGTCACCCCGGCCTTTGCCGCCATGGTCAAGGAGACCGACGGGGCACTGCGGCGCGTCGTCTCGGCGGCCGTTCTCGGCGGCCTGCCGGTGCCGGCGCTCGCCTCGGCGCTCGGCTATTTCGACAGCTACCGCCGCGGCCGCGGCACGGCCAACGTCATCCAGGCGCAACGCGACTTCTTCGGCGCCCACGGCTTCGACCGCGTTGACGGCGCCGACAGCCACCACGGCCCGTGGGGCAGTGGCCTCAACGGCTAAGTCTGACGAGCCGTTTTAAACGGGGTGGTCTTGGCTGCCCCCGGACTGCCGACAAACCCGTCGATTTTTCGGCGGGTTTTGTTTTTGTTTGTGGGGCGCGACGAGCGAAGATGGCCGGTCGGGCATGAAGGCACAAGCGCGGTGGCTTGGCTCATGCCAGCCCCGCCCGGCCGCACGCATGTGCTCGCTTTGTTGCGCCGGTCCCCAGGGGAAAGAACGGCGGCGCTTCGATGTGCAAAGCGTCGAGGGTTGCGGCACGAGCTTCGTCCGATCGGAACCTTGTACCCCTCCGAACGGTTCTTCCATTGAAAGCGCGAGGACGAACCTGTGACCGAGAACCCTACCGCTCCACCGAAGCCAGGCAGCCCCAAAACCGGACCCTCCCGACGGCGCGCTCACCAGGAAGGGGCGCCGAAACCCAACGACGACAAACATCCGCCTCGCGACACAAGGGAGGCTCCAGCGGCCAACCCGAACGGGCAGCCGCCCGATGATCCTCGCCGCGCGCCGAAGGATGACTGAGCAGTTGCGAGCTTTGGTCGATGCGCCCGAGGCGGCACGACAGCTTTTGCGGAGGCCCGCCAAGGAGACTGGATTGGGAGGAGAGTCCTGGGCCGGCGAACAATCGTCCTGGATGGCAAATTCGCCAATAGGTCGTCTGCAAGGACCCACGGCCTTGCCGGACGAGATTGAAAGAAAATTCAAGGCACCCGCAGTTCTGCTTTCTCGACCGGGAAAAATCTCAGCGCGAGACGGGAGCGGAAAATCCTTCGGCTAACCCCCGTCGCAGGATCTCGGCATAGCCCCGGCTTTCTTCTGCCCGCCGCTCATTGGCGGTCGCAGCAGCCGTTCGCCCGCTCTGGCGGGCATCCTCAGCCATTTTCTCGCTAAGTGTGATGCGTTCCTCAATGACGCGGAGCGCCATCCGTATTGCCCCTGTTACCGATTCATCCTCCCTCGAAGCAAGCACGTCTGACGTGAAGGCATGACCGACCTGACAGCGAAACCTCAGGGGAGGCGAGGATTTGATTTGCGAAAGAACGCCCCCGCACGAGGGACAGGACAAAGGCACAGCTTCCGCGATCTCGGCGATGGCATTCGTCCCTGATTGGCGACCGAGTGCAATGTCGATTTCCAGCTTGATGTCGTCTGCAACCGGCGGTGAGGGGCCCGCGGGTTCGCCGGCGAGCTTGACCAGGAGGGCAGGGAGATCGGCAAGGGGCGCGCGATAGTCGACGTCCGTTGCCGCCAATGCCCCGAACGGCATGTCGGGGGCCTCCGCATCCGCGGGATTCTGGATGATGGCGACCCCGCCGCAACGCTTCAGATCGGCCAGACCCGCAGCGCCGTCGTTTAACATCCCCGAAAGAATGAGGCCGATTGACTTGGCTCCATATGTAGCCCCGACGGATCGAAACAGAGGGTCGATGGCCGGCCGTGCGAGGTTCTCCCGCGGACCGTTGCCAAGACGGATCAAGCCCCGACATATGATCAAGTGATGGTCGGCCGGCGCGACATAGGCATGCCCGCGTTCGATCGGCTCACCATCGACCGCTGTCGTCACGGGAATTCGTGCGCGCTCCGCGAAGATGCCGGCAAGCAGATTGTTTCCCCGGGCGCCGACGTGAACGGCGATGAAAACCGTAGGAGCGAAGCCGGGTGGCAACTCCGCAAGCAATTGCCTTATGCACGCAACCGAGCCCGCCGACCCGCCTATCGCTATGAAACTGCGGGTGCCCATCGCGGCTTCTCCTTCATGGTCCAAACTCGTGACGTGAGAATTTGTTCTCAAAAATCTGCGAATAGGGAAACTTTCCCAAATCCGCGTGGCGTCGGCTTGGTCGCTGCTATAAGGATTGCGCCGGTCGAGCGTACTTAGGTGTAGAATGCTCGACCGTTGGGGTAGTGAAAATCGCACTCTATGTCATAGATAGGGCGTGAGCCGCACGCGGCGCTGGGGCGAGCGTCAGGAGGTGAAGCATGGACAAGGAACTAGACCTTCCGATCGTCGCCATTGGGGCTTCGGCAGGCGGCGTCCAGGCGCTTCAGGCACTCTTCGATCAGATGGCCGACGATACCGACGCGGCATTCGTGATTATCGTTCACCTCGATCCTGAGCACAGGAGCGAGCTCGCCAGCATACTGTCTGCGCATACGGCAATGCCGGTCATGCAGGTTGACACCCAGGCGCCGCTCAGGGCCAACCACGTCTACGTCATTTCGCCAAACAGGCGCCTCAAAATCGAAGACGGTACGATTGCCGCGCTGCCCTATGAGGAAAATTACACGCGGCGCGCCCCAATCGATCTCTTCTTGAGGTCGCTTGCCGAAGACCACGGGCCAGCCTTTGCGGTGATCCTCACCGGTGCGGGTGCTGACGGTGCCCTAGGCGTGACCGCCATCAAGGAAGCCGGCGGGATCGTGCTGGTACAAGATCCGAACGATGCCGAATACGCGTCTATGCCGCGCAGCGCTATCGACACCGAGGCCGCTGATTTCGTGCTGCCGCTTCCACAGATCGCCGACCGACTTGTAGAGTTGCTCGCGCTGCGGGATCAGCTTCCGTCACGCTACGTCCGTTCGGGCGACGAGGATTGGCTTGGAAGAATCCTGGCACATGTGCGGGTGCGCACGGGCCACGACTTCTCGCAGTACAAGCGGGCGACGATTCTGCGTCGCATTGCGCGGCGCGCGCAGGTCACCCGCAAGGAGACTCTTGCCGAATATTACGCGCATCTGCGCGATACGCCCGAGGAGTCCCAGGCGCTCTTTACCGACTTTCTGATCTCGGTCACCATGTTCTTCCGTGATCAGGCCGCATTCCAGTCACTGGCACAGAATGCAGTTCCGCAGATTTTCGATGCCAAGGAAATGGGCGAACGAATTCGGGTCTGGGTGCCGGGCTGCGCGACGGGAGAAGAGACATACACGATCGCCATCCTCTTGCTAGAGGAAGCCGCCCGGAGAGACCTTTCACCGGAGATTCAGGTGTTCGGCTCCGATCTGGACGACCGAGCATTGGCAATCGCCAGGGAAGGCCGATACCCCGTGACGATCGAGAGCGACCTTTCAGAAGAGAGATTGCGCCGGTTCTTTCAGCGCGAAGGCGAGCACTACCGGGTGCGTCGCGAGCTGCGTGACACTGTCATGTTTGCCAGTCACAGCCTTCTTCGAGATCCGCCCTTTTCGCATCTGGATATGATTTCCTGCCGTAACCTGTTGATCTACCTCGACCGGCAGCTGCAACAGCAGGTTTGCAACACCTTCCACTACGCGCTCAATGCCGGCGGCTTCCTCTTTCTCGGGTCGTCTGAAAACGCCGACCACCCGGCAGGTCTCTTCCGCACCGTCGACCGAGAAGCCCGGATCTACCGCTCGCTTGCAAGCAGCAACGACCGCAGACCGGCATTGCCGGTCTTGCTTGGCCCACACCACACTGCCGAGCGTGCGCCGATCTACACGCGTACTCCGTCAGCGGGCGGCAGCATCAGCGATGTCGCGCTCCACCGACAGATGCTTGAGAAGATCGCCCCACCGAGCATGCTGGTCGATGAAGGTCATCGCGCCATCCACCTATCTGAAAATGCCGGCCGGTTTCTTCGTCCGTCCGGTGGGCCAGTCAGCACCGACGCGACCGATCTCGTGCGCGAAGAGTTCCGCTTCGACCTGCGGGCCGCTTTGCATAGGGCGTTCGAGCGCAACGAAGCAACCTTGAGCATGCCAATCCTCGCGCAATTGGAGGGACATCAGCACCGCGTCTACATCCAGGTCAAGCCGGTCATTCAGGGCAGCGATCCAACGCGCCACGTTCTGGTTCTGTTTATAGAAGGCGAGCCTGTCGAAAAGACGGACGAGATTTTCTCCGAAAACGTCGATGACAGACCGGCGACGAACCAGACGATCCGCCAATTGCAGGAGGAACTGCAACTCGCCCAGAACCGTCTACGGGTGACGCGGGAGGAGTCCGAGGCTGCAAACGAGGAATTGCGCGCTGCAAACGAGGAGCTCCAGTCGATGAACGAGGAATATCGTTCAACCGCTGAAGAGCTCGAAACGAGCAAGGAGGAATTGCAGTCGATCAACGAGGAGCTTCAGACCGTCAACAACGAGCTGAAACTCAAGCTCGAAAGCGTTTCGCGCGCCCACAGCGATCTGCAAAACCTCATGGCCGCGACTGATGTCGCGACGCTCTTTCTCAATCCCTCATTGCGCATCAAGCGCTTCACGCCGCGGCTTACCGAAATCTTCAACGTCACACAGAACGATGAAGGACGGCCGATCACCGACTTCACACATCAGCTTGACTATGAGGGCCTGGCGGACGATGCGCGTTCCGTCCTCGAGAACCTCGCGCCAGTGGAGCACGAGGTCAAAAGCCGGAACGGCAGATGGTATCTCGTGCGGATACGCCCTTACCGGACGATCGACGACAAGATCGACGGCGTCGTTGCCACCTTCGTCGATGTCACAGAACGGCGCCGCGCCGAAGAGAGCGCAAGGGAAAGCAAACAGCGGCTTGAGCAAGCCTCGCGACTTCTCGAGCTTTCGCGCTCGCCGATCTTTGTCTGGGACTTCGACAACGGCATAATGCAGTGGAATCGCGGCAGCGAGGAACTCTACGGCTACTCGCGCGACGAAGCTCTCGGTCGCAGAAAGGACGAGTTGCTGAAAACCGAAGTTCCTGACTCGTCGTTCGAGCAACTGCGCCAATCGCTGCTTGCGACCGGCCACTGGAGTGGCGAATTGCGCCACACGACGAAATCGGGCCAGGTCCTGACGATCGAGAGCCAGATCGAGTTGCTTCCGCTCGGCGATCGGCGGCTCGTACTCGAAAGCACTCGCGATGTCACGGATCGAAAGCGGTGGGAAAAGCGCCGGCAGCTGCTCGTCAACGAGCTTAGCCATCGTGTCAAGAACACGCTTGCGGTGGTCCAGTCGCTTGCCCGTCAATCCCTGCGCGCGGCAAGCTCCAGCGACGAGTTCGTCGAGCGTTTTGAGGGGAGGCTCTCAGCCTTGGCCAACGCCCACCAGTTGCTGTTCCAATCGGAATGGAGCGGGGCGGAGCTTGGTGCACTGGCCATGAGCCAGCTCAATGCCTACGGCGCCGACAAGAAGAAGCTGCAGATCAAAGGCGCACCATTTGAGTTGCCACCCTCGCTTGCTACGCCTTTTGGCCTGGTCCTGCACGAGCTTGCCACGAATGCTCTGAAGTATGGAGCGCTCAGCACCGAAAATGGGCGTGTCAAGCTGAGCTGGAAAAACGGGAACAACGACCGGGAGTTGATTGTTGTTTGGGAAGAGAGCGGCGGACCGCCGGTCAAGGCGCCGGGCAAGCAAGGATTTGGCGGCGTGGTGATCGAGAAAAGCCTTCCGGGCGCCACGGTAAACCGAGAGTTTCGTCCTTCCGGCTTGATCTGCACGCTCGAAATCGAGCTTCCGGAGACCCATGATGACGACGGCGGGGACAGATAATGAAGGGGTGCTTCGAGGTACGAGGGGTCTTGTTGTCGAAGATGAGCTGTTCATCGCTCTCGACATCGAAGCGGCGCTGCAAGAGGCTGGCGCCGACGTTGTCGGGCCATTTTCCGAGTTATCAGATGCTGTAGCCGCAGCCGGAAATGAGACGCTGTCCTTCGCGATCTTGGACATTCGGCTCGCGCGCGTAACCACGCAGCCCGTTTGCGATTTGCTCACAGAACGTGGGATTCCGTTTCTTTTCTACAGCGGGCAACCATTGCCTGAAGCAATGGCGGCACATTACGGGCAAGTTTCCTTCATCGACAAACCTGCGAGGATGGCCGACCTCGTGCACGCGGCGAAGCTGCTTTTGCCTGTCTCCGGAGAAAGAAGTGACAAAGCGGAAAAAAGTGACAAAGCGCCCAAGGCGACTAGCTGAAGCTCCAGAAGCCTTGAAACGGTTTTCCGCCGCAATATTCGGTCATTAACCGATCGTCGAAACGGGCGTCGATATCCCCGCCGAACCGGGACCGCTCGAGGGGCCCGGATTGGAGCATGACTTGATCGGCAACACGGCGAAGAGCGAGGCGATCATCAATGAAATGATGATCAGCAGCAGCCTGTCGGTGAAGGCGGCCCGAAAAATTTGCAGCACATAGTGCTTGGTCTTCATGATGCCCACAGGCTTTCATCGTCACCAGCAAACGATGGCGGCAACGCACCGTCGGCACCTCAGCATCACGGTCCATGAGACGCGCGAAGCCCCCTGACGATGCGTTGCCTGCGTCAATAGGATAAACCGCTGGCAGCCGAGATGGTTCCGGAAAAGCGCCGGGCTTGGCGAAAGCGGCGCGCGGGCAGGCTGAGGCTTAGCTCCTGAGCCCCGGGGCCTCCTGGCCGGTGCGGGCGACATATTCGGTATAGCCGCCGCCATATTGGTGGATGCCTTCGGGCGTCAGTTCCAGCACGCGGTTGGAGAGTGCGGCGAGGAAGTGCCGGTCGTGCGAGACGAAGAGCATGGTGCCTTCGTATTCCGCCAGCGCCCTGATCAGCATTTCCTTGGTGTCGAGGTCCAGGTGGTTGGTCGGCTCGTCGAGCACCAGCAGGTTCGGCGGATCGAAGAGCATGATCGCCATCACCAGGCGCGCCTTCTCGCCGCCGGAAAGCACGCGGCACTTCTTCTCGACATCATCGCCGGAAAAGCCGAAGCAGCCGGCAAGCGCGCGAAGCGGCGCCTGGCCGGCCTGCGGGAAGGTATCTTCGAGTTGCTGCAGTACCGTGCGGTCGCCATCGAGCAGGTCCATGGCGTGCTGGGCGAAGTAACCCATCTTGACGCTGGCGCCGAGGGTGACATTGCCTTCGTCCGGCTCAGTGGAGCCGGCAACGAGCTTCAGCAGAGTGGACTTGCCGGCGCCGTTGACGCCCATGATGCACCAGCGCTCGCGGCGGCGCACCATGAAGTCCAGCCCCTCATAGATGCTGCGGCTGCCGTATTTCTTGTGCACGCCCTTGATGTTGATGACATCTTCCCCGGAGCGCGGCGCCGGGCGAAATTCGAAGGCGACCGACTGGCGGCGCTTCGGCGGCTCCACCCGGTCGATCTTGTCGAGCTTCTTCACGCGGCTCTGCACCTGGGCTGCGTGCGAGGCGCGCGCCTTGAAGCGCTCGATGAACTTGATCTCCTTGGCAAGCATCGCCTGCTGGCGCTCGAACTGCGCCTGCTGCTGCTTTTCGTTCTGGGCGCGCTGCTGCTCGTAAAAACCGTAGTCGCCGGAATAGGCGTTGAGCGAGCCGCCGTCGATCTCGATAACTTTAGTAATGATGCGGTTCATGAACTCGCGGTCGTGCGAGGTCATCATCAGCGCGCCGTCGTAGTTCTTGAGGAAGTCTTCGAGCCAGATCAGGCTTTCGAGATCCAGGTGGTTGCTCGGCTCGTCGAGCAGCATCACGTCGGGCCGCATCAGCAGGATACGCGCGAGCGCCACGCGCATCTTCCAGCCGCCCGAAAGCGCCGACACGTCGCCGTCCATCATATCCTGGCTGAAGCTCAGGCCCGCCAGCACTTCGCGGGCGCGACCCTCGAGCGCGTAGCCGCCGAGCTCTTCGTAGCGCGCCTGCACCTCGCCGTAGCGCTCGATGATCGCGTCCATCTCGTCGAGACGATCCGGATCGACCATGGCAGCCTCGAGCTCGTGCAGCTCGGCGGCGACTTCGCTCACCGGACCGGCACCGTTCATCACCTCGGCAACGGCGCTGCCGCCGGCCATTTCGCCGACGTCCTGGTTGAAGTAGCCGATGGTCACGCCCTTATCGACGGCGACCTGGCCTTCATCCGGCACTTCCTCGCCGGTGATCATGCGGAAGAGCGAGGTCTTGCCGGCGCCGTTCGGGCCGACGAGGCCGACCTTTTCGCCGCGATTGAGCGCGGCGGAAGCTTCGATGAACAGGATGCGGTGGCTGAGCTGCTTGCTGATGTTTTCGATACGGATCATGTCTGCGGTAGCCTGAAGGGAGGAGAGGGGCGCATTTGCGCCGAAAATGTTGCCCCGGCCTGTCGCAGGTTTCTGCGTCACAAGCAAGACAGCAAGGGTGTTTCCGCGTCGTTTGACGACGCCCATGACAAACTGTCGCTGGTCGACGACAGAGGGGCAAGCCGTCTCCCAGATCCTCATTCCTGTGCCTGTCACAGGAATCCAGTCAGGCCCAAGTCCTTGGGCCTAGGACACTCTTCCGCGCCGCGGACGCGGCGCTGCTGGATCCCTGTGACGGGGCACAGGGATGAGGGTGGAGATGTATTCGGCTCAAGCTCGCAAACCGCGGATGATCGGCGGCTGGAACTCCGGCTGGCTGAGGCTCTGCAGCGTCTCCGGCGGCGCGCCGTCGATATGGCCGATCACGGCCTTGGCGAGCTCCCGGCCGGCGACGCGGATGTCCTCGTACATGGTCATGACCTCCGGCCGCAGCCAGCGCAGGAAGTCGCTCGGGACCTTCGAGACCATGTCGCAGTCCTCCGTCAGCTTCTTCTTGGCCATCTCCAGGCCGGCGATCAGCGCGATCGCGCCGGAGCCGCTGCCCGAGACGATGCCGTCGGGCGCATCCTCGGAGCGCATCAGCACTTCGAAGGCGTCACGGATCTCGACGAGCGAATGGTCGATGTTGGTCTGGTGAAAGCCGACCGCGTCCGCCTGAAAATCGCGCAGGCCCCGCTCGAAGCCGGCGCGCATGTGCGAATAGAAGGTGAGGTGGGGAGGCGGTTCCAGAAGCACGAGCCGCCGACGGCCGCGTGCCACAAGCTTGCGCACCGCCTCATAGGCGAAGCGCTCGTTGTCGAAGTCGTGATAGGGGTGGACGATCCCCATCTCGGTGCGGCCGTGGGTGACGAAGGGCAGGCCGCGCTCGGTCAGAAGCGCCACGCGCGGGTCGTGCGGCTCGGTGCGCGAGATGATCACGCCGTCGGCGGCGCCCGTGTCGAGAATGTAGCGGATCGGAGCCAGCGCGTCCTTGACGGCGCTATAGGGCGTGACCACCAGATGATAGGGCGTGCCGGCGAGGATCTCGGTGATGCCGACGACCATCGGGCTGGTGATGCCCATGATCTCTTCCTCCAAGGTCAGCACCAGGCTGATGACATTGGTCTTGCCGGTCCGAAGGCGCACGCCGGCGCGGTTCGGCTGATAGCCGATCTGCTTGGCGACGAGGCGCACGCGCTCCTTGGTTTCCGCGCCGATGTCGGGCGCATCCTTCAGCGCCCGCGACACCGTGGTGATGCCAAGTCCGGTCATGAAGGCGATCGTCTTCAGGGTCGGCCGGCCACCGTCCGGCGGCGGCGTCTGCGGCCTGTTTTTCGTCTTGCTGTCCATTGCCGTCACCCGCCCATTCTCTGCCCGCCCGCTGCCGGCGTTGTCCGTCCGGCAGCGAACCGCGTCGGTTCAGCCCTGTCCACTGCTGCCCGCCGCGTCACTTCATCGCCTTATATACGAAAAGCAGCGAGCGGCTATCCTGCTTCGGATGGAGCGAATTGCTTCAAATCTGTAACGATACAGTTGCGATGTCGAGCATTTTTGTTGCTGCGCTGCGAAAGATGAAGCGGTCTGGTTGAATCTCGCTTTTGGCGGCATGCGTTTTGCCCAAGATGAGTGAAGATTGTCGACCTGGCCTATGGCGTGTCATTAAAATGTAGTTATATCAGTTATTTATGTTGATTGTACTTGTGCAATGAGGGGTTCGGAGCTGAGTGCAAAGCGCTTTGGACGCCCGATGTCACATGCACGCAATAGATGTTTTCCAAGATTCTGTTTAAATCGATTGTGGTGGGTGTTGCGTCCTGTAATCGATTGCATTAAGTTTTTTACGGTAACGTTACAGTGAGGGAGGAGACTCATGAATTTACGTTCTTTCGCCGTCGTGCTTTCGGCCGCCGTGGCCCTGCCGCTCAGCGCAGCCAATGCTGCCGATCTTGAAGTGACCCATTGGTGGACGTCCGGTGGTGAAGCTGCCGCGGTCGCGGAACTGGCCAAGGCCTTCGATGCGACGGGCAATCACTGGGTCGATGGCGCGATCGCCGGATCCGGCGGCACCGCCCGCCCGATCATGATCAGCCGCATCACCGGCGGCGACCCGATGGGCGCCACGCAGTTCAACCATGGCCGCCAGGCGGAAGAGTTGGTCCAGGCCGGCCTGATGCGGGACCTGACCGATGTCGCCACCCGCGAGAAGTGGAAGGACATCATCAAGCCGGCGAGCCTGCTCGATTCCTGCACGATCGACGGCAAGATCTATTGCGCGCCGGTCAACATCCATTCCTGGCAGTGGCTGTGGCTGTCGAATGCCGCCTTCAAGAAAGCCGGCGTCGACGTGCCGAAGAACTGGGATGAATTCGTGGCGGCAGCGCCGGCGCTGGAAAAGGCCGGCATCGTGCCGCTTGCCGTCGGCGGTCAGCCCTGGCAGGCAGCCGGCGCCTTCGACGTGCTGATGGTCGCAATCGCCGGCAAGGACACCTTCCAGAAGGTCTTCGGCGACAAGGACGAGGAAGTGGCGGCAGGCCCGGAAATCGCCAAGGTCTTCAAGGCTGCCGACGATGCCCGCCGCATGTCGAAGGGTACCAATGTCCAGGACTGGAACCAGGCTACCAACATGGTCATCACCGGCAAGGCCGGCGGCCAGATCATGGGCGACTGGGCGCAGGGTGAGTTTGCTCTGGCCGGCCAGAAGGCCGGAACGGATTACACCTGCCTGCCGGGCCTCGGCGTCAACGAGATCATCTCGACCGGCGGCGACGCCTTCTACTTCCCGCTCCTGAAGGACGAGGAGAAGTCCAAGGCGCAGGAAGTGCTCGCATCGACGCTGCTTGATCCGAAGACGCAGGTTGCCTTCAACCTCAAGAAGGGCTCGCTGCCGGTGCGCGGCGACGTCGATCTCGCCGCCGCCAACGACTGCATGAAGAAGGGCCTGGACATCCTTGCCAAGGGCAATGTGATCCAGGGCACCGACCAGCTGCTTTCGGCCGACAGCCAGAAGCAGAAGGAGGACCTGTTCTCCGAATTCTTCGCCAACCCGTCGATCACCCCGGAAGACGCGCAGAAGCGTTTCGCCGAGATCATCGCCGCGGCGGAGTAACCGCAACTGCCTTGGCCGGCCTCGTAGAGGAGGCCGGTCAAAGCCTCCCATCCGGCATGGCGTGAGCGTGCCGAGAGTCCGCGCGTGATGCGTTCGCGGCTCCATGGGAGTGGTTGTCGCCCTGATGAGGCAAGGCGCCTGAAAGCGCTGCCCATCGTCCGAAACCCATTGCAGTTCCGGAGGAACAAACATGGCAGGCTACAGTGAGGGTTCGGGCCGACCGAACCAGTGGCTGCGGAACCTGAATGCGAAGATTGCCTCCGTCCCGATGATCCTGACGGCCGTGGTCATTTTCCTCGGCGGCACGATCTGGACGGTCGTCTATTCCTTTACCAATTCCAAGCTCTTGCCGCGGCTCTCTTTCGTCGGCCTCGATCAGTACGAACGCCTCTGGGCGGCGCCGCGCTGGCTCGTCTCGGTCGAGAATCTGGCGATCTACGGCATCTTCTCTTTGATTTTCAGCCTGGTCATCGGCTTCGTGCTGGCGGCGCTGATGGATCAGAAGATCCGCTTCGAAAACACCTTCCGCACCATCATGCTCTACCCCTTCGCCCTGTCCTTCATCGTCACGGGTCTGGTCTGGCAATGGTTGCTCAATCCGGAGTTCGGCATCCAGTCGGTTGTGCGCTCGCTCGGCTGGGAGAGCTTCACCTTCGACCCGCTCTACAATTCCGACATCGTCATCTACGGCATCCTGATCGCCGCACTCTGGCAGGGCACAGGGCTCGTGATGTGCCTGATGCTCGCGGGCCTGCGCGGCATCGACGAGGATATCTGGAAGGCCGCGCGCGTTGACGGCATTCCCATGTGGAAGACCTATCTCTTCGTCGTCATCCCGATGATGCGCGGCGTCTTCATCACGACGCTGGTCATTATCGCCAGCGGTATCGTCAAGGTCTACGACCTGGTTGTGGCGCAGACGAGCGGCGGTCCGGGCATCGCCTCGGAAGTCCCGGCAAAGTATGTCTACGACTACATGTTCCAGGCGCAGAACCTCGGCCAGGGCTTCGCCGCCTCGACCATGATGCTCATCACCGTCGCCATCATCATCGTGCCTTGGGCCTATCTGGAATTCGGGGGAGGGCGCAAGCGTGTCTGATATCGTTGCTTTCAATTCGGTGGACGAAGAGGCCGTGGCCCAGGCGCAGACGGACCGCGTCGTGGCTGGCCCTCGCGGGCGGAAACCCCGCCGGGCGCTGTCCTCACGCAATATCGTGATCTACGGCACGCTGATCGTCGTGGCGCTCTATTACCTGCTGCCGCTTTACGTGATGGTCATGACCTCGCTGAAGGGCATGCCGGAAATCCGCCTCGGCAACATCTTCGCCCCGCCGGTCGAGATCACCTTCGAGCCCTGGGTCAAGGCCTGGGCGAGCGCCTGTACCGGGCTCAACTGCGACGGCCTTTCGCGCGGCTTCTGGAACTCGGTGCGCATCACCGTTCCCTCGACGATCGTCTCGATCGCGATCGCCTCGGTCAACGGTTATGCGCTCGCCAACTGGCGCTTCAAGGGCGCGGAACTGTTCTTCACGATCCTGATCGTCGGCGCCTTCATTCCCTATCAGGTGATGATCTACCCGATCGTCATCGTGCTTCGCGAAATGGGCATTTACGGCACGCTCACCGGCCTCATCATCGTGCACACCATCTTCGGCATGCCGATCCTGACGCTGCTCTTCCGCAACTATTTCGCCGGGCTGCCGGAGGAACTGTTCAAGGCGGCGCGCGTCGATGGCGCCGGCTTCTGGACGATCTACTTCAAGATCATGCTGCCGATGTCGCTGCCGATCTTCGTGGTGGCGATGATCCTGCAGGTTACCGGCATCTGGAACGACTTCCTCTTCGGCGTCGTGTTCACCCGGCCGGAATACTATCCGATGACCGTTCAGCTCAACAACATCGTCAACTCGGTCCAGGGCGTGAAGGAATACAACGTCAACATGGCGGCGACGATCCTGACCGGCGCCGTGCCGCTCGTCGTCTACTTCGTCTCGGGACGGCTTTTTGTCCGCGGCATCGCCGCCGGCGCAGTGAAAGGGTAACAACATGCAAAACGTCAGCGTATCGGTCAAAGACCTGTCGTTGAGCTTCGGTGCCGTCACTGTGCTCGACACGCTCAACCTCGATATCAAGGATGGCGAGTTCCTGGTGCTGCTCGGCTCGTCGGGCTGCGGCAAGTCCACCCTGCTCAACTGCATTGCCGGCCTGCTCGATGTCAGCGACGGCCAGATCTTCATCAAGAACAAGAACGTCACCTGGGAGGAGCCCAAGGACCGCGGCATCGGCATGGTGTTCCAGTCCTACGCGCTCTATCCGCAGATGTCGGTGGAGAAGAACCTCTCCTTCGGCCTGCAGGTTGCGAAGGTTCCGAAGGAGGAGATCGACAAGCGCGTGCGCCGCGCCGCCGAGATCCTGCAGATCCAGCCGCTCCTGAAGCGCAAGCCCTCGGAACTCTCCGGCGGCCAGCGCCAGCGCGTGGCGATCGGCCGGGCGCTGGTGCGCGATGTCGACGTGTTCCTGTTCGACGAGCCGCTCTCCAACCTTGATGCCAAGCTGCGCTCGGAGCTGCGCGTCGAGATCAAGCGGCTGCACCAGTCGCTGAAGAACACGATGATCTACGTCACCCACGACCAGATCGAGGCGCTGACGCTTGCCGACCGCATCGCCGTCATGAAGAGCGGTGTGATCCAGCAGCTCACCGATCCGATGACGATCTACAACGCGCCGGAAAACCTGTTCGTCGCCGGCTTCATCGGCTCGCCGTCGATGAACTTCTTCCGCGGCGAACTGCAGCTTCGCGACCAGCGCGCCTACGTCCACGTCAACGGCGTCGATTTCGACGTGTCCGCCTATCCGTCACGCGCGCCGTTCGTGCATGGGCAGAAGGTCGTTCTCGGCCTCAGGCCAGAACATGTGCGTGTCGACGAGGTGGCGGGCGGCGCAGCGGCCTCGCATCGTGCAGTCGTCGATATCGAGGAGCCGATGGGTGCCGACAACCTCTTGTGGCTGAAGCTCGCCGGGCAGTCGATGTCGGTGCGCATCGCCGGCCAGCGGCGCTATGCGCCGGGTACGGCCGTGACGCTTTCCTTCGACATGGGCGTCGCCTCGATCTTCGATGCGACGAGCGAGAACCGCATCTAGCTGCATGTCGCGCAAAAGTGTGAAGCGGTTTTGCGGAAACGAGATGCGCGGACGTAAAGAATAGGGGGTGGCGCCGGGCGGAACTGCTGCCCGGCCGATCCCGACAATGACTGTGCCGGCGTTGCCGGTCGACCCGTGGAATACGATAATGCTTTCTCAGGACTACACCCGAAACGCCATCCGTCTCGATCTCGCAGGCGATTGGCAGCTCTCTTCCGTCGACCACAGCCACACGCTGACGATGGCGTTGCCGGGCGACGTGCACTCGGCCTTGCTGAAGGCTGGCGCGATCGACGACCCCTATGTCGGCCGCAACGAGAACGACGTGCAGTGGGTGGCGCACAAGGACTGGGTGATCGAACGCACGGTTATGGTCGCAGCCGATGACCTCTCGGGCTACTGGTATCTCGACCTCGAATACCTCGATACGGTTGCCTCGGTCTTCGTCAACGACCGGCTGGTGCTCGAGGCGGACAATTGCTTCCGCCGCTATCGGCCGGACGTCTCAAAGGCGCTCGTCGCCGGTGAGAACCGCATCCGCATCGCGCTACGATCCTCGATATCAGAAGGCGCGCGGCGTCAGGCAGCGCAGCCCTTTTACGTGCCCTATCATCCCGGCAATTCGCCGATCGCCAACGGCAACATGCTGAGGAAGCCGCAGTGCCATTTCGGCTGGGACTGGAACCTCGCGATCGCGCCGCTCGGCGTCTATGGGGAAATCGCCCTTTGCCGGCTGGAGATCGCCCGCATCGAGCATGTCACGACGAAGCAGGTCTGGCTGGAGGATGGTGTCGTCGACCTTGTGGTGACGGTGACGCTCTTTGCCGATGCGGCCGGCATCGTGCCCATACATTTCTCGCTCGACGATGATCGCGAGCGGCTGGACTGCGCCGTCGGCAAAGGGGAGACGCGCATCACCCATGTCTTCACCGTCGCCAAGCCGAAGCGCTGGTGGCCGGCGGGCAGCGGCGAGCAGCACCTGTCCGTTCTGAACGTCGAAGTGCCGCAGGAGCAGGTGACCCGCCAGATCGGCTTCCGCACCATCGAACTGCTGACCGACAAGGACGAGGCCGGCAGCCGCTTTGCCTTCCGCGTCAACGGGCGCGAGATCTTCTGCAAGGGCGCCAACTGGATCCCGGCCGATGCGCTGGCGTCACGGGTGACGCGCGAAGGCGTCGAGGACCTTTTGACCTCGGCCGTCGACGCCAACATGAACATGATCCGCATCTGGGGCGGCGGCTTCTATGAGCCGGACTGGTTCTACGATCTCTGCGACCGGCTCGGTCTCATGGTCTGGCAAGACTTCATGTTCGCCTGCAACCTCTATCCGTCGACCCCGGATTTCCTGGAGAATGTCGCGGCCGAAGTGGACTATCAGGCCAAACGCCTGTCGACCCATCCGTCGATCGCGGTCTGGTGCGGCGATAACGAACTCGTCGGCGCGCTCACCTGGTTCGACGAGCCGCGCAAGGATCGCGACCGCTATCTCGTCTCCTATGATCGGCTGAACCGCACGATCGAGGTGGCGCTGAAAACCGCACTTCCCGAAGCGATCTGGTGGCCGTCGAGCCCGGCGTCCGGCTATCTCGACTTCGGCGATGCCTGGCATGCCGATGGCTCCGGCGACATGCACTACTGGTCGGTCTGGCACGAGAACAAGTCCTTCGACAATTATCGCAGCGTGCGCCCGCGCTTCTGCTCGGAGTTCGGTTTCCAGTCCTATACGTCGATGCCGGTGATCCGGCAGTTTGCGGCGGAAAAGGACCTCAACATCGCGTCGCCTGTCATCGAGAGCCACCAGAAGAACGTCGGCGGCAACGAGCGCATCGCCGGCACGATGTTCCGCTACTTCCGCTTCCCCAAGGATTTCCCTGCCTTCGTCTATCTCAGCCAGATCCAGCAGGGGCTGGCGATCCGCACCGCCGTCGACTATTGGCGCTCGCTGAAGCCCCACTGCATGGGCACGCTCTACTGGCAGCTCAACGACACCTGGCCGGTCGCGTCCTGGTCGAGCCTGGATTATGGCGGCAGCTGGAAGGCGATGCACTACATGGTCCGGCGCTTCTTCCAGCCGGTATCGGTTGCGGCGATCCCGTCAACCGACGGCAAGGAAATCGCCTTCTCGATGGTCAACGACACGGCCGGGCCGGTAACGGTCGAGCTGCAGACCTTCCTCGTTTCGCTCGACGGCAAGCGCACGCCGCTGACGGCAGCCGCCGGCACCTGCAGCCCGGATCGCGCAGCAACGCTGGTGACGATCGCTGCTTCCGATATTCCCGCCAACAGCCTGCTGTTCTGGTCCTTCGAAGCGTCGAACGGGATGCGCGGCGAGGGGCATCACGTCAACGGCACCTACAAGGCGCTCGATCTTCAGCCATCCGGCCTCACGCTCGATGTCGCACGATCAGGCGAGGGCGCTTTCGACGTCACCGTCAAGGCGAGTGGGCTGGCGCTGCATGTGATGATCGAGGCCGACGTCGCCGGCCGCTACTCCGACAATGCCTTCGACCTTTCCGCCGGCGAGGCGAAGGTCATCCGCTTCACGCCGAAGGTGCCGCTTGGCGCAGGTGATCTCCCACGCTTTGCCGCCTTCGATCTCGAATCCTGCCAGGGAAAGGGTTGACCGCCATGAAACGCAGCCACGTTAACGATATCATCGCCAAAAGCGATGCCTTCATGAAGAGCTTCGGCTTCACGCTGCCGCCCTTTGCCTATTGGTCGCCGGAGGAATTGAAGGCGCGTGTCGCCTCCGACAGCCCGACGATCTTCGATGCCCGCCTCGGCTGGGATATCACCGACTACGGCAAGGGACGCTTCGACGAATTTGGCCTCGTGCTCTTCACGCTCCGCAACGGCGATGCCTCCAACCTCAGGACGGGGCAAGGCATGGTCTATGCCGAGAAGCTGATGATCACAGCCAAGGGCCAGGTCAATCCGCTGCACCGCCACGCGGTGAAGACCGAGGACATCATCAATCGCGGCGGCGGCGCGCTGGTGCTGCAGATGTACAATTCCAGGCCCGACGGTTCCGTCGACGAGGAAAGCGATGTCGTCGTTGCCACCGATGCGCGGCTGCGCACCCTCAAAGCCGGTGATTTGCTGAAGCTGAAGGCTGGCGAAAGCGTCACGCTTTTGCCCGGCAACTGGCACGCCTTCTGGGCCGAAGGCGCCGACGTGCTGATGGGCGAGGTTTCGACCGTCAACGACGATCTCACCGACAATTATTTCCGCGAACCCGTCGGCCGCTTCTCGGCGATCGAGGAGGACACGGCACCCACCCACCTGCTGGTGTCGGATTACGACACCTGGCTCAAGTGATCCCAAGACCAAACGAGGAGGATTTCATGAAGGACGTCAGTTTCCAGCTCTACAGCGCCCGCAATTTCCCGCCTTTCGCCAATGTGCTCACGGCGCTCGGTGAGGCCGGCTACAGCCAGGTCGAAGGTTATGGCGCGCTCTATGCGGCGCTCAGCGACGCGGAGATCGCGAGTTTCAAGGAAGGGCTCGACAGCAACGGCCTGGCCATGCCGACCGCCCACTTTGGTCTCGACATGCTGGAGAGCGATCCGGCCCGCGTGCTCGAGATCGCCAGGGCGCTCGGCATCAAGGCGATCTATTGCCCCTACCTGATGCCCGACCAGCGCCCGACGGATGCCGCCGGCTGGCGCGCCTTCGGCGAGCGACTGCAGAAAGCCGGCAAGCCCTATCGCGACGCCGGGCTGATCTTCGGCTGGCACAACCACGACTTCGAATTCGCAGCGCTTCCCGACGGCAGCATCCCGCAAGATCTGATCTTTGCGGGCGGACCGGATCTTTCCTGGGAGGCCGACATCGCCTGGATCATCCGCGGCGGTGCCGACCCGATCGCCTGGATCAAGAAATATGGCGACCGCATCACCGCTGTGCACGTGAAGGACATCGCGCCGGCGGGCGAGAAGAAGGACGAGGATGGCTGGGCCGATGTCGGCGAGGGCACCGTCGACTGGAAGGGCCTGTTCCAGGCGCTTGCCTCCACCAAGGCCCGTTACTTCATCGCGGAGCACGACAATCCGAGCGATTTCAAGCGCTTCGCCAAGCGCTCGCTCGCCTCCATCCAATCCTATTGAGAAGCAGGTTCATCCATGACCAAGGAACTTGGCGTCGGCATCATCGGATGCGGCAACATCTCCACCACTTATTTCCGGCTCGCACCGCTCTTTAAGGGCATCAAGGTTATCGCTTGCGCCGACATCAATCCGGCGGCGGCCGAGGCGCGGGCGGCTGAATACGGCGTCGAGGCGCAGAGCATCGAGGCGCTGCTGGCCAATCCGGATGTCGATATCGTCGTCAACCTGACGATCCCCGACGCGCATTTTCCGGTATCGAAGGCGATCCTCGAAGCCGGCAAGCACGTCTACTCCGAAAAGCCGCTGGTGCTTTCGCTGGAACAGGGCGAAGAACTGCGGACGATCGCCAAGGCGAAGGGCCTGACGGTCGGCTGCGCGCCGGATACCTTCCTCGGCGGCGCACACCAGCTTGCCCGCAGCACCATCGACGCCGGCAAGATCGGCCGGGTGACCTCGGGCACCTGCCACGTCATGAGCCCGGGCATGGAGATGTGGCATCCGAACCCGGACTTCTTCTTCCTGCCGGGCGGCGGACCGATCCTCGATCTCGGGCCCTATTACATCGCCAACCTGATCAACCTGATCGGGCCGGTGAAGCGCGTCGCCGCCCTTTCCTCGATGGCCAATCCGACCCGTACGATCACCAGCGAGCCGCGCAAGGGCGAGGTGATCCCGGTCAAGACCCCGACCAACATCCATGCGCTGCTGGAATTTGAGAACGGCGCGACGATCACGCTGTCGGCAAGCTGGGATGTCTGGTCGCACCGCCATGCCAACATGGAGCTCTACGGCACCGAGGGTTCGCTCTACGTGCCCGATCCGAACTTCTTCGGCGGCAAGGTGGAAGCAAGCGGCCGCGACAAGAATATCCAGCCGCTGGAACCCTGGGATCACCCCTTCGGCATCGAGAACCAGGAGCACCCGCAGGGACCGATGGCGAACTACCGCACCGCCGGCCTTGCCGACATGGCGCTGGCGATCCTCGAAGGCCGCGATGCCCGTTGCTCGCTCGACCGCGCGCTGCACGGCGTCGACGTGATGGTGTCGATCCTGAAGTCGGGCGAGGAGGGCCGCTTCATCGAGCTTTCCACCACCTGCACCCAGCCGGCCGCTCTCGGCATCGAGGAGGCGAGGGCGCTGTTGCGCGAGACGGAGGAAGAAATATCGGGAAATCGCGTCGCTGCCGCTTCATAGCGACGGCGGACAGGTTTAGACCTTTGTGAACTGAGGTTTCCGTTGCGGCCAACCGCTACGGAAACCGTTTCATTTTCGAGGGTGGCGGATAGGGCCGCCACCTGTACCCGATCGCGGAGGATTGTGCGATGACCTGGCTACCGGCGGAAAACCGCTACGACACCATGAAATATAACCGCGTCGGGCGCTCCGGCCTGAAGCTGCCGGCGATCTCGCTGGGGCTTTGGCACAATTTCGGCGGCGACACGCCGCATGACCGCAAGGTCGACATGTGCCGCACCGCCTTCGATCTCGGCATCACCCATTTCGATCTCGCCAACAATTACGGCCCGCCTCCGGGCTCGGCCGAGACCGCCTTCGGCGAGATCATGCGCACGGACTTTGCTGGCCTGCGCGACGAGCTGATCATCTCCTCCAAGGCCGGCTACGACATGTGGCCCGGCCCTTACGGCGAATGGGGCAGCCGCAAATACATGATCGCTTCCTGCGATCAGAGCCTGAAGCGCATGGGCCTCGACTATGTCGACATCTTCTATTCGCACCGCTTCGATCCGGATACGCCGCTCGAAGAGACCTGCGGCGCGCTCGACCATATCGTGCGCTCGGGCCGGGCGCTCTATGTCGGCATCTCCTCCTACAATTCGCAGCGCACCCGTGAAGCGGCGGCGATCCTTAGGGATCTCGGCACGCCGTGCCTCATCCACCAGCCGAGCTATTCCATGCTCAACCGCTGGATCGAGGATGACGGCCTGATCCATACGCTCGAAGATCTCGGCATCGGCTCGATCGTCTTCTCGCCGCTCGCGCAAGGGATGCTGACGACCAAGTACCTCCAGGGCATTCCGGCCGACAGCCGTGCGGCGCAGAACCACTTCCTCAAGAAGGACTTCATCCGGCCGGAGATCATCGACAACATCCGCAAGCTGAACGGCATTGCCGAAAAGCGCGGCCAGACATTGGCGCAGATGGCGCTCGCCTGGGTCTTGCGCGGCGGCCGCATCACCTCGGCGCTGATCGGCGCCAGCCGCTCCGAGCAGATCGTCGATTGCGTCAAGGCGCTGGAGAACGACACGTTCACGGCAGACGAACTGGCCGAGATCGATCTCTATGCGCGTGAGGCGGACATCAACCTCTGGGCCAAGTCAGCGGAGCTCTAAGCTCTGCTGAAAACATTGATTTGCCTGCATTTTAGGCAAAATCCCGGGCTTTCCGGCGCATTAGACAAAAGTCGAATAGGTGCCGGAAAGCGGCTTCTGGACATGCCTTGGTGTTTCTGTAAGGTGCGGGCATGCCCGTCGATAGCGGCGCCGATTTGCGTCGTTTTGGCAGGTTAACGAGGAGGAGCCACCTTCGTCCGGGAAGGGGCAGGGTGGATTGATGGGTGGTAGCGCTGATCGCGGCCGCCCTTTTGGCGAGAACTAGGGGAGGAACCATGGATCGCCGTTCATTTATCAAAAACGCGAGTCTCGGTGGGCTTGGTGCGGTCGCCGCCACGGCACTCGCATCGCCGGCCATCGCGCAATCAAACCCGAAGATCAACTGGCGCCTGGCATCGTCGTTCCCGAAGTCGCTCGACACGATCTACGGTGGCGGCGAAGTGCTGTCGAAGTACGTGTCGGAAGCAACCGACGGCGCCTTCCAGATCCAGGTCTTTGCTGCCGGCGAAATCGTTCCCGGTCTGCAGGCCGCTGACGCGGCTGCTGCAGGTACCGTCGAAGCCTGCCACACGGTCGCCTACTATTACTGGGGCAAGGATCCGACCTGGGCGCTGGGTGCCGCCGTTCCCTTCGCGCTCAATGCGCGCGGCATGAACGCCTGGCACTACCATGGCGGCGGCATCGACCTCTTCAACGAATTCCTCGGCACGCAGGGGCTCGTCGGCTTCCCCAACGGCAACACCGGCGTGCAGATGGGTGGCTGGTTCCGCAAGGAGATCAAGACGGTCGCCGACATGCAGGGCCTGAAGATGCGCATCGGGGGCTTCGCCGGCAAGGTCGTCGAAAAGCTCGGCGTCGTGCCGCAGCAGATCGCCGGCGGCGACATCTATCCGGCGCTCGAAAAGGGCACCATCGATGCCGCCGAATGGGTCGGCCCCTATGACGACGAGAAGCTCGGCTTCTACAAGGTCGCGCCCTATTACTACTACCCCGGCTGGTGGGAAGGTGGCCCGACGGTCCACGCCATGTTCAACAAGGCGGCCTTCGAGGGCCTGCCGAAGAACTACCAGTCGCTGCTGCGCACCGCCTGCCAGGCGACCGACGCGAACATGCTGCAGAAGTACGATTACCTGAACCCCTCGGCAATCAAGCGCCTGGTGGCTTCCGGTGCCAAGCTCAGCCCGTTCAGCGCCGAGATCCTTTCGGCCTGCTTCGACAAGGCGAACGAAGTCTATGCCGAAATGGAAGACTCGAACCCGACCTTCAAGAAGATCTGGGACTCGATCAAGGCCTTCCGTGGCGAATACTACCTCAACGCCCAGATCGCCGAATACAACTACGACACCTTCATGATGATCCAGCAGCGCGGCGGCAAGCTCTAAGCTTCCGCTCATTGCAGACAGGTCAGGAGCCGCTCGCAACATCCGTTGCGGGCGGCTTTTTCGTTTGGCGGGATCAACCGGCGAAGATCGCGATTTCGTGGTAGGGTTGCGGCCTCAACGGAGCGGAGGAGCAGCCATGCCAAGTGAAGGCCAATCGCTGGTGCTCGGACCCGACGCGGGCCGGCGGTACGACATGGGCGCCATACAGGCGGTCTTCAAAGCCGATGGGCCGGAGACCGAGGGACGCTTTTCGATCTCGGAATGGTGGCTCGAGGCCCGGCACGAGGGGCCGGGCGCCCACAAGCACGACGACAATGACGAGATCTTCTACGTGATCGAGGGAACCGCCAGCATCCTCGTCGGCGAGACCTGGCACCAGATGGCCAAGGGCTCGCTCTGTGTCATCCCGCGCGGGACGATGCATGATTTTCGCAACGAGAGCGCCTCGCGCATGGGCCTGCTCAACGTCTTCGTCGGTGGGCCGTTCGAGGAGATGATGCCCATGATCGTCGATTGGTATCGGGAAAACCCGGCCAAGCGGCTCGACTGAGCGGAATATCTATCCGGAGGAACCTGTCAGCAAATGAAGACGGCGGCTTTCTGGCAAGCGGGCATCCCCTTCTCCTTCATCCTCGCCCTTATGGTGGGATCCAGCGGTCGGGTCAAAAGGCTCTAGTCAGCCCAAGAACTTGGGCTGACTAGATTCCCGTGACAGGCACAGGAATCTTGGATAGCGCCCGGGCTTGCCCCCGCAAGCTGCGATGATCAGATATGCCTTTCCCGGCAGCCTGACGGCGGCGCCGCAAGGGGCCATCTCCGGGGGGACCGCAAGCTGAGAGGGCGGCCCGTGGGGCCGCCCTCTATTTGCGTGCCTGTCCGCTCTACTTGAACGATGGCGGCTGGCTGAGGTCGTTTGAAGGTGCCGTTTGCGGCTGGGCACCCGTGCCGCCAAACGAAGGCGGCTGGCTGAGGTCGTTCGACGGAGCCGTCTGCGGCTGGGTGCCGCCACCCTGGTTGGCCGGCTTCTGGTCGAGCGGGCTGCCGCCCGGAAGCTGCAGGCCGCCGGGCAGGCCGAGGCCGCCGCCGGGGGCAAAGCCCGGCACCTCGATCTTGATGGTGTTCGGATCGACGCCAGCGCCGGTTCCCTTGTAGTGCATGACCATCTGCGGGAACATGATCGTCAGCGCCACCATCAGGATCTGGATGCCGACGAAGGGCACGGCACCCCAGTAGATCTGCCCGGTGGTGACCGGCTGTATCGTCTTGCCGGTGATCTTGTCGAGATAGGGTACCTTTGCCGCGACCGAGCGCAGGTAGAACAGCGCGAAGCCGAAGGGCGGGTGCATGAAGCTCGTCTGCATGTTGATGCCGAGCAGCACGCCGAACCAGATGAGGTCGATGCCGAGCTTGTCGGCGGCGGGCGCCAAGAGCGGCACGATGATGAAGGCAAGCTCGAAGAAATCCAGGAAGAAGGCCAGGAAGAAGACGAGCATGTTGACGGCAATGAGGAAGCCGACTTCGCCGCCCGGCATCGCCGTCAGCAGGTGTTCGACCCAGATGTGGCCGTTGACCCCGTAGAAGGTGAGCGAGAAGACGCGCGCCCCGATCAGGATGAACAGCACGAAGGCCGATAGCCGGGTGGTGGCCGTGAGCGCGCCGCGCACGACGTCCATGTGCAGCCGGCCCTTGGCCGCAGCCATGATCAGCGCGCCGACCGCGCCCATGGCGCCGCCTTCCGTCGGCGTCGCAATGCCGAGGAAGATGGTGCCGAGAACGAGGAAGATCAGCGCCAGCGGCGGAATCAGCACGATGATGACCTGCTGGGCGAGCCGCGACATCGCATTGATCTTCAGATTCTTGTCGGCAAGGGCAACGACATAGATGAAGGCGACGCCAACCGTTGCACCGAGGATGTCGGCGTTCTCGCCCTGGGTCGGGGAGAGGTAGACGTGGGCGGCATAGGCGATGCCGGCTGCGACCGCAAGCGCGATCGCCAGCGAGGTGACGCCGGAACCCAGCGTGCGCGCTTCCAGCGGCAGCGCCGGCATGGAGTCACGCTTCAGGATCGTCATGATCAGGATGTAGATCATGTAAAGGCCGGTGAGCACCAGACCCGGGATCAGGGCGCCGGCATACATGTCGCCCACCGAGCGGCCGAGCTGGTCGGCAAGAACGATCAGGACGAGCGACGGCGGGATGATCTGGGCGAGCGTGCCCGAAGCGGCGATGACGCCCGAGGCGACCTTCCGGTCATAGCCGTAGCGCAGCATGATCGGCAGCGAGATCAGGCCCATGGCGATGACCGAGGCGGCAACGACGCCTGTCGTGGCGGCCAGCAGCGCGCCGACGAAGATCACCGCATAGGCAAGACCGCCGCGGATCGGGCCGAAGAGCTGGCCGATCGTGTCGAGCAGGTCTTCGGCCATGCCCGATTTCTCGAGCACGATCCCCATGAAGGTAAAGAAGGGGATGGCGAGCAACGTGTCGTTGGACATCACCCCCCAGAACCGGTCCGGCAGCGCGTTGAGCAGCGGCCAGGAAAGGTTGATCGAGTCGGACAGCGGCGCGAGCTCGACGCCGACGATGAAGAACAGCAGGCCGTTGGCGGCGAGCGAGAAGGCGACCGGGTATCCCAAAAGCAGGAACACGATCAGCGACGCGAACATGATCGGCGCCAGGTTTTCAGCGATGAATTCGATCATGGACGGGTCTCCGGAGACACGGCATCGTCAAGCGGCGCATGGGTCGGCACATAGGGTGTCGGGTCCTCCATGTTGCCGGTCATGATCGCGATCTTCTTGATGATCTCGGATACGCCCTGAAAGGCGAGCAACAGAAAGCCGACGAGCAGGATGGCCTTGGCCGGCCAGATGATCAGGCCGCCGGCCGAGGAGGAGACTTCACCCGAGACGTAGGACATCTTCACATAGGGGAAGAGGTAGTAGAGCACGAGCAGCACGAAGGGCATCAGGAACAACAGGTGTCCCAGCAAATCGATCCAGTGCTGCACGCGGCGCGAAAACTGGCCGTAGACCACGTCGATGCGGATATGCTCGTTCTGGCTCAGCGTGTAGGCGGCCGCGAACATGAAGGCGGCGCCGAACAGGTACCATTGCGCCTCGAGCCAGGCATTCGACGACATGTTGAAGATTTTTCGGATCACGGCATTGCCGGCGCTGACGAGCACCGCGGCCAGAATCAGCCATGAAACGCTCTTTCCGATGAATTCCGTAATCGTGTCTATTAATCGGCTGAAGCCGAGCAAAGCTCTCATCGATTTCCTCCCCGCGATGGCTTTTTATGGTTGTTGTGCCAAGCACAGCCAGAGTGCCGATTTCAAGCGCGCGTTCAAGTCCAAGGCGTGATTTTCCCGTGTAGTTCGGCCGCCTCCGACTAAAGTAGAATGCGCCGTCCCCGCGCTCTGCTCATTGTTTGTGCAAACCCGTTCCGCCTCGTCGGTCCGAGCATCGGCGGACGGTTCAAGGCAGCGCGTCAGCCGCTCGAATCGGTGTGGAAAGACGGCCACAGAGGGCGGGGCGCGTGTTTTACTGCAACGTTGCAGTCTTGAAATTGTATGATTTTTGAGATCGGATGCGCCCACCAACCGAGGACGCCGAAACCATGACCGCCATGATCCGCAACCCGATTCTCAGGGGATTCAACCCCGACCCTTCGATCTGCCGCGTCGGCGACGATTACTATATCGCGACCTCCACCTTCGAATGGTATCCGGGCGTGCAGATCCATCACTCGCGCGACCTCGTGAACTGGCGGCTCGTTCGCCGCCCGCTGGAGCGCGCCAGCCAGCTCGACATGCGCGGCAACCCCGATAGCTGCGGCGTCTGGGCGCCGTGCCTCTCCTATGACGACGGGCTGTTCTGGCTGGTCTATACCGACGTCAAGCGCTTCGACGGCAACTTCAAGGACGCGCACAACTACATCGTCACCGCGGAGGCGATCGAGGCGACCTGGTCGGACCCGGTCTACGTCAATTCCTCCGGCTTCGACCCCTCGCTTTTCCACGACGACGATGGCCGCAAGTGGTTCCTCAACATGCAATGGAACCACCGCACCGAGAGTTTCGGCGGTTCGCCGAAGCATCCGGCCTTCGACGGCATCTTGCTGCAGGAGTGGGACGAGCGCACACGCAAGCTCGTCGGTCCGGTGAAGAACATCTTTGCCGGCTCGCCGCTCGGCCTCGTCGAGGGCCCGCATCTCTTCAAGAAGAACGGCTGGTACTATCTGACGACCGCCGAGGGCGGCACCGGCTACGATCATGCCGTCACCATGGCGCGTTCGCGCACTATCGACGGCCCGTACGAGATGCATCCGAACACCTATCTGATCACGTCGAAGGATCATCCGGAAGCGCCCCTGCAGCGCGCCGGTCACGGGCAATATGTCGAGACGCCGGACGGCCAGGCCTATCACACGCATCTTGCCGGCCGGCCGTTGCCGCCGCAGCGGCGCTGCACGCTCGGGCGCGAGACGGCGCTGCAGAAATGCGTCTGGCGCGACGACGGCTGGCTCTATCTCGAAAGCGGCGGCCCGGTGCCGGAGGTACTCGTGCCGGCTCCGGCTGCGGTGGAGCAGCTACCGGAAGAAACCGTCGTGGAGACGGAGTTCGACGAGGGCGTCCTTCCGATCGAGTTTCAGTGGCTGCGCACGCCTCAGCCGGAGCGGGTCTTCTCGCTCGACGCGCGGACCGGACATCTCACGCTCTTCGGACGGGAGAGCATCGGCAGCTGGTTCGAACAGGCGTTGGTGGCGCGCAGGCAAGAGCATCATTCCTTCCGCGCCGAAACAGCGGTCGAGTTTGTGCCCGAAACCTACCAGCAGGTTGCGGGCCTGACGCATTACTACAACCGCCACAAGTTCCATGCGCTTGGCGTAACGTGGCACGAAACGCTCGGGCGGGTGCTGACGATCCTTTCATGCCCCGGCGATTTCCCGCATGGGCGGCTGGAGTTTCCCGTCGGCAGCGGTATCGCCATTCCAGAGGGGCGGATCGCGCTTGCCATGGAGATCCGCGACAACGACCTGCAGTTCTTCTGGCGGGAGACGCGCGCCGAGGATTGGCACGCAATTGGCCCGGTTCTCGATGCGGGCGTGGTCTCGGACGAGGGCGGTCGCGGCGAACATGGATCTTTCACCGGCGCCTTCGCCGGCATGTTCGCCTTCGACACTTCCGGCGCGGGCAGGGCGGCGGATTTCGGTTACTTCCGGTACATAAGCCTTGCGGCAGACTGATGCTTGTTCATTAGAAAAGACAAATAAGTATCGGATATCATTACGTATTTGTAATGCATAGCTTCATATTCGGTTCAGGAAGCGGGGCCTAAT
Organism: Ensifer sp. 38_S197; assembly: GCF_056924495.1. Taxonomy (NCBI): domain Bacteria; kingdom Pseudomonadati; phylum Pseudomonadota; class Alphaproteobacteria; order Hyphomicrobiales; family Rhizobiaceae; genus Ensifer; species Ensifer sp. 38_S197. The sequence continues at coordinate 3,033,923 of NZ_JBXOVZ010000002.1, read as the reverse complement.
TTCCGGGTGTAGACAACGAAAGGACACCCGAATGAAACGTCTCCTGATCGCGCTCGTCGCCAGTTCCGTTCTGATCACGCCGGTCGCAGCACTTGCCCAGCCGGCAGGATCCTTCGAGGTGGCGCAGAACTATGACCGCTCCCGCCGCCCTGTTGATCGTCACGTCGACCGCCACGTCGACAAGCACGTCACGATCGAGAAGCGCGTGATCGTCAAGAAGAAGGAGCGCTGGGCGCGCGGCCATCGCCTGACACCGGCCGAACGCCGCCACATGGCGCAGGTGCGCGACTATCGCTATTACAAGCTGCGCCCGCCGCCGCGCGGCCAGCAGTGGGTGCGGGTCGACAACGACTTCCTGCTGATCAGCCTGGCGACCGGCGTCATCGTCGGCCTGGCGAGCGCGCGATAGGTATCATTTGCTGGCCACGGGGCGCTGGTTTCGCCATCCCTTGCTGCCGCCAGGAAAGACATCTCTGTCGTTCAGAGGATGCCAGTGGACCACTGGCATCAACCAGGATCTCCCTCTTCTCTGTTGCTTGTCACAGAGATCCAGCCGCCGTGCGTCGGCACGGCGAAAGATTCCGAGACAATCGGAGCTTTCTCGCGCCGCCGACGCGGCGCGGCCGGATTCCTGTGACAAGCACAGGAACGAGAGAGGTTTTTCCAACTGTTGCGTCTCGGCAAGGACGTCAGCGTGCATTGTTTAGGCCCTCACGTGGCGCGCACCATAGCCATTCCGAGGGCAGGCAATCTTTCCCGCTCTCCAAACAGCAGATGTTCGATCGCACCCATTGGCTCCAGCACCGCTTCGTCGCCGGGCGTATCGCCGAAGAACGGATCGAACATCGGCACTGGCCGCCCCGCGGCGTTCAGCGCCATGCATATGAAGCGCGTCCGGCGCGGGGCGGGCGCAGTCTTGGCCATCAGGCGGCCCGTGGCGACCAGTTGGCGAAGGGATCGGCGAGATCGCGCCAGCGTTCCGGGCGGAAGCTTTCGTCCATCAGCAGGCAGGCGTCGAGCTCGGCGCGAAGCTCTGCCTCGTTCATCGGATCGGCGCCGATGAAGACGATCTCCTGCCGGCGGTCGCCCCAGACCGGATCGATATAAGGACCGACCGCCTTCAGGAAGCCGGGATCGCGCGGCCATTGTTCCTTCGGCACCGCCGACCACCAAAGGCCCATCTTGCCGGTGCGCACCAGCGGTCCCGCCTGGCTGATCTCGCCGACATAGTGCGGGCGGGTCGCGAGCCAGAAGAAGCCCTTGGCCCGCAGCACGCCCGGCCAGGAGCGATTGAGGAAGGCCTGGAAGCGCATGGGGTCGAAAGGTCGGCGGGCGCGATAGACGAAGGAGCGGATGCCGTATTCCTCCGTTTCGGGAATATGGTCCTTGAGGCCGTTGAGTTCCTTGTACCAGAGCGGATGCTGCTCCGCCTTCACAAGATCGAAGCGGCCGGTTCCAAGCACGTCGCGCAAGCCCACCTTGCCGAAATCGGTTTCGATCAGTCGCGCGTCCGGGTTTAGGCCGACGATGATCTTGCGGGCGGCATCCACCTGCTCGGGCGTGGCGGTGCCGATCTTGTTCAAGACCACGACATCGGCAAACTCGATCTGCTCGACCAGAAGGTCGACGAGCGTGCGCGTATCGCCGTCGCCTGCGGACTCGCCACGATCGGCAAGGAAATCGAGCGAGGAATAGTCCGCAATCAGGTTCACGGCATCGACCACCGTCACCATCGTGTCGAGGCGAGAGACGTCTGCAAGGCTCTCGCCGTCCTCGTCGCGAAAGTCGAAGGTGGTGGCAACGGGCAGGGGCTCGGAAATCCCGCTCGATTCGATCAGCAGATAGTCGAAGCGGTTCTGTTCGGCGAGGTTGCGCACCTCCTTCAGGAGATCGTCGCGCAGCGTGCAACAGATGCAGCCATTGGTCATTTCCACCAGCTGCTCTTCCGTGCGCGAGAGGTCCGCGCCACCATCGCGTACCAGCGCCGCGTCGATGTTGACCTCGCTCATGTCGTTGACGATGACGGCGACACGCAGGCCGTCACGGTTGGAAAGCACGTGGTTGAGCAGCGTTGTCTTGCCGGCGCCGAGAAAGCCGGAGAGAACGGTGACAGGGAGCTTTTCCATCGAATATTCCCTTATGTTATATCGTTACAACGATGTGTGAAAGAAACGGCGGGCACGATGGCCCGCCTGATACGAGAGTGCGGCGTTTGGCGTTCGATCTTCCGGCCTGACCCCGTTTGCCAGGCAACCGGATCGTTGTCGCAACCTCTCCGTTGCCTGTGGTTGACCTTTTCTCTCGTCATCCTCGGGCTTGACCCGAGGACCCAGTCGTCGGGTGCGAATCCATGGCCGGTTTTGTGGCCGTCGCGCCCGCAGGACTGGATGCTCGGGTCAAGCCCGAGCATGACGGAGGTTGGGGACGACGGACGCGGACGCCCGCCGATCCCGTCTTGGGAGGACGGGTCAGCTTGCCGAGGCGAGGCAGGTCTTCAGCGACGTGCCGATACCTTCCATCATCTGGAAGTAGAGATCCGGGCCGGCGTCGAGCGTGCCGGCTTCCGGGTCGAGCGTGCCGGACTTCGCCGGCGTTCCTTCGATCACCACGTTGATCAGCTTCGGCTCGAACTGCGGCTCGGCAAAGACGCAAGTGGCGCCCAGCTCCTTGATCTTGGCATGGATCTCAGAGAGCCGCTCGGCACCCGGCAACACCTCGGGGCTGACGGTGATTGAGCCGGCGACGCGGACCTTGTAGCGATGCTCGAAATACTGGTAGGCGTCGTGGAAGACGACGAAGGGCTTGTCCTTCACCGGCGCCACGGTCTCCGTCAGCTTGGCGTCGAGCGCGTCCAGTCGCTTGTTGAGTGCTTCGAGATTGGCCTTGTAGGCGCCGGCATTGTCCGGATCGGCTGCGGCGAGCGTCTTTTCGATCTCGGCGGCCATCGCCTTGGCATTCATCGGGTCGAGCCACATGTGCATGTCGGTATCGCCGTGGCCGTGGTCGTGGTCGTGCCCGTGCGCTTGGGCCGCTTCCGGCGCTGCGGCGTGATCGTGCTCCGCTTTGCCTTCCGCATGCTTGTGGCCTTCCTCTCCGTGGCCCTCGTCGCCATGACCTTCTTCGCCATGGTCATGGGCTTCGAAGGCGCCGCCCTCGCGGAATTTCAATTTCTCGATGCCAGGTGCTTCGCTGAGTTCCACCACCTTGGCGTCGCCGCCGAGTGCATCGAGCGGCTTGTCGAGAAAGGCTTCGAGGCCCGGTCCGACCCAGAAGACCACCTTGGCCGCCTGCAGGGCCGAGGCGTTCGAGGGCTTCATGTTGTAGGTGTGGGGGGAGGCGGCGCCCTCGACGATCAGCGACGGCTCGCCCACACCCTGCATGATCGAGGCGACGAGGGAGTGGATCGGCTTGATCGAAACCACCACATTGGGTCCGGCCGCCGCAGCGGGTGCGGCAAGCAGCATGGTGGAGGCAAAGAGCAGGGCGGATGTCGATTTCATCGGGTTCTCCGGGCTTGATTGGCGCCTCTGGTCGCAGCGACCAGGCACGCTTCGGGCATGCAATGCTTCACTCCGACTGGCCTTCGATGGCCTTGAAGTCGGCATGTAATGTTATTACATCAATTGCGTTATGCTATAACGTGTGCGATAGCCAGTGGCAACCATCAACCCGGAATTTTTTCATGCTGAACTTCCGCACCTCAGAAACGCTGCCGCTGGTCAATCTCAGCAATGCCGGCGTGCGCCGCAATGGCCGCTGGCTGGTGCGTGGCGTCGAGTTCTCGATCAGCCCGGGCGAAATCGTCACGCTGATCGGGCCGAACGGCTCGGGCAAATCGACGACGGCGAAGACGGCGATCGGCGTGCTCAAGCCGGACGAGGGCTATGTCGAACGCAAGCCGGGCCTCAAGGTCGGCTATGTGCCGCAGAAGCTCGCCGTGGACTGGACGCTGCCCTTGACGGTGGAGCGGCTGATGACGCTGACCGGGCCCTTGAGGGGCCGGGAGATCGAGGAGGCGCTCTCGGCGACGGGCGTGCTGCATCTGGCCAAGTCCGAGGTGCAGCATCTTTCGGGCGGCGAGTTCCAGCGGGCGCTTTTGGCGCGCGCCATTGCCCGCAAGCCGGATCTGCTGGTGCTCGACGAGCCGGTGCAGGGGGTGGATTTCAGCGGCGAGATCGCGCTCTACGAACTGATCAAGCAGATCCGCAACCGCACCGGCTGCGGCATCCTGTTGATCTCGCATGATCTGCATATCGTCATGGCGGAGACCGACACCGTCGTCTGCCTGAACGGCCACGTCTGCTGCCGCGGCACGCCGCAGGCCGTCAGCCAGAGCCCGGAATATCAGAAGCTCTTCGGACGTCGGGCCGCCAATACGCTTGCCGTCTACAGCCATCACCATGACCACACCCATCTGCCTGATGGCCGCGTCCTGCATGCGGACGGGTCGATCACCGAACATTGCTTCCCCGGCGATGGCCATCACCACGACGAAGAGCAAAACGTACACGACCACGGCGAGGATTGCGGCTGCGGCCACCATACGCGGCTGCACGGTTATGAGCAGAAGGAGAAGCGCGATGCTTGATGATTTCTTCGTGCGCGCGCTGATTGCCGGCATCGGTATCGCCGTCACGGCCGGGCCGCTCGGCTGCTTCGTCATCTGGCGGCGCATGGCCTATTTCGGCGACACCATGGCGCATTCGGCGCTGCTCGGCGTCGCGCTGTCGCTGCTTCTCGAACTCAACCTGATGCTCAGCGTCTTCATTGTCGCCGCCGTCGTCTCGGTGCTGCTGCTCTTCCTGCAGCGGCGCGGCGCGCTGTCGACCGATGCGCTGCTCGGCATCCTCTCCCATTCGGCGCTGTCCTTCGGCCTGGTCATCGTCGCCTTCATGACCTGGGTGCGCATCGATCTTGTCGGCTTCCTCTTCGGCGACATCCTCGCCGTCTCGGAATCCGACATCGATATCATCTGGGGCGGCGGCATCCTCGTCGTCTTCGCCATCGTCTATCTCTGGCGGCCGCTCTTGGCCTCCACCGTCAATCCGGAGCTGGCGGAGGCGGAGGGGCTGCAGCCTGAGCGCGCGCGGCTCTTCTTCATGCTGCTGATGGCACTGGTGATCGCGATCGCCATGAAGATCGTCGGCATTCTGTTGATCACCTCGCTGCTGATCATTCCGGCCGCCACGGCGCGGCGCTTCTCGACCTCGCCGGAGGTGATGGCGGTGCTCGCCTCCGTCATCGGTGCGCTTGCCGTTACCGGCGGACTTTTCGGTTCGCTGCACTGGGATACGCCGTCAGGACCGTCTATCGTCGTTGCCGCGGTTGGGCTTTTCGCTCTGAGTTTGTTGCCGATCGGCCGCCGCCCGATCGAGGCAGCGCATCATTCCACGCCCGGAGGACACCACTGATGGCTACCCCGCTACTGACCAAGAACCAGACGCTGGTGATGGATGCGCTCAGCCATTCCGAAGGGCCAATGAGCGCCTATACCATTCTCGACAAGCTCCGCGACCATGGCTTTCGCGCGCCGCTGCAGGTCTATCGCGCGCTCGACAAGCTGCTCGAATACGGTCTCGTGCATCGGCTGGAGAGCCTGAACGCCTTCGTCGCCTGTACCTGCCCGCATGATCACGAGCACGATCATGGCGTCACCGCCTTCACCATCTGCGAAGGCTGCGGCCAGGTGACGGAGTTCCACGACGCGGTGATCGAGCAGCGGCTTTCGACGCTGACGCGGGCGCAGAGCTTCAAGACCGAGAAGACCACGATCGAGATCCGCGGCCATTGCCCGAGCTGCGCGTAAGTTCGGGCTGCCTCGACCGGGACGGAGCCGCTCCCCCGCTTGTTTTCAATCCAGCCGGCTGAGGTCGGCGGCGTAACGCCGCCAGTTCTTCACATAGTGCGCCGACGAGCGCTTCAGGCCCTCGACGGCCGCGTCGTCCAGCGTGCGGATTGCTTTCGCCGGCGCGCCGACGATCAGCGAATTGTCGGGGAATTCCTTGCCTTCGGTCACCAGCGCATTGGCGCCAACAAGGCAGTTGCGGCCGATCTTGGCGCCGTTGAGCACGGTCGCGCCCATGCCGATCAGCGAGTTCTCGCCGATCGTGCAGCCATGGATGATGGCGCCGTGGCCGATGGTGCAGCCTTCGCCGATCGTCACCGGAAAGCCGGGGTCGACGTGGATGACGACGTTTTCCTGGATGTTGGTGCGGGCGCCGATCCGGATCGGCTCGTTGTCGCCGCGCAGTGTCACGCCGAACCAGATGCCGACCTCGTCGCCGATCTCGACCTGGCCGATGACATTCGCGTCCGGCGCCACCCAGTAGCTGCCGTCCGATGGAGTCTGCGGGCGAAGCGATCCAAGGGCATAAAGCGGCATCGGCAGATATCCTTCCTGTCGTCTGAATAATGCAAGGCCGGGAACAGCGCGTCAGCCATTCCCGGCACAGTTCCGCTAAAGGACGTGCACGGCAAGGGCCGCGACGCCGTCGACGCCGCAGGTGACCTCGTCGCCGCGCACCACGGCACCGACACCCGACGGCGTGCCTGTCATGATGACATCGCCGGGGGCCAGCGTGAACAGCTTGGAGAGCTCGGCGATGATCTCCGGCACCTTCCAGATCATCTGGTCAAGATCGCCCTGCTGGCGCATTTCGCCATTCACTTTCAGCCAGATGTTGCCGTTGACCGGATGTCCGATCGCTTCGGCCGGCGTGATCGCCGAGACCGGGGCGGAATGTTCGAAGGCCTTGGCTGCCGCCCAGGGCTTTCCTGCCTTCTTGGCCTCGGCCTGCAGGTCGCGGCGGGTGAAGTCGATGCCGACGGCATAGCCGTAGACGCAATCCAGCGCGTCCTCGACGGCGATGTCGCTGCCGCCGCGCTTCAGTGCCACGACGAGTTCGACCTCGTGATGGACATCGGCAGTCAGCGGCGGGTAGGGGAAGGTGCTGCCGGCAGCAAGCAGGTTGTCCGGATTCTTCTGGAAGAAGAACGGCGGCTCGCGGTCCGGGTCGTGCCCCATCTCGATGGCGTGGGCGGCATAGTTGCGGCCGACGCAGTAAACCCGGCGAACCGGAAAGCCGACCAGGCTGCCTGATATCGGCAGCAAAACGGGAAGCGGAGGAGGGATGATTGTTTCCATGATCGTCCGGTCTTGGGCGTCCATCTGTCTCAAGCGACAGGAAGGCCGCTGCGCATTTCATGTACGCTCGCCGTCGACCGATAGCGGTTTCAAGCGAGGCGGAGAAGAATCCGGACGTTACTGCATAAATCCGCGAATCGGAATCGATCCGAAGAAAAATAAGACGAAGGATCGGGTGGAGGTTTCGGCATGGGCGCGCCCGGACGGGCGCGCGTGATTACGGCATCCGAAAGGGTGCCGTGAGCGGCAAACTCAGGCGCACTGTGCGTAGGCCTGAAGCTGATCTCGGGTCAGGAACCGCCCGTCCGAGCGCGAATTGAGCTCGGGATGGCTGTATTCCAGACTGGGAACCTGGGGAAGCTCAAGCGCCTGGCGCACGGTCATGATGCCGACGTCACGGCGGCCACCTTCACGCTTCACGCTGACTTCAACGATGCGATAGAGATTGCTCTCGCTCATATGTTCTCTCCCGTGTATCGTTTTTTTTGAATTCCCTTGTGGGGATTAAGCGCTCCGAAATTGGTTTTTGTGAGGCACCTCAGAATATAGACCAGAGAAATGAAGGCTTCACGACAGAAATCGGGCCGTTTCTGGAAAAATCATGCGTGGTTGGGCGATAATGCGCCGAAACGATGCAATTCTTGAGCAAATGCTCAATATCTGAGCCATCCCTCTTTTGTCATCGGGTACGCGGCTTCAACGAAAAAATGGTAGCTTGCGCTCGCCGATGGCGAACGTTCGCCACCCGGGGGCGGCGAGATCCAGTCCGGCGCGGATGCGCCTCAGTGCGTGCCCAGTTCGGCTTCCTCGGCCGCCGAGATGAACAGCTTTCGCGCTTCCTCGGCCGTGCGGCGACCATCGATCGCGGCGCGGCAAGCACTGCGGGCGGCAACATAGAACGGCCCCCGGCGGGGCCAATGGTCGGCAAGGCAGGCGAGCGCGTCTGAGGGGCCTTTGACGGTGCGGCAAACACCGCCAACAAAGTCGAGCTCGATCGGCTGTTTCCAGACTAATTGCATGCGTCTCCTCCTCGAGATCATCTCAATGAACGTCGGCATCGCGGCTGTCGGCCCCTGGCTCCTCTCAAGTGGCGTCGGCAGTCGATCTTGCTAATGTAGCGCAGGAGGACGGATTTGTAAGCAGCTTTTCCGTGTTTGTACGGCCGGATGCAAGCGCAGGCCGTAGGCTCTGATGCCGATGACGGATGTGGCAGGCCTAGCAGGAAGCGTATCGCTGCAGGCGCTCGGCAAAGGCGCGGCCGGCAACGAGCAGGCGCATCTCGTCGGTGTTGCCGGCGAGATAGTCGTCGATCAGCATCCGGGCATGGCGGCGCGCCCGTTGGCCGTCGCGCGCCCAGCCCTGTTCAAGGCAGAGTTCGTCGAAGACACGCTGCAGCCGCTCCATGTCGCCCTTCGACAGGGCAAGGCATTGTGTCGCTCGCAAAGGGGCCACCTGTTCCTCCCGCAGCACCGAGTTCCCCGGCGCGCACTATGGCAGAACGCCACCGAATTGAACCCCTTGGGAATGAGGGGTCTGCCGGTCTCGGAGCTTGTCAGTCAGGCCGCCGGTACGACACGGTCGACCTTGGTGCGGCGGCCGCCTTCTTCGATGCGGTAATAGTCGGAGCCGATCAGGGCGTACTGGTCGCAACGCCGGCCGCCGTCCTCGAAGGTGATGCAGACCTCGTCGCCGGTGATCGTGTAGGTTCCGCCGTCACGCACTTCGTAGTCGCGATAGCCGTAACGGCCGTCGGCGAAGAAGGTGGAGTTGACGCCGTTGAGATTGTAACGCAGCGTCTTGCCGACGAGGAAGGCCTGCAGCGCGTCGCCGGACAGCGTCGGCACCGAGGGGGCGGCAGGTCTCGGTGTTGCGACGTCAGGCGCCTCCAACTCCATCGACTGGCATCCGGCCAGTAGAAGCGTGAGCAGTGCCGCGATCGCGCGTTTCATGCCGTCCGTCCTTGTTTCTGTCGGTAACGTTGCAGGAGCCAGCGGCTCTCGCGCGTCAAACCACAGCGCCGCGCGTCTAGTCAGATGCGCAAAGGTCGCTGCAGCATTTGATTTGCCGCATGCCTTAGGCCCTAAATCGAGGTCGATTTATGGAGACACGCAGTAACGCGCGGCGCTCTAATCGCCTCCAGGGGCACCTGTCAACCCCGCTGAACACGGGCGGGCGGGGCAGCCTTCAGAAGAAGTTGCCGGCCACCGCCGCAGCGACCGTGGCAGCCAGCGCTGCAAGGACGATTGCTGCACCTATGACGGTCGCTAGTGTTCGCCGGCGCCGTGCGCCGCTCCAATCGTAGCTCATGTTTTCGCTCCGACGACGATCATGTCGAAACGGGACAATCGGCGATTCTGCTTAACAAAAGGGAAACCATGGCCGCTGGCCGTCGAGGTGGCCTCGGGGATACCGGACCATGTGCAATTTCACTGCACAGAAAGTGACATCAATTGACTGTCGACCGCGGGAGACGATTTCGCGGTCGGCAGTGCCGCCCCATTCGCCGCGACCGGATGCGGATTCCGGCATGGGAACGCCATCTCGCATTCTCAGGTTTTACGCTGTATAAGGCGCCGTCCCGCATGGGAGCTTTGGCGCCGGGCGGCGCCACTGCAGCAGATCCGCCGCGAGTGCTACATTGTGGCACCGGCGCGCACAGCCAGAATGACGAGAGTTGACCGAGCATGGCAGAAGGCCGCGCACAGCCCGAAAACCCGGGCAATCGCCACTATTTCAACGCACCGGTCTTTGCCGTGGCGCCTATGATCGATTGGACGGATAAGCACTATCGGTTCTTCGCGCGGCGGCTGTCGCAGCATGCGCTGCTCTACACGGAAATGATCGTCGCCGAGGCGATCCTGCGTGGCGACCGGCAGAGGTTGCTCGGCTTCGACCTCTCGGAGCATCCGGTTGCGCTGCAGCTTGGCGGCAACGATCCGCGGAAGATGGCGGAGGCGGCCAAGATTGCCGAGGACTTCGGCTATGACGAGATCAACATGAATGTCGGCTGCCCGTCGGACCGGGTGCAGTCCGGCACGTTCGGCGCCTGCCTGATGCAGGAGCCGGAGACGGTGGCGGCCTGCGTTGCGGCGATGAAGGCGGCGGTCAAGATTCCGGTCACCGTCAAGTGCCGCATCGGCGTCGACGACCAGGATCCGGAAGTGGCGCTGAGGACGCTCGTCGCGCAGGTTGTGGCGGCCGGCACGGATGCCGTCTGGGTGCATGCGCGCAAGGCCTGGCTGCAGGGCTTAAGCCCCAGGGAAAACCGCGAGATCCCGCCGCTCGACTATGATCTCGTGCATCGGTTGAAACAGGAAAATCCCAATCTTTTCATCGGTATCAATGGCGGCATTCAGACGTTGAGTCAGGCGCTTGAGCAGGTGCGGCATCTGGATGGCGTCATGCTCGGCCGTGCGGCCTATCACGACAGCGCCATGCTGACGGCGGCCGACGGGTATTTCCCGCATCCGCTGACGGGGGCGGCACCGGCGGCGCAGGAAGCCGGTGCGTTCTCCGAGCGCGGCCATCGCCTCGATCTCGATTTCTGGGCCGATGTCCGCGACGCGATGGCCGACTACGCTGGCGCACATATCGCCAATGGCGGTCGACTGATTCATGTGACGCGGCATATGGTCGGCCTGTTCCAGGGCTGGCCGGGGGCGCGGCGCTATCGCCAGCTTCTTTCGGCCGATGCCACCCGCAAGGGCGCCGGGCCGGAGGTGATCCACGCTGCCTTCGACGCCGTGTTCGAGGCGACGGCGGCCAAGCAGGCGGCGGAGTAGGGCGGCGACGCGAGCAGATCGCGGCGATTGCTACTGTATGTTTCCCCGATCGTTGCGGAGGGAACGCAGCGATTGAATGTGCGATGGCGATCTTTGGTGTCTGCAGCGCTGCAGAGTGTTCGAGGTAGGGCGGCAAAAATCTCTCCACTCGTCATCCTCGGGCTTGACCCGAGGATCCATCAAGCTGCGCGGTTGAGGCACAGACATTGCCGCGTAGAAGGATCGGCGCGCCTGGCTCTGGATGCCCGGGTCGAGCCCGATGCTCGGGTCAAGCCCACTGCTGTCCGGTTTAAATTTGTGGACAAGGCACATGACATTGATTCTACTTGGTTTCAGACGTTTCGCGGCGTTCTGGACACAAGCAGGGGATCAATGTCATGCGGCATGAGAATAGCGTTTTTCATCAGCTTCAACAGCATGTTCCGTGGGCGGTGTTCGACCGGCTTGTGGATGAGCACAAGGCGGACCACCGGGTGCGCCGGCTAACGACGAAGAGCCAGTTCTTGGCGCTCCTGTTTGGTCAGTTTTCGGGCGCAACAAGCTTGCGCGAGATCGAAGCCGGGCTTCTGAGTCATGAGGCGCGGCTTTATCACGTCGGTGGGCGCGGCGTAGCGCGTGCCACCCTCGCTGATGCCAATGCCCGGCGTCCGGCAGCCCTGTTTGCCGACCTGTTTTCCCACATGGCTGCCACCACCAGCCGAAGGACCCGCCGTCATATCAGCGACACCGTGCGCCTGCTCGATGCCACACGCGTCCAGGTCTCCTCGTTATACGGCGGCTGGGCCGACGTGATCGGCGGCAAAAGAGCCATCAAGTTGCACGTCTGCTATGACCCGCTAGACGACGTGCCCCTCGACATGACGCCGAACAGCCCGCCGACCAAGCCGAGGGCATCCTGTCCGACAGGATCGGGCTTTTGCCGCAGCGCCTGGCCAGGTCGCGGAGCAACCCTTTCAAGGACCCGGTGCGCGAGATCGCTGTGCGCATCGATACCGGTAAGGTCATTCGGCTCGTTACCAACGATCTCGACGCACCGGCCAGCGAAATCGCCGCACTTTACAAGCAGCGTTGGCAAATCGAGCTCTTCTTCAAGTGGATCAAGCAAAACCTGAAGATCCGTCACTTTCTCGGAACCTCAGAGAATGCCGTGCGTATCCAGATCTTCATCGCTCTCATCGCCTATCTGCTCCTGCGCAGGGCGCAGGCCTGCCAGAACGACATCACCCAACCCCTCGCCTTCGCAAGGCTTGTTCGTCTCAACATCATGCATCGCAGATCCATCAACACGCTGCGAAAGCCCAGACCGGCAGTGCAACCTGATCTACGCCAAATCTCTTTGCCGCTGTCACTCAGTTAAACCGGACAGCAGTGGGTCTTGCCCGAGCATGACGGAGGTGGGCAACTGCCTCCCCCTATCTCACGGAGGATCTGCAGCCCCCCAAACGAAAACGGCGCCCCTTGCGGAGCGCCGTTTCCAAATGAATGTCCGACTGGACGATCCGGCTTAGGCAGCCTGGATGTTGACGGCCTTCGGGCCCTTGCCCATGCGGTCCGGCTCGGTGTCGAAGGTGACCTGCTGGCCATCCTTGAGGGTTGCGAGACCAGCGGCCTGAACGGCGGAGATGTGTACGAACACGTCCTTCGCGCCGCCTTCCGGCGTGATGAAGCCGAAGCCCTTGTCCTGGTTGAAGAATTTTACGGTGCCCTTGGTGGCCATGGAAGAAGTCCTTTTCCTTCAGTCAAATTGCGTTGCCCGCGCCCCCCTGGGGGATGTGGGCATGTCGTCTTCCGCTTGCAAGCGGAAAGGCGTCGAGTGGTCACGATATCGGGGAAAAGACGTCTACGGTGCCGATGCCGGCGGTCCCGGCATGGAGCCAGGCGCAGGTGAAAGTCCAGTCTCCGGGATAGAAATCGCCCGAACGGCGCAAGAATTGACAGGATTTGCAGAAAAAGGCAAGCGCCTTGTATGCCGCGCGAAGGCGCGGAGCGTCTGTCTTTGCAAGGCTTTGGCCCGTTTTCGCCGCTTCGTTCACCGCCAGGCAGAAAAATCGGGGACGGTCCGTTTCTCGACACAATTTCGTCCCGAGCTCGACCGAACGTGCGCGCCGCCGAAGGGCCGCTTGTGGATCTCGGCGGAGGATGTCGTGGCGCCTGGCGTCGTGCGGGAGGCTTGGCTCTCGGGGTGGGGCTTGCGCATCCCCCGGGATAAGGCTTGCGCATATCCGGGATAACGCGCAGGCTTTACCGAAGGTTGGTTTCGTCTTCGCTCACGATGGCGTAGCCAAGGGGCCGGGGCGACGCGCCGTTTCGGGTGGCCGATGACGGCGCATGCGGAATCGGACGAAGGGCGGCTGCCCTGGACGATTGTCGTCTGCAAGGGGTGGTTGATCGTCACAAGGCGGGGCAAAGTTTGCCGACGCCGGACGAACGGCCGAAATGGCCGGACGACTTGTCGCCTTGGCCGGACGACGATGTCGCCTTGGCAGGACGATGGCCGGCCAGACTGAGGCGAGATATCGCCAGGAGAATGCGCCGGCCGGCTCTGCCGGGCGGCGGGAGTGACATACGGAGAGGGAAAGCGTTGATCGACCCTTACGAATTGCTTGGACTGGAACGCGACGCCGACAATCAGGCGATCCGCAGCGCCTATCGCAAGGCGGCGAAGTCGGCGCATCCGGATTCCGGCGGCGATCCCGAACAGTTTGCGCGGCTGCAGGTGGCCTATGAACTGCTGAAGGATCCGGTCCGCCGCAAGGTCTATGACGACACCGGCTACGATCCGCAGCTCGCCGACCCGCGCGATCTCAAGGGCCTGATGATGCTGGAGACGCTCGTCAACGAGTTCATCCTCGACGAGCGCGAGCCGGGCACTTTCGATCCGGTCGCCGCCATGCGGCGCAAGCTCTCCGACGATATCGTCAAGAGCCGCTTCCATATCCTCGAGCTCGAGCGCCACCGCGCCCGCGTGCGCAAGCACTTGGACCGCCTCGGCCGCCGGCCGGAAACCGACGTGCTCGGCTCGATGCTGCGCGCCCGTTCGCGGTCGATCGCCGAGGCGATCAAGAACACCGATGAGCAGATCAAGACGATCGAGCAGGCCTACGAGATGCTGGAAGGCTACAGCTACGAGCTGGAGGCGCTGGAGGTGAAGGCGCACGCGGCGGAGTAGCGTGGCATCGATTCAAGACAATCTGACGTCGCCCAACACCTGTGCCGGGAACCACCAGTTCCCGGCCAATATGTTTCAGGTCACGACTGCATGGCGTTTGCGGCCAAAGGAGAGCCGTAGGGGAAGGGTGTTGGCCTTTATGATCGCCTCAATATCTTCCACGACTTCGCCGTCGATGCGAATGCCGCGACCGGATATCGCCCGCCGCGCCTCGCTCTTCGAGGACGCCATTCCGGCCCGGACGAGCAACTCCACCAGGCCGACTCCATTCGCGCGTTCTTCGTCGCTGAGCCTGACAGTTGGAAGCCCCTCGGCGGCTTCTCCCGCGCCAAAAGCCTGCCGTGCCGTCGCCTGCGCCCGCCGTGCTGCGCCGGCACCATGCACCAGAGCCGTCACCTCGTTGGCGAGGCGTTCCTTCACCGCGTTCAGCGCCGCGCCCTCGGCATGTCCGAGGCTTTCGATCTCGTCGAGCGGAAGATCGGTGAAGAGTTTCAGGAAGCGCACCACATCGGCATCCTCGGCGTTGCGCCAGAACTGCCAGTAGTCGTAGGGCGACAGCCGATCCGCATTCACCCAGACGGCGCCGGCCGCGGTCTTGCCCATCTTGACGCCCGAGGCGGTGGTGAGCAGCGGCGTGGTCATGCCGAAGACCGCTGCGCCCTCGATGCGCCGCACCAGGTCGACGCCACCCACGATGTTGCCCCACTGGTCGCCGCCGCCGAGCTGCAGCCGGCAGCCGGTGCGGCGAAACAGTTCGAGGTAATCGACCGCCTGCAGGATCATGTAGTTGAACTCGAGGAAGCTCAGGTTCTCCTGCTGCTCCAGCCGCGTCCTGACGCTGTCGAAGGAAAGCATGCGGTTGACGGAGAAGTGCTTGCCGACGTCGCGCAACATGTCGATCCAGGCCATCCGGTCCAGCCAGTCGGCATTGTTGACCATCAGCGCATCGGTCGGCCCGTCGCCAAACGTCAGCAGCCGCTCGAACACCTTCCTGATACCGGCGACATTGGCTGATATCTCCTCCTCCAACAGCATTGGCCGCGCTGCCGCGCGAAAACTCGGATCGCCGATGCGCGTGGTGCCGCCGCCGATCAGCACGATCGGCTTGTGGCCCGCCTGCTGCAGCCGACGAAGCGCCATGATCGGCAACAAATGACCGACATGCAGACTGTCCGCCGTCGCATCGAAACCGGCATAAACAGGGACGATGCCGGTCGCGAAGGCGCGGTCGACACCCTCAAGGTCGGTCACCTGGTTGACATAGCCGCGCTCGACCAGCGTCCGGGTGATCGCCGAACGCGGCTGGAAAGGGTCGGTGGGACTGTCGGAATGTGTCATTGGAGCTCTCCATGGCATGGCCGCCAGGGAGCACTGAACAAAACAAAGCCGCCTGACGGCGGCTTGTTTCAAGGCATGATCGAAACGCGCCGCTCCCTATGGAGACGTCGCATAATAGATGGCAGCGATGAGCGCGGTCTTGATCATGAGGGTGGTTGTAGCGGGGAATGGGGGAGGCGGCAAGGGGGCGGGGCGGGTTCGCCTAGACTGGCAGCTTCAGTCGCCTGAAGTCGATGGTTGAACGAGAAGCTCAGCAACTAGGCCAACTACCGTCGGGCCATCTCTCTATAACAGCAAGACTTATCGGAAGCCCTTCCTAAAACCGCCCTTCGTTGATCGAAGCGCTGCAAATGCGTTCATGGGGATAGGGATCTGGGAGAGGGTGATACAGCACAGGTTCGCAAACGATCGGTTGCCATTTCGCCATGTCCGCTGAAGCATCTACCGGCTCACAGCGGCTCGTCCTGAGGTTGTTTTTCTTGCTGTGGATCACTTAAGCTTATTGTACCGTTTTGATTGGTGATTCGTTGAAAAGTTTGGCAACGGATTAGGAACAGCACGGCATTTCACGGGCGTTACTTCAGGCGCCAAACTGCCGCCTAGAAAGTACCGAATTTGGAGCGCGTCATGTCAGCCGATGATGAGCAGTTCGTAGAAAGTAACGACGAAGCAACTCAGGCCTCCAAAAAGACGGCGCGTTTGGAAGCTCGGCCGTTTCCACGCAAGGCACTGGCCGACGCTTTGAAGGTAGTTCATGCGATAAAAGACAATAACGCAGGCAAGCCCTATCCCCCTCAGCAAATAGCTGACGCTATCGGCAGGAAGCCCAGATCCTCAGAATTTGGCGTGATCTTGTCCGCAGCGCAGACTTATGGGTTGACCGAGGGCAACACCCGCGGCGCTACGGTTTCTCTTACGGATCTTGGACGAAAGATCGCGTATCCTAAGAATCCGGAAGATGAACAGGATGGTAACTTTCAGGCGTTTAATAAGGTTGATGTTTTTAGAAATGTATTTCAGCACTACGAAAACAATAAGGTTCCAGAAACAAAATTCTTTAAGAACACCCTTGTAGCAGAATTCAAGATAAATGAGAGCTATGTAGACGAATTCATCGAGATATTTGAAGGTAATTTGCGCTTTCTTGGCATAAATATGCGCGAAAACCTATCGTACAAGCATGTTTCCTCGTCTGAAAAGCGTTCTGCTGAAGCAGTGTCCGATCGCGACAATGTCAACATCGTACGGTCCGGCCGACATAGAGCTTTTGTAATTATGCCCTTTGTTGAACGAAACCCGGCTCGGTCGGAGGGTTTCTTCCGGGAAGTATACCGCTCCCTCATCGAGCCCGCAGCGAAGGCGGCCGGATTTGATGTTGATTGGGCGAACAAAACCGGATCGGATATAATACAGTCGACGATCATTAACGAGGTTCTCGATGCCGACCTCCTCATTGCCGACCTTAGCGATCACAATCCGAACGTTCTCTTTGAACTAGGTCTACGTCTCGCGAATAACAAAGGGCCAACGGCGTTGATCAAAACTCAAGATACTGGACGATTGTTCGATGTTGATAATCTCGTCCGTGTGTATGAATATAAACAGACGCTTTGGAAATCTTCCCTTGAAATTGATATTCCAAATCTCGAGGAGCATATTAGGGCGACTTGGGATAATCGTGACAAGAACGAAACGTACCTGAATATCCTGAGGAAGCGTTCCGAGGTCTAAAGCACAAATCAGATCTAGAAGGCCGACGGACAGGTCGTCCAGGGTGTTTTTGCGGAACATTGGGCGCTCGGTGCCGGTGCCCGCGCGCATGCCGTCGAAGGAGGGGTTCTGGAAGTGCCTCTCGGACGATCTCCCCCCTTATAGGGGAGATGCCCCGATAGGGGGGCATCTTGGCGGCGACAGAAGGGGTACCCCCTCTGTCCTGCCGGACATCTCCTTCACAAGGGGGAGATTGCGCTGGGCTCGCCCTTGCCGGGCAGCTTGCACTCGGACATCATTGCTGGCTGCCAAATGAAAACCGCTGCTGCATGTTTCCTTTAAGCCGATTAGAGGACAAAAACATGCAGCAGTTCAAAAATGCCACGGCGACCTTTGCACGTCTGATAAGACGCGCGATGCTGTAGGCTTTGCGGGAGAGCCGTCAGGTTGGGCTCGGTATGAACGCCATCGAGCGATTTGTTAAGCGGGTTTCAAATGTAAGGTTTGAGAATTGCTTCAATCCTTATGCGGATACTTGTCCCGTTCATGACCAGCAATCGGCGCCCGGCATACGGAGGAACAATCTTACGCAGGTCCTGCTCGCCCTCGCTGCGGCGCCTTCAGTGGACGTTTGGGTCGGTCGGGACTTGGGTTACAAAGGTGGTCGCCGCACGGGCGTTGCCTTAACCGACGAATATTGCCTCGATACCTACGCTTCCCATCTGAAGCTGAAATCACTCCGCCGTGCCACCAAAGGGCCCGCCGTGAGGGAACGAACGGCGTCGAACATCTTTCGCATATTGGCTAGAGCCGATGTGCCGATCATGACCTGGAATGTCTTTCCGTTGCATCCCCATTCCGGCGAGGATCCGCTTAGCAACCGTCATCACACGAGAGAAGAAGCTGAGCTTGGATTTACGTTCCTGCAGGAACTCTGCGTCTTGCTTGACCCGCGACAGATCGTGGCCATTGGCGACGACGCAGCCAAATGGACTGGCAAAATATCATCCGAGACCATCCACGTTCGGCATCCAAGTTATGGTGGCCAGGCGGAGTTTTTAGAACAGATGCGTTTGCTCTACCCGATGGCGGGAACGAAGGGACGGCAGGCGCAGCGGCGTTAGGGCGACGATCACCGCCCCGGCCGCCCCGTCTTCCCCTTCGTCCGTCCCTTCTGCCGCTTTTCCTCCGCCGGGTCCTCGTAGGAGCCGATGCCTGGCTTCGCCCGGGTGAGGATCGGTTTTTCCGGCACGTGGCCGGTGACCGGCTTTTCGGTGCGGCCGACGGTCATTTCGTCCAGGGTATTTTTCCTGAACAGCGACTGGTCCGACTTGCGGCCGGGCGGGGTGGCGACGTCGCGGCCCATTTCGTCGAGGTCGGGCTTGCGGAACAGCGGGCGCTCGGTGTCGGTGCCCGGGCCCATGTCGTCAAGCGAGGGTTTCTGGAAGAGGGATTTTTCGTCGGTGGGCTTGGATCCTGGGGTCGAGTCCGAGGATGACGGAGAGGACGGGGACGCTGATGAGGAGGTACCCCTCCGGCTCTCCTGCGACTTTGCCGAGTCCTTGCCTTTCCCTGTCGTGCCTTCGGCGCTTCGCGCCTCTTCCCGCGCCAGCGGGTCGTCCATCGCTGCCAGTTCGGCGGCCTTGAGGCGCTTGATCTCGTCGCGCAGGCGCGCGGCCTTTTCGAAGTCGAGGTCGGCGGCGGCGTCGCGCATCTGTTTTTCCAGCGCGTTGAGATGGGCCTGCAGGTTGTTGCCGACGAGGTGGCCGCCGTCGGCGAAACCCTTGCCGGTGACGCCGGAGATGTCGGCGCGCACGTGGTCCTTCTCGTAGACCGAGTCGAGGATGTCGGAGATCTTCGCCTTCACCGATTCCGGCGTGATGCCGTTGGCCTCGTTATAGGCCATCTGCTTCTCGCGGCGGCGGCCGGTTTCCTCCATCGCCCGCTGCATCGAGCCGGTGATGGTGTCGGCATAGAGGATGACCTTGCCGTCGACGTTACGGGCGGCGCGGCCGATGGTCTGGATCAGCGAGGTCTCGGAGCGCAGGAACCCTTCCTTGTCGGCGTCAAGGATGGCGACGAAGCCGCATTCGGGAATGTCGAGGCCTTCGCGCAGGAGGTTGATGCCGACGAGCACGTCGAAGGCACCAAGGCGCAGGTCGCGGATGATCTCGATGCGCTCCAGCGTGTCGATGTCGGAGTGCATGTAGCGCACGCGAATGCCCTGTTCGTGCAGGTATTCGGTGAGGTCTTCGGCCATGCGCTTGGTGAGCACGGTGACGAGGGTGCGGTAGCCGGCAGCCGCCGTCTCGCGGATCTCGCCGAGCACGTCGTCGACCTGGGTCTTGGCCGAGCGCACTTCCACCGGCGGATCGATGAGGCCGGTCGGGCGGATGACCTGTTCGGCGAAGACGCCGCCGGCCTGTTCCATCTCCCAGGCGCCGGGGGTCGCCGAAACGGCGATCGTGTCCGGGCGCATGGCGTCCCATTCCTCGAAACGCAGCGGGCGGTTGTCCATGCAGGAAGGCAGGCGGAAGCCGTATTCGGCCAGCGTCGCCTTGCGGCGGAAGTCGCCGCGATACATGCCGCCAATCTGCGGAATGGTGACGTGGCTTTCGTCGATGAAGATCAGCGCGTTGTCGGGGATATATTCGAACAGCGTCGGCGGCGGCTCGCCGGGGCGGCGGCCGGTGAGATAGCGCGAATAGTTCTCGATGCCCTGGCAGGAGCCGGTCGCTTCCAGCATCTCGACATCGTAGCGGGTGCGCTGCTCCAGCCGCTGCGCCTCCAACAGGCGGCCGGCCTTTTCCAGCTCGGCGAGGCGATGCGCCAGCTCTTCCTTGATCGCCTTGATGGCGCCGTTCAGCGTCGGGCGTGGCGTCACATAGTGCGAGTTGGCGTATATCTTCACCGATTTCAGGTCGCCGGTCTTCTGGCCGGTCAGCGGGTCGAACTCGGTGATCGCGTCGATCTCGTCGCCGAACATGGAGATGCGCCAGGCGGCATCCTCCAGGTGGGCCGGGAAGATCTCGATCGTATCGCCGCGGACGCGGAAGGAACCGCGCTGGAAATCCATGTCGCGGCGCTTGTACTGCTGCGCCACCAGGTCGGCGAGCAGTTGCCGCTGGTCGAGCCGGTCGCCGACATTCATCTGGAAGGTCATGGCGGTATAGGTCTCCACCGAGCCGATACCGTAGATGCAGGAGACCGAGGCGACGATCACCACGTCGTCGCGTTCGAGCAGCGACCGCGTCGCCGAGTGGCGCATGCGGTCGATCTGCTCGTTGATCGAGGATTCCTTCTCGATGTAGGTGTCCGAGCGCGGCACATAGGCTTCCGGCTGGTAATAGTCGTAGTAGGAGACGAAATACTCGACCGCGTTGTCCGGGAAGAAGTTCTTGAACTCGGAATAGAGCTGCGCGGCCAGCGTCTTGTTCGGCGCGAGGATCACCGCCGGGCGCTGCGTCGCCTCGATCACCTTGGCCATGGTGAAGGTCTTGCCCGAGCCGGTGACGCCGAGCAGCACCTGGTTGCGCTCGCCGGAGGAGAGGCCCTCGACCAGATCGGCGATCGCCGTCGGCTGGTCGCCCGAGGGCTGGTAGTCGGTCACCATCGTCAGCGGCACGCCACCTTCGGATTTTTCCGGCCGGGCCGGGCGGTGCGGCGTCCAGAGCTTGCCGTCCTTGAACAGCGGATTGCCGCTCTCGATCAGCGCCGCCAGCGCTTCCACCGTGGCGGTGACGCCGGAGGTGGAGGTCAGCTTGTCGGCGTCCTCCAGCGACACGTCGAGGCCGGCGACCGGATTGAGGCCGGCGGCGGCGCGCGTCTTCGGATCGGTCGAGCCGCCCATCGAGGTGCCGCGCGAGGTTCTTCCGCTCGCGCTGCCGGCGCTCTGCGCCTTCGCTCCGCGGGGGCCTCGCGTCAGCTCGGACGCCCGTTCGGGCTTGCGGCCTTCGGCCGACTTGTCGTCGCCCCGGGCCGCCTTGGAGGCGGCGATCTCCACCGTCTTGCGGTGCTTGCCGGCCTTGGAGGCGATCTCGCGCTGGCTTTCGAAGGTGGAGGCCTCCGCCTCGGCCTCGAGCTGCTTCACCCAATCGGAGACGTTGCCGCCGAGCGGCGTGCCTGAGAGCGGCGCCTGCGGCGCTTCTTCGAAACCGGACGGAGTGGAGGGCTTCGGCGGGGCATTCTTCGGAGATTTGATCATGCGGGGGAATATGGAGAGAGTCCGGGCGAAAGGAAAGGGGCGAGGGAGTACAAAACGGCAACATTCGCGCCTCTTCGGTCGCCAGATGGCAGGCGAGACGGCGGAGGCGGAGCGTCGAGTTCGCGGCAAGGTCGATGCCGAATTCGCGGCGGCCATCGATCGAACCGGCGCCGGCACGGAGTCGCCCATGGCTTGTACCCGTTCAACCGCGCGGCGCCGGCTTAACTCTTACGGTTGTGACGTGCCGTTGCGTTACCCCGATTGGGCGACAAGACATAAATCCCGGTCACGTGATAACAATAACACTTTGGAGGGTGCCATGTTCTGCCTGCGTGGTGCCGCACTCATCGCGTTTTACGTCGCGACATGCAGTCCAACCATCGCCGCCGAACCCGTCGGCCAGGCGGTGCAGATCCGGACGGCGGTCAGCGGCGCGCGTGGTCCGATCGCGGTCAAGGACCCGGTCTACAAGGACGACCGGATTTCGACGTCGAAATCCGGTCTCGGCCAATTCGTCTTCCAGGATGGCACCAAGCTTGCGGTCGGCTGGGGCTCGTCCGTGGTCATCGACAAGTTCGTCTATGACGATGCCAAGTCGGTGAAGAAGCTGACGATCATGGCCGCCAAGGGCACCTTCCGCTGGATCAGCGGCAAATCCGGGCATTCGGCCTATGAAATCGTCACGCCGGCCGGGACGATCGGCGTGCGTGGCACCGCCTTCGATTTTTATGTCGGCCGCGACGGCACCACCGCCGTCGTGCTTTTGAGCGGTGCAGCGAATTTCTGTGGCCCCGGCGGCTGTCGGCAATTGACGCAGCGCTGCGACTGCGTCGTCGCCAAGCCGGGCGGCGGCATCAGCGATCCGAAAAGAGTCAGTCGCAATACTTTGAAATCACTGGGCAATGCGCAAGCTCTGCCTTTCCTCTCCGGTGGGCAACGACTGTCCGGAGCGCTGGGCTGGGCGGGGGGCGGCTGCAGCCTGGCGGCGGCGATCGAAGAGGATCTCGAACGCCAGCCGCTGACTGTGAAGCCCCCCGCTGTCGAGCAAGAAAAGCCGCGCGAGGAAAAACCGAAGCCCGAGGAGAAGCCGCACGAACCGGAGGAAAAACCTCAGAAGCCCGTGCAGGAAGAAGGCTACCGCAATCGCCACTGGGAGATGAAACATCCGGATATCCGCGGCGAGGACGCCAACCACAAGGATGTGCTCGAACATGCCAACGGCCACCAGAACAACGGGCGTCAGAAGGAGCGCAGTCATCACAATGACTGACGAAGCCTGCAGGCCGCCTGGCGCCTGGTCCTTTGCACGCCGCTGCATGCCTCCAATTGCCGCGACCGGGCTAACGGCGATGACCGCCTAACTCTTACGGTTGTGACGGGACGCTCCGTTATCCGATTGGGCGACAAGACATAAATCCCGGTCACATGATAACAATGGCGCTTTGGAGGGTGCCATGTTCTGCCTGCGTGGTGCCGCACTCATCGCGTTTTACGTCGCGACATGCAGTCCAACCATCGCCGCCGAACCCGTCGGCCAGGCGGTGCAGATCCGGACGGCAGTCAGCGGCGCGCGTGGTCCGATCGCGGTCAAGGACCCGGTCTACAAAGACGAGCGGATTTCGACGTCGAAATCCGGTCTCGGCCAATTCGTCTTCCAGGATGGCACCAAGCTTGCGGTCGGCTGGGGCTCGTCCGTGGTCATCGACAAGTTCGTCTATGATGACGCCAAGTCGGTGAAGAAGCTGACGATCATGGCCGCCAAGGGCACCTTCCGCTGGATCAGCGGCAAATCCGGGCATTCGGCCTATGAAATCGTCACGCCGGCCGGGACGATCGGCGTGCGCGGCACCGCCTTCGATTTCTATGTCGGCCGCGACGGCACCACCGCCGTCGTGCTTTTGAGCGGTGCTGCCAATTTCTGCGGCCCCGGCGGCTGCCGGCAATTGACGCAGCGCTGCGACTGCGTCGTCGCCAAGCCCGGCGGCGGCATCAGCGATCCGAAAAGAGTCAGCCGCAATACCTTGAAATCACTGGGCAACGCGCAAGCCCTGCCTTTCCTCTCCGGTGGGCAACGACTGTCCGGAGCGCTGGGCTGGGCGGGGGGCGGCTGCAGCCTGGCGGCGGCGATCCAAGAGGATCTCGAACGCCAGCCGCTGACTGTGAAGCCCCCGCCGTCGAGCAGGAAAAGCCGCGTAAACCGCTGATACCCGGGAAGCAGCGCCAGGAACAAAGGCAGCGGCAGGAACAGAACGGACAGGGTCAACGGCAGCGGCAGGAGCAGCGCCAGGAACAGGAACAAGGACAGGGCAGCCAGCGGCAGTCCCAATCGCAGCGGCAGGAGCAGGAGCAAGGACAGGGCCAAGGTACGCAGCGCCAGGAGCAGGAACAGCGGCAGGAACAGTCGCAGCAGGGCGGTGGAACCCAGCACCAGGAACAGAGCCAAAGCCAAAGCCAGAATTAGGTAATCGGCGAGCGCATGAGCCGCAGGCTGGATTGGCAGCGTCGAGAGTGTGGCAACAACGAACCGACAATAAATCAAAGGTTTGCCGAGATAGTCGAGAGTTTGAGTCGAGGTCGCCTGGGTCGGACGGAAACCATCCGCGGCGCCGCGCCGTCGTTCACTCCGCCGGGCGCTTGGCGTCCTCGGCCGGCGTTTCGGCGAAATGCTCCGATCGGCGCGAGATCCTCGCGTAGAAGCCGACCAGTCCCGGCGCCAGGGCGGCAGACTTCAGCTTTGCCGCATTGATGATGCTGCGGCTCGAGGTTGCGCGCGTTCGCAGGACCGTGACGAGCCGCTCATGCAGGCGCCGCAATTCCGCGAAGGCGGGCGAGGCGGCAAGGCTTTCGTCTCCGGCGACCGCGAAGAGCCGGGTGCGTGTCGTCTTTCCCTTGAGGCCCAGGCTCCCCGCATCCAGCAGCGCGCAGGCCGACAATGCCTCGGCGGTCGCTTCCGACACGAGCACGTCGAAATTGACATCCTTGCAGGCCGCTTCGATGCGGGCGGCAATGTTGACGGTGTCGCCGACCGCCGAATAGTTGAAGCGGGTTTCGGCGCCCATGTTGCCGACGCAGGCAAGCCCGGTATGGATGCCGATGCCGATCCGGACCTCGTGGCCGGCGCCGAAGCCGAAGGCGTCCTCGGCATTCAGCCGGGCCAGGGTCTCGCGCATGCCGAGAGCGGCGCGCAGCGCCTTTTGCGGATGGTCGACGACATCGACCGGGGCGTTCCAGAAGGCCATGATGGAATCGCCGATGAACTTGTCGAGCGTGCCTTCATTGGCGAGCACATGGCGGCTGAGCGCATCGAGCAGCGTGTTGAGGAAGGTGACGACCTCGGTCGGCGTCATGCGTTCGCTCATCTCGGTGAAGCTGCGCACGTCGACGAACATCACCGTCAGTTCGCGGTCATCGCCGCCGAGGCTCAGCGCGTTGCGTGTGTGCTCGATGCGATAGAGCAGCGACGGCGACAGATAGCGCCCGAAGGCCTGGCGGACCTCGCGCCGCTCGCGATCCGTCACCAGGAAGCGATAGGCGGTGGCGGAAAAATGGGTGATCGAGGCGGCGAGGATCGGCGCCAGCGGATCGAAGAGCAGCCCGCCATAATAGAAGGCCAGCCAGGAAGCCGCGAGCGCCAGCGCCGTGACCGCAAGGCCGCAGACGAGCGCCACCACGGGGCTGACGAAGGTGGTGAGCAGCACGAGCAACGTCCCGGCCAGCGCGATCGAGAGGATTTCGAGCCCGTCGGCCCAATCGGGCCGCGAGAGATAACGGCCGGAAAGGATCTGCTCGACGATCTGGGCGTGGATGGAGACGCCGGGCACGTTCTGGCCCAGCGCCGTGGTACGCACGTCCTGCAGCCCGGCAGCCGAGGTGCCGATGAAGACGATGCTGCCTTCGATCGCCGCGCGAACGTCCGGCGACGACGCGTCGTCCGTGAGGACCCTCCGGGCGGAGATGTAGCGCTCTGTCGTATCCGGCGTGACGTAGAGCCAGAGTTCGCCGGTCGAGGTGAGCGGCACGACGAAATCGCCGATCTTGACGGCGGTAAGGGTGTTGGCGACGTTGGGCGCTCCTGCGAGCACATAGGTCGAGGCGCCCTGCGCCACCCGCAGCGCTTCCAGGGCGAGGCTCGGATAGAATTGCTGCCCGTCGCTCAGGAACAGCGGCGCAGCGCGAACCACCGCGGAGGAGGAGCCGGGATTGAGGCTGATATGGCCGAGGCCGGCAGCGTTGGCTTCGAGCTGAGGCCTCAGCGGTGTGGCGGCATGCAGGCGCGGCGGCGCCTCGGCGGCACTTTCGCCGGTGAAGGCGAAACCGGCCTTGACCGGCGGCAGGTAGCTGCCCTCGTTGGTGAGGCCGAAGCCGAGCACGATCGGCTTGTCGAGGATCGCCTGGGCAAAGATCTCGTCATTGTCGGGCAGGGTCGCGACGAAGGATGGATCGACGCCGCCGACGTCCCGCACGACGGTGCGCGGCGACAGCCGGTCCGGCTCGGCGAAGAGCACGTCGAAGGCGATTGCCGCAGCACCCATCCCGGTCAACCGGTCCGTCAGCTTGGCAAGCCGGTCGCGCGGCCAGGGCCATTGGCCGAATTCGCGCAGCGAGGCCTCGTCGATGTCGATCACCTTGACGGGCATCGCTTCGAAGCTGCGCGGCGCGATGCGCTGGTATTCGTCAAAGGTGACGTCGCGCGCCTGGCGAAGAAGCTGCGGATCGTGGGCACGCAGGACCGTGAAGACTGCCACCACCGCAAGGCCGATGAGAACGCCGAACAGCTGGGCTCGTGTCATGGCGGCCTACGGGACGATCGGCAGGCCCGCCTTGACGAGCCCATCGTTGAAATGTGCGTGGTCGGCGGGATCGGCATAAGCGGTGAAGAAACGCCAATAGCGCGGAATGTCGCTCGGCGCGTTGGCAATCACTTCCGGGAAGAGTTTGCGAGCCTCCTCGATGCGGCCCAGTTGGCCGAGGCAGGTGATCACCACGACCAGGCTGAAATAGGTGCGGCGCAGCAGTAGCGCCCGTTCGGCGTGGTGCAGCGCTTCGTCATAGTTGCCGAGATGGTAGTGGGCGATCGCGATGCGGCTGAAAAAGAGATAGGTCAGTGGGTCGTGGGGGCTGAGCCTGAGCGCCGTATGCAACGGCCCGAGCGCCTCTGTGAAGCGGCCGACATAGATGCGTGCCCAGCCGAGCGCCATATGGGCGAGGGCAAAATTGGGGTTGAGATCGATCGCCTGTTGCGCTTCCGCGACCGCGGCATGCGGCCGCTGGGCGGCGAAGTTGGCGAGGCACATGACATAGTGGCAATAGGGATCGTGATCTTCCAGCACGACTGCACGCGCAGCTTCAGCCTGCATCTCGGCGCTGTCGCGGTCGATATCGTCGCTGAAGCCGAAATAGCAACGCGCAAAAAGCGAGCGGGCGAGCATCATGTGGGCCCGGCCGAAATCGGGATCCAGGGCGATCGCGCGCCGCTGCCACTCGACGGCCTCGTTGAAGTGCGCGGCGGAGTCCTGCGCATTGTGCAGCAACGTGCCGCGCATGTGGCATTCATAGGCGTCGAGATTGTCGCTGCCGCGTAAGAGGGCGCGGCGGTTTTCGCCAATCAGGATCTCCGGCTCGATCGCCGCGACGACATGTTGGGTGATCTCGTCCTGGATGGCGAAGAGGTCGGCGAATTCGCGCTCGTAACGCTGTGCCCAGAGATGGATGCCGGTTTCGGCCTCGATCAACTGTCCGGTGACGCGGACGCGCGAGCCTGCACGGCGCACGCTGCCTTCGACGATGTAGCGCACGCCGAGATCGCGGCCGATCTGTTTGACGTCGACGGCGCGACCCTTGTAGGCGAAGGAGGAATTGCGGGCGATGACGAAGAACCAGCGGTAGAGCGAAAGCGCCGTGATGATGTCCTCGGTCAGACCGTCGGCGAAGAAGTCCTGTTCGGGATCGCCGGACATGTTGACGAAGGGCAGCACCGCGATCGATGGCTTGTCGGGCAGGGCAAGCGGCATGCCGGACAGATCCGGTTTCATGGGATCCTCGTGCCAGTCGACGCGGTGCACCAGCACCGGGCGCGGTATGTTCTTCAGCGCGCGATCGCCAAGCCGGTGTACGGGAAATTCCAGTTTGCCGACGATCTGCTCGTGCAGCGCACCGGAGATGCAGATGTCGGTCGGCTGCGCGACCTGCTGCAGCCGCGCCGCCACGTTGACGCCGTCGCCGAGCAGGTTGCCGCCGTCAACCACAACGTCGCCAAGATTGAGGCCAATGCGGAACTGCATGCGCCGTTCAGGCGCGAGATCGGCGTTTCGCCGCTCCAGATTGCGCTGGATCGCTACTGCCGCTCGGACCGCTTGCACGGCGCTCTGGAACTCGGCGACCAGGCTGTCGCCGGCCGCGCCGAAGATGCGACCCCCATGCTCGTTCACGAGGCGCGAGATCGTCGCGCTGTAGGTGGCAAGCGTTGCGAGCGCGCCTTCCTCGTCGGCCGCGACAAGGCGACTGTAACCAGCGACATCGGCAGCAAGGATTACGGCGAGCTTCCGTTCCAAGAGGGCAGCCCCTCCCGCGGCATCTTGTCAGAAGAAAGATGAGCGTAACTTAAATTAGAAAAGCCGAGAAGTATAAATCACCCCGATTTGTGTCCATTGCTGGGCCGGAGGCGCAAAAAGCAACCCATGGGGCTTCTACGGCAGATTGTGTCCGGCGGAGCCTATGGGCGTGGAGATTGTGCAAGTTTCGCATTTCAGCAACCGTGACGGCTACCTTTCGGCAGCGCGGGCGGCCGAAACCGCCCGCGAGGGTGGTGCCACGATCGCCGCGTTGGCCCAGGCGTCCCTGGCCGGCGCCGCCGATCCTATCCGCAGCGGAGCGTGACCGCTGTCGAGCCGGCAGCCGCGCTTCAGGCGGCGATCAATGCCAACGCCAACCAGCGATATCACCTTATCCGGCTAATGATTTGCGGAATTTGAGAGCGCCGCAGCGATCCTTGCGCGTCTTTTAGGACGGACTGCGCTATAGCATGCCGGCATCATGACCCTGATTCGACCCACACGTGAAGAAGACGCGGCCCTGCTGCCCGACATAGAGCGATCCTCCGGTGAGGTGTTCCGGACGATCCCCGATCTTGCCTGGATCGCCGACGACGACGTGCAATCGGCCGAGGCGCATCGTGAATTCCTGCGCACCGGGCTTTCGGTCGTGGCGGTCGATGCCGATGACCGGCCGATCGCCTTTCTATGCGCCGGCGTTACCGGAGATGCCATGCATATCTGGCAGCTTGCCGTCACCGCCGAGTGCCAGGGGCAGGGGCTCGGGCGCAGCTTGATGCTGGCTGCGATCGCGCATGCGCGCGTGACTGCGCTCGCCGCGGTGACCCTGACCACGTTCCGCGATCTTCCCTGGAACGAACTCTTCTACCGCAAGCTCGGCTTCGCGACACTGGCCGCAGACGAACTCGATGTCCGGCTCGCGCAGATCCTGGCGAATGAGGCAGCACACGGCTTGCCGCCGGAGCGGCGTTGCGCCATGCGGCTTGCGCTAGGACATGCACCGGCGGTCCGGAAAGCCGGGCACTGAAAAGGCCGGGTTTCGTGGCTTGCGGAGACGCTACCGCCGGACGGCGACGACCTGGCCGCGCGCGAACTGCGAGACCCTGACGCCGCCGGACTGATTGCCGCCGATCAACTGAGCCGTCGACTTCGAAAGCGCGGACAGGACGCCGACGTGGTAGCCGCGGCCGGTTCGCACGACGACGATATCGCCGGCTCGCGCATAGGCGAGCTTGACCGGCGCGCCGAAATGCAGCCACGAGCGGGCAAAACCGAAGCTTTGGGGCGGGTTGCGTCCGGCCTTGCGGGCAATCATGCCCATGAAATGGCCGCACCAGGGGGTCCGTGCCGGGTTGATGCCGAGCGCTGCGCGAAGGGTCTTGTTGTTCTTGATCTCGTGCAGGCCTTTGTATTGCTGCGCCTGGGCAAGCATGCCGGCGCTGGCAAGAGTTGGTGGAAGGAGCGCGACATAGGCAGCCGCAAGTAACGCCAGGACCTTCATGGTCAGGTCTCCTTGACATGTTGCTGGGTGCGAACGGTCGGGGCGGCCTGGCGAACGCCGGCATGGCACCCGGTTGCTCAACTGTTTCCAATGTTCCCTTGGGAAATTTCGGCGGACATGCGCGTGCCCAGCGTCTGATACGCAGCATCGGCGTGTCGGCGAACCGCGCTCAACGCGGAGCCAACTTCACGGCAACCGCCGTTTCGAAGTGTGGTATTCCCCTGCCTGTCCGTCGGACAGTCGAGCGACATTGCGCATGCGCCAGTACAAAATTGTGGCAAAACCCGTAAAAATATGGGGCGATGGTTGCTATTTGCCGGAAAAAGTGCCGTTTCGCTGTCGATTCGCCACTCTGGCCAGCCGAAAGATGTCATTTCGGCAGTCTCTACGACATGTTGCCTTTGGCCGAAACCGATCGAAGGGCATGCGGCAGTTCAAGGTGTTGAAGCGATCTTTGCGCGTCCAACAAGACGCGCGGCGGCGCAGGGCATCGCGTGCCGGCGTAAGGCTTCGGGGACTTGCATCCGCACGGGACGACGGCGCATGTTCGGCCCATGATTCGCAAGCCGAGGTTCTCGATGTCCTTCACCCTGTCTCCGGCCTATCTCTGGCCAGTCCTTCTGCTCCTGCTTTCCAACGTCTTCATGACCTTTGCCTGGTACGGGCATCTGAAATACACGTCGTCACCGCTCTACATGGCGATCGTGGCAAGCTGGGGCATCGCCTTCTTCGAATATTGCCTGGCGGTTCCGGCCAACCGTATCGGCGATCAGGTCTATTCAGCGGCGCAGTTGAAGACGATGCAGGAGGTGATCACGCTCCTGGTCTTCGCCGCCTTTTCGGTGTTCTGGCTGAAAGAGTCGATCGGCTGGAACCATCTCGTCGGTTTCGCCCTGATCGCGGCCGGCGCTTCCTTCATCTTCAAGGGCTGAAGGCGCCAATCATTGCGGCGTCCGAACGGCCGCAAAAGAAAAAGGCAGGGCACGGGGCCCTGCCTTCCACTGCATAGCGGCTGGACCGTTACGGTCCGGTGCTAGACCATCGACGCCACGACCGGCGCCAGATGCGGCCAGACCTCGACGGAGCCGCGATAGATCATGTCGAGCGCGACATAGAGGATGATCGCCAGGCCGACATAGGCGATCCAGTGATAACGGTTGAGCAGCCGGGCAATGAAACCGGCGGCAACGCCCATCATCGCGATCGAAAGTATCAGGCCGACGACGAGGATCGTCGGATGTTCGCGGGCGGCGCCGGCAACGGCGAGCACGTTGTCAAGCGACATCGACACGTCGGCGACGACGATCTGGATGGCCGCCTGCATGAAAGTCTTCTTCGGCGTGTCGCTCGCTTCACCGCTTTCGCCGGCGGCGTTGGCTGCCTGCTGCTCGCGGATTTCGCGCCACATCTTCCAGCAGACCCAGAGAAGCAGGATGCCGCCGGCCAGCAGCAAGCCGATGATCTCGAGGAGTTGCACGGTAACGCTGGCGAGCGCCACGCGCAGCACGGTTGCCGCGATGATGCCGACGAGGATGACCTTCTTGCGCTGCGCCGTCGGCAGCCCGGCCGCAGCAAGGCCGATGACGACGGCGTTGTCGCCGGCGAGAACGAGGTCGATGACGATGACTTGCAGAAGCGCTGCCAGACCGGCAGCGGTAAAGATTTCCATGATGCGACAGTCCCCCGACGTGCCATGATGCGATTGAAATATGCCTAACGGATAAAGCACCGCCTCGCCCTGGGATCAAGGGCTGAGGCGCGCGGCTTGGCGGAAAACCTTCGTAACCACTCAGATCGCCGTCTCAATCGAGCAGGTCGAAGGCTCGATACATCCACAGGAGCTGATAGGCGACGGCGACGACGACGAAAGCGGCATGAAAGCGCCGGTTCGGCGTCCAGGCGGCGGCTATGCAGCAGAGGATATAGGCGGTGTTGCGGGCGGGGTATTCGAGACCGTAGGAGGCAAAATACTGTTTGCCCTTCAGCGCGGTATCGACGAGGTCGACGGCGAAGGCGAGTGCCAGGAAGGCGAAGAACCAGGCCCTTCGCGACATGAAATAGTGTTCGTAGTCGCTGTAGTCATCGAGCGTCGTCGGGAACAGCATCACGCAGAGGAAGAAGAAGACGCAGCAATAGAGGATGACGAACAGGTAGACGCTGACGTCGATCACGGCCAGCGAATGCAGGTGGAACTCCCACCACCAGAAATGCACCAGGAAGACGAACATGAACAGGACCCAGCCGAGGTGGATCCAGTAGACGCGCGTCTTGCCGGGATGCTGTACGAAGAGCGCCAGCCCGCTGAGAAGTCTCGCCAGGCTCAGGCTGACGATCATGCCCATGACGGTGCGGATATGCGGGAAGATTTCCGGGTTGGTCGGAACCGGATCCAAGGCGGCCGCTCCTATTCCTCCGGCGGTACCGGCTTCGGCTTGCCGTGCTCGTCGAGCGCGACCATGACGAAGATCGCGTCGGTCACCTTTTCCATCAGATGCGAGAGATAGCGCTGCGCCCAGGCCTCGACCTTGAGGGTCATGGAGGTGCGGCCGACCTTCACCACATCCGTATAAATGCAGAGCGTGTCGCCGATCTTGACCGGCAGGGCAAAGGCCATTTCCTTGACCGCCGCCGTCACCACGCGGCCGCGGGCGCGTTCCGCGGCGCGAATGCCGCAGGAAAGGTCCATCTGCGCCATCACCCAGCCGCCGAAGATATCGCCGGCCGCATTGGCGTCGGCGGGCATGGCGAGTGTGCGCAAGGTCAGTTCGCCGGTCGGTTTGGTCTGTTCGGTCATGCCGCCTGTCTCCCTGTTGGATGGAAGATGTAACCCGAGCGCACTTCTGGAGGGAAGACCGGTGCCGCACAATTGCCGGCTGCCAGACCGTCCTATTAGACTTTCGCATGGGCTGATTGAGGATTGTCAATTTTAGGGATCGGTTGTTAGGGGCTTTGCAAAGACCTCCCTCTATTCTGCAGGCTCTTGGAGGGCCATCGGTGATGCCGGTGGCGCCAGGATCCGAAGGGGCGGCGCGCGAGCGCCGAAGGGGCAGGGGATTGGCAATGAAGAAATTCAGGATCTCGGCGCGTCTCTACGCGCTGGTGGCGTTTGCGCTTTTGACCATGGCAGCGGCGCTGACCTTTGGTCTGTTCCAGGCGCAGGACAAGCTCGTCGGCGAACGCAAGGCGATGCTTTCGGCAATGAACGAGAACGCGATCGCGGTGTTCGACGCCTATTACAAGCAGGAACAGGCCGGCACGCTTTCCCGCGAAGAGGCGCAGAAGCGCGCGCTCGAGGCGATCAAGGCGATGCGCTACCAGGGCAGCGGCTACTTCTGGATCAACGACATGCATCCGACGATGGTGATGCACCCGATCAAGCCGGAGATGGACGGAACGGATCTTACGGGCAACAAGGACGCCAACGGCAAGCATCTCTTCGTCGAGTTCGTGAAGACGGTGGAAAAGAGCGGCCAGGGTTTCGTCGACTATTATTGGCCGAAGCCGGGCGCCGATGAGCCGGTGCTGAAATACTCGCACGTGGCCGGCTTCAAGCCCTGGGGCTGGGTGGTCGGCACCGGCGTCTATGCCGATGATCTGGCGGCGATGTTCCGCGAGCGGGCGTGGCAGGCCGCCGGCATCCTCGCCGCCGCCGCTCTTGCCATTCTGATGGCGGCACTTGCGATCGTGCGTAGCGTCGTCAAGCCGGTCGAGAAGCTGAAGGCCTCTATGCGGGCGATTGCCGATGAGGACCTTTCGACCGAGGTGCCGGAGACCGACCGTGGCGACGAGATCGGTCAGATGGCCAAGGTGCTGGTGGTGCTGCGCGATTCCGTCCGCGAACGGCTGGAACTGCGCTCGCGCGAAGCCGAGCAGCAGGATCGGCTCGATTCCGAGCGCCGCGGCAACGAGCAGCGCCAGCGGGCAACGGCGGAAGCGCAGGCGGATGCGATGGAGACCGTCGGTGCCGCGCTTGAGCTTCTCGCGAGCGGCGACCTGACCGCCGAGATCGGCCCTATCGCGCCGGAATACGGCAAGCTGAGAGAGGACTTCAACACGGCCGTCGCAGCACTTCGGGATGTCATCAGTTCCATCTCGCACTCGACCGAGATCGTCACGTCCAGCGCCGGCGACATTTCGGAAGCGGCGAACAATCTCTCGCGCCGGACGGAGCAGCAGGCGGCCGCGCTCGAAGAGACCGCTGCAGCCCTGGACGAGATCACCTCGACGGTCCGCCACGCCGCCGAACGGGCGAACGAGGCGCGCGACATGGTCAACGAGACCAAGGCGAGTGCGGCGAAATCCGGCGGCATCGTGCGCAACGCCATCGATGCCATGGGGCGGATCGAGGGGTCGTCCGGCCGGATCGGCCAGATCATCGGCGTGATCGACGAGATCGCCTTCCAGACGAACCTGCTGGCGCTCAATGCCGGCGTCGAGGCGGCGCGGGCCGGCGAGGCGGGCCGTGGCTTTGCCGTTGTCGCGCAGGAAGTGCGCGAGCTGGCGCAGCGCTCCGCGGGAGCTGCCAAGGAGATCAAGGACCTGATCGGCGCGTCGGTGCGCGAGGTCGGGGCCGGGGTCGAACTGGTTCGTTCGACGGGCGAAGCGCTGTCGGAGATCGAAACCCTGGTCAACCGGGTCAACGAGCAGGTGGCTTCGATCGCGACCGCCGCCCGCGAACAGGCGACCGGGTTGCAGGAGGTCAACGTCGCGGTCAACAGCATGGACCAGATGACCCAGCAGAACGCGGCGATGGTCGAGGAGACGACGGCCGCAAGCCAGACGCTGGCTGCCGAGAGCCGGGAACTGAAGTCACTGCTGGCGAAGTTCCGGCTGCGGTCCTCGGCATCGCCTTCGGCCTACGGCCGCGCCGCCTGAGCACGATAGCCGAGCTTTGAGCAAGACCCGCGTGGCATGCCGCGCGGGTTTTGTCTTGATTGCAAGGCGAGGCGGCCTTCCGCCATCCATCCGCACTCCGCGCCGAAGCCTCGAACGAAAGCGCATCGACTGCGCCGTTGGACCAGCGAGGCTGGGTCCTCAGTGCAGGCCCGCGGATGACGAAAGAGACGCGCGCCGTGGCGCCCAACTGGGTTTGGCCCCAGGAACATGGCGGGGCCGGCATGCGTTCGATTGCCGTGCAAAGCGGGATGCTCAGCCTTGACCTTACGATAGCCGCGGATAGATACGCGAAATGCGCGAGGTGTTTGACGGGGCGTCGCTCCGGTTGCCGACCGCTTCTTTAGAGGGGATATCCATGGCACTTCTCAAACGTCTTCTGACGCGCCCGGTCGCCGCGCTGATGCTGGCGCTCGGGGTTCTCTCCGCCTGTACCGTCGTCGTCGACGAGCCGCGCCCGGGCCCGCGGCCGATCCGTCCGCAGGTTTGCACGATGGAATACGCGCCGGTTTGCGGTGAGCGCGGCAATCGCCTGCGTAGCTTCCCGAACGCCTGCCAGGCCCGCGCCGACGGCTTCAACGTCGTCCATCGCGGCGAGTGCCGCCCTGACAACCGTCCGCCGGCGCGGCCGCCGCAGGCCTGCACCATGGAGTACATGCCGGTCTGCGGCCAGCGCGGCCGCAACACGCGGACCTTCCCCAATGCCTGCCAGGCGCGTTCTGAGGGCTTCCAGGTGATCGGCCGCGGCGAATGCCGTCGCGGCGACGATCGCCCGTCGGAAGGGCAGTTCTGCACCCGCGAATTCGCCCCGGTCTGCGGCCAGCGCGGCGGTCGCATGGAAACCTTCCCGAATGCCTGCGAGGCCGGCGGTGCGGGCTTCCGGGTGGTGCATCGCGGTGAATGCCGCTGACATCCCGGGGATAGATTGCTGAAAACTCGAAGCCCGCGTCTGACGAAGACGCGGGCTTCTTGTTGTCTGCCGTCGGCCGGAGCGGAGCGCCTTACACCCTCGTTTACGGGTGTCGGCCGCAAGGCTTCGTTTACCGTATTTGAATAAAATGCTTCCGAAATCAGGTCTTTCGGCTGATGTGCCCGGTTTGCGACACAGGCGAAAGCCAGCAATTCGAAGTGCTGCAGCGAGCATTGCGTGCCGGTTGGCGCGCCGCTGCAGGGGCGGCGGGGTGATGATGGCGGTCTTTCTTGATCGCCCTAAGGAAGGCGCAGTTCGGTATGGCGTATGTTACTCGTCTCCATCGCCCGCTGACGGCACTCGTTCTGTCGCTATCGCTCGTCGCCTGTTCGACCGACGACGCGCTTTCGCCACCCGGCCGCATCGATGGCGGCTCGCGGGTCGGTTCGATCGGCCCGGTCCCGGTCGATGCAGTGCCGCAAGAAGAGGTCGCCGCCTATCCTGCCGCAGCATCCGCTTCGACCGGCAACGGCAATCCCGGCTATGTTGCTCCCGCACGGGCGGCGCCTCAGAAAACGCGGGGCACGCTGCCGATGATCGATAGCGACGAAGCGGTTTCCTCCGGCGCCCAGCCGGCGAATGCGGGCTCGACGGCCATTCCCGATGAAGGTGTCAACATGGATGCCATGCTCGGTGTCGAGCAACCGGTCGTCGGCCTGGCGGAAGAGCAGAGCAATGAGATCGCCGAGGGCAATGCCAGCCAGCCGGTGGTCGGCGGTATCGGCGAGGAGAACGTACGCCAGCTCGGCGGAGCGTCCGGAGCCGCACCTCCGGCCGAAGCCAACCTCGGCTACGATCCGGACCTGCCGCCGCTCTCACCCGAGAGGGTCGCCGCGGAAGAGGCACAACGCGCAAGGGCGATGGAAGAGCAGCGCGCCATGCAGCGAGCCCAGGAGCCGCAGCAGGTCGCCTTCCTGCCGCGTGTGCGCAATCCGATGTCGGCGCCGGATTACACAGGCGAAATGCCGGCCTCGGAGATCGCCTGCCGCCAGCGCCTGAAGAAGCTCGGCGTCGTCTTCCGCGACATTCCGCGCATCAGCGACGGACCGTCCTGCGGTATCGACTATCCGATCGAGCTCAGCGGTCTCTCGGGCAATATCGGCGTGAAGCCGGCGGTCAAGCTCAATTGCGAGGTGACGGAAGCCTTCGCCAAGTGGGTGAAATACGAACTCGCGCCATCGTCCCGCTATCGCTATTGGTCGGGCGTCAAGACCATCAAGCCGCTCGGCGGTTATTCCTGCCGCACGATGAATTCGCGCCGCGGCAACCCGATGTCCGAACACGCGCGCGGCAACGCCATCGACGTTGGCAAGTTCGTCTTGAAGAACGGCAAGGAGATCGATGTCCGCAAGAAGGGCTTCTTCGCCTTCCGCGAACGCGGGCTCCTGAAGGCCGTGCGCTCCGATAGCTGCAAATATTTCAACACCGTGCTCGGCCCGGGCAGCGACCCGTTCCACAAGGACCATTTCCACTTCGATCTCAGGACGCGCAAGACCGGTTATCGTCACTGCGACTGACGTTGGGAGCCAAGCTGGGAAAAAAGAGGCCGGCGGGGAGGCCGGCCCAACGACCGGAGCAAAAAGGGGGAGGCTCCGGCGTGCAAATCACGAGCGCAAATCAAAGGGCGATATCGCGCCGCGCGAGCAAATTGCTCGAAGAGCATCACCGTTTCGTGACAGGGGAACGGGATAGCCGACGATTCATTTGCAGATATTTCGCCGGATAACGGTCGACGCCTGCGTTCGCGCCGGCGGCGAACCGGCGTCGAAGCACCAGTATCCGGTGTGCGGGCCGTCGACCGCGAGGCGTCATCGCAGGTTCCTGTTTGTGGTCACTATACCACAAGTTTTATGGTTGCCCGAAATCGTCTGGACGGTTGCCCCAAATATGGCGTTTTGCCCTTTGCCGGGGTCGCGTTGTAACGATATGAATTTTCTATATGATTTGACAGTCAATGGACAGGTGCCCGGTACTAGCGATGGTAACGTGCTTTTTGTTTCGTCTGGTTAACCAATAAGTAATACGATATTATACTATTTGATATAACAATCATGGATAGTGGTCCGGCAAACCACAGCAAGCATTGGGGCTCCACTCACTCCTAGGGCAACGACAGGAGGAAGCAATGGGAACTGTTATGCAATTTCCGGGGGTGCGCGCGGATATGGCCGCGCATGCCGCCGAAGTTTCGAAAATCCTGAGAACCCTCGCCAACCGAAATCGACTGTTGATCGTGAGCGCCTTGCTGGAGGGCGAGCACTCGGTGGCGGCGCTCGAAGAAAGCCTGAGCATTCGCCAGCCGACCCTCTCGCAGCAATTGACGGTGCTGCGCGATGCCGGCATTGTCTCGACGCGTCGGCAGGCCAAGCAGGTGTTCTATCGGCTGAGCCACGACAAGGTGGCGCGTCTGGTCGGCGCGCTCTATCAGATCTTTTGTCGGGATGGTTCCAGGACATGAATGAATACGGGAATGCGCTGGCGGGCGGGCTGTTGATCGGCCTTTCGGCAGCGATCCTGATGGTGGCCAATGGCCGTGTGGCCGGGATAAGCGGTATCGCCGGACGCCTGCTGCAGGGGGTGCAGGCCCCCATCGGCGCATTGTTCGTGCTGGGACTGATGGCGGGACCGCCGCTCTTTCGTCTCGTCTTCGGCGCCTGGCCCGAGGTGACGGTCACGTCGTCCTGGCCGCTTCTGCTGGCTGGCGGGCTGTTGGTCGGCTTCGGGTCCCGCATGGGCTCCGGCTGCACGAGCGGCCACGGCGTCGTCGGCCTTGCAAGGCTGTCGCGACGCTCGATCGCTGCGGTTGCCACTTTCATGGCCGCGGCGATCGTCACGGTCTTCGTCATGGGTTTGCTTGGATGAACGGCGTTTTCTTCCGTCTCGCGACGACGCTCGTCTCCGGCCTCGTTTTCGGTTTCGGCCTTTCGCTGTCCGGCATGCTCGATCCCGCGCGCGTGCGGGCGTTCCTGGATATTGCCGGCAATTGGAACCCGAGCCTCGCCTTCGTGCTCGGCGGCGCCGTTTCGGTTTCCGCGCTCGGTGTCCTGCTGACGCGCCGGCTCAAGCGGCCCTTGTTCGATGAAACCTTCCATTTGCCGGACAATCAGATCATCGACAGGCGACTGATTGTCGGCTCGGCAATCTTCGGCATCGGCTGGGGGCTGGTGGGGCTGTGCCCGGGCCCGGCGCTTGCCTCGCTGTCGCTCGGTCTGCCGGCGACGATCCTTTTCGTGGCGGCGATGGTTGCCGGGATGCTCATCCATGACCGGCTGGTGGCGCGCAGACCGTCTCGAATGAGCGGCGGCGCCGGGGCGGAGACCCGCCTGTCACAGCCGCATTGACAAAGCGTCACCTTGTTTTTTCCATAGGGCAGGCTGCAAATCGCGATCAATTGCCCCATATAGGCGAAACCTGCCGACTTCGCCTCCCGCATCCGGATAAGCTTTCATGGCGCCCATCGTTTCCGTTTCCAATCTGTCGAAGACCTATGCCTCGGGGTTCCAGGCGCTGAAGGGCGTCAGCCTCGATATCGAGGAGGGCGAGATCCTGGCGCTGCTCGGGCCGAACGGCGCCGGAAAGACGACGCTGATCTCGATCATCTGCGGCATCGTCAATCCGAGCGGCGGAACGGTGACGGTCGGCGGCCATGACGTGGTGAGCGAGTTTCGCAAGACGCGGGCGATGATCGGGCTCGTGCCCCAGGAACTGACCACCGACGCCTTCGAGACGGTGTGGAACACGGTCTCCTTCTCCCGCGGCCTGCACGGCAAGAAGCCGAACCCGGCCCATATCGAGAAGGTGCTGAAGGATCTGTCGCTGTGGGACAAGAAGGACAACATGCTGCGTGAGCTCTCCGGCGGCATGAAGCGGCGCGTGCTGATTGCCAAGGCGCTGTCGCACGAACCGCGCGTGCTCTTCCTCGACGAGCCGACGGCCGGCGTCGACGTCAACCTGCGCAAGAGCATGTGGGACGTGGTCGAGCGGCTGCGCGCCTCCGGCGTCACCATCATCCTGACGACGCATTACATCGAAGAGGCGGAGGAAATCGCCGACCGCATCGGCGTCATCAACGGCGGCAAGATCCTGCTGGTCGAAGACAAGGTGGCGCTGATGTCGCAGCTCGGGCGCAAGCAGTTGCGGGTCGATCTCGCCAATCCGCTGGATGACGTTCCCGAAACGCTGTCGAGCTACAACCTGACGCTCGAGGGCGATGGGCACTGTCTGATCTACGATTACGACACGAGCGCCGAACGCACCGGCATCACCGCGCTGCTGGCGGCCTTGGCCGAGGCCGGGATCCGGCTCAAGGACATTTCCACGCGGCAGAGCTCGCTGGAAGACATCTTCGTCGAAATCGTGAGGACAGGGCGATGAACATCGAAGCGATCAAGTCGATCTATTTCTTCGAGATGGCCCGCACCCGGCGCACGCTGCTGCAGAGCGTGGTGTCGCCGGTCATCTCCACTTCGCTCTATTTCATCGTCTTCGGCGCGGCGATCGGCGGGCGCATCCAGCAGATCGACGGCGTTTCCTATGGGGCCTTCATCACCCCCGGGCTGATGATGCTGACGCTGTTGACGCAGTGCATCGGCAACGGCTCCTTCGGCATCTATTTCCCGAAATTCACCGGCACGATCTATGAGGTCCTGTCCTCGCCGGTCTCGATGGTCGAGATCGTGCTCGGCTATGTCGGTGCGGCAGCGACCAAGGGGATGATGATCGGGACGATCATCCTGCTAACGGCTTCGCTGTTCGTCGACCTGACGATCGCCCATCCGTTCGTGATGATTTTCTTCTTCGTGCTGACGGCGATTTCCTTCAGCCTGTTCGGCTTCATCATCGGCATCTGGGCCAAGGACTTCGAGCAGTTGAACCTGATCCCGATGCTGGTGATCCCGCCGCTCGTCTTCCTTGGCGGCAGCTTCTATTCGGTCAAGATGCTGCCGCCCTTCTGGCAGGCGGTCAGTCACTTCAACCCGGTGCTCTATCTGATCAGCGGCTTCCGCTGGAGCTTCTTCGAAGTTTCCGACGTCAACCCGATCTTCAGCGCCGCGATCATCCTCGTCTTCCTGACGGCCTGCATGTCGATCCTCGCCTGGATCTTCCGCACCGGCTACCGGCTCAGAAACTGACGGCCATCCGCTGTCAGAGTGCCGGCAGCGGCACGGCTCCACTCGCATAGGCGATGATGACGCTGGCAACGGCCATCGCAAGCAGCGCCTGAAGGATCGTCACGACGACTTGGAGAAGCGACCGCATCGCGGAAAGCCCGAGGTCCGCCATGAACCAGCGTGTCTCGGCGACGACATACCAGCC
Source organism: Ensifer sp. 38_S197 (assembly GCF_056924495.1). Lineage (NCBI taxonomy): Bacteria > Pseudomonadati > Pseudomonadota > Alphaproteobacteria > Hyphomicrobiales > Rhizobiaceae > Ensifer > Ensifer sp. 38_S197. Next base: position 2,993,345 of record NZ_JBXOVZ010000002.1, on the reverse strand, counting down.
GATCGAGACCACCACGAAGACGGCGCCGACGGGCGTGAAGGCGTTGTGCCCGGCCATCAGCAACTGGCCGCCGAGGCTGATCGCGAAAGCGAAGGGCGCGGTGACGTAGCACTGGCTGAAGAAGGGCGGGCGCAGCGTGTCGCGCGTCAGCTTGGCGCCCTTGTTGCGCAAGAGCTTCACCGCCATCAGCAAAGGCAGAATGCTGAAGGCGACGGCCCGAAACATCAGCAGGTTGGAGTCGGAGGCAAGCAGCGACGTCGCGGTCCAGGGAGCAGCCTGCCTGACGAGGCCGAGTTCCATTCCGTGTGCCAAGAGCAGTGTGATCAGCAGAAAGAGCGGTGGGCTCAGCGCGTCCGAATATTGCTCCGGCAGATCGTCGCCGAGCTCGACGTCGGCGTAGCGCATCATGGCCTGCGGATGGCGGAGCGTGCGCCACATGGTCAGCGGATAGAAAAGCAGCCAGCAGACGAGCTCGTAGAGAAGCTCTTCGATCGACTTCAGCAGTCGCATGAAATCCATGAGGCGCCCCTCGCATCAGTGGTTTCGTCTCTTGGCCCGACGATCGGCGCCTTTGAACAGTCCTCCGCCGTGCGTTCTGCACCAGCGACGCTCTAGTCGCGCAGGCGCAGCTCGTCGGTGCGCATCTGTAGCATCTCGAGCGTCGACAGGAAGCTCATGCCGAGCAGGCTCTGGTCGAGCCGCCCCTTGGCGGCGACCGTTGCGCCGATGTTGCGACGGGTGATCGGGCCGACGGAGATTTCCTCGAGCATGACGGGTGCTGCCTGCGCTCGGCCATTGGCCGTCAGGACGGTGACGATATAGCTGAGGTTTTCCGGATCGAGGCCGATGCGCTCGGCATCCTCGTAGGTCAGCGCGATGCTGCTGGCGCCCGTATCGACCAGCATGCTGATGTCCTTGCCGTTGACGGTCACGCCGGTCTCGAAGTGCCCGTTCAGCATCTTGTGCAGCACCACTTCCTGCTGGCCCTCGCTGTCGGTGATGACGGTCGCGCGGCCGGGAACGAGGCCGGCGAGCAGGCGATTGCCGAAACCCTGCAGTTCGAAGCGGTAGACATAGGCCGAGACGAGGGCGAGCGTGATGAGGAGCCAAATAGCGACCTGGCGCAGCCCTTCGCCGAAGCGGCGACGGCTTTGCAGAATGCCGGCGCCGATCAGCGTGGCGATGGCGCCCAGCGACACCAATTGGCCGAAATCTTCATTGGCAAGGCCCATGGTGCGGCCCGCATCGTGGTTGACGATCAGCAGAATGAGACCGATGGCCAGGATCGAGAGCAGAATGGCGAGACGGGTCATGCTTGGCCGCGTTCCCTCGCCAGGCGGCTGCGGCGGGTTTCGCGCCGGGGCTTGCGTTCGACCGTCTCGAGCCGGTCGGGCAATGTGGTCATGATCGCCCGGCGTTCGGCGTCGGTGTAGAGCGTCCAGCGGCCGATTTCATCCCGCGTTCGGCCGCAGCCGAAACAGTAGCCGGTCTTGTCATCGATCGAACAGACGAGAATGCAGGGAGATTCCATGGCCTTGCTCTATTTTTCCCTGAATATATCGATGTTTCAGACCGTCAGCGCAAGGGTGCCGAGCACCGCGATTTCGGTGAGTTGCTGCGTCGCGCCGATCGTGTCGCCCGTATGTCCACCGATCTTGCGCGTCGCGACCCGGCCGAACCCTTTGACGGCGACGAAGAGGGCGGCAATCGTCGCGATCAAGCCAAGGGCCGGGACCTTGGCGAAATAGAAAAGCAGCATGGCTGCAATCAGTCCGGAGCCGAGTGCGAAGCGCGCGGCGGCCGGGTCCGGTACCCCGGCGGAAGCCGCAACGCCGCCGCTGCGGGCTGGCGGCAGGCTTGACCAGTGCCAGACCATGGCGGCGCGGCTGAGCGCCGCGACGCCAAGGATCGCCATGCCGGCGCCGAGCGGCGTGAAGAGCGGCAGGATCGAGGCCAGCGCCGAAACGCGCAAGCCAAAGGAGAGAATGAGCGCGACGGCACCATAGGTGCCGACCCGGCTGTCCTTCATGATATCTAGTGCTGCGTCGCGGTCGCGACCGCCGCCAAAGCCGTCGGCCGTATCACCGAGCCCATCCTCATGCAGCGCCCCGGTCAGCAGCGCCTGGAGAGCGATGACGACGAAGGCGGCAAAAAGCGAACCGACCTGCAGCGCGTACATCGCGCTGGCAGCGGCAGCGGAGGGCAGGACGATCACGATGCCGGCAAGGGGAAAGGCGCGCACGGCCCGGTTCAGCCGTCCGTCGTATCCGACGAAATGACGTCCCGGCATGGGAATGCGGCTCAGGAAGCCGATCGAGCGCGCCACGTCGTCACAGAAATCGCCCACAAAGCCCATTGCCCCTCCAAAGATCTACCCCCCAGCCGCATTGCAGATGTCACGGCGGCCCGCAAGTGAGGGCATGACGAGCGCGCCGGATCGCGGTGCGTCGAATCGTCCATCGCGTGACGGATCATGCTCCGGCGACGTGGATTGGCGCAAATGTCGTTGCCCGAAAATTCGACGCCCTCTATGAGGAGCGTAGATTCACGATATGCAAGGATATCCAGCATGAGTGCCAGCGGCCTGCCGTTTGATGATTTCCGCGAATTGCTGCGCAACCTGCCGGGGCCGGATTCGGCAGCGCTGGTTGCGGCACGGGAACGGGACGCACAACTGACGAAACCGCCGGGCGCGCTCGGACGTCTCGAAGAAATCGCCTTCTGGCTCGCCGCCTGGACCGGCAAGGCGCCGGCGGTCAATCGGCCTCTGGTGGCGATCTTCGCCGGAAACCACGGCGTCACCCGTCAGGGCGTGACGCCGTTCCCGTCGTCCGTCACTGCGCAGATGGTCGAAAACTTCGCCGCCGGCGGCGCGGCGATCAACCAGATCTGCGTCAGCCACGACCTCGGCCTCAAGGTCTTCGACCTGGCGCTCGACTATCCGACCGGCGACATTACCGAGGAAGCTGCGCTCTCCGAACGGGATTGTGCTGCGACCATGGCCTTCGGCATGGAGGCGATCGCCGGCGGCACGGATCTGCTCTGCATCGGCGAAATGGGCATCGGCAACACGACGATCGCGGCCGCAATCAATCTCGGCCTCTATGGCGGCACGGCCGAGGAATGGGTCGGTCCGGGTACCGGTTCCGAAGGCGAGGTGCTGAAGCGCAAGATCGCGGCTGTCGAGAAGGCGGTGGCGCTGCATCGCGATCACCTTTCCGATCCGCTGGAGCTGATGCGCCGCCTCGGCGGCCGCGAGATCGCGGCGATGGCGGGTGCCATCCTCGCCGCCCGCGTGCAGAAGGTGCCCGTCATCATCGACGGCTACGTGGCGACTGCGGCCGCGGCGATCTTGAAGGCGGCCAATCCGTCGGCCCTCGACCACTGCCTGATCGGCCATGTCTCGGGCGAACCGGGCCATATCCGCGCGATCGAGAAGCTCGGCAAGACGCCGCTGCTGGCGCTCGGCATGCGGCTCGGCGAGGGCACGGGGGCCGCACTTGCCGCCGGCATCGTCAAGGCAGCGGCTGCCTGCCACAGTGGCATGGCGACCTTCGCGCAGGCTGGCGTCAGCAACAAGGAATAATCGAGATACGGCCGGCTTTCGCAGCAAAGCCGGCCAATTGCTGTCCAAAGCCTGTCGCGGGCGCCATTCCCGCGCATGGCGGGCCTTGATGGTCACGTGCTTCTCGCCTATCCAAAGCGCACATGCAGCCCTAACTATGGTCTGACAGCGCCGCGCGTCTCGTCAGACGCGCGAAGGTCGCTGCAGCACTTTGAAGTGTTGCATGTTTTATCCCTGGATCGGAAAGGATCTACGGATACATGCAGCAGGCCGCCGCAACCGGGAACGCCTTGCATTCGCCTCATTCACGATGTCGAAGCAAGCGCAGTTTCAAGCCCTGTCGAGAAGAAATGGACGCCAAGAACACCACGCACCGCATTGGCCAGACGAGTCCTGTCGAGAAGCAGACCGGCATTCGCCATCTCTTCGCAGCCGCCAGCTATTCGCTGGGTGGCGCGAAACGGCTGATCAGCGAAGCTGCTTTCCGCCATGAGTTGATCGCTTTCGGCATTGCCATGGTTGCCTTCGTCATCGTCGGCGCGACCTTCTTCCAATTCGTGGCGATGGCGATCCTGTTCCTGCTGATGATGGCCTTCGAGGCGATCAACACGGCGATCGAGGAGATCGTCGACCGCGTATCGCCGGAAATCTCGGAAATGGGCAAGAACGCCAAGGATCTCGGTTCTTTCGCCTGCCTCTGCCTGATCATCGCCAATGCCGTCTATGCCGGTTACGTCGTGATCTTCGACGGCTTCATGAACTGAGGCGACACATCCCGCAGCGAAACCTGCGCTTAGTTAGAGCGTCCTTTGTACGTTCGTCTGGACGCACGGCGCTCTAACCGATCTTGATGACGGTATCGGAGATAAACGTCATCGGCGGTATCGCCAGATTCTCCGGGGCGGGACCCTTACGAATGCGGCCGGCCGTGTCGTAGTGTGAGCCGTGGCAGGGGCAGAACCAGCCGCCATAGTCGCCCGACTGGCCGAGCGGGATGCAGCCGAGATGGGTGCAGACGCCGACCATCACGAGCCAGTTCTCTCGGCCCTCTCCGGCCGAACGCGCAAGATCGGTGGCCGGCTGGTCCTTGGGAAGATTGGCGTTACGCGCCACCGGGTCCTTGAGCTCGTCCATCGCGACCGCCTTCGCCGCCTCGATCTCCTTGGGCGTCCGGTTGCGGATGAAGACCGGGCGGCTCCGCCACTTGAGCGTCATCGACGCTCCCTCCTCAAGCGAGGCTACGTCGACCTCTATCGAGGCCATCGCCAATGTCGAGGCGTCAGGGTTCATCTGGTCCAAGAACGGCCACGAAGCGCCCGCCACTCCGACGGCGCCGGCAATACCGGTGGAGAGATAGAGGAATTCACGCCTTGTCGGCTCCCTGGTTTCATCAGTGAATATGTTCATGCCACAGCGCTCCTTCCGTCGCGCCACGCGGTCGAGCGACATGGCCCTGGCGAGGGGCAGAAGGGACGTCCGACCTTCGGCTATCGTGATTGCGATGCAAGCGTGGCGGTATCCGACCTTAATCTTGCAATTTTATCCTTAATTCGCTCCGGAATTAAGGTGTGCCTTGCAGTGGCGCTGACGGCGCCGCGCGCTTTCGGCGGCAAGCATGAATTGCTTCAGCGCATGGGGATCAGGCGAAACTCTTGCGACGGCGGACCGGGGCCGCCACGTCCTCGACCGGCGGCAGGCTTTCAAGCACACGGCGGGCCGGCAGGATGGCGATCGCCTCCGTGCCTTCCCGAAGCTTGGAGCGCAGGATGAATTCGCCATTGTGCTTGGCGAGAATGGCCTGGACGATCGGCAGGCCGAGGCCGGTGCCCTGTTCGGCGCTCTTGATCGCGATCGAGCCCTGGCCGAAGGCCGATAGAACGATCGGGATTTCCTCCTCGGGGATGCCCGGACCATTGTCCTTGATCGACAGATATTGTCCGCCGCCAGCGGTCCAGCCGCACTTGAAGGTGATTTCGCCGCCGGCATTGGTGAACTTCACCGCATTCGACAGCAGATTGAGGATGACCTGCCGCATCGACTTTTCGTCGACCCAGACCGAGGGCATGCCAGCTTCGAACTGCGAGTGGATGGTGATGTTCTTGGCGCGCGCCCTCAACTGCACCATGCCAACGCAGTCCTCGGCAATCTCGACAAGGCTGACTGCGTCCTCGTTCAGATCGTAGCGGCCGGCCTCGATGCGCGACAGGTCGAGGATTTCGTTGATCAGGTTCAGCAGGTGTTCGCCGGAACGATGAATATCGTTGGTGTATTCCTTGTAGGTCGGGTTGCTGAGCGGGCCCAGGACTTCCGTCGACATGACTTCGGAAAAGCCGAGGATGGCGTTCAGCGGCGTGCGCAACTCATGCGACATGGATGCCAGGAAGCGCGACTTGGCGAGGTTCGCTTCCTCCGCCCGGCGCCGCGCTTCATCCGACATCGATTTTGCCACTTCGAGCTCGGCGATCAGATCGTCCTTCTCCGATTGAACCGAGAGAATGTGGACATTGGCGCGGTTCATGCGGTCGGTCATGACCACGAGGAAGAGCAGAGACAGCGAAATGATGCCGGTGAGGCCGATATAGGTCTGATTGCCCGTCGTCAGCGAGACGAAGGCCAATGCGGCGATCACGGGTGTGAACGTGCACAGCAGGGCATTGCGCAACAGGAATGTGCCCATGGCGGTGACGGCGAGCGCGAAGAGCAGTGCAGTGCCGACGAAAAAGCCGAGGCGGACATCGCCGCAGGTCGCGCAATCCTGAGCAACGAGGGCCGCCCAGCAGAGACCCATCAACACCTGGGCGAGCAGCAGGCGCCGGCGCCAGACCGGAACCTTTTCCGCGCTGATGTCCTTCTTGCGGGCCTTCCTTGCCAGCACGAGCGTCACCGCATGCGCCGAAAGGGTCATGACCGCCCAGAGGACGATGCTGAGATTGCCGGAGAGATAGACCCCGACGGCGGCAATCAGGGTGACGAGCACCGGGACGGCAATGGCGCCATGCAGGACGGAACCGATGTAAAGATTGAGCATCTCGCGCTCGAAGCCCGAAGGCGCGGACGAGCCCGCTTGCAGCCGTTCGCGCGTCGCGCGGACCGTCCTCGAAACGGCCTTGTTTCGATGGTTTCGCGACTTGTCGACAATGATCTTATCTGTCGAGGTGCTGGCGGCGATACTCATGCTCTTATGCGAAGGTTATGGTTTCCTTGCAGTCTAGTGAGCAATCCTTAAGAAGTTGCTGCCGGCCGTGAAGGATTCGACAACCATTGTGGCGCGGGGGTGTCTTTCGGCCGAAAGCGAGAGCCGGCGCATGAGATTTCGCCTCCAAGCTTTTGGAATCATGTGTATTCATGATGCGCCCCGAGTGTGTTGGGAACGCGCGTAACGATCGAGGTGCAGGAAACGTGAAATCGAGCCGGACGAGATACCGCTTCACCGGCGGGCGAGGCGGAGGCCCTGTGGGCCGATCGCGACCGGCCGGCCGTGGCGGGATGCGCGTCGGGTGGATCTTTCTTCTGATCCTTTCGATCGGCGCCTACTTCGCCGACAAACTGCCGGTGGCGGAGCGCGCGGCAACTGGCGAGGCGCGTGGTCTCGCCACGGCAAGCGACGGCGACAGCCTTCGCCTTGATGGCAAGCGCATCCGCATCGAGGGGATCGATGCGCCGGAACTGGACCAACGCTGCGAGCGCGACGGCGGGACGTGGGATTGCGGCCGTGAGGCGCGTGATCGCCTGAGAGCGCTGATTTCGGCGGGCGATGTGCGCTGCCGCTTCCATGGACGCGACCGCTACGGTCGCGACCTTGGGACCTGCGAGGCAGGCGGGCGTGATGTCGGCCGGGAGATGGTGCTCTCCGGCTACGCGGTCAGTTACGGGCGCTACCAGGTGGAAGAGGCGCGGGCGGAGAAGGAGCGGCGCGGCCTTTGGGGAGGCGAGTTCACGGCGCCGCAGGAATGGCGCCGGACGAACGGCCATCCGGACGAAGGCCCGCATCTGGTCGACGGGTGGCTGGAGACGATCAGGGGCTGGCTGCTGGAGCGCCTGACCGCATTGTTTGCGAGTATTGGTGATGTCTGAGAACGGTCTCCCGGACCTGGAGCGGCTGCGGGCTGCGATTGCTGCCTGCCGCATCTGTCGCGACAGCCCGATGCGCGGCGATGACGACCGGCTGCCGCATGAGCCGCGACCGGTGGCGGTGATCTCGACGGCCGCGCGCATCCTGATCGCCGGGCAGGCGCCCGGACTTCGCGTGCATGACAGCGGGCTGCCCTTCAACGATGCGTCCGGCGATCGGCTCCGGCAGTGGCTGGGGGTGGACCGCGAGGCCTTCTACGATCCGGGGAAGTTTGCGATCGTGCCCATGGGCTTCTGCTTTCCGGGTTATGACGCCCACGGCAGCGACCTGCCGCCGCGCCGGGAATGCGCGCCGTTGTGGCGGCAGCGGGTGATGGATCTGATGCCGCAGGTCGAGCTGGTGCTGGCGATCGGCCACTATGCGCAGCGCTGGCATATTGGTCCGGACTGTCCGAAATCGATGACCGAGACGGTGAAGGATTGGCGGCGCTACGCGCTGCGCAATAGGGATCCCGCCATTCTGCCGCTGCCGCATCCGAGCTGGCGCAACACCGGCTGGCTGAAGCGCAATCCCTGGTTCGAGGCCGATGTTCTGCCGTTCCTGCGGGAGCGGGTGATTATGCTCACGGCCTGAAACAATTTTCTTTATCTTCACCAATTTCGCGCTATAGAGGGAAAAATAATTCGAGAGGGACTTTCATGGACCGCCTAGACCGCAAAATCCTGCGCCTGCTGCAGGAGGATTCCACGCTGGCCGTTGCCGACCTTGCCAAGAAGGTGGGACTTTCGACCACACCGTGCTGGCGGCGCATCCAGAAGATGGAAGAGGATGGCGTCATCCGCCGTCGCGTCGCCCTTCTCGATCCGGTGAAGATCAACACCAAGGTCACGGTGTTCGTGTCGATCCGCACGAATTCGCACTCGATGGAATGGCTTCGCCGTTTCTCCGAGGTGGTCTCCGAGTTTCCCGAGGTGGTGGAATTCTACCGCATGAGCGGTGACGTCGACTATCTGTTGCGCGTGGTCGTGCCGGATATCGCTGCCTATGATGCATTCTACAAGCGCATGATCGCCAAGATCGAGATCCGTGACGTCTCCTCCGCCTTCGCCATGGAGCAGATCAAGTACACGACCGAGCTTCCGCTCGACTACATGGTGATCGATCAGGCGAAATCCTCCGAGGACTGAGGCGCCTGCGCTAACGGGCTGGGCTTTGACCGAGGCCGAGCCGTGCGAGCACCTTGTCGCTCCTAAGTTCGCGAACCGCGTCCTTGCCCGTCCAGCGGGCGGCGCGGTTCGTGCTTGCGGCCAGGCGTTCCGCGAGCGCCAGTGCCGGATCGTGGCAGGCGGGATTGCGCTTGCCGATCTGCCTGAGCGCCCAGTTGACTGCCTTCTTGACGAAATTCCGCTCGTCGCCTGCGTGCTTTTCGATCAGCGGCAGCCAGCTGAGGAGCGTCGCGTCCGGTTCCTTTTTCAGGTGGACTACGGCGGTTGCAATCATCGCAAAGGCGATGCGGCGGACGAACTCGCGTTCGTCGGCGGCGAATTCCGGGATCAATTCGCGCTCGAAGCGGGCGGCGACGAAAAGGTCGGCAACGGTGTCGACGACTTCCCAGGAATTGCAATCGTCCGCCCAGCGGCGCGCCTCTTCCAGTGTCAGCACGGTCGGCTCGGCCGTGAAGGCGGCCAGGATGCGCGCCTCGCGGATGCCGGACTGCCAGAGTTCCAGCGCGCGAGGGTGATCGGCTTTCACCTGCCGCCTCACCTTGTGCAGCTCGACATTGGAGAGGCCGAGGGCGGCATCGGTGACGATGCCGAAGCGCGCCATGCCGGCGACATTGCCTTCAGAGCCAAGGGACCGCAGGTGAGCGATGATCTCGTCTGCGGTCGAGGACGGGCCGAGGCTCATTTTTCGAGGCGGGCGAGCAGCGAGGATGTATCCCAGCGGTTGCCGCCCATGGCCTGAACGTCGCCGTAGAACTGGTCGACGAGGGCGGTCACGGGCAGCTTGGCGCCGTTGCGGCGGGCTTCTGCCAGCACGATATCGAGGTCCTTGCGCATCCAGTCGACCGCGAAGCCAAAGTCATACTTGCCGGCGTTCATCGTCTTGTGGCGGTTCTCCATCTGCCAGGAGCCGGCGGCGCCCTTGGAGATGACGTCGACGACCTTCTCGATATCGAGCCCGGCCTTCTTGCCGAAGTGAATGCCTTCGGCAAGCCCCTGGACGAGGCCGGCGATGCAGATCTGGTTGATCATCTTGGTGATCTGTCCGGCGCCGGCCGGGCCCATCAGGCCGACCATGCGGGCAAAGGCTTCAATGATGGGCTTGGCACGATCGAAGACCGGCTCGTCGCCGCCGCACATCACCGTCAGCACGCCGTTTTCGGCGCCGGCCTGGCCGCCGGAAACCGGCGCATCGATGAAGTGGGCGTTGCGCGCCTTCGCCGCTTCGTAGAGTTCGCGGGCGACCTCGGCGGAGGCGGTGGTGTTGTCGATGAAGACGGCGCCCGCGCCAAGCGTTTCAAAAGCGCCGTCCTTGCCCGTCGTCACCGAGCGCAGGTCGTCGTCATTGCCGACGCAGGAAAAAACGAACTCGGCGCCGTCGGCCGCTTCGGCCGGCGTGCGCACCGCGCGGCCGCCGAACTCGGCGGCCCATTTCTCGGCCTTGGCGAAGGTACGATTGTAGACCGTCAGCTCGTGTCCGCCGCGGACCTTGAGGTGGCCGGCCATGGGATAGCCCATGACGCCGAGACCGATGAATGCGACCTTTGCCATTTTTCGAATACTCCCATTGCTTTCGCATTGGTGTAGCCGATGGCGCGGATGGGGAAAAGAGCGAAGGGAGGCATCATTCGATGCTCGCCTGTAGCGACGCGCGCCATTCAAGACGCGGAAGGGACGCTGTAACGCTTTTAATCTGCTGCATAATTTTATCCTCAGATCGATTTCGATTTGAGGAATTATGCGAGCGGCCTGAGATCAATCAGGGCTTGAAGCGGGCGATCACCAGATGGCCGGCGATCGGTTCGCCTTCTTCCATGCGCACGGTGATGTCGCCGACCTCGACGATCTCGAAGCCGGTGGCCGCGAGACGGTTGCGCAGGTAGCTTTCGGCATGGGCGAAGCGCTGGTGCGGACCGACCATGAAATCGCGGCCGCCGAAGGTTTCGGCCGGCAGCGTCTCGCTGGAGAAGATCAGCAGGCCGCCGGGCACCAGATTGTCGACGGCGCCGAAGAACAGCGCCTCGAGCGCGCCCATATAGGGAAGCACGTCGGTCGCGACGATCAGGTCGAAGGGCTCGTCGTCATTGTCGTCGAGATAATCGACGGCTTCGGCGACGTAGAGCGTCTCGTAGAGATCCTTCTCATGCGCAATCTCGACCATGTTTTCGGAGAGGTCGACGCCAGTGATATCGTCAGCCATGTCGCGGAGCGCACCGCCGGTAAGGCCCGTGCCGCAGCCGAGATCGAGCACGCGATCGAACGGGCCGAGTTCGAGTGCCTGCAGCCGCTGGCGAACGAGCAGGGGTACGCAATAGCCGAGCTGATCGACGAGCACGTTGTCGAAGACCTCGGCATGCTGGTCGAAGAGCGTGGCGACATAGGCGTCAGGCGCCTTCACCGGCGTCTCGCCGCGCCCCATCGAAGCCAGCCGCACGGCAGCGCCGCCGTGGTCTTCCGGGTCGAGCGCCAGCACTTCGGCATAGGCGTCCGCAGCGGCATCGAAGTTGCCGGATTTTTCCAGGGAGAGGGCGCGGTGATAGGCTTCCGCCAACGCTTCCTCGTCGATTTTCGTGCTCTTCTGGGTCATCGCCGCTTCTTACGTCCGCAAAGGGACTTTGGCAATCACCGTCGGCGATCGTTTACCGCGGCCGCTCACGCATGGATTGCGAAAAGATACAGAAATTTAGCCCTTTCGAAGGGAAAAAACGGCGACGCGTGGGGCAGCGGGATTTATCGGGCGGAGGAATGGAGTCATCATCATAACCATAAGAAAACATGGGAGGAACGCCAATGTCCGCCGAACTTGGTCCATTGGTGATAACGACGGAGATCAAGGAGCCGAAGGGGCCGCCGCTGCCGCAGTCATCGCAGGAGCAGATCAACGCAGTCGTGCATTATTACCGCGGCGAATTGGGCCGCATGGCCGGCTGGCGCGATCGCATCGACCGGACTTCCAACTGGGCGATCACCGTCGCCGCCGCGCTGCTCTCCGTTTCCCTGTCGACCCCGTCGTCGCACCATAGCGTGCTGCTCTTCGCGATGCTGCTGATCACCCTGCTGCTGCTCATCGAAGCGCGGCGCTATCGCTTCTTCGATGTCTACCGGGCGCGCGTCAGGCAATTGGAGCGGGGGTATTTCGCGCAGATCCTCGCACCGGACGGAACGCCGAACCTCAACTGGGCGGTGGCGATCGCCAAGAGCCTGCGCAGGCCGGCCTTCCTGATGAGTTACCGTGAGGCCGTCTGCCGGCGGCTGCAGCGCAACTATTGCTGGATGTATCTGATCCTGCTGCTTGCCTGGACGCTGAAGATTTCCTCGCCGAAGATCTCGACCAATGGCGAGCCCTTCGGCCACGTGCGCTCCTGGGCCGATGTCGCCCAGAATGCGGCGCTTGGTCCCATATCCGGCTGGCCGGTGATCGTTGGCGTGTTGCTGTTCTATGCGCTGGTGCTCTACGGCTCGCTGCACAGGGAGCCGGGCGAAGGGGAATTGGCGCATGGGGAAGTGCATGTTTGAGGGCGCGTCGCCTGGAGGGGGCCTGAACGCCTGCGCCATCGCGGTAGTCCAGGCATGCCGATTGCAATGCGGGTAGCCTGACCGAACGGCCACTTAGGCTCATCAGTTTCGGCCGGCGGTTCAGTGCAGGATGAACTCGCCCTTCAGCGCCCGCCATTCCGTTGCCGAGATCAGCTTGCGGTGCACATAGCGCACCGAATGCAGCGGCCCATCCAGTTTTTCCTGCCAGAATTTCAGGAAGCTGCGCATCTCCGGAAAGTCGGGCGCGATGTCGTAGTGCTGCCAGACATAGGTCTGGAGGAAGGTCGGATGATCCGGCATGTGATAGAGGATCTGGGCCGTCGTCAGGCCATAGCCCTTAAGCTGAAGTTCCATCTCGTTTGTCATGAGGACCTCACTTCTCTCAAAGGTGGTCTCTATGATGAAACGCTTGATTTCTTAATCAAGGGCTAATGTTTGCCCCGAAATGAAACTTTCGTAGAAATAACAAAAGCTTGGCAGCACCTTGCGAAGAGTGCTGCCAAGCTTTTCCGGTGGTGACTTGCGGACCTAAAGCGCATCGCGATCTTTCAGATTCGCTCCTTGCGCTTTCAGTCTTTGATACTTCGCATGTCGTTATCGCAAAGCCGCTGACAAACTTTAGCGCTTGAGGTGACGGGTCAGCCGCGCTTCCAGCAGGCTCCAGATGTTGCGCAGGATCTCGACCATGATCAGGTAGAGAATGGCTGCCCAGATATACATCTGGAAGTCGAAGGTGCGCGAGAAGGCGTAACGGGTTTCGCCCATCAGGTCGAAGACGGTGACGATCGCGACGATCGCCGAACCCTTGATCATCAGGATGATTTCGTTGCCATAGGGGCGCAGCGCCACGATCATCGCTTGCGGCAGGATGATCTTCCAGAAGGCGACGCGCTCGGGCAGGCCGAGGGCGGCGGCACCTTCACGCTGGCCGCGCGGCACGCTTTGGATCGCGCCACGCAGAATTTCCGCCTGGTAGGCTGCGGTGTTGAGCGTGAAGGCGAAGAGCGCGCAGTTCCAGGCATCGCGGAAGAACCACCACAGGCCGACCGTTTCGAGCTGCGGGCGGAAACTGCCGAGGCCGTAATAGATCAGGAAGAGCTGCGCGAGCAGCGGCGTGCCGCGGAAGAAATAGACATAGCCATAGGCGAGCCACGACCAGAGCCTGTTCTTCGACATGCGGGCAAAGGCGATCGGCAGCGACAGAATGGCGCCCAGCACGATCGAGATCGAGACCAGCATCAGCGTGACGCCGAGGCCGGAGAGGAAACGCGGACCGTATTTCGCGAACTTCTCCGGGTCCCAACCGTTGACGACGGTCAGGAAGATGCCGACGCCAAGTGCGAGCCAGATGCCGAGCGCAACGCTGCCGACGAAGCGGGATAGCGTATAGGGTTTTGGCGGAACCGGAGGCGGGGCCTGCGGCGGGATCATCGTTGCAACAGCGGTCATCGGCCCATCTCCGCACGTTTGGTCCAGCGTTCCAGATTCGCAAAGACGATCGAGGATATCATCGCGAGGATCAGGAAGAGCACGCAGGCCACACCATAGAATTCAAAGGCTTGCTTGGTCACCCGGGCGGCGACGCCGGTCTGGCGCAGGATGTCCGTCAGGCCCACGACCGAGACGAGGGCGGTGTCCTTGAGCAGCGCCATCCAGAGATTGCCGAGACCGGGCAGCGCGATGCGCACGAGTTGCGGCAGGATGATGAGGCGCATGGTCCTGTTGCGATGGAAACCAAGGGCGTCGCCGGCCTCGTACTGTCCGTGCGGAATGGCCTTGAAGGCGGAGAGCAGCACTTCCGAACAATAGGCGGAGAAGACGACGCCGAGCGCGATCATGCCGGCGAAGAAGGCGTTGATCTCGACCGGGCCCCCGTAGCCGAACGTCCCCAGCAATTGCTGAACGAGGATCTGCAGGCCGTAATAGACGATGAAAAGCGTCAGCAGTTCTGGCAGCCCGCGGAAGATCGTCGTGTAGACATTGGCGGCGAGCCGCACGGTGCGCTCTTCGGACTGCTTTCCGAGAGCGACGAAAAAGCCGATCAGCAGGCCGACAGGCAGCGTCGCGATGGCAAGGCTCGCGGTCACGACGAAGCCGTAGGCAATATCGTCGCCCCAGCCCGTGTCGCCGCAGGCCAGCAAGGTGCCGGGCGCCAGCCAGCGAAAGACCCCGACCGGGCCACAGAATGGATCGACGATCGATCCGATCCAGGAGAGGATGGAATAGAAGCCGGCAAACAACCCGCTCATGTCAGAAGTTTCCCCTTTGCGCCGTTTTTGTGTGTATCGATCGCGCTGTGTTTTAGGCTCTTGTCAAACAAAAACGGCGGAAGGGCAAGCCATCCGCCGTTGCATTTTTCGCATGAACTGACGTTTCTCCGACATGATTCACTAGGAAATCGCGTCGGAGCCCGTCAATTAGCTGCCATAAACGTCGAACGGGAAGTACTTTTCGTTGATTTCCTTGTACTTGCCGTTGGCGCGGATCGCTTCGATCGCCTTGTTGAATTTTTCGCGCAGCGCGTCGTCGCCCTTGCGCACGGCAATGCCGGCGCCTTCGCCATTGATGACCGGGTCGATCGGCAGGGTGCCAAGCAGCTTGCAGCAGGCGCCGTCAGCCGTCTTCAGCCATTCGGAGAGCACGACGACGTCGTCGATGACGGCGTCGATGCGGCCGTTGGCGATGTCGAGCTTGTACTCGTCAGCGGTCGGATAGAGCTTAATGTCCGCACCCTTCATATGCGCCTCGGCATAGTTGGAGTGGGTGGTGGAACCCTGCGCGCCGAGCGTCTTGCCGGCAAGCGCTGCCTCGGTCGCCTCGGTGATCGGCGAATCCTTCGGTACGACGATGGCCGGCGGCGTGTTGTAGTATTTGTTGGTGAAGTCGACCTTTTCCTTGCGCTCGGCGGTGATCGACATGGACGCGACGATGGCGTCGAACTTCTTGGCGATCAGCGCCGGAATGATGCCGTCCCAGTCCTGCGTGACGAAGGTGCATTCCGCCTTCATTTCCGCACACAGCGCCTTGGCGATGTCGATGTCGAAGCCCGTCAGCGTACCGTCCGCTTCGAGGTTGTTGAAGGGCGGGTAGGCGCCTTCCGTGCCGATAACGACCTTTTCGCCGTCGGCCATGGCCGAGCCTGCCATGAGCACGAAAACGGCAGCCGATGCGGCGGCTGCCAGCCGTCTGGAAATACGCATGATAGTCCTCTCTGTTGGTCGGCGCCCGGTCTTTTCTTCTTCACGGACACCAATTTCGACCGGGGCGTTTGCCTCCGGTTGCGGCGATATTCGTACTCTTTCCCTGTAAAAATCAACAGGAAAGCGAAGGTGCTCACTGCGAATCGGATTTCGACCGCAGATTGCGATGGCGACCCTCGCAATGAACATGAACGACGCGTTCAGCGGCGGTTAATCTTGCCTGCGTTAGCCCTTATCAAGGAACCGGCGCGTGGTTCGGCTTTTGCGCGTGACGGCATGCGTCGCGGGCAACACAAAAAAGCCGGAACCTTGGGTCAAGGCCCCGTGAGCATTCGCGTACGCATCATTCTTCGGCGTGTCATAGAGCGGGAAGAGGATGCGGGACCAGGACCTCCCAGGAAGAGGAAGGAAGACAAATGTCGATTCGATCCAAACTGTTTGCGACCGTCGCGCTGCCGGTGCTGTCGGTGTCCGTCGCGGTTCCGCCCGCCGTCGCCGATAGCCTGATGAAGCCATTCGAGGTTGCACAGGAGGGCGGTGGTCAGTCCGACGAAGAACTGCTGCTGCAGAAGCAGCGCCAGGCCGAGGAAGAGGCTGCGCGTCAGGCGGCCGAACAGCAGAGGGCCGCTGAAGAGGAAGCCGCTCGCCAGGCCGCCGAGCAGCAGAAGGCTGCGGAAGAAGAGGCAGCCCGCGCGGCCGCCGAACAGCAGAAGGCTGCTGAAGAAGAAGCTGCCCGCCAGGCCGCCGAACAGCAGAAGGCTGCGGAAGAAGAGGCAGCCCGCGCGGCCGCCGAACAGCAGAAGGCTGCGGAAGAAGAGGCGGCCCGTGCAGCCGCCGAGCAGCAGAAGGCGGCTGAAGAGGAGGCTGCCCGCGCAGCCGCTGAGCAGCAGAAGGCGGCTGAGGAAGAGGCTGCCCGCGCGGCCGCCGAGCAGCAGAAAGCTGCGGAGGAAGAGGCTGCCCGTCAGGCCGCCGAACAGCAGAAGGCCGCCGACGAGCAGAAGGCTGCCGACGAGCAGAAGGCTGCGGAAGAGCAGAAGGCTGCGGAAGAGCAGCAGAAAGCCGCTGAACAGCAGAAGGCCGCGGAGGAAGAGGCTGCCCGTCAGGCTGCCGAGCAGCAGAAGGCGGCTGAAGAACAGCAGAAGGCTGCCGAGCAGGCTCAGCCCCGCGACTGTGTCGTTCCGGAAGGTCAGGACGCATCCACCGCATGCCCGCCGGAAGGGGGCAAGGCGGCGCAGCAGCCCGCGACCACTGAGGAGCAGAAGGCCGGCGAGCAGCCGCCCGTGACGGAAGAGCAGAAGGCAAGCGAACAGCCTGCGCCGACCGAAACGGCGCCAGGCACGGAGCAGCAACCCCAGACGGGCGAAGGCCAGCCTGTGCCTGGCGCTGAACAGCCTAAGACCGGCGAAGGCCAGCCTGTGCCTGGCACGGAGCAGCCGCAAACCGGCGAAGGCCAGCCGGTCCCGGGGACTGAGCAGCCGGCGACCGCCGAGCAGCCGCAGGTGCAGCAGCCGGTTCCGGAAGTGGTCGACACTCGCACGGAAGAAGAGAAGGCGAAGATCGCCGAAGACCCGGCGGCGACCGACGAGACCGTCGTTCTGCCGGTCGAAAACGGTGCGGCCGTGCTCGACAGCGACAAGGATGCCGACAATTCGGGCGGCAACCAGGCGCGCGAACAGCGCCAGAAGCTGCGCGAGGAGTTGCGCGCCAAGGAAGAAGACGCAGCGCCGCCGGCGGACGATGCTGCAGCCCAGGCTGCAATTGCCGCCGAAATCCCGGCCGACCTGCCGCAGAAGATCGAGGCCAACCTCAACGAAAAGGGCACACGTGTCGACGAGGCGCCGGTCTTCGTGGTTCCGGAGACGACCAACATCGTCAACAACACCGTCATCAACAACACGGTGATCAACAACAACACGACCGTCAACAACATCACCAACAACGTGACCGAGGTGAAGGTCGTCGAGCAGGTCGACAACCGCGTGATCCTCGGCGTCGGCGACCAGATCTTTGTGCGGGGCGACGACCGTCCGCGCCTGCGTCACGATGCGGAAGAGACCTACTACGATCAGCTTCCGCGCGGCCGCACCCGCGAAACCATCCTGCGCCCAGGCGGCTACCGGATCGTCACCGTCTACAACCGTTACGGTGACATCCTGCAGCGCTCGCGCGTCGACCGCGACGGCAACGAGTACCTGATGATCTATGCTCCCGAGCGTGACGAAGGTCCGCGCCCGGCGATTATCGACGTCGGCTACGAACTGCCGCCGATGCGCCTGCGCATCCCGGTGCGTGACTATATCGCCGACGTTTCGGACGACCCTGATCGCGACTACTACGAGTTCCTGGCCGAGCCGCCGGTGGAGCCCGTCGAGCGCGTCTACACGATCGACGAGGTCCGTCACTCCGCCCGCCTGCGCGACAAGGTTCGTCGTGTCGACCTCGACACGATCACCTTCCCGACGGGCAGCGCCGAGGTGTCGATGTCGCAGGCCAAGACCATGCGCAAGGTCGCAGCCGCGATGGAGAAGATCCTTGCGAAGGATCCGGGTGAAACCTTCTTTATCGAAGGCCACACCGATGCCGTCGGTTCGGACCGCTCCAACCTCGTGCTTTCGGACAAGCGCGCCGAATCGGTCGCGTCGCTGCTGACCGAGGTCTACGGCATCCCGCCGGAAAACCTGGTGACCCAGGGCTACGGCGAGCGCTTCCTTAAAGTTCGCACGCAGGAAGCCGAACAGCAGAATCGCCGCGTCACCATCCGCCGCGTCACGCCGCTGGTCCGCCCGGTCGCGCAGCGCTAACAAAGCTTCGCGCAGCGCTAACCGAGTTTCGCCGAGCGCTGATCAAGCTTCGGGCAGGACTGCCCGGCTACATCCAGGAAACCCGCCTCGCAAAAGGCGGGTTTCTGTCGTTTCAAAGATCTGCCACTTTTTTCGCTTCCCCGGATTGCCATGAAAGCCGCTGCACTCCCATTTTTCGCCTTCGCCCTGCTCGCACACTCGGCCAGCGCGGCGTCCGGCCTCGTCGAGCCGGATCTGCGCCTGCCGACAAACCCGGATGGCAAGGGAGCGGCGCCGCGTGTGGCCCTGACGCTCGATGCCTGCAGCGGTGCGACCGACATGCGCATCCTTGGCACGCTCATCGAAAACCGCATCCCGGCGACGATCTTCGTGACCGCGCGCTGGCTGAGGCGCAACGGCCTCGTCGTCGAGGTGATGAAGGCCCATCCGGATCTCTTCGAAATCGAGGATCACGGCGCGATGCACGTGCCGCCGATCGACGTGAAAGTCTCCGTCTATGGTCTGGCGGCGGCCGGCTCCGCGGCAGCGGTCGCGGCCGAAGTCGACGGCGGAGCGACGGCGATCAAGGCGCAAGGCCTGCCGGCGCCGCGCTGGTTCCGCGGCGCGACCGCCAAGTATACCCATTCGTCGATGGGCCAGATCCGCGCGATGGGGTATCGCATCGCCGGCTATTCGGTGAACGGCGACGGCGGTTCGCTGCTCGGCGCTGCCCTCGCTGAGAAGCGCATCCGGGCAGCCAAGGACGGCGACGTCATCATCGCCCATATCAACCAGCCGACCCATTCCGCCGGCGCCGGCGTCGCGCGCGGCATCCTCGACCTCAAGGCGAAGGGCTATAGCTTCGTCCGGCTGAACGATATTCCGGACGAAACGGCCGTCGGCGCGACGAACTGACGGCCGATAGAGGCGCGTGCGGCGAATGTTCGCGTCTTCCCGGCGGTTCGCCAATGCGCAAGGCGGATCGACTGTTGCGTCTCTGTCGAAGGGAAATCCGATGGCGAATCAACTCTTCGTTGCTTAACGTTCCCCGAATGCGTTGCCATCGGGAGGAATGGATGAAACCCGCCGTTTTCGGCCTTGTTGCCGCACTTGCGCTCGGCACGTCATTTTTCCCGGCGCTCGCAGAAATGCCCCCTGTCCCGACAGAGCAGGACCGAGTGCTTGCGGAGAACGGGGACATCTACGCGCAGTTTCGCATCGCCTGGGCCTACTTCACCGGGAAAGGCGCCAAGCAGGATGATGCCGAAGCGTTTCGCTGGTTCCAGAAGTCTGCTGAAGGCGGCAACGTGCCGGCGCAATATAATCTGGCAGCAATGCTGATGGAGGGCCGCGGCGTGGCCCGAAACGAGGTCGATGCCGTCAGGTGGTTCAGGCGGGCCGCCGAGAGCGGGCATGCCATTGCCCAGTACGAGCTGGCGCAGAAGTATTTCAAGGGCGAAGGCGTCAAGCCAAACATTGAAGAGGCGCTCCGCTGGTACCGCCTTTCGGCGGCGCAGAAGTTTCCACTGGCGCAATTCAAGCTAGGCTTACTCTACGCCACGGGGCAGGGCGTTTCGCGCGACGACGAAGTTGCGGCGCGCTGGTACCGGAATGCTTCCGAGGGCGGGTATGCGGCTGCGCAATTCAATCTCGCGATCATGTACCTGCAGGGGCAGGGTGTGGCGCAGGACCGGGCCGCTGCTTTCGATCTGTTCAAACAGGCGGCGGAGAACGGGGACAAGACGGCGCAGCTAAACGTTGGCCTGATGTATGTGAGCGGGACAGGTGTCGCCGAGGATCAGGTGGAAGCAGCACGATGGTTCCGAACTGCTGCCGATACGGGTGATGCCGCCGGTCAATACAATCTGGCGCTAATGTATAGTGATGGCCGCGGCGTAGAGCGTGACGCGAAGGAGGCGGTGCGGCTCTATACGCTCTCGGCAGAGCAAGGCTACGCGCTGGCGCAACACAATCTCGGCGTCGCCTATGCGACCGGCACCGACGTGGACCGTGACCCGGCAGCGGCCTTCGGCTGGTTCATGAAGGCAGCTGAGCAGGGCCACGCCAAGGCGCAGTTCAACGTCGCGCAGGCCTATGTCGAGGCGAACGGGGTCGACAAGGATCTGAAAGCGGCGGCGTTCTGGTACGGCAAGGCAGCGGCCCAGGGGATGTCCGAGGCGCAACAGGCTCTCGATGCGCTGCCGAAAGACTGACAGCGACCATTTTCCCGCATGACCTTCAAATGAGGCGGTTAACGGCCGCTGCTCGACGCGTTGAAGCCGTCTGTCGAAATCGGTTTTCCGTTGAAGGAACCTCGCCATAGGATTTTTCCGCGTAGCGGTAGCCTGGGAGGTGTGGATGAAACGTGTCGTCTTCGGGCTCGTTGTAGCCTTGATGTCGTCGGTATTTTCGTCGTCCGCCCGCGCGGATGGCGCGGCTCCGGCACTGCCGCCATTCGAGAAGGTGCTGGAGCGGGCCGAAGACGGCGATGTCCAGGCGCAGGTCGATCTCGGGATGCGCTACCAAACCGGCGAGGGCGTTGGGCGCGACTTCCTGAAGGCGATCGGCTGGTACCGGAAGGCGGCCGAGAGCGGCGATGCGAAGGCGCAATTCCACCTCGGCACCATCTATTTCAACGGCGGCGAAGGCGTGAAGCAGAACTACGAGGAGGCCGGACGATGGTTTCGGTTCTCCGCCGAGCAGCGCGTTCCGGAGGCTCAATATAGTCTCGGGGTTATCTACGAACAGGGGCTGGGCGTCGCCAAGGACGATGCGCAAGCCTTCGCCTATTACCGGTTGGCGGCTGAACAAGGCTATGCGGCAGCCCAGTTCAATTTGGGCTTTCTGTACCAGCAGGGGCGCGGTACGCCGCGCGATCCGGCCACAGCGTTTGAGTGGTATCGGAAAGCATCGGAACAAGGCCTGGTTGCGGCCATGCACAATCTGGCGATCGCCTATTTTCAGGGCAGCGGCACGCTGAAGAATGACGCGGAGGCCTACCGATGGACGTCGCGAGCCGCGGTCGCCGGGGAGGCGCGTGCCCAGTACAATCTCGGCTTCATGTACGAGAAAGGTGTCGGCGTGGAACGCAACATGGCCGAAGCGCTGCGCTGGTACCTGCGTTCCGCCGAGCAGGGATATGTCGATGGGCAAGCGAATGCCGGCCGGCTCTATTTCAACAGCGAGGCGGGGCGGATCGACGCCCAGGAGGGACTTCGCTGGCTTCGCCCGGTTGCAAACGCCGGCCACAAGGACGCGCAAAATTTGCTCTGCGGCATTTACGTGCGCGCCTTCGGCGTCGGACGCGATGATCGAGAGGCGGTGAACTGGTGCCGCAAGGCGGCCGACCAGGGCATGGTTGCGGCGCAGGTGGACCTCGCCACCTTCTACATGCTCGGCCGCGGCGTCGAAAAGGATCCGGCGGCAGCGTTTGACCTCTATCTGAAGGCGGCAAAGCAGGGAGATGCCAAAGCCCAGTTGAACGTCGGCCTCATGTATCTGAAGGGGGCCGGCACGGGAGAAAACTACGCGGAAGCGCACCACTGGTTTCTGACGCTGGCTGACCGCGGCGATCCCCGCGGCCAGTTCAACCTGGCGGTGATGTATGCAGGCGGCCTGGGCCTTGAGAAGAACCTCAAGGAAGCGGCGCGGCTTTATGAGCTCGCGGCCAATCAGGGCTACGCCCTGGCGCAGTTCAATCTCGGCGTGGCCTATCTCAATGCCATCGGCGTGGAAAAAGACGCTGCGGCTGCCGCCAGATGGTTCCGTAAGGCCGCCGAGCAGGGAAATGCCGACGCGCAACTCAATCTCGGTATTGCCTACGCTAGGGGAAATGGCGTGGAGCAGAATCTGGCATCGGCCGCCGAATGGTATGCCAGGGCAGCGAAACAAGGGATGCAGAAAGCGCAGCAGTTGCTCGACGGGCTGCCGCAGGAATATCGCGACGCCAGGAAGCCTTGACTGCCGGCCTCTCGCCCGTGCCCCTTGGTTAGGATGCGGCGTCCTTGCGCTCGAGACCTGTGACCTTTTCTACGAAGTCGGCGATCGCGTTCGTGTCATCGAGGTCGAAGACAGGCAGTTCGCTATCGGAAACCGGGTGATCGGCCGCGATCGCGCAGATGTGCGGATCGGTGGGAGCCAGAGGCTCGCGGTTTGCCGATTCCAGCCGGCGGGCCTCGATCTTCGGGATCGGTTCGCGCTTGTAGCCCTCGACGAGCACCAGATCGCAAGGGGCGAGCCGCGCAAGGATGTCCTCGAAGCTCGGCTCCGGCGCACCGCGCAATTCGTGCATGATCGCAAAGCGCGTGCCGGAGACGATGGTCACCTCATGGGCGCCGGCCTCGCGGTGGCGGTAGCTGTCGGCGCCCACCTTGTCGATGTCGAAGTCATGGTGCGCGTGCTTGACGGTGGAAACCACATAACCGCGCTGCGTCAGTTCGCTGACGAGCCGCACCATCAGCCCGGTCTTGCCGGAGTTCTTCCAGCCGGCGATGCCGAAGATCTTCATGGCGCTCATGCTTTGCTATCCTCGAAGAAGCTCAACCATTCCCGCGCCTCAGCGAGATCCTCAGGCGTGTTGATGTTGAAGAAGGGATCGAATGCGCCTTTCGATGTCATCATGACAGGAAAATCGACCGTTACCGAGGCATGGCGTTCGATGAAGGCACGGACGCGGCGTTTCGGGTCGTTCGTCAGCCAGGTCTCCAGATCGTCAGCGAGCGCGACCGGCCAGAGTGCGAACAGCGGATGCATCTGGCCGGCGGATGCCGCTACGGCAATCTGTTGACGTTCCGTCAAGGCGCCGGCCAGTCGTGCGACGAGATCGTCCGGGAAGAAGGGCGTGTCGGTCGGAACGGCCACGACGTGGGTTGCTTCCGGCGTGGTTGCCGCCGTGTGACGCATGGCCGTCAGCACGCCGGCAAGCGGCCCGAGAAAACCTGGAACCGTGTCGGCAATGACGGGGATATCGCCGACAATCGCGTCCGCTGGTTCGGCATTGAGGTTGACCGCGATGCTCGTGACCTGCGGTCGCAGCCGTTCGACGATGCGCGAAAGCATCCCTTGGCCGCCGAGTTGAAGGTCGGACTTCGGGCTTCCCATGCGGCGCGACAATCCACCGGCGAGGATGACCGCTGGTCGCGGCGCGCTGATTAACGATGGGTCTCTTATCTCCGGCATCGGGATGCTCCTATTCGAGCGGGTCGGTCAGCGAGCGCTGGGCGACAGCTTTCCTGCCGCGCCGCGTCTCGCGATAGAAGGTGTAGAGACCGGAGCCGATGATGACCGCGACGCCGACCAGCATCCAGGTATCCGGCACTTCCGCAAAGAAGAAGATGCCGATGGCGATCGACCAGATAAGGCTGGTGTAGCGGAAGGGGGCGATGACCGAGATGTCGCCGGCGCGCATCGCCAGCACGATCGTCTGGTAACCGAGCATCAGCAGGATGCTCGCGGCGGCGATGTGGCTGAGCGTCGTCGCCGACATCGGCTGCCAGCCGCCCATTGGCTGGATGAGCACGGCGCCGACGAAGGTGGTGACGAGGGAGGTCGATACGGTGATGTAAAGCGACGGCACCTCATGGCCGATGCGGCGGGTGCAGAGATCGCGCGTTGCCGTGACGAACACGCAGGCGACGACGGTCAGCGCCGCCGGAGTGAAGCCCTCGGGGCCGGGTCTGAGCACAATCAGCACGCCGATGAAGCCGGCGATGATCGCCGTCCAGCGCCGCCAGCCGACCGGCTCGCCGAGGAAGAGCGCGGCGCCGAGCGTTACGGCCAGGGGCAGTGCCTGCATGATCGCCGAGGCGTTGGCAAGCGGGATCTGGCCGAGGGCGGAAATATAGGTGACCGAGGCCAGCGCCTCCATGGCGATGCGCAGCAGGATCACCGGCTTCATGAGGGTGCCGAGCGGCCGGAAGGCACGAAACTGCCAGGCGGCGAGCACGACCATCGCGGTCGTCAGCAATCCGCGCACGAAGATGATTTGCCCCACATTCATCGCGCCGGTGACCGATTTGACGAGCGCGTCGTTGCAGGAGAACGTGACCATTGCCAGGCACATGAACAGAATGCCGCGGAAATTGGTGGAGGCTTGCATGCTTGCTGTCCTGCGGCGCCGGCGAGCGGGTCGCTGCCGACGGATGGGGAGGCGAATCCACGGGATGGGATCGCCCAATGTTTAAGCATTGGCCGCGGTCTTGTGCAAACGGGTTCGCATACGCCGGCCGTTTTTCTTTCAGGGCAAGTAGAACGGTTCGAAACGGCCGCGGCTGAACGCGAGCTTATTCGCGGAATCTTAAGTTTCGCTGCCTATCGTCGCCACAATTCCGCATCCATTCGCATGACGCGATCGGCGGGGTGGCGCCGCAGTAAACCTTGCAGGGTGGCCATTCCAGGGATGTCTGCCGAGGCTTGGGAGAGCCTGCGGCAATCGTCCCATCGGTGTTCCCACCAAGAAAAGCCGCCGCGCGGGCCTGCTTCCCATAAGAATAATTCAGGGGTGCGCAATGTCTTTCATCGATCGCCTGCTGCAACGCTTGCGGATCGTCACCAAGGTTCTGCTTTTCGTGGTTCCGCTGGTGGCGCTGATCGCCGGTATTGGTCTCATTGGCTTCTTCACTGCCCGCACGCTCAACGGCCATATGACCGTGACGCGCGAAACCATCAACAATCTCTCGGATTTCCAGGCGCTGCGCAGCGCGCTGCAGGCCTTCTCGGATGCGCCGAGCGAGGAAACGAAAACGGCACTCGCGGGTGAGATCGATGAGCAGGAAAGCGGCGTGAAGGCGCTCGACAGCCTGCTGACGCGCGATCAGGACAAGGCGGAGATCGCGTCCGTTCTGGCGCTGGGGGAGGCGATGCGCGGCCAGGCGGAAAAGCTCTGGGCGACCAAGCTCGAACGGGATCAGGTGACGGCATCCCTGCAAGCGGCACTCGCCGACATGACCGAGCAGGGCAACGGCGCCTATAAGCAGATCGATTTCATCCGTAAGGAATCCGGCGAGAAGGAAGCCTTTGCCAAGGCGCTTCTGTTCGACGCTGCCGCCTATCAGGGCCTCGCTGAACGCATCAAGAAGTTCCGCCTGCCGGTAACGATGGCCGTCAATCCGGATGCCAAGATCGACCAGGCCGGCAAGCTGCTGCCGCATCTGCTGAAGCAGATCGACGAGGCGGAAAAGATCGCCTCGGAAAAGGTGCAGGCGCCGATCGCCGAAGTGAAGGATCAAGCGCTCAAGGTTCAGGCGATCCTTGCCGGCGCCGAGGACAGCGAGGCGAAGAAGAACGCGCTGGTACCGATTCTCGGCAAGTTCTCCAAATATGAAGCAGACTTTGCCAAGGAGGCGGCCAAGAATTCGGACACGGCCGCCAAGCGCTTCGTCGGCATGGATGCCGAGATCTCGCAGCTCAAGACCCTGATCACGCTGATGGGCGACACCTTCAAGGGGCTCGACAGCACGCGGCTGCATATCAGCGAGCTGCATCGCAAGCTCGATGCGGCCGGCCGCGAGCCGGTCATGGCCGACATCGAGGCGGTTCGCGGAACGGCGGCCAAGCTCGGCGAACTCGGTGGCAAGAACGCGGCTCTCCGTGACCTGCCGGTCAAGCTCGGCCCCTCGCTCGACGACATCGCCAAGGACACCGCAGCGCTGATCGACGTCGGCAGCCGCTGGCAAGCGGCGAAGGCGGAGGCGTCGGCGCTCGTCGCTGCCGCCAGCACCACGCTCGAAAGCTTCGTCAGCAGCGCACAGGAAGCCGGCAAGGTCGACAGCCAGCGTTCGGCCGACGTTTCGATCGTCGCCATGATCGCCGGCACGCTGCTTGCGATCATCGGCGGCCTGATGCTGGTCGAAACCCTGCGTGGTCCGCTGAAGCGGGTGACCGAAACGATGACGCGGCTTGCCAGCGGCGACCTCGATGTCGCCATCGAGGGCCGCAACCGCGGCGACGAAATCGGCGATATGGTGCGCTCCGTTGCAGTGTTCCGCGACAATGCCGTCGAAAACGTGCGGCTGGGGCGCGAGGCGGAAGCGGCACGCGCGCTTTCGGCCGAGGAGGAGGCGCGCCGCGCCGCGGAGCGTGCCCGGGTCGAGGCCGAGCAGATGCAGGCGCTGAATGCGCTTTCAGACGTTCTGGCGGCGCTTGCCGACGGCAATCTCGAGGAAGGCATGGCCGAGGATCTGCCCGCCGATTACGTGATCATGGCGCGCACCTACAACAATGCAGTTGAGGCGCTGCGGGCGACGCTTGCCGACGTGCGTGTCGTCACCGGCGAGATCACCGGCGGCACCGGCAACCTTGCGTCGTCGGCCGACGACCTGGCGCGCCGCACCGAGCAGCAGGCGGCAGCGCTCGAGGAAAGCTCGCGCGCGCTTCGGCAATTGACGGAGATCGTTCGTGCGACGGCGGAAAGCGCGCGCAAGACGACCGTCTCCGTTGGCGAGACCAATACCTATGCCAAGCATTCCGGTCAGGTGGTGGCCAAGGCGATCGATGCGATGGCGGAGATCAACCGCTCGTCGGAAAAGATCGGCACGATCATCGGCGTTATCGACGAGATCGCCTTCCAGACCAACCTTCTGGCGCTGAATGCCGGCGTCGAGGCGGCGCGGGCGGGCGAGGCGGGCCGCGGCTTTGCCGTCGTGGCGCAGGAAGTGCGCGAGCTTGCCCAGCGTTGCGCCGGTGCGGCCCGCGAGATCAAGGGGCTGATCTCCGTGAGCTCGGCACAGGTGAGAAGCGGCGTGGCTCTGGTGCAGGAAACGGGCGATGCGCTCACCGTCATCAACAGCCACATCACCACGATCCACGAGCTCGTCAGCAACATCGAGGCCTCGGCCGCCGACCAGTATACCGGCCTCAACGAGGTGAATTCGGCCGTGCACGAGGTGGAACTGATCACGCAGCAGAATGCCGCGATGGTCGAGGAAAACACCGCCGAGATCCACGGGCTGCGCCGGCAGGTGGAAATGCTCAACGAGAAGATCGAGCGCTTCCGCACCGGTACGGACGGCATCGGTGGGCAGGCGCAGGGCCGTCGCAGCTACGCGGCTTAGGTTTTGGCTCGGCCTTGGGTGCGACGATCAATCTTTGAAGGCGACGTCGTGCGGATCAGCCCGTCTCCTCGGGTTTAACCCGAGGACTAACTAACCCTCTCCCCGCAGGCGGGGCGAGGGGACGTGCCCAGCGCGCGGACTTTACCTGCAATCGCCGTTGCGCGTCCACATGCGCACTCTCCGATGTGACGCTGCGAGAGAATGAGGCGGTGCCTCGTATATCCTTCTCCCCGCTTGGCGGGGAGAAGGTGCCGGCAGGCGGATGAGGGGCGCCTGCCGGCTGTCATTTCCAGGAAGTTCTGAAAGCTCAGCCGCCGGTGACGCTCATGTGGCGGGCGACGGCGGGGCGGTTGTGCTCCCGGTCGATGATGAAGTCGTGGCCCTTTGGCTTGCGGCCGATCGCTTCGTCGATCACCTGGCTCAAATAGGCATCGTCGTCGGAGGCGCGGAGCGCCGTGCGCAGGTCGGCGGCGTCGTTCTGGCCGAGGCACATGTAGAGCGTGCCGGTGCAGGTGAGGCGGACGCGGTTGCAGCTTTCGCAGAAGTTATGCGTCATCGGCGTGATCAGGCCGAGCCGTCCGCCGG
Organism: Ensifer sp. 38_S197; assembly: GCF_056924495.1. Taxonomy (NCBI): domain Bacteria; kingdom Pseudomonadati; phylum Pseudomonadota; class Alphaproteobacteria; order Hyphomicrobiales; family Rhizobiaceae; genus Ensifer; species Ensifer sp. 38_S197. The sequence continues at coordinate 2,965,333 of NZ_JBXOVZ010000002.1, read as the reverse complement.
TCTCGGCGACTTCGACGTAACGCGCCGGGCCGCCGGTGCGATAGGGAATGTCGGAGAAGGTGAATTGTTCTTCCAGTTGCCGGCGCATCTCGGAGAGCGGCATGTAATGGTCGGTGCGGTCTTCTTCGACCTCGCCCATCGGCATGGTTTCGATCAGCGTCAGGTCCATGCCGCGGCCGTGGGCCCAGCGCATCAGGTCGGGGATTTCCGCGTCATTGAAGCCTTTCAGCGCCACCGCATTGATCTTGACCTTGAGGCCAGCCGCCTGGGCCGCATCGATGCCTTCCATCACCTTGGCGAGATCGCCCCAGCGGGTGATATGGTGGAATTTCGCGGGATCCAGCGTGTCGAGCGAGACGTTGATGCGCTTGACGCCGCAATCGACGAGCTCGGTTGCATATTTCGCAAGCTGCGAGCCGTTCGTGGTCAAGGTCAGTTCGTCGAGCCGACCGGCCTCGATCTCCTTGCCGAGCTCGCGCACCAGAAACATGATGTTCTTGCGCACCAGCGGTTCGCCGCCGGTGAGCCGAAGCTTGCGCACGCCCTTGGCGATGAAGGCGGAACAGAGCCGGTGCAATTCTTCGAGCGTCAGAAGATCCTTCTTCGGCAGGAAGGTCATGTGCTCCGCCATGCAATAGGTGCAGCGGAAATCGCAGCGATCGGTGACGGACACGCGCAGATAGGTGATCGCTCGACCGAAGGGGTCGATCATCGGAGCGGTTTGCTGCTCGATCGGCATGGCGCCGATTCTGTCTATCGTGGCTGTGTTCAAGCGTCTTTCTCCCAGCCCTTTCAATGTCGTTGCTGAGAATGGTCGCGTCAAGGCGCATACTGTCGCAAAGTGTTGATCGGAAGAGCGGGGTAATTCACGCGGCAATGCGGTGCGTCACTTTATCCCTGGGCCGGAATCGGTTTGAAGATGAAATAGATGGCGAAACAAGGCACTGCCTTTGCAGCCCAGAAACAGGAGCAGGCAATATGAGTGAAATCTGGCCGACGGAACTGCGTGTCTCCAAGGATCGCCATCGGCTTGTCATTACCTTCAACGATGGCACATCCTTCGATCTCTCGGCGGAGATGCTGCGGGTGCTTTCGCCGTCCGCCGAAGTGCAGGGACACGGCCCCGGGCAGCGGGTGACGGTGCCCGGCAAGCGCAACGTGCAGATCATTTCCGTGCAGCCGACCGGCAATTATGCGGTCCGCATCGGTTTCGACGATTTCCACGACACCGGCATCTTCACCTGGAGCTATCTGCGTGAACTCGGCGAGAAGGGCGAGGAGCTGTTCGCCGCTTACGAGCAGGAACTCGCCGACAAGGGCATGTCGCGTGACAAGGCGGAGAAACCGCGCTGACCATTACAGCGCCGCGCGTCTTATCCGACGCGCAAAGGTCGCTGTAGCACTTTGAATGCTGCATGTTTTTGTCCTTAAATCGGTTCCGATTCAAGGAAACATATTGCGGTACGTTAGGCCAGTTCGCCTTCTTCCTTGAGCAGAATGCCGATCAGCCGCTCCATGGACTGGGCGACGATCATGCATTCCTCGATCGGTGCGCCCACCATCGATTTCTCGATCAGCGCCGTGTGGATTTCCATGGCCGCCTCGGTCAGCGTGCGCCCCTCCGGCGTCAGCGACAGCCGCAGCACCCGTTTGTCCTTCTCGTCACCGCGGCGCAGGATCAGCCCGCGCTTCTCCAATTGCGGCAGCAGCATGCTCATGTTGGAGCGGCCGACCAGCAGCTTGCGGGCCAGCTCCTGCTGCGAGATGCCATCGAACCGATAGAGATTGATCAGGATGTCGAGATGCGGCGGCTTGATGTCGAGATGGGCGATCTCGCGCGTCAACGTCTGCTGCATGAGCTGGCAGGCGCGCGCCACGGCGATCCAGCTACGGAAGCGGGGATGGTCCCAGGGAAAATGGTGTTCGTTCGTCACTTGATTTTTGTTCAACGTTGTACAATTATGTTCAGCATTGAACATAATAAGAGATTCCCACTATGGCATCCTTTGCGATCAAGGTCATCCGCCACGCGCTGAAAGGCGTGGCAGCGCTCTCGCCGGAGACGGCTGGCAGCCTGGCTTTCAAGCTTTTCAGCGTCACACCCGGGCGAAAGCCGAAAAACGCCAAGGAAAAGGCGGCACTTGCCGCGGCAGAGCCAGTGATCGCCAAGGCAAAACCGGTGACGCTCTCCTATGCCGGCGGCTGGGTACTGGCGCGGCAGTTCGCGGCGCCGCATGGTGCGGCAAACGCCAAGCGCATCCTGCTCGTGCACGGCTGGGGATCGCGGAGCGACTACCTCGCCGCGATGATCGATGGCTTGGTCAAAGGCGGCGCCGAGGTGGTGACACTCGACTGGCCGGGGCATGGCGGTTCGCCGGGACGGACGCTCACCATGCCCGCGGCGGTCAGGGCGATCGATGCCGCCTGGCGGCATTTCGGCAATTTCGACGTCTGCGTCGGTCATTCCTTCGGCGGCGCAAGCCTTGCCTGTGCGGCGGGCGGCATCGTCTGTGACGTGCGCAGCCATGTGGCGAAGAAGCTGGTTCTGATCGGCGCGCCGAGCGAGATGACCTGGCTTTTCAAGGGATTCGGGAAGGTTCTTCGCCTAGCGCCGAAGACGCAGGCTGCCTTCGAAGGTGTCGTCGAGCGTCTCTCCGGCCGCCGGCTCGAGGAATTCGACGCCGCGCGGATCATCGGCATCCTGGCCGTGCCGACGCTGATCATCCATGCCGAGGACGACAAGGAGGTCGCGGCCGATCATGCGCGCCGCTATGCAGCCGCAGGGCCGAATGTCGAGCTCCATTGGGCAAACGGCCTCGGCCATCGCCGCATCGTTTCGGCCGCCCCCGTGATCGCGCGGATCAACGCCTTCATACACGCGGAAGATCAAAAAGCAGCCGCCTGACACTTTTTCGTTGCTGCCGTCATCAGACTGTCATGCTATCGGTCGAAGGGTCGCTTTGGCGGGATCTTTCGGTATTGGAGGACGGCATGTCGGTCATCACCTCGGTCGAGGAACTCAACGCGCTCTATGGCGGTGTCAGCGAAGCTTCGGTGGCCAAGGTCACCAGGACGTTGACGGCGGAGTATCGGCTGATGATCGAGGCTTCGCCCTTCTGCGCGCTCGCAACCGCCGGGCCGGAGGGGCTCGATTGTTCGCCCCGTGGTGACGACGCTGGCGTGGTTCGGATCGCCGACGACAAGACGGTGCTGCTTCCCGACTGGCGCGGCAACAATCGGGTCGATTCGCTTGCCAACATCGTGCGCGATCCGCGCGTGGCGCTGATGTTCCTGATCCCCGGCTCGAACACGACGATGCGCATCAACGGCACGGCCGTCGTCAGCATCGATCCGGCGCTTACCGATAGCTTCGAGGTCGACGGCAAACACCCGCGCAGCGTCATCGTCGTGACCATCGGCGAAGTCTATTTCCAATGTGCGCGCGCGGTGATGCGGGCGCAGCTCTGGAACCCCGACCGTTTCCTCGATCCGGCAACGCTGCCGACGCCCGGCACGCTGCTGAAGGCTGCCAAGGCGGATTTCGACCGCGAAACCTATGACCGCGAATGGCCGGAGCGCGCCGCCAAGACCATGTGGTAGGCTGCCGTCAGGGCTGGCCCGTACGGTCGCCCATCAGCGAGGCGCGTGGGTGGAGGCGAGGGTGCGGCGGCAAGGTCTGACAGGTGCATCTGCCATCCTCTTCGCGCTCGCTCCCTTGGCCGACATGGCGACGGCTGCCGAGCCCACGCTTTCGGAGAAACTGCGCCTGCTGGCTGCAGCCTATCCTGAAGCAATCGAGCGGATCGACGCCAATACCCTGATCCTCAGCGACGGCGGGCCGCCGCTTGAGATCGACGACGGCAGGAAGAAGAGCCACGCCGAAAAGCTGGCCGCGGCCGATGTCGAGGACAGCCTGTCGCAAATTTATCCGCTGGGTGCCTGCGCGAAACCACCGGCCGTCGATTTCGAACCTGGACGCATCCGCAGCGAGGCGCTCCTGAAACGGCTCTACGGCGGCACGGCCAAGGCAGTGAGCCAGAATCTCGTCACCGTCGATTGGTTCGGCGAGCGGCTGCGGGTCACGCGGAAACACGGCGCCGCGGAGGCACTAAAAGCGGTCGCCGCCGACCTCTCGCCGCATGCCGGCCTGAAGCGCTATCTCAGCCCAAGCGCCGGCACCTTCAACTGGCGGCCGATTGCCGGCGCCGCCACGCTTTCGGTCCATAGCTTCGGTGCGGCCATCGATCTCAACACGGAGTTTGCCGACTACTGGCGCTGGGCCGGGAAGGCGAGTGGCGGCGCGCTGCGATATCGCAACCGCTATCCGCTCGATATCGTCGAGATTTTCGAGCGTCACGGCTTCATCTGGGGTGGCCGCTGGTATCATTTCGACACGATGCACTTCGAGTACCGGCCGGAGCTGATTGCGATCGCGCGGGACGCGGGGGCTGATGCCTGCGGCCGCTAACCGGTGAGGTTTTTGCCACAAGCTCAATCGCGAACGATGACCGTGGCGCCGATCTCGACGCTGGCATAGAGGTGTTCGACATCCTCGTTGGCCATGCGAATGCAGCCGGACGACATCGCCTTGCCGATCGACGATGGCTGGTTCGTGCCGTGAATGCGGTAGATGGTGGAACCGAGATACATGGCGCGTGCGCCGAGCGGGTTGTCGATGCCGCCCCTCATGCTGGCTGGCAGGATCTTGCCCTTCTTCGCCTCGCGGGCGCGCATTTTTTCCGGCGGTGTCCAGGTCGGCCATTCTGCCTTGCGGCTGACCGTGTTGGTGCCAGTCCAAAGGAAACCGCTGCGGCCGACACTCACGGCATATTTGACCGCAACGCCGCCACCCAGGACGTGGTAGAGACGGCGCTCGGAATTGTCGACAATGATCGTGCCCGGGGCCGCTGCTTCGTTGAAGGCAACCAGTTCGCGCGGGATCGGCGACTGGCCGACGTCGCGGCGCGCGGCTTTCGACTTCGCGCCGCTTTTTGACAAGATCTGGAGCGAACTCGTCTTGACGGCGGCGCTGTCGAGCGAAGCGACGGTGATCGGCGCGTCGTCCGCGGCTTTCGCCGACGTGGTGACGGCTGCAAGGAAGCTGGTGGCGATCAGAGCTGCGAGAATGGTCTTCATGGTGGTCCCCTCGGTAGCGGGAACCGCCCGCGCCTGTCCTCGCGCGGTTGTTCCCCGTTGAGGAGAGTTCTAGCGGTTGTGGCGAAAAGCGGGTGTTTCCAAAGGAACGCGGCTCTCAAACGCAAATGGCGCCTGGGATGGGCGCCATTTGTAAGTGTAGGGCCAGGATATGGATCAGCGCCGGTAGATCAGCCAGTTGCGACCGGATTCCTTGCGCATGCCGTCCTCGAAGAGAACGGTCTTGTTGCGCCCGCCATTCTTGGCCGAATAGAGCGCGATGTCCGCCTTGTTGTAGAGATCGACAGGGTCTTCGGCCGCCGTCGCCATGCAGACACCGACGGAAAGCGTGATCGGGCCGTAATTGACACCGGTCTTCGAGTTCCGGAAGGGCGTTGCCGCAAGCACGGTGCGGATGCGATCGGCGATCTGCAGGCATTCTTCCTGGGTGCTGTCGCCGAGGATGATGGCGAACTCCTCGCCGCCGGTGCGGGCCACGAAGGCCTCGCGGCGCAGGTTGGCGCGAAGCACGCCGCCGACAGTCGCGAGGATCTTGTCGCCGACCGGATGGCCGAAGGTGTCGTTGACCTTCTTGAAATGGTCGATGTCGGCAACGAGCAGGCCGGTGAAGTTCTTGAGATGCTCGCTGTTGTAGACCGCGGCCAGATTGTCGTCGAAGGCGCGGCGGTTGGCGAGGCGCGTCAGCGAATCCGTGTTGGCGATGCGCTTGTACTCGTCGAGCTCCTGCCGGATGACCTCCATCTCGAAGGATTTCTGCACGACCGTCTGCACACGCTCCTTGCCCTGGCTCATCGTCTCGGCCGTCGCTTCGGTCAGGATGCCGATCGCATGGCGCAGGATATCGGCGCTGGAAGCGCTCTTGCTGATGATGTTGACATAGGCCTCGTCGAGAACCTTGTTGTAGTTCTCGAGCGCGTATTGCTCATCCTTCAGCAGGGTGACGAGTTCGGCAAGCTTGGCTGCGAGCGTGGTGTGGGCGCGCTCGATGCCGGTCGGGCGGTGGATATGGCTGAAATATTGCGCGCCGATCGCGTCCAGCTCTTCCTGGGTCGCGCGGCTGCCGAGGGCCGCAAGCTCCTTCGAGAGCTGCGGGTTGGAGCCGAGATAGGCTTCGTAATAGAGCTCGTAGTTGCGGGGGATAGGCGCCACACCCATCATGCGCATGGCATGGGTCACTTGCGCTGCGATATCGGGCGTTTGAGCTTTGCCCGAGTTTGCCGTTTGCATGTGCAAATCCCCTAATATTAATCACTGCTTATGGGTTATGATTTTTAGGGGCAAATGATTTGCGAAGTCTTAATATTTGCCGCCGCCGCGCACCGCCGTTCGATCGATTGCGGCCGTTTCGCCGACCTATCCTTGCGTTTGCGGCTTGTAGCCACGGCGCCGGTGAGGCGCCGTGGTGTGTCAAAATGGATCAGGCCGGGCTGATCATCGTCTCCGGGCGCACGATCGCGTCGAACTCTTCGTTCGTCACGTAGCCGCCGCCGACGGCTTCTTCGCGCAGCGTCGTGCCGTTCTTGTGCGCGGTCTTGGCGATCTTGGCGGCGTTGTCGTAGCCGATCTTCGGGGCAAGCGCGGTGACGAGCATCAGCGAGCGGTCGAGCGCCGCCTTGATGTTGTCTTCGCGTGCCTCGATGCCGACAACGCAGTTGTCGGTGAAGGATACGGCCGCATCGGCGAGCAGTTGCACCGACTGCAGGAAGTTGTAGGCCATCAGCGGGTTGAAGACGTTGAGCTCGAAATGGCCCTGGCTGCCGGCGAAGGTCAGCGCCGCGTGGTTGCCGAAGACCTGGACGCAGACCTGGGTCAGCGCCTCGCACTGGGTCGGGTTGACCTTGCCGGGCATGATCGACGAGCCTGGCTCGTTTTCCGGCAGCGACAGTTCGCCGAGACCGGAGCGCGGGCCGGAGCCGAGGAAGCGGATGTCGTTGGCGATCTTGAAGAGGGCTGCGGCGGTCGCGTTGATCGCGCCATGGCTGAAGACCATGGAATCATGGGCAGCGAGTGCTTCGAACTTGTTCGGCGCCGAGGTGAAGGCGATGCCGGTGATCTTGGCGATCTCTTCGGCGACCTTCTCCGCAAAGCCGACGGGCGCGTTGAGGCCGGTACCGACGGCCGTGCCGCCCTGGGCGAGTTCGCAAAGGCCCGGGAGCGTCATCTCGATGCGCTTGATCGAGGAAGCGACCTGGGCGGCGTAGCCGGAGAATTCCTGGCCGAGCGTCAGCGGGGTCGCGTCCTGGGTGTGGGTGCGGCCGATCTTGATGATATGGTCGAAGGCCTTGACCTTGGCTTGGAGCGCCTGGTGCAGGTGCTTCAGCGCCGGCAGCAGGTCATGGATCACCCGTTCCGCGCAGGCGATGTGCATCGCCGTCGGATAGGTGTCGTTCGACGACTGGCTCATGTTGACATGGTCGTTTGGATGAACCGGCTTCTTCGAGCCCATGACGCCGCCGAGCAGTTCGATCGCCCGGTTCGAAATCACCTCGTTGGCATTCATGTTCGACTGGGTGCCCGAGCCGGTCTGCCAGACAACGAGTGGGAAATGGTCGTTGAGCTTGCCGTCGATCACTTCCTGCGATGCCTTGACGATGGCATCGGCGATGCTCGAATCCAGACGGCCAAGCGCCTGGTTGGTGCGGGCGGCAGCCTGCTTGACGATGCCGAGCGCCCGGACGATCGAGGCCGGCTGCTTTTCCCAACCGATCTTGAAATTGCCGAGCGAGCGCTGGGCCTGAGCGCCCCAATAGCGGTCGCTTGCCACTTCGATGGGGCCGAACGTATCTGTTTCCGTGCGCGTCGATGTCATCGTGATACCTGCCTTGATCATGCGGTTCATGAAGCCTGGGCGAGGGGGGCCGCGCGGCGGATCTCCCCAGGTGCCGGGCCTCTCTCTGCCCCGCCTGCCGAAGCTTGTAAAGGGGCGGGGCGCGGCTTGCCATGCTACAATCGTTTGAAACGTTGCGGTGCAACAAGGCGGCCCCGGGGCGAGCGTGATTCGCGCGCTTCCGGCTCGCTGGCGCCGTTGTGATGTTTCGGTCACAGGCGCGGTGTTCTTTTCGGGCGACGATCGGCCATTGCGGCCGGCCCATGATCTCCTGCTGAAATAAAATCCATGTGGATCAAACTTTTATCCCCCTTCGAACGTTATGGAATCGAGGCGTTTGCTGGAAGGAAGAAGAAGGATCCAGGTCGATGTTCGCGGGCGCGTTTCCTTTTCATTCACCATCCTTTTCTATAACTTTCAGTGCACGAGGGCGTGGCGAGAATCTGGCTTCAGCCGAATTCGGCGACAACGCGATACGGGGACGTAGTTTCATATGAGAGTAATTAAGACGGCAGCGATCGTGGCGCTCATGAGCGGCTGTGCGATCGCGACCATAGATGCGCGGCCGGCTTCGGCCTTCTCGCTCGCCGATTTCATCCGGGCTGGCAGAAAGAAGCCGGATTCCGCCGAACAGACTCAGCCAGCCCAGCCGCTCCCCGGCATGGGCGGAATGATCGATCCGCAGCAGAACTTGGCCGCCAGGCCGCTGCCGAAGGTGACCGGGCCGAAATACTATACCTACAAGGCCGAAGCGCTGCGCCGGATCGCGACCGACAAGCTGCTCGACCCGGTGGTGACCGGCTCCGTGCGCAACGGCGCACTGCCGCCCATGCTGCGCATGCCGCTTGCCGATGCGCGGCAGTTCCTTCCGGAAATCAACGTGCGTGCCGCGGGCGACGTCGCAAAGGCGATCGAGGCCCATTACGGCGCGCGCATGGATTACATCTGGATTGGCGCCGAGGGCGTGAATGCCAAGGCGAAGGCGGCGATCGCCGTTCTCGCCGATGCCGCCAAGGTCGGCCTCGATCCGCAGGATTATGCCGTCAGCGTACCGGCCGACAGCTTCGATCGTGGTGACATGATCGCGCGGGAAAAGGAGCTGCTGCAGTTCGAAATCGCGCTGTCGGCGGCAACGCTGACCTATGCGCAGGACACGGTGCGCGGCCGCATCGATCCGAACAAGATCTCCGGCTACCACGACTTCAAGCGCAAGACCGTCGACCTCACGTCGCTTCTCGACAAGCTGTCTGCGAGCGCCGACGTCGCCACGCTTCTCAACGACCAGAACCCGAAGAGCGCGCAATTCGCAGCACTCTCCGTCGAACTGGAGAAGCTGAGGGCGGAAACGGGCGCCGAGCAGCGCGTCGAGATCGCGCCCGGCACGCTGCTGAAGCCGGGCCAGAGCAATCCCGAACTCGCCAATATCATTGCCGGCATTCGCCTCAAGGGTTCGGAAGCGCTGAAGGCCGAACACGCGGCGGTTCTTGCCGCCTATCAAGGCACGCCGGAATACACGCCGGAACTGGTCGCGGTGGTCGAGACCTTCCAGAAGGAGCACGGGCTGAAGGCCGACGGCGTCGTCGGCCAGGCGTCGGTACGCATCCTGACGGGCGGCGACAGCGTGGCGAACAAGATCAACAAGCTCGAAATCGCCATGGAACAGGCGCGTTGGCTGCCGGATGGCCTCGGCGACCGCTACGTCTTCATCAATCAGCCGGCCTTCACCGCCACCTATGCCGACCAGGGCGCCGAGCAGTTCTCGATGCGCGTGGTCGTCGGCTCGAAGACGAACCAGACCTACTTCTTCCAGGACGAGATCCAGACCGTCGAGGTCAATCCGTATTGGGGCGTGCCGCAGTCGATCATCGTCAACGAGATGCTGCCGAAGCTCAGGAGCGATCCGAACTACCTCGATCGCATGGGCTACCAGGTCGAGATCGGCGGGCGGCCGGTTCCGTCGGCGTCGGTCAACTGGAACGGCTCGACCGCTTCGATCGCCGTGCGCCAGCCGCCGAGCAGCGACAATGCGCTCGGCGAGCTGAAGATCCTGTTCCCCAACGCGCATGCGATCTACATGCACGACACCCCGTCGAAAAGCTTCTTCAAGCGCGACAACCGGGCACTCAGCCACGGTTGCGTGCGGCTTGCCGATCCGCGCCGCATGGCGGCCGCCGTGCTCGGCACGAGCGTCGAGGATGTCGGCAAGGAGATTGCCGACGGCCGCAACAAGGCGCTGCAGGTTCCGGTGAAGGTGCCGGTTTATGTCGCCTACTTCACGGCCTGGCCGAACAAGGATGGCGTCGTCGAATATTTCAACGACGTCTATGAGCGCGACATGTACATGAACCGCGCCCTTGACGCGACGCGAGACGCCCGCAGGGCCGAAGGCTAAGGCATAAGAATGGAAAAGGCCGCGTCGAGCGGCCTTTTCTTTGCGACTATCGGGCTTCGAGCAGAGCCGAGACCAGTTCCGGCGTTAGCTCATCGAAATGGCCGATGACCTTCGTCGGCTCGAGGCTTTCGACGGGCACGTCGGAGTAGCCGAAAGGAACCGCGATCGACGGCACCGCGGCATTGCGGGCGACGAGGAAGTCGTTGAGGCTGTCGCCGACCATCACCGAGCGTTCGGCCAGGCCGCCGGCATTGGTGACGGTTCTCAAGAGATGCTCGGCATTCGGCTTGCGCACTTCGAACGTGTCGCCGCCGGATATCGCGGCGAAGCGTTCGATCAGTCCCAGGCGTTCGAGCAGGCGCTTTGCCAGCTTTTCCGGCTTGTTGGTGCAGACCGCCAATTTGAAACCGGCGCCGGAGAGGCGGTCGAGTGCGTCGATGAGGCCCGGATAGGGCAGCGAATCGCCGGGCATCGAGCCGTGGTAGAAATCGACGAACTCCTTGAGCTGCCATTCCAGCACGTCTTCAGCGAGCGGCTTTTCCCGGAGCGCGAAGGTGCGTTCGATCATGGCGCGTGCGCCGTGGCCGACGAGGTGGGTCAGGTCGGCATAGCCGACCGGCGCGATGCCGGCCTGGGTCACTGCATGGTTGAGGCTCGCGACCAGGTCCGGCGCGGTATCGACAAGCGTTCCATCGAGATCGAAGACGACTATGGGAGATGACACCGAAAAACCTCATGGCACCGGAAACGTTGCCGTTCGGGTAGGCGAAGTGACGGCAGAATGCAATGGGGAGTACACCTCGCAAGCGGTGCGGATTCCTTGGCGGCAATTTCATTTTGACTTTTGTTTGCGTCGCCGGGCGTGTAAGTGTCTCAGCGGAAAACGGGCGCGCGGTTCGCAGTTTGGAGCGAAGCCGTCCGTCGGCATTACAAGGGAGCGACTGGCGCATGGACGCCCGCGAAATGAAAATCAAAGCCGCGGCTGCGGCTCTGGAATATGTCGAAGACGGCATGCGCCTCGGCATCGGTACCGGCTCCACCGCTGAGGAATTCGTCCGGCTGCTGGCCGAGAAGGTTGCGGCCGGCTTCCACATCGAAGGCGTTCCCACTTCGGAGCGCACGGCGCGGCTCTGCCTCGAACTTGGTGTGCCATTGAAGTCGCTCGACGAGTTGCCGGAACTGGATCTGACGATCGACGGCGCCGATGAGGTTGATGGCCGGCTGCGGCTGATCAAGGGCGGCGGCGGCGCGTTGCTGCGTGAAAAGATCGTCGCAAGCGCCTCGAAGCGCATGATCGTGATTGCCGACGAATCGAAGGTCGTCGACGTCCTCGGCGCCTTCAAGCTGCCGATCGAGGTCAACCCCTTCGGTCAGGTGGCAACGCGGATCGCGATCGAGAAGGTCGCCGCGCGCCTCGGCCTTTCCGGCGAAATCGCCGTGCGTCAATCCCATGACGGCGCCTTCAAGACCGACGGCGGGCACCTCATTCTCGATGCATCTTTTGGCCGTATTCCTGATGCAGATGCGCTCGCGGGAGAGCTGAATGCCATTCCCGGCGTCGTCGAGCACGGGCTTTTCATCGACATCGCGTCGCTGGCGATCATTGCAGGGCCGGAAGAGGCACGCATTCTGACTGCGTCCTGAACCGGCTCCCGACAGCCCGCACCGGGCTGGGAGCGGCAAAGACAAACAGGTTTCCATACATGCGGGCCTGGCGGCGGCAATCGCCCGGGCAGCATGCGACAAACACAGGAGCAAGGGTAAAAATGAACAAACTCGCAGGTCTTGTCCGCACATTCGCTGCCACCGCGGTTCTGCTTTCCGCATCGGTACCGGCGGTGCAGGCCCAGGACGTCTCCGAAGAGCAGATCAAGGCGGCGCGCGCGACGATCGCAGCGCTTGGCGTCACCAACAGCTTCGACAATATTCTGCCGAATCTTGCCGAGCGGCTGAAGAACACGCTGATCCAGGCATCGCCGAACCATCAGGAACTGATCACCGCCACGGTTGACGACAAGGCTCTGGCCCTTGCAGCCCGCCGCGCCGACCTCGAAAACGAAGCGGCGACGATCTACGCCAAGACCTTTTCGCTGGAAGAGCTGAATGCGATCACGGAATTCTACGGCTCCGCCGCCGGCAAGAAGCTCCTGAACGACGGTCCGATCGCTTCGCGCGAACTGCTCAAGGCCGCCGACATCTGGGCCGCGGGCGTTTCCCGCGACCTGACCCAGGAAGCGACCAAGTCGCTCGACGCCAAGGTTGGCAGCACCCAGCCGGCCGCCGAGGGCGCCACCCAGCAGCCGGCGCAATAATCAAGCGCGCCGGCGCCATTCATCACGTTTCAAGGAGCCCGGAGCGATCCGGGCTTTTCTTTTGCCTGGGGGCACCACTATATGTGGCTGCGGCCCGGTCCTCGGCTGGGCGCGACCGGCTGCCGGACGCGAGATCGTTTGGCCAGCTTTCCATTTCGCCAATCCGGCCCGCTTGCTTTCAGGAGACTGCCCATGCCCGCATTCGACTATGACCTCTTCGTAATCGGTGGCGGGTCCGGCGGCGTCAGGAGCGGGCGCCTGGCGGCGAGCCTCGGCAAGAAGGTCGCGATCGCGGAGGAGTTTCGTTATGGCGGCACCTGCGTCATCCGCGGCTGCGTGCCGAAGAAGCTCTATGTCTACGCGTCGCAGTTTTCCGAACATTTCGAAGACGCCGCCGGCTTTGGCTGGTCGGTCGGCGAGAGTCGGTTCGACTGGAAGAAGCTGGTCGCCGCGAAGGAACAAGAGATCACCCGGCTCGAGGGGCTCTATCAGAAGGGGCTGAACAACGCCGGCGCCGAAATCCTGCATACGCGCGCCGAACTCGTCGGCCCGAACACCGTTCGCCTGCTCGACAGCGGCAAGACGGTAACGGCGGAGCGGATCGTGATCGCCGTTGGCGGTCATCCGACGCCGCATGATGCGCTGCCGGGACACGAGCACTGCATTTCCTCGAACGAAGCTTTCGATCTTGCAGAACTGCCGAAGTCGATCCTGATCGCCGGCGGCGGCTACATCGCCGTCGAATTCGCCAACATCTTCCACGGCCTCGGCGTCGAGACGACGCTGATCTATCGCGGCAAGGAAATTCTCTCGCGCTTCGACCACGACCTGCGCCGCGGGCTGCACGTGGCCATGGAAGAGAAGGGCATCCGCATCCTCTGCGAAGACATCATCCAGTCGGTCACCCTCGATGCCGACGGCAAGCGCGTCGCGCACACGATGAAGCACGGCGACATCGCCGTCGACCAGGTGATGCTGGCGCTTGGCCGCGTGCCGAACACGAAGGGGCTCGGCCTCGAAGCGGCCGGTGTGAAGACCGATGAACGTGGCGCCATCGTCGTCGACGCGTTCTCGCGCACCAGCGCGCCCGGCATCTACGCGCTTGGCGACGTGACCGACCGCGTGCAACTGACGCCGGTCGCGATCCATGAGGCCATGTGCTTCATCGAGACCGAGTACAAGAACAATCCGGTGTCGCCGGACCACGACCTGATCCCCACCGCCGTCTTCTCGCAGCCGGAGATCGGCACGGTCGGTCTGACGGAAGAAGAGGCGGCGCGCCGCTTCGACGAACTGGAAGTCTACCGCGCCGAATTCCGGCCGATGAAGGCGACGCTTTCGGGCCGCAAGGAAAAGATGATCATGAAGCTGGTCGTCAATGCCGCCGACCGCAAGGTGCTTGGCGCCCATATCCTCGGCCACGACGCCGGCGAAATGGCGCAGTTGCTCGGCATCTCGCTCAAGGCCGGCTGCACCAAGGACGATTTCGACCGGACGATGGCGGTGCATCCGACGGCGGCCGAGGAACTGGTGACGATGTATTCGCCGTCCTACCGTATCCGCAAGGGCGAGCGGGTCTGACCGCCTCGGGCGGATGCACCTGCAAACCCTCCCGGAAGTCCACCTGTCGCGCGCCTGTTGCGCCGACGGTGGGCATGCGCCGGGATGCAAGGGCCTCCTGCCGCGGGCCGGAAGTCGCCGGGCGCGATTGATGAACGATCTGTCGTCCATCTCGTCGCCGTTTCTGCGCAGAGAGGGCGGCGGTGCGTTGGCGCTCCTATCTCGTTGAAACTGCGCACATTTCTTTCGATATATCGCCTTGGCTTTTCTGAAGTGTGCGTTGCCCGGACATATCCTTGCGCCGGATGTGTCCTGCAACGCAATGAATTCTGGTAGGATGGCTTTCCAAGCGTTTCCTTAACGTCTATAAGCCCGCATTCCGCGGCGTTTCCGCCCGGGGCCGGCAAAGAGGCCGGGCTCAGCGTCCGGGCAGGGCATGCGGATGTGAGTGAAATTTCCGAATACCGGGCGGCCGCCTTCGGCCGTCAGGGCGCGACCCGCGCGGATGGATCCGCGGCAGACAACAGGTGAACGAAATGGCACAGACTTGGACTCCAAACAGCTGGCGGCAGAAACCCATCCAGCAGGTGCCGGACTATCCGGACCTGGCAGCGCTTGAGGCGACCGAAGCGCGCCTCGCGAAGTATCCGCCGCTGGTGTTTGCGGGTGAAGCGCGCCGTCTGAAGAGTGCCCTTGCCAATGTCGCCGAAGGCCGCGGTTTTCTGCTGCAGGGCGGCGATTGCGCCGAAAGCTTCGCCGAGCACGGCGCCGACACGATCCGCGACTTCTTCCGCGCCTTCCTGCAGATGGCCGTCGTCTTGACCTTCGGCGCACAGCAGCCGGTGGTGAAGGTCGGCCGCATCGCCGGCCAGTTCGCCAAGCCCCGTTCGTCGGGTGTCGAGAAGCAGGGCGAGGTGACGTTGCCGTCCTACCGCGGCGACATCATCAACGGCATCGAGTTCACCGAGGAAGCGCGTATCCCGAACCCGGAACGCCAGATCATGGCCTACCGCCAGTCGGCCGCAACGCTGAACCTTCTGCGCGCCTTCGCCATGGGCGGCTATGCCAACCTCGACAACGTGCACCAGTGGATGCTCGGCTTCGTCAAGGACAGCCCGCAGGCGGAACGCTACCGCAAGCTCGCCGACCGGATCTCGGAAACCATGGACTTCATGAAGGCGATCGGCATCACCTCGGAAAACCATCCGAGCCTGCGCGAAACTGACTTCTTCACCAGCCACGAGGCACTGCTGCTCGGCTACGAGCAGGCGCTGACCCGCGTCGATTCGACCTCGGGTGACTGGTACGCCACCTCCGGCCACATGATCTGGATCGGCGACCGCACCCGCCAGCCCGACCATGCGCACATCGAATACTGCCGCGGCATCAAGAACCCGCTCGGTCTCAAGTGCGGTCCTTCGCTGACGGCCGACGGCCTGCTCGAGCTGATCGACATTCTGAACCCGGCCAACGAAGCCGGACGCCTGACGCTGATCTGCCGCTTCGGCCATGACAAGGTGGCCGAGCATCTGCCGCGCCTCATCCGCGCGGTCGAGCGCGAGGGCAAGAATGTCGTCTGGTCCTGCGATCCGATGCACGGTAACACGATCACGCTCAACAACTACAAGACCCGTCCGTTCGAGCGGATCCTGTCGGAAGTCGAGAGCTTCTTCCAGATCCACCGCGCGGAAGGCACGCATCCGGGCGGCATCCATATCGAGATGACCGGCAACGACGTGACGGAATGCACCGGTGGTGCACGTGCGCTTTCCGGTGACGATCTTGCCGACCGCTACCACACGCATTGCGATCCGCGCCTCAATGCGGATCAGGCGCTGGAACTGGCGTTCCTGCTTGCCGAACGCATGAAGGGCGGCCGCGACGAGAAGAAGATGGTCGTCAACGGCTGATCTAAATCCATGGCATCGTTCAGGTTTTCTGAACGTCGCTTAGGAGTTTTGAATTTGACAATGCCGGGCCGGCTCTCGAAGCTGGCCCGGCATTTTCGTGTCTGGAGCAGGAAGCGGCGCGCGTGACCGTGCTGCCGCTCTCACCTCATGGCAGGATGACGCATGACGATTGCGCTTGGGGGGACAATGCCGGACGTTCACAAGGGAAACTGCCTTTGCGGAGCAGTGCGCTTTGCTGCGCACGGTGAGCTGCGCGAGCTGATCTATTGCCATTGCAGCCAGTGCCGCAAGCAGACCGGCCTCTACTACGCCGCGACCAACGTGGAGGATCGGAACCTCGAGGTGGAGGGGGCGGAGAACCTCACCTGGTATCGGGCAAGCGAGACCGCCAGCCGCGGCTTCTGCCGCCGTTGTGGATCGGCCCTTTTCTGGAAGGCGAATGGGCTGGACTATACCTCCATCCTGGCCGGTGCCTTCGAGAAGCCGACCGAGCTGAAGGGCGGCTATCACATCTTCTGCGAAGACCAGGGCGACTTCTACGAAATCAGCGACGACTTGCCGAAATATGCGGCCGGGCGCGGCTGAGCGTTCACTCCTGTGTATGCTTCGCGCGCCGAACCGCCTGTTCGAAGCCGTTGGCAAGGCCGGCCATCTTGATCGACTGCCACTGACAATATTCGTCTAGCAGGCGTTCGCTTAGCCAGAAGAGCCCGCGCTGGCGCTCATCGGCGCGACCGATGAGGCCCGCATCCTGGGCGCGGGTGAAAATACGCCTGATATGCGTGTTCGAAATCATGTAGTGCGTGGCGAGCTCCGAGAGGCTGGCTTCGAGCCAGACCTTGCCATCGACGGGATCGAGACTTTCCGGCCGCGACATGAGGTCGTCCAGCAACAGGCCGCCGCATTCGGTCCAGACGAAGGCGGCCACGGCTTCCGGTGGCTCGCTCCAACGTTGGTCGGCGAGCAGCAGGCGAGTGGCGATCGGTTGGGCGCGCTCGAAGATGGTCCGATCCGCCTCGACGCGCTGGACGCGGCCCTTGCCGTCGAAGCGGTCGAGTGTGGCCATCTGGCTCATGAACCAGCGCAGCATCGCCCCTTCGCTGGTTTCGGTCGGCTCCAGGGGCCGCACCTTCTTTCTGGCGCGACCGCCATCGACATCACGAAGCAGCTTGTAGGTCAGCAGCTCGGCGATGAAGGCGGCAGCGGTGTTGCGGCTGGCGCCGCCCATTTCGTGCATGAACTTCAGGAGGCGCGCGGTGGTGATGCCGGTCTCCGGATTGGTCGGATCGCGCTCCAGGTGCAGCGTGTAGACGGCCTGGCTCAGTGTCCATTTCTGGTGGGAGGCGACGAGGCGGCCGACTCGCGGGAAAATATCAAACACGGACATCAGATCCCGACCGCTCGCCTGAAGTATCGTCCGGAAGTTCGGATGATTGCGAAAATCCTCTGCGGTGAAGGCAAGGGCACCAGCTTGCGCAAGCCCCTCATGCTCTGCCACGACACGCATTTGCTGCGCTCACCCCCATGCTTGCGCGGCGCGCCGGATGCTTGAATTTCAAGTTGCCCGGTCGCCAATCGCCACTCAGCCTCACCCCTTATAGTAGGAGTAGCTTGCGCTTAACGTGTGGACAACCGATTTTGTTCAAACGGGGCATCTGACGTTCAACCGTCAGGCGCCCCGTTCGACTGCTGGATCTCGATCACTGCACCAGCACGGGCGGCTGGCACTTGACACCGGTGACGCGCACATCGGCTTCGCCGACCCGGACGCCAACGAGCAGAAGCAGGTTGTAGAGCAGGTCGTCGACCGGCTTGGTGACGCCACCCAATGTCTGCGCCAGTGCCTGCTGGACGACCGTCGGGCTGCCGAGCGTCAGGAGCAGAACCTGGATGTTGAGATCGAGATTGTTGAGCAGCGTTTGGGTCGTGGAGGTGAGGATATCCTTGGTGGAGACGCTCTTGATCGATCGAGCGGCAATCTCGGACGGGCTGAAGTTCAGGCGTGAGGCCTTCAGGTTTTGTGCCTCGACATGAGCGAGCGCATCGATCTTGACGACGAGGGCATCGACGACGCGGGCCCTTTGCACGCGGGCATCGGACGAGAAGTTCGACAACACCGTCGGATCGACGTCGCCGATGGCGATCTCGGCAATGCCCGGCACCGCATCGACGCTGACCGCTGCGTTTTCCGGGGTGCCGCCGTAGCAGCGAATGTCGGCAAGCTTCGCCTCGGCATAGGCGAGTTCGACGTAGATCGGCAGTCTGATGCGGATGCCGGCGAGAGCCGCCAGGCCATCGACGTTGACTTCGACGGCGAGGCGGGTTTGTGCGGTGCGGACGGCCGCGCCCGGCGTTCCGAGGCGATGGCTTGGCGTTTCGACCGGCGGCTCGCCGATCGCGAGCTTGACCTTGGCAGAAGCGATGCCCGGAAGCCCGGTCACGGCGTTGAGCGCGATCTGTTTCTCGCCATTGGCGATCGCTGCCGCCGCGGAGACGATCTGCAGCGCGCTGACCTTCATCGCCCAGTCGGAACCGGCATCGATCTGCAGGCTCTTCTTCGGATCGAGGTTGAGGATCTGCGCCAGCGTCACGGTCTTTTTGTTGTTTGAGGTCGAAAGCTCGATGCTCTTCAGTGCCGCCGTCACGGTTCCCGAGAGACCCTGGACGAGCCGCATCGAGGAGAGCAGTTGCGGCATGGTCAGATTGGCCTTCAGCACGTCCTCATAGGAGGCCGCGGTCAGGTTGAGCTTTGTCGCGACGATCTTCAGGAAGGGCTGGACGTCGATATCGGCATTGATGAGCGCCTCGTAGTCCATGACCTTGAGGGAGATGGTCGTGCCGAGCATCTGGCCGAGGATCGAATTCAGCAGTCCGTCGTTCAGGCTGGCGAGGCGCGAACCGACGGAGAAGGCGGCAATCTTGGAGCTCGCCGCCGTGCCGACGACGCTGAGATCCGGCGGCGCGCTGAACAAGGAGGCAAGGAAGATCTCCCCCTTCTTTTCCAGCAGGACCTGCACGGCATCGGTCGGTGTCGCGTCTTTGACGAAACGCTGCCCGGCATCGACCGAGGGGTCGGGGACATAGCGGCCGCGGTTCAGCGTCGCGACACCATCCACCTTGCCCGAGCCGACATCGCTCAACGGCAGCACCTTGCCGTCGACCGTCATCAGTCCGCTCGGCGTTGCCACGGCATAGTTGAGACCGTTGTCGGAGAAATGATTGAGCACGGCCTTCTCGGCCAACGCAATGTTGGCCGCCGCCGCGATCGCGGCAAGGTCGACCGTCGACTGCATCTCGCGTTTCTGCACGGTCAGATAGCCGTAGTCGATGCCGAGCCCCATGGAGGCGACGACCAACGGCATGACCAGTGCGGCGGAGATGCCCACATTTGCGTCCGGTGATCGGAGCAGCCTGCGCAGTCGCGTTGAATTCCACGACATGTCAGACCCCTCCCACGCGAATGGTTGCAAAGCGCTCGATCTGGCTGCTCGGCATCGCGAATGTGAAAAGATTAAAAATCGGCAGGTCGGCGGCGTCGTACTTGATCCGAACGGTGAACTGGTTGGTGTTGTTGGCGTCGTCCTTGACGGTCACGACCATGCGAGAGGATTTGATGAAGGCCTGGTCCATGGTCGTGCGCTGGATATAGTCGGTCGCGAGGCGTTCACGTTCACTTTCCGACAGTCCAGCGATGGCTGTGCGCGCGGCATCGGCGGCGATCTGCTGTATGGAATGGGCTGTGCTGAGATAAATGCCGTAGGCGATCAAGGTCAGCACGCAAAGGAAGAAGAGCGGCGCTATGATTGCAAATTCGATTGCAGCGGCGCCGTCTCGGCCGCCTAGAAGGCGCTTGAAGTTGGACATTGCAGCATCTCCGCGTACCCACGTTGCTGTATTTTTTCGAATGTCCCTGCACCCGTACGATGCCCCTCAAACGTTAATTTTTTCATACCCCGATAAGTTGTTAAATCCGCGCATATTTCGCGAATGTTGCAAAAAATATATTTTCAGTTGAATTAGTGTTTATGAAAATTAGCGCGGTTTACCGGCCCGAAGCAGACGGATGGCCGATGGGCAGATGGCAACGAAACTGATCCGCCGGGCCGTATTTCGCCTCGCGCCAGGGAGCGGATCATGCGTGTCGGGTGCGTTCAATCCTGGCCGGGTGCTGAACGGTATTGTTCGAGCTGTCGGTTGAGGGTTGCGACGTCGGCGCGCAGTTCCGAAATCTCGCGCAGCAACACGTCGTCGACCTTGTGGTGCAGGGCGATCAGTTCGACTTCCGCTTTCAGATTGACCTCATAGTCCTTGGATGCGGCGAAGCGGTCGCGTTCGGCCTGGCGGTTTTGCGACATCATGATGACCGGCGCCTGCAGCGCGGCAAGCATGGAAAGCACCAGGTTGAGGAAGATGTAGGGGTAGGGGTCGAACGCACCGGTGATGAGCAGCACGGAGTTCACGAGGACCCAGCAGACGAGGAAGCCGCAGAAGCCGATGATGAAGCTCCACGAACCGCCGACGCGGGCGATGCTATCGGCAAGCCTGTCGCCGAAGGAAAGCCCAGCCGTAAAGGCGGCATGCGAATCGGTGGCAAGGGTGCGCCGATCGCGGGCGTGCGCAAGAATGCGACGTTCGATTTCGCCAAGCTCGTTCAGCGGCTTGCCGAAAAGCTGTTTTGATATTTCGTTGAAGTGCGGCATGGCGATCTCCGGTGTTGGCCGGAAGCCAATCTAGAGCGCAGGGGCCGCAAGGAAAATCAGGCGGGGTCGGAAAAAATGCGGAGAGCCGGAGCGGATTCAGCCGGTCGGGCTCTCATGGATCAGTGGGTTTCAGCCGCGCCGGCGAAGAGCTCGGCGTGGGACTTGAAGAACCGGTCGGTCGAGAAGCGTTTTCCGAACATCATGTCGTGCTGCAGGAAGCGATAGTCGCGCAGCAAAGCGGGCACCTTCGGCTGGCGCGACCACTCGGCGACTTCCTTGCCGTTCTTGCGGATCAGCATGTAGCGGTCGACGACGCGGAACTGGTCGTGAACCTTGCCGAGGAACCCGGTGTAGTAGGGGTGCTCGTAGCCGGATTGCTTGAGGATCGTGTAGGAGAGGAGGGCCGGGCTGATGGTGCCGACATTCTTCTTCGGTCCGGTCTTGTTCGACCAGACGACCAGCGGCGTTTCATGCTGCGCCTTCATCTGGTCCTTGGAACCTTTGCGCTCCGCGGTGATGCCCTTCATGAAGCCGGTATTGGTATAGACGGTGTTCAGCGGCGGCAGGTGGTCGCCGAAGAGCACGATGATCGTTTCGCGATCGCGCTTCTTCGCCCAGTCCATCAGCTTCTTCAGGCTGTCGTCGGCTTCCTTAATCCCTTGCGAATAGGTGGCGAGCACCTGGCGGTCGCTTTCCGGTAGGTCGCCTTCGATCTTGATGGTGTTCTTCGCGTAGCGGTTCGCCTCATAGGGACCATGGCCCTGGAGCGTGACGGTGAAGAAGAAGAACGGATCGTCCATCGCATCGGCCTGGCGGATGATCTCGTTGGTCAGTGACTCGTCCGAGGCGAAGATGCCGCGTTTCTGCATCGGCGGCATGTTCTCCTCCGACTTGAAGGTGTCGAAGCCGAAGGCCTTGTAGACGGCGGTGCGGTTCCAGAACCAGCTCTGGAAGGGGTGGATGGCGCGCGAGACGTAGCCTTCGCCACGGAAGAAGGTGGCAAGCGACGGGATCGGGTTGCGGATGTACTGCTGGTACGGAATGCTGCCATAGGGCAGGAAGGCGTTGGAGAAGCCGGTCAGCGCCTCGAACTCGACATTGGCGGTCATGCCACCGAATTCCGGCGAGAAGACATTGCCCGACTGCATCTCGCGGATCGTCGGCATCGGATCGGGTGAGAGCTTGACGTTCGGCAGGCGGGTCGGATCCCAGAAGGACTCGCTCATCAGCACGATGACGTCGGGCTTGCCGCGGTGCGAGGTGCCGGCCGGAAGCGGCTTCACCGGAATGCGATCGATGGCATCGGCCATGTAGCCGGCGGGCGCACTGACATTGGCCATCGGCAGATTGATGGCGAAGGCGAGTGCGAAGCCGTTGTGCTTATAGTTCTCGGTCTGGTCCCACATGATGGGGATGACCTTCAGGCGGTCACGGATCCAGGAGAACTGGTTGTAATCCATGATGTTCCAGAAGGCGACGAGCAGCGGCAGCGCGAAGGCGAGCCGAGCCACGCGCTCGCGCGTCGTCAGCTTGGGGAAGGTCCGCCAGGCAAAACGCAGCAAGAGCGCGATTGCGATGACCCCGGCGACGAGGCCGACGGCGATGCCGACGGCGGTCCAGGGCCGGTCCTTCACCAGCACCGGCATCAATTCCATGATCTGGCGGCCGAACAGGAAATCTGTCGGATAGAGCGGGTCGGACAGGAAGACCTGCTTCTGCTGGCAGATGACGGCCGGTATGATGGCAAGCGGCGCCATCACCACGGCCGACTTGTGCTCGCGGCCGAAAATGCCGTCGATGGTGAGCAGGACGAGGAAGAAGGCACCGACCGTCGTCAAGGCCGGACGTGTGGGGTCGAGGAAATAGGCGACGGTATCGGACATCGACTGGCGCACGACCAGTTCGACGACGAACACGAGAGCAGATGCGAAGAAAAGGGAGAACAATGCGCTGCGGGCGCCCGCGAGCGTCTTGGCGTGCCGCGCGGTGAAGCCGGGTCTATCGACATAGACGCGCGAGCCTCTCGCGACCGCGGAATCGATACTGGCCAATATATTCTCCAATTCACAAATGTGTCGTGTAACTGTCATACGCTCGTCATTTTGAACAGGGGATGAATGGTTTCTTAACGGGAGTTGGGAACAGCTTTCCGCCGCGTGACGGTGCTGCAACTACCCCCGATAAGAACCGGGAAAGACAGAATTTTTCGGATTTTTTCGTCTAGCGGCGATTGCCTGTGGGTATTTTCCCGCGGATTGCGCTAAAGAACACTGCGAAAGCCAGATGCAATCGCTCAGAAGAGATCGACAGGCCCGCTCATGACCGCTCACAAGACCGCTCCCTCGCTCCTCCGCATCGCAGTCGCCCAGCTCAATCCGACGGTGGGTGACATTGCCGGAAACCTGGCCAAGGCCCGTGAGGCGCGCGCTGATGCAGCGCGCCAGGGCGCCGATCTCCTGCTTCTGACGGAGCTGTTCATCTCCGGCTATCCGCCGGAAGATCTGGTGTTGAAGCCAGCCTTCCTGAAGGCCTGCTACCAGGCGATCGAAAAGCTGGCGGCCGAGACGGTCGACGGCGGTCCGGGCGTCATCATCGGCTTCCCGCGGCAAACCAAGATCGGGCGGCACAATTCGGTGGCAGTGCTCGACGACGGCAAGGTCATCGCGGTCCGCGACAAGGTCGATCTGCCGAACTATGGCGAGTTCGATGAAAAGCGCGTCTTCGACCAGGGCGAGATGCCGGGTCCGGTGAATTTCCGCGGCGTGCGCATCGGCATTCCGATCTGCGAGGACATCTGGGGCGATCTCGGCGTTTGCGAGACGCTGGCCGAAAGCGGCGCGGAAATCCTGCTGTCGCCGAACGGCTCGCCCTATTATCGCGGCAAGGTGGACGTGCGGCATCAGGTGGTGCTGAAGCAGGTGATCGAGACCGGCCTGCCGATGATCTATGCCAACCAGCTCGGCGGCCAGGACGAACTGGTGTTCGACGGCGCGAGCTTCGCCTTCAATTCCGACAAGTCGCTGGCCTTCCAGATGAGCCAGTTCGAAGAGGCGATCAGCATCGTCGAGTGGAAGAAGGGCGAAAACGGCTGGCACTGCGACAGCGGGCTGAAGTCCCGCCTGCCGGAGCGGGAGGAGGCGGACTACCGCGCCTGCATGCTCGGCTTCCGTGACTACGTCAACAAGAACGGCTTCAAGAATGTCGTGCTCGGTCTTTCCGGCGGCATCGATTCGGCGATCTGCGCCGCACTGGCGGTCGATGCGCTCGGCGAAGAGCGGGTGCGCACCGTCATGCTGCCCTATCGCTACACCTCGCAGGAATCACTGAAGGACGCCAAGGATTGCGCCGCGGCGCTCGGCTGCCGCTACGACATCGTACCGATCTCAGAACCGGTCGAAGGCTTCCTGAGCGCACTCTCCGACATGTTCGAGGGAACCGAATCCGGCATTACCGAGGAGAACCTCCAGAGCCGCACGCGCGGCACGATCCTGATGGCGATCTCCAACAAGTTCGGCTCGATGGTGGTGACGACGGGCAACAAGTCGGAAATGTCGGTCGGCTATGCCACGCTCTATGGCGACATGAATGGCGGCTTCAATCCGATCAAGGACCTCTACAAGATGCAGGTCTATGCGCTGTCGAGCTGGCGCAACACGACGGTTCCGCCGGGCGCGCTGGGTCCGTCGGGCATCGTCATTCCTGAGAACATCATCGACAAGGCGCCGTCGGCAGAGCTTCGCCCCAACCAGACGGACCAGGATTCGCTGCCGCCCTATCCGGTGCTCGACGATATTCTCGAATGCCTGGTCGAAAAGGAGATGGGTACCGACGAGATCGTGGCCCGTGGCCATGACGAAGCGACGGTTCACCGGGTCGAACACCTGCTCTACATCGCCGAATACAAGCGGCGGCAGTCGGCGCCGGGCGTCAAGATCACCAAGAAGAATTTTGGCCGCGACCGCCGCTACCCGATCACCAACCGCTTCCGCGACCGGGGATAGACGGTGAGCGCCTTCGGCGAAGGGCGGGACGGCAGCACGGCGGTCCCGAGTTCACGGACGAGGAGATCCGGCTGATGCGGCTGTGGTCGTTGAGCGACGTTTCCGCTGCCGGGCAGCTTTCGGCACAGATCGGCTATTTCGCGACACCGGCGGTCTTCGGCATCCATGGCCTTGCAACCGGCAGCGCCGTCATCGTCGACGTTGCCTTCGTCTGCATCCTGCTGCTGTTGGCCCGGGGCCTCGTCTCAAGCTGGCGGGAGCAACGTCATCCATCGTGACGCAGCCGGTCTGCGCCAAGGTTCTGGCGACGTTGCGAGCGGGTGGAGAACGCAAATAGCTGCTTCACCGCGGCGGGAGAACGGTATGCGCAGTTCCATCGAAACCTATGACATCGTTACCGGCGAAACACGCGTCGTCTGGCAGACGGATCGGCTGGTCGAGGCGCCCAACTGGTCGCAGGATGGCACGCACCTCGTCATCAACGGCGATGGCCGCCTTTATCGCCTCGGCTTCGACGGTTCGCAGCCGACGGAGATCGACACCGGCTTTGCTACGCTCTGCAACAACGATCACGGCATCTCGCCCGATGGCGGCACGATCGCGATCAGCGACAAAACCGAGTTCGGGAAATCGGCGATCTACCTGCTGCCGGCCGAAGGCGGAACGCCACGGCTCGTCACCCGCAACCTGCCATCCTATTGGCATGGCTGGTCGCCCGATGGACAAGAGGTGACTTATTGCGGCATCCGGGACCAGATCTTCGACATCTACACGATTTCGGTCGATGGCGGCGAGGAGAGGCGCTTGACCCACGGGGAAGGGCGCAATGACGGGCCCGACTGGTCTGCCGACGGGGAATGGATCTATTTCAACTCAAGCCGCACCGGCCGCATGCAGATCTGGCGCGTCCGTCCCGATGGCAGCGATGTCACGCGGATCACCGACAGCCCCTATGGCGATTGGTTCCCGCATCCGTCGCCCGATGGAAAGCATCTGCTGGTGCTTTCCTATGACGGCGACGTCTTCGATCATCCGCGCGATCTCGATGTCCGCCTGCGGCTGATGGATATGGATGGCGGCAATGCGCGCGTGCTGTTCGAGCTCTTCGGCGGGCAGGGAACGATGAACGTGCCCAACTGGTCTCCCGCCGGCGACCGCTTCGCCTTCGTTCGTTATCAGCCGGAAAGCTGAGGGCGCTGCTGCAGAGGCGTTCGATCGGATCCAGGGAAGAAAACCTGCAGCAATTCAAAGTGTTACGGCGACCTTGGCGTCTGCCAGGACGCGCAGCAGCCGCTGGATATCTTTGCGGCCGCATCCTTTGGAATGGTCGAACGCGTTGCCGAAATTCTCGATCGGCAGCCGGAGCTTGTCGAGGTCGCTTTCGGGGGGGGGCGCGGCTGGCCGGAGCCGCAGCAGGCTGGATGACGCCGTTCGCTTTCGTCGTGGTCAACGGGCAGGCAAACGTGGTCCGGCTTCTGCTCGAGCGCGGTGCGAATGCGGGCCCGCGCGGTCGCGCGGCCGTGACCCGATAGGCGATTGCGAATATGGGTGCGCGGGGTGGCGCCTGCCCTCCCATAGGTTTGCCTGCGACTGCTGATTGTCGGTCGGTTTGTCTATCGATTCAGGTGGTTGAAATCGTTAAGTATTTCAACACCAGCTTATTTAAGCCAAACTTCTAATTTGGTCGCTAGGGTGCCGGCGTATCGGCTGCCATCGCCGGGCATCGCGCTTGCAGGAGCGCCAAAATGCTCGCCGTGGCCGGTGCGGACGAGGGGGACTGGCGTAGTGGACAAGACGTTGCGGTTGGCGAAGCGGAGGAGAACGGTCTGGGCGATTCATGCCGCCTGTACCCTGGTCGCCGTCCTGATCATAGCGAGCCTCATCTTCGTTCTCGATCGGTCGGTCGCCGAGGCGGATCGCTTCGGCCTTTCGGCGGAGCGGCGGCTGGTGGCAAACGAACTGCGCCACCAGATGGATGCGGTCGTCCAATTCCAGGCGCAGCTCTCCTTCTGGGACAAAACCTACCAGGAACTCGCCAAAGGACACGTCAGCGACGCCTTCGTTGCGGACGAGATGTCGGGCTGGCTGTGGGAAGACTACGGGTTCTCCTGGCTGATCTTCACGGATCGCGACCACAACGTTTCGACGGTGTTGAAGGACGGCGTTGCGGTTTCGAGCGAGGCGGCCCGTGTTCCGCTCGAGGCGGTGGACGATCTGCTCGACGAAGCCAGGCGCCGCTACGATAACGCGCTCAGAAACAATCACGGCTCCTATGTGCTGGATGTCGTGACACCGGACCCGCAATCGGTGATGCCGGCCGTGCCCGGAATTCACGCTGTGGACTTGCGTGAGATCGACGGACGCATGAGCGTCGCGGTCGTGCAGGCGGTAATCCCGGAAACGCTGGCGATACCGGCGGAGCGTCGCGCGCCCGTGCTCATAGTTTCGGTGCGGCCGGTGACGCCGAAGATGATGCGCGAGATCGCGGCGCGGCTGGGTATCGGTAGACTCGCCTTCGTGCCGCTCGCAGCGAGGCCGGAGGGCAGCGTCTATGCGTCCGTCGGGCGCTGCTCCGACGCATCCTGCCTCGTGGCGGCGTGGATGCCGAAGTCACCGGGCGGGTTCGTCCGGGCCGAGTTGTTGCCGAGCGTCATCGTAATGGCGATCGTGGCGGCGCTACTGATGGCCTTCGTCGCCCTGCGCTTCTCGTCGCTCTTTGCCGCCTTGCAGCAGAGCGAGGCGCTCAACCGGCATCTTGCCAAGCACGACCGGCTGACGGGGCTACTCAACCGCAGCGGTTTCGACGACATGCTGGCGGCGGCGCTATTGAAGGCAAAAACGCACCCGTTCACGCTCGTCTATGCCGACCTCGACGCGTTCAAGGCGGTCAACGACCGCCATGGTCATGCGGCGGGCGACGCCGTTCTGGTCGCCATGGCCGAGCGCTTCCGGAACCGTGCCGGCCCCAAGGGTACCGTCGCACGGCTCGGCGGCGACGAGTTTGCCATTGTTCTCGGCGAATGCAGCGAAGCCGAGGCTCGCGGGCTTGCGGCCGGTCTTGTCGCCGATGCGC
Source organism: Ensifer sp. 38_S197 (assembly GCF_056924495.1). NCBI lineage: Bacteria > Pseudomonadati > Pseudomonadota > Alphaproteobacteria > Hyphomicrobiales > Rhizobiaceae > Ensifer > Ensifer sp. 38_S197. The sequence continues at coordinate 2,937,404 of NZ_JBXOVZ010000002.1, read as the reverse complement.
AGACTCCGGTCGGGTTCAATGGCCAATTGCTCGTCGTCGGCGGCAGCGCCGGCATCGCCTTTGCGCCGCGCCACGGGCTAACCGCACGCGCCCTGCTGCTGGCCGCCGATGAGGCGCTCTATCTCGCCAAGCGGCGCGGCCGCAATCGCGTCGAAACGGCTGACGACACGGTCCTGCCGGGCCGAACCTCCGGCAATCAGCTCGTCCCCGGACCGAGTGGCGATCGTCCTACTCCGGCACGTTATAGGGCGTGATGACCACGACTGCCGAAAGCTGAGGGCCGACCGCGCCAGACGAAGCGCGGCCGTGCAGCATGATCGTGCGAAATGCCGTGCGCGCGTCGGTCTTCAGATCATGGTGCAGAACGAAATGAATGCGCCGCTCGCGCAGCAGCGCCAGATTGTCCTCGTCGAGGTCGTGGGCGACGTAGAGAGCGCAGCGGCGGCCGAGCCGGTCGAAGGCGGCCAGCACCGAGCGGTTGCCGCCGCCGATGGAATAGGCGGCATTGATGTCAGGGTTGGTGGCGAGTGCCGCATCTGCCAGTGCACCGGTTTCGCTGTCCCGCCCATGGCCCTCGCTGATCTCGACGATCCGGATCGTCGGGTAGCGCTGGCGCAGCACGCGGCGAAAGCCGATTTCCCGCTCTTCCTCGCCGCGGAAGCGGCCGCTGGACAAGGTGACGAGCACGGTCGCCGACGCGCCGGCGAAGCGCTCGCCGATGAGATAGGCGGCCGTTTCTCCGGCTGCCCTGTTGTCGGCGCCGGCATAGGCGGTTCGCTGGGAATGGGGCAAGTCGGTCACCAGCGTGACGATGGGGATGCCGCTCGTCTCGAAGCGCGCCACGGCGCCGACGATCTCGGGCACATCAGGCGCCTTGAGAACAAGCCCGTCGGTTCCCCGCAGCCGGATGCGGTCGAGCAGTTGGACGATCTCCTGCGGGCGCATTGTCTCGGCGAAATGGAAGCGGCAACGAAAGCTTGTCGGCGCCAGCGTCATCGCTTCGCCCTCGAAAGCCCGCCGCACCGCGTCGGTAAAACGTTCCGGCGCCTCCATCACGATATCGATCGCGAACTTGCGGCCCTGGACGTCGAGCCCCGCCTGCTGCTTCTCCAGCTCTTCGATGGCCGCGCGAACCCTGGCGATGGTCTGCCGCCGTACGCCGTGGCGTTCGTTGAGCACGCGATCGACGGTCGCAGTGCTGAGGCCGGCCTGAAAGGCGATGTCCTTGACCAGAAACGGATGGGCCATCGCGCCAACTCTCCTGATGGATTTTTGATGGATTCTTGCCCTATATCATGTTTTGCCGCCGCCTATGTTCGTGCTCATCAAGATGTTCCAGGGGAGGAAACGGGATGAAGACCGACAACGGTGCGAGGCAGCGGGTGGAGCGTGTCTGGCTCACGGAGGAGGCCTGCGATATCGAGGCGTTCCGGGCGGAAGTCGAACGGCGCACCAACCTGGCCGACTATCCCTATGCTTCAGGCTGCGACAAGAACGTGCTCGTCTACAACAGCGCCGACCTGATTGCCGCCTGTGACAATGCCGAAACGCGGCGAGCGGTGCTTGCCGAAATCTGTGAAGCGCTGGCAACCGGCCCGGGTGTGGCGGTCTTCAAGCGCGCCTTCGCCGATACGGCCGCAATCGACGTCGCGAGCGCCGTCTTCGACGGGATCATCGAGGAGCAGCATCGCAGCAACAGCGGCGGCGGTGATCACTTCGCCAAGCCCGGCGCCAACGATCGCATCTGGAACTCGCTGGAAAAACACTGCCTGAAGGCGCCCGAGAATTTTGCGGCCTACTATGCCAATGCGATCATAGCGCTCGTCAGCGAGGCCTGGCTCGGGCCGAACTATCAGATGACGGCGCAGGTGAACCGCGTCAATCCGGGCGGCGCGGCGCAATCGGCACACCGGGACTACCATCTCGGCTTCCAGACCTCCGCGGTTATCGAGCGATATCCGGTTCATGTGCACAAGCTTTCGCCGATGCTGACGCTGCAAGGCGCGGTCGCCCATTGCGACATGCCGCTCGAAAGCGGGCCGACGCTGTTCCTGCCCTATAGCCAGACCTATGTGCCGGGCTATCTGGCGCTCAACCGGCCGGAGTTCCGCGCCTATTTCGACGAGCACCACGTGCAGCTTCCGCTCGAAAAGGGCGATGTCGTCTTCTTCAACCCTGCGCTCTTCCATGCCGCCGGCAACAATCGCTCCGCCGATATCCGCCGCGTCGCCAATCTCCTGCAGGTGTCCTCGGCTTTCGGTCGGGCGATGGAGACGGTCGACCGGCTGACGATGAGCGCGACGCTCTACCCAGCCTTGAAGACGTTGCTGGCGAAGGGCAAGCTGACCGAGGCGGAAGCCGCCAACGCCATTGCATCCTGCGCCGAGGGCTATTCGTTTCCGACCAATCTCGACCGGGATCCGCCGCTCGGCGGCCTGGCGCCGAAGACGCAGGCGCAGTTGATGCGCGAGGCACTGGCCGCGGGAACGAGCGAGCAGGACTTTCAAGCGGCACTCGATGCACAGGCACGGCGCAAGCTGAGCTGACGGTTCAGTCTCACATTTGACGGGTTCCCGATGCGCTGCGCTCGGGGCCCGTACCTGTTTCACACGATCATTTCCGAGGGAGGAATTCGATGAAAGGACAGATGCAAGGCAAGATCGCCATCGTCACCGGTGGCACGCAAGGACTGGGCGCAGCGATTGCCGGCCTTTTCGCCGAACGCGGCGTCGCTGGCATCGTCATTTGCGGGCGCAATGCCGCCAAGGGGCGCGCGAAGGCGGAGGAAATCGGCAAGGCCAGCGGCGCGAAGGTCGTCTATGTCGAGGCCGATCTTGAAAAGGTGGAGCACGCGCGGAAGGTCGTTGCCGCCTGCGATGCGGAGTTCGGCCGGGTCGATGCGCTGGTCAATGCTGCGGCCATTACCGATCGCGGCACGATCCTCGACACGACACCGGAGCTCTTCGACCGGATGTTCGCCATCAATGTAAGGGCGCCCTTCTTCCTGATGCAGGAAACGGTGAAGGTGATGCGGCGCGAGCGGACCGAAGGCACGATCGTCAATATCGGTTCCATGTCGGCGATGGCCGGGCAGCCCGTCATCGCGGCCTATTGCGCGTCGAAAGGGGCTCTCGAAACGCTGACCAAGAACACGGCCTACGCGCTGTTACGCAACCGCATCCGCGTCAACGGCCTGAATATCGGCTGGATGGCATCCGAAGGCGAAGATCGCATCCAGCGCGAGTTTCACGGAGCCGCCGCGGACTGGCTCGAAAAGGCGGCCGCCAGCCAACCGTTCGGCAGGCTCGTCGATCCGGTGGAGGTGGCGCGCGCCTGCGCCTATCTTTCTTCGGCCGAATCCGGGCTGATGACCGGATCGATGATCTGCTTCGACCAGTCGGTCTGGGGCGGCTATGACGGTTCGCCGCATCCGGTGGCGCCGCTTTAGATCACGGTGATCGATCCTTATAAGTAGAGCGGGATGCGGGCGGAAAACCGCCGGCACTTTTCCTCATCCCGCCCTGACGGGTGCTTGTCTTTCCCAGGCGGCTGTGCCCTTATGGCGCCGTCAGGTGCCCGCGCGAGCGGGAGAATCGGGAATCCGGTGTCATTCCGGAACGTGCCCAACGCTGTGACGGGGACGGTTGCCTCTCGAAGTGCCTTGAATTGATTCAAGGTTTTGCCACTGGATCTTCAAGCGATCTGGGAAGGTGGGGCGACCGGTTGAACCGAAGTCAGAAGACCGGCCTGGCGAGATAGACCGAACCCCGCGTGGACGGCGGGAGGTTTTCGCATTGTTGGGGATCGAACGATGCTGACTGAACCGAAGGGCGGCCTTGCGGCTGCCGGTGCCTTTTCGCTGGAAGAGCGGGAGGCCGTCTACCGCGCCATCGAAACACGCCGCGACGTGCGCGATGAATTCCTGGACAAGCCTTTGCCCGACGAACTGGTGAAGCGGCTGCTGACGGCGGCGCACAGCGCGCCGTCCGTGGGTCTCATGCAGCCCTGGAACTTCGTGCTGGTGCGGGCGCCGGAAACGCGCGAACGCATCTGGCAGGCCTTTCGCCGTGCCAATGACGAGGCGGCGCTGATGTTTGCGGAGGAGCAACAGGCCAAGTATCGATCACTGAAGCTCGAAGGCATTCGCAAGGCGCCGCTCAGCATCTGCGTCACCTGTGATCGCACGCGCGGTGGCGCCGTCATTCTCGGCCGCACGCACAATCCGCAGATGGATGTCTACTCGACGGTTTGCGCCGTGCAGAACCTGTGGCTTGCGGCGCGCGCTGAAGGGGTCGGCGTCGGCTGGGTCAGCATCTTCCACGAGGCGGAAGTCAAGGCGATCCTCGGCGTCCCCGATCATATCGAGATCGTTGCGTGGCTCTGCCTCGGCTATGTCGATCGTCTCTATCAGCAGCCCGAGCTGGCGGTGAAAGGATGGCGCCAGCGCCTGCCGCTGGAAGAACTGGTCTTCGAGGAAGGCTGGGGAACTGCAGCGACGGATCGTACCGACATCAATTCTGGACCGGTTGATAGGCCGGTCCCTTCGGGTGCTTGAGGTCGATCGAGGTTTCTTCGTTGGGCAGGAAGGTCGGGCCGACGACGCGCACCTTGTTCTTGGATGGGTCGTATGGGCGCTCCTCGGGCGGCGCCTTAGCGGTCGTGGCATCTGCCGGTTTCTTGGTTTCGATGACCACGATTGACGACTGGTCATCGCCGGTCATCGTACCGGTCGCTTTCGGCGAGGTCGCGGCCGTCTGCGGTATCTGGCAGCCGCACATGCCGGGTTTGCTGATGCCGCGGGTGCGATAGGCGAAGGCATTGGGCATTTCGGTATAGGGCCGGCCGGTCACGGCCGAGACCATCTGTTCGCTCTCCTCCGTGTTGAGGTCGTGGAAGTAGAGCTCCGTTTCGGCGCCAGGGCAGCGCGCCCGGCAGGCCTGTTCGTCACGCGGGAAGTCGGCGGGTGTCGCATCCGAAGAGATCGGGAAGAAGGCGCCGTCGCAGGTGCGCACGCACATGGTCCGCAACGTCCCGCGATAGTAGCCGTCCTGCGGCGCATAACCGTCTTCGCCCTGCCCAAGCATTGGCCCGTAGGCGTCGTCAGGCGGCAGATCGGCGATGATGTTGCGGTGCGTCTCCGGCTCTTCGGGTTCGACGCTCGCAAAATAGTCGCGGTCGCTGTAGCAGCCGTTGATCTCGAGCGCGGCGACGATACGGCGACGGGTGTCTTCGCTGCCGCCGGCGACGATCTGCTCACGCTCCGATTTCAGCATGCGCAGGTTGTCTTCCATCTCGGCGATGAGGCTGTCGAGCTCGCTGCAGGTGTCGGGGTCTCCGCCGTCGAAGGTGGCGACGCTGCCGCCACCGCAGCCCGCGCGCCGGCGATCGTTCTTCGCCCGGCGCAACTCGATGTTCTGGCGTGAGATGGCGCTGGCATAGTCGCGGGCGTCGGCATTGCTGGCGACGATGTCGGACATTTGCGCAAGCCGGGTGTTCAGCCGGTCGCACACGGTCGATGCCAGCGAAGGGTCGGCACCGACCAGGGCCAACGGCACAAGCGCCGCAACGACGTGTTTCAAGCGCGGGAACACCAGCGAGGTCTCTTCCTGCTGCCGCACGATGCCGGCCTTCGGATATGGGCGGCTACCGGCGGCAATTCCTGTTTCAGCTCCATCATAGAGCTTGTCGGTGATCGTGCAACGACAAGCGGCGGTTTGCGTTAACAGGTCCGGCCGGCCGATGCGCTCAGGCGGCGCGGGCGGTTTCCAGCGACATCGGGCGTTCCAGAACACTGCCTTCGATGGCAGCAACGGCCTTCATGCGCTGAAGCAGGTTCTCGTTCACTTCCCAGGCGACGGCAACGGCGAAGACCGAGCCGATGCGATGCGGTTCGGCGATGCGCTCGCCCGGGCATCCCATGCGGCGGAACATGCGTTCCAGGAACACGTCGGTGACCGTGACGATATGGCTGATGCCGGAGGCGAGACCGAGCTCGCCGACGCCGCACATCAACTCGGCGGCCGCGACCGTGACCTGATTCGATGCGCGATCCTGCGAAATGTCGGGCTCGATGCAGAAGCGGCTCGATTCCCAGACCGAAGCGCTGCGGATTTCCGGGTTGTCGCCGAGCAGGATCGGGAAAGTATCGTCCAGCATGTTGGGGCCGAGCGTCGGAAGCAGCCTCAGTGCGCCGCGCAGGCGACCGGTATCGGGGGCGTAGGACAGCACGTAGAGCGGGTTCGCCTTGTCGTAGTTGTCGATTTCCCACTCACCGTCGGTCTGAACATCCCATTTCAGGAAATCGTGAAAGACGCGCTTGCGCAGCCGGAACATCTCGTCGACGGCCTGCGGGTGCTGTGCGCGGGTCTTTCCGTTCAGGATCCTGATCATCTTTTTCTCCATCCTTGTTTTGGGATGGGCGGATGCTGTCAGGCTGGCGACGGTCGCGTAACTGTCGGTAGTGACAGTTTAAATCGGTGATATTTCCCACTAGATTTCGAGGGGTTTTGGGAGGGGCCTTGGCGCGGCCGGCGTCAAACGGTGGGGATCAGCGCATGGCGCACGGCCTGGGCAACGGCCTGCGTATTGGAGACGACATTCAGCTTGCGCCTCGCATTGGTCATGAAGAAGCGCACGGTACGTTCGGAAATGCCGAGAATCGTGGCGATTTCCCAATAGCTCTTGCCGGCGGCGGCCCAAGTCAGAACCTCGGTTTCGCGGCCGGTGAGGCGCTCGCGCGCCGAAAGCGCTCCGGGCATTGCGGCGTGCTCGAGCATTGCGGCATGGAAGAGGTTGGCGGCGAGCTGGAAATCGCGCAGATGCTGGCGCCGATAGGCCGTCCATTCGTCGGCCGGCATGTTGACGTTGAGGGCAAGCAGCGCCATGCGGCCGGCTGGCGAAGGCAGCGGCAAGGCGACGCCTTCGGTCGAAAGGCCGATCTCCTGCGCCGCCTGGAACAGGGGCTCGCAATCCGGAAAACGATGCCGCGCCATCGTCCACTCCACCGGGCGGACGCCGCCAAGTGCGAGTTTCAGGATGGGATCGATTCGATGAAGGCTGCGCGACCGGTAGATTTCGGCCGCATAGGCACCGAAGGTGTGATGCAGGCGGCAGATCTTGAGCTCGTCGGCGTAGGGCTCGGCTTCAAGGTACAGGAGATGAGCGATGCGGAAGGTCCGGCGCATCAGCGTAAAGAAATGAGCGGGCTCGACACAGCCCCCGCATTCCAGGATTTCCAGCATGTCGAGGACAGCCTGTTGCTCAGTCATGCCACAACACCGAATCTCGTCCGAGGTTGCAGCATGGTTAGGGGTTCACCTTTTGTCCAGCGCAAACTTAGCTGTTTAGTGTGCAATACCAGACATGCAATTTCTGATTGGCGGTTTTCCCGACTGGTCTGCCCGAGCGGGTGGCAGAGGATGATTCCTCTGTGATTCCCGGACGATAGCGCGCCGCGCGCGATTGCGCGACGCCTGGATATGGCATTGGGGGCGCCGGTCTGGCGCCCGGTATCCGCGAAGATCGATGGCGATCTCCGCGGCTTCATATCAACCCGGATGGCTGGCTTCGACGACCGCGAGGGCCGCCATGTTGACGACACCGCGCGACGTGACCGAAGGCGAAAGGATGTGTGCGGGCAGCGCCGAGCCGAGCAGGATCGGGCCGACATGCAGGCTGTCGGTCATGGTCTTGACGACGCCGAGCGTGATGTTGGCGGCATCGAGATTGGGGAAGACCAGCAGGTTGGCTTCGCCCGGCAGGCTGCTGTCCGGCATGACGCGCTGGCGCAGCGCTTCCGAGATTGCCGCATCGCCGTGCATTTCACCGTCGACTTCGAGGTCGGGCGCGAGTTCCCGCACGAGCTGGAGCGCCTTGCGCATCTTGGTGGCGCTTTCCGAATCGCGCGAACCGAAGTTCGAATGCGAGACGAGGGCTGCACGCGGCGTGATGCCGAAGCGGCGGATTTCCTGTGCCGCCATGACGGTGGTCTGGGCGATTTCCTCGGCGCTCGGGCAGTAGCTCACATAGGTATCGGTGAAGAAGGTGGCGCCGCGCTGCGAGATCAGCAGGCTGAGCGCGGAGAAGTCGAGCACGCCCTCGCGCTTGCCGATGATCTGCGAAACGTCGCGCATGTGGCGGGAATAGCGGCCCTCGACGCCGCAGATCAGCGCATCCGCTTCGCCGCGCTTGACGGCCAGCGCGCCGATCACGGTCGTGTTGGTGCGCACGATCGTACGGGCGGCTTCCGGGATCACGCCCAGGCGGCCGACGAGCGAGAAATAGTCCTCGACATAGTCGCGATAGCGCGGATCGCCTTCGGGGTTGACCACTTCGAAATCGACATCGGGACGGATGCGCAGGCCGTAACGGCGCAGGCGCGTCTCGATGATCTGCGGACGGCCGATCAGGATCGGGCGGGCCGTGCCTTCTTCGAGAAGAACCTGGGCGGCGCGCAGCACGCGTTCGTCTTCGCCTTCGGCAAAGATCACGCGGTTCTTCTGGGCGTTCTTCGCCGCGGCGAAGACCGGCTTCATGATGAAGCCCGAGCGGAAGACGAAGCGGTTCAGCTTGTCGAGATAGGCGTCATAGTCCTGGATCGGACGGGTGGCGACGCCGCTCTCCTCGGCCGCCTTGGCGACGGCCGGCGCGATGCGCAGGATGAGGCGCTGATCGAAGGGCGAGGGGATCAGGTAATCCGGGCCGAAGACCGGGGTCTCGCCGGAATAGGCGCGGGCGGCGACGTCGGACGGCTCCTCGCGGGCAAGGCCGGCGATGGCGCGGACTGCCGCCATCTTCATTTCTTCGTTGATGGTGCTTGCGCCGCAATCGAGCGCGCCGCGGAAGATGTGCGGGAAGCAGAGAACGTTGTTGACCTGGTTCGGGAAATCCGAGCGGCCGGTGCAGATCATCGCATCCGGACGGGCGGCACGGGCAGCCTCCGGCATGATTTCCGGCGTCGGGTTGGCAAGCGCCATGATCAGCGGCTTCTCCGCCATCTGCACCAGCAGTTCCGGCTTCAGCACGCCGGCTGCGGAAAGTCCGAGGAACACGTCTGCGCCGGCGATGCTGTCGGCAAGCACGCGGTTGTCGCTCTCCTGCGCGTAGACGGACTTCCACTCGTCCATCAGCACTTCGCGGCCCTTGTAGACGAGGCCTTCGAGGTCATGCACCCAGATGTTCTCGCGCTTGGCGCCAAGCGTCACGAGCAGGTTGAGACAGGCGAGCGCGGCGGCACCGGCACCCGACGTGACGATCTTCGCCGTGGCGATATCCTTGCCCGCGAGTTCGAGGCCGTTGAGGATGGCGGCTGCGACGATGATGGCCGTTCCGTGCTGGTCGTCATGGAAGACCGGGATCTGCATCTTTTCGCGCAGGCGACGCTCGACCTCGAAACACTCGGGCGCCTTGATGTCTTCGAGGTTGATGCCGCCGAAGGTCGGTTCGAGCGCCGAGATGACATCGACCATGCGGTCGATGCTCGAGGCATCGATCTCGATGTCGAAGACGTCAATGCCGGCAAACTTCTTGAAGAGAACTGCCTTGCCTTCCATGACAGGCTTCGAAGCCAGCGGTCCGATATTGCCGAGGCCGAGCACGGCCGTGCCGTTGGAGATAACGGCGACCAGGTTGGCGCGGGCGGTGAAATCCGCGGCGGTTTCCGGGTTGTCGCGGATGGCGATGCAGGGGGCGGCGACACCAGGCGAATAGGCGAGCGCCAGGTCACGCTGGTTGCCGAGCGGCTTGGTGGGCTGGATTTCGAGCTTTCCCGGGCGAGGGTAACGGTGGAAGAAAAGGGCCTGCTGGTCGATGTCGCCGCTGGCCGGACCGGTTTGGGATTTCGTTTTGTCGCCCGTGTTCATTCTCTCGCATTCCTCATTCGTGGTCGTGCCTTTTGGCATGAATTCGGAACGAGGTACAGTTTTGCCGTATCGATTTTGACGGCCAGATGGGCGGCAAGGCGCTCATGTCATCTTCCTGAAACACGAGTCTGGTTTTCACGGGGGCAGAAAGCGTAACCCAGACGAGGCTGGCATGACGGCGCAGCAAGACAACTCCGTACGAAAGCTCAGGACGTTGTTCATCTCCGACGTCCATCTCGGGTCGAAGGCCGCCAAGACGGACTTCCTTCTCGATTTCCTGCGGTATCATGAAGCGGAGACGATCGTGCTGGTCGGCGACATCGTCGACGGTTGGCGGCTGAAGCGCAGCTGGTACTGGCCGCAGAACTGCAACGACGTCGTGCAGAAGCTTCTGCGCAAGGCACGCAAAGGCGCCCGCATCGTCTACGTCCCCGGCAATCACGACGAATTCCTGCGTGATTTTCCCGGCGTACATTTCGGCGGCATCGAGGTGGCGCAACGCTACCTTCACGAGGGCGCCGACGGCCGGAACTATCTGGTGCTCCATGGTGACGAGTTCGATGTCGTGGTGCGCAATGCCCGCATGCTCGCCTATCTCGGTGACTGGGCCTACGACACGGCGATCGCCATCAACATCGGCCTGGCCGCAATCCGCCGCCGCCTCGGCATGCCCTATTGGTCGTTCTCTTCCTGGGCCAAGCTTCAGGTGAAGCATGCCGTCAACTTCATCGGCGAGTTCCAGAAGGTGGTTGCCGACGAGGCCCGTCGCCACGATGCGCAGGGCGTGATCTGCGGGCACATCCACCACGCGGTCATCGAAGACATCGGCGACATCCGCTACATCAATACCGGCGACTGGGTGGAAAGCTGCACGGCGATTGCCGAGCATCATGACGGGACGATGGAACTCATCACCTGGCACCAGATGCGTGGCGGCGCCGTTGAAAGCGAAGCCTCCGGCGAAGCCGACAAGCTGCTTGCCCAATTGCTGACCCAGCGCGCCGCCTGATCGGAGAGCGACAGTTCGGCTCCTGTCGCGAAAACTAGGTTATGGCGAGGCCTGCCGGGGCTGTGCTAGAGATCGGGTACAGCCATCAGGTCAGCCGATGATTCCCACCTCAGCGCCCGCATCCGTGGGCCCTCCGCCGCGCCATTTCGCGCTTCGCATCGCCTTGCTCTTCTGCGCGCCGCTGATCGTCAACGGCTTCGCCATGCCGTATTTTCCAATGTGGTTGAGCACGCTCTCGATGACCGACTTCGAGATCGGCGTCGTCCTGGCGCTGCCGATGTTCGTGCGCGTCATCACGGCGCCGATCGCGGGCGTCATCGCCGACCGCCTCGGCGAGCGGACGATCGTGCTGATCTGGTCCGGCTTCCTGTCGCTCGCGACCGCACTGGTGCTGTTCTATTTCCGCGACTTCTGGCCGGTGCTGGTCATCTACACGCTGCAATCGGCGGTCTATTCGCCCTATGTGCCGATCGTCGAGGCGATTGCGCTCTCCGGCGTCCGGCGCTGGGGCTTCGACTACCCCCATATGCGGCTCTGGGGCTCGGTCGCATTCATCGGTGCGACGATGCTCGGCGGCTGGATGGTCGGCATTTTCGGCAGCGACATGGTGCTGCCGGCGATGGCGATCGGCTTCGGCCTGACGATCGCCATGGCCTATGCGGCGCCGCGTGTCGGCAAGCCGCGCCGGCCGTCGCCGATCACCGCGCTCACCGAGCCGCCGCCGAAGTCGCTCAAGCAGCTCGACCTGCAACTGCTCCTGATCGGCGTGACGCTGGTGAACGCCAGCCACGCGATGCTGTTCGCCTTCTCGGCGATCTACTGGCAGCAGATCGGCTACAGCGGCACCGAGATCGGCCTGCTCTGGAGCGCGGGCGTGGCGGCCGAAGTCACGATGTTCATCTTCGCCAAGGCGATCAGTCGCCGCTTCAGCGTGTGGGTGATGATCCTGTCGGGGTGTTCGCTTGCGGTGGTGCGCTGGATCATTTTCCCGATGAATCTCGGCTTCAGCGGCTATTTCGTCCTTCAGTGCTTCCACGCCTTCACCTACGCGATCATGCACACCGGCATGCAGCACAAGCTCGTCGAGCGGGTGGTGGAATCCCAGGAAGCGTCGGCCCAGGGACTCTATTTCTTCTACACCGGCATCTTCACCGCGATCTTCACCTTCCTGTCCGGCTATTTCTACGCCTGGTACGGCGTGAACGGCTTCTATTCGATGTCGGTCGTCGCCTTTGCGGGTTGCTGCTTCGCGGTGACCGCCTGGTATCTTCAGCCCCAGAGACGCGGCTCCGGGGGGAAGACGAGCGAAGCCTCGTAGCGCAGGCCGGGTGTGCGATCTTCGGCGAGCAGCAGCGGCCCGTCGAGGTCGACGAAATCAGCACCCTGGGCGACGAGGATCGCCGGGGCCATCGCCAGCGAACTGCCGACCATGCAGCCGACCATGACCTTGAGGCCGAGGGCTGCTGCCTGATCGCGCATGCGCAGCGCCTCGGTGAGGCCGCCGGTCTTGTCGAGCTTGATGTTGACCGCGTCATAGCGGCCGACAAGGGCGGCGAGGTCCTCGGTCGCGTGCACGCTTTCATCCGCGCAAATGGGGACGGGGCGGGCGACCGTCGCCAGCGCCTCGTCGCGCCCGGCCGGCAGCGGCTGCTCGATCAGGTCGATCCGTTCCTCGGCGCAGATCGCGAAGTGGTAGGCGAGCGTTTCGGGCGTCCAGCCTTCATTGGCATCGAGAATGATGCGGCTCTCCGGTGCGCCGGCCCGGACAGTGCGGATGCGGGCGGCATCGTCCGATGTGCCGACCTTGATCTTGAGAAGCGCCCGGTGGGCGTATTTCGCCGCCTGTTCGCGCATGGCATCCGGCTCGGCGAGCGACAGCGTATAGGCGGTCGTCAATGCGTCGGGTGAGGCTATGCCCGCAAGCGCATGAACAGGCTTGTTTTTCTGTTTGGCTTCCAGATCCCATAGGGCACAATCGACGGCGTTTCGCGCGGCACCCGGTTTCATCTGGCGCTGCAGTTCGGCACGGGTCAGGCCGCTTTCGATGCGCGGGCGAACGGAAGCGATCTCGGCCAGCACCGAATCGATCGTTTCTCCGTAGCGGCCGTAGGGCACGCACTCTCCGGAGCCGGTGTGGAGACCATCGCTGATTCGGCAAGTGACGACGCTTGCCGTCGTCTTGGAGCCGCGCGAGATCGTAAAGGTGCCTGCAATCGGGAAATGTTCCACTACGGCATCGAGGGAAAGTGACATGAAAGCGTCTCCGGCGCGCAATCTGAGGGTCCGACATCGCCGCCAACCGAACGTGCGGGTGACAGCCACGGTGCGAGCCGTTATGACGGTGTAAGGATTTACGAATCTTTACAGCGCCGCGTCCGTGGGACACGCAACGGTCGCTGTAACACTTTAGGTCTGCTGCGTTATTTTGTCCTCAAATCGATTCCGGTTTAAGGAATTATGCAGTCGCAAATCAGGAAAACCGAAGCCAGGTGACGCCATCCGCCCGCAAGCTTACCGCCGATGTTGCGCTGGCCGAAAGTGCCGGCGGGCGAAGCTATGTCTTTACCGGCGCCTGGCGGCATGAAACCGCCGAAGCGATGGCAGCGAAGCTCGACGGACTTGCAAGCAAAAGCGACGGGGTCGCGCAGTTCGATCTTTCCGGCGTGACGGCAATGGACACGGCCGGCGCGTGGATCATCCGGCGGTTCATGACCCGTATTGCCGGTCCGTCGCGGGATGACATCCATTTCGCCGAGGGCGGGCAGCGCTATGTCGAGCTGATCGATGCCTTGCCGGCGGAATTGCGCGCGCCCGAGAAAGGCAGCGAGCGGCTGCCGCTGTTCCAACGCATTTTCGCTCCGGTCGGCGAGGTGATGGTCGCGACCTGGGACGACGTCGTCGCGGCGATGTACATCCTCGGTTCCGCGGTGCGCGGCGCCCAGCTCAAGCTGGGGCGGCACAGCGGCGTCTCGCCGGCGGCGATCGTTCATCAGATCGACCGGATGGGCGTGATGGCGGTGCCGATCATCACGCTGATGTCGTTCCTGATCGGTGCGATCATTGCGCAGCAGGGCGCGTTCCAGCTCCGCTACTTCGGCGCGGAGGTCTTCGTCGTCGATCTCGTCGGTATCCTGCAATTGCGTGAAATCGGTGTTCTCCTGACGGCGATCATGATCGCCGGTCGTTCCGGCAGCGCCATCACCGCCGAAATCGGCTCGATGAAGATGCGCGAGGAAGTGGACGCGCTGAAGGTGATGGGACTGAGCCCGATCGGCGTTCTCGTCTTTCCGCGCCTCGTCGCGCTCACCGTCGCGCTGCCGCTGCTGACGATCATCGCGAACTTTGCCGCCTTGACCGGCGCCGCCCTGGTCGCCTGGGGCTATTCCGGCATCACGATCCCGACCTTCCTTGCGCGCCTGCAGGAAGCGGTCGATTTTTCGTCCGTCGCGGCCGGCATGATCAAGGCACCGTTCATGGCGCTGATCATCGGCGTGGTTGCGGCCGTGGAGGGGCTGAAGGTCGGCGGCAGTGCCGAATTGCTCGGACGTCACGTGACCTCTTCGGTGGTCAAGTCGATCTTCGTCGTGATCCTGATCGACGGGCTCTTCGCCATGTTCTACGCAGCAATCGATTTCTGAGGCGAGGAACAGCCGTGAGCGCAATCGAGAAACGACACGAAGAAGACCAGGCAACGGAAGCGAACGGCCGCGAGTCCGTGCTTTCCGTCCGCGACCTGACGGTGGGCTTCGGCTCGAACATCGTGCTCGACAAGCTGAACCTCGAAATCTACCGCGGCGAGATCCTCGGTTTCGTCGGTGCTTCCGGCACGGGCAAGTCGGTGCTGATGCGCACCGTGCTGAGGCTGCTGGCGAAACGATCCGGCAAGATCGAGATCCTGGGCGCGGACTACGACAAGATCACCGAAGCCGAGCGTATCGCGCTCGACATGCGCCTCGGCGTTCTCTTCCAGCATGGCGCGCTCTTTTCGGCGCTGACGGTGCGCGAGAATATCCAGGTACCGATGCGTGAATATCTCGACCTGCCGCAAAGGCTGATGGACGAACTGGCGCGGGTGAAGATCGAGCTTGTCGGCCTGGCGCCGGAAGCGGCGGAAAAATACCCATCGGAGCTTTCGGGCGGCATGATCAAGCGCGCCGCCCTTGCTCGGGCCCTGGCGCTCGATCCCGACCTGGTTTTCCTGGACGAACCGACCTCGGGCCTCGATCCGATCGGGGCCGCGGAGTTCGACGAGTTGATCGCCAAGCTGCGCGACACGCTGGGACTGACCGTGTATATGGTGACTCACGACCTCGACAGCCTCTTTTCCGTCTGTGACCGCATCGCGGTTCTCGGCAAGAAGCGGGTTCTGGTCGAGGGGACCGTCGAAGACATGCTGGCCTGCGATGAACCCTGGGTGCGGTCCTATTTCCGTGGCAAGCGGGCTCGATCGATCGTGCGCCACGATCAATGACCGGAGCATGCTTGCGCGCAAGCGAATGGCTTGATGCGGAAAGATGCGCCGGAAACGAAGTGCAGCAGCGTTCTTCGGGCGTCAACGAACGAACGGCGCTTGAAAATGAATGCGGTTTTGGCGCCAAGGCGTCGAGATCGGAGGAAGAGCCGGTGAAGCGGCCACGAAGGTAGTCGGTACGAATGGAAACGAAAGCGAACTACGCCATTGTCGGTTTCTTCACGGTGTTCGTGATCGCGGCCGCCTTCGGCTTCGTCTACTGGATGTCACAGTACGGGCGCAGCGGCGAGATGGTCGAACTGGTGGTCAACATTCCGGGTTCCGCGAACGGCCTCTCCGTCGGCTCGCCGGTGCGCTTCAATGGCATCGCCGTCGGTACGGTGCGCAATCTTGCGATCGATGCCAATGATCCGCGCTATTCGATTGCCGTCACCGAAGTCTCGGTCGACGCGCCGGTGCTGCGGTCGACCAAGGCGACGCTGGAAGTGCAGGGGCTGACGGGCGCCGCCTATATCGAACTTAGCGGCGGCCGCAAGGGCGACGAGAACATCCTGAAGACCGCGATCGAAAAGGGTACGCAGGCGCGCATCCTTGCGGATCAGTCGAGCGTCACCAGCCTGCTGGCGACCGCCGACCAGATCATGGACCGCGCCAACAACGCGATCAGTGACATCCAGGGCTTCGTGACCGACGTGCGCGGCCCGCTGACGACAACGATCGGCAATGCGGAGAAGTTTTCAACGGCGCTCGCCAACAATTCCGGCGCGATCGATGACTTCCTGCAGAGCGTGACGGAGCTTTCCGGCTCGGTGAGTACCGCTTCGAAGAAACTCGATTCGACCTTGGCGTCCGCCGAGACCTTGGTGAAGTCCGTCGACCCGAAGAAGATCGATCACATCGTCTCCAACGTCGAGCAGATCAGCAACGATCTGAAGGCGGCCTCAGGCGGCGTCTCCGAAACGATCGCCGCCTTCCGGCGCACGGTCGAAACCTACGATCAGTTCGGCAAGAACGCCCAGAAGACGCTGGCGCGGGTCGATACGCTTGTGGCCTCGGTGGACAAGAACAAGGTCGAACTCGTCGTCGACGACATCACCGCAGCGACGGCCGATGCCCGCAGAACCGTTGCGAATATCTCTCAGTTCGCGTCGAAGATTACCGCGCGGCAAGAGGACATCGACCGTACGATCACCGACGTTACCGAACTGGCGAGCAAGCTGAACGCCTCGGCCAACCGGGTCGACAGCATTCTGGTCAAGGTCGATGGTTTCCTCGGCGACGCGGATGCGCCGTCGCTTTCGGCCGAAGCACGCACGACGCTCGAATCCTTCCGCAAGGTTGCCGACAATCTCAACGCGCAGATCGGGCCGATCGCCGAAAACCTTCGGCGCTTCTCGGGTTCGGGCCTGCGCGATGTCGAAGCGCTCGTCACCGATACGCGGCGCACGGTGCAGAGCCTGGAAAACACGATCTCCACTTTCGACAAGAACCCGCAGCGGCTTCTCTTTGGCGGCGAAACAGTAAAACAATATGATGGCCGCACGCGGCGCTGAGTCGGGGGCGGCAGGACCGGTGTGGGGCCAGGCGGTGTGCTTTCGATCAAGGGCGCGCCAAGGTGTGTGGGACAAAGGTATTGGCAGTATGAATTTTCCGGGGCTGGTTGGTTTACGAGTAGCGGGAGCGCGGCGCTCCGCCCTGATTTTCATGCTGGCAGCCGGGCTTGCCGGATGCGGCACGCGTGCCGCCGTCAACGACACCTTCAGCCTTTCGGCTTCGCCCGTTGTCGAAGGACGCGCGTCGACCGGCAAGCAGATCCTTGTGCCGGAGCCGACGGCGGTGAAGGCGCTCGACAGCGACCAGGTCGTCGTCCGTCTGTCCGGTTCCGAGCTGCAATATCTCTCCAAGGCCCAATGGAGCGACCGGCTGCCGAAGCTGGTGCAGGCGAAGCTCGTGCAGGCCTTCGAGGACACCGGCAAGGTCGGCGGCGTCGGCAAGCCGGGCCAGGGGCTGGCGATCGATTATCAGGTGATCACCGAAATCCGCGCCTTCGAGGTTTCGACGGAGGGTGCCGATACGGCTGTCGTCGAAATCTTCGCGAAAATCCTCAACGACCGCAACGGCACGGTGCGGGCGCAAAAAGCGTTTCGCGCCACGGCCGGCGTCAAGGGCGCCGGCAATCCGGCCTTCATCAAGGCGATGGACCAGGCCTTTGCCGGCGTCTCCGCCGAGATCGTCAGCTGGACACTGGGCACCATCTGACGCCCGTTATTCAACGCCGGCCGTCTCGATACGGTTGATCACTTCCGCAACGCCTTGCATGTGCCTTGCCGCCTCTTCGGCGCGGATAACTTCGGCTGCGGTTGCCACGAAGCCGGCGAGTATGATCGTATTGCCTTTGGCGGTCACCGTGATGTCGGCGGCATCGAGGCCGGGCGCCACCGCCAGGAAATGGGCAACGCGGCGCTCCAGTTCCGCCGGGTTGTCCGCGGCCTGCCGCTCCGGCTCGTCGCCGTAGAATGTTCGCTTCTTGAAGATCATCGCATCCACCTTGCTCAACGCAGGGGAAACGTCGGATGCCCACGCTTTGTTCGCCTGTTTCATCCGAAACAGCGGGAAATCCTCAGCCGTGCCATGTGTCTCTGCAAGCGACGGGATCTGTCGCGGTCACGAACGGCAGGCAGGGGACATATTCGATGCGCGGCTCTTTTTTCGCCATGGCTCTGGCGATAGCGATGACACTTGCCTTCGGCATGCCGGCCCAGGCCGAAAACTACAGCTATGGCCAACGACTGAGCTGCGTCGTCAAAACCGTGAAGACCTACGGCGCCTATGGCAGGGTCATCCTGAAGAAGGCGCGTGTCTGCGGTTAGCGTGTCGAGAGCGGATCGCGCTTGGCGAACCGCTCTCAAATCTTGCCTTTATGGCCAGCGCACCACCGGCGGCAGGGACGACAGGATCGACTCGACGTTGCCGCCGGTCTTCAGGCCGAAGATGGTGCCGCGGTCGTAGAGCAGGTTGAACTCGACATAGCGACCGCGCCGTACGAGCTGCTCGTCCCGGTCTTCTTCGGTCCAGGGCATGTTGAAGTTGGTGCGGACGATCTTGGGGTAGACGAGGGCAAAGGCCTTGCCGACGTCGCGGGTGAAGGCAAAATCCGCATCCCAGCCGCCCTGTTCCTCGGACGAATGCAGCCAATCGTAGAAGATGCCGCCGGTACCGCGCGGCTCGTTGCGGTGCGGCAGGAAGAAATAGTCGTCGCACCACTTCTTGAACTTGGCGTGGTCGGCAACCGCATGACGGCTGCAGGTGATTTCCATGGCGCGATGGAAGAGCTGCGTGTCCGCGTCGGTCATGACGCGGCGGCGGTCGAGCACCGGCGTCAGGTCGGCGCCGCCGCCAAACCAGTTGCTCGTCGTCACCACCATGCGCGTGTTCATATGCACGGCCGGCACGTTGGGGTTCACGGGATGGGCGATCAGCGAAATGCCGGACGCCCAGAAGCGAGGATCCTCCGCTGCACCCGGGATCTGACTGCGGAATTCGGGCGAGAACTCGCCGTAGACGGTCGAGGTGTGGACCCCGACCTTTTCGAAGACGCGGCCCTCCATCATCGACATGCGGCCGCCGCCGCCATTGCCGTCGTCGCGGCTCCAATCCCTGCCGACGAAGCGCCCGGGCGCACGATCGGAGAGAGGACCGGTCAGGTCATCCTCGATCGCCTCGAAGGCCGCGCAGATGGTGTCGCGCAGCCCTTCGAACCACGCACGCGCCTCCGCCTTCTTCTCTTCGATATCAGCAGGGAGGCCTGGGGGGAGTTGCGGTCGTTCCATGGAAAATTACGTCCTGTTGGCGGGTTTCCCGATGAAATTCCGCCGATTCGATTGAAGTCGCCACAGTTCATACTTTCGCGCCGATGGCAACGCCGGTCCAGCGCCTCGGGCGGTCTGTCGCGCCACGGCGCCGTGTGTCTCGCAAGACGGGCAGGGCCGCCATCACGGTCAAGACTGCTGCATCTACCAGCGCCAATCTAAGGAATACATGCAGCGACAGTTTGGCCGTACGACGAAGCCTGCCGCCGAACAAAGCCCTGGCAAAGCTCAAGCGCCGTCACTATCTTAGCGCTTAGAGGTATAGCCCATGGCAAGAATACCTGCAGGCCCGCCGCTCGATGGTTTGCGACGGCAGATCGCCCGGCATCGCCGGGACAATCCGACACGAGGCGATAGCCTTTTCGTGCGGGAAACCTTTCGGCTCAATCGCAGCGCCGCCCGAGCCAAGGCACGGGAATGGTTCGATACCTGGCCGAAGGCCGCCTATTGGACCGAGGTCGAAAGCTGGCGGCAGCTCGAGGGCGACGAGATCGAGTTCACCATGCGCCGCCTGCCGTCTGCCGACTAGCCGAGTTCGGTCGCGCTCTCAGCCGTGGCTATCGTCATCCATGAGCCGCGGACCGGCGCCTTCCATCGACAGCACGTCGTGCGGGTTGCGCAGCGGACATTCACGCAGCGACAGGCAGCCGCAGCCGATGCAGCCCGTGAGGTGATCGCGCAGGGCCATCAGGCTGGCAATGCGTTCGTTCAGTTGCTCGCGCCAATTCTCGGACAATCTGCCCCAGTCTGCCACCGTCAGCGGACGATCGTCCGGCAGCACCGACAATGCGTTCTGAATTTCAGCCAGGGGGATGCCGGTGCGCTGTGCCACCTTGATGACCGCGACGCGCCTGAGCACGCTGCGCGGATAACGGCGCTGGTTGCCGCGGGTGCGGTTGCTGCGGATCAGGCCCTTGGCCTCGTAGAAGTGTAAGGTGGAGACCGCGACGCCGCTGCGTTCGGCCACTTCGCCGACTGTCAGCTCGCGGCGCAATTCGCCGCTCTTCACAATTGTCATAATCGCTATTGACCTCAACTATTGTTGAGGTTTTATAGCATTGGCTCCATGACGTCGACAACAGGAGCTTGATCCCATGACTGAGAAAATGACCCTTGCCGTGATCTATGGCAGCGCGCGCCAGGGTCGCTTCTGCGATACGGTCGCCAACTGGTTGATCCGCGAGCTTTCGGCTTCCGAGACCTTTACCCTGACGATCATCGACCCGGCGCGGCTCAGGACCTCGCGCGGCCTTGGTGCCGCGGTCAATCCGGGCGAGTGGCTGGAACGCAAGATCGCCGAGGCCGATGCCTTCATCATCGTCACGCCCGAATACAATCACGGTTACCCGGCCGCGCTGAAGGAGCTGATCGATTCGGTCTACGAGCCCTGGCACGCCAAGCCGGTCTCCTTCGTCTCCTATGGCGGCGCCTCGGGCGGCATTCGCGCCGTCGAGCAGTTGCGCCAGGTTTTCGGCGAGTTGCATACGGTGACGCTGCGCGATGGGATCACACTCCCCAAGGCTTGGTCGAAGTTCGACGCCGCCGGCAACCTCTACAAGCCCGAGGAACTGCGTGCGCCGCTGTTCCTGATGATGGACCGGCTGACCTGGTGGGCGCGCGTTCTTAAACAGGCGCGCAAGAGCGCACCGTACAACGAGGTGGCAGCGTAACACGCCGAGAGCCATGGAGGGGCGGTACCGCTTCTGCGGCGCCGGCTGCGGCCAACAGCCAGGGCAGGAGGTAGCAATGCTTACGCCATCAGGCTGGAGAGACCTGCCGTATCGCTTCGCCGGCGATCATCGCGGCGGAGATCGCGATGTTCAGCGAGCGCTGGCCCTCGGCCATGGGAATGAGCACGCGGCCGTCGGCGCGCTCGTGCATATGGTCGGGCACGCCGGCGCTTTCCCGGCCGAAGAGCAGGATGTCGTCCGGACGGAACGCGAAGCGCGTATAGGGCAGGGCGGCCTTGGTCGAGGCGAGCACCAGCCTTCGGCCGCTTTCCGCCCGCCACGCCTCGAACCGCTCCCAGTTGACGTGACGGGTGAGCGCGACCGAAGCGATATAGTCCATGCCGGCGCGCTTCAGGTTGCGGTCGGAAAGGTCGAAGCCGGCCGGCTCGATTACGTCGACGGAAAGCCCGAGGCAGGCGGCAAGACGCAGGATCGTGCCGGTATTGCCGGGAATGTCGGGCTGGTAGAGGGCGATGCGCAGATTGCTCACGTCAGGTCACTCGTTTCCGGGGGCATCGCGCCGCGCATCAAACTCCGCAGCCAGGATACCCATCATGATGTCGTCGTGCCATTCACCGTCGATCAGCGCCGACTCGCGTTCACGACCCTCGATCGAGAATCCGGACTTGAGATAGGCGGCGATCGCCCGCTCGTTGAAGGCGAGAACCCTCAACGAGACCCGATGAAGGGCAAGTTCATCGAAGGCATAGGCCAATACCCGCTTGGTGACCGCAGTGCCAAGACCCTTGCCGAGGCGCCCAGGATCGAAAATGCCAATGGCGAAGCTCGCGCGCCGATCAGCGTGATTGCTGTTGTCGAGCCTGACTTCACCGACAAGGCCGTCCTGGTCGATGATCCAGGCAGCCGGGTGTGCCGCGATCCGTGCGATCCAGGCGGCTGCCTCGCGGTGGCTGAAGAGGCCGGGGAACGCCCTGCCTGCACCGAACATCCGGTAGATATCCGGATCGCGGCCGAGCCTCAGGCGCGCATCCACATCACCGTCACGAGGGCGCCGAAGGACAAAGCCGACACCTTGAAGATCAGGAGGCGTATCCGATGAAGCGTTCATCCCTGTTCTCCGCTGCGAAAAGTCCGCCACTGCTTGCTTTTGCGGTCGCTCATTTTGCCGGCGCTAATCTGTGCCGAAACGGCAACAGATCCGCGTACGATGAAAAATTGTGCAAGAAACAGCCTGCGACAATCTGGCATGCCGCCGCGAATAAGGGTAGAGATCAAGCCTCTTCAACGCGAACCGACGGAGGCAAACATGAATGTATTGATGTTGACACGCCTTCCTGGAGTAGTGGGCCACCGTTTGGCCTGACCGGTTCCGCGACCTATCTTTTAACAGATCGACGCGCTTCCGGGACTCCGGAAGACGAAGCTCTCTTTCGGGCTGCATTTCCGGACCGACTTTTTCATCCTAAGAACGCGGGGAAACCCGCTTTCCTTCAAAATACTCTGAAGGAGCAATGCAATGTTTGGCTGGTTTGAATCCCGCCTCAATCCCTATCCGGCGGAGGAGCCGACGCTCCCGCCGAAAAGCCTTTTCGGCTTCTGCTGGCATTATTCCAAGCCGGCCGTGCCGTGGCTTCTCATCATGTCCGTCTGCACGATGCTGATTGCCATCGGCGAAGTGGCGCTGTTCCAGTTCCTCGGCAACATGGTCGACTGGCTGTCGAGCGCCAACCGCGAGACTTTCCTCCAGGCCGAGGGCGGCAGGCTCTTCTGGATGGGCGCGCTGGTGCTCATCGGCCTGCCAGGTCTCGTCGCCCTCGACTCGCTGGTCATGCACCAGGTGCTGCTCGGCAACTATCCGATGATCGCCCGCTGGCAGATGCACCGTTATCTCCTACGCCAGAGCATGACCTTCTTTGCCAACGAGTTTGCCGGACGCGTGGCGACGAAGGTGATGCAGACCTCGCTTGCGGTGCGCGAAACGGTGATGAAGATCCTCGACGTCTTCGTCTATGTCGTCAGCTATTTCGTCACCATGCTCGCGGTTGTGGCGACCGCCGACTGGCGGCTGGTGATCCCGCTCGCCATCTGGCTCGCGATCTATATCTGCATCGTCGGCTATTTCGTGCCGCGCCTGCAGAAGATCTCCAAAGAGCAGGCCGATGCGCGCTCGATGATGACCGGCCGGATTGTCGACAGCTACACCAATATCGGTACGGTCAAGCTCTTCTCGCATGCGGGGCGGGAGGAAGGCTATGCGCGGGATGGCATGGACAGCTTCCTTGACACCGTGCATCGCCAGATGCGCAAGGTGACGCTGTTCCACATCCTGGTTTACGCCAACAACAGCGTCGCGCTCTTCGCCATCGCGGCACTCGGCATCCATTTGTGGCTGACCAGTGCCATCTCCGTCGGCGCGATCGCGATCGCCGTCGGTCTCGCCATGCGCATCAACGGCATGTCGCAGTGGATCATGTGGGAAGTCTCGGCGCTGTTCGAGAATATCGGCACGGTCTATGACGGCATCGGCATGATGACCAAGGCGCACGACATCGTCGACGAGCCGGATGCCAAGGCGCTGAAGGCGGACAAGGGGGCGATCGCCTTCGACAACATCCGCTTCCACTACGGCAAGGCCAAGGGCGTCATCGATCACCTGTCGCTCGACATCAGACCCGGCGAGAAGATCGGTCTGGTCGGCCGCTCGGGCGCCGGCAAGACAACGCTGATGAACCTGCTGCTGCGCTTCTACGATCTCGAGGAGGGCGCGATCCGGATCGACGGCAAGGATATCTCCACCGTCACCCAGGACAGCCTGCGCGCCCAGATCGGTGTCGTGACGCAGGATACCTCGCTGCTGCACCGTTCCATTCGCGACAACATCGCCTACGGCCATCCGGAAGCGGACGATGAGGCGATCATCGCGGCGGCAAAGAAGGCGAATGCCTGGGACTTCATCCAGGGCCTCGAGGACAACCAGGGCCGCAAGGGACTGGACGCGCAGGTCGGCGAACGCGGCGTCAAGCTCTCCGGCGGTCAGCGGCAGCGCATCGCGATCGCGCGCGTGTTCCTGAAGGATGCACCGATCCTGATCCTCGACGAGGCGACCTCGGCGCTCGATTCGGAAGTCGAAGCGGCGATCCAGGAAAACCTCTTCGCGCTGATGGCCGGCAAGACGGTGATCGCGATCGCCCACCGCCTGTCGACGCTGACGGAGATGGACCGGCTGGTGATCCTCGAAGCGGGCCGCATCGTCGAGACGGGTTCACACGGCGAACTCGTCGCCAAGGGCGGCCTTTATGCCGATCTCTGGTCGCGCCAATCCGGCGGCTTCATCGCCGACGACGTCGAAAAAGAAGAGGCGGCGGAGTAAGATACCTGTGGCCCGTCGTTCGAAAGAGCGGCGGGCTGCGGTCTTGGACGTTACGTATTTGTAATCAGCAATTGCGTTGAAACCGATTGCTGTTGCCGCCGAACCGCCTATATCGGAACAATGCTCAGCGCCATCGTCAGCCTTTTCGAGAACTGGATCAAGCCGTTCGCGCCGCGCGAGCGCCTACAGCCGCCTAAATCGCTCTGGGGTTTCGCCTGGTTCTACGCCGGCCAGGCAAAGGGACCGTTCATTGCCATGGCCGTGCTCGGCGGTCTCGTCGCCATGCTCGAAGCCGGCCTGTTCTATTTCGTCGGACGGCTCGTCGACGTTCTCGACACGGTGAAGCCCGAGGCCGGCTGGAGCGGCCTGATCGCCGCCAACGGGCCGGAACTCCTGTTCATGCTGCTGACGGTTATGGTGTTCCGCTTTGTCGCGGTGTCGCTGGCCGCGCTCGTCGAAGAGCAGTCGATCATCACCGGCTTTCTCAACCTGGTGCGCTGGCAGTCCTATGTGCATGTGGCGCGCCAGTCGCTCACCTTCTTCCAGAACGATTTCTCCGGCCGCATCGTCACCAAGGTCTGGGCCGGCGCCCAGGCGACGAGCGATCTCATCGTCTCGCTGCTGCAGGTCGTCTGGTTCATCGTCATCTACACGGCTTCCACCATGGCGCTGATCGCGCAGCTCGACTGGCGTCTTGCGGCGATGGTCGCCTTCTGGATCGTCGTCTTTCTGTCGCTTGCGCGCTACTTCGTTCCGCGCATCCGCAAACATGCCCGTGACACGGCCGAAATGGCATCGATGCTGAATGGCCGCATGGTCGATGCCTATTCCAATATCCAGACGCTGAAGCTCTTCGGTCGCGACGAGGAGAACGATCGCTACATCCGCTCCGGCTTCGATCGGTTCCAGGGGGCGGTCATTCCGTTCACGCGGCTGCTGACGGCGGTGCGTGCGTCGCTGGCGCTGCTTTCCGGCCTGATGATCACGGCCATCGCCGTCTATTCGATCCACCTCTGGCTCGGCGGCGCGATCAGTTCCGGCGCCATCGCCTTCACGCTGGCGCTGGTGCTCCGGCTCAACATGCTGCTTGGCCGCATGATGACCCAGTTCAATGCGATCATGCGCAACATCGGCACGATCCAGAACTCGGCCGAACTCGTGTCGCAGCCGATCGGTCTCGTCGACCGGCCCGGTGCCGCAGAGCTTGCCGTCAGCAAGCCGGAGATCCGCTTCGAACACGTGCGCTTCCATTACGGCAAGGGCGAGCGCGTCATCGACGACTTTTCGCTGATCGTCCGTCCGGGTGAGAAGGTGGGTATCGTCGGGCGCTCCGGCGCCGGAAAATCGACCCTGGTCAATCTGCTGCTGCGCTTCTACGACCTCGAGGGCGGGCGGATCCTGATCGACGGGCAGGATATCGCGGCGGTCACGCAGGAGTCCCTGCGTGCCCAGGTCGGCATGGTCAGCCAGGATACCTCGCTGCTGCACCGCTCGATCCGCGACAACATCCTGTTCGGCCGACCCGATGCAAGCGGGGAGCAACTGATTGCCGCCGCGCGCAAGGCGGAAGCCCACGACTTCATTCTCGGTCTGCAGGACCAGCGCGGCCGCAAGGGGTTCGATGCCCATGTCGGCGAGCGCGGCGTCAAGCTTTCTGGCGGTCAGCGGCAGCGCATCGCGATTGCCCGGGTGATGCTGAAGGACGCGCCGATCCTCGTGCTCGACGAGGCGACCTCGGCGCTCGATTCAGAGGTCGAGGCGGCGATCCAGTCCAACCTCGACCGGCTGATGCAGGGCAAGACAGTGCTCGCGATCGCGCACCGGCTTTCGACGATCGCAGCGCTCGACCGGCTGGTCGTCATGGACAAGGGGCGGATCGTGGAGGAGGGAACCCACGCGGAGCTCGTCGCCCGCGGCGGGCTTTACGCAGGCCTCTGGTCGCGCCAATCGGGCGGATTTCTCGCCCGCGACGAAGCGGCGGAGTAGGGCGCCCGTCGAGCGCTTCCACACCCACTCGATCAGCCTGAATTCACCCTAACCGGCGAGCGTCAAGTCCTTGTGCCGATTGGCCGCGCTTTTCCCCGCGACAATCTGCCCACATCCCCTTGTCAAGGCTGGACATAATTTGCGATCAAGCATAGAACGCGCCGGATTGACGGGGAATCTGTGTGCCGTGCGCGCGCAGAATTTTTCCGGATTCTGGTGCCGACGTCGTGTTTGCAGCCGCAAGACGACGGGGGCGACAGCACTATGAATAGGGCGTGGTTCCTTGACCTGGATCAAGTCGCAAGGGGCAGGAATTTCGCCGGGGGCGGATGCGGTTTCCGCAATATTGCGTGAGAGGATGGTTTAGCCGTGAGCGAACACGACACTTCAAGCGAGGCCTTGGGCGAGCCCACTCGCCGCGATTTCCTTTATCTGGCTACCGGTATGGCAGGCGTCGTCGGCGCCGGTGCTGTCGCTTGGCCGTTCATCGACCAGATGCGTCCGGATGCATCGACGCTCGCGCTCGCCTCGATCGAGGTTGACGTTTCGAGCCTGCAGCCCGGCATGTCGCTGACGGCGAAATGGCGCGGCAAGCCGATCTTCATCCGCAACCGTACGGAAAAGGAAGTCGAAGAGGCAAAGGCCGTCAAGCTCGACGAGCTGAAGGACCCGGTTGCGCGCAATGCCAACCTTCCGGCCGAAGCACAGGCAAGCGACGTCGATCGCTCTGCCGGCGAGGGCAAGGAAAACTGGATCGTCATGATCGGTTCCTGCACCCATCTCGGCTGCGTGCCGCTTGGCCAGGCCGGTGACTTCGGTGGCTGGTTCTGTCCCTGCCACGGTTCGCACTACGATACGGCCGGCCGCATCCGCAAGGGTCCGGCGCCGGAGAACCTTCACGTGCCGACCTTCGCGTTCGTTTCCGACACAGTTATCAAGATCGGTTGAGGGGACTACTGATAATGAGTGCTGAACATTCAACCTACACGCCGACGACTGGCATTGAGAAATGGGTTGATTCCCGTCTGCCGTTGCCGCGTCTCGTTCACGATAGCTTCATCAGCTATCCGGTTCCCCGGAACCTGAATTATGCCTACACCTTCGGTGCCATGCTTTCGGTCATGCTGGTCGTCCAGATCCTGACCGGCATCGTGCTGGCGATGCACTACGGCGCCGACACGGTCGTTGCCTTCAATTCCGTCGAAAAGATCATGCGCGACGTCAACCACGGCTGGCTGCTGCGCTACATGCATGCCAACGGCGCATCCTTCTTCTTCATCGCCGTCTACCTGCACATCGCCCGCGGTCTCTACTACGGCTCCTACAAGGCGCCGCGCGAAATCCTCTGGATCCTCGGCGTGGTCATCTATCTGCTGATGATGGCGACCGGCTTCATGGGTTACGTTCTGCCCTGGGGTCAGATGTCCTTCTGGGGCGCGACCGTTATCACCGGCTTCTTCACCGCATTCCCGCTGGTGGGCGAGTGGATTCAGCAGTTCCTGCTCGGCGGCTTCGCGGTCGACAACCCGACGCTGAACCGCTTCTTCTCGCTGCACTACCTGCTGCCCTTCATGATAGCCGGCGTCGTCGTCCTGCACATCTGGGCGCTGCACGTCACCGGCCAGACCAACCCGACCGGCGTCGAAGTCAAGTCGAAGACCGACACCGTTCCCTTCACGCCCTATGCGACGCTGAAGGATGCGCTCGGCGTCTCCGTCTTCCTGATCGTTTACGCCTGGTTCGTCTTCTATATGCCGAACTTCCTCGGCCACCCGGACAACTACATTCCGGCTGACGCGCTGAAGACGCCTGCCCACATCGTTCCGGAATGGTATTACCTGCCGTTCTACGCGATGCTGCGCGCCATCACCTTCAACATCGGCCCGATCGACTCCAAGCTCGGCGGCGTTCTGGTGATGTTCGGCTCGATCCTCGTCCTGTTCTTCCTGCCCTGGCTCGACACGTCCAAGGTCCGCTCGGCCGTCTACCGCCCGTGGTACAAGCTGTTCTTCTGGATCTTCGTCGCCAACGCCATCATGCTCGGCTGGCTCGGCTCGCGCCCTGCAGAAGGCCTCTACGTCGTGATGTCGCAGATCGGCACGCTGTACTACTTCGGCTTCTTCCTCGTCGTCATGCCGGTTCTCGGCCTGATCGAAACGCCGAAGCGCATTCCGAACTCCATCACCGAAGCGGTGCTGGAAAAGAAGAATGCCAAGGCGCAGCCGGCCGCCGCGCGCGCCTGATCAGAACAGCGATTGATAAGGAACCCACAACAATGAAAAAGCTTGTTACAGGCATTCTGTCACTCGCTGTCGTCGCTGGTCTCGGTCTCGGTGCAGCAGTCGCCGAAGAGGCGAAGGGCGGCGAGGAGCATGCCGGCGGTACGCCTCACTATCCGATCCACAAGCCGGAACAGCAGGAATGGAGCTTCGCCGGCCCCTTCGGTCACTATGACAAGGGCCAGCTTCAGCGCGGCCTGAAGGTCTACACCGAAGTCTGTTCGGCATGCCACTCGATGAACCTGGTGGCCTTCCGTACGCTCGAAGACCTCGGCTACTCGGAAGCGCAGGTGAAGGCGTTTGCGGCGAACTACGAAGTTCAGGACGGCCCGAATGCCGAAGGTGAGATGTTCACCCGCAAGGCTCTGCCGTCCGACCACTTCCCGTCGCCCTTTCCGAACAAGGAAGCGGCCGCGGCTGCGAACAACGGTGCAGCGCCACCGGACTTCTCGCTCATCGCCAAGGCGCGCGGTATCGAGCGCGGTTTCCCGCAGTTCATCTTCGACATGTTCTGGCCCTACCAGGAAGGCGGCCCGGACTACATCCACGCGCTGCTGACGGGCTACCAGGATCCGCCGCAGGGCGTCGAAGTCGCCGAAGGCACGCACTACAACCCGTACTTCGCCAACGCTGCCGCTCTGGCGATGGCTCAGCCGATCTCCAACGACCAGGTCACCTACGACGACGGCACGCCGCAGACGGTCGACCAGTACGCCAAGGACGTTGCCTCGTTCCTGATGTGGGCGGCCGAGCCGCACCTCGAAGAGCGCAAGCGCACCGGCTTCATGGTCATGGTGTTCCTGCTGATCTTCACCGGCCTCGTCTACCTCACGAAGAAGTCGGTCTACGCCAACAAGGAACATTGACCAGATGCCGGCTTAAGCCGGCGCTGATCGAGACCCAGCAAGAGGCCCCGGTTCGTCCGGGGCCTTTTTCGTTTTGGGGGTATCTGATCGCTGTACCTACTGCCGGGGCGGAAGATCGAAGACACGGAACCATGCAGCATTGCGCGTTCAGTACAAATCTGGATAGAGGTGATTGTCGTTACAACTAGGGTTCACCTAATGTACATCTCGGCCGTTCGACTGCTTAACGAGGCAAGTTTTCAAGATACCGGAGAGGTCAAGTTCGGTCCAACGCTGAACTTCATTGTCGGGCAAAACAACACCGGAAAGTCAGCGTTCCTTAAGTCGCTCGCCAGCGTATGGTCCCCGAATCCGTTTCGTGACGACAAGATTTTCAGGCACGAACAATTGGTCGCACCAGAGCAACATCTGAAGGTCAAGTTTTCGGGACCCGAACTTCTGGGAGCGTGGCAACGACGCGGAGGAGGGATCACTTGGAACTCCACCAGGGGGGAGCAAGCGGTGAGGCAGGCCGTCACCGAATTCTTCTCCTTGTCCGCTTGGGTGCCCGATCTCACACGCTCCGACGCTTTTTCCCGGATAGTGGATCCGCCACACAGTAGAGAAGGAGGTCAGGGGTTCGGATTCAGTGCGGGCCCGGAAGGACCGAAGTTCACCGGCTATGGGCAATACGGTGAACTTTCAACAATTCTGGATACTCGGTGGGGCGAAGCTGTTTTTCTGTTCAATGCCCAGCGATACAACGTTGGCCTCTGCAACATTTCAATGCCCGAGCGCTTGCAGTCAGATGCCGCCAACCTCCCTGCCGTCCTAATGCGCCTGCAGGGTAATCAGGGGGACGTCTTTCGAACCTTGGTGCAGCATATGAGGGACATCTTTCCTTCGGTTAAAAACCTCAGTGTTACAAGCCCGAACGCCAGCCAACAGCTAGAGATTTTGGTTTGGCCAGTCGTTGAGCAACTACACCGCGAGATCAGTACCAGTCTCAATGAGAGCGGGACGGGGCTTTCTCAGGTCTTGGCTATCTTAACTGTGGCGATGACAATGACAGAGAGCATCATTCTCATCGATGAGATTGGTAGTTTTCTGCACCCCTCCGCAGCTAAGAATCTGGTTCGCATTCTTGAGACGCACTACTCTCAGCATCAATACATCATCACCACGCACTCTACCGACGTTCTTACCTCCTGTTCACCGTCAACCGTTCATTTGGTTCAGAAGACGGACTTCACCTCCTCAATCACTCCAATCGATCTTCAGAAGGTCTCTGACTTGCGTGGAGTTGCCTTTGAGTTGGGTGTGTCCATGGCTGACGTGTTTGCGTCGCAGCACGTGATATGGGTCGAAGGTCCCACGGAGGAAATTTGCTTTCCGTATATTTTCGAAGAGACACGCGAAGACACGGCTGAGGAGCGACGTGCGATATCGCCACAGTTTGTAGCTGTTGTGGCCACTGGAGATTTCACCGCAAGGCGCAACCGGCACGAGTTGGTGTTCGATATATACGATCGGCTGAGCCGGGCCTCTGCAGCCCTGGCCGGTGCTGCCACGTTCGCTTTTGACAGAGAAGAGCTGAGTGAAGAACAAATTGCCGCACTCCGGAAGCGTGCCGGCGAGCGACTGCGCATTTTGCCCCGGCGGCACTTCGAGTGCTACCTACTGTCTCCCCGAGCAATTGCTTCGGTTATGAACTCTGCGTTGGAGGGAGATCCTGTTACAGCAGAAATGGTCAGCAATTTTCTCGGTGAAAACGCTGATCACGCCAAGTTCAAGGCCGAGGACGAGTGGACCGGTGCGCTAGATGATGGGGCGTGGCTGGCTAAGGTTGATGCAGCGCGGCTCCTGGAAGCCACGTTTTCGGAGTTAAGTGAGGCTCGCTTGAGTTTCAGCAAGCGGCAGCATTCCTTCTTGTTGCTGAAAGCGATCATGGAAAACGACAGGGCATTGATTCACGAACTCATCACGTTCGTCCATGAGCTCGTGGAGCTTGCGAGGGCCGGTTAACGTTTCGCCAAGGGTGCTGTTAGGTTTTTTCGCGGAAGCAATCTGCCGCGTGTTGTCCGCACATCGAAAACGATCCCATCTCGCGATGGGGTTGTTGTATCCTCCCGATGTCGCGGCCGCTTAGCCGGAGCGCCTAACGGCGTGGGCAAGCATCGTACAGACCTCGCCGGTATCCGACGCCAAAGGTCCGGGTGATGGGCTTGTCCGCATCGCTGCGGGCGCCACACGAGCTTTCAATCCGCGACGATCCATTGCGGGTTCCAGGCGATCTCCCAAAGGTGGCCGTCGGGGTCGTGGAAGTAGCCAGAATAGCCGCCCCAGAAACGTTCGCGTGCGCGATCGGTAACGATCGCGCCGGCATCTTCGGCCTGTTTCATGACAGCGTCCACCTCCTGCCTTGAATTGACGATATGTCCGATTGACACGGCGCCGAGGCGCGCCTGCGTCGGGGATATCTTTGCGTCGTTGGCAAGCGAAGCCGCGGGAAAGAGCGCCAGTATCAGGTCGTCGCCCATGTGGAAAAAGACCACTGCGCCGTCCTCGAATTCCTGGCCGATAATTCCCTGGGTCGGAAGCCCCATGCCGTCGCGATAGAAGGCCAGTGACCTTTCAAGGTCGTTTACCGCGAGCGTGAGGACTTTCAGCCGTGGTTTCATACCCGCCTCTCGATCTACTGTTTCCTTTAATCGCAGCCGATTAGAGGACAAAAACATGCGGCAGATCCAAGTGCTGCAGCGGCCTTTGCGCGTCGGAAAGACGCTCGGCGCTGTAGGCGAAGGCATTTCCGCACCGGCCGCACCAACCCCTTCCGGGACATTATAATGCAGGATGGTTGCCTTTTCGCTGGAGGATCGAGCTCGGAAGCAAGGATATGGGCTTAGCCGCCCCGATCAGTACTGCTCGATCAGGATTGGCATCGTGGGCATGCGAAAACGGCCCCGTTTTTGACGGGACCGTTCACGAGATAACCTTTGATTTCCGCCGCTTAGCTGAAGCGGCCGGCGGCGTGGGCGAGCATCGTGTAGACCTTGCCGGTATCCGACGTCAGGTAGGTCTGGGTGATGCGCTTGTCCGGGTCGTTGCGGGCAACGTCGGCGAGCAGCTTCTCGAAGTCGGCGATGTAGCGGTCGACGGCGGTACGGAACTCCGGCTCGCGGTCGTACTTGCGCTTGATCTCGTCGAAGGTCTGCTGGCCCTTCAGCGTGTAGAGGCGACGGGTGAAGACGTCGCGCTCGCCGCGCTGGTAACGGCGCCACAGTTCGACCGAGGCATCGTGATCGATGGCGCGGGCGATGTCGACCGACAGCGAGTTCAGCGACTCGACGACGTGGCGCGGATTGCGGCTGTCGCCGGTGCGGGCCGCAGGCTGCGCTTCGGCCGGGCGCTGCGGCGCCGGCGAGGGCGCCTCTTCGCGCGATGCCGCACGCAGCAGATCGCGCATCCAGCCACCACCTTCAGCAACCTCGCTGGTCACCGCCTGCGACGGAGCGGGCTGGCGAATGGCCGGCTGCTCGATGCCGAGGCTTCCGCGCAGCGCCGGGGCCGGTTCCTGCCGGGCCGGCTGCTGCACTACGGGCTGTTGAGCGACCGGCTGAGGCTGAGCGACCGGCTGAGGTTGAGCGGCCGGCTGCTGCGGCTGGGGCGCAGGCTGCTGCTGCACCGGACGAGAGACCGGGGCGGCGGGCTGCTGACGCAGCGGCTGGGCGACTTCGAGCTGCGTCGAGGACTTGCCGATGATGTCGGACAGTTCCTGCAGCGCCTTGATCTGTTCGCCGACAGCGCGACGCATGACCGCCGCATTTTCCTTTGCCTCTTCCGGCAGGTCAAAGGCGCCGCGCTTCAGTTCTTCGCGGGTCATGTCGAGTTCCTTGCGGATCTCGCCGGCCGAGCGACGGATTTCGTCGGTGGCACCGCTGAAGCGGCCAATCGCCTCGTCGATCGCCACGCGAACCGCGTCGCGCAGTTGGCCGGCAACGCCGTCGGACTTCTTGCCGCTCTCGGCGAGCATGCGCTCGATGTCGGACACCGAGGCCGCGACGCTGCCGCGCAGACGCGAGGCCACTTCCTTGGAGCGTTCCTCGGCATTGGCGAAGGCGCCTTCGATCGATGCACCGGCATCTTCGCCGATTTTGGCGATCGCCTGGCGCAGGGCTTCCGACGCGCCGAGCGCACGGCCCTCGACCGAAGAGAGCGTCTTGTTGACGTCGGCAAACGAGGTCTCGACGCCGGAGCGAAGCGTATCGGCGATCTGGCGCGAGCGCTCCTCGGCCCGGCTGAAGACTTGCTCGACCGACGCACCGGCTTCGTCGCCGGCCTGGGCGAGCGTGTTGCGCAGCGCTTCGGCAGCCTCGGCCGCGCGCTGTTCGGCGCTGGTCAGCAGGCGACCGACATCCGAGAAGGATTGCTGGATACCGCTGCGCAGGTTGCCGGCAACGAGGCCCGAACGCTCTTCGGCGCGCTGGAAGGCGCCATCGACGAAGCCTTCGAGCGCACGCATGGTCCGTTCGATCTCTTCCGAGCGCTGGACGAGGCCGACCGAAAGGGTGCGCAGCGCATCCTGCCGCTCCTCGAGCGTGCTGACGAGGTTCGATTGGGCAGCACCAAGCAGGTCGGACGCCTGGCTCAGCACCTTCGAGTGATCCTCGAAGCGGCCGACGATGCCGCCGATCTGCGACAGGGTCGAGGCGGAAATGTCGGAAAGCTTGTCGACCTTGCCTTCGATCAGGCGGGTCGAGGTCGACAGCATGTCGGAGGCCTGACGGGTCGATTCCGATACGCGGGCGATCGTCGATTCCAGACGCTGGTCCATTTCGCCGAGGTTGTTGCTCGCCTGGTCGATAACCGTGGCGATCGCGGCGTTGTTGTTGGCGAGCTGGTCGATCAGGCCCATGGCGGTGGACTGCAGACGGTTCTCGACCATCTTCATCGCCTTTGCCGTTTCTTCGGCGCGGTGCGAGATCGCGTTCAGCGTTTCGCCGGTGCGCTCGGCAATGGCGTTGACGAGGGCGGCGTTTTCCGCACGCAGGCGGTCGGCGCTTTCCTGGGTCATGGCGGCAATGCGCTCGGCGGCCTCGCGGCCGGTCGCGGCATATTGGTCGATGACCGGGCGGGCCTGCTCGTCGATCAGGCGCGACAGTTCCAGCGAACGGCCGGCGAGCATCGAGTTGAGCTCGCGGGTGCGGTCGTCGAGCGTGTTACGGATCGCTTCGCCACGGGCTTCGAGCGCCTTCTCGGTGCTGGCGAGGCCCTGGTGAATATTCTCCGCGTGGCTGGCGATCTGGCTGTGCGTGGCCGCCAGCCGTGCCGTTACCGTATCGGCCGCGTCGGCGATCGAACGGGCAAGATCGGCGTGACGCGCTGCGGTAGCGGCAGCCTTCTGCTCGATCGTATCGGCAAGCTCCGCATGGCGGGCGGCGGTTGCTGCTGCCGTCTGGTCAATCGTGTTGGCAAACTCGGCCTGGCGGGCGGCAAGCGCCGAGGCGAAATCGTCGCCGGCCCTGGAGAGGAGCTCGGCGGAGCGTGCTGCTTCCGCGTCGATCTCCCGAGCGACATCGCTGACGGCGCCGCGAAGCGTGGTCGCGAGACCAGCAGCCTTGCCTTCGATGCGTGCGGCCTCTGCGTCGAGCTCCTGGGCGACTTCGCCGACCGCGCCGCGAAGCGTGGTCGCAAGCCCAGCAGCCTTGCCTTCGAAGCGCGCGGCTTCGGCGTCGAGTTCCTGGGCGACATCGCCGACCGCGCCACGAAGCGTGGTGACGAGACCGGCGGCCTTGTCCTCGATGCGGACGGCTTCCGCGTCGAACTCCTGGGCCACGTCGCCAACGGCGCTGCGCAGATTGCTGACGAGATCGCTGGTCTTGCCTTCGAGGCGGGAGGCTTCCGCGTCCAGATCCTGCGTTGCTTCGTTGACCGCACCGCGCAGGCTGCTGACGAGCACGGCGGCCTTGCCCTCGATCGTGCGGTTGACGTTTTCAAGGCCGATGTTGAGGGCACGATCCATTGTGCCGAGGCGCTCGGCGATGTGCTCGGCACCAGCTTCGATGGCACCGGTGATCCGGCTTGCCGCCATCTCGCTCATGCGATCGATGTCGCCCGCCCGGTCGCCGAGGCTGTTGGCGATCCGCTGGCCGGCGCCATCGACGATCTCGTTGACGCTGCCGACGCTGTCGCGGACCCGTTCCTCAAGCGAGCTGAGGCTGACTTCCAGGCGCAGGCCGGTATCGTCGACCAGGGCGTTGACGTCGTTGACGCTGCCGCGGATGCGATCCTGCAGGGCACCAAGGCTGTTTTCGATGAGAGTGCCGGTGTCGCCGACGACCGAACCGACGCTGCTGACGCTGCCACGGATCCGATCTTCCAGCGCATTGAGGCCGCTTTCGACGCGGGCCGCGGCATCGTCGACGACGGAGCCGACATTGGCAACGCTACCGCGGATGCGGTTTTCAAGCGCGCCGAGATTGCTTTCGATGCGGGCGCCGGTGTCGTCGACAACCGTGCCGACATTGCCGACGGTGTTGCGAATGCGATCTTCGAGCACGCCGACGCGGGTTTCGATATGCATGCCCGTTTCGTCGACGATCGAGCCGATGGTGCCGGCGCTTTCGCGCATGCGCTCCTCGAGAGAGCCAAGGCTCGTCTCGATGCGCAGGCCGGTGTCGTCGAGGCGGTCGTTGATGCCGTTGATCGACATGTCGACGCGGTTGGTCAGGCTGTCGGCCGCCAGGCTGATCTGATTGGCGGTTTCGGCCAGGCGCTCGGCAATATTGCCGGTTGTCGAGCGCATGCGGGCTTCGAGCGCTTCGCCGCTGCGGTCGATGACGCCGGCAAGCGCAGACTGGCGCTCATCCAGCGACATTTCGAGCATGCTGGCGCTGGTGGCAAGCGTCGTGGCGATTGCGGTCGACTGATCGGCCAGCATGCCTTCGAGCTGATCGCGGCCCTGGCCGACGGCGAGGTTGATGGCGTCGATGCGGTCGTCCAGCGTGGCGCGGATCTGTTCGTGCGTCGACGACAGGGTATCGCGCAGGTGCTCGGCGCGGCCGCTCAGCGTCTGCTCGATTTCGGCTGCCTTGCCGGCGAGCGAAGCGGTCGCTTCGGTCGTGCGTGCCGTCAGGGCATCGGCGATGTGCGCGCTGGTCTCGGTCAGCGTGTCGGAGATCTTGCCGACGCGATCGCTGAGGTCCTCGGCAATGCGGGCGCTCGTCTGGGTGAGGGTGTCGGAGATCTGGCTGACGCGGCCGCCGAGGTTTTCGGCGATCGTGTTGACGCTCTCGGAAAGCTTCTGCTCGATATCGCCGACGCGGTCGGTCATGGTTTCGGCGACGGCCGTCGCGCGGAACGTCAGGCTGTCGGCCACGTCTTCGGCGTGGCGGCTCAGCGTGTTGGCCATTTCATTGGCGCGAGACGACATCGTCGAGGTGATGGCGGCGGCACGTTCGGCGAGCACGCCATCGAGAGCCGAGGTCTGGCTCGTAAGCGCTTCGGAGATCGCTTCGCCACGTTCGGACAGAACGCGCTCCAGCCGATCGGCTGTGCCGCTGACGGCGTTGTCGATCGAGTCGGCGCCCATGGACAGGATGGTCGAAAGGGCGAGCGTGCGCTCGGAGAGCGTGTTGTCCAGGCGGTGCTGGCTGGCAGCGATCGCGCTGGTGATCTCATCCGTCGAGCCGCTGAGCGTCTGTTCGATGCGGGCGTGGGCGGCGTGCAGGCCGTCGACGAAGGCGGCGGTGCGGGTATCCAGTCCCTCGGTCAGGCGCTGTTCGCTGGTGGTGAGCGCGCTGGCGAGCGCGTCGGCGCGCTGGCCGAAGCCGCTCTCGATGCGCTCCTGCGCCTGCGAGAGGGCGCCCATGAGGCCGCCGGTCTTCTCGGAGAGAACGGCATCGATGCGGCTGTGGGCATCACCGACCAGGTTGCTGAGTTCCGAGGTGCGGCTGGCGAGCGTCTCCTCGATGAAGTCCTGGGTCGCGCCGAGCGTCGTCGCCAGCGTCAGCGACTGATCGGAGAGAGCAGAGCCGATCTTCTCGATGCTGCTGTCGAGCGCGCCGCCGATCGCTTCCGAGCCGCCGGAGACGGTCTCGTTGATGCGGTGCAGGCTTTCCATGAGCTTGGTGTCGAGCATGCTCGCACGCTTGTCGAAGGCGGAAGCAAACTCGTGGAAGCGCTCGTCGAAGGCGGTCGCGAGCTGGCCGACGGTGGTCTGCAGCTTCTCTTCGAAGAAGCCGCCGCGCAGGTCCAGATCCATGATCGCATCGTCGGCGCTGGAGCGCAGGCTCTGGCGGAAGCTTGCGCCTTTCTCGTCAAGCGTGGCGTTGAGCGAGGCGAGGACGTCATCGAGGCCGCCGGTGATCGCCTGCTGGCCGACACTGAGGCTTTCATTGAGGTCACGCGTGCGGGCGATCAGCGTCTCGTTGAGCTGGCGCGCACGGTCGTTGAGCGCCGCGTTCAGCCGCTCGGTGCTGGCGTCGAGCGAGGAGGCCCGTGTCTCGAACTGGCTGAGCAGGTCTTCGCCGCGCTTCGTCAGCGTCTCGCTCAACTGGTCAAGCCGGGTATCGAATTCGGTGCTGAGGCCAAGGCCGGCGGCAGTCAGGCCGGAAAGCAGCGCATCCGTGCGGGACGACAGCATGGTGCCGATCGACTGCAGGGCGCTGTCGGACTTTTCGCTGAGGGCTGCGGCGCGCGTGTCGATCAGCGAGGCGAAGGCTTCGCCCGAAATGGCAATGCGCGAGGCGATGTCGTCGCTCGCCTGTTCCAGGTCGTCCTTCAGCTTGCTGTGGGCGCCCGATATCGCCGAGCGGATACGCTCCGAATGACCGATGATCGCTTCACGCTCGAGGCCGAGTTCCTGGACCAGCGTGCGAACGCGCAGTTCGTTTTCGCTGTAGCTGCGCTCGAGCGCGTTGACTTCCGAATGCACCAGCGTTTCGAGCTCGGTGGCGCGCGCGATCGTGCGCTCGATACCCTCGTTCATGGCCGACACTTCGCGGCGAACGGCCTGGCCGACGGTCATGACGCGATCGGCTGCAGCCGTTTCGGGCTCGGCGAGGCGCAGCGCGACCTCGGCCATGGACCGGGCGGCGTTGCGCAGTTCCTGCGCACGGGCGATCATGATGGCGAAGGAGAAGAAGAGCATGACCGGCAGCAGGATGCCGATCGCGACGCCAATGGCGCCCGGCGTCGCAGCGAGATCGCTCAGCGAGCGGATCTGCCAGATTTGCGGCCCATAGAGCAGGTTGGCAATGCCGAGGCCGGCGATGGCCCAGATGACCGACACCAGCGCAGCAACCCGGATCGCGGCGCGATTGGAACGCACGTCAAGCGCGCGCAGCATCGCAGCCGGCGATCGGCGACCGTCGTCGTTGGCGGCGGAAAGGGCAGGGGATTTCGGCGCAGGTTCCGGTGCGAGCGTCTTGGCCGCTTCGGCACCGCGCGCGGCGCGGGATGACTCCGGTTGAGACTTCGCTCTTTTATTCTGATCGGGCGCGTGCGCCTGATTGCCGGGCTGAGACACATTTTCCTCCGGATCATCCAAGGAAGTCTTGTCGTTCGGGCTCGAGTTAAGCTCGTCGAAATCGATCTTCAGGGCAGCTTCCAAAGCCTGGAAGGCCTTTTCGTCGATTGACTCATTGCTCTTTTTCGTCGCCATAGGGATACGCCTCATTACCTTTTGCCAGCGACAACACTGCCAGCGCTCGCGCACAACGGGCGGGC
Organism: Ensifer sp. 38_S197; assembly: GCF_056924495.1. Classification (NCBI taxonomy): domain Bacteria; kingdom Pseudomonadati; phylum Pseudomonadota; class Alphaproteobacteria; order Hyphomicrobiales; family Rhizobiaceae; genus Ensifer; species Ensifer sp. 38_S197. The sequence goes on along the minus strand of NZ_JBXOVZ010000002.1, from coordinate 2,898,295 downwards.
CGGATTTCTTCCTCGCGGGCTGTGACGGCAAGATACGCGCATCGGATCTACGCAATACCCTACTGATCACACACTGCATTGCCTCGACGGATAGTCACATTTGTGGCCGAAAGGGACCACGTGTTGAGCTTATCCACCGGAACGGTTGCCATTTTCGCACGTAGGCAAGTTCCTAAGCGTATCGTAGTGACACATTAGCTGGGTTCTTACAATTAAGAGCGCTTGGGCTTAGTTAAAATCCTAATGAAATCTTAATGCGATAACGGTGCCAAAGCCAGAAAATATAAGGAAATCAGCCGGTTTAACGGCCGTTAACCATTTTCCCAGATTCCTGCCCATATTGCGCCCCGATTTAAGCTGATAGCAGCCCGCCGCCGCAAAGGATGAGTATCTGAGTTTGCGCGTGTAGGTGGCCTCGACATGGCGACACCGAAAACAAGACCAACATACAATAAACAATAGGGAATTTGGCTCATGGCGGCCCTCAGGATTGCCTTCGAAGCTCCGGACACCCCGGGAAACTCTGCCGCTGCCGGCAGGAAGCCGATCGACTTCGCCCATCTTGCGGCGCAGACGATGGGTGACAAGGCGCTGGAAATCGAAGTGCTGCAACTTTTTGCGCGCCAGGCGCGCCAGGTCATGAAAGAGATCGTGGAGGGCGAAAGCACGCTTCGCGCTCAGGCCGCCCACCGGCTGAAAGGTGCGGCGCTTGCGGTTGGCGCCGTCGACGTCGCCAGCATTGCCGGCGCGATCGAGCAAAACCCGGCAGACGCATCGCTTTCCGACACGCTTTCGGCCGCCGTGCTTGAGGCCGAGCTCTTCATATTGAAGCTTTGCCGCTAATCCAGCGGCCCGATGGGGCGAGCGGAAGCGGAGAACGCATCCCAACCGCCCCACATTTCAAGAATGCGGCCTCGCGCCTGGGCGCGCGAGGCGCGGACTGACGGCCGTTGTTGACTGGCCGGCGGATTTGTTGGAAGAACTTCCACTGAATTTGCGCCCGAGCGGCGTGCGTTCTGAAAAGGCTTTGCGCCTTGCCAGTCCCAGCAGTTCATTCCGGAAAGAGACATGACAAAACTTACGATCGTTGCCTTTGACGGCGCGCGCCATGAACTTGATGTCGAAAACGGCTCGACGGTCATGGAAAACGCCGTTCGCAATTCGGTTCCCGGCATCGAAGCCGAATGCGGCGGAGCCTGCGCCTGCGCGACCTGTCATGTCTATGTTGACGATGCCTGGGCGGCGGCCGTCGGCGCTCCGGAAGCCATGGAAGAAGACATGCTGGATTTTGCCTATGACGTGCGACCGACGTCGCGGCTTTCCTGTCAGATCAAGATGAACGATGCACTCGACGGTCTCGTCGTGCATGTGCCGGAGCGCCAGGCCTAAAAGCGCGCCGCAATCTTTCGGGTTCGCGCCTTGCGCTCGTGATGTTTCGCATGTCGTAGTCGCAAGACCGCTGCGTATTTGCACGCGACATGCGCTCCACGCCGCCCAGCGCGGCTTTCCAATTCATGATTGACGCGCAAAAAAAGCGCCTCGCCGGTCGTTGGACAAGCGAGGCGAGGAGGGCGCATCGCTAACAGATGAGGGAGGGGACATCTGCAGCACCAAGACACGCCAGGAGAACCCATTTTGGCCCCGCTGTTCGGTTTTCTTCTTTTTAATATTGAACAACGTCGCCTAAACTTAAGTAACGGCAACATTTAAGCTCTTCGCACAACTACTGCGCCGCGCTTAACCCGCTCGTTCAGCGGAGGCTAGTCTTTACGCTGGCCCCTCGCTCGATGGTTTCAATATAGATGAGTCGGTGGCCGGCAGCCATCGTTATATTTCACCAATAAAATACTGTGGGTATTGCCACTGAAATCACGCTGGGCCCGACTATAGTCAGGCTCTTCTTCAGGGGCTGGGCGTGGCGACCTATTGTTGCGTTTTCTTCAGCGTTTCGAGCCGGTACTGCAGAAGCCGGATCATGCGTTTGTCGAAATTCGCAGCCTCGGTGCGATCGAAGCGCGCCTGATCCTTGTCGTGCGCCTCGATTGCCGCGGCACTGACGCGCGCCACGGTTGCCTGCATGCGTTCACAATCCGCTTCCGGCTTCAGGGCGAGGAACGTCTTCTCCATGAGGCGGGCGTGGTTGCGGGCGATTTCCGCGTGCCGCTCCTCATGGCGCTTGATGTCGCTCGAAAGCGTATCCCAAACGAGCGCCAGATCCCGGCCGGCCTGGCGTCGATATTTCCAGCGCGGCAGGATGATGCGGGTGCTGAGCGTCACCCGTGCCGAGCCGACTGCACAGCGACCGCCACGATTGACGTAGGTGATGGAGCCTCCGAACTTGATGCGCGTAGCGCCCGGGTGGCGCGCACCGGTGGTTTTCATCATCGGGCCGCCGGCGGAGAGCGCCTTGTCGAGTTCCTCCGCAGTCCGGCCGCCGATCGTGAAATAGGAAAAGCTCTTGTTGATCACGGTTTCGCCCGACGCAGCGCTGAGGGGGGCGGCGACCAGGAGAGCGAGGAGGGCGGCTTTGAGCGGGACGCGTACTCGGGACATCAATGCGTGGTTCTCTTCAGTTGAACTTCAATCAAGCTTGGGGCATAGCCACGACCGGCGCAACAGCAAATCGAGGGCTCTCGGCCGAGGACGGATCGTGAGGGAAAATGACTTACAATCCATTTCAGAAATTTAGCTGGAAGCTGGCCCATGGGCGCAGCCTCGAACTCGGGCCGCGTGGCGTTTTGATGGCGATCGTCAATGTTACCCCGGATTCTTTTTCCGACGGCGGGCGTTTCATCGATGCTGTTGCAGCGGTGGCGCAGGGCGTGCGTTGCCTGCAGGAGGGCGCGTTGATCCTCGATATCGGCGGTGAATCGACGCGGCCGGACGCGGCAGCGGTCAGCGCCGAGGAGGAGCAGGCGCGCATCCTGCCGGTGATCTCCGCGCTCAGCCGCGAGATCGATGCGTTGATCTCCGTCGATACCTACCGGGCCTCGACGGCTCGGCTTGCGGTCGAGGCAGGCGCCCATATCGTCAACGACGTGCACGGCCTGCAGCGCGAGCCGGATATCGCCGCCGTTGCCGCGGATACCGGAGCGGGGCTCTGCATCATGCATACCGGGCGCGACAGGCAGAAGCTTGCCGACGTGATCGACGATCAGTTCCATTTCCTCGATCGATCGCTGGAGATCGCGGCCGAAGCCGGCGTGAAGCGCGAGCAGATCGTGCTGGACCCGGGATTCGGCTTTGCCAAGGATACGGACGAGAATCTCGAGCTCATGGCACGATTTGCCGAATTGCACCGTTTCGAACGTCCATTCCTGGTCGGAACGTCCCGGAAGCGTTTCATTGGAGCGGTGAGCGGACGCGAGGCGGCCGACCGGGATGTGGCGACGGCGGCGACGACGGCGTTGTTGCGGGCTGCGGGCGCCTCGATTTTCCGTGTACATGATGTCGCAAACAGCAGGGATGCGTTGGCCATGGCCGATGCTATGCTGAAGACCAGAGCGGGATGAGGACAAGCGCATGCGGCCCTTCGCCCGCATCCGCCTGCAATTTACAAGAATAGATTACGTCACGATTTTAGGTCGGCTCGACCCAAAACCAGCGTGATCCCAGAATAGCCGATGGGACGGAAAAGCATGAGCCCGACTTACACGATCACTCTCAAGAATTGTGCCTTCTTCGCGCGCCACGGCGTCTTCGACGAAGAAGAGCTCCTCGGGCAGCGTTTCTTCGTGGACGCCGAGCTCGAAGTCGAGCAGGGAACGGCGCTCGTCGATGATTCGATCGAAGACACGGTCCACTATGGCATCGCCTTTCAGGAGATCGAGCGCATCGTCACGGGGCGCCGCCGCTACCTGATCGAGGCGCTGGCGCTGGAAGTCGCAAAGACGCTTTGCGTGCGGTTCCCGCAGATCAAACGCGCCAAGGTTTCGATCCGCAAGCCGAATGCACCCGTACCTGGCGTGCTCGACTATGTCGAAGTGACGGTCGAACATGTCGTCTGAGCCGGACTGGCGGGTCGCCACACTCGGCCTCGGCGGCAATCTCGGGGATCCGCGCAAGGCCATGGCGGCAGCGCTTCAGGCGCTCGATCAGCGCACCGACTGCGTCGTCAGGGCCGTGTCGCGGCTCTACCAAACGCCGCCATGGGGCAAGACCGACCAAGCGTGGTTCTTCAACGCCTGCGCCGCGGTCGGCACGACCTTGGAACCAGAGGCCTTGCTCGACACCTGTCTGGACATCGAACGTTCGATGAAGCGGGTGCGTGACGAGCGCTGGGGACCGCGGACGCTGGATATCGACGTCCTGACCTATGAAGGCGTGGCTCAGACAGAAACACGACTGGAGCTGCCGCATCCCAGGATGACGGACCGGGGCTTCGTGCTGATGCCGCTCGCCGATATCGCCGCCGACATGCCGGTTCGCGGACGCACGGTCGGCGACTGGTTGCGCGGGGCGGATGTGACCGGTATCGAGGTCGCCGACGGCGACATGACCTGGTGGCGCGCCAATTCCTGACCGATCCGGTTCAGTCGACGAGCTTTCCCGAAACAGCAAAGCCCCGGCGAAGACGACCGGGGCTTTGTTTTTTGGCTGTGCCTGGAGTTACTTGATCGAGCCGACAGCGATCGTGTCGACCTGGCGGTTGAGGCTGACGCCGATAACCGGGACCATCGTCTCCTCGACCTTGACGGAGATGGTGATGTTCATCGTCTGGTCGTCCTGAAGGCGGGCGATCATGGCACCGTTCAGCTTCTTGCGGTTGATGCCGACGACGACCTTGTCCTTGGCGACGTTGCCGGAAACGATATCGAGGCCCTTGCCTTCGGCGCCGTCGAGGAACTTGCCCGTATAGCTGTTGCCCTTGCTGGTGATCAGCGCCGACATCGGCTGCTTGAATACGCCGACGCGGCAGAAGCCGTCGAGCTTGATGCCCGTGTCGTCACCAGCGACCGGTTCGCCCGAGAGGTCGCAGGTGAACTTGGTGCCCTTGTATTTGCCGGCGACGATCTCGCCCGGACCCTTCCACTGGCCGGCGACCTTCTCGAAGAAGGCCTTGTCCTTGACGCCGGAAGAGGCCGGCGGCGCAACGCCGACGGCAGCCGCAAGCGCGATGGCGGCAGTGCCGCGGGCGATCAAAGAAGGGCGCGAGAACATAAACGATCCTTGATGGGTCAACGTCCGAAACTGGAAGCCACATTTGCGCGGAAATGGTTAATGGAGCGTTTCCGAGAGGTGGCTATCAAGGCAACTTTGTGGCCGTGACGCCGATTATGCACTGAGCTTTCGGGCCCACCAAGGCCAACTGTCGCAGGTTTTCTGCAAACCTGTTGCAGGACTCCGCCGGAAGGCCGGGAAGGCGGTTCAAGCGATTCGATCTCCGCCTTCGCTGCCGGTGCGCCCGGCACCGGGGCTCAAGTCGGCGAGAAAGTCGCCGATACCCGGGCGTTTCAAAGCGCGGAACGGCATGGGACGGCAGAGATCCATGGCCGCTATGCCGATGCGCGCGGTCATCAGGCCGTTGATGACGCCTTCGCCAAGACGCGCCGAGAGCTTCGAGGCGAGGCCGTGGCCAAGCACCTGCTGGATGAGGCTATCGCCGGCGGCGATCGAGCCGGTGACGGCAAGGTGGGCGATGACATCGCGCATCAGCCTCAGCAGGCCGAGCGTGCCGGGGCGACCGCCGTAGAGCTCGGCCATGGCGCGGATCAGGCGCGCGGACTCGTAGAGCACATATCCGAGGTCGACGAGGGCGCGTGGGCTGACTGCCGTGACGATCGAGACGCGCTTGGAGGCGGCAAGGATGAGACGGCGCGCCTCGCGGTCGAGCGGGCTCAAAAGCTCGCGCTCGGTAAGCTCGATCAGATGCAGTCCATCGATGATCTCGCCCTCGGTCTCCTTCAGCCGCGTGCGGCCGCGTGCCGTTCGCGGATTGCCGGCCAGCAGATGCACGAGCTTCGTCTGCGCCGACCGTGCGAGCTTGGTGTTGCCGGAGGTCGCCGCGGTCTCCGTATCCGCCTTCAGCCTCTGGATGGCGGTGAGCTGCATCATGCCCGAGAGTTCGCGGGCAAAGACGATCAGCAGCGCCAGAAGTCCGATCGCGACGACCGCGAGGGCCGCGTAACCGAGCCAGTCGGCGCGGGTGAAGAGATCGCGCAGCAGCCGGTCGACCCACAGGCCGGCGGCAAGCGACAGGATGATGCCGAGGGCGCCGACCGCGATCTTGCCGACCGACAGACGGCGCTTGCGCGGGGCCGCCTCCGGGAGTGTCAGCGCCTCGACGGCCAGCGTGGTCTCGCGGAACGGGTCTTCCGCATCGGGCGTCAGCACGACGTTGTCGTCGAAGCTCGCAGGCGAACGCGGCGTGCGCGCCTGAGGTCCGGGCTGAACGGGCTTCTCCTCTTCCACCGAAAAGGCGCCGGGTCGGCGGCGGCCGTTGCTATCGTCACTCATGCGAGCCGGTCTCCGAACAGAAATTGCATGGCCCGGTCGAGGCGGATATGCGGCACCGACAGCTTTAAGCCGCCACCGGTTTCTTCGAGATGCGGCGGACGGAAGCGAACGAAGCTAAGCTCCGGCAGCGGGTGGGCGCTGTCGACGAACGTCGTCCCGCCGGACTGCATCTCGATCGCTTTGAACAGCACTTCAGGATCTTCCGGCAAGTCACCGGGAAATATCGCAGTTTTCTTTTCGCCGTCAAAGATTTCGCCGTTGATCTTCTCACCGGCGATCGGCGTGCCAACGATAACCGGCAGCGTGTGGCCATCGTGGTTGACGGTTGCTTCCCGGGTCGCCCTGACCGAGGCGAGCGCCATGACCTCGAGGCCGGCGCCACTCATGCCGATGCTCTCGGCCGCGCGATCGACCAGGCGTGCGGCGATGCGCTCCAGCCGGTCGTGGCTTTCATGGTGGAGATGATCCGCCTTGGTTGCCGCGATCAGCACCTTGTCGATCCGGCGTGTCAGGAAGGACGAGAGCCAGTTGTTGGTCCCCGGGCGGAAGCAGGCGAGCACGTCGGCCAGCGCCTGCTCGAGATCGAGCAGCGCCTCCGGGCCGTTGTTGATCGCCTGCAGCGCGTCGACCAGCACGATCTGGCGGTCGAGGCGTGCAAAGTGCTCGCGGAAGAACGGGCTGACCACGTGTTTCTTGTAGGCCTCGTAGCGCCGCTCCATCATCGCCCAGAGCGAACCCTTGGGTGCGCGTCCGTCGGGAAGATCGGGAAGTGGCGAGAAGGTGAGCGCCGGCGACCCTTCGAGATCGCCCGGCATGAGGAAACGACCAGGCGGCAGGGTCGAGGGGGATCGTTCGTCCGCCTTGCAGGCTCTGAGATAGCCGGTGAAGCTCTCGGCAAGCCGGCGGGCGCTCGCCTCGTCGGCAATAGCCGTCGGCCCTGCGGAAGAGGCCAGCGTCAGCCATTCCGCCGAAAAGGCGCTCCGGCTGGCGGCGCGGGCGCGCGCCACGGCGTTGTTGCTGAACGCGCGGAAATCCTGCGCCAGCAGCGGCAGGTCGAGCAGCCATTCCCCGGGGTAATCGACGATATCGAGCGACAGGCGGCCCGGTGAGAACAGTCGGTTCCAGCCGCTGGCGCTCTCATAGTCGAGCGTGATGCGCAATTGCGAAATGGCGCGGGTCGAATCCGGCCAGATGCGATCGCGTACCAGCGCGGCAATATGATCCTCGTATTGGAAGCGCGGTACGGCATCGTCCGGCTGCGGTTCGAGCCTGACCCTCGAGACCCGCCCGGAGCGCACCGGCTCGAACACCGGCAGGCGTCCGCCGTTCAGCAGATTGTGCACCAGCGACGAGATGAAAACGGTCTTGCCGGAGCGCGACAGGCCGGTGACGCCGAGGCGGATGGAGGGGTTGACGAGGCCGGAGGCTCGATCGGCCAGATTGTCGAGCGCAATCAGGGCGTCGTCTTTGAAGCTGGTCAGGTTGGGCGCCAAATCTTGCTCTTTCTTGCGGCGTATGTACGTGGGTCGTTCTTCCGCCGCCGTCCGGCAGAACTGTCGCACGCAGGCAGCCACCGCGATATAGGCAATATTTCCCCGGCCGCAACGAGGCGTGGCAAATCTTCTATTGGTTCGGCAGCAGGATCGAGACCAGTGTCGCCGTCTCGCCGTCTTCCGGCGCGGCTGCCGGCAGATCGAGGATCGAAAGCCCCGCCGGCGGATAGCCATGGGGCATTGCCTCATGCGCGGCGTCGTCGCCGATCAGCCGGTAAAGCAATTGCTCGATCATCGGATTGTGCCCCACGAGCATTAGGGAATTCAGGTGCCGATGAGCGTCGATCAGATCGAAATAGACGCTCATCGGACCCGAATAGAGTGCGTCGATATAACGGATATCGAGGTTTTCGCTGACGGTGCGAAAGAACGGTTCGGCGGTCTCCCGGCAGCGCACGGCCGTGGAGCAGAGGATGCGTTCAGGGCGGATACCCCGGTCGGCGGCAATCTGCGCCAGCCGTTCCGCATCGACGTAGCCGACATCGTCCAGCGCCCGGTCGAAGTCCCGTTGCCCGGGCAAAGCCCAGCCGGAGCGCGCGTGCCGCAGCAGGTAGAGGCGAAGGACCTTGGGGGCGCTGTCTTGCATCGAGCGGTTTCCGGTGGCTGCCTGTTGCTTGTCGCGACAGGGGTCGAATGTGGTTGGCGGGGCAGCTTTCGCGTCGTCCGGCCGACTTTCACCTTTTCCCGCAGGGATCGCAAAGATCAAGCTACCGGCCGCATTTTTCCGGGGATCGGGGCGCTGCTGCGCTTTGCCGCGGTCGCGATCAGACGATCCAATGACGCAAACACATCAGCCTCACTTTTCAGCGAGGTCCGCCGAATGCAACGGTAGCCACAAGCAGGAAATCAAGTTCCAATCTGTAATTTTGATGAAATATTCGTCAGTTAGCCTGAATCGCGAGCAATATTAAAATACCGTTGAGTGCCTGTTCCGAGGCTTGAATCACGGCTTCCATAGGTCTATACACCGCCGCAATGAGATGTTCTTCAGGAGAATCGCGTTGAGTGAGAAGATCGATCTTAGTACCTTTGTCCTTTCCGAGGACGAGGAATTCATGAATGCCAACCACCGGGCGTATTTCCGGGCCAAGTTGAACGCTTGGAAAAACGACATCCTTCGCGAGGCACGCGAGACACTGGATCACTTGGCGGAGGAGAGCGCCAATCATCCCGATCTCGCAGACAGAGCTTCTTCCGAAACAGATCGGGCTATTGAGCTCAGGGCCCGGGACCGCCAGCGCAAGCTGATCTCCAAGATCGATGCGGCGCTGCAACGGCTCGACGAAGGCACCTATGGCTATTGCGAGGAAACCGGTGAACCGATCGGCCTGAAGCGGCTGGATGCACGCCCAATCGCAACCCTGTCGATCGAGGCGCAGGAGCGTCACGAGCGTCGGGAAAAGGTCTACCGGGACGAATAGGATATCCGGCTTTCGGAACTGTCTGAAAAAAGGCGCGGGTCAAACCGCGCCTTTTTCTTTGGTCCGAATGCACGCCAAGCGCGGACGTTTTCGCGTGATGTCGAACGACGACACACCTGAGAACGGAAGCTACGGCTTCCGGCCGGCCGAGATATCGGCCAGCATGCGGTTCATCTCTTCTTCGATGGTCGGTTCCCTGCGGCCGCCGTCGGCACTGGGCGTGCCAAGCATCGGCTCCTGCCGGCCGGATGGCGTCAGGGAGCGGCTCTCCGGGGCGACCATGCCCGAGGCGGCAACCGGACCCTGACCAAGGCGCTGGAGGTCGCCGCTGATCTCCGCATCAAGCAGGCGCTCGAAGTCCGTGAGCCCGGCTGTCGGCGCCGGCTGCGGCTGTTGGACGGAGGGGACCGGGCGCTGCACCTGCATGGGCTGCGACGGGATTGGCTGCGTCTGGACCTGCTGAGCCGCCGCAATGGGCCTGTCCAAGGATATATCGAAGTTTGCCTGGGGTGCCGAAGCGGTCGCCACGGCCGGGCTCTCCTGGGACGGCTGCACGGACGGACGGACAAGCGGACGCTGTTCAGCCGCGACCCCGGGGGCCGCTACCGGGCGCTGCTCAGCGACGACGCGCGGCGGCGCGGCCGGCTCGATACGGGTGGCCGGTTGTTCTTGCGGTCGGGCAACGGGCTGCACCGGCGTGACCGCAGCGACGGGCTCGGATTGAGGTGAAGGTGCCGTTTGCTGCGGAAGCTCCCTGGCTGCCGGTCGGCTCTCCACTCCCGTCGGCTCAGCAACTTTGCGTTCCGCAACGGGCGCGCGCTCCTCGGCGCTTCCGATCCGGCTCTCGATGACGATATCCGTCGGACCGCCGATCATGATCAGATGTTCGACATCGTCGCGGCGCACGAGGACCAGACGGCGGCGGGTGTCGACGGCGGCGGCATCGAGCACGGCAAGCCTGGGCTGGCGGTTCTTGCCGCCGCGAATGAAGGGCGAGGAGGGGCGGTTGCGCATGATCCAGAGCACGATCACGAGGCACAGAAGTCCGATCGCGACGGCTGCGGCGGCAATGACGAACCGGCTGCCGTTGTCGGCGATGATCGTTTCCATCATAGGCTGAACTCCTTCTGCCTTTCGAGTGCCAGTATTTGACGGCTTTTTTCGGGCTCGGACAAGGACTTCGCCGACATTCCCTGTGAATTGGCGGCAATGCTTCCGCCGAGGTGCTTTTTGCTGTTATCTCTGATTGTTAAAGATGATTCTTGTCCGAGTGATCGAGGGCGTGTCGGGAATGGCCGATTTCGCCCGGCGGATCTTGCGGATGCCGGCCGGAAGGGCTGGGCCGCGCCGGCGCGCGGCGCCGGCCGCATAAGAGGACCCGATGACGAAATTGCGGCAGTCAGGCGACTACCAGATGCCGGTTGTTGACCGTGGCGTCAGGCCGGGCACCGTGCTGCGGATCGTTCTGCTCGCGATCGTCCTCACCGTATCGGCCATCGCCTTCGTGATCTTCAAGAACGAGATGGACAACGAGATCGTTCTCGGCATCCTCGGCGTTCTTGCCATGGTCGGCATCTTCTTCCTCGTTTCCTCCGTCATCGGTTTCATCGAGGTCATGCCGCAGTCGCGCCCGGACGAGCTGGCACGCGCCTTTCTCGATGCGCATGAGGACGGCACCATCGTCACCGACCGCAAGGGCCGGATCATCTACGCCAATGCGGCCTATGGCGCCCTGACAGGTGCCAAGAGCGCCGCCGGCATCCAGTCGCTCGAAACCATCCTGTCGCGCAACCGCGAGGCGACGGAGGCGATCTACCGGCTGACCAACGGTCTGCACGAGGGCAAGCAGGGGCACGAGGAATTTCGCCTGCTGAAGCCGCTAGCGACCACCACCTCCAGCGGTTCCGGCGCCCATTGGTTCCGCTTGAAGGCGCGGGTGCTGCCGCTCGAAGACAACGCACGCAATCCGCTCTATCTCTGGCAGATCGCCGACATCACGGCGGAGCGCGACGATCAGGAGCGCTTCTTCAAGGAGTTGCAGAACGCGATCGACTATCTCGACCACGCGCCGGCCGGCTTCTTCTCCGCCGGGCGCAAGGGCGAGATCTTCTACATCAACGCCACCTTGGCCGATTGGCTCGGTATCGACCTGACCAAGTTCCAGCCGGGCTCGATCAGCATCGGCGACCTGGTGGCCGGCGAGGGGCTGACGCTCGTCCAGGCCGTACAGGCCGAGCCCGGCCTGAAGAAGACGAAGATGCTCGACCTCGATCTGCGCAAGATGAACGGCCAGAGCCTGCCGGTGCGCATGATCCACCGCGTCTCCTCGACGCGCGACGGGGCGCCTGGCGAAAGCCGCACCATCGTGATGTCGCGCGAAGGCGGCGAGGACAACGAGCAATCGGCGTCCAGCGCAGCCATGCGCTTTACCCGCTTCTTCAACAACACGCCGATGGCGATCGCCTCGGTCGACGGCAATGGGCGGATCCTGCGCACCAATGCGCCGTTCCTGAAGCTCTTCTCCGGCCTCGTCTCGCAGGACGACGTCGAGCGCGGAGCGCTGATCGAGGCCGTGGTGCACGAGAACGAGAAGGGCCGCCTGCACGAGGCGCTGGCAGCCGCGAAGGATCGGCAGGGCGACATCGCGCCGATCGATGCGCTGCACCCGACGGACGGAGAGCGTCACTTCCGCTTCTACGTCAATGCCGTGATCGACCAGAGCGATCAGTCGCCGGAGGAAGCGGCGATCATCTATGCGCTTGAAATCACCGAGCAGAAGGCGCTCGAGAACCAGATGGCGCAGACCCAGAAGATGAATGCTGTGGGCACGCTCGCCGGCGGCATCGCGCACGATTTCAACAACGTGCTGACGGCGATCCTGCTCTCGTCCGACCACCTGCTTCTGTCGGCCCGCCCGGCAGATCCGAGCTTTGCCGATCTCATGGAGATCAAGCGCAACGCCAACCGCGCCGCGGTTCTCGTGCGGCAGTTGCTTGCCTTCTCGCGCAAGCAGACGATGCGGCCGACGGTGCTCAACATGACGGATGTGATTGGCGACCTGCGCATGCTGGTCGACCGCATGACCGGAACCAACGTCAAGGTCGAGGTCGATTATGGCCGCGATCTTTGGCCCGTCAGGACCGATCTCGGCCAGTTCGAACAGGTGCTCTTGAACCTGGCGGTCAACGCCCGCGACGCCATGCCCGAGGGCGGCACGATCACGCTTCGGACGCGCAACCTGCCTGCCGCCGAGGTTGCGGCCTTTGGACGACGCGAGTTGCCGGACGAGGATTTCGTGATGGTCGAGGTCGCCGACCAGGGGACCGGCATCCCGCCGGAGATCCTCGACAAGATCTTCGAGCCGTTCTTTACCACCAAGGAAGTCGGCAAGGGCACCGGCCTCGGCCTGTCGATGGTCTATGGCATCGTCAAGCAGTCGGGTGGTTACATCTATCCGGAATCGGAAGTCGGCAAAGGCACAACCTTCCGAATCCTGCTGCCGCGCCACGTTGAGGCACAGGCTGCGACCGAAGGGGCCGAGGCGGCGACCGTAACGGCGGAGGCCGCACCAGCGCCGGTGGCGCAGGTGGCTGCGGTACCGATGGCAAAAGCCGAGGAGCCGGCGGATCTCACGGGAGATTCAGCCGTCGTTCTGCTCGTCGAGGATGAGGAGGCGGTGCGCCGCGGCGGCAAGCGCATGCTGGAAACGCGCGGTTACACGGTCTACGAAGCCGGTTCCGGCGTCGAGGCGCTCGATATCATGGATGAGCTCGACGGTGCGGTCGACATCGTCGTTTCTGACGTGGTGATGCCGGAGATGGATGGGCCGACGCTTCTCAGCGAACTCAGGAAGAAGTATCCGGACCTGAAGTTCATCTTCGTTTCCGGCTATGCCGAAGACGCCTTTGCCCGCAACCTGCCGGCGGATGCCAAGTTCGGCTTCCTGCCAAAACCGTTCTCGCTGAAGCAGCTTGCGGTCGCGGTGCGCGAGATGCTGGACTCCTGAATTAGGGCCGCAGATCCAAGGGGCGATCCGGATCGATGCTGAGATGCTCCCACCTTTAGCCGGATGGGACACAGTCGCCTTTCTGTCTTAGCCAAGGCGCGTCACCTGCGGCGCGCGTTGCCGACCAGCCGGGAGGAAGGTCGGCGATCTAATCAAGATCAGGGTGAAGATCGACGACCTCGGACATCGCGACCACAGAGCGCGTTCGCCATGTCGATCGGTGCGCCGTCTGTAAACGCCCAGGAGTGATCGTCTTCATAATCTGTGGCGGCGAGAACCGAGTGCCGCGATCACCGAGCGGCAGGCAACGCAGGCAACACCAGGCGCCTGATCAAACTTCCAACGCATACTGAACCTTCGCCAATGTAAAAGCCCGGCGCTTGCGTGCCGGGCTTCTTAATTTATCCGCGTTTTTGCGGAAAGAAGTTACTTGGCGTTCAATGCGACCGCGATCTCGCCGGCGAGCCGCGCATTGTTCTCGACCAGCGCGATGTTGGTCTCGAGGCTGCGGCCTTCGGTCATGTGGAAGAGATTGTCGAGCAGGTAAGGCGTGACGGCCTTGCCGGTGATCTCGTCGCTTTCGGCATTGTCGAGCGCGCGGGCGATGTAGATTTCCATCTCTTCGCGCGGGATTTCGCTTTCTGCCGGGACGGGATTGGCGACCAGCATGCCGCCGTCGACGCCGAGCAGCTCGCGCATGTTCTGGAAGTTGGCGATCGCCGCCGGGCTGTTCAGCATCAGCGGGCTCTTGAGGCCGGAATCGCGCGACCAGAAGGCCGGGAAGACTTCGCTGTCGTAGGTGACGACGGGTACGCCGCGGGTTTCCAGGACTTCGAGCGTCTTCGGGATGTCGAGGATCGCCTTGGCGCCGGCGCAGACGACGATGACGGCGGTGCGGGCGAGTTCGTCGAGGTCGGCGGAGATGTCGAAGCTGAGTTCGGCGCCGCGATGCACGCCACCGATGCCGCCGGTCGCAAAGACGCGGATGCCGGCGCGGGCAGCGGCAATCATGGTCGCGGCGACAGTGGTCGCGCCGGTGCGGCGTTCGGCGATCGCGAAGGCGAGGTCGGCGCGCGAGACCTTCATCGCGCCCTGGGTCTTCGCCAGTTCTTCGAGCTTGGCGTCATCGAGGCCGATATGCAGCACGCCATGGATGACCGCGATCGTCGCCGGCACGGCGCCCTGTTCACGGATGATCGCTTCGACGCTGCGGGCCATGTTCAGGTTGCCCGGATAGGGCATGCCATGGGTGATGATGGTCGATTCCAGCGCCACGATCGGCGCGCCACGCGCCTTGGCGGCGGCGACCTCGTCGGAAAATTCCATCGGCAGGGAGGGAGAAGCGGGTTTGGTCATGGTCGTTCCTTGGGAGTTCTAGTGGCAATTGTCATGACAGCATTTGGGGCGCCGGCACAAGGGTCAGCGCCTGTTCGAGATTGGCCGCGGACATCTCTTCGGATGCGGCCAAGGGAGAGCGCAACGTGATTCCGGCGGCTGCGATGCCGTGCCGCAGGCATTCGGCAAGATCGCGGCCGGCGAGGCGCGCGGAAAGGAAGCCGGAGGCAAGCGCGTCGCCCGCCCCGGTGACATCGGCAAGTGCGGGAAGCGCCGGCGGAACGGCAACGCAGGCGCCATTGTCGTCAAAAGCAACGACCGCGCGGCCGCCGCGCGTCACGACACCGCCCTTGAGACCCAGGCTTCTCAGCAACGACGGCCATTCCTCCGCCTCGGCCGTCTCCTTGCCGGTCAGCGCCCGTGCCTCGGCTTCGTTCATGAACAGGACCGAGAGGTGCGGGAGGCACGGCCGGTAGCGGATGACCTTGGCGGGCGACACGGCGATGCCGGCGACGAGGCGCCCGTTGCCTGCGGCCGACTGGGCGAGTGCCGCGATCGTTTCTTCCGGCAGGTTGGCATCCGTGAGCACGAGCTTGCTCGCGGCGATGACATCGCGGAACGCGCGGCGTTGCAATTGCCGCGGCGAAAACAGCCGGTAGAGCTCCATGTCCGCGAGCGCGATGACCAGGTTGCCGTCGTTTTCGAGGATCGCCGTGTAGCTCGGCGTCTGGCGATCGAGAAAGGTGAGGGGGCTGTCGATGACGCCGGCGGCGGCCGCAGCAGCCGTCACCATTTCGCCGGCGGCATCGCCGCCACGGGTGCTGATCATGCGCACCCCGTGGCCAAGGCGTGCAAGGTTGCGGGCCGCGTTGAAGCCGCCGCCGCCGGCCTCCTCGAACCAGGTGCCGGGATTGCTGGAACCCGGTGCGGTCGCGCCCGATATCCGGCCGCGCCTGTCGATATGCGCACCACCGAAAACGGCGATTTCAGCTTCCGTCATGAATGTTCCTCTGCTTGGCCGATCGGCCGAAAAATCTGTTGGCTTTCTGCAATGGCCGAGGCGCGAATTCCAAGGGACCGGTGCGTCCGGTGTCTCCGCCTCAGGCGAATCGGCTCAGCCTTGCCGGGCAGGTTCGAAGGCGTGGCGCGCGCATTTCAGAACCTATGGTTTCAATCCGTGAACATGAAAAGAACGAAACCAAGATAATGATTGTTTTTCAATGTGTTGTCCTGCCCTTGCAAATACGGAACAAAACATGTACAAAAACTCCTGCGGCGGCTTCATTGCCTCGGTAGCTTCAATAACCTAAAGGTGGACCAAATGGCACAAAACTCTTTGCGGCTCGTAGAGGACAAATCGGTGGATAAAAGCAAGGCACTTGAGGCGGCACTTTCCCAGATCGAACGATCGTTCGGCAAGGGATCGATCATGAAGCTCGGTGGGAAGGACAGCATCATCGAGATCGAGACGGTATCGACGGGTTCGTTGAGCCTCGATATCGCGCTCGGCATTGGCGGCCTGCCGAAGGGCCGCATCATTGAAATCTACGGCCCGGAAAGCTCGGGCAAGACGACGCTGGCGCTGCAGACCGTCGCGGAAGCACAGAAGAAGGGCGGCATCTGCGCCTTCGTCGACGCCGAACACGCGCTCGATCCGGTTTACGCCCGCAAGCTCGGCGTCGATCTCGAAAACCTCCTGATCTCGCAGCCGGACACCGGTGAGCAGGCGCTGGAAATCACCGACACGCTGGTACGCTCGGGTGCGATCGACGTGCTCGTCGTCGACTCGGTTGCAGCGCTCGTGCCGCGCGCCGAAATCGAAGGCGAAATGGGCGACAACCTGCCGGGCATGCAGGCCCGACTGATGAGCCAGGCGCTGCGCAAGCTGACCGCTTCGATCTCCAAGTCGAACTGCATGGTCATCTTCATCAACCAGATCCGCATGAAGATCGGCGTCATGTTCGGTTCGCCGGAAACCACCACCGGCGGCAACGCGCTGAAGTTCTACGCTTCGGTTCGCCTCGACATCCGCCGCATCGGCTCGGTCAAGGAGCGCGAAGAGGTCGTCGGCAACCAGACCCGCGTCAAGGTCGTCAAGAACAAGATGGCGCCTCCCTTCAAGCAGGTCGAATTCGACATCATGTATGGCGAGGGCGTATCGAAGACCGGCGAACTGGTCGACCTCGGCGTCAAGGCCGGCATCGTCGAGAAGTCGGGCGCCTGGTTCTCCTACAACAGCCAGCGCCTTGGCCAAGGCCGTGAAAATGCCAAGCTGTTCCTGCGCGACAATCCGGATCTCGCCCGCGAGATCGAGATGGCGCTTCGCCAGAACGCCGGCCTGATCGCCGATCGGTTCCTCGAAAACGGCGGCCCGGAAGCGGACGACGGCGACGAGGCTCCCGAAGCGTAAGCCGCTGCGGCCCACGGAAGCTGCCAGGAAACCGGTCGTCCCATGGCGGCCGGTTTTTTGCTGCCGTCTGGACAGTATGGTACGTGAACGATAAAAGCCTTTGGTTCCGGCGACCGAGGGCGTTGGAGGGCGCAGCCATTATGGGTGGCTGCGGGGTTTAAGGACAACGGCTGATGGCGCGGCGATGGCTGCGGCCGGGCCGGATTTGGTGCTAAGAATAGGACGCAAGATGAGCGGCGTGAATGAAATCCGGTCGACCTTTCTCGACTATTTCCGCAGGAACGGTCATGAGGTCGTGTCGTCGAGCCCGTTGGTGCCGCGCAACGACCCGACATTGATGTTCACCAATGCCGGCATGGTGCAGTTCAAGAACGTCTTCACCGGGCTGGAGCAGCGTCCCTATTCGACGGCCGTGACCGCGCAGAAATGCGTGCGCGCCGGCGGCAAGCACAACGACCTCGACAATGTCGGCTACACCGCGCGCCATCACACCTTCTTCGAAATGCTCGGCAACTTCTCCTTCGGCGACTATTTCAAGGAGCGCGCGATCGAGCTTGCCTGGAACCTGATCACCAAGGAATACGGTCTCGACCCCAAGCGGCTGCTGGTCACCGTCTACCACACCGACGATGAAGCCTTCGACCTCTGGAAGAAGATCGCCGGCTTCTCCGACGACCGCATCATCCGCATTCCGACCAGCGACAATTTCTGGGCCATGGGTGATACCGGCCCCTGCGGTCCGTGCTCGGAGATCTTCTATGACCACGGCGACCAGATCTGGGGCGGACCGCCCGGCTCGGCCAATGAAGACGGCGACCGCTTCATCGAGATCTGGAACCTCGTTTTCATGCAGTACGAGCAGGTCACCAAGGAAGAGCGGGTCGATCTTCCGCGTCCGTCGATCGACACCGGCATGGGTCTCGAGCGTCTGGCCGCCGTCCTCCAGGGCGAACACGACAACTACGACATCGACCTTTTCCGCGCGCTGATTGCCGCTTCGGAAGAAGCAACCGGCGTCAAGGCCGAAGGTGACCGTCGCGCCAGCCACCGCGTGATCGCCGACCACCTGCGTTCGTCCGCCTTCCTGATCGCCGATGGCGTGCTGCCGTCGAACGAAGGCCGCGGCTACGTTCTGCGCCGCATCATGCGCCGCGCCATGCGCCACGCCCAGCTGCTCGGTGCGCAGGATCCGTTGATGTGGAAGCTCTTGCCGGCGCTCGTCGGCCAGATGGGCCGAGCCTATCCGGAGCTGATGCGCGCCGAAGCGCTGATTTCCGAAACGCTGAAGCTTGAGGAAACCCGTTTCCGCAAGACGCTGGAACGCGGCCTCAACCTCTTGTCCGACGCCTCGGCCGACCTTTCCGAAGGCGACCAGTTCAGCGGCGAGACCGCCTTCAAGCTTTATGACACCTACGGCTTCCCGCTCGACCTGACCCAGGATGCGCTGCGAGCCAAGGGCATCACCGTCGACACCGACGCCTTTTCGGCAGCGATGGAACGGCAGAAGGCCGAAGCCCGCGCCAACTGGGCCGGTTCCGGCGAGGCTGCGACCGAAACGATCTGGTTCGAGCTCAAGGAAAAGCACGGTGCAACCGACTTCCTCGGTTATGACACCGAGACGGCCGAAGGCGTGATCCAGGCGATCGTGCGCGATGGCGCTGTCGTCGCTTCCGCGGCCAAGGGCGACACCGTCCAGGTGGTGCTCAACCAGACGCCGTTCTACGGCGAATCGGGCGGCCAGATGGGCGACACCGGTACGATCACCACCGAAGGCGGCAAGCTCACCGTGACGGATACGCAGAAGCGCGGCGAGGGGCTTTTCGTCCACTACGCCGTCGTCGTCGAAGGTTCGGTCAAGACGGGCGACGCCGCCCAGCTCGACGTCGACCATGCGCGCCGCTCGCGCCTTCGCGCCAACCACTCGGCAACCCACCTGCTGCACGAAGCGCTTCGCGAAGTGCTCGGCACCCACGTTGCCCAGAAGGGCTCACTGGTGGCACCGGAGCGGCTGCGCTTCGACGTTTCGCATCCGAAGCCGATGACGGCGCAGGAGCTGAAGGTCGTGGAAGAAATGGCCAACGAGATCATCGTGCAGAACACACCGGTGACCACGCGCCTGATGAGCGTCGACGATGCGATCGCCGAGGGCGCCATGGCGCTCTTTGGCGAGAAGTATGGCGATGAGGTCCGCGTCGTCTCGATGGGCCGCGGCATTCACGGTTCCAAGGCCAACCGGCCTTACTCCGTCGAGCTCTGCGGCGGCACGCACGTGTCGGCTACCGGTGACATCGGCCTCGTTCGCGTCGTCTCGGAAAGCGCCGTCGGCGCCGGCGTTCGCCGCATCGAGGCGCTGACCGGCGAAGCCGCGCGCGCCTATCTCAACGAGCAGGACGAGCGCGTGAAGACGCTTGCCAACACGTTGAAGGTTCAGCCGGCCGACGTGCTCGGCCGCGTCGAGGCGCTGCTCGACGAGCGCCGCAAGCTGGAACGCGAACTGACCGAGGCGAAGAAGAAACTGGCGCTCGGCGGTGGCGGCGAGGCGGGTTCTGCCGATGCGGCCCGTGATATCGCGGGCGTTCGCTTCCTCGGCAAGGTCGTCTCGGGCGTCGAGCCCAAGGACCTGAAGAGCTTGGCTGATGATGGCAAGAAGAGCCTCGGCTCCGGCGTCGTCGCCTTCGTCGGCGTTTCCGGCGACGGCAAGGCGAGCGCCGTCGTGGCTGTCACCGACGACCTGACCTCGAAGCTCAGCGCCGTCGACCTGGTGCGCGTGGCCTCTGCCGCCCTCGGCGGCAAGGGCGGCGGCGGACGCCCGGACATGGCGCAGGCCGGCGGTCCGGATGGCGGCCGCGCGGCGGAGGCCATTGAGGCCGTCGCGGTAGCGCTGGCGGGCTGAGCGTCCAGAGAACCATGAAAAGGGCGCTGCGGGCGCCCTTTTTTATGCCGCCTTTTCGCTTGCGGCCTTTTCGCTCCGGATGGTCTGGAGCGCCGCCGCGACGGAGGGGCGCATCAGAACCCGCGGCGGCCGGACGTCATGCTGGTAGAGCGTGCGCCGCACCTGTGACCTGGCGCCCGTGATGATGAATCGAACCCCCGTCCTCTCGGCTTTCCGCAGCGTTCCCTCGATGACGTTGGCGGCGGTCGAATCCATGAAAGGCACTTCCGAGCAATCGAGGACGAAGTTTTGCCGCTGGTCGGCGATGCGGTCGAGGACGGTACCGACGGTTGCGGCCGAGCCGAAGAAGAAGATGCCGGATATCCGATAGATCACCGTATCCGGATCGTCGGCGATGAGGGGATGTTCCTCCTCGCTGTTCTCCAATTTGCCGGGCGCCAGCGGTTTGGTTTCACCGATGGAGATGCTCTTTGCCATGCGGTCGATGAAGAGAACCGCGCCCAGCGCGAAACCGATGACGATGCCTTCCGTCAACTCGCGGAAGACGACGATGAGGAAGGTCGCGAGCAGCACGACCGCGTCGCCGTAGGAGGAGCGCAGCAGCGCCATGAAGGCCGGCTTCTCGATCATGTTCCAGGCCACGATCGCGAGCACGCCGGCAAGCGAGGCGAGCGGGATATAGCTCGCAAGCGGCGCCGCAAGGAGCATGAAGAGCAGCAGAAAGACGGAATGCAGCATGCCGGAGACCGGGCTGGTGGCGCCGGCCCGGACATTCGTCGCCGTTCGCGCGATCGTGCCGGTGACGCAGATGCCGCCGAAGAGCGCGGAACCGATATTCGCGATGCCCTGGGCGATCAACTCGACGCTGGAGCGATGCCTGCGCCCGGTCATGCCGTCGGCAACGACGGCCGACAACAGCGACTCGATCGCGCCGAGCAGTGCGAACGAAACCGCGTCCGGAAAAACGGCCGTTGCCTTTTCGAGCGAAAGCGGCGGCAAAGCGGGAAGCGGCAGGCCGCGCGGAATACCGCCGAACCGCGTGCCGATCGTTTCTGCCGGGAGTTGCAGGAGCGCGACGAAGGCCGATGCCGCGGCCACGGCGATCAGCATGCCGGGCCAATGCGGTCTCAACCGACGCAGGCCGAGAATGATGCCGATGGTCAGGCCCGCCGTCAGCACCGCTGCCCCGTTGACCGTACCGGCGGCGTGGGCGAGGACCACGACCTTGTCGACGATCGGACCGGGCTCGGGGCCGGCGAGCGTCAGACCGAAAAGGTCGCGCAACTGGCTGGCGAAGATGATGACGGCAATGCCTGCGGTGAAGCCGACCGTGACGGGGTAGGGTATGAACTTGATGTATTGCCCGAGCCGGAGATAGCCTGCCGCAATCAGCATGATCCCGGCCATCGCCGTCGCGAGCAACAGGCCGTCGAGGCCGTGCCGGGCACCGGTTGCCGCAACGAGCACGATGAAGGCCCCTGCCGGACCGCCGATCTGCACCCGGCTGCCACCGAGAAGCGAAACGAGGAAGCCGCCGACGATCGCGGTATAGAGTCCGCGGTCGGGCGTCACCCCCGAGGCGATCGCGATCGCCATGGAGAGCGGCAGTGCGACGATCGCGACGGTCAAACCAGCGAGCGCGTCTGCCTTCAAGCGGACAAATCCATATCCCTCCGCAAGAACGCTGACCGTTTTCGGAACAAGAGAATCGGGCATCGGACTCTCCAGAGGCACCGCGTTGGCTGGAACAAACATGGCGGGCATGCTCAGCCTATCTGAGTCGCGATGCGGCACAAGCGGGCGCGGCAGAGGTCCGCAGGATTTGTCAAATCGATCTGTGATTTGAAGGGTTTCGAGCGAAACGCGAGAGTTTCGACAGGGAGCACGACATGGGTGACGATACATGGGCAATCTACGAGAGGCGGCTCCACCGCGTCTCGGCGTATATTTACGCGCATCTCGACGGCGATCTCGAGCTCGATCGTCTTTCCGAGATCGCCTGCCTGTCGCCGCATCATTGGCACCGGATCTATCGGGCCGTTCATGGCGAGACGCTGGCGGCTACGGTGAAGCGGCTGCGGCTACAGCAGGCCGCGGCCGATCTTGCCCAGTCCGATCTTCCCGTCGAAGCGGTCGCGCGACGCTCCGGCTACCCCAATCTCCAATCCTTCAATCGCACCTTCAAGGCTGCCTACGGGTTGCCGCCGGCGCGCTACCGCAAGGAGGGCAGCCATGTTGCCTTTGAAACCGCCTCAACGGAAGGAATTACGGATATGTATGAAGTCACTCTCAAGGACATTGACGCCTTCGACCTCGTCGGCGTCGCCCATAACGGCTCCTATATGGAGATCGGCAAGGCGTTCGAGATGCTCTACGGCACCCTGTTTTCGCGCAAGCAGTTCCGGCCGGACATGGAAATGATCGGCATCTATCTCGACGATCCAGAACTGGTGCCGACGGACAAGCTGCGTTCCTTCGCCTGCGTCAGCGCTCGCACGCCGGTCCCGGTGGAAGCGCCGCTGACGCCGCAGCACCTCGACGGCGGCCGCTATGCCGTGCTACGCCACAAGGGTCCCTATGCGGATATGCCGAAGGCCTATCAATGGCTCTACGGCACCTGGCTGCCGCAATCGGGCCGCGAGATCCGCGACAGCCTGATGTTCGAGAAATATCTCAACAATCCGCGCGAGGTTCCGCCGACGGAATTGTTGAGCGAGATCTATTTGCCGCTCAAGAGCTAGTTGGATTTCGCTCGCCGCAAGGCTGCGGCCATGTGCGAGGAAGCGCCCCAGGTCGAAAGCCAGATCAACACATAGGTGGCAAGGGAGATGGCGGCGCGCAGCGAGTCCGCCAGCACGTCGCGGTCTGCCAACTGGGCTTCCGCGTGATGGAGATGAGCCAGTTCCTCCTCGCGGATCGACAGTATGAGGGCGTGAAGCTCGGCGTCCTTGTCGGCGAGGAAATGCAACTGGTCGTCAAGATGGCGATGCACGGCGGCTTCCACGGCTGCCGTGCAGGCCCATATGCCGCGGCGGCCGAAGAGTGCCGTCAGGAAACCGAGGACCGAGCCGCCCCAGCTCCAGAACTGCATGACGCGGCAGGGGCGGGAGTTTCTCAAAGGCATGGCCCCTCGAAACAGCGCACAGTGCTCGATCTCGTGGCCGAGCATTTCCGACAGCATCGGAACACAATCGGGATGGAGCCTGCGCGCGACCGCGATCTGGGCCGAATAAATACGGATCGCGCCGAATTCCCCGGCGTGATTGACCCTGACGATGCGTGCGATCGTCAGGGCGTTGCGCGGGGAAATCGGCGCGATCATTTTTAGGCCCTGTCGCGCCTTATCAGGCGGCCATGGCCTTCTTCAGGTTCTCGTCGATCTTGTCGAGGAAGCCGGTGGTCGAGAGCCACGGCTGATCGGGACCGATGAGGAGCGCCAGGTCCTTGGTCATGAAGCCGGCTTCGACGGTATCGACGCAGACCTTCTCAAGCGTGTCGGCGAACTTGGCGAGCTCGGCATTGCCGTCGAGCTTGGCGCGGTGGGCGAGGCCACGGGTCCAGGCGAAGATCGAAGCGATCGAGTTGGTCGAGGTTTCCTCGCCCTTCTGGTGCTGGCGGTAGTGGCGGGTAACCGTGCCGTGGGCCGCTTCGGCTTCGACCGTCTTGCCGTCCGGCGTCATCAGAACCGAGGTCATCAGGCCGAGCGAGCCGAAGCCCTGGGCAACGATATCGGACTGCACGTCGCCGTCGTAGTTCTTGCACGCCCAGACGTAGCCGCCGGACCACTTGAGAGCGGAGGCAACCATGTCGTCGATCAGGCGGTGTTCGTACCACAGCTTCTCGGCCTTGAACTTCTCGGCGAATTCTTCGTCGAAGACCTTCTGGAAGATATCCTTGAAGCGGCCGTCATAGACCTTGAGGATGGTGTTCTTGGTCGAGAGGTAGACCGGAACCTTGCGCTGCAGGCCGTAGTTGAACGAAGCGCGGGCGAATTCGGTGATCGAATCGTCGAGGTTGTACATACCCATGGCAACGCCGGCCGACGGCGCGTCGAAGACGTCGTATTCGATTTCCTTGCCGTCTTCACCGACGAACTTCATCGTCAGCTTGCCCTTGCCGGGGAACTTGAAGTCGGTGGCGCGATACTGGTCGCCGAAGGCGTGACGGCCGACGATGATCGGCTTGGTCCAACCCGGAACCAGGCGCGGAACGTTCTTGCAGATGATCGGCTCGCGGAAGATGACGCCGCCGAGGATGTTGCGGATCGTGCCGTTCGGCGACTTCCACATCTTCTTCAGCTTGAATTCCTCGACGCGGGCTTCATCCGGCGTGATGGTGGCGCACTTGACGCCGACGCCGTGCTTCTTGATCGCGTTGGCGGCGTCGACCGTCACCTGATCTTCGGTGGCATCGCGGTTTTCGACGCTGAGGTCGTAATATTCCAGATCGATGTCGAGGTAGGGATGGATCAGCTTGTCCTTGATGAACTGCCAGATGATGCGGGTCATCTCATCGCCGTCGAGCTCGACGACCGGATTGGCGACCTTGATCTTTGCCATGAATATGCCTCGTAGCTTATGCGGGACAGCGGGAGCGATGTCCCTTCCTCTCTGAAAAATCCTGTGCCCTATAGCACTCAGAACCGGCAAGGCAAAGCATGCTTGGCCGAAACTTTGGATGGGCGCGAAGGCTTCAGTCGACCGAGGGTTCGGCAATGCTTTGCGGGGGCATCCCAGGACGTCATCGGCCTTGCAAAGATCGCTTCTGTCGTTATGCAGGAAGGAACCGGCGAGGCGGCGCCCGTTTGAGGCGAACGCAGACAAGCAAAAGGCGTCCGATGGCATTTCGCTCCCGCGTGCGTGACTGGCTACTCGCCAACGATCCGGCTTTCTCCCGCCTGCGGCAGGCCTCGCGCATTACCGCGACGATCGTCGTTTCGGTCCTGATCCTGATGGCAGTTCACTACCTGATCGTGCCATTGCCGCCGGCGGCCTATGGCCTTGCCGCATCGCTTTCGATTGAAGGCGGGCTGGCAGTCCGCGACCGCACCGTGGCCGGCCAGCGCCTCACGCGCATTATCGCCGTTCTCGTCGGCGTTTCGATGATCTGGCTCGCCTCGTTGCTTGAGGAGTATCGCTACCTCTCGGACGTCGTCTTCCTGCTGATCGTCTTTCTCGCCGTCTACGGCCGATCCTTCGGTCCCCGCGGCTTTGCCGTCGGCATGTTCGCCTTCATGTCCTACTTTACTGGCGCCTACCTCCGGCCAACCGCCGACCAGTTGCCGGCATTGTTCTTCGGGGCGGCCGTATCCGCGACGGTTGCGCATCTCGTTCGCACCCGGTTGCTGCCGGATGACCGCTACCGTGACCTGCTGCGCGCCGCGGCGAGCGTGCAGCGTCGTGTCGACCGCATGCTTCTCGAATTGGCGGAGATTGCGCGCAAGCCGGTTCTTTCCGAAATCGATCGGCGGCGGCTGCTGACGGCGGAAGAGCGACTGAAGGAAGCCGTGCTGATGGCCGAGAGCTTCATTCCGACCGAGAACCGACGGCCGGAGCCCGAGCCCGGAGTCGCGTCCGCCGATCTCGTCGTCAACCTCTTCGACCTGCATCTCGCCGCTGAAAGCGT
Organism: Ensifer sp. 38_S197; assembly: GCF_056924495.1. NCBI lineage: Bacteria > Pseudomonadati > Pseudomonadota > Alphaproteobacteria > Hyphomicrobiales > Rhizobiaceae > Ensifer > Ensifer sp. 38_S197. The sequence continues at coordinate 2,872,596 of NZ_JBXOVZ010000002.1, read as the reverse complement.
CATCGTCGTGAGCTTCCAGTCGATGCCGCCGCCGGCGCTGGTGGAGGCGATGCTGGCGCGCGACGGCGGACGGATCGACGAGGAGATAGCCCGGCTTGGCGACACCACTCCACGCCGACAGGAAACGGTGAAGGCGCTGCTCTGGCTTCGAAACGTCCGGCAGAGGCTCGCCCGCCGCTTGGCGAAGTTGACACCGGCCGATCTCGAAGAGCCGCCGGCACAACCAAGTGGCTCGGCAACCCGATGGAAACCGTCGTTTGCCGACCCGGCGCTGAAGGCGGCGATCCAGATCACGCTTGCCTCCGGCATCGCCATGGTCTTCGGACTGATGCTGTCGCGCGAGCGCTGGTTCTGGGCAGTGCTTGCGGCGTTTCTGGTTTTCACCAACACGCGCTCGCGCGGTGATACGGCGGTGAAGGCGCTGCAGCGCTCTGCCGGCACGCTCTTCGGTATCGTGGTCGGCATCGTCGTCGGCGCGCTGGTTGCGGGCAATATCTATCTCGTCTTGCCGCTGAGCGCGCTTTGCATCTTTCTCGCCTTCTATTTCCTCGCGGTTTCCTATGCGACGATGACGTTCTTCATCTCCGTCGTTCTGTCGCTGGTCTACAGTCTCATGGGCGTGCTGACCCCGCATCTCCTGCAACTTCGCCTCGAGGAAACGATGATCGGCTCGATCGCCGGTGCTGCTGTCGCCTTCGTCGTGTTTCCGACCCGCACCCGCACGACGCTCGATGCTGCGGTCGCAACCTGGTGCGACGAACTGACGGGCCTGCTGCAGGCGGCGAGGGACGGAGCCTCGGGGTTGGTGCTCATCACCCGATCGCAGGCGCTTGATCGCGCCTATCGCGATCTGGCGTCGGCAGCGAAGCCGCTTGGGCTTCCCTGGCAACTCGTCACCCGGCCTGGCCATGTTCGTCAGGCGCTGGCGATCTTTTTGGCCTGCACTTATTGGGCGCGGGTCTTCGCGCGGCGCGTCGGCACGGATGCCGAACCTGAAGGCGCCGCCTTCAAAGAGGAAATCGAGGCCAATCTCGACCTCGTCCAGTCGGTTCGCGATAAGGCTTCGGCCTATTTCTACCAAGTCGGCCGGATCGGCGGGCCGGTCGATCGCCACCTGCCGATCTCGAGGGATGATGCCGAGCTTGGCCTGGAGATGATCGGGGTCTCTCTCAACCGTCTTCACCTGTAGCTGCACGGCCCAGACCCAAGCCGGACTTTAATTTCGCCGGCTTTTGTGCAAGGGAAGCGCCGAACGAGAGGCAAAGGCTAAGGAAATGGCAGGCACGAACAGCGAGCGCGAACTTCTGGCGGAAGGACCGGCCATCATTCTCGCCTATCCGCAGCTCGGCGAAAACATTGGCATGGTCGCCCGCGCGATGGCGAATTTCGGCCTGGCCGAGCTTCGGCTCGTCAATCCGCGCGATGGCTGGCCGAGCGAGAAGGCGCGTTCTGCCGCGAGCCGCGCCGATCATGTCATCGACGCGGCCAAGCTTTACGGTTCGCTCGAAGAGGCGATCGCCGACCTCAATTTCGTCTATGCGACGACGGCCCGCGACCGCGACGGTTACAAGCCGGTGCGCTCGCCGATCGTTGCCGCGCGCACGCTTCGCCAGCGCTTCAGCGGCGGCGAAAAGATCGGGATCGTCTTCGGGCGCGAGCGCACCGGACTTACCAACGAGGAAGTCGCGCTTGCCGACGAGATCGTGACCTTCCCGGTCAATCCGGCCTTCGCATCGCTCAACCTCGCCCAGGCCGTGCTGCTGATGTCCTACGAGTGGATGAAGACCGGCATGGAATCGGAGGACCAGACCTCGTTCCAGGCGATCGAGCAGCGACCGGCGACCAAGGAACATCTGCAGGGCCTCTTCGACCATATCGAGGATGCACTCGATGCGCGCAACTATTTCCGCTCCGCCGACAAAAAGCCGAAATTGGTCGAGAACCTGCGCGCCGTTCTGACCAGACCATCCTTTACCGAATCGGAAATCCAGGTGCTGCGCGGCGTCATTTCTTCGCTCGACCGGTTCACGCGGGAAAACCCGCGCGGCTCCGGCGCTCCGAGTGATCACAGCAGGGGCGAGCACGGCAGGAAAGCGCGGGACAACGGTGACAGCGAGTGAACTGAAACCTATCCTCGTCTTCGACAGCGGCATCGGCGGCTTGACCGTGCTGCGCGAGGCGAGGGTGCTGATGCCCGAGCGGCATTTCATCTACGTCGCCGACGATGCCGGCTTTCCCTATGGCGGCTGGGAAGAGGCGGCGCTGAAGGAAAGAGTGATCGCACTCTTCGGACGGTTGCTTGCCGAGCATGATCCGGAAATCTGCGTGATCGCCTGCAACACCGCCTTCACGCTCGTCGGCGCCGACCTGCGCGCAGCCTATCCGCAGATGACCTTCGTCGGCACGGTGCCTGCGATCAAGCCGGCGGCCGAGCGCACGCGCTCCGGCCTCGTTTCGGTCCTGGCGACGCCGGGTACCGTCAAGCGAGCCTATACGCGCGATCTCATCCAGTCCTTTGCCAGCCAGTGCCACGTGCGCCTCGTCGGCTCGGAGAACCTCGCCAAGATGGCGGAGGCCTATATCCGCGGCGAGAAGCTGGACGACGAGACGGTGCTTGCCGAAATCGCCCCGTGTTTCGTCGAGATGGACGGCAAGAAGACCGATATCGTCGTGCTCGCCTGCACGCACTACCCCTTCATGGCGAACGTCTTCCGCCGGCTTGCACCCTGGCCGGTCGACTGGCTGGACCCGGCGGAAGCGATTGCCCGGCGCGCTCGTTCGCTGGTGCCGCTGCCAAACGGTTTCGAACCGCTGAACGGGCAGGACCCGGCGATCTTCACCTCCGGCAAGCCTGATTTTGCAACGCGCCGGCTGATGCAGGGCTTCGGCCTGACGGTGATGCCGAATGCCACCGTTGACGAGCGGGTTGGACAGGTCGAAGCGATCAGCTAGAAAGGGATCGCGAGTAACGATTTTCACGCGCGTATTCCCTGTGGGTTTTCTGTGCCGGCGGCACGATTTTCCGGGAAACCGTGCTAGGTGTCGCCTGATCGGCGGTCTCCATATGACCGCGAATCAGTCCAGAGCATTTCAAACGTGAGCAGCGATTTTGCGTCCGGAAATGCGCGAGCGTAGCGCGAAGAGGTGGAAATGAAGGTCGGCATCGATATGGGAACGACGTCCGAAGGGACCTCGGCCTCGCTCGATATCGAGGAGCTTCTGGCCACCCGTCTCCTGGTGCAGGGCAATTCCGGCTCGGGCAAGTCGCACCTTTTGCGTCGGCTGCTGGAGCAATCGGCACCCTGGGTGCAGCAGTGCATCATCGATCCCGAAGGCGATTTCGTCACGCTTGCCGACAAGTTCGGGCATGTGGTCGTCGAGGGAGAGCGGACCGATGCGGAACTGATCGGCATTGCCACCCGCATCCGCCAGCACCGCGTTTCCTGCGTGCTGTCGCTGGAAGGCCTCGATATCGAGCAGCAGATGCGCAATGCCGGCGTTTTCCTGAACGCGATGTTCGATGCGGATCGCGAATATTGGTATCCGGTTCTCGTCGTCGTCGACGAGGCCCAGATGTTTGCGCCCTCGGTTGCCGGCGACGTCACCGAAGAGGTGCGCAAGATCTCGCTCGGCGCCATGACCAACCTCATGTGTCGCGGCCGCAAACGCGGGCTCGCCGGCGTGATCGCCACGCAGCGCCTGGCGAAGCTTGCCAAGAACGTGGCGGCGGAAGCCTCCAACTTCCTGATGGGCCGTACCTTCCTCGACATCGACATGCTGCGCGCGGCCGATCTGCTCGGCATGGACCGGCGCACGGCGGAAATGTTCCGCGACCTGAAGCGTGGCTCCTTCGTGGCACTCGGCCCTGCGCTGTCGCGCCGCCCGCTCAAGGTGACGATCGGTACGGTCGAGACGTCGGCCCGTTCGACAAGTCCGAAGCTCATGCCGCTGCCGGAGGCGCCGCAGGACGTCGAAGATCTGATCTTCACCCCGGATCCGGACGAGTTGACGCGACCGATCATGCGCCGCACGGTTGCACCGCCGCGTCCGACGACCGACATCCTCGCAGAATTGTCGCGCCCGCGACCGGAAGCGGCGATCCCGATCGAGCCGAAGCCGGCTCAGCCGGAATTGACCGCCGAAGAGAAAGAGAACCTTCTCGACAGCGTCTTTGCGGAAATCCTCGCCAATCCCGAGGCAGCCTTCCGGCCCGATGCGGAACTGTTCCAGGATTTCCTGGTGCGCTGCCGCATACGCCGCCTGCCGTCCGGAGCAGCACTTTCCCTCAGCGCCTTCCGTCGCAAGATGGCGGTGGCGCGTTCGGGTGTCGACGCGGAGACGGCAGCGACCGGGACCTGGACGCAGGCCCTACAGCTCGCCGATCGTGTGACGGAGGATCTTCAGGCCGTGTTCCTGATGATGGCGCAGGCTGCTGTCCGCGGGCTGCCATGTCCTTCGGACGCGATGATTGCGCGCGCCTACGGCACGCATTCGGCCCGTCGCGCGCGCCGTCTGCTCGGCTATTTCGAAGAGCACGGGCTGATCGTCGTCCATGCGGATTTTTCCGGCAAACGGATCGTTGCCTTTCCGGATCTCGGCAGCGAAACCGCGCCGGGCGACGCGAACGGGCCCGATATGGCGAATACGACAGCCACGGCCGCCGAGTAACCCCGCGCTGTCTCGTTCTTTGGGGCGTTGGCGAAACGCCGACGGCAAGCGCTAGAGCCAGTTTTGAATGACCCTGTCGGACGCATGGATGCAGGTCATCTGCAACCGGCTGGTGCCGGTATTGACGAAACGGTGCGGCGTCTCCGGATCGACGACGATGATGTCGCCGGCCTTACCCATGATCTTTTGTGTGCCGACGGTGAACTCCGCTTCGCCGGAGTGGACGATCCAGGTTTCCGGATAGGGATGCACGTGAAGGGCCGGCCCTTGGCCTGGCTCCGCGTCCATCAGGAACAGCGAAATCGGGGTGCCGTATTGCCCGCCTTCAAACAGGATCGTCCGGTTGGGGCTCTGCTTCTGCTCTGCACGCGGAATGACATGAAACATGTTGGCCTCCATCTCCGGCCGGGTTGGCTTCCTGCTGCGGATGAACTATCTTCACAAGAAGATATTATTCAAACTATCTTCTCGTCAAGATATGTTGATGGGATGCCGGGGTGAGCGATGCAGAACGGGAACGAGGCGACTGATCATGTCGACCGCTTGCAGGCGCAGTGGGCGCGGGAATTGCCCGATCTCGACACCGAGCCCATGACGATCCTGGGGCGGGCCTACCGGCTCTCCAATCTGGTGCGTCCGTCGATCGAGGAGACCTTCGCCGCCTTCGGCCTCGACCGGGGCGAGTTCGACGTGATCTCCACGCTGAGACGATCCGGTCCGCCCTACCGGCTGACGCCGACCGATCTCTATACGTTTCTAATGATTTCCTCGGGCGGGCTCACGCACCGGCTCGACCGGCTGCAGAAGGCCGGGCTGATCGTGCGCGAGCGCTCAGCCTCCGATGGCCGCAGCAGCGTCGTCGGACTGACCGAGAAGGGAATGGCGCTTGCGGAAGCGGCGATTCGTGCGGATATGACCAGCGAAGCGCGGTATCTCGAAGGGCTGAGCAAGGAGGACCGCGCCACCTTGGCTGAGCTCCTCAGGAAACTGCTCGTCTCGCTGGAGCGGGCAGACGCTGTTGATCCGGCTTGAACGAATGCCGGTTGCCACGATTTCGTTTGACAAGAGGGGCCGGACCCACTAAAGCCGCCCCAACGCCGGGCAGAAATGTCCGGTGTTTCATTTGACATGTCCCGTGGTTTCTCCGTCAGCGTGATCGTGAGAAACCTGTCAGAACCCCGAAAATGGGTTCAGAGGAGGGCGTGTTTCCTTGATCCGGTTTGGAAACAGACCGGTGTAACTATTTGAAAGGAAATGCGATGAGCAAGCGCGAATCGTCCAAGTACAAAATTGACCGCCGTATGGGCGAAAACATCTGGGGTCGTCCGAAGTCCCCGGTCAACCGCCGCGAATACGGCCCGGGCCAGCACGGCCAGCGCCGCAAGTCCAAGCTCTCGGACTTCGGTGTACAGCTGCGCGCCAAGCAGAAACTGAAGGGCTACTACGGCGACATCCGCGAGAAGCAGTTCCGCGCGATCTTCGCTGAAGCTTCCCGCCGCAAGGGCGACACCCCGGAAAACCTGATCGGCCTGCTCGAGTCGCGCCTCGACGCGATCGTCTACCGCGCCAAGTTCGTTCCGACGGTCTTCGCTGCCCGTCAGTTCGTCAACCACGGCCACGTCAAGGTCAACGGTGTCCGCGTCAACATCGGTTCCTACCGCTGCAAGCCGGGCGACGTCATCGAAGTCAAGGAAAAGTCCAAGCAGCTCGTGACCGTTCTGGAATCGGTTTCGCTCGCTGAACGTGACGTTCCGGACTACATCGAAGCCGACCACAACAAGATGGTTGCGACCTATGTCCGCGTTCCGGTTCTCTCCGACGTTCCGTACCCGGTCGTCATGGAACCGCACCTGGTCGTCGAATTCTATTCGCGTTAATCCGGGGCTTACGCCTTGTGACGTTTCGAAAACCGCCCGGAAACGGGCGGTTTTTTTGTCGGCGGCGATCACTGTCAGATGCTGCTGTCCTATTTCGGAGGTAGCCGCCGCCCTCCGATGTCTCAGCGGTTTCGTCGCTTCGATCCGAACGCGATGCAGTGAGAGGAACCCGGATGCCCGAGCAGAACATGCCGCAGGACCTGCAGGCGATCATTGAGGATATCCATCAGGAGCTGAGCCCAAGGTTCGGCCAGGGCAAGGTTGCCGACTACATCCCGCAGCTCGCGCGCGTCGACCCCAAGCATTTCGGTATGGCGATCGTAACGACCGATGGCAAGGTGCATCGGGTCGGCGACGCGGAAGTGCCGTTTTCGATCCAGAGCGTCTCCAAGGTCTTCACGCTGACGCTGGCGCTCGGCAAGCACGGCGAGAACATCTGGCACCGTGTCGGCCGCGAACCGTCCGGCTCGGCGTTCAATTCGATCGTCCAGCTCGAGCAGGAAGGCGGAAAGCCGCGCAATCCCTTCATCAATGCCGGCGCCATTACCATCAGCGACCTGATCCTCGCCGGTCACACGCCGCGGGAGCTGATCGGCGAGATCGTGCAGTTCGTCCGCTATCTGGCCGACGACGACCAGATCGTCATCGACCACGAAGTGGCGCGTTCGGAGACGGCCACTGGCTTCAGGAACGTCGCGCTCGCCAATTTCATGCGCTCCTTCGGCAAGCTCGACCATCCGGTCGACCACGTGCTCGGCGTCTACTTCCACCATTGCGCCCTGGCGATGACGTGCAGCCAGTTGGCCAAGGCCGGCCTGTTTCTGGCGGCCGGCGGCAGCAATCCGCTGACAGGTCACAACGTCGTCTCGCGCCAGCGGGCACGACGTATCAACGCGCTGATGCTGACCTGCGGCCACTATGACGGCTCGGGTGATTTCGCCTATCGCGTCGGCCTGCCCGGAAAGAGCGGCGTCGGCGGCGGCATTCTGGCGGTAGCACCGGGCAAAGCGTCCGTTGCCGTCTGGTCGCCGGGCCTCAACGAAAACGGCAATTCGCTGCTCGGCTCACTGGCGCTCGAAATGCTCGCGGCGCGCACCGGCTGGTCGGTCTTCGGGCCCTAGAACCCGCTCCGTCGCCGTCAGTCGCTTCATCCGGCCGATTTCCCTTGATCTTGACGGCCGGAGCGGGCAAGTGCAGGCCCAAGATTTGCCGGGCGCCGGTTGCGCCCGTGCCTGCCGCACAGGATCCCCGCCATGGACCTTTCGCTCAACGCGTCGCAAGACCAGGCCGAAACCGCTTTCGATGAGGGCGCGATCGACGTCGACACGCATCCGCTTTTCGGCCGCATGCCGTCCTCCGTCTCGTTCAACAAGCTGCGCAAGCGACTCCTTCGCCAGACCCGCCAGGCGCTCGACGATTTCGGCATGCTGAAGGGGGCGAAGCGCTGGCTGATCGGCCTTTCCGGCGGCAAGGACAGCTACAGCCTGCTGGCGCTCTTGATGGACCTGCAGTGGCGCGGGTTGCTGCCGGTGGAACTCATCGCCTGCAATCTCGACCAGGGGCAGCCGAACTTCCCGAAGCATATCCTGCCGGAATATCTGCAGTCGATCGGCGTCAAGCATCGCATCGAGTACCGCGACACCTATTCGATCGTGAAGGAGAAGGTGCCGACCGGCGCTACCTATTGCTCGCTCTGTTCGCGGCTGCGCCGCGGCAATCTCTACCGCATCGCCCGGGAGGAGGGTTGTGACGCGCTGGTGCTCGGCCACCACCGCGAAGACATTCTCGAAACCTTCTTCATGAACCTTTTCCACGGCGGCAGGCTCGCCTCGATGCCGGCAAAGCTTCTCAATGACGAGGGCGACCTGATGGTGCTTCGGCCGCTCGCCTATGCGGCCGAGGACGATCTCGCCAAGTTCGCGACCGCCATGGAGTTTCCGATCATCCCCTGCGACCTCTGCGGCTCGCAGGACGGCCTCGAGCGCAACGCGATGAAGGCGATGCTCGCCGACATCGAGCGACGCATGCCCGGCCGCAAGGACACGATGCTGCGCGCACTCGGCCATGTGAACCCGTCGCATCTGCTCGATCCCAAGCTGTTCGATTTCCTGTCCCTCGCTCCGGAGCCCAAAGAATGAGCCATTCCGTCGATATCGCCGGCCTTGCCAACCTCATGCAGGAGGCGGCAGTCAAAGAGATCCTGCCGCGGTTCCGCAATCTCGGGGCAGACGATGTCCGGATGAAGTCGGAAGCGATCGATCTCGTGACCGAAGGCGACGAGGCCGCCGAGCGGCTGATGAAGTCGCGCATCGAAGAGGTGGCGCCGGGCGCTCTGTTCGTCGGCGAGGAATCGGTCGCGGCCGATCCGGCCCTGCTCGACAAGCTCGCCGATGCCGATCTCGCCGTGGTCGTCGACCCGATCGACGGCACCTTCAACTTCGCCGCTGGCCTGCCGCTCTTCGGCGTGATGGCAAGCATCGTCTCGAAGGGTGAGACGGTCGCCGGCATCATCTACGATCCGCTCGGCAACGACTGGGTGATCGCGGAGAAAGGTTCGGGCGCCTGGATGTGCCGTCCGGATGGATCGCAGGAGCGTCTCTCGGTCACGGCCGGCGTGCCGCTCGAAGCCATGGTCGGGGTTGCGTCGACAGGCTTTTACAAGCAGGAAGCACGGCGCGAAGTCATGGCCAATATGGCGAAGGTCCGCATGGCCACCAGCTACCGCTGCGCCGCCCACGAGTATCGCATCTTCGCCGCCGGTCACATTCACTTCCTGATGTATCAGAAGCTGATGCCCTGGGATCACCTGGCGGGAACCTTGATCTCGCAGGAGGCCGGTGCCTATGCCGCCCGCTTTGACGGATCGCCCTACCTGCCGGCGCATCTCAACGGCGGACTGCTGCTCGCGACTGACAAGGAAAGCTGGGAGATACTTCGCCGCGAGGTCTTCACGGTCTGATTTCAACAGCAATGTTGAAACAAAGGGCCCGCCGGGATCGCTCCGGGCGGGCCTTTTCATGTCATGCGGCGACTACAGCGGTCTTCGCCCGTCTCAAGAGACGCGCGGCGCTGCAATTACATATGGCCGCCACCGTGATCCATGGCGACATCCTTGTCGCCGGGATGGGTGAAGAGCTTGCCCTTCTCCGCCCACAGCGTCGCCAGGATCGTCAGGATGCCGAAGAGCGCGAAACCGCCGAGGAGCGGCTGCAGCGTGCCGTTGAAGAGCTGGCCGACGGCGCCGCCGATCAAAGCTCCGCCCGTGGTGGAGACGAAGCCGGTGATCGCCGTCGCCGTACCGGCGAGGTGCCCCATCGGTTCCAGGCTGATCGCGGTGAAGTTCGTTGCAATCACCGCAAAGAACATCAAGAGCACCGAGAACATCAGGTAGCTGACGACGAAGGCCGGCGTGCCGGAGAGCGACATCACGAAGCCTGCGACCGAGATCAGCGTGAAGAGGATCATCGCGACGTGCGAGATGCGGCGCATGCCGAAGCTGCGGACGAAGAAGCCGTTGGCGAAGTTCGCGACCGCAATACCGCCCGCCGTGCCGGCGAAGGCGATCGGCAGCCAGTCACCGAGGCCGTAGACCTCGCCGAAGATCTGCTGAACCGTGACGATGTAGGCGCAGATGACCGCGGTGAAGAGCGTCATGCCGATCATGTAGCCGCAGGTGATGCGGTTGGTAAGGACGGTCTTGAAACCCGATGCGACGGCGCCGACAGAGAGCGGCATGCGCTCTTCGCGGGGCAAGGACTCCTTCATGCGGGACAGGGCCCAGACGAACAGGACCGCGCCGATGACGCCGATCAGGATGAAGATCCAGTGCCAGTTGGCATAGAAGATCACGAGCTGGCCGATCGACGGCGCGACGATCGGCACGATCATGAAGACGATCATGACATAGGACATGACGCGCGCCATCTCGCGGCCGCCGAAGCAGTCGCGCACGATCGCCATGGTGGTGATGCGGATTGCGGCAGCACCGATGCCCTGGATGAAGCGCAGGGTAAGCAGCGTCTCGAAGCTTTCGGTGAGGGCCGCCGCAAACATTGACATGGTGAAGAAGGCAAGGCCGCCGAGCAGCACCTTGCGGCGGCCGAAGGCATCGGAAAGACTGCCGAAGAAGATCTGCGAAATGCCGAAGCCGAGGAAGAAGACACCGATCACCAACTGGCTGTCGTTGGTGCTGGCGACGTTCAAGGACTGGCCGATGGCCGGCAGCGCCGGCAGCATGCTGTCGATGGCAATCGCAACACTCGCCGTCATGACGGCGATGGTGATGATGAATTCGAAGAGGCCCATGTTGAGGCGCTCTGCCCCGGAAACTCCGTCGATATGTTCGGATCGATTGGTGATGGTGGACATTGGGAAACCCGTAAATTCAATCTTGGAAAAGTCTGGCTTGGAAAAGACTGGCCGGCTCGACTGCATGTTTCCTGGAACCGTCCCCGATGAGGACAAAACACGCAGAATTTCAGGGTGCTACAGCGGTCTTTTCGAGTCTGACGAGACACGCCTCGCTGTAGCGATCAGCCGGCCGGCTGATGGTGTGGTTTGAAGAGCTTGCCGCCTTCGGCGATGAAAACGAAAACGAGGCCGATTACGGCGACGGTGAAGTAGCCGGTGGCAAGAGGTGTCGCCGTTCCATCGAACAACTGGCCGATGAAAGCGCCGATCACGCTTCCTCCGATCGTCTGCATGAAACCGAGTACCGAGGAGGCCGTGCCGGCAACGTGGCCGAGCGGCTCCATGGCCATGGCGTTGAAGTTCGGCGCGATCAGCCCGAACTGGAACATCGTGGCGCAGTAGAGGACCACGAAGACCGGGAAGGGCAGCGGCGCATAGAGCGAGGCCGACATCCAGACGAAACTCGCCAGCGTGAAGCCGATGAGCGCCGCATGGGACAGCGGCCGCATGCCGAAGCGGCGAACAAGGCGGGAATTGGTGAAGGAAGCGACCGCCATCATACTGGCAAATGCCGCGAACACAAGCGGAAACCACACGCCAAGGTCGTAGACGCCGACGAGCACCTGCTGCGCAGAATTGATGAAGCCGAAAAGCGCGCCGAGAATGACGGAGGTCGCAAGCGTATAGAGCAGCGACAGCCGGTTCGTCAGCACGATGCGGAACCCGCTGAGGATGACCGACGGCGTAAAATCGCGGCGATGGGCCGGATCGAGCGTCTCGCCGAGTTTTGAGGAGACGATCGCAATGTTCATCACCGCATAGAGCGCGACGACGACGAAGATCATGTGCCACTCGGCAAGGCTGATGATGAGCTGGCCGATCGAGGGGGCGATGACCGGCACGATCATGAAGACCATCATGACCAGCGACATCACCTCTGCCATCTGCCGGCCGCCATAGACGTCACGGACGATCGAGATGGTTATGACGCGCGTGGCCGCAGCGCCAGCGCCCTGTACGAAGCGCAGCGCCAGCAGGAGGCCGAAGCTCGGCACGATTGCGATCGCCAACGCACAGACGGCGTAGAGAATGAGGCCGGCGAGAAGCGACGGCTTGCGCCCGAAGCGGTCCGAAAGGGGGCCGAAAAATAGCTGCGCCACGCCCATGCCGAGCAGATAGGCGGTGATGATGTATTGCCGCTCATTTTCAGAGGCGACGCCAAGGCTGGCGCCGATCTGCTGCAGACCGGGCAGCATGATGTCGATCGAGATCGCGTTGGTCGCCATCAGCATCGCCATCAGCGCGATGAACTGAGATTTGCTGAGGCCCGGCAGGGCGTCGTCGTTGGTCGTGCTTGTCATTTTCAAAAAGTCCTAACGGCGCACGGGGCGCAAGCGGAACAGGTTGGTCCGGAGCAGATCCGGAAAGAAGAATGCCGGTTGGCGTCATGCCGACTGGCGTGTCAAATCTCGAGCGCGGGCAGCCGGGGCGATTTGAAACCGCACGGACCGTGCCGGCATGAAGCAAGGGAAGCGTCGAACGGCAGGGACCGGACTTTCCGGCGCCAAAGGGTGAGGCGAGAACCCCTGCAGGCAGCTTATGCCGAACGATCGCAACCGATTCATGACAGGCCGGATCTCCGGCCCTTCGCTCCACATTCGAACGCTGGAATGCGTTCATGAAGGAAGCACGCTCTGAACGTATCTTGGGGGCACCTGCGCGAACCGCACGCGCCTTCAGAAGGACGACGAAAATTAGTCAATCCGTAAGTACGGCCGGAATCAAAAAAGGCGGTTGCCCGCCTTCTCCGATGGATCGGGACGAGGCGTCCTTAGATCAGGCGACGGCGCCCTTGACGGCAATGCCCTGTGCCTCGAGGTGCGACTGCAGCTCGCCGGCCTGGAACATTTCACGCACGATGTCGCAACCGCCGACGAATTCGCCCTTGACATAGAGCTGCGGGATCGTCGGCCAGTTGGAGTAATCCTTGATGCCCTGACGCAGGTCCGCATCGGCGAGCACGTTGATGCCCTTGTAGTCGACGCCGATGTAATCGAGAATCTGGACCACCTGACCGGAGAAGCCACACTGCGGGAACTGCGGCGTACCCTTCATGAAGAGTACCACATCGTTCGTCTTGACTTCGTTGTCGATGAATTCGTGAATTCCGCTCATCTTGTCTTCCTTCCTGCGCCGGCTTCAAGGGCCGGATATCGATTGGGTCTTAGATAGCATGCATATCGGTGATTTTCACCACCCAATCGCAACAAATATTGATGGTCCTCAAGATGTGGTTTTATTACCACTACGGCGCCGCGCGTCTTATCAGACGCGCAAAGGTCGTGATTTGCTGCATGTTTTTTTCCTTAAATCGCCTACGAACTAAGGAACCATGCGGTAGTCAAGCGGTGCGGCGCCGGGTCTTGCTGCGGGCCGCAGCCGTTCGACGACGGCTGACCTGTTTCTTGGCCGGTTTGCGAATGGCCGCCTCGAGGATATCCCCGAGGATGCCCCCGCCGGCGGACGAGGTTGTCCGTGCCCGGCGCTTTGTCCGCTTGGTCGAAGTCCGCTTGACGCCGGTCTTCTTGAGGATTTCCTTCAGCGCGCTGTCGACGACTCCGCTGACAAGTTCCTTGATCAGATCAGCCATGCCGGCTCACTCCGGCGCGCTCGTCTGCAGGGCGAGGGCGTGCAGAACACCCCCCATGTTGCCCTTGAGCGCATTGTAGACCATCTGGTGCTGCTGCACGCGGGTCTTGCCGCGAAACGCTTCGGCCACGACTTCGGCGGCATAGTGGTCGCCGTCACCGGCCAGATCGCGGATCGTGACCTTGGCACCGGGAATCCCGGCCTTGATCATGTCTTCGATGTCGCCTGGTGTCATGGGCATGATACGCCAACTCCTTGTTTTTCTGCAGCGCCGGCCGCGTCGCTGGCACCGCTCCATACTATCAGGGAACCACGATTCAGGGGCGAAACGCAAATGCTGAATCAGGTGAGCAGCAACGAGGTGTCGACGGCAATCGATGTTCTGCAAATCTGCAGAGGGTCGCTGCGACAAAGCTGATAGCAGCGAAATGCAGGTTCCTCTCTAATGCGCGACGGGGCGGCGAGACGAGGCGAAAAACCGTTGCCGCCCCTCGTTTCAATAGCGCCCGCGCCGATGTGCCGGGCTCCAGCAGGGAGGTCACATGCCACGAGATCAGACGAACCGGGCGACGGTCGAAGCCTATGTGCAGGCGATGAATGCCGGGGACATCGAGGCGCTGCGCCCGCTCTTTACCGTCGACGCGGAGATCCAGGGAGTGGTGGGCGCCGGTGCCTTCGATTTTGCGGCACGCGTCTGGCACGACCTTCATCGTGGGCTGAACATGAGGCTGGACGTCCTGTCCATGGTCGCCGACGGTGATACCGTCGTGGTTCGCCTGCGCGAAAGCGGCAAATGGACCGGCCCGTTTCTGGACTTCAAGCAACCGACCGGTCGGTCCTACGAGCTGCAGGCGATCGAATGGTTCGATTTCCGCGACGGCAAGATCGCCCGGCGTTGGGGCGCGCGGGACGGCGGCTCGCAGGCGCGGCAACTGGGCTTTCCAGGCTCGGCGAGCCATTGTCCGGCCGCAAAGGAGGAAAGGCCAGAAACCGCCTAGGCCCTTGGAGCGGGGCGGCCCTCGAACCGGTGGCGGACGGCTTCGAAGCGAGCCGTCACCGCTTCGCGAAACAGCCGCACGTGCGGGCTCTCGCGCAGGCTTTCGTGATAGAGGAGCCAGATATCCGAACGGGCCTCGAGTTCGGGAATGGGACAGCGCAGCAAGTCGTCGTCCTCGGAAGCAGCCCAGCACGGAAGCGGGCCGACAGCGACCCCGGAGCGGACCGCCGCGATCAGATTGGGCACGGAATTACAGTGGATCCCGACCGGGGCGTCGGGTGCCGCTTTCCGCAAGGCGACGAGAGGCCCCAATCCGGCGAGACCGCCGGTGCCGCCGACGATCTCATGTCGGCCGAGGTCGGCGATGGTGCCGGGCAAGCCGTGGCGCGCGGCGTAGGATTTGGCACAATGAAGCGCCCACACACTGGTCGCAAGCCGGCGCCGCACGATGCCCGGCTCTTCCGGGCAGGAGCCGACGCGGAGCGCCACATCCACTTCACCGCGCGAAAGATCGAGCCGGCGATCATCGGCGATCAGTTCAATGGACAATGACGGGTGCCGGCTGCGCAGTTCGAAGACCAGCGGCGCCACCACGTCGATCGCAAGAATCTCCGTCGTGGTCACGCGCACGGTTCCCGCGATCGCCCGGCTCCACCCGCGAGCTGTGTCGGCCAGGATCCTGGCGCCTTGCTCAACCTGTTCGGCGAGCGCGACGGTCGCTTCCCCGCGCTCCGTGAGGCGATAGCCGTTCGGGAGACGCACGAAGAGGGCCAGGCCGAGACCGCGCTCGAGCGCATCGATCCGGCGAGCGACGGTCGTCTGATTGACCCTGAGGCTACGCGCGGCGGCAAGCGTGGAGCCGGTGCGCGCCACGGCGAGAAAATATTTCAGGTCGTTCCAATCGAACATGGCGCGTCCGGAAAAATCGCCCGCCGTGATGGCGCTGTTCCTGTCTCAGTTCTCCGGCGCGAGGTCGCCCTGCATGAATTCCGGGAACCAGGCTTCGTGGGCGGCACGCAGATCTGTGACCGAAACCGCCCTGGCGTCGCCGAGCTTGACGGCATCGCCGCCGGTCTTGCCAATGACCGGGAGCGAGACGCCGGCGGCCTTCGCCCGTGCCACAACCGCGTCGAGCGCGCCGGCAGCAACCGTCACGACATAGCGGCCCTGGTCTTCGCCATAGAAGGTGGCAATGGGGTCGTGGCCGGCAACCGTATCGACCGTAGCGCCGATGCCCGAGGCCATCGCCATTTCGGCGACAGCGAGCGCCAGGCCACCCGACGAGCAGTCGTGCACGGCGGTTGCGAGACCATCGACGATCAGGCCGCGGACGAAGTCGCCAACCTTGCGCTCGTGGGCGAGATCGACATGCGGCGCCGGACCTTCGGTGCGGCCATGAACGTCACGCATGTAGACCGACTGGGCGATATGGGAACCGAGACCTTCCGGCGCGCCGGCGAGCAGGATCGTCTCGCCTTCCGCCGCAAAGCGGATGCGCGCCATCTTCGACCAGTCCTTGATCAGGCCAACGCCACCAATCGTCGGAGTCGGCAGGATCGCCTGGCCGTTGGTCTCGTTGTAGAGCGAGACGTTGCCGGAAACGATCGGGAAATCGAGCGCCGTGCAGGCTTCGCCGATGCCTTTGATGGCATGGACGAACTGGCTCATGATCTCCGGCCGCTCCGGGTTGCCGAAGTTGAGGTTGTCGGTCGCGGCGAGCGGCAGCGCGCCGGTTGCCGTCAGGTTGCGCCAGCACTCGGCGACGGCCTGCTTGCCGCCTTCGTAAGGGTCGGCTTCGACATAACGCGGCGTCACGTCGGACGAGAAGGCGAGCGCCTTGGAGGCGTGGCCCTCGACGCGGACGACGCCGGCGTCACCGCCGGGAAGCTGCAGCGAATTGCCCTGGATCAGCGTGTCGTACTGCTCGTAGACCCAGCGGCGCGACGAGTTGTTGGCCGAACCGACGAGCTTGACGAGCGCATCGGCGACGTCGGCAGCCGGAATGTCGTTGGTTGCCAGCGGCGCGGGGGTCTTCGCCGGGGTCCAGGGGCGGTCATATTCCGGGGCCTGGTCGCCCAGTTCCTTGATCGGCAGATCAGCGACCTGTTCGCCCTGGTGCAGGATGCGGAAGCGCAGGTCGTCGGTGGTCTTGCCGACGATCGCGAAATCGAGGCCCCACTTGACGAAGATCGCCTTGGCAACCTCTTCCTTGGCGGGCTCCAGCACCATGAGCATGCGCTCCTGGCTCTCCGACAGCATCATTTCATAAGCGGTCATGCGCTCTTCGCGCACCGGCACCTTGTCGAGATCGAGCTCGATGCCGAGGTCGCCCTTGGCACCCATTTCGACGGCGGAACAGGTGAGGCCGGCTGCGCCCATGTCCTGGATGGCGATGACGGCGCCGGTCTGCATCAGTTCGAGGCAGGCTTCGAGCAGGCACTTTTCGGTGAAGGGGTCGCCGACCTGAACGGTCGGGCGTTTCTCTTCGATAAACTCGTCGAATTCGGCGGACGCCATGGTCGCGCCGCCGACGCCATCACGGCCGGTCTTGGCGCCGAGATAGACGACCGGAAGCCCGACGCCTTCGGCCTTGGAATAGAAGATCGCGTCGCTCTTGGCGAGACCGGCGGCGAAGGCGTTGACGAGGATGTTGCCGTTGTAGCGGGCGTCGAACTCGACTTCACCGCCGACGGTCGGAACGCCGAAGGAATTGCCGTAACCGCCGACGCCGGCAACGACGCCCGAAACCAGGTGGCGGGTTTTCGGGTGATCCGGCGAGCCGAAGCGAAGCGCGTTCATCGCCGCAACCGGGCGCGCGCCCATGGTGAAGACGTCGCGCAGGATGCCGCCGACGCCGGTCGCGGCACCCTGGTAGGGCTCGATATAGGACGGGTGGTTGTGGCTCTCCATCTTGAAGACGACGCAGTCGCCGTCATCGATGTCGACGACGCCGGCGTTTTCGCCCGGGCCTTGGATGACGCGCGGTCCCTTGGTCGGCAGCGTGCGCAGCCACTTCTTCGAAGACTTGTAGGAGCAGTGTTCGTTCCACATCGCCGAGAAGATGCCGAGTTCGGTAAAGGTCGGCTCGCGCCCGATCAGGCTCAGGATGCGCTCGTATTCGTCGGGCTTCAGCCCGTGCGATACGATGAGGTCCGGGGTGATGGGGCGGGTGTTGGAAATCGTCATCGTCGACCGTCAAATCCTTCGGGCGGCGCGCAATCCACTTACGAGGAATATGGCGCGTGCGAACCGCAACAGAAACAGGGGGCGCTTTGCGGCTTCTTTAGCCTATGCTGCGGCGCGGCGCGACAGAAAAATACGGGCGATCAACAGCGGCTGACGCCCGTAGAGAGAGCTTTCCAGAAGGCTCGTGCGGCAGCCAGCGTCAGAACTTGTAGCCGAGCGCGAGGCCGGCGCGTGTCAGGCCATTGTTCGGACCGTCGCACAGATTGGCATGCGAAGCATGTTCCACGGTCGCCGAGACGTTCCAGTGCTCATCGAGACGGACGCCGGCGGCGGCGTATTCGCGGAAGAGGAAGCGGCAGCCGAGCTGGGGCCCGGAACCATTCGGATTATCGAGGTCGCCGTCATGAACCGTGCCGCCGGCGCCGAACTCGACGAAGAGGCGCTTCGTCATGTCGAAGGTCCAGCTCAAACCGGCATAGGCCTGATTGACACCGTTGGACGAGGTCGCAACCGCTGCGCCCGCGTGGATGCGAGGCCGCAGCAGCTTATCGCCGAAGTCGGTCGCCCCATCGACGTCGAGCGGATCGAAATACACGGTGAACGACGGAAACACTCCGTCCTCCTGCTTGTCGCCGGCGGCGATCGACGTTGTGACGCCGAAACGCATTTCGTCGAAAACGCCGTCCGCGGCAAAGGCCGGAGCGGCGAAGGTCAACATGGTCGTAGCGAGAAGAAGATATGCAATGCGAGGCGACGAGGCGGGGCTGAACGGTAGCGGCATGCGGAATCCTTACAAGCGAATCATGTGCGCAAAACTGCTAAAGTAGTATGTTGCTCAACCTTGCCCGAAAGTCACCCCGTGGATTTCTATAGTCACTCGAAACTGTCGTAACCCGCGCGCCCGCTGTCGAGCAGCCGCTTCAGCGTCTGAAAACCCACTCTCACCTGGACCCGGTCCGGCGGTGATGAAAAGCCGATGCGAATGCGGTGGAAAACGCGGTCGGTGCGTCCGGCTTTGAACTCGTCCTCGTCATCGACGAGCACGCCTTCCTGCAGTGCCGCCTGCTTGAAGGTGCCGGAGAGCCACGGATCGGGCAACTTCATCCAGAGGAACGGAATGCAGGGGTGCGAGGTGAACTCGATGCCCTCGAAGATTTCGCGGGCCATCGCCTCGCGGGCGCGCACCTCTTCGATGCCCTTGCTCCGCAGGATTGCGGCCGAACCGGAAAGCACGAGCCGGGCGCAAAGCTCAGCCAGGATGAACGGCAGGCCGCCACTCACCATCTTGTGCGCAATGCGGATACGCTGACTGAAATGCGGAGGGCAGGCGACCCAGCCGCCGCGAACACCGGCAGCCACCGACTTCGAAAGACCGCCGACCAGAAAGGTGCGTTCCGGCGCAAGCTCGGCCAAGAGCGGCGTCTGGTCACCGGTCATCGCGCCATAGAGATCATCCTCCACAAGCCAGACACCGTATTTGCGGGCGATGTCGGCAATCGCCTGGCGGCGGGCAAGCGGCATGACGGCGACGGTCGGGTTCTGGGCGCTCGGCATCAGGAAGGCGAGCTTCGGATGCTGCTGCGCGCAGACGCGCTCGAAATCCTCGGGGATCATGCCGAACTCGTCGGATTCGACCAGCGTCGTGCGGCGGCCGACCAGGCCGGCGCTGCGGCTCACCTGCGAATAGGTGAGCGTCTCGAAGGCAATGCGGTCGCCGGGTGCCGTGACCGCAGTGATGACGGCCACGACGGCCGCATGGGCACCGAGCGTCGGCACGATGTTTTCCGGCTTCGGGCGGAAGCCGCCGCGCGCCAGCCACAGGCAACCCGCCTCGAACCAATGGTCCGGGAAGTTGCGTGCGTAGCTTGCGATGTCCGCATGGTGGTCATTGCTGATCTCGCCGAGCACCTCGCTCAAGACCGCGCCTTGGCCGATATCGGGTGCCGCCGTGCTGTCAAATCGCAATTTGCCGGCAGGTGCGACGAGCGGTCTGGTGCCGGCAAGCGAAGTCGTCAGCGGATCCGCCTGTTCCGGCGGGCGGCTCTCGGGATGATCAAGCACATAGGTGCCGCGTCCGACTTCGCCGCTCACCAGTCCGCGTTCGCGCACGATGTTGTAGGCGCGCCCAATCGTACCGATTGTCACGCCGATATCGTAGGCGAGGTTGCGCTGGGGGGGCAACTTGGCGCCGACGGGGAGGGCGCCACTGCCGATTGCGTGTTCGATCTGGTCGGCAATCCGCGCATAGAGCGGACCGTGACCCTGCTGAATGTCCGGAAGCCAATTTGTCATAGTGACAATTCTTTAGATTACAGCGCGAAATATGTCAATTATCACCAATGCAACGATAGCAATCGCTACATTGGGGTTATCAATGAGTACAATAGATACAATTTGTTTGTCCCGCCCGGGTGCGAAGTCCGTCGAGTGCAGCAGCGCATTGCTGGGCGGCGACTATCCGGAACAGCGCGAGAGCGTGTTGAAGCGGCTTTGGGGTCTTTATTGCGCGTTGGCGGCGAAGCGGCGCGGCCGTCTGGCGCTCGGGGAAATGAGCGACTGGCAACTTAGAGATATCGGCGTTTCCGCGAAGGATGCGCGCCAGCAGTCGATCGTGCCGTTCTGGCGCTGAGAATGTCGCGCGAACCTGCGAAGCGGTTTTGCGACAACGACGCGCGCTCCCCCTATCGGATCGGAACCACGGCTCGGCGATACGCCAAGGGCCGGCGCCCACTGAGGACGGCCGGCCCCGGGATCGATTCGACAATTCGGCTTGGAGCTACTTGCAGCCCTGTCCGCCGGCGGCCCAGCGCTTGATATCGGTGGCCATGCGCGTACCGACCGGTTCGCTCATCAACGGCCCGAAGGCCTGCAGGCGCGCCGGGTTGCCCTCGGCCTGGATGACGGCGAGCGGCCGGGCTTCCGGCGACTTGCGCGGCACGATCAGAACGCGGGGACGGCCGGAGAAGGAATTTAGCTCCGGCGCCAGGCGATAGGACTTGAACTCGGAATCGCCCGATTTGAACCAGCAGCTATTGGCGCCAAGCGCCACGCGCTCCATCGTCGGCAGCGCAGCCGTGTTCGGGCTTGGCGCCGGCGGCTTTGGCGATTGGCAAGATGCGAGTAGCGTCAGGCCAAACGTCGCGCAGGCGAGGCTGGTCAGGCGTCCAGGGAAGAATGAAGGCATCGACGGTCTCGCTCGCATTAGGGGATGGGTCGGATGCCTTCTATCAGCCGGATGGTTAAGCGGCGATTACTTCGAGCGCCGATGCGAAGAGACCGCGGCCGTCGGAGCCACCGTGTGCGGCTTCGATCAGGTTTTCCGGATGCGGCATCATGCCGAGCACGTTGCCTCCGGCATTCATCACGCCGGCGATATCGTTCATCGAGCCATTCGGGTTGGTGCCTTCGGCATAGCGGAACACCACCTGGCCGTTGCCTTCGATCGTCTTCAGCGTCTCGGCATCGGCAAAATAGTTGCCGTCATGGTGGGCGACCGGCGAGCGGATGATCTGGCCCTTCGAATAGGCGCGGGTGAAATCGGTCTCGGCATTGACCACTTCGAGCTTGATCTCGCGGCAGACGAACTTGAGCGAGGCATTGCGCATCAGTGCGCCGGGCAGGAGGCCGGCTTCGACGAGGATCTGGAAGCCGTTGCAGACGCCGAGAACCTTGACGCCCTTTTCCGCCTTGGCCTTGATCGCCTGCATGACCGGCATGCGCGCCGCGATCGCGCCACAGCGCAGATAGTCGCCATAGGAGAAGCCGCCGGGAATGACGATCAGGTCGACGTCCGGAATGTCGGTTTCCGTCTGCCAGACGGTGACCGGTGCCTTGCCGGAAATCTTGGTGAGGGCCGCGATCATATCGCGGTCGCGATTGAGGCCCGGAAGCTGGACGACGGCTGACTTCATATCTCTGTCTCCGTTAGCGGCGAGATGTCATCTTGATGCCGCGCCCCAGAGAGCCAGGCACCTTCTCCGACGAAAACAGCAGCGCTCCCTGAGGCGCTCGTGCTGCTCCGGCGGTGCTTAACGTCTGGTTCCGCGCCTGAAAGCGCGGAACGATTTCGATGCCTGATCGATCAGGCGAACGAGATGCTGTAGTTCTCGATCACCGTGTTGGCGAGCAGCTTTTCGCACATGGCCTTGAGGTCTTCCTCGGCCTTGGCCTTGTCTGCGGATTCGATCTGCAGATCGAAGACCTTGCCCTGGCGAACCTGGCCGATGCCGTCGAAGCCGAGAGCGCCGAGAGCGCCTTCGATTGCCTTGCCCTGCGGATCGAGAACGCCGTTTTTCAGCGTCACGGTTACACGTGCCTTGATCACTTTGATTTTCCCCGAAGTTATTTCACCAGAACCGGACCGGTGCCGCGCACGGGTTCGTTCTCGTTCATGATGCCGAGACGGCGGGCGACTTCCTGGTAGGCCTCGACGAGGCCGCCGAGGTCGCGGCGGAAGCGGTCCTTGTCGAGCTTCTCGCGAGTCTCGATGTCCCAAAGCCGGCAGCTATCCGGCGAGATCTCGTCGGCAAGCACGATGCGCATCATGTCGCCCTCGAACAAGCGGCCGCATTCGATCTTGAAATCGACGAGCTGGATGCCGACGCCCAGGAACAGGCCCGAAAGGAAATCGTTGATGCGGATGGCGAGCGCCATGATGTCGTCGAGTTCCTGGGGGCTTGCCCAGCCGAAGGCGGTGATGTGCTCTTCGGAGACCATCGGGTCATCGAGCGCGTCGGCCTTGTAGTAGAACTCGATGATCGAGCGGGGCAGAACGGTGCCTTCCTCGATGCCGAGGCGCTTGGCCAGCGAACCGGCGGCGACGTTGCGCACGACGATCTCGAGCGGGATGATCTCGACTTCCTTGATCAACTGCTCGCGCATGTTGAGCCGGCGGATGAAGTGCGTCGGAATGCCGATCTTGTTGAGATGCGTGAAGATGTACTCGGAAATACGGTTGTTCAGCACGCCCTTGCCGTCGATGACGTCATGCTTTTTCTTGTTGAAGGCGGTCGCGTCGTCCTTGAAGAACTGGATGAGCGTGCCCGGCTCCGGACCCTCATAGAGGATCTTGGCCTTGCCCTCGTAGATACGGCGGCGACGATTCATGGATTCTGTCTCTGTGGTTGTTGGCGCTCTTGGGTCGCGCTCGTGGAATATCTCCCGGGCTCCATAGCTGAAAAGAACGGAATTCACAATCGGCGTATCTTTCCGTCCCCCTGATTTGCAGAGGGTAGCATGAAAGTCGCGAAACCCGAAAAGGACGCAATTCAGTTTGACCTCCATTTTGGTTATGGCGATAACTATCTAAGGCACCGAATTCTCAGGGAGATCATTTGATGACCACTATGCAGGATCGCGAAAAAGCCTTCGAAGCGAAGTTTGCGCTGGACGAAGAACTGAAGTTCAAAGCCGAGGCGCGTGGCAACAGACTGCTTGGTCTCTGGGCTGCCGGCCTGCTCGGCAAGCCCGATGCCGAAGCCTATGCGACGGAAGTGGTGACCGCCGACTTCGAGCGTGCCGGTCACGAAAAGATCATCCGCAAGCTCAAGGCGGATTTTGACGCCGCGGGCGTTGCCCAAACGGAAGAGCAAATCCGCAAGCGGATGCTTGAGCTTCTCGCCGAAGCGATCCAACAGATACAGAACAGCTGATAGACAAGCGCGCCCGCGGCGACCGCACGGCCGTGCGGCTGGGTTACTTGTCGGCTTTGCCGAAGACCGGCTTCCATCCGCGCCGCAGGCGCCGCTCAAGCTCCAGACGATCCATCGGTCGGGCCAGCGCATAACCCTGCAGCACATCGCAGCCGAGATCGCGCAGCATCGCTGCATGCTCCCAGGTCTCGACGCCTTCGCCGACGACCTCGATGTTGAGCGAGTGGCCAATGTCGATAATTGCGCGGACGAGCTTTGCCTGTTTCGCACTCTCCGTGATCGGTCCGACCAGCGCCCGGTCGATCTTGAGCCGCGCCGGGTTGAGATTGAGCAAGCCGATGATCGAGGCGTGTCCGGTGCCGAAGTCGTCGATCTCCACCTCGATACCAAGAGCGCCGAGGGCCGAGATCGTCTCGGCGATTTCATCCTCCGGATCGTCGAGGAAAATGGATTCGAGCAATTCGAACGAGAGCACGCCAGGTGGAATCCGCAGATCCCGCAGGTCGGCGATCAGACCGGGATCGCGCAGGCGCGGCGACGACATGTTGACCGAAATCTTGGGAACGGCGAAGCCGGACTGCCGCCAGGACTGAAAGTCGGCATAGGCAAGTTCCACGACCTTGCGGTCGATGGCCGGCAGGACATTGATCTCCTCCGCGACCTTCAGGAAATGGAAGGGCGTGAGCACGCCGCGTTCGGGATGGTTCCACCGCACCAGCGCCTCGACGCCGGTGATCTCCAGCGAATTCGCATCGAACTGTGGCTGGTAGTAAACCGTGAACTGCCCTTCCTCGATCGCCAGGCGGATGTCGTCGCCGATCCGCTTGGCTGTCAGGATCTGTGTCTGGATCTGCTCGGAGAAGACTTCGACACGGTCGCGGCCGAGGCTCTTTGCCCGGTAGAGTGCGATATCGGCATTCATCAACAACTGCTTCGCATCGAAATCGTCGTGCCCTTTCCAGGCAATGCCGATGCTGGCGCCGAGGCGGCAGAGCTGCCCCTCATAGCGGATGGGGCGACGGAAGGCGTGCACGATGCGCTCGGCAAGCTCGGAGAGCTGCGGCAGATTACGGCCGCGGCGGCACAGAATGACGAACTCGTCGCCGCCGATGCGGGCAATGAAATCGTCGTGGCGCGCATGCGCACGCAGGATGGCGGCCGCGTGGGTCAGCATGGCATCGCCGGCCTGATGCCCGAGCGTGTCGTTGATCTGCTTGAAACGATCGAGATCGATATGCAGGATGGCATTGACCGCGACGTTCTCCGCCAGCATCTGATCGAGGTAGCGCCGGTTGGGCAAATCCGTCAGGTAATCGTGCAGGGCGTTGTATTCGATCCTTGTCCGTGCCTGCTCGAGCTCGCGGTTGCGTGCCTCGGCGGAGGCCTGAGCCTGGCGCAACTCCTCCTGCAAGGCGATGTCTTCGGTGACATCCCAGTTCGCCCCGATGAGCTTCCGCGTTCCGAGATGATCGACATAGGTCGCGGCATTGGAGCGGATATGCCGGATCGAGCCGTCCGGCCGCACGATCCGAAAGGCATTGCTGTAGCGCTTGCCGGAGGCGATACCTTCGATCGTCCGAGCGATGACCTTGTCGCGGTCATCGGGATGCAGCATGTTTTCCCAGGCCTCGGAGCTCGGCGGCCCGTCGCCTGGATCGAGGCCGTAGATCTCGAACATGCGCTCGTCCCAGTCATCGCGCTCAGCGTCGAGGTTGAAGTCGAACACGCCGATCTTCGAGACGTCGAGCGCGAGCCTCAGACGGCGCGAGACCTCTTCGAGCCGCGCCTCCGCCTCCTTGCGGGCGGTAATGTCCGTGTCGGTGCCGATGATGCGGCTGGGCCTGCCGTCCGGCCAATAGGCAACGGACGCACCGCGGCTCTCGATCCAGACCCAATGCCCGTCCGCGTGGCGCTCGCGGTACTCGAAAGTATTGTATACCGCCTCGCCGGAATCCTGCCGCTCGATTGCGGCCCGCACATGCGCGCGGTCGTCGGGGTGAACGTTCTGGATCCAGGTCTCAAGGGTTCCGTCGACCTCGGCCTCGTCAGGCAGGCCACGAATCCGCTTCCAGGTGTTGGAGTAAAACAGGTTCCCGGTTTCGAAGTCGTGGTCCCATACGCCTTCAAGCGCGCTGTCGAGCGCATATTTCCAGCGGGTCTCGTCATTGCGCAGGCCGGCGATTTCGTCGACGAGATCATGGACCGGGAGCATCAGCAGGAGAAAGGCGTCCTGTTCGCCGAAAAGCACGGGCGACCAGGAGACGAGCATCGGCAGCGGGCCGGAGGGGCTTTTGAAGCGGAGCGTCATGGACGAGGTGGCCGCCGGCGGCAACACATCCCGGCCCGGCAACAGGGGCCGGTCTTCATCCAGCACGAGATCTCCGAGGAGGGCTTTCCGCAGCGAAGCCGGCGTCCTTAGCAGCAGTTCGCCGGCGCGCGCGTTGGTCGTTACGATCCGCCCCAGCTCATTGGCAATGATTGCCCCGGCTGGCAAGCGCTCCAGGGCGGCCTGCGTGAGGACATCCAAATTCGCCGGCGCACCACGCGCACCTTTGGTGAGACCTTCGTTGACGGCCACTTATCCCATATCCAGCCTTTGCGGCCGCAAATTCCAAGGCGGTGAGGCCCGGAAAT
The DNA here is from genome assembly GCF_056924495.1 of Ensifer sp. 38_S197. Lineage (NCBI taxonomy): Bacteria > Pseudomonadati > Pseudomonadota > Alphaproteobacteria > Hyphomicrobiales > Rhizobiaceae > Ensifer > Ensifer sp. 38_S197. Next base: position 2,846,524 of record NZ_JBXOVZ010000002.1, on the reverse strand, counting down.
CAGGCTGCAAATCAAGATTCGACAACGCTCGACGCTCCTTTGAGGACGAGTCGCGCTGCCATGCCGACCGATGATGACTGCGGACAATGAACGTCGGATTAATGGGAAGTTGCAGGATTAAGGGCCGTCAACCAGTTCGCCTGAAGAATCAAGGCTTCAGGCGGCTCAGGAACTGGGCAAACACCATCGTCCCCTCCGGCCACGGGCCATGCCCGGACTCGGTGTTGATATGGCCGGATTCGCCAGCGTCGACGAGCAGCGAACCCCAGGCATTGGCAATATCGTCGGCGTGATCGTAGGAGCCAAAAGGATCGTTGCGGCTCGCGACCATCAGCGACGGGAACGGCAAGGGATCACGCGGATAGGGGCCGAACGTCATCAGATGTTTCGGGCGGATCGTCGGATTGGCCACATCCGGAGGTGCGACGAGGAAGGCGCCGGCGATCGGCTTGTTGATATGGGGCAGGGCGTGCACAGCAGTTGCGACGCCAAGCGAATGGGCGACGATGACGACCGGCTTCTCGGCGGCGTTGACCTCTTCGATCATACGCGCCACCCAATCTTCGCGCACGGGCTTTGCCCACTCCGCCTGCTCGACGCGGCGCGCGGTGGACATCTTGCGCTCCCAGCGAGTCTGCCAGTGCTCCGGTCCGGAGTTGGTGTAGCCAGGGACGATGAGGATATGGGCGTCGGATACTTTCATGGTGGCCGCGATGTGGCGCTGAAAGCGACCGAAGTCAAGGCCCGCAACGTCGCGTGCCTTTTGAGAGGCGCTATGGCCGCAGCAAGATTTCGAAATGCTGCATGCTTGGTCCCGAAATCGGCGACGATCCGACGAAACATGCGGCAGGCGACAGCGCCTTCATTTTCTGTATAATCGGCATGACGGTCGCGGTTGGTGCGACTTTGTTCCGTCGCATCGCTGTTCCGTGGCCGCTCTGGTTCGTTGAGGAGTGTGAGCCATGACAACATTCCATGTTCTGTCGGGGCCGGACGCGAGTGTCGCCCACCCCGGGATAAAGAAAATTGGCGTCTCGGATGTGTTCGATGCCTTGCGTCTCGGATTCGAAGATTTTCGCGAGAAGCCGTCGCATTACGTCTTCCTTTGCCTGATTTACCCGATTGCCGGCGCGGTGCTGATCACCTGGAGCGCGGGCGCGAACATGTTACCGCTGCTTTATCCGCTGGTGTCGGGCTTTGCCCTCATAGGCCCCGTCGCGGCGATCGGCCTTTACGAAATCAGCCGACGGCGTGAACTCGGCATGGACTATTCATGGCCGCATGCGCTTCGCTTGCATCGCTCCCCGGCCTTACCATCGATCATGGCCGTCGCTGCCATGCTCTTCGTAATCTTCATCGTTTGGCTGCTGGTAGCCCAGGCGCTCTACGTACAAATCTTCGGAGCCGAACCGCCGGCTTCGATCGTCGCCTTCTGGAATGGCATCATCGGTACCGAGCCGGGTTGGAACCTGATCCTCGTCGGCAATGCCGTCGGCTTCGTCTTCGCCGTCATCGTGCTGTCGACGACGGTCGTATCCTTCCCGTTGCTGATCGATCGTGACGTCGGAGCCGTCGCGGCAGTCGAGACATCGATCCGCGCTACCCTGGTCAATCCGGTACCCGTTGCCCTCTGGGGCTTCATCATCGCGGCAGGCCTGGTGATCGGATCCATCCCGATCTTCGTCGGCCTCGCCGTCATCATGCCGATCTTCGGCCATGCCACATGGCACCTCTATCGCAAGATGGTGGAACCCGGTCCGCGCGCCCGTACACGATAGGCCCGGCGCCGCCCGGCGAAGGCCGACGCAACCTCTCAAAGCGAAAAGCGCCGCAGGTCAATTGACTTGCGGCGCTTGACGGCGTTGGCGTCGACCGGTCTCCGGTCTAGCGAAAGTGCTTGTAGTAGGAGGATATCTGGGCCGCCGTGTTGGACGACAGGTTGAGCTTGATGCCGATCTTGTCGCCGCGGTACCAGCGCACCATGCCGGTCAGGAAGCCCAGTTCTTCGCTCCGGATCGTCACTTCCTGCCCGGTTTTGGCGCCGATGTCGAAATAGAGCTGGAAGCAGATGCCTTCGTCCGAAAGGTCCTTGACGACGCCGTTGCTGGACCCGGTCTTGCAGGTAACCATGCCGGTGATCTTCGTCTGTGTGCGTATACCCGTACGCTCGGTGCCGTCCTTGTAGGCCATGTGATCCTCGAAGCCGGTTTGACAGGCCTACAGCGCCGCGCGTCTTATCAGACGCGCAAAGGTCGCTGTAGCACTTTGATTTTCTGCATGTCTTCGCCCCAAATCGAGATCGATTTGGGGCGAAGACATGCAGGAGATCGTCACACACGATCACTGAACGTCGCGCTAAAAGAAATGCCCGCATTTGAGCGATCTGCGCCAAATGCGGGCATATTCATCAGATGCAACGCGGGCGCGTGACCCGGGAGCTGTCAGGCTCAGCCGAAGACGCGCTTGAAAATCGTGTCGACGTGCTTGGTGTGGTAGCCAAGATCGAACTTCTCGCGGATATCCTCCTCGGAGAGCGCCGCACGGACTTCCGTATCGGCCAGCAGTTCTTCGAGGAAGTCCTTGCCCTGTTCCCAAACCTTCATGGCGTTGCGCTGCACGAGGCGGTAGGCATCCTCACGCGAAACACCGGCCTGAGTCAGCGCCAGCAGCACCCGCTGCGAATGGACGAGACCACGGAACTTGTTCATGTTCTTGATCATGTTCTCGGGGTAGACGAGCAGCTTGTCGATCACGCCGGTCAGGCGAGCAAGCGCGAAGTCGAGCGTCACCGTCGCGTCCGGTCCGATCATGCGCTCGACGGAGGAGTGCGAGATGTCGCGCTCGTGCCAGAGGGCGACGTTTTCCATGGCGGGTACCGAGAAGGCGCGGACCATGCGGGCAAGACCGGTGAGGTTCTCGGTCAGGACCGGGTTACGCTTGTGCGGCATTGCCGACGAACCCTTCTGGCCCGGCGAGAAATACTCTTCGGCTTCGAGGACCTCGGTGCGCTGCAGGTGACGGATTTCCGTTGCCAGGCGCTCGATCGACGAGGCGACGACGCCAAGGGTCGCGAAGTACATGGCATGACGGTCGCGCGGGATGACCTGGGTCGAAACCGGTTCCGGCTTCAGGCCGAGCGCCTTGGCGACGTGTTCTTCCACGCGCGGGTCGATGTTGGCGAAGGTGCCGACGGCGCCGGAGATCGCACAGGTGGCGACTTCCTCGCGCGCGGCCAGCAGGCGCTGCTTGCAGCGATCGAACTCGGCATAGGCAAGCGCCAGCTTGACGCCGAAGGTGGTCGGCTCGGCATGGATGCCGTGCGAGCGGCCGATCGTCACCGTGTCCTTGTGTTCGAAGGCGCGACGCTTCAGCGCTTCGAGCAACTTGTCGAGATCGGCAAGCAACAGATCCGTCGCGCGGACGAGCTGCACGTTGAAGCAGGTGTCAAGCACGTCGGACGACGTCATGCCCTGGTGGATGAAGCGGCTGTCCGGGCCGACGAATTCGGCAAGGTGCGTCAGGAAGGCGATGACGTCATGCTTGGTGACGGCCTCGATCTCATCGATGCGCGCCACGTCGAAGGTGGCGGCGCCGCCCTTTTCCCAGATCGTGCGGGCTGCATCCTTCGGGATCACGCCGATTTCGGCAAGTGCATCGCAGGCATGGGCCTCGATCTCGAACCAGATGCGGAACTTGGTTTCCGGCGACCAGATGGCCACCATTTCCGGACGGGAGTAGCGCGGGATCATGGGCTTTAGCTTTCGTCATCAGTGGAGGTTGGCCGTGCCTCTAGCAAAGATAGCCGTGAAGCTCAACGCCATTGGCGCCGGCCTTTTGCCAGCCACAGGCTGACGCCGACGAGTATAGCACCGCCGAGGGGCAGATAGAGGCGAAGCCCCAGCACCAGAAACTGGTAGAAAGCGATGAGCGAGGTGAAGGCGAACTGGAAAAACCAGATCCTGCTGCCGGCAGGCGCATGCCATTGGGCGTAGAACTGCCGGTAGTCGAGGGCATAGAGCATTGCCGTCATCGCGACGGTGCCGACCGACAGGAAGAAGAGGTAGGCCGCAAAACGTGTTTCGGGCCGGCGCCCCAGGGCTGCCAATCGGGCCAGCAACAGCGATGGCGCCCAGGCCAGAAGCGCCCCGGAGCCGAAGATCAGTAGCAGCTCGGACAGATGAAACGTGAGGGCACGCTCGCGCAGCCAGAGGCCGAACCAGGCCGCAAGCACCATGGCGGCGCCCCAGAGCGGCGCACCGATGACAAGCTCCCGCATTGTCGGAAGGGATTGCGCGAGCCGGCCTCGCTGCAGGGCGCCTCGCGGCACCAGATCTGCTTTTGCCTCGACGCCGGCGGCCGCGTCGTTCATTTCGCGATCCGGGTGGGGATCGCGATCCAGCGCCCATCGGTCGTGCCTTCGAAGCCGAGCGACTTGACGAGAACCATGACGACATGGGTCTCGGAGCCGTCGTCATTCCTGTGGGTGACGGCGCCGCCGACCTGATAGCCGGTCGGGCAACGGCGGCTCTCCGGTATGCGGCTATCGTCCTGCAGGACGTCGGTCGCCGGCGTGCCCGCCTTCATCGTCATCGACAGGCGAAAACCTTTGACCTCCTTGAGGAAGTCCTTGCAGATGCCTTCCGGCTCGAAGGTCTTCTCTTCGAGCGCCACCGAATAGGTCTCGCGGAACCCTTCGTCGGCCGCAAAGGAATCGTAAGTCAGTGCCAGCGGCTTGGCGTTCGCCTCGGTGATCGGATTGAAGGCAGCAAGCAATCCGGGTGCGTCGGCCAGCCGATAGGCGTCGATCAAGGGTGCCGCGCGGCGGCGGGCCTCGTGACGCGCCTTGGAGAGCGGACTGCCATCCTCGCGGCCGACGGCACGCACCGGCGCACCCGGCAAGAAGCTGTCGTTGCGCGTGTCGATCACATAGATGGTCGAATAGGGAAAGCCGGAGCCGTCCTGAACACCGTACTCTTCGAAGGCGAAGACATTGCCGTCGGCCGAAAAGCCGATCAGCTGGAGCGCGGCATAATCGCCCGCTAAAGCCGGCGCTGCGACTGCCGCAGCGCCCGCGAAAAGCACGCCGGATACTGCCGCGCGTGTCTTCATCGATAGGCCTTCTCTGCCGGCGTGCGGATCGCCTCGATCGCCGTGCGATAGGCGTCGACGGAGCCGCCCTTGAAGATCGCCGAACCGGCGACGAGGACGTTGGCGCCGGCGCCGGTGGCAATGGCCGCCGTATCAGGCGCAATGCCGCCATCGACTTCGATCTCGATCGGACGGTCGCCGATCATCGCCTTGATGCGGCGGATCTTCTCAGCCGCGGCGTCGATGAACTTCTGTCCGCCAAAGCCTGGGTTGACGGTCATGACGAGGATGAGATCGACCTGATCGAGCACGTATTCGATCGCGCTTTCCGGCGTTGCCGGGTTGAGCGAGACACCGGCCTTCTTGCCGAGCGAGCGGACGGTCTGCAGCGAGCGATGAAGATGCGGGCCCGCTTCGGCATGCACGGTCAGGATATCGCAGCCCGCCTTGGCGAAGGCTTCGAGGAACGGGTCCGCAGGCGAAATCATCAAGTGGCAATCGAAGGTCGCGTCGGTGTAGCGGCGCAGCGACTTGATCACATCGGGCCCGAAGGTGATGTTCGGCACGAAATGACCGTCCATGACGTCGAGGTGGATCCAGTCGGCGCCGGCATCGACGACGTCGCGGACTTCCTGTCCGAGCTTGGAGAAATCGGCCGCCAGGATCGACGGGGCAATGCGGATAGGATGGGTCATGGCGCACTCCAGCGTGTTTTCCGCGCAATAGCACCGGCGGGCCGCGCAAACAACATGTCGGCGATCAAAGCCGCGTCAGGCGCCTTGCGACCAGGAACGCATGAGGTCGTTTTCCGCCGGCGTCGCATCGTGCACGCCACGGGCGATGGCGCGTGCCATGGTCGACGCCGCTATCGCGCCGAGGTCGATGAAATCCTCAAGCGTCGGGGTCTTGCCGCTGGCGCCGGTGGCAAGCGCGAAGATCAGATCGCCGTCGAGCGGCGTGTGCGCCGGCCAGAGGCCCCGGGAAAAGCCGTCATGGGCGGCAATTGCCAGGCGCTTCGCTTCGGCCTTGGTGAGCACGGCATCCGTCGCGATCACGGCGATGGTCGTATTCGCCGCCGCGGACTGTCGGTCGCGGAACTTGATGCGGATGTCGGCGGCGTCGGCGGGCAGGGGATGCGGCAGGCCGAGCGCACCGAATTCGCCGTCCATCTCGAAGGGCGCGGACCAGAAGTGCCTGCCGTCACCAACGGTTGCCGAGCCGAGTGCGTTGACGGCGACGAGCGCCCCGATGGTGATTCCGTTTGGCAGAACGGTTGACGCCGAGCCGAGACCGCCCTTGAAGGTGGCGGTCAGGGCGCCGGTTCCAGCACCCGCGGTCCCGGTTGCGAACGTGGGGCCGGCGCGACGAACCGCCTCGAAGCCGAGCTCGCGATAGGGCGGGTAGCGTCCCCAATCCTTGTCGCCGCCATTGATCAGGTCGAACAGGATGGCGGTCGGCACGATCGGTATCCGGTGCGGACCGACGGCAAAGCCACGGCCCATTTCTCTGAGCGCTGCCTGGGCCCCGGACGCGGCGTCGAGGCCAAAGGCCGAACCACCCGAGAGCACGAGGGCGTCGACCGTCTGCACCGTATTGTGCGGGTCGAGCAGATCGGTCTCGCGCGTTCCCGGCGCACCGCCCAGCACCTGAACCGCAGCCGTCGCCGGCGGGTCGCAGACGATGGCGGTGACGCCGGATTTCAGCCGGTGATCCTCGGCATTGCCGACCGTCAGGCCCGCGACGTCGGTAATCAGGTTCAGCGGTCCGGTACGCATCATTGGGCGGTTCCTTCAGCGGGCGCCGGCGCGAAGCGGCCGCCTTGCCACTGCATCAGGTGATAGGGATTTTCGGCGCGCTCGTGCTGCGCGTTGAAGGCGATGGGGCCGAGCACGGTCGGGTAGGGTCCCTTGGCGAATGCGTCGAGCAGGGGCTTGTCGTCCTTCTCCGCCTGGTCCTTGGCCTGCTCAAGCAGGGAGACGGCGGCAAAGGCCGGCAAGACGTAGCCATCCGGCTCGGTTCCGGCGGCGCGGAGCCCATCCGCGACCGGCTTGCCCTCCGGCGACTGCGATGCGTCCGGCAGGGTTACCGCAAGCACGCCATCGGCGAGCGGCACCGTAAGATCGGCGGCGTTCAGCGCGTCGCCGCCGAGCAGAGTGAGGTTCGCGCCTTCGCCCTGCGCATCGCGCGCGATCACCGCCGTGTCCTGTCTATCGCCACCGGTAAAGACATGTGTCGCGCCGCTCTTCACCAGTCGCCGTACCAGGCTGATCTGCTGCTCCTGAGCGGGCCGATAGGTGTCGGCGAAGACCGGGGTCAGCCCTATGTCGCCGAGCGCGGAACGGACGCTCTCGACCAGTTCCCTGCTGTGGATCGTGCCGTCGTCGATCAATGCGATCGGCTTGCCCTTCCAACGTTGAACGATGGCGTCGACGATGCTCGAAGCCTCGGCGTTACCGCTCGGCGCAAGGCGGAAGAGCGGCCATTTCTTCTTCAGCGCATCTTCCATCAGGATGTCGGAACGCACGCTGAGAGTGATGGCGGGAAGGCCTGCTTCGGCGAGTGCCGGAAGCGTGGCGTCCAGGCTTTCGGTGCAGAGGAACCCAATCGCCGCTTCGGCGCCGGCCGCAAGCAGCGCCTTCGTCAGCGCTTCGTTGCCGGCTGTCTCGCAGGTCTCGGGAATGACGACGATCTCACTGCCGCGATCACCGGCCTGGAACGCGGCACCATCGATGATCTGCTTGCCGAGAAGCGCAAACGGACCTTCAACCGGCGCTACGACCGCGACCTTGATACCGGCTGCCGCGGCAGGTGCGGCCTGTACCAGTCCGGCCACGACAAGGCTGGCGACGATCGATCGAAGCATTCACTTTCTCCGCTGCCGCATTTTGCCGGATCGGGAGGGATCCTGAACCCACGGCGAGCCCAAATATTGCCTTATCCGTGCCGGTTACCACGGGCGCGCGGCACGGTAGTGGCCGCATGTTTTAAGGATGTGCCCTGCCGCGTCAAAGGAAAAGATGTGACTTCGGATACGGATGGCACTATCCGCGTCGCAACCATGTCGCAGATCTGCAAGATTCTCCTTGCAGCGGGTTTCATATTTCCCGGTACTGTCTATGTATGTGGCTGACTTCGCTCGGAGAAAGAAGTGTTGGACAAGACCAGGCTGGACCCCATCAGTTTCCGCGACGCGATGAGTCGCCTGGCCGGTCACGTGCAGATCATTACCGTGGCCGACGGCGCCGAGCGGCGCGGTGTCACCGTCACCGCATCCTGCTCCGTGTCCGACAGTCCGCCGACGGTTCTTGCCTGCCTGAACGGCGCCAACCCGCGCAACGAGATCTTCACGCGCAGCGACAGTTTCGCGCTCAATCTGCTTGGCGACGAGCATCGCGCCGTGGCACACGCCTTTTCCGGCCGTGACCAGCTCGACATGGAACTGCGCTTTGCCCTTGGGCGGTGGACCAAGCTGACGACAGGCTCTCCGATCCTCGCCAACGCGATCGCTTCGTTCGATTGCCGGCTCATCGAAGTGAAGACGATCGCCACGCATCTGGTACTCTTCGGCGAGGTCGTCGATGTCGCGATCGGGCCGCCGCGGCCGCCGCTCATTTATGTGGACCGCGGATACCACTCGCTATAAGTTTTACGTGGCGAGATTTCGTGCCCCATCGAGACATGAGAAGATCGCCGTAAGTCTTTGAGTTTGCCGGGCGAATTCATTCGCTCGCCAACATCGATCGATCGATTCGAGCCGTCGTGGAGGAGACATGGCGACACAGGCGACAACAGGCCTGCCGCAGTCCATCGAAGAGACGATGACGCTTCTGGAGGCGCACGACTATCTCGCCGGCACGGCGCTTGCGACCGTGCTGTTTCTCGCGCTCAGGATGAAGCGTCCGCTGTTTCTCGAGGGCGAGGCCGGCGTCGGCAAGACCGAGATCGCCAAGGTTCTGGCAAAGGCGCTCGATCGGCCGCTGATCCGGCTGCAATGCTACGAGGGCCTCGACGTCGCCTCGGCCGTCTACGAATGGAATTATCCGGCACAGATGCTGGAGATCCGCCTGTCGGAAGCAGCCGGCAAGGTCGACCGCAAGCGCGTCGAAAGCGATATCTTTTCCGAACGCTTCCTGATCCGCCGCCCGGTTCTCCAGGCAATTTCCTCCAATGCGGGCCGCGCACCTGTCTTCCTCATCGACGAGCTCGACCGGACAGATGAAGCCTTCGAGGCCTTCTTGCTGGAAGTTTTGTCCGATTTCCAGGTCACGATACCGGAACTCGGCACGATCCGGGCGGACGAACCGCCTGTTGTCATCATCACGACCAACCGCACGCGCGAAATCCATGACGCGCTCAAGCGGCGCTGCCTCTATCATTGGGTCGATTACCCCAAGGCAGCGCAGGAGCTGGAAATCATCCGCCGCAAGGTTCCCGGCTGTAACGCGACACTCTCGCGGGAAGTCATCGCCTATGTGCAACGGCTGCGCACGATCGATCTTTTCAAGAACCCGGGCGTCGCCGAAACCATCGATTGGGCAACGGCGCTGACGGAGCTCGACCGGCTGGCGCTGGATCCGGAGACGATCGCCGACACGCTCGGAACGTTGCTCAAGTACCAGGACGACATCGCCAGGATAGAGGGGGCCGAAGGGCGCAAGCTGCTCGCCGAAGTCAAGGCGGAATTGCTGGCGGCGGGCTGACATGGAAGAGCGGGAGCAAGACAGGGATGGCGCCATTCTCCCGCCGATGGGGGAAGGCGACGGGCGGCTCGCCGACAACATCGTCTTCTTTGCGCGGGCGCTGCGTCGCGCCGGCATCAAGATCGGACCCGGCGCGATTGCCGATGCCATCGATGCGGTGGCGCTGATCGGCATTGGCGACCGGGACGCCTTCTACGCCGCGCTGCAATGTGTCTTCGTGAAGCGCCACGAGGACCAGCCGGTGTTCGACGAAGCTTTTCGGCTGTTCTGGCGCTCACGTGGCCTCGTCGAGAAGATGATCGCGATGATGTCGCCGCTGGCGCCGGAGCGTGAGAGCGAGAGGCAACAACGGCGGGCCGGTGAGACCCGCGTCAGCGATGCGCTGCTTTCCGGGCACGAGGTGGATCGGCCACCGCGTGACGAGCCCGAAATCGATATCGACGCGCGCTTCACGGTTTCGGGCCGCGAACTGTTGCGGAGGGCCGATTTCGCCCAGATGAGCGCCGCCGAGCTCGCCGAGGCGAAGCGCGCGCTTGCCGCGCTGACCCTGCCGATGGACAGGGTCGTCACGCGCCGTTTTCGTCCGTCGACGCGGCAGATCCGCATCGACCCGCGCACCACCATGCGCGACGCCATGCGTTTTGGCGGGGAACTGATCTTGCCGCGCTTCCGGGAGAGGCGTGTCGTGCACCCGCCGCTCGTCGTGCTCGCGGACATCTCCGGCTCGATGAGCCAGTACACCCGCATCTTTCTGCATTTCCTGCACGCGCTGACCGAGGAGCGGCGGCGGGTGCACACCTTCCTGTTCGGCACACGGCTGACGAACGTCACCCGCCAGTTGCGCAATCGCGATCCCGATGCCGCGATCGACGACTGCGTTGCCGCAGTCAGGGACTGGTCCGGCGGCACGCGCATCGGCGAAACGCTGCATGAGTTCAACAGACGCTGGTCGCGGCGCGTGCTTGGGCAAGGCGCCATCGTGCTGATGATCACCGACGGCCTCGAGCGTGACGACGTCGGCGATCTTGAAGTCGAAATCGACCGGCTGCACCGGTCCTGCCGGCGGCTGATCTGGCTCAATCCGCTGCTGCGTTTTGACGGCTTCGAGGCCCGTGCCCGCGGCGTCAGAGCGATGCTGCCGCATGTTGACGAATTCCGGGCGGTGCACAATCTTGAATCGATTGGGGAACTGGTGAAGGCGCTTTCCGGGCGAAGCTCCCGGCAGGCAGACCCGCGGCGGTTCCTTAGATCACGGTGATCGGTCCGGCGGGAGGGTGGCAAGATGCTGGCAGCTACAAATGTTCTGGATCCCCTCGATATCGCCGAAACCTGGATGAAGGAGGGACGCAAGGTGGCGATTGCGACCGTGATCGAAACCTGGGGTTCGGCCCCGCGTCCCGTCGGCAGCCATTTGGTGATCGACGGTGACGGTAATTTTCAGGGTTCGGTTTCCGGCGGCTGCGTCGAAGGCGCCGTCATCACCGAAGCGGCGGACGTGATCGCTTCGGGCGCGCCGAAGGTTCTCGACTTCGGCGTCGCCGATGAGACCGCCTGGCGCATCGGGCTTTCCTGCGGCGGCCGAATCCGGGTCCTTGTCGAACGGGTCGATGGTTAGCAATGGAACGGAGAATCCTCGAGGCACTCAATGCGGCGCGTTCGGCGCGTCGGGCCGCCGTTACCGTCAGCGACCTCGCCGGCGGCAGCAGCCAGATCTATCAGGAGGGCGATGACTGTCCCGACGCCTGGCGCGCCGCGGTCGGGCAAGCCCTGCAATCCGGCAAAGCCGGGATCGTGGAGACGGAGCAGGGCTCCTTCTTTCTCAACGTCTATTTGCCGCCGCCACGCATTCTCGTCATCGGCGCCGTCCATATTTCGCAAGCCTTGGCGCAACTGGCGCCGGTTGCCGGTTTCGACCTCACGATCATCGATCCGCGCACTGCCTTCGCAACGCCGGAACGCTTCGCAGGCGTCGAACTCATTGCCGAATGGCCCGAGGATGCCTTGAAGGAAAGGCCGCTTGATCGCTTCACTGCGCTCGTGGCCGTCACCCATGATCCGAAGATCGACGACGAGCCGACCCACGCCGCCCTTGCAGCGGGCTGTTTCTACGTCGGCGCGCTCGGCAGCCGGAAAACCCATGCGGCACGGGTCGAGCGGTTGCGGCAGGCCGGCGTTTCCGATGCCGACATCGGCCGCATCCGTGCGCCGATCGGCCTCGATATCGCGGCGGCGAGCCCGGCCGAGATCGCCGTCGCAATTCTCGCCGAGATCATCGAAGCGCTACGGCGCCGTGATACCAGCCAGATCAAAGGAGCGATTGCGTGAGGTTCGGGCCGGTCAAGACCAGCGAAGCGGAAGGAGCCATCCTGGCGCATGCGGTGAAGACTGATGAATCCCGGCTGGCAAAGGGCCACCGGCTTTCGTCCGCCGATGTCGCCACCTTGACCGCTTGCGGCGCGCTGGAAGTGGTCGTCGCGCGCCTCGATCCCGGCGACCTCATGGAAGACGAGGCCGCCACGCGCATTGCAGCGGCAATCGCACCCGATCACCTGCGTTTTTCCCAGGCGGCTACCGGGCGGGTGAACGTCTACTCCCGGATTGCCGGCCTCTTCGTCGCCACACGCGAGACCGTCGACCGCTTGAACCGCATCGATCCGGCGATCACGCTTGCCTGCCTTGCCGACCATGTGCCGGTGCAGGCCGGCGACATGGTTGCGACGATCAAGATCATTCCGCTCGCCGTCGCCGGTCGTTTCGTCGAGGAAGCGCAGAAGTTGCTGCGGAACAATGCGGCCTTCGAGGTGAAACCCTTCGCGGCGCGGCGTGCCGCCCTGATAGCAACTAAGTTGCCGACTCTGAAGCCTCAGGTGATGGACAAGACGAAAGCCATCCTGGCGGCTCGCCTGCGGCAATCTGGCAGCGAGCTACTGACCGAGCGGCGCGTCGCCCATACCGAGAGCGCGGTCGCCGCGGCAATCGACGAGCTGCAGGCGGATCATGACCTGCTGGTGGTCTTCGGCGCTTCCGCTGTCGCCGATCCGCAAGATGTCATTCCCGCAGCCGTCCGGCGGGCCGGCGGCATCGTCGATCACGTCGGCATGCCCGTCGATCCGGGCAATCTTCTCGTACTTGGCCGTGTCGGCGAGATCCCGGTGATCGGCGCGCCCGGATGCGCCCGCAGCCCGCGTGAAAACGGTTTCGACTGGATTCTCGACCGCATTCTCGCAGGCGAGTGGCCGAGCTTCGACGACATTACCGGCCTCGGCGTCGGTGGCCTGCTCAGCGAAATCCCGACCCGACCGCAACCGCGCGAAAAAGCAACGGAGTTGCCATCAGGGCCGATCGAGATCGTGGTTCTGGCCGCCGGCCGCGCCAGCCGCATGGGAGCGGACGGTGGACACAAACTGCTGGCGACCTTTGACCGCGTGCCGCTGGTGCGCCGCAGCGTCGAGGCGGCAATCGCAGCGGCACCCGGCAGGGTTATTGTGGTCACCGGCCACCGTGAACCCGATATCCGCGCCGCGCTGGAGGACCTGCCGGCGAAGCTCGTCTCGAATCCCGACTACCTATCCGGAATGGCCTCGTCGCTGACGGCCGGACTTTCGGCGATCGACGAGCGGGCCGCCGGCATGTTGGTGATGCTTGCCGACATGCCTGATGTCACCACCGACGACTTGCGCCAGCTCCTCGATCGTTATTCTGCCGAAGGCGGCCGTGCCGTCATTCGGGCAACCGCCGAAGGCCAGCGCGGCAATCCGGTCATCCTGCCGAGACAAACCTTCTCCGCCGTCAGGCAATTGGTTGGAGACGTTGGCGCAAGGCACATCGTCGAGAAATGCGGCCTGCCGGTCATCGATGTCGAGCTGGGTCCGGCCGCCCGCCTAGATCTCGACACGCCGGAGCAGATCGTGGCTGCGGGCGGTATCCTGGAGGAATGAACGCGTGGACAATGCTGCGATCGAGGAGATGTTCGAGACGCTTGGGCCGGTGACCATCAAACGGATGTTTGGCGGCAAGGGCATCTATTGCCAAGGCGTGATCTTCGCCCTCGAAGTCGATGGTGAAATCCTGCTGAAGGGCGACGAGCAGACGGCTCCAACCTTCGAAGCGGCTGGTTCCCGGCAATGGGCCTATGAGGGCAAGGGGAAGCCGGTGAAGATGCCCTATTGGAGCATCCCGGACGACGCCTTCGACGATCCCGACGAAATGGCCCGCTGGGCGCGACTTGCCTATGACGCGGCGCTACGGTCGAAAAAGTAGAGCGATCAGCCGCGGCCCACGCGTGCGGTCCGGTTCCAGCAAAACCATTGGCTCCGACAACGTCCGGCTAGGCGGTGGTGCCGCGTTCCGTCTTCCGCAGCGCTTCGACCGCGTCAGCCGCAAAACGTGACAGCGGCTGGGGCAGGGCATCAAGATCGAACCAGCCGAGAGCGGAGAGCTTGTGCGGCTCTGTAAGTTCAGGCTCGCCGACAAAATCCCGGGACACGTAGATCATCGAAATCCAGTGCTGGCGGTCAGCCTCGATCACCTGTTCGCTGAGGCACAGGAACTCGCTCGAACGGATCTTGAGGCCGCTTTCCTCTTCGGCCTCGCGCCGCGCGGCGACATCCGAGCGCTCCATGTGATCGACCTTGCCGCCGACGATATTCCAATGCTCGGCTTCCGGCGCGTTAACGCGCTTGTAAAGCAGGATCTTGCCGTCGCGCACGATCGCAAGTCCGCAGCCGAAACCCGGAAAATCGATGCCCGGCAGGCCCATGGGATCAATCAGGCCTTGCCGGCAATCAGCATGAAGGCGGGGATTTCGTCGCCGAATCCGACCGGGGTCGGGCCGTCGTCATAGTCGCGGCGGTGACGGTTGCGGCGATCGCGATTGTCGTCATTAGCAGGGTTCGATGCGCGCACCGGACGATCGGCGCGGTTGTTCTGTCCCTGCTTGTTTTCTGCGCTGCGTGCCGGTTTCACCGATTCCGCCCTTTCCGCGACTGTTTCAATTTCGGCCTCACTATCGGCACGCACGGTATCGGATTTATGATCGGGACGGCTTCTCGAGCCGCGATCCCCATCTTTTTTCCGGTCCCTGCGACCATCGCGGCCGCGATCACGCCGGCCGGTGTCGTGACTTTCCATCGGCTCGGGCAGATTGGAAAGGTCGCCGTTCAGCCATTCGACCTTCTGGCCGATCAGCTTCTCGATGGCGTCGGAGAACTTCGTGTCGCGCTTCGTCACCAGCGTGAAGGAGGCGCCCGAACGACCGGCACGGCCGGTGCGGCCGATGCGGTGAACGTAGTCTTCCGCATGGATCGGAACGTCGAAATTGAAAACGTGGCTGACGTCCGGGATATCGAGGCCGCGTGCGGCGACGTCGGAGGCAACCAGCAGCTTGATGTTGCCTTCCTTGAAGTTCGCGAGCATCGTCATGCGCGAACGCTGGTCCATGTCGCCGTGAAGTGCACCGACGGAGAAGCCGTGGCGGTCGAGCGAACGGAAGAGGTCGGCGACATCCTTCTTGCGGTTGCAGAAGATGATCGCGTTCTTGAGCTCGTCCTGGGCGCGAATCAGATCACGCAGCACGGCACGCTTCTCATAGTCCTTGGCATGCGCCGCGACGAAGCGCTGCGTCACCGTCTGCGCCGTTGAGGCCGGGCGGGCGACTTCGATGCGCTCCGGGTTCTGCAGGAACCGGTCGGCGAGCTTCTGGATTTCCGGCGGCATGGTCGCCGAGAAGAACAGCGTCTGACGCGTGAACGGAATGAGCTTGGCGATGCGCTCGATATCGGGAATGAAGCCCATGTCGAGCATGCGGTCGGCTTCGTCGATGACCAGGATTTCGACGCCGGTCATCAGGAGCTTGCCGCGTTCGAAATGATCAAGCAGCCGGCCGGGCGTGCAGATCAGCACATCGGCGCCGCGCTCGAGCTTGCGATCCTGCTCGTCGAACGAAACGCCGCCGATCAGAAGCGCGATGTTGAGCTTGTGGTTCTTGCCGTATTTGTCGAAGTTCTCTGCGACCTGGGCGGCGAGCTCGCGGGTCGGCTCCAGGATGAGCGTGCGCGGCATGCGGGCGCGAGCGCGGCCCTTTTCGAGCAGCGTCAGCATCGGCAGTACGAACGAAGCCGTCTTGCCCGTACCCGTCTGGGCGATGCCCAGAATGTCACGACGCTGCAGGGCCGGCGGGATGGCGCCAGCCTGGATCGGGGTCGGGATTGTGTAGCCCGCATCGGTGACAGCGGAGAGAACTTTTTGGCTCAGGCCAAGGTCAGCAAAATTGGTCAAAGGGAAATCTGTTTCCGTTCCGGTTCAATAGAACACTGATCGATCGATGGAAAACGCACGAGCACGTGGCCGCGCTCATAAGCTGAACGTCGCTGAAAGTCAAGAAATCCAGCACGTTGAAGCAGCAAAAGGTAAATAGTGGCGAATCTGTCGCATTTCTTGTCAAGCCGCGCAAGACCCGCGCACAGCGAAACGAGCGGTCAGTTCATGTAGGAGGCGAGCTTCCGGCTGGCGTCGAGAAACCGCATGGGATCCACCGCCTCGCCATTCAGGCGGATTTCATAGTGCAGGTGTGGACCGGTGGAGCGACCCGTATTGCCGGACTTGGCAATGACCTCGCCTTCCGTCACCTGGTCGCCGACCTTCACCAGGATCGTGGAGAGGTGTGCATAGCGGCTCGACACGCCGTTACCGTGGTCGATCTCGACCATGTTTCCATAACCGCCGGTCAAGCCGGCATTCGTCACGGTGCCGGGTGCGGCCGAGCGGATGCGCGTGCCGACCGTCGCGCGGAAGTCGATGCCGGCATGGAGCGCCAGGCGACCGAGGAACGGATCGAGGCGGTTACCGAAGTCGCTGGTGATGTCGCTCGCCGGCGAAGGATTGCCGAACGGCAGAGCGCGGACCTGCGCCCGCGTCCGCTCCAGTTCCAGAAGCGCCGTATCCAGGGCGGCCAGGGAACGGCCGAATTCGTCATCGGTTGCCGGTTCGACGAAGGGGCCGCCAATGCCTGTCTCGGAAGAGCCGGAGGACGCGGACGCCGGGACCATTTCCGCCACGTCGCTGACGGGCAGATCGACGCCGGTCCTCCCGACGATTGAGCGAATCGCGTCCGACGTCCTTGCCGCGCCATCCGTCAGTTGTTTCAGCCGCGCCATCTGCTCCAGCTCGACGTCCTTCAACGAGAGCGTCACCTTCGAGAAGATCCGGTCGGCACGATCGGAGGTCGATTCGCCCGCGTCGGGCGCCGCATAGGCGAGGGGGGTGGCACGAGCGGTGGCGGAGACCGAGGCGCTGTTCAGCCCCATCAGCTTCTCGATCGCCTTCACACCGCCGCTGCTCGCGTCGGCTCGCTTCTCATAGGCGAGAGGTTCGATCTCCGGAGTGTCGCTGCTTTCCGTCGTCAGGCCGGAATTTTCGGCCCTTTCGACCAGGGCGCCGAGCTTTCCGTTGCGGGAGGTCAATGCCATCTGCTGGCGCAGCAGCTTCTCGACTTTCTCCTCGACCACTTGCTGGTCGAGCAACTGACGGCTGGTGACGCGATCGACCTGCGCCCTAAGCGCCGTGATTCGATCCTCATATTCGTGCTGCATGCGCGCCTGGCGCGCAATCGTGCCGCCGATGAGATCGTCGCGCAGGACGAGGTAGGATGTGGCCGCGAGATAACCGATGCTACAGACGCCGGCGAAGGATACGGCGATTGCCGCCATCCAGGGACGAACCGTCATATGGCGGACCTTGTCGCCACTGGCCAATATTAGAACGTGATGTTCCTTGCGTTTTCCGAAGGCACGATTTGCCAAACGTCCAGACACCCGTTCTCTCCCGCCATGTGCGCGTTGCCTCGCATCACCTACAGATCATTACACTTCGTTAGGGTTAACAATTGGTTAGGCTGAGTGCAGCGCGCGATGCGGCTATCGGTTGGTCGAGGCGGTCATCGAGCGATAGAAGGACGGCGTCAGTCCGGCCTCGGCGCGGGCAATGTCGTTGAACGGCGCCTTCAATGGCCCACGGAAATTGGCGCGCACCAGCGCCTGGAAAGTCGCCGCCGGGTCCTTCTTCTCTCGGGCGCAGAGAAAGCGGAACCATTTGGCGCCGACGGCGACGTGGCCCTTTTCGTCCTCATAGATGACATCGAGCACCGCGGCACTCTCGAAGTCACCAGTTTCACGCATCTTCGCCTGCAGCGCCGGGGTCACGTCGAGACCACGCGCTTCGAGGATGAGCGGCACGACGGCAAGGCGCGCCGTCAGGTCATTGCGGGTATCGTGCGCCGCCTGCCAGAGCCCGTCATGGGCAGGCAGGTCGCCATAGTCCGCACCGAGATCGTTCAGTCGCTGGCGGACCAACCTAAAGTGCTTGGCCTCTTCGAAGGCAACCCGCATCCAGCCGTCGAAGAAGGAATTGGGCACCGGCTCCGTGGCAAAGCGGGCAACGATATCGAGGGCAAGGTCGACGGCGTTCAATTCGATATGGGCGATCGAATGCAGCAAGGCGATGCGTCCCTTGAGGGAACCGAGCGATCGCCGTTTCACCTGGGTCGGCGGGGTCAGCACCGGCTTGTCGGGCCGCCCGGGGCGGACCGGCACGGGTCGGTCGAGCGGCGAGCGCAGCGACAGGGTGCGACGCTGCCAGCGCCTGGCCGCCTCCTGCGCGAGCGCCGTTTTGACCTCGAGGTCTGCGGCGCGAATCGCTTCGACGGCACCCCCCCGCAGGCTGTGAAACACGGGCAATTCGGTCATGGCTTTCCTCAGAGGGCCTTTGCCGCGGCCAGGACCTCCTGGGCATGGCCATCGACCTTCACCTTTTCCCACACCCTGATGACGACGCCGTCGGCGCCGATCAGGAAAGTGCTGCGTTCGACGCCCATATATTTCCTGCCGTACATCATCTTTTCCACCCAGACGCCGTAGGCGTTCACGACCGCCTTTTCCTCGTCGGCGGCGAGCGTCACCGTCAGGTTGTGCTTCTTGGCGAAGCGGTCGTGCTTCTTCACCGAATCAGGCGAGAGCCCGATCAGCGTGATGCCGGCCGCGGCAAACTCGTCGGCAAGCTCGGAAAACGAGATCGCTTCCAGCGTGCAGGCCTGGGTATCGTCCTTCGGATAGAAGAACAGCACGACGGGGCGACCGCGAAAGGCGGAAAGCGAAATTGTACCGCCGCCATCACGCGGCAAGGTGAAGTCGGGAGCGACATCTCCGGGAGCGGGTCTTGCCATGATTAAACCTTCCTTCTGCCAAGTTTTGCAGACAATCGCACGCTACTGCATGCTTGCTTTGGCCGTCGCCGACGAATGGGCAAAACATGCGGTAACTCAAAGCGCTGCAGCGACCTTTGCACGTCTCTCAAGGACTTGCGGCGCTTAAGGGCATATCGAAAATCGTCGACTGCCGTCCAGCGCATTTGTGCTAGATTCGACGCTTTCGGACGGCACAGGCCGCTACGAAACGTTGCTGTCGCCCGCACGCGCGATTCCCGTTGTGGTAGCTTTCCACAGCAACTCCCGCGTTGCTTGGTGACTCGGCACGAGGACATGTGGTCTACAGGAAGCGAGAAGCGGCTGTCCCGAACACGAGACAAAGAGGACGGCGAACACGCTCGTATCGAACGGAGGACGTCCGCGCTGATGAGTGAGATCCGCGGCGAAAAAGTCGGCTTTCGCAAGAAAGACATCGTCGCGCTGCATGCGTTGCCTTCGGCGCAGGCTCACGATCCCATTATCGTGCACGCACCGCACAAGGGTTCTCCCTTGCGTCTGTGTGCCAAGATTGCCCTGTCCATATCGCTGCTTGCCTTCATCCTGGGTGCGATCCTCGTAACCGGGATCGAAAGCGGGATGATGGACAGCACGCTGAACGCGCGTGCCCGGACCGCCCTCAATGCCGCGCTCGGCAGTGCCTACCGCGCCGACGTCGGCAGCACGGTCGTGCGCATGACGGCAAGCGGCGCAATTGCGCTCAAGGCTCGGGAGGTGGCCCTCAGCGAAACGGCAACCGGTCAACCCGTCGCAAAGCTTCGTTCGATCTCGATCGCACTCGACCCGCTGTCACTGATGACGGGCCACATCGCCGTCTCCCGCCTGGAAGCGGAAGGTGGCGATTTCGATACCGGCCTGCTTCCACGGGGCGAACCGCTCGATCTTACCAAGATCCGGATCGCCGATGTTGGTGATGCTCTCGAGGCCCTGTTTTCCCATGTCGACCGTATGTCGCAGATGGCTGCAGGAAGAGGCAGCCAGACCGTAACGCTCTCCGACTTCAGCTTCTCAGTCGTCGGCGCCCGCAACCGCGTCGTTCCGGTCGTGGCCTCCGCGCTCGAATTCAGCCGGGACGCAAGCGGCTCCATGAGCGTGCAGGGCAGCGCCACCGTCGATGGCGTTGCCGTCGATATCAATGCCGATGCGCTTGGCCAAAAGGGGCACGTGACGGGCTTTGACGCGGCGATCACCAATCTGCCGCTCGCGCCGTTCTTCTATCACGGCAAGTCGGGTGCGGAGCAGGCCTTTGGCATCGACGCAACGGCAGGGCTGACGCTGAAGGCGACACGGGCAGCCGGGGAGGCGAAGCCGGATCTGCGCGTGGCGGTGCGGACCTCCAAGGGTACATTCCATGCGGGCGGCCTCGTCTCGACGCTCAATCCGTCGCAGATGGACATCGCCTATGATTTCGGGCGCGCCTCGGTCGAAATCCTGCCGTCGGTGGTCAAGATCGGTCGGTCGACCTTTCCGTTTACCGGCGCCGTCATGGACCTCGACAAACTCGCTGGCGTCACGGACAAGGGCTTCGCGATCGATCTTCTTCTGAAGAACGCCAGCTCGGCTCCGGAAGACGTCGCCGAGCAGCCGCTTACCTTCGATGCCAAGGCAAGCGGCCGGTTCACCTCGGATACTCACCGGCTGATCTTCGACCAGCTCGCCGTGTCGAGCCCTCTCGGCTCGATGTACGGTTCGCTTTCGGTCGCTTTCGGCAACACCTCGCCGCAGATCAGCTTTGCCGCGGTCAGCGATCGCATGGAGGCAACGGCGGTCAAGCAATTGTGGCCATGGTGGCTCGCCAAGGGCGCTCGCCGCTGGGCGATCGGCAACCTCTTCGGCGGCATCGTTACCAATGCGCGCATCGAAGTGTCGGTTGCCGAAGGACGAATTGCCAATAACGAGGGGGAGTTGAAGCTCAACGAGCAGGAGCTCAACATCAACTTCGACATCGACGACACCCGCATCAACATCACCGGCGAGATACCGCCGCTGCGCGACACCTCCGGCAAGTTCAAGCTGAGCGGCCAGCGCATGACGGTCGAGATCGGGCAGGGCATCGCCTATTTCCCGTCTGGACGGTCCGTGGCGCTGAATGGCGGCGATTTCATCCTTCCCGATGTCTACACCAAGCCGCTGATGGCGGAGATGAAGATCGAGGTTGGGGGTGCCGCGGACGCGATTGCCGAACTCGTCACCTACAAACCGATCCAGGCATTGCAAAAGACATCATTGCTGCCCGAGGACTTCAGCGGTCCTCTCACCGCGCTTGTCGGCGCGCGCTTCGGCCTGATCTCGGACCAGCACCCACCCAAGCCGCTGTGGCAGGTGGAGATGCAATTGGACAAGGTCAGCGTCAACAGGGCGTTCTACGGCCGGCCCGTTTCCGACCTCGTCGGGACGTTCCGGGTCGATAACCAGCAGGCCGTGCTCGATGCCGACGCGCGCCTGGAGGGCGCGAAGGTCAGCATCGCCTTGACGGAGCCGGTCGACAGCGATTCGAAGGTCAAACGCTCGCGTCAAATTTCGGGCATCCTGGACCAGGACGTCTGGCAGAAGCTGGCGCCGGGCCTGTCGAAGATCGTGTCCGGGCCGATCAGCGCCGACGTGACGATTGGCGATCAGGATCGTGTCGAGGCGAAGATCGGGCTCGCGAAGGCCGCTCTGTCCCTGCCATGGATCGGCTGGAGCAAGGGAGCCGGAATCCCGGCGGAAGCGCGCTTCACGGCGAGCAAATCCGACGACACCGTTGTCATCGACGATTTTGCCGTCGCCGGAGACGGATTCGGGGCACGGGGTGGCCTGCAGGTGGATGGCGGCGGACTGGTCTCCGCCCGCCTCGACAACGTCCGCCTGGCCCAGGGCGACGACTTCAGGGTCTCGGTCGACCGCCGCAAGGGTGGCTATACGGCGACGCTCAGCGGCGCGGCGGCGGACATCAGGCCGATCCTTGCGCAGATGAAGGCGGGGAGCGACCAGGGCCAGGGCGGAGGCGACGACATCACGATCAAGGCCCAGCTCGATCGCGTTACCGGCTTCAACGGCGAGGCGCTGTCGAACGTGAACCTGGTCTACGCCGAGCGCGGCAGCCAGATCGAGGATGTCAATCTTTCGGCGGTTACCGGCAGCGGCCAGGCGCTCGTCGCCCGGCTCGCCAAGGCCGGCGCCGACAACACGCTCGAGCTAACCGCTGGCGACGCCGGGGCGCTGGCGCGCTTCGCCGATATCTACCAGAACATGCGCGGCGGCCTGCTCAATCTGAAACTGCGTGATCGTGGGGGACGCTCCTGGCGCGGCAGCGTCGATATCCGCAAGTTCCAGCTCGTCGGCGAGCAACGCCTGCAATCGATGGTGTCGACGCCGACGGGCGCCGACGGGCGAAGCCTCAACCAGGCCGTTCGCCGTGACATCGACGTGAGTTCGGCCCGCTTCGAGCGAGGCTTTGCCCAGCTCGCCCTCGACCGCGGCGCGATCCGCGTCGATGGCGGCGTGTTGCGCGGTACCGATGTCGGTGCGACGTTCCAGGGAACGGTGCGCGACAATAACGGCATCATGGACATGACCGGCACCTTCATGCCCGCCTACGGCTTGAACCGCATCTTCGGCGAACTGCCACTGATCGGCGTTTTGCTCGGCAATGGCCGCGACCGTGGCCTGCTCGGCATCACCTTCAAGCTCAACGGTCCCTTCAATCAGCCGAAGCTGACGATCAACCCCCTGTCGATCATCGCGCCGGGCGTCTTCCGCAGCATCTTCGAGTTCCAATGAAAAAGGCCGGCGCACTGCATGTTCCTTAAATCGTCGCCGATTTAAGGACAAAACATGCAGCACTTCAAAGTGCTACAGCGACCTTTGCGCGTCTTACAAAGACGCGCGGCGCTGTAGGGCCGGCTCTTTGGATCGATCGTGGGATGCCTCGGCTTAGGCCGGGCGCACGAGGATGTGCTTCTTCTTGCCAAGCGACAGCTTGACGACATTGTCGGCGGTCACATCGCCGGTGCCGATCACGCGGCGCTCATCGCTGACAGCCTCGTCGTTGATCCTGATGGCGCCGCCCTGCACATGGCGACGGGCCTCACCATTGGACGCGGCGAGGCCGGCACGCACGATCAGCGTCAGCAGGCCCAGGCCCGCTTCCAGCTCGGCGGTCGGGATCTCGACCGAAGGCAGGTTTTCGGCCAGCGCACCTTCCTCGAAGGTCTTGCGGGCGGTTTCCGCGGCCTGCTCGGCGGCCGGGCGGCCGTGCAGCATGGCGGTGATTTCCGTCGCCAGGATCTTCTTGACCTCGTTGATCTCGGATCCGCCGAGCTTCGAAAGGCGCTCGATCTCCGCCATCGGCAGGGTCGTGTAGAGCTTCAGGAAGCGCGTGACGTCGGCATCTTCGGTGTTGCGCCAGTACTGCCAGAAGTCATAGGCCGACAGCATATCCGGGTTCAGCCAGATCGCGCCGTTGACCGACTTGCCCATCTTGGCGCCCGA
Organism: Ensifer sp. 38_S197; assembly: GCF_056924495.1. NCBI lineage: Bacteria > Pseudomonadati > Pseudomonadota > Alphaproteobacteria > Hyphomicrobiales > Rhizobiaceae > Ensifer > Ensifer sp. 38_S197. The sequence continues at coordinate 2,823,007 of NZ_JBXOVZ010000002.1, read as the reverse complement.
CGAGGTCGTCAGCAGCGGCGAGGTCAGCGCATAGAGCTGCTCACTGCCCATGCGGTGGCCGAGGTCGATACCGTTGACGATGTTGCCCCACTGGTCCGAACCGCCCATCTGCAGGCGGCAGCCGGTGCGCTTGTAGAGTTCGACGAAGTCGTAGGCCTGCAGGATCATATAGTTGAACTCGAGGAACGACAGCGACTGTTCGCGATCGAGCCGCATCTTGACGCTGTCGAAGGACAGCATGCGGTTGACCGAGAAGTGACGGCCGACATCGCGCAGGAATTCGAGGTAGTTGATGCCGAGCAGCCAGTCGGCGTTGTTGATCATCAACGCGTCCTTCGGGCCATCGCCGTAGGTCAGGTAGTTGGAGAAGACCGTCTTGATGCTGGCGATGTTGGCTTCGATCGTCGCGGGCGTCATCAGTTGCCGTGCCTCGTCCTTGAAGGATGGGTCGCCGACCATGCCGGTGCCGCCGCCCATCAGCGAGATCGGGCGATGGCCGGTCGCCTGCATCCAGTGCAGCATCATGATCTGGATGAGACCGCCGGCATGCAGACTCGGAGCGGTCGGGTCGAAGCCGATATAGGCCGTCACGGTTTCCTTCCGGAACAGTTCATCCAGACCAGACTCGTCGGAGATCTGGTGGATGAAGCCACGCTCGCTGAGGGTGTGAAGGAAATCGGACTTGAAACCGGACATAATCTGTCTCTCTTGCGGGGAAGTTTTTGAACGAACGGGCGTTTAGCACTGTTTCAGCGCATAATCACTCCAAAAGTGATTCTGGAAATGTTGACGGCATGGCACGGACAAGAACGGCAATCGGCCTGATGAGCGGCACGAGCATGGACGGCATCGACGTCGCGCTGCTGAGGACCGACGGCGACACCATCGTCGAGCGCGGCCCCTCTGCCGGCTTTGCCTATGACGCCCGCTTTCGCGATCGGCTGAAGCAGGGATTGGTCGACGCGAAAACGATCACGCAACGGGACCAAAGGCCCGGCGCGCTGTCGGAACTTGAGCGCGACCTGACGCTGCGGCATGCCGAAGCGGTCAAAGCCTTCCTGCAGCAAAACAACCTGCCGCCGGCGGATATCGACGTGATCGGTTTCCACGGCCAAACCGTGCTGCATCGCCCTGACGAGGCCCTGACGGTACAGATCGGTGACGGACCGCTGCTTGCCCGCGAGACCGGTATCGACGTCGTCTACGACATGCGCGCCAACGACATGGTGCATGGCGGGCAGGGTGCGCCGCTGATCCCCGCCTATCACGCCGCTCTGGCGCGTGGCGCAGCCGGCCTTGCGGCGCCGGTCGTCTTCGTCAACATCGGCGGTATCTCCAACCTGACCTTCATCGGTGCCGGCGAGACGCTCGTCGCCTATGACAGCGGCCCGGGCAATACGTTGATCGATCAATGGGTCGAAGCCCATGCCGGCATTCCCTTTGACCAGGGCGGCATGGTCGCGAGCGAGGGGGCCGTTCTTCCCGATCTTGCAGAGCGCTACCTCGCCAATCCGTTTTTCACCGCGAAACAGCGCCGCTCGCTCGACCGAAACGATTTCGTGCCGCCGTCGGGAAGCGACGCGGGCCTTGCCGACGGCGCCCGGACGCTTGCCCATGTGACCGCGGCCGCGATCCTCAAGTCGGCCGGACACCTGCCGCAGCGGCCATCCACCTACGTCGTCTGCGGCGGGGGCCGCCTTAATCCGGTGATCATGCGCGATCTCGCGGCGCTCGCCGAGGCTGAGGGCGCTACGGTTCTGCCGGCGGAGGACGCCGGCTTCAATGGTGATTCCATGGAGGCAGAGGCCTGGGCGTACCTTGCCGTCCGCTCGCTGCAAGGGCTGCCGCTGACCTATCCGGGAACGACCGGTGTCCGCCAGCCGGTCACGGGTGGAAAACAAGTCGCCAGACCTCTTCGCTGAGAGGTCCGAAACAGTGTTTAGGCTATCCACCGAACGGATTAATCAAATTTTCGCATCGGCCAATTAGCATCGGCAGCCGCTACCGTCGGAGGTGGCGAAGGCGGCTTGCCCGCAATACGAAGGTTTCGGGTTCTTCGATGGGTGGTGCGATTTCTCTGCTGGCTGTGAATTTCATCATTGCGCAGATTTTCACGGTCGCATTCCTCACCATCGCCGTGAAGAGCCGTCAGCGTTCCGCGGCACTGTGGTGTGCGGCCGGTTTTGCCGTCGCCTCGCTTTCGGCCGTTTGTGAAGCGATCATTCCCTTCTCGTCCACGCCACGGCTCTTCGCCATCGGTGCTTTCGCCTCTGTGCTCGGCGGCTTCTGCCTTCTGCGTTTTGGTCTGGGCCGGTTTTATGGGCTTCCGGTGCGCTGGACCGTGCTTGGCGCGTGTTTCCTCGCCGGCGTCGCGCTGGACGTGGCAATCTACGACCTGCCGCGCGGCACCTGGCAGCACGCCATCCCCTACCAGATGCCTTTCTTTCTGATCCAGGCGTGGACCGCATCCGTGGTAATCCGCGCGGGACGCCGCTCCTTTTTCGACCGGGTGCTCTTCGGGCTGTTGGCGTTGTCCGCGGCCTATTATCTCTTGAAGATCTATGCCGCCGTTGCCGCCGGCTCGGGCGCCACCGCCCAGGATTATGTTTCGAGCTCGTTTGCGCTCATTTCCCAGGCACTTGGTGCGATGCTGATCGTTGGGGCGGGCCTGGCCATGCTCGGCGTCATGGTCAAGGACATCGTCGACGACGCGCAGGCCCGCTCGGAAATCGATCTTCTTTCGGGGCTCTACAATCGTCGCGGCTTCATGGACCGCGTCATACCGCTCTTGCATGCACGCGAGACCCAGACGCCGGGCACGCTGATCCTCGCCGACCTCGATCGCTTCAAGCTGGTCAACGACACCTACGGCCACCTTGCCGGCGACGAAGTGATCCGCCATTTCGCGCGGGTGCTGATGGACGTCATGCCGAACCGTGCCGTGGCTGGCCGCCTCGGTGGTGAGGAGTTCGCGGTGTTTCTGCCCTGTACGGAGCTGTCGGAAGCGCGTGTCGTCGCCCATGGCATGCGCGCCGCCATCATGTCCCAGCAGATCGCCGGCCTGCCCGAGGCGGCGCGCGTGACGGCAAGCTTCGGCGTCACGGCCGCCGGTAGCGGCGAGACGCTGGATCCCGTGATGCAGCGCGCCGACAAGGCGCTCTACGCGGCCAAGGCAAACGGGCGCAACCGGGTCGAATGCGGCGAGACGCCGACTACGGTCGTCAATCCGTCCGTACCGCAGTGGGTCTGCCGCCCGCAAGGCTGACCTGAAACGAAAAGAGCCGCGCGTTCCGAAGAACGCGCGGCTCTATTGTTCAATCTCTCAAGCGATCAGCGAATGCGCTTGGCGGCCGGTTCCGGCGTCAATTCGCCATTCAGGCGACGGTCGAGGTAGTCCTCGCATTCCGACATCAGGCCTTCGACCTGCCCGTTGAAGAAGTGGTTGGCGCCGGGAACGGTGCGGTGGGTGATGAGAATGCCCTTCTGGGCTTTGAGCTTCTCGACGAGACCGTTCACGTCCTTCTCCGGCGCGACCTTGTCGGAATCGCCGTTGATGATCAGGCCGGACGAGGGGCAGGGCGCCAGGAACGAGAAGTCGTAGATGTTCGGCTGCGGCGCCACGGCCATGAAACCCTCGATTTCCGGACGGCGCATCAGCAGCTGCATGCCGATCCACGCGCCGAAGGAATAGCCGGCAACCCAGCAGCTCTTCGAATCCGGATGGAGGCTCTGCACCCAGTCTAGTGCGGACGCCGCATCCGACAGCTCGCCGGCGCCGTGGTCGAATTCACCCTGGCTGCGCCCGATGCCACGAAAGTTGAAACGGAGCGTGGTGAAGCCGCGCTTCTGGAACATATAGAAGAGTTGGTAGACGATCTGGTTGTTCATCGTGCCGCCGAACTGCGGATGCGGGTGCAGGATGATGGCGATCGGCGCGCTCTTTTGCTTCGAAGGCTGATAGCGGCCTTCTAGGCGGCCAGCGGGTCCGTTGAAGATGATTTCGGGCATTGGCTCTCCGGGAGTGTTCCTGGTTCGAATCTTGGTTTCAGATCGCGATCAGTCTTGACGAAAGCAGTCAGCTTTTCTAAAACCTAGTTTAGAACCGTTCAAAACTTCTGTGCGGGCATTCCGCCTTGTGCTTCGTCTCATAAGGCAAGCGACGCGGAAAATTCAAGGAAAATGCATCGCCAGAGGTTGCCGGGTCGCAGCCTGTTGTTCTAGCGAAGGAAATCATGTCGGGTTCGCGCATCTACATGGACTGGAACGCCACGGCGCCGCTTCTTACCGAAGCGCGCGAGGCCTGCCTGTCGGCGCTCGACCTCGTCGGCAACCCTTCTTCCGTCCATGGCGAAGGCCGCGCGCTGCGCACGCTGATCGAAAACGCCCGCCGCGATGTGGCCGCCCTTTGCGGGGCAAAAGCGGCAAGCGTCATCTTTACCAGCGGCGCGACGGAAGCGGCCAACCTGGTGCTGACGCCCGATTTCCGCATGGGCCGCACGCCGCTCAAGATCGGCCGGCTCTATGGTTCGGCGATCGAACACCCGGCAGTGCGCGAAGGCGGACGCTTTCCGCCCGAAGCCGTTTGCGAAATCCGGGTGACGCCTGCCGGCATTGTCGATCTCCAGGCGCTTCGTGAATTGTTGACGGCACATGACCGCCAGCTTGGCCTGCCGATGGTTGCCGTCATGCTGGTCAACAACGAGACCGGCATCATCCAGCCGATCGGCGAAGTCGCCGAGATCGTTCGCGCCCATGGCGGCGTTCTCGTCGTCGACGCGGTGCAGGCTGCCGGCCGCGTGCCGCTTGCTATCGAAGAGATCGGCGCCGATTTCCTCATTCTCTCCTCGCACAAGCTCGGTGGCCCGAAGGGCGCCGGCGCGCTGGTGGCGCGCGGCGAGGTTATGATGCCCGCACCGCTGATCCGTGGCGGTGGACAGGAGAAGGGGCACCGTTCCGGCACCGAAAATTCGGTGGCGATCGCCGGCTTTGCCGCAGCCGCACGGAAGGCCGGCGAAGGTGTCGGCCAGCGGATGAGCGCGATTGCCGCGTTGCGCGACAAGCTTGAAAGCGAGATGCTGGCGGCGGCTGCCGATGTGGTCATTCACGGCCGTGACATTTCGCGCGTTGGCAACACGATCTTCTTCACGCTTCCCGGCCTGAAGGCAGAGACGGGGCAGATCGCCTTCGACCTCGAAGGCGTCGCGCTTTCGGCGGGATCGGCATGTTCGTCCGGCAAGGTGGGGCAAAGCCACGTGCTGACGGCGATGGGCTACGATCCGCGCCAGGGCGCGCTCAGAATTTCGATTGGCGAGGCGACGACGGCGGCTGAAATCGAACGTTGCGCCGCCGCTTTCGCAAAGGTAGCAGCAAGACGCCGGGCGCCGGGACAGGCGGCTTGAGGCGGGACGATGGGACGAAATTGCGGAAAAGCAATTTTCCGCTTGGCAAACAGGGTGAAAAGCGCCTTTTAGCCATTACATAAGCGGTGCGCCACGTTCGCATCGTGTTGACAAGCTGCCGGACCTTGGATCCGGCGAGATTGGAGAACGACATGCCTGCCGTGCAGGAAACCATTGATCAGGTCCGTCAGATCGACGTCGACCAGTACAAATACGGCTTCGAGACGCATATCGAGGTCGAGAAGGCGCCGAAGGGCCTTTCGGAAGAGATCATTCGCTTCATTTCGGCGAAGAAGAACGAGCCGGAATGGATGCTCGAGTGGCGTCTTGGCGCCTATCGCCGTTGGCTGACGCTCGAAGAGCCGACCTGGGCCCGTGTCAGCTATCCGAAGATCGACTTCAACGAGATCTACTACTATGCCGCCCCGAAGGGCACGACGGGTCCGAAGTCGCTCGACGAAGTCGATCCCGAAATCCTCAAGGTCTACGAGAAGCTCGGCATTCCGCTGAAGGAACAGGAAATCCTCGCGGGCGTGCAGAAGTCGAAGATCGCCGTCGACGCCGTCTTCGATAGCGTCTCCGTCGTCACCACCTTCAAGGAAGAGTTGAAGAAGGCCGGCGTGATCTTTATGTCGATCTCCGAGGCGATCCGTGAACATCCAGACCTCGTGCAGAAGTATCTCGGCTCCGTCGTTCCGACGACCGACAACTACTATGCGACGCTGAACTCCGCGGTCTTCACCGACGGTTCCTTCGTCTACGTGCCGAAGGGCGTGCGTTGCCCGATGGAACTTTCGACTTACTTCCGCATCAACGAGAAGAACACCGGCCAGTTCGAGCGTACGCTGATCATCGCCGACGAGGGCGCCTATGTGTCCTACCTGGAAGGCTGCACCGCACCGCAGCGCGACGAGAACCAGCTTCACGCGGCCGTCGTCGAGCTCGTCGCGCTCGATGATGCCGAGATCAAGTATTCGACGGTGCAGAACTGGTATCCGGGCGACAAGGACGGCAAGGGCGGCATCTACAACTTCGTCACCAAGCGTGGCGATTGCCGCGGCAAGAACTCCAAGATCTCCTGGACGCAGGTCGAAACCGGTTCGGCGATCACCTGGAAATATCCGTCCTGCATCCTGCGCGGCGACAATTCGCGCGGCGAATTCTATTCGATCGCGGTCTCGAACGGCCACCAGCAGATCGATTCGGGCACCAAGATGATCCACCTCGGCAAGAACACGTCGAGCCGAATCATCTCCAAGGGCATCGCTGCCGGCGTCTCGGAAAACACCTACCGCGGCCAGGTTTCGGCCCACCGCAAGGCCGAGAACGCCCGCAACTTCACCCAGTGCGACTCCTTGTTGATTGGCGACAAGTGCGGCGCGCACACCGTGCCCTATATCGAGGCGAAGAACTCGACGGCACAGTTCGAGCACGAGGCGACCACGTCGAAGATTTCCGAGGACCAGCTTTTCTACTGCCTGCAGCGCGGCATTCCGGAGGAAGCGGCGATCGCACTGATCGTCAACGGCTTCGTCAAGGAAGTGATCCAGGAGCTGCCGATGGAGTTTGCTGTCGAGGCGCAGAAGCTGATCGGCATCTCGCTCGAAGGCTCGGTCGGCTAAGGCCTTGAACTGAATATTGAATGGCGCGCACCGCGTTTGCGCGCGAACAGACATTCGCTTCCCAAGAGGACGATAGAAATGCTTGAAATCAAGAACCTGCATGCCCGTATCGCCGAAGACGGCACCGAAATCATCCGTGGCCTGAACCTGACCGTGAAGGCCGGCGAAGTCGCTGCCATCATGGGCCCGAACGGCTCCGGCAAGTCGACGCTTTCCTATATCCTCTCGGGCCGCGAAGACTATGAAGTCACCGAAGGCGACATCCTCTATAACGGCGAGAGCATCCTGGAGCTCGACGCTTCCGAGCGTGCGGCCAAGGGCATATTCCTCGCCTTCCAGTATCCGGTCGAAATCCCCGGCGTTGCCACCATGCAGTTCCTCAAGGTGGCGATGAACGAGCAGCGCAGATATCGCGGCGAAGACGAACTGACCACGCCGGAATTCATGCGTCGCGTCAAGGAAGCCGCAGCCGAGCTTAAGATCGCTCCGGAAATGCTGCGTCGTCCGTTGAACGTCGGCTTCTCCGGTGGTGAAAAGAAGCGCGCTGAAATCCTGCAGATGTCGCTGCTCGAGCCGAAGCTGTGCGTGCTCGACGAAACCGACTCCGGCCTCGACATCGACGCGCTGAAGGTCGTCGCCGACGGCGTCAACGCGCTGCGTTCGCCGGACCGCGCCGTCGTGGTCATCACCCACTACCAGCGCCTGCTCGACTACATCGTTCCCGACACCGTGCACGTGCTCTACAAGGGCCAGGTCATCAAGTCGGGCGACAAGACGCTGGCGCACGAACTCGAAGCCAACGGCTACGCGGACATCATCGGGGCCGCGGCCTGACGCCTGTTGAAGGAGTGTTCGAATGAATATGCAACAGGCAATCAAGATGACGGCCGCCGAAACGGCGCTCGTCGATGCCTATACGACGCAGATCGGCGATCTGCCGGGTGACGGCTCGGTGCTTTCGGTGCGCGACACGCTGGTGCACGAACTCAAGACCGCCGGTCTGCCGACCCGCCGGGTCGAATCCTGGCACTATACCGACCTGCGGACGCTGCTGCGCGCCGTCCCGGACGCCGATCCGACGGCCTTTGCCGATCGCGTCGACGCGCTGGTTCCGGGCTCGACCGTGCTTTCCGTCCGCAACGGCCGCGCCGAGGTCAAGGGCAGCCTGCCTGAAGGTGTGACCGTGCGTTCCTACGTCGACAGCCTGCTCGACGGTTCGGCTGCAGCCGGCCTCGCCGTGCTCGGCTTTGATGACGCGATCGGCCGCATCAATGGCGGCCTCGTTCGCGGTGGTCTCGAAATCGACGTTGCCGCTGAAACGGCGCTCGAGGACCCGCTGGAAATCCAGCTGGTGCAGAGCCTGGGCCAGGCGCATACGCGCTTCCCGGTGACCTTCGGGGCGGGCGTCAGGGCAACGGTGATCGAGCGGCATCTTTCAACTGATGACGCCGAAAGCTTCGTCTCGTCGGTCAGCGACGTGACGCTTGCCGAAGATGCCGATGTCATCTGGATCATCCTGCAGCAGCAGGGCGCTGCCGATACCCATCTCGGCCAGATCCGCTTCGATCTCGGCAAGAACGCCAAGCTGCATCTCTTCGTGATCAATGCCGGCGGCAAGCTGGTGCGCCAGGAGATCCACGGCAAGACGAGCGGCGAGGGCGCGGATTTCAAGCTGCGCGGCATCAACCTGCTCGGCGGCGAAAGCCACACGGACGTGACCTTCACGCTCGGCCACAACGTGCCGCACACCACCTCGACCGAGATCATCCGCAACGTCGTCTTCGATCGCGCCAAAGGCGTTTTCCAGGGCAAGATCCTTGTCGCCAAGGACGCCCAGAAGACCGACGCGAAGATGGCGTGCAACACGCTGCTTCTCTCCGACGATGCCGACCTGTCTGCGAAGCCGGAGCTGGAGATCTTCGCGGACGACGTTCAGTGCGGTCACGGCGCAACGGTTGCCGACATCGATCACACCCAGCTCTTCTACCTGATGGCGCGCGGCGTGCCGGAGAACAAGGCGCGCGCAATGCTCGTCAACGCCTTCGTCGCCGAGATCGTCGAAGAGCTGGAAGACCACGAAGCGGTGGTCGAGGCACTCGAAGACGTCATTTCGACCTGGCTCGACAAGCACGCCTGAGCGGCTCCTGCGTAATTCCTTAATTCGGCATCGATTTAAGGATAAAATTATGCAGCGGTTCAACAAGTTACAGCGAGCTGGCGCGTCCTGGAAGACGCGCTAGCGCTGTAGGGCAATTGGATTGAAAGACATGGAACACTCTGTACCGGTGCCCGCCTACGACGTCGAAGCGATCCGCAAGGATTTCCCGATCCTGTCGCGAACCGTCTACGGCAAGCCGCTTGTCTATCTCGACAACGGCGCATCGGCGCAGAAACCGCAGGTGGTGATCGATGCGGTGGCCCATGCCTATGCCAACGAATATGCCAACGTGCATCGTGGCCTGCATTTCCTGTCGAATACGGCGACGGAAGCCTATGAGGCAGCGCGCGAGAAGGTGCGTCGCTTCCTGAACGCCCCTTCGCCCGACAACATCATCTTCACCAAATCCTCGACGGAAGCGATCAACACCGTCGCCTATGGCTATGGCATGCCAAAGCTCGGCGAGGGCGACGAGATCGTGCTGTCGATCATGGAGCATCACTCCAACATCGTTCCCTGGCACTTCATCCGTGAGCGCCAGGGCGCCAAGCTCGTCTGGGCGCCGGTGGACGATGACGGCGCGTTCCACCTCGAAGATTTCGTCAAGTGCCTGACGGACCGCACCAAGCTCATCGCCATCACCCATATGTCGAATGCCCTTGGCACCGTGGTTCCGGTCAAGGAGATTTGCCGCATCGCCCGCGAACGCGGCATCCCGGTTCTGGTCGACGGCAGTCAGGGTGCCGTTCACATGCCCGTCGATGTCCAGGATATCGATTGCGACTGGTACGTGATGACCGGCCACAAGCTCTACGGTCCGTCCGGCGTCGGCGTGCTCTACGGCAAGATGGATCGGCTGAGGGAGATGCGGCCGTTCCTCGGCGGCGGCGAGATGATCGAGGTGGTGACCGAGGACTACGTCACCTATAACGATCCGCCGCATCGCTTCGAGGCCGGAACGCCGCCGATCGTGCAGGCGATCGGTCTCGGATACGCGCTGGACTACATGGACAAACTCGGCCGCGCAGCGATTCAGGCACACGAGGCCGACCTGACCGCCTATGCGCGCGAGCGTCTTTCGGCCGTCAATTCGCTGCGGGTCTTCGGCAATGCGCCTGACAAGGGCAGCATCTTTGCCTTTGAGATTGCCGGCATCCATTCGCACGACGTATCGATGGTGATCGACCGCGCAGGCGTCGCCGTTCGCGCCGGCACCCATTGCGCCCAGCCACTCTTGAAACGCTTCGGTGTTACCTCCACATGCCGTGCATCTTTCGGCCTCTATAATACAAGGGCCGAAGTGGACGCGCTGGCGGACGCGCTGGAGCATGCGCGCAAATTCTTCGACTAAGAAATTGATAAAAGGTTCAAAGAGTTCTCGGAATTTTCTGAACCAAAAGAGAAAGCCCAGGAGGCCGATATGAGCCTTGATGCTACGGAAGAAAAGGTCGATGTTCGCGAGGGCATCGTGCATTCGGCAATCCCGGCCGAGGAACTGGCGCGTCTCAGCGACGATATCATCGCCGCATTGAAGACCGTCTACGACCCGGAAATCCCGGCCGACATCTTCGAACTCGGCCTCGTCTACAAGATCGACATCGAAGATGACCGGATGGTCAAGATCGACATGACGCTGACCGCGCCGGGCTGCCCGGTGGCCGGCGAAATGCCGGGCTGGGTCGAGAATGCCGTCGGCGCCGTCGAGGGCGTATCGGGCGTCGAAGTCTCGATGACCTTCGATCCGCCGTGGACACCGGACCGCATGTCCGAGGAGGCACAGGTCGCGGTCGGTTGGTACTGAGCCGGCTGCGTATTGATCCGTCAAGGCACGGATACTACATTTGATTCTGTAAGGCGCCGGGCCTTTACCCCGGTGACGACAAGGAGAATGAGCCCATGGGCTTTGCCGTTATGAGCCTGACCAATGCTGCCGCCGACCGCGTCCGTTCGATTGTCGAAGGCGCCGGCGCCGATGCCAAGGGCATTCGCGTCAGCATCAAGAAGGGCGGTTGCGCCGGCATGGAGTATGCCGTCGATCTGGTGACCGAGCCCAATGCGAAGGACGACCTGATCGAACATCAGGGCGCCAGGGTCTGGGTCGCGCCGGAGGCCGTGCTCTATCTGCTCGGCACGCAGATGGATTTCGAAGTCACGACGCTGCGTTCCGGTTTCACCTTCAACAACCCGAACCAGACATCCGCCTGCGGCTGCGGCGAATCGGTCGAGTTGAAGCCCGCCGACCTCGCGGCACTCGCCGCGCGCGGTGACGCCGTGGTGCGTGCCAACTAAGTTTCTCTGTTCCTTCAAACGGATAGGTCGGCCCGGTTTTCGCCGGGCCTTTTTTCTGCTGAGATGCGCGGACATGGAACAGGGGATTGGGCATGGCGGCGTTCAATGAGGATCTCGTCTTCAAGGCGCTCTACGAGGCCTTTCCCGATCCCGTGATCATCGTCGACGCCGAACGGATTATCCGCTCCGCAAACAATGCCGCCCTTCGCCAATTCGGTTATTCCGCCGAAGAGTTCATCGACCGCTCGGTGCGGCTGATCTACGCCAATGACGCGGAATATGAGAAACGCCTGCGCAACCGCGCGGCGCGCGTCGATGAAACCGCCGCCCGGACGTCGAACTATCTCTATGTCAGGCGCGACGGATCAACCTTTTCCGGCCACCTTCGCACGACGCCGCTGCTCAACGACCAGGGCGAAGAACTGGCGCTCATCGGCATCATCCGCGACGTTTCGGATTTGACCGAGGCTGTGGGCGAGCGGCAGAAGGCTTCCGAGATGCTCAATGCAGCGCTGGAAGCGATGCCCGAAGGCTTTGCCATCTTCGACCGGCAGGAGCGGCTGGTCGTCTATAACAGGGCCTATCAGGCCATCTGCGGGCCGGCAGGAGCTGCGCTGAAGCCCGGCATCACCGCCGAGGAGATTCTGCTTCTGGGGCGACAGGGCGGCCACTATCCCGATGCCTTGCCGGGCACCCGCGAAGGCGACGAGTGGATTGCTTCGCGCCTGCGCGATTTTCGTCACCCCGATGGTCGCCCCAAAATCTACCGCTATGCCGAAGATCGTTGGCTGCGCGTGGAGAACATCAAGGCGAAGGACGGCAACACCGTCGTCGCGCGCGTCGACGTCACGGATCTCAAGCGCGCCGAGCTGGCGCTCGAACGCCAGCGGCAGGAACTCGAACACAAGAATGAGGCGCTCGATCAGTTTACGGCTACGGTCTCTCACGACCTGAAGGCGCCGCTCAGACACATATCCATGTTCTCGGAGATGATCGAGGACGATCTGGCAGCAGGCGACCAGGCCGAACTCGCCGAGAATGCGCGTCATCTACGCGACAGCGTGAAGCGGATGAACAGGGTGATCGACAGCCTGCTCGACTATGCGCAGATCGCGCACCGGATCAGCCATTGGACAAAGGTGCGGCTGGCGGACATCGTTGCCGAGACGCTGACGATGCTTGCCGGCGACGTGCAGGAAGCGCAGGCAACCTTCGAGATCGGCGACCTGCCGGAGGTGGATGGGGATCCGGAGCTGCTTCGCCGCCTGGTCCAGAACCTGATCGGCAATGCGATCAAGTATCGGCACGCCGACCGCCAGCCGGTGATCCGCATTCAGGGCGGCGTCGCCGATCAGATCGTCGAACTGGTGGTCGAAGACAATGGCATCGGCATCGATCCGCGCTTTTCGACACGGATCTTCGAGGTGTTCCAGCGGCTGCACAAGGATGAATCGGTCTATGGCGGCACGGGGATTGGTCTGGCTCTGGCCAAACGCATAGCCGAAAGCCACGACGGCTCGATCCGGCTTGACACCACCTTCCGCGAAGGCGCACGTTTCATCGTGCTTCTTCCGAGGCGGCTACGGAAGGCAAACTAGGGCGGAACAGGTGGTCTCGACGCCAAAGCGACTGCTCTTGGTGGAGGACGACGCGCACGACGCGCGCTTCGTGATGCGTGCCTTCGCGCAGGTGGACGAGACGATCGACCTGGTGCTGGCTGCAGATGCAGACGAAGCGATCGCCCAGCTTGCTCAAACCCATTTCGACTATGTGCTCCTGGATATCAAGCTGCCCGGCAGCGACGGTATCGAGCTTCTGCGGCGCATCCGCAGGGGACAGGCAACCGTCCTTGTTCCCATCATCGTGTTGACATCGTCCAGCAATCCGACCGACGTACTCCATTGCTATCGCGCCGGCGCCAATGCCTATGTGGCCAAACCTGCCTCGGTCGCCGGCTACCGGCACTTTGCCGAGGCCTTCGTCCGCTTCTGGATTGAAAATACCATCCCGCCTCCCGGAATGAGCTCGCGTCGGTAAGGGCGCGGTCCGCAAGGACGACCGCGGACGACCGCTACACCTCCTGGTGCCGGTCTTTGTCGATTTCGGAAACGAACTGGATGAGGGGCACGTAGGGCGCGCTGTCACGCTCGCCGGATGGCACGGGGGGAACCGGCGGAGCGAGCCCCGCCGGTTCGTTTGTCGTTACTCTGCCGCTTCCGCGTAGCTTTCCAGCGGCGGGCAGGTGCAGACGAGGTTGCGGTCGCCATAGACGTTGTCGACGCGGTTGACCGGCGACCAATACTTGTCGACACGGAAGGCGCCCGGCGGGAAGCAGGCCTGCTCGCGCGAATAGGGACGATCCCAATCGCCGACCAGGTCTTCGACCGTGTGCGGAGCGTTCTTCAGCGGATTGTTGACCTTGTCCATGCGACCTTCCTCGATGGCGCGGGCTTCCTCGCGGATCGCCAGCATCGCATCGCAGAAGCGGTCGATTTCAGCCTTGGTCTCCGACTCGGTCGGCTCGATCATCAGCGTTCCGGCAACCGGCCAGCTCATGGTCGGGGCGTGGAAGCCGCAGTCGATCAGGCGCTTAGCCACATCGTCCACCGTGACGCCGGCACTTTCGACCAGCGGACGGGTATCGATGATGCACTCATGCGCGACACGCCCCTTCGACGACTTGTAGAGCACTTCATAGGCGCCCTTCAGCCGGGCGGCGATGTAGTTGGCGTTGAGGATCGCCACCTTCGTCGCCTGGGTCAGGCCTTCGCCGCCCATCATCAGGCAGTAGCTCCAGGAGATCGGCAGGATCGAAGCCGAGCCGAAGGGAGCTGCCGAGACCGCGCCCTCGTGTCCGTCCGTTTCCGGATGACCGGGCAGGTAAGGGGCCAGATGCGCCTTGACGCCGATCGGACCCATGCCGGGACCGCCGCCGCCATGCGGAATGCAGAAGGTCTTGTGCAGGTTCAGGTGGCTGACGTCGGAGCCGATGTCGCCGGGGCGGGCAAGGCCGACCATGGCGTTCATGTTGGCGCCGTCCATGTAGACCTGGCCGCCGTGCTTGTGGACGATCTCGCAGACCTCGCGCACGTTCTCCTCGAACACGCCATGGGTCGAGGGATAGGTGATCATGCAGCACGAGAGGTTTTCCGCGTACTGCTCTGCTTTTGCACGGAAATCGTCCATGTCGATGTCGCCGTTGTCGCTGACCTTGACGACGACGACCTTCATGCCGGCCATCTGGGCCGAAGCAGGATTGGTGCCATGCGCCGAGGTCGGGATCAGGCAGACATCGCGATGGCCGTTGCCATTGGCGATGTGATAGGCGCGGATCGTCAGCAGACCGGCATATTCGCCCTGGGCACCGGAGTTCGGCTGCATCGAGATCGCGTCATAGCCGGTGACGGCGCAGAGCTTTTCCGACAGGTCCTCGATCATGTGCTGGTAGCCAGCCGCCTGATCCTTCGGCACGAAGGGATGGATCTCCGAGAATTCCGGCCAGGTGATCGGCAGCATTTCCGCGGTCGCGTTCAGCTTCATCGTGCACGAGCCGAGCGGGATCATCGCCCGGTCGAGCGCGAGGTCACGATCCGACAGACGGCGGATGTAGCGCGTCATCTCGCTTTCGGCGCGGTTCATGTGGAAGATCGGATGCGTCAGGTACTCGCTGGTGCGCAGCAGCGCTTCCGGCAGGCGGTAGTCCGGGTCGAACTGCTCGACCTTGAAGTCGCCGCCGAAGGCGCGCCAGACCGCCTCGAGCGTAACCGGGCGCGAACGCTCGTCGAGGCTGATGCCGATCTTGGTGTCGCCGATCTTGCGCAAGTTGACTTCCTCGGCGACCGCGGTCTTGAGGATGATACCCTGCAGCTTGCCGACTTCGACGGTGATCGTGTCGAAGAACACGTCGGGCTCGACGGTGTAGCCGAGCTTTTCGAGGCCCATGGCGAGACGGACGGTCTTCTGGTGAACGCTCTGAGCGATCGCCTTGATGCCCTTCGGGCCGTGGAAGACGGCATACATCGAGGCCATGACGGCGAGCAGCACCTGCGCCGTGCAGATGTTCGACGTCGCCTTTTCGCGGCGGATATGCTGTTCGCGGGTCTGCAGCGACAGGCGATAGGCGCGGTTGCCGCGCGCATCGACCGATACGCCGACAAGACGGCCGGGCATGGAACGCTTGTGGGCGTCCTTGACCGCCATATAGGCGGCATGCGGACCACCGTAACCCACCGGGACACCGAAGCGCTGGGTGCATCCGATGGCGATGTCTGCACCCATTTCGCCGGGCGATTTCAGCAGCGCCAGGGCCAGCGGATCGGCGGCGACGGTGGCGACCGCCCCGGTCTGGTGCAGACGGGCGATCAGCCCGGTGAAATCATGCACGTGGCCGTATGTGCCCGGGTACTGGAAGATGGCGCCGAAAACGTCGACCGGATCGAGGTCGGTGAACGGATTGCCGACGACAATCTGCCAGCCGAGCGGCTCGGCGCGCGTCTTCAAGAGAGCGATCGTCTGCGGGTGGCAGTTCTCGTCGACGAAGAAGGTCTTGGCCTTCGACTTCGAGACGCGCTCGGCCATGGCCATGGCTTCGGCGGCGGCGGTCGCTTCATCGAGCAGCGAAGCATTGGCAACGTCGAGGCCGGTCAGGTCGCAGACCATGGTCTGGTAGTTGAGCAGCGCTTCGAGGCGGCCCTGGCTGATTTCCGGCTGGTAGGGCGTGTAGGCCGTGTACCAGGCCGGGTTTTCCAGGATGTTGCGCTGGATGACCGGCGGCGTGATCGTGCCGTAATAGCCCTGACCGATCAGCGAGACGAGCTTCTGGTTGCGGTTGGCCGTTTCGCGCATCTTGTCGAGCGCTTCGCGCTCGGTCATCGGCGCCCCCCAGGAGAGCGGGGTCTTCTGGCGGATCGACGGCGGGACGGTGTCGTCGATCAATGCATCGAGCGTCGGATAGCCGACGACCTTCAGCATCTCATCCATTTCGGCCGGCGACGGGCCGATATGACGCCGATTGGCGAAGTCATACGGCTTGTAGTCGGTAAAGGTGAAATCCTTGGGCATGCTCATCAGGCGACGAGCTCCTTATAGGCCGCTTCATCGAGAAGGGCGTCGGCATCGCCGGGATTGGCGAGCTTGAGCTTGAAGAACCAGGCAGCCCCTTGCGGGTCGCTGTTGACCAGCGACGGATCGTCGACGATCGCCTGGTTCACTTCGACGATTTCGCCGTCAAGCGGACAATAGACGTCGGACGCTGCCTTGACGGACTCGACGGTGGCAGCGGAATCGCCCTTCGAGAAGGTCGAGCCGGTTTCCGGCAGTTCAACGAAGACGAGGTCGCCAAGCTGGCCGGCGGCGTGCTCGGTGATGCCGACGGTCGCGACACCAGCTTCGATCTTCAGCCACTCGTGTTCCTCAGTGAACTTCAACATGTGCGCTCTCTCCTGATCAGCGTTTATAGGTTTGTTTGATAAAGGGCAGGGCGGCGACCGCTACAGGCAGGTATTTGCCGCGCACTTCCGCAAAAAGGGTGGTGCCGTTTTCGGCGTGGCCGACGTCGACGTAGCCCATGGCAACCGGACCATCGACGGAGGGGCCGAAACCACCCGAGGTCACCTGGCCGACCGAGGTCTTGCCCTCGGCGTCGGCGAAGAGCTTGGCGCCGCCGCGAACCGGCGCGCGGCCCTCCGGCTTCAGCCCGACGCGACGGCGCGAAGCGCCATCGGCCAACTGGCCGAGGATGCGATCGGCACCCGGGAAGCCGCCTTCGCGGGCGCCACCGGCGCGGCGCGCCTTCTGCATCGCCCATTCGAGCGCTGCTTCCACCGGGGTCGTAGTCGTGTCGATGTCGTTTCCGTAGAGACAAAGGCCGGCTTCGAGGCGCAGCGAATCGCGGGCGCCGAGGCCGATCGGCTTGACGTCGGGATGTTCCAGAAGGCGCTGGCTCACATCCACGGCGGAGGCGACGGGAATGGAGATCTCGAAGCCGTCTTCGCCGGTATAGCCCGAGCGGGAGATAATGCAGGTGACGTCGTGCAGGTCCGCCTCGGCAACGTCCATGAAGCGCATGTCGGAGACATCGGCCCAGAGTTCGCCAAGAACAGCTTCGGCACGCGGTCCCTGAAGCGCGATCAGCGCCCGATCCTCGATCATCGTCACGTCGCAGGTGTCGGAAAGGCCCTTCTGCAGCAGGTCGAAGTCGGCGTCCTTGCAGGCGGCGTTGACGACGAGGAACAGATGGTCGCCGCGATTGGTGATCATCAGGTCGTCGAGGATGCCACCTTCGGCATTGGTGAAGAGGCCATAACGCTGGCGTCCTTCGGCGAGGCCGAGCACATCGACCGGTACCAGCTTTTCGAGCGCCAGCGCCGCGTCTTCGATCTTGCCGGACTTCGGCCGGACGATGACCTGGCCCATGTGCGAGACATCGAAGAGACCGGCGGCAACCCGGGTGTGCTGGTGTTCCTTCATCACGCCATCAGGGTACTGCACCGGCATTTCGTAGCCGGCAAAGGGCACCATGCGCGCGCCCAGAGAAAGGTGCAGCGCATGCAGCGGCGTATGTTTCAAATGAGGATTGTCTTCCAAATCCGGCCTCCAGGTCTGGCGCTCTCGCGCCGGCTCACACTTCCGGCGTCAATCGCCGTCGATTCGAGCCCCCTCTGTCCCTTTGCCTGAGATTGTTATCCCTTCGGCGAGCGCAAAAGCGCTTCTCTCCAGAGTCCTACCGGCACCTTGCTGGTCCTTTGGCCTGAGAGTTTCCGGGGCGGTTGCTCCTTCGGCACCGGAGTGAACCGGTTTCTCCCAACAAGATCGTCTCCAGATAACGGCGAAGGCGGGAGCTTGGCAAGGGGGCGGTGTCGCGGTGAAACACATTTTTGTCGCATGACCAAAAGACGCAGCCGAGGCCACTGCGGCAATTCTGCCTTTGCTTTCTTCTCCGGTTGAGGATAACCCAAGATCGATACGAGAGCGGGGATGGGAAAAATCTGTGCGGTTTTCCATCCGCATCCCGCTCTAACCCACAAGAGTCGATCGGATGACAGGGCGCGAAGGCAAATTCGGGATAGCAGTGCGGCTGATCGCCGTATTTGCGCTCGTTTTCCTGACCTTTGCCCACAAGCCGCTCAGCGCCAAGACGCTGACACCGGCCGAGATCGCCGCCTATCAACTGCCTGACGGCACGCTCGCCGAAATCTGCTTCGGCATGGACGGCGTCGGCCACCAAAGCGGCAAGGGCCAGTCCATGGCCCCGGTCTGCGAAGCATGCCGCCTTTCGAGCGCGATCCTTCTGCCGGTTCCACCGGTGGAAAGCGTTCGCGCTGATACAGGCACATGGCCAGTTTCGCCCATCCTGATAGAAAACGATGCTGCCCATCAGCATCTGCGCCTCCTGCCGCCTTCGCGCGGGCCGCCGGCGCATTCGTAATCCTCCCTCTCGCATCCCATTCAATACGCCGCCGTCAGGCGGCTTCGACCACCGGAAAACCGGGCAAGGGCCCGGCGCGTGGTCAGGAGATTACGATATGACAAAGACCAGGATCGCTTCGCTTTCGCTCGGCCTTACCCTTGCCGCAAGCGGCATTGCCCGCGCGCATGCCACGTTTGAAAACAACACGGCGCCGGTTGAAAGCACCTTCAAGGCGGTGCTGCAGGTACCGCACGGCTGCGACGGCAAGCCGACGACGGAAGTGCAGATCAAGCTGCCGGAAGGATTTGTCCTCGCTCAACCGCAGCCGAAGCCCGGTTGGGAAATCGAAATCATCAAAGGCGACTACCAAAAGACCTACGACAATCACGGCAAGAAGGTCTCGTCCGGCCCGGTGGAAGTCCGCTGGAAGGGCGGCAGCCTGCCGGACGAATATTACGACACCTTCGTCGTCCGCGGCAAAGTATCGGGCTTCGACAAGGAGACCGTGCTTGCATTCCCCACCACGCAGCTTTGCGGGACCGACGGCAAGGTCGTCTGGGACCAGGTCGCTGCCGAGGGCCAGAATGCGCATGACCTGAAGAGCCCGGCGCCGACCGTGACGGTAACGATGGCCGATGCAGCCGATCCCCATGCCGGCCATGGCGGGCACATGGCTGCTGCCGACGGGTCGGCAAAGATTGGCGATCTCGAGATTTCGGGCGGGTCGCTGAAAGCGATGCTGCCCGGCGCCAAGGTCGGTGGCGGCTTCCTGACGATCAAGAATGGGGGGCCAAGCGAAGACCGGCTGGTCGCCGTCGAAAGCCCTGCGGCTGCGCGTGTCGAGATCCACGAGATGAAAATGGAAAACGACGTGATGAAGATGCGCAAGCTCGAGGACGGCGTTGCCTTGCCGGCCGGAGAAACGGTCGAGCTCAAGGCCGGCGGCCTGCACCTGATGTTCATGGACGTGAAGACGCCGTTCAAGGAAGGCGATGCCGTTCCCGTTACGCTCGTCTTCGAAAAGGCCGGCAAGGTCGATGCGACGTTCCCGGTCGGCTCCGCCAAGGGCGGCGAAGCGGCCGACGGCCACAAGCATCAGTGATCAAGAGACTGCGACGCGCGCCTTAGGCGGCGTCGCTTTCATCCTGTTGGCCGGCGGGTTCCTCCTGCCGGCCTTCGTCTCCCCGCTCTTCGAAACCATCGTCGCCATCGCGCATGAATTCGAGATAGCGGCGCAGGGCTTCGGCTTCCGAGCGTTCCGGCAAACGGCCGTCGGCACTTGCCAGCATGAAGGAGAGGGGCAGGGCACCCTTGGCCTTGGGTATCAAGACCGGCGCCAATGCCGGCTCCTCGGGGCGCTTGATCGAAAGCAGCGTGATCGCTTCATCGGTCGGGCCATCACCACTTACGCGCGCCGACGGCTTCAGCGCTTCCGCCGCATAGGCCGCCGTCGTCGCGGATACTGTGACGACCTGTGTCACGTCTTTCCTGCCTTCCCGTTGTCAGTCCTTTCTTGTCGCTCAATTCCACTTGCAGGCGTGTAAAAACCAACGTCTGCCTTTTAATAGAATCCTAACGATGACCACATTGGCGGCGCTTACGGCAAAAGAATCCCGAAGCGCAGGCCTGTACTTGCGATATTGCTAAAGTGCGCGCACACTCGCCCAGATAGAAAACGGGGAGGCTTCCCATGACCGAGCGAAGCGTGCTGGAAAGCAGAGTGCAGGCCCTATACAGCGCCCGCAATGTCAATGACCTCGATACCATAATGGCGCTGCTCGATCCCGACTTCAGCTTCCGCATCGTCGGAAGCGCCAGGCTCGGCACGATGGCCCTCGCGGTCAACACGCCCGAGACCGTGCGCGGCAGTTTCCAGGCGCTCATAGAGAGCTGGGACTTGAGCGGGATGGAGATGGTCGGCGCCTATGCTGACGGCGACACCCTCGTCGTTCACCGCGCCGGTGTCGTTTGCTTCGTTCCCTCGCAAACCCGCGAACGGACCGAAATCATCGACAAGTTCACGTTCCGCAACGGCCGGATCGTCGATCTGACGGAGTTCGTCGACACCTTGTTCGTCGCCGAAACGGTCGGGCTGCTGGACGCGCAGAACAGAGACTATTCGCCCTCAACGCTCGACAGGATGAGCCTTTGAACCTCCGGGTCCTGGGAGCGGATGGCGTTCATCAACTCGGCGAGGCGGCCGCGCAGGCCGTGGATCTGGTCGAGCAGCCGCATGGCGACGTCGACGCCGTCGTCGTTGACACCCATCGGGCCGGTCAGATCCTGGATCAGCCGGGCGCGGGCAAGATCGGCCTCCTCGAAGAGCCAGCCGGCTTCCGCCTCGCGCGGCATCAGCCAGCGCTGCTCGACCCAGACGCGCAGGACCTTCACCTCGATGTCCAGATTTTCGCAGAATTCACGGTCGTTCATGCGTGCCCTCCCATGCCTTTGCGCGGGTCTTCCGTTTTTCCGGCTGCCCAGCTTTCGACGAAAGCGGACAACGCCGGATCGGGGGTCTGCGGCAGCACGATCTTCAGGCTGACATAGGCATCGCCATGGCCGCCGCCCGGTTTGTGCAGGCCCTTGCCCTTCAACCGCAGGGTCTTGCCGGTGTTGGAATGCGGCGGGATCGTGACATTGACTGCCCCGTCGATCGTCGGAACCCGAATCTTGCCGCCGAGCACCGCTTCACTAAGCGAGATCGGCACCTCGTAGCGGACGTCGTCGCCATCGGCTGCAAACAGAGGATGGGGCCTGACGCGAATATCGATCAGTGCATCGCCTGCCGGCGCGCCGTTAAACCCGGGCTCGCCCTTGCCACGCAGCCGCAGCGTCTGGCCGTCGCGCGTGCCGGGCGGGATGGTGAGATCGAGCGCCGGTCCGCCGCCCGGCAGGCTGATCTCGGTCTTGGTACCGTTGGCCGCATCGAGAAAGCCGATCTCCATGGAAAAGCGATGATCGCGGCCGCGCTGGCCTCGCTGCTGGCCGCCGCTGCGACGGGAAAAGAAACTCGAGAAGATATCGTCCGCATCCGCGAAATCCGAGAAGCCATGCGCGCTCTCGTAGCGTCCCGCCGTATCCCCGGACGCGGCATAGTCGCGGTAGTAGTGACGGCTCGCAGTCTCCGCACCCGTCTCGTCGATTTCGCCCCGATCATATTTGCCGCGTTTTTCCTCGTCACTGAGGAGAGCGTAAGCCGCCGAAATCGCCTTGAAGCGATCCTCCGCTCCTTTGTCTCCCGGGTTTAGGTCCGGATGCAATTTCTTGGCGAGCTTGCGATAGGCGCTCTGAATGTCCTTCAGTGTCGCATCGCGGCTGACGCCGAGCGCTTCGTATGGGTTCGTCATGCGATCTCCTCAGACGGCAACGGTTGCAGGCACATCACCGACGCCTTCATGCGCTGCGATCAGACACCTTCAACCACTCGCCTAAGAGCATAGGGCGGATTTTCGCGTGCGACAGGGGCGGCGCACGATGCGTGACGCATTGTCGCCCGTGCGGCCCGTTGCGGCTCTGCGCCCAGCGCCATTTCGCGCATTCGCGATCCCTGGTACAATCAGCGTCGGGAATTGCGTTCGAGGCGCGATGTGGCCTCGAAGCTCGGGGAGGTCGAAATGTCCGTCCGCCTGCAACTCGCCATCATGGTCGGCCTGATGATCAATGCCATTCTGTTCGGGATCGGCATCGTGACGGTTTTGTCGATCCCGGTCCTCGCCGACAACGCCAAATATTCGATCCCGGTGCTGGTCGTTGCCTGCTTTGTAACGACGCCGTTCGTCGCCTGGATCATGGCGCCGCGGCTTCGCCTCAGATACTGGCAGGAGCGCGAGCAGGCGAACAGGCAGCAGCCGATCTAGAGCGCCGTGCGTTCAGATGAACGCACTAAGGTCGCTCTAGCACTTTTGATTCCAGAGCATCTTTCCGCTTTCGAGTGTTTCCACTTGAAAGCGGGATGCTCTAGCCCGCGCGCTCATCGATCATTGACCACGTTTCACGTTCATCCATGAATTTCCAGCTGCGCGAGGCGCCAAGCGGCCGTCGGCATAATTTACATCTTCAACGATCAAGCGTTTTGTTATACCACCGACTGGATGCCGCTTGTCCTGTGCGATAGTCCTTATATACCCACTAGTCTCAAGGACATAGCCGCCAAGGCCCGAAAGGAATCGACTTCATGAGAACGATCGTATTGCTGCTCGCACTCGCCACCCTGGCCGCTTGCTCGCAGACCGGCGGCGGTGGCCCGCGCTTTGTTGGCGGTGATGGCGATTACTACCAGGGCATCGTCGCCCCCCGCTAAGGCGATCGTCTCCGTCGATCATTCGGCGAGTGCGGGCGGGCTTTCGCGACAGGAACGAGCTGTCCGGGGAGCCGCCGCCGGGCTGGCCCCGAAACCGCAGGCGGTGGGGGGCCATCTTCTACCGTGGCGCTCCGCCGTTTAGGCGACGGCTTGAGGCCCATTATGATCGACGATGGGTCCATGTCCAGCGGCCATCCTCCTGGCAATCCAGTATGGCCTCGTAGAGATCACGGGCATCGCTCTCTTCGCCGTTGGTGATGCAGGTGATCCCGTTCTCGGAGAGCAGGCTCAGCACTTTCCGGAACGTCTCGTGACCGAGGGTTGCCTCGAGCCGGTCAACAAAGACATATCGCGGTCTTGCGAGAAGCACCTTGGCCACAGCCAGGAGCTGTTGCTGCCCCAAGGACATTTCCCGATCCAACTCCTTCTCCAGTGCGTGAGTGTCGCAGGCAAGGCTCTCGAGACCAACGCTGCGCACGACCTCAAGGATACGACTTTCGGAGATGTCGTCCGGTTTGTCGGCGGGCAGAAGAATCTGCCGAAGCGAGCCCGGCGGCAGGTAAGGTCGCTGCGGAAGAAACAACAGGTCGTTCGGACGTGTGATCCTCCCGTTACCGCTGGTCGGAATTCCGGCGGTTGCCCTGAAGAGCGCTGCGCCTGCAGCCGCATGCGATCCCGATATCAGCACCGGCATTCCCTGCGGGATCGATATTGACAGGTCGTGCAGGAAGGCGTGACCGCCAGTTGAACCCAACGTCACATGCTCGAAGACCAGATCGCCCTCCCGCTTTACCAGTTCAATACCAGTCGCACCTCTTGTTCGGCTCTTCTCAATGGCTTCCAGCAGGGAACTCAACCGGGACACCACCGCGGCGAAGTTGGAGATAGAGTTGAACTGCCGAACGATCAGGGAGAACGCGCCCACGAGCATCGCGAAGGCCGCACCGGATTGCGTGATGACGCCGAACTCGATTTCTCCTCGCATGAAAGCGGGCGCGATGATCAGGTCCGGGATGATCTGTATCATCCAGTTATAACCGCTCGTAAAATAGGCGAGGTTCCGGTTGACAGCGGTGATGATGCGAATGTTGCCCACGAGGTCGTCGAGGCGTTGGATCAACCTTGTTCTTTGCTGCCCCTCGACGCCCGTCACCATCACCGACTCGGCGTTCTCGCGGACATGCATAAGGCTGGATCTGAAGCTTGCTTCCTTGTCGAGCCGTTCGTAGTTCAGGCCGATGAGAGGGCGTCCCAAGACGATCGTCATGTACGAGCCGCAGGCGGCATAGAGCACGGCCACGAAGAATAGCAGCGGGCTGATGGACCATAACACGCCGGAGAACGTCACCACCGTCAGCGTGCTGCTGAACAGCATGATGATGTAGGAGAGCGTCGTGACGGTGAACGCCTGGATGTCTTCGGATATTCGCTGGTCCGGATGGCTCAGCGTGCTCGAGACCTCCACGCGGTAGTAGGTCTCATTCTCCAGATAGAGATCGACGGCGCGCCGCGTCATGAATTCGCGCCAAAGCAGCGCCAATCGTTCCTCGACAAAGCGTGCGATGACACCGGTAACGGTGAGGACGGCAAACACGCAGACGTAAAACACGGCCTGCCGAATGAACTCGTCCATCTGCCGTTCGGCGATAGCGGTCATGAAATTGCGACCGACGTAGTTGTTGACGACATTGAGGCCGTTCAAGCCAAACAGCAGCGCCATGAGACCGACGAACATCCATCTGGCCCTGCCACCGACTTCGGAGGTCAAAAGCATTCGAACAGCCCGTGCAAAGCGCAGTGCGGTTGTTCTGATCGGCACTGGCTGGCTGTCCATCAGAATACCTTTGTTGATTTGGCCCTTAGAGCCAGCCGCCGGAGAAACCTGCTCGCCTCAACCCCACCACGATCGGCGCGCACCGGCGCATGATGTTCCACAGCAGGCCGGTTCGGTAATTCTCGATCATCAGAACCACCGGGCCCTGGTCGATGCCGAAGTGGTAGGGGCTGACCCACCAGCCCGATTCGCTTCCCTCGACGGGAAAGCTTCGGTTGAAGGACGGCTTGAAGCCGTAAAGCTTGGTCATGCCGAGGTTCATGCGGGCGCAATTCCAGACTGTCGGGATGACAATCTCCGGCGCGAACGGCAGCGAGGCGACGACGGCCCAGGGCGACACAGTTCCATCGTCCGGGCCGAAGGGGGCGCCGCGGGCGAGGTAGTCGAAGAACTCTCGTTCGGTGCCGTTTACATTGCGCTTGGTCCAGCCCGGTCCGTCGCTCGCCGTGAAGCCCCAGCAATGCTCGCCATAGCCTTCGAAATTCAGCGGGTTGCGGATGGCATATTGCTGCTGGACGAAGGTCGCGTGCCGGCTGTTCTGGAAGTAGTCGCTGTTGTGCTCGCGCATGAATTCGTCGCGGATGCCGCGGAAATCGATCCACATGTGCGAGAGCTGATGCGTAAATAGCGGCCCCGAATAGAGCAATTCGCGACCATAGAGGTTTCGCCAGTCGTAGCTCGCCGTATAGGCAGCATAGGCTTCCTCCGGTAGCGGATGGGTGGGGGAACCCAGCCCGAGGATATAGAGAAGCAGGCCTTCGTCGTAACCGCGCCAGCGATAGGGAATGAAACCGTTTTCCGGCCGCCAGCCGTGGGTGAGCGTTAGCCCGTGGTCGCAGGCCCAGTTCCAGTCGGCCCGTTCATAAAGTGCGTTTGCCGACCTGCGGATTTCGACTTCCTCGGCATCGTCGCCGTCAAAAAAGGCGGCCACCGTCAGAGCACCGGCGAAAAGGAAGGCGGAGTCGATCGTCGACAGTTCGCACTCCCAAACGCGCCTGCCGGTTTCGATATCGAGAAAGTGATAGAAGAAGCCCTTGTAGCCGGAGGCATCCGGCTCCGGCCCCTGCGGGCATTGCAGCAGAAACTGCAGCCGCCGACGCGCGATCTTCGCGGCAAACTTGCGAATGACGATGCCGCGCTCGACAAGCACGGGGATCGTCGCGAGCGCCATGCCGATCGCCGCGATGCTTGCGGGCGCATCGTCCTGCGTCTTGTCGCGCACGAGCCCGTTATCGGGATTGGTGCAATGCAGGTAGTAGAGCAGGGTGGTAAACTGCAGCCGGGCTAGATCCTGCTCGGTCGGCATCCGGTTCAGTTCGGGATCTGTCGACAGCAATTCCGACATGGCCAGCCAGCCGCGATTACGACGAGGGTTCATTCATCCGATGTGAGCGAGACGCCCCTGCCGGAGCGGCTCGCCGGCCCGATCAAGCGATCGGAGCAAGGTCGTCAATCCGGTAGCGCATGGCCCCTAGACATTGTCGCCCTCCGTCGACGTCGCCGGCTTCGCCTGCTGCGCATCTTTAACGCCCCATTTCCAGCCGCTGATCGACGGCATGTCGTCGCCGTGCTTCTCGATATATTCCCGATGCTCGATCAGCTTGGCCTGTATCGCCTGCTTGAAATAGGCGGCACGGGCGCCGAGCTGCGGCAGGCGGTCGATGACGTCGCCGGCGAGATGGAATCGATCCAGCTCGTTCAGCACCACCATGTCGAACGGCGTCGTGGTCGTGCCTTCCTCCTTGTAGCCGCGCACATGCAGGTTGTCGTGGTTGGTGCGGCGGTAGGTGAGACGATGAATCAGCCAGGGGTAGCCGTGGAAGGCGAAGATGATCGGCTTGTCCCTGGTGAAGATGCCATCGAAATCGCGGTCGGAGAGGCCGTGGGGGTGCTCTTCCGCCGGCTGCAGCTTCATCAGATTGACGACGTTGACCACCCGGACCTTCACTTCGGGAAGATGCTCGCGCAACAACTGCACCGCTGCCAGCGTTTCGAGCGTCGGAACGTCGCCGCAGCAGGCCATGACGACGTCCGGCTCGCTGTTGGCATCATTGCTGGCCCAATCCCAGATGCTGACGCCCATGCTGCAATGGCGCACGGCCTGTTCCATCGTCAGCCATTGCGGCCCCGGTTGCTTGCCGGCGACGACGACGTTGATGTAGTTGCGGCTGCGCAGGCAATGGTCGGTGACGGAGAGCAGCGTGTTGGCATCCGGCGGCAGGTAGACGCGGATGACATCAGCCTTCTTGTTGACGACGTGATCGATGAAGCCGGGATCCTGGTGGCTGAAGCCGTTGTGGTCCTGCCGCCAGACATGGGAGCTCAGGAAGTAGTTCAGCGACGCAACGGGCCGGCGCCAGGGAATCTCGTTGCAGACCTTCAGCCACTTGGCATGCTGGTTGAACATCGAATCGATGATGTGAATGAAGGCTTCGTAGCAGGAGAAGAAGCCGTGGCGGCCGGTCAAAAGATAGCCTTCGAGCCAGCCCTGGCACTGGTGTTCGCTCAACACCTCCATGATGCGGCCATCCGGTGAGAGATGATCGTCCTCCGGATAGATCTCGGCCATGTAGCAGCGATTGGTGACCTCGAGCACGTCCTGCCAGCGGTTGGAATTGTTTTCGTCCGGGCTGAACAGCCGGAAGTTCCTGGAGTCCATGTTGGACTTCATGACGTCGCGCAGGAACTTGCCCATGACGCGGGCGGCTTCCACGGTGGTCGCACCCGGACGCGGAACGTCGACGGCATAATTCCGGAAAGCCGGCATCTTCAGGTCGCGCAGCAGCAGGCCGCCATTGGCGTGCGGATTGTCGCTCATGCGGCGATGCCCCGTCGGCGCCAGCGCTGCGATTTCCGGCTTCAGCCGGCCCTCGTCGCTGAAAAGCTCCTCGGGGCGATAGCTCTTCATCCACTGCTCGAGGATGCGGATGTGCTCGGGCTTGTCCATTTCACCCATTGGCACCTGGTGCGAGCGCCAGTAGTCCTCGCATTTCTTGCCGTCGATCTCCTTCGGGCAGGTCCAGCCCTTGGGCGTGCGGAAGATGATCATCGGCCAGGCCGGCCGCTTCAGGTTGCCCCTCACGCGGGCGTCGTCCCAGATCTGCCGGATCTCCGCCATGGCCGTATCGAGCACGCCGGCCAGTTGCTGGTGCACGCTATCCGAATCATGCCCTTCGACGATATAGGGCTTGTAGCCCATGCCCTCGAAGAACTTCTGCAACTCGTCGCGCGGAATGCGCGCGAGGAAGCACGGGTTGGCGATCTTGTAGCCGTTCAAATGCAGGATCGGCAGGACGCAGCCGTCGCGGGCGGGGTTCAGGAACTTGTTGCTTTGCCAACCGGTCGCAAGCGGCCCGGTTTCGGCCTCGCCATCGCCGACGATGCAGGCGACGACGAGATCCGGGTTGTCGAAGGCCGCGCCATAGGCGTGGCTCAGCGCATAGCCGAGCTCGCCGCCCTCATGGATGCTGCCGGGCGTTTCCGGCGCCACGTGGCTCGGTATGCCGCCCGGAAAGCTGAACTGCTTGAAGAGCCGTTGCATGCCCTCGGCGTCTTCGCCGATATTCGGATAGAACTCGCTATAGGTGCCTTCGAGATAGGCATGCGCCACCAGCGACGGTCCGCCGTGCCCCGGCCCGATGATATAGATCATGTTGAGATCGTCGCGCTTGATCACGCGGTTGAGATGCACATAGAGCATGTTGAGGCCCGGCGAGGTGCCCCAATGGCCGAGCAGGCGTGGCTTGATGTGTTCGCGTTTCAGCGGCTCGCGCAGGAGCGGATTGTCGAGCAGATAGATCTGGCCGACGGAAAGATAGTTCGAGGCCCGCCAATAGGCGTCCATCAGACGGAGTTCTTCTGATGGCAGCGGAGTTGCTGAATGCAATTTTCCGGATGCCGTCTCTTGCATCGATGCCGTTTCAGGCGAAACCATCTGAACCTCCCGATCATTAGGACATTGCCTGGATTGCTCAGGCTTGCGGCGGTGCAAGCCACTGCAGTCTTCTGAATTCGCGACAGTCGTTGCTGTTTCCCGATGGCGGGCGGAATGGTGGAACGCCTGTCTTCGGACGACAGCGGCAAGGATCGTCTTGCTATTTCAGCGTCGCGGACACCTGCGTTCCGCGGCGGTGTCACGCTCTATTGCGGATATGGTTCCGAGAAATGCTCGACCACCGCCCGTACGCCGCGGACATTTTCCGCGACGATCCGTGCGGCTCTCCGGCACTCGGCAGTCTCCACATTGCCCCAGAGATGGACGGTGCCGTCGGTCACCGCGACCTTTATATCCAGCCCTTCGAGGCCGGTATTCTCGCCAAGGCGCACGAGAATGCTGCGCCGGATGGCTTCATCGCCTGCGGCGGTCTCGTCCTGTTTCGCTTGCAAAAGCGCCTGCAGCAGGTCGGCGCGGCTGACGATGCCGACCAGGACACCATTTCTCAGGACAGGAATGCGCTTGATGCCGCGCTCCCGCATCACCGCGGCCACACGCGCCACGGACGCATCCTCACCGATCGTCACCGGATCGGCCGTCATCGCGTCGCCGACCCGCCAGGAAGACCGCCGCACATAAGCGTTGGCGCGCTCATCGGCAGCTATCGTCACATCCACCATCGGGATGCCGCCTCCGAGTTCGGTCCGACGGATGAGATCACCCTCGCTGATCAAGCCCACCAGACGACCTTCATCGTCAACGACGGGGAGGCCGCTGACGTGATTGTCGATCATGATCCGGGCTGCCTGTCTGACGCTGTTGTCAGGGGATAGCTTGACGACCGATGTCGTCATTACATCTTTGACGCGCATGTCGATCCAACCCCGAATAGGACCTTGGTACCGTCATCAGCAGGCGTAAGGTAAACCTATCGCGGCTGTTCGACAACCGGTTCGCGCGATGCAATTTCCAAGAAGACAGGGACCAACTGCATCTTCTAGACGAAGAGACATTCCGCCGGCGTTCACTATGAGAGCATGTGGTTGTCCCCATGTCTCAGGGACAAACTGTCACCTATGTCTCCGGGTCGGACACTGAGCGGATGGTAGCGGGGGAGGGATTCGACCCGCCGGCCTGCTGATTACAAATCAGCGGCGTTTCCAACCGAGCAACCATTCTCGCTGCGGAAACGCAAGGCATGATATCTGCAGGCCCTCCTGGTGGAGCCGAAGGGAGTCGAACCCTCGACCTCCGCAGTGCGATTGCGGCGCTCTCCCAACTGAGCTACGGCCCCATCCCAAGTGGGATCATGTACAAATCTACGGTCTTTGCAAGGGCAACGTAGCAGACCTTGGTCCGTTCAGAACGTAAGAAGCGAGGCCGGTCATCCGCCAAAAGTCGTCTTCGCGAATGCAACTTTGACAGGCAGCCGCATATTCTCGTATCGAGAAGGCAACTCGGTTCGAGCAGGGGCGCATTGATGGACGATTTGAAATACCCGCGGACCTACCACCTGCCCACAAGCCCCGGGCTCCAGAACGACGACAAGCGGATACCGGATCTTGCGGTCTTCCTGGGAAAACGTGTGATCATCACCGAAAAAATGGATGGCGAATGCACGACACTGACCGCGGCCAGAGCCTATGCCCGATCGCCGGACAGCGGCTATCATCCGTCGCGTGATTGGCTGCGCGCCTACCACGCGCGCCGCGCACCTGATATCCCGGATGACTGGCGGATTTCGGGCGAATATCTCTATGCTCGGCACTCGGTCGCCTACACACGTGCATCCGGCAACGCGCTGCAGTCATTCTTCTATGGCTTCGGTGTATGGGACGACCGCAACGAGCTCCTCGACTGGGATACCACGCTGGAAATCCTGACGATGCTGGAAATCGCGCCGGTGCCGGTCCTCTATGATGGATCGTTCGGCAAGGGCGTCATTCAAAAGGTGGCGTCAGGCTTGGATACGTCGCGCCAGGAAGGCTTTGTCATCCGGCTTGCCGATCGGATGCCTTACCCAGCGGGAATGGGCAGCGCTGGTCGGTTTTTCGATAGCATCGCCAAATGGGTTCGGCCTGGCCATATCACGAGTGAACTCCACTGGATGGCCGGACCCGTCGTCCCGAACGAACTGCGCGAAGGGCTCGATCCGACGCCGTAGGCCGAAGGTCCCCGCCGCCGCGCGGTGTTCGTTATCCGAATCTCTTCTTCAGGAAATAGCGCGCAATCGCGCCTTCACCGCCTTCGAGTTCACCGAAGACTTCGAATCCGAGCTTTTCGTAAAAGGGGCGGGCCTGGAATTCGAAGGTGTCGAGCCATAGGCCGATATAACCACGCTGCCGCGCGATGCTCTCCGCTTCCTCGATCAATCGCCGGCCAAGGCCCTGGCCGCGATACTGCTCGGGAACGGCGAGGTAGCGAATAAAGGCCCAGCCGTAGCCGTCCGTTGCGTAAAGCCCGCCGATTGCGGTCCTCGTCTCGTGTTCCCTCACGACGATCGCAAATCCCGGCAGATCAGCCATGCCGCTGCGGGCATCATTGTAGGCATTGAGCGTCGCAGTGATGCCGCGCAGGTCTTCGGCGCTTGGGTCGGTCAGGATGATATCGAGGATCGGGACAGTCAAAGGAACTCCGTTCTCGGTGAGTGGCGCGTACGGCAGATCGGCTCGTCCTCAGTCCACCCGGAACGACATTCATGTTTCGTTCCGCCTAACGATCCAGCCCGAAGTACAACTTCGGGCTGGCGCAATTATTGTCAGTCAGCAGCGGCCGAGCGAGGGGGGGGGGGCCTCTGCGAAGCCAATAGAATTGTCCTAAGCACCCAAACGAAATCAGTGGGTTACCAGTACACTGTGCCAGCGTGAAATGTCCCAGTTGAAAGCTTGGATTGTCCCAAATTTCTAAGGCAATGATTCTATTGATGTTTCGGGGGATGGCGGCTATGCGCTCGCCTATCGCGTAACGCTACTGTCGAAGGACGCACGAACACGATCGTCCGTCGGACGTAAACCGGGCCGGCTTACGCAGCGGCGACTCACTATCGGTTTACTGAAGACACACCGACTAACAGAGCGGTGAGAAGGGCGGCCCCGCCACCGATCACTAGCGCGCTTGCGACTCCAAAGTGATCGACCGCTAAACCGCCAACCAATGCTCCTGCTCCAATGGCCATTTGTGCAGTCGAAACAAACAATGCCGCCACGCTTTCGAGTTGGTCAGGCGCGGAGCTGAACATATAGGTCTGCATGGCGATAGGAAGCATTCCAAAGCCGAAGCCCCAAGCCAGCGTCCAGATCGTCGCTGCCACGGCGCTATCCCCGGTCGCCGCAAGGCCGAACGCCGACAAGCTGATCAACGCAGCAGTCCCGGACAAGGCAAGATTCAGGTGTTTGCCTACCGCCCAGCCGCCGAATAGATTCCCGAGGAAGCCGGCAATACCGTATCCAAGAAGGAGCGCGCTGAGCGCGGCGGCGTCGATATGCGATACCTGATTGAGAAAAGGTGTGATGTAGGTGTAGGCGGCGAATTGCCCGATGAATATCAGCACAGCGGCAAGCAGGCCCACTTGCGTCTTTCTGTTTCGAAGTACGGCTGGGACTTGGGCCAGTCCGGATGACTGCTGTGGCTTGATCGAGGGTAAGAGCAACAGGAGTGCCGCAACTACGAAAATGGCTACTCCAGATGCCAGTCCGAACGACAGACGCCATCCCAGTAGATTCCCGACGAGTGCGCCCGCCGGAACCCCGGCAACCGTTCCCAGCGACACACCGGAATAGATCAGTGACGTCGCACGTCCACCCTCCGCTCCGGGACGAAGGCGCGGACCAAGTGACCCCCCGATCGTCCAGAAGCCACCGACCCCGATCCCCAGCAGCACGCGGCCGAACATCAGCGCCTGGAAACTGGTCGCCATCGCAACAATTGCATTTGACAGCACAAGCAGCCCCAGAAGAAGGACCAGCACGTGCTTGCGGTCGAACCGACCCGCAAGACCTATGGTGAGAGGGGCGGCGATGGCGGCGAGGATGCCCGGTGTCGTGACCATCAGGCCAGCCTGTCCCTCGCTGATTCCAATGTCCGCTGCGATCTGCGGCAATAGTCCAACAGGCAGGAATTCCGTCGTGACGAGAGCGAATGCGCCAACTCCGACGCTGGCAACTGCGG
This sequence comes from Ensifer sp. 38_S197, assembly GCF_056924495.1. Taxonomy (NCBI): domain Bacteria; kingdom Pseudomonadati; phylum Pseudomonadota; class Alphaproteobacteria; order Hyphomicrobiales; family Rhizobiaceae; genus Ensifer; species Ensifer sp. 38_S197. The sequence continues at coordinate 2,789,896 of NZ_JBXOVZ010000002.1, read as the reverse complement.
CCCAGGACGCAAGCGGGGTATCATGCGCACGAGTTTGTGCATAGCTGGGTGAAACAGGCATATCCATTTGAAGGTCCCTTATCAGTGAGAGCGTTCGGCCGGAGGCGTGAGCTTCCGGCCGAAGTTCGTCATCCAAATTTCACAAGGTTGAGTGCGGGGAGCGGACCGCCCGGGAACTGCACGAGCTTTCCGCCGACCGAGATCGGACCGAGATCGATCCCCGCGAAGCCCAGCTTGGCGATCAGTGCACCAACTTCGGCCTTCGACCTCGCGTCGTCCCCCGAGTAAAAGAGGACTCGGCTTCCCCCCTCGGCGCGCGGATCACCAGAGAGCAGATGCGGAGGGAGATGGTTGAAGGCCTTTACGACACGAGCGCCCGGGACCAGATCAGCGAAGACTTCCGTTGACAGACGGCCATTGAGTTCGGCCGGCTGGAAGAGAGGGCGCTCGATCGGGTTGTTGGCGTCGATCACGATGCGGCCGGCCCAGTCGGGAAGGCCCGCCAACGCCTTTGGCAGCTTCGACCACGGAACGGCGACGAGGACGAGATCGGCCTCGGCCGCTTCCTTGATGGTGCCTGCCGTGATGTGAGGCGACAGTTCGACTGCCAGGTCCCGAAGCGTGTCGGGACCGCGGCTGTTGGAGATCGTCGCGGCGATCCCGTTTTGTGCAAGCGCGCGGGCGAATGCGGAGCCGATCTCGCCGGCTCCAATGATGCCAATAGACATTGGTGGTCTCCTGGATGGATTGATGATCAGGCGGTGAAGCCGCCATCGGCGACGATGTCAGCACCGGTCACGAAGGCGGCCTCGGGGCTTGCGAGATAAGCCACGACGCTGGCGACCTCGTAGTCCTTGCCATAGCGACCGATTGCCATGCCGGGGCCGACGATCTTCGAGACGGGACCTCCGTCGGGATTCATGTCGGTGTCGGTCGGGCCGGGGTGCACGGTGTTCACCGTGATGCCCTTCGGGCCGAGGTCACGCACGAGGCTGCGGTTGAAGCCGGCGACCGCTCCCTTGGTCAGTGTGTAGAGAGAGGCTGTCGGAAAGGCCGCATAGCGGACCATGGAAGAGCCGATGTGAATGATGCGGCCGCCCGATTTCATGCGGCGTGCAGCTTCCTGCGTGCCGACGAACACACCCGTCACGTTCACCGCGATCATGCGCTCGTAGTCTTCGAACTTGATGTCCTCGATCGGACCGCCGAGCGCGATGCCGGCATTGTTGACGAGGATATCGAGGGAGCCGAAGGTTTCCTCCGTCTTGGCCACTGCGGCCCGGACGGATTCAGGGTTCCCGGAGTCGGCATGGATGGCGATGGCACGACCGCCTGCGTGTTCGATTTCCTTCACGACTGCGGCTGCCTTTTCCGGCGAGGCGCTGTACGTGATGGCGACTGCGGCTCCATCTGCCGCGAGGCGCTTTGCGATGGCTGCACCGATCGAGCGCGAACCGCCTGTGACGAGAGCGGTCTTGGCGGACAGTTTCAGAGAGATGTTGGTCATTGTGGTCACTCCATTGCTTGGTTCGATGGAGTGAATATCGCCCTCTTATTCCTCTATGATTAGACGGTATTGGCTGTTATTAATTTCAAGCAATCATTGAAAGCTGCGTCATGGAAACCCTGGCTAATCTGGAATCCTTCGTCCGCAGCGCCGAGCTTGGCAGCTTCTCTTCGGCAGCCCGCAGGCTGGGGCTGACGCCAGCGGCTGTCAGCAGGAACGTCGCCGCCCTCGAATCCAACCTGAAGCTTCGGCTCTTCCATCGCAGCACGCGAAGTCTGACGCTCACGGAGGCTGGCGAGCGCTTCCTTCATTCGGTGCGTGATCACTTGGAGAGCCTCCAAGGTGCCATTGTCGAGGCATCCAACGATCAAGCCGAACCAGCGGGCGTGCTGAGGCTCAGTATGAGTGCGACATTTGGAGTTGAATACATTCTTCCGACCTTGCCAGAATTCATGCGTCGATACCCGCAGATCAGGCCTGAATGGATGTTTGAAAACCGTCAGGTGGACCTGATCGCCGAGGGGTACGATGCGGCCATCGGAGGTGGCTTCGCTCTGACCCCGGGCATCATCGCAAAGACACTGGCCTCCGCCCACATCGTCGCGGTTGCCTCTCCTTCATACATGCATGATCGCATTCAGCCACACGACCCATCTGGCCTGATCGAGCTGGACGGCATTGTCATGCGCTCGATGCGCACTGGTCGAATCCGGCAATGGCAGATGCGAAACGTTGCCGGCGAAGAGCAGCCAGCGGCGCTGAAGGAAAGGATCGTCGTCAACGACCCAGCAGCAATGCGGTCGGCTGCGGTTTTCGGACTTGGCGTCGCCATGATCGCGAAACCCGATGCACTACCCCACCTGGAGAACGGCGAGCTTGTCCGCTTAATACCTGCATGGTACGCGGACGCTGGTCCAATTTCGATCTACTATGCAAACCGGACCTTGCTGCCCGCAAAAACTCGCGTGTTTATCGACTTCATCGGCGAGGTCTTTCAACGCGAGAGGTGGCCGGAACGGTTCGCAGGTACGCTGGGCTAGTGTCCGCTGTCGCTGACGCTCATCGGACGAGGTCCGACTATAAGCGCAGGGCTCCAACTAAACGAGGTCGACGTCTGCACCTCAACCTCAGCTTCTGCAAGTTGGGAAATTTTCTGGAATTGCTCCTTCGATTCAGTGACGTAGGACGGCTTTGGTGGACTTCGCTACCTGAAGTCTGCCGTAAAGCATCGGCGGCGCAGCAGGCTATCGTAGCGAGACTGCGCGGCCAGAACCTCCACGCTGCCGCCAGGAATGTTCTGCTCGACCCTCCATGAGTTGTCTGGCGCAAGGGAACGAGGCGTCCCAGTTCAACGACGCTAGGTGTCACTTTTCAAGGCGAATAGTCGATCCGCCTCGCGGGCGCAAAGGGCAGGGCGCCAAAGGAAGGCGAGAAGGAGGAGGAACTCGTCGAACTTGCGCTTCCCGACGACGAAGACAAGGACGAAAGCGGCCGCCTGGTCCGCCACGCGGACACGAAGCTGCAGACGCGGATGACGCCCAGCGCGTTGCAAAAGCGGCTCCTCGACCTCTACTTCGACGCCCGCACGCTCGAAGAGGAGCAGGGTGTCAACATTCTGTTCCTCGGCCTCGGCACCCTGAAATGGATCGACCCGAACAATGCCGAAAATGTCCGCTATGCGCCCCTGATCCTCGTGCCCGTGTCGCTCGAGCGTGGGAGCGCCGCCGAGCGGTTTAAGCTGAGAGTTCGACAGGACGATTTCGCATCCAACCTCTCGCTCGAAGCATTTCTCGATCGCGTCCACAAGATCACGATGCCGTCATTTGAGGCGTCGGACGAGTTTTCCTTGGAGGACTACGTTGCCAAAGTGGCGCAAGCCGTGTCCCTGAAGCCTACATGGAGCGTTCAGCCCGATGACATCGTTCTAGGTTTCTTTTCGTTCGCGAAGTTCCTGATGTATCGCGACCTCGATCCAGCGCTCTGGCCCGACACTGCAAGGTTCACGGATCGCCCGCTCATCACCTCGCTGGTCTCCAACGGCTTCTCGCGCACGGAGGCGCTCTTGGCCGAGGACGCCAAGATCGACGAGCACATCGCCCCGAGCGACATGACACACATCGTCGACGCGGACAGCTCGCAGACGATCGCGATCCATGAGGCACGACGCGGCCGCGACCTCGTCATCCAGGGACCGCCGGGCACTGGAAAGTCGCAGACGATCGCGAACATCATCGCGGCGGCGGTCGCCGACGGTAAGTCGGTGCTTTTCGTCGCGGAGAAGATGGCGGCGCTCGAGGTCGTCAAGCGGCGCCTCGACCAGGCCGGGGCGGGAGACGCCTGCCTCGAACTCCACAGCAACAAGGCGAACAAACGAGCGCTCCTTGCCCAGTTGCACCACACCTGGGATCTTGGCGCTCCAAAGGGCGATGCCGGCGGGGCGCTGGATCAACGGCTGACGGAAGCGCGGGACGCGCTGAACGCCCATCCGGCGCGCCTGCATCAGGTCTACATGCCGTATGAGCTTTCCCCGTACCAGGTCATCGGCCATCTCGCCCGCCTCCGCCGGCAGGGCATGCCGCCCTCCGAGATCTACTTGTCAGACGCGACCAAGTGGTCCCCCGTGACCAGAGAGCGCGTCGTCATGCTCCTGTCCGAACTCTCTGAACGCATCAGGGACATAGGGCTGCCGACCGGACACCCTTGGTATGGAGTCGGCCTGACAGGGATCACGCCGCTCGATCTCGAACGGTTGATGAGACGTCTCGCCGACGTGAGGATCGAGCTTGCGAAGGTCGTGGAAGCGATCGGCGAGGTGTCGGAGCAGTTGCACCGCCCGGCGGCTGCGACGCTCCAGGCATTCGCAGAGGAGGCGGCGCTGGCTGCTAGACTTGCCACTTGCCCGGAGCAGGCAAGCAACGAGGCGCTGGCAGGCCCCGCTTGGGCCACACGTGGCAGCGAGGTCGCGAAGGTCCTTGAGGACGGATCCACGTTCGAACGGCTGTCGCAACAATTCGCGTCGTTGATGGCTGACGGCGCCTGGGACCTCGCACCGGGGCCACTCCTCGCTCAATTCGAACGGCTACCGAAGGACTTTCCGCATTCAGGCTTCGATACCCTAGCGCAACTCACGGGATTGATCCCGCGCTTCCTGACCGCGGCGAACGGGTTGCGGACGACCCTCGGCGTCAACGCGTCCCCGACGCTGGCTTCCATCGAGCGGCTCATCGCGATCGGACAGCGCGTCGCCGAGGCGCCGGACGCCAGCCCCGACGCCTTCGTGGCAGCTATCTGGGAACGCGGCCTTGATCAGGCGAACGACGTCGCGGAGGCCGTCGCGACCTTCAGGCAGATCAGCGCCGAACTGAGCGGGAAGGTCTCGGATCAGGCTTGGGATACGGACCTTACGGCCGCGCGAGCAGCGGTCGCAATGCACGGGACCCGCTTCTTCAAGTTCCTTAGCGGCGAATGGAGAAAGGCAAAAGCGCTTCTCAGAACGGTCATGCCGGAAGCGGCTCCGGAAGAAACAGTACGAATCCTTGATCTGCTTCACAAGGGCAAGCAGGCACGGGCCGCCATAAAGGAGGGGGATCCTCTCGGACGCTCCGCATTCGGCGCCGATTGGCGCGGCGAGCGCACCGATCCGAAGCCACTGGAGAACCTCGTCCTTTGGATGCGGAGCCTGCGCGGCGTGAGCGCCGAAGCACGCCTCATCGCCAGCAGATTGACCGACAAGCAGGCGGTTGCGACCCGATGCGATCAGGCCCAGACGCTCCTGAACGAGACCAGGCGCCATCTGATTCAGCTTTGGATCGACCTCGGCGAAGGCGCCGCGAGTCTGTTCCCGGACACGGTCGATCCGCAGGAAGTGGGGCTCGTTCAGGCCACGCCGGTCCTCCGAGATATTGCCGAGGCGGACCGCGCATACGCGAGCCAGACGCGAGCGATGCCTGAAAATGCGGGCGGGCGCGTGCAGATGCTGCGCCTTCTCGCCTCGCTTCAAAAACTCAAGACGACGATCGACGACGCGGCTGAACTGGGACGCGCGACCTTCGGGCCGGAATGGCAAGGTTCGGGCTCCAACTGGGGTTCTCTGTCCGAGATCAGCAAGTGGATTTCCGAAAACCCGGACATACGTCTGCTGGCGTCTCGCGTGGCCGACCGTCGGCGCGTCGCGGCGATCGCAGCGGAAACGCTCGCCGCGAGCGATGCCTTCTCGGCAACCGTGACGGACATCCTCGAATTCCTGAGGGCCGACCTGCCCCTCGTGGCAGGAGCTTCGAGGGTCGCCACCCTGGACCTTGCCCGGCTCGACGGAAAGCTCGCCGAGTGGATCGCCACCGAGGAGCAGCTATCGAAGTGGGCCGCGTACAAGGGACGGGCTCAAGACGCGGTCGGGGCGGGCGTTGGAGAAGTCGTCCACCGTCTCGAAGACGGCCGGATCGCTCCCGACGATACGATCGTCTCCTTCGAGATGGCCTTCTACGAGGCCATCCTCCGGGATCAGCACAGCCACGATCCGGAGCTGGCGCGTTTCGATGGCGAGGTCCACAACCGACTCGTCGGGGAGTTCGCGAACCTCGACCGCAGCAGGATGGCACTTTCCAGGCTTGAGGTCGTTCGCGCGCACCACAGGAAAATTCCGGCGATTACAGGGATGGGGCCGGTCGGCATCCTTCGAGGCGAGATGGCCCGCCGTCGCGGCCACATGCCGATCCGGCAGTTGATGCAGCGTGCCGCCCCCGCCGTCCAAGCATTGAAGCCGGTCTTTATGATGAGCCCCTTGTCGATAGCTCAGTTCCTGCCTCCGGGCGTGCTGGAGTTCGACCTGCTCGTGATGGACGAGGCCAGTCAGATCCAGCCGGTCGACGCTCTCGGCGCGGTTGCAAGGGCCAGGCAGGTCGTCGTCGTCGGCGACGAGCGGCAGCTCCCTCCCACCCGCTTCTTCTCGAAGATGACGTCCGGAGGCTCTGAGGAGGATGACGATCAAGACGGGGCGCAGGTCTCCGACATCGAGAGCATCCTCGGTCTGTTCTCTGCAAGGGGCCTGCCGGAACGCATGCTCCGCTGGCATTATCGCAGCCGCCACCAGTCCCTGATCGCAGTCTCGAACTCTCAGTTCTACGATAGCAAGCTGTTCATCGTGCCGAGCCCCTACACGAAGGAAGCTGGCATGGGTCTGCGCTTCCATCACGTGCCGAACGGAATCTTTGAAGACGGAGCGAACAAAGTGGAGGCCAAGGTCGTCGCCGAGGCCATCATCCGCCACGCGCTGCAGTCCCCAAACCTCTCGCTCGGGGTCGCAGCGTTCTCTATCAAGCAGCGGCGCGAAATCCAGGATCAACTGGAATTGCTGCGGCGGCACCATCCCGAAACCGAGCAGTTCTTCCATTCGCATCCGAACGAGCCGTTCTTCGTGAAGAACCTCGAAAACGTGCAGGGCGACGAGCGTGACGTGATCCTCATCTCCGTCGCCTACGCCCGGAATGCGCAGGGATACATGGGCATGCGGTTCGGCCCCCTCGGCGCCGAGGGCGGGGAGCGGCGGCTCAACGTTTTGATCTCCCGTGCAAAGAGGCGTTGCGAGGTTTACGCATCGATCACCGACGAGGACATCGATCTCGAGCGCGGGAAGGGCAAAGGCGTCTTTGCCTTCAAGCTCTTCCTTCACTATGCCCGTACCGGGCGCCTTTCGATCTCCCAGCGCACCGACCGGGGGATGGACAGCGTCTTCGAAGAGCAGGTGATGGGGGCGCTGCAGGAGCGGGGCTACCAGGTGCACCCACAGGTCGGCATCGCCGGATTCTTCATCGACCTTGCGATCGCGGACGACGAGGTTCCGGGAAAATACCTTCTCGGCATCGAGTGCGACGGTGCGGCCTATCACGAATCGCGGTCGGCCCGTGATCGCGATCGGCTACGCCAGGCGGTTCTTGAGGACCACGGGTGGTCCATCCACCGGATCTGGAGCACGGACTGGTTTCAGCGGCCGAAGGCCGAACTCGAACGCCTTGTCGGTGCCATCGAGCGGGCGAAGACGTACGCGCTGTCCGACAGCAAGCCGCGGGCGCCGTCGCATGCCGTTCCAATCGAGGTGGTGACGATAGAGCGCGACGACGTCACGGAGATCGGTCTCCAGCCGATCGCAAAACGGGACCAGGACAACCTCTACCAAGAAGCCGAACTGCGCCCGGAGATTTCCGGAGAGCTGCACGAACTGCCGACAGGCCGAATGGTCGAGCTCATCAAGGAAACGGTAGCGGTCGAAGGACCGGTTCACCGAGACGAGATCGTCACTCGAATCCGGACTGCCTGGGGACTTCAGCGCGCTGGCAACCGCATCGACAACCACGTGGGCAACGCGATCCGCGTCGCCGTGAATGGTGGCGACATCCTCAGGTCGGGAGAATTCCTGTTGTGGCCCGGAGCAGGCATCACGCTCCGAGATCGTAGCAATGTCACCTCCCTGGGGCTCCGTCGCGTCGAGATGCTTCCGCCGATGGAAATCGACGAGGGTCTGAAGTCTGCCGTGCAGTCGAGTTTGGGTGCGACGCCCGATGAGGCCATCAACGCGGTATCCAGAGGCATGGGCTTCAAGGCGACCAGCAGTCAGCTACGCGACGCGATCGCTTCGCGCATCGAGCACCTGAAGGGTCAAGGCGTGCTGGCTGAAAGGGATCAGATGTTGGTGTCCGGGAGCTAAATGCGACTTCGTCACCGCCGTCCCCCACGCCATGCCTTCGCCTTTACGTCTTCAATGCGAGATCACTGCTAATGCCGTTTCCAATCCGACACGCGTGGGTGAGGACGGTCACTCCGTCCCACGACCGAACCTCGATAGCGGCGATCAGCATGTGGCGCATGGCACTTGCGGCGTCGCAGGAGACCCTCCAGACAGGTCTCCTGACGACCGCATGGCTCCGGTTGTTTTCCGAGCAACTTAGCCAGAGCGATACCTATTGGCTGAGGTGGCAGGATATGGGCAACAGCGCGGAAATACGGCGTGCGCAATCCGGGTTGTACGGTCGATATCTTGCAAGGGCGATGCTGGGAGCGCGCACGTCAGCGCGGTTCTTCGTTCCCCTGCAGCGCAACACGACGCTGTTGAGCAACGGGACCCAAGTGAAACGGAATGCCTCCGGCGACATACCGGACTGGATCGCCTGGAGCGGAACCTCCGATGACTTTATCCTTGGTGAGGCGAAGGGCGTCCTGTCGGGCGGAGACAAGCAGTTTAAGCCTCCCGAAAAGCCGACCTGCGTGAAAAATGGCGAGGATCAGTTCGACCGGATCGACGTCTTCGACCCAGCAGGAGCCTCCTTAGCCGCAAAGGGCTGGGTGGTCGCGAACTTTTGGGCGACGGACCGTAAACAGCACGATCCACACATCGTTATGTGGGATCCCCCAGGTCGAGGGCGATCCCTTACAGACGACGAGGCATCGAGCTATCGGGGAGGAATTGCGCGAACCTGGCTCGCCTCGATGGCGGAAGGGCTGGGCAGGCCCATGCTTCGCAGTCTGCGGAGAAGCGACAGCACAGTCGATCCAGGTCCGCTGTTTAGGATCAAGGCGCAGCCGGCGGCTCGAGACCTGTGGGATCGGTCAAAGGAAAACACGACTGCAAGCGATATCTCGCTCTCCGATTTGCCATCTGAACACCCGCACGAGGGCGTCTACTCGATAGCAGTCGCTGGGCGGTTTGGAATTCGGCCAGTCAACTCCTTGGCCGACTTGGGAAATATACGCATACCTTCAATCAGGAGGCGGCGGACGGCGATGGTCATCGCACTTGATCACCTTGCGATAGCAAAGCCTGGGACCATTCGGCAGGACTGGCTGGGCGAGGACGGAATTGTAACGAGCGAGGGCTACGCCGTGTTCGATCTTGCAAGTATTGACATCCAGCCAGCCTGATTTCCCCCGCACGATGACGGGCAAGAACTTCAGAAAGTACTGCTTGAGCGGTCGGAATGGTTCCAAATTCGCTGGCGCCCGACTTCAACAATATTACCCTCAGTCGTTCAGTATGCGGCGTCTCCGCCCCATTGATTTTGCGGTTGCAACGGCGATGTCGATCGCTTGCGGAAGGTCCTGTGAGCTCATCGGGGAGTCCCGGACGAGCTCATTGTGAGGCGCTGCGTTGCGCATAGGCCCAGGGCATGAGGGCCTCGATGTCTTTGGCGAGGTGGCCGTTGGCGAGGCTGATGAAGAGATCGCGCAAATAGGCATAGGGCTCGACACCAATCATCTTGCATGTGCCGATCAGGCTGGCGAAACGGGCCCAATTACGGCCGCCTTCATCGTGCCCGGCAAATAGCGCATTGCGGCGGTTCATGGCGGGGCTTCTGATCGCGTTTTCGACGAGGTTGGAGTCGATGTCGACGCAGCCGTCGTCCAGGAACAGTCGGAAGCCGTCTTGACGTCTCAGCATATAGGCCATGGCTTCGCCGAGGTCGGACTTGCGCGAGACGCGTTTGGCCTGAGCTGCCAACCAGGTGAAGAACTCGTCCACCAGCGGACGGGACAGGTTCTGGCGGACAGCCCGGCGATGATCGGGATCGCAACCGCGGATGCTATCCTCGATCTTGTAGAGGGCGGCGATGCCCAACAGCGCCTCGTCGACGATGGGCGACCCCTTCTTGGGTTTGGCCTTAATCAGCTTTCTGCGACCATGCGCCCAGCAGAAGGCCAGCTTCAACGGGTCCCCGCCCGTGCGGTCTGGCGTAGCCAGGTGCGAGTAGCCACCGTAGGCATCGACTTGGATCGTGCCGTTGAAGCCGTCGAGGATTTCTGCTGCATATTCGCCTTTACGCCCCGGTCGATAATGGAACACTACGCCCGGTGGCGCAGATCCGTTCCAGCCGCGGTCGTCGCGCAGCACGGCCCAGAGATAACCGGTCTTCGTCTTGCCTCGCCCGGGATCCAGCACCGGAGCCGTGGTCTCGTCGACATAGAGCCGCGCGCTTTCCGACATCAGCCGTTTGGCCATGTGGTCGACCACCGGCGCGACCGCAGCACCTGTCCGACCCATCCAATCTGCCAGGACCGTGCGGTCGATCGGCACTCCGTGTCGGGCCATGACCGCGGCCTGCCGGTTCAGCGGCATATGTTCGGAATGCTTGGACACGGCGATCTGCGCCAACAGGGCCTCGGTCGGCCAGCTGCCCTCCAGCAAATGCGCCGGCGCTCTGGCCTGAACGACGCCCGTGCGCCCCTTGGGGCAAGCGTATTTCGGGCGGACCGTGACAATCACCTGATAGCGTGCCGGAATTTGATCGAGCCGTTCCGTCCGATCTTCGCCGATCCGAACCATGTTGCCGCAACCACAGGGACAGACAATGCTGTCGGGCTCGATCACCCGCTCGACCCGCGGCAGGCTCTGGGGCAGTGCGCGTGGCCTCCGCTCCTTGCGAGGAACAGCCTTTGCGGGATCAACGGCGCTGGCCGCGATCTTTTCCTCGACGAAGGCGATCTGGGCCTGCGTTTCGGCAATCGCCGTCTCCAGGTCCTCCAGCGCCAGTTCCATCTGCGTCGGATCAAGCTTTTCCGATTTCGGCCCGAACTTCGTGCGCCGATAGTCCTGAACCTGGCTCTCCAACCTCTCGATCAGCTGCTTCAGCTCGCTGATGAAGGCGTCCTTTTCGGCCACCACCGCCTGCTCATGCTGGCGTGCCGCACGCTCGACCGAAAGCTCGAACTGCACTGCCGCAAAGGCATTCAATACCTCGGGAGGGAGGTCCGGGAACTGGCTGAGATCGATCGGCTTCGACATGTGTCTTCATAGCAAAGCGAAGCAGAAAAGCCCAATAAAACAATGCCAAAATTAAGCTGGTGAGTCATCCTGCCGCAGCCGGGGGCACCACTCGCCGCGCCATCACGCGTCGCCAGTCAAGCCCTTCGAACAAGGCTTCAAACTGTCCCCGCGACAGCCGCATCGTTCCATCCTGCACCTTGGGCCAGGCGAAGCTGCCCTGTTCCAAGACTTTGTAGGTCAGCACCATTCCGGTGCCATCCCATACCAGGATTTTCAGACGATCCCCGCGCTTCGACCGGAAGATCACCGTCACCCCGGAATGCGGATCAAGCTTTAACTCGGTCTGCACCATCAAGGCCAACGCCTGATGGCCACAGCGGAAGTCCACCGGCCGCGTCGCGATCAGGATCGGCAAGCGTTGGCCCGCGACGATCATGCCGGCGCTCGCATCGCACGCACCAAGGCCGCCACCCGATCAACCGGTACATCGCCGGGAACCCGCATCACGAGGTCTGCCCCTATTTCTACCGTCACGATCTGCGAAGCGGCCGCGACCGGCTCCGGGGTCGGCAAAGCATCACAAGTCATGTTCGGCTCCGTCGTAATCGCCAGTGGCACGAAGGCAGGTTCGATAGATCCGTCCGCAAAGGCCGGCATGACCGGCAGCAGCTCAGCAGGCAGCGCCAGAAGACCCTGACGCGCCTGTCGTCGCCAGCTCGAAAGCTGATGTGCAACGAGATCATAACGACGCGCTACGTCAGCGACCCGGGTTCCAGGCTGAAGGCTCTCCGCAACAATCCGCGCTTTCACAGCATTGGGCCAGCGTCGGTTTCCCCGACGAGGCTCCACCACTTCGCATCGTCCGACAAATCCTTCACCATCCGCCATGCCAAATCTCCAGCTCTTGCCGAAAACATTCTGGCAGAAAGGCAGAAACCTCAATGGTCACAAACACGCAAAATCAATGGGGTGGAGGCGGCGCATACGTCGTTCAGACACCGACAACGACTGACCCTTCAGGATGGAACGCGATCACTTCTCGCAAAAAAAAGGATGCAAGCCATGAGCCTGATCACCGGCCTAGGCGATCGATACCAGCACTTCGGATTCGGCGACCGCCCATTGGCGATCGAGTGCGGCGATGGCTGGCTGGGCATCCTGCACGCATTCTTCGCCGATGCCGACAAAGCGATGACTGCAGGAGGCTCGTTCACGCTGCTACACGTTAAAGAGAAGATGGGTGGTTTGCGTATCCACTATGCCACGGCAGACGTCGCACCTGATGCTCGCCGTGCGATCGATGAGGCCCTCCAGCTGGCCTCGGCGCGATCTTTTCACATCTGTGAGGTCTGTGGGCGCCGTGGACGTCTGCACAGCTTCCACGGTCTTTGGAAGGTCGTCTGCAGCGAGCACGCTGACGGTGAGTTCGGCAAGGGCGTTCCTTTCGCAGGCCCCCTTAATGCTCGCGATCCCTATTCCCCTAAGGCAGATCCGTTCGTAGCAGCTCGGCCGACCGCTACAGAATTCGACGCTGCTCCGATTGTCAAGCGAATCGAAGAATTGACCCCCCCTATTGCCTCACCCACGAATGTTACCGAAGTTTTGTGCGCTGAGATGGCCGTTATCTTCTCCTGCCGCGGCGGGAGAAGATAACGGCGCGCGCTTCATCCAGTCTCCATCGAGAATAATCTGCCCGGCTGTTTCGATACGCCAAGCCTTGACGGCCATCTGCACCGTCCGCAGGCTTTTCTGCGTGAAGCGTGACGGATCGGCGCTCATCAGACGCTGCAGGACCGAGGCTGCCGAGAGCGCCGGATCCGCCTCAAGCCACGCTCGAATCTGGGGCTCGAATGGCTCCAGCATGCTCGGCCTTTTCGGGTAAGGCTTGGTCCGACGATATGGCCTCCGATGTGTCGGCCGTTTCTCCCCAACCTGCCAGGCTGTCTTCAGGCTCAAGGTGAAGCGTTGCAGATCGACGGCGAGCGGTTCTTCGGATCTGGCGTTTAGGCCACGCCGATCGACCCGCCTTCCGAGCTCCTCCTGGGCGGCGCGGATCCCGGCAAACAGTATCACTGGATCCGCCCTTTCCAACATCGCCTGCAGCCGCTCCTTGTCGGCCTCGGCCACACCGGAATGGGCCAGCACCCGCGCAACAGGCGGCACGGGCGGATGGTAGCGTTTGATGACACGAGCGCCGATCCGTGTCTTCTCCCGCAACTTGAACGAAGGTTGGAACAGGTTGCCATGCAGACGTACCGCCTCATAGAGGCGAGCCAGTGCTGCCGTCGCCTCCGCGCCGACGAACCTTCCGTAACCGACAAGCCTTCGCACGATCGCACCATTCTTCTGCTCGACCCAGGCTTGATCGTTCTTTCGATAGGCGCGCGAACGCGTCACCTCCAATCCCTGGCTCCGACACCAGCAGACCACCAGTTCGTTCATGAAGGCGCTGTCATTGTCGAAGTCGACGCCAAGCAGCGGAAATGGAAACTGCGAGCGGGCTTGCTTTATGGCAGCGATCACGAGACCGCTTTCGCGCGTCCGCACCGGCACGCACTCGGTCCAGCCCGTAGCGATATCGGTCAGCACCATCGTCTGCGCGAAGCTGCCGGACGAAGAGGTACCCGAATGGGCCACGAAATCGACCTCGACATAACCGGGCAGCGGATCGTTCCAGTCCCCGAAAGTGCGCACCGGGACCGACCGGCGTACCGCAGAACTCATTCCGGCACGCCGACGCTGGCCACCGCGAGCCACCACACGTACCTCTGACAGCAACCGATCCATCGTCGCTGCACTGACGATTAGCAGTTTATCGCGAAGCTCGGTGTTCAGCTCGAGCCGGCCATGACGCTCAAGGGCTGGCAGTAAAATAGGAATCAGCGGCTTCAGGCGTTTCGAGCAAAGACGATCGGACGCTTCCCACAGAGCCACCAGCGCTTCCCGAACCTCAGGACCATACCGGACAGCATATTGCCGAGCGCAAGGCGGCTCGGCCTCACTAGGGCGGAGCACTCGGATCGCATGCTTGCGGTGATATCCGGTAACCGCGACGAACTCATCTAGGATCCTTTGCTTGTCCACCCGACAGCTCGATCGATATCGTTCGATGATTGCCTCGACCAGTTCCGTCCGTGTCGCCATGCTGATCCGCCGTGTCATCCATCCCCCGAGCCGGGACAGAGAACCATGACCATCCCATCGGGAGCATCAACACTATCGGTAACATTTTGCTTGAGGCAATGCGGGGTCAGTTTTTCATTTCGCCCGACACCGATCATTGAAGCATGGCTTATCGAGGAGCGGAGCGAGAGCGGCCGCCCATGGCTGTATGGCTGGTTCTTCAACCAACCTGATATCACCGACGGTGAGCATGGGCACACGTCTCCCATCGTGCAGATGGACGATATGGTGCCCCCGCGCTGGGTTCGGACAGACACTCGGCTTTACCGCCTCGGCATGTATTACCGTCCCGCCGAGCGCGAGATCCGCTACTGGGCGCAGAAGCAGGCTCGACGTCCTGTGGGCTATGGCGAGCCTCCCGGTGGCAGCAACGACATCGAGGCGATGCTGATCTTCCTCCGCTCGACCGGTCGCCTCCGATCGACGAAGATCGACCGCATGGAACGGGCCTACCGCGAAGAGCAGGAATATCACAACCTCAGTCGCGGCTGAAAGAGACCAGAGCTGGTGATATCCGTCCCTAATTGCTATTGAGCTCAAACGTCGGCGAGCCCATATCTGACGACCAAAGTCTTGATGGAGGAGTCGCTCGATGGGACATAGTAAGCAGATGATGCTAGAGCAGGAAGGCTACATGGCCGATGCGACGGATTACCTCGTTCACACCGGCCACCTGAAGAAATGCCCATATCATGACTTCGTTTATGGCGGGGAGTGGAAACTCGAACGCGATTTCTATCGAAACGCCATGGCCGACCGCAATCGTGGCCAGCATGGCCCCATTCCGTGGGCGGCTGACTTCGAAGCCGTCGAGTTCACGGATCTCCTGAAGAGATCTTATGAAGACCATCCCGCTGACGAGTGCAACTACTGCGCCAAGAACGCGATGGACTGACCGCGTCCCGATCGTCCGCGGACGCGGCTCTACATACTGCTGACGATCAGCAGGATCACTAGTTCATGACGAAAACGTCGCGGTCGAAACCTGTTGCCGAAACCCCATCGCGATCGCGGCGCCAGCGCCTCACGACCCATGCCCTGCGTATCGTGCCATGCGCCCGGAAAGACAAGCCGCCGAACGACCCCATTACTGCATCGCCAAGACGGATCCGGATCTGACCGCATACGATGGGGCACGGGAGTCGAGGAAGCACGTGATGAGTTTCGGGATCAACCTTTCGCTAAGTGCGATGTGGGAAAAGTCATTTCCACATCCAAGAGAGCCAGCACGAAATGTTCTTCTTCTTCAAGGATCAACCCGTCCTAAAGTTGACCATCTCCAATGAAAGCATCATCAGCGCGAAATCCTATACCGCTTTGATATCAACTCTAGCCTTTGAATACGCTGGTCTTTCTCCGGGGCGCGAACTTGCTGTGGCGAAGGTCGAAAATGGTTCGATCATCACGTACCTGACGGATTTGGCCGCTTCGAGCCTGAGTGGCTTGGCGGCGGCCGGAAACGCCGCCGAGTCGATCCGGAAGCTGTTCGATGCGGCCGAAGGGAAAGGTAAGGACGCACGCGAGGGTAGAGTTCCGGCGCGGCCAAATTCCATTGATCATGGCCTGAAATCATTGGAAGCCATCACAAACACTGTCGCCGCAGTCGGCGGTAGCGTCTCACTGGAAATAGAAGCTGAAAAGCTCAAGTTCACTATGGATGCCACCGAGGCGCTCAGGCTCCGCGCGGACGGCAGACTGCCTCTTTTGCCCTCGTCCCGAATTGCACCGAACCGACCGTCCCTTATCGCACATAGATCATCGCCTCCGCGTCCGAAGCGTCCTCCGAAGTAGAACGATGGGTGACCGAACCGCATTCCATTCTGTCATGGAAAAGCGAGGTAAAGTGGTAAAGTCAAAAGCCCGCCACGGTAGCATCTCTTGAATGATGGCCAGCTTCTCCGCCGTACTCCAGCGCCGTCGCCGTTCCGGACCCGAAAGGACTTCCATCTTAAAGTTGCTACTAGTCATATTACCAACATTACTCCTTCCCACTTAGCTAAGTGGGGGAGCATGTCCGGGCCTTTCGGGGGCTAATTCAGCCCGTTTGACGTTCCATGGCTCGTAACGCATGGCGGCGAGCCAGCCCGCGTCAAAAGTTGGCGACGGGGAAGGCAGCGCGCCACGACTGAGCGGGCTGTACCGTCTCGGGCTGGTTGAGTTGTAGCCAAACCCGTTCACGCCTCGCCTGACGCGCGCCGCATATGAAATTGATCGCCAAGGTCCTTCGCGGCCTACGTCACCACGAGTCGTGGATCTCGCTTCCAGTGATATAACGAGCCGTCGTACGACAACGTCACCCCAAATCGCGCCGCAAGTGATCTTGTCATGTCCAAGTAGTAGCCCAGGGCTTCTTCGTTCCTGTCATCACGAATGGCAGCCACGGCAGGATCTATCCATGTTCTCCGTATTTCCCGCCAGACATCGCGGTCACTGCTTCGCTCAATGGCCTCGACGATCGTTGGCGCGCGTTCGAGGTAGGTCAGGAGCAGCTTCCTTCCCTCCGGCCGCGTCGCGACATACTCGTCCCGGAATCGACGCAAAAGTGACAAGGTCGGTCCGTCGTCCCGTTCTCCTAACGTTCGGGTCACAGCTTCTGTAATAAAGCATCCGACTCTATCTCCGACCCATTCAGCCGCGTCACCGACTGCCTCCACGATTTTACCACCAACATAGATGACTCCGCCGACGACAGCTCCCTCAACGGCGCCTACGACGACGTTGTAGGTAAATGCGGCCATCGCCCCAACAGAAATTACTGCCGCCGCGATGTCGAGAATGACGTTGGCAGCACTTCCTATCCAGCCCACGGCTTTTCCCACATCTCCGCCAATGGACTGGCCCATGCTTTGAAAGACGTTGGCAAAGCCGCGCAGAAGCTGAAAGCCGAACCCAACTGCCGCGATCCCGAGCCGGAACATCAAAATCCGCCCATACAGCGCCGTGATTGCTCCCGCCCAAGCGAGGTCCGTTACCAGGGTCCTTTGGCCGGCCCCTCCCGAATAGAAATTGTTCGAAAGGCCTTCTCTTATGTTGTACCAGGATCCCGCGATGAGTTTTGCGTCCGACCAGGCGAGCTCGAGCTGCATCGCCGGATCCAAAGAGGTCGCGTTGCCGGCCCAGCCGAAGTATTGCACCAGCATGGGCTCGTCTTCGAGGCCGAACATGCTCGCGAACGACAGGCCATATTCGAACTCGCTGTACTGATACCTCTGATAGATCTCAGCGTACTCGGCGTCATGAACATAGGCCGCCTTGTCCACCGGAGTGAGAGGAAGGCCGGGATTCGGATTCGGTGACGACGGTCCCACGTAGCGCCCGTAGAACGGACCGGAGCCCAGATGGGGATTGAGGAGCCCAGGCTCCTCCTCTAGGACAGGATCCGGAGCATCCACACTATTGCTGAAGGGATCGCGGAACGCTCTCCAACCATGCAAAAGCGGGCGACTCTCAAAGCCGTGTACAAAAGCAACCTCTGGCTCGACCCTTTCACGGCTTCGGAAGCGTCGTTCGCGTTCCTGGGTGTCCGCAGGCAGCGGAGGGAACTGGTATTCCATGGACGCGCCTTTTTGCGCGGCAATCGCGTCTCCCGCAGCCCGCCTTGCGCTGACCTTTTCCGCAAGACCCGCTCGGATCGCCATGGAGGTCGGCGATCCACCGCGAAGCGATTGCTTGACGTCGACATCGTCAGATCCAGGCGGAGAATCGGAAACAAAGCGATGTTCGAATTTCTGCAGGCCTAGTTGGGGAGCGCGCTTGTGAAGCGGGGCCAGTCCATTGTGGCGTTTGGCACTATCGTCGACGGGGCGTCGCTCGAAGCACGATCGCTCGCGGCCGATGGGTTCGCGTTCGGTCACGGACAACCGATGGGCGGGGGTGTATGAGTGTCTGGACGCGGTGAAGTTAGATATTGGCATGGATCACCCGGTGAAAAAACGTATACCCATGAATTTCCGTGCGGCGTGCTGGCTCGCCGTTCGCGCCGCTTCGATACGGCTAGGTAGTGCGCCCACGGGAGAGATCGCGAATGGCCCGTATGCGGACGTCGCCGGGCCAAGCTCCGACTCATTCTGACCCAAGAGGGTCGAAGGAGTTACGAGTTGCAACGAGTATTCTTTGATCACACCGAAGGTGTAGCCAGTGTCCACGAATGTGTCCTCTGGCATGGCTGTTTCTTTCAAAAGGACCCAGGAGCCCCCGGCTTCTCGACGAAACAGCCGGACCTGTTCCGAGCCGGCGCCCGGCCATCCCCCCATTTTCGACCAATGGATCACGATCCCCCAGCCTTGTAAGTCGTAGGGCAAGCGCGGCGGGGCATCTGGAACGGGCGGGCGAGTGACCGTCGGGTACGCAGCAGAAAGATCGGAACTGGCATAGCCGCTGGCGCGCGCCTGCACCTGCAAAGCGTATTCAGTGTTGACGTTTAAGGGGTGGATCCATGAACCGGAGACAATCGGCGTAGGCCATTCGACATTATTGACCCAGACGAAGTACTCCTCTGCGTCCGTTACGGCATCAAATGCGATACACAGCCTCGTCGCCTCGCGGCCCGCGACCTCGTCCGACAACCTTACATTCTGCGGTGTTGCAAGTTTCGAAATCATCTCTCACAAGGCCTTGAAGACGTCGGTGTCGGGATCGAAATGATAATTGAGCGGTAGCACCCTCTGTCCGGAGTGCGAGGTCGGATTTTGACAACGAAAGATTATCTCCCATTCATCGTTGTCGTTCTCGTGTCCTCGTATCGCAACGATCGGACCCGATATTTGATGCGAACTTCCATCTTCAAATATCGACTTCAGTTCGATAGCGACCTGCCGGTTTACCCATAACGGACCTTGATGGTGAACACGCCCAACCACGTAGATGGTAGTGTCGTTTTCGATGCGGATCACAGGTTCACCTGGTTCAACCGTTTCACCTACATCCTTGAAAACTCCGGTGACAATTCCGTCTAGCGGCGCGGCGAGGTAGGTATGCACGAAGTTCAGTTGCAGATTGCGGACCTCTAGATCCATCGCATTCAACTCACTCGATAGGATCGTGGAGATGTCAGCGAGCTTGAGCTCCGTCGTCTTTTGGCGGAGCAACTCAGGAAGGAGTGCGACCATCGCTTGATTGTAGCCAAACACGTTCTCGAGCTTGGGATGGCTGTAAGCTGGTAGGTCGCTGATCATGTCCTGCGGCCCGGCGGTGCGGGTCTCTACGATCTGAGTATCAAAGGGCGCGCTCGCAGGTGTCCAATTCGTCCCTTGAAGCGTGGCCGGGGCGCCAACTGTGCGCGGGGTTTTCTGCGTCTGAACCGTCGTATTACTTCCATCAAGCACCGTTGTCTCAATCATCCCGGCAATTGGTTGATTGTCGTCTTTAAGCGCAGTCGTGATCGTACTAACTGGATTGACACTGGTTTTGCTCGTCGTCACCGGGGCAGTCGTCTGAGTTCTTGTCGTCTTTACGACGCTCCCCGCCCCATATGCCGCGTCGATTTGTTGAAATCGATTGGTACCCGCCGTCTCCATCGCAGTCACGTGGCCGATCATGGCAGGAACGAAGGCGTTCATTTGCGTCTGAATGGCGTCTCTGTGCTTGAACTTGTCGAGATACGCTCCGCGCCGTTGCTGAAGCATCTGATCGAGCGAGGCCCCCAATCCGGCGTTACGAATGACGAAGAGCGAATTCCCCTTAAGGACTCGCGCCAACTCGGAAGCGTCATATTTTAGCATTCCTTCGATCGAGTCGTGAGGCGTGTTGAGAACCGGGTAGACCTGACTCTCGACGTCGAACTTAGCAACGCGCTGCCCAAGATTTGCAGGGCCAGAAAGAGCGTTGTGATCATAGTTTTGCCAGGCGATGACCCCTGGCATGTTGAAGGCGAGATCGACGCTTTGGCTTGCCTGCACGCGAAGCGAACGGATAGAGCTCTTGGCCATGGGTCTTGCTCCTAGGTGTCACGAGGTTGCAAGGATTGAACAGTGAACTCGGAGGTCCTCGTCGGCCTCGGCCCAAACGGCCTTTAGATCGAATAACTGTAATGCATGGACTTGCGATGGTTGCAGCGTACAGATGTCGATGTCGGCGTGACCTCTACCTTTTGCAGTAATCTTGACTGGCGCTCCTTCCGGGTCGACCCTGAATACGATGATGCATCTAGCGTCGAAATACCGATCGACACTATCCGACCCAAACAGGTAGGTTTTTGCCAGCGTTGTTTTCGCTTTTACTTTGACGGTATAAGATACGCCGCCTGGTTGCGCGCCCAAAGTCATCGCGTCACCTCTTCTGAGACATCGACTACGGCGTTGAATGGCTGCCCCACTATGGATTCGCGCCAGACTCCGTCTTCCGATCGAGCGGTGGGGCCGGACAGTCGAAAAC
Source organism: Ensifer sp. 38_S197 (assembly GCF_056924495.1). Lineage (NCBI taxonomy): Bacteria > Pseudomonadati > Pseudomonadota > Alphaproteobacteria > Hyphomicrobiales > Rhizobiaceae > Ensifer > Ensifer sp. 38_S197. The sequence goes on along the minus strand of NZ_JBXOVZ010000002.1, from coordinate 2,769,083 downwards.
CGCCGCTGCACCTCGCTGTTATCGATTCCAACGCAAGGGGAGAAAAAGTTATCTCGGCCGCTTTCTCTGTTTCGTGATTAAAGGGCGCATATCCGACGCCTACCGTCGTGCGGACGTTTCGACCGCGCGGCACGCGCGAGATTGCTCCGAACACCTGGGCACGGAAATCGGCGATCCGATATCCTCGTCCGGTGTCACTTAGGACCAAGCGCCACTTGGCGTAATGAGTTTGGTACTGATAGAAAACGCGTCCGCCAATTTTAATCACGCCTGTCTTGAATGCGAGATCGGGTCTAGCCCTCCAAGCGCTTTCGTCAGAGAAAGCGCCGATTGTTGGTGCGCACCGAATAAGGGCGTCAGAGACCTCTTTCGAAAATGGCCCCTGCTGATCTCCGCGCGTTTCCTTCAAAGGCCCCGGTACGAGCACGACGTAGGAAACTTCCCAAGCGCCTGGGTCCATGCCTTGCTCACTTTGTGAGGGCCTTACCGCTCTAAATACGCGTGGCCCCTTGCTGGCGACCGGTTGAAGTCGGACGTCTCCGACAATTGCGCCCTCGACCGACGACCACCGGTCGCCAGGAAGCCCAGTATTTGGGGTTGTCGAACAGCCTGACACACCTATGAGCGTGCCTAGGACCGTAGACTTCAAACAGAGGCGGAAGATTTTCGATGAAACATTTGCCAAGCTGCCACTCACGCGCAGGCCCTCACAACACGTAAACAACTGGAACGTTAGGAAACCTTAAAATACACTCTCGATTTATTTTTGCAACTTAGGAATGATCTCGGTACGGCAATTCACAGGACCAGCGGTTGCTTAAGCGCAAACAGGGCCGCCTGCTTGCGACCTTCCATCGCGATTAGCCGATCCAAAAATCCGCCGACCGCCACCTTTCGTCGGCTACTTCCGTCCGGCCGATTGCAACGTCGTCTTCCGGTCAGTCGGCGGAAATGCAATGCGACACGAGCACGACGGCAGCATGACATTCCTTATGCAGCGCGCGACATCGGAAAAATCCGTGATCTCATTCCTCCCCATCCAGAATGATGCGCAACGTCCTTACAATGTCGGCGGGGTCGAGCAGCGCCGCACTTACATAGTCGTCATTGCGCCGCTCCATTGTCGCCGCGGTGGTCTGCAGGTCGATCACAGAATCCGCAGTCGTCCGGCTCGGCGGGATGCCGACTTGGTCGCGCATCTCGCGAATGGTGACAACGGCGCGCTCGAGCGATCTCCGCTTTTCATAGGCCGTCAGATGGTCGACCTGATTAGCCTCCCAGACGTGTTCGGAGATAAAAGCGGTGGTGAGGCTCATGTTGCCTCGTTGTAATAAGGCCAATTCGCACTATAGCATCTCCCAAGGCCCCGAAGGCGATAGCGACACGCACTTAGCGGGGCCGCGTCGGTGTCGCATGAGCTGTCGAAGCCAATCGAAGCGCTTTCCAATCCCGCTTGTGCTTCTTGCAGAACTTGCGAATACACTCAAACGTGTCGGACTGATCAATGGCCAGTGCGGCATTCTCAAGAAGCTTTTCATTGGTTTCGATCGAGGCGAGAATATCTTTCAGGAAGGTCGTAGCGATTCTTCCCGTGTGACCGCCGAACTGGCCGTCAAAGTAGATCCCACAAGAGATTTCGATCTCGTTCAATAGGTTGCTGGTCGCCTCAAAGAGGTCATCTGGTTTCGCCTCGGCGACATTATCTATCTCATGCCTGATATTGGTGACGATAGTCGCGAGAGCAGATGAAGAGGCTGCAATTCTAGCGCGACGAACTTGGTGTCCTGCATACCCCAGTCCGATTATCGTTGCCACATCCGCGGCAAAGCCTATGGTCTCGGTCCAGGCCGGGCCAGCCACCGTCAGCTCGCGCTCTTTTTCTCTCCACTGGACCCAGCCGACTCCGTTGCCCCACTGTCGGAACTCTTGTCTTGGCCAGCGGCAGACAGTTTTTCGCGCATGGCGCCAGTTGCGACGCTGACGTCAACCTCTCGTTTTGCTACAGGCTGATGACCAATCGCGTTGAATTCGCCGGTACGAGACATGGCCTACCCCTTGAACGAGTGCTCGAAACCGCAGGATATCCTCATCAAGGATAAGCGCAAGCTGCGGATTTCGGATTAACGGGACACCGATTCCGGTAAATCGCGGACAGTCGTTTCATTAATTCCCGGACAGTTTCACGGGATCGACTTTCGTCCGCCTGGTTGATGTCAGCGGCTATTGATTTCGTCGTTTTGCGTTGTGGTCAAGAGCAGCCGTGATTTTGGTTTTCGCATGCTGTCGCCTTCGAGGGCAATTCGATGGGCGTTGTGAACGATACGATCGAGAATAGCGTCGGCGATCGTCGGCTCGCCGATCATCTCATGCCATTGGGCGACCGGCAGTTGCGCGGTGATGAGGGTCGATTTCCTGCGATAGCGCTCTTCGAAGATTTCCAGGAGATCGCGCCTCTGCTGATCGGTGAGGGCATGCGTGCCCCAATCGTCGAGGATCAGCAGTTGGACGCGGGCGAGCTTGTCGACCAGTCGTGGGAAGCGGCCGTCGAGACGGGCGAGCGCCAGATCTTCGAAGAGCCTGGGCATGCGGACATAGAGAACGGAATAGTCGAGCCGCGCGGCCTGTCGTCCGATGGCGCAGGCGAGCCAGGTTTTGCCTGTTCCCGTTTGTCCGGTGAGGATCAGATGTTCATGGGCTTTGAGCCAGGCTCCTTGCGCGAGCGAGAGGATTTGCCGACGGTCGAGCCCCCGTGTTGCGGCGAAGTCGATGTTCTCGATACAGGCGTCGGGGAAGCGCAGTTTGGCGGTTACCAGCCGATTGGTCAGGCGCTTGTCGGCACGAACGGCGATCTCCCGGTCGAGCATCAGGCCGAGCCATTCATCGCGGCTGAGATCGTTGCCCTGCGGCTGGTCGCTCAGTTCGCGATAAGCTGTCGCCATGCCGGACAGGCCGAGCGCGATCATCTGGTCGAGGGTTGGATGAGTGAGCATTGAGAGGCTTCCTTTCTTCACTGGTAATAGGAGCTGCCGCGGATGTTGTTGTGTGGAGGAGCGGGCTTAACCGGCTCGGCGGCGGGCGGAGCCTGATCGAGACCGGATTTGAGGATGGTGCTGACGGACGAATAGCTGAGCGCATTGATCGTCAGCGCCCGTTCGCATGCCGCCTCGAGACGCTCGGGGCCGTAGCGACGCGAGAGTGACAGAACGCCCTGCGCGGCGCGGTATCCCTGCTGCGGATGCGGCCTGTCGCGCATCAGCCGCTCGACCAGAATCGCCGTATTGCCGCCGACCTTCGCGGCCTGCTTGATCAGGCTCGCCGGCGTGGTGTTGGCGTAGTGCTGATGCGTCTTCGGCATGTGCTCGCTGACGGTGACGTGCCCGGCGCGCTGCGAGGTGCGGCGGTGGCTGGCGACACGCTTGTGATCGTGGAAGACTTCGACGATCCGGGAGGTCAAGCGAACCTCGACCTGCCGGCCGATCAGGCGATGCGGCACAGAGTAGAAGGCCTTATCGACCTCGACATGGTAGTCGGGATGGACCTTCGCCGATTTCCATTCGGCATATTCGAAGGCGGTTGCCGGAAGCGGCGCAAGTGCCGCGCGTTCGATCTCCTCGAAGAGCCGACGCCGGGACTTGCCGATGCGGCGCATCGGCCGATTGTTGAGATCGTCGAGAAGCTGGCTGATCCGGATGTTGAGGTCGGCAAGGCTGAAGAAGTGCTCGTTGCGCAGCCGCGCCAGGATCCAGCGCTCGACGATGAGGACGCTGCCTTCCACCTTCGCCTTGTCCTTTGGCCGTTTTGGACGAGCAGGCAGGACCGTCGTGTCGTAATGCTCGGCGAAGGCCGCAAACGTCGCGTTGATCGTCGGCTCGAACCACAAGGGCTTGGCAACGCCCGCCTTCAGATTGTCGCAGACGATGGCTTTCGGCACGCCGCCGAAGAAGCTCAGCGCCCGTTGCTGGCCCTCGATCCAGTCCGGCAGCCTCTGGCTGAAGCTCGCATAGGCAAAGGTCAAGAGCGACGCCGGCAGCACCGCGACGAAGATCTGCGCCGGCCGGATCTCGCCGCTTAGAGGATCGATGATGGCCACGGTCTGTCCGGCATAATCCGTCTGTATCGCCGCGCCGGCGGTGTGGCGATTGCGGAAAGTCGCATTGGCTCGCTGTTCGAAAGCGGCAAACCGCTCGCAGAACCATGTGTATCCATAGCCATTCGGGTGCCGCTCGCGATATTCCTGCCATAGCAGTGTCAGCGTCACCCCTTTGCGCTTCAGCTCGCTGGCGATGTTCGCCCAACTGGGCTCGTCCAGATCCTGCGGCGGCCGCCCGCGGCGGTGGAACAGGCGACGCTGCAAAACGGCGTCGTCATCAAGGCCGGGCGGCAGGGGCCAGCATGACAGACCCTCTTCCCGAGCCCGCAGAAGGTAGGTCGACACGGTCGTTTTGCTGATCTTCAGCCGTTCCGATATCGCCCGAACAGAAAGCCCTTGTTCGTGCGCCAGTCTCAAAATCGATCGAATGTCCTTCACACTCGTAAGTCTCGCCTGCTTCCGTCTCGCCATTCACCCCACCTCGCTCAAATCGAGGTGCAGAATGACAAAGACGGCGCGGGCGAAAGTCGATCTTTTGTCGCCGAGAAAACTGTCCGGGATTTACCGAAATCGCTGTCCGGGAATTAGCGAAATCCCTGTCCCGGATTTAGCGAAAACGCTGTCCGCGATTTAATGGAATCGCTGTCCGCGAATTACCGAAACCCGCAGCGCAAGCCAGGTCGGGTCGGCAAAGTCGGGGTGGATTCCATCAACATTATGATGTTCCCCCTCAAGCCGTCGCTCTTGATGTTCCGGGGCCTCGCGGACGAACGCGAACAGGTTCGAGAATATCTCCGGGGAGCGACGCCTTCATTTAATAAGGATTTTGCCCTCAATCATTGGAGAGCAGCCGTCGTCCTCAGCCTGTCGGAATGCAGGCCCTTTCTCGACTATCCGTGGATTTATCTCGACAAGCCGCTCGTCCTGACGACGGAACCTGAGGACGAAGAAGTCGGCTAACGGAAGCAGCCTGCTGGGTCCATGCGAGGCGGCCCTTTTATGCGATGGCCGACGTCGATGCGAATGCGCGCCGGAGAGCGCAGGGCAAGAAGCCGGCCGTCATCTCGCCGATCGCCCTAGAAATGGTGCAGCGGATCGACGCTCTGTTCGGCATCGAGCGCGACGTCCACGGTCCGAGCGCGGAGGTCCGAAAGGCCGTTCGTCAGGAGCGCAGCAAACCCTTGGTCCTGGAGCTGGAAGCGTGGATGAAGGCTCAGCGTGCCAAGCTGTCGCGCGATCATGATCTCGCCAAGGCCTTCGATTACCTGCTGAACCGCTGGCCTGCCTTCACCTTCTTCCTCGACGATGGGCGTGTTTGCCTCTCGAACAATGCCGCCGAACGCGCCCTGCGCGGTATAGCGCTGGGCAGGAAATCCTGGTTATTCGCCGGTTCGGACCGCGGTGGCCAGAGGGCCGCTGCCATGTACAGCTTGATCGTCTCGGCCAAGATGAACAACGTCGATCCGCAAGCCTGCCCCGCCGATGTCCTTCACCACATCGCCGGTTAGCCGGGAATTTCATTCGCTAGGAGACCTCTGTATGCAGGCTCTGATAAACCGTCCGCTTCGTATAGTTCCAGATATCGCTTGAAAGTAGGCCACTCGACCTCGGCCCAAACACCCCAGCCGAACGCACCAGGGTGATCGGTAAAAGGCACGAGCAGGATACATCGTATGAAGTTCGCTCGCCGAACTGGCAAAGATCGCTATCGAACCGCGCCTTCGAAGAGGGCGTTCTTGCGATTCAGGGCCATCGGCCGGATGGTTCTCTCGACGGTGTTGTTGTCGATCTCGATGCGGCCGTCGCTGAGGAATAGGCAGAGGCCATCCCAGTATTTGGCGATATAAGCGAGTGCTTCGCCGAGCGGGGATTTTTTGCACGGCGGTGAAGGTCTTCTGCGTTCAGCGTTTGCGCGACTTAGTACTTAAGTTGAGCTTTCTTTCCCTGTGCGTCTTCGGCGAACACCGGTCGCCCCCCCACTTCGTCCTCCAGGTTATCTGCCAACGCCCATAACCCAGCGTTCAAAGAACGTTCCCGGTTTCTATACTCTTCAACTCGGCGTGCAAGTTCGTCGTCCGAGGGAGTGCGCCCAACGGCACTGGAACCCTTGGAAGATAGCTTGGTCTGTAGCTGTAGCTTTAGGGACTTCATCGCTCATATCCTCAGGCTGCAATATCGCACATTAGCGCGAGTCATCGCAAGTTCGAAGCCTAACTGCTCGTAGAGCGGGATCGCGTCATCGACGGGCCTCATAAAGGCCAACTGCCGACACCCAAAAACCGTTCCGAAAGCTAAACCGATTTCGGTCACGCAGTAAGCAATTCTGTTCTTTAGTGGGTGATTGGGATCCGGAGAGCCCTCGAGCACGTCAATGCGAAGATATTCTCGGCCCTTAGTGGCGCATCCAATCATCAAGCCACAAAGTATGCCATCCGCCCAAATGGCTGCGTCCGTGCACCTTAATGTAGTTCGCCAACCTTGTCTTTCAACACGCCAATCCCAATCATACCGCCGCCCATCATGGTTGGCCCAGTCTTGCTCCCAAGTCGAGAGCGCGGCTTCATCGATCGGAGTAACGTCGATCTCGACACCCTGATACGTTCGGTGCGGGCCGTCCAAAAGGCCATCGTCAATTAGATCCTGCAGCTTCTCTTTGGAGATCATTCGCGCGACGCCGCGCATATCTGCATATCTTACTATCGCGGGCGTGTTGTGGTTATTCACGAACTTATCCCAAATTCCTTAGGGCTGCTTCCTTAGGTTGAGAAAATTAAAGTGGATTTAACGCCGTGGGTGCTGGGGCTTCCCTCGGTTGCTCCCGGCCCGACTGCGACTGCCCCCGATCCTATGGTGATCTCGTCCGAGTGGTGCATTCCCCTTGATGTCTTCGGCGATCGTCATCGATGCCACTCCTTCAGCAGGGGAACTGGGCGATCACCCAGCGCAACCAAGCGACAATTGGCGGCAACGCCATGACAACGAAAGCAATCAACACCAAGGATCCGGCCCAATGGAACATCCGGAATTTGCGATAGGCGATCGACGCCTGGATAGCGGTCTGTACTCCAAGGTCACGCACGTAAGTCGGCGTGACGGACTCGCCCTCTGAAGGCATGTACTCTTTCTGGGTCATCTCCGGGTAGTCTTTGACCCCGCCTTTCACGATGTCCGCGAAATAGAGCAGGTTCACCACGTCGTCGTCACTCTTGTACACCTGGTTCAGGAACCGGGGCAGCAATGACTTTAGGCAAAGGACAGCAGCGACCGCGAGCAGGGGAAGCGCTGCTTGAAACGCATATTTGTACCCGAAGGGAAGCTCGTCCGGCGACTTGAGGAGGTTGATGATCGCACCTATCCACACGGATGAGAAAGTCAGCAGCGCAGCATTCTTCGTCTCCGCGAACTTCACGAAATCGATCATCCGGCCATGGTTCGCGGACATCAATTTTTCAAAGGCTTCCTGCTGATCGTTCTTCGCCATCGTCAGGTTCCAGTCTAGTGTTTCGCCAGCGGGCAGTCTTCCATCGTTCCGCAACAGACCTGATTGGTCGATCGCAGGTAGTCGTAGAAGGCCAGCTCGGACCTCCTCCATCCTTCAAGGTTGAGGGCCAGATTGGCGAGTTGACGCGCATGATCACCGCAGGCGCTGAGGGGCAGGTGGCGCGCACCGGTGTTGTCGCACTTGCAACGCTGGCGAAGCGTCATGACCCGGTGCTCCTCCCGCAGGACCGTGATGAGCTTCCGGCCATCGCGGAGGAGGGCAATTCGATCTCGTCGATGACCACGGGCCACACGAAGACGATCGTCCCTCACCGCGTCGAATATCTGTGATCCGAGCTCTGAAGCGTTCTCCTCTGCCAACGCCTGAAACCTGGCTGCTGCCGAGCCGTGAGCGCGAGCGTCCGCCTTTCCCGGCCAACGTCGTAGCGCGGCGGCCGTCCCTTGCCGGAGGAGGAATGTCAACAGCTTTCCCCACCAGACCTTCGCATCTTCCCGACACTTGATCGCTGATGGTTCGGCCTCACCCCAATAAAGACAGAACGTACCCCCCGGATTGATGTGCCGTTCTGCGCAGAAGGAGGGGAGCAGGATTGGATGCTGCTCCTTTACACTGACAGCGTCTCCCTCCCGTCGGATCTCAAGTACGAAGTCTGGAGAAGGCGCGCCGGATGGGCTTGGTGGGCGGACACAATAGATAGCATGGTCGCGCTCCGATGACACGAGGCGGGCATGGTTTTCAAAGGCAACGCTGTTTAGGTACTCGATAGGCGACAACGCGAGCTCAACCGATTTTCAAGTGGGGGCGGAAAGGCGTTTCCGCCGCCTTGACGAGGGCAGGACTGCTGGCGGCGTAAAGGGCCGCGCGCACGGCCTTCGCCGTCTCATCATCTTCGGCCGCGAGCGCTTCGAGTGCGACGTCATAGGTGAGATTGGAGATACGTCGGGAGGACCCAAATAGCTTCCTAACCGACGACGGGCCGTCGTCATACGCCACCTGTCCGATTGCCGTCTGAACTCCGTTGCAGCGCTTTTGCTCCTTTTCGGAAATTAGCACCGATCTCCCAGTCGAACAGCGAACGCGGCTCCCCTGCATTCCCAGACGCGTGATCGAGCCGGGGCCAAACTCGAAACCAATGGCAAGGCCAAGATCGTCGGTGTCCACACCGTTATCTTTGAGGCGATCCAGCGCAAGTTCAAAACTGCTTCGAAGACCGCCTGCACAAAGGACAGCCGTCGAAATCGTGGCTTCCTCATAAGTGGTGTGGGCGGTACCTTCGAGAAGGTGCCCGTGGATGCAGTCGCCGATAAAGCGGATCCGGCGGCCGGAAAAATCCGAGCTTAGAACCCGGTCGAGTTCTGCACGGATCACATGAAGACAGCGCACGACGTCTTCCGCCTCATTGTCGATATGTGAGTCCACATACGCCGTGAAGTTATCGACGTCCGCGTAAACGGAAACCATCTCCATGCGACGGGAGTTTGCCGGGGTGAGCACCGTGATATCGAGGTTCTTCAGCGGCGGCGTTGCCCGAGAGAAGGAGAAGGATCCAATTGGGTTCTTCTCGTTGTCCTTCCGCCACTCCGAAACGATGGAATCTTTATCGAGACCGAGCTTGGCCTCATCCTCGCACTTCTTGACCTCCTCGTCCGAAAGTTTGGTCTTCGCCGGCTCATCGACGGTGTCGAGTTCGATCGCTTCGCGCGCTTCATTACTCAGGTAGATTCCAACCGCCTTGTTGTTGGACGCAAGCTTAGCTGCAATGTTGGCAGGGCGGCCAAGGAACAGAGGCTCTCGATATCCGTTTCTGCCGTTGTTGACGGCAAGCGCTTTGCCGGTATCGATTCCGACACGCAGTTTCGCGCTCGGGATCTTCTCGTCGTCGTCTCCGGTTTCTGCAAGAACGTCCACGATCAGTTTGGCAATTGCTACTGCGCGGTTGACACGATCGTCCTCCGCTTCCTCGCCATAGGGCTTTGCCACAACTGCGTGCAAACGTTGGTTATGGAAATCGACTCGGATCGCATCGGCATCGGAGAGAATCCGATGGACGGCGCGGTAGTGTAGATTGAGGAAGCGAAGGGCGCGTTTGTGGCTTGTCTCGCCTTCCGTGTCAGTCGACCAAAGCATGTCTTCAAAATTGACGATGTCGACGTAAATGTGGACGCCGTTCAGTCGATAGGCCTTGTTGGTCGGGATCGACTGCAATGACGTGGTCCGCGTGTAATCGACTACAGTGACGTTTTCGACGTCTTTAATGCGTGCGTCGATGGCCGTTTTCGCCCGGTCATACTTCCATGAATTCGCCATTTGCCGGTCAACTCCAAATTACACCGAATGTAAGCGGAGACCCAACCAATGCGATTGTTTCACCGTTTGTTCTGAGAGGCATTTTCCGGGCACCTTCAGTGCCCGGACATTGCGCTGAACGCGCCCAGTCAAATCAGTTTCCGCTGTACGGAAACTTCAGTGCGACACTGCGTGACATTTTTAACGGCTCAATCTGTCTCACATTCTGGGCTCCGCGACATTTGTGCGGAGCCCATCCAAGAGGGCCCGCGTTACACTCAGCTGCAGCCGCTCGTCGCGCCGCAGGTGTCGCACTTCTCGCAGGTGCCGTTGCGCACCATCGTGAAGTTCTGGCACTCGGTGCACATGTTGCCGGTGTAGCCCTGCATGATCGAGCGGGCGCGGCGTTCGGCTTCCACCTTCTTGGCATCCGTCTTGGCCGATGCCGCTTCTGCGGCTGCCTTGTCGGAGAAGAGGGCGGTCACTTCCTGCTCGACTTCGCCGGCGATCTCTTCCGCCAGTTCCGCGGCGCGCTCTTCATAGTCGCGCTTGAAGGCGACGACTTCCGAGGTGGTGACCGCTGCAGTCGTCTCGAGCTTGCGGGCCGCGTTGCCGGCAATTGCCGTCACCGTCGCGCCGGACGAAGCGCGGGCAGGGGCTGCCGTGGACGAGCCCTTGGGCTCACTGGCCGCACGATCCGCCGTGCCGCCGACGATCGTCGGCTTGTAGCCGCGGGTCCAGCCCGTCGAGATCAGGTTGGTCTTGCCTTCCTGGATGCCCTTGCCGAGCGCGGTGTTGCCGAAGTCGGAGGTGTCGACATGGGCGAGGTCGTGACGGCCGAGATAGGAGACCGCCAGTTCGCGGAAGACGTAGTCGAGGATCGACGTCGCGTTCTTGATCGCATCGTTGCCTTGGACCATGCCGGCCGGCTCGAACTTGGTGAAGGTGAAGGCCTCCACATATTCTTCGAGCGGCACGCCGTATTGCAGGCCGAGCGAGATGGCGATGGCGAAGTTGTTCATCATCGCACGGAAGGCAGCACCTTCCTTGTGCATGTCAATGAAGATCTCGCCAAGGCGGCCGTCACCGAATTCGCCGGTGCGCAGATACACCTTGTGACCGCCGACGACGGCCTTCTGGGTGTAGCCCTGGCGGCGGTTCGGCAGCTTTTCGCGGGCGCGGATCACTTTTTCGATGACGCGCTCGACGATCTTTTCGGTGATGGTGACGGCCTGGGCGGCGGCCGGCGCCTGGATCAGGTCTTCCAGCGCATCCTCGTCCTTGTCGTCCTCGATCAGCGAGGCGTTCAGCGGCTGCGACAGCTTGGAGCCGTCGCGGTAGAGGGCGTTCGCCTTCAGCGCCAGCTTCCAGGAAAGCATGTAGGCGTTCTTGCAATCCTCGACGGTCGCCTCGTTCGGCATGTTGATCGTCTTGGAGATCGCGCCCGAGATGAACGGCTGCGCCGCCGCCATCATGCGGATGTGGCTTTCGACCGAAAGGTAGCGCTTACCGATCTTGCCGCAGGGGTTGGCGCAATCGAAGACCGGCAGGTGCTCGTTCTTCAGGAACGGCGCGCCTTCGAGCGTCATGGCGCCGCAGACGTGGATGTTGGCGGCCTCGATGTCCTTCCTGGAGAAGCCCATGTGCTCCAGCAGGTTGAAGTCCATCGCGCCGAGCTGCTCGTCGGTGACCTTCAGCGTGCCCTTGAGGAAGTCGGCGCCGAGCGTCCACTGGTTGAAGACGAACTTGATGTCGAAGGCGCTCTTCAGCGCGGCGTTGACGGCTTCCACCTTCTCGTCGGTGAAGCCCTTGGCCTTCAGCGTCGTCGGGTTGATTGCCGGCGCCTGGTTCAGGTTGCCGTGGCCGACTGCGTAGGCTTCGATCTCGGCGATCTGGCTTTCGCTATAGCCGAGCGAACGCAGCGCTTCCGGAACGGCGCGGTTGATGATCTTGAAGTAGCCGCCGCCGGCGAGCTTCTTGAACTTGACCAGCGCGAAGTCGGGCTCGATGCCGGTCGTGTCGCAGTCCATGACGAGGCCGATCGTGCCGGTCGGCGCGATCACGGTCGCCTGGGCGTTGCGGTAACCGTGCTTCTCGCCGAGTTCCAGCGCCTTGTCCCAGGCACTCATGGCGTGGATGATCAGGTCCTGATCCGGGCTGTCGGCATGGATGAGGGCGACCGGGTTGACCGAGAGCGCCTCGTAACCGGTCGTCTCGCCATAGGCGGCGCGGCGGTGGTTGCGGATGACGCGCAGCATGTTTTCGCGGTTCGGTGCAAAGCCCGGGAACGGGCCGAGCTTCTCAGCCATTTCGGCCGACGTAGCGTAGGAGATACCGGTCATGATCGCGGTGAGGGCACCGGCGATGGCGCGGCCTTCGGCGCTGTCATAGGGGATGCCCGAGGACATCAGCAGGCCGCCGATATTGGCGTAGCCGAGGCCGAGCGTGCGGTATTCGTAGGAGAGTTCGGCAATCTCGCGGGACGGGAACTGCGCCATCATCACCGAGACTTCGAGAACGATGGTCCACAGGCGGACGGCATGTTCGTAGTCGGCGATGTTGATGCGCTTGGTCGCCGCATCCTTGAACATCATCAGGTTCAGCGAGGCGAGGTTGCAGGCGGTGTCGTCGAGGAACATGTATTCCGAGCACGGGTTCGACGCGCGGATCGGGCCGGCGGCCGGGCTCGTGTGCCAGTCGTTCATCGTCGTGTTGAAGTGCAGGCCCGGATCGGCCGATGCCCAGGCGGCGTAGGAGATCGACTCCCAGAGGTCACGGGCCTTCAGCGTCTTCAGGACACGGCCGTCCTTGCGGGCGGTCAGGTGCCAGTCGCCATCAGCTTCGACGGCGCGCAGGAAGTCGTCCTTGATCGAGACCGAGTTGTTGGAGTTCTGGCCCGAAACCGTGAGGTAGGCTTCCGAATCCCAATCGGTGTCGTAGGTCTTGAATTCGAGATCCTTGTAGCCCTGCTTGGCGAACTGGATGACGCGCTGGACGTAGTTTTCCGGAACCAGGGCCTGCTTGGCGGCGCGGATCTCGCGCTTCAGCGCCGGATTCTGCTTCGGGTCATAGCAGGCGTCGTCGGTGCCGTCGCAGTTGACGCAGGCCTTCATAATCGCCTTCAAGTGCTTGGCGACGACCTTGGAACCGGTGACGAGGGCGGCAACCTTCTGCTCTTCCTTGACCTTCCAGTTGATGTATTCCTCGATATCCGGATGGTCGATGTCGACGACGACCATCTTGGCGGCGCGACGGGTGGTGCCGCCCGACTTGATGGCGCCGGCGGCGCGGTCGCCGATCTTCAGGAACGACATCAGACCCGAGGACTTGCCGCCGCCCGAGAGCTTTTCGCCTTCGCTGCGCAGATGCGAGAAGTTGGAGCCGGTGCCGGAGCCATACTTGAACAGGCGCGCTTCGCGCACCCAGAGGTCCATGATGCCGCCTTCGTTGACGAGATCGTCGGCAACCGACTGGATGAAGCAGGCATGGGGCTGCGGGTGCTCGTAGGCGGACTTGGACTTCGTCAGCTTGCCGGTGAAGGGGTCGACATAGAAGTGGCCCTGGCCGGGGCCGTCAATGCCGTAGGCCCAGTGCAGGCCGGTGTTGAACCATTGCGGCGAGTTCGGCGCAACGCGCTGGGTGGCGAGCATATAGGCGAGTTCGTCGCGGAAGGCGGAAGCGTCTTCTTCCGTGTCGAAATAGCCGCCCTTCCAGCCCCAATAGGCCCAGGTACCGGCCAGGCGATCGAAGACCTGGCGGGCATCGGTTTCGGAACCGTACTGCTCTTCCTTCGGCAGCGCCTTCAGCGCATCCTGATCGGGAACCGAGCGCCAGAGGAAGGAGGGGACATCGTTCTCCTCGACGCGCTTCATCTTGGCGGGCACGCCAGCCTTGCGGAAATACTTTTGGGCGAGAATGTCGGCAGCGACCTGGCTGAATTGCGCCGGAACGTCGATATCGGCAAGGCGGAAAACGATCGAACCATCGGGGTTCTTGATCTCACTCGTAGCCTTGCGGAATTCGATCTCCGCATAGGCGGATTGCCCGGCCTTGGTGAAACGACGTTCAATCTTCATTGTCCCTGGTCCTTCGTGTTGCCTAGCGCCCGCCACAGGCGCAATTGTCCCCGCCCGGCCGCGAGGGGCATCCCGCAGCCAGTCTCAGCTTCCGTCCTTGGAGAGAAACCCATAACTGGGTGACCCTGTATCTTGTGAGATAGGCTGACTGCAAGCACTAAATATAGTGTTAACAGCTGATTTATGCCAGCCAAATGTTGCTCAAGCGGGCCACAAAGATCGCACAAAAATCCTCACGGCGACCGCATGGTGAAATCCATGACTGCCGCCTGTCAGAACCGACGATTTGGTGAGATGAACCGGGCGCTAAACAATCCGGTCCGCCGCCGTCGCAACGTGAAATCCATTAACCGTGAATCGTCCGGGGGCGTCAAGGGGTGGTTTGTGACGGAAGTTTGGGCGCTAGATGTTGTGTGGACCGACTGTGGAAAACGGGGACATCGGCCAACACCATGAAAATCAGGCACTTCCAGAGGTTGCCTGTGAGACTGCCGCAACGGTCAGCGCGAAATCAAAAAATTGACGGGTAAAAAACTGCATAAATACCATCCCCAACGGTACCCTCGGTTGCACTTGCGGAGGCGATGTGGGGTGGGCGTCGTGATTCGCGTCTTGCGCCTTGAGGCCGTTGGCCTTTTGGGTTCCCGGAGCGAAACGCCGACACCGCTTGAAGCGGCTGTTCCAGCCTCGCTGATCGTCGGTGACGCTGGCCCGGGCACAAGGACTGGTAGGTTGGTAACGGGTGAGCGGGATCAGGCGCGTGCACTGATCCCGCCTTGGACCTCAATCGACGCGCTTCTGCAACTCACGGGCACCGTTCGGCGCATTCACCTTGCCCTCGGTGATGAAGTAGGCGAACACGTCGCGCGGCTCCTTCGCGGCCTTGCGCTCCGGATCGCTCTTGTCGAGCCCGCTCGGCTCGTCGCCGCTTGCGAAGGCCTTGGCGCGCTCGGCCCAGAGGTCGAGCTTGTCGGCCGCATAGCATGTCTCGATGTCGTCGCTGCCCTTCTGCAGGCGGAGATAGACGAAATCGGCGGTAACGTCGGCGATCATCGGATAATCCGCATGTTCGGCGAGCACCACGGCAACGCCGTATTTCTCCAGCAGCGTCACGAATTCCGGAACCTGGAAGGTGGGATTGCGGACCTCGACCACATGGCGGAGCGCAAGCCCGTCCTGCTTTTCCGGCAGAAGTTTCAGAAAGCCCTCGAAGTCGTCGGGTTCGAACTTCTTCGTCGGCGCGAACTGCCAGAGGATTGGCCCGAGATGGGGTCCGAGCTCGGTCAAGCCCTGCGTCAGGAATCGCTCCATGGATTCACCGGCTTCCGAGAGAACCTTGCGGTTGGTGACGAAACGACTCGCCTTCAACGAAAAGATGAAATCCTCAGGTACTTCGGAGGCCCATTTGGCGAAGGTCTCGGGCTTTTGCGAGGAGTAATAGGTGCCGTTCACCTCGATCGCGCGAAGCTGTTTGCTTGCGTACTCGAGCTGGCGCTTCTTCGCCAACCCGCTCGGATAGAAGGTGCCCTCCCAGGGCTCGAAGGTCCAGCCGCCGATACCAACGCGGATCTTTCCGGATTTTGCCATGCCATCCTCCTCGACAACGGTCATCGCTTGACCGCGTGCTTTTCAGTCTTTGAACGATTTCGTCATGTCCACGAGCGTCCACCCTGGACGATAGGGATTGGGTCTGCGACCCGTTTCTTGAAATCCATAGGCGCGATAGAGCGCGATGTTTCGCTCCATGCGTGAATTGGTATAGAGCCGCACCTCCGGCAAGCCCCACTCGGCCGCCTTGCTCTCCAGGAACTGCAGGAGCTCGATACCGAGCCCTTGGCCCTGAAAAGCTGGGGCGACGGCAATGCTGAAGATCAGCAGGTGATCGGCGTGCCGCTCGAAGACGGCCAGCGCGATGACAACTGCATCTTGCTCCCGAAGCCAAACCTCGCCGCTGACAATGCGTGGGCCGTAGTCCTCGGTGACCGGGAGCGGCGGCCCGCCAAGAAGCGCCCGGTAGGGCTCGTAGGCCGCCTCGGTCAGGCCTTGCACAGCAGCCAGATCCTCCAGACGAGCAGGCCGCATCATCCGCGATCACTCCTTGTGGTCGCCGATCGGCGTCGAGGCGATCACTCCGCCGCCTCGACCTTCTTCATCGGCCGGCGCTCGAGAAGCTCCTTCAGGAACTGGCCGGTATAGGAGCGCTTCTCCTTGACCACCTCCTCAGGCGTGCCCTTGGCGATGACCTCGCCGCCGCCATCGCCACCCTCGGGACCGAAGTCGATGATCCAGTCGGCGGTCTTGATGACCTCAAGATTATGCTCGATGACGACGACGGAATTGCCCTGGTTCACGAGTTCATGCAGAACTTCAAGAAGCTTGGCTACGTCGTGGAAATGCAAGCCGGTCGTCGGCTCGTCGAGAATATAGAGCGTCCGCCCGGTGGAGCGCTTCGACAGTTCCTTCGCCAGCTTGACGCGTTGGGCTTCACCGCCTGAAAGCGTGTTTGCCTGCTGCCCGACCTTGATGTAGCCGAGGCCCACCTGGTTCAGCGTCACCAGCCTGTCGCGCACGGCGGGGACGGCGGCAAAGAACTCCACGCCTTCCTCGACCGTCATGTCGAGCACGTCGGCAATGGACTTGCCCTTGAAGTGCACGTCGAGCGTTTCGCGGTTGTAACGCTTGCCGTGGCAGACATCGCAGGTGACGTAGACATCCGGCAGGAAGTGCATCTCGATCTTGATGACGCCGTCGCCCTGGCAGGCCTCGCAGCGGCCACCCTTGACGTTGAAGGAGAAGCGGCCCGGCTGGTAGCCGCGCGCCTTTGCCTCCGGCAGACCGGCGAACCAATCGCGGATCGGCGTGAAGGCGCCGGTATAGGTCGCCGGGTTGGAGCGCGGCGTGCGGCCGATCGGCGACTGGTCGATGTCGATCACCTTGTCGATATGCTCGAAGCCATCGATGCGGTCATGCTCCGCCGGGTTCTCGCGCGCGCCCATGATGCGGCGGGCAGCGGCCTTGTAGAGCGTTTCGATCAGGAAGGTCGACTTGCCGCCGCCGGACACACCGGTCACGGCGGTGAAGACGCCGAGCGGGATCGAGGCGGTGACGTTCTTCAGGTTGTTGGCGCGTGCGCCAACAACGGTGATTTCCTTTTTCTTCTTCGGCTTACGACGTTCCGAGGGAACCGCGACCGAAAGCTCGCCGGAAAGATACTTGCCGGTGAGCGATTTTGGATTGGCCATGATGTCCGATGGGGACCCTTGCGCGATGACCTCGCCGCCATGGATACCCGCGGCCGGGCCGATGTCGACGACATAGTCGGCCGTCAGGATCGCGTCCTCGTCGTGCTCGACGACGATCACGGTATTGCCGATGTCGCGGAGATGGCGGAGCGTTTCGAGCAGGCGGGCGTTGTCACGCTGGTGCAGGCCGATCGACGGTTCGTCGAGCACGTAGAGCACGCCCGTGAGGCCCGAGCCGATCTGCGAGGCAAGCCGGATACGCTGGCTTTCACCACCCGAGAGCGTTCCGGAGTTGCGCGACAGGCTGAGATATTCGAGGCCGACGTCGTTGAGGAAGCGCAGACGGTCGCGGATCTCCTTGAGGATGCGGACGGCGATTTCGTTCTGCTTGGTATTGAGATGCGCCGGCAGAGCCTCGAACCAGTCGCGCGCAACGCGGATCGACATCTCGGTGACCTGACCGATATGCAGCTTGTCGATCTTGACCGCCAGCGCCTCGGGCTTCAGGCGGAAACCGGCGCAGGCCGGGCAGGGTGCGGCCGACATGTAGCGCTCGATCTCTTCGCGCGCCCAGGCGCTGTCGGTTTCCTTCCACCGGCGCTCGAGATTTGGCACGATGCCTTCGAAATTCTTGGTGGTGTTGTAGGAGCGGGCGCCGTCCTCATAGTGGAAGATGATCTTCTCTTCCGTTCCGTGAAGGATCGCATTCTGTGCAGCCGACGACAGTTCGTTCCAGCGGTTACCGAGCTTGAAGCCGAAGGCCTTGCCGAGCGCTTCCAGCGTCTGGTTGTAATAGGGAGACGAGGACTTGGCCCAAGGCGCGATCGCGCCGTCACGCAAGGTCCTGTGCTCCTCCGGAACGATCAACGCCACGTCGATCTTCTGCTGGCTGCCGAGCCCGTCACAGGTCGGGCAGGCGCCGAAGGGATTGTTGAACGAGAACAGGCGCGGCTCGATCTCCGGGATGGTGAAACCGGAGACCGGGCAGGCGAATTTTTCAGAAAACAGCACGCGCTCGTGGGTCTCGTTCAGCGACTTGTTGGCCGAGCCGCCTGCAGCCGTTTCTGCCGGCGGCAGCGGCTTGTCGGCGAATTCGGCAATGGCAAGCCCGTCGGCGAGCGTCAGGCAGGTCTCGAGGCTGTCGGCGAGGCGCGAGGCGAGGTCCGGCCGCACGACGACGCGGTCGACCACAACGTCGATGTCGTGCTTGTACTTCTTGTCGAGCGCCGGAACCTCGGCGATCTCGTAAAAGGTGCCGTCGACCTTGACGCGCTGAAAACCCTTCTTCATCAGCTCGGCGAGTTCCTTCTTGTACTCGCCCTTGCGGCCGCGAACGAGCGGCGCGAGGATATAAAGGCGCGTGCCTTCGCCGAACTCCAGCACCCGATCGACCATCTGGCTGACCGTCTGGCTCTCGATCGGAAGCCCCGTCGCCGGCGAATAGGGCACGCCGACGCGCGCGAAGAGCAGGCGCATATAGTCGTAGATTTCGGTGACCGTGCCGACCGTCGAACGCGGGTTGCGCGAGGTCGTCTTCTGTTCGATCGAAATCGCCGGCGACAGGCCGTCGATCTGGTCGACATCCGGCTTCTGCATCATCTCGAGGAACTGGCGCGCATAGGCCGACAGGCTCTCCACATAGCGGCGCTGCCCTTCGGCATAGATCGTATCGAAGGCGAGCGAGGACTTGCCGGAGCCGGATAGGCCGGTCATCACGATCAGCTTGTTGCGCGGCAGATCGAGGTCGATGCCTTTCAGATTGTGCTCGCGCGCACCACGAATGGAGATGGTCTTGAGTTCACTCATCGGAAGCCAGCTTTTGCATGTCGGTTGAAAGCCCCCTATGTAATGACGCTAACGCCCATGTCGAGGCGCAATCGGCAAAAGAGGCGGCCAATTCGAGTCGGTTGACAGGATCATAGCCAAATACTAGAACAAATAAAGAACAAATCGCCCATAAAACGACCAAAACTGTTGTGGATTATGTGCGAGGCGGGGCGTATCGGCGGCATCTGGCCGCTAAGATGCGCGCTCTTGAAATTCCAAGCCGGGCCTAAGGCGCGGTGAAACCACGGGAAAAGCAACATGGCTGGAAGCGTCAACAAGGTGATCTTGATCGGAAATGTCGGGGCAGACCCGGAAATCCGGCGCACGCAGGACGGCCGGCCAATCGCCAACCTGCGCATCGCAACCTCGGAAACCTGGCGCGACCGCAACAGCGGCGAGCGCCGTGAGAAGACCGAGTGGCACACGGTCGTCGTTTTCAACGAGGGCCTCTGCAAGGTCGTCGAGCAATATGTGAAGAAGGGCGCCAAGCTCTATATCGAAGGCGCACTGCAGACCCGCAAGTGGCAGGACCAGAACGGCAACGACCGTTACTCGACGGAAGTCGTGCTGCAGGGCTTCAACTCGACGCTGACGATGCTTGACGGCCGCGGCGAGGGCGGTGGCTCCGGCGTCAGCCGCGGTGGCGGCAGCGACTTCGGCGGCAGCAGCTACGGCGGTGGCGCCGGCGGTTACGACGATTACGATCAGCCGCGCCAGTCGTCCGGCGGCGGACGCTCCGGCGGCCAGGGCGGCCAGGGCCAGGGCGGCGGCTTCTCGCGCGACATGGACGACGACATTCCGTTCTGATCGTTGCGGCCAACTCGTACTGTTGCAGGCGCCGTGTCCGTTTTGGGGCACGGCGTTTCTGTTTGTTCGGAGGAAGCCGCGGTCGTCTCGCGATGACTTCAGGTCGTCGTCCTAGAGGGCCATGGCGGATTTGACCCCATCGACGACGAACTGGACGGCAAGGGCCGCCAGAATGACGCCGAGCAGGCGGGTCAGGATGGCACGGCCGGTGACGCCGAGAAACCGATCGATGCGCTCGGCAATCACGAGCGCCAGGAAGAGGCTCAAGATCGACAGCGCGATTACGATGATGAGCTGCGTGCGCTCCACGGCTGTCGGAAACGAGCCGGCAAGCAGGATGGTCGCCGAGATCGCGCCTGGCCCGGCAATCAAGGGCAGAGCGAGCGGGAAGACCGCGATGTTGTGGATGTGGTCCTTGGCGGTCGCGTTCTCGCCGGTCTTTTCCTTGCGTTCCTGCCGCTTCTCGAAAATCATCTCGAAGGAGATCCAGAAAAGCAGCAGGCCGCCGGCGATGCGGAAGGCGCCGATCGAGATGCCGAGCAGACCGAGGATGCCGTTGCCGAAGAGCGCGAAGGCGGCGAGAATGAAGAAGGCGATCAGCGAGCCGCGCGTCGCCACCTGAAAGCGCTCCTGCCGGTTGAGGCCGACCGTCAGGCTCAGGAAGATCGGCGCGAGGCCGGGCGGATCGAGAGTGACGAGAAGCGTGGTGAGCGCATTGACCAGGAGGTCGATATTGAACATCCGTTTCCCCTTCCGGATTCGCCCCGGGTTTTCCCGGTGGCATGGGGGCATTGTTAGGCAAGCCGCGAGCGCTTGGAAAGAGGGCGGCAAACAAAGTCTCAGCAAGGACTTAATGAGCAATCCCTTGCGGCAACCGGACCGCAGATGCGCGGCGCCGCGGCGATTGGCGGCGGGGGTCTTCCGATTTGCCGCGCAATGCCCTAGAAAAGCCTCCTCCGGCGGCAAAAGACTGTTCACAACTGCCGCATGGCTCGCCGGCTCCGGATCTGGATAACCGAGAGAATCATGCAGCGAATCAAAGCGTTACAGTGACATCTTCACACTTGGGCGGACGAATGGTGCCGTGGGCCGCAAATTGGCGATTCCGGTGGCAATCCGCTATAAATATCCGACTGATTCTGAACAAAGATCGTGATCACCATTGACTGAGCAAAGCACTCCCGGCGGCGGAAAAACTCCGCCAGGCATCGAGCCGATTTCCATCATCGAGGAAATGCAGCGGTCCTATCTCGATTACGCGATGAGCGTCATCGTCAGCCGCGCGCTTCCCGACGTGCGTGACGGTCTGAAACCCGTGCACCGCCGCATCCTCTACGGCATGAGCGAGCTCGGCATCGACTGGAACAAGAAATACGTCAAATGCGCCCGCGTCACCGGGGACGTGATGGGTAAGTATCACCCGCACGGCAATGCCGCGATCTACGACGCGCTGGCGCGCATGGCGCAGGATTGGTCTCTCCGCCTGCCGCTGATCGACGGCCAGGGCAACTTCGGTTCCGTCGACGGCGACCCGCCGGCGGCAGAGCGCTACACCGAATGCCGCCTGCAGAAGGCGGCGCACTCGCTGCTCGACGATCTCGACAAGGAAACCGTCGACTTCCGCGACAACTATGACGGCACCCTGCAGGAGCCGGCCGTCGTTCCCGCGAAGTTCCCGAACCTGCTCGTCAACGGCGCCGGCGGCATCGCCGTCGGCATGGCGACGAACATCCCGCCGCACAATCTGGTCGAAGTCATCAACGGCTGCGCCGCGCTGATCGACAATCCGGCGATCGAATTGCCGGAACTGATGGAAATCATCCCGGGTCCGGACTTCCCGACCGGCGCGCTGATCCTCGGCCGCTCCGGCATCCGCTCGGCTTACGAGACCGGCCGCGGCTCGGTCATCATGCGCGGCCGCGCCCATATCGAGCCGATGCGCGGCGACCGCGAGCAGATCATCATCACCGAAATCCCGTTCCAGGTGAACAAGGCGACGATGATCGAGAAGATGGCCGAACTGGTGCGCGAAAAGCGCATCGAGGGCATCTCGGATCTGCGCGACGAGTCCGACCGTCAGGGCTATCGCGTCGTCATCGAACTGAAGCGCGACGCCAATGCCGACGTCATCCTGAACCAGCTCTATCGCTACACGCCGCTGCAGACCTCCTTCGGCTGCAACATGGTGGCGCTGAACGGTGGCAAGCCCGAGCACATGACGCTGCTCGACATGCTCAGGGCCTTCGTTTCGTTCCGCGAGGAAGTCGTTAGCCGGCGTACGAAATACTTGCTGCGCAAGGCGCGCGACCGGGCTCACGTGCTCGTCGGTCTCGCCATCGCGGTCGCCAATATCGACGAAATCATCAAGCTCATCCGCCATGCGCCGGACCCGCAGACGGCGCGCGAGCAGCTTATGGAGCGCCGCTGGCCGGCCCATGATGTCGAGAGCCTCATTCGCCTGATCGACGACCCGCGCCACCGCATCAACGAGGACGGCACCTACAACCTCTCGGAAGAGCAGGCCCGCGCCATCCTCGACCTGCGCCTGCAGCGCCTGACCGCGCTCGGCCGCGATGAAATCGGCGACGAACTCAACAAGATCGGCGAGGAAATCAAGGATTATCTCGACATCCTGTCGTCGCGCCTGCGCATCATGTCGATCGTCAAGGAAGAACTCATCGCCATCCGCGACGAGTTCGGTACGCCGCGCCGCACCGAGATCATGGAAGGCGGCCCGGATATGGACGATGAGGACCTCATCGCCCGTGAAGACATGGTCGTGACCGTTTCGCATCTCGGCTACATCAAGCGCGTGCCGCTGACGACCTACCGGGCGCAGCGCCGCGGCGGCAAGGGCCGTTCGGGCATGGCGACCAGGGACGAGGATTTCGTTACCCGGCTATTCGTCGCCAACACCCATACGCCGGTTCTGTTCTTCTCCTCGCGTGGCATCGTCTACAAGGAGAAGGTCTGGCGCCTGCCGATAGGCACGCCGCAGTCACGCGGCAAGGCGCTGATCAACATGCTGCCGCTGGAGCCCGGCGAGCGCATCACCACGATCATGCCGCTGCCCGAGGACGAGGCGACCTGGGAAAACCTCGACGTCATGTTCTCGACGACCCGCGGCACGGTTCGCCGCAACAAGCTGTCGGACTTTGTCCAGGTCAACCGCAACGGCAAGATCGCGATGAAGCTCGAGGAAGAGGGCGACGAGATCCTGTCCGTCGACACCTGCACGGAGCATGACGACGTCATGCTGACGACGGCGCTCGGCCAATGCATCCGCTTCCCGGTCGGCGACGTGCGCGTCTTTGCCGGCCGCAACTCGATCGGCGTTCGTGGCATTAACCTCGGCGACGGCGACCGCATCATCTCGATGGCGATCCTTGGCCATGTCGACGCCGAACCGTGGGAGCGTGCCGCCTATCTCAAGCGCGCTGCCGCGGAGCGTCGGGCAACGAATGGCGACGAGGAAGAAATCGCGCTGGTTGGCGAGGAAGTCACCGATGGCGGCGAGCTTTCGAACGAACGTTACGAAGAGCTCAAGGCGCGCGAACAGTTCGTGCTGACGGTCTCGGCCAAGGGCTTCGGCAAGCGCTCGTCGTCCTACGACTTCCGCACCTCCGGTCGTGGCGGCAAGGGCATCCGTGCCACCGATACGTCGCGGACCGCGGAAATCGGCCAGCTGGTCGCAGCCTTCCCGATCGACGACAACGACCAGATCATGCTCGTCTCCGATGGCGGCCAGTTGATCCGCGTTCCGATCAATGGCGTCCGGCTTGCAAGCCGCGCCACCAAGGGCGTCACCATCTTCTCGACCGCCAAGGACGAGAAGGTCGTTTCGGTCGAGCGCATCAGCGAGCCGGACGGCGAAGACGAAGGTGAGGAGGCAACCGTCGACAATGGCGTGCCGGAAACGCCTGCCGAATCCGAGGGCTAACCGCCACGCGATAGACGCACTCAAGGAAAATGAAAGCCCGTCATCTTGGCGGGCTTTTCTCTTCCCCGATGCTAAACTGCCCTTTGCGACGGTCGCAAACTTGCCGATGGGAGAGGGGCGTGTTAGGCGCGATCCATGGAAAAAGCCCGCGCCTGCAACATGTCGATTATTCCCACCATTCATCGAATGGTGGGTTGACGCACGCTCTTTTCCCAAAGCAGCAACCCGCCGCAAGGCGGGTTTTGTGTATCCGTCTTGTGCTTCCAGGAGACGGAAATGTCAGATCACGAGCTGAAGCAGCTTATCCAGGCTGCCGACCGTGCGATCACGGCGGAGGACTTCGAGAGCCTCATGGACTTTTATGCCGACGACGCGACGCTGGTCGTCAAGCCAGGTCTCAACGCGACCGGAAAGACCCAGATCAGAAAAGCGTTCATGGCGATCGCCGCCCATTTCAAGAACCAGTTGAAGGTTCGCCAGGGCGAGATGAAGGTGATCGAAGGCGGCGACACCGCGCTCGTCATCATGGAAACCGTGCTCGACACGGTGGACGCCGATGGGGTCGATGTCTCCACCGTCAGGCGGGCAACCTACGTATTCCGCAAGACGGAGGCCGGAAAATGGCTCTGCGTCATCGACAATTCCTACGGGACGACGCTGCTTGATGGATAGTCGCCGCGCCAGGTGGAAGCGTCGCTGTCCTCTGCCGCGGGTGCCGCTCCGCGAATGTAGTCGCGCAGCCCCTTGGCCAGTGCGTCGAACGTGACGCGGCAGCGTGGCGCCGACTTCAGGTTCTCGTGCATCGCCAGCCAGGTATCGAGCTTCATCTCGAAGAGGCCAGGCAGCACTGGGAGAAGGTCGGGGTCGCGCGCCGCCAGCCCGTTCTGGCAAATGCCGATGCCGAAGCCGGCGCGGATCGCGGCCAATTGGGCAAGGTTGCTGTCGGCCTTCAGCGCAAAGCGTGCCGCCGGCAATTCGGGCGAGCGCGCGATGATCGCCCGGATTGCCGCGGTTTCCCGGTCGTAGCCGATCAGGCTGTGATCGGCGAGGTCGGTCAGTGCCTGCGGCATGCCGCGCCGCGCGATGTAACGGCGGTGGGCGTGAAAACTGATGGGGACGACGCCGAGGTGGCGGGCGATCAAGGCATCCTGTGCCGGCGCGACCATGCGCACCGCGATATCCGCCTCCTGGCGCAACAGGTCTTCGACCGTGTCGGAGGCGGAGAGTTCGATCGTCAGCTCCGGATAGGCCTCGTGCAGTTGCGCCAGGATCGGCGGCAGGACCTCGATGCCGATGACTTCGCTGGCGCTGATGCGCACCGTACCGCAGACGGCATCACGCTGGCTGGACGCGGCCCGCAAGAGCGCCGCCGATGTCGCGGAGAGCGTCTCGGCATAGGGCCTGAGCGCCAGTGCGGCATCGGTCGGCAGCAGGCCGTGCGGAGACCGCACGAAGAGCGGATAGCCAAGGGATGCTTCCATCGCGTCTATGTGCCGGCCGATGGTCGGCTGCGTCAGGCCGAGCTCGCGGGCGGCCGCTGACAGCGATCCCTCCCGCAACACCGCGAGAAAGCTTCTGTAGAAATCCCAGCTCAAATCCGGCTTGCTCATGCATTTCAGTATATCCGCTCAAAGATTTTCGGCAATTCCGTTTAGCTCCATGATGCGTGATCTTCTGTTCAACGAACTGGATGGAGCGTGACATGATCGCAACTCAGGAAAGAACAAAGGTCGCACTGGTGCTCGGGGCGACGGGCGGTATTGGCAGCGCCGTCGCGCGCGGGCTCGACAAGCGCGGCTGGCAGGTGCGCGCCTTGAAC
Source organism: Ensifer sp. 38_S197 (assembly GCF_056924495.1). Taxonomy (NCBI): domain Bacteria; kingdom Pseudomonadati; phylum Pseudomonadota; class Alphaproteobacteria; order Hyphomicrobiales; family Rhizobiaceae; genus Ensifer; species Ensifer sp. 38_S197. The sequence goes on along the minus strand of NZ_JBXOVZ010000002.1, from coordinate 2,743,494 downwards.
CGAAACGCCGAAAAGGCGGCACGGGCGGAGCCGGCATTCTGCTGGCGGCAGGGCGATGCCATGAGCCCGCAGGACGTCCGCGCCGCGGCGGAAGGGGTCGATCTGATCGTGCACGCCGTCAATCCGCCCGGCTACCGCAACTGGGGCACCCTGGTGCTGCCGATGCTCGACAGCACCATCGCTGCAGCCAGGGCCACAGGGGCGCGCATCCTGCTGCCGGGAACGATCTACAATTTCGGCCGCGATGCCTTTCCCATTCTGACGGAGGACGCGCCGCAGAACCCGGAGACGGACAAGGGCACAATCCGCAAGGAAATGGAGCGTCGGCTGAAGGATGCGTCCGAGGCAGGCGTCGGCGTCATCATAGTCAGGGCAGGCGACTTCTTCGGCCCGGGAGCCGCGAACAACTGGTTCTCGCAAGGGCTGGTAAAGCCCGGAAAACCGCTGACGGCGATTTCCTATCCCGGCCGCGAAGGCACTTCGCACCAGTGGGCCTATCTGCCCGACGTAGCGGAAACCATGATCCGTCTCGTCGAGCGTGCCGAGAAACTGCCGCGCTTTGCCGTCTACCACATGCGCGGCTTCCTCGACCGCAACGGCACGGAGATGGTGGCGGCGATCCGCCGTGCCGTCGGGAAGCCGGACCTACCGGTGCGGGCCTTCCCCTGGTGGCTGATCGGCCTTGCCTCGCCCTTCGTCCCGCTCTTCAGCGAATTGCGCAAGATGCGCTACGTTTGGCGTGAACCGCTGAGGATGCCGAACGATCGGCTGCTTGCCGTTCTCGGTGAAGAGCCGCACACGCCGATCGACGAGGCGGTGGCAACGACGCTCAGGGGGCTTGGCTGCCTGCCGGCAGAGGCAGCCGCACGCACGAGCGCAGGCGACCGCGTTCCCGCGTGATCAGTTCTTGAAGACGAGGCATGCGCCGCCGCTCTTGCGGATGGTGGTGCAGAGCTTGTTCGCTTCCGCCTGGGTCTCGCGGCCGATGCGCGCGGCGTAGCGGATCCGGAGGCCAAAGCTGGCATTGCGCTCCCTGAGCAACAAAGGCTTCTCGCTGCGGATCGATTCCGGCAGGCGCTTGACAGCACTCACGAACAGGCGCTGCGCTACCGACTTTTGGAAATGCGCGGCGAGTTGCACGCCCCAGGGCGCCCATTCGGCTTCGTCGATCACCTCGATATCGCGAAGGTTGCGGGTGCTGGCGAGCGCCACGCAGCCATCGAGGAAGGTCTTGTTCTTGTCGAGCGTCAGGTCGAGGATCTTCGGTGGATTGTCGCGCCAGTCCTCGACGCTATAGGCGGTGATCGCGAGCACGTAGTTGCGCGTTTCGGCCGGCAGCCAATCGACCTCGAGGAACCGCTCCAGCCCGTTTTCTCCGGCATTGTAGGCAGCGGCGGCAAAACCGAGATTGCCATAGCGCGACTTGAGCTCGTTCAGATATTCCGCCGATTTTCCCAGCGCCTCGACCACATCGAAGCTGTTGTTGAGCCCCCGCAACTTCGCCGTTCCCGGCATGAACTGCGCGATCCCTTCGGCGCCCTTGGGGCTGACCGCATTTGGCCGGAACAGGCTTTCGCGCCAGATCAGGCGGGCGAAGAAGGCCGAAGGCAGGTCGTTCGCCGCCGCGTAATGGTCGATCACGCCGCACACGTCGCGGGCGAAATTCTCCTTGCTGATGCAGAGTGCCTGCGCGGGATCTTTGGCCGATCGCCCCGAATAGACGCATTTCGGGCGAGGGGCGAGGTCATCGATACGAGCAGCCGCCGATCCCGCGACGAATGCGGGTGCGCTGACAAGCAGCGCCAGCGCCGCTCTCGCGACCCATGACCAAGCGACCGATCTCACCTTCCGCCGAAGACTCACGTTGCTGCGTTCCAGAAACAGTCCTTGTGCGTTCATAGCATCTCCGATCGCCTCGACAAACGGCCATTGTCGAAGCGGATGCCGGGGCCTAGCGTGGCGAGCCCGTCCGAAGCACCAGTTGCATGAATGTGAGATCGAGCCAGCGGCCGAATTTCGTGCCGACCTCGCGCATGCGGCCGGTTTCGACAAAGCCCAGTTGGGCGTGAAGGCGGATCGAGGCCGTGTTTTCCGATTCGATGCCTGCAATCATCACGTGCTTGCCCAGCCGTTCCGCTTCGGCGATCAGCGCGGCCATGAGTTTGCGGCCGATGCCACGACCGCGACGATCCTTATGAACGTAGACCGAATGCTCCACCGTGTGGCGATAGCCATCGAAGAGGCGCCAATCGCCGAAGGAGGCATAGCCGACGATATCTCCCTCGTCGGAAACGGCGACCAGCACCGGATAACCTGCGTCCGCACGGGCTTTCAGCCAGGCGGCCCGATTGGCGACATCGACCAGGGTCTCGTTCCAGATCGCCGTCGTGTTCGCCACCGCGTCGTTGTAGATCTCGCAGATGGCTGGCAGATCGTCTTGGATGGCCGCCCTGATCAGCATGCTTGCTCCTCGCATTCGTCCACTATATGACTATAACATGAATACTAAAGTAGACAGCCTGGATCAACGGCTCAGTGAACGAATTCGTCTCGAAAGGGAGGCACGCGGCTGGTCGCTGAGCGAACTTTCAGAGCGCTCCGGTGTCTCGCGCGCAATGATCTACAAGGTCGAGCGGGGCGACAGCAGCCCGACGGCGACATTGCTCGCAAAGCTTGCGGGCGCGTTCGGCCTGACCATGTCCAGCCTGATCGCGCGCGCGGAGATGAGCCACAGCCGGCTATCGCGACGGCAGGATCAATCGGTATGGCGCGATCCGCAAACGGGATATCTTCGGCGCCACGTTTCACCGATGTCGGACATGCCGCTCGAACTTGTCGAAGTCGAGCTTCCGGCAGGCGCCGAGGTGCCGATCCCGGCATCCGCCTATGCGCTTCATCGTCGATGGATATGGGTGAAACAAGGCAGCCTCACCTTTGTGGAAGGCCATGAGACCCATGTTCTTGGCGAGGGGGATTGCCTGGAGCTCGGCCCGCCGCAGGATTGCGTCTTCCGCAACGCCGGCAGCGAGTCCTGTCTTTATGCGGTCATCCTGTTGAGGACCGGCTGAGCTTAACGATCGAGCTCGGCGATTGCGATCTCGGCCATCGTCAGATCGCTCTCCACGCCGAAGTCGTCACCGTCCTCCAGGAACCAGGCAGCGGAGAGCCCGGCATAGGCCAGCACCCAATTGAGGATGCGGCGCGGGTGAAGACCCGTCTCCTCGGCGACAATCGGCAGATGCTGCTGCAGCCGGCCAGGAGCGGTGACCAAAGGCAGCTCCGGATTGCAGAACAGGTTGGCATAGTCGTAGCCGCGATCGCCGAATACCCGCTTCGGATCGATCGCCAGCCAGCCGCGGTCGCCGAAATCGAGAATGTTGGCGTGGTGCACGTCGCCATGCAGCACGACGGGCGGTTCCGGCTCGGCAAACAGGCCCTTCGCCGCCTCGAGCGCACGTGCAAACAGGCCACCTTGCACTGGGGCGGCGGCCTCCAGCGAGGCGAACCATTTGTCGAGCGGGACGAGATCCTGCGGAACGGGCGTCGAACGCGGTGCATGCAGTTCCGCAATCGTGCGGCAGATGATGCGCGTCACATTTTGATCGCTTCCCGTCATTGCCATGTGGAACAGGTTGCGCTGGCTATCCGTGCGCTCCATCAGCACGGCATCGCCGTCGGATTCATAGACCTTTGCGGCGCCTTGCCCATTCCGGTAGAGCATCGGCAGGCGACCGAACTTTTCTTCGGGGTCCCGCGCGACCTTCAGCATCGCCGACCGGTTGCGATAGCGAACGGGATGAAGATGGCTGGAGGGCGTGACGATGATTTCGCCGTCCGGCTGCAATGACCATTTTTCAAAATATGAAGAAAACATAAGGGGTTCCCAAGGGACAAATGCCCCGCCGAGGTGACGGGGCATGGGCCATGTGGGAGCGTCAGGCGACCTGTTCAAGGGCCGGATAGTCGGTGTAGCCCTTGGCGCCGCCCCCATAGAAGGTCGCCTGGTCCGGCGTGTTGAGTGGCGCGTCGCGCTTCAGCCGCTCGACGAGATCCGGATTGGCGATGAACGACTTGCCGAAAGCGACGAGATCGGCTTCGCCGTCCCTGACCGTCTTCGCCGCCAGCGCCTTGTCGTAGCCGTTGTTCGTCATCCAGGCAGCCTTGCCGCCGGCCGTCACATAGGCGGAACGCAGCGCGTCATAGTCGAACGGCCGGTCGCCCTGCTGGTGGTCGCGCGGGCCGCCCGTCGCGCCCTCGATGATGTGGATGTAGGCGAGGGGATAACGGGCGAGGTTCTCGACGACATAGCCGAACACCGGCTGCGGTTCTGGATCGAAGGCATCGTTGGCGGGTGTTACCGGCGACAGACGGATGCCGACGCGGCCGGCGCCGATTTCCTTCGTCACGGCATCCATGACCTCAAACAGGAAGCGAGCCCGGTTCTCGATCGAACCGCCGTACGAATCCGCCCGATGGTTCGATCCGGAACGCAGGAACTGATCGATGAGATAGCCGTTGGCCGCATGGATCTCGATGCCATCGAAGCCGGCATCGATCGCGGCGCGCGCAGCCTTGCGGTAGTCCTCCACGATACCTTCGATCTCGGCAACTTCCAGCGCGTGCGGTTCGGAGGTTTCCGCAAAGGATCCGGTGCCATCCGGATTGATCAGATAGGTCTTGGATTTGGCGCGGATTGCGGACGGCGCAACCGGCTTGAGACCGTTCGGCTGCAGCGAATTGTGCGAAATGCGGCCGACATGCCACATCTGCACGACGATCCGGCCACCCTTCGCATGCACCGCATCCGTCACCTTGCGCCAGCCTTCCAGCGCCTCCGGCGTATAGAGGCCGGGCACGTCGGCATAGCCCTGGCCCTGCTGCGTGATGGCCGTTCCCTCGGTAATCAGCAAGCCGGCCGTTGCACGCTGCTCATAATAGGTGACGTTCAATGTGTTCGGTACGGCGCCGGGAGAACGATTGCGCGTCAGCGGGGCCATGACGATGCGGTTCTTCAGCGGGATGTCGCCGATGGTGATGGGGTCGAAAAGCGAGGCCATGGGAGGTCCTTTCGTGGAGGTTTGTATGGGAGGTCTGCTTGGGAGGTCTTGCGGTTCAGAGGTCGCCGATGCTCTTGAGGAAGGCGGCTATCGCCTCTTCGTCACGACGGTAGAAGATCCACTGGCCGACCCGGCGCGTTGTCACGAGGCCGGCGCGCTGAAGCACCGCAAGGTGCGAGGAAACGGTCGACTGCGACAGGCCGCAGCGTTCGAACTGACCGGCGCATACGCCGAGATCGAACGGATGCTCCTGCGTCGGGAAATGGAGCTGCGGCTCTTTCAGCCAGGCGAGGATGTTCACCCGCACTGGATGGGCAAGCGCTTTCAATATCTCGTCTCGGTCCATTGTATATCGCCATATCGAGTTTTATCGATAGATGTATCGTGAAAGTGCGATATTCAAATCACAAGGCCGTGAGCACCGCGAGGGCAAAAAAAAGGGCCTCAAGAAACTTGGGCCCTTGTAGTTGTGAAGGTAATGAGAACCTCCAGAGGGGAACAGCTAATGCGGTGGCGGGGAGGAGAAGCCACCAAGAATGCATCAGCTACATTTCAATATGGGAAGCGAAGTATCGGCTTTCAATAGCCGGCTGTGATTTTCATCACGGTTCGCCCGTATCTAACAGTAGACAAAAAAGAGGGCCACAAGATGACTTGGGCCCTTATAAGTTGTGAAGGTAATTTAAACCTCCAGAGGGGAACAGCTGCTGCGGTGGCACTGGGAGGAGAAGCCACCAAAGATGCATCAGCTGAGTTTGGTATGCTGCTTTTTTGGGCGGGCAACAATCATTTAATATGCATGACAGCCATGCCATGTGCGCATCCCTGCATATTTTTGCAGCGCACAATAAAAATGCGCCACAAAAAGCAGAGGGCGCATTCAAAATATCACATTAGAAACAGTCAGTTATGAACGAATCTAGGAAATGCTCACAAAAAGAGCACTTGCTAGGCCAGCGTCAGAAGTTCCAGTTCCGCGCCTTGGCGACGATGTAATCGCGGAAGACCTTGAGCTTCGCAGCGTTCTTCATCTCGTCGGGATAGCAGAAATAGGTATCGAACGACGGGATGTCGGCACTGATCGGAAGCTGGATGAGGCCAGGGTCGCGGCCGACGATATAGTCCGGCAGCATGGCGATGCCGATGCCCAGCAGGCAGGCGCGCTTGATCGAGGTCTGGCTGTTGATCTGCAGGTGCGACACGCGCGGATTGTCGGAATCGCGGCCAGCGATCTCGAGCCAGTTCACGTCGAGCAGATAGTTCGGCGCCGGTTCGCCGAAGGTGATGATACGGTGATTGTCGAGATCGTTGATCGACTGCGGTTCACCATACTTGTTGATGTAGGACGGCGCGGCGTAGACGTGCATATGCACCGTGAACAGCTTGCGCTGAATGAGGTCCGACTGCTGCGGCTGACGCAGGCGAATGGCGCAGTCCGCATGGCGCATGTTCACGTCGAGCTCTTCGTTGTCGAGAATGAGCTGGACCTGCACGTCCGGATGCAGCGACATGAATTCCTGGATCTTGTCCGTGAGCCAGCCCTGGCCGAGACCGACGGTCGTGGTGATGCGCAGCTTGCCGCTCGGCTTGTCGGTGGTCTCGCTGAGCTGGATCTTGACGCTTTCGAGCTTCATCAGCACTTCGTGCGCGGTGCGATAGAGGATCTCGCCCTGTTCGGTGAGGATCAGGCCGCGCGCATGGCGGTGGAACAGCTTGATGCCGACATCCTGTTCAAGCGAACTCACCTGCCGGCTGATCGCCGATTGCGAGAGATGGAGCTTGTCTGCCGCATGCGTGAACGACCCAGCTTCGGCCGCCGCGTGAAAAATGCGCAGTTTGTCCCAGTCCAGCGACATGAAGTCCCCCATATGAAACCACGCCGGGAGACGGGGTCCTGTCTCCCGGATGTGGCTGATGCGTCTGTTCCCACACGGGGAGGTGCCTCAGGACACCCGCCCCGATTCGCAGCTTCTATTCGGCTGCAATTGCGACGGGCATATGACCCGCCAGGTATTTCTCGGTCTCGAGCGCTGCCATGCAGCCCATGCCGGCCGCCGTCACCGCCTGACGGTAGATGTCGTCCGTCACGTCGCCCGCGGCAAAAACGCCGGGTACGTCGGTCGCCGTCGAATCGGGCGCGGTCCACAGATAGCCGTTGGACTTTTGCCGAAGCTTGCCTTTGAAAAGTTCGACCGCCGGCGCGTGGCCGATCGCGACGAAGACGCCGTCGGTGACCATGTCCGAGGTCTCGCCGGTCTTCGTGTTGCGCAGCTTCACGCCGTTGACCGAAGCAGGCATCGGCGGCTTCGCCGGAGTACCCAGGTACTCGACGACCTCGTGGTCCCAAATCACCTTGACATTCGGCTTGGCGAACAGGCGCTCCTGCAGGATCTTCTCGGCACGGAAGGAATCGCGGCGGTGCACGACGGTGACGGTCTTGGCGAGATTCGACAGATACAGCGCTTCTTCCACGGCCGAGTTGCCGCCGCCGACGACGATGACGTCCTTGTTGCGGTAGAAGAAGCCGTCGCAGGTGGCGCAGGCTGAGACGCCGAAGCCCATGAAGGTGTGTTCGGTCTCGATGCCGAGCCACTTGGCCTTGGCGCCGGTTGCGATGATCAGCGCGTCCGCCGTCCACTCGCTACCGCTGTCGGTCTTGATGCGGAACGGACGCACGGACAGATCGACATCTGTCACGAGATCGTTGACGATCTCGGCGCCGACATGGGTCGCCTGCTTCAGCATCTGCTCCATCATCCATGGCCCCTGAACCGGATCGGCATAGCCCGGATAGTTCTCCACGTCGGTGGTGATCATCAGCTGGCCGCCCTGTTCCAGGCCGGCGATCAGCACCGGCTCGAGCATGGCGCGCGCCGTGTAGATGGCGGCCGTATAACCAGCCGGGCCGGAGCCGACGATCAGCACTTTCACGTGACGGGCAGTCATAGTCTTGTCCTTCGTTCACGGGGAGAGGGAACGCTCTCGTCCGATTCCATTGCGTCAATGGGAAATAGTTCCATAGTTTAGGTATTCCCTGCCATGACTTTCAAGGGCGTCCGCCCTGATACACACAAGTGCTTGAGCGCCAAGCCTAGTTTTGCCACCAGATGACGCGTTTGTGCACCAGGTTCGGCCGTGCGATCCGTTTTGCCGGACCGCGCACCGCGAGCGGTGCGACGGGCGAATGATCGCCGCAGCGGGCCAAGCCCATGCCGCTTGCGGCGGTCGAGGCCCATTTTTGCGGTCCTACCGGCATCGGCCGTGCCATTTTCCCGCGAATAGTCGGCGGGACTGCTTGTTGTCCAGCGGGTTTGGCGATATTTCACGCGGATTCACTTTGCTGGAGAAGCATATGGGGTTGAATGCCGGCCGTGCTTGGTTCCATCGTGAAGGCGCTGCGCTCGGCCACGCACCGACTCGAGACGGCCTCGCCCTTGGAGAGCGCGCCTTGCCGGAAATCTCGACAGAGATGATCGCGGCTGCGCCGGGATAGGGGACCAGTCTACATCGCAGGCCATTGGATCAGCCCAACCATCAGCAAATACAAAGTTTTCGACTTTGCCCTCGCGCATAAAGTCGCCACGCAAAAAGGACGAACGTTCATGACGAAACAAGTCGAGCTCGACGCAATCGATCTCAAGATCCTTCGCGAGCTCCAGCGTGATGGCCGGATGACCAATGTCGATCTCGCCCAACGGGTCGGCATCTCTGCGCCGCCGTGCCTCAGGCGGGTGCGCAAGCTCGAGGAAACCGGCGTCATCAAGGGCTATCACGCGCTCCTGAACGCACCGGCTCTCGGCTTCGATCTCGTCGCCTTCTGCATGGTGGGCCTCAAGCGCCAATCGGAAGCCGATCTCAAGGCCTTCGCTGCCGCCACGGCCGAATGGCAGATTGTCCGCCAGGCCTGGACAGTTTCCGGCGAAAGCGACTTCCTGCTGCATTGTGTCGCCGAGAACCTGACAACTTTCCAGGATTTCGTCATCGAAGTGCTAACGGCCAACGAACGGGTCGACACGGTGCGCACGATGCTGACCATTCGCCAGGTCAAGGACATCGGCCTCGTTCAGATCTAAGGCCCGCCCATGAGCAAGCTTCCGCTTTCCGCCTTCATCATCTGCCAGAACGAAGAAGCCTATCTCGGTAATTGCATCGAGAGCCTCGATCAATGCGCGGAAATCGTCATCGTCGACTCCGGCTCGACCGACGGCACGCCGGCACTCGTGCAATCCTATATCGACAAGGGCTGGCCCATCCGCTTCCTGCATGAGCCGTGGCGGGGTTATGCGGGCCAGAAGCAGTTCGCCCTCGATCAATGCATGCAGCCGTGGTGCCTCAACATCGATTCCGACGAGCGCCTGGACGGGCCGCTGAAGGCGCTGCTGCCATCGTTGCTTGATGCACCCGCGGAGACAGTCGGCTGGCGCGTCGCCCGCAGGCCCTATCTGATCGGCTACGGCTACACGCCCGTGCGCGTGCACGAAAGGCGGAACCTCAGGCTGATCCGCCAGGGCAGGGGCCGCTACGACCTCAACCAGAAGGTCCATGAGGGTATCGTTCCGGATGGTGCCGTCGGTGCCGCCCGCAAGGGCAGCCTGCTGCACTACCGGCCGCTGATCATCGACGAGCAGATCCTCAAGGAAAACAAGTACTCGACGCTCAAGGCAGACCAGCAGTTTGCCGCCGGCAAGTCCGCGCGGCCCTACAAGATGCTGTTCAGCCCACCGCTCTATTTCTACCGGCTCTATTTCCGCAACGGCCTTTGGCGCTGCGGCTTTCCGGGCCTCATCGAAGCGATGACGGGGGCGGTCTACGCCTTCCTGACCGCAGCCAAGATCTATCAGAGGCACGCGCTGAAACGCCGTCCGAACCATGACGACATGGATCGGCGCCAGACCAGCCCGTGAGGTTCCCATGAAAATCATGCACTTTCATTTTGGCAAGGACGGCGGCGCAGAGCGCTTCTTTGTTCATCTGGTGAATGCGCTTGGCGAGCGCGGCGTCGAGCAGACCTCGGTCATCCGGCCCGGGCGCATCTGGCGGAAGGATATCGAGGGTGCGACGCACATCGTCGAAAGCAATTTCCGCAACCTGTCGCTCGACCGGATCCTCCTGCCGATGAAGGTCAGCAGCATGGCGCGCCGCGAGAAGCCGGACGCGCTCTTCGCCTGGATGCCGCGCGCGAGCCGTCTCATGCCGAACTACAAGGGCTGCATCAAGATTTCCCGCCTCGGCGACTATCCGCTGCGCCTCGACTATTTCCGCAATACCGATTGCCTCGTCTGCAACACGCCCGGCATTGCCGAACATGTGCGCAAGCTCGGCTGGACGCGCGACGTCGAGGTCATCTCCAACTTCACCGGTACCGAGCGGGTCGCCCCCGTCAGCCGGGCGACGCTTGATACGCCGGAGAACGCGCCCGTCGTCATGTCGATGGGACGCTTCGTCCCGCGCAAGGGATTCCACACGCTGATCCAGGCGATCGCCAAGGTGCCGGACGCCTACCTCTGGCTCGTCGGCGACGGCGAGGAACGTGGAAACCTGGAGAAGCTGGCGGCCGATCTCGGCGTCGCGAAGCGCGTGCGCTTTGCGGGCTGGCAGAAGGATACGCGTCCCTTCCTCGCCGCTTCGGACATTTTCGTCATGGCATCGAGCCATGAGCCGCTCGGCAATGTCATCCTCGAGGCCTGGGCCCAGGGCACACCTGTTGTTTCGAGCCGTTCGGAAGGGCCGCAATGGTTCATGCGCGACGGCGAGAACGGCTTGATGGTCGATATCGGCGATGCCGACGGTTTTGCCCAGGCGATCGACAGGATCGCAAGCGACACGTCGCTCGGCGAACGCCTTGCCGCACGCGGCCACGAGACGCTGATGAACCAGTTCTCGAAGCAGGCGATCACCGACGCCTATCTGAAGCTTTTCGCCTCGAAGCGCTGAGGTCGCTCTACAGCGCCGCGCGTCTAATCAGACGCGCAAAGGTCGCTGTAGCACTTTGATTTACTGCATGTCTCCTTAAATCGAGGTCGATTTAAGGAGACATGCAGTAGCACGCGGGCTGCCGGCCGCTCAGAAGCGCATCAACCGCTCGTAGACGGCGTTGATCGCACGGGCCTCGCCTTCGATCGCGAAGGACGCGCAGGTCAGCCCCAGGCCATTGGCGCCTGCCAAGGCGCGGCGGCGATCATCGTCCATGAAACCGGCAGTCGCCTCGACCATCGCCTGCAGATCGTTTGCGGCAATGATCGTGCCGGTTTCCTGCTCACCGATGACGACCAGTTCCGAAAACGCGCCGACATCGGTTGCGACAACCGGTATGCCGGTTGCCATCGCCTCGAGCGGCGTCAGGCCAAAACCTTCCCAGCGTTGCGGCGCGACGAAGAGGTCTAGCGCGCGATACCAATCGGGAATGTTGGTGTGCTCGCCGACGAAACGGATGCGGTCCGTCAGGCCGGCCTTTGCCACACGTTCCTTCAACTCGTTCTCGAACGCCACATGCGGGCCGGTCGCGCGCCCCGCGACGACGGCGCTCCAGCCCGGCCGGCAGGGCAGCAGCGCGATCATGCTGTCGACGAAGAGATCGGTTCCCTTCTGCTTGCGAACCCGTCCGAAGCAGCCGACATATTTCTGCGCGGGGTCGAGGCCGAGCGCAGACTTGGCAGCAGCCGCGTCCACAGGCGGCTGGAAGCGTTTCGTGTCGATCCCGTGCAGGATCACCGTGTTCGGCACTTCGAGATAGGCGGCGGTCTTGCCGCTCGTCGCGATCACTGCGTCCATCCTGGAAATCAGGAACCTGCTCCAGCCGGTGTGGCGGCGCTGCGAGGCGGACGTGAAGACGATCTTCAGCTTCATGCCGAGCAGATCGCGCAGCACAATCGCCGGCAGCATCTCGACGTTGCGGCGCGCGTGCCAGACCCGGCAGGGCCGGCCGTCCGGCGCGCTCCACAAGCGCAGGAGATCGCGGAATCGGATCGAGGGCAGGGTGTCCGGCAGCCCAGGGCCGAGCACCGCGATCTTTTCGCCGAGCGCGCGCTGGATCGGAATCAACTGGATAATGGTGGACGTCACGCCCGAGAGGCGGCGCTTGAAATTGGGAGCGATGACTTCGACGTTCCGGATATCGGCCACGAAAGCGCACTCCTTGCGCGAGCAACGATCGTCTTTTTGGAAAGAGAGAATGGGGCGAAGGGAAGCTTCGCCCCTGCCGGGGCTGATCAGCCCCAGTTGACCGCGAGAATTTCGTAGGCCTTGGAGCCGCCGGGGGCGTTCACTTCGATGGAATCGCCGACCTCCTTGCCGATCAGGGCACGCGCGATCGGCGAGGAGATCGAGATGCGACCAGCCTTCACGTCGGCCTCCTGGTCGCCGACGATCTGATAGGTCTTTTCTTCGTCCGTGTCTTCGTCAACGAGCTTGACCTTGGCGCCAAACTTGATCTTGGAGCCGGACATCTTCGAGAGATCAATGACTTCCGCGCGGGCGATCAAGTCTTCGAGCTCGGTGATGCGGCCCTCATTGTGGCTCTGCGCCTCCTTGGCGGCATGGTATTCGGCATTTTCCGACAGGTCGCCATGTGCACGGGCTTCGGCAATCGCCTCGATGATTCGTGGTCGTTCTTCCTGCTGGCGCCAGCGCAGCTCCTCCTGCAGGTTGACGAATCCACCCTGTGTCATCGGCACTTTTTCGACCATTTCATTGTCCTTCATCAAGCACGAGGCGCCGCCCTTGGGGCGGCGCCAACGCAAAAGAAAACGGTCTCCGGCGCGCGAACACCGGAACCGTCCGAAACTTCGAACCCTCGTTATAGCAGAAACGGAAGCGCGAAAGCCAGATATTTCGCCACCATCCACCAAAGGCGACAATCTGTTCGCAACTTGTAGACGAACGAAACCGGCGGCAAGTTTCGCAGAAACCGCTTTACCTCAACTGCGGTTGAGGTCGTATCAGAATTGCTCCTGCAGCATATCAATGAGGAAGCAAGGCGCATGGATTTGACCAAAGACCACGACATCAAGGCGGACCTGGACACGGGGCCGCAAGAGGACGGGCGCTGGAACGAACTGCTCCCGCCAGGCTATCTGGCGGCAACGGTGACGCTCTGCCTTGGGGTCGCACTTTTTGCGTTCAATGAGTTTTTCATAGCGACGGCGCTACCAACGGCTGTCGCGGACATCGGCGGCGCCACGCTGCTTTCCTGGGCGGTCACGCTCTATCTCGTCTTTGCGATTCTCGGCGGGGCGGTTGCGGCCAATCTCAAGGCAAGGTTCGGCGCCCGCGGCACGCTGATTACAGCCGCCATCGTATTTGTGGCCGGAACCATGATCGCGACGACCGCGAGCAGCATGCCGCAGGTGCTCGCGGGTCGGGTGTTCCAGGGATTTGGTGAGGGTATCATCGCCGCGGTCTGCTACGCGCTGATCCCGGAGCTCTTTCCGCCGCGGCTGGTGCCGAAGGTCTTCGGAGCCGAAGCCATCGTCTGGGCGATGGCCGCCTTCGGCGGTCCGCTCGTCTCCGGCTTCGTTACAGAACACTGGTCCTGGCGGGCCGCCTTCGGCGTCAACATCCCGGCCGCGGCAATCTTCGTCACCCTCGTCCTCGCCATCGTTCCGGCCCAAAAGATATCGGTCGGCAAGTCACGCCCGATCCCGCTCCTGCGGTTGACGGTCGTCGGTACCGGCATATTGCTGATATCGGTTTCAACCACCGCCAAAAGCGTTCCGTTGATGGTCGCCGCATTGGCAACGGCGCTGACGATCCTCTGGGCTGCAGTCCGCACCGACCGGCGGGCGGCGCACTCGATCTTGCCTGCCGGCGCCTTCGCGCTCACAAAACCGCTCGGTACCGGCCTTTGGGTCGTGCTGCTGATGCCGTTGGCGCAAGCGTCCGGGTCCGTCTACCTCATCTATGGCCTGCAGCATGTGTGGAACTTCAGCCCGACCGCCGCAGGCTTTTCCGGTGCGCTGATGGCGATCTCCTGGAGCGTGACGGCAATTCTCGTCGCGAGCCTGCGCTCGCATGATCTGCGCGTGAAGCTGATCCAGACGGGGCCGGCATTTCTCAGCCTCGGACTCGCCGGCCTGACGATTGCGGTCGCCATGGACGAATTCCGGCTGGTCTTTCCAAGTCAGATCGCGATTGGCGCCGGCTTCGGCGTCTCCTGGGGGACGCTCAGCCAATTGATGATGGATGTTTCGCCGCATAGGGAACGCGACAAGACCTCGGCATTTTTGCCGACGCTGCAGTCGGCCGGCTACGCCGTCGGTGCAGCAATATGCGGATTGACCGCCAACCTCCAGGGCTTCGACGAGAAGGCAAGCTCCGCCACGATGCACGGGGCACTGTTCGCCGTCTTCGTCGTCGCTACCATGATCTCGACGGCATCGCTCTATTTCGGCCTTAGAACCGTCCGGCTTGCCGCCAAGCGGTCCGGGCGGAATGCGGGAGGAGCAGCGGTCCAGGCGGTCGCTGGAAACCAAAGCGTCGTGCTATCAGATGAGTGACGCTTTGGCGCTTTGATCCGGGAGCATCTTTCGGTCCCCGCGGCCCGGCCCGGAGCTTCCCTAGGCGGCCGCGTGGAGCGGCGCGCCGACGTGGCGGCGCCCAAGCAGCGCGCGCTGCTCGCCGCCGCGGCCGCCCGACGGAACGATCGTCGCAAGTAGCCTGCGGTTGCTGGAGAAGACCTCGACCTTCAGGGATCCATAGTCCGCATCGCGGCCGATCCTGTCGGCGATGCGCTGGCCATAATAAAGGGCCGAGCCTTCGTCGAAATAGTTGATGCCGTCCTCGTCGACGAAGTGCTCGTCGCCCCAATGCAAATCGAAAAAATAGAGTTGCACGATCTTGCCCCGTAGCGCGCCCGCCGGAGGCTCCTCCGATCCCCAAGCGCTGACATATTGGAGCATGGTGTGGACGAACGCAGCCTGAACCACCCATTCATGCGGCATTCAGCTGGACGGAGTGGACGAAAGCGCTGATCGCAAGCAGTCGCCGAAAATGGGAGCGGCGCGCGAGACCATCGCGCGCCGCTTGTTTTATCAGGCCTTGAAGTAGCTCTGCAGCGGGCGCACTTCCAGGCTGCCGGCCTTCAGCGCCTTGATCGCATGCGCTGCCGCTTCCGCGCCGGCCATGGTGGTGTAATAGGGCACCTTCTGCATCAATGTCGCGCGACGCAGCGACTTCGAGTCCGAAATCGCCTTGTTGCCATCGGTCGTATTGATGACCAGTTGGACCTGACGGTTGCGGATCGCGTCCTCGACGTGCGGCCGGCCTTCCTGGACCTTGTTGACCTTGGTGGCGGCAATACCGTTTTCACCGAGGAAGCGAGCGGTGCCGGCCGTGGCCATGACCTTGAAGCCGATATCGACGAGAATGCGGATCGCCGGAAGAACCCGGGTCTTGTCCTCGTCGCGCACCGAAACGAACACCGTTCCATCGCGCGGCAGATCGACGCCGGCGCCGAGCTGCGACTTGGCGAAGGCGAGCGCGTAGTCGGTGTCGAGACCGATGACTTCGCCGGTCGAGCGCATTTCCGGGCCGAGCAGCGTGTCGACACCGGGGAAGCGCGCGAACGGGAAGACTGCTTCCTTCACTGCAATGTGCTTCAGGTTGCGCGGATCCGGCTTCTCGCCATAGGCGGCGATCGCCACATCCAGCGCTTCGCCAGCCATGACGCGGGCCGCAATCTTGGCGATCGGTGCGCCGATGGTCTTGGCGACGAAGGGCACGGTACGCGAGGCGCGCGGGTTGACCTCAAGCACGTAGATCGTGCCGTCCTTGATGGCGAACTGCACGTTCATCAGGCCGCCGACATTGAGCGCCTTCGCAAGCGCTGCCGTCTGGCGTTCGAGTTCGTCGACCATGGCCGTGTCGAGCGTGTGCACCGGCAGCGAGCAGGCACTGTCGCCCGAGTGGATGCCGGCTTCCTCGATATGTTCCATGATCCCCGAGACGAAGACGTCCTTGCCGTCGCAGAGGCAGTCGACGTCTACTTCCGTGGCGTTCGTCAGGTAGCTGTCGAAGAGCAGCGGGTTCTTGCCGAGCAGCGTGTTGATCTGGCCGGTCTTGTCGTTCGGGTAGCGCTGCTTGATGTCTTCCGGAACCAGGCCCGGAACCGTGTCGAGCAGATAGGTCTGCAGCATGCTTTCCGAATGGATGATCTGCATGGCGCGGCCGCCGAGAACGTAGGACGGGCGCACGACCAGCGGGAAGCCGATCTCGGCAGCGACGAGGCGGGCCTGCTCGACCGAGTAGGCGATGCCGTTGCGCGGCTGGTTGAGGTCGAGCTTCATCAGGAGCTTCTGGAAGCGGTCGCGGTCCTCGGCAAGGTCGATCGCATCCGGTGCGGTGCCGAGGATCGGGATGCCGTTCTTTTCCAGCGCTTCGGCGAGCTTCAGCGGCGTCTGGCCGCCGAACTGCACGATGACGCCGACGAGCTCGCCCTTTTCCTGCTCGGCGCGCATGATCTCGATCACGTCTTCGGCCGTCAGCGGCTCGAAATAAAGGCGATCGGACGTGTCGTAGTCGGTCGAAACCGTCTCCGGGTTGCAGTTGATCATGATCGCTTCGTAGCCGGCGTCCTTCAGTGCGAAGGCCGCGTGGCAGCAGCAGTAGTCGAACTCGATGCCCTGGCCGATACGGTTCGGACCGCCACCGAGGATGACGACCTTCTTGCGGTCGGAAACCCCGGCTTCGGAACGGGCGGCACCGACGAAGGGCGTTTCATAGGTCGAGTACATGTAGGCCGTCGGCGAGGCGAACTCGGCAGCACAGGTATCGATGCGCTTGTAGACCGGACGGACATTCAATGCGTTGCGCAGTTCCGCCACTTCCTTCGGGCGCTTGCCACCGAGCGTGGCGAGCCGGGCGTCGGAGAAGCCCATGGCCTTCAGCATGCGCAGGTTTTCGGCATCCTTGGGCAGGCCGTGCTCGCGGATGCGCGCCTCCATGTCGACGATCGCCTTGAACTGGGCGATGAACCATGGATCGATCTTGCTCGCCTCGTGAACGTCCGCCTCGCTCATGCCGAGGCGGAGTGCCTGAGCAACCATGCGCAGCCGGTCCGGCGTCGGCGTGCCGATCGCAGCACGGATGGCGTTGCGGCCATCGCCGTCGTCGTCCATGTCGGGGATTTCGATTTCGTCGAGGCCGGTGAGGCCGGTTTCGAGGCCACGCAGCGCCTTCTGCAGCGATTCGGCGAAGGTACGGCCGATCGCCATGACTTCACCGACCGACTTCATGGCGGTCGTCAGAACCGGCGAGGCGCCCGGGAACTTCTCGAAGGCGAAACGCGGGATCTTGGTGACGACGTAGTCGATCGACGGTTCGAACGATGCCGGGGTCGCGCCACCGGTGATGTCGTTGTCGAGCTCGTCGAGCGTATAGCCGATCGCGAGCTTTGCGGCGATCTTGGCGATCGGGAAGCCGGTCGCCTTTGAGGCGAGCGCCGAGGAGCGCGAAACGCGCGGGTTCATCTCAATGACGACCAGGCGGCCGTTCTCCGGGTTGACGGCGAACTGGACGTTCGAGCCACCGGTCTCGACCCCGATCTCGCGCAGCACCGCGATCGAGGCGTTGCGCATGATCTGGTATTCCTTGTCCGTCAGCGTCAGCGCCGGGGCAACGGTGATCGAATCGCCGGTATGCACGCCCATCGGGTCGATGTTCTCGATCGAGCAGATGATGATGCAGTTGTCCGCGGTGTCGCGGACAACTTCCATCTCGTATTCCTTCCAGCCGAGCACCGATTCTTCGATCAGAACTTCGGTGGTCGGCGAAGCATCGAGTCCGCTGCCGACGATGTCGAAGAATTCAGTGCGGTTGTAGGCAATGCCGCCGCCGGTGCCGCCGAGGGTGAAGGACGGGCGGATGATCGCCGGCAGGCCGACATCGTCGAGCGCCTGTGCGGCAATTGCCATCGCATGGTTCATGTAGCGCTGCTTGCGATCGCCTTCGCCGAGGTTCCACTGGTTCTCGAGCTCGTCGAGCGCCTTGTCGAGTTCCGGACCAGAAAGACGGTTCTTCAGTTCGGCGCGCTCGGCCTCATGCACCTTGCGATCGTGATCCTTGATGTCGGTCGCATTGGCGAGCCGCGACTTCGGCGTCTCGAGGCCGATCTTCGCCATGGCTTCGCGGAAGAGCGCGCGGTCCTCGGCCTTGTCGATCGCGTCCGGCTTCGCGCCGATCATCTCGACGTTGTAGCGGTCGAGAACGCCCATGCGGCGCAGCGACAGCGCGGTGTTGAGCGCGGTCTGGCCGCCCATGGTCGGCAGCAGCGCGTCCGGGCGCTCCTTGGCGATGATCTTGGCGACGACTTCCGGCGTGATCGGCTCGACGTAGGTTGCGTCCGCGAGGCCCGGATCGGTCATGATCGTTGCCGGGTTGGAGTTGACGAGGATGACGCGGTAGCCTTCCTCCTTCAGCGCCTTACAGGCCTGGGTGCCGGAATAGTCGAACTCGCATGCCTGGCCGATGACGATCGGCCCCGCGCCGATAATAAGAATGGACTTGATATCTTGGCGCTTCGGCATGGTCGGTCATCCGTTTCTAGCTGCGCGAAAAACCGGCCAAAGTGGGAGGTCACCGGCCGGGCACGCATTGATGGTCTTTTCAGGCTAGAAGCGGCTTATAGGCAAATGTATCTGCGAGCGAAACCCCGAAAATTCCGGAATCGACAAGAAGCCGGCATATTTGCGCGTGCTCTGCTTTATCGCTCGCTCGGCGGCACCAAACCGCTCCAAACATCAGGCGCGACCGGGAATCACCAGAACCTTGACTTCCCCGGCTGCCGGAGGGCGTGAGATGACACCGGCGGCCTCATCGAGCGTTACGCGCCGTGAAATCAGCTTGTCGATCTCGATGACCCCGGACGCCACGAGGTCGGCGGCGCGACGGTGCACGAAGGGGTTGATGAAGGAGCCGAGCACGCGCAGTTCACGAAAGAGAATATCGAACGGTTCGATCTCGACCGTTTCCCCCTGGGGCATGACGCCGAGAATGACGACCGTGCCGCCCGCCTTGGCGAGTCGCGTCGACTGCCTGACGGTTTCGGCGACGCCGGCACATTCGATGACGACGTCGACCCCACCGGGAACGAGTCCATCCTTGCCGGCGATCCGTTCGACGATATCGGCCGAGGGATCGACGGTCGCGGTCGCCCCGACCTCTTCGGCAAGTCGGCGCTTTTCCGCCTGCCGTGTCGAAAGAATCACCGTGGTTGCGCCGGCGAGCCTGGCGAGCTGCACCACCAGCAGGCCGATCACGCCGCCGCCCAGAACGACGACGGAGGAGCCGGCGCGAATGCCCGCCATGTCCACGCCATGCAGGCAGCAGGCGAGGGGCTCGCAGAAGGCACCGTGTACCGGATCGAGATCCGACGGTATTTCGTAGGCCTGCTTTCGAGGCATGAGGACGTATTCCGCGAAGCCGCCGTCGCGATGAATGCCGATCGCCTGGAGATTGCGGCAGAGATTGACGCGACCGGCATGGCACTGTGGACAGGTCCCGCAGGCGATGTTCGGGTCGCCGGTAATTCTCGCGCCGATCGCGATATCGGAGACATCCGTGCCGACCGCCTCGACGATGCCGCAAAACTCGTGGCCGAGGGTGACCGGCGGTTTCGAGGGGAATTCACCGTGCAGCAGGTGCCGGTCTGTGCCGCAGATGCCGCAGGCTTCGACACGGGCGAGCAGGTCGTGTGGGCCGGGCAAGGGCTTTTCGACGTCAGCCAGGGTGAGACGACCGATACTTTCGAGCCGCAAAGCCTTCATGAACGCTTCTCCTCGTTCTGTCCGCGCGTGCGCATAGGAGCGGTAAAGCAGCGGAGGGTCAAGAAAGCCGCGCGTACCCCGAGGCGACAGAGTGCGACCTGCGTCAGAAACGCCTTCGCAGGTCCGGCTTGAAGCAACAAAAAGTCTGGCCAGATCGCGAACTTACGGGTGGCAATTGCGTTTTACAACGACGTTGCGCCCGTCCTATAAAGACGTTGGGCCCGTCCTATACAAAGAGCAAACCGACAACGCCTGTTTACCGAGGCTGGGAGGACAGATCATGGAATGGAAAGGCCGCCGCCAATCCGAAAACATCGAAGATCAGCGCGGCGCGAGCCCGGGTGGCGGCAATCCTTTCGGACGCGGCGGCGGTTTCCGCATGCCGGGCGGCGGAGGCGGCATGCGTCGCGCCGGCGGCGGCATGAGCTTTGGCACGATCATCTTCCTCGTCATCCTCTACTTCATCCTCAAGGCTATGGGCATCGACATGCTGCAGGTGCTGGAAGGCGGCGGCGGTCAGGTGCAGCTACCCGGCTTCGAGCAGAGCGACGGTTCACCCGCGCCGCGCGGCTCGGCTGAGGAAGAGGAAATGAAGGCCTTCATGGCGACCGTGCTCGCCGAGACCGAGGATACCTGGAACGGCATCTTCCAGGCGAGCGGCAAACAATACGAAGAGCCGAAGATGGTGCTCTTCCGCGGCCAGGTGCGCTCGGCCTGCGGTTTCGCGTCGGCCGCCTCCGGACCGTTCTATTGCCCGGGGGACCACAAGGTCTATCTCGACATGAGCTTCTTCGATGAACTCGCCCAGAAATTCGATGCGTCCGGCGACTTCGCCCAGGCTTATGTCGTCGCGCACGAGGTTGGCCATCACGTCCAGAACCTGATTGGCGTCCTGCCGAAGTTCAACCAGATGCGCCAGTCGATGAGCGAGACCGAAGCGAACCAGATGTCCGTTCGCGTCGAGCTGCAGGCCGATTGCTTTGCCGGCGTCTGGGGCAAATACACGGAGCAGAAGGGTCTGCTCGAAACGGGCGACCTGGAAGAAGCGCTGAACGCGGCCACCCAGATCGGCGACGATACGCTGCAGAAGCGCATGCAGGGCTACGTCGTTCCGGAGAGCTTCAACCACGGCACCTCCGAACAACGCTTGCGCTGGTTCAAGCGTGGCTTCGACAGCGGCAAGATGTCGGCCTGCGATACTTTCTCGGGTGCCGTCTGACCGCAGCGACGCAGAAAACCGTCAGGGCCGGCGCGATTGCCGGCCCTTGTCGTTTGTCGTGGTCAGCGTTCGCTGTCCATATGGGCGAGTTGGGCTTCGGGATAGCGGGCGCCCGCGGCGGCGTCTTTCGGAACCGCCTTTTCGATTGCCGCCAGATCGCCGGCGCTGAGATTGACAGCACGCGAGGCGAGGGCCTCGGCCAAGCGATCCCGCCGGCGTGCGCCGATCAACGGCACGATGTCCTGGCCCTGTGCGGCCACCCAGGCAATTGCGATCTGCGCCACCGAAACGCCCTTGCCATCGGCGATCTGCCTCAGTGCCTCGACGAGGGCGAGGTTCTGGTCGATGTTGCCCTCCTGGAACCGCGGGCTCATGGCACGGAAATCACCCTTGCCGGCCGCGCCCTTCTGCCAATGACCACTGATCAAACCGCGCGAGAGAACACCATAGGCGGTGACGCCGATGCCGAGAGCGCGGCAGGTCGGCAGGATCTCCGTCTCTATGCCGCGTGAAATCAGCGAGTATTCAATCTGCAGATCCGAGATCGGGTGGACGGCAGCGGCGCGGCGGATGGTTTCGGGCCCGACCTCGGAAAGACCGATATGGCGGACATATCCAGCCTTCACCATGTCGGCGATCGCACCAATGGTGTCTTCGATCGGAACGTCGGGATCGAGCCTGGAGGGGCGATAGACGTCGATATGATCGACACCAAGCCGCTGCAGCGAATAGGCGAGAAAGTTGCGGATGGCCTTGG
The DNA here is from genome assembly GCF_056924495.1 of Ensifer sp. 38_S197. NCBI lineage: Bacteria > Pseudomonadati > Pseudomonadota > Alphaproteobacteria > Hyphomicrobiales > Rhizobiaceae > Ensifer > Ensifer sp. 38_S197. The sequence goes on along the minus strand of NZ_JBXOVZ010000002.1, from coordinate 2,721,702 downwards.
GGCGGCAATCATAGCCGGACCAGTTGCCGGCGGCGTCACGCAAGGCGCCGAACTTCACGCTCAACAACGCCTTCTCGCGTTTCCCGCCTTTCAGCGCCTCGCCGATCAGCATCTCGTTATGGCCCATGCCATAGAAGTCGCCTGTGTCGAGCAGCGTGATGCCGGCCTCCAGCGCCGCGTGGATGGTCGCGATGCTTTCGGCACGATCGGCCGGGCCGTACATGCCGGACATGCCCATGCAGCCGAGGCCGAGGACCGACACCGATGGTCCGGTCTTTCCGAGTGAAACGTAATCCATTCGAGTTCTCCTTCGACAAGGCCGAAATCTGCCGGCCGCTTGCTCGGTCTCTTGTTTACTTCGTTCGACGTCGTGCGATAATCCGACCTCAACCGAACGACTTGTACGAAATTCCGCACAATGAACGATTTGCCGCTTGCCGATCTCGATGCCTTCACCGCCGTTGCCGCCGCGCGTAGCTTCCGCGCGGCAGCGAAGAAACGCGGCGTTTCCGCGTCGTCGCTCAGCGAGGCGCTGCGCCGGCTGGAAGCGAAGCTGCACGTGCGCCTCCTCAACCGCACGACCCGCAGCGTCACACTCACGGAGGCCGGCACGCGGCTGCTCGATCGGCTGACGCCTGCACTCGGCGAAATTGCCGACGCGCTCGAGCAGGTCAACGAAATGCGCGACAGTCCCGCGGGAACGCTGAAGCTCAATGTCCCGACCATCGTCGCCCGCGAAATCCTACCGCCGATCGTCGGTCGCTTCCTCGGCGAGCACCCGGCAATCTCGTTGGAAGTGACGGCGGAAGATGGATTCGTCGACGTTCTGGCGGCCGGGTTCGATGCCGGCGTGCGTTACGAGGAACGGGTCGAGCGCGACATGATCGCGGTCCCCATCGGGCCAAGCCGGCAACGCTATGTCACGGCCGCGGCACCGGATTATCTCGCGAGGCGAGGGGTGCCGCGCCATCCCCGCGACCTGCTCGAACATGGCTGCATTCGTCACCGTTTCGCCAGCGGCATCTCGCTTCCCTGGGAATTCGGCGAAGGCGACGCAGCGCTGACGATCGCGCCGCCCGCAGTGGTGACCGCCAACACGATCGACCTCGAAATCGGTGCCGCCCTCGACGGGCTTGGCATCATCCGGACCTTCGAGGAGTTCGTGGCGCCTGCAATCGCGACCGGGCAGCTCGTGCCCATCCTCGATGATTGGACGACCAGCTTTTCCGGGCCGTTTCTGTATTATGCAAGCCGTAGGCATATGCCGGCGCCGCTGCGCGCCTTCGTGGATTTCTTGAAGCTCGAGCAACGGCGCGACCATGCGTGACAGGCGGTCGCCCGGTTACCCGACGCATCAACCATTGCGATAGTCTCATCAGATAATTTGAGATGTTCACGGATTGTTTCGCGCAAAATGATCCGTTACACCTAAATTGGTAGCGGCGTTCACGTTCTGTCTCTCACCCCGAGGCAGGCCGCCCGGGGGAGGTATCGCATGCTCGACGAGAAATTTGTGCGACGCGGCCTATTCCTCGTCTTCCTCATCCTGTTCCTCGATATCCTCGGCATCGCGATCATCGTTCCGGTGTTGCCGACCTATCTCGAAGAGCTGACCGGTTCCAATGTCAGCGAGGCGGCGATCGACGGCGGCTGGCTGCTGCTCGTCTATGCGGCGATGCAGTTTCTCTTCGCCCCACTGATCGGCAATCTCAGCGACCGATTCGGCCGGCGCCCGGTCCTGCTCGCCTCCGTCTTCACATTCGCGCTCGACAACCTGATCTGCCCGCTCGCCACCAGCTATTGGATGCTGTTCATCGGCCGCATCCTCGCCGGCATCAGCGGGGCGAGCTTCGGGACGGCATCGGCCTATATCGCCGATATCAGCCATGACGGAAACCGTGCCAAGAATTTTGGGCTGATCGGAATCGCCTTCGGGACCGGCTTCGCCCTCGGTCCGGTGCTTGGCGGTTTGCTCGGCGAATTGGGACCGCGCGTGCCGTTCTATGGTGCCGCAGCGCTCTCCTTCCTGAATTTCATCCTCGGCGTGTTTCTGCTGCCGGAGACACTGGATCGCGCCAATCGCCGCCGTTTCGAGTGGAAACGCGCCAATCCGCTCGGCGCTCTGAAGCAGATGCGCAACTATCCCGGCATCGGCTGGGTCGGCTTGGTGTTCTTTCTCTTCTGGCTCGCCCATTCCGTCTATCCGGCAGTCTGGTCCTTCGTATCCAACTATCGCTATGGCTGGAGCGAGGGACAGATCGGACTTTCACTCGGGATCTTCGGCATTGGCGGCGCATTCGTCATGGCCGTCATTTTGCCACGTGTCGTGCCGCGGCTTGGCGAGTGGCGGACGGCAGTACTCGGACTGACCTTCACGACGCTCGGCGCCATCGGCTATGCCGGCGCCTGGCAGGGGTGGATGATCTATGCGGTGATTGTTGCGACCGCGCTCGAAAGCCTCGCCGATCCGCCGCTGCGCAGCATCGCAGCCGCGCATGTCCCACCGTCGGCACAGGGAGAACTTCAGGGTGCGCTGACCAGCATCGGCAGCATCACCACGATCATCGGCCCGCTGATCTTCACCCAGGCCTTCGGCTACTTCACCAGCCCCAGCGCTCCTGTCGCTTTCGCCGGTGCGCCCTATGCGCTTGCGAGTTGCTTCCTCGTCGGCGCGCTCGTCGTCTTCCTGTTGAAGATACCCAGGAGCAGCGCGGTCGGGCCGCAAGCGGTGGAGACCGACGCGCCGGTTGTTGCCGCAGCAGCGGAAGCGGTTGAAATGGTCGAACGGCCGCGAATGCACGGAAATTGATCAATTTTCGTGATCTATCGATGAAAGTTTGAGCAACATCGCCCTGGCGGCTGGCTCTTTTCCCGACGGTATTCTATTTCCGGTTTTGCTCCCTCCGATCTCAAGTTGCGGCCCGGAGCCGCGCCGACTGCCAGGAATCTGCCATGCTGACCGCGAATGCGAGCTCGATGCCGTTGACGACCGACAACTCCTGGCGGACGCATTATCGCGCGAGCTTCTATCTCGGCGTGCCGTTCGTCGGTGCCCAGCTTGCTCAACTCGCGATCAACACGACGGACGTTCTGATGGTCGGCAAGCTCGGCGCAACCGAGCTTGCAGCGATCATCCTGGCGACGCAGATGTATTTCACGGTCTACATCTTCGGCAGCGGCTTTGCGAACGCGGTGGTGCCGATGGCCGCGCAGGCCGTGGGGCGGGGCGACAAGGTCTCGGTGCGCCGCTCCGTGCGCATGGGCATGTGGGTCGTCCTGCTCTATGGCGTACTGACGGCGCCGATCCTCTGGATGGCCGAGCCGATCCTGCTCTTTGCCGGGCAGCAGCCGAAGGTGGCAGAGCTTGCGGCCGAATATATCCACATTGCGCAATGGGCGATCTTCCCGGGCCTCATCTTCATGGTGCTGCGAGCGTTCCTGAGCGGTTTGGAGCGGGCAGGGGTCATTCTCTACGTGACGCTGGCGACGCTCGTGCTCAATGCCATCCTTTGCTACGTGCTGATCTATGGCCATTTCGGCTTCCCTCAGCTCGGCATCTTCGGTGCGGCGGTGGCCGCCCTTGGCGTAGCGCTCCTCGGCGCGGCGCTGACGATCGGCTATATCAAGAGCAAGCCAGAGCTCAACCGCTACGAACTCTTCGTCCGTTTCTGGCGGCCCGACTGGGTAGCTTTCCGCGAAGTCGTCTATCTCGGGATTCCGATCTCGCTGACGATCCTCGCCGAGGTCAGCCTCTTCACCGTCGCATCGCTGCTGATGGGCACGATCGGCACGATCGAGCTCGCCGCACACGGGATTGCGCTGCAATTCGCCTCGATCGCCTTCATGATCCCGCTTGGTATCGCGCAGGCGGCCACGGTTCGCGTCGGGCTTGCCTTTGGCCGCGGCGACATGCTGGGCGTGCGGCGCGCGGCGATTGCATCTCTGGTCCTCGGTGCCGGCTTTGCCGTCGTCGGTAGCGCGATCTATGCGTTTTTCCCGAGCCAGCTCGCCGCGCTCTATCTCGATACCGACCGGGCGGATGCCGCCGCCGTGCTTGCCTTTGCCGCGCCGCTCATCGTCATTGCCGGCGCCTTCCAGCTCGTCGACGGCATGCAGGCGATCGCTGCAGGCATGCTGCGCGGGCTGAAGGATACCAAGGTGCCGATGCTGCTGGCGATGATATCCTACTGGCCGATCGGCTTCGTCTGCGCCTGGGCCTTCGCCTTCCCGTTCAACTTCGGCGGAATCGGCGTCTGGTTCGGGTTCGTCCTCGGCCTTGCCGCGGCGGCACTATTGTTGAATTGGCGCTTCTTCCGGATGATCAACGGGATTTCGGCAAGGACTGCCCGACCAGCCAAGGCGCGGTAAGCGCCTGGCAAAGAAAAAGCCGGACGGGCAGGGGATGCCGTCCGGCTTGCAAAGGCGGTCGCCTCAGGGGAAGGGAAGGAACGACGGCCGCTTATTACCAAGCTTCATTCGCGAAGCCGTTGGGCTGCTAGACGTTGAAACCGTCGAGCCGCTCCGAACCCTGGCGATCGCGCTGGAGGTCGCGTATCGTCCGGGCAAAATCGATCAAAAAGACGAAACTGATGACCGCTGCCGCGATCATGAACAGGGTGGCCATGACGCCCTCCATCAACGGAAGATCTTCTGGGTCACGTATTGCTCGCGCCGGTCACGGGACTCGTTGCGAAGTCCTTGAATCGTTGCGAAAAGCATCGTGAAAAACATCGCCATCGAAAACAGAGCAAGTCCCATAGCCGTAATCCTTTCGCTTCCTAAACGGCAGTACGTTCGAAAAGTTCCGTTGTTTTATGGTGCTACACTAACGTTCTGCGTGTGAAGCACCGTTGAACATGGCATTCATCTAGCATTCATTCTTTCTGTCCCGCTGTTTCCCAGGGAACAGCCCTTAGCTATCTGCACAACTCTTGCGGTCCGTCGCCGTACGTGACAAAAGGCTTCACCAAACGGAAACAGGTGCGATGACCACGGCATTCTATCCCGGCTCCTTCGATCCGATGACGAACGGGCATCTCGACGTGCTCGTGCAGGCGCTGAACGTGGCGGCGAAGGTCATCGTCGCAATCGGCATCCACCCGGGGAAGGCGCCGCTGTTCTCCTTCGAGGAACGCGCCGAGCTCATCCGTCAGTCGCTGCAGGAGTTTCTGCCCGAAAGGGCCGGTGACATCGATGTCGTCGCCTTCGACAATCTGGTCGTCGATGCAGCACGCGCGCGCGGCGCGAAACTGCTGGTGCGGGGCCTTCGCGACGGCACTGACCTCGACTACGAAATGCAGATGGCGGGCATGAACCGGCAGATGGCCCCCGACATCCAGACGTTATTCTTGCCCGCGGGCACGGCATCGCGGCCCATTACGGCCACATTGGTCCGCCAGATCGCGGCCATGGGCGGTGACGTCAGCGCCTTCGTGCCTGCGGCAGTTTACCAAGCGCTGCAGGCCAAACGCCGCGCCTGACGCGCGGCACAATTTCACCACGCAGGGAGAAACCATGAAAATCCTCCACCTCGCTTTCGCCGGCGCCCTTGCGCTTGCCTCCTGGACGGGAACGGCGATCGCACAATCGGCCGACAACTTCATCACGATCACGCTCAAGGATGGGCCCGTCGTCGTCGAACTGCGTCCGGACATTGCTCCGAAGCATGTCGAACAGATCAAGGCGCTTGCCGCCGCCGGCGAATATGACAACGTTGCCTTTCACCGCGTGATCAAGGGCTTCATGGCCCAGACCGGCGACGTGCAGTATGGCGACATGGAAAACGGCTACCAGCCGCAGGCTGCCGGTACCGGTGGTTCCTCGCGGCCTGACCTGCCGGCGGAATTCTCCGACGTTCCGTTCGAACGCGGCACGGTCGGCATGGCCCGCTCGCAGGATCCGAACAGCGCCAATTCGCAGTTTTTCATCATGTTCGCGCCGGGCGACTTCCTGAACGGCCAGTATACGGTCGTCGGCAAGGTCGTTTCCGGCATGGAGAACGTCGACAAGATCAAGCTCGGTGACGATGCCAACAACGGCTCCGTTACCGATCCCGACCGCATGATCAGCGTCAAGGTCGGCAAGTAAAGTCAACAGAAGGAGAAAACCCATGGCCGAGATCAAGGATCCGGAAAACACGATCATCATGGAGACCACCAAGGGCAAGATCGTCATCGAGCTTCTGCCTGACGTCGCTCCGGGTCATGTCGCCCGCATCAAGGAACTGGCTCGCGAAGGTGCCTATGACGGCGTGGTGTTCCACCGCGTGATCGAGGACTTCATGGCGCAGACCGGCGACGTTCAGTACGGCAAGACCGGCGGCGAGCACTTCAACCCGGCGCGTGCCGGCATGGGCGGCTCCTCCAAGCCGGATCTGAAGGCGGAATTCTCGAACGTCAGCCACGTTCGCGGCACCTGCTCGATGGCCCGCAGCCAGATGCCGAACTCGGCAAACTCGCAATTCTTCATCTGCTTCACCGATGCCCCCTGGCTCAACAAGCAATACTCCGTTTGGGGCCAGGTCATCGAGGGCATGGACAATGTCGACAAGATCAAGCGCGGCGAACCGGTGCGTGACCCCGACTCGATCGTGACGATGCGGGTTGCCGCCGACGCCTGATTTGCGCTAATGCACGGACCCGCCCCGGTCGCCAACTGCGCCGGGGCGGGTTTGCTTTTGTCTGAAGATAACGATGCGCGTAGACCTGTTCGACTTCGACCTTCCGGAAACCTCGATTGCGCTTAGGCCTGCAAGCCCGCGCGACAGCGCCCGCATGCTCATCGTTCGCCCTGATGGCCCGGAAGTTCTGTCCGACATGGGCGTGCTCGATCTGCCGTCGTTCCTCAGGGAAGGCGACGCACTGGTCTTCAACGACACCAAGGTTATCCCCGCACAACTGGAAGGCATTCGCCGCCGCGGCGAGGAGATCACCACGCCCGTTTCGCTGACGCTGCACATGCGCACGGCACCCGATCGCTGGAAGGCCTTTGCCCGCCCGGCGCGGCGGCTCAAGGTTGGCGACCGCATCGCCTTTGGCCATGACGGCGCGAGCTGCTTGCTCGGTACGCTCGACGCGACCGTGGAAGAGAAGGGCGATGCCGGTGAAGTGACGCTGCGCTTCGACCTTTCGGGCCCGTCGCTCGACGAGGCGATCATGGCGGTCGGCCACATTCCCTTGCCACCCTACATCGCCTCGAAACGAGCCGAAGACGCCCGGGACCGCGCTGACTACCAGACGATGTATGCCCGGGAGGACGGCGCCGTTGCCGCGCCCACGGCAGGGTTGCACTTCACAGACCGTCTCTTCGCCAAGCTCGACGAGGCCGGCATCGAACGGCACTTCGTGACGCTGCATGTCGGCGCGGGCACGTTCCTGCCGGTCAAGGCCGACGATACCGACGACCACGTGATGCACCAGGAGATCGGCCACGTCGACGCCCGCACGGCCGAGCGGCTCAACGCCGTCAAGGCACGGGGCGGGCGCATCGTCTGCGTCGGCACGACTTCGCTGCGGCTGATCGAAAGCGCCACGTCCGAAGACGGGACCGTCAAGTCCTGGTCCGGTCCGACGGGTATCTTCATCACGCCCGGCTACCGCTTCCGCGCCGTCGACATGCTGATGACCAATTTCCACCTGCCGAAATCGACGCTGTTCATGCTGGTCTCGGCCTTCTCGGGCCTGGAAACGATGCGCGCGGCCTACACACATGCGATCGAGACCGGCTACCGCTTCTATTCCTATGGCGATGCCAGCCTGCTTTTCCGGAAAGACTAGATGACCGAGACCTTTCAGTTCAAGCTCCACAAAACCGACGGCAAGGCCCGTCGCGGCGAGGTTTCCATGCCGCGCGGCACGATCCGCACGCCGGCCTTCATGCCTGTTGGCACGGTCGGCACGGTCAAGGCGATGTATCTCGACCAAGTGAAGGATCTCGGCGCCGACATCATTCTCGGCAACACCTACCACCTGATGCTGCGCCCCGGCGCCGAGCGCGTCGCCCGGCTTGGCGGCCTGCACGGGCTGATCCGCTGGCAGGGACCGATCCTCACCGATTCGGGCGGCTTCCAGGTCATGTCGCTTGCGGGCCTGCGCAAGCTCGATGAGCAGGGCGTCACCTTCAAGAGCCATGTCGATGGCGCGATCTTCCATATGTCGCCGGAACGCTCGATCGAGATCCAGGGTCTGCTCGACAGCGACATCCAGATGCAGCTCGACGAATGCGTGGCGCTGCCGGCCGAGCCCAAGGAAATCGAACGCGCGATGGAAATGTCGCTGCGCTGGGCCGAGCGCTGCAAGGTCGCCTTCGGCGACCAGCCGGGCAAAGCGATGTTCGGCATCGTGCAGGGCGGCGATATCCCGAAGCTGCGCGAGCGCTCGGCCGAAGCGCTGAAAGGCCTCGATCTCAAAGGATACGCCGTCGGCGGCCTTGCGGTTGGCGAGCCGCAGGAGGTGATGCTGCGCATGCTCGACATCACGTGCCCGATCATGCCGGTGGACAAGCCGCGCTACCTCATGGGGGTCGGCACGCCCGACGATATCCTGAGGTCGGTGGCTGAGGGCATCGACATGTTCGACTGCGTGATGCCGACCCGTTCGGGACGCCACGGTCTTGCTTTCACGCGCCACGGCCGCATCAACCTGCGCAATGCGCGGCACGCCGAAGACATGCGCCCGCTCGACGAACAATCCTCGTGCCCGGCGACGCGCGACTATTCGCGCGCCTATCTGCATCACCTGATCCGTTCGAACGAGTCGCTCGGCGGCATGCTTCTGAGCTGGAACAACCTGGCCTACTATCAGGAACTCATGGCCGGCATTCGCCTCGCGATCGACGAGGGGCGCTTTGCCGACTTCATGGCCGAAACCCAGGAAAACTGGCGGCGAGGGGACCTGCCGCCGGTATGAGGCGCGATAGCGCTCAGATCGCCGGCCCCGGCGCCGACTGCAGCATCATCACGGCATTGATCTTGTAGCTGCCATCCGGCTGCTTTACGAGTTGGTAGATCGCCGTCCAGTCCTTGCCATCGGGGGCCGAGATCAGCACCTCCTGGATAATCTGGTCGCCCACGACCTTCGACCGGCCAAAGGCGAAATTACCCGGTCGATAGACAGGCCGATAGCCGCGCTTGACCATGTCGAAGAAGGCGGATTTGTCGGGAAACTTGCCGCGGATCTCGGGCGAGGCGAAGGAATAGGCGGCCTCCGCATCGTCACGCAGAAAGGCGGCGATCTGCTCCTGTATGATCAATCGCGCCGTATCGACAGGCTCTTCCGCGCGTGTGGCACCCGCCGCGATAAATTGGGCCGCCAGGCTGAGGGCAATGGAAAAGGTCCTGAACATCGTGTTCTCCATCCAAGCCAGTTTCAAACAAGCATAGGACAGCGGATCGCTTTGGAAATGGTCGTGTGGCAGCGGCGGGCACTCCTCGGCATCGAGGCGGTGCAATATTACCAAATATAATCATATAATTACATCATATTTTGAGTAGTCTTCCTTATATATCATAAGTTGGTGATGTTTTCCGAAATGAACCGATCAGGCAGGGCCGCCCGGCGCCCGCGCGAACGTTTTTTTTCGAACCGTAGAAACGGGCTCTCGCAGGCTGGCAAGGATCGGAGCGGCGTTCTGCTTTTCAGAATCAGAAATCTCGAATTTTATCCGTGAAACGTCAGAAATTAATGGAGCCCGTGCTTGCTTCTCGTCCTCATCATCGGTCTGCTCGCCGGGGTCGTTAGCGGCATTATCGGTACGGGCGCCTCGATGATGCTCCTGCCGGTGCTCGCGTACGTTAATGGCCCAAAGGAAGCCATCCCGATCATGGCCGTCGCCGCCGTGATGGCAAATGTCTCCCGCATTCTCGTATGGTGGCGCTCCGTCGACTGGCATGCAGTTGCAGCCTATGCTGCAACAGGGATACCGGCAGCAGCGCTGGGCGCGCGGACAATGTTGGTTCTGCCTCCGCGCACAGTGGATGCGGCAATCGGAATCTTCTTCTTGACCATGATCCCAATGCGCCGCTGGCTTGCCGCACATTTGCGGCAACTGAAGCTGCCACATCTCGCGTTGGCGGGAGCTGCCATAGGTTTCCTGACGGGCATTGTCGCTTCGACCGGACCCGTATCCGTACCGGTGTTCATCGGATACGGCCTGACAAAAGGGAGCTTCATCGGCACAGAAGCCGCAGCGTCGCTTGCGATCTACGTCACCAAGACGCTCACGTTTCAAAGTTTCGGCGCTCTGCCATTCGCGGCTTTGGCAAAAGGGTTCTTGGTGGGCGGATCGTTGATGGTCGGCTCGCTGATTGCCAAACCTTTTCTGCTCCGCCTGACGCCTGAAGCCTTCAGGCACATCATGGACGCATTGTTGCTCGGTGCGGGCGTCAGTCTCCTATGGGGTGCCGCAAGCTGAAATCTCCTGGGCCATCAAAACCCGGGGAGAGTGACATTCCAACTTTGCAGGATCAGGACACTTTAACTTTGCGGTGTGGGTTCATGCCGAACTGCGACTTGGGCGTGCAATGCTAACCGACACGTCGCATTTGCGCGAGTAGTTTCTTGCGGAAGACTTCCGCGGGCGTTCGGTAGCCGAGGCATTTCCGCGGTGTCGAGTTAAGCTGATCGCAGATGTCCTTCAGGTCACCATCGGTGATCGACAGGGGATCAACCTCTCTCGAAAGCCATTTGCGCGCGCGGCCATTGGTGTTCTCGACCGTGCCTTTCTGCCAGGGCGACTGCGGGTCACAAAACCATGGCTGCGCTCCGATGCCAGCCTGCAGATAGGGCCACTCGCTGAACTCAGTGCCACGGTCGAAGGTGATGGAGCGTCGAGCAGCGTGGGGCAGGGACTGCAGCACCTGGATCAGCCCTTCCATGATCGGCCGCGACTGGCGGTCGTTGTTGCGGAGGAGGACGGCAAAGCGGCTGACCCGCTCAACCAGCGACGTCACATTGGCCTTGCCGAACTTCTTGCGAAACTGAATGAGATCGCACTCCCAATGTCCGAATTGCTTGCGTTCGGCCACCGAGTCCGGGCGGTGGAGTATGTTGAGTTCTGGTCTGAAACGACGGCCATGGCGCCGCCTGGCGTGCCGTGGCCGACGTCTCGCACGCCGTTCCGGCAGATGTCGCCATAGCTTGATGGCCTGACCGTCTGGAGAATAGGCGAATTTGTAGATCGTCTCGTAGCTGACGGAAATCGGATGACGCTCCAGCCGCATGCGGCCGGCGATCTGCTGCGGCGACCAGCCATGCATGATCCGCTCGATCACCGATCGGCGCACATGCGCAAACCGAGCAAGCTTGCGCAGCTTGGCTCTGCGCTCACGCGCCATCTCATTGGCGGTGACGCAGTAGTAGCCGCTGAGCTCCGGCATTTGCGCATCCTCAAAAGCATTGCGGCTGAGCTCACGGAATATCGTCGAGCGGTGCCGCCCAAGCTTCTCGGCGATAACAGTGGCACTCAGGCCAGCCGCTCGCCAGCGGGCGATCCTACGACGTTCGTCTATATCAATTTGGGAGTAGGTGCGTCTCATGAGCCATTCCTTGCGAGTGACAACCCATTGGTATCTATCGCAAGTCGCACTTCATCCTTGAACCCACCCGGCTACACACAAAGATCACATAAGATAGATTATGGAACTTTCGTATATGCCGGAAAACATGGATTGCGCACTGTTCCTTGCCTTGCCGAACTTGACCCGGCCTTTCCGGCCTGCTTAGCGTTCCAGCGATCGACACTTCTTTCAAGGCCAGATGTGATGAGCGAATTGCGCGTTCTTTCAGATGCTTTCATTCCGGAACTGCCAAACCGCTACAAAGGCAAAGTTCGCGAAAATTACGATCTGCCCGACGGCAACCGGATCATCATCGCGACGGATCGGCTGAGCGCCTTCGACGTCATCCTGACCTCCATTCCGCACAAGGGTCACGTCTTGACCCAGACCGCGCGCTACTGGTTCGAGGAAACGGCCGACATCTGCCCGAACCATGTAGTCAGCTATCCGGACCCCAATGTCGTCATCGGCAAGCGCCTGGACATCCTGCCTGTCGAGGTCGTCGTGCGCGGTTATCTCGCTGGAACCACGAGCACCTCGATCCTGACTAAGTACCGCAACGGCGAACGCCAGATGTACGGCATCACCTTGCCGGACGGCATGCGTGACAACGAAAAGCTGCCACAGCCGATCATTACGCCCACCAGCAAGGCTTTCGACGGCGGTCACGATGAGCCGCTTTCGGCCGAAACCATCCTCGAGCAAGAACTGCTGACGAAAGAACAACTGGATACGGTCTGGCAATATGCGCTGGCACTGTTTGCCCGTGGGCAGCAGCGCGCCGCCGAGCGCGGCCTGATCCTCGTCGACACCAAGTACGAATTCGGCACCGACGAGAACGGCACGATCATTCTCGCCGATGAGATCCACACACCCGATAGCAGCCGCTACTGGATCGCCGACAGCTATCAGCAGAGCTTCGAACGCGGCGAACGCCCGAAAAGTTTCGACAAGGATTTCGTGCGCGCCTGGGTCACCGCGCGTTGCGATCCCTACAAGGATCCGATCCCGGAAATTCCTGTCGATCTCATCGAGCAGACCTCGGCGGTCTATATCGAGGCTTTCGAGAAGATCACCGGGCAGCGCTTCGTTCCGGATCTTTCCGGCGCCACGGTACTGGAGCGCATCCGCTCCAATCTCGCACCCTATTTTTCCAAATAAATCCGTATATTAGATAGTAATTCTAATCTAATTTACGCGTTATCGGCAGGCGCGGGATCGTCGACGTCGAATTCGAGCCGCATCATGTCGTAGGCCGGCTCGATGTGATCAGGCGTTTCGCCCTGAACCGTGTCGTAATCCAGCGGCACGTGCATATGCGTCAGCACCGCCCGCTTCGGCTGCAGCCTGGTGATCCAGCCGAGCGACTGCACCAGCGACAGATGGCTCGGGTGAAACTTGTACTGCAGTGTATCGATGACCAGGAGATCGAGACCGTCGAGCTTGGCGACGGTTTCGGCAGGAAAATCACTGACATCGCTGCAGTAGGCGAAATCGCCGATACGGAACCCCAGCGAATGGATGTTGCCGTGAAACTGCATTAGCGGCCGAAACGGAATCGGCCCGCCGGCGCCGGTGATCACGACGGGCGATAGATCGTCGGGAATGATTCGTGGCTCGACGATCGGCGGATAACCGCTTCCGGGAGGTGATTGCAGGCAATACCCGAAGCCTTCGCGGATTCGCCCCATGGTATAGGCATCGGCCCAGATCGGCACCCTTCTCCGGTTTTCAATGACGTAGCCGCGCAGATCGTCGATGCCGTGCAAATGGTCCGCATGGGCGTGGGTATAGAGCACCGCATCGACGTGGCGCACCTCTGCTGCAACCATTTGCGCCCGAAAATCCGGCCCGGTGTCGATGACGACCGTCGTCTTGCCGCCATCGGGCGCGGTCTGTTCGACCAGCAGAGCCGCGCGCATGCGCCGGTTCTTTGGGTTCTCAGGATTGCAGGCGCCCCAGTCACCGGTAATGCGCGGGACGCCCGGCGACGAGCCGCAGCCGAGAATGGTGAAGGCGCGCCGGAACGCCATGTCAGATCCTCGGCATCTTGGAGAAGATGCGGAAGGCGTTTTCCGTCGTGATCGTTGCGATCTCCTCGGTGCTCACACCGATCGTTTCAGCGAGCACCGCAGCCGTATGGGCGACATAGGCCGGCTCGTTGCGCTTGCCGCGGAACGGCTTCGGCGCGAGATAAGGCGCGTCGGTCTCGACGATCATCCGGTCGTGCGGCACGGTTTTGGCGATCTCGCGCAGTTCTTCGGATTTCGGGAAGGTCAGGATGCCCGAAAAGGACACGTAGCCGCCGAGTTCGACGCCGAGGCGGGCGAGGTCAGGACCGGAAGAGAAGCAGTGCAGAAGGAAAGGGAAAGCCCCCTTCCCGGTTTCCTCGGTCAGGATCGCCGCCATGTCCTCATCGGCCGAACGGCTGTGAATGACGAGCGGCAGACCGGTCTCGCGCGCTGCGGCGATATGACGGCGCAAGCCCTCGGCCTGTGCATCGCGCGGCGCGTTGTCGTAGAAATAGTCGAGACCCGCCTCGCCGATCGCAACCACCTTCGGATGTGCCGATAGCCGGACAAGATCTTCGGTCGTGATGTCCAGTTCCTCATCCGCATTGTGGGGATGCGTGCCGACGGAACAGAAAACGTTCGGATAGGCTTCGGCGATCGAAAGGATCGTCTCGAACCGCTTCACGCGGGTCGAGATCGTGATCATCTGCTCGACACCGGCCTCGCGCGCACGCGCGACAATGGCATCGCGTTCCGCCTCGAAGTCGGGGAAATCCAGATGGCAATGCGTATCGATCAGCATGCTCAAAGTGCCTTATTGCGCTTCCGGTGCAACATAGCGCGGGAAGACCGGCTTCGGCGCCTCTAGCGGTGTACCCGAGACAAGGCGTCCCGCCTCGCCGAGTGCTGCGAAGTTGCGCTTGTCTGCCGGAGCGGCGACCAGATCGAGCAGCTTTGCCGACGATTCCGGCATGAAGGGCTGCAGCAGGATGGCGATCTGTCGCACGACCTCGGCGGTGACGTAAAGCACGGTACCCATGCGCGCCGGATCGGTCTTCTTCAGAGCCCAGGGCTCCTGGCCGGCGAAATAGCGGTCCGTCTCCGAGACGACGGCGATGATCGCCGCCAGTGCCCGGTGGATCATCTGCTTGCCCATCTCGTCGCGCGTCGTTTCCAACAGTGCGTCGGCGGCCGCCAGCATCGCCTTGTCCTCGTCGGTCAAGGTGCCGCAGACCGGGATCTGACCGTCGCAGTTCTTGACGATCATCGACAGCGAACGGCTCGCCAGGTTGCCGATACCATTGGCAAGGTCGGAGTTGATGCGGGTCGCGATCCCCTCCTCGCTGTAGCTGCCGTCCTGACCGAAGGAGACTTCACGCAGGAAGAAATAACGGATCTGGTCGAGACCAAAATGCTCGACGAGGTTGAACGGATCGACGACGTTGCCGAGCGACTTCGACATCTTCTCGCCCTTGTTGAGCAGGAAGCCGTGGGCGAAGACGCGCTTCGGCAGCGGCAGGCCGGCCGACATCAGGAACGCCGGCCAGTAGACCGCATGGAAGCGGATGATGTCCTTGCCGATCACATGGACGTTCGCCGGCCAGAACTTGGCGCGCGGCCCCTTGGGATCGTCGAGATAGCCAGTGGCAGTGAGATAGTTTGTCAGCGCGTCGACCCAGACATACATCACATGCGCCGGGTCGTTCGGAACCTTGATGCCCCAGTCGAAGGTCGTGCGCGAAACCGAGAGGTCCTTGAGACCCGATTTCACGAAGGAAATCACTTCATTGCGACGCTCGGCCGGTCCGATGAAATCAGGGTTTTCCTCGTAATGCTTCAGGAGCTTCTCCTGATAGGCGGAGAGGCGGAAGAAGTAGCTCTGCTCCTCGACCCATTCGACCGGCGTTCCCTGCGGCCCATAGCGGACGCCATCGTCGCGCAGTTCGGTCTCGTTCTCCTGGTAGTAGGCTTCGTCGCGTACCGAATACCAGCCGGCGTAGGAATCCTTGTAGAGATCGCCAGCCTCGCCCATGCGGATCCAGATCGCCTGCGACGCCTCGTGGTGGCGCTTTTCGGTCGTGCGGATGAAGTCGTCGTTGGACGCGTTCAGAAGTACCGCCATCTTCTGAAATTCCGCGGAGTTGCGATCGGCCAGTTCCTGCGGCGTCACGCCTTCCTTGCGCGCCGTCTGCTGCATCTTCTGGCCGTGCTCGTCCGTGCCGGTCAGGAAGAACACGTCACGTCCGTCGAGGCGCTGATAGCGCGCCATGG
Organism: Ensifer sp. 38_S197; assembly: GCF_056924495.1. Lineage (NCBI taxonomy): Bacteria > Pseudomonadati > Pseudomonadota > Alphaproteobacteria > Hyphomicrobiales > Rhizobiaceae > Ensifer > Ensifer sp. 38_S197. The sequence continues at coordinate 2,705,865 of NZ_JBXOVZ010000002.1, read as the reverse complement.
CATCGGTCGCGATCAACTCATAGGCGTGGCCGATATGCGGCCGGCCGTTCGGGTAGGAAATCGCGGTGGTGATGTAGAAAGGGGACGTGTCTCTCATAGGCGGATTCGATCTATCTCGGATTAAGCTACGCACGCTCTTAGCGCATACGCTTAAAGGAAGAAACATGCGATCCGTGAAAAGGCCTGCCGGAGAGATCCCGCCGACGCCGAAAACCTTGCGCAATCCGCACGCGCCGACTAGAACAAAACGGAAACAGAAAGAAGAGGGTGAGTCATGCTGGAGCGACTTGGCAGCCAATTTGAAACCGCCTCTGCCGGCTATGCCGGCGCGCACGGGATCGAGCGCGATTCCGATTGGTTCATCCTGAAGATGCAGGAGGAACTTGGGGAGTTGACCCAGGTCTGGAACAAGCTTAGCGGTCGTGGCCGGCGTCACGGAAAATCAACGGAGGAACTCAAGGTCCTGATGGCCGATGAGACCGCTGACCTGCTCGGGCATGTCCTGCTCTTCGCCCACCACCACAAGCTTGACCTGCAGGCGGCAATCGAGCGCAAATGGCGCTTCCAGGCGACGCTATAGCGCCGCCTTCATGTCGTCGAGCAGCGACAGGATGGTTTGCTTGCGGTCGAGATTGTAGGCGTCGCTGACCGTCAGGCGCTCGGTCACGGAGGCCGATAGCCGCGCGAAGCGCTCGGCGCGCATGATGTCTCCGGCAATCGCGGCCTCGCGCGCGTCGCGCATGATGCGGTCGCTGGCGAGCGCCTGGAAAAACTCGAAGATCGTTTCGCTGTCCTTGCCCGAGAGCACGTCCGCCAGCTTGTGCATGTCCTTGCGGACCGCCGGGCCCTGCCCTGCGAGGATCCCATCGAAGGTCGCGGCAATCTCCAGCCCTCCATAATTGATCAGCTTCAGCGCTTCGGCGACGCTGCCATTGGCGGCCGCGACGATGCGCTCGGCATTCTCGCCCTCGAGATCGAATCCGAGATGAGCCAGTGCCTGGCGGAGCGGAACGGCGTCGAGCGGCTTCAGCCGTAGCGGCAGGCAGCGCGAGCGGATCGTCGGCAGCAATTTTCCAGGCGCATGCGTCAGCACCAGGAAAAGCGAGCGGCGCGGCGGCTCCTCGAGTATCTTCAGGATGGCATTGGCAGCATTGCGGTTGAGGTCGTCGGCCGGGTCGATGATGACGATCCGCCAGTTGCCCGTACCGGACGTCTGGCTGAAGAACTTGCCGGCGCGCCGAACCTCGTCGACCGTGATCGCGCCCTTCGCCCTGCCCGTCTTTTCATCGATCGGCCGCGTCAGGTGCAGCAGATTGTGCGAGGCACCCGAGGCAAGCTGCCGCCCGATGGCGGAAGACGGATCGGGATCGGAAAGCGCGGCAGGCGCTTCAGCGGGTTCGGGATGTTTCAGAATGTGGTGCGCAAAGCGGAAGGCGAGCGTCGCCTTGCCGATCCCCTCCGGCCCCTCGATCAGGATCGCGTGGTGTCCCTTGCCGGAGCGGTAGCTCTGCGCCAGGAAGCTTTCCGCCTGTTCATGGCCGAATAGCCGATTGTTCTCGGCGGGCGCGATGGCGCCATCCAGGACGCCGGCTCTTTCCGCGCTCATGACACGACTTCCTCGGTCGCAGCGTCGGCGCCGTTACCGTGCGGCAGCAGCGACTCCACGAGCGAAAGCACCTCGGCGGCGATGGCCTCGACGGGTTGCGTCGCGTCGACCACCCGGCATCGCTCGGCATCGCGCCTGGCGATATCGAGAAAGGCCTCCCGCCGTTTTTCGTGCGTCTCCAGTTGCTCCTTCTCGAAACGGTCGGGATTGTCGTCGCCGGCGCGCCGCTGCGCCCGTTCGAGGCCGATGCTGGCCGGCAGATCGAAAATCACGGTCAGATCCGGCACGACGCCGTTGATCGCCACGCGCTCGAGGCTTTCGACGAAGCTTTGTTCGAGATTGCCGGTGATCCCTTGATAGACGCGCGAGGAATCCATGAAGCGGTCGCAAAGCACGATCGTGCCCTGTTCGAGCGCCGGGCGGATGACCTCTTCGACGTGGTCGCTGCGGGCCGCGGCAAAGAGAATCGCTTCCATCTTAACCCCGAAGGCCTCCGCCGCCCCCGAAAGCAGCACGTGGCGGACCGCTTCGGCGCCGGGCGATCCCCCAGGCTCGCGCGTCGTCAGCACCTCGTAGCCGTGAGCGCGCAGGGATTCGGCCAGAAGGCGGAGCTGCGTCGACTTGCCGGCACCCTCCCCGCCCTCGAATGTTACGAACAGACCTTTTTTCAGCGACACCATGCTTTCCCATATCGGCATGCGACCCCGGTCATGATGATTGGGTCGAATCGACCCAATCATCATGACCGGTTCTCATAAGTTAGACCGGGATGCGGGCGGAAAACCGCACACGCTTTTCCTCATCCCGCTCCGGCCCTGTTTAGCCGATTGGTCCGCGGTGCGAAACCGTCAGGCGGCGATGAATTGGCAGGAACAGGCTCACCGCAGATAGGGCGACTAAATCCAGAAGAACAGCAGCTCCTGCAGCGCATCGAGAGCGCGGCTGGTCAACGTGCCCTGCCCCACGGCGCTGGCGGTCTTGACCGGCACTTCGCGCAGCAGTTTCTCGCCATTCCACAATTTGACGACGCCGACCTCCGTTCCAGCCGCCACCGGTGCACGCAAGGGCCACCTATAGACGATCCGTGCCGTCAGCCGTTCCGGGTTGTCGACTGGTAACAGCACGTCGACGGGACCGCCCGCCACCAGGGGGACGTGAGACGCATCGCCGCCATAGACGGCCGCTTCGCCAATCGCTTCCCCATCGGCAAAAATCCGCTTCTTCTCGAAGGCGGTCATCGCCCAATCGAGCACCCTGCGGCTCTCCTCGATGCGCTCCTTGTCGGTTTCGAGACCGCCCATGGCGAGATAGACCCGGCGGCCGCCGCGCTGCAGCGAGGCGGCCAGGGAGAAACCGAAGCCTTCGGCAAAACCGGTCGCCAGTCCGTCCACACCGATATTGGCCGAGATCAGCGGGTTCTTGTTGCGTTGCAGGATCTTGTTCCACTCAAACTCCGGCTGCGAATAGAGCCGGTAGAGATCCGGATGGGCCTCATGGAGATGCCGCATGAGCGTTACCAGTTCGCTCATCGTGATCTGGTTGCCGGGATCAGGCAGCCCCGTGGCGTTGCGGAACGTCGCAACCGGCATGCCGAGCTCGCGAGCGCGCGCCGTCATGCGCTCGGCAAAAGCGGCCTCGTTGCCGGTCATGCCCTCGGCAAGGATGATGCAGGCATCATTGGCAAGCTGCACCGCCACGCCTTGCAACAGGTCGGCGACGCGGATGCGGGATTTCAATGCGGCAAACATCGTCGAGGTGCCGGCCGGGGCACCACCGGTACGCCAGGCATGCTCGGACACCTCGAAGGTGGTTTCGGCGGAAAGTTCGCCCTTGCCGAGAGCCTCAGCCACGACTTCCATCGTCATCAATTTGGCGAGTGATGCCGGCGGAATCGGCTGGTTTTCGGCACGCGAGAAGAGCACGGTGCCGGTTTCGGCATCGACCAGCAGGATCTGCTTTGCCTTGGTATCGAAGGCAGGCGTCGGCGTCTGCGCAAGTACGGCGCCAGCAAACAACACACCACCGAAAAACACCGCCGAAAACATCTTCATGCGCATGGGAAACTCCCGTTTCCCCTTGGCCATAGCAGCGTGGTCATTTTGGCACAACGCCGCTTACGGTTGTCGGACAGAACCGCTTGCTTTCTGGTGCTTCGCGTAATCGACAATCACCTGGGGGGTAAGCTGCTTCTTGTCTGCCATGATCGCTTCAAACGGCGACTCGGCGTCGCTGACGCGAACTTCGTAATAGGCTGCCGCGTAGGCCGCGTTGCCGTCGGGCATCGGGATGAATTCCGGCCGCTCGCGCGGGATCGGGCCGATCTCCGGGAGCATCACGAACTCATTCAGCGACTGCGGCTGGGCGAACTGCGGCACAGGCGCGGCAAGTGCCGTCACCGGTTCGCCGACGTCGAGCGAAGCCTTTGCGGGAACGGTGAGCGTGCCAAGGCTCTGATTGCGGAACGGCTCGTTCGATGCGACCATCACACCGGTCGCGATCTGGCCCTCCGGCATCACGCTCGGGCCACGTTCGCCCTTCTGGACATAAGAAGCCATCAGATAGGGCATGTCGTTGCCTTCGAGCGGCGCGCGGCCGACATATTGTACGCGCACCTGCGCGCTGCCCTTGCGCTTGATGTCGAGCATATCGGCGGTCTTCGAGGAGACATCGATGATGCGGCCATATTCATAGGGGCCACGGTCGTTGACGCGCACGATCACCGACGCGCCGTTTTCCATGTTGGTGACGCGCGCATAGCTCGGCAGAGGGAACGTCGGATGGGCGGCCGACAGATGCGCCTTGTCGTAGACCTCGCCGTTGGCAGTCAGCCGGCCGTGAAATGCCGAGCCGTACCAGGAAGCGACACCGGTCTTGTTGTAGCCGAAGTCTTCCTTCGGCTGATACCATTTGCCCTTGACCTGATAGGCCTTGCCGACCTGGTAACGTCCGCCGCCCTTCGGAATATTGTTTCCGTTGGCAACGCGCGGGCTCGCCTTCACACCATAAACGGATTCGGCGAAGTATTCCTTGCTGCGCGACTTGGACTTCTTGATGCTCGACGTGGATCCGCAGGCCGCAAGCGTTACGCACAGCATGGGGACCGCCGCAAGGCGCAATCCCTTGACCAGATATGCCGCATTTTTACTGGATGTCATCTGTCCCACAACATCGATCGAATAAGCCGTACTCGAAACCTTCCGCTCATGCCCCCAGCGGAAATCTCGGCGTCCCGAAACGGAACAGTCGATGAACCATGACAGCAACAAGGCAAAAATGCGAACTCATCCACAGATCAGCGCGGGATTTCATGCGTTATGGTTTACAGATGGTTGCCGGCGCAGCAGGCCTGCGCCCTCAGGCACGGCCACCGAGAAAATCTTTCGGCGATGCATGTTAAATCTTGCAAAGCGACAGGGCTTCGCGCAATAACGCCGTGCCCGGTAGGCCATTAGCGCCAACTTCAGGCAAGGACAGGTGGCCGAGTGGTTTAAGGCTCTGGTCTTGAAAACCAGCGTACGGGAGACCGTACCGTGGGTTCGAATCCCACCCTGTCCGCCATTCCCACTGAAAATGCGCTGGCGCCGGCATCGTTGTCGCAGCACTCACTATAGTGAGCGCCGCTGCTGCAAAGACGTGCCGATCCTCGATATCAGCCACGCCCGCACCGATCCCGACACGGCAACTTCCGTTCTCCGCCTTTCTGCATCGGCTGCATGACGTAAAACAGTCACAGCTTACACTCAAAGAGCTGTTGAACACGTCAGCGTGATTGCCAGGCTTGCTGGACTCCGGAACGAAAGCGCGGTTCACATCGTTAACCGACCCGTAGTCCCACCCTTGCATCAAAGTGGACGATCACCGTGCTTGCCGCCCTGCTCCTCGCTTCGATAGTCGCATCGCCCAATATGCCTGACGTCAAGCTCAGCGCCGCCACGGTTGACGAACTGCAGACCGATTTCGAATCCGCCGTTCCCTGCCATCAGATCGACGGACGCAAAGTGTGGAAGGGCGCGATCGCGTTCTACATCCAGTCGTTCGTCTATGACGGCGACACCCCTGTCGCGACCGATGCGGCGGACGCCGTGCTTCCCGAAGACAACACCCCCGAGACGGTGAGGGAATTCGAAGACGCCTGCTCGACCACGCAGCCGGCCTAAAGCGCCGTGCGTTCCGATGAACGCACCAAGGTCGCTCTAGCACCCTTGTTTCCGGGGCACCTTTCCGCTGCAACGATTCCACTTGAACGCATCCCCTGGCCTGCTCCACGACAACGCTCACGAATCGTTCGAATCAAACCCACGGCCTCGCGATGTGCCACGCCGCGGGCCCCATTTCGCACGTATTCATCGCCCAAACCCGCTTTGCTCCCGTAAAAGTGACCGATCGACAGGCGCAGACGCGCCAATTGCCTGAATTCACGGAATTTTAGGCACTTGCAGAACACATATGGAACAGATAGTGTCTGTTCTTGATTTGTTTCACGCCTCTGGAGCGACGTGCCATGCTGACCCGCAAGCAACAGGAATTGCTTCTGTTCATTCACGAACGCATGAAGGAGTCGGGTGTACCGCCGTCATTCGATGAAATGAAGGATGCGCTCGACCTGGCGTCGAAATCCGGCATTCACCGCTTGATCACGGCGCTCGAAGAACGCGGGTTCATTCGCCGTCTGCCAAACCGGGCCCGTGCGCTCGAGGTCATCAAGCTTCCGGAAGCCTACGCATCCAGCCAGCAGCAGCCGCGCCGCGGTTTCTCGCCGAGCGTGATCGAGGGCAGCCTCGGCAAACCGGCTGCACCTCCTCCAGCCGCGCTGCCGAAGCCGGCGCCAATGGCCGAAAATAGTTCGGTTTCAGTGCCTGTGATGGGCCGCATCGCTGCCGGTGTGCCGATCTCGGCTATCCAGAACAACACGCATGACATCACCGTTCCGCTCGACATGATCGGCAACGGCGAACACTACGCCCTCGAAGTCAAGGGCGACTCGATGATCGAAGCCGGCATCTTCGACGGCGACACGGTGATCATCCGCAATAGCAACACGGCCAATCCCGGCGATATTATCGTGGCGCTCGTGGACGACGAGGAAGCGACGCTGAAGCGCTTCCGACGCAAGGGCGCATCGATTGCGCTCGAAGCCGCAAATCCCGCCTACGAGACACGGATTTTCGGGCCCGATCGGGTGAAAATCCAGGGCAAGCTCGTCGGACTGATCCGCCGCTACCACTGACCTCCGGACAAAATCTGATGTTTGACAGGGCCTCGCCGCTGTAAGCAGCGGCGAGGCCCTTTGTCTGTTTGCGACGATCTGACGTCGCGCCGCTTATTCGTGGATCGTGTATTCGCCGAGTTCGCAGAGGTCCTGGGTATCTTCGGTCGTATCGAGGCCAGAGCCTTCTTCGAACTCGAAGCGCATGTCGTACTTGCAGACATCCCGGCCGTCGGCGATGGTGATCTCCATGTCTTCTCCGGGGTTCAGCACCTGCCGGCCGAAAACATCGTCCTCCCACTCGTTGACGCCTACGGGCGACGTGTAAAAGTTCGTCAGTACCGCGCTCGTGTTGTTCTTCAGTTTGAAAACCAGGTCCTCTGCCCGCGCCTCGATAGCGGTCGCAGCAAAGAGGGCCAGTCCCGTCAGGACAAGTTTCGCTTTCATAAATGCCATTGCCTCCGTTTGATGATGACGGACGCTACCGATGCGGCTGATGCCAGCGGAGTCATCGTTCCCCCTCTACCGATTTCACCGAAGCGATAAGATCCGAACGAGACCTAGAAAACGTGGCTTGCGCGGGCGTGTGGAGGCAAAGCAACAATCATGCAATCGCTCTGCCCTGAGGCAGAACGTCTGTTCACACGAGAATGAGGTGAGAGTTTTTGGAGGCCTCGCCCGGAATTGAACCGGGGTACAAGGATTTGCAGTCCTCTGCGTCACCACTCCGCCACGAGGCCTCACAGCTCGGATAACCGAGCGTTGGCGCGGATTTAGAATGATTGCAGAAAAACCGCAAGAGGCATTTTCCGAAAAACGCGCCGTCGATTTGCAAGATAGATACTTTCCACAGAGCGATCGCGAAGCTCCGCCGATCGCATCCCGGATTGGCTTCAGCACCAGGGCGTCGCGTGCCCCGTCCATGGCCGCACCAGCCCTTCGTTGACGAGCACGCGCCCGATGGACTGGTCGCCGCGGGTGATCAGCCGCAGCTTTTCACCGGACTTGGCATCCGGACGGCCGCTCGCCGCTTCCAGCTTGAAGTCACCCGCATTCAGCAGTTCGCGCAGGCGCTGCTTGGCGTAAAAGCCGCGCGAACGCTCCTTGTCGCAGCTCGCCTGGCGGATGCGCGGTGCGTCGACGTCTGCCACGCGGATCGTTTCGCCACGGTACAGGAAGGTGGCACCGTCGATCACGCAATTGTCGTTGCGAATCCCGCAGAAATAAAACTGATCCGTGCGGATTGATGCCGTCTTCACTTCCTCGTTCGGCCGCATTTCAGGTGTCGGCGCCTTTGCACCGACGTCAACGGACGGCACCGGCGTGGCAAGCGCGACTCTCGTCACCGGATTCGGTTTCTGCCTCTCGACTTGCTGGGCGGGACGCTCGTCCGTTTTCTGAGCGGCGCGAACGGGCTTCGGCTTCGATTCGTGGCGCGATGTGAAGGCCAGCACGTCCGATGCCACCGGCCAGTGTTTCAATTCGGCGCGGTGATCATAGGCGACCACGCCGCCAATGGTCAGCGCCGCAGCCAGATACCACGGTGCCATTCCACCTTGTTTACCCCTGCTCCGACCGGAATTCCGGCTTCGACGTTTCGTAGTGGCTTTGGCCATGCGTCCCCATCCTGATTCGCGACCGCATTATGCGTTTGATGGGTTGCCGAAAAGTTTTCGGCGCCCTCCCTCAACAAGGGGCTCGCTGGTTCGGTGGGAATCAAATGGTGGAGAAGCGGGAAGCGCTCAGGCTGGTTGCGATCCAGATCGATCAAATGTTTCGCGATCTATCGAAAAAGTGGGCGGCAGCTCTTGGGTCACGAGCCGTTGGAGGAATTCGCGCGTCCGCGCCAGCGTGCCCACCAGACAGCCAAGCGACGGCGGCGGCGGCGAACGGACGGGATATCGTGCGAAAGAACGATGAGGCCCAGCGGTATCATCCAGAAGCCGAGCACCGGCAGAAAGCCGAGAAAGCCGCAGAACACCAGCAGCGAGCCCAGCAGGATACGCAGCAGCGGCGATTGCGGCAGCGTGATGCGCCATTTGCCGAGCACGATCTGGCGCGTCTGCGGATCAATCCCGAAGTGCGTCTGCTTCCTGTTTTTATTCATCATTCGCTATCCGGCGTCTTTTCCCACAATTGGGGGCTTCTCCACAGCCTCGCAACCGAACTTGTCATTTTTTTTGAAAAAACCGCTTGGCAAATCAGAAAAGCATGCGTATTAGCAGCCTCACTTCTGAAGCGCACAGCGAAACAGCGGCGCGGATGATCCCTGGTAGCTCAGCGGTAGAGCACTCGACTGTTAATCGATAGGTCGCCGGTTCGAATCCGGCCCGGGGAGCCAGTTTCAAAGAGAGCCATTTGCAGAAATGCGAATGGCTCTTTTTCATTTTGCACCTATGTTCCCCGGGTGATCAATCCCATTCTAGACGGTACCTATGACAAAGGCGGCGCCGATCATCGTGTGGTTCCGCAAGGATCCGCGCCTTGCCGATAACAGGGCCCTTGCGGCCGCGGCGGCTGAGGCCCCCGTCATTCCGCTCTATATCCGGGAGCCGGATGAAAGCGGCAACGGCCCACTGGGTGCGGCGCAGCGATGGTGGCTGCACCATTCGCTGGAGGCCTTAGCTGCCCGCCTCGGCCGCCACGGCTCGCAACTCATCTTCCGCTCCGGCGCCCCGCTGGATGTCATCAGCGATGTGGCGCAGACCACGGGCGCCAGTCGCGTCAATTGGAACCGGCGCTATGATCCGAATGGCATCACGGTCGATACGTCCCTGAAAAAAGCACTCGCCGCCAGGGGAATCATCGCGGAGAGCTTTCCCGGGCAACTGCTGCACGAGCCTATGCGCCTGCTGACGACGACAGGCGGCCCTTACCGCGTCTTCACGCCATTTTGGCGTGCGCTCGAATCCAAAATCGTCCCCTCGCCGCCCGTCGATGAACCACGACATGTCGCGAAACCGGGGATCTGGCCGGAATCGGAAACACTCAGTGACTGGGCGCTGCTACCGAAGAAGCCCAACTGGGCAGCCACATTCAGCGAGATATGGACGCCGGGCGAGCAGGGTGCCGTTGCGCGCCTCCACGAATTTATCGACGAGAAGCTGGCAGACTATAAGGTTCGCCGCGACTTCCCGGGCACCGACGGCACATCCCTGCTCTCGCCTCACCTCGCTTTCGGAGAGATCTCGCCGGCGCAGGTCTGGCACGCGACGCAGGGAATGCAGATCGCGGACGGTGAAGGCGTTGCCACGTTTCGTAAGGAAATCGGCTGGCGCGAGTTCTCCTACCATCTGTTGTTTCACTATCCGGAACTCCCGCACCGCAACCTCGATCGCCGGTTCGACCATTTCCGCTGGCTCGACCGTGAGGACGATTTCACCCGCTGGACGAAGGGTTTGACCGGCTTCCCGATCGTCGATGCCGGCATGCGCCAGCTCTGGCAACATGGCTACATGCACAATCGCGTGCGCATGATCGCCGCCTCGTTCCTGATCAAGGACCTGCTGATCGACTGGCGGAAAGGCGAGCAATGGTTTCGCGACACACTGGTCGATGCCGATCCGGCCAACAACGCGGCAAGCTGGCAATGGGTCGCGGGATCGGGCGCCGACGCGGCGCCGTTCTTCCGGATCTTCAATCCTGTTCTCCAAGGCGAAAAGTTCGACCCGGACGGAGCCTATGTGAGGCGCTTCGTGCCGGAACTCGGGCGGCTCGATCGGCGCTATCTCCATCGCCCCTTTTCCGCTCCTGCCGCCGTCCTGGCAGCGGCTGGCATCGAACTCGGCACGACCTATCCAAATCCGATCGTCGACCACGCCAGTGCGCGGGAACGGGCGCTCGCAGCCTTCGGCGAGATCGCAAGCGCGCCGAGAGAACCGTGACGGATACAAGCCCCCGGTAGAATTCCACAGTTGGCGTCTCGGCCGATTGCCGCTAGGCTCTCCTTACGGATGCAACCGCTGAGGGGATGGTGTATGCGTGGTCCGGAAGCCGACTTTGCCGCATTCGACGGCGCGGAAGAGCTTTCCTCCGGCAATCTGGCAACGGTGTTGCGTGATTTTCCGCTGAAGGCACGGATGGTGTTGAACGCACTGGTGCATCTTCGGATCGGGACGCTGATGCTCTCCGCCCCCGATGGCCGCAAGCTGGTGATCAGAGGCAAGAGAGCGGGCCCAAGCGCGATCCTCACCTTGAACAACTGGAACCTGCCGAAACGGGCAGTAACAGGCGGCACGATCGGCGCGGCGGAAAGCTACATCGACGGCGATTGGGACAGCCCCGATGTAGGAGCCTTTCTCGAGCTCTTCCTCGTAAACGCCGAGATCGGAGCGCATTTCCCGAACCGGGCGCGCGGCCTGCTACAGCTTGTCGAAAACTTCCTGCATTGGCGCAATGCGAATACGAAGTCCGGCGCGCGCCGCAACATTTCCGCTCACTACGACCTCGGCAATGCCTTCTACAGCGAATGGCTGGATCCGAGCATGACCTATTCGTCGGCGCTCTATGCCGCCGGTGCCAACGATCTCCGCTCCGCGCAGGCCGCCAAGTATCGCGCCCTTGCCGAAGCGACCAATCTTCGGGCGGGTGATCATGTGCTGGAGATCGGCTGTGGCTGGGGTGGCTTTGCAGAATTCGCGGCAACCGAGATCGGTTGCAAGGTGACGGGGCTGACGATCAGCCGCGAGCAACTGGCCTTCGCCCGCGAACGCATCCACCGGGCCGGGCTTGCCGATCGGGTCGAACTGAAATTCCAGGACTACCGCGAGGAAAAAGGCATCTATGACCGCATCGTCTCGATCGAGATGTTCGAGGCGGTCGGCGAAAAATTCTGGGCGACCTATTTCTCGCAGCTCAAGAGATGCCTGAAGCCCGGCGGCAGGGCCGGTCTGCAGATCATCACCATCAAGTCCGAAGCCTACGAGGAATACCGATCCAATCCGGATTTCATTCAGAAATACGTCTTCCCGGGTGGCATGCTGCCGACGCGCGAACATCTCATCGACCTTGGCCGCCATGTCGGCCTACGCATGATCAACGACTTCGGCTTCGGTATCGATTACGCCCGGACACTCGGCGAATGGCGCGAGCGTTTCTGGTCGGTCTGGAACCGGATCGAACCGTTGGGCTTCGACTTGCGTTTCAAGCGGCTATGGGAGTTCTATTTCTACTATTGCGAAGCCGGCTTCCGCGCCCGCAACATCGATGTTCGGCAGATCGTCTTCGAATAGGAACGCATATGGCGCATCTTTACCGCGTCACACGTAGCGCTTAAGAGGCGGTCGATCCAATTCTCTATTGAAGGTTCCGCATGCGTCTTGCATGGTTTTTCCTCGCGCTCGCCATCGCGACCGAAGTGGTGGGCCTGACGGTGATGAAGGCCGCCTCATCGAACGGCTCTTATCTCGGCCACATCGTCATGTATGTCTCGATCGCGCTCTCCTACGTCTTCCTGGCCAAGGCAGTGAAGACGATCTCCGTCGGCGTCGCCTACGCGATCTGGGAAGGTTCGGGTGTCGCGATCATCACGCTGGTGTCCGTATTCGTCTTCGGCCATGTGCTGACCGGCCGCGAGATGCTGGGGCTTTCGATGGCGATCGTCGGCATACTGCTCGTCAATGCCGGCGAGCGTCACGACGAGGACGAAGCCACGACGGAAGGAGCAGCCAGTGAGCGCGCCTAGCATCTACTTCGCGCTGGCGATGATGGCAGGCATTCTCGATGTCGCCGCCAACCTCGCCTCGACCAAATCGGAAGGCTTTGCCCGCCGCGGATGGGGTGCCCTCTCCATTCTGCTGGTGCTTGCCGCCTTCGCGCTCCTTGCCGAAGCGGTCAAAGGCATGGAGCTTGCGATCGCCTACGCCGTCCTCGGCGCGACCGGAATCTTCGGCACGGCCATCTGCGGAAGGCTGCTCTTCGGACAGAAGTTGAAGCCGATCGGCTGGGTCGGGCTTGCGCTTATCTTTGGCGCCGTGCTGGTGCTTCACACGGCCTGACGCCGGCTCTCGCCAGAGCCGGCATGTTTTTTCGCCTCTCTTGCCTCGGCAACGACACCCGTCAGCCGCCTGATAAGAGCGAAATAGAGACTATAGGGCAGCAGACGCATGAGCTTCACCGCGTAGGTGAAATGCCGCGGGAAGGTGATTTCGAAGCGTCGGGACTTCAGGCCCGCAACGATGCGATCCGCCGCCTGCTCGGCACTGACGAGGCCCGGACGCGGGAAGCGTATCCTCGCGGTACCCGGCGTATCGACAAAGCCGGGGCAGATGATCTGCAGACGGATGCCGATCCGGTCGAGATCAAACTTCAGGCTCTCGGCCATGTTGATCAGCGCGGCCTTGGACGCGCCGTAGGCGGCGCTGGTGGGTAACCCGCCGTAGCCGGCCACGGAAGACACGATGGCGATGTGGCCATGTCCCTGCGCCTTCATATGCTCGACGGCCGGCAGCAGGCAGTTGACCACGCCATTGAGATTGACCGCAAAACTCTTCTCGAAGGCTTCGCGGTGGAGGTCGTCTCCCCGCACGGGGACCGCAACCCCCGCATTGAGGATCACCAGCGACAGGTGGCCATGATCGTACTCGATCGCCGCCAGCACGCGCTCCATGTCCTTAGGGTCGGTGACGTCGCCGTCGAGAACGGTGATCCTTCCGTCACCCGCCGCCTCGTGCTGCAGGTCCACCAGTTTCTCGTGGCTTCTGGCGGTGACGACCACCGAATAGCCTTCACGCACCAGCTTGAGCGCCAGCGCCCGCCCGATACCCGCGCTCGCGCCGGTGACCCAAGCCAGTTTATGTTCGGATTTCACAGACTGAATACTCATCACTCACTCCTCGGCACGCGCCGGGAAAAACGCACGCATCTCCTTCTGGTGAAAAAGACGAGCCCGGCCCTTCATCGCGGCAGCGATCCTTGCCGCGGAGCCCCAGATGCCTTGGAGACGATTTTTGTTCGGGACAGAGCGGCGGCGAAACGCTATTTCTTGCCTGAAGTGCAGGCTGAGCCGAAAACACGCCAACATTTCGGCGGTCCGCGATCGTTGTCGATTTTCGTCAGCCGCCGTTCGTATTTCCCTGGCACGTGTCGCCCTGCTCCGGCGCCTGTCCTCAAACACGAGGTTCTGAAAATGGCCATTCTACCGTCCGTCCTCGAAGCGATCGGCAACACACCCTTGATTCGGTTGAAGGGCGTGTCGGAAGCGACGGGCTGCGACATCCTCGGCAAGGCCGAGTTCCTCAATCCGGGACAATCGGTCAAGGACCGTGCCGCGCTCTCGATCATCCGTCAGGCGGAGCGGAGCGGGCAGCTTCGCCCCGGCGGCGTCATCGTCGAGGGCACGGCCGGCAACACGGGCATCGGGCTTGCGCTCGTCGGCCAGGCGCTTGGTTATCGCACCGTGATCGTCATTCCCGAAACCCAGAGCCAGGAGAAAAAGGACGCCTTGCGGCTGCTCGGCGCCCAACTCGTCGAAGTGCCGACGGTTCCCTACAAGAATCCCAACAACTACGTGAAGATCTCCGGCCGGCTCGCCGAGCAACTGGCGAAAAGCGAACCGAACGGCGCCATCTGGGCGAATCAGTTCGACAACGTCGCCAACCGCGACGCGCATGTGGAAACCACGGCGCCCGAGATCTGGCGCGACACGGACGGCAAGGTCGATGGCTTCATCTGCGCTGTCGGCTCCGGCGGAACGCTGGCGGGCGTCGCTCAGGGGCTGAAGGCGAAGAACCCGGCAATCAAGATCGGCCTTGCGGATCCGCAGGGCGCAGCACTTTACAGCTACTACACCAACGGCGAACTGAAGGCCGAGGGCAGCTCGATCACCGAGGGCATCGGCCAGGGCCGCATCACCGCCAATCTCGAGGGTTTCACACCGGACTTCTCCTACCAGATTCCGGATTCGGAAGCCGTTCCCTACGTCTTCGACCTGATCGAGCGGGAAGGCATCTGCGTCGGCGGCTCGACCGGCATCAACATTGCCGGTGCCGTGCGGCTCGCCAAGGAGCTCGGTCCAGGACATACGATCGTGACGATCCTCTGCGACTATGGTAACCGCTATCAGTCGAAGCTCTTCAATCCGGACTTCCTGGCCTCCAAGGGACTGCCGGTGCCGGCCTGGTTGAAGACGTCGTCCCACATTGCGGTGCCATACGAATCAGTTGGATAGGAATGCCATGACCAGGACCGTGACCGCCCTTTTCCGAGACGATTTCTACCTCTCGACCTGCGAAGCAAGCGTCACCGGAATTCTGGAAGATGGCGGGATCGAACTGGATCAGACCTGCTTCTACGCGACATCGGGCGGACAGCCCGGCGACACCGGCTTTCTGGAGCGCGCGGACGGCAGCCGGATCGACATTGCGGTCGCGCGTCACGGCGATACCAAGGACATCATCATCCATGTGCCGGCTGAGGGACAGCCGGCACCGAATGTCGGTGAAAAGCTCGTCCTGCATATCGACTGGCCGCGTCGCTACCGGCTGATGCGCATGCACACCGCCTGCCACCTGCTCTCGGTCGTCTGCCCCTTCCCGATCACCGGAGCCTCGGTCGGCGAAGACGAGAGCCGTGTCGATTTCGACATGAGCGAGACGATCGACAGGGACAAAGTCACGACGGCTCTGATGAAGCTCGTCGAGGAAAATCACCCGGTTTACGTCCGGTGGATCACCGACGAGGAACTGGCCGCCAATCCCGGCATCGTCAAATCGAAGAACGTGCGCCCGCCGATCGGCCTTGGGCGCGTCAGCCTTGTCTGCATCGGCGAAAATTCGGCCATCGACAGCCAACCCTGCGGCGGCACGCATGTGTCGGAAACGCAGGAAGTCGGCGCCATCCACATCGCCAAGATCGAGAAAAAGGGCAAGGAAAACCGTAGGTTCCGCATCCGCTTCGGTACGCCCGAAGATCGCGCATCAGTTTGAGTAGGGAGTTGCGACCGTGACCAACAACAAGAGCGCCTTTGTCGTTTCCGCCGATTGGCTGCAGGAGCGCCTCGGCGACCCGACGATCCGGATCCTCGACGCCGCCTGGTACCTGCCCGCACAGAACCGCAACCCGAAGGCGGAATACGACGCCGGACACATCCCCGGTGCCGTATTCTTCGACCAGGATGCCATTGCCGACCACACGAGCGGCCTGCCCCACACCTTGCCCTCACCGGAAGTCTTCGCCTCGTCGGTCGGCGCGCTCGGTGTCAGCGAGAAGGACACGATCGTCGTCTACGACGGCCCCGGCATCATGACCGCGCCGCGCGTCTGGTGGATGTTGCGCATCATGGGCGCCAAGAACGTTTACGTGCTCGATGGCGGCATGGACGGCTGGAACAGGGAAGGACGCCCTGTCACCACCGAAGTGCCCTCGCCCAGGCCGGCGACGTTCAATGCGAGCTTCACGCCTTCGGCAGTCACCTCCTTCGAGCGGATGAAAGAGATCGTCGCCGACGGCAGTATCCAGATCGCCGATGCCCGCGGGGCCGGACGTTTCTATGGCGAAGAACCGGAGCCGCGCGCTGGCATGCGTTCGGGCCATATGCCTGGCGCGCACAGCCTTCCCTCCGGTATTTTCTCGGAAAACGGAAAGTTTAAGGATCTCGCGACGTTGCGCCAAACCTTCGCCGACGCTGGCGTCGATCTCTCCAAACCCGTGGTCACGACCTGCGGGTCGGGCGTCACCGCCGCCATCATCACCCTGGCGCTGCAATCGCTCGGCCACACGGATAATACCCTTTATGATGGCTCCTGGTCGGAATGGGGCGGCCGCGCTGACACGACGATCGTCACCGGTCGAGAGTGATATCATGCGATCGCCGAAGCTCGCCTCCCTGACAGCGCACGTAACCGAACTCGAGATGACGGCGCCGCCGAAGCAAAGCCTGCCGATGCCGGTCAACATCCAGACCGCCATCCTGCGCGTCTCCGACATCCCGCTCAGCTATTACCGCTTTTTGTACCTGCGTGTCGGTCGCCGCTGGCACTGGACCGAGCGGCTGCGGATGAGCGACGAGGAACTTTCAGCGGTGCTCGGCGACAAACGGACGAGCGTCACGGTCCTCTATGTCAATGGCGCGCCGGCCGGCTTTTTCGAGTTGCACCAGGGCGACGACGACGTCGTCGAACTCGTCCATTTCGGCCTGATGGAACATGCGCTTGGCCTCGGCCTCGGCAAGTGGTTCCTGCTCCAGACGCTCTTTGCCGCCTGGGCGCTCAATCCGAGCAAGCTGACGGTAACGACCAACAATCTGGATCACCCCCGAGCGCTCCAGCTTTACCAGCAGTTCGGCTTCTCGCCGGTCGCCACCCGCGAGGCAACGGTCGAGCCTCTGACCGACGCAGAACTGCTGACCCTGGCGAAAAATCTCTGAGGCATGTCGCCCCGGCAAGTTCCGGGTGTCGAAAGGGTCGCGCCAGGCGCATCCTCCTGATCGAACATATCGAACCGATCAAGGAGATGCGCCATGACTTTGCGCTACATTCCGATGTCCGACGACGAAGCGCGGCGGATCCGAGAGGGCGGGCCGGACGCCTATGGCAATCCGCCGGAGCGAGAGATTTCCGATGGTGACGGCGTGCCCTGCCGGCACTGCCTGCGCAATGTCGGCGCCGGAGAGCCCTACCTGATCTTTGCGCTGCGGCCGTTTTCCTCGTTGCAGCCCTATGCGGAGACCGGCCCGGTGTTCATGCATGCCGAGGAATGTCCGGCGCATAGCGGCAACGCGCTTCCGCCGATCCTGGCTTCGAGCGTGAGCTATCTGTTGCGCGGCTATGGCGAGAACGAACGGATTGTCTATGGGACCGGCGGTGTCGTTTCGTCGGAACAACTGCAGGCGCGGGCGGAAGATTTGCTGGCACGACCGGACGTTTCGTCCGTGCACGTGCGTTCAGCCAGGAACAATTGCTACCAGTGCCGGATAGAACTGGCCTGAACACGAATTCGGCCCGGCATCACTGCCGGGCCGAAAGGATCTATCCCTCAGGCGACGTTCAGGACGGCCTCCGGCGCATAGGCATCGTAGCCCAGCGCTTCGGCGACCGGCGCGTTGGTGACGCGGCCGCGATGGACGTTGAGGCCGGCACGCAGATGCCGATCCTCGGCAATTGCCTTCAGGCCCCTGTCCGCGAGCTGCAGGCCGTAGTGGAGCGTCGCGTTGTTCAGCGCATGCGCCGAAGTCACCGGCACCGCACCCGGCATGTTCGCCACGCAGTAGTGCACGATGCCGTCGACCTCGTAGGTCGGGTCGGAATGGGTGGTGGCATGCGAGGTCTCGAAGCAGCCGCCCTGGTCGATGGCGACGTCGACGATGACAGCCCCCTTCTTCATGCCGGTCAGCATTTCGCGGGTCACGAGCTTCGGCGCCGCAGCGCCCGGAATGAGAACCGCTCCGATCACCAGATCGGCGGAGAACACTTCCTCCTCGAGCGCGTCGATGGTCGAATAGCGCGTGTGGACGCGGCCGGCGAAGAGATCGTCGAGCTGGCGCAGACGTGGTATCGAGCGATCGATAATGGAGACATCGGCACCGAGACCCGCCGCCATCCGTGCCGCATGCAGGCCGACGACGCCGCCGCCGATGACGGTGACCTTCGCCGGTAACACGCCCGGCACGCCGCCGAGCAGGATGCCGCGGCCGCCATTGGCCTTCTGCAGCGAGGTCGCACCCGCCTGGATCGCCAGCCGCCCGGCAACTTCGGACATCGGCGCAAGCAACGGCAGGCCACCGCGATCGTCGGTGACGGTTTCATAGGCGATCGCCGTGACGCCGGAATTGAGGAGACCCTTGGTCTGTTCCGGATCGGGCGCAAGATGGAGATAGGTGTAGAGAATTTGGCCTTCGCGGAGCTGCGCCCATTCTGAGGGTTGTGGCTCCTTGACCTTGACGATCATGTCCGACTTTTCGAACACTTCCTTTGCCGTCGCGACAATCTTCGCGCCAGCGGCACGGTAAGCATCGTCATCCGCGCCGATCCCTGCCCCGGCCTTGGTTTCCACGATCACCTCATGTCCATGGGCAACATATTCACGCACCGAGCCGGGCGTCAGGCCGACTCGATATTCATGGTTTTTGATTTCCTTCGGGCAACCGACACGCATCCTCGCGTTCCTCTCCTGTTATGGGCTTTTCGCCGCTTTTGACGAGGCATTCAGCAAAACACGGGCTAAATCGAATGTCCTTGCAAAGACGGAATCCCGGGCGCATTGATTTCGAATAATATTGCGTGAACTGAAGCATTATTGAGGAAAATCACGAATGAGTGAACTCGATGCCATTGATCATGCGATTCTGCGCATCCTCCAGCAGAATGGCCGGATTTCGAATGCAGACCTCGCGGCGAAGGTTGGGCTCTCTCCGTCCGCCTGCTCCCGCCGGGTCGACATCCTCGAAAAGTCAGGAACGATCGCCGGCTATCATGCACGCATCGCGCACAAGGCGCTCGACTACCAAATCATGGTGATCGTGCATATTTCGCTGTCGGGTCAGTTCGCCAAGACGCTCGCCGAGTTCGAGGCGGCAGTGAAGCTCTGTCCAAACGTGCTCGTCTGCTACCTGATGTCGGGAGAATACGACTATATTCTGAGGGTCGCGGCCAAGGACCTGCAGGACTACGAGCGCATCCACCGCGATTGGCTCTCGGCCCTGCCCCATGTGGTCAAGATCAATTCGAGCTTCTCGCTGCGGGAAGTGATCGACCGGCCGAATGTCGGCATCTGAGCGAGCAGCCTATCGGCCGACGACACAATTGCGGCCACGCCCCTTGGCGGCGTAGAGACGAAGGTCGGCCTCAGACAGCAGGTTCTCGATCGCCGCCCCATCGTCCGGCGTCGACGACAGACCGATGCTTGCGGTTACCGGCCGCCCGTCCGGCGTTGCGACGAGGTCCGACACGGCTACCCTAATCTCGTCCGCCCGGCGCAAGGCATCCCCATGGGTCATTGCCGGGCACAGGATCACGAACTCCTCGCCGCCATAACGAAACAGCCGATCGACCGGGCGCAGTTTCGATTTTACCGTCTCGACCAGCCGCTGCAGGACACGGTCGCCTTCCTGGTGGCCGAAGCGGTCGTTGACGCCCTTGAAATGGTCGACGTCGATAATCATCAGCGTGACCGCGGCGTTGTCGGCGCTCGTCGCGCGGAGCATTTCCGGCCCTTCGATTTCAAACCGGCTGCGGTCGAGCGAACCGGTCAGGGTGTCCTGCCCCGACCGCGAAAGCAGGTCTTCGTAGCGTTCTCGGAACGTCAAGGTGTTGAAGATATCGCCAAGCGGCCGATCCGACATAGCCAGGAACGGATGGCGCGAGGCATTGAGATACATGCCTGTCGCAATCGCAAAAAAAGGCGCTGCCAGCATCTTCGCCATCCAGCCGCCCCAGAAAACCTCGAGGGGCGCACCGTTCCACCAGCGCAGTGCCGCATAGAAAGCAGCCTGGTCGAATGTCAGCACGACGACGCCGCAGATCAGGAATCGGACAGTCACGAAACGCCGGAACCACCTACCCAGCCGCTCGTAAAGCAGGATGATCATCAGCGAATCGAAATAGAGGATAGTCGTCCCCCAGACCATCAGCCAACCCATCTCGTCGATGAAAGCGAGGTCGGCGGATCGCTGCGCCACGATGGAGACGGTATCATGCTGGCGCAGCAAGAGGCTCAGCGCCACCGTCAGGAAATTGCCGGCGAGCAGGCCGTAGATCGGCTGGCGTACGGTTGCCGCGTCCTCCTTCACGTAGAGCAGCAGGATCATCATCAGCTTGCCGGAGAAAAGCACGGCCGAGCCGGGCGAGATCACGCCGAACGGCAATTGCACGTAAAAGACGGCAGCGAGATAGGTCTCGATGAAATGCATCACGCCGAGCGCGGCGACGAAGACGCCAAGTCCCAGCCGGGCCCGTAGATGCAGCAGCCCGATCATCGCCGTGACGTAGACCAGTGCCTCGCCGACGAAGAGAAGAAGGTTGGCGTTTGGCATGCGCTTCAAAAAGATCCGTTTCCTGAAAACCGGTTAACCGGGAAGTTTGAAGAAAACTTTAGCGGGATTCGCGGTTGCCCGGCCTCAGAATGCAAAAATCTGCCGCTTTCGGAAATGTCGCCTTTCCGGCATAGTCACCGCCAACCCACCGTGGTTCGCGTGTCTGCGAACAAAACTCCGGATTGCACTCGTCTCGGAAAGACCGGGATTCTTGATAAATGGAGGACCGCATGCCAACGACGACATCCCCGCTCCACCTCACGCGCCGCTCGCTTCTCGCCGGGGCCGCGGCTTCCTCGGCGCTCGTCATGCTGCATCCGTTTTCCGTCCGCGCCGCCGCCAACCAGGCGCACCTCAGAATCATGGAAACGACGGACCTGCACGTCCACGTCTTTCCCTACGACTATTATGGCGACAAGCCCAACGATACGGTCGGACTTGCGCGCACCGCCTCGATCATCGACGCCATTCGAGCGGAAGCGACAAATTCCATCCTCGTCGACAATGGCGACTTCCTCCAGGGCAACCCGATGGGCGACTACATCGCCTATCAGCGCGGCATGAAGGATGGCGATCTCCACCCTGTCATCGCCGCCATGAACGTGCTCGGCTATGATTGCGGCACGCTTGGCAACCACGAATTCAACTATGGCCTGGACTTCATGTTCAAGGTCCTGAACGGGGCGAACTTCCCGCTCGTCTGCGCCAACCTGACGAAGGGCGCGCTTGCCGCCAACGGGCGTCAGGACGAGCTTTTTCTCAAGCCTTACGTCATTCTCGACCGAAAGGTGAAGGACGGCTCCGGCACGGAGCATCAGGTCCGCATCGGTCTCATCGGCTTCGTTCCGCCGCAGATCATGACCTGGGATGCCAAGAACCTCGAAGGCAAGGCCAATGCCCGCGATATCGTCAAGGCGGCCGAAGCCTGGGTGCCGCAGATGCGCGAGGAAGGCGCCGATATCGTCGTCGCGCTCTCGCATTCGGGCATCGGCCAGCAGTCCTATGCGGAGAACCTCGAAGAACGCCTCCGTGCCGCTCGCCGCGATCGCAGGCATCGATGCGATCGTCACCGGCCATAGCCACCTGGATTTCCCCGGCCCGAAATTCGACGGCATCGCGGGAGTCGACAACACGAAGGGCCTGATCTCCGGCAAACCCGGCGTCATGGGCGGCTTCTGGGGCTCGCATCTCGGCCTCATCGACCTGCTGATCGAACGCGAGGGCGGTGCCTGGCGTGTCGTCAGTTCGACGAGCGAGGCACGGCCGATCTACCGTCGTGAAGGGAAGAAGGTGATCGCCGAAGTCGCCGACAAGCCGGAGGTGCTGGCCGCCGCAAAGAAGGACCACGAGGCGACGCTCACCTATGTGCGCACGCCCGTCGGTAAGACCAGCGCACCGCTCTATTCCTACTTCGCTCTGGTCGCGGACGACCCGTCCGTGCAGATCGTCAGCCAGGCGCAGACCTGGTACATCAAGGACATGCTGAAGGAGACCGAGTACCGCGACCTGCCGGTCCTTTCGGCTGCTGCCCCCTTCAAGGCCGGCGGCCGCGGCGGCGCGGACTACTATACCGACGTCCCGGCCGGCGACATCGCGATCAAAAACGTCGCCGACCTCTATCTCTACCCGAACACGGTGCAGGCCGTTGTCATCACCGGCGACCAGGTGCGCAACTGGCTGGAAATGTCCGCCGGCATCTTCAACGAGGTCAAGCCGGGCGCAACCGATGCACCGCTGATCAACGGCAGTTTCCCGTCCTACAATTTCGACGTCATCGACGGGGTCACCTACCAGATCGACCTTTCCGAACCGCCGAAGTTCGACAAGGACGGAAACGTCATCAACCCTTCCTCGAATCGCATCAAGAATCTGCAGTTCAACGGGAAAGCGATTGATCCGACACAGAGATTCGTGGTCGCCACCAACAATTACCGGGCTGGCGGCGGCGGCAAT
Source organism: Ensifer sp. 38_S197 (assembly GCF_056924495.1). Lineage (NCBI taxonomy): Bacteria > Pseudomonadati > Pseudomonadota > Alphaproteobacteria > Hyphomicrobiales > Rhizobiaceae > Ensifer > Ensifer sp. 38_S197. The sequence continues at coordinate 2,683,134 of NZ_JBXOVZ010000002.1, read as the reverse complement.
TTCCCCGACATCGCCGCCGACAAGGTGGTGTTCGCAGCCCCCGACACGAACCGCGATGTCGTTGTGCGCTACATCATCGATCAGGGCACCATCAACCCGTCGGCCGACGGCAACTGGACCTTCGTGCCGCTCGCCAATACGAGCGTGACCTTCGACAGCGGGCCGAAAGCCCGGCAGTTCCTGGCGCAGGTGAAGGGTGCAACGATCGAGGATGCCGGTGATGCCGCCGAAGGCTTTGCCCGCTTCCGGATCAAGCTCTGAGCTTCCGTCAAACGAGGATCGGGCCGCACCCGTGGCGGCCCACCACATGTGGCGGGTGACGAAGGTTCAGCCAAACCAGCGATGCCTCTGCAGGCTGCCGAAAGCCAATGCGAGACATTAAAAACGTCCGCTAACTATCTGAGAAAATTTTGATATGCCGCAGGCGGCGACCGATCAAACCTGGCGCGACTGGGCGTCGTCGGAAAACAGCGACGGGCCGGTCTGGTCGATGATCTGGCGTCCCTTGCGCAGCGCGGCGTCAATAGCGTCCTGCTCGGAAGCGAAGAGATCGGCACGAATGAAGCTGCGGATCTTGGCACTGCCATCGGCCGAGGGCTTCTCGATACTGCCTGCCAGGCGAAACTGCGAGCCCTCGCGCATGGGCGTCGCGCGGATGGTGCATTCGGCATAGGCCTCGGTCTTGCCGGGGGCAGCCTGCGCCTGGTTTTCAGAGGAGCCCGAACGGCCGAACAATTTCGAGAAAAACGATGCCATGACCAAGACTTAGACGCCGCGACCGACACTGTCAAAGCTTAAGTGCCGATTTTCGACCGCGGCGCCGTCATCCCGGCCTAGATGATGAGATTGGAGAGGATCTCGTTTTCCGTGATGTCCTGGTAACGCAATCCCGCGGCGTCGAAGCGGGCCTTCAACACCGGGAAATTCTCGGCGTGCTTGGTCTCGATGCCGATCAGGATGGAGCCGAAATTGCGCGCAGACTTCTTCAGATATTCGAAGCGCGAAATATCGTCCTCGTCGCCGAGCAGATTGAGGAAATCGCGAAGCGCGCCCGGCCGCTGCGCCATGCGCAGGATGAAATATTTCTTGAGCCCCGCATGGCGCATCGCCCGCTCCTTGACATCAGGCAGGCGCTCGAAGTCGAAATTGCCGCCGGAGACGACGGCAACCACCGTCTTGCCGGCAAGCGCTTCAGGGCCGAGCGCTTCAAGGGCCGCAACCGAAAGGGCGCCTGCCGGCTCCAGCACAACGCCTTCGACGTTCAGCATATCGACGATCGTCAGGCAGATCGCATTCTCCGCCAGGAGCATCACCTGATCGGCGGAAAAGCGGCGGAGGGCCGCAAAATTGAGGTCGCCAATGCGTCCGACTGCGGCACCGTCGACGAAATTGTCGACCTGATCGAGGGTGACGACGCTGCCGGTTTCGAGGCTCTCGCGCAGGCTGGGCGCGCCGGCGGGTTCGCAAAAGATGAAGTGATCCGCGGCGATCACGTCCTTGAGATACCCCGTCACGCCGGCAGCAAGGCCACCACCGCCGACAGGCAGGACGACGAGATCGGGTGTCACGCCGTCAGGCAGTTGCCAGGCAATTTCAGCAGCGACGCTTGCCTGGCCTTCGATGATATCGGCATGATCGAAAGGCGGCACCATGACGCCGCCGATCGCTTCGACGTGATCGCGCGCCGCCTTGTAGCACTGGTCGAAGATATCGCCGACGAGGCGGATGGTGATGAATTCGCCGCCGAACATGCGGGTCTTGTCGATCTTTTGCTGCGGCGTCGTCACCGGCATGAAAACGACGCCCGGCACGCCGAAATGGCGGCAGACAAAGGCAAAGCCCTGGGCGTGGTTGCCGGCCGAGGCGCAGACGAAGGTCTTGCCGGATGCGTCGGCGCCGAGTGCCTTGCGGAAGAAATTGAACGCGCCGCGGATCTTGTAGGAGCGCACGGGCGACAGGTCTTCGCGCTTGAGGTAGATGTTGGCACCGTAGCGTGCGCTCAAGTGCTCGTTGAGCTGCAGCGGCGTCGGCGGGAAGATCTCCCGCAAGGCTTCGGTTGCGGCTTCGACATCCTGCTTCATCGCGTGCGGTCTTCCGTTGAGTTGGTCGCTGGCTGTGGCTATTGCACATTGCAACGCCCGAAGCCATCGCTTTGACTCGAATCGGACCGCCGTGAACAATGCAGCCGCATCCCCTTCGGCCGGGACCTCCGCAACACTTTCCGGGAAATTGAACGCTTGAACGCAACGTTGATCCGGCATGCTGTGCACATCGCGGCAATCCTCGGCATATACCTCGCGGGCGCCATGCTCGTGCCGGCGATGGTCGATCTCTATTACGGCCACCCGGACTGGCAGATCTTCGCCGCTTCGGCCTTCATGGTCGGCGGCCTGTCGCTTGCGACCTTCATGGCAACCCGCATGGGACCGCCGCCGTTTTCCAAGAAATTCGGCTTCGTCCTGGTCAATCTTTTGTGGGCGGTCTTTTCCGTGGTCGGAGCGATCCCGCTCTGGCTGTCGTCGCTGGATCTTGATTTTGCCCAGGCGCTTTTCGAGTCCGTCTCGGCAATTACCACGACCGGCGGCACCGTCATCGTCGGTCTTGACGACGCGCCGCCCGGGCTTCTGGTCTGGCGTTCGCTACTCTGCTGGCTCGGCGGCATCGGCATCGTCGTGCTCGGCCTGTTCATCATCCCCTATCTCAGGGTCGGCGGCATGTCCTTCTTCAAGATGGAATCCTCCGACACCAGCGACAAACCGTTCGCGCGCCTCGCGAGCTTCAGCCGGGCCTTCCTGATCGTCTATGTCGTCATCACGCTTCTCTGCACGATCGGCTACTTCCTGGCCGGCATGAACCGCTTCGACGCCATCAACCATGCGATGTCGACGGTCGCGACCGGCGGCTTTTCCACCCATGATGCGTCCTTCGCCTATTTCGGCAGCATCCCGCTGCTCTGGACGGCGACCTTCTTCATGGCGCTTTGCAGCCTGCCCTTCTCGATCCTGATCGTGCTGGTGGCGCGCGGCCGGCTCGATGCGCTGCGCGATCCACAGATCATCGTCTTTCTCGGCTATCTCTCTGCCTTCTCAATCGCGGTCGCTGTCTATCACCGCCTGGTCAATGGCGTCGAAGTTCACCTGGCGCTGGCGCATTCCTTCTTCAACATCACCTCGATCCTTTCGACCAGCGGCTATGCCAGCCAGGACTACAGTCTCTGGGGGCCCTTCGTCGTCATGGCCGCCTTCATCGCCACCTTCATGGGCGGTTGTTCCGGATCGACGGCAGGCGGCATCAAGGCCTATCGCTTCATCGTACTCTTCAACGCGATCCGGTCGGGGCTCAACAAACTCGTCTACCCCAACGCGATCTACGCCGTACGCTACGGCAAAAATGCCGTCGATGCCGACACGCAACGCGCGATCTTCCTGTTCTTCATCACCTATATCCTGCTCTGGGTCTTCGGAAGCCTCGCCATGGGTGCGCTCGGCTACGATCTGATCACTGCGACATCGGCGGTCATCACCTGCCTTTCAAATGTCGGCCCCGGGCTTGGCCCCATCATCGGACCAGCAGGCAACTTCTCGACGCTTGGCGATCCCGAACTCTATCTGCTGTCGCTAATGATGCTGCTCGGCCGTCTGGAGGTCCTGACCGTGCTCGTGATCCTGACGCCGGTGTTCTGGAAGCATTGACCATCGGCCCGCCGGCCCTATCGTCTTGACTCAATGCGGCAGATGCCGAAAGTCGGTGTCATCCGGCGATGGGGAAAACGTCATGGTGAAACATATGCTTCTTCTGGCGACGCTGACCGCCGCCACGACACTATCCGGAAATCTGATCGCACATGCCGGACCACTCGCCGATGCAGCGGCGCAGGCGGAGAAGCTTGCCGCTTCGGGTGATGCGGCAAAAGCCCGCGACCTCCTTCGCCAGGCGATCAGCGATTTTTCGCAAAAGCTACCCTTCGCGATCGGCAAGGCGATCTTCGTTTCCAAGCAGCCGACTGGCTATGCGATGTACCAGCCGAGGGACGGCTCGGTCTTCAAGGAGGGCGAGTCGCTGATCTCCTATATCGAGCCGATCGGCCTCTCCTGGAAGGATGCCGCAGAGAAAGGCAAGCTCGAGAGCCATTTCACCGTCGATTTCGACATCCTCAACCCGAAAGGCGACGTGCTCGCCGGGCAGAAGGCCTTCGGCGATTTCACCTTCACCGGTTACCTCAGAAACCAGGAAATCTATGCGACGCTGACCATCGATGTTTCCGGCGCGCCGGCGGGAGACTATGTGCTGCGCTTCCACTTCAACGACGTCAACAGCGGCAAGAGCGCCAGCGTCGACCAGCCCTTCAAGATTGCCGGACCGTAAGACCATGCCTGATGCCATAACGACCGTTGGTTTCGATGCCGACGATACCCTCTGGCAGAACGAACAGTTTTTTCGCCTGACCGAGGCTCGCTTCGCCGAACTTCTCAGTCCCCACACCGACACCGAGCATCTGTCCGAACGGCTGCTTGCCGCAGAAAAACGCAATCTCCGTCTCTACGGTTTCGGCATAAAGGGCTTTGTCCTCTCGATGGTCGAAACCGCGGTGGACGTGACGGAGGGGAAAGTGCCCTCTTCCGTCATCGCCGAAATCCTGGCAGCCGGCCGCGACATGCTCGTGCACCCGGTCGAGCCGCTCCCGCATGCCAAGGAAACACTTGACGCCCTTCATGGCCGGGTCCGGCTCGTCCTGATCACCAAGGGAGATCTCTTCGACCAGGAGCGCAAGCTTGCCGCCTCCGGCCTTGGCGACTATTTCGACGCGGTCGAAATCGTCAGCGACAAGAATGCCGGCACCTACGAGCGCATCTTCAAGCGCCATGGCGACGGCCCGCTGAAGAGCCTGATGGTCGGCAATTCGCTGAAGTCCGATATCGTCCCCGCGCTCGATGCGGGAAGCTGGGGCGTCTATGTCCCGCACGCGCTCACCTGGTCATTCGAGCACCATGACAAGCCGGAGCACCATCCGCGTTTCCGCGAGATCGAGCATCTCGGCGGACTGGCCGCGCTCGTTCGCGGTTTGGGCGACTGACCTGCCCCTTCTCATCCGCACGACTGATCTTGCGGAGAGGGACGACGACGGGGGACGACCCCGTACGGTTTCCCGAGGGATTTTAAGTCCCTTGCGCACATCCAGTCTTTCGCCAGATCGGCGCTCCGAGCCCCGCCAAATCGATGCAGGACGAAGCGGCAGACAGCGGCGTGCGGACGATTTCCAGGGAACGCGCGGGAAAAGCGAAAGCGCATCCCCTTGACGCAGCGGCGCAAGTGCTTGATCTAGGAGGTCATGCGGGCGTGGCGAAACTGGTAGACGCAAGGGACTTAAAATCCCTCGGCCTTGGCTGTACGGGTTCGACCCCCGTCGCCCGCACCAGACAGACGGCTTTCAGGATCATTGGGCGGCCGGCGTCCAACTCTCGCTCGGCAGCGACAGGTTTGCGCCGGAAAAGGTGACCGCTCAGTTGTTGTAGTAGTAGCAATCGCATTCCGCCTGGTAGGCATCGTCGTGCCATACCCGGACGGCGAGTTTCGAAGCGCATCCCTCGTCTTCCAGCCTGAGGCCGAGAAGCGAGACCGCTGCCGCCTTGGAATTGGGGGCGTCCACCTCGATTGCCGATCCGACCTGGTGGACTCCCTGCCGCGGGGTCCAGGTGAAGATCTGAACGCTGTAGTGCATCGAATATCCTCCGTGGAGAGATGGTGTGCACGCAATACTGTTGCAGAACGCTGGAGCGGAATAAGGAAGCGTGGACGTTTCCGCCCGCATCTTACTCTGATTTATTGTAATCGATCACGTTTGCGATTTTATCTCGAATCATCGTGATCCGGTGTTCGGATTGAGCCGGTTGCCTTGAAGCGAACTAACCGTCGTCTACGGTCGCCTCCGGTCGATCGCCGCCGTCAGTATGTTCGAAGTGCCAGTGACCCTGCTCGTCCTGGAAACTGATATCTTCGTCCTCGCCGCCAACCTGCTGTTCAGCGGCGGCAGCCTTGGCGGCGGCAAGCGCCATTTCGCGGCTGGGGAAGGGTTCCGAAAATGCGTCGGCAGCCTTGTAGGCCCAGCCTCCGTCATGAGGAACGATGGTGTAAGTTATCCGCGCCATACTTCCCTCCAACAGTCCGAAAGACGCTTCGGTCCTCGGGCGGGCCGTTGCCGCACGGCCCTTCTTTCCTCCTCGTCAAAGGCATGCTCATGCCGAACGCCGCGGATATTACCACAGGTACGGTGCGAATTGCCACCTTCGCGAATCACCCGTGAACGGCGCGCGGCGAATCAAAAGAGCGGCCCCTGTCGGAGCCGCCCTTGATCAAGAAATCCAATATCTTGAGCGATCAGGCCGCAAGCTTCGCGGCGATCTTGGCGACATGTGCGCCCTGGAACCGAGCGGCCTCGAGTTCGACCTCGGAAGGCTGACGCGAACCGTCGCCACCGGTGATCGTCGAGGCGCCGTAGGGCGAGCCGCCCTTGATCTCGTCGAGGCCCATCTGCCCCTGGAAGGCATAGGGAAGGCCGACGACGACCATGCCGTGGTGCATCAGGGTCGGAATGAAGCCAAGGATCGTCGACTCCTGGCCGCCGTGCTGCGTCGCCGAGGATGTGAAGACAGAGCCGACCTTGCCGACCAGCTTGCCCTTGGCCCACAGGCTGCCGGTCTGGTCGATAAAGTTGCGCATCTGCGAGGCAACCGTGCCGTAGCGCGTGCCCGCGCCGAAGACGATCGCGTCATACTGCGCAAGCTCCTCGACATTGGCGATCGGCGCTGCCTGGTCCAGCTTGTAGTACGAAGCCTTGGCAACTTCCTCCGACACGAGCTCGGGAACGCGCTTCACGTCGACCTCGGCGCCCGCCGATTTCGCGCCTTCGGCCACCGCATAGGCCATCGTTTCGACGTGTCCGTATGCGGAATAATAGAGAACAAGAACCTTGGCCATAAAATGCTCCTTTGGATTCAAGCGATCCCACTTGATCACCGCTGCCGGGAAGATTTATCAAAATGCGGCCGCTTGCCAGGAGTTGTCCGGGAAACAGACTGTTCTTGTTCGTCGAACAATGAACAGTCACTGTTAAACGATTGTCTTATATAAATAGGAATTACCGATGAGCCCAAAAATCGTCACTGCCGCGATGGTCGCCATCGGCGACGAACTTCTGTCGGGTCGCACCAAGGACAAGAACATCGGCCATCTCGCCGACATGATGACCATGGTTGGCATCGATTTGCGCGAAGTGCGTATCGTCGCCGATGACGAGGCTGCGATCGTCGAGGCCATCAACACCGTGCGCGGCCGGTACGACTACGTCTTTACGTCAGGCGGCATCGGCCCGACGCACGACGACATTACCGCCGACGCGGTGTCGCGCGCCTTCGGCGTCGAATGCGTCTACGACCCGGAGGCGATGGCCCTGCTCGCTGCAATGTACGAGCGCCGCGGCATGGAATTCACCGACGCGCGCAAGCGCATGGCACGCATGCCGCTAGGTGCACGCCATATTCCAAACCCCGTCTCCACTGCACCGGGATTCGCCATCGGCAACGTGCATGTCATGGCCGGCGTGCCGCAGGTATTCCAGGCCATGCTCGACGCCTTGTTGCCCGGCCTTCAGGTCGGTTCGCCGCTGCTCTCCCGGACCGTGCGCTCGCCTTTCGGGGAGGGCGATATCGGCAGCCCGCTGACGGAGGTGCAGAAGAACCATCCGGAGACGAGCATCGGCTCCTATCCCAAATTCGACGGCAAGAACTTCTCGACCGATATTGTCGTGCGTGCCCGCGATCCACAGGCGCTGGCTGCAGCCGAAGCCGACGTGCAGGCAATGATCCAGGCAATCACCGAAGCGCGCGCGAAGACCTGATTGCGACTGCATAATTCCTGGGATTGGATCGATCGAAGGACGAATTGTGCGGCAGCCCTGATGCGTTGCAGCGGGCTTGGCGCGTCTTAAAGGATGCGCGGCGCTGTAGAGCCTTGCGCTTTGACCGCCATTGCCGTTATTGCATGTCGGCAAATCAGGATGACGCGTTCCCGCCTGCCCGATCTGCCGGACGCTTCGCCTTTACTTCGTACAGACAAGCCGGAGCCCACCCATGTCGCTGCCCGATAAAGCCTTTCCCGTCTCCTGGGACCAGTTCCACCGCGATGCCCGCGCCCTCGCATGGCGCCTTGCCGACAACGGCCAGGAATGGCGCGCCATGGTCTGCATCACGCGCGGCGGTCTGGTTCCTGCGGCGATCATCTGCCGCGAGCTCAATATCCGCATGATCGAGACCGTCTGCATCGCGTCCTACCACGACTATGACACGCAGGGTCAGATGAAGGTGCTGAAGGGCATCGCGCCTGAAATCGCCGAAAATGGCGGCGAAGGCGTGTTGATCGTCGACGATCTGACCGACACCGGCAAGACCGCCGCGGAAGTGCGCGCCATGCTGCCGAAGGCGCATTTCGCCGCCGTCTACGCCAAGCCGAAGGGCCGGCCGATGGTTGACACCTTCGTTACCGAAGTGAGCCAGGACACCTGGATCTACTTCCCCTGGGACATGGGCTTCACCTATCAGGAGCCGATCGCCAAGGGTACGCGCGGCTAACAGCCGGGCATTCGACCCACGCGCCTCAAGCGATCCCTTCGTCGGGGGCCAGTTGCTTGAGGCGCTGCTTTGCCGGCCTCACGCCATTGGCGGTATGGTGCCAATCAATGTCTCGGCAGTCAGTCCCCGCCCGGCTTGACCACCGGCCGCACCATGTCGCCAGACGGCGGCGGCCGCTGCCTCGAAGGCCGGCATCCCCCGAGCAAGATGTGCGCCGGTGATGCCGGCGAGAACGTCTCCCGAACCGGCGGTTGCCAGCCACGGCGGCGCATTGTTGTTGATCACGGCCCGGCCGTCGGGTGCGGCGATCACCGTATCCGCTCCCTTATAGACGATGACAGCGTGGCTGACGCGCGCCGCCGCCTGCGCCTTCTCGACCTTGGAGAGGGTGTCGTCGCCGGCAATATCGGGAAATAGGCGGGCGAATTCCCCTTCATGCGGCGTCATGACCATCTGGCCGCCGGCTCTTACGAGCGCGGAGAAGAGCTCTTCGCGGTTCGCCTGGAACGATGTGATGCCGTCGGCGTCGAGCACGAACGACCGGTCGCAGAGTGCCAACACAAAGTCCCTCGCCTTCTTGCCGACGCCGAAACCGGGCCCTAGGACGAAGCTGCCCAGGCGGCGATCCTGCAGCCATTTCGTCAGGTCTCGCTTACCCTCCACTTCCCTCACCATGATGGCGGTCAACTGCGAGGCGTTGATGCCGAGCGCGGCCTTTCCGGTGGCCACCGTGACCAATCCGGCGCCGGCCGCAAGGCCGGCCGTTGCCGCCAACCGCGCGGCGCCCGTCGCTTGCCGATCCCCGGAGAAGACGACGAGATGACCACGCTTGAACTTGTGCGTCGATGGGGCGAGATCGCCATCCCAGTCTGACCAGACCACCGGCGAATTCAGACGCAACGGCCCGGCTCCGGCCAGCACGATGCGCGGCGGGATCCCAATATCGAAGACCTCGAGCGTTCCGCACAGGGATCGGCCAGGCAAAAGCCAGTGGCCCGGTTTCGGCGCCATGAAGGTTACCGTGTGGCGGGCTGCGAAAGCTGCGCCACGGATTTCACCGGTTCGTCCATCAATGCCGCTTGGCAGATCGATGGCAAGGACCGGGAGCTTGCTCGCGTTGACACGCTCGATCAGTTGAACGATCTCATCCGAAAGATCGCGCGAGAGCCCTGCCCCGAACAGCGCATCGATGATGACATCGCCGACCCGCGGTTCGAACTCCGTAAGCGACGCCACCGCTCCGTGCCATTCCGACCGCGCCCGTGCGGCATCGCCTTGAAGGGCTCCGGGGTTGCCGAGCGCAAAGACTGCGACGTCCGCGCCACTCTCCGCGAGACCGCAGGCGGCGACGTAACCATCGCCGCCGTTATTGCCCGGCCCGCAGAGCACGACGAAACGGAGAGCGTCCGGGCAGCATCGCAGCGCCGCAGCGGTCACGGCCAACCCGGCGTTGCGCATCAATGTGAAGCTGTCGATGCCGGATTGGGCGGCCGCCTGATCGATTGCCGTCATTTCCGAGGGCGTGATCAACAAGTGCTGAAGTTCGGAGCGCATGGCCCAGACTTATCCATGCCCGGCGGCGCGAAGCAAGGCCTAGCGTCGCGGCACACGATATGCCCTCTATTTATGCATCTGCACATATTTGTTGCTCAAATAACGTGCTCCACCATGTCAATGACCAAAAGCAGCGGCCAAGACCGGGCAACTTTCGATCGAAAATCATAAAAATTAGGCAGATCACCGCCTGGAATGGCATGGAAACCCAACGATCCGGGTCTCGGCAGCAGATTTTTTGTCATTCCGACAGATTTTCGCAGAAAAACTGGCATGCAACGTGCATATTCAGGGCGAGCGGGCATGATCCTGCTTTAAAGGGAGAAGCGGAGAGACATTTTCTCATGAAAAAGATCGAAGCGATCATTAAGCCCTTCAAGCTCGACGAAGTGAAGGAAGCCCTTCAGGAAGTCGGCCTGCAGGGCATTACCGTCACGGAAGCCAAGGGCTTCGGGCGACAGAAGGGCCACACGGAGCTTTATCGCGGTGCCGAATACGTGGTGGACTTCCTGCCGAAGGTAAAGGTCGAAGTCGTGCTGGCGGATGAAAACGCGGAGGCCGTCATCGAGGCGATCCGCAATGCCGCGCAGACCGGCCGCATTGGTGACGGAAAGATTTTCGTTTCCAATGTGGAAGAAGTCATCCGAATTCGCACGGGCGAAACCGGCCTCGACGCCATCTGATATCTCACGGGCCGTCCGGCCCGTTCCTTTTCAAACCTCGTCATCTCACACAGGGAATTACGGCAAATGACGACTGCAAGCGATATTCTGAAGCAAATCAAGGACAACGACGTCAAGTTCGTCGACCTGCGCTTTACCGACCCCAAGGGCAAGCTGCAGCACGTGACGATGGACGTCGTCTGCGTCGATGAAGACATGTTCGCCGACGGCGTCATGTTCGACGGCTCCTCGATTGGCGGCTGGAAGGCGATCAACGAGTCCGACATGGTGCTGATGCCCGATCCGGAAACAGCGCACATGGACCCGTTCTTCGCGCAGTCGACGATGGTCATCATCTGCGACATTCTGGATCCGGTTTCCGGCGAAGCCTACAACCGTGACCCGCGCGGCACGGCGAAGAAGGCGGAAGCCTACCTCAAGGCCTCCGGCATCGGCGACACTGTCTTCGTCGGCCCGGAAGCCGAGTTCTTCGTTTTCGACGACGTCAAGTACAAGGCGGATCCGTACAACACCGGCTTCAAGCTCGACTCCTCGGAACTGCCGTCGAACGACGACACCGACTACGAGACCGGCAACCTCGGCCACCGTCCGCGCGTCAAGGGCGGCTATTTCCCGGTTCCGCCGATCGACAGCTGCCAGGACATGCGTTCGGAAATGCTGACGGTTCTCGCCGAGATGGGCGTGACGGTCGAAAAGCATCACCACGAAGTGGCTGCCGCCCAGCATGAGCTCGGCGTCAAGTTCGACGCGCTGGTTCGCAACGCCGACAAGATGCAGATCTACAAGTACGTCGTGCACCAGGTTGCCAATGCCTACGGCAAGACCGCAACCTTCATGCCGAAGCCGATCTTCGGCGACAACGGCTCGGGCATGCACGTGCATCTGTCGATCTGGAAGGACGGCAAGCCGACCTTCGCCGGCGACGAATATGCCGGCCTGTCGGAAACCTGCCTCTATTTCATCGGCGGCATCATCAAGCATGCCAAGTCGCTGAATGCCTTCACCAACCCCTCGACGAACTCCTACAAGCGTCTCGTCCCGGGCTATGAAGCGCCGGTTCTGCTCGCCTATTCGGCCCGTAACCGTTCGGCCTCCTGCCGCATTCCGTTCGGCACCAACCCGAAGGCCAAGCGCGTCGAAGTCCGCTTCCCGGATCCGACCGCCAACCCCTACCTCGCCTTCGCAGCCATGCTGATGGCCGGCCTCGACGGCATCAAGAACAAGCTGCACCCGGGCAAGGCCATGGACAAGGACCTCTATGACCTGCCGCCGAAGGAACTGAAGAAGATCCCGACCGTCTGCGGCTCGCTGCGCGAAGCACTCGAAAGCCTCGACAAGGACCGCAAATACCTGACCGCCGGCGGCGTGTTCGACGACGACCAGATCGATTCCTTCATCGAACTGAAGATGCAGGAAGTGATGCGCTTCGAAATGACCCCGCATCCGGTCGAGTACGACATGTACTACTCGGTCTAAGACCATGCCCACCGGCGGCATCGACTTTGCTGCCGGCACGGTAAGAGCATGAAGAGCCGGTGGTTCCTAAAGCGGGGCCGCCGGCTTTTCTTTCGGCTTTCGCTTTCGTCCGTGGAGGCGCCCCTTGCGCAGGCGGCACGGTTTGCGGAATTGTGTGATATTATGGTGGCGGCAACCTTTGCGCGTCCAGCCGGGTGCACGACGCCGAAGGTCAACGCAGGGCGGAAAGGAGATCCCTATTGATGTTTTGGGTTCGCCAACCCAGATAATCTCCTGAAAGGATGTGTTGCGTCATGAAACAAAGAAACGCCAAATTCGAGATCGGACAGGTGGTTCGCCATCGGATTTTCCCGTTCCGCGGCGTCATTTTCGACGTCGATCCGGAATACGCCAACACCGAAGAGTGGTGGAACGCTATTCCGCAGGAGATCCGCCCGAGCAAGGATCAACCCTTCTACCATCTGTTCGCCGAAAACGATGACAGCGAATATGTCGCCTACGTATCCGAGCAGAACCTGGAGTTCGACGACAGCGACCGGCCGATGCGCCACGCCCAAGTCGATGCCCTGTTCGATAAGGATGGCGTCGGCCACTACAGGCCCAAGGCGACTTTCCGTCACTGAAGCATGCCACAAAGCTGCGTAGCAGTTTTGTGATGAAATACCGAAAGCTCAAAGCGCAAGGAGCGAACCGGAAAGATCGCGACACGCTTCAGGGCCTTTGCCCCGGATAAAATGAAAACGCCCGGACGCTAGGTCCGGGCGTTTCTTTTTGGGGATCGCGAGGGATCGCTCAGTTCTGCTTGGCAGCCTTCTGGGCTTCCTCGAGCTTCTTGCGGGCGTCCTCGGCCTTCTTCTGCATTTCTTCCTGCAGGAGGCGTTGACGCTCCTCGAGCTGCGACTGTTCGATCGGCTCGCCGTCGAACACACCGGTGAAGCCCGTGAGGGCCATCTTGATCGGATTCGGCGCACGCTGGAAGTTGACCGACGTGAAGACGACTTCGTTGCCCTTCTTCAGGCTTGCGATCAGCTGGTCGGAGAGCGGCGCTTCGGCAACGCACTTGTCCGGCATGCAGATGGCGTAGTCGAGCTTCACCGGCTTGCCGCCGTCGATCTGCATCTGGACACCGGTCGGGATGAGGCGTGCGGACGGTACGGAAACCTGCAGGACCTTGCGATTGACCTTGCCGCTTACGGTGATGAGGCCGACAGCGGTCACGAGCTGGCCGTTGTTGGCGGTCAGCAAGTTCTGAACGATGCAGACGTCATTGTCTTCCTGCTTGGTGCAGACCTTGAACCAGCCCTGCGGCGGCTTGCCACCCGCCTGCTGGGCGGATGCAACACCCGGTACGCCCGCAGCAGCTACAGAGAGCGCCAGCGCTGCCATACCCGAGCGTTTGGTAAATTTCGACTTGAAGATCATTGTGATTCCGTCTCCTGAAATCCGGTAACGGAACAATTCGTTCCGCAGGTGAGTATCGTCAGCCGCCGTTGTCCTGTTGGCCAAATAAGGCAAATGCATGACCCCGTTTCCGGAAACACCTGTTACATTGGCTCGCTTCGATTATCCAGTGTTTCCTGTCATTTTTTGACTTGCGACTGGGTGGAATTTGGGTGGCGGATCGGTTGGATTCATCGGTCACCGTTGGTAACGTTTAGGGAATCGGCCTGTTGATACCCCTTCACGGGAGGTGACTTTGCGTTCAATTCTTTCCGGTCTGGCACTGCTCATGACCGTCACTTCGTTCGTCAACGGCGCGGCAGCCGCTCCTGTCCATGCCATTGCCATGCACGGCGAGCCGGCGCTGCCAGCCGATTTCAAGAACTTTCCCTACGTCAATCCGAACGTGAAGAAGGGCGGGAAGATCTCTTACGGCGTCGTCGGCAGCTTCGACAGCCTCAATCCCTTCATCCTGAAAAGCATGCGCACGACGGCGCGCGGCATGTGGGACCCGGAATACGGCAACCTCGTCTACGAATCGCTGATGCAGCGCTCGCGCGACGAGGCCTTCACCATGTACGGCCTGCTCGCCGAATCGGTCGAATGGGATGACGACCGGACCTTCATCCAGTTCAATCTCAACCCCAATGCCCGCTGGGCCGACGGGCAGCCGGTCACCGCTGAAGACGTCATCTTCAGCTTCGAACTGCTGCGCGACAAGGGACGGGTTCCCTTCAGCAACCGCCTGGCCAAGGTGGCAAAGATGGAGAAGGTGGGCGATCGCAGCGTCCGCTTCACCTTCACCGAAGAAGCCGACCGCGAACTTCCACTGCTGCTCGGGCTCTCGCCGGTGCTGCCGAAGCATGCGATCGACGTTGCGACCTTCGATCAGACGAGCTTGAAACCGCCGCTCGGCTCCGGTCCCTATCGCGTCGCCGAAGTGAAGCCCGGCGAGCGCATCGTCTACAAGAGAAACCCGGACTATTGGGCGAAGGACCTGCCGTCGAAAGTCGGCCAGGACAATTACGACGAAATCTCCGTCGAGTATTTCCTCCAGGAAAATTCGCTGTTTGAGGCGTTCAAGAAGGGCGAAATCGACATCTATCCGGAAGGCAGCGCCACCAAGTGGGCACGCGGCTATGATTTCCCGGCTGTCCGTACCGGCGAGGTCGTCAAGGAAACCTTCAAGCCGAAGACGCCCTCGGGCATGCTCGGCATCGTATTCAACACCCGCAGGCCGATGTTCGACAACCTCAAGCTTCGGCAGGGCCTAGCGCTGGTGTTCGACTTCGAGTGGGTCAATAAGAACCTCTTCGACGGCGCCTATACGCGCACCCAGAGCTACTGGCAGAATTCGACGTTGAGCTTCCTCGGCGCGCCGGCCGACGACCGTGAACTCGGCCTCATCGGCGATGCGCGCGACCGGATCAATCCGGCGATTCTCGATGGCACATACCGGCTGCCGGTGACCGACGCCTCCGGTCGCGATCGCAACGTGCTGCGCGTCGCCGTTTCGCTGATGCGGGAGGCCGGCTTCCAGATAAAGGACGGCAAGATGGTGGACGCCAACGGCGTGCCGCTCGCCTTCGAGATCATGAGCCAGAATGCGGGCCAGGAAAAGATTGCGCTTGCCTACCAGCGCTTTCTCGCCCCGCTCGGTATTCAGGCTTCCGTACGCACCGTCGACGATTCGCAGTACCAGCAGCGCAGCCAATCCTTCGACTACGACGTGATCATCAAGTCCTTCCCGTCGACTTTGTCACCCGGGATCGAACAGGTCGGGCGCTGGTCCTCCCAGTCGCGGGACCGGCAGGGAAGCGACAACTTTGCCGGCGTTGCCGACAAGGATGTGGACCGTATGATCAACAATATTCTCCAGGCCCGAACGACCGAGGATTTCACGGCCGCCGTGCGTGCGCATGACCGGTTGCTGATCAACAATTTCTACCTGGTTCCGCTCTATCACCTCGACGCGCAGTGGGTGGCCAGGCACAAGCATATCGGCCGCCCCGATGTGTTGCCGCTTTACGGCTATCAACTTCCGACCTGGTGGGATCAAAACGCGCAGTAGAAGGTTGGTTCCCTTTTGGTAACGCATTGAAAGCCGGGTGAAACCGGCTTATCTCGGCGACATACCAAACAAGGAAAGGCACCCGCACCATGGAAACCGTCAGCATCGATATCGTCTCGGACGTCGTCTGCCCCTGGTGCTATCTCGGCAAGGCAAGACTCGATCAGGCGATTGCCAATGTCCCGGACGTGCTCGTCACGGTCAATTGGCGTCCCTATCAGCTCAATCCCGACCTGCCGCCCGAAGGCGTCGACCACAAGCAGCACCTGGCCGCAAAGCTCGGCGGTCAGGCAGCCGTCGATCGCGCGCATGACATGCTGCGCGAACTCGGTAACGCCGACGGCATTGCCTTCGACTTCGATGCCGTGACGATCAGCCCGAACACGCTCGATGCCCATCGGCTCGTGCGCTGGGCTGCAACCAACGGCGAACCGGCGCAATCGGCCGTCGTCGGCATGCTCTTCAAGGCCAATTTCGAAGAAGGTCGCAACGTCGGCGATCACGCCGTGCTGCTGGATATCGCCGAGAAGGCCGGTCTCGATCGGCCCGTCATCGCCGCATTGCTGAGCTCCGACGCCGACAAGGACGCCGTCAAGGAAGAGGTCGGCATGGCGCGCGAGATGGGCGTGACCGGTGTGCCCTGCTTCATTCTCGACGGACAATATGCCGTGATGGGAGCGCAAACCGTCGACGTATTGACGAACGCGCTGCGCGAAATCGCGCAAATGAAGGCGAGCGGCAAGCCCAACTGAGCAGCCCCTACTGCACGTCTCAAGTCGAGCTAGACTTAAGGAGACATCCAGCAAATCTAAAGTGCTACAGCGACCTCTGCGCGCCTGACAAGACGCGCGGCGCTGTAGTCTGACGCTGCCGCAGCTCGCGGCTGCGCGCATCCAACGTGGCTATTTCGCCAGCCCCGCGAGCTGCGTCATCACCATCGCAGCGCCTGAAAGGCGCTTCTCCGGCGTTGCCAGCTCCCTCTGGAAGAAGATGCTGTGATCCGGCCGGATCTTCGCCAGCGTGCCCTGCTTGGCGATGTGACCGACGAGTGCGGCCGGGTTCGGGAATTCCCTATTGCGGAACTGGACGACGACCCCCTTCGGCCCGGCATCGAGCTTCTCGACATTCGCTATGCGGCAGAGCGACTTGATGTAGACGATCTTCAGGAGGTGCTGGACCTCGATCGGCAGCGGCCCGAAGCGGTCGATCATCTCGGCGCCGAAGCCGTCGATTTCCTTGAGATCCGTCAGTTCGCCGAGGCGGCGATAGAGTCCAAGCCTCAGATGCAGGTCCGGCACGTAGTGTTCGGGGATCATGACCGGAGTTCCGACCGAGATCTGCGGCGACCAGCCGGTATCGTGGATTTCCTCCTCGCCCTTCAGCTCGGCGACTGCCTCCTCGAGCATCTGCTGGTAGAGTTCGAAACCGACCTCCTTGATATGGCCCGACTGCTCCTCGCCGAGCAGGTTGCCGGCGCCGCGGATATCGAGGTCGTGGCTGGCAAGCTGGAAGCCGGCCCCGAGCGTGTCGAGCGACTGCAGCACCTTCAGCCGGCGCTCGGCCGTTCCCGTCAGCGTCTTGTTGACCGGCAGGGTGAAGAGCGCGAAGGCACGCACCTTCGAGCGGCCGACGCGGCCGCGAAGCTGGTAGAGCTGGGCGAGGCCGAACATGTCGGCACGGTGCACGATCAGCGTATTGGCCGTCGGGACATCGAGACCGGATTCGACGATCGTCGTCGACAGCAGCACATCGTAACGCCCGTCGTAGAAGGCGTTCATGATGTCTTCGAGCTCGGTCGCCGGCATCTGGCCGTGGGCGACCGCCACCTTCAACTCCGGAACGTCGGATTTCAGGAAGTCATGGATCTCCGAGAGATCGCTCAAGCGCGGGCAGACATAGAAACTCTGGCCGCCGCGATAGTGCTCGCGCATCAGCGTTTCGCGGATCACCAGCGCATCGAAGGGCGAGATGAAGGTACGCACCGCCATGCGGTCGACCGGCGGCGTGGTGATCAGCGACAGTTCGCGAACACCGGTCAGGGCGAGCTGCAGCGTGCGCGGGATCGGGGTTGCCGACAGCGTCAGCACGTGCACGTCGGACTTCAGTTCCTTCAGCCGCTCCTTGTGCTTGACGCCGAAGTGCTGCTCCTCGTCGATGATCAGCAGGCCGAGATTGGCGAAATTGACCGAAGTGCCGAGCAGCGCATGGGTGCCGACGACGACGTCGGTCTTGCCATCGGCCACCTCCTTCTTCGTCAGCGCCAGTTCCTTCGATCCGACGAGACGGGATGCCTGCTGGATGCGGATCGGCAGACCGCGGAACCGTTCGGAAAAGGTCTTGAAATGCTGGCGCGCGAGCAGCGTCGTCGGCACGACGACGGCAACCTGCACGCCGTTCATCGCTGCGATGTAGGCGGCACGCAGTGCCACTTCCGTCTTGCCGAAGCCGACATCGCCGCAGACGAGACGGTCCATCGGGCGGCCGCTGCCGAGATCGTCGCGCACCGCCTCGATCGAGTTTAGCTGATCCTCGGTCTCGTCATAGGGGAAGCGGGCGGCGAACTCGTCATAGACGCCATCCTGAGCGACGAGAACCGGGGCCCGGCGCGTGTGGCGTTCGGCGGCGATGCGGATGAGACCGCCCGCCATGTCGAGCAGCCGCTTCTTGAGCTTGGCCTTGCGCGCCTGCCAGGCGACGCCACCGAGCTTGTCGAGGATTGCATCGGTCCCCTCCGCACCATAGCGCGACAGAAGCTCGATGTTTTCGACCGGTAGGAACAGCTTGGCATTGTCGGCATAGACAAGCTCGAGGCAATCGTGCGGCGCACCGACGGCCTCGATGGTGCGCAGCCCGACGAAACGGCCGATGCCGTGCTCGGCGTGCACCACATAACTGCCCTCGTCGAGGCCTGCGACTTCGGCGATGAAGTCGGCCCCGCGCTTGCGACGCTTTGAGCGCCGCACCATGCGGTCGCCCAGGATATCCTGTTCGCCGATGATCACGAGATCGCCGGTCTCGAAGCCGGCCTCGATGCTGAGCACGGTCGATCCCGCCTCACCCGGCTTCAGGCTCTTGACCTCGGCCAGCGCCTTGATCGGCTTGATGTTGCCGAGCCCATGTTCGACGAGCACCTGCAACAGGCGGTCGAGCGATCCCTCGCTCCAGCCCGAGATGACCACCTTGGCGCCCTTCGAACGGCGCTCGGCAATGTACTTGACCGCCTGGTCGAAGACGTTGACGCGCTCGCCATCGGTCTCGCCCTCGCCCGCCGACTTCGCCCAGCGCATGCCTTGCCGCGCGTCGACCGATATCACCTGTCGGGCTTCGCCTTCATGCTCGTTGAACGGCGACAGACGAATGGCGTCGCGCGAGGCGAGCGCAGCGTTGAAGCCCTGCGAATTCAGATAGAGCAGTTCCGGCGGAACCGGCTTATAGGGCGTGCCCTGGGTGGCTTGTGCCTTGCCCGGAGAGGCCGATGCCAGACGGGCATCGTAATAATCGAGAATGAGCTTCGAGCGTTCGGCGGCGGCTTCGCGCGCCAGATGATCGGTGACGATGCGGAAACCGTCGAGATATTCGAAGACCGTCTCCAGCCTGTCGTAGAAAAGCGGCAGCCAGTGCTCCATGCCGGCGTAGCGCCGCCCTTCGGAGACCGCCTGATAGAGTGCATCGTCGCGGGTCGTCGCACCGAAGAGCGAAAGATACTGCTTGCGGAAGTGGCTGATCGTCTCCGGCGTCAGCGACACCTCGCTCATCGGGTTGAGATCGAGGGAGCGGACCTGGCCGATCGTGCGCTGGCTTGCGGGATCGAAGGAGCGGATGGTCTCGAGCGTGTCGCCGAAGAAATCGAGACGCAGCGGCTCGCCGCTGCCGGGCACGAAAACATCGAGAATGCCGCCGCGCACCGCGTATTCGCCGACTTCGCGCACCGTCGCGACCCGCTCGAAACCGTTGCGCTCGAGGCGAGTGGCGATGTCATCCATGCGCACCTGATTGCCCGGGCGGGCCGAAAACGCCAGGCTCTCGATCACATCCTGCGGCGAGATCTTCTGCAGGGCGGCATTGACCGTCACCAGCACGATCGCCGCATGCGGCTTCTTCTTGTGCGCAATCAGGGCGCTGAGTGCCGCCAGACGCCGTGCCGACGTGTCGGCACTCGGCGACACGCGGTCATAGGGAAGGCAGTCCCAGCCCGGCAGCGTCAAGACCGGAATATCGGGCGCCACGAAGCCGAGAACCTGCTCGAGATCCGCGATCCGCTGGCCGTCAGACATAATATAGGCGACCGGCTGGCCTGCCCGCGCAAGTTCGGCCAGAACCAGTGCCTCGGCACCGGCGGGAACCGGGCCGATCGTGATCTCCCGCTGCGCTTCGACGATCTTCTTCGGATCAAGGCCAACCAGCATCATCGGTCTATTTCATTCCTTCGGGAAGCTTATCGAAATCGGGACGATAGGCGGCAATGCGTTCGAACATCGGCGTCTGATAGCGAACGGGCACAGGCTGTTCACCGGTGATCCACCTGACGAGATCATTGTCCTCTTCGCGCATGATCGTCTCGAGTTCATCGAGCTCCACCTCGGAAAGCGCCGAAAGCTCAGCCTCTGCAAACTGCCCAAGGATCAGATCCATCTCGCGAATGCCGCGATGCCAGGCGCGGAACAGGATCCGCCGTCGCCGCGGATCGAGATCGGCGCTGGTGCGTGAGATGCCAGTCATGGAAATTCCTTCCTGCCGCCCGCTACCGCGCCGCGCGCCTTCCAGGGCGCACGAAAGTCGCTGTAGCGCTTGAGATTGCTGCATGTTCTTGCCCCTGATCCCGGCTGGGTTCAGCGAGAAAGAAGACATGCAGGAGAACGCCGCGCATTCGGACGAACACGCGAAACACGCTCCAGCGCTTTGATTCCAGAGCACCTTGTCGCCTTCAGTGATACCACTTGAAAGCGGGACGCTCCAGGCTACGGTTTGTCGTCACTGGGCTCTATAAACTCTGAATAGGTGATTGTCAGCCTTGCCAAAGCCCGATTTATCATCGCAATTTCATCGCCATGCGCCCCGCCCTGCTCGATCCGCTCTTCTCACCGCTCGACACGCTTCCAGGCATCGGCCCGAAGATCGGCGAGCTCTATGCCAAGCTGCTCGGTCGTGAAACGATCGAGGATTGCCGTGTCGTCGATCTTGTCTTCCACGCGCCGCATTCGCTGATCGACCGCCGGCAGCAGCCGGGCATTGCCCATGCGCCGCAAGGGGTCATCGTCACCATTACCGGCCGGGTCGACCGCCATCAGCCGCCGCCGCGCGGCAAACCCAACCTACCCTATCGCGTCTTCCTGCATGACGAGACCGGCGAACTGGCGCTCACCTATTTTCGGGTCAAGGGCAATTGGCTGGAAAAATCGCTGCCGGTGGATGAGACGGTTATCGTCAGCGGCAAGGTCGACTGGTTCAACGGACGGCCTTCCATGGTGCATCCGGACTACGCGGTTCGGGCAAGCGAGGCGGAAAACCTGCCGCTGGTGGAGCCGGTATATGGCCTGACCGCCGGGCTTTCGCCGCGGATATTGCGCAAGTCGATCGAGGCGGCCGTTGCCCGCGTGCCGGAAATGCCGGAATGGGTGGATGATGCGCTGCTCACCAGGCAGGGTTTCGCCAGTGCGGCCGAGAGTTTCCGGGCGCTGCATGATCCACGGGATGCAACGGATATCGATCCACAGGCACGCGCGCGCCGCCGGCTTGCCTATGACGAATTTCTCGCTGGACAGTTGTCGCTCGCGCTCGTCCGCCAGCGCCTTCGCAAGATCGCGGGTACGCCGGTCCACGCCACCGGCGCGCTCTCCCGGCCCGTCATTAATTCGCTTCCGTTTTCGCTGACGGCGAGCCAATCCACGGCCATTGCCGACATCCTCAAGGACATGGCCGGGACCGAGCGCATGCTGCGGCTGCTGCAGGGCGACGTCGGCTCCGGCAAGACGATGGTGGCGTTGATGGCGATGCTGGCCGCGGTCGAATCCGGCGGCCAGGCCGTGCTGATGGCGCCGACCGAAATTCTGGCGCGGCAGCATCATGCGACCCTTGCGCGGATGGCCGCGCCGGCCGGCATCACCATTGACGTCCTGACCGGCCGCACCAAGGGCAAGGAACGCGATGCCATCTTGAACCGTATCGCGTCCGGCGAGACGCGGATGGTGATCGGCACGCACACGCTCTTCCAGGATACGGTGAACTACAAGGAACTGACGCTGGCGGTGGTGGACGAGCAGCACCGCTTCGGCGTTCATCAGCGCCTGCGCCTGACTGCCAAGGGGATCTCTCCGCATATGCTCGTGATGACGGCGACGCCGATCCCGCGGACGCTGGTGCTCGCAGCCTTCGGCGACATGGATGTCTCGAAGCTGACGGAGAAGCCTGCCGGGCGTAAGCCGATCCAGACCGTGACGATCCCGACCGAGCGTACCGGCGATATCGTCGATCGTCTGGACGCAGCCCTTCGCGAGGGCAAGAAGGCCTACTGGATCTGTCCGCTCGTCGAGGAGTCGGAAGCCGTCGACGTCATGTCTGCCGAAGAACGATATGAAGGCCTCGCGAAGCGCTTTGGCAACAATGTCGGTCTCGTACATGGCCGCATGAATGGCGCCGAGAAGGACGCCGTCATGCTCGCCTTCAAGAATGGCGAGATCCGGTTGCTGGTCGCCACCACCGTCGTCGAGGTCGGCGTCGACGTGCCCGATGCGACGATCATGGTGATCGAACATGCGGAACGTTTCGGCCTTGCCCAGCTTCATCAGTTGCGCGGCCGCGTCGGGCGCGGCGACGAGGCTTCGACCTGCATCCTGCTCTACAAGGGTCCGCTCAGTGAGAATGGCCGATCACGGCTCTCGATCCTGCGTGACAGCGAAGACGGCTTCCTGATTGCGGAGGAGGACCTGAAGCTGCGTGGTGAAGGCGAGTTGCTCGGCACGCGCCAGTCGGGCACGCCGGGCTTCCGCATCGCCAGCCTGGAAGCCCATGGCGATCTCCTGGAAATCGCCCGCAAGGACGCCGCCTATGTGATCGAGCGCGATCCGGACCTTACGTCGGAACGCGGCGAAGCGCTGCGGACACTGCTCTATCTCTACCGGCGCGACGAGGCGATCCGCTTCCTGCGCGCCGGCTAGATGCTAACCGGGGTGTGACCCGGTTTCGACCGGATGGACACCTGGTCGTCAGGCAGTCTTCTGCTGGCCGATCTTCAACGGCGCATTGGTAAGCGGCTTGTGGTCAGGCACCACAAGGCCACCGGAGATCAACAGCTTGGCGGCATCCTCCGCACTCATGTCGAGCGGAATGATCTTGTCGCGCGGTACGAACAGCAGGAAGCCAGCCGTTGGGATGGGAGTCGGCGGCAGAAACACCGTAACCATGTCCATGCCGCGGTCGTCGAACTTGGCGGCGATTTCCCCTTTGACATCCGTTGCGATGAAGACAAGCGCCCAGAGGCCCGGGCTCGGATATTCGATGAGCCCTGCCTTTTTGAAGGAGGACGACTGCTCCTGAAGCACCGTCTGGAAGATCTGCTTGGTCGACTTGTAGATCGTGCGCACCAGGGGCGTGCGGTTGACCAGGGACTCGCCGAAATTCACGATCGACCGGCCAACGAGGTTTGCGGTCAGGAAGCCGACGAGCGTGATCACAACGATGGCAACGAGCAGTCCGAAGCCGGGGATGGCAACGGGAGAATAGGTGTCCGGATTATAGAAATTCGGCAGATACGGTTTCACCCACCCATCCGCCCATTCGATGAAGGAGCGGACGAGCCAGGCCGTGATCGCTATCGGTGCACAAATGATCAGACCAGTCAGGAAATAGTTTCGTAACCGGGTTGCGATGAAGCTCTTCTTCGTCGTCATGCGTCTTTCGCCTTAGATCACGCTTATGATTTCGGGTCGGATCGACCGAAAATCATAAACCTGATCGCTTCTCCAGTTAGCGCGGGATTCGGGCGGAAGACCCCGCTCCAGCCTCACGCGACCCCGAAGGCCGGATGATAGGCGACAGTGCCCGCCGCCATCGCGCCGGAGAGTGCCACCGCCATGAAATATTGCGGCGCACAACCGGGGAATACAAGAGCCGATTCGTTGCGGAAACCGAACTTTTGATAATAGGCGGGATCGCCGACGACGACGCAGCCGGCAGCCCCTTCCGCCCGCAGCCATTCAAGACCCTCGAGGATTAACTGCCGACCGATACCCTGCGCCTGAATCTCCGGCTTGACCGAGACCGGCCCAAGCCCGAACCAGCCGGATTCTGCCGGCGTCAGAGTGACGGGCGAAAAAGCGATGTGCCCGACAACCTCATCGTTCATCTCGGCAACCAGCGAGACGCTGAGCGCACCGGCTTCGCGCAGGCGTTCGATGATGAGGGGCTCGCTCTGATCACTGTGCGGATGCCCTTCGAACGCGGCGACGGTCACGTCGCGGATCGCCTTCTCATCTCCTTGACGCTCATGCCGGACATAGATCATTCGACGGTCACCGATTTGGCGAGGTTGCGGGGCTGGTCGACGTCGGTGCCCATGAACACCGCCGTGTGATAGGCAAGAAGCTGGATCGGCAGCGAGAAGATCATCGGTGCGATGACCTCATCGACGTCAGGCAGCACAAGCGTCGCCATGGTTTCGAGCTTCGAGGCGGCAGCCCCCTTCTCGTCGGTGATCAGGATGATCCGGCCGCCGCGGGCGGCCACTTCCTGCATGTTGGAAACCGTCTTCTCATAGAAGCGGTCATGCGGCGCGATGACGATAACCGGCATGTTCTCGTCGATCAGCGCGATCGGCCCATGCTTCAGCTCGCCGGCGGCATAGCCTTCGGCGTGAATATAGGAGATTTCCTTGAGCTTCAGCGCACCTTCCATCGCCAGCGGGAAGCTGGTGCCGCGGCCGAGATAGAGCACGTCGTCGTACTTGGCGAGCTGGTGCGACAGTTGCTCGATCTTCGGCTGGATGGCGTTCAGCACCTGGCCCATGATGCGCGGCATCTCGGCGAGGCAGCGAACCAGCGTCTGCTCCTCCTCTGTGCTGACCATGCCGCGGGCGCGGCCGGCGCCGATCGCCAGCGACGCCAGCACCGCGAGTTGGCAGGTGAAGGCCTTGGTCGAGGCGACGCCGATCTCCGGACCGGCAAGGATCGGGAACACCGCATCGGATTCGCGCGCAATGGTCGATTCGCGCGCATTGACGACGGCGCCGATCTTCAGGCCGAGCTCCTTGCAGTAGCGCAACGAGGCGAGCGTGTCGGCGGTTTCGCCCGACTGCGAGATGAACAGTGCCGCCGACTGCGCCGACAGCGGGATTTCGCGATAGCGGAACTCGGAAGCGACGTCGATTTCCACCGGCAGGCGGGCATAGCGCTCGAACCAGTATTTGCCGACCAAACCAGCGAGATAGGCCGTGCCGCAGGCGGAGATCGCCAGACTCGGAACCTTGGCAAAATCGATCGTGCCGGCGAGCGGCTTGATGCGGTTGCCGGCGAAGTCGATGTAGTGGCTCAGCGCGTGCGCGATCACCTCCGGCTGCTCATAGATCTCCTTCTCCATGAAGTGCCGGTGGTTGCCCTTGTCGATCATATAGGCGGCAGCCGACGAGACTTGGCGCGGTCGATCGACGGCATTGCCGGCGAGATCGAAGATGTGCACGCCGTTCGCACCGATCACCGCCCAGTCGCCGTCGATCAGATAGGTGATCTCATTGGTGAAGGGCGCAAGCGCGATCGCGTCGGAGCCGAGGAACGTTTCGCCCCTGCCGTGGCCGATCGCCAGCGGCGGGCCATTGCGCGCCGCCATGATCGTCGACGGGTCGTCTTGATAGAGCACGGCGAGCGCATAGGCGCCGGTGACCCGCTTCAGCATCGCATGCATCGCCTCGCGCCGGCCAAGGCCTTCGCGGCGGAACTTGGAGAGCAGATGCGCCACGACCTCGGTGTCGGTGTCGGTCTCGAACCTGGCGCCATCGGCGATCAGTTCGTCCTTCAATTCGGCAAAGTTCTCGATGATGCCGTTATGGACGACGGCGACGCCGTCGGTGAAGTGCGGATGGGCATTGCGCTCGGTCGGCGCACCATGGGTCGCCCAGCGCGTGTGCGCAATGCCGATCGTGCCGGCGAGCGGCTGTTCGCGAAGCCGGATCTCGAGATTGACGAGCTTGCCCTCGGCGCGCCGGCGCTCCAGCGTTCCGCCATTGATGGTCGCCACACCGGCGGAATCATAGCCGCGGTATTCGAGGCGCTTCAGCGCATCGACCAGTCGCTCCGATACCGGCTGGTTGCCAACGATGCCCACAATACCGCACATAGTCGTCTCCGATTTGTCCCCGCGCCCGTCGCGGCGCCTCAGTCAATGAGGGCAGATGTCCCGCCCGACGCGCTGCCTTGGTAAAGCATTTGCCGGGTGAGGCAATCCGCCCCGATTTCACTTTCGGTTTCAGTATTTAACGCTCCGCATGTTTCCCTGAATCACAGCCGATTCAAGCAAGCTGCAGCGGACCTTTACGCGTCTGATGGGGCCACGGCGTCGTCGGCTTAGCCGGCGGCTTTTGCGGCCTTCTTGGCTGCCTTCACCGCCTGGTAGCGCTCGCGCAGCAGTCGCGCCCGACCCGGCTTGATCTCCTGGCGCGCGCGGCCGAAGGCGACGGCGTCGGCCGGCACGTCCTCGGTAATCACGCTGCCCGAGGCAACCAACGCTCCCTCTCCGATCGTCACCGGCGCGACCAGCGACGAATTCGACCCGATGAAGGCATTTTCGCCGATTCGGGTCTCGTGTTTGTTCACGCCATCATAGTTGCAGGTGATCGTACCGGCACCGATGTTCGAACCGGCGCCGACGAAGGCGTCGCCGATATAGGTCAGGTGGTTGACCTTGGCGCCTGCGCCGATCTCCGCCTTCTTGACCTCGCAGAAGTTGCCGACCTTCGACTTTTCGCCGAGATCGGCGCCCGGGCGCAGCCGGGCAAAGGGACCGACCGTCGCCCCGGCCCGGACCGTTGCGCCCTCGACATGCGAGAAAGCGTGGATGACGGCACCGCTCTCGACGCGCACGCCGGGGCCGAAGACGACGTTCGGCTCGATCAGCACATCCTGCTCGAGCACCGTATCCCAGGCGAGAAACACCGTTTCCGGCGCGATCATCGACACGCCCGACAACATGAGTTCGTGGCGGCGGCGCTGCTGCCAGAGCCGTTCGATAAAGGCGAGCTCGGCGCGCGTGTTGCAGCCGGTCAACTCCTCTTCCGGCGCCTCGACGGCAATCGCCCGTCCACCGATCTCGCGGACGATCTCCACGAGGTCCGTCAGGTAATATTCGCCCTTGACGTTGGCGTTGCCGATGCGGCCGAGAAGATCGAGCGCCTTGCGACCGTCGATCGCCATCAGTCCGCCGTTGCAATAGGTGATGCGGCGCTCTTCTTCGGTCGCATCCTTGTGCTCGCGGATGGCAAGCAACACACCGTCCTTGACGATCAGGCGTCCATAACCACTCGGATCGGCGGCCTCGAAGCCGATAACCACCACGTCGTTGCCGGCGGCAAGACCGTCGCGCGCGGCCTTCAGCGGTTCCGGCGTGATCAGCGGCGTATCGCCGAAGACGACGAGAACGTCGTCATAACCTTTTGCCAGCGCTTCACGGGCAGCCAGCACCGCGTGGCCGGTCCCCAGCCGCTCCATCTGCAGATAGGAAGAGACCGATACGCCGCCGATATCGGCAGCCGCCGAAACCGAATCTGCGTCGCGGCCGACCACCAGGGCGATATCGGAGATCGAGGCACTCGCCAGCGCCTGAACGACATGGGCGATCATCGGCCGGCCAGCGACGGGATGCAGCACCTTCGACATGGACGATTTCATCCGCGTGCTTTCACCCGCAGCCAGAATGATGGCCAGGCACGTCCGTTCCATACAATGCTCTCCTTGGTCTTTCCGAGGCTGATGCCTCCCGCACAATTTCTTAAATCGAAACCGGCTCAAGTACAAAATCACGCACGATTCGGCGCTGTGGTACCGTCAAGATATTGCGAGAAGCATAATTCTCGCAATCACGTCGCATTAACCGGCTTAAAACCGGATGATGGCATAAGAAGGCGCGGAGCGTGTACCAGCATGCAGCGCGTGTGCATCGCTCCCCAGGGGGAGACGAGACCGCAATGCATAGCCGCACCGAACTCGATCTAGAGGCGCAACAGCCAAGTGCGGCACTCACCTTCGTCCGCTCACCGCTTTTCCCGCTCGCCCTCACCTTTGGCGTGCTCGCGCTGCTGCTTTGTGTGACGATCCCGCAGCCGATCGGCCCGATGTTCTGGGACCATTATCTCTATCTCGATGCTGCAAACCGAATTCGTGACGGACAAATCCCTTCGGTCGATTTCTTCACCCCCGTCGGCGCACTCGGCTATTACCTTTTCGCTGGCCTGCAGGCCATCTTCCCCAACGGCCATCCATTGCTGCTCGCGAGCTGGTGTCTGCTACTCGTCACCGGACCGGTGATGGCGCTCGTCGTCTTCGACGTGCAAAAGCGCTCGGCGCTGCTTGCCTATGCGATCCTGCTGCCGTTCCTGTGGTTCTCGGTATTGCCGTTCAACACCGGGGATTTCTACCCCTATCCCGGCTCGGACGGCTTCGGAATCTACAATCGCCAGGCCTGCCAGCTTCTTTATGTGCTCGCTGCAGCGTTGGTTCATGTTCGCGACCGTCGTATCCTTGCATTCGTCGTTGCCGCGGCGATGGTCGCTCTCTTCTTCGTGAAGATCACCGGCGCTGTCGCCGGCACTGTTCTTTGCCTGATGGCTTTTGCCGCAGGCCGCATCCCCTTCAAGTCGGCGCTGGCCGCAGCATCGCTGTTCTTCGCCGTGCTCGCCGTGGCCGAGATTTCCGTGAGCGCCGTATCGGCCTATCTCAACGACATCCTTGCACTGCTGGCCGTCAATGACGACAGCTTATTGCCACGCCTTCTGCAGGCGGCGTCGCTCAATGCCGGTCTGCTGATTCCGGCCGGGTTGCTCGGCCTGGCGCTTTTCGCGGCGCACCTTTCATCCTTTGCACAATCCCTGCGACAGCTTGGCGGGCACCCCTCCCTATCGGCACTCGCGAAGGTCTTCGACCAACCGTTCGTCTGGCTGGCCGCCTTCGTCCTTGCCGGCATTCTCTTCGAGAGCCAGAACACCGGCAGCCAGGCCTTCATCTTTCTGCTGCCTTTGCTGCTGAAGATCGTTGCCGACGAGGTCACCGGTGCCGTGCCTCAGCCGCGTGCGATCGCAATAGCGATACTCGCCCTGGCGGCCACCCTCCCACCAGCCACGGCCGTCCTGCAAAAAAGCGCTCGCGCGTGGATCGGGGCCATCAACAATGTGCCGCTCGAAAGCCGGAACCTCAAAACAATGGGCGCCGTCAATCTCCGGCCCATTCTGGCGCTGCGCGCCGAACGCCTGCGCGATATCTATGCGGCCCATCGCCCCGCCTTCGATGCCTTTGCAAATGCCGGCGAGCTACCGTCGTTCCTGCTCTATAGCGATTTCGACTTCCAGGCCGGCTGGCTGACAAATGTCGATGAAGCCATCGATGCAATGCGCGCCTATGAGGCGGCAAATGGCGTGCGCTTCGAAACGATCCTCAACATCGATTTCACCAATCCGTTCCCGTGGCTGATGGATCGCAGCGCCCCGAAACACGTCGCGACCGGTGCAGATCCGTTCCGCGCCGTCCCTCCGCCGGATGAGAATGTCCGCGCCGCCCTCCGTTCGGTCGACGTCGCGCTCGTACCGACCTGTCCGGTCACCAACGTCAATCGGATGCTGCTTTCGCTCTATCAGCCGAGCCTCGAGCTCGGCCATGAGCGCGTGACGCTGACAAGATGCTTTGACGCCTTTATCCGCAAAGAGCTAAAGGCCACAGCATCAGCCGCGAGCAGCTCTTGATAACCGACGACTAGGTCACAAACTCACAAAGCGCATCCAGATTTTGGCTGAAGCGAGTTTGACGAGAGCAAGGTAGTTTTCGCTTCAACGGCAACCACATGTTCCCGATCGTCGACCGGTTCGGCACCGGTTACGTCACCATGGATCAGGTGCGCCAGCGCGACGCCGATCCTGGAAAGTTCAACGGCTACGCCTGACGCGTCGAAGCCCCTACCCTCCAACGATTTCGCTGAACTGCACGACAGGCGCGATGTCCGTATAGTTGGCGACGTCCGCGACGATCTCCGCGCGGTGGGGACCGAACGCCTCCTGGAATGTCCCCAGGGAGGGCGAGTAGATGTGGCACGCCGCGACGAACTCCGGCGCGCTTCCAGGTTCACGACCCGCAAGGCCCTTATCGATCTCGTAGCGCAGGCAGGCATCGCCGAGCCGTTCCTGGATCAGTGGCATGTGGCGGGTGCGGTAGTAGTCGTGATCGAACTTCGAACCGCCCTCGGCGGGATAGTAGACGCTCATCTTGATCATGGTCGGGCTCCTGCCTGAACGCCTCTCCGTGCGTCCGAGGGGCCTTTATAGCTCACCGACTGGTAAAGCACATCCAGACCTTAGCTGAAGCGAGCGACGCTAGTGCGTTCAGATGAACGCGCAGCGCTCTAGGCCTCGGGACGCAGCCGGCTCTCGGTCAGAAGCCCGCTCTCCTCCAGGATCGGATAGGCGACGGACGCAATATGCGCGTTGACGCGCTTGAGATCGCGCAGCATGTCGAGATGCAGCGAGCTCGTCTGAAGGCTCTGGACCAGCCCGTCTCGCAAACGCTCGATATGCCGCTCGGCCGAACGCTTCTCCATGTGGCGAACGCTCACCTTCACCTCGATGAGCTGCCGGGCGAGATCGGCATTGCGGCTGACGAAGATGGATTGGGCAACGCGAAGATTGTCGATCGTAAGATTGAACAGGCTTTTCAGCTCCTGGTAGCCCTCCTCCGAGAACTTCAGACCGTTGTCGACCTTTTTGACGATCTCCTCGCAAAGCCCCTTCTCGATGATGTCGCCCATATGCTCGAGGTTGATGGCGTAGTCGATGATGACGATCGAGCGCCGACCGTCCTCCTGGCTCAAGCCATCACGTCCCAAGCGTGACAGAAAGATCTTCACTTCCTGTTGCAGCTGGTCCACCTGCTTCTCGAACTTCCCGATGTCGCGAATTTCGGAGAGATCGTTGTTTTCGAAGGCGGTGGCTGCACGCATCAACATTATCTCGACCAGATCGCCCACGCGCAGAACCTCGCGGGTCGCTCCGGAGAGCGCCATGACCGGCGTATGCAAGGCACTTTCATCGAGATAGCGCGGTCCGCTCTCTTCCGTTTCCGCATCGGGAATGAAACGGACCATCAGTTGCGACAGCAGGCCGGAAAAAGGCCAGGCGAGGATCGCGACAGCGAGATTGAAGGCAAGGTGGATATCGACAGGCAGGTTCTGTCGCGGCAGCGGCAGGCTCTGCAGGAATTCTACACTCAAGCTCGTCAGCGGCAGTGCGATCAAACAGCCGGCTGCGCGAATGACGAGATTGCCGAGGGTGACTCGGCGCGCCGATGGCGCGGAGGCCAAGGTCGCCATGACCGGCGGGATCGCGCCCCCGAGATTCGCGCCAAGCACGAGCGCCACCGTCA
Organism: Ensifer sp. 38_S197; assembly: GCF_056924495.1. Taxonomy (NCBI): domain Bacteria; kingdom Pseudomonadati; phylum Pseudomonadota; class Alphaproteobacteria; order Hyphomicrobiales; family Rhizobiaceae; genus Ensifer; species Ensifer sp. 38_S197. Next base: position 2,651,684 of record NZ_JBXOVZ010000002.1, on the reverse strand, counting down.
ATCCCACGGTCAGAATGCCCGCGGACGAGAGCGACAGGACCAGCATGACGACCGCCAGACTGGAGGACGAAGCGAAAGCCAGCCCGGCGGATATGAGGAGGGCGACAGGCCAGGCGCTGTCGAGCATGCCAAGGAACGCCGCCAGCGCCGGAGAATCGCGCATTGGCTCGGTCGCGGAGCCCAGCAGGTGCAACGACAGGAGCATGAGGCCGATGCCGACGAACGCGGCCCCGAGACCCTGGCGGGCGTTCGAGCGGCTGGCACGGTGCAGAACGACACCCAAGAGGATCACGAGGGGCGACAGCCACTCGATGCCGGTCGCGACGATCCAGGCGGTCATGGCCGTGCCGACATTGGCGCCGAGGAGCACGATCTGGGCCATGCGCGAGCGCACCAATCCCTTCTCCACGAAGGAAGCGGTCATCAAGGCAGTGGCCGTCGAACTCTGCAAGGCAAGCGTCGCGACCAGTCCCGTCGCGAAAGAGCGGACGGACCCATTGGTCCCCTGCGCGAGACCGGCGCGCAATCGCGCACCGAAGGCGCGCGTCACGCCATCCTTGACGAGCGACAGGCCGAAGAGGAGCAGTGCGACCGCCCCGAAAAGATTGACCATCACGATTGTCGACTGCATTGCATGCCTTCCCGCGGGGACTTCAGAATCGCCCCTTACCCTTGCAACAGAACCACAGTTCCACTGCGTATTCGACTCAATCTGACATATAATTTTCGATTGCCGGCTAATGAATCCGACATGGGTTGTGCCGCGCGCGCCCGATAGGTTTGCAGGTCCTTCGCGGGACCTTCCGCGCCCGCGACAACGCGGCGGTGGCAAGCATTGAAACTCGGGCGATCGCGATTGGCCAACGATCCCGTGAGTGCGCGCAATTTGCGGTAAACGACCCTTCATTTCCTGTTTCGTTTGTTTTAAGGAACGAATTCGTTTGGCCCATGGCCGCCGCATTGCAACGAGGTTTCTGCCCCCATGCTCGAATCCCTGAGAACTGCCGCCCAGACCTGGGTAGTCAAAGGCCTGCTAGTCATTCTCGTTCTGTCGTTCATGGTGTGGGGCGGCTCATCTCTGACGATGACGAGCCAGTCGGACGCGGTGGTGGTTGTCGGCGACGTCAAGGTCAAGGCGCCGGAGTTCCGGCTCGCCTATGAGACCATGCTGGCTCAGGCCTCCCGCCAGCTCGGCACCCGCTTGACGCCGCAACAGGCACGCGCCTTCGGCATCGAACAGCGGGTCTATTCGCAAGTCGTTGCCGGTGCGGCTCTCGACCAGCTTGCAGACGACATGAACCTCGGCCTGTCGCAGGACCGGCTGGCAAAGCTGATCGCCGACGATCCGGCGTTCCACAGCGTCAATGGCCAGTTCGACCGGCTGACGTTCTCGAGCGTCCTGCGCAATGCGGGCCTGCGCGAACAGGATTACATCAACAGCCAGAGCCAGACCGCGATCCGTTCGCAGATCGTCGATGCGCTCTCGGACGGTTATGCCGCTCCCAAGGTTCTCACGGATGCGATCGGCGCCTACCGCCACGAAAAGCGGACCGTCGACTATCTGCTGCTCTCGAACGCCAATATCGACCCGGTGAAGGTGCCGGGCGACGACGTGCTGGCGCCCTGGTACGATACCCGCAAGGCAAACTACCGCGCCCCCGAATACCGCAAGTTCAGCTATGTAAAGCTCGAGCCGGTCGACGTCGCAGACACGGCAGCCGTGACGGATGAAGAGATGCGAACCGAATATGACCGGCGCAAGGAGAGCTTCCGCACCGCTGCGACGCGGACCATCGAGCAGCTCACCTTCCCGTCACGTGAAGCAGCTGACGCTGCAGCGGCCAAGCTCTCCTCCGGCACGAGCTTCGATGATCTGGTGAAGGCTGAAGGCAAGACCTCGGCGGACGTGCTTCTCGGCGAATTCACCAAAGATCGCGTGCCTGACGCCAAGATCGCCGAAGCGGCCTTCGCGGTTGCTGCCGACGGTGGCGTATCTCCGGTTGTCGACGGCGCCTTCGGCCCGGTCATTCTGCGCGTGACGAATATCCGTCCGGAAGCGGTACGCAGCTTCGACGACGTCAAGGAAGAACTGCGCAAGGACATCGCCCTTTCGGCAGCGAGCGAAGAGGTCATGCGCCTCCACGACAAGATCGAGGACGAGCGCGCTTCCGGCGCTCCGATCAAGGAGGTCGCCGACCAGCTCAAGCTGAAACTGGTGACCGTCGATGCCATCGATGCAACCGGCAAGGACAAGAACGGCGACGCCGTTGCCGGCCTACCGGAGCAGGCTGCCCTTCTTCAGGAAGTCTTCAAGGCGGATGTCGGAGGGGAAACTCTGCCGGTCAATGTCGGCCGCGACGGCTATGTCTGGTTCGATCTCGATGAAGTTACCCCCGCGCGCGATCGCACGCTGGACGAGGCTCGCGATGAGATCGGCGCCGATTGGATGGCGGAACAGCAGCGTGCGGCCCTTGCCAAGAAGGCTGGTGAGTTGAAGCAGCGTGTCGAGCAGGGTGCAAAGCTCGCCGACATCGCCAATGAACTCGGTCTCGCCGTCGAAACGAAGTCCGGGCTGACGCGCGCCACTTCGGACGCGGCCCTGAGCCCGGCGGCTGTCGCAGCCGCGTTCTCGGGTCCGAACGGCTTTGTAACCAACGCTGCCGGCATCGGTGGCGAGGGACAGGTGCTCATGCAGGTGACGGCAGTCGAGAACGGTGGCCCCACCGACGCTCTGCAGGACGATAGCCGCCAGATCGAGGCCATGGCCCGCGTCAGCGGCGAAGATATTCTGGATCAGATGGTCGCCACGCTGCAGGCCGCCTACGGCGTTTCGATCAACCAGACGCTCGGCGAAACCGCAGTTACTCAACGATAGGCTTCGAGGAAACAACCGATGAGTGATCTCAAGCCATTCGTCGCCAAGGTCGCCGCCCGCGAGGCGCTGAACCGTGAAGACGCCCGTGCCGCCTTCGAAATCATCATGTCGGGGGCCGCAACGCCATCGCAGATCGGTGGCTTCCTGATGGCGCTGCGTGTGCGGGGCGAAACGGTCGATGAGATCGTCGGCGCGGTCGGCGCCATGCGGGCCCGCATGCTGCCGGTCGATGCCCCGGCCAATGCCGTCGATATCGTCGGAACCGGCGGTGACGGCGCCGGCACCTACAATATCTCGACGCTCGCTTCGCTCATCGTGGCAGGCGCAGGCGTCCCGGTCGCCAAGCACGGCAACCGCGCACTGAGCTCGAAGTCGGGCACAGCGGATGCGCTCTCGTGCCTCGGCGTCAAGCTCGACATCGGCCCCGCAGCCATCTCGCAATGCATCCGGGAGGCGGGCGTCGGCTTCATGTTCGCGCAGCAACATCATTCGGCGATGCGTCATGTCGGCCCGACGCGGGTGGAGCTCGGAACGCGGACGATCTTCAACCTGCTCGGTCCGCTCTCCAATCCGGCCGGCGTCAAGCGGCAGCTCGTCGGCGTCTACGCGCCGCAGTGGGTGCAGCCGCTTGCTGAGGTGCTGCGCGATCTCGGCTCAGAAAATGTCTGGGTCGTTCATGGGGAAGGCCTCGACGAGATCACCACGACCGGCACGACTGAGGTCGCGGCTCTCGAGAACGGCAAGATTTCGACCTTTACGCTGACGCCGGCCGATTTCGGCCTTCAGACGGTGACGCTCGATGCGTTGAAGGGCGGCGACGGAGCGTATAATGCGGTGGCACTCCAGGCGGTGCTCGATGGTGCCGAGAACCCCTACCGGGACATTTCCCTTGCCAATGCGGCAGCATCGCTGATGATAGCCGGACGAGCGAAGGACCTCGGCGAAGGCATGGCGCTCGCCCGCCAGTCGCTTTCGAGCGGCGGTGCCAAGATGGCGCTGCAGCGCCTGATCAGCGTTTCGAACGCGGCCTGAGAAAGGATCGGCAACGATGACGGATATCCTGCGCAAGATCGAAGCCTACAAGCGCGACGAGATCGCGGCCGCGAAATCGCAGACGCCGCTTTCCGAGCTCAAGGCGCGTATCACCGAGCAGTCCGCGCCGCGCGGCTTTCGAGCCGCGCTCGCCGCGCGCAAGGCCGCCGGCACATTCGGGCTGATCGCGGAGATCAAGAAGGCAAGCCCGTCGAAGGGGCTCATTCGCCCGGACTTCGACCCGCCAGCCCTTGCCAGGGCTTACGAAGCTGGCGGTGCCGCCTGCCTCTCGGTACTCACGGATGCACCGAGCTTTCAAGGCGCGCCCGCTTTCCTTGAAGCGGCACGCGCGGCCTGCGCCCTGCCCGCACTGCGCAAGGACTTCATGTTCGACACCTACCAGGTGTTCGAGGCGCGGGCTTGGGGCGCCGACTGCATCCTGCTGATCATGGCTTCGCTCAGCGACGACGACGCTCGCCGCCTCGAAGAAGCGGCGTTCGAACTCGGCATGGACGTGCTCATCGAGGTGCATGACGCCGAAGAAATGGAACGTGCTCTCAAGCTCGCCTCCCCGCTCGTCGGCATCAACAACCGCAATTTGAGGACGTTCGAAGTCGATCTCGCCGTTTCAGAGCAGCTTGCAGGCATGGTGCCTTCCGACCGTCTGCTGGTCGGCGAAAGCGGCATCTTCACCCACGAGGATTGCCAGCGGCTGGAAAAAAGCGGCATCACCACCTTCCTCGTCGGCGAAAGCCTGATGCGCAAGAGTGACGTCGAAGCGGCGACACGCAGCCTGCTGACCGGTACCGCAAACACACTGGCGGCCGAGTAATGGGTAAGCCGACGCTCACGCATCTTAGTGGCAGCGGCGAAGCGAACATGGTGGATGTCGGCGACAAGGCCGAGACGGTGCGCGTTGCGGTCGCCGAAGGCCACGTCCGGATGAAGCCGGAAACGCTGACGCTCATCCTCGAAGGAGACGCCAAGAAGGGCGACGTCATCGGCACGGCGCGGCTTGCGGGCATCATGGCCGCCAAGCAGACCGCTACTCTCATCCCGCTATGCCATCCGTTGATGCTGACGAAGGTAGCCGTCGACATCACACCCGACCCAGCGCTTCCCGGCCTGCGGGTCGAGGCGCTTGCCAAGCTCACCGGCCGCACGGGCGTCGAGATGGAGGCACTGACGGCCGTGAGCGTTGCGTGCCTCACCATCTACGACATGGCGAAGGCCGCCGACCGCGAGATGGAAATCGGCGGGATCCAGGTCGTCAGCAAATCTGGCGGCCGGTCCGGCGACTTTCGACGCGAAGGGAAATGAGATCATGTCGCTGCTATCCGTCGAAGATGCGCTCGACCGTATTCTGGGCAGCGCCACCCTGAGACCACGGACCGAACATGTCGGTCTTCACGACGCTGTCGGCCGCGTCCTTGCCGAGGATGTCCCGGCGCTCGTCACGCATCCGGCCTTCGACAATTCGGCGATGGACGGCTATGCCGTCCGCCACCAGGACATCGAGACCGTTGGCGCCGAGCTTGCCGTGATCGGCCAATCGGCTGCCGGCCATGGCTTCAAGGGAGAGGTGGGGCCTGGACAGGCCGTGCGCATCTTCACCGGAGCGCCCCTGCCCGCCGGCGCGGATACGGTGATCATCCAGGAGGATACCGAGCGGCTGCCGGAAGACCGGATCCGAACCAAGTTCGTTCCCGGTAAAGGGCGCCATATCCGCTTGTCCGGGCAGGATTTCGCCTTTGGCGAAGCCGCGCTCTCAGCGGGCGAATTGCTCGATGCCGGACGATTGACGCTCGCCGCCGGCATGAATCACGCGCGACTGCCCGTTTTCAAGCGCCCGAAAATCGCGATCCTCGCCACCGGCGACGAACTGCTGCCTCCCAGCAGCAAGCCGGGCGCCGACCAGATCATCGCCTCCAACAGCTTCGGTGTCGGCGCCATCGCGCGCGACAACGGCGCGGAGGTCATCGATCTCGGTATCGTCGCCGACGACCAAAAGGCGATCGCGGACCAGGTCGCGCGGGCCCAGGCGGCCGATGTCGATGTGCTTGTCACGCTTGGCGGCGCCTCGGTCGGCGACCATGACCTGGTTCAGGCAACTTTGCTTTCCTGCGGCATGACGCTCGACTTCTGGCGCATAGCCATGCGCCCGGGAAAGCCGCTGATGGTGGGCAAGCTCGGCGATACGACCGTGCTCGGCCTCCCCGGCAACCCGGTCTCGAGCCTCGTTTGCGCGCTGCTGTTCCTGGAGCCGCTGACACGCAAGCTCGCGCGACTGCCCGCCCGCGAGCGTATGACGACCGCACGACTCGCGAGCCCGCTGCCAGCCAACGACGTCAGACAGGACTACGTGCGTGCGCGTCTTACCAGAGACGCAGACGGGAGCCTCGTCGCGCATCCGTTCTCGCGGCAGGACTCGTCGATGATGAAGGTCTTCGCGCAGTCCGACTGCCTGATCGTGCGCCGGCCGCACGCTGCGGAAGCGCCGCTCGGCGCATCCTGCGACATTCTCAGGCTGCGCTGAAACACTCGCGTCAATTCTGCTGGTATTCCCGGATTGGCGAGCGAACATCGCTGGCCCGGGAAGGTCTCATTTCTGCTTTCAAGCCCGGATCATGTCATGGCGCCGACATGATAGCGCTGTACAAAGGGAGCTACTTGATCGCCGCCGAGGACGTCCGACTACGGATGTACTAGCGGATCCGCGGTGATCTGGAAAAAGGTCGGGTTCAGCCCGGCCTTTTGCTTTTGCGCGGCAGGTCCGGGTCGTCCAGACAACGCTGCCGCCTCGAGCCGAAGCAGACGTGTCTCCGGCTCCCTCGACAACGTCATGGCATGGCTCAGCTGGCCGCCTCGTCGCTGCGGCTGACGAGGATCTTGTCGATCCGCCGTGCGTCCATGTCGACCACTTCGAAACGGTAACCGTGGGCGATGGCAATGTCGCCCTCCTCCGGCGTCTTGCGCAGTTGCTGCACCAGGAAGCCGGCGATCGTCTCGAAGTTGCCGTCGGCGTCGATACCTTCGATTCCGATCGTCAGATGGATTTCGTCGATCGGTGTCCGGCCATCGACGAGATAGCTGCCATCTTCACGCTGGCGGATCAGCGCGTGTTCGATGTCGTCGTAGTTCGACGGCAGAACGCCGACGATTGCCTCCAGAATATCGGCAATGGTGATGATGCCTTCGGTGCTTCCGTACTCGTCGACGATCATCGCCATGTTGATGCTCGACGACTTGAAGGCGTCGAGCGCCTTGAGGCAGGACGCGGTTTCCGGCAGCGTGTGGATCTCCCGGATGTATTTGCGCACGTCGAACGGTGCGGAGGCCGGGGCGTTCAGGACTTCCTTCGCCAGGACCGCGCCGAGCACGTCACCGCTCGGTCCATCGACCACTGGATAGCGGGAATGGCCAAACTGGTCGATCTTGCGGCCGACGGTCTCCAGGCTGTCGTTGACGTCGATGAAGCTCACCTCCGTCCGGTGCGTCATGATCGACTTCACGTTGCGGTCACCGAGCCGGATGATTCGTCTGAGCATCTCATGTTCCGACTTCTCGATGGCGCCGCTTTCGACGCCCTCGGCCATGATCGCCTGGACCTCTTCTTCCGTCACATGGTCCGGGTCGTCCGCGCGCATGCCGAGCAGACGCATGGCGACCGATGCGGCCGTTTCGAAGAGATAGACGATCGGTGCGGCGATCCGCGACAGGAGCAGCATCGGCCTTGCAACGAACATCGCCAGCGCTTCGGAATTCTTCAGCGCCAGTTGCTTCGGGATCAGCTCACCGATGACAACGGACAGGAAGGTGATCAGGGTGACGACGAGCGCGACGGCGACCGTGTTGCCGTAGGGATGGATCCAGGCGATCTCATCGAGGATCGGCGCGATCCTGGCAGCGATGGTCGCGCCGCCATAGGCGCCGGCGAGCGTACCGACCAGCGTGATGCCGACCTGAACCGTGGACAGGAATTTGCCCGGATCTTCCGCCAGCCTCAGCGCAACCTCGGCGCGGCGATTTCCCTGTTTTGCCATCTGGCGAAGCATGGGCTTGCTTGCCGAGACGATTGCCATTTCCGAGAGAGCAAAAAATGCGTTGATCAAAAGCAGGACGAAAATGACAAAAAACTCGGACATGGTCTCCAGGTCACCGTTGACGAAAGCCGCTCCGCTGGGGAACGACCAATCACCAGATAAGGCCAGCGGACGATCTGAGCAAGCGCAAGCATTGAAATCGATGCGATCTAGCGAACATTGAAGCTGGCCGACGACGGAATTTTGAACAATCCCGGAGAGGCCGAGGTCAGGCGCTGTTATGCAAGGCGCTGCGCACCCGCTCGCGACCGATCTTGATGACATTCTCCATGGCGAGCCGGGCGCCGACCTCATCACGCCGGCCGATCTCCTCAACGATGCGGATATGGTTGCGGGCGACCTCGTCTATGCCGCCCCTTTCAGCGGTCGGCGAACTCAGCTTGAAGACGCCAACCAGCGCCGCCTCGATCAGCCCGCCGACCGTTCGCATGAACGGGTTTCCGGAGGCCTCGGCGACCGCGAGGTGAAACTTCAGATCCGCGACGGCAAGGCTCTCTGCCGTATGCCCTTCCTCGCCCATGGCAACGGCGAGACGCATCATGCGGCTGATTTCCGCTTCCGAAGCGTTTCGCGCGGCGAGTGCTGCCGCGTGCGGCTCGAATGCGAGACGCACTTCGCTAAGGTGATAGAGGAAATCCTCGTCGACCCCGCACTCGAAATGCCAGGTCAGGATATCGCTGTCGAACAGGTTCCAGTCGTTGCGCGGCGTCACACGCGTGCCGATGCGGGCGCGGGGCACGACCAGTCCCTTGGCGGCCAGCGTCTTCATCGCCTCGCGAAGAACCGTCCGCGACACCTTGAAGCGCGCCGCGAGCTCCGGATCTCCTGGAAGAATCGAGCCCACGGGGAACTCGCCGGATATGATCGCCTTTCCAAGTTGATCGACGACATGCGCGTGGCTCGTGCGTTTGCGCGAGCCGGACACAACAGTTTCCAGCAAACTCCTGTTCAACCCATCTCCTCCAGGCACTCCCCTGCCTGATTCCTGCCGACACGCGGATATCGGTGTGCCAAAGCACCGCCGGCCGCTTGCCTCAAACTTGCGCAAACGAGTGTAGTTTGATCCACCGATTCCGGAAAGCCCCCGGAAAGACAGGCAGAATCAGCGTTTGCGACATTCTCCAATCGTCGCTACGCCTGCTTGCCCATCCTCAAAAGACAAACCCCGCCAGAGGGCGGGGTTTGCTTAACGTCACTGGTGTGAGCCCTTACTTCGGCAATTGGTCGTCGACGCCTTCGACGTAGAAGTTCATGCCGAGCAGCGTGCCGTCGTCAGACGTTGCACCGGCTGCGAGCCATTCGCTGCCGTCCTGCTTCTTCAGCGGGCCGGTGAAGGGTTTCAGCTCGCCCGACTTGATCTTGGCTTCGGTTTCCTCGGCCATCTTCTTCACGTCGTCAGGCATGTTGGTATAGGGCGCCATCGTCAGGATGCCGTCCTTCAGGCCGTCCCAGCTCGAGGTCGATTCCCACTTGCCGTCGAGGAAGGCCTGCGTGCGCTTGATGTAGTAGGCGCCCCAGGTGTCGACGATTGCCGTCAGCTGCGTGTTCGGGCCGGCGGCGATCATGTCGGAGGCCTGGCCGAAAGCCTTGATGCCACGTTCGGCAGCAACCTGCATCGGAGCCGTCGTATCGGTGTGCTGCGTCAGGATATCGACGCCCTGGTCAACCAGTGCCTTGGCGGCGTCAGCTTCCTTGCCAGGGTCGAACCAGGTGTTTGCCCAGACGACCTTAATCTTGAAGTCCGGATTGACCGAGCGCGCACCGATGATGAAAGAGTTGATGCCCATCACCACTTCCGGGATCGGGAAGGAGGCGATGTAACCGGCGACGCCCTTCTGCGACATCTTCGCGGCGATTTGGCCCTGGATGTAGCGGCCTTCATAGAAGCGGCTGTTGTACGTCGCGACGTTCGGCGCGGTCTTGTAGCCGGTGGCGTGCTCGAACTTCACGTCCGGGAACTTCTGCGCAATCTTGATCGTCGCATCCATGAAGCCGAAGGACGTCGTGAAGATCAGGCCGCAGCCCGAGCGCGCCAGACGCTCGATCGCACGTTCCGCATCCGGACCTTCCGGCACGCTTTCGAGATACTGGGTCTCGATCTTGTCGCCGAGCTGCTTTTCCAGCGCCTGGCGGCCGAGATCGTGCGCCTGGGTCCAGCCGCCATCGGTCTTGGAGCCGACGTAAACGAAGCAGATCTTGGCCTTCTCCTGGGCGCTCGCAGCCGGGGCGAAGCCGATAACGGCCGCGGTGCTTGCGAGGACGAGCAGTAGTTTTTTCATTTTCTTGACCTCTGTCGGTTTGAGAAACGTCCGTCTGAAAGGCTTGAAATCACCGGTCCGGCACAAACGGTTTGCCGAGCGATGCCGGCGTATTGATCAAGGTCATGCGCCGGTTGTGCGAGATGAGGATGAGCACGACGATCGTCGCGAGATAGGGAAGCGACGACAGGAACTGCGAGGGAATGCCGATGCCGAAGGCCTGCGCATGCAACTGGCTGATCGAAACGGCACCGAAAAGGTAGCCGCCCGCCACCAGCCGCCAGGGTCGCCACGAGGAAAAAACCACCAGCGCCAGCGCGATCCACCCGCGCCCGGCCGACATGTTCTCCACCCATTGCGGCGTGTAGACGAGCGACAACTGCGCACCGGCGAGGCCGGCACAGGCGCCACCAAACATCACCGCAAGATAGCGTGTGCGGATAACGTTGACGCCGAGTGCATGCGCGGAGGCGTGGCTGTCACCGACGGCGCGCAGCTTCAGGCCGGCGCGGCTGCTGAACAGGAACCAGTTTACGGCCGCGACAATCGCAATCGATAGGTAGAAGATGATGTCCTGCCGGAACAGCAGCGGACCAATCACCGGAATATCCGCCAGAAGCGGTATCGTAATCGGCTGCAGCTTGATGCCCTGCATGCCGAGGAAGGTCTCGCCCATCATGCCGGAGACGCCGATCCCGAGCAGGGTCAACGCCAGGCCCGTTGCCACCTGGTTGGCGACGAGCGTCAAGGTCAGGAAGGCAAAAAGCTGCGAGAACAGCGCGCCGCAGGCGACGCCCGCGAGCATGCCGAGATAGGGCGAACCGGTGATCTGGGTGATCGCGAAGGCGGAGACCGCCCCCATGATCATCATGCCCTCGACGCCGAGATTGAGCACGCCGGACCGTTCCGTCACCAGTTCGCCGATTGCGGCCAGCACCAGCGGGGTCGCGGCGGTGATGACACTCAGCAGGATCGCTTCGACGATACCCATCAGCGGCTCCCCTCGGTGGTTGTCGCGGTCAGCCGGTCGAAGACCAGCTTGATGCGATAGTGGATCAGCGTGTCGCAGGAGAGCACGAAGAAAAGCAACAGGCCCTGGAAGACGCGCGTGACCTTCTCGGAAACGCCGATCGAAAGCTGCGCCGCCTCGCCGCCGAGATAGGTCAAGGCGAGCACGAGACCGGCGGCGACGATGCCAAGCGGATTGAGGCGACCGAGAAAGGCGACGATGATGGCGGTGAAACCGTAACCGGGCGAGATGACCGGGCGCAATTGCTGGATCGCGCCGCTGACTTCCGAAATGCCGGCGAGCCCGGCAAAGGCGCCCGACAGCAGCATCGAGAACCAGATCATGCGGCGCGACGAGAAACCGGCAAAGCGTCCTGCCCGCTCCGACTGGCCGAGAACCGAAATCTCGAAGCCCTTCAGCGTATAGCGCATCATGAACCAGACGAGGACAGCCGCGATGATGGCAAAAGCGAAGCCCCAGTGCGTGCGTCCAGAAGCGATCATTTCCGGCAGGATCGCATCGACGGCGAAAGTACGCGTCTCCGGAAAGTTCATGCCGCCGGGGTTGCGCCAGGGACCGCGCACCAGCCAGTCGAGAAAGAGCTGAGCGACATAGACCAGCATCAGGCTCGTCAGGATCTCGTTGGTGTTCATATGCGCCTTGAGGAAGGCGGGGATCGCGGCAAAGAGCGCACCGCCGAGCATGCCCATGAGCATCATCAGCGGCAGCACCAGCGGTGACTGCCAATCGTAGAAGACCACCGGCAGGATCGAGCCGGCGATGGCGCCCATGATGAACTGGCCCTCGGCGCCGATATTCCAGTTGTTGGAGCGGAAGCAGACCGAAAGCCCGACGCCGATCAGGATCAAGGGCGCGGCCTTGATCGCCAGTTCGTGCAGCGACCAGACCTCACTCAGGGGTTCGACGAAGAAGCTGTAGAGCGCCATCACCGGGTTCTTGCCGAGCAGCGCGAACATGATGCCGCCGAAGACGATCGTCAGCAGGAAGGCGATGAACGGCGACAGGATCGAAAAAAGCGTCGAGACCTTGGCGCGCTTTTCCAGTTCAATGCGCATGTGCGGCCTCCGTGCCTTCCGTCTTGCCGTACATCCCCCCCATCAGAAGGCCGATCTTTTCACGCGAGAGCTCTTTCGCCGGATAGGGATCGGAGAGCCTGCCGTCGCTGATGACGGCGATCTCCGTCGCGACTTCAAAGATCTCATCGAGATCCTGGCTGATGACGAGGACCGCGGATCCCGCCTTGGCAAGGTCGACGAGTGCCTGGCGGATGCGGCTTGCAGCCCCGGCATCGACCCCCCAGGTCGGCTGATTGACGACCAATACGCTCGGCTGGCGGTCGAGCTCACGGCCGACGATGAACTTCTGCAGGTTGCCGCCCGACAGCGACCCCGCCGGCGGGTCTTCGCCACTCTTGCGCACGTCCATCGCCTCGGAAATGCGCTTCGTGGCGCTCGCCACCGCATCCCGCCGGATGATGTTGAGGAAACCTCCGCCGAGAAAGGCCTTGGCGTCCGAGCGGCTGCGGGCAAGCACGAGATTGTCCGAGAGCGGCAGCGCCGACACGGCGGCATGGCCGTGCCGCTCTTCCGGAACAAACCCTGCGCCCATCAGGCGGCGGGCATTGATGTTTCTGCTGCCGACGGGTCGTTGGCGGATCTGCACGGCATTTTGATCAGCGACGGGATACTCGCCCGACAGCGCATCGAAGAGTTCGCCTTGGCCGTTGCCGGCTACACCGGCAATCGCCAGCACCTCGCCGGCATGAACCTTGAGACAGATGTTCTTCAGCGATACCGCGAAGGGTGTGCGCGCGGGAACCGTCAGGTGACGCGCCTCCAGTTGCACCTGGCCCTTGGCGCTCGTGCCTTCGGCCGTCACGACGGCGACATCGCTTCCGACCATCATGCGCGCCAGCGATGACGGCGTCTCCGTCTTCGGATCGCAGGCGCCGGTGACCTTGCCGTGACGCAGCACCGTCGCGCGGTCGCAGATGCGCTGAACCTCTTCGAGCCGGTGGCTGATGTAGAGGACCGAGCGTCCCTCCGCCTTCAGCTTGTAGAGCGTTTCGAACAGACGATCGGCCTCCTGCGGGGTCAAGACCGAGGTCGGCTCGTCCAGAATGATGAGGCGCGGGTTCTGCAGCAGCGCGCGCACGATCTCGATGCGCTGGCGCTCACCCACGGAAAGGTCGGCCACATGCGCCTTCGGATCGAGCGGCAGGCCGTAGGCATGCGACAGGCGTGAAGCTTCCTCCGCCACCTTCGCCAGCGAGATGTTCGCGTCCATCGAAAGTGCAATGTTCTCGGCGACGGTCAGCGCCTCGAACAGCGAAAAATGCTGGAAAACCATGCCGATGCCGAGCTTGCGCGCGGCGGCGGGATTGGCGATGCGCACGCTCTGGCCCTGCCAGAGGATCTCGCCGGCCGTCGGCGCCAATACGCCGAACAGCATCTTCACCAGGGTCGATTTTCCGGCACCGTTTTCGCCGAGAAGGGCGTGGATCTCGCCCTGTTCGATCTGCAGATCGATCCCATTGCAGGCCGCGAAGCTGCCAAACAATTTCGTCAAGTTGCTCACAGCCAAGAGATGACCGTTCGCCGCTACTCCCTCAACAGGCACGCTGCCCTCTTTCCCCTCTGCTGATCCGCGTCCGCCTTAAGGCTTCGATCACGGAATCAGCAGTGTTGTTCCACTTGTTTTTCTTGTCTCGAGATCCGTATGCGCCCGCCCTGCATCAGCGAGCGGATAAGTCTGATTTATATTGATACGCACTTTGTTGCTTTGCACAATATCAAACAGGGAATTTGCACACGCTTCCAGCGCAGGCCGCGTGGCAACGTAACCGAAGAGTGTCGGACGCGTCGCAAAGAGAGAGCCCTTCTGCGCCAGGATACCGATGCTGAAAGCCTCCACCGGGCCGGACGAATTGCCGAAGCTCACCCACAAGCCGCGCGGCTTCAGGCAATCCAGCGACGCCGGATAGGTGTCGCGCCCGACGGAATCGTAGACGACGTCGACGCCCCGGCCATCGGTCAGCTCCTTCACCCGCGCGACGAAGTTGTCCGTGCGGTAGTTGATCACGTGGTCGTAGCCATGCGCGAGGGCCAGATCGATCTTGTCCTGCGAACCCGCGGTGCCGATCACGGTGGCGCCAAGCGCCTTTGCCCATTGGCCGGCGATCAAACCGACGCCGCCGGCGGCGGCATGGAAGAGGATCGTCGTGCCGGGGCCAACCTGATAGGTCTGGTTGAGCAGGTATTGCGCCGTCATGCCTTTCAGCATCATCGCCGCCGCGGTCTCAAGCGTGATGCCGTCCGGCACCTTCACCAGTTGCGAGGCATCGACATTGCGTTCGCTGGCATAGGCTCCGTCGGCCGAGGCATAGGCGACACGATCACCGATGGAGAAGAGATGGACGCCGTCGCCGACCGCCGTGACGATGCCAGCCCCTTCCTTGCCCGGCACGAAAGGCAGACCCGAGGCGGACTTGTAGAGGCCGGTGCGGAAATAGACGTCGATGAAGTTCAGGCCAACGGCCACCTGGCGGATCTGCACCTCGCCCGGGCCTGGCGGCGAGAGCGTGACGCCTTCGAGTTTCAGGACCTCCGGTCCACCGAGTTCGCGTACCACAATCGCCTGTGCCATTGCCTGCTCCTATTTCCGGCCGAGACTTGGAAAAATCTGCAGCACGAAGCCAATCACGTAGAGATAGATGCCTGCCACGACGAAGCCGGTCACGACCCAGGCCGGCGTCGCAAAGTGCAAGAGCAATGCGTAAACGCCGAGTGCCGACCAGATCAAGAAGACGCCGAGGTTCAGCGGCCGCAAACGCTGCACGCGAACCGGGTGGAGGAAATTGATCGGCAGGAAAGTCAGGACCACCGAGACGAAGACCACGATCGACGCCGTCACTTCGCTTGCCTGAATGACGAACAGCGTGAACACGATCATGTTCCAGACGACGGGGAAGCCCGAAAAGAAATATTCGTCCGTCTTCATGCCCATGTCGGCATAGTAGATCGCGCTCGAAACGACGATCGCGCCTGCCGCGACGAAGGACCAGGGTTCGCCGATCATGCCGCTCTGATAGAGCGCAAAGGCCGGCAGCAGCACATAGGTCACGTAGTCGATGACGTTGTCGAGCGTGTCGCCCGACCAGTTGGGCAGCACTTCCTTGACGCGAACCTTGCGGGCGATCGGGCCATCGATGCCATCGACGAGCAGCGCGAGACCCAGCCACCAGAACATGTCGACGAAGCGATGCTCGGCGGCGGCGACGACGCCGAGGAAGGCGAGAAACGACCCCGAGGCAGTCAAGATATGCACGGAAAAGGCGCGGATCTCGGCGTAGGGAACTCGTCTGTAGTTAAAAAACTTCATCTGCGGACGCCGCCCACCCCTACTGTTTTCCCCGTGCGGGCCTCACACCCGCCTCAACCGCTTTGCGGCGCATTGCCGGTAATATGCACCCTTTGCAACGCATCGCCACTAAAATTCAAGGTTCTCAGCTTCCGCTTGCCACATTGTTCTGTGGACACTTGCAAATTGCTTCTGCGCTGATTCTACCCATTTATTTCGCGCTCGCCCGCGACTAGAGGTATGATTGAGGCTGGACCAGGACGCCTCACAGCGTGTGCGAAAGGGTTTGGTTGCATCATGGATCACTATGACATCGCCATCATCGGTGCAGGCCTCGCGGGATCCCTCGCGGCCATCGCACTCTCCGACGCCGGTTACCGCGTCGCCCTGGTCGGCCCCGAGCCGGCGGTCGCCGACGGTCGCACCACCGCGCTGATGGACCAATCGATCGAGTATCTCAAGAAGCTCAGCCTATGGGAAAAGGTCGAGCCGCTGACCGCGCCGCTCGCGACCATGCGCATTCTCGACGGAACCAACCGGCTGCTGCGGGCGCCGCCGGTCAATTTCCGCGCCTCGGAAGTCGGGCTCGACGCCTTCGGCTACAACATCCCGAACGCGCCGTTCATCGACATTCTCCGCCAGCGGGCCGAAGAGAGCCCGACGCTGACGCGCATCACCGCCTCCGCAATCGGCTTCGACCTTTCGGACACCGTCGCGACCATCGACCTGGCGAACGGCAGCCAATGCAGCGCCCATCTCCTCGTCGGTGCCGATGGTCGTCGCTCACCGGTGCGCGAAGCGGCGAAGATCTCCGTCAGCACCTGGTCCTATCCGCAGACAGCGGTCGTTTTGAACTTCGCGCACGAACTGCCACACCAGAACATCTCGACCGAGTTCCACACCGAAAGCGGCCCCTTCACCCAGGTTCCCCTGCCCGGCAATCGCTCCAGCCTCGTGTGGGTGCGCAAGCCCGACGATGCTGCGCAGACGCTGACGCTCGACCTTCCCGCACTCTCCCGCGCGGTCGAGGACCGGATGCAATCGATTCTCGGCAAGGTAACGGTGGAGGGCGCGCCACAATCCTTCCCCCTTTCCGGCATGACGGCACAACGCTTCGGCAAAGGCCGCGTCGTCCTTCTCGGCGAAGCGGCGCACGCCTTTCCGCCGATCGGGGCCCAGGGGCTCAATCTCAGCCTGCGGGACGTGATGACGCTCGTCGATCTCATCGGTGCATCGAAGGGAGAGACGCTTGCCGACGATATCGGCGACCGCTTCGACAGTCGCCGCCGTCTGGATATTGTCAGCCGCACTGCGAGCGTCGATCTTCTCAATCGCTCGCTGCTTTCCGGCTTCCTGCCGGTGCAGGCGCTGCGCGCGCTCGGACTGCATGTGCTTTCCGCCGTCGGGCCGCTTCGCAGCCTCCTGATGCGCGAAGGCGTTCACCCCGGCAGCGCGCTTCACGCCTTCAAGGATAGCTTACGGGAAAAGATCGGGCGGAAGAGCGCCTGAGCGGATGAGATAAAGCAGGCCGGTGACGGTCGCGACCGAAAGCGTCGTGGTGATGAGGATCGTCGCCGAGGCCCGCTCCTGCCACACACCGTACTGGTGGCCGATGACGAAGACGTTCGTTGCCGTCGGCAGCGCGGCAAGCAACACTGCCGTCTGCACCCAGATCGGGTCGTAGTTCCCCGTCAGGCTCATGGCCGTGAACATGACCAGCGGGTGCAACAGCAGCTTCGCCGGAACGATGTAGCCGATCTCGACGGGAATGCGCTTGATCGGGCGCAGCGCCAGCGTCACGCCCATGGCAAAGAGCGCGCACGGTGCCGCGCACTGGGCGAGATAATCGATGAGCCGCTGAACCGGCACCGGCGGCTGCACCGCGAAGAAGGCGGCGACGACGCCTGCGAGCGTCGCAAGGATGAACGGATGCAGGATGATCTTGCGTGCGACGCTTGCGGCGAGCGCCAGCGGCTTTTCCTGCCGGCCTCCTGATATCGCCATCATCGCCGGCGCGACGGCAAAATGCGCCGCATTCTCGAAACTGAAGATCAGCGCCACCGGCACCGCGGCCGCATCACCGAGAGCAAGAAGCGCCAGTCCAGGCCCCATATAGCCGATATTGCCGTAGGCCGCGCCAAAGCCCTGGATCGTCGCCTCGGCAATAGAGTTGCGCCGCACGTGGACGCCGATGAGGAAAATCAGCGAAAAGACGATGTAGGTCGCGCCGACGGTCGTCAGGATGAAATCGGCGCGGGCCAACTGTTCGATCGGCGTGCGCGACACCAGCTTGAAGAACAGCGCCGGCAGAGCGAGGTAAATGATGAAGGTGTTGAGCCAACCCATCGCTTCGCCCGGATGATGGACGAAGCATGCCGTCAGATAGCCGAGAAAGATCAGGCCGAAGAACGGCAGCACCAGCCCCGCGATTTCCGTCATCTTTCCCCCCGCATCTTTCACTTCCGCGCGCCGGCGCCAGGCCTTCGCGCGCCTTCATTCAAATGGACGCGCAAGGTCGCTCTAGCACTTTGTTTCCAGAGCATCTTTCCGCTGCAAGTGGTTCCACTTGAAAACGGGATGCTCTAGCCCGGAAATTGACCTGGCGATTAGGCCGGCCCCAGCGAAAAGTGATTCCGAAATACGAGGGAATGCCCTAGCCGATTTTCATCAGGATCGGGAAGGTCTGCTGGAACCAGATGGCCATCGAACTGATGAATCCGAAGAGAAATGCAAGGCCGGCAAGCACGAGGAGCCCGCCCATCAACTTCTCGACCAGGCCGAGATGGCGGCGGAAGCGGAACAGGAAGCGCATGAAGGCGCCGGAGAACCCGGCTGCGATCCAGAACGGAACGGCAAGCCCGAGCGAATAGACGGCAAGCAGCATGGCGCCGTCGGACACGGTGTCGCGTGCAGCGGCGACGCCGAGGATCGTGCCGAGCACAGGACCAATGCACGGCGTCCAGCCGAAGGCGAAGGCAAGCCCCATGATATAGGCGCCAGAAAGTGTCGCTGGCTTGCCGCCACCCTGGAAGCGCGCCTCGCGCGCAAGCAAACCGATCTTGAACACGCCGAGGAAATGCAAGCCCATAATGATGATGATCACGCCGCCGATGCGCGACAGCAGATCCATGTGCTGCCGGAGCAGCATGCCGATCGACGAGGCCCCTGCCCCGAGCGCGACGAAGACTGTTGCGAAGCCGAGCGTGAACAAGAGCGCCGCCGGCAGGACCGCGCGCCGGGTGCTGCCGATCGTTGCCGCATCACCGCCTCGGAATTGATCTACCGAGACACCGGCCATGTAACAAAGATAGGGCGGCACCAGTGGCAGAACGCAGGGGGAAAGGAACGACAGGGCGCCGGCAAGAATGGCGGTCCAGATGGAAATATCGGCGATCGACAACGGCAAGAACTCCGGCATGCGGCATTTGGGCCATTCCTTAGCCGCAGGATTACCATGATACCAATCACCTTTTGGCGATCATTGCGCCATGCACGGTTTCTTCGCAAAACCCGCAATTTTTAGGTTGACCGACAGGAGACACGCGTGCATATGTCCGCCCACTTCCGCCGGGCTTCACGGCCGCGGCCAGGGAGCGCGTAGCTCAGCCGGTAGAGCAACTGACTTTTAATCAGTAGGTCCAGGGTTCGAATCCCTGCGCGCTCACCACGGATTTTCTTGTCCGACCGGAGACATAGGTGACAGTTTGTCCCTAAGAGATGGGTGACAATCTCGTGCCGAACGGATTGTCGATGGTTTGCAATGTCCTCTGCTCCAAGTCGATATATCCCAGATCATAGTGCATGAAGCTGACGAGCCAAATGCCGTCGTCGACTTCCTTGATTCCGAGTTTCTGTCCTGCCAGCACGGTCGAGATGTTGATCTTCTTGCGATAGATGCAGATGCGGCCGCAATTGGTGACGAGCGCGTCTCGATCGTGGAAGGGATGGTCGATCTCCGGCAGGCCCCGGTAGGGTCTTGCGGATGCGACATAGAGACTGGCGGGCAGCTTCATTTCCAGCGCTTCGTGCGGCCGCTCCTGATTGAATTCGTTGACGAAAGCATCGAAGCGGGCCTGCTGCTGGAGGATGTTTTGGCCGGGTGGTCGGGTGGCCTCTTTCTTCAACGTCAGGTGCATGCGCATGCCGGCCGTTCTGTTGGGGACGGCCGGGCCTGATGCGCTCGAGCGCGATGCCGAGCCTGAGCCACCAGACCGACAGCTTCGAGAGATTGTAGAGCCCGTTCGGCGAGGCAAAGGGCAAGCCGTTGTCGCTTCTGATCGCGAGCGGAAGGCCGCATTCGGCAAACAGCCGCTGGAAAGCGTCGAAGACGCCCTGTTCGCGGGTCAATTCGAAGGCTTCGCAGCAAAGAAGGTAGCGCGATGCCTGGTCGGTGATTGTGAGCGGGTAACAGTATCGGCCATTGCCGAGCTTGAACTCGCCCTTGAAGTCGGCACACCACAGATCGTTTGGCATGAATGCCTGCGACAGCGGCGTTCCTTCGGCGCGAAAGCGCTGTCGCTTGCGGGCATGGGTGACGAGCCCGTGCCGGTCGAGCACGGCATGCACGGTGCTCTTGGACGGCACGCGCGCATCGCCGGCGAGCCGCTTCACCAGCAGTTCGCGGATCTTCCTGGCCCCCCAGTGCGGCTTCTCCTTCTTGCAGGAGGCGATCATCGCCTCGACCGCCCCGGGCAACTGGTTGGCGTAGCGCACCGGCCGGCGCGACCGATCCGTCAGCGCCTCCAGACCGTCGTCCTTATAGCGATTGAAGATCTTGTAGCCGGTCTTGCGCGAGATGCCGAAGGCCCGGCACACATCGCTCATGCCTTCGCCCTCAAGCAGCCGGGCGACAAATCGCAGACGTTCCTCCATCACCGAAGTCTCACTCCACGGCATCAACACCTCCCGCAAAAAGCGAAAAGTGTTACCCATGTCTCCGGTACGAAACGTCACCTATCTCTCAGGTCGGGCATTCAATAGCCAGCAATAAACCAAGCGTCTGTCCTAGTTTGGCGGGTCGCCACGGTCGGCATCCGCCAAAGACAAAGCGGTGCTTCCCGATCTGCAAAAATCGAGCGGTTGGACATTACCGCTAACGCTCGAGCAAGCCGGAGAAGTCTGCCGGGGACTCAAGCAGCCCGCTGATTCAGGCGCCAATCGCCGCTAAAAATCGAAATAGACGGAGACGCCAGATCGACGGTAGCGGTACGGATCATAGTAGCCATAGTACCCGCGGTCACGATAGCCGTTGTAGTACCCGTAATGCCGCGGATAGCACCTGCCGTAATAGTGACAAGAACGCCAAGCGTATCGCCTATCCCAACGATGATGCCACCGGTGTTCCGCGCGCCAATGATGGTGACTCCGGTGACTGACCTGTTCGACAGTCCCAGCCTGTACTTGCGCGGGTTTTGGCACGAAAATCGGAGCGGCGCTCAGCGGCACGGCGAAAGACGCAGCCAAACCAATCGCTGCGAAGGCGGATAAGAGCTTTTTCATCGTAATTCCTCCTATCTTGTAATTATTTTGGGCTACTCAGCCTGAACCTCCGATGAATACGGGAGCCGCACGGCCGGTAGCCTGGCACCGCTGGCGCCGCCCCTATGGGCGGTGCCGTGCGATGCCGGCTTACTCTTCCGGAACGTTCCCATCGGGCCGACGGTTCCCTTCTTGGCCCCCCTAGGGACGATGACGTGGGAAAAGATCTGAAGCGGGCCTTGCCGGAAAATCGACCGAACCGGCTCGGGTGCCGTGGGCGGTAAGGCAGGCGCTGGCCGCGCTCGGCGCCGCCGATCACCCACGCACCGCAACCGGGCTAACGCTCACTGTCAGCTTCCGCGCGCTTATGATCGGCTATGTTATCGGCCGTTCGTCGGCCGTCACCGGGCAAAGCTGCTGGCTATGACCGCCCCCCGCGCCGCAAGGTCTGCAGCCAGTTGACGAGATCGACGGCCGGAGGCTGCGGTTGCCCGATTGCGTGAATGCCGGCGATCCCCTTGCGCCCCTGGCATCACCCCTATCGACAATTGCGTGCGTTGCGTAGATGCTGCACCTCACGCTAGGGGTGCAGAGCGGTGAACTCCCGGGTTGATTTGTAGCAAAGGGTGAAAAGCATGAAAAAGCTTATCATTGCGATTGGAATGGTTGGTACGCTTGCTTCCTGCACGCAGACCGAAAAAGGAACCGCCATCGGCGCCGGCACGGGCGCCATCATCGGAGGCGTCGTGAGTGACAGTTGGGGCGGCGCGGCGATCGGCGCCGTGGCCGGTGGCATCATGGGCAACCTCATCGGTCGTTCCCGCGAGCGCGAAGGCTATTGCATCTATCGCGATCGCTACGGCCGCCGATACGAAGCGCGCTGCCGATAACAGCCGCCTTCCCGAAGCGAACGGCGTCTTTCCTGCAAGGCGCGTGACTTCGAACCTGCAAGAAATCCTTGCGATGGCAAACAACCTGGCCGCCACGCGTCGCTCGCCTGGCGGTCGGCGTCCGGTTTATGGACGGTGGTGCCCAGCCATTCCGACACCAGCATCTCGGCAGCCTTTCGTCGTCGACAAGCCGTTATCCAGGCGGAACATGCCGCTACTGCATGTTTCCTTTAATCGTAGCCGATTAAAGGATCCAAAGTGCTACAGCGACCTTTGCGCGGCTGATCACACGCGCGGCGTCGTAGAAGGACGAGAGCAAGAGTGCCAGCAACGGAGCGCATCGTTGCACGCCGGTACAGCGATAACGGCCGAACAGCATGAGACGTCCTCTATCAAGCGTGTTACACTGCTGACATGACTGACGAAGAGCAGACGTACGAATACTCGGATTTTTCCGGCCAATTCAGTGACGATGGCATCATCGTCGAATTGCGGATTTATCGGCCGGCGGGCACGAATCTCGATTGGGTACTCGAGGTGATCGATGAGGAAGGTTTCTCCACCACGTGGGAGGAGCCCTTCCCCACCGATCGAGAAGCCTTTGAGGAATTCATTGCGACCGTCCAGCGAGATGGTATCCAGGCATTTACCGACGAGCCGCCACAGACCGTTCACTAGCTCCAATCCTGACCTGTAGATTGATTGCCGCGGCCGCATCTCTCCTCTGATCGCAGCCGGCTAAAGGGAATGCTCCAGCGACCTTTGCACGCCTGAAACGCACAGCGCTGCAGGCGGCATTCACCCGCTCAGCAAATCCGCTACGCCGCAGCCGCCCTCCGCGCCGCACGCATCTTCAGTGGGCTCATGCCATATTCGCGGCTGTAGGCGCGGGAAAAGGCGGACAGGCTATCGAAGCCGCAACGAATCGCGATCTCGCGGATAGGGCTGCCGGAATCGCGCACCAGACGGTGCGCGACCTGGAGGCGGAGCCGAAGATAGTAGGCGCCGGGGCTGGTCGACAGCCCGCGCGCAAAAAGCAACTCCAGCTTGCGCTGCGAAATCGACAGCCGCTTCGTCAAAGCTGCGATCGTCAACGGGCGCTCGAGCGTGCGCTCCATCAGCCGAATCGCGTCTGCGAGTTCCGGATCGCGCGTTTCGATCCGCCCGAGCGAAACGAATGGCTGGACATCGGTGGCGCTGTGCGTCTGGTCATAGACGAAAATGCTGGCGACATCGAGGGCCAGCGCCGAACCCAGCCTTTGCGTGATCCAGTGCAGCATCATGTCGAAGGTCGGCGAGGCACCGCCCGACGTCCAGAACTTTCCATCGGCGACGAAGCGATCACCAAGCACGGTCAAGGCCGGAAAGGCCTGGCTGAAATCCTCGAGTTCTTCCCAATGGGCGGTCGCCCTGCGGCCATTGAGCAGGCCGGTTCGCCCAAGTAGCCAGCAGCCTGATTCGATGCCGGCGATGATATCGAAATGCCGGGAGGACTCCTGCAGGATTCCGATGAATTTCTTGCCGACATGCCGATCGAGGTTGAAGCCCCCGATCACCAGCAGTGCATCGCCGGCAAGTGGCTGGGCGAACTTGCCGTTGACCACGATCGGCACCCCGCAGGTCAATGTCACCGGTTTCCCGTCAGCCGAAAGCAGCCGCCAGCGAAACACGTCGCGTCCAGAGATGCGGTTGGCGGCCCGCATCGGATCCAGCACCGAGGCAAGCGACATGATCGACGACTCCGGCAGGATGACGACGGAAACTTCGATCACAGATTGTGGACGTCCATCGGATGGCATGCGAGAAATGTCAAATTTTGAGCGATAAATGTCAATTCTGGAAATGACGTTCGGGCATTATCAGACCGTATCGATCTCCCTACGCGCGGCGCTGCAGCCCCGCGCAGAGACGTTCCCCTTTCCGCCTTTGCCGGAACGGGCCGGTCGGAGCCATCCACCGGCCCGTTTTTTTATGCGGAAGAGCAAACGCTGTAGGTGAACGCCGAGTCCGTCCTGGCCGCATTCAACATCGGAGACCTCGATCCAGCTTGTTTGAGATCGACGATCGGTAAGTCATCGGACAAGGCGTCGGTCCCTTACAATTTCGGCCGGACTTTAGTGAGAATTTCCGCACGTTTTTCCAGTCGGTTCGCAATCCCGCTGAAATCGCAGTACATTTGCCGTCGCCCTTCCTCTCTCTACGGCCGGACACGACGTCATGAACATCCCAAGACTTCTGCTGATCTTGCCGCTGTCTGCGGTCCTGATCTATCTTCTTCTTCTGGGCTTCATTTATCTATCTCAACGCACGCTTCTCTATCCCGGGGCCGAAGACATTGCCGCGCCGGAGCAAGCGAGTTGGGGCGAGAATGTCTCCGTCAAAACGCCGGATGGCGAGACGCTGCACGGGCTTTACAGCCAAGGCAAACCCGACAAGCCCGGTGTGCTGCTCTTTTTCGGGAATGGCGATCGGGTCGACAACTACGGCTTTCTCGCACAAGCCTTGGCCGCGCGTGGCATCGGACTGCTCGCGATATCCTATCGCGGCTATCCGGGATCGACCGGTTCACCAAGCGAGGACGGGCTGCTGACGGACGGCATCGCGGCTTTCGACTGGCTGGCGCCCCGCATTAAAGGGGGCATCGTCGTACTCGGCCGCTCGCTTGGCTCCGGCGTCGCCGTGAACACGGCGACACAAAGACCAGCAACCGGCATGATCCTTGTCTCTCCATATCTGTCGGTTCAGTCGGTCGCCCAGGCGCGCTACTCATTCCTTCCTGTCTCGCTTCTCATCAAGGATTCCTTCCGCTCCGACCTCAAAATAGCGGCGGTGAAACAGCCAAAGCTTTTCATTCACGGACGGTTGGACGACAGCATTCCCCTGTCCTCGGGCGAGGCGCTCTATCGGATCGCTGCTGAACCCAAGCAGATGCTGGTCGACGAGCGCTCGGGTCACAATGACATCTGGAACGACAAGACGGTGAGCGAGGTGATCCGCTTCGTGGAGGCGCTGAAACCGGATGCGACCTAGGCTATCTCCGCTCAACCAGAAGGCTGGACTCTCGGATTTGCATTGAAGAAACGGACGATTAGGAGATGGCGACCCCTGCAGGATTCGAACCTGCGACAACCTGCTTAGAAGGCAGGTGCTCTATCCAACTGAGCTAAGGGGCCGTCCCGGGCCAGGCCCGCCGAATGCGGCCGGAGGACTTAGTGGGTCCAGGGCTGCATCCGGTTGAAACGGAAGTTGTCCGGATAGGACACGTTCTTGCGCGTTGATTCCTTCGGTGCGATCACGCGGTATTCGATGCCGTTGCGCTCCGCATAGGCGATGGCTTGCTCGGCATTTTCGAAGGTCAGTCGCAGCTGCTGCTTCATGTCGCCGGAGCTGGTGTAACCCATGATCGGGTCGATGGTGCGCGGCTTTTCCTGATCAAACTCCAGCACCCACAGATTCGTCTTGGCCTTGCCAGACTGCATGGCGGTCTTTGCTGGACGATAGATCTTTGCGGACATGGTTTCGAACGGCTCCATACTTTCGCCGGCAACATTCACGGCCGCCAGCATTCCGTCTTCCCATAACGCAGAATGATTTAAAACGGAATGACTTTCAGCCGGATAAATTTGGCTTTTCAGCGGGAGATCCGGCCTGGCCAAACGTTCGGCGGGCAGACCGGGCGATCAGGTACCGCGGTGATCGCGCAACGCAGCCGGCGGGAAACGGCAAGTGACGGATATCGCGCTGAACGATGGGTGGCCTCAGAGAATCGACCGTGCGCCTCCGGCCCCAAAAGCCGGAAATGTTGAAACAGGCGAGCACCCTATGTCCTCGCCTGCTCATCTTCACTTTGCGAAACGGTCTAAAACTGGCCCGTCCCGGCACTGACCAATGGGTCTCACGCCCCCTTCTGGTTTACGGAACGCGTATCTTTACGTTGGCGTGCTCATTGGCGGACTCGGTATCGGTGGCCGGCGTCTGGGTGTCATGGCCGGTGAAGGGACTTCCCTGCCCAGGAGCCAGGGTGCCACTGTGACCGGCTTTGTTGGTCGTAAAGGCGTGCGTCATAGAAGACGCCCTACTGCCGGGCGCCAGTCCATTCTGCTGCGCTTGGAAAAGATGATCGTCCGCGTGTGCAACGACGCCGGAAACGATCAGCAAGGCCGCAACTGCGGCAACTCGGGTGTGCATCATCATGGTAAGCTCCACTTTTGCTGCCCCCGATCGAGCGACACGCCGCCCAACGTTTCTATTCCGCAGTTCATGATCACGACTACGTGAACCGCCCTCTTCGAGATCGGCAATCCGTCTATCGCGCTTGATCCTGGCCGCCCCTACCTAGGCATGAGGCCTTCCTCCCTGCCCGGGAACGGAGCACGCCGAATACGGCCGGTGAGTGCGCCGGTTTGAGCAAAAGCGTCGTGCGCCGGACGGGCCACGTGGAGAGGTAAGATCAGTTACGGGACGAGAGCGCACAGCCCTCTTCCGCCCACAATGCATTGCGTGCGTTGTGAAACGACCGATAAATATGAGTGATTTCAAATAGTTATATGGTCGGAGTGGAGAGATTCGAACTCCCGACCCTCTGGTCCCAAACCAGATGCGCTACCAGACTGCGCTACACTCCGTACCAACGGCGCCGGAGATACACGGTTCGCCCTTGGGCTGCAACATGAAATTTCGTTGATGCCTGCACTAAAGGAAAACCGGATTTCGGCCCAGCGACGGTCCGCGGCCGACAGAAATGTCCCGAATCGGGACAAAAATGCGGGTTTGTCATTCGAACTTAGTAATCACTAAATCCATTGCAGCTAGAGCCAGGCAGTGCACTACCGCGCCGTGCCAGCGTTCCAAGCCCGCCCGAGCATCATCCCATGAACACCCAACTCGATCTCGCCACCGTCCTGCTGCTTCACAAATCATCGTTCCTTGTCGGTGCGTTCTGCTTCCTCTACGCCCGTTGGCAATCACCGCGCGATGAAGGTCTTGGAATTCTTGCGAGCGGTTTCCTCTTCCTGGCTCTCGCTTCGACGCTTGCCGGCTACGGCGAACAGAAGCTGCTGCCGGGCTATCTGTGGACGCTTTCAAGCTTCACGCTCGGGATTGGCGGTTATGCGTTGTTCTGGATCGGCGTGCGCCGCCTGAGCGCCGGCCGTCGACGCAAGACGGACTGGCTGGCGCTTTCAATACCGATCGCGGGCGCAGCAATCGGCCTTGCCACGCATTTCCATGTGGTCAACTACATCCGCGCCAGCGTGTTCAACGCCACCGCCTTTGTCTTCCTGGCCGCCTCCGCCCTTGCCGTCATATCTGATCGCCACAGGGAACCGCTGCCGGTACGCGCCCTGTTTGCGGCGGCCATGGCCGTTGGCGCCAACCTTTGCCTTGGGGTGGTCATCGGGCTCATGAAGCCCGGCATCATACCGATTACCACCACCTACGCCTTTTTCCTCTCGATCATCTGCCACTTCGCTATCGCCCTTTTCGCTCTGGTCCTCGTCAAGGAGAGAGCTGAAGCCGAGCTCCGGTATTCGGCCGATACCGACGCCCTGACCGGCGCCTGCAACCGACGCTGGTTTCTCGCGCAACTGCCCAGATCGAACTGGCACGGCGACTGCCTCGTCGTCATGGATCTGGATTTCTTCAAGCGCATCAACGATCGCTACGGCCACCAGGCCGGCGATCAGGCTTTGATCGCCTTTGCCGATCTCATCAAGAAGAATCTCAGAAAGGGTGATTGCTTTGCCCGGCTCGGCGGAGAGGAGTTCGGCCTCTACCTCCCGCAGACGAGCGAAGCACAGGCGCTGGCGATCGCCGAGCGGCTCCGTCGTGCGGTCGAAGAGCTCGTGGTGACAAGGAACGACCAGTGCATATCGCTCAGTGTCAGCATGGGACTGGCCTTTGCCGGCGGTGACGAGGGTACGTGGGAAGATTTGTTCAACAGGGCGGATGCAGCGCTCTACGAAGCCAAGCGCAGCGGCCGCAACCGCGTCACGTCATTTTCTTCAGCGGCCGCAAGCGGCTCGAAGCCAATGAAACGTAGCCTCAGTCGCACCGGGTGAGGCAGAGGCGGACGGGCGAGCCCCAAAAAGGAAGCGGCCATCCTATACGGAGGGAGGCCGCCCAGGCTGGAGGTGTAGTAATGCCTCATTTTACTCCTATTGAGAGAAATTGCCTGTGGCCAATTTTCACCTATGCCGAGCAAAATCCACCATCGCGCGAGCGCATGGCGACGCCACACTTTGCGCTGCAAGCACGGTCGTATAGAACGGATACGCAGCTGCCATCGTGCTGTCTCTCCTGGAGTTTGGCTTTGCCTTTGTAAAATCCGGTCTCGCTAGTTTCACCCCGCACGCCCGATAGCGCCCGCCGCTATCGGCTTGATTTTTATGCGTTCGTTGAGGTGACGGTTCGAGACCGGAATGGCATGGCCGATCTCGAGCCAGGCGAAAACATCGCCAGGCGGAACCGTCACTTAAAACGCTGCCAGACCGTGTCCCCGGAACGGGTAATCAAACCGTCGTCTCGATGGACTTCCATTTGGAAGAACCAGACGACATGTCTCACACACTGACGGTCCTGTGGACCATTGAACCACAAACCCCTCCGCGCCCTTGGCTCGCTTGCAGCCGCTGCCGCGGCGCACGCCCCTTCGAATGCAGCGGCAAGACACGGCTGAACGCCAACGGGCGACGGCTGGATGCCTGGCTGATCTATCGCTGCGCCGACTGCGACGACACCTGGAATCGCCCGATCTTCGAGCGTCAGTCTGTCCGTGACATTGCGCCCGAAACGCTCGACGCACTTCAGAACGACGACTCGAACTGGATCCGCCAGGTCTCGTTCGATGTCGAGGGGCTTCGCCGAAACACGGATAGGATCGAAGAGTTCGCCGAATGCCGCGTGACCAGGCGCGTCATCGCCCACCCGCTTGAGGTCTGCATCCAGCTTGAGATCGTCCTCGCGGTGCCGCTGCCGAGCAGCATGCGCGCCGATCGCCTGCTGTCGGCGGAACTCGGACTGTCGCGCAGCCACCTCGTGCGGCTTGCGGAAGCCGGTCGGATCAAGCTTCTAGCCGGAGCACGCAAGGCGCTGCAACGGCCCATCAGGGACGGGATGCGTGTGGTTCTCGATCTCTCGGAGGCACGCGATCAAGGCGCGATCGCCGATCGCGCACGCGGCTTGTTCCAACCTGCATGAACGGCTCAAGGAGGCGTCGGCCATGCCGGCGCTTCCTGCTTATAGGTCAGAATTTCACGCCGACGCCGACGGTGAACTGGTGCTGATCGAGATCGACATTGATACCGCCGATGTCCTTGTCGCCATAGTCGTTGTAGCGATACTCGGCGCGTCCGAAGATGTTGTCGGTGAACGAGTAGTCGACGCCGGCGCCGATCGTCCAACCGTTGAAGGTCTCTTTTTCCTTCGACGCGCCGGGAACGTCGACAAAGCCCCGGGTCACCGTCCAGCCACCTGCCCCGTAGAGCAACGCCTTGTCGTTCAGCACATAACCGACCCGCCCGCGTATCGCGCCGGAGACATCGGTGCCGACTTCGGCCGAGGTTCCACCGATATCGACGGTCTTGTCGTTCCAGTTGTAGTTGACGTCACCCTCGATGCCGTAGACCCAATCACCCTGCTGATAGTTGAAACCGGCAAAGGCACCGAGAAGGCCGCCGTTGAAATCTTCAGAGGCACTGCCGCCGGGGGCGCTGAAATCACCGTTCAGCCAGCCGCCGCCCCCCTGGAGACCGACATATCCGCCGGTCCATACGAAAACGGGCGGTGTTTCGACCACTGGCGGCGGCTCAGCCGGCTGCGTAAGGTCTGCCGCCATTGCGGTTTGGGTAAATGCCGAGGCCGCCACGATGGCAACAAGTACATTCCGGATTATCACAGATGCCTCCCGTCGTCTTCGGCAGAACATTAGCAACTTATTAAGCTGAAGTCTGCCCAAAAGGCTTTGCAGTCGTCATCGATAGGATCGATTCGTCTCGATACGGGTGATTTAGGGGCTGATCCTCAAACTACAAGGCGGCGACGGAAGCCATCTGACGATTTGCGGTCACTACAGCGCCGCGCGCCTTATCAGACGCGCAAAGGTCGCTGTAGCACTTTGAATTGCTGCATGCCTTTGTCCTTTAACCGGCTACGATTAAGGAACCATGCAGTGGGCGCCCGGGTCAGCGGTGCGGGATTCGAGCGCCTTCGAGGCGATCTCCGGCCCGAATGGCAAGCCGTTTGACGGCGCCGGCATTGAGTTCGAGAACGAAGGCGACAGGTTCGCCGGAATCGATGATCGCCTCGGATAATGGTACGGCATCTTCGCGGATCGCGCGCACCGTGCCCTTGTTGTCGATGAACAGCATGTCGAGCGGAAGGTATGTGTTCTTCATCCACATCATCACGCGACGGGTTTCGCCGAAATCGAACAACATGCCATGATCAGGCGCCATCGACCGGCGGAACATCAGCCCCTGCTCGCGCTGATCGGGATCGACGGCCAGTTCGACGGTCAGTTCATGGACTTTCCCGTTCGCAGTCACAAGGCGCATCTTGTCCTTCGTGAAGGCGACATCGGCGAGCGCCGCAGCAGCCAAGGCGAACAACAAAAAAAGCGCCGACAGGGCGCTTTTTCCGGCAAGGTTTCGGACCGTGAGCATCAGTGCGACCGGCTGGTCGGCGACGGGCCGTCCGGATGAATCTCCGCGGCCATCAGGCCCTTTTCACCATCGCCGAAGCGCACCAGGACAACCTGTCCAGGACGAAGCTCGGTGAGGCCGAAGCGCCGCAGGGTCTCCATGTGAACGAAAATGTCCTCGGTGCCCTCGCCACGCGTCAGGAAACCGAAGCCCTTAGTGCGGTTGAACCACTTGACGAGCACCCGTTCGAGGCCGCTGGTCGGCGTCACCTGGACATGCGTGCGCACTGGTGGAAGCTGAGACGGATGCACCGCCGTCGACTGATCCATGGACAGGATACGGAACGCCTGGTAGCCGCGATCGCGCTTCTGGATGAGAGCCACGACCCGCGCGCCCTCGAGAACCGTCTGATAGCCGTCGCGCCTCAGGCAGGTCACGTGGACCAGTACGTCCTGCATGCCGTTATCAGGCACGATGAACCCGAAGCCCTTGGCAACATCGAACCATTTGATCACGCCCGTGATTTCGATGAGGTCGAGAGCGTCACTGCCAAAGTCGTCACCATGCATGACGTCTTTTGAAGATGTCCTATCCGCCATTCTCTCCCAGCCCCTCGTTTACGCGCGACTACCGATACGGTTAACTGATTCTTATTGACCAGAATAACATCGTCCTGCCGCGGATACGCAAGACCCTCGGCATATTTTGGCCGAGATCTAATATGCGGACGCAGCCTTGCCTCTGGCTTGCTGGCAGCTCAGTATACGCCATCTTCTGCAAAACAGGGACATTGCAATGCGCTATCTGCACACGATGGTTCGCGTCAAGAATCTGGACGAGGCCTTGAACTTCTACTGCACCCTTTTCGGCCTGACCGAGATCCGCCGGTACGAGAACGAGAAGGGCCGCTTCACGCTGGTTTTCCTCGCCGCCCCCGGGGACATCGACCGCGCACGCGGCGAGCTCTCCCCGTGCCTCGAACTCACCTACAACTGGGATCCGGAAGACTACACCGGCGGGCGCAACTTCGGCCACCTCGCCTATGAGGTCGACGATATCTACGGCTTCTGCCAGCACCTGATGGACAATGGCGTGACCATCAACCGTCCGCCGCGCGATGGTCACATGGCCTTCGTGCGCTCGCCGGACGGTATTTCGATCGAGATCCTGCAGAAGGGTGAAAACCGTCCGCCGCAAGAGCCCTGGGTTTCGATGGGCAATACCGGCGCATGGTAAGCCCCGCGCAATTCTGACCGGCAAAGATGACCCTATGCGGCCGGTAATTCCGGTCGGCATGGCCGAGTCGCCGATCAGCAGCAGCTATGAATGATCTGAGGCCCGGTCGATCCGGGCCTTTGCATGTTTGAAACATGCGGGCTCAAGGTTAGCGCCGGTTTACAAATCACGTGTCGTTGAGTATTTTTTCGCGCGGGACGTTGATGCCGGGTCTTTCCGCGATGTCTCGTGGCGGCGACCCCCTTTGTACTTGGCCTGATCTTTTCCCGTGGCGTTCTTTTGGACCGCCGCGAGAAGCTTGAGTTTGTTTGTTCTGAGCGATGTTTCGGAACTGAGACTTAATGCACGACAAGGCGAAGATTTCGCCGGTCATGCACGGAGAGCGGGGATAGGACGTTGCAACATCCGGACACCAAAGGCGCAGTGCTCGCGGCCATCGCGCGGGCGGCAGCTTTATCCGTTTCGCTGCTGGCGCTCAGCGGCTGCGTGTCGGCCGTCGCCGACGGTGACGTCACCGCCGGACTGACCCCCGAAGAGCAGACGGCGTCGCAACAAGCGGCCGAACCGGCCGGGCAAGGCACGGTCCGGGATGCGCAGGTGGCCGCGCTCGGCAGCGATCCGCAAGCGCAACAGGCCGCCACTGCGCAGGATTCCGGGCAAGCGCAATCCCTGACCATGCAAAACACGGGCCTGCGCGCCGCTTCTTCCAGCATCTACGGGCAGGCTGCGGCGCCTCAAGGCATGCCGACCACTCAGCCGCAGGCCAATGGAACCGTGCCGCTACCGGCCGGCCAACCCGCCATGAACGCGACCACGAACAGCCTGTTCAGCGGCACCCAGCGACAGCCTCAAGCCATCATGACGCCCCAACAAGGTGCCGCGAACGAGGCCAGCGCCGCGGCGGCAGACACGGCGGTCGCCGCTTACGCTCCGACGGCGCAGGACGCTCTTCCCGCAGCGGTTCCCGTGCCGCTCACCGCCGAGGCTGCCGCCGGCGGCGAGAAATCGGCTGCA
The DNA here is from genome assembly GCF_056924495.1 of Ensifer sp. 38_S197. NCBI lineage: Bacteria > Pseudomonadati > Pseudomonadota > Alphaproteobacteria > Hyphomicrobiales > Rhizobiaceae > Ensifer > Ensifer sp. 38_S197. The sequence continues at coordinate 2,618,770 of NZ_JBXOVZ010000002.1, read as the reverse complement.
CTTCAGGCCGTGGCCAATGCGGAGGTTGCGCCGGCCGCGACCGACATCGCGATGGCAGAGCCAACGCAGGTGTCCGCCGAGGCCAAGGACAGCGACGGCGACAAGCAAGCGCCGAAGGCCTGGACGCTCGCAGCGCTCTTTGCCGGAAAGCGCAAGGAAAAGCAGCAGGAAGCAGAGCGCGCCGCCCAGCCGGCGGAAAAGAAGACGATTACCACCAGTAATGCGAGCCAGCCGCAGACGGCCTCCCTCGCCTACACGCTTCCGGGTGTCAAACTGAATTCGCTCTACAATTTCGAGCACGAAGAGCATCTCGGCGACGATGACGACGGCGCGCCGGTTCAGGTCGCCTCCCTTTCGGGCCTGGCGCGACTGGCGCCAAGCGGGCTGATTCTACAGACGGAAAAGGTCGAGGCCGGCTGCTTCAAGCCCGAACTCATGCAGATGCTGAAGAAGGTGGAAGCGCACTATGGCAAGCAGGTCATGGTGACTTCAGGCCTCAGGCCGATCAAGGTCAACCGCGCGAAGCAGTCGCTGCATACGCGCTGCGAGGCAGCGGACATCCAGGTCCAGGGCGTCAGCAAGTGGGATCTGGCTGAGTTTCTGCGCAGCATTCCTGGCCGCGGCGGCGTCGGTACCTATTGCCATACGGAGTCGGTCCATATCGATATCGGCGCACAACGAGACTGGAACTGGCGCTGCCAGCGCGGCAAGGGCTGAAGCCAACCGCTTGTTTCCATGGGCTATTCCGCAGATTCAGCCCGCCGACTCCCGCCTGTGGAATTTTTACAGAAATATGAAGTTTGCCGCTTGCGGTTCTCAAATCCTCTGGCTATAAGGCGCCCACACAGCGAGTGCGCCCTTCGTCTATCGGTTAGGACACCAGATTTTCATTCTGGGAAGAGGGGTTCGACTCCCCTAGGGCGTGCCACTGTGTTGATCTCCTCCCCATACACAAATCGCGATTTTCCTCGCCTGAAGCAGTGACTTTCTGGCTTCGCGGCGCATCCGATTCCGCCCGCTGGACCGTCGGATTTTTCTCGCTGTTTTTAACAGGAAAAGCACAAAAATCCTGCGATTGGCGCTTGCGGTCTCCAGAGTCGCTGGATATAAGGCGCCCACACAGCGAGTGCGCCCTTCGTCTATCGGTTAGGACACCAGATTTTCATTCTGGGAAGAGGGGTTCGACTCCCCTAGGGCGTGCCACTGTGTTGATCTCCTTTCCATGAAATTCGACATTTTTCTCATCTGAAACAGCAACTTGCTGTGTCGGACGCGTCTCTGATTCCAGCTCTTCAGGCGCTGAATTTTTTCCTGCTGTTTTTAACAGGAAAAGCACAAAAATCCTGCGATTGGCGCTTGCGGTCTCCAGAGTCGCTGGATATAAGGCGCCCACACAGCGAGTGCGCCCTTCGTCTATCGGTTAGGACACCAGATTTTCATTCTGGGAAGAGGGGTTCGACTCCCCTAGGGCGTGCCACTGTGTTGACCTTTTCCCCCACATTTCCAATATTAGGGCCGCAGTATCCGCGCGATTGCAACTCATGCTCGATCGCGTCTCGGCACCCTGGAAGCGATGCCTCTGAATTGATGTCGAGGTTTGAGCTGAAAGAGGATAATATGCGCCGGTGAATTGCTCACGGTCGCCAGACTGCGTTGCAAGTCATCAGCGAGAAGCATGGGCGCCCATCGTCTAGCGGTCAGGACGCCGCCCTCTCACGGCGGTAACACGGGTTCGAGTCCCGTTGGGCGTGCCAATCCCTGCTCGTAAGAGCACCAGCCGGTACTCAATCATCGATGGGTGAACCCGAGCGGTTCTCGGGCAGCGATTTTACAGCGCCTTCGCGGCATCCGTGACGCGCAATTGCACACGACGCTGGCCTTGCCACAGATCCGCCGACACCGAGCCGGCGACATGAATCGACGCGCCGCGGCTTGCGAGCAGGAAATCGCCGAGCGGCGTCTCCGTTGCCCGGAACGCAATCCCGTCGAGCCGGCTGCCGTCCTGGCCTTCCAACGTCACCTTGATGTGGTTGGCACCCACCTGTCGGCTGTCGCGCAGCCGGTGCTGCGGAAAGGCGAAGACCGGTTGCGGATGCGCCGAGCCATAGGGGCCTGCCTGTTCCAGGAGATCTATGAGCTCCAATGTCGCGCCGGAGGCAGCGAGCGCACCGTCGACCTTGAGTGTCTGGATGGCGACGAGGTCGCGTACTGCCGCCTCCGCCCGCTCCTCGAAGAACTGCCTGAGCTTGCCGAGCTTCGCGCGCTCCACCGTAAGGCCGGCAGCCATCGCATGGCCGCCGCCTTTGATCAGCAGGCCGCCGTCAACCGCCGCCCGGACCATCTTGCCCATGTCGAACCCGTTGATCGAGCGGCCGGAGCCGGTGCCGCGGCCGTTCGGGTCGAAGGCGATGGCAAAGGTCGGCCGGCGGAATTTTTCCTTGATGCGGGCGGCGAGCAGTCCGACGATGCCAGGGTGCCAGTTTTCCCGCGCCGTGACGATCACCGACGCGCCCTCGCCCGTGCCGTACTCCGCGAGAACCTCGGCCTCGGCTTCGGCCAGCATGACGGCTTCCATGGCCTGCCGCTCGCGGTTGAGTTCATCAAGCTGCGCGGCGATCTTTTCCGCCGCACCGGCATCGTCCATCGCCAGCAGACGGCTACCGAGCGCCGCATCGCCGATGCGGCCGCCGGCATTGATTCGCGGTCCCACGAGAAAGCCCAAGTGATAGGGCGTAACCGGGCCACCGATCGCCGCCTTGCGCAGCAGCGCCGCAAGCCCGACATTGCCCATATGCCGCGCCGCGATCAGTCCCTTGACGACATAGGCGCGGTTGAGCCCCTTGAGCGGCACGACGTCACAGACGGTCGCGAGCGCCACCAGGTCGAGCTGCGCGAGCAGATCGAAGGATGCGGTGCGGCCATCGCCGGCACTGCGCAACACGCGCAAGGTGTTGACGAGAACCAGATAGACGACGCCGGCGGCACAGAGATGCCCCTGCCCGGAAAGATCGTCTTCCCGATTGGGATTGACCAGCGCGTGACAGGCTGGCAGGGCCGACCCCACTTGGTGGTGGTCGATGACGACGACGTCGACGCCACGCCTCTCCGCAACGGCAAGTGCTTCATGGCTTGTCGAGCCGCAGTCAACAGTGACGATAAGTTCGGCGCCTTTGTCGATCAGTTGTTCGATCGCTGCCGGGTTCGGCCCGTAGCCCTCAAAAATCCGATCGGGAATGTAAATCTCCGCATCGATGCCAAAGTGACGGAGGAATCGGGTCATGAGCGCCGACGAAGCGGCACCGTCGACGTCGTAGTCGCCGAATACCACGACCTTCTCACGCCGCTTGATGGCCATCGCGAGGCGATCGGCCGCCTTGCGGCAATCGGTGAGCGTATCCGGATCCGGCATCAGCGATCGAAGCGTCGGATCGAGGAAGCTCGCGGCATCGTCGAGCACGACGCCACGGCCGGCAAGCACGCGACCAAGGAGATCGGAATAGCCGTGGACCTGGCTGATGGCGAGCGCCCGGTTCTGACCCGCCTGATCAAGCCGTGACACCCAGCGCTGACCGCTGACCGACTGCTCGACGCCGAGAAAGGCCCGCTGTACCGGATCCACCAATTCTTCCATGTTCGTCCACCCGCCTGCGCTTAACTTTTCTTAGCGCATAACCCCGACAATCGTGACCGTTTTTGGAACGGCATACACAGAGATCCACGGTCCGAGCTCCGTTTTCGGCGCCGCTCGGCTGACATGCCCATACGAGAAAGCCTCGCCGGCTTACTTGCGCGGCGAGGCTTCCAATTTATCGGCGGCAAGCCGGCGCCATGCGCCGCCATGCCTTGCGGTTGAGGTCTGTGCCGCCCTCAGTTCGCCTTCGGACGCTCGATGCGGATGACCTGCGGCTCGCCGACGAGATAGCCCTCGCTCTTGATCGCCTTGATGGCATCGCGAACGGAGTGCTCCGACGTCGCATGTGTAACCAGGATGATCGTCTGCGGTTCGCCGCTCTCCATCACGTGCTTGGAGTGCTGCATGATCGATTCCAGCGAGATGCCGTTATCCGCCATGCGCGTGGCGATGCTGGCGAAAACGCCGGTGCGGTCGACGACCTTCAGGCGGATGAAATAGCCGCCCTCATGGCTCTGGATCTGCGCGCGCTTGTAGGGAAGCAGCGCATTGGTCGGGCGGCCGAAGGCCGGAACGTGCTGAGCACCGGGACGGCTCTTGGCAATATCGGCGATATCGCCGAGAACGGCCGAGGCGGTCGCGTTGCCGCCGGCACCGGGGCCGACCATCAGCAATTCGCCGAGAATGTCGGATTCGATCGCGACCGCATTGGTCACGCCGTCGACCTGGGCGATGACGGAATCATAGGGCACCATCGTCGGGTGGACGCGCTGCTCGATGCCGCTGTCGGTACGCTGCGCGACCCCCAGGAGCTTGATCCGGTAACCGAGATCGGCCGCCGCATGGATGTCGTCGATCGAGATGTTGGTGATGCCTTCGAGATAGATGTCGTCGGCAGCGATCGCCGTACCGAAGGCGAGGCTCGTCAGGATCGACAGCTTGTGCGCCGTGTCGTTGCCTTCGATGTCGAAGGCCGGATCGGCTTCCGCGTAACCGAGACGCTGCGCATCCTTGAGGCAGGCTTCGAAGGAAAGCTCTTCCTTCTCCATCTTCGTCAGGATGTAGTTGCAGGTGCCGTTCATGATCCCGTAGACGCGCGAGATCGTATTGCCGGTCATGGACTCGCGCAGAGCCTTGATCACCGGGATACCGCCGGCGACGGCCGCCTCGTAGTTCAGAAGTGCGCCCTTTTCCTCGGCGATCTTGGCGAGCTCGATGCCATGGGCCGCGAGCAGCGCCTTGTTGGCGGTGACCACATGAACGCCACGCTGCAAGGCAGCCTTGACGGCGGAATAGGCTGGATCGCCCGAGCCGCCCATCAATTCGACGAAGACGTCGATATCGGCGTCACGCGCAAGCGAGACGGCATCGTCGAACCATTTGATTTGCGAAAGGTCAACGCCGCGATCCCTGTTGCGGTCGCGCGCCGTTACGGCCGTGGTCTCGATTGCCCGCCCGCACGTTGTCGCAAGCATCTCGTGACGATCCTGGAGGATTCGCACGAGCGAGGCACCGACGGTACCCAAGCCCGCAATGCCGATTTTGAGGGCATCTGCCATAGCCATTTCCTAACATGTAAGGGGCGAGCCGCGAGAACCGCGGGGCCGGTGTGGAAGGAGGCGCACCCAAAAGCGCGCCTCCCGTCTTATTTACCTGTGCGCGTTGAGCGAGATGACGTTGTGCATCGTCTCGTCGGCAGTCGACAGGAATTTCTTGATATTGCGCGCCGCCTGGCGAATGCGGTGCTCGTTTTCGACGAGGGCCAGACGCACGTAGTCGTCGCCCTGCTCGCCGAAGCCGATGCCCGGAGCAACCGCGACATCAGCCTTCTCGACCAGGAGCTTCGAGAACTCGAGCGAACCGAGATGGCGGAACTTCTCCGGGATCTTCGCCCAGGCAAACATCGTCGCCGCCGGCGGCGGCACGTCGAAGCCCGCCTTGCCGAAGCTCTCGACCATCACGTCGCGGCGGCGCTTGTAGACGTTGCGGACTTCGGCGATGTCGCTGCCATCACCGTTCAGCGCCTGGGTTGCCGCCACCTGGATCGGCGTGAAGGCGCCGTAGTCGAGGTACGACTTCACGCGGGTCAGCGCCGCGATCAGCCGCTCATTGCCGACGGCAAAGCCCATGCGCCAGCCCGGCATCGAGAAGGTCTTCGACATCGAGGTGAACTCGACCGTGCAGTCGATCGCGCCCGGAACCTCCAGCACGGACGGCGGCGGTGCGTCGTTGAAGTAGATTTCCGAATAGGCGAGATCCGAAAGCACGATGATGTCGTGCTTCTTCGCAAAGGCGATTACGTCCTTGTAGAAGTCGAGGGTCGCGACCTGCGCCGTCGGGTTCGACGGATAGTTGAGGATCAGCGCCAGCGGCTTCGGGATCGAGTGGCGCACGGCGCGCTCGAGCGGCGGGAAAAAGGTCTCATCAGGCTCGACCGAGATCGAGCGGATGACCCCACCGGCCATCAGGAAGCCAAAGGCGTGGATCGGATAGGTCGGGTTCGGGCACAGGACCACATCGCCCGGCGCGGTGATCGCCTGGGCCATGTTGGCGAAGCCTTCCTTGGATCCAAGGGTGGCGACGACCTGCGTTTCCGGATTGAGTTTGACGCCGAAGCGACGGGCGTAGTAGGCGGCCTGGGCACGACGCAGCCCGGGAATGCCCTTCGACGACGAATAACGATGCGTGCGCGGGTCCTGAACGACCTCGCAGAGCTTGTCGACAATCGACTGTGGTGTGGGAAGATCCGGATTGCCCATGCCGAGGTCGATGATGTCAGCACCGGCCGCTCGCGCGCTTGCTTTCAAACGGTTGACCTGTTCGAAAACATAGGGCGGCAAACGCCGGACTTTGTGAAACTCTTCCATCTCCAAACCTCGTTTGGCGCACGCTCCCGCCAGCGGCTCAAGCCTTCGCGAAACCGTGCGCTGTGGTGAACGGCCGTCCTTGCGGCCATTGAACGCTTTGCGTCCAAATCACCGGAAAGGCAAGCGCTAATTCTGGATCTCTTTCAGGGTGTCGGCACCGTGCTGTTCGGCGAGCGCACGCATTTCCTTCAGACGACGCTGATATTCCGCTTCCGAGATCGCGCCGGACTTGCGCGCAGCGCCAAGCGATGTCAGGCGCGCCTGCATGTCGGCCGCCTCCTCGTTCGTCATCTGCGTCGTCGCGGCCGGCTTTTGGCCGTAGACCGAGGGATAGTTCTCGAAGTTCGTCGTCTGGCTGTTGCAGCCTGCAAGCGTACCTAGCAGAACGATCCCGGCAAGCCAGGTGATGGAACGCTGTTTTCCGACGGCAAGCATACTGAAGAGAACCTCTGATCTGACGGCGCGACGATGCGCCTAGCCCTTGTAATCATTTTCGGGCAGAATGTAAAAATACAAAACAAACAAGATGCTGTGGAGGAAGCCGAGTGACAGCAGAGAGGAAAACGGAAGGCACCAATGGCAAGGACGGCTTCACGGGTTTCGACCCAAAATCCGTCGAGCCCTACATCGTCAAAGACCCGGAAAGCCTCGCCGTCAACCTCGCCCGCGCCATGGAGCAACTCGGCAAGGCGGCCTCCGCCTGGCTGGCGCCGCGTGAATCGGGGCAGAAATCGGACGTCTTCGCCGAGCCGGTCACCGACATGGTGAAAACGCTGTCCAAGGTCTCCGAATACTGGCTTTCCGATCCGCGCCGCACGCTTGAAGCACAGACGCATCTGATGGGGAGCTTCTTCGAGATCTGGTCGCGGACGCTCCATCGCATGTCCGGCGACGTCGGGACGGCGCAGCCGGTCGCGCTCCCGCGTAACGACAAACGCTTCACCGACGAGGATTGGGTGAAGAACCCGTTCTTCGATTTCATCCGGCAGGCCTATTTCGTCACATCGGATTGGGCCGAGCGCATGGTCGAGGATGCCGAAGGGCTCGACGATCACACCAAGCACAAGGCGGCCTTCTACGTCCGGCAGGTTTCGAGCGCGCTCTCCCCCACGAATTTCGTCACCACCAATCCGCAACTCTATCGCGAAACCGTCGCGTCGAACGGCGCCAATCTCGTCAAAGGCATGCAGATGTTCGCCGAGGACGTCGCCGCCGGCCGTGGCGACCTCAAGCTGCGGCAGACGGACACCAGCAAGTTCGCGATCGGCGAGAATATCGCGATCACGCCCGGCAAGGTCATCGCCCAGAGCGACGTCTGCCAGGTCCTGCAGTATGAAGCAACGACGGAGACGGTGCTGAAGCGACCGTTGCTGATCTGCCCGCCGTGGATCAACAAATTCTACGTCCTCGACCTCAACCCGCAGAAATCCTTCATCAAATGGGCCGTTGACCAGGGGCATACGGTGTTCGTGATCTCCTGGGTGAACCCGGACGAACGGCATGCGACCAAGGACTGGGAAGCTTATGCCCGCGAAGGCATCGGCTTTGCCCTCGACACCGTCGAGCAGGCGACCGGCGAGCGCGAAGTCAACGCCATCGGCTATTGCGTCGGCGGCACCTTGCTGGCGGCGACCCTTGCGCTGCACGCTGCCGAAGGCGACGACCGCATCCGCTCGGCGACCCTCTTCACGACCCAGGTCGATTTCACCCATGCGGGCGACCTCAAGGTCTTCGTCGACGAAGACCAGATTCGCCAGATCGAACAGAACATGAGCGTGACCGGCTATCTCGACGGCTCGAAGATGGCGACCGCCTTCAACATGCTGCGCGCCTCTGAGCTCATCTGGCCCTACTTCGTCAACAACTACCTCAAGGGGCAGGATCCCCTGCCCTTCGACCTGCTCTACTGGAATTCCGATTCGACGCGGATGCCGGCAGCCAACCACTCCTTCTATCTGCGCAATTGCTACCTCGAGAACAAACTGTCGAAGGGTGAGATGGTGCTTGCGGGCCGGCAGGTGTCGCTCGGCGACGTGAAGATCCCGATCTACAATCTCGCCACCAAGGAAGATCACATCGCTCCGCCGCGCTCGGTTTTCCTCGGCAGCTCTTCCTTCGGCGGCAAGGTTACCTACGTGCTCTCCGGCTCGGGCCACATCGCCGGCGTCGTCAATCCGCCGGACAAGGGAAAATACCAGTTCTGGACCGGAGGCGCGCCCAAGGGCGAGTTCGACGACTGGTTCAAGGCCGCGAAGGAAACGCCGGGATCCTGGTGGCCGCATTGGCACCAATGGATCGAGAAGCTCGACAAGAGACGTGTTCCGGCCCGCAAGCCCGGTGGTCCACTGAATTCGCTCGAAGAAGCCCCGGGCTCCTACGTTCGCGCCCGGGCATGATACAGTTGCAGGAAATGTCTTGATCTTCGATCCGCCGCTCGCACAGGCAACCCTCGTACAGCGCTACAAGCGCTTTCTCTTCGATGCGGTCCAGCCGGACGGCACAGCCTTGACCGGATCCTGCCCGAACACCGGCTCGATGCGCGGTCTGACGACGCCGGGCTCACGCATATGGATGTCGGAACACGACAGCCCGACGCGGAAATACCGTCACATGCTCGAAATCGTCGAAGCCGACGGCACGCTCGTCGGGATCAATACCGGCTTGCCGAACCGGCTCGCCGAAGAAGCCATTCGGCTGGGCCTCGTTTCCGACCTGCACCTGTACCAAGACTTAGCGCGGGAACAGAAATACGGCCGCAATTCGCGGATCGATATCTTGCTCACCGACCCCGTTCGCGGCCTTGCCTATGTCGAGGTGAAGAACGTGCATTTCAGCCGCAGGCCCGGTCTCGCCGAGTTTCCGGATAGCCCGACGGCACGCGGCGCCAAGCATCTCGACGAGCTCGGCGACATGGTCGAAGGCGGCCATCGCGCCGTCATGATCTATCTCGTGCAGCGCGGCGACTGCGACCGCTTGCGAATCTGCCGCGACTTCGACCCGGCCTATGCGCAAGCCTTTGACCGCGCCATGGCACGCGGGGTCGAGGCCTATGCGATCAAATGTCAGGTTTCGCCGACCCAAATCCGTCCGACCGGGTTGATGACAGTGGACGAAGCGGCCCTCGCTGCTCTATGAAATCCGACTTGGAACAAACGAAAGCTTTGGAATGGTGACGTACATCGAGGCAGGGTCTGCCCCCTATAAAAACACCGGCGTTATCCGGCTCTACGGACCGGAAGGTTTCGAGGGCATGCGCACGGCCTGCCAGCTAACGGCACGCTGCCTCGACGAACTCGTCTCGCGCGTTCAACCGGGTGTCACGACCGATGAGATCGACCGCTTCGTCTTCGAGTTCGGCATGGACAATGGCGCCCTGCCCGCGACGCTGAACTACCGTGGCTACACGAAGTCCTCCTGCACCTCGATCAATCACGTCGTCTGTCACGGGATTCCCAACGACAAGCCGCTGCGCGAAGGCGACATCGTCAATATCGACGTCACCTATGTCGTCGATGGCTGGCATGGCGACTCGAGCCGCATGTATCCGGTCGGCGAGATCAAGCGCGCGGCCGAGCGGCTGCTCGACGTCACCCATGAAAGCCTGATGCGCGGCATTGCCGCCGTACGCCCGGGCGCACGCACCGGCGCCATCGGCGAGGCGATCCAGACCTATGCCGAAGCGGAGCGCTGCTCGGTGGTGCGCGATTTCTGCGGCCACGGTGTTGGCAAGCTCTTTCACGATGCGCCGAACATCCTGCACTACGGCCGCGCCAATGAAGGCCCTGAATTGCGTGAGGGCATGATCTTCACCATCGAGCCGATGATCAATCTCGGCCGTCCGCATGTGAAAGTGCTTTCGGATGGCTGGACCGCCGTTACCCGCGACCGGTCGCTTTCGGCGCAATACGAGCACACGGTCGGCGTGACCGCCGAGGGATGCGAAATCTTCACGCTGTCGCCCGCCGGCCTGTTCAAGCCGGGCCTCAACAACGTCGGCGCCGCATGACGAAGCGTCCGATCTCCCCTGAGGGCGATGAAGCGCTGTCGGCGGACGAAAGGACGTTTTTTCCGCAATTGCAATTGGACAGAGAATCTGCGCCCAAGAAGGCGCCGGCACCCGAAGCGCATTATCACGGCCATCGCGATCGGTTGCGGGCGCGCTATCGCCAGCACGGCGACGCGGCGCTTGCCGACTACGAAATCCTGGAAATGCTGTTGTTTCGGCTGATCCCGCGCAAGGATACCAAACCGATCGCCAAGGCCCTCATCAGCCGTTTCGGAACGCTTGCCGGCGTCTTCGGCGCACCGATCGGGCTGTTGCAGGAGGTGGACGGTATCGGCGAGACCGTTGCTCTCGATCTCAAGCTGATCTCCACCATCGGTCACCGCACCCTGAAGAGCGAGCTTCGGCAAAAGCACCTTCTCTCCTCCTGGAGCGCCGTCATTGATTATTGCCATGCGGCAATGGCCTACGAGACCAAGGAACAGTTCCGCATCCTCTTTCTCGACAAGCGCAACGCGTTGATCGCCGACGAGGTGCAGCAGACGGGCACGATCGACCATACGCCGGTCTATCCGCGTGAAGTGGTCAAGCGCGCACTCGAACTCTCCGCGACCGCGATTATTCTCGTCCATAACCATCCCACTACCCCCATTTCGATCACGCTGGATCACGCTCAACACCATTGAAACACAATGATTTTCTGTCTTGTCGTGCCCCCGGATATCATGGCATATTGGGGTCGGTTTTAAGGGGATCGAAGCCCTTTTTGACCCCAGTCGCCGACCCCACAAAACCGTCTGGCGACCCCACTTGGAAGCCGACGGGAGACCCCAGTGCCAAGCCTTACAGATGGAGAAATTCGCCGCGCCCTTAAACAGGTAGAGCAGACTGGCAAACAACTTAGCCTCGTCGATGGCGAGGGACACGGAACCGGTCGCCTGGTTCTGGTCATGAAGCCGATGCCAACCCGCGTGACGGCGGACTGGATGGCTCAGCAGTGGCGTGACCAAAAGCGGATCAAGAAGAAGCTTGGGTCATATCCCGCGATGCCCCTCTCGAAGGCGCGAGAGGTATTTCAGCGCGATTTTGCCGACGTGATCCAGAAAGGTCGCAGTATCAAGATCGCCGGAGACACGCGGCCAGGCACAGTCGCAGACCTTTTCGAAGCCTATGTCGCCCATCTCAAGGAAGCGGGAAAGCCTTCCTGGAAGGAAGCCGAAAAAGGGTTGAACAAAGTCGCGGATATACTCGGACGCAACCGTCCCGCGCGCGATATCGATCCTGAGGAAATTACCGACGTAATCCGCCCCATTTACGAACGTGGAAAGCGATCGATGGCTGATCACGTCCGTAGTTATATCCGATCCGCCTATAGCTGGGGCCTGAAATCAGAGCACGACTATCGATCGTCCTCTTCTCGACGCTTTCGCCTCGTCTACAACCCTGCGGCGGGCATCCCGACGGAGCCTAAGAAGGTCGGGACGCGCTGGTTGGATGAGGAGGAATTCCTGCGTCTCTATCGGTGGCTCGAGTGCCCCGACACTCCTGTCCATCCGCCCTACACCAGAGCTGTCCGCATTCTCATGTTGACCGGCCAGCGCGTGGAGGAGATTGCTCGGCTGCATATCGATCAGTGGGATGCCAAAGAACGTATAATCGACTGGTCCAAGACAAAGAATGGTAAGCCCCATGCCATCCCTGTGCCCAGCGCCGCTGCCGACCTAATCGAGTCCATCACACCCAACGCTCACGGCTGGTTCTTCCCTTCGGCGAAGGATCCATCGAAGCCCGTCAGCCATGGCACGCTCTATTCCTTCATGTGGCGTCAGCGTGACCGTGAGGTGATCCCATATGTCACCAACCGGGACTTACGTAGAACCTGGAAGACGCTGGCTGGCAAAGCGGGACTTTCTAAGGAAATCCGTGATCGCCTCCAAAATCACACTCTTCAGGACGTCAGCTCAAAGAGCTACGACCGCTGGAACTATATGCCCGAGAAGCGAGCCGCCATGGTCAAGTGGGATAAATTCGTCCGCGCACTTTTGGCCCAAAAGCGGGGTAGCCGCGCCCTAAGGAAGGCAGCATGAACAAGTGCTTACTCCTTGCCGCCGCGATTTTCGCGTCACTTGGTTTCGCCACCTCAGCCGCGGCCGATCCCTGTGAAGGCCCTCTCCCGAAGCAACCCGACGCGACCTTCACCGGCACGATACGGTACGTGGGGGATGGCGATAGCCTGTGCGTTGGGCAAACCAATAGGCCTGGAGAGTGGGTCGAGGTTCGTCTCGCTGACTTCAACGCACCGGAATTGCACGATCCCGCGGGTGAAGCGGCGAAACAAGCGCTCATCCGAATCGCTTTCGGTCGATCCGTACTGTGCAGAACCGAGCGCGGACGCAGCGGGGTAAGCGGGGCCTGGAGACCGCAGATCAGGCGGCTGCGGCGATCGGTTGCTGATCGGTCCGCCAGTTCCACGGCATGAGCTCATCCCAGCGGGTAGCAGGCCAGTTGCCAGCGATCCTGGCGATGACGTCGGCGATATAGGCCTGTGGTTCGAGGCCATTGAGTTTGGCGCTCTCGATGACGGAATAGATGGCAGCTGCGCGATCACCGCCTGCTTTTGAACCTGCAAACAACCAGTTTTTGCGACCCAGGGCCACGCAGCGCATGGCGCGCTCGGCTATGTTGTTATCGATTTCCAGACGTCCATCATCGAGAAAGCGCGTCAGAGCGACCCAGCGCTTGCGACCATAGGCAATGGCCTTGGCCATCTCGGATTTGGGCGAAAGGCGGCGCAGGGCATCGTCGAGCGCCTGGCGCAGTTCGTCGATCAGCGGCTTGGTGCGGTCCTGTCGGCTTCGTCGTCGGATATCGGGCTGGTGGCCGCGAACCTCCGCCTCGATCTCATAGAGCTGACCGATGCGTTCAAGCAGATCAGTGGTGAGCGGTGTCGGCTTGGTCGCATGAATGTCGAATATCTTGCGCCGGAAATGCGCCCAGCAGGCGACCTCGGTGACGCGGTTGGTGTCGTAGAGCTTGTCGTATCCGGCATAGCCGTCCGCCTGAAGATAGCCGGTGAAACTGGCCAGCTGCCGTTGGGGATGTGCGCCTGTCCGGTCGGTGGTGAACTCATACCAGACCAGCGGCGGGGTCATGGCACCGCAGCCCCGATCGTCGACGGCATAGGCCCAGAGCCTGCCGGTTGCCGTCTTGCCACGTCCCGGATCGAGCATGGGGACCGGTGTATCGTCGGTGTGGATCTTTGAAGCGGTCAGTCCGACCTCGCGGATGCGGTTGATGATCGGATCGAGCAGGACAGATGCCTGGCCGACCCAGCCTGCCAGCGTCGAGCGGTCGATCTCGATGCCCTGCGCGGCCATGATTTCGGCCTGGCGGTATAACGGAAGGTGATGGTCGAACTTGGAGACGACGACATGGGCCAGGGTGCCGAAGGTCGCCTTGCCCCGCGCTATCGCCTTCACCGGCGCGGGCGCCTGCACGATCTTCTCGCACGCCCGGCAGCTATATTTGGGGCGGATGGTCCGAACGACGCGCCACTGCACCGGCACGGCATCGAGCATCTCGTCGCTATCCTGCCCCAGCGGCCGCAGCGCGCCGCCGCAGTCGGGACAGGTGCAGTTACCCTGCTCGGGCTCGATCCGCTGCTCCTCGCGCGGCAGATGAGCTGGCAGCGTCCGAACCGGTGATGGCCGATCGACGGCTACTGGATCGCCTCGACGCGCGGCGGCGACGATGGCCTCGCCTTCGAGTTCTTCGAGCGCCAGCTCAAGCTGAGCGATCTGGGTATCGAGCTTCTCGGACGACTTGCCGAACTGCATCCGCTTGAGGCGCGCAATCTGCACGCGCAGCGTATCGATCAGGATGTCGCGGGCGGAAATATCGGCGTGGGCAGCTGCCAATGCAGCTTCAAGCTCGGCGATCCGAGCGTCTTTATCAGGGGTGGAAAGGCCTGCGTCCGACACCACGATCATATAGCAGATCGATGGTCGAAACGCTAATAAAAGCACCAGAAAATGGGCGTTTTACCCCGCCAATGAAGGAGTGAAAGTGCGTTCAGGTCGCCGCCAGTCGATGCCTTCCAAGAGCATCGAAAGCTGCGCCGCCGTCATCACCACCGACCCCGTCTTGGTCGACGGCCACACGAAGCGCCCCCGGTCCATCCGCTTGGAAAACAGACACATGCCCTGGCCGTCGTACCAAAGCAGCTTCACCAGATCGCCGCGCTTGCCCCGGAAAGCGAACAGCGCACCGGAATGGGGGCTCTGCTCCAGAACCTGCTGCGTCATCACCGCCAGGCCGTCGAAACCCTTACGCATGTCGGTCGCACCGCAGGCCAGGAAGATCCGCGTCGATGGCGGCAGCGGGATCATCGCGTCAGGATACCGATCACCCGTGACAGGGCATCGGCATCGACCGTGGCATCCACGCTCACCCTGATACCAGACGGCAGTTCGATGCCAATCACGCCGCCGCTGCTCGCTGCAACTGTCGGGGCAGGCAAGGCTGGCTGCTCGCTGATCTGCACCTCCGCAAATGCCGGCTCGGCCAACTTGCGAACCCCGGCAAGCTCACCGGACATCGCCTGGCGCCGCCAAGTGTAGATCGAGCCGCTGCCGACATCATGGCGTTCACAGGCCGTACGCACGCAGCCCTCCGGGCCGAATGCATCCCGCAGCACGGATAGCTTCTGCTTTACCGTCCACCGCCGCCGACCCGACACCCGGCTAACGACCTCCATCCGACTACTCATACGATTACTCATATGACTACTCGCCCGTTCGCTTGCTGAAACCTCGATCTCGTCCGACACCCGCCACCTCCCTAAAAGAGCGGCAATCATCCCGGCGAATGGGCACCGTGCGGGTTTCGGTAATTCGCGGACAGCGATTCCATTAAATCGCGGACAGCGTTTTCGCTAAATCCGGGACAGGGATTTCGCTAATTCCCGGACAGCGATTTCGGTAAATCCCGGACAGTTTTCTCGGCGACAAAAGATCGACTTTCGCCCGCGCCGTCTTTGTCATTCTGCACCTCGATTTGAGCGAGGTGGGGTGAATGGCGAGACGGAAGCAGGCGAGACTTACGAGTGTGAAGGACATTCGATCGATTTTGAGACTGGCGCACGAACAAGGGCTTTCTGTTCGGGCGATATCGGAACGGCTGAAGATCAGCAAAACGACCGTGTCGACCTACCTTCTGCGGGCTCGGGAAGAGGGTCTGTCATGCTGGCCCCTGCCGCCCGGCCTTGATGACGACGCCGTTTTGCAGCGTCGCCTGTTCCACCGCCGCGGGCGGCCGCCGCAGGATCTGGACGAGCCCAGTTGGGCGAACATCGCCAGCGAGCTGAAGCGCAAAGGGGTGACGCTGACACTGCTATGGCAGGAATATCGCGAGCGGCACCCGAATGGCTATGGATACACATGGTTCTGCGAGCGGTTTGCCGCTTTCGAACAGCGAGCCAATGCGACTTTCCGCAATCGCCACACCGCCGGCGCGGCGATACAGACGGATTATGCCGGACAGACCGTGGCCATCATCGATCCTCTAAGCGGCGAGATCCGGCCGGCGCAGATCTTCGTCGCGGTGCTGCCGGCGTCGCTCTTGACCTTTGCCTATGCGAGCTTCAGCCAGAGGCTGCCGGACTGGATCGAGGGCCAGCAACGGGCGCTGAGCTTCTTCGGCGGCGTGCCGAAAGCCATCGTCTGCGACAATCTGAAGGCGGGCGTTGCCAAGCCCTTGTGGTTCGAGCCGACGATCAACGCGACGTTTGCGGCCTTCGCCGAGCATTACGACACGACGGTCCTGCCTGCTCGTCCAAAACGGCCAAAGGACAAGGCGAAGGTGGAAGGCAGCGTCCTCATCGTCGAGCGCTGGATCCTGGCGCGGCTGCGCAACGAGCACTTCTTCAGCCTTGCCGACCTCAACATCCGGATCAGCCAGCTTCTCGACGATCTCAACAATCGGCCGATGCGCCGCATCGGCAAGTCCCGGCGTCGGCTCTTCGAGGAGATCGAACGCGCGGCACTTGCGCCGCTTCCGGCAACCGCCTTCGAATATGCCGAATGGAAATCGGCGAAGGTCCATCCCGACTACCATGTCGAGGTCGATAAGGCCTTCTACTCTGTGCCGCATCGCCTGATCGGCCGGCAGGTCGAGGTTCGCTTGACCTCCCGGATCGTCGAAGTCTTCCACGATCACAAGCGTGTCGCCAGCCACCGCCGCACCTCGCAGCGCGCCGGGCACGTCACCGTCAGCGAGCACATGCCGAAGACGCATCAGCACTACGCCAACACCACGCCGGCGAGCCTGATCAAGCAGGCCGCGAAGGTCGGCGGCAATACGGCGATTCTGGTCGAGCGGCTGATGCGCGACAGGCCGCATCCGCAGCAGGGATACCGCGCCGCGCAGGGCGTTCTGTCACTCTCGCGTCGCTACGGCCCCGAGCGTCTCGAGGCGGCATGCGAACGGGCGCTGACGATCAATGCGCTCAGCTATTCGTCCGTCAGCACCATCCTCAAATCCGGTCTCGATCAGGCTCCGCCCGCCGCCGAGCCGGTTAAGCCCGCTCCTCCACACAACAACATCCGCGGCAGCTCCTATTACCAGTGAAGAAAGGAAGCCTCTCAATGCTCACTCATCCAACCCTCGACCAGATGATCGCGCTCGGCCTGTCCGGCATGGCGACAGCTTATCGCGAACTGAGCGACCAGCCGCAGGGCAACGATCTCAGCCGCGATGAATGGCTCGGCCTGATGCTCGACCGGGAGATCGCCGTTCGTGCCGACAAGCGCCTGACCAATCGGCTGGTAACCGCCAAACTGCGCTTCCCCGACGCCTGTATCGAGAACATCGACTTCGCCGCAACACGGGGGCTCGACCGTCGGCAAATCCTCTCGCTCGCGCAAGGAGCCTGGCTCAAAGCCCATGAACATCTGATCCTCACCGGACAAACGGGAACAGGCAAAACCTGGCTCGCCTGCGCCATCGGACGACAGGCCGCGCGGCTCGACTATTCCGTTCTCTATGTCCGCATGCCCAGGCTCTTCGAAGATCTGGCGCTCGCCCGTCTCGACGGCCGCTTCCCACGACTGGTCGACAAGCTCGCCCGCGTCCAACTGCTGATCCTCGACGATTGGGGCACGCATGCCCTCACCGATCAGCAGAGGCGCGATCTCCTGGAAATCTTCGAAGAGCGCTATCGCAGGAAATCGACCCTCATCACCGCGCAACTGCCGGTCGCCCAATGGCATGAGATGATCGGCGAGCCGACGATCGCCGACGCTATTCTCGATCGTATCGTTCACAACGCCCATCGAATTGCCCTCGAAGGCGACAGCATGCGAAAACCAAAATCACGGCTGCTCTTGACCACAACGCAAAACGACGAAATCAATAGCCGCTGACATCAACCAGGCGGACGAAAGTCGATCCCGTGAAACTGTCCGGGAATTAATGAAACGACTGTCCGCGATTTACCGGAATCGGTGTCCCGTTAATCCGAAATCCGCAGGCACCGCGCAAGGCGGCCCTCAGGCCCCGCTTACGCAGCGGGCGTGTCACATCCTTTGATCGCGTGATCGCCCGCTGCCAGATCGACGGTCATTCCTTGGGTGATGCCATGCGGGCCGCCGGCGTTGCCGAAGGAGGTCATTGATACGTTCTCACCAACAACTCCAAAAGGAAACGACTATCAGGCCACCGACAGCCATCAAGCCGCTCGAAATGCCCGAGCAGCTTGCAATCTTGGAGCGACGATAGTGAATTGCCTCAGATCTCAGAGAACGTCGTTCGCTTCTTATTCCACAGACTTTTCCGTAAATCCGAGGGTGTTTGCGTTCTCGATAAGGGTGCGCACCTTCGCACGATCGAGACCCGAGGGGACCTCCGCATCGATTTCCAGTCGAAGTTTCACCTCGCTGCCGGGTAGCGTTGTCAACTGTTCGACGATGGCTTCAACAATCTGATGGATGTCCCTCGCAGGTCTTTCCGGCGAGATCATCACCGCACCGGTGAACCGCGTTGGCTTTCTTTCTACCGGCGGCGCAGCCGGTCCATCGCTCTCTGGCGAACTGCCGATGGGTTGCGCGCCGCCACCAGGCCCCGTGGGCGTGTCGCCCGAAACGAACGGGGTGGGCACAGGACGATGGGCCTCCGCCACAGCGGGTTTCACAATGACGCTGTCGCTGTCGATCACGACTACAGCGTTTACCACGCGTTCGATCGCCAGTCCCAGATAGGTGTCCGACTTCTCGTCCCATCGCTCAGCATAAGCGAACGGACCGGGCAACATGCCGCTGACAGCCGACTGGACCGCCTTGACGAGGACATCCTGGCCCCGCAGGCGAGGCAGATAGATGTACCGATTGAGATATTCCCGCAGATCCTTCAGCGACAGGTGAGGCTTGTCGTTCCAGATGTATTTCTGCAGATCGCGATCGAGGCGCGACGGCCCCAGTTCGCCGAGTAAACCTTCTTCAGCCGCCAGCTTCTTGCTCGCCCGCGCCAGCAGCCCGTCTTGAGCGGGGATCTTGCCAGACTGCCACTCCCAATCGGCCTGGGCGCTCTCCTGAACCGGATAGTGCAGATAGCACCACGCCTCTTTCAAGCGCGTCTTCATTGTTTCGTTCGCCTCGGCAAGCTTGGCTTTGGCAAGCGCGCTGTCGCTCTGGGTGAGGTTGAGCCGCTCCGTATCGCGGACGATCTCGCCCCAAGCCAGAGAAGCGCGAACGGCGTCTTTCAGATGATCTAGCTGGCGGGTTTCCGCGGCGATGAACACCAGCATGTTACGATAGACACGTGGCGTGCTTCCGCGTTGCATGAGGATGTCTTTCGCCTCGACCAGCGCATCCGAGCCATCGCGCCCGTTATGCGAATGCTTGACGCCCAGCACGACGGCGCGCACACCGCCCGCCTCATCGGGGACTTCGGCCGATGAGGCCGGCGCCACCTGCACGGCATCGAAATGCCCGCGATCCGCAAGACCGTTCACATATTTTCCGAGTTCGGCGTCAATCGTCACGTCGACCAAGGCCGCCTCGATCTGCGCAGCCTTGTCCGCCGCGATGCGATTGAGGCTCGCCGACATCGAATACCAGTACCGGCCAAGATCGGCATGCATGAACTTGGCCTGGTTGGTCAGCCGGCGCAGCGCATCTCCGAAGATCGCCGGGCGCTCGCCGGGCTGCACGACACCGAGGTTGATCTGCTTGTCGTCGAGGCCAGTGTTCTGCTGCTGCGCAGTGGGCGCGGTTCCCATGAAGATCGCGCGGGCGACCCGACGAGTCGCCGAATAGCGGTTCAGGTTCGGCGCCGACTGATCGACCTTGTAAGGCGTGGACGCAGTGCCATCGACGTCACCGGCGATGATCGACTGCCAGCTCACGTCGAGATAGTGGAGCAATTCCGGCTCCACGCGCGGTGAACTCACGGCCACGCTTCCCGGCATGATCATCACCGACGGGTCGGCGTTCATCCAAAGCTCGTGAATGGCCTGCGCCATCAAGCGCAGTACGCCGCGCGTGCGCTGGAATTTTTCGAGCGACCCCCAGCTCGTATAGAGCTGGTCGAACAGTTCGGGATGGATCGGATAGGCTTTTTCCAGCTTGCGGCGATAGTCCTCATCCGCACAGCCCTGTGGGAAATCGTTGGCGTTCTCCCGATAGAGCTTGGCGAACTGCTTCAGCGTGTTGTCACGGTGATGGAATTTGTCGCCGGGGATGTCCTTGAACAGCCGCCGCCGGACGATCTCATAGCTCTCTTCCTGGCTCGCCGGCCTCCACGATGATTCCACGCGGCTGAACGTCTGCTTGAGACGAGCCAGCGCCTCCTGACCACCTTCGCCGCCCACCTCGATCTGCGAGGCTGGCAGGGAGGCGACCAGCAGCGTGCCGGGACTGGCCTTGACCGCCTCGGTCAGCGACTGGACAAAGGACAGGTTCGCGTCGAACGATCCCGAAGGCAGCCCCTCGACCTTGTAGATCTGCCGCAGGTACGCGACCCATTCGTCGATCAGGATCAGGCACGGCGCGTACTTCTTGAACAGCGCCTCCAGCAGGTTCGAGCCTGGCGCAATGCCGCTGGCGTCATTCTCGGCCACCATGGCGAAGGCGTCGGCGCCACCGAGCTGCCAGGCCAGTTCGCCCCAGGTCGTGCGGACTTTCTGGCCTCCGTCGGCGTTCAACACGTCCTGTGGCCCCCGCGACGTGCCAACGAGCACCGCTCGATTGATGCTCTTCGGCACGCTTAGGCCGAGCTTGTCGAGCAACTGATCCAGGCCTGACAGGTCCTGCACCGGCGTCGGCCCCGCCATGTGGTACAGGGCGAGCATCGAGTGCGTCTTGCCGCCACCGAAATTGGTTTGCAGTTCGACGACGGGATCTCCGCCGCTGCCGGACAGCCGCTTCGCGGCGCCGATCAGCAGCGCGCTCAAGCCCTCGGTCAGATAGGTGCGGCTGAAAAACTGGCGCGGATCACGATATTCCGGCGGCGCGCTGCCGGAATGAACCTTGGCGAGGTCGGCCGCGAACTCCGCCTGCTGGAACTCGCCGGTGGCGACATCCTGGTGGGGCTCGACCACCTCCCGCCACGGCAACAGGCCGGCCACGGTCTCGACCGAGATTTCGAGTCGCTGGGTTTTCCGTCGCTCTTCATTACGCGCCAACTCGGTGAACTTCGTGCGCAGGATGGTGTCGCGCATCTTGCCGAGTTGCTCGGCCGTCTCGCCGGCGCTGATCGCCTCCATCAACCGACGCATGGAATCGAGCGCCCGCTCGGCGTCGTCATAGGTGAACGTCTCGTTGTGTGAGAGCTTGTTGCGGACGTCTCCCAACTCGTTGACCAGCGACCGCTCGGCACGGCCGAGAACGGCCTTGAACGCTTCGGTCCAGAAGCGATCCATCGCGTTGAACAGCGCGGCCTGATCCCAACCAACTTCGCCATTGCTGTTGGGGCGTAGGCTCGGCAGCTTCTCCAGAACCTGGACTTGCCAGTGTCCCTTGAGGGAGGTTTCCAGTCTCTTTTCTACGAAGGGGATCAGCGCCGACGGCAGCAGTTCCATACCCTCAAACACATATTGGCGCGTACTTTTGGCCACGTCCCGTTCCCCCTCAAATATCCATGCGGGTTTGACGATTCCCGCGCGTGTCGTGGATAGCTGCCGCAGCCTTCGTCAGCTCCGTCCAGTCGGCGATCAGGGCATTGTAAGCCGTGGCCTCCTTCGCATCCTTCCGCTTGTTGGCGCTGATGTCGTAGAGGCAGTAGGCAAGATCTTTCACTGCCTCGGCCTGGGTGTTGATCTTCTTCAGCAGGACGGCGGTGTCATGGGAAATGCCTTCCTTCTCGTGCTGCCGGACTAGGTGCTGGAGGCACTCCCACACTGTCAGGTGGCGGTCCTCTTCCGGGTCCCAATCGTGATCGAGTTCATCACGTGCGAGGATGCGGACCTTGCCGGCAGCGCTGTCTACGATCCCGGCATGTTTGACGCTATCGACCGAGATGCCGCGCGCACGGGCGAGATTGTCAGCAACGCCGTAGTCGCCCTTGCCGATGCCGTTCTGCTCGAACCAGGTGATAGCGAACCGCGTGTCCGCGTCAAACTCGCCCTGAATGCCACCCAGATATTCGTCGAGTTCCCGATTGATGAGCTGAAGCGCAGTCTTCACGCTCATCGGGCTATCGTCGGATTCGAGAACAGCTTTGTACCGCGAGAACACGCCCATGCCGGGGCCGATGGCCGATTGCGGCATGTCGGCGGGAGCAATATTTGCTGCCTGAAGCTCGGAGATTGCGGGTGGCAATTCACGCTTCAGTGAGCGAACGAACTCGGCGCGGGTGATTACCTCGGCGGTAGCTTCCTTCTTACGGCAAGAGAGAACGACAGAATTTGCTAGTGCGTTCGTTCCCACTGAGATCATTCGGCCCGGCTTCTCGGTTCGCATTGGCCATGTCGCATTGATCTCAAAACCGGAATCGATAACCGCCTGAATGAAGGTTGCCCAACCTGTTGAAACAACGCCCTGGTCTTCGACCTCACTTTGCTTGAAGGCGTAGTAGATGGCGGTTGGGAAATATACTGAGCTTTGCTCTGCCATATTACTTACGGCCAGCTTCATACCTTCTAGAAAGAATTGCTCAGCGCTCTCTCGCCCACCATGGCGATACGGGGTCGCTACAAGTTCTTCGGATTTCGGAACAGCAATCGTGGCCATCAACTCCGGATAAACGTCCCTAAGATGACGGCGCAACCACGCAAAGAAATAGTCAGATAAATCAGCATAGCCAATGTTGTCATAATATGGTGGATCTGTCGAAATAACCGATGGCCCAGGATAGCGAACAGTTTGAGCATCTCCCTGAGACAGGAATCCAAAAGATGCGGGCGAGAATGCACTCAGCGCTTTGTAAACCCACTCTACAGAAGCATCTATCCAGTTTCCGTTACTCGAACTGAAGGGATTCAGCTCCACGTAGTCCCAAACCATCGGCAAGGATTGGCGGGCAAAGGTGCTGCGCGATGCCTCAACGGAATTCCTCCAGCTTACCTGCGCGCTCCACGCATCAGCAGCACGGTCTGCCGCAAATGCCAGATAAACACTCACGGCTTCAGCATAAGCCTTAGCGCCCTGACCACCATTGCGAAGCGGCGTGTCATCCGACGACAAGCCAAGAGCCAAGGCATCAGCGGCGATTTGCAATCTTGCTTGGTGAACCAAGTCGCTAAATGTATTTAGGGCCAGCAATTGCCGGCTGGTGAACAAATCTCCAAACGTCGTCAGCCCATAATCTACAGTCCAAAAATTACGAGGATCATTCGGCAGGCTGGTTTCTGGCTTCCAATCGAACTTCGCTGACAAGGCGAGTTTCTCGTGCGCTTCTGTCGGCGAAGCATATGCTCTGCCGCGATTGCCTTCTGCAACAATAGCAATCAGCGTTTGGCCCATTTTGCCAGCGCGTCCGTTGCTCTTCACATAGTCAGGGGTAATTGCCGTATCAGACATAAGGCAACGGAAATTCGCGCCACGGCCTGCCTTGGTCCCTTCCTTGGCTACCGCGATTTCGACCTTGGTGCCGCCATGCCTAATACGGTAGGATATGGTCTTGGCCTGTTTATCAACGATAGGCTCGACCCAAGCCTCCTTTCCCGTCTTCGTGCTCAGCAGGAAGCTTGATGCGATCGGCACCTGGACGTTGGCAAACGCGGGATCGGGGCTGGGCACCGTTCGCGCCCAGATCCAAGCGATCACTGTCGCGTTGCCACCGCCATACACCTTCGGCAGTTCCACTTGCGGATAGAGGTGCCCAATGCGCTCCCACGCCTTTTCGCGCATCCATTCACCATAGTATTTGACGTCCTCGGCAAGACCCTCGGCATTGCGGTAGAAATGCCGGTCCTTCGCGCCGGGGTGGATGGGTTCCTTGTCTTTGAACTTGGGCGGGATCTCGATCATCGCCTTGCCGATCATCACCGCGACCGGGTTCAGGTCTGAGCCATAGGCGGGCAGTCCGAGGCGCTGCGCCTCCAGCGGGATCGACCCGCCGCCCGAGAATGGATCATAGACCGGCGGCAGCTCGCCGCCGCAGCTCTTGCGAATTTCAGCGCGGGCGCGTTCCAGTACCTCCTCATTGGTCGAGTTCTCCCACTGAACCAGATCTTCAATGATACCGAACAGCCGCTTGCGCTCGGCCTCCTGCGCTTCATGCGTAGGGAATTTTTTGAGGTCGCTCGACGGATCATCAACAAGCTGGGCGAACAGCACCGCGCGGCAAGCAGCCAACGGCCGCCGCGCCCACCACAGATGCAACGTGGACGGATGTCCATGCCGGATCGACTTTTCCCGTGCAGAGGCTGCATTGATCGCCTCAAGCGGGATCGCGACTTCGATGAGTTTCTTTTTATAAGTCATGTTGCCTCTACGTAATGTCGTTGCTCAGGTGCCCAGGCAGATACCCGACGACAACACGGGCAGTCTCAGCATCCCAAAAATAATAAAGCCGAAAGCCCAGCCTTCCGTCGCGACTATCGCTTCCCTTCAAATGCCAATCCAGCTCCCTCTTGGATTCTTGGTATCGGACAAAATACTCGCCACCGAACTGCTTAGCCTTATTCTGCTGCGAAAAGCATGGAGTATTTTCCAATCCTAACTCGGCCAACTTCTGATCGAAGGTGTTTTTGTATTCGATTCCTCCTATGCGCCGCATTGGAACGTAATAGTCGCGCATCATAAGAAGCACTTTGTAGACAAACGCTGCATCTTTGAAATTCGATTCGCGTAGGGCCTTCATTGCTCGTGGATGCAATTCTATTTGGCCGCTCAGATGGGTTCGCGACCAGTTTTCGACTACGTCAAGGGTATCTGGGATCTCGAAGACATTGTTCGCTTTACCCTCAGCAAGAAGAGCATCCAGACGCTGCTGCAGCGCCATGTAGCTTGCTTTGATCTGTCGAAGCTCCGAGGTCGCCTGCTGGCGCTCGGCGTCGGCATTGAGAGCCAATTCGAGACTGGCTTCCACTTCCTGCTTTGCGGCCTTCAGTTCCTCATCGACCAACCGCAGAATTTCCGCTTCACTTTGTCCCGCTGCCGATGCGCTCTCGCGCGCCTGCTGTGCAGCAATCCGTTTGATGTGCTGGAACGACGGCTGCTCGCGTTCCAACACATCTCGTGGCCGCGTGATGCGGAGCGTCTGCTCGACCAGAAAATCTGTGAAAGTGAAGTCGTCGCTTTCGCCCCAATCGGCTATGCGCGACGCTGAGGCAAGCGGATGATCGCTTGGGAGATCAGATGAGGGATCGAAGCCGGGATTATAGGTTCTAACTGCCTGACGATACACGGAAAACTCACGCCCAAGGCGGTCCGTAAGGGCAAATGCCGCGTCAGAGGTAAGAATCACTGCATGTGCAAAACCAACCACCTTACGAATGAAAGGACGGACTGGGATTGCAGTTTCATCCGGGTTTTCGCCACCCTCGGGCGTAGCGAAGACGACAACCGGATGATGTCGGTTAGGCGCTTCCAAGAATGCGATCAACTCGTCGACGCCCTGATCTGTGTCCACGACCCAAGGGTCAGCGGATGTGTGACGCCCATCAAGGAAGGCATTTTGCGTGAAGGCTATACCACGTACAAAACTAGGTATTGACCTTGGAATAGGTTCCGCGTTTCCGCGCTGGGCACAGATAAGTCGCACACCAATCACTGCCTCGGTCGGGCCACGTTCAGCGATACCAACTTCGGTCGTCCAGATACGTGATGTATCCTTCAAACGTTCTCGCAGTCGAAAAGCCCAATACCGAGGCTGGTCCAGCTTGACAGCCTCAGCTTGTTCGGAATTGTCCTGATCGATTTCGAACGTCTCGCCTTCCCAAGCGCCCGCGGGAATGTTCCTGAGGTTCCTACCGGGGTCAAACCCCCACTTCAGGACCCTCTCTTGTAGCGTTCGAAAAACATTATTGCCCCTAACAACAAGTCCGACCTGAGAAGATATCTGAACGAAAATACGTCGTTCAGCATCCTCGCCGGAAATATGCTCTACAGCCTGCTTCATCGTGTCCCCTTCATGTCGGCTCAGAGGTCCGCTCCAGCAAGCGGCGCAAATCGAATTGTATTGCGGTTTCCAAGAATGACGGTTCACGCTCAACAAGCGGGCCGCGTACATAACGCGGCGCATGGGCGAGACCGCCGGTGACCGAAACGATGGCGAGAATGAACTTCTCCGGCTCATGCAGGGAGGTGATGACCTCCTGCCGCGTGACCATCACGCTGTCTGCGCCGTCGATGCGCCCCTTGACCTCTATGAAGCGCAGATGCCCCGATTTCCGATCGTGGGAAGCGATGTCGTAACCGATTTTCTGGGCAGAGACGTCGGCCGGCTCATTCCCGAGCGCCCGCTCGGCCGCCATGACGGCTTCCATCGCCGCAAGCTCGATCCGACGGCGTGCTTCTGGATCTTCGGAGAAGTGGCTCGGAACCCCCACCGCCGTGTCCGGTACTTGGCGTGCCTCGAGCAGGCCCCGCGGGATGACGACCATACCGCCCCGCACTCGCGGCGGCTGCGATGAGATGAACCGCTCTCGCTCGAGTTGGTCCATGCGGCGCTTCTGCCGGTCCGCCAAGTCTTCTGCCCGGCGCTGGGCGTTCTGCCAGTTCACCCGCGTCTTCTTGCCGGCCCGCTCCTCTTCCTTCAGCTCGAAGGCGCGCGAGTCCCAGTAGTTGATCTCCTTTTTGAGCCGCGCGCGAACCTCCTGCTCGACCTTCTCGATCTCGGGCAGGCGCCGCGCCTTGACCTCGGCGACATGGCCCTGGGCCAACTCGACCGTCGCAAAACGGATCGCGGCCTTCTCCAGATCTGTGGTCAGCCAGCTCTCGTCCAGCAGGTCACGCACGCTGGCGACCTCCTCCGGCTTAGCGGGTCGCAGATTCAAATGCGGCGCGATGCCGGCGTTGACGGTGTTCCCGGCCTTATCGATTGCGGCGAACTGGAGCCGTTGCGAAATCACATGCGGCTTGCCCACGCTGGTGACGCGGCCGTCTTGGACGGTGTGCTCCAGCAGAAAGATCGCCGACAGCGCGTCGCCGGCGTCGGTATCGTCCACCAGGATCGCGCCCTGCCGCATGATCTGCTCATACTGCTCGCGGATCAGGCTGATCACAGCTTCGAGCAGCGGATGGCCGGGGCAGACGAAGGCCGCGACCGGCTGCTGGTTGATCTTGTCCTTCTCGAAGCAGATGCGCTCATATTGCGTCTGGAGCGGCGCGCCGGTCCCGATCTGACGATCCCGCTCGCGAATACGCGCGGGCACATGGGTGACCTCCCAGCGCCCTTCCTCGCGGCGCTTGATCCGGCCGCCCAGATGCAGGAACGCCTCGACGAAGAAGCTCTGGATGTGGTGCGGCTGAAGACGCAGCGCCTCGGCGCGCTCCATTTCAAGCCGCAGTTCCTCGACCCTGGCTTCCGGCATGGTGTCATTGGTCAGTGCACGGCGGCGCAGCAACTCAAGCAGGTTCGCCTGATCGACGGCGCCATCGACCTGTTGGAACAAGCGCGCTTTGACCTCTTCCTTCTCGCCATACTGGATCGCTTCGAACAGCAAATCCTTGAGCGCCACACCGTCGAACAACTCGCCGAGCACGTCATAGACCCGGCCGCCCAACGCCTCGCGCGCCGCTTCCAGCTTTTCGAGAAGCCGGGCATAAACCTCGCCCTCGCGCGTATCGGCCGCGACGAGATTCCAGAGATGGCAAACCTCGGTCTGGCCGATACGGTGGATGCGGCCGAATCGCTGCTCAATCTTGTTCGGGTTCCATGGCAGATCGTAATTGACCATGAGGTGGCCACGCTGAAGGTTCACGCCTTCGCCGGCCGCGTCGTTGGCAATCAGGACCAGCATGTCCTTGTCCTGCATGAAGCGTTCAACGACCTTGCGACGCTCTTCGCGCGACACGCCGCCGTGGATCACTTCAACGGCTTCGGGATTGCCGAGCCGCGCCCGCACCTTGTCGAGGAGGTAGTGGAGCGTATCCTTGGGCTCCGTGAAGATGATCAGCTTGCGGCGATTGCCAGCGGCATCGATCATGAGATCGTCGTCGAGGATGCGATTGAGCTGGCTCCACTTCGTATCCACGCCCGAGCGCAGCACACCGAGCGCCATCGTTTCCAGGCCCTTCAGCGTCTCCACCTCCAGGGCCAGTTGCTCAACGGTCTCGGCCGTCGTCGCGCCTGTCGAGATCAGATCCTCAAGTTCGTCGATCTCCTCCTGACCATATTCCTCGATGTTGCGCAGCATGTCGGCGTTGACCGCCGGTTCACCCATGCCGGCCCTGCGACCTTTGGCGGCAAGGCGCGCCTCGCCCAGTTCGCCCTCCAGCCGCTCGCGGCGACGCTTGAGGGACTGGTAGATGGCGGCCGGCGAAGACGCGAGACGTCGCTGGAGTATCTGCAAGGCGAAGCCGACATTGTTGCGCTTCTTCCCATCACCCTCCGCGAACCGCTGCACGCGGTTCATTTCGGTGCGCACATACTCGGTGACGGCGGTGTAGAGCGCAGCCTCCCCTTCCGAGAGCTGATATTTGACGGTGCGTGCCCGCCGTTCGGGGAAGAGCGGCCGGCCATCGAACTTCAGCAATTCCTCCTTGGTCAGCCGCCGCATCATATCTTCGGTGTCTGCATAGTGGACGCCATCTCGGAAGCGACCTTCGAACCGATCGCCATCGAGCAGCGCCATGAAAAGCTGGAAATCCTCCTCCTTGCCGTTGTGTGGCGTCGCCGACATGAGCAGCAGGTGTCGGCAGACCTGGCCGAGCTTCTGACCGACCTGATAGCGGCGGGTATATTTGACCTCGCCGCCGAAATAGGTGGCCGACATGCGATGCGCTTCGTCGCAGATGATCAGATCCCACTCGCGCGCGCTCATGAGCTTCTCCTGAAGCTCCTCGTTGCGCGCAAGCACATCAAGACGGACGATCAACCGATCCCGATCGCTGAACGGGTTGCCCGAACGCGAATTCTCAATCATGTCGCGGGAGAGGATGTCGAATTCGAGATTGAACTTCTGGCCGAGTTCGTCCTGCCATTGTTCGACCAGGCTGCCCGGAGCGACGACGAGGCAGCGTTCAAGATCGCTGCGAGCGATCAGTTCCTTCATCAGCAGCCCGGCCATGATCGTCTTGCCGGCGCCGGGATCGTCGGCAAGGAGGAAGCGAAGCGGCTGACGCGGCAGCATTTCGCCATAGACGGCCGAAATCTGGTGCGGCAGCGGATCGACCAAGCTCGTATGGATCGCCAGATACGGGTCGAAATAATGCGCCAGCTTGATGCGGTTGGCCTCCGTCACCAGGCGCAACAGCGCGCCATCGGCGTCAAACGACCAGGGCCGTCCGTTCTGCTCGACTTCAAGACGATGTTCGTCGTCCCGGTAAAGAATAGCCTCGGCTATTGCGCCATTGTGATCGCGGTAAACGACGCTGATCGCTTGATCGCCGATCCAGTCGACCGAAACGACATGCACGGCCTGCGCCGAGGCCACGCCCCGCACGGATGCGCCGTTCTTTACCTCCTCAAGCCGTGCCGCCATCAGTCGGCGCTCCCCCGTTCATTCATAGCTGAAACTCCGCCTTCTCAAGCGCGGCTTCAGTCTCTTTGCGGTTTATTGTCACGATATGCTGAGTATGGGCACTCTGTTTTGCCGCGTCACCAAGCAACCCCAGACGCTTCAGAACATAGAAGAGCATCGCGTACCGGACTGTGAGTACGCCATTGCCGTGATCGAGCCCGTAATCCTTGGCCACGACCTTCTTCTGACTAGCCGTGAGCGCGGGATGCGGCCCGATAATGACATCGAAATAGTTGTTCCAGAGCCAGTCCTGCTCACCAGCCACGCCCGACTCGCCCTTCGCACCAGCCTCCAGAACACGCGGCAACAGGAAATCCTTGAACTTGTGCTCAAGGTGGCAATAGGCCCGGGCGTGCCAGCGGAAGCCATCATAGCCGAAAGCGTGAGGCGTGATCCGGCGCCAGATCGGGTCCGGCCGCGCCTGGTTCATCGACTGATAGAAAATGTCTAGGGAGACGCCCTCGCGGCTGGCATCGAGGATCTTGCGCAGAACCTTGATGTCAATGTCCCGCCGAGGGGTCAGTGCGACATCTGCCCTCGGAAGCTCCGAAATCCACGAATCGTGCGCGGGCACAGCGCCTTCGGCAACCGAGCGAAGTTGCGAGAGATAGACGTAGGGGTCTGGCTCCACAAAACGCAGAACGAACTGCTCGGCGGCGACATAGCGCTTGGCGCGAGTGTCATATTCCATGTTTCCAGGCGCCCGCTCCTGATAGAGCGTCAAGTCCTTCGATGCCTGCGGAACCGACACACCGAATACCTCTACGAGGTCGGCACGATTGATCGAGCCCTCCCAGAACAGCCGGAACTCGATGAATTCGAGCCGGCGCTCCACACCCCATTTCAACGCCGTGGCGCCTTCGACCATTACACTTCGCCTCCAAATCGCACATGCGGATAAAAAGTATATGGACAAGCCGCCGCGATCCGTATAACTATTATTCGCATCAGGCCCGCTCGTCAATGGTGGCGAGCGCGAAATTCGTGAGGAACGGCAATGCCCAAGCGTAGTCCAAACCGCGAAGTGACCAGCAAGAAAGCGGCAAGCGCCGCATCGAAGGTTCTGCGGGATCCCAAGAGCAGCAAGGCGGCCAAAAGCGCGGCAGCCTCGGCGCTGACGCAGCGCCCGAACAAGAAGTAGTCCGGAAAGGGGGGAATGGCGATGACAGCCGCGAGTCGATCCACTCTTGTCATTCATGGTCGCCTCGCGATGCGGGAGGCCCGTCTCGCGGCCGCCCGCAGCGGTCGCCACGGCCTCCAAATCATGTCCTTCGAGCAAGCCGCCGTGCGACTCGCGGGTGGATTCGCCCGACCGATCGATGAGGAAAGCCTGCGCGCGGCGATCCAGGCGGTCCTTCCCGCCACGCCGATGGGTGAGCTGGAAAGCATCAAGATGCTGCCGGGCATGATCGGCGCGGCCGCAGACACGCTGCATAAGGCCTGGCGCTCCGGCATTGATTTGGCTGCGCGGTCGACCGGTCACCCGCGTCTCGACGCCATCGCCCGCCTGGAGGCATCCGTTCTCGTTCAGCTTCCCGACGGCATGATGCGTCCGGTCGATATTGTCGCCGCAGCCAGCAGCCGTATCGCCCATGCGCCGGCTATTATCGGCTCGATGGAAATCGTCGGGCTGACCGAGCTGTCTCCGTGCTGGCGTCCCCTGGTGAAGGAACTCGCTGCGCTGATTCCGGTGCAATGGACGGCAGGTCCACGTTCCGTCCCGGACTGGCTCGGCGATAGCGGCGTCATTGTCGTGCAGACCAAGGCCAAAGGGCCGACGGTGAGTTCCGTCAGCGCCGCGACCGCCTATCATGAAGCCATTGAGGCCATGCGCTGGGCGCGCGCGTTGCTTACGTCGGGCGTCTCGCCTTCCGACATCGCGATCGCCACGGCGTCGCCAGCCGACTATGACGACCATTTCCTGGCGCTGCGCGCCGACGCCAATATCGACCTGCATTTCGTTCACGGCGTCCGGACCGCCACGACCCGCGAAGGACAAGCAGCCGCAGCGCTTGCCGACATCGTCGTGCGCGGTCTCTCGCAATCGCGCCTGCGCCGCCTTGCGGCCCTGTGCCGGGATTCGGCGCCATTGGCCTCGCTTCCTGATGGTTGGTTGCGCGTCCTCCCGAGCGATGCGCCGTTGTCCACGTCTACGGCCTGGAACCGCCTGCTGACTCGCCTCAAGCCGGACAATTGGCCCGATAGCGTGAACCATGTCCCCGAGTTGCGCACGGCGGTCGACCTGCTGGCGAAGGGACCGGACGCGGCGCAGGAGATCGGTGAAGCCTTCCTCAAGGGCCGAGCCCTGTCGATCTGGCGCAAGGCGCTGCTCGCCGGGCCGGCCGCCTCGATCGATGTCACGCTCGAAACGCTGAAACAGGATGACGGGCTGGAAGCATGTGTCTCGGTCGCCTGGATGCCGGCCAGTGCGCTCGCGGCATCGCCTCGCCGTTTCGTCCGCCTGATCGGCCTCAACTCCTCGCGCTGGCCACGCGGGATTTCCGAGGACCGGCTGATCCCGGACCACATTATCCCGACCATCGAGCTCGACCCGCTTCCCGTCAGCCTGGCCGACCGTCGCGACTTCGAGACGATCCTCGCGACCACCTCCGGCGAGGTGCTCCTGTCACGCGCGCGGCGCGATAGCGACGGCCGGTTGCTCGGCCGGAGCCCGTTGCTCGCCGGCCATGGCAACGAAACTTATCTGCGCCGCAACGCGATCCCCACGCGTGCCTTCAGCGAAACCGATCGGCTTATGGCCCGGCCGCGGGAGTTCGCCGCTGATCCCCAGGCGGCCAGCGCACGCACTTGCTGGAGCGACTGGCGCCGAGCCGACGTCACGCCCCACGATGGCCTCGTGCGGCCCGATCATCCGCTTATTCTCGCGATCCTCGCGCGGACCCAGTCGGCCAGCTCGCTCAAGACATTGCTCCGCAGCCCGCTCGGCTTCCTCTGGCGCTACGCTTTCGGTTGGAAGACCCCGCAAAGCAGCGCCGAGCCCCTTGTGCTCGACGCACTTGCGGCAGGTGATCTCATCCATCTGGTGCTTGATCGCGCCTTGCGGAATCTGGAATCGACCGGAGGACTCGCTTCCGCCAATGCGGCGGCCATCGACGCAGCCGTGGCCGAAGCTGCGGACGCAGTAGCTGCCGAATGGGAAAGCGAGCGGCCAGTTCCGCCCAATGTCATTTGGGGCCGGACGCTTGGCGACGCACGCCTTCTCTCCAGTCAGGCTCTCACCTCCGGCGACGACCATCTGCCCGGCAGCCGCTCCTATGGCGAAGTACCCTTCGGCGGGTCCGAACCCAAGTCGCACGCGGAACTTCCCTGGGATGCGAGCCTGCCCGTGACGATCCCGGACACGGGCTTCCAGATTGCGGGCTACATCGACCGGCTCGACATTGCCGGTGACGGTAGCCGGGCACTCGTTCGCGACTACAAGACCGGCCGGCCGCCAAAGAGCGACATCCGCCTGAACGGCGGGCGCGAACTTCAGCGCTGTCTTTATGCCTTCGCTGTCAAGGCACTCTTGGGCGATCACGTCGCGATCAGCGCCTCGCTGCTCTACCCGCGCGAACCACTGGACCTTCAGCTCGATGATCCCGCAGCCGTGCTGGCCGAGATCACGGGTTATCTGAAGGCGGCGCGAATTGCATTGTCGAGCGGCGCCGCGCTGCCGGGTCCGGATACGGGCGGCGACTATGACGATCTCGCCTTTGCCCTGCCGGCGAATGCCAGCGCCACATATTGCAAACGTAAACAAACCGCCGCGACCGAGCGGCTCGGCGATGTCGCTCAGGTCTGGGAGGCGGAATGATGAACATGATGTCGATGACTCTCAAGGATGATGGCGCCCGCCGCGACGCAATCAGCCATCACCATCGTTCCATCCTCGTCGAGGCCGGTGCAGGGTCCGGCAAGACCGCTGTCATGGCCGGGCGCATAGCCGTCATGCTGGCGCAGGGCGTTGCACCACGCGCAATCGCCGCAGTCACCTTCACCGAACTGGCGGCGAGTGAGCTCCTCGCGCGCGTCCGGGATTTCGTCGCCGACCTCGCCGCGGGCCACATCGCGCCCGAGCTTGCAGTGGGTCTGCCCGACGGGCTTTCGCAGGCGCAGCGCGATAATCTGATCGCGGCGACCGCCGCGCTTGACGAGATCACCTGTTCAACCATCCACGGTTTCTGTCAGCGCCTGATCAAGCCCTATCCCGCCGAGGCCGATATCGATCCGGGTGCGGCCGTCATGGACCGCAACCAAGCCGATCTCGCCTTTCTCGAAATCGTCGATGGTTGGCTACGCGAGCGCCTGTCCGGTGGGCATGGCGGCATCCTGGCCGAGATGGTGCTGCACAGCCCCGGCGAGACTGTGGCGCTGATGCACAAGATCGCAGAAGCGCTCCGCCGCCGCAGGGGCCTCGCGGCGCCAGCAGTGACACCGCTGGCCGATCATCTGCAGGCATTCCGGCAGGTGGCAGACGACCTTGCCGCCTTCATGCGTGCCGCAGGTGCCAGCGAACCGGAAACGGAAGTCTTCGCGGTACGGTTCTCCGAAATGGCAACGGCGCTGCCGACCGCCGCAGAAGCCGCCACACCCGCAGGCCTGGTTGGATTGCTGGTCTCGCGTCCCCATCCTGATCTCTGCACCAAGGCCGGAACCTTTTCCTCCTACCGGAAGAAGGGCAAGTGGGCGACTGCCGCCAAGCAGGCGGGTCTGTCCAAAGCTGACGGCGAGCGACTGAACGATACCGCTCAAGCTCTTTTCGAAGCGTGCTGCTCGGCCTGGGACGCCCTCCTTCAGGCAGCTTCCGGTCGGGTTCTCGCGGCGCTGATCGATGAGGCTCGGCCGATCCTGGACCGCTATCACGAGCACAAGCGCGCCAGCGCCCAGCTTGACTTCGACGACCTCATCTATGCCGCTCGCGATCTGCTGCGCGATCATGAGGCTGTGCGGCAGGCTCTTGGCCAGCGGTACGCGAAGGTGCTCGTCGACGAGTTTCAGGACACCGATCCGCTGCAGGCTGAGATCTTCTGGCGCCTGTGCGGCGAACCCGGAGACGATCCGCAGGATTGGACCAGCTTCCGGATTCGACCGGGCGCGCTCTTCCTCGTGGGCGACCCCAAGCAAGCCGTGTACCGATTCCGCGGCGCCGATGTCGGCGCCTATGTCCAGGCTCGCACTGCCTTCGAGGCGCAGGATGCCGATGGCTTCATGTCGATCTCGACCAATTTCCGCTCCTGCGCCTCGATCCTCACCTTCGTCAACGAGCGTTTCGAGGCGATCCTGTCGGCGGATGGCCAGCCCGGATTCACGGCGCTCGATCCCTTCCACGACGATCGCGGTGAAGGCGTCTGCGTAGCCGCGATCGACATCGCCGTCGCCGATGAGAACGGCAAGGCCAGCGCCGAGCGGCAGCGTGACGCCGAAGCCGATGCCGTGGCTGACCTGTGCGCCCGGCTGATCGGCAGCCATCCGGTTCTGGATCGCAAAGCCGGTGCGGAACGCCCCTGCCAGCCGGGCGACATTGCCCTCCTTGCGCCCACCGGCGCGGACCTGTGGCGCTATGAGGAAGCCCTTGAACGGCGCGGCATTCCGGTGGCGACACAGGCCGGCAAGGGCCTGTTCCGCCGGCAGGAGGTTCAAGACCTTATTGCGCTGACCCGGGTGCTGGCCGACCGCCGTGACACCCTGGCGCTCGGCGCGCTTCTTCGCGGCCCACTGGTTGGGCTCAGCGAGGAGGAACTGCTGGACATCGTCTGGGCGCTTCCCCGGTCCGAGGACGAGCCCGACCGAATTCCTCGCCTCGACCTTGGCGTCGACCTGGCGGCAATCGGCCATCCGCTTGCGCGCGATGTCGTCGAGAAGCTGCAGGCGCTCTATCGACGCGGCAACAGCACGACTCCGCACGAACTGCTTTCGCAAGCCGTGGATGTCCTGCGGTTGCGTCCCATTCTGCTCGACCGCCATCGCGGTCAGTCCGAGCGCGCGCTCGCCAATGTCGATCTCTATCTCAGCCTCTCGACCAGCTATTCGGTGCGTGGCCTGCGGGCCTTCTCGGAGGCGATGACGGCGGCCTGGACCGATGAGGCGCGCGCAGTTGAGGGCCGGCCGGACGCGCAGGAAGAAGCCGTCGCGCTCTTCACAATGCACGCCGCCAAAGGTCTCGAATGGCCGGTGGTCATTCCCATTAACACCATGACCGGCGTGATGGCGCCCGACAACGCGGTGATCGATCGCCAGACCGACACCTTCTATTGCCCGGTCCTCGGCGTCGTGCCGTCCGGCTATGACGTTGTGCGTGAGGCCGAAAAGGATGAACTGGACCGCGAACGCGTCCGCCTCTGGTATGTCGCGGCGACACGCGCCCGGGAACTGCTGATTCTGCCGCGGCTCGATGTTGCGCCCTCCAAGTCGGCCTGGATCGGTCTTGTCGATCTCTCCCTCACCGAGCTTCCCGCTTTCGATGCGTCGCACTTGCCACTCGATCCGATCGTCGCGGCCGGGAGCGCCAGCAACGATCAGACACGGGACAGTTTCGCCGCCGAGGCCAGCGCAATCGCCGATCGGCAGGTGCATTTGACCTGGCTGGCCCCTAGCCGCGACGAGAATGCGACCGGTACGGTGTTGATGGAGGAGGAAGCCGGCATCTGGGCCAGCTCGGACGACGAACCGCCCGCCGAGATCGAAACTCCCACCCCCGTGCAAGGGGGCCGCGAACGCGGACTCATCCTGCACAAGCTGATGGAAGAGGTCCTGACCGGCGAGACCGGTGACGACCTTACCGCGCTCGTTAGGCGCGCCGAGACTCTGATCCGCGCGCTCGGCAAAATCTCCGTCGCCGATCCGGCGGCAGGGCTCGCCCCGGAAGAACTCGCCGGCTGCGTCACGCGGACGCTGGCGCTACCGGAGATCGCGGCCCTGCGGCCCGCGCTGCTCGCCGAATTTCCGGTCTACGCTCTTCGCGGCGAAGACACCGAACTTGTCGCGACGGCGGGCATCGCCGATGCGCTGACGGTCAACCCCGATGGCCAGCCGGTCGTGGTCATCGACTGGAAGAGCGACGTGAACCCAGATCCGCGAACGCTCGATCACTATCGGGCGCAGGTGCGCGCCTATCTCGACATGACCGGCGCCGAACAGGGCCTGATCGTCCTGATGACGAGCGCAACGGTAATCATCGTCGCGCCCTCGCCGCAGACGATGGCCGCCTGACAGAGGACGCCCCGATGGCCACCCGCAAGCGCACCGCCAGTTCCAGCCAGGACGATCTCTTCAATCCCGAGGTCGAGCTCCTGCTGCCCCCTCGCCTTGCCATAGACGGCAAGGTGCTGGGGAGCCCCGTGCGCCAGTTGGCGGTTCCGGCGCTGCGCGTGCGCTGCAAACTGCGCCCTTTCGCGATCCGCCGCGTCACTGGCCATGAGGCCACCCTCAAATCGGGCGAAACGCTGAAGATTATCAGTACGAAAACGGCAACGCCGCTGGACGCCGATCTCATTCTCCTTGTGCCTGGCGCAACCGACGCTGCACGAATCGCAGAGGCGCTCGAACTGGGCGAAGGCCGCTGGATGAACGTGCAGCCGGCCAACATCGCCACGCTCGACAACGCCGCGCGGGCCGATCGGCTGGCCGCTGTCTCCGCCTCCTGGCGGGATGCGGTTTACTTGCGCGAAGGACGAGTCGCTGAGGCCGGCCAGCCGGCACGGCTCGGGCTGCGGCGTCCTCAGGTCGGGGCGCTTCACGCGGCACTCGCTCATGCGACGCGATCGACCGATCCGGCCACCATTGTCATGCCGACCGGCACTGGCAAGACCGAAACCATGCTCGCACTCAATGCCCACCAGAACTTCGAACGGCTGCTGGTGGTGGTGCCCACCGACGCCTTGCGCGAGCAGATCGCCGGCAAATTTGAGACCTTCGGCGTTCTCAGGCAACAGCAATGTCTCGCCGACGCAGCAGCCTTTCCGCTTGTCATGCGGCTGTCCCATATTCCGACGAGCCCGGCGGAGGTCGATGAAATCTTCGACAGCGCCAATGTCGTCGTCACCACCATGCAGATCGCCGGGCGCGCCGACGCACCCGTTCAGGAGCAGATGGCAGCACGCGCTTCGGCGCTCTTCATCGATGAGGCGCATCATATCGGCGCCCCAACCTGGGCTCGCTTCCGAGGCCTCTTTGTCGATCGGGAACCGCCCCTGCCCATCGTTCAGTTCACGGCCACCCCCTTCCGTGAGGACGGCAGGCGCGTCGACGGTGAGTTCATCTACACATATCCGCTCAAGAAGGCGCAGACCGAGGGCTATTTTAAGCCGATCCGTTTCGAGGCGGTGTTCGGGCTGGACCAGGCCGATGCCGATCTTGCGATTGCCGAGAAGCTCGGCGAAGTCCTGCAGGGCGATCTGGATGCGGATCTCAATCACCTTGCCATGGCACGCTGCCAGACGATCGACCGCGCCAAAGATCTCCACCAGCTCTATAGCGCGATGTTCCCCGAGTTCCGGCCGGTCATCGTTCACAGCCAGCAGTCGATCCGCGAGCGCCGCGCGAACCTCGCGGCGCTCAAGCGCTTCGACAGCCGGGTCATCATCTGCGTCGACATGCTGGGCGAAGGCTTCGATCTCCCGGAGCTGAAGATCGCTGCGCTGCACGATCCACACAAGAGCATCGCTGTCACCATCCAGTTCGTCGGCCGGTTCACCCGCCAGGACCCGCGCCTGGGCGATGCTACTGTCATCGCCAATACTGGCGTGGACGATATCGACCGGTCGCTCGCCA
Source organism: Ensifer sp. 38_S197 (assembly GCF_056924495.1). NCBI lineage: Bacteria > Pseudomonadati > Pseudomonadota > Alphaproteobacteria > Hyphomicrobiales > Rhizobiaceae > Ensifer > Ensifer sp. 38_S197. The sequence goes on along the minus strand of NZ_JBXOVZ010000002.1, from coordinate 2,580,374 downwards.
AGCTCTACGCGGAGGACGCCGATTGGAACGCGCTGGTCGAAGCGCTCAGCACCGCAAAAATCGATCGGCAGGTTCGGCGCGCCGAGATGTTCAAGGGCTTCGTCGGCGACCTCAGCGATATTCCGCTCCAGACGCTCGAACCGAAAATGAACGCGGTCGTCTACCGGACGTCTTGCGACGCCTGGGAACCGCTGCGCGCCGAAGACCTGTATAATCCCGGCGTCTATCTCGGCATGAAGGTCAATCCGCACCAGCGCGTCGCTATCTTCGTCACCCGCTCGGAGGAGCAGGCGGGCTGGACGACCACTCAGCACGCCATCAACGTCATCTGGGATCTGCACATGATACACTGGGATCCCGACCGGCAGCTCCTCTATATCAGCAGTTCTGCCAAAGGCCCCTATGACCGGCTGGCCAAAGCTATATGTGGTGACACGGCGCGCCGCGTCGAGGGCGAGGAAGTCTTCCGCAGCCTGCACGGGTTCAACCGCCTCATCCTGCGCAATCTTGGTCTGACCCATCATCAGGGCCGCGGCGTTCGCTACTCCATGTACATGGGCGTTGATGTCGCCGATGGTCTCGATACCGCCAAGTCGCAGTCCCGCATCAAGAATAATGTCTTTGCGACCGGTTTTCTTGATGGCGTGCCCGCCTCGCGCGGCTGCTCGGCCAAGGGCAAATTCTGGTCGATCTCTCCGGTGCGCGATCTCACCGACTGGGTCGAATGGTGTGCGGATATCGGCAAGGCTGTGAACGATCCAGGGATCACCACCGATGGTGTTTTCAAGAGCGCCATGCGTCCCCGACAGATCAGCGATCGGCCCGCCGTGCCGCCGGTCGCGATCCATTGGCCGGAGTCGCTGCTGACGCAGATCGAGGACCGTGTAGAGATCAGCTTCGGCGACCGGGCTGTGCCATTCGCCGAATGCGATATCGAACTGCTCGATCATGAACGCACTGGACCGCTGCGTTTCTCGGTGCGGAGCGATGTTGATGTCGCCGAGTTCGAGATTGTTTTCGCGGAGGGCGGCGCCCGCTACCCGCAGCGCTCGGGACCAAAAGCGACTATCAAGGTCGGCGGCAAGGTGAAGACCCTGTCGGAATCCTTCGGCGACGATTCACCGCAGATCGATTTCGGGGACGGATCGCTTCTGATCTACAGCCACCTCTACGCCTTGCCCGATGGTGTTGCCATCGAACCCTACCCCTCGGATCAGATCGAGGTCTGGGACTGGTCCAAGACAAACATCCGTGCCGAGGCGCAAGGAACTGAAAAGCGCGCCGACTCGGTGCAGCGGCGTGTGATCGACGCGTTGTTGGCCGATGATCAAGCCTATGATCTCGTCTTCGACGACGACGGCGCCGGCGAAATCGCCGACGTGGTCACCCTTCGCGTGATGGAAGGCCTTGTGCAGGTGACCCTGCATCACTGCAAATATTCCAGCGCGGACACACCGGGAGCCCGCGTGAAGGATCTCTATGAGGTTTGCGGTCAGGCACAGAAATCCGCCCGATGGCGTGATCGCCCCCATCGCATGTTCACGCACATGCTGAAGCGGGAAAAGCTGCGTCTCGACAAGGGTCAGAGCTCGCGTTTCGAGCAAGGAACAGCCGCCTTTCTCAAGAAGCTGAAGGCAAGCTGGCAGGACTATCGCTACGAGTTCGACGTCAGGATCGTGCAGCCGGGCCTCTCCCGCACAGCCATCACCGAAGAAGGTCTGCACCTCTTGGCCGGTGTCGAAACCTATTTGATGGAGACACGCGCGATGAAGCTGCGGATCATCGGCAGCGCGTGATTGTCCATACGCGCCCTTGAGTCCAAGGCCTCCCCGTCAGGAGAGGCACACCCCTCACATTACTCCTGATCATCCCGGATCAGCGCTTGGAAGGATCGGCTCGGATGGTCTCGGATTAATCGCCATCGCTTCGGTCTCTGCCGCGAACACGTCCCCGCCGTTTAGAATTGATGCGTCAACGGTCGACCTCAGTCCGTTGCCGTTAGCCGGTACTGCGGCGGCCGCCCTCATCTGCTGACGCAAGCCCATCGCGGAAAGATCGAGGACAAGCGGTTGCAGCAGCTCGCGGGTCGCCTCGCCGCCCCGCGACAACACGTCAATGAAATCCTCCTGATTGGGCTGTCCAAGAGCGAGGCGATAGATCATACGCTGCTCTCGAAGCTGGGCGAAACGCACGACATCGCGTCCAAAGGGGCGCTCGAAGACATGGCGGCTGATTTCGGCGCCATCAAGCACCCACCAGGGACGAAGGCCGCTTGCATCGACGGAGCTCTCCGCATGCCCCTGTAAACACAGCCAGGGTGAACCGTCGCCCAGTGCGGAATCTCTCAGCACCTCGTCACGCAATGTTGCTGCGAGCCGCCGTCTGACCGCCAAGCCCGCATAACGCTGTATGCGCCCTTCCCGTTGCTCGAGATCAAGCGGGTTAGACGAAAGATCCCAGTGAACCACATGCGAACACCAGGGGTGAAAATCCAGTCCCTCCTGCCCCACGGACGTCGTCGCCAGAACGTGCGGCCAGAATGGCGTGTTGAAACTCCGGCGAACTTCATCGGGTCGGGCTGGAGCAGCTTGCGCCACGCCGCCCTCCACCTTGACGACGGGCTCGGTCTCAGCGTCACCGAACGGCACCGCGACGTGACAGCGCACCGGAATCTTTTGCGGCGGCCCGCCAATGCCATGAAAGCTGAAGCTGCCTGCCCGTAGGCCGAGCGACGATTGCAGATCCTTGACGAGGCCAGCAGCGCCTTCATGGAGATTTTGGGCGCGCAGCCAGCAATGCTCATCGAGAACACTCTCGAAGCCGCCATCCACCACCGCGCCCATGACTTGCTCAACCGCGCTTTTCCCCGCCAACGATGACAGGATCACTGGATTGTCGAGGTAGGCGCGCAGTCCCTGCCAACTGAGTTGAACCAGCTCCGGATAGCGTGTTGGGTCAAGAACTGTCGGGTCATGCCGCAACAACGCCCGACCGAGCGCGACGCCTGGCGCCCCGATCGCATAGTCCACGAGGTCCGAAAGCTCGATGGGAGAGAGCCGGTCGATCGGCTGCGCCTGGCGCCACTTTTGAACAGCCGACTGCGCGGCACGATCGTCACCGATCGCGCTGCGCCAGCCTGCGGCGGACAGTTCGGCGACACCGGCCATCCGTTCGATCGCCGCCAGCGTCATCGCAATCGATCTGTGCCGGCGTCTGGCCTTCACAGTATCCCGCTCAATGATGCCTCTGGGCAAGGCGGCGAGAATCTGCCGCCGGACCTCCTTGCGAACGACGCCGAGCGCCGCGCCGGCTTTCGCCAGCGGGTCCGTATTCCGGATCAGCCATGGCGATGGATGGAACGCCGCCATCACGGGTCCGGGAACGGCCGCCAACTTGAAGCGCCGCCGCCTATAGGCCTTCTCATAGCCGCCATGTTTCTTGGGGAGGCAGTGCGCTTCCACACCAAAGCTCAGAAGTGCAGCCACGCTGGGCGGAGTCGCTCGAAAGCGGCTGAACATCAGCAGCTTGGGGTCGGCCGCCGTGCTCTTCCAACCTCCGCCGAGTGGCCACCAAGGAAGCGACGGGGCGACCCAGGGGAGCGACAGCAGCTTCGGCGGGGCAACATTGCTAAGCGCGCGGAGCTTCGCGTCGGGCCATGCGGTTGGAGCATCGAGTTTGTTACGGCGATCGCGCGTCATCCGCGTGAGCTTCGGCGCTGCCTTGATCTTGGCGCGCTTCCAGGCCGCATAGCGAGGGCCAAGGGCCTGAGCCGGCAACGGAACCGAGGACCAATATGGCAACGCCTCATAGCGCATCGGCTCGGCGAAACTCTCCACGAGATGCCGGTAGACCTGAAAATCCTCGGGCGATGGGTCGGCATCAAGGAATTGCGTTGCGGCGAGCGGGTCGGCCGACGCCACACTATCCCGCTCCGTCCGCGACATCACGGGCGTCAGCAGTCCGCGAAGCTCATCCCTCAGCCTAGACGCTTCAGCAACCTCGCGCCCCAACTCTGGATGGTTCACATCGGAATGCGCCGCAATGTCACGCAACTTGTCGCCGAAATCGGCAAACAGCGTCTTGGCGCGCTCTCGAACATCGAGGCCGGCCAGGAACTCGATCAGGTCCAGAAGTTCCGTATGGGCGAGCGCACCGCGCGCCTCCTCCCATCTTGTGCTTAGGAGCCGATACGGCGTCGCACTGAGCAACAGGATCGCAGGTGGAACAAGCGAGCCCTCGGGTTCCAAAAGCGCTTGCAGAAGCGGATCGGCGTCCTTCTCGTCGAGAATTTGCCGGTAACGCTGAAACTCGTCGAGAACGACCAGATCAGGAGGCTGATGGCGCAGCGTTGCCAGCGCCAGAGCGCGTCGGAGGCGGCCAACAAAGGTGGTCGGTTTGAGCGCATTGACCTTTCTCTTCGTATCGCCCCGAACCGCCAGATCGAGCATCGCGCGTACCGGCTCACCGAATTCGGCCGCCAGGGCTTCGCGAAACCGTTGGCGAAGATGGGGCGGCGAAGCCGCGAATTTGCTCTCCGCATCCCTGACGGCCCAGTCCCACGAACCTCGCGCGCTGAGCCGCAATATGTCCGGGTCAAGATCGCGGGCAAACGCAGGATAGGTCTGCTCAAGCAACACCTTGAGGAACGCTCGCTCTTCCTTGCGTCCTCCCGTGAGACGCGCGCGCGCTCCCGGAAAGGACGTCGCGGGGGTCAAGGCGTAGATGAGAACGGGATTGTCCGGCTGCTTGGCGATCGCAATCAGCGAAAGTCGATCCGGAGTTGCAATTGCGGCCTTACGTTGGGAATCGCTCAGGAAGCCAACAACCCGGCCCTTGTTCTGATGCGAGACCGCGTGCCCATTGGCGATGTAGTAGATCACCAAAGGTCGATGGCCGTCCTCGGACATGCGGCGAGCCAGTTCCTTCGCCACGACCGTCTTTCCAAGGCCGACCTCATCGGCCACCAGAAAACGGCGGCGCCCGGTCAGATCCTCGAAGGCTGCGAGCGCCGCATTGACAGCAGCTTCCTGGAATGGCTTGGGCGCGCTCATCGGCGTCTGCCCTTGATCTCGGAAGCGCCAAGCCCACTTCGAACCTTGCCCCACAACGCTTCAAAGCGTCTCAACATCTCCGCGGTTTGCGGGTCTTCCTGTCCGGCCTGCTCAAGCACGGCAGGCAGATATTGAGAGACTCGCCGCTCGATCTCGCGGAACTTGTCTGGATCGCGCGCCCATGCAGCCAACATCTCTTCCAAGGTCGGCAGCGATGCGTCCAGCGCCGGGTTCGCTAGCAAACCGGCGCGTTCCTGCGGCTCGTCATTCGTCCAGTCACCCTCGCCCTGCCGATCGTCCTCGGCAAGCAATCCGGCCACCCAGAGAAGAAACCCTCTGGCTCCGAGAAAACGCACGAATGCGGCGCGGTCGCGATCCTCCCCGAAAGGCGGCTCGGCCGGCGCGCGTTGCAGCCACGAAAGCCCCTTGTCACCACGGCTGACCCGCAACCGCACGAACTCGCTTCGTTCCGCGGGAGCGACAGGCCCCAGAAGCATGTCAGGTTGCTGTGCCGGCCAGACCAGAAGATCGCCGTGAAGCGCGCCGACTTCCAGCAGGATGTCAGCGTCATTGGGATGCGGTCCACCAGGATGAAGATCGGAACGATGAGTGAGGCGCATCCCTTCGTTGTCGATGCTGAGTTCTGCCGCCCAGCGCGCCGCCACTTGGGCGCGCGCGCGTTCGAGCGCCTCCTCTTCCAGCGTCGCCGCATCGGGCGAATGCTCCACGCCAGGTGCTTCAACAGGACGCGCTGAGCCGAGAAGCGCCTTCAGACCTTTCTCGACGGACTCGGAAACCTCCAGCTCGGCCGTCACCTCGGCGTTGCGTCCGGTCCAGGCGCGCAGCGTCGCGTTCGCGCTTCCGAGCCATAGTGTCCGCTTGCGCCCAGAACGCATGAACAACAGCTTGGCATGAAGGCCGCGGCCGACTTCCTCTTCCTCATCGCCGGCCGCGCCGGCATCAACCGGCAACGCGGCGAGCTGTGATGCGGGTTCGGGATCGCCAATGGGATAGTCGGGCGCATCGAGCGCGCGCAGATCGTCAAACGCCGCCAGCGAGGGGCCGATCCGCTCGATCTCCCGCATTGTCGTCAGCAGCACGCTTCGCGCCGGCCTCGCTCCCTTCGGTATCTGCCGGGCGAGGAAATTCTTGTCGATGAAGGGGCTCACCACCACGACCTCGTCCGTCCCCGCCGGCGGAACAGGAACCGCCTGGTCTCCCGTTCCGGCCGACCAGCGAATCCGTTCGACGCGCACGCCTGCTGGCGCCCGCCAGGCCACCTTCGCAATCGTCGCTGCAAGGGAAGCGGAACGCACCCCTTTGAGCGTGGCCCTGTCAGCCAGCCCGCGCGCCAGCTCTTCCGCGCCGGGAATCGGGGCGCCACCCCTGGCAGCGGAAACAAGCAGCAGCCCGATGTCGCGGTTCACGCATTCGGTGAGATTTCGGCTCCCGATCCAGAGCCGCCAGCCGATCTCGCCGTCCATGCTGCGCGTTTGCACCAGGGCGGCCTTGGGGTGCCAGCTATGGGTCGCCTCATCGAAATCGACTTCGCGCACGAACTGATCCAGCACGGCCGCGATGCGCGGGGTCCGGCGCATTTTCGCAAGCCGTCCGCGCTGAATGACAATGCGCACTTTGCCGCGCAGCCGCTCGACCGCATCGGCGAAATCAGACGGGCTGCCTCGGCCCGCATCTGTGTCCTTGCCTGCCAGAGCGAGCAAGGTCGCACCGATCGATCCGAGATCCGCCGAATAGGACGCCAGCAGGGCCAGCTCGACGCTCTCATCCGGACCGGGACGCAACCCCTCAAGGAACGAGAGCGCCGGCCAGCTATCGACCGCCCCGCTCATTCGGCGTCCGCCAGATCGTCAAGGAGCGTGCTGACTTGCCCCCATCTATAGTGGAGCGGCCCGGCGAGACCATGTTCGTCTGTCAACCATTCGAAGCGTCGATCCCGTCCATTGACAGTCAAAGCAAGCCGCGCGCGCGGCCCCTTGCGGGCTTCAGCAGCCGCATAGACGTCGAAAAGCGGAGCGGGATTCTGCGATTTCGACGCTATCCAGTCCTTCGTGGCTCTCAGTACGGCACGCAATTTGGACGGCAGCGCACCGATGTCCGTCTCAAGCGCATCGACATCGAGCTTGGCCGCGATGGAACCGTGCTCTTCGATGATCGCGGCGAGATGGTCACGATGCCGGGTCGATATCTCCCGCTTGTCTTCTGTCTCGACGACACGTTCCAGAAGCCCGTCATAGATGGCACGCCCTACGCCCGCGAGACTTGCAGCCTGCCGTGCCCTTGCAAGCGCGGCCTGATCGGGACCAGCGACCGCGCGAACCTCGTCACCCCACATCTCTGATGGCGCCGCAGCCTCGGTCCGGACCAGTCTCGCAAGTAGGGACAGCTCATGGCTACCATTGTGGCGCAACTGAATGAGCCGCTCACGCAGGAATGCCGCTTCCGCGGCCGCCATCCGAAGCGTGATGTGGCCGCCACTCCAATTGTCCGGTCGATCGGGAAGCGGCACGAACGGCGGGTCGAAACTGACAAGCGGATGACCATCGTCGTCGCTAGCCGAACCCGCGCTCTTCAGCAGCCTGTGTGCCTGCGCACGCGAGATGGTCCGTCCATCCAGGCGTGGTCGCAATATTCCCCAAACGGCGAGTGCATTCCAATACACGGTCGATGGTGGCTGGCTCGACGGCTTGGGAAACACGCGCCCCCCGATCACCTGGGATTCGCCCGCGTCCCTGAGCCGGCCGGCAAGCTCTCTTTGGCGTTCGCGCAAAGCGCGCTCGGCAGCCGGTCCGGTCAGGCCCGCCAGATCCTCGAACAGCCAGGGCACGAAGAGCGCGTAGCGGGCGCGTGTGTGCAGCACCGATGTGCCCGGAAAGAAGCGGTCGGCATAACGCTGGTGGATCGTCAGAAAGCCGATCTCGTCGCGCACGCCCATGGACTCTTCGTCCATCTGCGCCTTGGCTCGCGCCAGCGCCTCGCGCGACAGATAGGTCCATCCCAAAGCCGGCTCGATCGGCGGGCTGCGCCTTGTACGGAGCGATTTTGCCGATTGATGCACCGCCCTCACCCCCACAAAGCGGACAATGGCGCTGCGGCCAACCTGTCGCCGAAGGGCACGAGATCGGTGCTGTCGTAGAGCACGACGCCGTAGGCGAACCGGTCCTTGCATGCTTCGGCCAATGTCCGCAGTCCGGCAAAATCGCTGGACTTCACCGTCGCTGACGCCTTGACCTCGATCCCCACGATCATGCCGTCGTCGCGTTCCAGGACGATATCCACCTCATGCATCTGCTGGTCGCGAAAATGATATGGCGTCAGTCGCAGGTCGGACGCGCTCATGAGCTTCAGGACTTCGGCGAACACGAAGCTTTCAAGAAGCGCGCCAAATACACCACGATCCGTCTTCACCCGATCGAAGGTCAACCCGCGCGCCGTGGCGAGGAGGCCGGAGTCGAGGAAATGCAGCTTTGGCGTCTTGGCGATCCGCTTCAGTGCGTTCGTGTACCAAGGCTGCAATGTCGAGACGAGAAAAACCTGCTCCAGCAGCGCGACATAGCGCTGTCCTGTCTTGTGGCTGACATTGATGCTGGACCCGAACTGCGAGTAGTTGACCAACTGCCCTGAATGCTCCGCGAGCAGTCGAACGAATTTCGGCAGCTCGGTCAGCTTCTCGATCTCGGCAATGTCCCTAAGGTCGCGTGTGAGAACCGAGGTTAGATAGGATCTCGCCCAATCCTGCCGCCGCCGTTCGCTCTCACGACCGATCGCCTCGGGAAAGCCTCCGAACAGGGCGAGCTGGATGAGGTCGTCACCAACAATCGCCTCACGGTCCCCCTGGAGTTTCCCCGCGAACAGACGCTCCAGAAAGGTCGGCGTCTGGCCTGTTATTTCCGCCCGAGCCAGCGGGAGCATTCGAATGGTTTCCATCCGGCCCGCCAGGCTGTCGGCAACCCGCGGCAAGGTCAGCACATTGGCCGAGCCGGTCAGGAGGAAGCGGCCGGGGCGATAGTCCTCGTCCACTGTCTTTTTGATCGCCAGCAGCAGATCGGGCGCGCGCTGGATCTCGTCGATGATCGCGAGATCCAGACCGCGAATGAAGCCGGCCGGATCGGACTGCGCAGCGTCGAGCACCGTCTGGTCGTCGAGCGTGATATAGCTCCGGCCCGTTTCACCCATCTTCCGGACAAGCGTGGTCTTGCCCGCCCGGCGTGGTCCCACGATCAGGACCACCGGAGTGTCTGAAAGGGCTTCAACCACCCGATGCTCGACGAGCCGTTCGTACATGCCTGTTTCCGATTCTCTGACGACTGGAACTATGAGGCATGATAATTGGAAGTCAATGACCCGTAGATTGGAAATGGCAGAGCCGTGATCCGGGAATGGGTGAAGGGGAAGGCCTTCCCATATGCGCTAACTTAAGGGTTGTCTGACTGGGATGGCCGCAGCGAACTGGCTTTTTCGCTTTCGTGGCGGATCGCAAAGATGACGAATTATATCAGGCAAGAGCACGGAGATTTTCCTGCGCCGCAAGGGGCGTAAAATGGCTGCGAGGATTGTGCACTTCAGCAGCTTAAACAATCTCCAGAGCGAAGGTACTCTGGTTTTTTCCTGTGTCTTCCTCACAGGGGGGAGAGTCGAGAACCTCGTTCATGGTCTCGTCAATCATCAGCGCCAGGATCAGGTGAGCCATCAGCCAACTTCGGCCGAGGCGTTGATCGCGGGCTGGAAGCCTGTGTATGCCCAATCCGCTCTTGAGCCGCTTGAATGCAAGCTCGACCTGCCATCGGATCCGATAGGTTTGAAGGATATGTTCAGCACCCATTTCCTTCACAGGGATAGACGTCAGCAACATGACGAAGCCGGCCGCTGTCATGGTCATCGGTTGCATTTCTCCGTTGTTTCGGCGTCGCTGAAACCCCTTTCTGGCGACCCTCTGGGCCTTCTCGGTCGCCCCCGCGTTCTTACGCATGACAATGAGCCGAGCTTGGAAGATCGGCTTACCCCAACCTTTGCTTTTGCGCCCTGCATGCTCGACGAGAACGTCGATGTCGCAAGCCTCTCCGGGCTGCATCGGCTTGTAAATAGCGTCCCAATCCACCAGTTGACCATCCAGTGTTGTCAACCGTACGTTCGCCCAACCCGTGCGGACGATGAAGTCGCCTCCAGCCGAAACCACCTTTTCCAGCGATGGGGCGCGGGCATAGCCCCTGTCCCCGATAATGATGTCGCCTTGATGGATTGGAACGCGAGAGAAACCTTCGCCGCCATGAGCATCGGTGAGCTCCAGATGCGTGAAACGCGCAAGTGCAGGCTCGTATGTGGCATGAAGCCGAAAGTCCGTGCCAGCGCTACCGGGGCACGAGATCGAACTGCCGTCCGTGATACGTAAGCGGCGACCCGTCATCGAAGGGCTTGTTCTGGAAACGTTTGCGAGAAGAGCCCCCGCAATGCTTCCCAGCCACTCGGCTGACCCCCGAAGGCGTTTTAAAAGAGCGACATCGGAAAGCTTCGCCACATCGTTCAACCCCGCCCATGCGGCCGCCGAACGCAGGCTCATCCCGCCAGGACCATAGGCTAACGCCAGTCGCAGCAAAGTCGACGAATTACCGATGCAGCGACGCCGCACAAGTGCGCCCGACGCACGTGCTGTCGCCTCGAGGTCAATAACATTCGACAGTCTCGAGACCAGAGACTGCCAGTCCGTTTCGATGGAATCAGTTGCTCGCATCTCACTGAGGAATCACACAACGATTCCTCGTGTCGAGCCTTAAGTTAGCGCATATGGGAAGGCCTTCCCCTGCGGCCGAGCCATGGTCTCGTCCGACCCCTTCTGCGGGGAGATCCCCGCAACGCCCCCTATAGAGTGAGAGAGTGGCCGGGTTTTCCGTGACGGGTTAAAGGCCGGGAGAGAGGCTTCCGGCGCCCGTCATGGAGTTTCGTCCCATGAATATGCAGGTTCTGGAAGCCCGTCGTGACGTGAGCGGCGGCTACAAGGTCGATGTCACTCGTGGCCAGCGCGTCGGGCGCGTCTCGTCCGAATGGTTTTCGCGCCCCGACGACGAACGCTATCTGTCCCTGTCGGACCTGGCGCGCACCGTTCGCGGACGCTCCGAACGCAGCCGCACGCGCGTCTTGGAGAGCGAACTGATCCATGTCGAGGCGAGCCGCTCCGACCCCGAGCGCCTGGCGCTGATCCTGCCGGGCGCCGATGCTCCCATTGCGCCGACGCACTGGAGCTTTGGCCAACTCGCCAGTCTGGTCGGCGCGCCGGCCGCCTATCTGCGCCAGCTTCCCGCCGCGCTCGCCGGAATCAACCTGCAATATGGTCTGTCATCACACAGGGCCGAGCAGATCAAAACCTTCGAGATCGAGGACGGGCGGGTCGAGCTGCGCGCCGTGACCGGACCCGATTACGGCAGGATTTATGACTACGAACTCGTGGAGGCCGTACAGCGTATCGCGGGCAACGGCACGGGTGATACGCGCTGGAAAGTCCCCGGCGTGCTCGACTGGTCAAGCGGGATCTACAATCCCCACGTCGATATTTCGAAGGATACCACCACGCTCTACGCCTCCGATCGCGACGTCTTCCTCTTTCTCGTCGACGATCTGAACCCGATCGAAGCCGGCCGCTTGCCGGACGGATCGCCCGATCTCTACTTCCGGGGATTTTATGCTTGGAACAGCGAGGTGGGCGCGAAAACTCTTGGGATTGCGTCCTTTTATCTCCGGGCGGTGTGCCAAAATCGAAATTTGTGGGGCGTCGAGGATTTCGAGGAAATCACCATTCGCCACAGCAAATACGCCGCCTCGCGCTTCGCCCATGAGGCGGCGCCGGCACTGCTGAACTTCGCGAACTCGTCGCCCATGCCCTTCGTCAACGGCATCAAAGCGGCCCGCGAACGGATCGTGGCCAAGACCGACGAAGATCGCACGGACTTCCTGCGCCGCCGCGGCTTCTCGAAGGCCGAGACCGGCAAGATTATCGACACGGTGTTGGCCGAAGAAGGTCGGCCGCCCGAGTCGATCTTCGATTTCGTCCAGGGCATCACCGCGCTCGCGCGCACCAAGCCCCATCAGGACGCCCGCCTCGATATGGAGGCCAAGGCGAAAAAGCTCCTGGACCGGGCCTCCTGATTCCCCCGAAGCCGGAAATCCGCTTCTCCGTATCTCCGGCTTCGTATTTCTCTGCCTCCACGTTTTTCCGGTACGGCGGCGCTGCTCCCTTCAGAGGAAGAGGGCGGCGCTTCGCTTCGTGACGGGTTCGGATCGAGAGAGAGGCTCTCGGCGCCCGTCGCGGAGTAAAGACCATGGCAACTGCCGTTCAGAAGATCGTCCTGTCGTCGGCGCGCGACATTCCCTTCAACAAGCTGGTACTCAGCCAGTCCAACGTCCGGCGTGTGAAGGCCGGTGTATCGATCGAGGAGATGGCCGAATCCATCGCCCGACGCGGCCTTATCCAGAGCCTCCACGTCCGTCCCGTCCTCGACGCCGATGGCACCGAGACCGGCATGTTCGAAGTGCCCGCTGGCGGACGCCGCTATCGCGCCCTCGAACTTCTCGTGAAGCAGAAGCGCCTGTCCAAGACCGCAGCGGTGCCCTGCGTCGTCGGCGACGCCAACAGCGACATTCTGATCGATGAGGTGTCCCTGGTTGAAAACCTCGAACGCGCCCCGCTTCACCCCCTCGACCAGTACCGTGCTTTCCGGGCAATGCGCGAGAAGGGCATGACCGAAGAGGCCATCGCGGCCGCCTTTCTTATCGCCCCGCAGATCGTGAAGCAGCGCCTAAAACTCGCTTCGGTCGCCCCAGTCCTGCTCGATCTCTACGCCGAGGACGCCATGTCGCTCGAACAGCTCATGGCGTTCACCATCAGCGACGACCACTCTCGCCAGGAACAAGTCTGGGAGATCATCCGCGCCAGTTGGCAGAACCAACCTTTCCACATCCGCAGGATGCTGACCGAGGATACGGTAGCTGCATCCGACAAGCGTGTACGCTTCGTCGGCGTTGCCGCCTATGAGGATGCCGGCGGTTGCGTGCTGCGTGACCTGTTCGAGGCCGACGATGGCGGCTGGTTGCAGGACCCGGTGCTGCTGAACCGCCTTGTTGACGAAAAGCTGAAGGCCGAGGCGGAGACCGTCGCCGCCGAGGGATGGAAATGGGTCGAGATCGCGCTCAGCCTGCCGTTCGGCTTCAGCCACGGCCTGCGCAAGATCAACGGCGCCAAGCCCGACCTCACTGAGGAGGAACTGGCGACGATCGACGCGCTCGAAGAGGAATATGCCCGTATCGAGGTCGAATATCAGGACGCAGACGAACTGCCCGACGAGATCGACGTGCGCATGGGCGAGATCGAGACCGCGCTGGCGGCCTTCGACAACCGTCCGACCCTCTTTGACTCCGCCGAGATCCCGATCGCCGGCGTATTCATCAGTATCGCGTCGAACGGCACCCTCACCATCGATCGCGGCTATGTCCGGCCCGAGGACGAAGCTCTCATGGAAATCGACCCGGCCGGCGATACGGATAGCTGCGATGGCACGGAGCCGGTCGTGCAACGCGCCGTCATTACGCTCGGCGGTCAGCCCGTCGAGACCGAGACTGAGGACGAGGAGGAAGGACTGAAGCCTTTACCCGAACGCCTCGTCATCGAGTTGACCGCGCATCGCACGCTGGCCTTGCGCGATGCTGTCGCCAACAATCCGCACATCGCCATGACCATGCTGCTGCACAAGCTGGTCTCGGATGCCTTCCGTCACACCGCGCCGACTGGCTGCCTGGAGGCCAGCGTCCGCCATCTCTATTTCTCGATCCAGTCCGACGAAATGAAGGAAAGCCTTGCCGCTCGTTCCCAAAATGACCGGCACGAGCGTTGGGGCGATCATGTTCCCGCCGACGATCAGGCGCTGTGGGACTGGCTGGAAGCGCTCGACGACGGCACCCGGCTCGATCTCCTCGCCCACTGTGTCAGCTTCGGCGTTAACGCGCTCTATGAACGGCCCAATCCTTACAGCGGATCTGGTGTCAGCCAGCATGGGCTGGATGTGCGGCTTGCCCAGGCAGACCGGCTCGCACACGCTACCGGGCTCGACATGGTGACGGCAGGATGGAGGCCGACCGTCGGCAACTATCTCGGTCGCGTGACCAAGCCCCGTATCCTTGAGGCTGTGCGTGAAGGCGCGGGCGAACGAGCTGCTCAGCTTATCGAGCACCTGAAGAAAGGAGACATGGCGAAGGAGGCCGAGCGCCTGTTGGCCGACACCGGCTGGCTCCCCGAGCCGCTGCGCCTCGCCAACCATGACGAGCGCACAACCGATGGCGAATGCGACGAGGCGCTCCCGGCCTTCCTTACCGATGAGGAAGACGAACCCTCTGAGGAAGAGGACGAAGCTCTGCACGCCGTCGCAGCCGAATAGCGCACCGACGCGGGGCGACTTCGGTCGCCCCGCCCCTTCCCTCTCGATCTTCCGTCAGCCCGGCCACTTGTGCCGGGCGTTTTCTTTTCAGGAGCCACACATGGCTGACTATTTCACGCCTTTCGGTCATCTCGCCGACGGGAACCCCTACGACGCCTACCTACCGCCAGACGCCAACGATCCCCAGGCCTTCCTGCGCCCTGATGCACAAGGAGAGGCGTGATGACCGATGTCGAAACAATCTTCGCGGACGATCGCACACGCCCGCCGCCGGAACGGTCGCTGCCTTGGCCGGAAACTTCTGGCGGTGTCACCGTCATCGTCGAGCCAAAGCCTCATTGGGCGAGCGACCTTCGCGCATTCCGGCTCGATGCCAAGGAATACTGCACCTATTCCGATTGGACCGAAAACGGCGCCCGAGCCCGGTTCTTCGGGCATGTCGATACGAGCGGCGACACAGTGATGCGCAAGGCGCGTGCTTTGATCGCCCGCGAGATTGCCGACGGGCTCTGGAACTGAGCCTTCACAGCGCCTCGCCTTGCGGCCGGGCGCTGTTTTCATGTCGCGGTCGCGACGTCGAGAGGAAGAGGCCCGCCGGAACGAGATGAGTCCGGGCGGTCGAGAGAGAGCGTCATCCGGGCTCCTCCGTTCCCGCTCTCCCGAGGATCTCCCAATGACCATTCTGCTACCCGTGACGGCGGCGCCCCTCGCGCCGGCAACCGCCATTCTTACCGCCGCCCACGTTCTGCTCGCCCAGCTCGAACGCGGCGCCCGCGTCGATGCCACCATTCTTCGCGGCGCGATGGAGGACGCCTTTGGCGCGTCCGACGCTTCCGGCGCCTGGGACTGGAAAACGGCCTATGAGGCTTGCGAGGTCGCCACCGTCCTGTTCATTCGCAAATACGGAAAGGCGCTGTTCCGTAAAGCCGTCTCTCCGGCCGAACGCATGGTCGTGCTCGGAAAGATCGCAGGGCTGCTTCCGACCCACACCCGTCGGTCGGAGGAAAGCCAAGCGCTCCAGCAATTCTCGACGCCGCTGCCGCTCGGCCTGGCTGCGCTGACGGCCGCCGCCATCACGCCCACCGATCGCGTGCTCGAGCCGTCTGCCGGAACCGGCATGCTCGCCATTCTCGCGTCGACGGCCGCCAGCTCGCTCATTCTGAACGAACTGGCCGACCTCCGCGCCGATCTGCTCAGCTCCCTATTTCCGGCCCTGACCGTCACGCGCTTCGACGCGGCGCAGATCGACGATCATCTCGATCGCGCCACCGTTCCGAGCGTGGTGATGATGAACCCGCCATTCTCGGCTATGGCCAACGTCTCGGGCCGCGTCGCCGATGCCGGCTTCCGGCATTTGGCATCGGCCCTCAACCGGCTTGCGCATGGTGGCCGTCTGGTCGCGATCACGGGCGCCAATGTCGGCCCGGACATGCCCGAATGGCGCGATGCCTTCACCACGCTGCAGACAAGCGGAACAATCGTCTTCTCCGCTGCCATCACCGGGACCGTGTATGCCAAGCATGGGACGACCTTCCCGACACGGCTCATCGTCGTCGACAAGCTCCCCGCCAACGACCCTTCCGTTTTCCCGGAATCGCCGGGTCTCGCTCCCGATGTCGCGACCCTGCTCGGCTGGATCGATGCGCATCTTCCTTCCCGACAGCCGGTCTCGCTTCCGGCTGCACCGGCTGTTGCGGGCGCGGCTCCAAAGACCGTGCGGGGTTATCTCGCCCGCGCTGCGGTCACGCGCACGGCGCCGATCGTGGGCATCGAGCCCGATGCCCACGATCTGGCCTATGATGTCGTGGATTGGGCTGCACCGGACGCCGGCCGGCTCACCGACGTGATCTATGAAGAATACAGATTGCAGTCGATCCGCATTCCCGGTTCTCAGGCGCATCCGACCAAGCTTGTCCAGTCGGCCGCCATGGCGAGCGTCGCCCCGCCCAAGCCGAGCTATCGGCCGAAACTGCCGGCCAACATCTGTAGCCTCCTGTCGGATGCGCAGCTCGAAACGGTAATCTATGCCGGCGAGGCACATGGCGACTTTCTCGTCGGCTCGTGGACGGTTGATGAGACCTTCGACCTCGTAAAGGCCGCGCCCGCCGATGCCGCGAACACCGTGCGCTTTCGCCGGGGCTATATGTTGGGCGATGGCACAGGCGCCGGCAAAGGCCGCCAGTCGGCTGGCATCATCCTCGACAACTGGCTCCAGGGCCGTCGCAAGGCGGTGTGGATCTCCAAATCCGACAAGCTGATCGAAGACGCGCAGCGCGATTGGTCGGCGCTCGACATGGAGCGCCTGCTGGTCACACCGCTGTCGCGCTTTGCACAGGGCAAACCGATCTCGCTCACGGAAGGCGTCCTATTTGCAACCTACGCCACGCTGCGCTCCGACGACCGCGGCGAGAAGGTTTCGCGCGTCCGTCAGATCGTTGATTGGTTGGGGTCCGACTTCGACGGAGTGATCATTTTCGACGAAAGCCATGCCATGGCCAATGCCGCAGGCGGCAAGGGAGAACGCGGCGATGTTGCCGCCTCGCAGCAGGGACGCGCCGGCCTTCGGCTCCAGCACGCCCTGCCGAACGCCCGCGTCGTCTATGTCTCCGCCACCGGTGCTACCACCGTCCACAATCTCGCCTATGCCCAGCGGCTCGGCCTCTGGGGTGGCGAGGATTTCCCCTTCGCCACTCGCGCGGAGTTCGTCGAGGCGATCGAGGATGGCGGCGTTGCGGCGATGGAGGTGCTCGCGCGTGATCTGCGCTCGCTCGGCCTCTACACCGCGCGTTCGCTTTCCTACGACGGTGTGGAATACGAGCTGGTCGAGCACGCGCTGACCGACGAGCAGCGCCGCATCTACGACGCCTATGCCGGCGCCTTCGCCATCATCCACAATCATCTCGACGCCGCGATGGAGGCCGCCAACATCACCGGCAGTGACGGCACGCTGAACCGGCAGGCCAAATCCGCCGCCCGCTCCGCGTTTGAAGGCGCGAAGCAGCGCTTCTTCGGCCATCTTCTGACCAGCATGAAGACGCCGACCCTGATCCGCTCGATCGAACTGGATCTTGAAGCCGGCCATGCCGCCGTCATCCAGATAGTCTCGACCGGCGAAGCTTTGATGGAGCGCCGCCTGACCGAGATTTCGACCGAGGAATGGAACGACGTTCGCGTTGACATCACGCCGCGCGAATATGTGCTCGACTATCTCGCTCATTCGTTCCCGGTCCAGCTCTACGAGCCATTCAGCGATGGCGAAGGCAATCTGTCGTCGCGTCCGGTCTATCGAGATGGCCAGCCCGTCGAGAGCCGCGAAGCAGTCGCGCGCCGTGATGAGTTGATCGAACGCCTCGCATCGATGCCGCCCGTGCCCGGCGCGCTCGACCAGATCGTGCAGCGCTTCGGCACCGACGTGGTGGCCGAGGTGACAGGCCGCTCGCGCCGCATCGTCCGCAAGGGCGAACGCCTCGCCGTGGAGAACCGTGCGCCGTCCGCCAACCTCGCCGAGACGGCTGCCTTCATGGATGACAGCAAGCGCATCCTCGTGTTCAGCGATGCGGGCGGGACTGGCCGCAGCTACCACGCCGAGCTGTCGGCCAGGAACCAGCGCCTCCGTGTCCACTACCTCCTCGAGCCGGGCTGGAAGGCCGATGCCGCCATCCAGGGCCTTGGCCGCACCAACCGCACGAACCAGGCGCAACCGCCGCTGTTCCGCCCGATCGCGACCGACGTGAAGGCGGAGAAGCGCTTCCTCAGCACGATCGCGCGGCGTCTCGACACGCTCGGCGCGATCACCCGCGGGCAGCGCCAGACCGGTGGCCAGGGTCTGTTCCGGCCCGAGGACAATCTGGAATCCTGCTACGCCCGCGATGCTCTGCGCCAGCTCTATCTCCTGATCGTGCGCGGCAAGATCGAGGGTTGTTCCCTCCATCGCTTCGAGTCCGCAACCGGCCTGAAGCTGATGGACGACAATGGCATCAAGGACGAACTGCCGCCGATCACCACCTTCCTGAACAGGTTGCTGGCGCTCACGATCGAACTGCAGGGCATCCTCTTCACCGCGTTCGAGCAACTGCTCGACGCCAAGGTGGCCGGCGCGATCGCCAGCGGCGTCTATGATGTCGGCCTGGAAACGCTGACGGCGGAGAGTTTCGTCGTTACCGACCGCGCCGTCATCTACACCCATCCGGCGTCGGGCGCGGAAACGCGGCTGCTCACGATCATCCAGCGCGAGCGCAATCGTCCGCTCTCGCTCGACGATGCTCTTGGCTGGCTCGATGATCACGGTGCGAAGATGCTCGTCAATGAGCGCTCGGGCCGTGCCGCCGTGCAGGTTCCGGCGCCATCGCTGATGCTCGATGATGGCGAAATCGAACGCCGTGTCAGGCTGATCCGGCCGATGGAACATCACCCCGCCTCGTTGAAGTCGATGGCGGAAAGCCATTGGCAGGAAGCCGACAGGAAGACCTTCTCGGCGGCCTGGTCTCACGAACTCGTCGACGTGCCCGCCTTCAGCGACAGCACGATCCACATCGTCGCCGGACTGCTGCTGCCGGTGTGGAAGCGTCTGCCGAACGAGTCGACCCGCGTCTACCGGCTTCAGACCGACGATGGCGAGCGCATCATCGGCCGCCGTGTCTCGCCGGCCTGGGCCGCGAACGCCGCATCCGGCGGTGCCCCCGATCTGTCGGGTGATGCTGCCTATGCGGCACTCATCAACGGCCGGACGATCCTCGACCTGGCTGAAGGGCTCCAGCTTCGCCGCGTGCGTGTCATGGGCGCGCATCGTATCGAGCTTTCCGGCTTCACCGAGGCCATGCGCGACCGCCTTCGCACCTATGGCCTGTTCACCGAGATCATCTCGTGGAAGCTGCGCTTCTTCGTGCCGATCGACACCTCGGGACCGGCAGTGCTCAGCAAGCTGCTTGAGACCTATCCCGTGGCCAGCGTCGGCGAGCGGGAGGCTGCGTGATGGCCCGCCGCGACGCTTCCGATCTCGCATCCCGTCTCGGCCGGCAGGCCGAGGCGGTGTGCAAACGCTATCTCGGCGCCGGACACCGACAGGGCAGTTATTGGCAGGTTGGCGATGTTCGCAACACGCCCGGCCGGTCGATGTTCGTGCGCCTCAAGGACACCGCCAAAGGCCCCGCCGGTAAGTGGACGGACGCCGCGACGGGCGAGCACGGCGACCTTCTCGATGTCATCCGTGAATCGCTGGGCCTCATCGACTTCGCCGACGTCGCCGAAGAGGCCCGACTGTTCCTCAGTCTGCCGCAGCACGATCCAGAACCGCGGCCGAAACAGCGCGCGCACACGCCTGCACCATCGGGGTCGGCCGAGGCCGCACGGCGGCTGGTCGCCATGTGTCAGCCGATCGGCGGCACGCTCGTAGAAGCGTATTTGCGTGGTCGCGGGATTACGGCTTTGCACGGAACCGGAAGCCTGCGTTTCCATCCCCGCTGCTACTATCGACCTGATGAGCACAGCCCGACCGAGACCTGGCCAGCGATGATCGGCGTCGTCACCGATCTCTCCGACAGGATCACCGGCGCGCATCGGACATGGCTCGCTCCCGATGGCTCCGGCAAAGCGCCGATCGACACGCAGCGCAAGGCGATGGGCGATCTGCTCGGGCACGCGGTTCGCTTCGGCGTGCCCGGCGATGTCATGGCGGCAGGCGAAGGCATCGAAAGCGTCCTGTCGGTTCGTGAAGCCATGCCCCGCATGGCGAGCGCGGCCGCACTGTCCGCGGCCCATCTCGCCGCCATCCTGTTCCCCGACTGCCTGCGCCGACTCTATATCGTCCGCGACAATGATCCGGCCGGAAACGGAGCGCGGGACAGCCTGATCGAACGGGCAAACTCCGTCGGCATCGAGGCTATCGTGCTCTCGCCCCGGCTCGGGGATTTCAACGAGGATCTCCGACACTTCGGCATCGACACGCTCCAGGCCGATGTCCGGGTGCAGCTTGCCCCGCAGGACGTAGCCCGCTTCATGGCGCTGGCAGCATAGCCGGGAACAGGGAATCGATGACGGCGTGCTGTCATCGTGCCCATCCGGATGCGTTCATCCATCGGAAGAGGACCGCGCCTCGGCCTTCGAGAGGGCGATCGGCCCACAGCCGGGCCGGCCCGGCAATGGCGACGGCCGACTATTTTCCGGCGGCGCGTCCCGCGCCTTTCCATCGCGAGGCAAAATAGCCGGCCTCTGCCATCCTCCGCTGACGCTCCGGCCCCGACGCTTTGCGTCAGGGTGCAAGGCCGTCCCGCCCATGGGCTTCGTCGCCATGAAGGCCGCGACGGTCGCGGTCCACACCGACGGAGCATCCCATGAACGGGCACGACGATAACGAACCCCATCACAGCGAATCCCCGACCGCCCACCTCCTGCATGAGCTTCAGCTCTACGGCTATCGCCCCTTCGAGGATGAACCCGACCCTCGGCCGCTCCCCGAAGGCGATCGCGTCGCCGGTGCCATCGCCGACATCTTCGACGCCCTGATCTCCACGCTGGAAGACACCCGCCTCGAGCCCGATCTCGACGATCTCCTCTGGTCGACCGTCAATCTCTTCCACCGCGCCAGCGACCGAATTGAACGCGAACTGGACGACAATGAGCAGGCGCAACGCCGCAGCCAACGCGAACAGGACGGCAGCGAGGTGAAATCGGTCGAGCTGGAACGCCTCACCGCCGAAGGTCAGACGCTTCTTGAACGCCGTGACGCCTTCGAGCTGATGCGCGATCAGGCCGCCGACCATTTCGAACGGCAGACTGGATCAAGCTGGCGTCCGCGCACCGGCTCCATGGTCAACCATCGCAACCTCACAGCCGCGATGATCGACAGCCGCGATTTCATCGCCGCAAAACGCCGCGCCGAGGCAGAAGTCCTATTGCCCGCCGGGCCGAAGATCGCCTTCTCCGGCGGCGACAGCACCGATCACAAGCTGATCTGGGCCAAGCTCGATCAGGTTCACGCCAAGCATCCCGACATGGTGCTGATGCATGGCGGTTCGCCCAAGGGTGCCGAGAAGATCGCCGCCCGCTGGGCCGACACGCGCAAGGTGCCGCAGGTCGCCTTCAAGCCCGACTGGACGAAGCACGCCAAGGCCGCACCCTTCAAGCGCAACGACCAGATGCTGGCCGTTATGCCGATCGGCGTCATCGTCTTCCCCGGCACGGGCATCCAGGACAACCTCGCAGATAAGGCCCGCAAGCTCGGCATCCCGGTCTATCGGTTCGGTTCAGGTGGCGCGTGAGCGCCACCTGCCTCTTGCGACCATCCCATGACTGGCATCAGACGCGAGCTCTATTCGCTGCGGCCATCATCGCAGAGACCTTGTTGGCGACCTCATCCAGAGTCGCCGTGAGCCGATTGATCTGCGAGATTGTCGCCGTCATTTCCGGTCCATATCGCGTCACGAGATACTCTCTGTTCCCGGCCATGGCCGACAGATGCGCCGCAGTTCGCTTTCGCAATTGGAGGCCATTCGCGATCGCCATTTCGGATCGCGCGGCAAGGTTATGTTGCAGTCCCCTTATCCGGGTTGTTTCCTGCCCCATGAAAAGAAGCAGCGCATTCAGATAGAGTTCGATCGCGTGAATGGCCGACAACCGGCAAGGAGCGCGTGATAGCGGATCTCCGCGCCGTCCGAGTTGCAGCAGCAGATGGGCCGCTTTTCTGTATTCTTCCGCCAACCGAAGTATTTGCTCAGGCGTGGCGGATTCCCCAGGGTATGTTTTCGGTGTGTCGGACAATCAGTTCGCTTTCCCCATTCCCGCTCAATTCTGAAATAATACGGCGAATTGCATCAAGAGAATCTGAACGCCGTCCGGCAACTGCGCTGGAAGAACTCTTCCGACACTTATCCATTGCAGAATCCACACCGCAAAGCGTCTTCTGGGGCCATCATTCGGCAACTCCTGCCTATCTGAAACCACCCCCGCTTATCTGCGCTGATCCGTGGTCCAGCCGATGGCCTGTCGCCATCAACCCGCAAGGGGTCGGACTACGCATAGCGTGCCGCCGCTGCGGTTTCACCTTCGCGGTGATTGCGGCCATCGGCCGGACACATCGGGCGCCTGTCAGCGGGGGATGGTCCTCCGCTCAAGCAGGAGCCGGATCGATGTCCTTCCCCGACGCACACGCCTTCGCCTTCAGCCTCGCCGCCACCCTGATGGTCGCCATCGTCATCTTCCGCGCCGGCGACGGTACTCTCTCGGTCACACCCGCAGCCGAATATGACGGTGATGCCGCCGAAATCGTCAGCGAGATCGATCCTTTCGCCCCATGACGGGGCGAAGATCATCATGGCCGAGGCGGAGACCTTGCCGGTTTCCGCTCCCGCAGACGCTTATCTTTTGCTATTCTCTGCTTCGCGCCGTGGTGGTGGTGGAGGCGCGACCCTCAGAGCTTTCCTCACGGAGACACCACCATGATCTTTCTCGGCATTCTTCTTTCCATAGCAGCCATCGGCTTCTTCTGCTGGCTTCTGTTCACGCTCGCCGTCTTCGCGCTCCCATTCTTCGCAGGGCTGAGCGCCGGAACCTGGGCCTGGCACACCGGCGCGGGCTGGCTCGGAGCGATCATCGTCGGCATCGCCGCCGCTGGGTTCACGTTCGGCATCGGCCAAACCCTGTTCGTGATCGTCCGTCCCATGTGGGCGCGATTGCTGATCGCGCTCGTCTTTGTCGCGCCTGCGGTGATGGCCGGCTATCACGCCACGCACGGCATCGTGAAACACACCATGCCGTCAGAAGCCTGGCAGATTGTCTTTTCTGTCATCGGCGCGATCGCTGTCGGCATCACGGCGCTCATGCGGGTTACAGGCATGGCGGCCACCGCCCAAGCCGGTCAGGGCACAATGCGGGCCTGATCGCTTCCCATATGGCGTCTCGCCGAACCAAATGGTTGATCTGTAGGCCGGCCTAATCGTCGAAGAGGTTGGCAAAACGGCGATAGCAGCGTTTCGGGCAAGCAGTCCCAAAGGCTGCAATCCTGCTGATGCGCCGGAGGCAGCGGCACCAACGGCCCGACACGGCCGACCATCGCGTGATGGCGGGCGTTCCCGACGCGGAAGAACGTGGCGGCGGAGAAGCACTTTGCGGGCCTGCCGACAGGAAGAGATGACCCGGTGAGAGATCGGACAGTCTCCCATACCGGCTGCGTCAGGTCGCCATCATCTCCGCCAGCATCCGTCCGCCGATCGCTCCAAACGGCCTCTTCAATGGGCTGATCTGACCGAAGAACGGCTTCGCCTCGACCGCCTATGCCGCAACGGCGCGTCCCGACTTTCTTCCCCTGCCGGCCAAGGCCGTCATTCCTCGCGAAGCAAGAAACTCGTTCCTGCGCCATCCTCCGCTTCGCTCCGGTCGCAAGCGATGCGTCGTCGGTCGTCTCCGGCCAACCGATCGCCATCGAGGCCGCATGGTGCGGGCTCGAAAACGGAAAACGGAGATTTGAAAATGGCGACCATCGGCACCTTCAAGAAGACCGGCTCGAACGAGTTCACCGGCGAAATCGTCACCCTCAGCGTCCAGGCCAAGGGCGTGCGCATCGTCCCCGACCTGCGCTCCACCGGCGAAAACGCCCCCAGCCACCGCGTCATGGTCGGCCGGGCCGAGATCGGCGCCGCCTGGTCCAAGCGCTCCAACGAGGGCCGCGATTATCTGGGCCTCAAGCTCGACGATCCGAGCTTCAACGCCCCGATCTTCGCCAACCTCTTCGACGACGAGGACGGCGAAACCCACTCGCTGATCTGGTCCCGCCCCAACCGCCGCAACGGCGACTAAGGACCGCAGCCGCCCCGCCCGGACACTCCGGGCGGGGCCGAAGCGCTGTCGCCGCAACCGAATCAGTTAAACCAGAAGAACGGCTGAAGCTGGCCAATCAGCAGAAATAGCTTGGCTTTCGGGCCATAGAGCGACTATTATAGTCGTAGTTCTGGCGTGCGCGCTGGCGTGAGTGGGAGGTGATCATGCATGATCACCGCCCGACAATCACGGGCCGCGCGCGCTTTGCTGGGTTGGACGCAGGAGACGCTCGCTGACAAGGCCCAGGTATCGCTGACCGCATTGAAACGCCTCGAATCCGAAAGCGGGCTCGAAGTGTATGAGACAACGCGCGATCAGGTACGCCGAGCCTTTGAAGGCAATGGCATCGTTCTTCTGACATCCGACCAGGGTGAAGGGGTGATGCTCGTCCGTGCCAAGGCCGATAGCCGAAAATCTTCGTGACCGATGCTCTCGCATAGGCCCGCGTGACGCATTGGGCGCATCGCCCGATGCGTCTGCGGTGCCGTTCGCCCCCAACATCCCATAGTTAACAACGCGATTTAGAACAGCTATAAATGGGCACTGGGGCTCAAAGTGACAGACATCCATTTTCTTGACGAACCGCCGGAGAGTGCGGTGCTCACGGCGTATGACCGCGAGCACATGATCCTCTATCTGCGCCTGCTCGACGCAGCGACGGACGGTGCCGACTGGCGCGAAGCCGTCACGATCCTGTTCGGCCTCGACCCGGAGCGCGAACCGGAACGCGCTCGCCGGGTTCATGACACCCACCTCGCGCGGGCGCGCTGGATGACCGAACACGGCTACCGCCTGCTGGCCCGGGAAGGCCGCCTCCACTGATCGAATGGCGATGCGGCGGAAGCATCGCTCCTTGCAACCATCGGGACTTCCGGGCGCTCACACAACCGGGAATCGTTCCCTGGCAATAGATGCGCGATTGATGCGAGCCAGGAGGAACCATGACTCCCGATATATCGAGTTGGAGAGCGTCGCCGAATTACAGTTACGTCAATCGCCTCACGGCGCCCGATCTCGCCTGGGAATGGCTGAGACGCAACAGCGACTACCAGCACGATTATTCAGAAGTCGAGCAGCTCGCCACAGAACCCGAACACCTGACGAACGCCCTTCGCCGCCGCTGGGGCCTGCAATTTCCTTGTCCACCCTACTTTCAATGCGGTGGAAATCCCCGTCTTCTGGTCTCCTGAAGAAGACAGCAGCGCTGTCGTCCTGACGGACGTTCCACCGCTCCTTCCCACGAACACAAATCTCTCGTCGGCCCTCGATGTGGCTTCGTCCCGCCGAGACGAAACGGGCGAATATTTCCAATATGATCTCGGAAACGACCAGTCGCTGCATCTGGTGCGACTGGCGGGCGTTGACGGGACGCGCCCCCTGGCGGCCGTTATTCCCATCGACGCGGATGGCCTCGACCGCGCAGAGGCGGTTCTTCGGCTTATCAAGGCACTGAACAACCGCGCGGTTCCACCGGATACGCGCCTGACTGCTCAACAACTGCGCCGCGCGCGCCACATGCTGCAAGCCGTCGATGGCCGCACCAGCGGCGCAAGCTATCGCGAGATCGCCGAAGCCATCTTCGGCGTCATGCGCGTCGCCGAGCAGCCCTGGAAGACATCGGCGCTGCGAGACACCGTCAAGGATCTCGTGCGGGATGGCCTGGCCATGATCCAGGGTGGTTATCGGCAGCTTCTGCGTCATCGTCGCCGATCCTGACAGAATATCGCCCTCCTGAACGGGGGGAGAATTCAGCCTCCCAATCTTCCCCCTCCCTCCCGCCGGGGCTTCTTCGCCACCGTGGCCTTCGTCATCCGCTGATGCGCAGCGGCCCCAACGAACCCACGGAGGCCACATCCATGCGACCCGATCTCGCCGTTCTCCCGCCACGCTTCCTGCGAACCAAGGAAGCCGCCGAATTTCTCAGCCTTTCGGCTCGCACCCTGGAGAAGCACCGGACCTACGGAACCGGGCCGGCCTATCGCAAGCTCGGCGGCCGGGTCGTCTATGCCGTCGACGACCTTCAGGCCTGGGCCGAACGCGGCGCAGTCACCTCGACCTCCGATCCACGCGGCGCGGTGCTGCCCGCCAAGCGGCAGGAAACGACCCCGCCGGTCCACGCCGGCCGCTACGCTCGCTGAGCGCCCGGCCATGACGTTTCATCGTCACGATAGCGAGCGCGCCCAGCTCGATCTGTTCCGGACGCTGCCGGGCGATCTCGCGCCGCGCGACGCCCAGGACCTGATGGCCTATCCGTTCTTCTCGCTCGCAAAGTCGAAGCGCCTGGCGCCGATCGACTTCAAGGCTGGATCGATCGTGATCCGCGTCGAGGCGGTGCCCGAGCACGGCATGGCGACCATCTGGGACGCCGACGTGCTGATCTGGGCGGCCTCGCAGATCGTCGAGGCGCGCGACATCGGCCTGCGGCCCTCCCGCCTGATGGCGACGACGCCCTACGAGATCCTCACCTTCATCGGCCGCGGCGTCAGCATGCGCGACTATGACCGCCTGAAGGCCGCGCTCGACCGCTTGCAGTCAACCACCGTGGCGACGTCGATCCGCCAGCCGACCGAACGGCGCATGCACCGCTTCTCCTGGATCAACGAGTGGAAGGAAAAGGCCGATCATCGCGGCCGGCCGCTCGGGCTCGAACTGATCCTGCCCGACTGGTTCTACGCCGCAGTCCTCGACGACGCGCTCGTGTTGACCATCGATCAGGCCTATTTCGACCTGACCGGCGGGCTCGAACGCTGGCTCTACCGGCTCGTGCGCAAGCATGGCGGCCACCAGGAATTTGGCTGGAGCTTCGATCTCCTCCACCTGCACGCCAAGTCAGGCTCGCTCTCTCCCCTCAAGCATTTCGCCTACGACCTGCGGGAAATCGTCAGGCGCCAGCCGCTGCCCGGCTACCGGCTCGTGATCGAGCAACCGTCTGGCCTTCCCGAACGCCTCTCCTTCGCTCCGACCGACCCGGCGCCCCTCGGCGTGCCGCGGCTTCGCCGTCGCCGTGCAACCTCTCGCCCTGGGGATAAGCTGTGAATAGTCTCGTGCTATCAGGGACCGCATCTATCGTGCCATCGGGGACGCGATCCTCGTGCTATCGGGGACCGGAATCGTCGATTCCTCGCTTTGAATCAAAAGCTTGTGGCGCCCGTAACTTATCTAACCAGAATTCCTATGGAATTCTTCTAACGCACCCCGCCGTTTCTACGACTGCGGATAACCGCTCGCGGTCGGCCGGGAGCGCGTCATGATCGTCGCGCTCCTCGACCAGAAGGGTGGCGTCGGCAAGACGACGCTGGCGCTGAACCTTGCAGGCGTTTGGGCTGGCCGAGGAAAGCGCGTCATCCTGATCGACGCCGACCCGCAGGGCTCGGCGCTGGACTGGTCGCAGCAGCGTGAGCACGAAGGTCTGCCGCGCCTGTTCGGCGTCGTTGGCCTGGCGCGTGACACGCTGCACCGGGAAGCGCCCGAGCTGGCGCGCGGTGCCGACATGATCGTGATCGACGGCCCGCCGCGTGTCGCCGCCCTCATGCGCTCGGCGTTGCTGGCTTCCGACGTGGTGCTGATCCCCGTGCAGCCATCGCCGCTCGACGGCTGGGCCTCGGCCGAGATGCTGGCGCTCGTTACCGAAGCGCGCATCTATCGGCCGGAGCTGACCGCGCGTTTCGTGCTGAACCGTTGCGGCGCGCGCACCGTGCTTGCCCGCGAAACCGCCGCGACGCTCGCCGATCATGATCCGCCGGTGCTCACCAGCACCATCGGCCAGCGCATTGCTTTCGCGGCCGCAGCGCAATCGGGCCGGTTGGTGTCCGAGTTGGACGACGACACACCCGCCGCTCGTGAAATTGCAGCGCTGGCCGACGAGATCGACCGCCTCGGCATCGGGGGGACGATGCCATGAGCGATCGTCCGACCCGTCGCGGCTTTGCATCCCGCCCTGCTGATCCCGAACACTGGATCAAGACAGCGGATGCCCAGCCGCGTGACCGCGAGACCGCCGGTTTCACCGCGCGGCTCACCATCGACGTGACACCCGAGCTGCGCGGCCGGATCAAAATCGCTGCCTTTCGGCGCGGGCAGACCGTCGCCGACATGCTGCGCGACCTGCTCGCGCGCGAATTCCCCCAAACCGAAGGAGATCTCTCATGACCGGCACCGCGGCTTCCCGCGTGCGCGGCGGCCCGGTGCCGCTCGCGCGTCCATCCGACAACCTTACGCATGTCGAACTGACGCATATCGAAAAGCGGATCGAGAACTGGATCAGGTTCGGCCGCGAAGCGCACGAACAGGTGCTCGACCGCAAGCGGCGCATCTTCTCCTACCGGCCCGGCAGCATCTTTGCCTTCGTGCGTTGGGCGGCCAACGACTTCGGCACGATCATCTCGCGCATCGACATCGTGCGCGCTGTCAAGCCGGGCGAAGCCTATCAGACGCTGCCCTTCGTGCGGCCCGGTGGCGAGATTCTCCTGAAGATCGAGAGCTGGCCGAAAGTCGAACAGGTGCTCCGCCACATCGACGCGGTGGAGGCTGCCGGCATCGACGCCTGCGACGTCGCTCCCGATCACTGGCGGCATGTCGCCAACCGGATAAGCGCCGGTCAGGAGCCTCGCCCGTACACGATGGAACGCCATCAGGCGTGGCTCAAGCGGCGGGAGATCGAACAATGATCCGCTTCGGTTACGTCATGGCGACGTATTTTTTCGTGATGGGCGTCGCCATCGCCGCGTTCATCCCGACGCCGCTCCGCCTCGTCTGGAACGCCTCGGCCAGTGTGCCGATCGGCCTCTACGACCTCGATCCGCCGCGCCATCTGGAGATCGACGATCTGGTCGCCGTGATGCCGGACAAACCGCTCGCCGACTTCATGGTGGAGCGCGGTTACATCGGCCGCGGTGTGCCGCTGATGAAGCGCGTCATGGGGCTTCCCGGCCAACAGGTCTGCCGCGCCGGCAACACCGTGACCGTCGATGCCGTGCCGTTCGGCGAGGCCCTCGAGCGCGACCGGCTGGGCCGTGATCTGCCCGTCTGGCAGGGCTGCCGCCGCATCGCGGACGGGGACATCTTCCTGATGAACCCTGACGTGCGCGACAGCCTGGACGGGCGCTACTTCGGCCCGATCCCCGCGCGCACCGTCATCGGCAAGGCGACGCCGATCTACACCGACGAGGCCGGTGACGGTCGCTACGTCTGGCGGGCCGCCACGCGCTGATCGCTTCCCCATCGGCGGGAGCGGTGCCCGCCGGTGGTTCCTTCAACGTCACCGCCAAGGAAACCACCATGCCACAGATCGGCACATTCACCCGCGACGAAGCGGGTTTCATTGGACATCTGACGACACTGACGCTGGCCCAGGACGTGCTCATCGTCGCAGCCGAGCCGTCGGAGACCGAGAACGCCCCGCAGTATCGCGTCCACATCGTCGACGGCGAGACCGGCGCGCCGGGCGCGGAGATCGGCGCCGGCTGGAAACGCACCGGCGAAAAGGCCGGCGACTATATCGCGATCCAGTTCGACGATCCGACCTTCGCGCAGCCGATCCGCGCCAATCTGTTCCGCGACGATGACACCGGTAAGAACTGGTCGCTGCACTGGAACCGTCCGGCCAAGCACGACGGGAGGGACTGACGCCATGCGCAGCACCGTCCTCCTTCTCCTTTCCGGCCTGGCCTTCGTTGTTGTCGCGCCTGTCGTCGTCCATGCACAGACGGCGCCGATCGCCCGGCCTTCGCCGCGCGATCCCTATGCCGATCATATCGCCGAGGCGGCGCAACGCTTCGAGCTTCCCGCCGCATGGATCAGGGCGGTGCTGCGCACCGAGAGCGCTGGTGATCCACGCGCGCTCTCGCCCAAAGGCGCGATCGGGCTGATGCAGATCATGCCCGACACCTGGGCCTATCTGCGCTCTCGTCACCGTCTTGGCGGCGATCCCTACGATCCGCACGACAACATCATCGCGGGCAGCGCCTATATCCGCGAACTGTTCGACCGCTACGGTTCGCCGGGCTGGATCGCAGCCTATAATGCCGGTCCCGGACGCTACGAGGCATCGCTCCGAGGCCGCCCGCTGCCGGCGGAAACGCGCGCCTATGTCGCCACCGTCGCGCCGAACCTTGACGGTAGCAGCGACGTCGCCCCTGTCCTGATCGCAGCCGCCGATCCGCAGTCCTGGACCCACGCGCCGCTCTTCATCGTGCAGCCGAGCCGCACAGCCGCTGCCGATCCCGTGCCGGGAGAACGCTCCCCGCTTGATGGGCAATCGGCAGCCGCCGTGCGCGATGTTTCCGCCATCGCGCCGCAGTCCGTTGGCCTGTTCGTCGCGCGGGCGGCGGAAAGGACCGCCCCATGACCGCAATGAGGTCCATTCGCATCCTTTCGGGCTCTGGCGCAGCATGGAGGGCGCTGGGGGTGGAGGCAGGCAACACAACCGAAGGAGGGCAGGATAAAAGGCCGCGATGTGCGGCGTCTGGCGGTTGTGGTTTTTCAATGGGTTATGAGGATATTTCGCGAGGTGCGCGCCAATTGCGCACCTCGCGGCCTCACCAATCTTCTCATGATTTCCGCGACCTGGCGCGATGTGCGGGCACTCGGCCATGAGCGGCGAGAACGATTTCCGCATCCGGCCTGGCCGTATCCGCTCGACCCGCGCGCAGGCGGCTCGCCCCTTCATCGCGCAGGCTCTGGCCGCCGCGAAGAAGGCCGGTGGCGGCGTGTCGCGCTCCGGCCGCATCGTGCCCGGCAACCGCTCGCGTTTCGGTCATGGTCAGCGCGCCAGCATCCAGGCGAACCGCCTCATCACCGCCCGCTCACGCGGCGCCGTGGTGAAAGCCCGTGTGGTTCGCCATACGGCGCGCACCGCACCGCTCGGCACGCACCTCAACTATCTGCGCCGAGAGGGCGTGACCCGGGACGGAGAGAAGGCTCGTCTGTTCGGGCCGGAAACCGAGAATGCGGAGGCCGGCGCCTTCGCGGAGCGGTGCCAGGACGACCGGCATCATTTCCGCTTCATCGTCTCGCCTGACGATGCGTTGGAGATGGCCGATCTCAAATCCTTCACCCGCGACCTCGTCGGGCAGATGGAGAAGGATTTCGGCACCCGTCTCGACTGGGTGGCCGTCGACCACTGGAACACCGAGCATCCCCATGTCCACCTGATCGTGCGGGGTGTGCGCGACGATGGCCAGGATCTCGTGATCTCCCGAGATTACATCAAGGAAGGGATGCGCGATCGGGCGCGCGATCTCATCACCCAGGAACTGGGGCCGCGCACCGATCTCGACATCCGCCGCACGCTGGAACGCCAGATCCACTCCGAACGTTGGACCCAGCTCGACCGCCAGCTCGTTCGTGATGGTCGCGAGACCGGCGTCGTCGATCTGGCTCCCCATGCCGATCGCCAGCCCGACGAATTCCACGCGCTGAAGGTCGGGCGGCTGCGCAAACTCGAAACCCTCGGCCTCGCCGACCAGGTCGGTCCTGGCCAATGGGTGATCGACGGCAAGGCCGAGGCGACGCTGCGGGAACTCGGCGAGCGCGGCGATATCATCAAGCGCATGCACCGCGCGTTGACCGAGCGTGGCATCGAGCGCGGCGCGGCGAACTATGTTCTGGCGGCCGAGAGTCTTGATACGCCGATCATCGGCCGGCTGGTCGACCGCGGTCTGGACGACGAACTGAACGGCACTGCCTATGCCGTGGTCGATGGCACGGATGGGCGCACCCATCACATCAAGCTGCCCGACCTCGACGCCGCCGGGGACAGCGCGCCGGGCTCGATCGTCGAGCTGCGCAAGTTCGACGATGCGAACGGTCAGCGCCGCGTGGCGATTGCGGTTCGCTCCGATCTCGACCTCAACACCCAAATCACCGCGTCGGGCGCCACCTGGCTCGACCGCCAGAACATCGCCCGTGAACCCGCCGCGCTGTCGGAAGGCGGCTTCGGCGCCGAGGTGCGGCAGGCTCTCGACCGCCGTGCCGAGCATCTGATCGAACAGGGTCTCGCCGAGCGGCAGGGCCAGCGCGTCACCTTCAATCGCAACCTGATCGATACGCTGCGCCGCCGGGAACTGGAGACGCTGGGTGAAAAGCTGGCTTCCGAGATGGGCCGTCCCTTCAACCGCGCGAATGGCGGCGAATATGTCGCCGGCACCTACCGGCAGCGGATCACGCTCGCCTCCGGCCGCTTCGCCATGCTCGATGACGGCCTCGGCTTCCAGCTCGTGCCCTGGACACCCTCCCTCGGAAAGCAGCTCGGCAAACACGTCTCCGGCGTCGCCCGTGACGACGGCGGCATCGACTGGAGCTTTGGCCGCAAGCGCGGCCTCGGCCTTTAACCCTCAACTCGCCAGAAAGGACTGAACTATGTCGGCCACCAAAATCCTCTGGGGCCAGATCCTCACCGTCTTCCTGATCGTGCTCGCCACCACCTGGGGGGCGACGGAATATGTCGCTTGGAAACTCGGCTTCCAGGCGCAGCTTGGGCCGCCCTGGTTCACCGTTCTCGGCTGGCCGTTCTACCTGCCGCCCGCCTTCTTCTGGTGGTGGTATTTCTACGACGCCTATGCACCGGAGATCTTCACCCAGGGCGCCTTCATCGCCGCCTCGGGTGGGTTCATAGCCGTGGCCGTCGCCATCGGCATGTCGGTCTGGCGGGCACGCGAAGCGAAAAAGGTCGAGACCTATGGCTCCGCCCGCTGGGCCGAAATGGAGGAAGTGCAATCCGCCGGGCTCCTTGGACCGGACGGTGTGGTACTCGGTCGATATGCCCAGGATTATCTCCGTCACGACGGGCCGGAGCACGTGCTGTGTTTCGCGCCAACCCGTTCGGGCAAGGGCGTCGGCCTGGTCGTGCCCTCGCTGCTGACCTGGCCGGGCTCGGCGATCGTCCATGACATCAAGGGCGAGAACTGGCAGCTCACCGCCGGCTTCCGCGCCAAACATGGCCGCGTGCTGCTGTTCGATCCCACCAACGCGAATTCCTCCGCCTACAATCCGCTGCTCGAGGTGCGCCGCGGCGAATGGGAGGTGCGCGACGTCCAGAATATCGCCGACATCCTGGTCGATCCCGAAGGCAGCCTTGAGAAGCGAAACCACTGGGAGAAGACCAGTCACGCACTTCTGGTCGGCGCGATCCTCCATGTCCTCTATGCCGAAAAGGACAAGACGCTGGCGGGCGTCGCTGCCTTCCTATCCGATCCCAAGCGTCCGATCGAGACCACGCTTGCCGCGATGATGACGACGGCGCATCTAGGTGAGGCCGGGCCGCATCCGGTCATCGCCAGCGCTGCGCGCGAGCTGCTCAACAAATCCGACAACGAACGCTCGGGCGTGCTCTCGACCGCAATGTCTTTTCTCGGACTTTACCGCGATCCCGTTGTCGCGGAGGTGACGCGGCGCTGCGACTGGCGGATCACCGATATCGTGACGGCCAGGCAGCCGACGACGCTTTACCTTGTCGTCCCACCCTCCGACATCAATCGCACCAAGCCGCTGATCCGTCTGATCCTCAATCAGGTCGGCCGGCGCCTCACCGAAGATCTGCAGGCGAAGGCCGGCCGCCACCGGCTGCTTTTGATGCTCGACGAGTTTCCGGCGCTGGGGCGTCTGGATTTCTTCGAGAGCGCCTTGGCCTTCATGGCGGGCTATGGCCTCAAAAGCTTCCTGATCGCGCAATCGCTGAACCAGATCGAGAAAGCCTACGGCGCCAACAATTCGATCCTCGACAACTGCCATGTCCGTGTGAGCTTCGCGACCAACGACGAGCGCACCGCCAAGCGCGTATCCGATGCGCTGGGCACCGCCACCGAAATGAAGGCGATGAAGAACTATGCCGGGCATCGCCTGTCGCCCTGGCTCGGGCACCTGATGGTGTCGCGCTCGGAAACCGCCCGGCCGCTGCTGACTCCTGGTGAGGTGATGCAACTTCCGCCCACCGACGAAATCGTCATGGTCGCGGGCACGCCGCCGATCCGGGCGAAGAAGGCGCGCTATTACGAGGACATCAGGTTCAAGGAACGCATCCTGCCGCCCCCGACGCTAACCGCACCGAAGCAGGCCCGGCCCGACGATTGGACGGCGCTGCCCCTGCCAGCACGGCCGCCGATCGCCGAGGCAAACCCGGCGACACAAGCCGGTGATGAAGATCCGACGGAATCCGAACGGCGCCAGCAGCCTGAACTCAACCGTGTGAAGCCGGTCGAGAAGAAGGCGCCGATCGAGAATGAATTCGAGATCGATGTCGATAGCGATGGCGACGAGGATGATGCCGCCCGCAGCAGCCGCATGAACCGTCTCATGCAGGGGGTGGCGCGGCAGGTCTCGCTCGATCCCGACGACGGCATGGACTTGTGAGGCGCTTATGGCCAAGCCCGCTCGCAAACAGCGCCTTTCCGTCTATCTCGATCCCGCCGTGATGAACAGGCTCGCCGAACATGCTGCACGGCGCGACCAGTCACGTTCGATGATCGCCGAAGCCGCCATCGAATCCTTCCTGTCGCCCGACGCCGCCGAGCGGCAGGAAGCTGTCACGGCCAAGCGGCTCGACCAACTCGATCGCCGGATGACGCGGCTCGAGCGCGACATCGGCATCTCGGTCGAGAGCCTAGCCGTGTTCATCCGCTTCTGGCTTTCGACCACGCCAGCCTTGCCCGAACCAGCGGCCCAGGCGGTTCGGGCCAAGACTGGCGAACGCTATGACCAGTTCGTCATCGCGCTCGGTCGCCGGCTCGCGAAAGGACCGAAACTGCGGCAGGAAATTAGCGAGGATATTGGTGCCGCTGGTGGTGATGACTAGGCAACGGCTCTGCGCTTCTGAAACAGCTCCGGAAAGAGCAGCAGCGCGACGTTGCCTGTGACACTCTCCGGCTCGTCCTGCGCACTTTGCTGAGCAAGGGTAAACTTGGCCGAAACGCTGGGCTTTTCCAGGAGGTCTGCTCCCACCGTCACGGAAATAATTTTCCGCATGACGCGCGCGAACCTATGACGCCGCTCACTAGACAAGAACGTGTTGATGAGTTCTGTCAGGTTCCGTTGTGCTGAGCCGACAGGTTGCCCTGAGACGAACGACAAAATCGCATTCAAAAGCGCACCGATATCCAGCTCTTCCAGAGATGTTGCATCAATTTCATCATCTTGAAGTTCTTCGGCCAACTCGACGAACAAATCCCTCCTGATCGGCCAAGGCGTCCCACCCGGCGTCGTTGCCGCGAGCCAGCGTGTCCGAAAACCCAGATGCCATGGCGGTGGAGGCGCAACGGCAAAAGGCAAACCGGATGAAGGCCACTCCAATTCTGGGAGTGCTGCGATTTTCGAGTCCCAGCCGGAACCATGTTCCCAGAATGCCCGGACCAGAAACGATCCCCTTGCTCGGCTCTCGGCCACAACTCCGTCGTCGAGCGAAAACAGGTTCTTGTTGTGTGAGTAGAAGATATCTTCAAACGCCGTCAGCAAGTGCGCCCGCTCTACAGGCACGAAATTCCATGTCAGCCAAATGAGGTGCCGCCCCTCGCGTCGATAGAAGTCCTCTCGCGCGACGATGATGGGAATCTGTGTCGTAGCAAGCTGGATTTCGATGGCGATCGGCTTGCCGTCGTATGTCGCGCGCACATCGGGCCGGCGCCGGCTTTCTCCACAAACAACATATTCGTCGACGACAACCGATCCTGGCTCGGTCAGCGGATCAGCATTGAGCAGCTCGGCAACGATGTTCTTGACGCGCAAATGCAGGGGGCTCTCCTGCGCGCCCTGAAATTGCGATGCGCTGACCTCATCCGTTGAACCGGGCTCCCCGGTCCACCAAGGGCAACTGCGGGGAGCCCCCTTGTGGTGACGCCAGAATGGCAGCCTCGTATTCGGCTCGCGCGGTGCATAGACGGGAAAGCCGCAATGATCGCAGACGAAGGCGGCCAGTCCGTCATTGCGCGCCCGCGTAGCGGACCGCCTGATCTCCTGATAGCCGTCCGCATCGATCTGAAGCAGGTTATCGCTCGTAATCACGGCCATGTCCTGGAGCCGGACGGCGCGTTTCAATGTTCGTTGTAATCGCCCCTTCATTCAGCTCCCCCGTGACAGCGAATCGGCACGTCTCCTCTTGTGATTTTCAGATCATAGCAACTCCGCCATCTACGCTTTCTCCTGTATTTATACGCCACGCTACTACGCCTCTGTTTTCTTGTTGAAGCGGCCCAAAATCGGGCTCTTTTAATCATCCCCGTCCGGGGACCGTCTGATGTCTCCCCGGCGGACACGGGGATCAGATGGCGGCTTCACATCACAATTTGGAAGGTCTGGCGCGCGGCGCGCGGATGCTGCGCACCGCGCTCGGCCCCGCCATCGCGCGATTTCTGGAAGACGCTTCCGTGGTCGAAGTGATGCTGAACCCGGACGGGCGCATCTGGATCGACCGGCTGTCCGAGGGGCTGTCCGACACGGGTGAACGCCTATCGCCCGCCGATGGCGAGCGCATCGTGCGCCTGGTCGCGCACCATGTCGGCGCGGAAGTCCATGCCGGCGCCCCGCGCGTCTCGGCCGAACTGCCGGAAACCGGCGAGCGCTTCGAGGGGCTGTTGCCGCCAGTGGTCGCGGCTCCCGCTTTCGCCATCCGCAAGCCCGCCGTCGCCGTGTTCACGCTCGACGATTATGTCGCAGCCGGGATCATGTTGGCGGAGCAAGCCGAGGCGCTCCGCCAAGGCGTCGCCTCCCGCGCCAACATCCTCGTGGCAGGTGGCACATCCACCGGCAAGACCACGCTGACCAACGCGCTTCTGGCCGAGGTGGCGAAGACCTCTGACCGCGTCGTCATCATCGAAGACACGCGCGAGCTGCAATGCGCTGCGCCCAACCTCGTTGCCATGCGGACCAAGGATGGCGTCGCCTCGCTCTCCGATCTCGTTCGATCCTCGCTCCGCCTGCGCCCCGATCGCATCCCCGTCGGTGAGGTGCGCGGCGCGGAAGCGCTTGATCTCCTGAAAGCCTGGGGCACCGGCCATCCCGGCGGCGTCGGCACCATCCATGCCGGCAGCGCCATCGGTGCGCTGCGGCGGATGGAACAGCTCATCCAGGAGGCCGTCGTCACGGTGCCTCGCGCGCTGATCGCCGAGACCATCGATCTGGTTGCCGTCCTGTCCGGCCGCGGCTCCGCTCGGCGGCTTTCCGAACTCGCCCGCGTCGAGGGCATTGGTCCTGACGGCGATTACCGCGTCGCGCCCGCCATCATCGAGGGCGACAGCGATCCAACCTCAATTACCCCCAGCCCCGAAGGAGAACACCGATGATCCAACGCCTGCGCCTCTCGCGCCAACGCTTCGCGACGATCGCTTCCATTGCCACGCTCAACGTGGTGATGGCCGCGCCCGCCCATGCCTCCGGCTCCTCCATGCCGTGGGAAGCGCCGCTGCAATCCATCCTCCAGTCGATCGAAGGCCCGGTCGCCAAGATCATCGCCGTGATCGTCATCATCTCGACGGGTCTGGCACTGGCCTTCGGCGACACGTCCGGCGGCTTCCGGCGCCTGATCCAGATCGTCTTCGGCCTCAGCATCGCGTTTGCGGCCAGCTCGTTCTTCCTGTCGTTCTTCTCGTTTGGCGGCGGGGCGCTCGTCTGATGGCGGGCACCGTCGAACAGGTCGGTGACGTGCCCGGCTTCACCGTGCCGGTCCACCGGGCGCTGACCGAACCGATCCTGCTCGGCGGCGCTCCCCGCGCCATCGCGATCCTGAACGGCACGCTGGCCGGGGCGGTTGGCCTGGGCCTCCGCCTCTGGCTGGTCGGCCTCGCCATATGGGCCATCGGCCACTTCGCGGCGGTCTGGGCCGCCAAGCGCGATCCGCTCTTCGTCGATGTCGTGCGCCGCCATCTGCGCATCCCCGCGCATCTCACCGTCTGAGGAGCGCGCCCATGATGAACCTCGCCGAATATCGCAACCGCAACAGCCGGCTCGCCGACTTCCTGCCCTGGGCCGCCTTGGTCGAACAGGGCATCGTGCTCAACAAGGACGGCAGCTTCCAGAGCACCGCGCAATTCCGCGGTCCCGATCTGGATTCGGCGGTGCCTGCCGAGCTGGTCGCAGTCGCCGGCCGCCTCAACAATGCCTTCCGCCGTCTCGGTTCGGGCTGGGCGATCTTCGTCGATGCCGTCAGGCATGCGGCGCAAAGTTACCCCGCAAGCCTGTTCCCCGATGCAGCCTCCGCTCTGGTCGATGCCGAGCGCAAGGCCGATTTCGAGGAAGCCGGGGCGCATTTCGAATCCAGCTATTTCTTGACCTTCACCTTCCTGCCGCCGGCCGAGGACGCCGCCCGCGCCGAGACCTGGCTCTACGAGGGCCGCGAGCGGTCGGGCGTCGATCCCCATGAGGCGCTGACCGGCTTTGCCGATCGCACCGACCGCATCCTGCGGCTCGTCGAAGCCTTCATGCCGGAATGCCGCTGGCTCGATGATGCCGAGACGCTGACCTATCTGCATGGCTGCGTTTCGACCAACCGCCACCGCGTCCGCGTGCCCGAGACGCCGATGTATCTCGACGCGCTGCTGGCCGATCAGCCGCTGACCGGCGGTCTCGAACCCCGCCTCGGCAGCCAGCATCTCCGCGTTCTCACCATCACCGGCTTTCCCACGGCAACGACGCCCGGCCTGCTCGATGAGCTGAACCGTCTGGCCTTCCCCTATCGCTGGTCGACGCGCGCGATCCTGCTCGACAAGACCGATGCGACCAAGCTGCTGACCAAGATCCGCCGCCAGTGGTTCGCCAAGCGCAAGTCGATCGCCGCGATCCTCAAGGAGGTGATGACCAACGAGGCGTCGGTGCTGGTCGATACCGATGCGTCGAACAAGGCGGCCGACGCCGACCTCGCGCTTCAGGAACTGGGCGCCGACTATGCCGGGATCGCCTATGTCACCGCGACCGTGACGGTCTGGGATGCCGATCCCCGCGGCGCCGATGAGAAACTGCGGCTGGTCGAGAAGGTCATCCAGGGCCGCGATTTCACGGCAATGGCCGAAACCATCAACGCAGTGGACGCCTGGCTCGGCTCGCTGCCGGGGCATGTCTACGCCAATGTACGGCAGCCACCGATTTCCACCCTCAATCTCGCCCACATGATCCCGCTATCGGCGGTGTGGGCGGGGCCGGAACGGGACGAGCATTTTGCAGCGCCCCCACTGCTCTTCGGCAAGACCGAAGGCTCGACCCCGTTCCGGTTTTCCCTTCACGTCGGCGATGTCGGGCACACGCTGATCGTCGGCCCGACCGGCGCGGGCAAATCCGTTCTGCTCGCGCTGATGGCGCTCCAGTTCCGCCGCTATGCCGGATCACAGGTCTTCGCCTTCGACTTCGGTGGCTCGATCCGTGCCGCCGCGCTGGCCATGGGCGGCGATTGGCACGATCTCGGCGGCGGCCTCACCGAAGGCAGCGCCGACAGCGTTTCGCTTCAGCCGCTCGCGCGCGTCCACGACGTTCCCGAACGCGCCTGGGCCGCCGACTGGATCGTCGCGATCCTCATGCGCGAAGGCGTCGCCATCACCCCGGAGGTGAAGGAGCACATCTGGACGGCGCTGACTTCATTGGCTTCCGCGCCGGTCGAGGAACGCACGATCACGGGGCTTTGCGTCCTGCTCCAGTCCAATGACCTGAAGCAGGCGCTACGTCCCTATTGCATTGGCGGCGCCTGGGGCCGGCTGCTCGATGCCGAGACCGAACACCTCGGCACGGCCACCGTCCAGGCCTTCGAGACCGAGGGGCTGATCGGCAGCGATGCCGCTCCCGCGGTACTCGCCTATCTCTTCCACCGGATCGAAGACCGGCTCGACGGATCGCCGACCCTCGTCATCATCGATGAAGGCTGGCTGGCGCTGGACGACGAAGGTTTTGCGGGGCAGCTCCGCGAATGGCTGAAGACGCTACGCAAGAAGAACGCCTCCGTCATTTTCGCCACCCAATCGCTCTCCGACATCGACGGCTCGGCCATCGCGCCCGCCATCATCGAGAGCTGCCAGACCCGGCTCCTGCTCCCGAACGAACGGGCGATCGAGCCGCAGATCACTGCCATCTACCGTCGCTTTGGCCTCAATGACCGCCAGATCGAGATCATCGCGCGGGCCATGCCCAAGCGCGATTACTACTGCCAGTCGCGGCGCGGCAACCGCCTCTTCGAGCTGGGCCTCAGCGAGGTCGCGCTCGCCCTCTGCGCCGCGTCTTCCAAGACCGACCAGACCGCCATCGCGCACATCGTCGCTGAACACGGTCTCGGCGGCTTCCTTGGGGCCTGGCTGCGCCATCGCGGCGTGGGCTGGGCGGCCGATCTCATTCCCAACCTCACCAGCCTGGAGAAACTGCCATGAACCTGCACCGATCCCGTTCGCTTGGCCGCCGCGTTGCCATCGCATTGCTTGCCGCGCCCGTCGCGCTTGCCCCCATGCTGGCGACGCCGGCGCACGCCATCATCGTCTACGACCCGACCAACTATGCGCAGAACGTGCTTCAGGCCGCCCGCGCGCTCCAGCAGATCACCAACCAGATCACCTCGCTTCAGAACGAAGCGCAGATGCTCATCAACCAGGCCCGCAATCTGGCAAGCCTGCCTTACTCCTCGCTGCAACAGCTTCAGCAGTCGGTGCAGCGCACCCAGCAGCTTCTCGCCCAGGCGCAGAACATCGCCTACGACGTCCAGCAGATCGACCAGGCGTTCCAGAGCAAATACGCCAACGTCTCGATGTCGGCGTCGGATACACAGCTCGTCACCGACGCCAAAACCCGCTGGCAGAATACGGTCGGCGGCCTGCAGGACGCAATGCGGGTGCAGGCCACCGTCGTCGGCAATATCGACACCAACCGCACGCAGATGTCGGCGCTGGTCGGCGCCAGCCAGTCAGCAACCGGTGCCCTGCAGGCAACGCAGGCCGGCAACCAGCTTCTCGCCCTCCAGGCGCAGCAGCTCGCCGACCTCACTGCCGTCGTCACAGCCAACGGCCGGGCGCAGGCGCTGCAATCGGCCGAACAGGCCGCCGCCGCCGAACAGGGCCGCGAACAGCGCCGCCGCTTCCTGACGCCGGGCACCGGCTATCAGCCGGGCAATGCCCGGATGTTCCCGAACAGCGGCAACTGAGGGAGCACAGCCATGGACGGCAAGATGCTCGCCCGGCTCGGCGCCGTCGTCTTCGTCGGCGTCGCCATCACCGCCACGGTGATCGAACTGACCCGCAAGGAGAAGGAGCCGGAGGTTCAGACCCTCCGGCCCGTCCTGTCCGGCGAGGACGCGGCGCTCCGCCGGATACTGCGCCATTGCCGCGACATCGGCGAAGCGGCCACGCGAGATCCCGCCTGCCTCGATGCCTGGGCCGAGAACCGTGACCGCTTTCTGGGGCAAGGCCCGGCAAAGCAGCCAGGCACGGTGAAAACCCCGGCTCCCGAAGGGCCGGCCACGCTGTTTCCAGGCAGGCCATCGCCGTCCGACAATTCACCCATCAAGGAAAGCGCACCGGCGGGAGAAGACGCCGCGCCGGTTGCGCAGCCCGAACCCGTCCGGCCGGGAGCGCACTGACATGGGCGGCACCGGCGTCATCGACCATTTTCTCGAAGTCTTCACCCGCTACATTGACGGTGGCTTCGGCCTGCTCGGCGGCGAGGTCGGCTTCATCGCCACGACGCTGATCATCATCGACGTCACGCTGGCGGCCCTGTTCTGGTCCTGGGGCGCCGATGACGACATCATGGCGCGGCTGGTCAAGAAGACGCTGTTCGTCGGCATCTTCGCCTATCTGATTTCCAACTGGAACAACCTCGCCCGCATCGTCTTTGAGAGTTTTGCCGGGCTCGGACTGAAGGCCTCGGGCACGGGATTTTCCGTTACCGATCTGCTTCGGCCCGGCAAGGTGGCGCAGACCGGCCTTGATGCGGGCCGGCCGCTGCTCGACTCGATCTCGAACCTGATGGGCTACTGGTCCTTCTTCGAGAACTTCATCCAGATCGCCTGCATGCTGTTCGCCTGGATGCTGGTGCTGCTCGCCTTCTTCGTCCTCGCCATCCAGCTCTTCGTCACCCTGATCGAGTTCAAGCTGACGACGCTCGCCGGCTTCGTGCTCATCCCCTTCGGCCTGTTCGGCAAGT
Source organism: Ensifer sp. 38_S197 (assembly GCF_056924495.1). NCBI lineage: Bacteria > Pseudomonadati > Pseudomonadota > Alphaproteobacteria > Hyphomicrobiales > Rhizobiaceae > Ensifer > Ensifer sp. 38_S197. Next base: position 2,537,983 of record NZ_JBXOVZ010000002.1, on the reverse strand, counting down.
CCGCCTTCATGGCCGAACGGGTGCTCGGCAACGTCATTTCCTCCGGCATTAAGGTGCTGGTCCTCGCCGTCATCATCGGCATCGGCTCGACGCTGTTTTCCGAGTTCACCCAAGGATTCAACGGGGCCACGCCCTCAATCGACGACGCCATGGCAATCGTGCTCGCGGCGCTCTCGCTGCTCGGCCTCGGCATCTTCGGACCCGGCATCGCCAATGGCCTCGTCTCAGGTGGTCCGCAGCTTGGCGCGGGTGCTGCGATCGGCACCGGTCTTGCCGCCGGCGGCATGGTGGCGGCAGGCGCTGCCACAGTCGGCGCTGTCGCGTCCGGAGGGGTTGCCCTTGCTGGCGGAGCTGCCGCTGCTGCCCGAGGCGGAGCGGCGCTCGCCGGTGGGGCATCGACCGCCTACAGCCTCGGCGCTGCCGGGCAGACTGGCGTATCCGGCATAACATCTGGTCTCGGCAGCGTTGCCAACGCCGGAGCTCAGGCCGCCGCTTCGCCGCTGAAACGTGCGGCAGGCCGCGCAGCCGACAGCCTCAAGTCCAGCTACCAGTCCGGCGCGCGCACAGCCTTCGAGATGACCGGCGGATCATCCACCGCCGGCACGATCGGTGGCGATGCTGCTGATGCCGATGCCGCTTCCACCGCATCCACATCGACCGCCGCCGCGGACGGCCCGCCGGCCTGGGCAAAGCGCATGAAGCGCTCACAGCAAATGTCCCACGGCGTCCAGGCCGCCGCCCATGCCGTCAAATCCGGCGACAGCCATGGCGGCGGCTCTTCCGTCAACCTCTCCGAAAGCGACTGACCATGTTCAAACGACCATCCACCCATTACGGCAAATCCCCCCAACCCGATACGCCGTACCAGCGCGCCGCGCAGGTGTGGGACGACCGCATCGGCTCCGCCCGCGTGCAGGCCCGCAACTGGCGCATCATGGCCTTCGGTTCGCTTGCGCTCTCCGCAGGTCTCTCCGCCGCGCTCGTCTGGCAATCCATGAGCGGTTCGATCGTGCCGTGGGTGGTGCAGGTCGATCGGTTGGGTCAGGCGCAGGCCGTCGCACCGGCGACCGCTGACTATCAGCCGGGCGATCCGCAGATCGCCTTCTACCTCGCCCGCTTCATCGAGCAGGTCCGCTCGATCCCGGCCGATGCGATCATCGTCCGGCAGAACTGGCTCCGCGCCTATGACTTCACCACGCAGGCCGGCGCGCTCGCACTGAGCGACTATGCCCGCGCCAACGATCCCTTCACCAAGGTCGGCAAGCAGCAGATCGCAATAGAGGTGTCGTCGGTCATTCGGGCCTCGCCGACGAGCTTCCGCGTCGCCTGGATCGAGCGCCGCTATCAGGATGGCTCGCTCGCCTCGACCGAACGCTGGTCCGCCATCCTCACCGTCGCCGTGCAGACGCCGCGCGACGCCGAAAAACTCCGGGCCAATCCGCTCGGAATCTACGTCAACGCCATCAATTGGTCGAAGGAGCTTGGACAATGACACCGAACTTCCGCGCCGCCGCCCCCGGAAACGCGGGAAGTCCGGCTTTCCCCATTCCCGCCGTTCCGGCTTTCCGTAAATCCGCCTTCGCGGTTTTTCTGCTTTCCGCCACCACACTCGGCGGCTGCGCCACGACGACCCCGCCGCCCGACATCGCCTATGACGACGCCGCGCCCGCCGTGCAGGCCGTCGATCCGCCGGCGCCCGTGACGGTGGTCGAACTGCCGAAGCCTTTGCCGCTGCCTGGCCAGTTGAAGCCGGTCGGCAAGGACGGCAAGCCCGCGCCGGAAGCGGCCGACCCGACCGCGCGCGTCAATCTCGCCAACGCACAGGCGCGCGTGCAGCCCGTCCGCGACGGGTTCATCAACTCCATGCAGGTCTATCCCTTCACGGCGGGCGCCCTCTATCAGGTCTACACCGCCGTCGGGCAGATCACCGACATTGCGCTGCAGCCCGGCGAAACGCTGGTTGGCTCCGGCCCCGTCGCTGCCGGCGACACAGTGCGCTGGATCATCGGCGATACCGAAAGCGGCACCGGTGCGGGCAAGCAGATCCATATCCTCGTGAAGCCGACCCGGGCCGAGCTGATGACCAATCTCGTCATCAACACCGACCGCCGCACCTATCACATGGAGCTACGCTCAACGCCCTCGACCTATATGGCTTCGGTCTCCTGGCAGTATCCGCAGGACCAGCTCATCGCGCTTCGCCGCCAGAATATCGAGGCGCAGGCAGCTCAGCCTGTCGCCAGCGGCATCGATCTATCGAAAGTGAATTTCCGCTACGACGTGACAGGCGACCGCGCACCGTGGCGACCGCTACGTGCCTTCGACGACGGCCGCCAGGTGTTCATCGAATTCCCGCGCGGCATCGGTCAGGGCGAAATGCCGCCGCTCTTCGTCGTCGGCCCGGAGGGCGACACTTCCGAACTCGTGAACTACCGGGTGCGCGGCAATTACATTATCGTCGATAGGCTCTTCGCCGCCGCCGAGCTGCGCTTCGGTTCCGACAAGCATCAGAAGCGTATCCGCATATCTCGTACCGACGGGAGGCCGGCATCGTGACCAGCGAACTCGATCCCGAGAAGGAAGAAGGGCGTAAGCCCGAACCCGCCCTCCCGCCGGAGGTTGCGGACGATGATGCCCGGCCGCTGACCGGCGAGCCGGTCGCGCCCATGCGGCTGCGTCCCGAACCGCCGCGCGTCACCCGTCTGTCGCGCAAGGTGCTGGCCGGTCTCGGCCTTGCCGCAGGTGTCGGCATCGGCGGCGCGCTCATCTATGCCCTTCAGACCCAGCACGGCGGCAAGCAGAATGAAGAGCTTTACGCCACCGACAACCGCACGACGCCGGACGGTCTCAACAGCCTGCCTAAGGACTATACCGGCCCGAAGCTCGGCCCGCCTTTGCCCGGCGACCTCGGCAGACCGATCCTGAACGCACAAAACAACGGTCAGTCCGTGCCGTCCCCAACCATTGCGACGCCCGGTGCGGTGCCGTCCGGGCCGAGTCCCGAAGAGCAGCGCCGCCTTCAGGAGCTGGAGGCCGCGCGCACCGCACGACTGTTCGCCTCGACCGAGACCCGGCCTGCCAACAACAACGCGGCGCAGCCGACAACCGTAACCACGCCACAAACCGACCTCGCCAGCCTCGGCCTGGCGCCGCAACCGTCCACGCCTTCAGCACAGGACAGGCAGCTCGCCTTCCTCAACCAGACGCCCGACAAGCGTACCGTCTCGTCCGATCGTGTGGCGGCGCCGGCCTCGGCCAACATCCTTCAGGCGGGCGCAGTGATCTCCGCGGCGCTGATCACCGGCATCCGCTCGGATCTGCCCGGCCAGATCACCGCCCAGGTGACGGAGAATGTCTATGACAGCCCGACAGGCAAAATCCTGCTCGTGCCCCAGGGTACGCGCGTCATCGGCCAGTACGACAGCGGCGTCGGCTTCGGCCAGCGCCGTATCCTGCTCGTCTGGAACCGGCTGATCTTCCCGAACGGCCGTTCCATCGTGCTGGAGCGCCAGCCCGGCACGGATGCGGAAGGCTATGCCGGCCTGGAGGATGGCGTGGATTATCACTGGGGCGAGTTGTTCAAAGCGGCAGCGCTCTCGACGCTGCTCAGCATTGGTGCGCAAACCGGATCATCGGGTGACGAGAGCGACATCGTGCGCGCGCTACGCCAAGGCGCTGGCGACAGCATCAGCCAAACCGGCCAGCAGATCGTCAGCCGCCAGCTCAACATCGTGCCAACTCTGACGGTCCGGCCCGGCTTCCCGGTCCGCGTCATCGTCACGCGAGATCTCGTGCTCGAACCCTATGGGGGCTAAAATGGCAAAGTTGAAACTCGGTCCGATCGCTGATGACAAGCCGGTCAAGGTCACGCTTGAGCTGCCTGCCAGCCTGCATCGCGACCTGACCGCCTATGCCGAAATCCTCGGCCGCGAGAGCAGCCATCCGCCGGGCGACCCCGTCCGGCTGATCGTGCCGATGCTCGAACGATTTATGGCAACGGATCGTGGGTTCGCAAAAGCAAGGCGAGGCCCTTAATCGCCAAGGGACACAGAGGGGTGGCGCTCTTTGAGGAGCGATATGAAACCCGCCAAGGCCGGGTTGCTATTGTCGCTCCTCCAATATGCTGTGTAGCTGATCCGGCTAGGCCCATTGCCGTCCCGTGCCTCGCGATAGACGACGCCTGGATAGTTCGCACCAACGCACGCCTCGCACATGGGGCTGACACCGAAACCAGCTCCAACCAGGCTCTTGATGTTCTCTTTGGTGATGTCGTGGCTGATCACCCTGGGCCGCTCGCCGGGCGCAGCGAGCTTCGACAGCAGAATGTCCTGGATCTCCGGCCCCGGGTCGCGCTGGCTGAGCAGGAAGGTCTCGTCTTTCAGGTCGGTCCAGTAGACAATGTTGTTTCCAGCCAGCCGATGGCCTTCCGGTAGCGCGACCATGATGCGCTCGCTCCAGAGGGCCATGACATTGCCGTCCCGAGCGATCGGATCTCCCGTTGTGATGGCGATATCGATCCTGCCTGAATCGACACCGGCAAACAGGCATGCACACGCACCTTCATGAGTCCGGATATCGACCTTCGGAAAGCGCGCGGCATATTCCACAAGGCTCGCGCGCAGGTTTCCGGCCGACAGCGACGTGTAGAACCCGACGGTCATGTGACCGGCATCGCCGTTGCCGATATTCCGGGCCGTGGAGATCATCTGATCCAGTGTTTCGAGCAGGTGCGTCGAGGTGCGCAAAATCTCGTCGCCCGCCATTGTCAACCTAACACCGCCGCTGGTGCGCTCGAATAGGATTACCCCGAGGCGAGCCTCCAGATGGGCAATGCCCCGGCTGAGCGTCGACTGCTTGACCCCGAGGGCATCGGCCGCTTTCCGAAAGCTCCTGTAGCGCGTGGCGGCGACGGCATAGCGCAGATGTTTGAGTTCGAACTGCGCTGTCAGGACCCGGGCCTCTTCAAGCGAGTTCCGAGGCCTCCGGTCCTGCGGGGAACGGAACGAGCCCTGACAAGTTGCGAAAGTAAATCGGATGCTGTCGGTGCGAAGAGAACAAAAGCGCTCTCACCACGGCCGCAAACGTAGATGTCGTTCAATGGTTTGTCGATCGGTTTACATACAACGCGCGCGCTGAGGCTCTCGCTGTCCGTAGCTGCGCGAGACGGCGGCCCTTTCGGGCACGGACGTTGAGCAGGATAATGACAGTCAGGCATGGTGCGTCACTTCTTGTCTTGCTGCCCGAGGCAACCCTTCGCGCTGTCCGGTCGCGCACAAATCGCAAACAGGATCGAGGGCCGATATGGCCTCGAATGCAGCCTGCTTGCCTCTTTCAGTGTGCTCTTCGCTGATGGCGAGTCCTTCCGCCACGACGACATCCAGCCTTGTCACGCCGATGAACGCGAACATCGAACGCAGATAAGCTTCGGCATGCTCGGACGAATTAAGCCCAGCACCTTGTCGAAATTCGCCGCCCCTTGCGACGGTCAGGATCACCCGTTTGTCATACGCCAGACCCTCGGAACCGCTCTCCGTGTAGCGGAACGTCTTCCCCGCTACCACAATACGGTCGATCCACGCCTTGAGTTGGCTCGAGATGGTCAGGTTATAGAAGGCGACGCCGATGACGACGACATCGGCGCTGATGAACTCCTCCAGAAGCTCTTCGCCCAAGGCGATCTCTTCCTTCACGGACAGGGATCCTGCGAGATGTTCGCCTGTGAGATGCGGAACGGGAGTAGCGACCAAATCGCGATAGATGACGTCAACTGCCGGATCATGCTCCTGCATCCGCTGGACAGTAGCTCTCGACAGCAAGCGGCTCACAGATTGCTCGCCGCGGATGCTGGTATCGATATGGAGCAGGTTCATGGGTGATTTCTCCTGAGTGATTGGAGTGAATATTCGCGCTGTCACGAGCTTGCGGGCGGCTTCAGGCCGAGCGCCTGCAACTGCATCACGACCAGCCCGAGAAAGATCAGGCAGAGACCGGCAAGGCGGAGCAATGAGACGGGTTTTTGAGGGAAACCGATCAGGCCCCATTGATCGATAATGATCGAGGCCAGCATTTGCCCGGCAATGGCCGCTGTAATGAAACCGGCGGCGCCGAGCTTTGGTGCGAGCATGAGCGTGCTCGTCACATAAATGGCGCCGACGATACCGCCGATCCAAATCCAACGAGGGGCCTGCGCCAGATTCGATAGGTTTGGTGCCCCTACCCTTGCCAGCACCATGACCGGCAGGATGCAGGCGAGGCTAACGCATAGGGAAATGAGCGTACCCCATAGGGGATGGCCAAGCGTCCGACCCAGGATTGCGTTGGGTCCAGCCTGAAACGGAACGACCGCACCGGAGACGATAGCGGCGAGAATGAGAAACAGCGAGTTGGTTTGCATGGAACCTCCATGCGCAACCAATTGCATTATCTGTTTTATAAATGGAAATTCTGATATAATATCTTTACATGCACAGTATGAATAATCTTCGCGGCGTCGATCTCAATCTCTTGGTGGTGCTGGATGCGCTGCTGGCCGAGCGGCATGTGTCACGAACAGCCTCGCGGCTGAACATGAGCCAGCCGGCTGTCAGTCACGCGCTAGCGCGGCTGCGCCAGCTTTTCGATGATCCATTGCTGATCCGCCGTGATGGGCAACTCGTACCGAGCGTAAGAGCGCATGACATCGCTCCAGCGCTGGCCGAGGCCTTGCGGCAGATGCGTGAGGTTCTGGGACCCGGAGGATTCGATGCGGCAACGGAGAAGCGGACGTTCCGTATAATGATGTCGGATTATGCCTCCGCCGTGATCCTTCCCGACCTCCTGAAAAAGCTACGCCTTGAAGCTCCGGGCATCGACCTGGCAGTCACCCAATCAAGCCGGGAGGGGATGCTTCGCCAGGTGCTGGATGGAGACTGCGATCTGGCGCTCGGCGTATTTCCTGATCGACCCGAACGGATCGAGCTGGAGCAGCTTTTCGTCGAGGACTACGCGTGCATTGCGGATCGGAATAGTCTGGGGAGCGATGGCTGCCTAGACATGGAGAGCTATCTTGCCCGGCCGCATATGCTTGTTGCGATGAGCGTCGAGGTCAACACCGAGATTGAGATGGCCCTTCATGCCATCGGCCACACTCGTCGCATCGCCGTCACCCTGCCGCATTGGGGTAATGCGCCGCGGCTAATCCAAGGGACGGATCTTGTACTCACCATCGCCCGCAAAGCCCTCACCTTCCAAGAGCATAATCCGGTGCTAGCTGTGTTCGAGCCGCCGTTTTCGATACCGCCATTTTCCTACGTTCAGGCCTGGCATGAACGACGCGGTAGCGATCCCGCGCATCTGTGGTTGCGGATTTCGGATTAACGGGACACCGATTCCGGTAAATCGCGGACAGTCGTTTCATTAATTCCCGGACAGTTTCACGGGATCGACTTTCGTCCGCCTGGTTGATGTCAGCGGCTATTGATTTCGTCGTTTTGCGTTGTGGTCAAGAGCAGCCGTGATTTTGGTTTTCGCATGCTGTCGCCTTCGAGGGCAATTCGATGGGCGTTGTGAACGATACGATCGAGAATAGCGTCGGCGATCGTCGGCTCGCCGATCATCTCATGCCATTGGGCGACCGGCAGTTGCGCGGTGATGAGGGTCGATTTCCTGCGATAGCGCTCTTCGAAGATTTCCAGGAGATCGCGCCTCTGCTGATCGGTGAGGGCATGCGTGCCCCAATCGTCGAGGATCAGCAGTTGGACGCGGGCGAGCTTGTCGACCAGTCGTGGGAAGCGGCCGTCGAGACGGGCGAGCGCCAGATCTTCGAAGAGCCTGGGCATGCGGACATAGAGAACGGAATAGTCGAGCCGCGCGGCCTGTCGTCCGATGGCGCAGGCGAGCCAGGTTTTGCCTGTTCCCGTTTGTCCGGTGAGGATCAGATGTTCATGGGCTTTGAGCCAGGCTCCTTGCGCGAGCGAGAGGATTTGCCGACGGTCGAGCCCCCGTGTTGCGGCGAAGTCGATGTTCTCGATACAGGCGTCGGGGAAGCGCAGTTTGGCGGTTACCAGCCGATTGGTCAGGCGCTTGTCGGCACGAACGGCGATCTCCCGGTCGAGCATCAGGCCGAGCCATTCATCGCGGCTGAGATCGTTGCCCTGCGGCTGGTCGCTCAGTTCGCGATAAGCTGTCGCCATGCCGGACAGGCCGAGCGCGATCATCTGGTCGAGGGTTGGATGAGTGAGCATTGAGAGGCTTCCTTTCTTCACTGGTAATAGGAGCTGCCGCGGATGTTGTTGTGTGGAGGAGCGGGCTTAACCGGCTCGGCGGCGGGCGGAGCCTGATCGAGACCGGATTTGAGGATGGTGCTGACGGACGAATAGCTGAGCGCATTGATCGTCAGCGCCCGTTCGCATGCCGCCTCGAGACGCTCGGGGCCGTAGCGACGCGAGAGTGACAGAACGCCCTGCGCGGCGCGGTATCCCTGCTGCGGATGCGGCCTGTCGCGCATCAGCCGCTCGACCAGAATCGCCGTATTGCCGCCGACCTTCGCGGCCTGCTTGATCAGGCTCGCCGGCGTGGTGTTGGCGTAGTGCTGATGCGTCTTCGGCATGTGCTCGCTGACGGTGACGTGCCCGGCGCGCTGCGAGGTGCGGCGGTGGCTGGCGACACGCTTGTGATCGTGGAAGACTTCGACGATCCGGGAGGTCAAGCGAACCTCGACCTGCCGGCCGATCAGGCGATGCGGCACAGAGTAGAAGGCCTTATCGACCTCGACATGGTAGTCGGGATGGACCTTCGCCGATTTCCATTCGGCATATTCGAAGGCGGTTGCCGGAAGCGGCGCAAGTGCCGCGCGTTCGATCTCCTCGAAGAGCCGACGCCGGGACTTGCCGATGCGGCGCATCGGCCGATTGTTGAGATCGTCGAGAAGCTGGCTGATCCGGATGTTGAGGTCGGCAAGGCTGAAGAAGTGCTCGTTGCGCAGCCGCGCCAGGATCCAGCGCTCGACGATGAGGACGCTGCCTTCCACCTTCGCCTTGTCCTTTGGCCGTTTTGGACGAGCAGGCAGGACCGTCGTGTCGTAATGCTCGGCGAAGGCCGCAAACGTCGCGTTGATCGTCGGCTCGAACCACAAGGGCTTGGCAACGCCCGCCTTCAGATTGTCGCAGACGATGGCTTTCGGCACGCCGCCGAAGAAGCTCAGCGCCCGTTGCTGGCCCTCGATCCAGTCCGGCAGCCTCTGGCTGAAGCTCGCATAGGCAAAGGTCAAGAGCGACGCCGGCAGCACCGCGACGAAGATCTGCGCCGGCCGGATCTCGCCGCTTAGAGGATCGATGATGGCCACGGTCTGTCCGGCATAATCCGTCTGTATCGCCGCGCCGGCGGTGTGGCGATTGCGGAAAGTCGCATTGGCTCGCTGTTCGAAAGCGGCAAACCGCTCGCAGAACCATGTGTATCCATAGCCATTCGGGTGCCGCTCGCGATATTCCTGCCATAGCAGTGTCAGCGTCACCCCTTTGCGCTTCAGCTCGCTGGCGATGTTCGCCCAACTGGGCTCGTCCAGATCCTGCGGCGGCCGCCCGCGGCGGTGGAACAGGCGACGCTGCAAAACGGCGTCGTCATCAAGGCCGGGCGGCAGGGGCCAGCATGACAGACCCTCTTCCCGAGCCCGCAGAAGGTAGGTCGACACGGTCGTTTTGCTGATCTTCAGCCGTTCCGATATCGCCCGAACAGAAAGCCCTTGTTCGTGCGCCAGTCTCAAAATCGATCGAATGTCCTTCACACTCGTAAGTCTCGCCTGCTTCCGTCTCGCCATTCACCCCACCTCGCTCAAATCGAGGTGCAGAATGACAAAGACGGCGCGGGCGAAAGTCGATCTTTTGTCGCCGAGAAAACTGTCCGGGATTTACCGAAATCGCTGTCCGGGAATTAGCGAAATCCCTGTCCCGGATTTAGCGAAAACGCTGTCCGCGATTTAATGGAATCGCTGTCCGCGAATTACCGAAACCCGCATCTGTGGTTGCGAACGACCGTCGCGGAGGTTTCGATGTCCGTCTAGCGGACGGCAGATATGACAGACAATAGAAAGGAGCTCAAACGGGCCGGCGGGCGTTCCCCGCCGGCTCATTGCGGCGCACGGTGCGATAACTATAGGGCCGCTATGTCTGGAGCGGTAGACCTACCTGCCGTCTGCTTTGGTACGGAAATGTCCGCTTTCCGCATCAAGCCATAGCCCCCCCAAAAAACAAAATCATGCAACCAAATGATTGCGCGAAATGCTAAGGCCCTACGCTCGGCTAGGATTTGGTGACTCGGTTTCCCGCAAAGGCAGCCGTTATCCCAAGACCGATCAAGAGAACCCCGCTGACATAACGCTCGGCCGTAAGAAATCCGCGGTTGCGCTTCAGGTAGTTGCCCGCAAAGCCAGCAGCAAGCGCGTAGCTGCCGTCGGTTATAATACCGAGTAACGTATAGACCAGACCGAGAAAAGCGATTTGCATCGCTACCTGGCCTCGGCCTACGTCAACAAATTGAGGCAGGAAGGCCAGGAAGAAGAGGGCTGTCTTGGGATTAAGTAGATTGACGACAAATCCGTCACGGAGCAGGCGACCGTAGCCATGCGCCTTCAAAGTGACATTGTCGTCAGGAGTGTAGCTTTGGCCCAACAACCTTTTCAGCCCAAGCCACGTCAAGTAAGCTGCGCCGGCGTATTGGATTGCGCCGAATGCAAGAGCCGACGAAGCCAATATCGCCGACAGCCCCAGAGCCGCGATAACGACATGTACAACTGTCGCAGCGTGAATGCCGAGAATCGAAACAAAGCCAGCCAGCCGGCCTTGCTCAAGCGATCGGGCAAAAATGTATAGAACCGCCGGCCCCGGAATCAGGAGTAAAGCCAAGGCGGAACCGACGAACAACCCGACATTTTCTATAGCTGGCACAATAATCCTCCTCTTCATTCTGCGCATTGCCTGACGTAGACTTCGTCAAAAACTGCGGTGGCGTGCTCGAGATAGCGCGCCGCAAGAGTAGGAAAAATTCGCACAAGGACGCCTTACCGTCTTGAAGGCTATAAACCTCGCGCATAGGAAGTGGGCGTGACTCCCGTCGTTTGCTTAAAGAGGCGCGAGAGGTGACTCTGATCCGCGAAGCCAACGATGTTGGCCACTTCGGCTGGTGGAGTGCCCGACCGAAGTAGTTGTCGAGCCTTGCTCAACCGCAATTGCCGTTGATAGGCGTGGGGGGGCAATCCAACCGACGATCGGAAGGACCGCACAAGGTACACCGGATTCAAATCGACCAGCCGCGCGAGTTCAGCGAGGGCAATGCGCTTGTCATAGTTGGCGTCAAGAAATTCACGAATGGTCGTGACTTGCCGCGGCTCTTTCCCTGCTTCGCTCGTAGCGTACTGCTTCCCCGTTGAGTAAGCGGTAAGTGCCGCGAGACCACCAATGAGCAACGTCTCCGCTTCAAACGCGTTATCGTCAGTTTCGAGAGATCGATGAGCATTGCAGAGGTTCAGGAAGAGCTGGCTATCACCAAGACATAGCAGACGCTCAAGCGACGGAAGGCGAGTTTCCCCAGGGTCGAGCACTGCATACTGCAGAAACGTAGGGGATACGAACAGGCAGCGGTAGTTCAACATCTCCTCGTCGCCCGGCAAGCACATGTGAACTACACCAGGCTCAAAGACATTAATATTTCCTGGCCTTAGGGCAGCATAGGGTCCATCACAGAGGAACTTCATCGTTCCGCGTTCGTGCATATGGATAGCGTAGGTGTCATGAAAATGCTTCGGAAAGTGATGCTGTGTTCCTGAAGCACTTAGTAATTCAACCCCAGCTACCTCTTGATTACGCCATATCCGAATTCTGCCCGTATCTTTCTTCACGTGCACCATACGATAGCCTTTTTAACGAATACGCCGCTTGACAATCTCTATATCATATCCAAAATTTTCTAGTTCAGTCGACTAATGACGCGACGAGGCAATCCAGCATGGTTCTGCCGCAAATTTTCCGCCGATGATGGTATGAAGACTTTCTATTGAAAGATATTTCGATCTCAAAGGCCGCTTTAACAGCGGTAAGCTGTCTTTCATAGAAACCTTCCTCGATGAAGACCGTACTCACGTTTCTTTGCAGGCTGCTAACTTTCCCGCGTGAAACGAGCATCATATCGAGCGAATACTCCGGCGGCCTCGCCAGCAGACCGCCCACTCGCAGCGGCGGCCCACCACGACCATCACAGGCACCCTTCAAAAGGCGCCTCTTGCGTTCCGGCATCGGCTACGGGCTACGCCCTTCGCCAATCCCGGAACGCAGGATTCTCATCTTGTTTGTCGCGCTTTCTCATCCTGATTGTCGCGCGACAGCAAATAGGATTACCGAACGGACTACCTAGGTATGCATAATGGGACGCGGCTCACTGCCCACTGTCACCCCCGAATGCAGGATGATATCGCACCCTACCTGCTGGCACTTTATCGACGAAACTCAAGCGCATGAAGAACTGCGACGGCGCATCAACATAATGCAGTGCTTCGTCGTTCTCAAAGCCGAACCGTTGATAGTAGGCCGGATCACCCAAGACGACGCACCCGCCCGCGCCTCTCGCACGCAATTCACTCAGTCCCCGCCGGATGAGCAGGCCGCCGATACCTTGGCGCTGCCGATCAGGCCGGACCGACACTGGACCCAGCCCAAACCATCCTTGGTCTGTCTCGTCGATTGTAACCGACGAGAAAGCGGCGTGCCCGACGACATCGCCTCTATCGATGCCGACCAGAGATAGTGACAGCGCTCCGGCCTCCCGCAACCGCGCAATGATCGCGGGCTCAGTCTGGTCACTATGCTCCATATTGGCGAAGGCTTTAGCCGTCATATCGGCGATGGCGGCGTGCTCTTGCAGTAGTTCTTCTCGTATCAACATGATCTTTTCTACCTGTTGTCTAATTGTGAACGCACTGACCGGCGCCCGGCGTGCGAGATGCGATAGGGGCTGGAGGCTTTCAACTCGATCAGCCGCTTGCGCCGCAACTTGTTGAAGACGGCAAGGTCGCAGTCAGAGAGGACATGGCCATCACGCGTGAAGCACAGCACCTCAGCGATCCGGCCTCAGCCGTCGTACAGACGACTAATACAGCCGCCCTGAGCGAGCGCGTGAAGGACGCGTTGCTCGGCTCTGGAAATGTTCATAGATAAGCTCGTGGATAAAAAAACGCACACATAACGAACCTCACCCCGATAAAATCGGGGTGGTCGTCAGCGAGCCCGATCAAGCCGGGGCATCAGGCGGTTTTCACAATCTCCAACATAGAAGATGAGCTACTGGATTCGCGAGCGATGGTCAATTACATGCGGCACCACGGCGCTCGCAAGCTATTCAGAAAACTTTAAACACGGCAACGTCGGACCAGGGAGGCGGCGAGATGCTGCGGTGTGTTGCGACGCTCGCGATATTGATATTCCAACCCCGCCGATTTCTATCCTGCGATAGCCGTGTTCCCTACCCCCGCCGAACAGGGCTTCCCTTCTCCCCAATCATATTGCATCGATTTCCGTGCAGCAGCGTGAGCCAGCGAGATTTCGGAAGGTCCGATAGCGCGCTCCTTTTTGGCGGCCGAAGCAGCTTAGCGGGAAGCGCTGGCGCGCGTGACCATCACCGAGATGAATGCGGCTGCGGCAACGGAAGCATTTGACGAGGCGCGGCTTGGGCAGTTTCGGGTGTGGATGACCGACGCCGCGCGATGACCTATTCGTCTGAAGAAGGCGCCCGCAAATCGTCAATCGCCCTGATGGCGGCCGAAGCGGCGAGCTTCGCATAGCGGCTAATGATTGCAAGCTCGTCGTCGCTGAATTGCTCTTCCACCTTCGCCATATGTGTCGCGATATGACGAAAAAGGGGACCGATCTCCTGCGCAGCCCTGGCCGCGATGTGAACGGTCACCACGCGGCGGTCCTCGCCGGATCTGTCCCTGTGAACGAAACCCGCCTTTTCGAGGCGATCCAGGATCGAGGTCATCGTCGCGGTCCGCAAACCCGCTTTCGCCGCCAGTTGCCCCGTCGGCAGCGGTCCGTGAATTTGCAAAAGGTCGAGGCACTCGAGGTCGATGGCATTGATCCCGAGGCTCGCCGCGATGTGGCTCGCATGCACAGCCGAGTATGCGCCTTGCAGCCGTTGCGCCTCGTGAAGCTCCTGCTGGATTTGGGAGCGATCTTGTTGGGTCATTGAAGCTGCTCTCGCGCCATATTCGCGTTCCAGTCGATCTGATAGGAATATTGTTCTTTGGTCGCCGAGCGCCCCATGCGCAAGAAGAAGGCCAAGGTGAGGTCACGGAACCAGCTTCCCATCATCGATGCGACCTTCCGGTCGCCGATCTGTCGCCCAAATTCCACGATGCTTTCGGCCCGCGCTTTTCGCACGTCGACATATCGCTCGAACGCCGTCTGTGGCGCCGCGTTATCGCGCAGGCACATGGCGAGTACCACCGCATCTTCAATCGCGAGGCTCGCGCCCTGTCCGGTGGAGGGGCTGACGGCGTGGGCTGCGTCGCCGATCAGGCAGACGCGCCGGGTGTGCCAAGTCGGCAGGGGCGGCATGTTGTAAAGCGGCCATGCGCCTATAGCGGAATCCGCCATTGCGAGAATATGCCGGACCGGCTCGACTGTTTCCCAATTAAGTTGGCGCACCTTGGTCAGCCAGACCTCTGGCGCGATATTTTCCAATTCGCCCCGTTCCGGCGCAATCGCTTCGGGTATGTTGGTGAACCAATATGCGGTCTTGTCCTTCACAGTATAGCCAAAGAAGGCCCTTCGCCCGAAATGCATCTGCTGGCGCGTGGTGTCGGGCAGATCGACCTCGGCCCATCCCCCGCAATCGACAATGCCGGTATAGAGAGGATTGAGCGCCTGAGGCCAGGTCGCGCGCCGCACCCGCGACCAGATACCATCCGCACCGATGACGATATCCACCTGTTCGCTCGATCCATCGTCGAAAGCGACCTTCACGCCATCGCCGGTTTCACTGACCGACTTGACCTGCCGACCATACTCAATCGGAATTCCGGCCTCCAGTGCCGCCTTTTCAAGCACCTCCTGCAAGCGGGCGCGTCGCATCACCACACCTCGCGCGCCGTAAACGTCAAGATCATTCTCACCCTCGATGACGGCTATTTTCCGACCATTGGCGTTGAAGAATTCGAGACCGAACTGCTCGAAGCCGCCTGCGCCCTCGAGCATGCTTTCGAGGCCCAGTGAGCGGAGCGCCTTGATGCCGTTCGGCGCAAGGGTGAGAAACGCACCGCCCGCCGTGGTTGGCGCGGGCTTCAGATCCACAAGCTTGCAGGCAATCCCTGCCTTCGACAGTGCAAGCCCCAAGGCACAGCCAGCAATGCCCGCCCCAATCACCAGAATTTTCATATCGCGCCCCCACATTACCACGACACTCATATATTACGATATTCGTGATAAATCAATCCGGTGATTTCGAACATGTCGAAACGTGGTTCGACCGGATAGCGGACGCGGGGAAGATGCTCAGTGTAGAGTGACAGTGGAGCGAGACGGACCGATCTAGGTGCCTTGAAACACGCAAGTTGTCCATCGCTACTTCACGGTCGCAGAGCCATCCGATTTGCACACTATGATGCGATATTGCCGCAAGAGCGCCGGCAAGGTCTTTTCACAGTCCGCTTCTATCCCCTTCTTTCACGCCAAAGAGCATTCGGAGGCAATAGAATGAAGTTCGAAACGCCCGGACCAACTTTCCGTCGGACAATCCGACGCCAGCAACTGCGGGAGATGGTCCCGCTGGCTGATAGCACCATCTACGAAATGTAGCAGCGCGGGAAGTTTCCACTACGCTTTGCACTATCGCCTCGCTGCATCGCCTGGAACCTCGCTGAAGTTGAGGCATGGCTGCTCGCGCGCCGCGCGGCGCCGATACGCCGCGCTCAACACCCCGACTCGGCCGATGCCGGGGCGAGGGTAACAGCGACTGTCGCCTCGCACTGGATTTTTCCAACGCCTACTATACGGTGGCCGTCGCCGGGAAGAACGAGGGGTCAGCGGACTCTGGTCCGTCGGAGCGAGCCGCCAGGCAGAAGGCCCAGGCTGCTTGCCAAAGAATCTATAAACGCAGTTCCGGGATCGTCGAGACCGGCGAGAGCCTTCCCCGTTAGGAAGGCGGAGACCGGTGCTGAAAACCCGCCGATTTCTATCCTCCGATAGCCGAGTTCCCTACGCCCGCCGAACAAGGCTTCCCTCTCCCCCAATCGTGCTGCATCGATCTCCGTGCAGCAGCGTGAGCCGCCGGAAACCGGCAAGCCCAGCGGTGATGCTGAGTGACAGTGCCACTCAGAGGAGAACCTCACGCTCATCTATCACCCCATGATCGGCTACGCTACGCCGAAGCGCGGCCGGGTGCAGGAGGCAGCATTGTCAGAGACAAAATTTCTCACTCCGGAAGAAGTCACAGACCGCTATCGCGGGGGTGTGTCTGTGGGCACTCTTCGTAATTGGCGCGCCATGAAAATTGGACCGTCGTTCGTCAAGATCGGCAAGGCCGTCCTATATCCGATTGATGAGCTTGAAGCATGGGACGAAAGGAATAGAGTGCAGTGCCGTGCTTCAAAGCGACTCGATGAGCCGGTCGGTGATCAGGCGTGACGATCACGAGCGATCATTGTGAACCTGCCCCACTCCCCGGCACCAGCTCCCGATGAAATCTCATAAAACCAAGCGATTTCATGCCGTTATGAGACATGTCAGAGTCGTCCACAACTATCCCGCTCAATACCCCTCGGGCATTCGCGGTCACGCATGGTCCCGGAAAATCACGGAAAATACTTGGTTTCAATAACTTAAGAGGAGTCCGTTAGGGCCAAAGTGGGGTGATAAATTACCAATTTTCCCCGAAGTAGCATCATCGGAATTTCTTATTATTAATCAATATCTTATAACCTATCCGCGCGATGGCCGCAACTGCTGTAAACCTCGGCTTGTTGGCTCCATCTAACGGCCGATCACGATCGCTGAAGGGCACTCCGCCTCGCCTTCGCTCTCAGAAGCGGGCCGGCGGAAACGTCCCAACGCCAGTTGTTCTCCCGGCCAGTTTCGAACCTTGAACTCGGCAGCTTCAAGAGAACGCATCATCATCGATGTACTGCAAGAGCTAGGCTGCTCCGCCGGCGCAGTACGTCGACAGGCGCACGCTAAGCCGAACCGACGCTCGTGAAGCCGGGGTTGAGGCTATCGAAGCCGTCCCCATGCAGCACTGTCGAGCGGTGATCGACGCCGAGCAAATCGAGATCGATCAGGCGGTGAACGGGACCGCCATGCAGCAGGCGCAGGATCTCCGAAAGCGCCAAGGCTGCGGCGACGGCTCCCACAAACGGTGCGCCCACGCCTTTGCCGGCGAGTAGTGTCATGCCGCAGCGATCTAGGAAGCCATCATTGATCAGGTTGGCATAGGCCGGTCGGTCCTCGACCTTTTCTCCGGCCGCCGCAGCCTTCCACATCTCGGCGGTCGGACGAGCCCCGGGAAGAGTGTGCAGGCGCATGGTTCGAAAATCACGATGGCCTCGGCCAAGGCCCGCTTCCACGATCATGTCGAAGCCGACCTGATCGAGCGCCCTGCGCCCTGCCGCGTTGTCGAGGCCGCACAGGGCGACCGCCGGCTCGTCCGGGCGGCGCCTGAAATCGGCGGCGAATAGCCGTTCCTGGATCGAGGTCTGAAACCCGCGGCGTTCCGCCCAGGCCGCCATCGCGCGGGTCTTCTTCACCCCGATCAGGGTTGCGTCGGTCAGAATGGAGGTGCTCTCGGTCGAAGCCGTGATCGCGTCGACATCCTGCAGCACCAGCATGACGTCGGCAGGCGCCGCGAAGGGTAAGAGGCCGAGCGCCCAGAGATAGGCCTGGCCCAGGTGCCCCAGGCCGATCAGCCAGAGCTGCGACGGCAGATAGGTCAGCGCTGGTTCGGACGGATCGGCCGCGAGCCAGTCGACATCGCGAGATGGCCGCCACAAGGACAGCCCGACCGCGCTGCGTCCAGCCGCCTTGGCGCCATTGACGTGCAGGAAGGCTTCGTTGATCGCCAGCGCCGCCGCCAGCATCCCGGCCAAAGGGTTGGCGGGTCCAGCCTCGGGCGTGAGGTCGGCATGGGCCGGAACGATGCCGCCGCGCCAGCCTGCCGCCGCGGTGCGGATGGCGAAGCCGTCTCGACGCCCCAGCCTCGACCCGATGACCACCATCGGCGCGCCCGAGCCGCCGCCAATCTCGCCCCCGAGCGCCTTGACGGCGTCGCCGAGCGTCGGCCCCAGTGGCAGAAGGGTGCTGACCGGAGTTTCGAGAGCCCCGACGACGGTGACGCCGCCTAGAAACACCCGCCGCCCAAGTGCCACGGCTGTCAGCAGCGTCGCCTGTTCGACCGGATCGGCTGGATCGTCGGGCATGAAGGTGATGGCGAGGCGAAAGCCCTGGAACAAGGCCTCGGCCTCGGCGACGGTCGCGGCGGCGCCGCTGTCGATCGCCTGCTTGACCAGGCGGTGCAGTGAGTCTGCGGAGACGATGGCAGTCATGGCGTTTCCTTAGAAACCGATGTGGAAGAATGCGGCGCGGTCGGCGCGGCCCACGGCCGCCCAGCGCTTGCCGCCCAGGTAGCGGTAGATGCCGATTGAGGCGCGGGGCTGAGGCGGGGCGGCGAAGTTCGGAAGGATCAGCGCTAGGTGGCCGGCGCGCGAGATCATCGGATGGTCGCGATCGGATTCGCTCTGACCGGCTCCGGCCGGATGGACGTGGATGTCGGCGACCACGCTCAGCGCGCGTTCCTTGCACATCGCCCAGAGCGCGCCGAAGTGACGCCCATCGAAACGCACGATCCCGGTGTCGAGGCAGTGCGGATCGAGATCGTCATAGAGGACGAAGTCGACGATCCGGCGCCGGCCATCTTCCTGCCGCCCAAGCAGGAAGGCGCCGCTCTCGCGGCTGGCGCCGCGGCCACGTTGGCGGAGCGCGCGACGCAGGCGCCACCAAGTCCACCAGGAACAGGACAGTTCATGCCGCGGCGCGAAGCGGCGGCGAATAATCGCGGCAATTGAGAAGTTCATGGACCAGCTCCAGATATTGGACGACGCCGTCGGCGGGACGCCAAATTTTCGAGGGCATCTCGTGACGCCAGTTCTCGTGACCGGCGAAGGACTCGCGGTCGCACGGCAGATACAGCGCGCTGCCGTTTTTCCAGTCGGTGCGGAAAACCGCCGAGACACGGCCACCGTGACCCCGCGGCCAGAGGTCGAACGGCAGGATCCGGTCGGCCGCCATGTCCCAGGGACCGCCGGTCGGCAGCGCCTGCGGAAAGCCGGCGCAGTTCAGGCGCAGCACGAACTCGCGGCCGTCCTTGGCGGTGACACCGATGAAGGCGTGGGGCCAGCGGGTCTCGACCAGCCGCCAGCGGCCTTCGGCTTGGCCGAGGCGGAACGTGGCGCGGGCCACGTCCGCCTCGAAGGCGCGCTGATCGGGCCCGATCACCGCCGATCCTCGCTTGCGCCGTTGACGCGCTCGTCAGCGACCAGGTCGAAGGCGAGCCCGCAGGTCTTGCGGTTCGCCAGCACGCCGATGTGGGTGCCGGGCGCCGGCCGCTCGTGGGTGCCGGCGATCTGGAGGACGTGCTCGCCGGCCTCCTCGTCGGTCATCCCGAACTTGCGCTCGGCCGCCCATCGCTTGACGCGCGCGACGGTCGCGCTGGGCGCGAACTTCCGGTCGATCGTCTCGCCGTTGTAGGTGACCGCCACCGTGATGTGGCGGCAGCGGTGGAGGTGCAGCTTCAGGCCCTTGCCGCCGGCGCGGTCCTTCACCGTCTGGGCGTCGTCGAGCGGGTCGTCCTCGTCCTCGGCGAACAGCAGCGCGTCGACCGCGCCGCCGTGCTTTTCGATGAGGCGGGCCTTGAGGTCGGCGAAGGTGGTGTCGGGCTCGATTTCGAGGTGCTCGATCTCGGCAACGCCTTCGCCCTGGTAGAACAGGTCGATGGTCTTCATGGGTTCACACTCCAGGATCGAGGTGTGAGGCCCAATTGCCCCTCTTTCGTCCCTTACCTCCCTGATCGGAAGGCGAGCGCAAAACCGGAAAGCCGGATCGCCGTTTGTCAGGTCAGATCGAGATCGCCCCCAGGCGTCGCCGCGCAGATGAAGAAATGCGGGCAGCGCGGACAGGTGACCGCGTCGATCTCGACCGGGAAATCGCCGGCGGCGATGCCCGCCAGCATGGTTTCGCTCTTGGCCCGGCGATTGCCGAGCTTTGTCGCCGAGAGCGTGACGGGCTCGGCCGAGCCGTCGGTCAGATGCAGTGCCTGCACCACCACGCCCGCGCCGAACTGGGCTTGGGCCGCCAGCTGGTAAAGCGTGTACTCCAGCCGGTCATATTCGTCGCTGCGCTTGTAACCCGTGCGCACCCGCCGGACGACGACCGTGCCGTCAGGAAGCTCGGCCAGTTCATTCGGCTCGACCAGAACCCGCCCGTTGGCAAAGTCGATGGCGAGCGGCTGCGCCTCGCGGAATCGGCGACCCGCGCCCGCATCTATTAGCGCCGCCACGAGATGATCCGCCAGCCGTCGATAGTCGGCGGCGAAGGCGTGGTCGGCCGGTCCGCGCTGCGCCCAGATCGCCTCGAAGGTGGCCTCCACCTCGGCAAGCGTCGGCGTCGACGTCCGGCGGGCATCGGCGAGCCAGCAGATCAGGTCGTAAAGGCAGTCGTGCGTGCGCGAGAAGGCGGTCGGCTTTCGAGCGCCGCCCAAGCCAAGCACGTGGGTATAGAAGAAGCGGCGCGGGCATTTCTCGTAGGCGCCGAGCCGACTATCGGTCAGCGCCCAATCCTCGGGCCAGACGATCGCGATCGGTCCCAGCGAAATGGCATCTTCCGGAGGCGGTATAATCGCCGGACGGGCGATCTCGCTCACACGGCCACCGGTCAGCCAATCGAGATAGGGCGACGGCGAGCGGTTGTTGCCGTTGGGCTGTTTGCGTGCAAGCGAGAGCGTTAGGTGCGTGCGCGCCCGCGACAGCGCCACGAAGAAAAGACATTCCTCTTCGTGCTCGTGCGCCCGTTTGGCCTCGTCCGAGACGGACAGCGCTTCCGCGCCCTCGATCATCCCGGTTGGCGGCGGGCAGCGCTGGCCGCGATTCGAGGCCGGGAAGCTCGATTTGGTGAGACCGGGCACATGCACGGCCTCGAACTCGAGGCCCTTGCTGCCATGCACCGTCATGAGGCGGACCGCGTCCAGATGGAGCGCCGCCGCCGGCACTTGGCGCAGGTCGCGCTCCTCGGCTAGCAGCACCAACTGTCGCACCCGATCGAGCGTTCGCTGGATCGGCGCGCCTGCCCCCACCGGGCTCTGCTCGCGCGCGAAGTTCAGGAACTGCCAGATGGCGACCGCACGCATTCGCGCCGTCACCGAGCCAGCCGCCCCATAACGACGCGCAAGGTCGGTCCGATCCAGCAGATAGGTCGACAAGAAGTCCCAAGCCGAACTGCGCGGCGACAGCCCGGCTAGATCCGCCGCGAGCCGCGCCACCCCTTCCCGGCCGCCCGGTGAGAGTCCGGGCGCGCTCGCGGCCTCGGTGAGCCCAGTCAGCGCCGGCCGCTTTTCCGCGCGCAGGTGGCGCGAGACCGCTCGGACGTCCTGCAGGCTGAGCCCGTATCGCGGCATTGCGCCGACGCGCACCAGGGCGTCGCCGAACGGATCGACCGTCAGGCTGAGCAGCGCCAGCAGGTCGCGGACCTCTTCGCGTTCGAAGAGGCTACCCAGATGCAGAACCGGAATATCGCGCGCCTCCAGCGCCGCGGCGATCTCGTTCAAGCGGTTGTTGGACCGGCAGAGCACCGCCTGGTCGCGCAGCCGAACGCCGCCGGTTTCGACCTCACGGATTCGCGCGGCGACGCCGGCGGCTTCGTCCGACAGGGTTTCGAAGCGGCGAATCTCGGGCTTACCCGGCCCCGCGCCCCGATCCGCCTCGAGCGCGAGCGGAAGCATGTCGTGCGACGCGCCCATATGCGGAGCGACCGCCGCGAAAGCATGAACCACTTGTTCGGTCGAGCGGTAATTGACACCGAGCTGGTCGACGACGGCGCCCGGATAGTCCGTAGAGAACCGCGCCATGTTGGCCGAGGATGCGCCGCGAAATCGGTAGATCGACTGCCGCGAGTCCCCGACCACCCAGAGCCGCTCACCATCGCCAACGACCGCCTTGAGCAGGCGCGCGCTGGCCCGGTTCACATCCTGATACTCGTCGACCAGAACATGCCGATGGCGCAGTTGCACCGCCGTTCGGATCGCTGCATCCATTTCCAGGAGCTTCACCGGCAGCATGATCAGGTCGCCGAAATCGACACCGCCATGGCGGGTCTTGGCGTCCTCGTAGAGATCGTAGATGTCCGCTATCTCCAGGCATTTGGCGGCCGCGATCTGCCTGTCTTCGTCAGCGCCAGCCGCATCCCGCATGGCCAAGGCCAGCGCGCGGTAGCGCGCCGGATCTGCCATCTCGTCCTTGGCGCGCGAGATCGCCGCGACTATGTCGCGGAGCACCATCGCCGGATCCCACAGATTCCGATAATGGATGAGCGGAAGCGTTGGCAGGATCTCCTCAAGCAGCTCGATCGCATCGCTGCGGTCGAACAGGGCGGGGTTCGACGACAGGCCGAGCCGATCATGGTGACGACGCACCAGATCGAGCCCGAAGGCATGAAATGTCCCGACCCAGAGTTTGGGCGCGGCCTCCGGCAGCGCGCTCGACAGGCGCTCCGAAAGCTCACCAGCGGCCCGGTTCGAGAAGGTGAGGATGAGCATCGCCGCCGGATCGATCCCCTCCGAAGCCAGCGAGGTCACGCGCTTGACGAGGGTGCGCGTCTTGCCGGTGCCAGGCCCAGCTTGGAGCTGGTACGGCGAGCCGCGATGCGCGGCCGCCCGGTCTTGCGACGGGTCCGGTCGCGGCACATAAGCGGGTGAAGACTCCGCCGCCGCGAGCTCGGCCTCGGGCAAAAGCAAGGCATCGAAAAGCTGTTGACGGACGAGCGCGATCGGCAGCCCGGTCCGGGCGGTGATCGCCGCGGCGCCAAGCCCTTGGTCGACATGAAGGCGTCGTACGAGAGCCCGCGGAAGCACAAACTCGCGTCCGAAGACGTTCGCCTGAAGTTCGCGGCGCTCGCGCGCGCCATAATCCTCGACGCGCTGCAGCCCGACGGGCGCGGCTTCGGTAGAGCGCGAAGCGTCAATGTCCGCCGCCGCACAGGTAGCCGAGCCGGCATGAAGCCGGGCGTGCCCGATCTCGTGCGCAACCAGCAACGCCCGCGCAGGCCCATTGCCGCCGGATTCGCAGCAGATGCTACCGCTCTGATCATCGTAGAGTGCGCGCGCGCCCTTCAGCGCCGGATCGCCAGCAGGCAGCCAGACAAGCTCGAGGTCGAGATCCGCCGCAGCCGCCTCGACCAGCGCCAAGGGATTGAACGGGTCCGCACCCTTGGCCACCAGCGCCTGATGGAGGGCTGCGGCGGCGGACCGGATCGGCTCGAACGCATCCATCGACTAGAGCGCCAGCAACGCGCGTTGTTGAGCCTCGCTCAAGCCAGAACTCCGCACGGCCTCCTCGAAGGTCTGGCGGCCGCCGTTGTTGGGCTTGCCGTCCGCCTTGTAGAATTGTGGGCTCGCCGCACCGGCCTGGGCGGCCGCAAAGTGAGCAACGACCACATCGAGCGGCGCGTGCAGATCATCGGCGACCCGCTTTCGAAATCCAGGCGTCAGCGTGTCGGGCTCGATTTGCCGATCTCTCAGTTTGGCTACAAAGACGCTGCTAGCGTCCAGCCGCCTCGCGAACCCGCGAAAGTCCTCGCGCGAGAGCGATGCGAACGGATTTATTGCGTCCGCCGAGACCGATCGATCGGTCGCAGCCGGCAGGCGCGACGGCTCCGAGACCGCATGCAGCCGGTTCTGGAATCGGCTCATGGCGCGAGAAACGGCCGGGCTCAAGACATTCGGATCAAGCGCAGCCTCGGCCGCCTCGACGACCGCATCACCGTGCAGCGCGTCGATGGCGATCGCGATCGCGAAGTTGGTCAGTTCGCCGCCAAACTGCGGGAAACGACGTACGACATCGTCGAGCAAGGCCGCGTCGGGGACGTCCTTTGCGATCGACAAGGCATAAAGCGCCTCCCTTAGCTCGGGCGGGCTGGCGGTGAGTGTCGGGGTCATAGATCCTCCTTGAAACGGGCCAGCTTCGTCGCCGCCCGTGTCAGTCGGTTGCGAATTGTGCGTCCGGTGCAGTCGCAGCGTGTCGCCGCGGTCTCCTCCCCCGGATCGTCGGACTCTTCCTGATAGCCGAGCGCGTGAACGAGGATTACCGCGTCACGTTCATCGGGCGGCAGTTCTAGAATCGCATCGTGAAGCTCGGACCGGAAAACGTCGCCGTCCTGCATCGCCGGCGAGCGGAACGCCTCAGACACCCGGGCGAATACCTCGTCATGGGGTTCGGGCTCACCGTCCTCGTCGGGCTCGGGCATCTGCGCCACGTGCTTGAGCCGCCCCGTCTCGCGGCGGACGACGTCGATCCGGAAGAAGCGGAAGGCGCGATTGAATTTGCACTCATAGAAGTCCAGCTCGTCGGGATCCTTGCCTGTGCCGTCGCTGGCGAACAGTTCGCTGAACTCGCCCAATATGTCCTCCCGAACGGTGGCGGCTTCCGGAAGTTGGCCGTCCGGCACCTTAACGATCAGATTTGCCTCACAGCGGGCGAGCAGAACCGGCAGGACCAGGCTGATCAGCCCTTGATCGCCGGTCCGGCGCCCATGCCGGACCAAGTGGACGAGCGTCTCGGAGCGTAGATGGTCGGCGTCTCGTGGGTCGGTAATGGCAAGCCGGGCGCGAAGCGGCTGGGGAGTCAGCGTGAGAGCCGCGTCGATTTGCGCTTCAACGGCATCCGGGCGAACGAGGGGGCCGTCGTCGCCGATTTTCTGTAATGTTCGAGCCATTATGCCCCCTTGCCTTATGCAACAGCGGTTCTGCGAGCGTCCCAAATGCCCACTCGTCTCCGCTGATCGCGGCGGGGCCGGAAATCCGGAAAGCCGTTTTTGCTTTTTTCGACGATTTCTACGCCTTGGCACATAGCCGTCTACGATGCGTGACGAACCCCGCCTGATTAAACTGTTACGCGACTACCAAGTCAGCCTTTGCAACGAAATTATGGTGTTGAACCGCATAACGGATCATAAATGATCCGTTATGCG
Source organism: Ensifer sp. 38_S197 (assembly GCF_056924495.1). Taxonomy (NCBI): domain Bacteria; kingdom Pseudomonadati; phylum Pseudomonadota; class Alphaproteobacteria; order Hyphomicrobiales; family Rhizobiaceae; genus Ensifer; species Ensifer sp. 38_S197. The sequence continues at coordinate 2,512,739 of NZ_JBXOVZ010000002.1, read as the reverse complement.
GTTTTATTGATATTAGGTATCACATAAGATCCTATATCCACTCTCACATCATCTTGAAACAACGGATCATATGTGATACCCTCCGCAGGTAAATGACGACAAGAGATCATATATGACTCCTAACATGGTGCCAAGGACAGGAAACGTCGAAATCACCATGCGTGATTTAGGGATGCGTTTGGCCAAGCTTCGCCTCAGTCGCAACCTGACTCAAGCACGATTAGCACAGGAAGCCGGAGCTTCGCTTCCGAGCATCAAACGGCTGGAGGCCGGCCGGAACAGCTCGCTCGACACCCTTCTCCGGGTACTAAGAGCGCTCAACCTTGGTGATCGCATCCTCGACATTCTCCCCAATCCAGATGTTCGTCCGGTCGAGCGGGTTCAACATGAAGGCCACGAACGACGCCGTGCACGAACCCAGACCGAAGCTCCAAAGGCGAGCGACTGGGCGTGGGGCGAGGAGAATGATCAATGACCGATGCCACCGTCCGTTTGTGGGGCAGAGACATCGGTGCCGTCAGTTGGCTGGACGACAGGGCGATAGGTGTATTCCAATACATGCCCGACTTCGTCCAGAGCAGCTTCGAACTGGCACCGATTATAATGCCGCGGCGTCCCGACCCATACGAATTCCCTGGTCTGCCGCGTGACGCCTTCAAGGGTCTGCCCGGTATGCTCGCAGACTCCCTCCCTGACAAATTCGGCAACGCCCTGATCGATACGTGGCTCGCTACGCAAGGGCGATCGGCCGGCAGCTTCAATCCGGTCGAGCGCCTTTGCTATATCGGTACGCGCGGTATGGGCGCTCTCGAGTTTCATCCCACGATCCTGAAAGGGCCGCGAAAATCCAAGCGCCTCGAAATCGACGCGCTCACCAAGCTGGCCAACGACGTCCTCAACAATCGCGCCAACCTCGGCGGTGTCCTCAACGGCGACGACGACCATGAGACCTTGCAGGAGATCCTGCGCGTCGGGACATCCGCAGGCGGTGCGCGCGCCAAGGCCATTCTTGCTTGGAATGAAAAAACTGGGGAATTTCGTTCCGGTCAAGTCAAAGCCGATGAAGGCTTCACCTACTGGCTCATGAAATTCGACGGCATCTCTAACAATCGCGACAAGGAGCTAGCCGATCCGCAGGGCTTTGGCCTTATCGAATACGGTTTCTTTCTCCTCGCCCGCGCCGCCGGCATCGACATGACTGAATGCCGTGTCCACCACGAAGGGGGCCGATCGCATTTCATGACACAGCGCTTCGACCGCACCGCCAGCGGCCAGAAACTCCACATGCAGTCGCTTGCGGCCCTGCGTCACTATGATTTCAACGCCGCGGGAGCCTATTCCTACGAGCAGGCGGTCGAGACAATCCGGCTCCTCGGGTTACCCGCATACGACATCGAGCAACAGTTTCGTCGCGCGGTCTTCAACATTCTCGTCCGGAACCAGGACGATCACGTCAAGAACATCGCCTTCCTCATGAATCGAAAGGGTGAGTGGCGTCTGTCACCAGCATTCGATGTGAGCTACGCCTACAATCCGGATGGAAGCTGGACGCACCAGCACCAGATGAGCCTGAGCGGCAAGCGGGATCGTTTCGTTCTCGCCGATCTCGTCGAGTTTGGCGTTTTCTGCGACCTCAAGCCGAAAAAGGCCGAGGAGATCATCCGCGAGATGCATACGCAGATCGAAAACTGGCCGACCTTCGCGGAACAGGCCGGCGTAGCCGAGAAGACTACTCAAGCTATTCACCGAGCCATGCGGCGGGAAATCATGATCCCAGCCTAAGACACAAGACCTGATTGACCACACCCCAAGGAAATTTCAGCTATCTCAACCTGCAAAGCACCAACAGGCCCATCCCAAAATGGGCGTGTCGGCCAGCGATCCCGACACGCCCATCGATTCTCATGCGGGTAAGCATGCCCACATGCGGCTGGTCCATATGACGGCCAGCCTGGCGGGCTTCATGCGGGTTCGCCGCCATTCCCACCACCATGCTTGATCCGCCCCACAGTGCGGCTTCTCCCATGGTCCCCGCGCTTATCGGGTCCGGGTCCCCATTCCGCGTTCAGGCGTCTGGCGCTTCGGCGATCGGACCCAGCGTGTCGATTTCTGCGATCTTCTGAAACTCGCCCAGATAATCCTGCTGATGGGTCGCCAGCCAGCGGACAATGCGGTTGTTCGCGAGAAGCTTGGCAATGTACCCGCGCGCCACCGTCAGATGCAGGTTGTCGACACCATAGGTCTCTTCAACCGACTCTACCTGGGTCTGGAGCGCCGCTAACTCCCGCTCCATGCGCGCCATCTGCTGACCGGACGGAGTTGGAACGGCTGCTCCTTTTCCCTTTTTGGCGGCAACGAGTTGATTATCGGGCGTGGCCGCGCGGATCGCACGCGCGAACATGATCGAGAAATTGTTCTGACCGATCATCAGATCGGCGGCCTCGATCTGCCTGACTGCGGACATCTGGCGCAGAATATCGAACACTTTCATCGAGCAAGGCGTATCTTTCAGCATCTCGGCCGCTTCGGGACTGATCCCCTCCAGCAATTTGAAGCGCCGCAGAACGGACTCGACCTGAAGATTCAAGGCATCTGCAATATCATCAGCCGAGACGCCGCGCTCCATGGCGCGCACGATCATTCGATGCTCCTGGATTGGCGGAATGCGATTGACGCGCTTGTTGTAAGTATAGGTATCATCGTCGGTGGCGAGCAGGCACTCGACTTCTGTGATGCCAAGTTCCTTGAGCGCCTCTAACCGCAAATGGCCGTCGAGGAGGAACCATGACCCTTCATTCTTGGGGTCCGCCAAGACGACAGGCGCTTCGATCAGACCGATGGCCTTAATGGAACTCAGAACCTGCAAATAGGATCTACTCTCTCTGGCACCGTCCGGCAGGCTCTTGAGCGGCATGATCGAAGCAACCGGGATCGTCAGGAAGTCCTGATTGAAAGCCAGATGGATATGGCCATCATCCCGATTTTTCGGTCCGTCAGCCATGATCGCCTCCTGATACCCGAACGGAGAGTGCTCGAGGCATGGTTGCCAGCCCTTCCGCCCGCAGCAAGTTGACGAAGCCGTCGTCGGCAAGCAGGTCCTTCAGCGCCTCAACGATGAACAGCAGCCGGGTCTGGGTAAAATCAGATTTCTTGACCAGGAGACGCTGCTTCTCGGCCTCGCGCTGATAAATCTCCATGAGATCGGCGGCCGTCAGTCGCCGACTGCTGGCTTTCCTGCCCAGACGGCCGCTCGGTAACAGTCCCTTGCGCTGGCTCCGCATGCGCATGTCGAGCATGCGCCGGACAGCGGCCAGCTTCTTGCCCCTCAGCTTGCCGGTTTCATAGGCATCAAGGAGAAGATTTTGCGCCTCCTCCGTCTCCGCCTTGGAAATTTCCATCGCCAGAGTGATCGGAATGAGCCCGGTTTCGACCGCAGCCACCAGACGCTCTTCGCCGCGTTCGAGAAGAGACGCGATCATGTTGACCCAGGATGCACCGACGCCGATCTTTTCGCCGATAGCGCCATCGCTATATCCGCGTGATCGCAGCGCGCCGATTTCCCGCATGATGTCGATGGGACGAGGTGTGCGACGGGCGATATTCTCGACCAAACTCATCACGAGACATTCATTCTCGCTGGCTTCAATCACCACAGCGGGGATCTCGGTCTGGCCGAGCATCTGGAAAGCTTCCAGCCGCCCTTCCCCGCAGACAAGATCATATCTCGGACCACCTGCTCCTTCACGGCGGCTCACCGTGATCGGCCGCTTCAAGCCAATGGCTTCGATGTTGTTCACGATCTCCCGATGCTGACGCTTGTTGCGCGCGCGTGGGTTCAAGACCGTGATCCGGGAGATCGGAATCATTTCAATTCGATTTGGGCGAACGGCAGGCATTAAGCGGCCTCCGAAAAGGGAACGGGTGTTGCGATGTCGTAGAGAAAATCGAGGTTGTCGAACCGATAGGCGTCGAGACCGAGGGCATTGTCCTCCATCAGCCGGAGCTTCTCTGAGAGCATGTCGATGCGCGGAAACAGGTAGTAGTCGAGCGGCGCGCGGTTGGCGCGGTCCATACGCACAACGATGGTAATATCGGGCGCGAGCGACGTGTCGAAACGCAGTTTCCAGCGCAAAAGCCCGGTCGGGGTCTCGAAGCATCGGGCCACCACCACCGAGAGGTTGAACTCGCCATTGACGATTACCCGATCGGTTTGGAGATCCTGCCAGGCATCGCTACCTGTCGCACGCAAACCATCGAGCACATCCCGGAGAATTTCAGGGTGGAGCTTGCGCAGGTCGCGGTTGATTTCGACATAGCGATAGTCCCGATCTGGTGTAAAACCGACCAGGCTGTAGGCCCTGAGCAGGCTGCCGAAACGAGAGCTATAGGCACTGCTCGATGGCAACTCGTCGCATTCGTCGATGACGATACCCGACAGCAATCCCTGCTTCCGGTACAATTCCCGCAGAGCCTGCAACATTTCTTCGTCGCTCAGGCGAAACGACCGCGCATTGATGATGGTTCTGGCAGCTTCAAACAGTTCGCGCTCGACGATGGCGTCGAATGCATCCTTGGCCCTGATCCATTTTTCCGGAGTGTTGCGAACCCGCTTTTTCTTCAGCTTGAACGAGCGACGGTTCCAGACATTGTCGCCGGCATATTTCTCGTTGATCAGAAGCTGATGGATCGTTCCCCTGGTCCAGGGGCGGCCAAGATCGGTCGCGAAACCACGCGCATTGAGGTCGGCGGCAATCTGGTTCTCGCTACGTCCGTTGTAGACGAACGCCTGATAGATCTCTCGAACCAGATTGACCTCATCGTCAGGCCCGAACGTCAGGATCACGCGGTCGGTCTGGATGCTCTTTTGCTCACCGCGCTCAAGGCATCCCTTGATCGTGCCGTGTTCGTCGATGAGCGTTCTCCGCAGGCCGAAGCCCGCTGGACCGCCCTGACGATAACCTTTTTCGATCAGACGTCCCTGACCGGCGAACACCTTGACTGAGAGTTCGCGGCTGTATTCCCCGGCCATCGCGCTCTTCACGCCCTTGATGATGGCCGCGATCGGGCTGCCGTCATTCTCAAACTGCTCGGCACAGTATTGAACACGCACGCCTGCGCGCTTGCAGATATATTCGTAATAGGCGCTCTCATCCGTATCCTGAAAGCGGCCCCAGCGGCTCACGTCATAGACGAGGATCATCTCGAAGTCGGCCCGATCTTCCGTGACGTCGGCGATCAGGCGCTTGAATGCATCACGGCCATCAACGCTCAGCCCGCTTTTTCCTTCATCGGCATAGGTCCTGACGATTTCGATCCCACGCGCTTCAGCATAATGCCGGATCGCATCGGCTTGGTTTTCCGTCGAGTATTTCTGATGGTCTGTCGACATGCGGACGTATTCGGCAGCCCGAACAGGACGTTCCGGCTGCTGTGATCGATCATCATCGTTGAGTTTCCGGCTCGTCAAAATTCGCCCTCTCCAATCCCCGACTGCGGTGGTCCGGGCGACCAACCGCCGCAGCGCATGACGAGGTTCTGCCACCACTCCGCACTGAAACCAGTCTAACTGCGGAGGAAACGGAAGATGTTGCCGAAAAAGGGCAGGAAATTACCGAAATGGGAGGGCGTCCTTGGTCGACGCGAAACCTTTGCCAAAACCATTGCCGAGTTGCTGCGCAAGGAGCACGGAGACAGCCATCGCGCGATCAAGGAGCTCATGCACCAGACCACCGCCAGCGAAAGGACCGTCAAGCATTGGCTCTTGGCACAACACGGCCCGGATACGATATATTTCCTGCGTCTTGTGGTCTCGTCACCCGTAATCCGGGCCTTCGTTCTCGGCCTGATCGAAGGCCCCGCAGCGAATGCTCAGGCTTATCATCAGATCGACCGCTCTTTGCTCGCTGCAACCAGAGAAGCCTACGCTGCCGGCGAGGCTGTTGCCGGTGGACCGGCAACGAATGGTCGGAAAAATGACCCCGAACGTGTCCCTAAACGTGACCCTATAAATGTCCCTGATCCGATAGAACTCAACGAGCGGCAGCGCTGGTTTCTGGACCGAGTCGCCGAACGCCGCTGCACTGCTAACGAGATCGCGGCGGTATGGGAGGTCAGTCTGAAAACCGCGCGCCGGGATATCGGTGCTCTCCAGAAGGCGCGCCTCCTCGAATATGTCGGGTCGCGCAGGAAGGGACGATATCGGCGAATACCCTGATAAGCACACCGATTCGCAGAGCGGAGCCTCCACACTGTTGGCGACAGGAGGCGCATCCGCCTTGAGCAGAGGGGCACCCGCGCGCTCTTCATCGACAGCGAGTGGTCCCTGGTCGTGAATTTGTGCAACGGCCTGCTGCACAATTTGTATTTAGGAGAATCTGTGGCAGTTCCTTTCTATCTCACCCTCGAGGAGGTCGTCGATCGCTATCGCAGCCAGATCAGCCCTGGTACGCTTCGCAACTGGCGATCCAAACGGATTGGCCCGTCATTCATCAAAATCGGCAAAACCGTCTTGTACCCACGCGACGAGCTGGACCGTTGGGATCGCTCAAACCTGATTCTGTGCCACCGTATTAGGAATCACCTCCTTGATGACGGCAACCCCGAAAGCGATCAGAGACGCGCATCTGGGTAAGCCCTCTACCCGTCAACGACAGAGAACCCTGCGTCGGCAACAGCGTCTCGAATCGCTGCCCCGACCGAGAACGTGTATCGATCTGAGTTCTCTCATGGTAACATCCACCTTTGGAAATTCGTGCCTGTACATGCACGTCCGGAAGCGGAGAGGATCGAGCGGAATAGACCGGGATTGCTACAAAATTCTATTCCTTACAGCCACCAATTCCCTACCCCAGAATGCTAGGAAACATAATTATCATATTGAAAATAAACGTTTTTACTCCATGAGTGGAAAGTTCCACAATCATCCGTCCGGCGACCCTACGCCGTCACGTGCCGATATCGACATGACCAAGCTGATCGTCGAAACCGCGAAGCCGCTCGGCATCGCCGTCCACGATCACATCATCATCGGCAAGGATGGGCATGTCAGCCTGAAGGGCCTGCGGCTGTTCTGAGAAGCGGTTCCAGATGAAAACCGTTTCACGCTGTTCCGGAAGTGCTTGGCCTACAGCCATTTCGCGCGTCGGAAGAAGCGATAGAGCGTCGCGCACAGTCCGATGATCACCGCCAGCACGACGAAATAGCCGTAGCGGAACTTCAGCTCCGGCATGTCGTCGAAATTCATGCCGTAGATGCCGGCAATCGCTGTCGGCACGGCGAGGATCGCCGCCCACGACGCGAGTTTTCGGGAAATCTCCGTCTGTTCGGATTGTCCGATCATCAGGCTCGCCTCGAAGGTGAAGGCGAGAACCTCGCGCAACGCGTCGATGTCCTCCTGGACACGGCGCACATGGTCGGTCACATCGCGAAAGAGCGGCTGCAGCGCGGCATCCATCCCGGGAAGATCGATGTGTTCGTGCCGGCGACAGACATCGACAAGCGGCAAGACGGCGTTGCGCAGTCTCAGGAGGTTGCGGCGAAGCAGATAAAGACGCTCGACATCACGCTTGACCAATCGCTCGCGCAACAGCCGATCTTCCAGTTCCTCCACTTCCTCATGGATCGCCTCGATCACCGGCATGTAGTTGTCGACGATGAAATCAAGGATCGAATAGAGGATGTAGTTTTCGCCATGGGCGAGCGCAGACGGCGAAGATTCGCAACGCTGACGCACTGCCATGTAGGACGTGGACGCGCCGTGCCTGACGGAGACGACATAGCCTCGGCCGACGAAGAGATGGGTCTCGCCGAAAGCGATCTCATCGCCCACCATGTGGGCGGTGCGGGCCACGACGAAGATCGAGTCGCCATAGATCTCCAGTTTCGGCCGTTGGTGCGCCTTGCCGGCATCCTCGATGGCCAGATCGTGGAGGTCAAACTCTCGTTGCAACTGGTGAAGCAGATCCGCATCAGGCTCGTGCAGGCCAATCCAGATCACCGCGCCTGGCCGCGACCGCCACTTGCCCGCATCTTCGATCCGGATATCGCGTAGCCTTACGCCGTTCTCATAGACTGCCGCCGCGACGACCCCCGGTCGATGCGTGGGCTGTGCAGTTGCGCCCTCCTCGTCGAGTGGCGGCACCGCCCTGTTCGTAAGCTCCAATCCCATCGTCAGCCTCCCAGGCAAATACGACACCGATGGGGCTCGGCATGTCGTAACGAAGCCAAGCATACGCACATTCCCTTATATTCTCATCCGGCTGTTTCGGCTATGAAAACCACTTCATCAAACCGTGCCATTGACGGTATAGACGCTTGCAAGCGAGAATTTTTGCGATGCACAACGATTCCTCCCTTCAAACGGAAATGCCCATGAACCAGTTCGATCTCATCGTCGTCGGAAGCGGGCCCGCCGGCCGCCGCGGCGCCATCCAGGCTGCCAAGCTCGGCAAGAAGGTTCTCGTCATCGAACAGGGAAAGCGCGTCGGCGGCGTTTCGGTACATACGGGTACGATCCCCTCCAAGACCCTACGGGAGACGGCACTCAATCTTTCCGGTTGGCGCGAGCGCGGCTTCTACGGGCGTGCCTATCGCGTGAAGCAGGAGATCAGCGCCGACGATCTCAGGCAGCGGCTGATCATCACCCTCAATCACGAGGTCGAGGTTCTCGAGCACCAGTTTGCCCGCAACCGCGTGCAGCAGATGCGCGGCAAGGCAAGCTTCGTCAATCCGACCACGCTCGAGGTCGTGAAAGACGACGGCGAGACCCTGCTCGTTTCAGCGACCAGCATCATGCTTGCCGTCGGCACGAAGCCCTTCCGTCCAGACTACATGCCTTTCGACGGCAAGACCGTCCTCGACAGTGACGAACTGCTCGACATCGCGGAACTGCCGCGCTCACTCGTGGTCATCGGCGCCGGCGTCGTCGGTATCGAATACGCGACGATCTTCAGCGCGTTGGACACGAATGTCACGGTGATCGACCCCAAGACAACGATGCTCGACTTCATCGACAAGGAGATCGTCGAGGATTTCACCTACCAACTGCGCGACCGCAACATGAAGCTGCATCTCGGACAGAAGGCCGACAAGGTCGAGCGACTCGATGACGGTAAGGTTCTGCTGACGCTCGACAACGGCCGTAAGATCGTCACCGACATGGTCCTCTTCGCTGCCGGACGCATGGGCGCGACCGACACGCTGAACCTGCCTGCAGCCGGGCTCGAGGCCGACAACCGCGGACGGCTCAAGGTCAATCCGGAGACGTTCCAGACCTCGGTGCCGAACATCTATGCCGCCGGCGATGTCGTCGGCTTTCCGAGCCTCGCCTCGACCTCCATGGAACAGGGCCGGATCGCGGCGCGCGTTGCCGTCGGCGCAATCGCGATGGAGCCGCAGAAGTATTTCCCCTACGGCATCTACGCGGTACCGGAAATCTCCACCTGCGGCCTTTCGGAAGAAGAGGTCAAGGAACGCGGCATCCCCTATGAATGCGGGATTGCCCGCTTCCGCGAGACCTCGCGCGGTCACATCATGGGGCTCGATTCCGGCTTGCTGAAGATGATCTTCTCGATGAAGACTCGCCGTCTGCTCGGCGTGCACATCATCGGCGAAGGCGCGACCGAGCTGGTTCACATCGGCCAGGCCGTGTTGAACCTCAAGGGCACGGTCGAGTATTTCGTCGAGAACACCTTCAACTACCCGACACTTGCCGAGGCCTACAAGATTGCCGGCCTGGATGCATGGAACCGCATGGGCGAGATCAAGCAGGAGCTGCCGAAAGCGTAAGCCGCAGCCGACAGATCTGAGCGCATCAAAGCCATACGGCGGGCCATGGCGTCCGATTTGATAAGTGACGAACGCAGTTCCGCTGTCACTGATCGCGTATGTCGCGCGCATGCCCACCATGCTCACGAATCAGGTAGCCTTGTCGCTCCTGATAAAGAGACATGAACGTCATGCGCATCCTTTCGCTCAATGCCTGGGGCGGCAAGCTCCATTCCCCGTTGATGAATTATCTCTCGCAGGTCGATGCCGATGTCCTGTGCCTGCAGGAGATCGCGCGTTCGCCGACCACGGAAGCCGAGTGGCTGACTTATCGCGATGCGGATGTCGTACTGCCGCAGCGCGCAAACCTCTTCGACGAGATCGCGGCAGCGCTTCCGGGGCATGATGGCTTCTTCTGCCCGACCGCGCGCGGCACGCTTTTCGACGGCGACAGGTCCGTGACCTCGGAATTTGGCCTCGCAACCTTCGTCCGACGGACGCATTCCGTCATCGGCCAGGCGCTCGGCTTCGTGCATGGCGGCTTTTCATCCGGCGGGTGGGGGCCACATCCACGAGCACGGAATGCGCATTGCATCCGCCTGTTCGATCACGACATCGGCGCTGCGATCACCATTGCACAGATGCATGGGCTGAGAGAAATCGATGGCAAGAACGACACGGCGGCGCGGCACGCGCAAGCGGATGCGCTTGTGGCGCTCATCCGTCAGGTCTGGCCGGGAGACGAGCGGCTCGTCGTGTGCGGCGACTTCAACGTGCTTCCCGACAGCGTTACCTTCCAGGCACTCGGGCGGCTTGGGCTTATCGACCTTGTGGTCTCCCAAGGCCACACGGACACTCGAACGTCGCACTATCTGAAAAACGGCCGCTTTGCCGACTACATGCTCGTGAATGGTGACGTCGATGCCGCCCGGTTCGAGGTCGTCGCGCAGCCGGAAGTGTCCGACCACCGCGCCCTGCTGCTCGACATCGGCTAGGTCACGCCGCTGAGACCGGAATAGATCCGCCTCCCCGGCGTCCAACGAAAAAGCCCTGCCGCGAGCGGCAGGGCTTTTCGATTCCTGAGGCTTCGGTCCGATTACTCGGCGCTGTCGTCAGCGGCCTTCTTCTTGGCCGGAGCCTTCTTCTTCGGGGCCGCGGCTTCTTCGCCTTCAGCGGCTTCAGCCTTGGCAGCAGCCTTCTTCTTGGCCGGAGCCTTCTTGGCAGCCTTGCCTTCGCCTTCTTCGTCGTCAGCCGTCAGCTCTTCCTTGGAAACCGTCTTGTCGGTTACCGAGATTTCGCCGAGCAGGTGGTCGACGACCTTCTCTTCGAACAGCGGCGCGCGGAGCGATGCAGCGGCGCCGGGGGTGTTCTTGAAGTAGTCGAGGATCTGCTTTTCCTGGCCCGGGAACTGGCGAAGCTGCTCGAACAGCGAACGCTGCAGTTCGTCGTCGCTGACCTGGACGCCGGCCTTTTCGCCGATTTCCGAGAGAACGAGGCCGAGGCGGACGCGGCGCTCAGCGAGCTTGCGGTATTCGGCGCGGGCTTCTTCTTCGGTGGTTTCTTCGTCAGCGAAGGTCTTGCCGGCCTGCTGCAGGTCGGTGTTGATCTGGCGCCAGATGTTTTCGAATTCGGCTTCGACGAGGCGCTCCGGCGTTTCGAACTTGTAGAGTTCGTCGAGCTGGTCGAGGATCTGACGCTTGACCTTCTGGCGGGTCAGGTTGCCGTACTGGCTTTCGATCTGGCCGCGGACGATTTCCTTCAGCTTGTCAGCCGATTCGAGGCCGAGCTTGGTGGCCAGTTCGTCGTTGATTTCGATGTCCTGGGCAGCAGCGACGTCCTTGACGGTGATGTCGAAGGTCGCTTCCTTGCCGGCGAGGTTTGCAGCCGGGTAGTCAGCCGGGAAGGTGACGGTGATCGTCTTCTCGTCGCCAGCCTTGACGCCGACGAGCTGCTCTTCGAAGCCCGGGATGAAGCGGTTGGAGCCGAGAACCAGCTCAGCGTCTTCGTCCTTGCCGCCGTCGAAGGCAACGCCGTCGACCTTGCCGAGGTAATCGATGGTGACGCGGTCGCCGTTGGCAGCCTTGCCCTTCTTCGATTCGTAGCTGCGGGCGCTTTCGGCGATACGCAGGATCTGTTCGTTGACTTCTTCGTCAGCGATTTCGACGACTTCGCGGGTCACCTTGATGCCGCTGACGTCCTTGAGTTCGATCGCCGGGATGATTTCGTAGGCGACGGTGAACTCGAGGTCAGCTTCAGCGTTGAGGATCTTGTTGGCTTCGGCCTCGTCCTCGGTCATCGCGACTTCCGGCTGGGTCGCCGACTTTTCGCCGCGGCCGGACAGGATCTCGGTCGGCTTGTCGCGGACGATCTCGTTGACGAGATCAGCCATGATCGACTTGCCATAGACCTTCTTCAGGTGCGCAACCGGCACCTTGCCCGGACGGAAGCCGTTGATGCGAACGCGGTCCTTCACTTCGGCCAGGCGCTCGTTCATCCGAGCTTCCATGTCCTTGGCCGGGATAACGACCTTGAGTTCGCGCTTCAGCCCTTGAGCGAGCGTTTCGATAACCTGCATGTTCAAACCTTCATTTCACGTTGACTGTGCTCTTCCCCTTCATAAGGTCTGGCGAGCACGTGAGCCGATCCATTTGCCGGGAGTGGCTTTACGCAGTTCTGCAACCGTTTTGCAAGCAAAATGGCACTCCAGCCCCCTTCATCCCTGCAGAATCCGGACTTTAGGCGCGATCCCTGTCTGGTGCGGGTAGAGAGACTTGAACTCCCACGCCTTGCGGCACCAGAACCTAAATCTGGCGTGTCTACCAATTTCACCATACCCGCGTTCAGACAATCGCACCGCCTGATCGTATTCCCGCAAGTCCAACCAGCGGAATCCCGCGGATACAATGGGCATGCTGAAAGTTCACGGCTTTCCCGAGCGCGGCGTCTCTATATCACTCGTTTTCGCGGGATCAAAGGGAAAATGCGGAATTTCACGTTGGGACGGGCACGACGACCAAGCCTCAATAGAGCGGCTCTTCGTAGACCGGGCTTCCGTTGACCGCGATCTCGCGGATCTGCGCACTGCCCTTTCCATCAACGCGGATGTTGACGGAAAGCGCCTCGGCATTGCGCGCCTCCTCCAATGTGCGCCCTTCGCCCTCCGGCACGTAGAAGCGCTCTATGCCGTAGTCGACATTCACTACGGAAGGAGGCGACGACGGATAGTACGAAAATGGAAGCGAGCGGAGTACGACGCTGTCGCCAGCGGGCGGCAAGGGTTGGAACGACGCTTCCGTCGCCGTCCAGAAACCGTCGGGCTGCTTTTCCAGTCGGACATAAAGCACCACCTCACCCGATTGCGTCGGAAGCGCACCCTTGAACAACTCCGGCTGCAGCCTGGAAATATCGTAGCTCAGGATCACGTAGTCGCCCCTGAGCAGGTCGCGCGGATCAACGGGCACGGTTTTCAGAAGGACGTCCCGCCCGCTTCTGAGGATCGAGGCTCTGCTCTCGATCATGTAGCCGAGTGCGGCCGTCTGGGCGCCCGCGACAAGCAGGGCGGCAAGCAGCGGGTTCAGCCAACGCTTATTCGATGCGCCGCTCATTGCGAAACCTCCGCCTGGCGCGTCCGCGCCATGTGCCCTTCGATGCGAATGACCAGCCACGCGATGCACGCGACGACCAGCCCTGAAATCAGGAAGAAGCCCGATGTGCCGAGCATAGATCCCAAGGTTTCGAAGGCGAGGTAGAGAAGCTCTCCGGCAAAGGCGACATAGCCAAGATAGCGCACCGCCCCATTCTGCGCTCCAGCAAGCGCAATGCCGAGGAGCGCCACCAGCAATGTGCCTGCCCCGGTCGCGATCTCGGTCGTCACCCCGACGGCCTCATATTGAAGCCCGGTGAAACCAAGCAGGGTGAGCGCAAAGGAGTAGAAGGCGGGTGCCGAACCGGCATCGAGCGCAAGTTGGCGCAGGGGCGAACCCGGCAGGGTCGCGACCAGAAAAGCCGCAAGGCCGAGAGCAGCGAGGCCAGCGGCAAAAGCAAGCGATGGGCTATCCAGGTAGAGCCATGCCAGCCAGGAAAGAACGAGCAGATAGGCAAGATGGCGAGCCCTGCCCGCTTCCGTGAAACGAACCAAGAGAACGACGATCACGGCCAGGACCGGTACGGACCACAAGTGCCAGTCGGAGATCGTGGGGAACGCACCTTCCGTCAAGATCGTAGCGAAATAAAACCACGCGAGCCCGCCGGCGGCGGTTGCCATCGTCGCCGAGCGAAATGCGAATGCCGAGAGACCGGCGCCGACGAACCAAAGCAGCGCGGCATCAGCCGCGTCGCCCGATAGGTGATACATCTGCCCGATGAGGGCGATACCGGCGCCAAAGGCCGCCGCCCCCAAGACCAGCGCTGCGGCGGCAAAGGCCGCCCTGCCGGCGCGCAATAGCCAGCCAGCGGCAAAATGAAAGCCCCAGACCAGGGCGACGATGCCGGCAACCCGCGCCAGACGCGGCAGCGCCTCCCAATTGGCGGCGACAAGCAACAGGATCGACGCGGACAGCAGAAGGGCGGCGAGGATGAGCAGAACGCGCCCGGCTCGGAAGGTCGACTCCCGTCCGTCGTACTCGGCCAGCATGGCGCGTGCGGCATTGTCCTGCAGCAGGCCCTTGTCGATCCAGTGCTTGAAGTCTCGCTCGAGACGCGCGCGATACATGCTGCCCTCAGCCTTAAGCATCCGATGCTTGAAATGATCCCGTTTCATCACCAACTAACCACGTATCGGCGCGGAAATACAACCGCTCTGTCGCGAGCGCGACTGCTGCACCGATAGGGACTGCCAAACGGCTTGCGCGATGCGCATATCTTCCATGCAGATATTGCACTGCACAAATCGATTTAAAGTCCCTATATTCAAATCATCAAAGGCGAACGAAGGCAGCAAGCCAGACGATCGCCAGCGGAACTGGCCAACCGCCTCAGGATGCTGGGAAAGGCCCGGGCGAAACCCGACGGAATTCGGACGAGCGTACTCCTCCTCCCAACGCTCCTCCGATCAGATTGGCAACACTCCTCCTCCCGGTTGCCAATCACTTCAAATGACGCTCGCTGGACCTCCTCCCCCAGCGGGCGTTATTGTTTTCAGTCTCCCCCCACAAGAAAGCCAGCGCCTAGAGCAATTGCACAATATTCGTGCACATTACGGTCGCGTCCGCCCGAAGCTATGCATTGGTCGCATAGGTGCCATTCTGGAACAGCTCTACCCTCCCGCCCGGCTCCATACTATCTTCAATTCATCGATCGGGGCGGCGCACTCCTCCTCCCAGCGCACCTCGATTTGGATCGGCGACACTCCTCCTCCCGGTTGCCGATCAGAACAAAGCGACGCTCGCTGGACCTCCTCCCCCAGCGAGCGTTGTTTGTTTTTGCCCCTTGATTTCGTTCGAGACCTTCAATCACCACACTCCGATTGCGCGATGCGTATCGAGCGCCATTTGTGGCCCTGCGACCGCGCCGAGGCTTGCGCTTGATGCATGGGTGCGATGCAGCATTATCTCTGTAACTTCTGCTCAAAACGATTATATTTCACATCATCAGATGACGGCCAGCAAGAGAGATAGAGCGCTGGCAAACGACCCTAGAAAGGATAGGATCATGAACCTCGCACGTTCTTTCAACAATTGGCGCAAGTATCGTCAGACCTGCAACGAGCTCGGCCGCATGACCGACCGGGAGCTCAGCGACCTCGGCATCGGCCGCGGCGACATCCCGTATGTTGCTCGCCAGGCGATCAAGTAATTCAGGCTGCGCTTCAAGCGCAACCGACCTCCAGTAAAAGCGCCCTCCGGTTCATTCCGGGGGGCGTTTTTCGTTGTCCAAATTGCGGATATCCCAACGCGTCTTCGCACTTGCGAGAAGCACTTGAGATCCGGGTCGACAACGATCGGCGGAATAACACGTGCCACGCTCGTCAAAGATGCTGGAGCGCGCGCCCACGATTTCAAAAAAATATTTAAAACACAGACGCTTAGCGCAGAGAAAATAGCATTTTAATCAATCGTTAATTGATGCCGCCTTTTGAAGCGGTGCCCATCTATGCGGCGATGCACTGCACAAATGCATAGCAGCTGCATTTTCTTTGCACTCCACGTTCTAATTAGACAAGCGTATAAGCACCTCAACGACGCAGACAGATGGCTGTCGCGACAAACTGATTTTGAGGAAAAAACCATGAACCCGATTCGTATCGCAAAAAGCTGGATCAACTACCGCCGCACCGTCAGCGAGCTTGGCAACCTGTCGAACCACGCTCTCAATGACATCGGCATCACCCGTTACGACATCCACAACATTGCGGCTCGCTCCTTCCGTTAATCCGAACGGTTCGAACTGGCTTTCAAAACGGCGTCCTTCGGGGCGCCGTTTTCATTTATTGACATTGGAACGAAGGGCCGAGCCGTGATAGGAAGCCGGCCATGAGCAAAGACACCACTTCCAACTCTCCCATCCACGTCATCGGCGGCGGCCTTGCCGGTTCGGAAGCCGCCTGGCAGATCGCCGAAGCCGGCGTACCGGTCATCCTGCATGAGATGCGCGGCGTGCGCGGCACCGACGCGCACAAGACCGACGGCCTTGCCGAACTCGTCTGTTCCAACTCGTTCCGCTCGGATGACGCGACCAGCAATGCGGTGGGCGTCCTGCATGCGGAAATGCGCCTCGCCGGCTCGCTGATCATGAAATCCGCCGACGCCAACCAGGTTCCGGCCGGCGGCGCGCTTGCGGTGGATCGGGACGGCTTTTCCAACGCGGTCAGCGCGGCGATCGCTGCCCATCCGCTGATCACAGTCGTGCGAGAAGAAATCACCGGCCTGCCGCCGAAGGAGTGGGACCTTGCGGTCATCGCAACCGGCCCGCTGACGGCGCCCGATCTTGCCGAAGCAATCCGCAAGGAAACGGGCGCCGACGCGCTCGCCTTCTTCGACGCCATCGCACCGATCGTCTACACCGAGACGATCGACATGGATGTCTGCTGGTACCAATCGCGCTACGACAAGGTCGGCCCCGGCGGCACCGGCAAGGACTACATCAACTGCCCGATGACCGAGGAGCAGTACAACGCCTTCGTCGACGCGCTGATCGCCGGCGACAAGAGCGGCTTCAAGGAATGGGAAGGCACGCCCTATTTCGACGGCTGCCTGCCGATCGAGGTGATGGCCGAGCGCGGCCGCGAGACGCTGCGCCACGGGCCGATGAAGCCGATGGGCCTCACCAATGCCCACAACCCTACAGTCAAGCCCTATGCCGTCGTACAGCTACGCCAGGACAATGCGCTTGGCACGCTCTACAACATGGTCGGCTTCCAGACGAAGCTGAAGTACGGCGCTCAGGCGGAAGTCTTCCGCATGATCCCGGGCCTGGAGAATGCCGAGTTCGCCCGCCTCGGCGGCTTGCATCGCAACACCTACATCAATTCGCCGACGCTGCTCGACGGAACATTGACGCTGAAATCGCGGCCGGGCCTGCGCTTTGCCGGACAGATCACCGGCTGCGAAGGCTATGTCGAAAGCGCCAGCATCGGCCTCCTTGCCGGCCGCTTCGCCGCTGCCGAGCGCAAGGGCGAGGCATTGACTGCACCGCCGGCCACTACCGCCTTCGGCGCGCTGCTCAACCACATCACCGGCGGGCACATCGTCTCCGACGATGAGCCGGGCAAGCGTTCGTTCCAGCCGATGAACGTCAATTTCGGCCTGTTCCCGCCGCTCGAACCGGGCGCAATCACCAAGCCGGAGGGCGCCAAGCGCTTCCGTGGCAAGGAAAAAGCCGTTGCTAAGAAGCAGGCGACAGCGTCGCGCGCCCTCGCCGATTGCGCCGCATGGCTTGGCAAGCCCGCCTGACGGCGAACCAGGAAGCCAGACAACAAAACGGCCCGCTCGCGATGACGCCAGCGGGCCGCTTCTCTTGATGGATCTATGAAACCGCTACTCG
This sequence comes from Ensifer sp. 38_S197, assembly GCF_056924495.1. NCBI lineage: Bacteria > Pseudomonadati > Pseudomonadota > Alphaproteobacteria > Hyphomicrobiales > Rhizobiaceae > Ensifer > Ensifer sp. 38_S197. The sequence continues at coordinate 2,494,994 of NZ_JBXOVZ010000002.1, read as the reverse complement.
CTCGCCTGCGCCGTCGGGGACGGTTCGGAATCGGCCTGCGTAAATTCCGATTTCGGGTTGAAGCTTCCGAGCAGCCACAAGGAAACTTCGGCCGCCTCGCTCGCGTTTTGAAACTCGAAGGCGTTGTCCAGATAGGCAAAGTCGGGGAAATGCACGATCAGCCCACGGCCGCTCTCGGAGCTGTTCACCCGCACCTTTCCAGGCTGGATCACATGGCAGACATAGTGCGTCCCGTGCGATTGGATGAAGCCCGCCTTGCCGTCGTGCAGCCTCAGGAATATCGCCTTCCGATCCGCGGTGGAATGCAGCGCACGGATCGCCTCGTCCGGAAAAGCACGGCCGAATTCAACCATCGCAGAGCCCGCATCGGGATTGTCCCAATCCCGCTCGGCGCGGGCGTTCATCCACATGTAGAATGCGCCGGCCAGTACGATGACGGCGATGAGCAATGACCAAAGCATCCGCGGGCGCTCCCCTTCGCTCGGCGTGACGCCGATAAACGCTTCTATACGCTGCGAGGCTTGTGCCAATGTGTCGTCCCGTCGGGGCGCTTAAACCGAACGCATCGGGCTTTTGACCGGTAGCCGCTCCGCCTCGACCGGCTGCCTTGACGCCCTAGAAGCGACGACGCCGGGCGGCGCGCCACATCCACCATTGCCGCCGCCATTGCGCCGGACGAATGGGCGTCTTCAAAAGTCCGGCGCCAGCCGCCTCAGCCCGATCGAGGACCGGCTCGGCCAACGCAAGCGGCAAGAAGGCGGGAAAGTTCGCCGGCGAGATCGTCGCCATTTGCGCTCGAGCCTTGGCAAGGTGGTCTCGTCCGAACCCGGCGAAGGCCCGAATGGCCCGGCTGATTCCGTCGGCGTCCTCCCCGGCGATGAGCCCTTCTCGATCGAGGCCGGTCGCGCGCAGCAGTTCTGCCGGCAAATAGACCTGACCGCGTCTCAGATGCAGCGGCAACAGCATCAGGAGGCCGGCGACAGTCTGCGCGACGCCGGCGTGGCCGGCGGCTTCCGCGGATTTTGCAGCATTCTGCGGGTCGAGCACCAGCGACGAGAGCTGGATCAGAGCCGAGGCGGTCTCGCCGGCGTAGCCCTCGAGCGCCGAGCGGTCTTCCATCGGATCGTCATAGAGATCAAAAATCCGAGCGTCGATCATGTTCTGCAGCACCGAAACCGGCAGCCGATACTCGCGAATGCATTGGAGAATGGCTTCGGCAAGCGGATGCCCCTCGCCGGAGCCTGCACTGTTGCCAATGAGATCGCGCCACCATTGCATGCGGATTTCGCCTGGAATCGGCTCATGCACGAGATCGCGAATTCGCGCGATCTCGGCGTTGAAGGCATAAAGCGCGGCGAGCGAGCGCTGCTTGTCGGCGGGCGCCAGCAGGCAGGCGAGATAACGATCGCGGTCCGTGTCCCTGAGGTCGGCCAGGATCTGAGCGGAAATGTCTTGCACGTCGTCTTCCTCGGATCCCGATCAAACGGCGATCAGCGCGACGGCGACTGCACGCGATTCGGCCAGCATCACATTGTAGGTGCGAACCGCAGCCCCGGTGCTCATCGGATCCGAGGATACGTTGACGGCACGCAACGCCGCCTTCAGGTCAGCGGGCAGCGGGCGGATGTCCTTGCCGGTGCCGACCAACAGCACTTCGATGTCTTTTGCCTCATCAATAACCTTACGGAACTTCTCGACCGCCAAGGGATCGCCTTCCCCCACGTCCCATGCATAGACGCCCGAGGGCAGCATCAGGATCGAGCCGCGATGCGACATGTCGGCAAAGCGAAACCCGCCGTTGCCATAAGCATCGATTGGCGCACGGCCCGGAAAATGCGCTTCGCGGATTTCAATACCCTTGGGCATTTCAAACTGTACCCTTTGCCGCGCCGGCGGCACCCGTATCCGCGCCGGACGCGTTTTCGTCCCCCGGAATGTGGTCGGCCCGCTTCCTGAAGAGGATGAGGACCGGGCCGGCAATGTAGATAGAGGAGAACGTCCCGACGGCGACACCAAACAGCATGGTGACGCTGAAGGAACGGATAAGGCCGCCACCGAAGAGATAGAGTGCAGCGAGCGCCAGGATGGTCGTCAGTGCCGTCAGGATCGTGCGCGAGAGCGTCTGGTTGATCGACGTATCGATCAGCACCGAAAGCGGCATGCGCGGATAGCGGCCGAGATTCTCGCGGATGCGGTCGTAGATCACCACCGTATCGTTCAGCGAATAGCCGACGATCGTGAGAACTGCGGCGATGCTGCCGAGATTGAACTCGATGCCAGTCAGCACCAGGAAGCCGATCGTCAGCAGCACGTCGTGCACGGTCGCGATGATCGCGCCGACGGCGAAGCGCCACTCGAAACGCAGCCAGACATAGAGCAGGATCGCCACGAAGGAAATCGCGAGCCCGATCGTTCCGGCGCGTGTCAGTTCGCCCGAGACAACGGGACCGACCACTTCGACACGGCGGAACTCGTATTCGTCGGCCAGTTCCGTCCTGATGACGCCGGCTGCGGTCTGCTCGGCATTGTCGCCCGCTTCTTGGGACGGCACCCGAACGAGCACATCCTCGCCCGAGCCCAGTTGCTGCACCTGCACTTCGCCGAAATTCAGCTCGTCGAGGCGGGTGCGGAGGTCGGCGACGTTGACCGCCCCGCCCTTGGAGTGCAGCTCGATGATCGAGCCGCCCTTGAAGTCCACCCCCAGATTGAGCCCTATGCCTGCAAGCAGGAGCACGGAGGCGGCCGACAAGGCGGCCATCAGGATGAAGGCCGGATTGCGTATCCGCATGAAGCGGATGTCCAGATTGCTGAAGCGACCGGTCCGAATGCCCTTCGGCAAACGTTCCGACTTCCACTGCCGAAGCCAGCGCTTCACGATCAGGCGGGTCACCGTATAGGCGGTGAAAAGCGTCGTGACACTGCCGATCGCCAGCGTTACGGCGAAACCGCGCACCGGCCCGGAACCGAGGTAGAACAGGATGGCGCTGGCGATCAGCATCGTCAGGTTGGCGTCGAAGATGCTGCTGAAGACGCGGGAGAAGGCATTGTTGATCGTGCGACGCAGGGGCTCGCCACCGCGAACCTCTTCACGCAGCCGCTCGTAAATCAGCACGTTCGAATCGACCGCGACGCCAATCGTCAGGATGATGCCGGCAATCCCCGGCAGGGTCAGCGTCGCGCCTGACGCAGAGAGGGCGGCAAGGATCAGCACGATGTTCAAGGCGAGCGCGATCACGGCAAAGACGCCGAAAACGCCGTAGAAGAAGATCATCGAGGCGGCCACGGCAATCGCCGCAACGAGACCAGCCTTGAGCCCATCGGCGATCGCATCGTTACCAACCCCGGGGCCGACCGTCCGTTCCTCGACGAAGGTCAGCGGGGTCGGGAGCGGTCCGGTCCTGATGAGGGCGGCGAGATCCGCGGCGGATTCGGCCGGCAGGTCGGCAGAAATGCGCGCCGTATCGCCCTTGACCGCGTCCGAAAGTTTGGGCGTTGCGGCTACCTGGCCATCAAGGACGATCGCGATCTTCGCCTCCGGCTGCTGCGCCGTGACAGCGGTAACGCGCTGCTGCGAGGCCGCATCGAGCTTGACCGCGACCGACGCCGTATCGGCTGCAGCATCCGCTTCCGGCTGCGCGGCGAGAAAACTGGCCCTCGCCAGCAGCGGTTCTTTCTGGACCAGATAGGGAACCGGCGGATCGTCGTAGGAATAGAGGACTTCTGCGCCCGCCGGCACTTGCCCCTCGACGGCCCGCTGCACCGGCACGGACGTGTCCAGCAATCTGAAGGTCAGACGAGCGCTTTGGCTGAGCAGGTCTTTCAGTCGTTGCGGGTCGTCGAGACCCGGCACCTGGACGATGAGACGATCCTTGCCGCGGCGCTGGATCAACGGCTCGAGCACGCCAACTTCGGCGACACGACGGCGCACCACGTCGATAGACTGATCAAGGGCCAGAGACAGCCGATAGTCGATGCCTTCGTCGGTCAGGCGCAGACGGACGAGCTCATCCTCGGCGGCGCTGTCAAACACGACTTCTGAAATTGCCCCTCCGCCGAAGCCACCGATTTCGACCGGCGCCGTCAGCGTCTTCAATTTGTCGCGAGCGGCCGAGAGTTGCGCACGGTCCCGAACCCGGAACGAAATCGACTGCCCTTCCCCCGAAAGACCGATATAGGCGATATCGGCGTCGCGCAGCGACTTGCCGACTTCGCTGGCGACCGCTTCAAGCCTCTCAGCGACGATATCGCTGCGCGCGGCCCGCAGCATGAAATGCGAGCCTCCCTGGAGATCGAGGCCGAGCGCCACCTGGCGATGAGGCATCCAGGACGGTAGTCCGGCTACCTCCTCACGCGTCAGGACATTCGGCAAGGCAAAGGCGATGCCGGCGAGAGCCACCAACCAGACGAGGATACGTTTCAATGGCGGAAATCTGCGCATGCCTCAAACGCTCCAGTTGTTCGTCGGATGGTGACTGTCCGCGTCCCTTATTCTTTCACAGGTTCGCCTTTGACGCGAACTTCAGAGACGCCGCTGCGAACGACGCGGATCTTCACGCCTTCGGCAATTTCGACCTCGAGCTCGTTGTCATCGACGACCTTCGTAACCTTGCCGACGATGCCGCCGCCGGTCACCACTTGATCTCCACGACGGATGTTCTTCAACAGCTCCTCGCGGCGCTTCATCTGGGCGCGCTGCGGACGGATGATCAGAAAATACATAACGACAAAAATCAGCAGGAACGGCAGGATGGACATGAGAATGTCCGCGCCGCCAGTGGAAGGGGCGCCGGCTGTCTGCGCAAAAGCTTCGGTAATGAACATCGATCACTCCTTGAGTTCAAATATCGGCGGTTCCTCCGCACCAAATCGGCCGGAATATAGGGGCGCGCGGCCGCTCTGCAAAGCAGCGGCACCCTTACCCGTTCCTGTGCCTCTGACACAATTTCGACAAGAGTAGAACCCCCCGCGCGAGGCTCTGCGGCCTTTTCCAGCGCAAACCTGCGTGCTACCGGGTGTCAGTTAACCGTACAGTCGCAATCGCGTGCCGATTCATGCGGCCCCTCGTCCTTGCGGCTCGACCAAATGATTGATTCAGTTGTTGGAGATAGACAGATGCCGGAAGCAAAGATCGACGTTCTCATCAGGGAAATGCAGAAGCTTTCCGCGGCGATCGAGCGTATGGCCGGTCCAGCCGCAGCAAGCAATGATTGGAACGCTGCCGAATGCTTCGTCTGGGCGCCGGCCACGCATCATCTGCAACCGGTCGCCAAGCCCAACCGTATCGAACTGTCGCTGATATCCGGTGTCGACCACGTCCGTGACATTCTGCTCGACAATACGCTGCGCTTCGCCGAGGGCTTTCCTGCCAACAACGTGCTCCTCTGGGGCGCACGCGGCATGGGCAAGTCATCGCTGGTGAAATCGGTGCATGCGCAGGTCGCCCGCGAGACCGGTGTTGCCGTCAAGCTCGTCGAAGTGCACCGCGAGGATATCGCCACCCTGCCCGCCCTCATGGACATCCTCAAGACTGCACCGGTGCCGGTGATCGTCTTCTGCGACGACCTGTCCTTCGATCATGACGATACGTCCTACAAATCGCTGAAGGCCGTGCTCGACGGTGGCGTCGAAGGTCGCCCGTCGAACGTGCTGCTCTATGCGACATCGAACCGTCGCCATCTGCTGCCGCGCCACATGATGGAAAACGAGCAGTCGACCGCCATCAACCCTTCCGAGGCCGTCGAGGAAAAGGTATCGCTGTCCGACCGCTTCGGACTGTGGCTCGGCTTTCACAAGTGCAGCCAGGAAGACTACCTTGTCATGATCGATGGCTATGCAAAGCACTACGGCTTCGCCGTCGAGGCCGAGACCTTGCACGCGGAAGCGCTCGAATGGGCAACGACACGCGGCGCAAGATCCGGCCGCGTCGCCTGGCAGTTCATTCAGGATCTTGCCGGACGCATGCGCCATCGCCTGGACGTATAGGCTGCGCGATCGCCTCGCTGGTCAAATCTGACCTACTATCAAACAAATACCGCCTGTCGGCCCCGACAGGCGGTATTTGGTTTTTCCGTCTCGATCGCGCCCGACCAGGAAATGGTTGCGGACTATTCGAGGAAGGTCGCCGGGTTTACTGCCGTGGCGTTCTTGCGCACCTCGAAGTGCACTTGCGGCTGGCTGGCGCGACCGGTCATGCCGGACGCTGCGAGCGTCTGGCCGCGCTGAACCTTCTGGCCGCGCTGAACCTTGAGCTCGGAAGCGTTGCCGTAGACCGTGACCGTGCCGTCGTCGTGGCGGACCAGGACAGCGTTGCCGAGTTCCTTCAGGCTGCTGCCCGAATAGATGACGACGCCGTTTTCGGCCGCCTTGATCGGCGTGCCCTCGGGCACCGAGATATTGATGCCGTCGTTGCGGTTGCCGTCGACGTTGGCGCCGTAACCGGCAACCACCGCCCCGCGCACCGGCCAGCGATACTTGCTGATGCCCGTCGACTTCGGCGAGTCCTCGTCGACATCCGTCTTGATAGCCGCAACGTCCGTAACGCTCTGCTTGGCAGCCGGCGGCTGGTATTCTGCCGGCTTGTTCTTTTCAAGCGAAGCAACCTGCGGCTGCTCGGCCTTCTTGCTCGGAACCGATGCGGTCTTGACCTGGTCCGGCGCGGCGCCGGCTGCGCCCGGCAGTTGCAGCGTCTGGCCGACGCGGATCGATTCCGCAGTCAGGCCGTTCGCCTGCTTGAGGGCAGAAACGGATACACCCGTCGTCTTGGCGATGCGGTTGAGCGAGTCGCCGGGCTTGACGGTATAGGTTCCGCCGCCGCTACCTTCGCCGTTCGTCGCCGGCTTGCCGGCAACGACATCGGTCTTGCCTGCGCCCTTTTCGCGGGACTGCGCAGAGCCCGGCAGGATCGCAGCGTCACGCTGATCGTTGGGCAAGGGCGAAGGCTGATGTTTGTTGCCATCGAGACCCGCAATCGAGTTGGTCGCAGCAGCCTTTGCCGGGCTACCCACGGAACCGAAGGTCGGGATCACCAGCCGCTGACCGGTTTCGACCTGAGCGGCGGACTGCAGACCGTTGGCCTTCAGAATTTCCTTCTCCGGAACACCGAAGCGCTTGGAGAGAACCGCAACGTTGTCGCCGGGGCGAACCATGATCGTCGGGGCGTTCTGCGTCGTCCAGCCGCTCTTGCTCGCGGTCTCCTTGACAGCCGCCGGAAGCGTCTGCTGCGTCGCGATTGCCGCCTGCTGACGTGCGGCGGGGAACGGCTGCGCTTCGGGACGTTGATGCGTCGTCGAGCTCGGGTCAGCGAGTGTCGTGCGCTGCACGGAGATCGGCGTCGAGGCTCCACGGGCGCTGGACATCGGCGTGGAAGCGGTATTCACCGGATCGTAGCCGCCCTGGGCGCTTGCAGTCGGATACGGCTGACCGAGAGCAGTGTTGCGCGAATCTGCAGGAGCGGCCATCTGGCCGACCGCCACATCGCCGCGCGGAACCGGCGTCGTGTCGCGTGGGATTGAATTTGTGGTGATGTTATCCGACCGGGAGAAGAGGCCGTCAAATCGGCTGGCGTCCGAACTGCAGCCCGTTGCGGCGCCTGCTAGCAGGACCGCCACGCACAGGCGGATCGTGGACTTTCCAACCCCGGGAGATACAAACTGACGCATGACGCTTACCCACTCCGAACGCAACTCGATGTGGGATGATTAAAGCGTATTAGAGTTACCGCCCGGTTAAGGTCGGCACCACCAATGGACTAATTTGACGAAACGCTAACCATAGACGCCGGCTCGCCGCATCCATAGCGCCGAACAAGCCTGGTGACACGACCGGCCTTCGCCCGCCAAGCGCATGCGCCCAAGCTTCGGTGCGCAACCGGGCCTAAGGCGCGTCGCGATCTTTCAGATTCGCTTCTTGCGCTTTAGGCACCTGATATTTCGCATGTCGTTAGCGCAAAACCGCCGCACACTTTTGCGCGACAGGATACTTTAGCTCAGTTCGGAATAGAGGCGCTCGATTTCGGAAACCGAACGCCGCTCCGTTGGTTCATCCTCATAGCTGATGCTCGTCAGATCCCAGGCGAAGACTGGACGTCCCTCCGGACGGACGGGGGTTTCGGACTGAGCGGTCTTGTCTTCTTCGAGTAGCACGCTCACCAGAGTCTGGAACGTGGTCTCGCCATCGGCTCCGCTCGCCTGCTCATACTCAAGCGAGCGCAGGCCTGCGACGGCGGCTTCGCGCGTCCCAAAATAGCGCAGGCTGTCCTGATCTTCGGGGCGGAGGCTGTCGTAATAGTCGATGAAGTTCTTGTAGTAGGCCTCATGATCCCCGGCATCCAGAAACCTGCCGAAGGCCTGATATTCACGCGACGCCAACTGCGGGGTCAGATGATTGTTCCACTCGTCGCGGCTGAGGGGCGGCTGCCCTTCCGATGCCTTCTTCGTCTGGCTGAGATAAAGCAGAGCGTCGGCGGAAAGGGAGATGCGCGGGGTGGGGTCGAAGAAGCTCGCCGCAAGAGCCTGCGCGGCCTGTTCGTCCTTGCCGCCGGAATTTGCCTGGCCGGAGCTGCGCCCGGCGAGATTATTCAGCCCGTCGCCGGATGCCGCCGCCGTCAGCCTGTTCGCGATCTGCATTTGCCGTCTCCGTCAATCTCACGATCCGGCAGCAACACCCTGGTCGAGCAAGAGCCACGACTCGCGAGAGGAACCCATCGTGCATTGGAGGCGTATGGCGCGAGGCTTGCGCGAGGCTGGATGCGGTTAAGAATCCCTTAACGCACCAGCCAAGACGTTCAGCAGCAGCCGTATCAGAGGAACGAAGCGAGCTGCGGGACGATCGGAAGGTAGGGCGCGTCGAACAGATCCTCGCGGTCGAAGCGACTTCCCGTTCGATTGACCCGGACGACCCGGCAATGGGTCTCGCTCATCATGATCGGCACCACCAGGGTTCCGCCCGAGACGAGATGATCGGAAAACATGCGCGGCAGGCTGTTGAAGGCGGCCGTGATCAGGATGCGATCGAAGGTACCCTCGCCCGGCACGCCGGCGCTGCCATCGGCATGGCGGACGATGACGTTTCGAACGCCTGATTTCTCGAGGTTCTTCTGCGCCGTACCGACAAGTGTCTGGTAGCGGTCGATGGTCAGGACACGCTCGGCCACCCGCCCCATCACCGCCGCGGTAAAGCCGCTGCCGGTTCCAACCTCGAGGATGCGCTGTCCTGTCTTCAGGTTCAGACAGTGCAGCAGCCGCACGGCAAAATCATAGCCTTCCATGAACGAGCCGCAGTCAAGCGGAATCGTCCGCTGCGAATAGGCCTCGGCCTGATATTGCGGCGGCGCGAACAGGCCGCGCGGAGTCTGTTCCACCGCCTTGAGGAGATCGTGATTGGTGATGCCTGCGGCGCGCAGCCGTAGCACCATCTTGGCAAAGCCTTCCTGTTCCGAAACGCGCACGCTCAATCAATGAGCCCCTTCGTTCAATGCCCGCATCAGACGGTCCTGGACGGTATAGTCCGTCAAGTCGAGCTTGAGCGGCGTTACGGAGATGTAATTCTCGCGCAGTGCATGAATGTCGGTTCCGGCGCGAAAATCGCCGAACCGCTCGCCGAAGCGCAGCCAGAAATAAGGAAAACCACGGCCGTCGGTACGCTCATCGATCGACAGGCCAAAGTCGAGTTTGCCTTGCGACGTTACCTCGACCCCTGCAACGGTGTCGGCTGGGCAGTTCGGGAAATTGACGTTGAGAAGCGTGCCATCCGGCAGATCCACGGCCATCAGCTTGCGGATCAGGCCAGGCGCATGCGTCTCCACCACATCCCAAGGTACGGTCTTGCCGACGGCGTGGTGATAGGCTTGGCTGAGCGCGATTGAGCGAATGCCCTGCAACGTCCCCTCGATGGCGCCCGCCACCGTGCCGGAATAGGTCACGTCATCGGCCATGTTGGCACCGATGTTGACGCCCGAGAGCACGAGATCGGGCTTGCGGTCCAGCACCTTGCGGACGGCCATGATGACGCAATCCGTCGGCGTCCCCCGCAGCGCAAAGCGCTTCTCCGTGATCTGGCGCAGCCGCAGCGGCTCCGACAGGGTCAGCGAATGCGCCAAGCCGCTCTGGTCCGCCTCGGGCGCCACGACCCAGACATCGTCCGAAATCGTCCGGGCCACTCTTTCGAGCACCGCGAGACCCTCAGCATGAATGCCGTCATCGTTTGTCAGCAGGATCCGCATGGATGCCGTCCTTCCCTTGACGTCCGTTCAGTCCGCCTTCTCGATGCGCTTCTGGCCGCCCATGTAGGGCACCAGCACATCCGGCACCGACACCGAACCGTCTTCGTTCAGATAGTTTTCGATGACGGCAATCAGCGCGCGCCCGACGGCGACACCGGAACCATTCAAGGAGTGAACGAAGCGCGTTCCCTTGTCTTCCTTGGTGCGGTAGCGCGCATTCATCCGACGCGCCTGGAAATCGCCGCAGACCGAGCAGGAAGATATCTCGCGATAGGTGTCCTGTCCCGGCAGCCATACTTCCAGATCATAGGTCTTGCGGGCACCGAAGCCCATGTCGCCGGTGCAGAGCGTCATCACGCGGTAGTGCAGACCGAGGCGCTTCAGCACCTCTTCCGCGCAGGCGGTCATGCGCTCGTGCTCGTCGATCGAGGTTTCGGCATCGGTGATCGAAACAAGTTCGACCTTGTTGAACTGGTGTTGGCGCAGCATGCCGCGGGTGTCGCGACCGGCCGAACCGGCTTCCGAGCGGAAGGATGGCGTCAGCGCGGTGAAGCGCAACGGCAGCTTTTCGCCTTCGAGGATCTGCTCACGAACGATGTTGGTGAGCGGCACTTCCGCAGTCGGGATCAGCCAGCGATCATCCGTGGTTCGGAACAGATCTTCGGCAAATTTCGGCAACTGTCCGGTACCGTACATGGCATCGTCGCGCACCAGAAGCGGCGGTTGCACTTCGGTGTAGCCGTGTTCCTGGGTATGCAGGTCGAGCATGAACTGGCCGAGCGCACGCTCTAGCCGGGCCAATTGTCCCTTGAGGATCGTGAAACGCGAACCGGAAATGCGGGCGGCCCCCTCGAAATCCATGAGGCCGAGGCCCTCGCCGATTTCGAAATGCTCGCGCGGCTGGTGATTCCAGGTGGGCTTGTTGCCGACCACGCGCTTGACGACATTACCGGTCTCATCCTCGCCGACCGGAACATCCTCGAGCGGGATGTTCGGAATGCGGGAAAGCGCATCGCTGAGCTCGGCTTCCACCTTGCGGCTGTCTTCCTCGAGCGCGGGCATGGCGCTCTTGAGTTCGGCGACCTCGGCCTTCAGCTTTTCGGCAAGCTCGGCATTCTTCTGCGCCATGGCCGCACCAATATCCTTCGAGGCGGCGTTGCGGCGCGACTGCATGTCCTGCAGCGATTGAAGGATCGAGCGGCGGCGTTCGTCGAGAGCGATCAGCGACGCCGACAACGGCTCCGCGCCCCGCTTCGCCAGGGCGGCGTCCAGCATCTCGGCATTTTCACGGATCCATTTGATATCAAGCATTGTCGTTCCACGCGTTGGTCAACTCACGGCGCGAAATCTCGAATGCTCAGCCCTTGGCGGGGCCGACCTCTCCGGAAGATCCTTCCTGCGACTCGGCAACTTCGCTCTTGAGCGCGTCCGCTGCCCGCTGTCTTTCGACGAGTCGCGCCGTATAGATCGAAATTTCGTAGAGAAGGATGGCTGGCAGTGCAAGGCCGATCTGGGAAACCGGGTCAGGCGGCGTGAGCACGGCCGCAACCACGAAGGCAATCACGATTGCGTACTTCCGCTTTTCGGCCAGGCCCTGCGACGTGACGAAGCCGACGCGTGCGAGAAGCGTCGTGATCACCGGGAGCTGAAAAACCAGGCCGAAGGCAAAGACCAGCGACATGATCAGGCTGAGATATTCCGAGACCTTCGGCAGAAGCTGGATGGCCACCTGCCCTTCGCCGCCGCCCTGCTCCATCGCCAGGAAGAACCACATCACCATCGGCGTGAAGAAGAAGTAGACCAGGGCGCCGCCAAGCAGAAAGAGGATCGGCGACGCGATCAGGAACGGCAGAAATGCGGCACGCTCGTTCTTGTAAAGGCCCGGAGCCACGAATTTGTAGATCTGCGCAGCAATCACCGGAAAGGCGATGACCAGGGCGCCGAACATCGCCACCTTGATCTGCGTAAAGAAGAACTCCTGCGGAGCCGTGTAGATCAGCTCGACATTGCGATGGTTCAGGCCGGCCCAGCCCACTGCCCATTTGAACGGCAGCACCAGGAGATTGAAGAGACCCTTGGCGAAGTAGAAGCAGACGAGGAACGCCACGAAGAACGCGCCGATGGCCCACATCAGGCGCCTGCGCAATTCGATCAGATGCTCGATCAGCGGCTGCGGCCGGTCCTCGATATCGCCGCTCATGCTTCACCTTTCTTGCGCGTGCTGGCGCGCGGCTTGGACGTCTTGGTAGCCGGCTCGGCTGAGGCGGGCTTCGACGACGTCTTCTCGGCCACCGCCTTTGCGGGTGCCTTTGCCGAAGTTCTGGGTGCCGCCGCCTTGGGCGTTGCGGCCTTCTTTGCCGCCGGCGCCGGATCGGCCTTCGCCCTTGGCACCCGCTTGGGCTTCTCGGCCGGGACGGCGGCCTCGGCGCGCTCCAACTGGCGGGTGGCTGAGCCCAAGGCGGCTGCGGCAACCGCATCCGCGGGCTTTGCTTCCGTCGCCGCCACGGGAGCGGCCGCTACCGGCTCCGCAATCGCGGGCTCGGCCGTAGCCGTTGTGACAGGCTTGTCGGGCGTCGCAGCCTTCTGCAGGTCCGATTTGATCTCGTTGCCGATCTGGCGAAGCGGATTCATCGCATCCCTGAGCGCATTGGCCGGGTTGAGGCTCTGCGCATCGCTGATCGTCTTGCGGACCTCGTCGAGGTCCGCTTCGCGCAGCGCTTCGTCGAATTGCTGGCGGAACTCCGAGGCCATGCCGCGCATCTTCGCCGTCATGCGGCCAAAAGCCCGCAGCATAGGCGGAAGATCTTTCGGTCCGACAACGACGATCAAAACGATGGCGATGACGACAAGCTCGGTCCAGCCGATATCAAGCATTCGAAATGTCCTGCAAACCCGTGATGGGAACTGGTCCGATACCGATACCGGACCGGCTCCACCGACGCCAGACCGTTAGCGAACTTCGTCGGACTTGTGGTCAACGGTCTTGCTGTCGAGCGTCTTGTCGGTCGCGCCCGCTTCCTCGTCGCTCATGCCCTTCTTGAAGTTCTTAATGCCCTTCGCAACATCGCCCATCAGTTCGGGAATCTTGCCACGACCGAACAAGAGCAGCACTACGACCAGAACGATCAGCCAGTGCCAAATGCTAAAGGAACCCATGCTCTTACTCCTCTGAGCCTTCCCCGATATAGGCTCTTTCACATGTCAATTTTCAGGCGCGCGCTAAACACACCCTTCTTTGCGACAGAACCTAAGATGCAGAACCATCTTTTTCAAACAGTAATATATCCCGCTCGTTAACTGAAAGCATTACATCGCGCAATCCTTGCGGCAATTGGTCCGCGCGGATGCGCGCACGCACCACATCCTCGCAACGCGGCACCGCCAGCTCCAGCAGCTCCACCACACCGATGAACCGACGAGAGAGGATACGCGCGGGAATATCGCCCTCCTTCTCGCCGACACGCACGCCGGAAAGCCTGACGGCGACCGAAACGCGCTCCCCTTCGTGGTGGCGCCCAGCCGCGACGGTGCCGACCGGCGTGTCGACGCGGCCATTGCGAACCTGTGCGTTGAACACGTTGATTTCCGAGAAGAAACCGGCTGCGAAGAGATTTCTCGGATGGCGATAGAGCTCATCTGCCGTGCCGACCTGCACCAATCGCCCACCCTGCAGAAGCGCAATTCGATCGGCCATGCGCATCGCTTCTTCCGCGTCGTGGGTGACGACGATCGCGGTTGCCCGGGTCTCTCTGAGGATGGCGAGCGTATCGGCGCGGATCGAATCCTTCAGGCGCGAGTCGAGACCGGAAAACGGTTCGTCCATCAGAAGCACGGCGGGGCGTGGTGCAAGCGCGCGGGCCAGCGCCACCCGCTGCTGCTCGCCGCCGGAAAGTACATGCGGGTACTGGTTGGCGTAATGGGAGAGCCCGACACGCTCGAGCGCCGCATCCGCCTGGTTCAGGGCTTCCTTCTTCGGAAGCGCCGTCAAGCCAAAGCGAACGTTGTCGCGAATGGACATATGCGGGAAGAGCGCGAAATCCTGGAACATCAGACCGACACCGCGTTTTTCGGGCGGCAGGAAAACCGAAGGGCCGGAAATCTCCTGGCCATTGAGCAGAAGGCGTCCTGCGCTCTGCTTCTCGATCCCTGCGGCGATACGTAGCAGGGTCGTCTTGCCGGACCCGGACGGGCCGAGCAGGCAAAGGACTTCGCCGGCCTTGGCCGCCAGGCTGACGCCCTTGATCGTTTCCTTGGCGTGATAGCTGTGATGAATGTCTTCAAAGGTCAGGCTTGCCGCGAAGGATACACCCGCCCGTCGTGTCGTGATGACGGGAGCGTCCTGCGGATCTGAAACCATGCTTGCATTCCTTGACACCAGTCGTGCTCGGCAAAAATGCCGGACACCGGGGAAAGCCGATATCCCCATTCAGGTTTTAATCGGCTTCTTCGCCCTTCGGTGTCAAGAGCCCCAGTTCTTCAAGGTCAAGCTGGGTGATGGGATCTTCGTTCTCGGCAAGCTCGTCTTCGCCCACCGGAACGGGAATATTGAGATTGGACGGCACGCGGCCGGAAAGCAGCCCTGCCCCCTTCAGTTCCTCGATACCCGGCAGGTCGCGCAGTTCCTCGAGGCCGAAGTGATCGAGAAAATCGCGGGTGGTGCCGAAGGTCACCGGCCGGCCCGGCGTACGCCGGCGTCCCCTGAAGCGGACCCAGCCTGCCTCCATCAGGACGTCGAGCGTGCCCTTCGATGTCTGGACGCCGCGGATATCCTCGATCTCGGCGCGGGTTACCGGCTGATGGTAGGCAATGATGGCGAGAACTTCGAGCGCAGCGCGCGAGAGCTTGCGAACCTCCTGCTCGTCGGTCTGCACGACGAACGAGAGGTCGGCAGCCGTGCGGAATGCCCAATGGTCGGCGACCTGGACAAGGTTGACGCCGCGTGTGGCATAAAGCGCCTTCAGGCGCTCCATGATCCGCCTGACATCCGCACCACGCGGCAGCCTGCTTTCGATATAGGCCTCCGACACCGGCTGCGCCGAGGCAAAGACCAGAGCCTCCGCGATTCGCTCGGCTTCTTGTTCAAGCCGAGGATCCAAGGACGGCGTCGTATCGATTTCGTCGTCCTCGTCAGGAGCGTCCGGTATGTATTTTTGGGCTTCAGCCACGGGCTGCCTCCATTTCGGCAAGCGTCTCCGCATCGATCGGATTCGGTCCGCGCCGAAGATAGATCGGCGCAAAGGCCTCTTCCTGACGGATCTCCAGCCGGCCCTCGCGGACCATTTCGAGGGAGGCGGCAAAGGAACTGGCGATCGCCGTTGCCCGCTCCTTCGGCGTCGTCATGTAGCGGATAAGAAAATGATCGAGCGCTGTCCAGTCATCGAGTTCGCCGATCGTGCGCGCCAGGATCAGGCGTGCGTCGGCGAGAGACCATACGTGGCGTTTCTCGATCGTCACCTGCGTGATCGCCTGGCGCTGCCGCAGGCTCGCATAGGCGCTCAGGAGATCATAGAGCGAGGCATCGAAACCGGACTTCTTTTCAGTGACGATATGTTCCGGCGCACCGCGAACGAAGACGTCCCGGCCAAGCCGGTTTCTGTTGACGAGCCGCGTTGCCGCCTCACGCATCGCCTCCAGCCGTTTCAGCCGGAAAGCCAGGGCCGAGGCCATTTCCTCGCCAGTCGGACCATCGTCCTTCACCTGCTGCGGAATCAGCAACCGCGACTTCAGATAGGCGAGCCATGCCGCCATGACGAGATAGTCGGCGGCGAGTTCGATGCGGATGCTGCGCGCCCGCTCGATGAAGGCGATATATTGCTCGGCGAGTGCCAGCACGGAGATGCGCGAAAGATCGACCCGCTGGCTGCGGGCGAGATGAAGCAGGAGATCGAGTGGGCCTTCGAAGCCGGCGAGATCAACCACCAGCGCTTCTTCATGCAGCCCGCGCTCGGCAGTCTCGTCCTGCCACAGGGGCTCCATCGGCGCCTTCGACGCAGGCTTGCCTTGTCTTTCGCCCGCATTGCTCACTGACAGTCCGATCCTTTCCCGCTGGCCGCGCCTGCCTTACCCTGTTGCGAACAAACCGTTGAACTCGGTCCGCAGATCGCTTTCGTTCGCATCGTCAGGCGTCCGGAAGGCCGCCTCGGCGATCCTTGCCCGACGCAGGCTCTCGCCAGCGAGAACCGGTACGACATCGGCGACGGCCTTCATTTCTTCCATTATGCCATGACAATGCAAGACGAGATCAAGCCCCGCGGCAATGATGTTGCGCGCGCGGGTGCTCATGTCGCCGGCAAGCGCATTCATTGACACGTCGTCCGACATCAAAAGACCGTAGAAGCCGATGTGGCCGCGAATGATCTCGCGCACGACCTTCGCCGAGGTTGTCGCCGGATTATCCGGATCGATCGTCGTGAACACCATGTGCGCCGACATCGCCATCACTTCGTCCTTCATCGCGACAAAGGGCAGGAAGTCGCTGGCGGCGAGTTCTTCGAAAGTCGCGCTGACCACGGGCAGGTTGTGGTGCGAGTCGACGAATGTGCGGCCGTGACCGGGCATGTGCTTCATGACAGGCAGCATGCCGCCGGCCTTCAACCCCTCGCCCATCGCCCGGCCGATCGCCGTCACGGTCTCAGGGTCATGACCATAGGCACGATTGCCGATGACATCATGGCTTCCAGGCACCGGCACATCCAGCACCGGCAGACAGTCGACGGTGATGCCGAAGCGCATCAGGTCGAAGGCATGCAGGCGCCCCATGAGCCAGGCCGCGCGCAGACCCAGTTCCGCGTCGCGGCGGTAGATTTCACCGATCGCGGCGCCGTTCGGATATTGCTGGACGAGCGGTGGCCGGATGCGCTGCACGCGTCCGCCTTCCTGGTCGATGAGCACCGGCGCGTTCGGATTGCCGATGCTGTCGCGAAGCGACGCCACCAGATCGGAGATCTGCTGCTCCTCGCCGATGTTGCGCCCGAACAGGATGAAGCCCCACGGCCGCTCACCGGCAAAGAACTGGCGTTCGTCGGTCGTGAGAGAAAGGCCCTTGCAGCCCGAGATAAATGCTTTTGATTCGCTCATTGAGAGAGCATAGAGCGGGCGCCGCCCGGCGCGAAGCCACAAAGACGAAGCCCCGTCGTTCATGCACAAGGCCACGGGGCGATCGAAACCCTGAAATGCGAAGGGCGCGGCCCCGAGCCGCGTCCCCCCTCAAACTCTACCGGTGTGCCAGGCTTACTTGGTCACCAGGCAGCTTCCGCCAGCGCCCTTGTACTTGGAGCACAGCGCGTTTGCCTCTTCCTTGGATCCGGCCGGGATACGGACGCGATAGTAGGTCCCCTTGCCGGCGATCTCCGCCTTGCGGATATCGACGCCGCGGCCGCCGATGACGCTTCCGAACTTGCTGGAGAGGCTGTTGTAGGATTTCTGTGCTTCGGCTTCCGACGGCAGGGACGCGACCTGGATGAAGTAACCACCGGTCGGGACCGACGCCGTTGCCACCTGCTGCGGCGGCTGCGCTTCCGGTGTGGCGGCGGCCTGCTCTTCAGTCAGGCGAACATTGCCACCGTCTGCGGCCGCAGCGGCCACTTTGGCCGGCTTCTCGGCCGGACGCGTCTGCGGCGTCGGTGCCTTCTCGGCCGTTGCCGTCGTCGTCACGCTGCGAACCGGAACCTCTTCGATATTGGCATTGCCCGTTGCGGCAAGCGCGACCTGGTCGTCATTCGCCGATGCCTGACCGGCAGCGCTGACCTCAGCCGAGGCGACCTCCTTCGAGGGCGTTTCCGGCAGCGGCTGCGTCGCCCCGGCAACATCGGTCGCAGGCGCGGCAACCGGCTCTTCACGAGCAACCAGCGTACCGTCCGGCTTGACGATCATTGTGCGCACCTTTCGCGGTGCGACGGCGGGCGCCTTGTCTTCTTCCTGAGCAGCCGTCTGTGCGCCGCCGTCGGGCAGCAGGCGAGCGCCATCCTCGTCGTCGGCAGGCAGGTTGGCCTGCGGGCCATCCGAGTCGTCATTGCCTTCGAGCGGCAGTGTTTCCGGCGTCAACGTCTTCTGAACGACATCCATCGGCTCTTCGGTCGAGGAAACCAGTGCTTCCTGCTGCGGCGCACCGGCCTGGGCTCCAGCGACACGATCGTAAACCGCCTTGTCCTGGTTCGGCACAGTCTTGCCGCCCTTTTCTTCCGGCACGACCTTAACCGGCCCCTTGTCGGCGAGAATGATCTTGGGGCCCTCGGCCGAAGTTGCGGCATCACTGCCGCCCATCCAGGCATAGACTGCCGCGCCGCCGAGAATGATGACGCCCGCAACGCTTGCGGCAAGCAGCATCGTGCGCTGCGACCGCCGGCCCGAGCCGTAATCGCGATAGTCGCCCGCATCATCCTGGCCCTGTGCCGCGGAAACCCGCTCGGCATCGCGCGCCGGGGACTGCCGTTCGGTCATGGAGCGGCGGAAGTCCTCTTCCATCGCCTTTTCGAATTCGTCGAAATCATCGAGCGCGCCGGCACCGAACGACGGATTTGCATTTGCGGCTGGGGCAGGACGAACCGCCTCGACCTTCTCAACCGCCGCCGGACGGGCATCCTTGGCGGCCGGAGCCGGCGTGCCGAACAGCTGTGCCATTTCTGCGTCGATATCGAGATCGTAATCCGCCGGATAGGCGACCGGCTTTTCCGTTTCGATGACCGGCAGCTGCGGCACCTCCATGTCGGCGATCGGGGCAACGCCATTCTCGGCTTCGGCAATCATCGAGGGATCGAAGGGCAGCGTGCTTTCGGGCTGCGCGTCCTGCTGCTCAACCGGGGCCGGAGCCGCGAAAGTCTCGACGGAGCGTTCCGGTTCGCGCTGCGGAACAACGGTCTCGACGACGGGCTGCACAGCAGCCTGCGGCACGGCCGCTGCAACCGGCTCGGTCGGGCCGAGATCGGCGAGATCGAGCTTCAACGCGGCATCGGAGAGCTCCATCTCGAAGTTCTCGATGTCGAAGCCCGGCTCGTTTTCCGGTTCCGCGACGGGCTGTGCTGGCTGAGCGGCCTCGACCACCGGTGTAACGGCAGGTGTGGCGACCGCGGCAGCGGCAACCGGAGCGGCCGGGGATACGACGAGCGGGCCGGCAAAGGCGCGCTGCTGGCTGGCACCGGTCGGCGAAGCGACAGGCGTCGCCCGGCTGAAGGTCGGCGTAAAGGGATAGGGGCTCTTCTTTGCCGGCGTCGCAGCGGTACTTACCGGGGCGACGGCAGGCGCAACGACCGGCTGTTCCGTCGCGTGAAGCGCCGGATGAGACTGAACGGCAGCGGCAACGACGGCAGCGACCGGCGGAACCGGGAAGCGCTCGACATCCGCGAGAAGCTCGTCGCGGACAGTTTCATGGCTCGCGGACTCTTCCGGGATCGTCTCGTTCGCGTATGCGACCTCATCCACGCGCTCCTCCGGAGCGGCGTCAGGGCCGGCAACGTCAAGGTCGGCAACCTCAAGGCTCGGCTCGCCGTAGGCCGGGAACGGTTCGGCGACAGGGGCTGGCTCGGCCCAAGCGGTAGACGGTTCCGCGGCCGGCGCCTGCCAGGCATCCGCAACCTGTTCTTTTGCCTCGGAAGTCGGCTCTTCTTCGAACGGCACCAGATCGGCTTCACCGAGCGACAATTCGAGCTCACGCTCCAGATCGAATGCCGGCTCATCGGCGGCGAATTCCGCGGCATCGCCTTCGGCAACAGGGGCGGCCGAGAACGACTGCACCTCGAAAGCCTGCTCCTGCTCGTCTTCGACGACAGAGGCTGGCGCTGTGACCGGCTCCGGCTGACGGAATATCGGCGCGTCGTACTCTTCAGCGAGATCGGCTGTCGGCTCGATTACCGGCTCGATCCGGGCGTCTTCGACCGGCTGCGGCGCCGAAACCGGCTCCCCAGCAGGCTGCTGCACAGCGCGGGGCGCATCATAGCTGTCGAAGGCGCGAAGAAGTTCGTCCTCGAGATCGAAGGCGGGATCCTGACGGACCGCCTCCTGATGTCGCTGCAACTCTTGCAATTGCTGTACGGCCGGCCGGGCATCGTAACCGACGATCCGGGCGAGTTCGGCCAACGGATCATCGTCTGCCAATACGTCGAATTCAGCCGGCCCGCTTCGTGCGAATTGTTTGTCTGCCATGCTCTCCACTCACAATTGCCTGTATTTATGTGCCAGTGCATTGTGGGAAAATGGTGACAATACTTATCGCATTTCCTCCGGTGCGGAGGTGCCTGTAATAGACAGGCCGGACTTCAATACCGAAGCGACAGCATGCACCAGCCCGAGTCTGGCAGTACTTAATTCTCTATTTTTATCGTTAACAAAACGTAATTCCGGATTCTCTTTACCTTTGTTCCAGTGTCCGTGGAAGGCAGCGGCAAGATCATACAGGTAAAACGCGATGCGATGCGGCTCCTGAGCCAGTGCCGCCGCCTCGATCACGCGCGGATATTCTGCGAGCTTGGCGACGAGCTGAAGCTCTGTCGGATCCTCGATCTGCCCCTGTACGGCACCGGCAAAGTCGAGCGATTCGATATCCAGATCCGGGAAAGCTTCCGCGGCCTGACGGAACACCGATCGGCAACGTGCGTGAGCATATTGCACGTAGAAGACCGGGTTATCCTTGGACTGTTCTGTAACCTTAGCAAAATCGAAGTCGAGTGGCTCGGAATTCTTCCGATAGATCATCATGAAACGAACCGGATCACGGCCGACTTCATCGACGACGTCGCGCAGTGTGACGAAATCGCCGGAGCGCTTCGACATCTTCACCGGTTCGCCGTCACGGAAGAGCTTGACCAGCTGGCACAGCAGAACCGTAAGTTTCGACGAACCGCCTGATACGGCGCGTGCCAGCGCTTCAAGCCGCTTGACGTAACCGCCATGGTCGGCGCCCAGCACGTAGATCATCTCGTCGAAGCCGCGATCGAACTTATCCTTGAAGTAGGCGACGTCGGCGGCGAAATAGGTGTAGCTGCCATCGGACTTGATCAGCGGCCGGTCGATGTCGTCACCAACCTCCGTCGAGCGGAACAGCGTCTGCTCGCGATCTTCCCAATCCTCCGGGAGCTGCCCCTTCGGCGGCGGCAGCGTGCCCTTGTAGACGTGCCCCTTGAAGGTCAGGTCATTGATCGCAGTGCGAATCGCAGCCGCTCCATTGGCGTGCAGCGTCCGTTCGGAGAAGAAGACGTCGTGATTGACGTTCAACGCCGCGAGATCTTCGCGGATCATCGCCATCATGGCATCGATCGTCCGGTCCTTGACGAGCGGCATCCACTTGTCTTCGGGCATCAGGCGCAGGCTCGTGCCGAATTCATCGGCGAGCGCTTCGCCGACCGGAACGAGATAGTCACCCGGATAAAGACCCGCCGGGATCTCCCCGATGTCCTCGCCAAGTGCCTGGCGATACCGCATGAAGGCTGAACGCGCGAGAACGTCGATCTGCGAGCCGGCATCGTTGATGTAGTATTCCTTGGTCACCGCATAGCCGGCAAAGGCCAGCAGGTTGGCAAGCGCGTCGCCGACGACGGCGCCGCGGCAGTGGCCGACATGCATCGGTCCCGTCGGGTTGGCCGAGACATATTCGACGTTGACCTTGCGACCCGAGCCGACGGTGCTGCGGCCATAGTCAAGGCCCGCCCGCACCACGTTCGACAACAGCTTCTGCCAATAGGATACCGAAAGCCGGACATTGATGAAGCCCGGGCCGGCAACGGTCACTTCGGTGACTTCCGGGTCCTGCTTGAGCTTTTCAACGATGAGTTCGGCAAGTGCCCGCGGGTTCAGGCCGAGCGGCTTGGCCAGCACCATGGCGGCATTGGTCGCCACGTCACCGTGGCTCGGATCGCGCGGCGGCTCGACATTGACACGGCCGAAATCAAGCTCGGATCGCTTTTCTCGAACGCTTTCAAGCGTTTCGAGAATGTCCTTAATTCTTGATTCGAAGTCCGTGAAGAGATTCATCTGATCCGTCCGCTTTTCCCGACCACATGTGGCCGGCGCAAAACTCAAAAAGGAGGCTCGGTTCGTTCGAACCGTAAGCCTCCGGGCGGGGCGTCCCTACCGCAAATCCGGCGTGTGGTCAAACAAGCGCTTGTGCACGCTGATTGCGAAAGTATCGGTCATGCCGGCAAGATAGTCGCCGACATGACGGGCCCGTGCCGGTTTGGCCATGCCGGCAATCTGATCGATCCAATAATGCTCCCGCATTAATTGCGGATCATCCATGAAGGCATTGTAGAGATCGCAGACGATCGACGCCGCTCCCTCCCGCACCCGCATCACTTCGGGGTGCCGGTAGATGCGGGTCATCAGCAAGCGCTTTATCTGCTTGTCGGTCTCGCTCATCTCGTCGGAGAAGGTCGCCATGACCGTACCCGCCTGACGCACCTCGGCCGCGCTCTCCGGGCGAATGTTCGCGATGCGTTTCTGGGCGACACCGATCACGTCCTCGACCATCGCCGTGATCTGGCGACGCATGATTTCGTGCGTGAAGCGGCTGCTTTCAAGGCCGGGATAGCGGTCATGGACCTCGCGCATCAGACGGGCAAGGAACGGCACGTCTTCCAGCATCTCGAAGGTCAGATAGCCGGCCCTCAGGCCGTCGTCGATGTCATGAGTGTTGTAGGCAATGTCGTCGGCGATGGCCGCGACCTGCGCTTCAAGGCTCGCATAGCTCGCCAGCTCCAGATCGTGCAGCGCGCAATAATCGAGGATCGGCTGCGGCACCGGCCCGCGCGTGCCCTGCCCGTCGAGCGTCAGCAGCGGCCCATTGTGCTTGACCAATCCCTCCAGGCTTTCCCAGGTCAGGTTCAGCCCGTCAAACTCGGCGTAGCGCCGTTCGAGTTTCGTGACGATGCGCAGCGACTGGGCATTGTGATCGAAACCGCCATAGGGCTTCAGCATCTCGTGCAAGGCGTCCTCGCCCGTATGCCCGAATGGCGTGTGACCGAAATCGTGAACGAGGGCGACCCCTTCGGCGAGATCCTCGTCAAGCTTGAGCGCGCGGGCGAGTGCGCGCGCGATCTGGGCCACTTCGATCGTGTGCGTCAGCCGCGTGCGGTAATGGTCGCCGTCGGCAGCGATGAAGACCTGCGTCTTGTGCTTCAGCCGGCGAAAAGCCGTCGTGTGCACGATTCGGTCGCGATCACGCTGGAAATCCGAACGTGTCGCGCTCGATGCTTCCGGATAGAGCCTGCCGCGCGTCGCCCAGGGATTCGACGCGAACGGCGCGTGTTCACCATAACCGAAGCCCAGCGCATTTTTGTCGAATGTCATTTTGCACCCAAATCGTCATCCCATTGACGGGACATTGAAGCCTTCATACCTATAGTGAAAGCCACGGAAACGCGTCGCGCAAGCATCGACCGATTCCGTAAGCGAAAGCAACGGCTTGGCCGCGGGAGTTGAAACCACCTCCAGAGGCGGCCGGGACATTGCTGGAACAACAATCAAATCTCTCCGGTTCTTGACCCCGGCAGGAGGCAGATATGACGCAAGAAACCGTGACCCTTTCGGACGCTGCTGCAAAGCGGATCGCCACGATCCTTCGTTCGGACAGTCACAACAATGCCATGCGGGTGTCCGTGGAAGGCGGCGGCTGCTCAGGCTTCTCCTACAAGTTCGACCTGGTCGACAGCGCAAACGACGACGACCTGGTGCTGGAGAAGAACGACGCCAAGGTTTTGATCGACAGCCTTTCGCTCGTCTATATGGGCGGCTCGGAAATCGACTTCGTCGACAACCTGCTCGGCCAGTCGTTTCAGATCAAGAATCCGAACGCGGTCGCAAGCTGCGGATGCGGAACGAGTTTTTCCATCTGACACGGCCAGATGGCCCGATCGAGGTCGCCGTCACAGATATGGCGACCCGAGCCAAAGCAAACGGTTCGCCAGCCGGTCGACGAGCGGCTTGGCGCGCAATGCCTCGAGCGTGACGGGCTCGGCCGAGGCCTGAACATCCGATATCATGCCGCTGATCGTATGGGCAAAACCGTCGTCCAGCACTTCGAGATCGAACTCGAAGTTGAGCCGCAGCGAGCGCGGGTCGAGATTGGTCGATCCGACATAGGCCCAGCACTCATCCACGATCAAGAGCTTCGAATGGTTGAAGGCGCCCGCGGCACGCCAAACGCGGCAGTGGCCTTTCAAGACCTGGTCGAATTGCGCGGTCATCGCGCGATCGACCAAGAGGAGGTTGTTGACCGCGGGAACGATGATATCGACGTCGACGCCCCGGCGGGCTGCAGTAACCAAAGCGCTGATCAGCTCGCGGTCCGGAAGGAAATAGGGCGACATCAAGCGGATGCTCTTCCGCGCCACCGAGAATGCCCCCATCAGTATCTTGTGGTTGGTTTCGTTCGTGGCGTCCGGCCCTGAAGGTACGGCGCGCATCAGCACGGAAGGTGCATCTTCCGGCGGGGGCATGGCTTCGAGCGTCCAGGCGCTGCCCGTCAGCATCTCGCCGCTGGAAAATTGCCAGTCCTCGGCGGCGACCTGAAAGATGTCGGCGACCACCGGGCCACTCACGCGAAAATGCGTATCGAGCGCCGGTATTTCGCCGGCGATCTCGTTGGTAAAGCCGGCGCGGATGTTCATGCCACCGGCAAAGGCAACCCGTCCGTCGACGACGAGGATCTTCCGGTGCGTGCGCAGATTGGCATAGGGCAGCCGCAGCCCCATGATGATATTGCCGTTGAAGACGGCCGTCGGAACGCCAGCGGCCTTCAAATGACCGACAATGCTGGGCACGGAGTAGCGCGCCCCGACTGCGTCGATCAGCACGCGCACCTCGACGCCGCGGGCGACCGCGGCGATCAAGGCGTCGGCGAAGCGAAGGCCGACCACGTCGCGATCGAAGATGTAGCTCTCGATCAGGATGCTGCGCTGTGCACCGGCAATGGCCGTCAGCATGGCTGCATAGGCAGCGTCTCCGCCGGCCAGCACCTCGATGCCGTTGCCGGAACACATGCGATGGCGGGAAACACGATCCCCGAGAATCTTCATCGCGGCAAAGCGGTTCCCGAAGCGTCCGGCAATGTCCGTTTCGGAGATATCGAACCTGCCGAACTGATCGGGGCCCTGCCCGCGCAACAGTGCGCGCTGCGAGCCGATCGAGGAGCGACGGATACGGTTGATACCGGCAACGGCATAAAGCAAGGCCCCAACGATCGGCGAGAGCAGAACGACACCGACCCAGCCGGCGGCGGCGCGAACATCGTCCTTGGTCATGGCGGCGTGAATGGCAGCCGGGATGCCAAGCGCGAAGGACAACAGCGCCAGGATATGCGGCCAGTAGTTCTGCACGAGATCGATCATGCGCCGGACTATAGCCGGCCATGAACCGGAATCAATTCGAGCACCCGCACCTATACCGTATAAACTGTGGTCGACGCCGCACGCCGTCGTTGCACCTTTCCCGCAGGACTGAAAGGCCGCAGGTCTCGGATTTGTCAAAAGAATCCGGAGCAGCTAGAAGATTCTCGGCGTCAAGGACTCACCGATATGGAAGGGCGTTTCGAGCCATGAAGATTGCGACCTGGAACATCAATGGCGTCAAGGCGCGAATCGACAGCCTCCTGGCGTGGCTCAAGGAAGCCAATCCGGACATCGTCTGCCTCCAGGAAATCAAATCTGTCGACGACGGCTTTCCTCGTCTGGAAATCGAGGCGCTCGGCTACCATGTCGAGACCCACGGCCAGAAGGGCTTCAACGGTGTCGCCCTCCTGTCCAAGCTGCGTCCGGACGAAGTCAACCGCGGTCTGCCCGGAGACGATTCGGACGAGCAGTCCCGATTCATCGAAGGCGTGTTTTCGGTCGCGGGCGGCGTGATCCGCGTCTGCTCGCTCTACCTGCCGAACGGCAATCCCGTCGATAGCGAGAAGTACCCCTACAAGCTTTCCTGGATGCGCCGGCTTGCCGCCTATGCCGAGCAGCGGCTTCTGCTCGAAGAGCCCTTCATCCTGGCCGGCGACTACAATGTCATCCCGGAGGAGCATGACTGCTGGGACATTAAGGTCTGGCAGAACGACGCTCTCTTCCTGCCTGAAACACGCGCGGCCTTTCGGCGCCTGCGCAATCTCGGCTTCACCGACGCCGTGCGGGCGACATCGGACGCGGTCCCGCTCTATACGTTCTGGGATTATCAGGCCGGCTGCTGGCCCAAGAATTTCGGCATTCGCATCGACCATCTGATGCTGTCGCCGGAGGCGGCCGATCGGTTGGTTTCAACATCGATCGACAAACATGTCCGTGCCTGGGAAAAGCCCTCGGACCACGTTCCCGTCATCGGCGAGTTTGCCTTCGCCGCCGCTTGAGGCGCGGAACGGCCGTTCGGCTATTCCGTCTCAGCTCTGCTGTTATTGGGATTGTCCCGCGGCGAGATCAGTCGTCGTCGCCTTGCATGTGCAGGTTTTGCGACAGTGCGATTGCCGTGCGGCGATCGTCCTCGCTCGCCAGCGAGAACGCTTGCTCCTGCATCGACTGCATCCAGGGCCGATCCTTCGGCGAACACTGGTCGAGTGCGGCGGTCATATAGGCGAGGCCACGAACGGTCTGGCCTTCCTGGAAAATCACGTTGCCGAAGACACCCATGGCGCCGGCATGGCCGCTCTTGCGGGCCCGATTGAGCCACTTCTTGGCTTGCTGAACGTTGACACTGCCGCCCTCGCCCGAGAGCAGCATGCGCGCGAGCTGGAACTGCGCCTCGGCGACCCCAAAGGTCGACGCCGCCTGGAAATAGAGTTGCCGCGCCTGGGCCATATCCGACTTGATCGGGCTGTCGGGAATGCCGCGTCGGTAGTAGCCGGCAAGAGAGATCAATGCGTTGACGAAGTAACCGGTATCCTCGGAGCCCGGTTCGACGCCCTGCTGGGCGATCTCGCTATAGATCTTGAAGGCTTCGAGGTCGTTCTCGGCGACACCGTCGCCATAGGCATACATATTGGCCAGAGCCCAGCGAGAGCCGGTATGCCCCTTCTCCGCTGCGTATTTGTAGGCTTCGATCGCCTCGTCCTTGCGACCGTTCTTGTAAGCGGAGAAACCGAACTTGAAGAGCGCGAATGGACCGGATTCCTTCGTAACGCCTGCCCCCGGATCAAAGGCAAGAGCCGGCATGGTGATGGTCCCGCAGACCGCCAGCGACACGCCGAGTATCGCAACCTTCAGTGACTTCAGTTCACCCGCAAGCATCACAGTCTAATTCTTCCGTTCCAGCCGGCCACGCCGAACTCATCACCGCTGCAAACACAAACACCCGGGCGACCCGCCGCCGCCCAAAACTTCACCACATCCGTCGACGATATCGACGCGCCCATTCCAGAACGAAACTTCGACACATCCGCCGAAAAGACCATTTCAGTCGACCACTTGCACAAAGGCACCGGAGGCCACATCTGACATGAAGATCGACAGTCCAAGTTTCATTTCACACCAAACGCCGCAGGTTTCGTTTTCACGTTGCAGGTTTGTCCCTACTATCGCTGCTCCCTGTTTGTGGCGGGAAATGGACGTAGCCGGGACGAGTCCGATGCTAACAAACTCTAGCATTAAATGTGTTGCTGAATTGTCACATTGCGGGACGCTGCTGGCGCTTGGTTAAACACTCCACACCAAAAGAAAGGCCCGGTTGAAACCGGGCCCGGAACAGTCAGATCAACGAAGGGTCAGAACTTGATCTTGACCGAGGTCGAGACGGCCGCGAAGAAGTCGTCGTCGAAATCGTACTTCACGTCGGTACCGACGGGCTGACCCTGAAACACTTGCGGGCCGGAGCTGCCGCCCGTCAGAATGCCGACCGCACCGGCGAGGCGGAACTCGACGTTCTCAGTCGCGGCATAGGAAAGCCCGGTACCGAATGCCCAGGTATCGGTCTGCGTGCCGAAGCCGTGGCTCGTCCCACGGTCCCAGGTGATGCTGGCTGCACCGCTAAGCTTATCGGTAAACTTGTGGCCGATACCGCCCGAGATCGTCCAGCCGTCACGGTAGAGCAAGTTGAGGCTGGTGCAGGGCGTGAGCGGGCTGGCCGTACGCGGGCAGAAACTCAGAACCTGGAGTTGGCTCCAGTCGGTCCACTTGACCGAGCCGAACGCCACCCAATCCGGGGCGATACCCGACTGCACTTTCAATTCCAGCGAATCTGGCATGGAAGCGTTGCCGAAGACATCATACTTGGTGCCGATGATGGGCATCCCACCGGGGCCTCGACCAAGCGCCACATCACGCAGATCGATCGAGCCCGAGAGATTGTCGAGGTCGACGGCGCTGTTGTAGACGAGGCTCGCACGGACCGCGTATTCAGGAATTTCATAGGCAACGCCGGCACGCCATCCCCAGCCGTCACCCTCGAGATCCAGGCGACCGACACCGCTCAGGCCGAGCGGCGGGATCGCTGGCGAAACAAGACGCTCCTTGAAACCGCCGACTTCCTGATAGAAAACACCACCGATGACGCGGAACTGGCCCGGGCCGACCGCCCACTTGTAGGAGCAGGTGGCGGCGTAGTTATCGCTTTCGACCTTCGTTTCGCTGTTGTCGTTCGCGCCCGCCCAGTTAACGCCGGGATTCGAGTGCGCGCCCCAGGGCTGCGAATAATCAGCCATACAGTCGAAGCCTTCGCCGATCCCAGCCTTGATACCGACGCGCGGCACCCAGTAGCTGTCGGTATCGCGAACGCCACTGGACGGACCACCAGGCGTGCCGTTCAACGGGTTGAGATCAACGACGTTGTTGAGTTCGCGCTGCGGATTGACGTAGGTCGCCGACGCTTCTGCCGCGTAGTCCGACGGGTCGAACAGTAGGTCGATGTTGTAGCCACCGCGCTCGAGACCGCCGGCGTGGGCCGCCGACGCAAACAGCCAACCAGCCGCCACCGTCAGGACGCCACGCTTAAAATTCATGTGAGCCATCAAGCTCCTCCCCTGCACTGCACTCTGCGACATTCCACCTCATGCCGCGTGTGGCGAAAGTATTCTCACGAACATGTGAAATCGCAAATGCCGGAGGCAGAGGTGGTGCGGCACTATGGGTCACATGATTTACGTAAGATTCTCATGATTTAGACACATTCGCGCATTTCCGAAATGATATTCCGGGAAATAGGTAAATAAGCCAATAAAATAGGAAAAACTTCCAACACTCGCGAAAGCTGTGTCGCGGAGACAACAATATTGGTTTTTGCTGGAGACCACAAAAATGGCCATTGAAACTCCGCCGGCACATGCCCAGCGATTTCGCGAACGGTCTACAGTATTCGGCCCGGAGATTCGATCGCGAAGCTCACGCGCGCAAGTATATCCGGCTATGCTAAAATAAAAAATCCGCGACATTGCTGTCGCGGATTCTGATTTCCTTGGTCAACTGGTCCTGGGGCGGATACACCCCTAGCGTGCTTCTTAACCGGCTTCCGCCACGCGGCTGAGAGCGACGCCAAGCGATTCCTTCTGAAGATCGAGCTCCACCAGACGCTCACGCTCTGCTTCCACCAGTTCAGGCTTTGCGTTCGCGACGAACTTTTCATTGGCCAATTTGCCAAGAATACGCTCGCGCTCTGCCTCCACCTTGGAGATCGCCTTCTCCAGGCGCGACTTCTCGGCGGAGAGATCGATCAGGTTGCCGAGCGGCAGGCACGCAGTCGCCTCGCCGACGACGATCTGCGCGCTGCCGCGCGGAGCGACAGACGCATGGTCGATGTGTTCGACACGCGCCAGGCGGGCGATTGCCGGGGCATGCTGCTGGAGCCGCTCGCGCGTCAGGTTGTTGGCACCGACGACGATCAGCGGCGCCGTTGCCGCCGGCGGGACGTTCATCTCCGAGCGAACCGAGCGGATGCCCGAAACGAGGTCGATCAGCCAGTTGATCTCGTCGGCAGCGGCATCGTCGGCGTAGGAAGCTGCCGGCCATTCGGCGTGGCAGAGCAGCGTCTCGCGTTCGCGGCCCTCGCTCGCCGTCTGCCCCCAGAGTTCCTCGGTCATGAACGGCATGAAGGGATGCAGCAGCTTGTAGATCTCGTCGAGAACATAGGCGACGCAGGCCTGCGACTCGCGCTTGGCCGCCTCGTCCTCGCCATTGAAGACGGGCTTCAGCAGTTCGAGGTACCAGTCACAGAACTGGTTCCAGACGAAACGGTAGAGGCTGCCGGCCGCTTCGTTGAACCGATAGGCCTCGATCGCCTCGGTGACGTCGCGGATGGTGCGCGAAAGCTCCGTCAGGATCCAGCGGTTGATGGTCAGCGATGCGGCTTCGGGGATGAAGCCTTCGCTGTCGACCACGCCGTTCATCTGGGCAAAGCGCGTCGCGTTCCAGAGCTTCGTGCCGAAGTTGCGGTAACCGGCGATACGAGCGGGATCGAGCTTCACGTCGCGGCCCTGGGCGGCCATGATCGCCAGCGTGAAGCGCAGTGCATCGGCGCCATATTCGTCGATGAGTTCGAGCGGGTCGATGACGTTGCCCTTCGACTTCGACATCTTCTGGCCGTTCTTGTCGCGAACGAGCGCATGGACGTAGACCGTATGGAACGGCTCGACCGGGGTGCCGTCTGCATCCTTCATGAAGTGAAGGCCCATCATCATCATGCGGGCAACCCAGAAGAAGATGATGTCGAAGCCGGTCACCAGCACGTCGGTCTGGTAATACTTCTCCAGTTCCGGCGTCTCGTTCGGCCATCCGAGCGTCGAGAACGGCCAGAGCGCCGAAGAGAACCAGGTGTCGAGCACATCTTCGTCGCGCGTCAGGATTTCGCCCGGCTTGAAGTTCTCGAGCAGGTCCTCGACATAGGCCTTCATCGGACCTTCATGCGCAAGATAGTGCTGGATCGCGGCGTGCAGCGCCTCTTCCTCGGTCCTCTCGACGAAGACCTGACCATCGGGGCCGTACCAGGCCGGGATCTGATGCCCCCACCAGAGCTGACGCGAGACGCACCAGGGCTGGATGTTCTCCATCCACTCGAAGTAGGTCTTTTCCCAGTTCTTCGGAACGAAATTCGTCCGGCCTTCCTTGACCGCGGCAATCGCAGGCTTCGCCAGCGTCTTGGCGTCGACGTACCATTGTTCCGTCAGACGCGGCTCGATCGGCACACCGCCACGGTCGCCATGGGGGACCATGTGCTTGTGCGGTTCGATCTTGTCGAGCAGGCCAGCCTCTTCGAAGATGCGGACGATGATCTTGCGAGCCTCGAACCGGTCCTTGCCTTCGAGTTCGTCCCATGCGCCATGCAGGGCAGCCGGGTCGGTCAATCCTTCGAGGAACTCCTCGTTGTCCTTGACGGTGATGCGGCCGTCGATCGTCATGATGTTGATCGCGCGCAGGCCTGCACGCTTGCCGACGTCGAAGTCGTTGAAGTCGTGCGCAGGCGTGATCTTCACCGCGCCGGTGCCGGCCGTCGGGTCCGCATAGCTGTCGGCGACAACGGGAATGCGCCGGCCGACGATCGGCAGGATGACATGCTTGCCGAGCAGCGGCTTGTAGCGCTCATCATCCGGATTGACGGCAATGCCGCTGTCCCCCAGCATCGTTTCCGGACGGGTGGTCGCGACGACCAGATAGTCGCGCTTCTCCCATTCGGTCGCCTTGCCTTCCTCATTGAAGGCAACCGGATGTTCGTAGCTGACACCCGGCTCGAGCGGATAGCGCAGGTACCAGAGATTGCCATTGATCTCGTGCTGCTCGACTTCCAGATCGGAAATCGCCGTCAGAAGCTTCGGGTCCCAGTTGACCAGGCGCTTGTCCTTGTAGATCAGCCCTTCCTTGTAGAGCGAGACAAAGACCTCCAGAACCGCCTCCGACAGACCGTCGTCCATGGTGAAGCGTTCACGCGACCAGTCACAGGATGCGCCAAGCCGCTTCAACTGGTTGAAGATCAATCCGCCGGACTCGGCCTTCCACTCCCAGACCTTCTCGATGAAGGCCTCGCGCCCCATCTGCCGGCGGTGCTGCTGGGTTTCCATCAGCTTGCGCTCGACAACCATCTGGGTCGCAATGCCCGCGTGGTCCATGCCCGGCTGCCACAGCACATCCTTGCCGCGCATGCGCTCGAAGCGCACCATGATGTCCTGAAGCGTGTTGTTGAGCGCGTGGCCCATGTGCAGCGAGCCGGTCACGTTCGGCGGCGGGATCACGATGCAGAAGCTGTCGGCGCCGGGCTTGGCACCCGCGCCTGCACGAAACGCGTTTTCTTCGTCCCACTTCTTGGCGATACGTGGATCGACGGATGCGGAATCGTAGGTCTTATCAAGCATTTTGGAGCCAATTTAGGAGAGTGATGTCTGTGTCTTGTAAACCGGAACGGCCGGTGCAAGTCAACACGAACGCAAAAAGCCGCGACGGTCGCCGCGGCCCCATGCGTCAAACGGATTGAATTTCAGCGACGCGGCCCGCGGGCAACACGCTCGATTTCCTCGCGAACCAGCCGTTCGACGAGTGTCGGCAGATTGTCGTCCAGCCATTCCTGCAGCATCGGCCGCAGCATCTCCTCGGCGATTTCGTCAAACGAACGCCTCGCGCCCTGATCGACCGCGAGAGCGAGATTGTCGAAGGATCGCGCGACCTTCCTGCCGACTTCCGGAGAGACGATGGCTGCGATCGCCTTCTCGGGTGCCAGCGCGTCGACCACCGGTGCCGCTGCCTGTACCGGCGATTCGGGGTTGTCGTGACGCTCCGATGAACCGGGGGCAGCGACGACCTCCACATCCGCGTGCGTTTCAGAGGCGGCAATCGGCTGAACGGCCGGAGCCTTGGGGGCCGATACCGCGGCCATGCGTGACGTTACGACAGGGCTGTCCTGGATCACCGTCGCTGGCGCGACTGGCTGCGTGTCACGCGGGGCAAACCCTGTCGCGTGACGCTCCGACGCAGCGCGAACGCGTGCTGCGACATCCGCCAGGGAGAGCGGCGGCTGTGCGGACACCGTACCAGCCTCGGATGGGACGACGGAAAGCTCTACGGCCGCCGCCGCTGGTGCGGCCCTTGATGCTGTTTCTGTCGGTTCTTCGCGCCGTCCGAAGGCAACCGTCTCGATCTCGCGGTCGATCGTCAACTCGATCTCGTCGCCCGCCTCGTCCTCGAAGTGCTGCTGCGGCGAAAGCCCGGCCTGCCCAGGCTCATTGCTCTCGATGATCTTGCGAATGGATGCCAGGATCTCATCCATCGAAGGTTCACGCGCGACATTGAGCTGTGCCATTTCCATCCTCGTTTGCACGGCCGGCATGTGCTTCAGAACAGGACATGCGCCGATTTCCGACAAACCTTATGTGAGTTCGCGGACGAAACAAACGCCACGAATCAGCCACTCAGATTCTTGCACAGATTTGTTTTCAGGGGAAAAAATAGAAACGCCCCGGGGAGACCGGGGCGTTTTCTTCAGCGACCGTCGACGGTTCGAAGGCCGAACCATTTATCCTTGACCGCCTCGTAGTGTTGCTCGGCGCGGTACTCCGCAACCTGCAACCCTTGGCTCTTCACCGTAAGATTCGCCGCTGCCGCAAGCAACGTGTAGCTGGCTACGACGGCGTCGCGCTGTGCCAGGGCGAGCAGTTCCTGCGCCTGAAGCACGTCCTGCTGCGAATCGAGAACGTCCAGGGTCGTACGCTGGCCGACCTTGCGCTCTTCGATAACGCCATCCAATGCCAGCTTGGCGGCGGAGATCTGCGCCTTGTTGGCAGAAATACGGGCAATCGCGGCTTCAAGCTGCGCGTAGGCGGAAACGATGGTCTGCTGAACAGCCGCGCGAGCCGAATCGACCAGGATACGCTGCTGCCCCAGGCGTTCCTTTGCCTGGCGGATCTGGCCGTATTCGGCGCCGCCCTGATAGATCGGAACTTCCAGCCGCGCCGTTATGCTCGAGGTGTTGTTGTCGAGACCGTTGGTGCTGGCGTTACCGGTGGTGCGGCTGACCTCGCCTTGAAGCCGGACGCCCGGCAACATCGTGCCTTCCGCAGACTT
This sequence comes from Ensifer sp. 38_S197, assembly GCF_056924495.1. Lineage (NCBI taxonomy): Bacteria > Pseudomonadati > Pseudomonadota > Alphaproteobacteria > Hyphomicrobiales > Rhizobiaceae > Ensifer > Ensifer sp. 38_S197. The sequence continues at coordinate 2,460,845 of NZ_JBXOVZ010000002.1, read as the reverse complement.
CACCTGGTAACCTGCCGAGTCGACCGAATATTGCGCGGCCAGAATCGTCGGATGCTCGCGCAGACCCGTTGCGACAGCCTGATCGAGCGAGCGTGGCAGCCCCTTCGAAGCCGGCGAAGCCTGCTTGATGCCCTTCGGCACGTCGCCGACGATCTGCACATAGGTCGCTTCGCTCTGCTTCAGCTGAGCGACGGCCACGATGAGCTGCGATTGCGCGTTGGCGAGCGATGCCTCGGCAAGGCTCACGTCCGTGCGCGTGCCTTCACCCACGTCCAGGCGCGCCTTGGCAGCGTTCACCTGTTCCTGCAGGAAGGCGATGTTCTGCTTGCGGATAGAGACCAGCTGCTGATCGCGGGCGATGTTGGAGTAGATGGTCGCAGCCGAGAGCAGGATCTGCATTTCGTTGGCGCGCAGCGTTTCGCGGCTCGAGAACACGTTCGCTTCGGCCGCGCGAACGTTGTTCAGCGTCTGAAAGCCGTCGAAGACCATCTGCGTTATGGAGACGCCGACCTGTCCCTGGTGAAAGTCTTGGGACCTGGTTTTCTCTCTTTCGAGAGTCGTAAGCGTTCCCGTTGCGAAAGCCGCGACTTGGGGCCGAAAGCCAGACTTGGCGATCGGCACACTCTCGTCCGTCGCGCGCAGACCCGCACGTGCAGCATTCAGATCCGGGTTGTTCTCGTAGGCTTTGGCCATTGCGCCGAATATCGTCTCGGCCAGTACTGCATGCGGGGCAACCAGTACACTCGTCGAAACGGCGGCCCACAGAGCCGCTTTACGGACAATCGACACCATTACTTCTCTCTCCGATCGGGGCGGCAGAGCCTGCCCTCTATTTTCCGCAGCGCCGTCCTCGCTATAAAACGGCGCCGCCTAGATACGGCGATGAAGCGCTCACACCGCCCACTGGTGAGCAAATCACTACCACTGCACTCTTTGAACCCCGGATTGCAGATTCCGACAACTGCGCAGACCTACTCTGCGCAGGCATTTCAAAAAGAAACAAGCACCCCGTTGCGAATTGGCAACATTGTTATTTTAGCAGCGCATTTGAATGTTGATGTCCCTCAATAAGCGGGACCTCAAAAAACAAATTCCTGCTCGCGGCGGAAGCCGGGAAGCGGCTTCACCGCAGTGTTGAAATCGGCACGCTCGGAGGTTCTTCCGTGCTCGTGCACATAGAGTTTAGCGCGCGAAGCGTTGCCAAATCCTTCGACCACGACGAGCCGGCCGCCATCGCGCAATTGTTCGAACAGACCCGCAGGCAACACCTCAACCGCACCGTGGACGAAGATGACGTCGTACGGCGCTTCGGCAGCGTAACCCTTCTCGAGTTCGCCGGTGACGACGGCGATATTGTCATAGCCGAGACGCGCCAGGGTCTCGGTGGCGGTGGCGGCAAGACCCTGATCGCTTTCGAGCGCCACGACCGAACCGGCGATCAGCGACAAGAGCGCCGAAGCGTAGCCGGTGCCGCAGCCGATCTCGAGCACGACGTCGGACTTGGCGATCTCGGCAAGCTGCAGAAGCTTGGCGAGCGGCGAAGGCTCCATCAGGAATCGCGGGGCTGCACCGTTCGTGCCTTCAAGCGCGATGTCGGTGTCGATATAGGCGAGCTCCTTCATCTTGGCGGGCACGAACTCCTCGCGCGGCACGGTGAGGAAGGCGGACAAGACCGAGTGGGACGTCACATCCGTCGTGCGGATCTGGTTGTCCACCATCTTGGTGCGCGCTGCTTCGAAATTCATGCTAGTGCCCTCGTATCCGGATAGGCGCGGCGCCGCTTTTCGGAGAAGCCCGCGCGATCGTCTTGTGGCTCTCAACGGAAAGCCTTTGACGTAAGCTCTTAAATCGCCGCCCCGCCGGATTCAAGCGACAGCGGCAAATTGCGCCGGAAAAACGGGGAAGAAGGGCCCTGATCAGCAAAGCGCGGCGGCGTGCCGACAGGGCACGACGCATCGTTGAGGCATGGACCCCGGCTAGGTCAGCGCCCGGGCGCACCTTCCAGGCCCACGAGGGCGATCTTGGTATAGCCGGCGTTCTGGATGAGGTTCATGACCGTCATCAGCTCGCCATAGTCCACGGCCTTGTCGGCCCTCAGCAGCACACGCGTCTCGGTGTTGCCCTCGGTCAGGCGCTTCAGCTCGTCGGCGAAGGTCTCGCGGGCCGTCTCTTCGTTGCCGATCGCAAGCGCCAGATCGGCCTTCAAGGTCACGAAAACCGGCTTGTCGTCGCGCGGTGCGGGCTTTGCCGCCGATTGCGGCAAATCCACCTTCATGTCCACCGTGGCGAGCGGGGCCGCCACCATGAAGATGATCAGGAGTACGAGCATGACGTCGATGAAGGGCGTGACGTTGATTTCGCTGTTCTCGTCGAGATCGCCGCCGTCCTGGCTTACTTTTCCGGCCATGGGTCACCCGATCCGTGCGATGGTCGTTTCCGCATGGACGAAGCCTTCCTGACGGCGGGGCTGCGCCCTGCTGACCAGGCGGTGGTCGAGGTCGCGGCTGACGAGCCGCTCCACGGCGGCCGCCGCATCGGCAAGGATCACCTTGTAGCCGCCCACAGAACGGGCGAAGTAGTTGTAGATCACCACTGCCGGAATGGCCGCGATGAGGCCGATCGCGGTGGCGAGCAGCGCTTCGGCGATGCCGGGCGCGACGATCGCGAGATTGGTCGTCTGCGCCTTACTGATGCCGATGAAGGAATTCATGATTCCCCACACTGTGCCGAAGAGGCCGACGAAGGGACCGACCGAGCCGATCGAGGCCAGAATGCCGGTTCCACTGGCCATGCGCTTGCCGGCGCGAACCTCGATGCGGTTCAGCAGCGAAGAGACGCGCTCCTTGATACCATTTGCCGGCGCATGGTCGACCACCGCCTCCGAACGCACCATTTCGTCGATCGCCGCCGCCGCCATCTCGGGCGCGGGGCCCGACTTGCCATCGAACGCATTCTTGACATCAGCGAGGCCGTTGGCGGCTGACAGGATACGAACTGCGCGGGTAAGGCGTGCCTTGGCACCGAAGAGCTCCAGCGCCTTGACCAGGAAGATGGCCCAGGTGGCGATGGACGCCACTGCCAGGCCGATCATTACGCTTTTGACGACCACGTCCGCAGCCATGAACATGCCGACCGGCGAGAGGTCATGCGGCAGCACCGGGCTCGCCGCACCTTCGGCCGCAGCAGCGGTGCCCTCGACAGCAAGGGGGACAGCCTCAGGCGACGTGGCCTGCGCTGCAGGCTGCATCTGCGTGGCTGGCGTCGCCTGGTTTACCGGTGCGCTGCCGGCGGTCTGGCCCTCTGCGACCGGCGCCTGCACAGGCGAACCGGTGGCAGTTTCCTGATTGCCGCTCGTGACCGGGGCTGACGATGTCGCTTCACTCACTGATTGAGCGAACGCAACCGCAGGCAAAGCAGCCGATGACAGACCGAGCATCGCGGCTACCAGTAGATTGATCGTCGATCGGGCTCGGTTCGGCATCTTGTTCCTCACGTACTGGTCCGTTTCGTCGTATCAGAACGAAGGGATGGTCGTCATTCGCCGCATCCCTTGCGTGCATTTTGGGTTCTTTACGCAAAGGGGAGCCGAAAGACAAGGATTTGTGGAGTTTACTAATCAAGAATAAATTCGCAACCTCCCCGGCGCCCAGGACATGCACTGGGACCGCCGTCAAAAGCCTGGCGGATCATCCGTGAAGGTAGCCGTCCGCCAGTCATAGGCGCGGTGCCGTTCCCACGGGCGGGCAAGAGTCGCGAATGCCGTCCGAAATTGCATTGCGGGCGGCGCTTGCTCCGAATCCGGCTGCGCTCGTATTTCGATTGCACCCGTACGACGCAGCGCCTGTGCATTCACAAGACGGGCGCGATCGCTCGGGCACGTCGCGCCATCGACCCGGGCGGCGGTCACCACCAAATCCGCCAGGCCGCACAATGCTGGAAAGAGGCGCGGGTTCTCGAGCGCGATGATCGTCCAGCCGTAAGTGTTGCGCGCCGCACACCATTGCTTTTCCCGGCAGATGAAGACACCCGCGGCGTTCGCCTCGATCGCCGACGACAGATCCGCGCGGATTGCGGCCACGTTTTCCTGGTCGAGCGGCGGAGCGCCCTTCCCGGTCGGCTCCGTAGCCGGATAAGGATCGACGGAGGCAGGCGCTGGAAGCGTCACCGGCGCAAGATGGTTTCCCAGCGCGAGTGCTCGCTGCCATTGTGAAAACACGAAATCCGACGGGCGCGTCCTGTTTGTGGCGATCGCGCCGTTCGCAACGAGACCGATGAGGCGGCCATCTTCGGCTATCACGACGTCGGGAAGACGGTCGCGCTCCACGGCGAGGCTGACGAGACCGGCGCAGATCAGCAGGGCCCCTGACAGCGCCAGCCAACTCCGCAGTACACAGACGAGAACACCGCCCGTGGCAATCAGCACAAAGCCGAGATGCCCGATGCGACCAGTGACGATCTCGCCGTCAAGCGAGGTTACGAAGCGGGCGATGTCGAGCATCCGGTCGAGGCCCCATGCCATTGCCACCAGCGGGTAGTGTTCAAGCCCCAGTGGCATCAGAAGCATGGCGAACAGGCCGAACGGCATGATCACGATGCTGATCACCGGCATGGTGAGAACATTGGCGAGCAGACCGTAAGCCGGCAACCTGTGAAAATAGGCGATCGAATAGACCGATGTCGCCAACCCGCCGATCAGCGAGGTGATGACAACACCGGCGACCACGCCCGTGACCAGCCCCCTTCCCTTGCTTCGTCTCTCCGCCGCCGGTAGCTCCGTTTCCCGCCGCTCGCGCCAGCGCGCATAACCGGCAACGAGCGCAAGGGTCGCGGCGAACGACATCTGAAAGCCCGGCCCGGCAACCGCCGACGGCGTTAGCGAGACGATGACGATCGCCGCGAGCGCGACGTTGCGCAGGCTGATCGACATGCGGTCGAAAAACACCGCCACGAGCATGACCGATATCATGATCCAGGCGCGCAATGCCGACACGGCGCCACCGGCGATGAGAATGTAGAAACAGACCATCAGCAGTGCGCCGGCCGCCGCGACCTTCTTGATCGGCACGCGATGGGCCACGCCAGGGACCATGCTGAGGACCGTGCGGGCGCCGATCAGAAAGGTTCCGGCGGCAAGTGCCATGTTGAGGCCCGAGATCGCCAGCACATGCGCAAGGCCGGCTTGCCGCAACACCTCGACCGTCTCGCGGCTGATGGCACGCTCTTCCGCCGTCACCAGTGCAGCGGCAAGTGCTCCGGTATCGCCGCCGATCGCGGCGCGGATGCGCTCTCCGACTGCCTCTCGTAACGAGGCGATCCTGGTCGCCAAGGATGAGCTGAAGGAAGGGGTCGCTTCCGATTCTCCGGGCGCAGGCGCTTTTCCGCTCGCGGGCGAACCGTAGAAGAAGCCGACTGCGCCGATGCCCCTGAAATAGCTGTCAAACGCAAAGTCGTTCAGACCCGGCAGCGCCGGACCGGACGGCGGCGACAGCCGCGCCCTGCCCTCGATGGTCGCTCCTATTGGCAGCGGCTCATCCCGACCCCGCGCCACCAGCGTTATTCTCGTTGGCTGGCGGCGCAGGCGCGGCTTGGCCGTCTCTCGAACCTCTACCCCGTAGCGCCATTGGCCCCGGTCGTCCTGTTCGCGAGAGAACACCACGCCCCGCACATTCGTCGTCACCGGTGCGTCGAGGATAATTGTATCGATACGCGCTGTCTCGGCCGCGATCAGCACCATTCCCGCTACAAACAGCGTCGCCGCGATCAGCGGTGCCCGCAGCAATGTTGATTTTCCAACACAAGCCACCGCCGCCATGCCAAAAACGCAAAGCAGCAGTGCAAGTTTGGCGATTCCGACATCAAAAGGGAGCGACAGCCAAGTGAGGACACCGAAGCTCAGCAGTACCGGTATCAACACAAAACCGTGACCGAACGCGCGCTCGTCTTCGATCGCGGAGGCGAAAGACGCCTTGACCAGACGCGGGCTGAGGTGAGCCGAGACCATCGACATCCCGCGTTTCACCCGTGTCGAGGGCAAGGCGGGCGGCGCATTGGGAGCAAAGACTGTAACGGCATTGGCGGGATCGGAACCGGACAACAGGAAGCTGCCGCGCTCCGCGTCGTGCGACGCATACCGCCTTTCAGTATCGCTCATTGCGCCAGCGCTCTTTCCCCCGAATATGCGCTCGATCATGCAACCAAAGGCACACAACCGCAACCGCTGCGCTATCTGCTGAAAAAAGCGGCAAACCTATATAGAATGGTACCGCACCATCATCCGAGGAGATTATTGATCTCCTTGGACTTATTGCCGTAACATGCCATTGTTGCGTCGCCATATGCACATTTTCGCATCGCACAATTTGCCTTTCGTACAGCTTGGCAGTCGAAAATAAATCATATAGCAAATTCGCAACGTTCATTGTCGTGGCACCGTCTCGGTGCCACGTTGCCATAAGACGGAGGGTCCGATGACTGAAAAAACCGCGGTTGTAACACTCGATGGAAAGTCTGCGGATCTTCCGGTGCGATCGGGGTCCATCGGCCCTGACGTCGTGGACATCGGCTCGCTCTACAAGCAGACGAAGATGTTCACCTACGACCCGGGCTTCACCTCCACGGCGTCGTGCGAATCCAAGATCACCTATATCGACGGCGACGAAGGCGTGCTTCTGCACCGCGGCTATCCTATCGAGCAGCTCGCAGAACACGGCGACTTCCTGGAAGTCTGCTACCTGCTGCTCTACGGCGAACTGCCGACGAAGGCACAGAAGGCCGACTTCGATTATCGCGTCACGCACCACACCATGGTGCATGAGCAGATGTCGCGCTTCTTCACCGGCTTCCGTCGCGACGCGCACCCGATGGCCGTCATGTGCGGCTGCGTCGGCGCGCTGTCGGCCTTCTATCACGACTCGACCGACATCACCGATCCGCATCAGCGCATGGTCGCCTCGCTGCGTATGATCGCCAAGATGCCGACGATCGCGGCAATGGCCTACAAGTACCACATCGGCCAGCCCTTCGTTTACCCGAAGAACGACCTCGACTACGCCTCCAACTTCCTGCGCATGTGCTTCGCCGTTCCGTGCGAGGAATATGTCGTCAACCCGGTCCTGTCGCGCGCCATGGATCGTATCTTCATCCTGCATGCCGACCACGAGCAGAACGCGTCGACCTCGACAGTTCGTCTCGCCGGTTCGTCGGGCGCAAACCCGTTCGCCTGCATCGCTGCCGGTATCGCCTGCCTCTGGGGCCCGGCGCACGGTGGCGCCAACGAAGCTGCGCTCAACATGCTCGCCGAAATCGGCACGGCTGACCGCATTCCGGAATACATCGCCAAGGCCAAGGACAAGAACGATCCGTTCCGCCTGATGGGCTTCGGCCACCGCGTCTACAAGAACTACGACCCGCGCGCCAAGATCATGCAGAAGACCACGCATGAGGTGCTCGCGGAGCTCGGCCACAAGGACGATCCGCTGCTCGAGGTCGCGATGGAACTTGAGCGCATCGCACTCACGGACGAGTATTTCATCGAGAAGAAGCTCTATCCGAATATCGACTTCTACTCCGGCATCACGCTGAAGGCGCTGGGCTTCCCCACCACCATGTTCACCGTGCTCTTCGCGCTCGCCCGCACCGTCGGCTGGATCGCCCAGTGGAACGAGATGATCGAAGATCCGGAACAGCGCATCGGCCGTCCGCGCCAGCTCTATGTCGGCGCTCCGCAGCGCGACTACGTGCCGGTCTCCAAGCGCTAATCGGTATCAGACCAGAAAGCGAAGCCCGGTCAGCGATGACCGGGCTTTTGCTTATGGGGGCCGCGATATCGGCTCGTACGCGTTCGGGCAGACCGCTGCAAGCATGCCGATCGCAAACTGGCCCCCGCCGGGCAGAAGCCCAGTGCATCGTTTCAGCGTCATCGGCGCATCAAGGGATGCATCCTGCGCGCTCAAGGAACTATGAAGCTTACCTACTGGTCTTCTGGAGATAGCCGAGAACAATCTCGGCCGCCATCTCTCCAGGCGGGCGGCTCGTCGCCATGCGCTGCTGTACCACTGCGTAGCCATCCAGCATCGAGGCGCGCTGCGCCGTTGCACCGGAAAGCCGCTCCATCCAACGCGTCAAGGCACCGGGGCGGATTGCCTGATTGAAGTATTCCGGGACGATCGGGAAGTCCGCGATCAAATTCGGCAAGGCGCCGCTCCAGATGCGGATGCGCTTGTGCAAAAGCTTCACCAGGAAATCGGGATCGTAGGTCGAAACGACGGGAACGCCGGCCAGCGCCAGTTCCAGGAGGACCGTTCCCGAGGCAGCGATCGCCGCATCGGCCTGATCGAAGGCGGCCCATTTTTCCGCCGCGCCCACGGTGATCTCCGGCTGAATGGGCCAGGACGCCGTGATTTCGCGCACCAGCTTCTCCTGCCGCGAAACAGTCGGCAACAGGAAGCGGATGCCAGGATGCCGCCTGGCGAGCTCCTCGACCACCCGGCCGAAGATCGGCAACAGGCGGCCAACCTCGCTCGCGCGGGAGCCCGGCAGAAGGAGGCACGTCGACACGCGCCGATCCATGGCTCCGGCAAGGCGCTGCTGGCGGCTCGCCCGAACCGCAAGCACATTCGCATCGCTTGCGAGGCGATGACCGACATAGGTCGTCGGAGGCCCCTGCAGCTTCTGCATCGCCTCCGGTTCGAACGGCAACACGGCCAAAACATGATCGACATAGCTGCGCATGCGCGGCGCGCGCTCCGGCTTCCAGGCCCAGACGCTCGGGCAGACATAGTTGATCACAGGCACATCCGGCAGTGCCGCACGCACCTTCCGCGCCACGCGGTGGGTAAAGTCCGGGCTGTCGATGATCAGCAACGCATCGGGACGCGCGGCAATGATCGCCTTTGCAGTCTGGCGAATGCGCATGATGAGCTTCGGCAATCGTGCCAACACCTGGGTGAAGCCCATGATGGACAGTTCGGAATAGTCGAAGAGGGAACGAAGGCCCTCGGCCTCCAGCGCCTCGCCGCCGACACCGACGAGCTCTATCGTGCCGCTGCTTTGCGTCCGAAGCGCCCGGACGAGATCGGCGCCCAGAAGGTCTCCGGAGACCTCACCCGCGATCACCGCGAGTTTGTAGCTCGACGCACTCATCGCTCGGTTCCCCTGGCCGATCGCTCGACCCCGGCGACAAACAGACCGGAGCGATCGGCCACGTCGATCACGTTGGCGCGTTCCAGCACCAGAGCCCTGCCAGCTTCGACCGCGATGCCTGCGAGACCGGCCCTTTCTGCGAGCGCAACGGTAGAGGGGCCGATCGACGGCAAGTCGGCGCGAAGATCCTGCCCCGGTTTGCAGAGTTTGACGAGAACCCCCCGTCGGCGAGACGAGACACGGCCTTCGGCCTTCAAGGCGACGACACGCTCCAGCATCGCATCGGTACCTTCAGCCCCCTCCAGCGCCACGACGCGCCCGCCGACGGCCACAGCACCCTGCCCCACATCCAGAGCGCCGAGGGCATTGGCAGCGGCGATGCCGGCCTCGATGTCGCGGCGGTCGTCGGCATCGGGCGTGACCGCGCCGATCGCCCCCGGCTCCGCCAAAAGATTGGGCACCACTTCATGGACGCCGATGACATGGGCTCCGCTTGCCTCGATCAGTGCCATGGCCATGCGCAGCACGGCGTCGTCTCCACCGGAGACCAGCGTCTTCAAGACGGCCGGGATCTTTGCGAGCGTTCTCAGCGTCGGGCGAATATCACGCCATTCGGGCCGGCGGCGAACCCAGCCCGACAGGACGACGCGATCGATCCCCTCTTCCCTGAAGGTACGGCTGATATTGGCGAAGTCGCCGATCCCCAGGACGGAATGATCGAAGCCGACCCAATCGGCCTCTTCCGCCTCTCGCGACAATGCGATGATGAAGGGATCTTCGCCGCGCGCCCGGACGGCCTCGGCCACATGGTGTGGCAGCGCACCCCCGCCGGCGATGATTGCGAGCCGACCGCCGGTCGCTGCGTGGCTCGCAGCAGCCGACATCACGCTCACGCCTTGCCGCGGGACGGCGACGATAGTGCCCGGTCGCTCTCGGCCGCGATGAAATCAAGGATTTCGACGACCGGTGCGCAGTCGGCGTATTCTTCGCGGATGGCGGACGCATTGACGCGGATCGACTCCGGGCCTTCAAAGATCTGCTTGTAAGCGCGACGAACGACGTGGATCGTTGCGCGGTCGATCCCGGCTCTCGTCATGCCGACAACGTTCAGCCCGCTCAGCACGCCCGGATTGCCGTTCAGCATACCGTAGGGAATGACGTCATAGCTGACGGCGGAGAGGCCCCCGACGAAGGCCTGGCGGCCGACACGGGTAAACTGATGCACGGCGCAGCCGCCGCCAAGAATGGCGCGATCTTCGACCGTGACATGGCCTGCCAGCATCACATTGTTCGACAGGATGATATTGTTGCCGAGCCGGCAATCATGTGCCACGTGTGAATAGGCCAGGAAGAGATTGTTGTTGCCGACGACCGTCTTTCCGCCATGCTCGACGGTGCCCGTGTTCATCGTCACGCCTTCGCGGATCGTACAATTCGTGCCGATCAGCAGTTCCGTATCGACGGCGCTATGATGAACGCTCTGCGAATCGGCGCCGATAACGGCCTGCGGGAAGATCCTGGACCCCTTGCCGATGGTTGTGCGGCCGGTCACTACGACATGACTGTGAAGCTCAATATCGTCGCCGAGAACGACTTTCGGACCCACGTGGCAAAAAGGGCCGATCTTGACGTTTTCGCCGACCACAGCGCCGTCTTCGATGATCGAGGACGGGTGGATCTTCGCTGTTGCTGCAATCATGTTCAGGCGTCTTCCTTGCTGACGATCATCGCGCCGATATCAGCTTCTGCGACCAGTTGCCCGTCAACTTTTGCATCACAGTGAAATTTCCAGATATTGCCGCGCTGCTTCTGCTTCACGACATGGAATTCGACGCGATCGCCCGGAACGACCGGTTTGCGGAACCGCGCATTGTCGATGGTCATGAAATAGACGAGGTTCGTTCCGGTCCCCACCTTGCGGGCACAGATCGCACCGGCCGTCTGCGCCATGCCCTCGACAAGCAGGACGCCGGGCATGATCGGCTGTTCGGGAAAGTGACCGGTGAAATGCGGTTCGTTCGCCGAGACGTTCTTGATGCCGATCGCCGAATTGTCGCCGTCGATCTCGATGATCCGATCGACGAGCAGAAATGGATAACGATGCGGGAGCAGCTTCAGAATTTCCTGAATGTCCGCCGTACCGAGAACCGTTGCTGCCTCACTCATCCGAGCCGCCCTTCTTCTTTTTCTGTCTGTCGCTTGCCCGCATCGCCATTTCCGCGACATCGCGCAGGAAATCGCGCATCGGGCGCGCCGGAATACCACCATAACGTTCGCCGGCGGGAACATCGCTTGCCACGCCGCTCATCGCCGCGATCTGCACGCCATCGCCGACCGTGATGTGACCATTGACGCCGCTACCGCCGCCGATCATCACGCCGTCGCCGATCTTCGTGCTGCCTGCAATGCCGACCTGGCTGACGATGCCACAATAGCGGCCAATGCGCACGTTGTGGCCAACCTGGACGAGATTGTCGATCTTCGTCCCCTCACCGATCACGGTGTCATCCATCGTGCCACGGTCGATCGTCGTGTTGGCGCCGATCTCTACGTGATCCTGAATGATTACGCGCCCGACCTGAACGATCTTGATCATTCCGCCCTTCGGACCCGGGGCATAGCCAAACCCATCCTGCCCGATACGGGCACCCGGATGGATGATCACGCTGTTGCCGATGAGAGCACAGAGCACGCTTGCGCCCGAGGCTATCGTACAGTCACGGCCGATGCGCACACCCGGGCCGATGACCGCGCCGGCAGCAATGCGGGTACCGCGACCGATTTCGGCGCCGGCTCCGACGACCGCCATGGGCTCGACTTCGACACCGTCTTCGAGGCGCGCGGTCGGATCCACGAAAGCGCCCGGCGCCACGCCCTTGAGGCTGGTGTTGCGCGCGGGGCGCATCGCCACCTCGTGCAGCAACGTACCGGCAAGGGCGAAGGCCGTATGCGGGCGAGCCGCCAGTAGGACCGGGATATGGGCAGGCACAAGGCTGGAGATCGTCTTGTCGCAGATGATCGCCGATGCCTCACACGTATCAAGCTCGGCTCGGCTCTTGCGAGACAACATGTAGCAGACGTCACCGGGCTTTGCCCGATAGACCGGCGCTACCGAACGGACGGCGCGGCCTGCGACCGCGACATCCACCAACTCCGCCCCAATTTGATCCGCCAGGTCACCCAGGCGAATCCCTTCATGGGGTGGAAAAAACCAGTTCTGTTCCATGGACACTCCAGAACGATCTTTTCTGGCAGTTCTGGACTGCTCTTTATCAGAACGACGAGGAAATACCGAACTTCAGGTTCTGTACCCGGTCGAAGTCTTCCTTGGCAACCGGCCAGGCATAGTCGACACGCAGCGGACCGAACGGCGAAGCCCAGATCAGGCCGATACCGACCGATGCGCGCAGCGAGGAGTCGTTACCCTCAACCGTTTCGCCCGGCGCCATCGTGACCTTGCTGCTGTAAAGCGTGCCGGCATCGGCGAAGACCGCACCACGGAAGCCGCTGTCACGCGGGATACCCGGAAGCGGGAACGTAGCCTCGGCCGAAGCCGTGAAGTAGGTCGTGCCGCCAAGCGCATCGCCCGTCGCCTTGTCGCGCGGGCCGATACCGTTGCGCTCGAAGCCGCGGATATCGTTGGAGCCGAGCTGGAACTGGTCGAAGACCTGGAGATCGCTACCGGTTTCGAAGACATGACCGGCGCTACCACCGAGCGACGCGATAATGTCCGCCTCGTCGTTCACGGTGTAGTACCACTTGGCCTTACCGGTCATCTTGTAGAAATCGGAGTCGCCGCCGAGGCCTGCAAATTCGTGCGTGAAGGTCGCCAGAATACCGTCATGCGGCAGCTGCGCATCGTCGAGCGTGTTGTAGGTGATCGACTGCGATACCGACGAACGAACCCAGTTTCCGCCCTCGACCGCACGAACGTAGGGCGACGACAGCTTCGCGACGTTGCCGCTATAGTCGAACTGCGTGAAGTTGTAGCGCAGCGTGGTCGACAGGTTTTCGGTGATCGGCGCCGTTACGCGCAGGCTGAAGCCCTGATCTTCGTAGCTGTAGTTGTCGTCGTCGAAGTCGTTCTCGTTCTTGAAGACGTCGAAACCGGCAGCCAGACGATAGCCGAGGAAATACGGCTCGGTGAACGAAACGTTGTAGGTCCGGCTCTCGTCACCGCGACCGGCGGCGACGCGGATATACTGACCGCGACCAAGGAAGTTCTTTTCTTCGATCGACGCCTCAACGAGGAAGCCGCCACCACTGCCGGCGGAGTAGCCAGCACCGATACCGAACGAACCGGTCGATTGATCCTGAACATCGACGATCACGACGACGCGGTCGGCAGCGCTGCCCGGTGCAGTCGAGATATTGACGCTCGAGAAGTAGCCGAGAGCCTCCAGGCGACGCTTGGCGCGCGCAACCATCTCCTGGTTGAAGGCATCGCCTTCACCCATGTCGAATTCGCGACGGATGACGTAGTCGCGCGTGCGGGTGTTGCCGCGGATCTCGATGCGCTCGACGTAAGCTCGTTCGCCCTGGTCGACGAGGTAGTCGACGGCGATCGTGTGGTTGGCGAGGTCGCGGTTGCCGCGCGGCGTGACGCGCGCAAAAGGATAGCCGGCCGAAGCGACACGCTTCGAAATCTCGCTCATCGTCGCCTGAACGTCCTTGGCCTTGTAGACCGAGCCTTCACGGCTCACGACGAGACCCTTCAGCTCTTCGGCATTGATGCCCTCGACGGTCGATTCGACGTTGACCGCGCCGAAGTCATAACGCGGACCTTCTTCGACGGTGATCGTCACCGTGTACTCGTTGGTCGCTTCATTGAGCGTCGCGTCGGAGGAAACGACCTGGAAGTCCGCATAACCGCGGTTGTAATAGAACTGGCGCAGCAGTTCCTCGTCGGCGCGAAGCTTGTCCGGATTGTAGACGTCCTTGCGCGTGATGAACGAGAAGATGCCCGATTCCTTCGTCGCGATGACCGACTGAAGGCGGCCGTCGCTATAGGCTTCGTTGCCGACGAAATTGATCTGGGAGATCTTGGTGCGCTCACCTTCGTTGATCACGAAGGCAAGGTTGACGCGCCCTTCGGCAACCGGAACGACCTGCGTCGTCACCGTGATGTCGCTGCGGCCGATGGCAGCATAGGCGTCCTTGATGGCCTGAATGTCCGTTTCGACCGTCGCTTCGCTGTACGGGCCGAGCGGCTGCGTGCGAACGACGCCCTGCAGCTTGTCGTCCTTGATCTTGCGGTTGCCGTTGAAGACGACCTGGTTGACCAGCTGGTTCTCGCTCACGTTGACGACCAGCGTACCGCCGGCGACGTTGATGCTGACATCGGAGAAGTAGCCGGTGGCATAGAGCCGCTTCACGGAAGCGTCGATGTCAGTGTTGCTGAAGGCCTTGCCCGGGACGATCGTGATGTTCGCGCGGACCGTCTCAGCGCTGACGCGCGTTGCCCCGCGCACTTCGACACGATTGATGACCGCAGCTTCTGCGACAGACGTGCCTGCGAGCAACCCAACACCAGCGCCGGAAACAACAATGCTTGTTGACAGCGCAGCCGCCGACACCGCGTTCAAAAACCTTGAACCAGCTTTCATGTTCAAATCTTACCTTTTCCAAACGTCGCGCGGCAGTTTCGTGCCGACTCCGGTCACGGTTGCCGTTTTAACCGCTTTTCCCATACAAGCAAGCCAGCTCGTTAATTTCTGTTTACTTCAATTCGAACCGTGGCTTAACGGCCACTACAGCCTCGAGTTATCGTAAACAAAACCTTTCTTCGCAAGCCGTTGAAAACCATTCGTTCACAGTGTCCGCCGAATTCCCCTCGCCGTTTCCCCGACCGAACGTTAGCCGAAGAACATCGATATGTCGTTCCAGGTGGCAAAGACCATGAGCATAAGCACCATGGCAAAGCCGATCCGATAGGCGACATCCTGCGCGGCAGGACCGACAGGCTTCCCGCGCAAGGCCTCAACCGCATAGAACATCAAATGGCCGCCATCAAGCACCGGCACGGGCATGAGGTTAAGCAATCCTATGGAAACTGACAGGATTGCAGCGATATTCAGCAGGAATGGAATACCGAGCGTCGCCATCTGTCCGGAAACCTTGGCGACGCGGATCGGACCACCGATCTGGTCCGCTTTCATCCGTCCGGTCAGCACATTGCCAAGGTAGTCGAAGGTGCCCGTGATCACGTGCCAGCTTTGCAGGACGCCCTGCCCCACGGCCTCGATCGGGCCATAGGTGACGGTGCGGAAATTGCCGGCTTCCTGGTCGGTCAGGATGCCGATGATGCCAATCTCCATCTTGTTGCCGAACTGGTCGGCGAGCTCCGTCCGCTGAGGCACCATCGGCAGATCGAGTATCGCGCCATTGCGCTCGATCCGAATCGTGATCTTCAGTTCGGGCCGAACGCTGACATAGCGGCGAACGTCATCGAAGGTCGTCACGGGCGTGCCGTCGATCGAGATCAGCCGGTCGCCCGGGATAACGCCCGCCTGCGCGGCTGCGCTGTTTTCGTTCACCCGCGCCACCACCGGATCGGCGACCTGGCGGCCATAAACGGAGAAAAGAACGGCGAAGATCGCAATCGCGAGGATGAAGTTGGCGATCGGTCCTGCGGCAACGGTGGCCGCCCGCTTCCAGAGCCTGGCGCCAACAAAGGTCTTGCCGCGCTCTTCCGGCGCGATCGCTTCCAGGCGCTTATAGTCCGGCACGCTCGCCGCGTCCTCGTCGCCGAAGAACTTGACGTAGCCGCCGAGCGGGATCACCGACAATTTCCAGCGTGTTCCGCGCCGATCGGTCCAGCCGACCAGTTCGGGACCGAAGCCGATCGAAAAGGCAAGGATACGTATTCCCGACCAGCGGCCAACGAGGTAGTGCCCCATCTCGTGTACGAATACCAGCAAGGTCAGCACGAGAAGGAAGGGGATGATATAGCCGGTCAGAAGCTGAAAGGCATCAAGCAGATAGGTCATGAACGTTCCTCAAGTCCCTGCGGTCGGCATCAGGGGCCGAGCAGGACCGAACCGAAGGCGATCTGGCGCCCGTCGCTGACGAAATACTGAATCATGACCAGAATCAACGCCGCGACGCAGGCGAATATCAAACCGTCGACTCGATCCATGACTCCGCCGTGCCCTGGAATGAGACGACTCGAATCCTTCACGCCAAAGCGCCGCTTGATGAAGGATTCGAACAGATCCCCAACCTGGCTGGCAACCGAAAGCACCAAGGCAATGATCGGGATCCGAAGATCTTGCAGCGAAAAGTATGCCATAAAAACGGCAACACCGGCGAGGATGCCACAAATCGTGCCACCGATGGCGCCGGACCAAGTCTTACCGGGCGATATGCGCGGCGCGAGCTTCGGGCCACCGATCGCACGGCCGGTGAAATAGGCGAAAATGTCGGTTGCCCAGACCACCGCAAAGACGAACAAGGTTGCGATCAGGCCGAGATCGTCGGCGCCACGCAGCGCGGCCAGCGAGATGCCGGTGAGACCCGCATAGGCAATGCCCCCGGGCAGCCACCAGCTCGTCTTTTGAACAAGGACCCAAAGCAATGCGGCGCCGATGCCGAACGCCAGGACGGGAAGGCTGTAGCCGATGTAGCCGGTGACGACGAGACCTGCGATCACCGCCATGGAAAGCCAACCAAAGGCATTGCCCTGGAAATCGCGCTCAACAAGGCCGGTGATCGTCGACCACTCGTAGTAGACGAGAAGCCCGATCAGGACGGAAAGGAACTGGAAAGCGAGCCCGCCGAACCAAGTCGCAGCGAGAGCGACCGCTGCGAGCACCACTCCCGAAGCGATGCGAAGCTTGAGTTCAGTTTGCATCAGGAACCAACCGCCCGCGTCGGCTCGACCAATCCGCCGAAACGGCGCTCCCGGCAAGCATACTTCTCCAGAGCCGCCAGGAAGATCTCGCGTGTGAAGTCGGGCCACAGTTCGGGAACGAAGATCAGTTCGGAATAGGCGCCCTGCCAGAGCAGGAAATTCGACAAACGCTCTTCGCCGCTCGTACGGATGATGAGGTCCGGATCAGGTATATCGGCGGTGTCCAGCGCGGCCGCAATGCGTTCCTGGTTGATGTCCTCTGGGCGCAAGCGCCCTTCGGCGACATCGACGGCGAGGCGGCGCATCGCTCGGCTCAACTCGTCCCGCGCGCCGTAGTTGAAGGCGATAACCAGGGTAATTCCGGTATTCGCCCGCGTCGTCTCCTCGGCCTCGATCAACAACGGCAGGATGTCGCCGCGCAGGTTCGAGCGGTCGCCAATGACACGGATGCGGACGTTCTCGCGGTGCAGGTCGGCGAGATCCCGGCGGATGAAGGTCTTGAGCAGCCCCATGAGGTCGCTCACCTCCGGCTCCGGCCGGCTCCAGTTTTCCGAGGAGAACGCAAAAAGCGTCAGATAGCGAATACCCAGTTGGGCCGCCGTCTTGACGGCATCGCGAACGATCTCGACGCCTTTGCGATGCCCCATGGTGCGCGGTAGCCCACGCGCGTTCGCCCAACGTCCGTTGCCATCCATGATGATGGCAACATGTTCAGGAACGGTCGTGGAGATGAGATTTTGCATAAGGCGTCCGCGAAAGGAGACTCAGATCACGAGCAGATCAGACCTGCATGATTTCCTTTTCCTTCTCGGCGAGCAAGCGGTCGATCTCGGAAATCGTTTCGTCGGTCATCTTTTGCACGCGCTCGGACTGAGAACGGCTGATATCCTGACCGATTTCGCCATCCTTTTCGGCTTTTTTCAGGTCATCCATACCGTCGCGACGCACGTGGCGTACGGCTACCTTGGCTTTTTCAGCGTAGTCGTGGGCCACCTTGACCAGCGACTTGCGGCGCTCTTCGTTGAGCTCGGGCAACGGAATGCGCAGGTTCTGGCCGTCGATGATCGGATTAAGGCCGAGGTTCGATTCGCGAATGCCGCGATCGACGGCGCCAACCATCTGCTTGTCCCAGACCGAAACGGACAGCATGCGCGGCTCGGGAACGGTGATGTTGGCAACCTGGTTGAGCGGCACGCGCGAGCCGTAGGCTTCAACGGTCACCGGATCGAGAACGTTCGCCGACGCCCGGCCGGTACGAAGCGATGCAATATCGCTCTTGAATGCGGAAATGGCGCCATCCATGCGACGCTTCAGTTCCTTCAGTTCAACACCTTCACTCATGGTCGAAACTCCCGTTCTATCATTCGCCGGCCCGAGGGCCGTTCTGCGGCGTACTTAGTTGTCTGTGACGATGGTCGCGCGACCGCCGCCGGTCAAGATTTCCGCGAAACCACCCTTTTCGTGGATCGAGAAGACGACGATCGGAATGGTATTTTCGCGTGCCAGCGCGACGGCGGCAACATCCATGACGGCCAGGCCCTTTTCAAGGACCTCGCTGTGGGTCAAGCGATCGAAACGGGTTGCGGTCGGATCCTTCTTCGGGTCGGCTGAATAGATACCATCGACCTGGGTGCCCTTGAAAATGGCCTGAGCACCCATTTCCGCCGCGCGCAGCGCCGCAGCCGAGTCCGTCGTAAAGAAGGGGTTGCCGGTGCCGCCGGCGAAGATCACGACGCGGCCGAGCGAAAGATGATGAAGCGTTGCGCGCTGCGAGAAGCTCTCGCAGATCTCCGGCATCGCGATCGCCGAAAGCACGACCGTGTCGATGTCCAGCTTGCGCAGCGAGGTTGCCAGCGCCAGCGCGTTGATGACCGTTGCCAGCATGCCCATGTGGTCGCCGGTCACCCGGTCTCCACCCTTGGAGGCCACTGCGACGCCGCGGAAGATGTTGCCGCCACCGACGACGACACCGACTTCGACGCCCATGGCGCGCGCTTCGGCGATGTCGGCGGCGATGCGGTCGGCGACCGCCACGTCGATACCGAAGCCTTGGCTGCCCATCAGGGCTTCACCGGAGGCTTTGAGGAGAACACGCTTATAGATTGGCTCGGCCGGCATCATCGCTCCTGATCAGATCGGTGCGCGTGCGCACGAAGGCGGCGCACAGCGCATAAGGACATATTGCGCTCTCCGGTTTCAACCGCCGCGGAATAATTTCCGGCGGGTCCGGCGCATTGACGAAGCCCGATACACGAAGGGCACCGCGTTGTCACGCGATGCCCCGAGGTTTTCCCAATATGGGTGAAGAAATCAGCCCTTGGCGACGGCCGCAACTTCTGCGGCGAAGTCGGACTCTTCCTTCTCGACGCCTTCGCCGAGCAGCAGGCGAGCCATGCCGGTCACTTCGATCGGTGCGCCAGCGAGCTTTTCAGCGTCCTTGACGGCCTGACCGACGGTGATTTCCGGGTTCATGACGAAGGCCTGCGACAGCAGAGCGACTTCTTCGAAGAACTTGCGCATGCGGCCTTCGACCATCTTTTCGATGATGTTGTCCGGCTTGCCCGAAGCGCGCGACTGCTCGATGAAGACGTTGCGCTCGCGCTCGGCGACAGCAGCGTCGACTTCTTCAGCGCGGATCGCCAGCGGATTGGTCGCAGCGATGTGCATGGCAACCTGGCGGCCGACCGAGTACAGCACTTCCTTGTCGCCGACCGACTTCAGCGCGACGAGAACGCCGAGCTTGCCGATGCCGTCGCCGGCAGCGTTGTGGATGTAGGTTGCGACAACGCCGTCTTCGACCTTAAGCAGAGCTGCGCGACGCAGCGTCATGTTCTCGCCGATCGTGGCAATCGCGTCCTTGATCGATTCGTCGACAGACTTGCCGGTCGCCGGGTAGTTTGCGGCTGCAATGGCTTCAACCGTGCCGTCGGTGCCGAGCGCTACGTTGGCAACGCCGCGAACGAGTTCCTGGAAGGCTTCGTTACGGGCAACGAAGTCGGTTTCGGAGTTGATTTCGACGACGACGGCCTTGGCGCCGCCGCTGACGATGCCGACGAGGCCTTCGGCAGCCGTACGACCCGACTTCTTGTCGGCCTTCGCGATACCCTTGGCGCGCAGCCAGTCGATCGCTGCTTCCATGTCGCCGTTGGTTTCAGCAAGTGCCTTCTTGCAATCCATCATGCCTGCGCCGCTCTTTTCGCGCAGTTCCTTCACCATTGCTGCAGTCACAGTCATCTTTTTTGCCTCTTTGTCTGTTTGGCGGGGCGTACCCGCGCATGGCGCGATGCCAGGAGGTTTGGCAGGGAATGGCTTTTCAATGTGACACCGTGATGAATGCATCACGCTGATGTTGCTCGGATCCAACGATCCGAACGGATCGGCGCCATCCCCGGCTTAAAAGAACAAGGCCGTTCAGACTTTCATCACAAACGGCCTCGTCCCGACATTTCATTGGGGGCGACAGAGGTTATCTGCCGCCAGGGCCCGATCAGGCGTCGGTGGCCTCGTCGAGTGCCGGCTCGACCGGAACTTCGGCAGAGGCGCCGAGGTCACGGCCCGCTGCGCCCTGCTGGCGTGCGATGCCGTCGATGGCAGCGCGAGCGATGAGGTCGCAGTAGAGAGCGATGGCGCGCGAAGCGTCGTCGTTGCCCGGGATCGGATAGTCGATCTGGTCCGGATCGCAGTTCGAGTCGATGACGGCGACGACCGGGATGCCGAGGCGCTTGGCTTCGTCGATCGCGATCGATTCCTTGTTGGTGTCGATGATGAACATCAGGTCCGGGGTGCCGCCCATGTCGCGGATACCGCCGAGTGCGCGGTTCAGCTTTTCGCGCTCGCGCTCGAGGTTCAGGCGTTCCTTCTTGGTGAAGCCCGAAGCTTCCGAAGCGAGGATTTCGTCGAGCTTGCGCAGGCGCTGGATCGAGTTCGAAATCGTCTTCCAGTTCGTCATCATGCCGCCGAGCCAGCGAGCGTTGACGTAGTACTGGGCCGAACGCTTGGCAGCGTCAGCGATGATTTCCGAAGCCTGGCGCTTGGTGCCGACGAACAGAACGCGGCCGCCGTTGGCAACGGTGTCGCTGACGACCTGCAGGGCGCGCGACAGCATCGGTACGGTCTGAGCGAGGTCGATGATGTGAACGTTGTTACGATCGCCGAAAATGTACGGCTTCATCTTCGGGTTCCAGCGGTGCGTCTGGTGGCCGAAGTGAACGCCAGCTTCCAGAAGCTGACGCATGCTAAAATCAGGCAATGCCATGCCTTTTCTCCTTTTCCGGTTGAACCTCCGCGAAGCGTCGAGCATGGTCTTTCGACCGGCCCACCGGCGGAACGATCCGGATTTCTCCCGGAACATCCCATGCTTCACGTGTGGAATGGGCAGCCCCTTAACCTCAACTGCCCGAGAAATCAAGACGCGAAAGCCGCTTTTTGGCGGGATCGCCTATTTGCAGTCCTCGGAATTGAAGACTTCGAGGTCGGCGAGCTTTCCGCTGAGGACAAAATCGCCGTAGTCCATCGTCAGGTCCCGGGTGATCCCGTTTTCATAGAGCTTGAACGACATGCGGTAGATCGGCAGTGCATCGCCGCTCTTGTCGTCGTTGAAATAGGAGATCGTCACCGGCCAATAGCTTTCGCTGCCGAACTTGCCGGCCTTGCCCGCATCCGGCTCGTCGGCGGTGGGCTTGCGCGCTTTGCCGACGAAGGTCGAGGTGATCAGCGTCTTGTCGCCGGAGTCGGAACCGTCGAAAATGCGCGCCTCGAACAGGCTTTCTCCCTTTTTCGCCCGCGAGATCACTTCCATCATATGGGCGGTCGGGAACCGGCTGGCCGCGAGTTCCACCTCACGCTTGTCGGGCGCGGTCAACTCGACCTTGACGCCGGCCTTTTCCTCGTGCGCGGTGCCGCGCACTTCCTTATCCAGTTTCTCGTCCGTGAAGGAACGTGTCAGGAAGCGGAAGTTGCCGCTCTTCAGGTCCTCATAGGTGGTCGTCTGCTGGTCGGTGAGACGCACTTCCTCACCGGTGTCGACCTGGGTCACGAAGCGGAAGCTGACCGTATAGCCCTCGCAGGCGGAGCCATTGAATTCATAGACCATACGACCATACATTCCGGCAATGCCCGAACGATCAGACGCATCCTTGAGTTCAAGATCATAGACGGCGCGATGCGGTACGAGGATGTTCGCACTCGCCGCCGTCGCGCCCGACGCCGTCATGACGGCGAAACAAACGCTGCCCAGTGTGACGAGACCGAAGCCTTTATGAAACATCCGTTTCCTCCTGTTGGACTCGCCGGCAATGCTATAAACAAGCGTTCGGCAGAAGCGAGGCGGTGATTGCAGGAAAAGCCGGCCCCCCGCCGCGATCCGGCCTGAATGCAGGATTTTAACACAAAAGACAACAATGGAGCTTTCCATGTCCGCAGAGATCGAAACGCGCCTCAAGGACCTCGGCGTCACCCTTCCCCAGGCTGCGACCCCGGTCGCGAACTATGTGCCGTACGTGATCAGCGGCTCCATGCTGTACATCTCCGGGCAGCTTCCGATGGAGGACGGCAAGGTCGCGGTGACGGGCATTGTCGGCAAGGATGTCGACGTCGCCCGCGCGCAGCGCGCCGCCGAACTCTGCTCGATCAACATCCTCGCACAGGCAAAATCCGCGCTCGGCGGCGACCTCGGCCGCATCCGTCGTCTCGTAAAGATCAACGGCTTCGTCGCCTCGACGCCGGAATTCACCGAGCAGCATCTGGTCATCAACGGCGCATCCAATCTGTTGGCCGGCGCGCTCGGCGAAGCCGGCAAGCACGCCCGCGCCGCCGTCGGCATGGCCTCGCTCCCCTTCAATGCCGCCGTCGAAATCGACGCGGTCATCGAGATTGCCTGATCAGGGTGCCCGGCATGGCTGATATTTCCTGGCTGAAGGCCCAACCGATCGCCCATCGCGGCTATCACGACATGAACAGGCAAGTGTGGGAGAATACGCTCTCGGCATTCTCCCGCGCGGTCGAGGCGGGTTTTGCGATCGAGTGCGACCTGCAATACACCGCCGACAGCATCCCGGTCGTCTTCCATGACGACGACACGCAGCGCCTCTGCGGTATCAAGGGCGACGTTCGCTCACGCACCGCCGGCGAGCTCGGGCTGATGGCGATTGGCGGGACCAAAGACAAGGTGCCGACCTTGACGCAGATGCTGCGGCTGGTCGACGGCAAGGTTCCCCTCGTCATCGAACTCAAGGGCCGCAAGGGCGACGACGAAGGCTTTGCCGCCGCCGTTCTGGAGACCCTCGAAGGATACAAGGGGCACGTCGCCCTGATGAGCTTCGATCACTGGCTGCTCAAGGATCTGAAGGCGCTCGACGCACCCTACCCGCTCGGCCTGACCGCAGAAGGCGCCAATCCCGAAACCTTCTTCGTGCACGAGGAAGCGATGCAGCTCGGGCTCGATTTCATCTCCTATCACTACGGCCACCTGCCGAATTCGTTCATCACCAAGGAGCGGACACTCGGCAAGACGATCATCACCTGGACCGTGCGCGACCGGCAGGCCGAGGCTTACACTTACGCCCACGCGGACCAAATGACCTTCGAGGGTTTCGACCCGCGGGAGGCCCTGGTTTCCTGAACTGATGTCAGACGCCGTCACCATCCGCATAGCCCAGTCCTTCGCCGATGTGCCGGCAGCACGTTGGAACGTGCTTTCCGGTGCGTCGAAGGAGCATCCCGACGGCGTCTACAATCCCTTCCTCTCGCATGCCTATCTCTCCGCTCTCGAAGAATCCGGATCGGCAACCGCCAAGACCGGCTGGCTCGGCCAGCACCTGCTTCTCGAAGGATCGGACGGCCATCTGCGCGGCGGCCTCGTCTGTTATCTGAAGAACCACAGCCAGGGCGAATATGTCTTTGACCATGGCTGGGCCGACGCGTTTGAGCGGGCCGGCGGGCGCTACTATCCGAAGCTGCAAAGCTCCATCCCCTTCACGCCGGCCACCGGACCGAGACTGCTTACGGCGCCGGGTGAGAACGGGCGGGCGGTGCAGGATGCGCTTGCCGCGGGCTTGAAGGAGCTTGCGCGCAGGCACGATGTGTCGTCGGTGCATGTCACCTTCGTGCCGGAAGCCGAGATGCCTGCCCTCGAGCGTGCCGGCTTCCTGCACCGCACCGACCAGCAGTTCCATTTCTCCAACGAGGGTTACGGATCGCACGCCGATTTCCTGGAGACCCTTGCCTCGCGCAAGCGCAAGGCGCTCAAGAAGGAACGCAGGGCTGCGCTCGAGAACGGCATCTCGATCGACTGGCTGACAGGCCGCGACCTGACGGAAGCGATCTGGGACCAGTTCTTCGCCTTCTACATGGACACCGGCGGCCGCAAGTGGGGTCGTCCCTATCTGACGCGCGCCTTCTATTCGCTGATCGGCGAACGCATGGCCGACGATATTCTGCTAGTGATGGCACGCCGCAACGGCCGCTACATTGCCGGCGCGATCAACTTCATCGGCGGTGACGCACTCTACGGCCGTCACTGGGGCTGCATCGAGGACCATCCGTTCCTGCATTTCGAAGTCTGCTACCACCAGGCGATCGACTTCGCGATCGCCAAGGGCTTGAAGCGGGTCGAGGCCGGCGCCCAGGGCGAACACAAGCTCGCGCGAGGCTATATGCCCGTCATCACCCATTCGGCGCATTTCATCACCCATCCAGGGCTCGCCCGCGCGGTCGCCGACTATCTTGACCGCGAGCGCAGGGATGTGGAGGAAACGGGCGAGATTCTTGCAGAACACGGACCTTTCCGCAAAGGTGAGCGGCAAGACGACTAGACCGCTTCGGCGAGGGCCGGCCTGCGCCAATTCATGAGGAACGACAATGAGCTATGACGACAACAACATCTTCGCCAAGATCCTGCGCGGCGAAATCCCTTCGCATCGCGTCTACGAGGACGATGCGACGATCGCGTTCATGGATGTCATGCCGCAGGCCGAAGGCCATTTGCTCGTCGTTCCGAAGGCGCCCTCGCGCAACCTGCTCGATGCCGATCCGGCGACGCTGCCAACGCTGATTGCCACCGTGCAGAAACTGGCGGTCGCAGCGAAAGAGGCCTTCGAGGCGGATGGCGTCACGGTCATGCAGTTCAACGAGGCGCCGGCCGGCCAATCGGTCTTCCACCTGCACTTCCATGTCATTCCGCGGCGCGCGGGCGTGCCGCTGAAGCCGCATTCCGGTACGATGGAAGACGGCGCCGTGCTGGCGGCCAATGCCGAAAAGGTTCGGCAGGCGCTCTGATCGCGCCTTCAATCTCTTCCAGAGTTGTTGTTCCGCCGAGACGGCTTTCGTGCTCGGCGGATGGTCTTCTTGCGTCACCGGCCTGCGGCGAAGATGAGCGCTCAGAAACCGAGAAACCAGAGCCCCGACGCAAGCCCGGCGATCGCAGTCGCTATCCCGATCGCCGGCTTTCGGCCGAAGAGAAAGAAAGCCACGGCCCCAAGCGCAACGGCCCCCGTGCGCAGCCAGAGTGGGGATTGCTCGAGCACACCCGTCGGATAGAGGACGAGCTTGGCGATGACCGCGGCGACAAGAGCGGTCGCGACCGCCCTCACCCAGTTCAGCGCTTCGGAATCATCGCGCAGCTTGTTGCCGGCAACGACGCCCAGCCAGCGCCAGATGTCGGTTGCCAGCCAGCCGGCGATCGCGATGAAGGCATAGGGCCACCAACCGTCCTGCCACGTCATGCGCCTACCTCCTTGCGTTGGCGCCAAAGGCGCTCGACCAACCAGGCGAGCGTGCCGCCACCAAGGCCGGCAATCAGGATATCGAATTCCGGAAACAGCCAGTAGAACAGCGGCCCGCCGGCGAGGCCGAACAAGAGCGCGACGTAGACGACGGGGTGGCGCGCTGAATGCCATATCGATGCGAGGAAATAGACGGGTGTCAGGAAGAAGAGGCAGCCGGCGACGATCGGCGGAAAGTCCGCGACGAAGTGGTAGACGACGGCGACCAGCAGCATGTTTGTCGCGACGAGCGTGATGCCGAAGCCGGCAAAGAAGGCGGCACGCCGCCCACGCGGCACCTTCGGCACCTTCTCCATTGCGAACACCCAGGCGGTGATCGCGATGAAGTGCGACAGGACGAGGAGCAGCCATGTCGGCGTTCGCGACGTGCGCAATTCCGGAACGAGCGCCGCAACCATCGGCATCAAACGAACGGACGACAGCGAAACCGCCAGGAACGCGGCCGCAAGGTTTGCGCCGCTCATCATCGAGCCAACAAGGATAACCTTGGCCGGAAGCGCCCAGACGATGCCGGTCATGAAGACGACCTGCTGCACCGGAATTCCGGCCTGCGCCGTCAGCGAGCAGAAGCCGACGAAGGACAGCATCAGGATGAAGGCCGGCAGGCTGAAGATGCCGCGCATACCCTTCCCGAACCAGGCGAGCGAAGATTGCTCGTCTTCTTCCCTATTCATCGGCACTTCCGGACTGTCTTGACTCAGAAAAACGGTGCCGGATGGTTTGCATCCGACACCGTCGAACATTTCTTGCAAGCGCCTATTTCTTGCGCGGCACCTTCGGCACCGTGCGGCCCTTTCTCGGAGCCGCGTCGCTGGCCCCAGCGTCGCCACCCGACGACGCCTTGGCGGCGGCCTTCTTCGGCTTGGACTTCGACGCAGGCTCGGCGCCCACTTCTTCCTTGTCCTCGGCCTTCTTCGGCTTTGTCGTCTTCATCGCCGGACGGGAAACCTCTGCCTTCGGCTTGATCGGCGTAGTTTCGGGAACGGCATCCAGCAGCAAGCCCTTGGTGCCATCGGCCTTGGTGCCGATCGTCACCTTGACGACGCCGCCCTTCTTCAGCTTGCCGAAGAGGATTTCATCGGCGAGCGGCTTCTTGACGTTTTCCTGGATGACACGAGCGAGAGGCCGGGCACCCATCTTCTCGTCGTAGCCCTTCTCGGCAAGCCAGGCGATCGCCTCGGGCGCGAGGTCGAAGGTGACGTTGCGCTCGGCAAGCTGGGTCTCCAGCTGCATGACGAACTTCTGCACCACCTGGTGGATAACCGGGGTCGGCAGCGAGGCGAACGGGATCACCGCGTCCAGACGGTTGCGGAATTCCGGCGTGAACAGGCGGTTCAGCGCCTCTTCATCCTCACCCGTGCGCTTGGAAGAACCGAAGCCGATGGCGGCCCGGGCCATTTCCGATGCGCCGGCATTGGTCGTCATGATCAGGATGACGTTGCGGAAGTCGATCTTCTTGCCGTTATGATCGGTCAGCGAACCGTGATCCATGACCTGCAACAGGATGTTGAATAGGTCCGGATGCGCCTTCTCGATCTCGTCGAGCAGCAGCACGCAATGCGGATGCTGGTCGACGCCATCGGTCAATAGGCCGCCCTGGTCGAAGCCGACATAGCCGGGAGGTGCACCGAGCAGGCGCGAAACCGTGTGCCGCTCCATGTATTCCGACATGTCGAAGCGCAGAAGTTCGACGCCGAGCGAGGTCGCAAGCTGCTTGGCAACTTCCGTCTTGCCGACGCCGGTCGGGCCGGAGAAGACGTAGCAGCCGATCGGCTTGTTCGGTTCCCGCAGGCCGGCACGCGCCAGCTTGATCGACGAAGCGAGTGCTTCGATCGCCAGGTCCTGGCCATAGACGACCGAGCGCAGCTCCTTCTCGAGATTGGCAAGCACTGCCTCGTCGTCCTTGGAGACGGTTTTCGGCGGGATGCGCGCCATCGTCGCGATCGTCGCTTCGATCTCCTTCTCGGTGATCAGCTTACGGCGCTTGCCGGCGGGCAGCAGCATCTGCGCCGCGCCGGACTCGTCGATCACGTCGATCGCCTTGTCGGGCAGCTTGCGATCGTTGATGTAACGGGCCGAGAGCTCGACAGCCGCCTTGATCGCCTCGTTCGAGTATTTCAGGTGATGATATTCCTCGAAGTAGGGTTTCAGACCCTTCATGATCTCGATCGCATCGGCAATCGTCGGCTCGTTCACGTCGATCTTCTGGAAGCGGCGGACGAGCGCCCGGTCCTTCTCGAAGAACTGACGGTATTCCTTGTAGGTCGTCGAACCGATGCAACGGATCGCGCCGGAAGACAGCGCCGGCTTCAGCAGGTTGGACGCATCCATCGCGCCACCGGACGTGGCGCCAGCACCGATGACGGTGTGGATCTCGTCGATGAAGAGCACGGCGCCCGGATAGTCCTCAAGTTCCTTGACGACCTGCTTCAGGCGCTCCTCGAAATCGCCGCGGTAACGCGTGCCGGCGAGCAAGGTGCCCATGTCCAGCGAGAAGATCGTCGCATCCTGCAGCGCCTCCGGTACCTTCTTTTCGACGATCCGCTTGGCAAGGCCTTCGGCGATCGCCGTCTTGCCGACGCCGGGGTCGCCCACATAGAGCGGATTGTTCTTGGAACGGCGGCACAGCACCTGGATGGTGCGGTTCACCTCGGCGTGGCGCCCGATCAACGGGTCGATCTTGCCGGACTTCGCCTTTTCATTGAGGTTGACGCAATAGGCAGTCAGAGCGTCCTGCTGCTTCTTGGGGCCGTTTTCCTCGGTGTCGCGCGAAGGCTTCTGCTCGGATTCGTGATCGTCGGCGCCGCGTACCGGCCGGGACTCGGAACTGCCGGGGCGCTTGCCGATACCGTGCGAAATGAAGTTGACGGCGTCGTAACGCGTCATCTCCTGCTCCTGCAGGAAATAGGCAGCATGGCTCTCGCGCTCGGCGAAGATGGCAACCAGCACGTTGGCGCCGGTCACTTCCTCGCGGCCGGACGACTGGACGTGGATAACAGCGCGCTGGATGACACGCTGGAACCCCGCCGTCGGCTTGGAGTCCTCATCGTAGCCGGTCACGAGATTGGAAAGCTCGTTGTCGACATAATCCGTCACGGTCTTGCGCAGCGTCTCGAGATTGACGTTGCAGGCGCCCATCACGGCGGCCGCGTCGGCATCGTCGATCAATGCCAAAAGCAGATGCTCGAGCGTGGCGTATTCATGATGGCGCTCGTTGGCAAAAGTCAGTGCCTGGTGCAGCGCCTTTTCGAGGCTGGGCGAAAATGTTGGCACGTTAGTTCCTCATTTCTTTTCCATGACGCATTGCAACGGATGCTGATGCTGCCGGGCAAAATCCATCACCTGCGTCACCTTGGTTTCGGCGACCTCATAGGTGAAGACGCCGCACTCTCCGACGCCGTGATTGTGGACGTGGAGCATGATACGGGTCGCCTCTTCCGGGTCCTTCTGAAAGAAGCGCTCCAGAATATGGATGACAAACTCCATCGGCGTGTAATCGTCATTCAAAAGCAGAACACGATACAAACTTGGCTTTTTGGTCTTCGGCTTGGTACGCGTGATGACGGACGTGCTGCGGTTGTTGCCGTTTCCCTCGTCATCGCTACCTTGCTGCATCCGGACCGGCATGGCGATCATTCTTGTCAGTTCCTTGTACAGCAGCGACCCCATTGAATACGGCCGCAGCGTGCTTGCCCTTTATCTAATGGTTCGTTTTCAGATTTTAAGACCGAACCAACGCACTGCAATCATAATCGCACGACCGCGCGCAAGATTGATCAACTTTCTTCGGGCCGCTCACAGCAAAAGCGGGAAAACAAAAGGGCCGGTCGCAATTGCTGCGACCGGCCCTCGAGAAACTTGTTCCGTGCTCGGCGATCAGGCGGCGGCAGCGGCGGCCTTCACTGCTGCCGTTGCCTTGGCAACCGGCGCTTCGTAGGGCTTGTAAGCATCCTTGGCGAGATCAGCGTACATTTCGCCGATCTTCGTAGCCTCGGCGACGAAGCCTTCGTAGCTCGACTTGATGTAGTTGGTCTGCAGTTCGAAAACAGCTTCGACACTCTTGGTGGCCGACAGCTTCTCAACGTGCGCGACGCCTTCTTCGAAGGACTTCTTGGAATAGTCGGCAGCCTCGGTCGCGATAGCCTGGAGACCCTTGGTCCAAGCGGAATAGCTCTTTACAGCCACGTCAATGGCTTCTTTGCTCTTCTTGTTTGCATCATCGAAGTTGAACATCGGGTGTCTCCTTAGTGACGGCCTGATCTGGGAGGCTTCAGTTTATGTGCACCGCACAAAAAGTCAAGACGAGTGTGCAATGCAATAAAATACAACGGATGCAACAACTTGATGAAGAAATGCCGTCGAGCGTAAAATTTCCTTCGATCTTTGCCGAAGACAGAAGATGAAGGCCGCGAGCAATTGCCCAAAGTGACATCAAGGCTTCACCAGAAACAATAAGCCCCAAAAATCGCAGGGATTTTCGGGGCTCGCTACTTTGTCGTCCCTCGTCAGGACTTAGAGGTCGATGTCGAGGATCGCCATGGAGAAGTTGTAGGAAAGCTCGCCATCTTCCTCATCGCGGAAAACGACACCGAGGAACTCGTCACCGAGATAGACCTCAGCGGACTCGTCCTTCTTCGGGCGAGCCTTGACGACCATCTGCTGGTTGAAGGTGCGCTTGAAATAGGCTTCAAGCTTGCGGATTTCTTCGGGCTTCAAAACACGTCTCCGTAGCCGTTTATCTGTGCGGCGCTTCTCGCACGCTGCATCGCCGGGTGTAAACCCCTCGAAAGAGGCTTACGCACCGGTTCCCGTATGTTCAGATATCGAAGCTGCTCAGGATCTGGTCCATCTGACGCGACGGCTCGGAGCAACCGGCCTCCCCCACCACCTTCGCCGGCACGCCTGCAACGGTCGACTTCGGCGGTACCGGTTTCAAAACGACCGAGCCCGCGGCGACACGCGAGCAATGGCCGATATGGATATTGCCGAGGATCTTGGCGCCGGCGCCGATCAGGACCCCATCGGCGATCTTCGGATGGCGATCGCTGCCTTCCTTGCCCGTGCCACCGAGCGTCACGCCGTGCAGGATAGAGACATTGTCGCCGATCACGGCCGTCTCGCCGACGACGAGACCGGTGGCGTGGTCAAGGAAGATGCCGCGGCCAATGCGGGCGGCCGGGTTGATGTCCGTCTGGAAGACGCTCGACGAACGGCTCTGCAGATAGAACGCGAAGTCCTTGCGGCCGCGCTTCAAGAGCCAATGGGCCAGGCGGTGCGTCTGGATGGCGTGGAACCCCTTGAAATAGAGCACCGGCTCGATGAAGCGGGTGCAGGCGGGATCGCGGTCGTAGACCGCCTGGATATCGACGCGCAGAATGGCGCCCCATTCCGGCCAATCCTCGAGCATCTCCGAGAAGGTCTGCCGCAGGAGGTTCGCCTGGAGGTCGGGATGATCCAACCTCTCGCAGATGCGATAGATCACGCTTTCTTCGAGCGAGTGCTGATTGACCACCGTGGAATAGAGGAAGGCCGCCAGCATCGGGTCCTGCTCGGCTGCCACGCGGGCTTCCTCACGCAGGCTGTTCCAGATCGGGTCCATCACCTTCAACGCTTCCGTCTGGCGAAGTTCGGTCTTGGCGACCATCGTCGCTCTCCTTCCTGTCCGTCCCACAGTCACTATAGGGGAAATCCGACATGACTTAAATGGCCCGGCCCCAGTTCCACTCTCGGTCGAGCAGCTCAGGAGCGGGCAAGCCTACGGTGCTCTCCGTCAACCTCCTCGAGGAACTCGAGTACGGCCTTCTTGAAAACCCGATCTCCAACCGCGAGCATATGGTCCCGGCCCGGAATATCAAGCGCACGCGCATTGGGCATCAGCGCCGCCAGTTCCTGCGGCGAGCCGGCAATGTCGTCCTTCGTCCCGACGCCGATCAGGGTGGGCACGTCGATGCGCGCCATGTCCTCGGCCGTCAGCAGATCGCGGGATGTCGAGATACAGGCCGCAAGCGCCTGCCTGTCGCTTTTGGTCTGGTCGGCAAAGGCGCGGAACATGCGGCCGCGCGCATGGGTCACGACCTCCAGAGAGGGCGCCACCAGGGCATCGGCGATCGGGTCCCAATCCCCTACCCCTGTCACCATGCCGATGCCGAGGCCGCCGAAGACCAGGGAGCGCACCCGGTGGGGATGCGCAAGTGCCAGAAATGCGGAGATGCGGGCGCCCATGGAGTAGCCCATCACATGCGCCTCGGCGATGCCGAGATGGCCCAGAAGCGCCACGGCGTCACCCGCCATCTGCTGCGGATGATAGAGTGCTGGATCATAGGGTTTGCTGCTGATGCCATGCCCGCGATTGTCGAGCGCGATCACCCGGTAACCGGCATCGCCCAGCGTCTTCAGCCAGCCAGGGAACACCCAGTTGACGTTGGCGCTCGAGGCAAACCCGTGAATGAGCAGAATGGGTGCGCCGGCTGGATCACCTTCGTCGAAGAAGGCTATCTCCAGGCCCTCGTGGGTAAAGCGGGAAAACGGCGGCGGATTGAGATCCATCTTTATCATCCTAGGGGTATCGATCCGGTGCAACCTAGTTCGTCGCCCTGGCGAGTGAAACCCCGCCCCGGCAAAAACCACAGCTGCGGCGTGTTTGCCGCTACACTTTTGCAGCAAAGCTCACTATGGTGCCGGCAACTTTCAGACTTGCATTCATCGGAGCATGACATGGCCGGCCACAGCATCCCGCACTTCCAGAACGACGGCGGACATCAGGCAATCGAAATCGGCGTCAAGGAATTCATGTGCACCGGCGCGTCCATTCCGTACGATCACCCGCACATCTTCATCGATATGGGCGACGGCAACGAAAAGGTCTGCTCCTACTGCTCCACGCTCTATCGCTACAATCCGAAGCTGAAGGCGACGGAAACCAATCCGCCCGGCTGCCTCTTCGCCCACAAAGCCGCCTGACAAGCCACGATGTCGCGTGCTGTCGCGATCATCGGTGCCGGTATCGGCGGGCTTACGGCCGCCTTGTGCCTCGCCCGCCGCGGCTTCGAGGTTGACATCATCGAGCGAGCCGAGGCACTGACCGAGGTCGGCGCCGGCCTGCAGCTGTCACCGAACGCCTCGCGCATCCTGATCGAGCTCGGCCTCCTCTCGAAGCTCGAAGGCTACTGGAGTGAACCCGAACACATCGGCCTGGTCGATGGCGTAACCCTGAGCCCTCTGGCCAGCGTATCGGCTGGCGCTTTCGCCCGCCGCCGCTGGCATGCCCCCTATGCCGTCATGCATCGTGCCAGCCTGCAGAAGGTCCTGCTTTCCGCCGTCGAGGCCGAGCCTCATTGCCGCCTGCAGCTTGGCCACCAGACCGATACTCCCGACGAGCAGACCATCGCAAAACTGACGGGGCGCCGCCCGGACATCATCGTCGGCGCCGACGGGATCTGGTCGCGATTGCGCAACAGCGTACCCGGTGCCGGCCGCGTCAGCTTCTCGGGCAACGTCGCCTGGCGCATGACGCTCGCGCGCGATAAGGCCGCGGGCCTCCTCAAACCGAACCAGGTGACGGCGTTCCTCGGTCCTCGCGCCCATCTCGTCGCCTACCCGTTGCGGGAAGTTGACGGCTTCAATCTCGTCGCGATCATCGAGGGCAAGGAGACCGACGCCGTCTGGGTCGGCAAGGATTCGGACGAGCGGCGCCAGGATTGTCTGAATGCTTTCTCACGCTGGAATGCAGGCATCCGCTCGCTGCTCGAAATGGCTGCGGCCCCCACCTATTGGCCATTGTGCACCGTGGACGATGGCGCCTGGCAGGACGGACGCAAGACCGTGCTGATCGGAGATGCGGCCCATGCGATGACGCCTTTTGCGGCACAGGGCGCAGCCATGGCAATCGAGGACGCCTTCGAGCTTTCCGACTGCCTGGCCACCGGCACCAATGTCCCACAGGCGCTGGCGACATTCGAAGCGAAACGCCGGCCACGCATCGCCCGGGTCCGCCGGCGTGCGGCATTCAATCACTTCGCCTACCATGCCCGGGGGCCTTTGCGCCTCGGCCGCGACATCGTCCTGAAACTCAAGGGACCAGACGCGCTCGCCGCCGACCTCGACTGGCTCTACGGCTACGGCGCCAAGCGGCCCTAGTTTCCGACGCTACCGTATCTCTCCTTAAATCGACCTCGATTCGAGGGCGAAGACAGGCAGCAAACAAGTCTGCGGCGGCGACCTTTGCGAGTCCGACAAGACGCTCGACGAAGCCTCCAGCCTTCAATAATCGATGGTGGCAAGGCGCCGCGAATGGTCGCGGCGCCCTTTTCGTCAGACGGCGTTCGCGGCCGCCAATCCCGCTTCGATGTCGCGGCGGATATCCGGCACATCCTCGAGGCCGATCTGCAGGCGGATGACCGGCCCTTCCGTCGGCGCCAGCGCGACCTTGCGATCTCCCAGGCCAACGTGAACGGCGAGACTTTCGAACCCGCCCCAGGAGTAACCCAGCCCGAACAGTTTCAGCGCGTCGAGGAAAGCGTGCGCCTTGACCTTGAAACGATCAGGGCTTTCCGCCTTCAGGACGAAGGAGAAGATGCCGCTCGCGCCGCTGAAATCACGCTTCCAGAGTTCGTGGCCGGGGAAGCTTGGCAGCGCCGGATGCAGTACGCGCGCGACTTCGTCCCGCGTTTCGAGCCATTTCGCCAGTGTCAGCGCACTTTCCTGATGGCGTTCGAGACGGATGCCCATGGTTCTGAGGCCGCGCAGGATCTGATAGCTGTCGTCCGGCGAGACGCAGACGCCAAGCGTGACCATCGCCTCCGTCAATGCCGGCCAATGCGCAGCGTTCGCCGACACGGTGCCGAAAAGCACGTCCGAGTGCCCGGATGGATATTTGGTGGCCGCATGGATCGATACGTCGACGCCATGGTCAAGCGGCTTGAAATAGACCGGCGTCGCCCAGGTATTGTCCATGGTGACGACGCAGCCATGGCGATGGGCGGCGGTGGCAATCGCGCGGATGTCCTGCATCTCGAACGTGTTCGAGCCCGGCGCTTCCGTGTGCACCAGACGCGTGTTCGGGCGGATCAGCGATTCGATACCCGCACCGATCATCGGATCGTAATATTCGACGGTGACGCCGAGACGCGTCAGCATCGTGTCGCAGAAGTGGCGCGTCGGGAAATAGACCGAATCGACGACCAACGCGTGGTCGCCCGCTGAAAGGTAAGCGAGGAACGGCACCGTCACCGCAGCCAGACCCGAGGGCACCAGGATCGTCCCGGCGGAACCTTCGAGCTCGTTGATCGCGTCACAAAGCGCATCCGTGGTCGGCGTTCCGCGCGTCCCGTAGGTGTATTTCTGTGCGCGCGTTTCCATCGTCTTCGCATTGGGAAACAGCACGGTGGACGCATGCACCACCGGCGGATTGACGAAGCCGAAATAGTCGGAGGGATTGTTGCCGCTATGAGCGAGACGGGTGTTGATGCCCCTCTTGCCATTCACATTGCCGCTGTCTGCCATTGCATGTTCCGCTTCTAATTTCGAATGAGAAACTCTTCGAATGAGCTACAACCGCGGTCAAGTGGCAAAAATCATGGAGTGTCGTTTTGGCAGTTATTGGCGGGCATTTGGCGATTTTTCGTCCAGCGCCCGCTCGCTTCCCCCAAGAACTGCCTAACTTTCTGGCTTGTTTCGAGTTTTTCACATGCAAAATCAGAAAATCGGCAGCCTCTCTTGACCCTCATGGAATTTGAGCATGAGATAGCCTGTACTCGCGCCAGGAGGGTGGCGGAGACTGCACGCGCCAGGAGAGGCGGCGGTGCAGGCGGGAACTAACGACAACAGAAAAAGGTTCTAAAAATGGCAAGAAGAATTCTGACAGCTCTCGTTGGCGCTGCTGTCATGGGGATTGGCACACAGGCGGCTTCCGGCGCCACCCTTGACGACGTGAAGGCCAAGGGCTTTGTCCAGTGCGGCGTGAACACCGGCCTTGCCGGCTTCGCGGCACCGGATGCTTCGGGCAACTGGAGCGGTTTCGACGTTGACTACTGCAAGGCAATCGCCGCCGCGATCTTCGCGGATGGCAGCAAGGTAAAGTACACGCCCACTTCGGCCAAGGAACGCTTCCCGGCACTGCAGTCCGGCGAGGTCGACGTCCTTGCCCGCAACACCACCTGGACGATCAACCGCGACACCGCGCTCGGCTTCAACTTCCGCCCGGTGAATTACTATGACGGCCAGGGCTTCATGGTTCGCAAGAGCCTGAACGTCAAGTCGGCCCTCGAGCTTTCGGGCGCAGCCGTCTGCGTGCAGACCGGCACCACCACCGAACTTAACCTTGCCGACTACTTCAAGTCCAACAACCTGCAGTACAATCCGGTCGTCTTCGAAAAGCTCGAAGAAGTGAACGCCGCCTATGACGCTGGCCGTTGCGACGTTTACACTACCGACCAGTCGGGTCTCTATTCGCTGCGTCTGACGCTGTCGAAGCCCGACGATCACATGATTCTGCCGGAGATCATCTCGAAGGAGCCGCTTGGTCCGGCCGTTCGCCAGGGTGACGACCAGTGGTTCGACATTGTCAGCTGGGTCCACTACGCCCTGATCCAGGCCGAAGAGTTCGGCATCACCCAGGCAAACGTGGAAGAAATGAAGAAGTCCACGAACCCGGACGTCCAGCGCTTCCTCGGCGTCGAAGCTGACTCGAAGATCGGCACCGACCTCGGCCTGACCAACGAATGGGCCGTGAACATCATCAAGGCCGTCGGCAACTACGGCGAAGTCTTCGACCGCAACATCGGCGCCGGCAGCCCGCTCAAGATCGAGCGCGGCCTCAACGCGTTGTGGAACAAGGGCGGCATCCAGTACGCACCGCCGATCCGCTAAGGCGATCTGACACGACTGGGGAAGCGGACAACCGCTTCCCCATCCCAACGATAAGAACACCCAAAAGGGTGAAAAGGGGAAAGAGGCATTGTATGGCGATTGGCGTCACAACTACGCCTGAGAAAAGCAAAACGTCCGGGTCGATCATCAACGACCCGCAGGTCCGTGGCATCTTTTATCAGGTACTCACTCTCGTCGTTCTCGCGGCCTTCGTCTATTGGGTGGCCGACAATACGATCGAGAACCTCAAACGGGCGAACATCGCCTCCGGCTATGCCTTCCTGAAGGGGCGCGCCGGCTTCGACGTCGGACAATCGCTGATCGCCTATACCAGCAATTCAACCTATCAGCGCGCGCTGTTCGTCGGCCTGTTCAATACGCTGCTCGTGGCGATCTGCGGTATCGTCACGGCCACCATCATCGGCTTTACGGTCGGCATCGGCCGATTGTCGCACAACTGGCTGATCGCCAAGTTGTCGCTCACCTATGTCGAAGTGTTCCGGAATATCCCGCCGCTGCTCGTCATCTTCTTCTGGTACAGCGGCGTCCTGGCGATCCTGCCTCAGCCGCGCGAATCGGCGGCGCTGCCGCTCAACATGTTCCTGAACAATCGCGGTCTGGCCTTTCCGAGGCCGATCCTCGGTGATGGCTGGCAATTCACGCTCTTCGCCTTCGTCGTCGCGATCGTCGCAAGCTTCGCGGTGGCGCGTTACGCGCACAAGAAGCAGGAAGCCACCGGACAGCGCTTCCCGCTTCTATGGACCGTCGTCGGTCTCCTCGTCGGCCTGCCGCTGCTGACATTCCTTGCGAGCGGATCGCCGATCACCTTCGACGTCCCGATTGCCGGAAAGTTCAACCTCACCGGCGGTTCGGTCATTGGACCGGAGTTCCTGTCGCTGTATCTGGCGCTCTCGTTCTATACCGCGGCCTTCATCGCGGAGATCGTGCGCGCCGGTATTCGTGGCGTTTCCAAGGGACAGACCGAGGCCGCGCACGCGCTGGGAATCCGACCTCGCCTGACGACGCGCCTCGTTGTCGTTCCGCAGGCGCTGAGGATCATCATTCCGCCGCTTACCAGCCAGTACCTGAACCTCACCAAGAACTCGTCGCTCGCCGTCGCGATCGGTTATGCGGATCTCGTCGCCGTCGGCGGGACGATCCTCAACCAGACAGGTCAGTCGATCGAGATCGTCACGATCTGGATCGTCGTCTACCTGTCACTGAGCCTGGCGACATCGCTGTTCATGAACTGGTTCAACGCCCGCATGGCCCTGGTGGAGAGATAAGACAATGAGCACACACCAGGCAACTTTCGTCCGGGCTTCGATGATCGAAGCTTCGGCTCCGCCGATCGCAGAAGGCGGCATCGTCCACTGGCTGCGCCAAAACCTCTTCGCCACGCCGAAGGACATGGTGCTCACCATCATCGCCGCGCTTGCGCTCGCGTGGCTCCTGCCGCCGGCGATCCAATGGCTCTTCCTTGACGCCGCTTGGACCGGAGGCGGGCGTGGTGTCTGCGCCACGGTTGCACAGGGCGGCTCGCAGCCGGAAGGCTGGAGCGGCGCGTGCTGGGCTTTCGTCAATGCGAAGCTCGATCAGTTCGTCTACGGGCGCTACCCGCTCGACGAACGCTGGAGGCCGACCCTTGTCGGCATCCTCTTCATAGTTTTCCTCGTGCCGATGTTGATGCCGAAGCTCCCTTACAAGAGCATCAACGCCATTTTGCTGTTTGCGGTGCTGCCGGTCGTTTCCCTGATCCTGCTTCCGGGCGGCTGGTTTGGGCTGACCTTCGTCGAAACGCCGCTTTGGGGCGGCCTGATGGTGACGCTCATTCTCTCTTTCGTCGGCATCGCGGTGTCGCTGCCTTTCGGCATTCTCCTGGCCCTCGGCCGACGATCACATATGCCGGTGATCAAGATGCTTTGCACCGCCTTCATCGAACTGGTGCGCGGTATTCCGTTGATCACGGTGCTGTTCATGGCCAGCGTCATGCTGCCCTTGTTCCTGCCGCAGGGCGTCACCTTCGACAAGTTCCTGCGCGCGCTGATCGGTGTCTCGCTCTTCGCCTCCGCCTATATGGCTGAGGTGGTGCGCGGCGGCCTGCAGGCCATTCCCAAGGGACAATATGAAGGGGCCGATTCCCTTGGCCTCAGCTATTGGCAGAAGATGAACCTGATCGTGCTGCCGCAGGCGCTGAAGCTGGTGATCCCGGGTATCGTGAACACCTTCATCGGCCTCTTCAAGGATACGTCGCTGGTCTCGATCATCGGCATGTTCGATCTGCTCGGCATCGTTCGCTTCAACTTCACCGATGCAAACTGGGCCTCCTCGGTCACGCCGATCTCGGGTCTAATTTTCGCTGGCTTCATATTCTGGCTTTTCTGCTTCGGTATGTCGCGCTATTCAGGCTTCATGGAACGCGTGCTCGACACGGCCCATAAACGATAAAATGAGGGGAGGATCGCATGGCAAATACCGCCACTGCTTCCAAAATGACTGTATCTGCAACGGATGTTGCAGTCGAAATCACCGGAATGAACAAATGGTACGGGGACTTCCACGTCCTTCGTGACATCAACCTAAAGGTTATGAAGGGCGAGCGCATCGTCATCGCCGGCCCGTCAGGCTCCGGCAAATCGACGATGATCCGCTGCATCAACCGGCTGGAAGAACACCAGAAGGGCAAGATCGTCGTCGACGGCATCGAGCTCACCAACGACCTGAAGAAGATCGATGAAGTGCGCCGCGAAGTCGGCATGGTGTTCCAGCACTTCAACCTCTTCCCGCACCTGACGATCCTGGAAAACTGCACGCTTGCACCGATCTGGGTCCGCAAGATGCCGAAGAAGCAGGCGGAAGAAATCGCGATGCACTTCCTGAAGCGCGTCAAGATTCCGGAACAGGCCAACAAATATCCGGGCCAGCTCTCCGGCGGTCAGCAGCAGCGTGTGGCGATCGCCCGCTCGCTGTGCATGAAGCCGAAGATCCTGCTGTTCGATGAGCCGACCTCGGCACTCGATCCGGAAATGGTCAAGGAAGTGCTCGACACCATGGTGAGCCTCGCCGAAGAAGGCATGACCATGCTGTGCGTGACCCACGAAATGGGCTTCGCCCGCCAGGTCGCCAACCGCGTGATCTTCATGGACCAGGGCCAGATCGTCGAGCAGAACTCGCCGGCCGAGTTCTTCGACAATCCGCAGCACGAGCGCACCAAGCTGTTCCTCAGCCAGATCCTGCACTAACCAATTCCGGACGGAGAACCGTCCGAGAGAAACGCCCGCCTCGATGAGGCGGGCGTTTTCATTTTCAGCGATCGGATCGTCGTCCTATTCCACGCGATAGCGCAACGTGCCGACGGACCAGCGAATACCGCGCCTGTCGAGATCATCGGTCCAGGTCTTCTGCAATCGCCCAACGATGTCGCCAAGCGCCTCCCGGGCGTTCAGCTCGATCTTCAGCCCACGGGCTTTCGGCGCAATGCCGCTCAAATCGACGGCATCGCTGACCACAAATGCGACGAGGACGTTTTCGCCCAAGCCCGAAGCTTCGAAATCAAAGCCGTAGTATTCATCCGGCAATGCCAGCGGCACGTCTGGCGCAAGCGGCGTGATCTTCTGCGCGAACTCATTCGGAAAGATCTGCGTCGCCTTGCCCTGGCTGTTCACGTCGAAGAGCAGCAGGTCGCCGCTGATGCGGCTGGTTACCGTCAGCTTGAAAACGTCGCCAGCCTTCATGGTTGTCGGTCGGTCTATGGCAATCCTGACATCTCCGGTCTCTGTCTTGCCGATGACGTCGCTGACGGCGTTGACGGCATTGGCGTCTTGATGGGTGGGGTGGGCTAGGTTCGGAGTGCCAGCTTGCAGATAAGCCCCCTGCCCGTTGCCACTTGCATCCAGCTTTTCGGTCACGACTGCGCTCTCACCAAGAGCCTGCGCCTTGCTTTCCAACTGCGGGTCGAGATTGCCGCATTTGTCCTGCGATGCACAGTAAGCGGTCGATTGCGCCTTTACGAACTCGAGAAGCTCGGCGTTGCTCGTCAAGCCGTTGCCGTTCGCATCGGCGGCATTTCCGGTCTGGCCAGCAATGAACGCGGCCGTGAACACGCCGTGGCGACCCTCAGCAGGTAGCCGCACATCGTCCCAGGCGACCTGGTATGGCGCAGCCGCGCTCCAGACGGTCACGCCCGCTTCCGCGAGCTTCGGCTTGTCGACGACGGCAAGATCGATCCTGAGGCCGCGCGTCAATGCCTGCTCAACCGGCTTGGCATGAGGGCGCGGCAGGAAACGGGCACCCTCGATGCTCGCGGCTATATCGTCGGAGAGCGTGCGAGAGATCGGGCCGGAATGGCAAGCGTCGATCACCATCGTCACCGCCCGTCCCTGCAACTGCTCCAGGACCTGGTTGATCTCGTCGTCGAGGATCGCGCCTTGCCAATCGGTTTCGCCGGACATGATATC
This sequence comes from Ensifer sp. 38_S197, assembly GCF_056924495.1. Classification (NCBI taxonomy): domain Bacteria; kingdom Pseudomonadati; phylum Pseudomonadota; class Alphaproteobacteria; order Hyphomicrobiales; family Rhizobiaceae; genus Ensifer; species Ensifer sp. 38_S197. The sequence continues at coordinate 2,419,749 of NZ_JBXOVZ010000002.1, read as the reverse complement.
GACAGGCGCCAGCGCCTCGTCCAGTCCATCCGCCTCGTCACCATCCGCATCCTTCACCTGAAGGCCGTGGCCGGAAAAATAGATGTAGACGCGATCGCCGGGCTCGGTTGCATCGACGAGCCACGAGTTCATCGATGAGAGTATCTCCGCTCGCGTCGCCTGTTCGTCCTTCAAAACACGGATCGAGGACGCGTCGAAACCGAGCCTGCCCGTCAGCAGGCCCTGCATTGCCACGAGATCGTTCTTCGGACCTTGAAGCGCGAACTGCGGCGGCAGGCTCGGATAGCTTCCGACACCAATGAGCAAGGCCCGGTCGCCGGCCGTGGCCGGAGCCGCGTGCAAGGCGAGACATGTCACCACAGCAAGCACCGCACGCCATGACTTGCCATGCGTGCTCATTGGCCCCGCTCCCTCGTGTAAAGCGGCTGGATGGCGACCGTGCTGTCGCTGCCTTCCAGTCGCGTCTCAAGAAGGCGCAGAAGCGCTGCGGCATCGAGCTTGGAGTTGGAGAAGGCGGCCGCAATGGCGTCGATCGGCGCATTGGTCGAAATGACGACCAGATGATCGGCGCCGAAGGGTTTCACCACCTCCAGGCCCTGAAGCTGAAATGCATGGCTGCCGCTGCCGGCGATCTGCGCATCGAGAAGCTGCGCTTCACCGGTATTCGCCAGATTGAAAACCAGCATGTTGGCGTAGTCGCCCTGCGTCGCCTTAAAATTGAGACGGTCCCCTGCTGCATAGATGTCCTTGAGCGGTGTCAGCGATACGCTGCCAGGACTCTGCGCCGCCAAGGTCTTCAGGAAGTCGACCAGGATAAACTTGTCGACGGCGCCCTGGAGCATCTCCGGTGCGATATGCTCGCCGGCGACATCGCCGTTCGGCGTATAGAACTCGCCGGTTGCCGCATCCCAACGGTAGGGCACGCCATTGCCGCCCAGATTGTTGAGCGGCGGCGCCGCACCAGTGACGCGCAGTGCCAATTTCCCCGTCCAACCCATGTCACGCGGTGATTTCAGCCTCGTCCTGGCCGCGCCGGTCGCGGTCGTATCAATCGTCGCACTGCGCGGCAGCGACAGAACAATCTCCTTGTCGGAGCGCGGCAACTGCGGCGTAAAGTTCGGCACCTGCAGGGCTTCCGACTGAAGCTTGACGTTGGAGAAGACGTAGTCCTCGAGTTCGATGCGCGAGATCCGGCCATCGCCGTCGCGATCGGCAGCGCCTTCGAGGGCCCGAGCAAAGCTCCAGCTCAGCGCCCCGCGCGGCTCTCCGCCGATCACCACTTCCGGCGTCGGCTGACTTTCCAGCGACGCGGCGAGGATCGTCACGCGGGACAGTTCCGCCTCCTTCACCTTAGCGCCCTTGAGCGCCGCCTCGGACGGCGGAGGTACCTTCGCTCGCACGATCGGCGCAAGCCGCGTCTTGCCGGATATGGATCGGTTCATGCCACCGGAAAAGCAGCTGTCGGAAACGAACAGAACCTGAATGGCCTTGGCCTCCGCTTCCGCGAACCAGGCGTTCAGTTCGTTGTCGACGATGATCTCCTTGCCCGTTTCCTCCGCACGGCTTCTGTCGAAGCCTGGGAGTTCCAGGAACTCGTCGAGGCCGTCTTCCTCGCTGCCGGCGACCAATTCCGGCATCTGCGCACCATGGCCGGCATAGGTGAAGACGATCGTATCGCCGCGGGCTGCGCCGGCGACCAGTTCGCTCCAGGCGGAGCGAATGGCGTCCTTCGTCGCCTGCTCGTTGATGAACTGCCGTATCGTGCCTACATTGGCCGCCTTTAACGCCTGCGCGACATCGCGTGCATCCTTGACCGCGCCGTCGAGGCTCACTTCATGGGGATAGGCATCTATCCCGACGACAAGCGCCGACGTGGCGGCGAGGACGGGAGCTACCGGCAGGAGCAAGAGAGCCGTCGAAAGCAGGATCCTGTGCAGCACCGCTAGTTCCCCACATCCACTTCTACCCGCCTATCGAGCTGGTGCAGCATCATCTCGTCATAGGCGCTCGGATCGTCCGGTTTGAACGGCTCTTCCTCACCCCTGCCGACGACTGTCCAGGTGCCCGGATAGCCGGCATCGACGAGGTACTTCGCCAATGCCTCGGCGCGCGCGATCGACAGCGCCTTGTTCGCCTCTGTCGTGCCAACCGGATCGGTATGACCAATCAGCGTGATTGTCGGCGGCTTCGCCGATTTCAGGCATTCGAAAAGATCCTTTGCCGACTGCAATCCCTCGGGCGTGAACTCGGCGGTGCCGAAGACGTAGCGCACCGGCGTGGCCTTCTTCCTGATCGATATGCCGCGGTAGGAGAACTTGCAGGCGCCGCGCGCCGCGAGCTTGACGGGCTTGGCTGCCGCAAGCCGCATCTCCGAGGCCAGCCTGTCCAGCCGTAGGATGTAGTCCTTGTTCGGCGCCATCCAATCAGGTGTCAGCTCTTCGTTCGCCGTATCTTCCAGCGCCTGTTGATAATAGGTCGCCGCCGCCTCATAGTCCCGGCGCTCCCGGTTGATGTCACCGAGAGCATCGAGGATCTGCCAGGGGCCACCGGCGTCCCTGCTCGCAGTCGTCAGGTCGCCTTCGAAGCTTTCGAGCTTGGCGCCCTGGCTCACGGCGGCCGCGACACGGTTGAAGGTCGCCAGTGCCGCGACCCGACGCGTCAGCGCGATCTCAGTCGCCGAACATCCCGCGAAGCGCTCGGGATCGACCGCTGCACGCGTAGCCGCCTCGTCGCCGCGGTTCAGCGCCTCGGACGCCTGGCGAAGGCCATCGCAGGCCGCCGCCGGCAAGGCGAAAGGCAGCGCCAGTGCCGACGCGAGAATGAGGGATGTCATCACCGCTGCCATGGTTCGCCCGTCAATCCTTGATCTCGAACGTCACCATCTGAACGCTGCTGGCTCCGGCATCGCCCTGGGCCTGCTTGGCTAGATTGATCGCCAGCCCCCTCGTCGGCGGCAACCGCGACGTCGCCACGTAGTCGCGCGCCTTCTCCACGGTGAGCCTCTGATCGCCAAGCCCGCCGACACGGCAGAAAGCCAACATCGACTCGGATGGTGCCGGCGTGTCGAAGGTCAGTGTGCCTGTCCCAGGCTGCGGGATCAGGCGCCGTTCGCCCGGCTGCAGCGTCGTGTTGCCAATCATCACATCCGGGATGACCTCTACATTGCCGTTCTCCTCGACATAGAGGATCTGCAGCTCGCAGGCCTGATTGGCACTGAGCTCGAAGGAAAGCTGATCGCCGACCTTCGCCGTCGTCGACTTCACGTTCAGTGCGAGTGCGAGCCTGTCGCCAGCTTCCGCTTTCTCCTTGCGATAATTGGGCACCGCGACCGCGATCGATTGTGGCCTCGCATCCGACGGCTGATCGGCACCGGCAACGACGATTGCCGCAGTGTCCAGGGGACGGCGCTGGAGCAAAGGTTCCAGCAGCAAGGCATATTGCTGTTCGACCTCATTGCGCGGAATCGTTCCGCCGGCTTCCAGGGTCGTCACCCAGTCGAGCCCCAGGCGCAGGACATCGGTGTTCGTCACGCGCTTGATGGCGTCGGAGAATTGCTTCGGCGTCATGTCGAACTCTGCCGCCAAACCGTCAAAGTCGAGCTCGTCTTCGTATTTGTCCGCGAAGTAGGTGATGATCTCCGCATCGCCCGGCGCATGCCTGCTCTGCAGACCGCCATCGGGCGTCGGCTCGGTGACGCCGAGCGCCTTGAGGGCGGCGACGAAGCGCTCGCGATCCTTGCGATAGGCCTCGTCCAGTTCCTCCTGCTTCACATACATGGCGAGCAGCACGTCCTGCTGATCCTTGCTGAAAAGCGTCGATGTCTCGATATGCTCCCGCAACTGATCGCGCTTCGACAGAATGCCGTCGGCATGGCAATCGACGCAGGAACGCGCATTGATGATCTCGACGCCCTTGCCGATCGGACGCTTGCGGAACGAGACGATCGTCGTCGGGCCAACATCAAGCTGTTTGCCCGCCGCCGTGGATAAGTAGTACCCCTGCAACCCGTTCGGGAGCGAAAAGATCATCTCGCCCCCATCATGTTCGAACGGCACCAGACCCGCATCGAGCGGGGCGAGTTCCTTCGGCCCGTGCGGGAACCGCTTCAGCACCTGCTTGCCGACGTCGCCGCCGAAATCGTAGGATTTCCAGTAATAACCGCCGAAGGGCATGTCGTGCCGCTCCAGCATGCGGTTATGGTCGGATACGCCGGAAGAGCCATCGGCGAAGCCCGCGCGCAGGACGTCTCGTCGGCGGATGTTGGCGGCGACATCGATCTTGAAGCGCGCCTCGAGCTCGCTAATCTGGGTCGGCAGCCTCATCAGCCGATTGTAGATCTCCGGCCTGGCGCCATTGCTCATGAACCAGTCGATCCGCATGATCGGCAGTTGCGTGGCCGTCTCCCTGGAAAGCGCCGCCAGTGACGGGTCGCTCTGCGGATCGATGCCATAGAAATAGCGTTTGATCAGGAAGTCATAGTCCGTGGCCTCCCATTGCAACTCGCGCAGATCGACGCGCACCAGCAGCCCGTTGGTGCCGTCGACCTCCTTCGGCAGTACCAGTTTCGGTCCATAGGAGAGCGAATTCAGCAGTTTCTTGAAGCCGCCCGCGAGCACGTCCATGCGCTTCATGAAGGTCTGGTCGTCCTCGCAGCCCATCATGCCGTTATATTGGTCGCGATAGGAGAAATAGCGCATGAACGGACGATCGCGTTCGCTGACAGTCCCTATGTCCTTCAGCGCCGCCTCGACGAACTGCCCGTAGGTCAACATCGGGCGCGCGCGCTCGGGCTTCGTCGCTGCGGTTTGCGGCAGGCTTTTCTCGCTCAGCGCGTTGATCCAGTCCTCCAGCACCTTGATCTCTTCGGCCGAGGGCCGTTTGCCGAGCGGCATGCGGCCGCTGACGACAGTCGAATAGAGACGCGACTTCGATGCGTCGCCCGGCGTCACGAAATTGGCATCGGCGGCGATCGAGGCGAGATCGCCGGCCGGGTAGCTTCCCTGCGAACTTTCGCCCGGTCCGTGACAGTTGCGGCAATACTTGCCGATGAAGGCATCCGCCTGCTGCGCCAGCGCCGCATTGTCGCCGCCGAGCGCTTCCGCTGCCGTGCTTTCCTTGCAGACGGCGGTCACAGATTGCGCCACCGGCGCCGGCGCCTTCACTTCGCGGTCGGAAAGAAAGGCGTAGATCGCCCGCCGGTCGTCCTCCGTCAAAACTCTCAGGCCCTTGGCGATGCGCCGCATGACGGGATCGCTGACTGGCGCGCCTGAAAGTTTCTTGCCTTCGTCGATCAGGCCCTTGGTGAAGACCTCGGGTGAAGCAAGGCCCGCCATCTTCGCCTTGCTGATGTCAGGCGCAACCGCGCCCGTCAGATCCTTTTCACCCTGGTAGGCACGCTCCAGATCGAGGCCATAGGTGGTCGTGCGCGGCGTATGGCAGTCGCCGCAAGCGCCGACATTCTCGACGAGGTAACGACCGCGCTCGGCTTGCGTCTCTTCCCGCGGCTGATAGCCCGGCACGGTGAAGTGGCTGCGCTTCCAGAGCGTGATTGTCGTCTGGCGACTGAAGGGGAAGGCGATCTCGTGTTCCTTCGAGGCGGCGTCCGACTGCGGCAGTGTTTCGATATAGGCCTTGATGTCGAGCGCATCCTCCGGCTTCATCCCGCCATAGGACGTGTAGGGCATGACCGGGTAGAGGTTGTTTCCCTCCCGATCGAGGCCGACCAGCACCGCGTTCAGGAACTGTGCGTTTGTCCACCCGCCGATACCGTTGGCGTGCGGAGAAATGTTCGGCGCATAGAAGGTGCCGATCGCGGTGTTCATCTCCATGCCGCCCGAAAGCAGTTCCAGATTGTCGCCGGATCCGTGACAGGCGCCACAGCCCGCGGCGTTGAACATGTACTGGCCGTTTTCCACGTTCGCCTTGTAGGTCGAAAACGCGTCATCGGCGAAGGCATCGCGTGCTTCTGCAAGGGCGGGACAAAGCGAGATGGCAAGCAGTACCGCCGCCGACAAGGCCAATGATCGCGTGCCGGGGCCGGCTCTTCGCGAGACGCTCTCCAGCCTTCTCCGCAGACCGCGCATGAAACCCTCTCCTCAATCAACAAATGGCTCGTAAAATCTGCTGCTTATCGAAACTGAAACCGCTCGAACTCGATTCGCCTCGGTTTCTTGCCGAGTTCCTTCAAGCCTTTGACGATTGCTTCTCTCAACGGCGGCGGACCGCAGAACCACAGGTCGGCCTCCGACGGATCGATCATGCTTCCGGTTGCCAGCTTGGCCGCGTCCAGGCGTCCATCCGCAGAGGAGTCGTGCAGGACGAAACTGAAGTTTCCGAGCGTGCGCGCCTGCGCCTCGAAGGTTTCCAGGCCGATCGCCTCGCGTCGGTCGCGCACGCAATAGACCATATGGATCTGCTGCCCTTCGTCGCCCTTCAGGTGCCGCGCCATCGCCAGGAACGGCGTAACGCCGATGCCGCCGGCAAGCCAGATCTGCTTCTTGCCGCCACGACGATGATTGAAGCGGCCGTAGCCGCCTTCGAGCTTCAGCCGATCACCGGCCGCGATATTGGCACGGAGCGCTTGCGTATAGTCCCCGAGCGGCTTGATCGCGAAGCGGACGATGCCGTCAGCCTCGATGCCGGCGATTGTAAACGGGTGCGGCTCCCGAAGGCCCGGCTTCATCACGCGCAGAAACCCGAATTGCCCCGGCTTCGCGCGGAGGCGACGCCCGAGTGGCCGCGCCGCGATCACGGTCGCGCCGTCCTCCCTGGCGACATCAAAAACTTCGTAGCCACGCGTTCTGAGCCAAGGCAGAAGCTGGGTATAGGCGTAGCTCAGAATGCCGAGAGCGGCAAAAACGTTCAGATAGACCGCGAGCATCGCGGTGCCGTCATAGGGGCGCTTGATAAACATCTGGTGGAAAGCGACGAGAACAAAGAGCAGACCGATCAGGCGGTGCGTGTATCGCCAGAGGTGGTACGGAATCTCCATCTTTGTCCTCGGGATGACCTTGACGATGCTGAGAACCAGCAGGACGACGAAACCATAGAAGGCATATTTCCCGGCCGAGGCGGCTAGGTGGTTCAGGCCGCTCGTCAGTGCAAGCCCCTTGAAATCGGGCTTTAGAAAATAATGGACGAGGATCAAGATCAGCACGGAGATGCCGATCCTGCGGTGGAAGTGATAAACGCGGTCGAGACCGCCGAACAAGGCTTCGACGAATGGCGGGCGCGCGGCCATGAATTGCGCGATCGCCATACCGACGAAAGCGGCGGACGAGGCCATCAGGGAGAATGTCGTCAATGCGTTGGTGTGGCTGACCACGGGCACGGCCAGCAGCCCCGCAAACACCATCAGCGACCAGACCAGAAACGCGCCCACTTGCATCCTGCGCCCCTCAACGCCGACGTCAGACGGTTGTTGCCAAGGGGAAGACTGACAAGCCCCTTACCGTTCGTCAACATCATTCCCGCTGGAAACGGCTGATGAGCTTCCTTTATTCATGCCTTTGAAATTCGTGATTTTTGAGCGCTTGCTCATTTACCTTCCTCAAGGCTCGCATCAGCTTGAAAGGCGATACTCGGATGCGACGATCGCCTTGCTTGCCTCCCTATGAGAAATTGTGCAAGCTCCTGATATATCAGAAGCAAAGGAACGGCATGTCACTGCAATCCCAAGCGCACCTCGCCTACCTCGCGCTCGAACAGCTCATCGTGACACTGAAGCTCGAGCCCGGCGCCCTGGTCACCGAGAAACGGCTGATCGAGCTCGCGGGGCTTGGCCGAACGCCGGTTCGCGAAGCGATCCAGAAGCTCGCCTGGCAGGGCCTGATGGATGTGCGGCCGCGCGTCGGCCTGCAGATCACCACGATCCGTCCTGACGACCAGGTCCATGTCATGCAGGCCCGGCAGAAGCTGGAGCCGCTTGCGGCAGCTCTGGTCGCGACACACGCGAATGCTGATGACCGAAGCGCGATGAAAGCCTGCGGCGTGGAGATGGCCGCCTGCCTCGACGCAGGCGACATGGAGGGTTTCCTCGTGGCCGACAAGGTCTTTGACGAACTGATGGAAGAGGCCTGTCCCAACCGCTTCCTGACTGCGGCGCTGGCACCTTTGCAGACCCATGCGCGCCGCATCTGGTTTGCGTCCTCCTCTCCGGAAAAGATGGCTGGGTCGGTCCGCCGCCACGTCACCGTGATCGATGCGATCGAAAGGGGGGATGCTCCAACTGCATCTGCGGCCATGACGGAATTGATGAACTATCTGTCAGACGCCTGAGGACCGGTCGCACACGTGCGAAGAAATCACCACAACCATTTGCTTTGACAATGATTTCTTCGCTCGCAAGCCTTGATGTATCACGCCGTTGGCATCATGCTTCCGGTCTTCAGGCGGCGCACATGCCAATCGAAAGCCTCTTCAAGGATATGAGGCGTCTGGCCACCACGGGTCGCGGCGGCACGCTCGAAGTAGTCGGAGAGCAATTCACGATAGGCCGGATGGCAACAGTTGTTGATGACGACGGGCGCGCGCTCGCGCGGCGCCAGGCCACGCAGATCGGCAAGCCCGTGCTCGGTCACCAGGATATCGACATCATGCTCCGTGTGGTCGACATGGGATACCATCGGCACGACGGATGAAATGGCTCCGCCCTTGGCAACCGACTTGGCGACGAAGATCGACAGGAAGGCGTTGCGCGCGAAATCACCCGAGCCGCCGATGCCGTTCATCATGTCCGTACCGCCGACGTGAGTAGAGTTGACGTTTCCGTAGATATCGAATTCGAGCGCCGTGTTGATGCCTATGACACCTAGGCGCCGAATGATCTCCGGATGGTTGCTCACCTCCTGCGGCCTGAGGACCAGCTTGTCCTTGTAGGCGCCGATGTTGCGGAACACCCGGTCGGCCCAGGCGCTGCTCAGTGTCATCGACGATGCCGAGGCGAAACTGAGTTTCCCTGCCTCGAAAAGTTCGAAAGTGCTGTCCTGAAGCACCTCGCTATACATGCGCAGATCATGGAACGGGCTGTCGACGAGGCCGCTCAGCACCGAATTGGCGATCACGCCGATGCCGGCCTGCAGCGGATTGAGCGTCATATCGAGACGTCCCTTGCGCACCTCTTCCTGCAGGAAGCCGATCAGATGGCCGGCAATCGCCTTGGTTTCGGCATCCGGCGGCGAGATGCGCGCGGCGCTGTCCTGTTTCTCCGTCACGACGATGGCGACGATCTTTTCAGAATCGACCGGGATGTAGGGTGAACCCGCCCGGCTGTCGCAGGCAACGACAGGGATTGGCGTGCGGCTTGGGCGCTTCGCCGGAATGAAGACATCGTGCAGGCCCTCGAGCTGCGGGCTGTGGCTGAGATTGAGCTCGACGATCACCTTCTTCGCCAGGATCGCGAAGCTCGCGGAGTTGCCGACCGATGTCGATGGCACGATGCCGCCATCCTCGGTGATCGCCACCGCCTCCACCACCGCATAGTCGATCGGGCTGATCTGGCCGGAACGCAGCTGCTCGACGGTTTCCGAGAGATGCTGGTCGATGAACATCACCTCGCCGCGGTTGATCGCGGCCCTGAGCACCGGATCAGACTGGAACGGCAGGCGACGGGCAAGGACGCCGGCTTCCGTCAGCGTCTTGTCGATATCGTGGCCGAGCGAAGCACCGGTCAACAGCGTGATGCGGAACTTTTCCGTGGCGGCTCGTTCGGCCATCGCGAGCGGCACCGCCTTGGCATCACCGGCCTTGGTAAAGCCGCTCATACCGATCGTCATGCCATCCTTGATGAGCGCGGCGGCAGCCTCCGGCGTGACGATGCGATCACGCAGCGGCTTGCAGCGAATCCTGCTCTCAAGGCTTGTTCGGGTATCTCGGCTCATCGGGCACTCCCTGCAGAGCCCGCGGGGCTCACATCAGGATAGCGCGGGCTTGGTTTTTGGTGCGCTTATTTTGCATGGCTGCACGCACACGGTATGAAGTTTTGCGGCGACACGATAGCTCTTGGCGAAGGCGGGCGGTACGCAGAATGGACAAAGCGGGACTACCGCAAACGCATAACTCCACCACGCGTCGCCACAAACGACGAGGGGCGCACCCCAGGCGCGCCCCTCGAACGATAAGACTGCACAAAAAAGGATCAGCCGACGAAGGCCCGCTCGATCACGAATTCGGCCGGCTTGTTGTTGGCACCCTCGGTCAGCCCGGCTGCCTCGAGGATTTCCTTGGTGTCCTTCAGCATCGCCGTCGAGCCGCAGATCATGCCGCGGTCGACAGCCGGATCGAGTGGCGGCAGGCCGAGATCGGAGAAGAACTTGCCGTTGACCATCAGGTCGGTGACGCGGCCTTTGAACGGATAGTCCTCGCGGGTCACCGTCGCATAGTGGCGCAGCTTGTCGCCGACGATCTCGTTCAGGAACTCGTGGTTGCGGATTTCCTCGACGAGATCAAAGCCGTACTTCAGTTCGGCGACGTCGCGGCAGGTATGGGTGAGGATCACTTCCTCGAATTTCTCATAGGTTTCCGGATCGCGGATCAGACTTGCGAAAGGTGCAATGCCGGTGCCGGTCGAGAACATATAGAGCCTGCGGCCGGGAACCAGCGCATCAAGCACCAGCGTGCCGGTCGGCTTCTTGCGCATCAGCACCTTGTCACCCGGCTTGATCGCCTGCAGGTGCGAGGTCAGTGGGCCATCCGGCACCTTGATCGAGAAGAACTCCAGCTCTTCATCCCAGGCGGGGCTGGCGATCGAATAGGCGCGATAGATCGGCTTGTCGCCAACCATCAGGCCGATCATCGCGAATTCACCGGAGCGGAAGCGGAATTCCGCGGGGCGGGTCATGCGGAAGCGGAAGAGCCGATCCGTATAATGCTCAACGCTCGTCACCGTCTCGACGTAAACGCCTGCCGGTGCCTGGATCGCGAAATCTTCCGTTTTTGCCGGAGCATTCATCTGGCTAAAGTCCTGTAATGATGACCCTGTTTATCAACAATGACCGGATATTCCAAGCCACGCGCGATGGGAAGGAATTCCCTTCCAAATATAGTCGCTTTCGGGGATTTCAGCGTGCTTCACACTGTCGCGGCCGATCCGACCCAATTCTTGCGCGAGGCCAGACGGAAAACCGCATCACATTATTCCTGGCATTGCGTCATGAAACACGCCGCCAGCTATAGGATTTTGCATCGGTCGAGGGCTTTGCCGTCGGTTGGTAGTGAACGGCTATCCCAGGCAGGCGTCCTTCCGAAAGGCGCTTGAGCGCCGTCGCATTGCTGACCGCGAAGCTGTCGACACCACAGCGCAGCATCAGCGGGATCTGGTCGATCAGCACGTCGCCGACCGCCCTCACCTCGCCGTCGAAGCCGAGACGCGAGCGCAGCAGCGACGCGTGGCTGAAGGCGCGACCGTCGTTGAAGGCCGGGAATGCCACCGCCACGAGAGCGACGCGATCGAGATGGGGCGCCAGCTTCGTCACATCATCTGCCGGTGCGATGACCACGCCGAGGCCGGTTTCGTCGCTCGTTTCCACCTTGGCGAGGAACGCGTCGAGGCCAATGATCGCCTTCTCGTTCGAGCCCGCCTTCGTTTCCTCCGTCTCGATGACCCAGGGATCATCGCCCACGAAGCCGGTTTCCTTCCAGATTTTCGTCATATCCGTTCCTTGCGCCTCAGGCAGCTTCCTGCGCACTGCCGTAGAGCGCGTCCTTGAAGGGTTGCGGGCCAACGCGGCGATAGGCTTCGAGGAAGGTCTCGTCCTTGTCGCGGCGCAGTCCCAGATAGGTGTCGACGATCGTCTCCACGGCGTCGGTCACCTTCTCCGGCTCGAAGCCGCGGCCGATGATCTCGCCGATCGAGGTGTTCTCATCGCCGGAGCCGCCGAGCGTGATCTGATAGAGTTCCGCACCCTTCTTCTCGACACCGAGCAGGCCGATATGGCCGACATGGTGATGACCGCAGGCGTTGATGCAGCCGGAGATCTTGATCTTCAGTTCGCCGATCTCGGCCTGGCGCTCGGGCGAACCGAAACGGTTCGAGATCTCCTGCGCCACCGGAATGGAGCGTGCATTGGCGAGTGCGCAATAGTCCAGCCCCGGACAGGCAATGATATCCGTGATCAGGCCGGCGTTGGCGGTCGCAAGGCCGGCGGCAACGAGCGCACGGTAAACCGGCTCGAGATCGGCCAAGGCCACATGCGGCAGGATGAGGTTCTGCTCGTGGCTGACACGGATTTCATCAAAGGCATATTCCTCGGCGATATCGGCAACGGCATCCATCTGCGCGTCGCTTGCGTCGCCCGGAATGCCACCGATCGGCTTCAGCGAGATCGTCACCATGCCGTAATCCGGATGCTTATGCGGTTGCACGTTCTGCTGCACCCAGCGGGCAAAGTCCGCATCGGTCTTCTTCCAGCGCGCGAGGCTCTCCCAGCCTTCGGCGCGGTTACCGAGCGCCGGCGGCGCGAAATAGGTGGAGATCGCCTGGATGTCCGTTTCAGGCAGCTTCAGCTCGGTGTCCTTGAGCGCGGCAAATTCGACCTCGACCTGGCGCGCCAGTTCCTCGGCGCCGGTCTCGTGCACGAGGATCTTGATGCGGGCCTTGTACTTGTTGTCGCGACGACCGTGGAGGTTGTACACGCGCATGATCGCCGTCGTGTAGGACAGCAGATCCTCTTCCGGCAGGAAGTCGCGGATCTTCTTGGCGATCATCGGAGTGCGGCCCTGGCCACCGCCGACATAGACGGCAAAGCCGATGCGGCCGTTCTCGTCCTTCTTGAGGTGCAGGCCGATATCGTGGACCTGGATCGCGGCTCTGTCGCGCTCGGCGCCGGTGACAGCGATCTTGAACTTGCGCGGGAGGAACGAGAATTCCGGATGAACGCTCGACCATTGTCTCAAGATTTCTGCATAAGGCCTTGGATCAGCGACCTCATCGGCCGCCGCGCCGGCGAAATGATCGGCCGTGACGTTGCGAATGCAGTTGCCCGAAGTCTGCAGCGCATGCATCTCGACCGTTGCTAGTTCCTGCAGGATATCCGGCGTATCGGAAAGACGCGGCCAGTTGTACTGGATGTTCTGCCGCGTGGTGAAGTGACCATAGCCGCGGTCATATTTGCGCGCGATGTGGGCGAGCATGCGCATCTGACGGCTCGACAACGTGCCGTAGGGAATGGCAACACGCAGCATGTAGGCATGCAACTGCAGATAGACACCGTTCATCAGGCGCAGCGGCTTGAAGGCATCTTCGGCAAGCTCGCCGCTCAAGCGGCGCCCGACCTGATCGCGAAACTGTTCGACGCGGGAGGAAACGAAAGCGTGGTCGAATTCATCGTAACGGTACATTGGGTATCGGTTCCTCAGGCAGCGTGTTTCGGGCCGGCCAAACCGCTGTAGCCGGCAGCATAGGGGATGGACGGGCCTTCGGCGCGGATGCGTTCACGCATGCGCAGCGGCCGAAGCGTGCCGTTGATCTCTTCCACGTCGACGACATTGACGTCGACGACCTTGTTGTCCTCGAACGCCTGCTTGCCCGTGGCTTCGAGCGCCGTCACGGCCTCGGCATGGCGGGCAACAAAGGCATCCTGAAGCGATTCGGCCCAGTTGCCGGCGGCATCCAGCCAGACGGAGATGCCGTCCGAAAGCCGATTTGCCGTCAAAACCTTGCTCACCATCGTCTCTTCCTCAGCTCAAAATCTGTTCGTTGCGCCCGGAGGCGACTTCGGCGGTTTTCTTGCCACCGCGTGATTTGCCGACGACGAGCGGTTCAGACCGCCCGAAGTTGGCGCCGGCAACGGCATCGCCAATGATGACCATGACCGGACCTGAAAGCTCACTCCGGTTTTCGAGGTCCGGAAGATCCTTCAGCGTGCCATGCAGCAAGCGGCGATCCGTGCGGCTGGCATTTTCGATGACGGCGACGGTCGTTTCGGCCGGAAGGCCCGCCTGCATCAGACGGCCAGCGACGGACGCGGCGACGGTCCGGCCCATATAGACCGCGATCGTGGCACCGGAAACGGCAAGCCGTGCCCAATCGGGCAGAACTTCGCCGGTCAGATCGTGACCGGTGGTGAAGACCAGCGAAGAGGCGACGCCGCGCAGCGTCAGCGGCAATTCGAAATCAGCGGCGGCGGCAAAGGCCGACGTAATACCCGGGACGATCTCATAGCTGATACCGGCTTCGCGCAGTGCCGCCATTTCTTCGCCGGCGCGGCCGTAAACCAGGGGATCACCGGACTTCAGGCGAACGACTCGCTTGCCTTCGGCCGCGAGTGTCACGAGCAACTGGTTGATCTCGTCCTGAGACTTGGTGTGACAGCCCTTGCGCTTGCCGACGGACAGGCGCTCGGCATCGCGGCGGCCCATATCGACGATCGCCTGCGGCACCAGTGCGTCATAGACGATCGCGTCGGCTTCCATCATCACCCGCTGGGCGCGAAGTGTCAGCAGGTCTTCGGCGCCCGGACCGGCACCAACGAGCCAGACATGGCCAGCCGCCTTCTCGGGCGCATCGAGCAGGCGCGCCGCCTCGCGGCGGGCAGCCGCCAGATCGCCGCCGGCGACCCTGTCGGCGACCGGCCCCTGGAAGAAACGGCGCCAGAAGAGCCGACGCGCCACGCCACGCGGCACCAGGCGGTCAACCGCCTCGCGATAGCTCGCGGCGAGCGACGCGACAACACCGAGCGAAGGCGAAAGGAGCTGATCGATCTGAGCGCGGATCATCTGGGCCAGCACCGGCCCTGCCCCTTCCGTGCCGATAGCGACTGCGACCGGGGCACGATTGACCAGCGCCGGCGTGAAGAAGTCGCAAAAGTCGGGTTGGTCGACGGCGTTGGCCGGGATCTTGCGTTCACGCGCGGCGACAACGATGCGCCGGTCATCGGCGGCATTGCCGGTCGCGGCAAAAACGAGGATGGCGCCGTCGAGCTGCTCGGGAGCGAAGGCGGCGGCGACATGTTCTATCATGCGATCACGAAGATACTGCGCGAACTCCACCTCGGGCTCGTCTGCGTAGACGACGATCGAGGCTTCCGTGTTCGACAACAGCCGCACCTTGGCAAAGGCCTCGTCGCCATTGCCGAAAACCGCCACGCGCTTCTGCGCGACGCGAAAGAATGCGGGGAATACGGCGAGCTGCTGCGTCATGGTCTGGCAGAGGGTTCCTTCTACAGGCTGCGCCGAATATCCCGCATAGGGCACGACAATTGAAGGAACAGAAATTTCAATGCCTTTGCGGTCCCGTATTGTTTTGCTCGGTGGTGCACCATTTTGAGCAAATATCTCCGGTCCCGTTAAGCCGCCGGCCCTTCTGCAGCCATTGCGCCGCGGGGGTAACCTCCGTTAAATGCGGTCACTGACCTGAGAGAGATGCAAGACATGACCCAATCGGACCTCGCCGAACGGCTTTTGACCGTCATCGAGCAGGATATCCTGCCGCTCACCGAAAAGGGTGTGGCCGCAGGCAACAAGGTGTTTGGCGCTGCGATCCTGCGCAAGTCCGACCTGTCGCTGGTGCTGGCGGAAACCAATAACGAGACGGAAAATCCGCTCTGGCATGGTGAAGTCCACACGCTGAAGCGTTTCTACGAGATGGCGGAGAAGCCCGATACGCGCGACCTCATTTTCCTGTCGACACACGAGCCCTGCTCCATGTGTCTTTCGGCGATCACCTGGGCCGGTTTCGACAACTTCTATTACTTCTTCAGCCATGAAGATTCGCGCGACCGTTTCGCGATCCCGCATGACCTCAAGATCCTGAAGGAAGTCTTCCGCCTGGAGCCGGGTGGCTACGCCAAGGACAATGCCTTCTGGCATTCGGCCTCAATCGCGGCCCTTGCCAAGGACGCCGATGCTGAGACCCGTGCGCGGCTTGCCGCCCAGGATGCCCGCATCCGCGCCCGCTACCAGAGCCTTTCCGACAGCTACCAGTCGGGCAAGGATCAGAACGCCATTCCGCTGAACTGAGATCCATGGAACCTTCACGCGACATCCAACGCCTGCTCGACATCATGGCGGCGCTTCGCCAACCTGAGACCGGCTGCCCTTGGGACATCGTCCAGACCTTCGAGACGATCAAGCCCTATACGATCGAGGAAGCCTATGAGGTCGCCGACGCCATCGAGCGCGGCGACATGCACGACCTCTGCGACGAACTCGGCGATCTCCTGCTGCAAGTGGTGTTCCACGCCCGCATGGCGGAGGAAGCCGGCGACTTCGCCTTCGGCGACGTCGTCGAGGCGGTGACGCGCAAGATGATCCGCCGGCATCCGCATGTCTTTGCCCGTTCCGACGCCGATACGCCCGAGGCGGTCAAGCTGCAATGGGACGAGATCAAGAAGGCAGAGAAGGCAGAACGACAGGCGCGTCGCACCAAGCGCGGCCTCGCCCCGGATGCCGCTGCAAGCCATCTCGGTTCGGTCCAGCGCTCCTTTCCGGCGCTTGTCGAAGCGCTGAAACTGCAGGAGCGTGCCGCCAAGGTTGGCTTCGACTGGTCGGAACCCGAACCGATCCTCGACAAGATCGAGGAGGAGATCGGCGAACTGCGCCAGGCGCTGCGCGAAAAGGACCGCGCCAAGGTCAGCGACGAGCTGGGCGATTTGATCTTCGCAGTGGTCAACATCGGCCGCCACGTCGGGACTGACCCGGAAATGGCCCTTCGTGGCACCAACACCAAGTTCCGCCGCCGCTTTGCCCATATCGAGCGCGAGCTAGAAGCCGGCGGCGAGACGCTGGATAACGCGACGCTGGAGCGCATGGAAGAACTTTGGCAGGCGGCCAAGGCGATCGAGCGGCAGTTGGGGTAGGGCCGTCGGGGACGCAGATTTGCGATAGCATCCCCCCGCACGCAGCCAGTGAAACGAGTGGATCGGAGCAACGCGCTCAGGCTTACCAGTCTTCCTCGACGGGCTTCGGCCCGTTTCCGAGGCGACGCTCCAGATCGGCGGCTTCGTTTTCGGTCAGCCGGAGATCGAGGCTCACGCGCCCGTCTTCCAGATCCTCGCGGCCATCGACGATGGCGTGCTGATAGATCCAGGGCAGAAGCTGCAACTGGTCGATGCCGAGCACGACGGTGCATTCCGTCAGAACGCCCGACAGGCGTCGGCCGATTTCGGCGAGCAGCTCGTCGACGCCCTCACCGGTGATCGCCGAGACGGCAACCGTATTGTCCGAGGTCGCTGCCTTGCCGCGCAACGCTTCGCGCGATTCGACGTCCAGCCGGTCGATCTTGTTCCAGACCTCGATCAGCCGTTCGGAGGCTTCCTTCTCGTCGATGCCGAGATCGGCGAGAATGCGGAGCACATCGCTTGCCTGCGCCTGGTTGTCCGGGTCGGAGAGATCGCGCACGTGCAAGATCAGATCCGCCTCCAGCACCTCTTCAAGCGTCGCGCGGAAGGCGGCGACGAGGTGCGTCGGCAGGTCGGATATGAAACCGACGGTGTCGGAGAGGATCACCATGCGGCCATGCGGCAGCTTCAGACGCCGAAGCGTCGGATCGAGCGTCGCAAACAGCATGTCCTCGGCGAGCACGCCCGCCCCGGTCATGCGGTTGAAAAGCGTGGACTTGCCGGCGTTGGTATAGCCGACGAGGGCGACGATCGGGTGCGGAACCTTCTTGCGCTTGGAACGGTGCAACTGCCGGGTCCGGCGGACCTGTTCCAGTTCGCGCTCGAGCTTGACGATGCGGTCCTGCAGCAGGCGCCGGTCCGCTTCGATCTGGGTTTCACCCGGACCACCCATGAAGCCGCCGCCGCCGCGCTGACGCTCAAGGTGGGTCCAGCTTCGGACCAGGCGGCCCTTCTGGTAGTTGAGATGTGCAAGATCGACCTGCAGCGTGCCTTCCTTGGTGGAAGCGCGGCGCCCGAAAATCTCGAGGATGAGGCCCGTTCGGTCGATGACCTTGGCGTTCCATTCCTTCTCGAGATTGCGCTGCTGCACAGGCGTCAAGGGATGGTCGACGATAACGAGGCCGGCATCCTGTTCGACGAGGATGTGGCCGATCTCCTCGATCTTGCCGGTGCCGAGCAGGGTGCCGGGCTTCGGCTGCGCCACCGGAACGATGGCGCCATGCACGACATCGAGGTCGATCGCCAGCGCCAGCCCGGTCGCCTCATCGAGGCGGCTTTCATCCGAGCGTGTGGTCGCGGCCGAGAGTATCTCTGCGGACTGTCTTCCGGTCTTTTTCAAGACCGGAACGATGACGACCGCGCGCATGTCGTCGCGGAGCTTCTCGAGCTCCGGAATGATCGACGACGATTTTGAATCCCGCTTGGTAATGTGCCTAACGTCCCGTCAGGATGCGGCTTCTTCGTTCTCGAACATCTGCAGCGGCTGGCCGGGCATGATGGTCGAGATCGCGTGCTTGTAGACCAGTTGCGAGTGGCCATCGCGGCGCAACAGGACGCAGAAATTGTCAAAAGACGTCACGACACCAGTGAGCTTGACACCGTTGATAAGGAAAATTGTCAATGAAATCTTTTGCTTGCGGACCGTGTTGAGAAAGAGATCCTGCAAGTTTTGAGAACGTTCCGCCATCGCGCCGCTTCTTTCTTATTTGCCGGCGTTTCGCGCCGGTGCATTTTTGTCGATATCTGCAATCAGAGGCGCCACAAGTACCTTCCCCGACACCTCTCTAAGTTTGGTATCAAATCAATGTCTTTTCCGCAACGCCGAAAAAGGCTTCACGAATATTCTGTGCTATGCTTCCCGGATGCCCATTGCCGATCGGCCTGCCGTCCACCGAAACCACCGGAAAGCAGATGCTGGTAGCGGCGGTGATGAAGACCTCGCGCGCCGCGAGCATCTCCTCGACCGAGAACGCTCTCTCCTCCACCTTGAGCCCAAGCGGGCCCGCGACGTCCATCAGTGTGGTGCGGGTGATTCCCTTCAGGATTCCGAGCTCCGCCGGGCGTGTGCGCAGCGTTCCGTCGCGATCGACGATCCAGACATTGGTCGCGGCGCCCTCCTTCACCGTGCCATCGGCATCGACGAAAATCGCCTCCTGCGCGCCCTCCTCCTTCGCCTTCTGGCGGGCAAGCACGTTAGGGAGAAGCCCGACGGACTTGATGTCCACCCGGTCCCATCGGTTTTCCGGCACGGTGATCACCGAGATCCCCTGCGTCGCCTTTTTTGCAATGGCTTCGGCATCGGTGCGCTTCGCCGTCACCACGATCGTCGGCATGGTCTCCTTGGCCGGAAACACATGATCGCGGCGCGCCACGCCGCGCGTGACCTGCATGTAGAACAGGCCATTCCGGACCCGGTTGCGCCGGATCACCTCCCGGATCACATGCACCAGCGCCGCACGACCCATCGGCCAGTCGATGCGCAATTCACGAAGCGAACGGTCGAGACGATCGAGATGCCGGTTGAGATCGACGATGTAACCATGACGGACCTCGCAGACCTCGTAGACGCCGTCTGCAAACTGATAACCGCGGTCCTCGATATGGACTGCGGCGTCGGCATGCGGCACGTAGGCACCGTTGACATAGGCAATTCTCGGCATGGATCTCGGCCCTAGAAATACTGGATGCTGACGCGGAAAAGCTGTTCGACATGCCGCACGGCATCGGCAGTGGCAAAGAGCACGACACGGTCCTTCGCCTTGATCTTCGTGTTGCCGTCCGGGCGGATGAACGTCTTGTCGCGGTAGAGCGCGCCGATGCGGATGCCATCGGGAAGCTCGAGATCACGCAGGGCCCTGCCGACCAGCGGTGACGTTTCCAGCGCTTCGGCCTCGATCACCTCGGCCATCCCCTTCTGCACCGCGTAGACGGAGCGGATGCGTCCCTTGCGCACGTGTTGCAGCACGCGGGAGATCGTCACGGCACGCGGATTCACATAGGCGTCCACGCCAGCCGTGCCGGCAAAATCCTGATAGGATGGTTCGTTGATCAGCACGAGCGTCGACTTGGCGCCGAGCCGCTTCGCCATCATGCTGCCGAGGATGTTGATCTGGTCATTGTTCGTCAGCGCAACCACGAGGTCGGCATCCTGAACGTCCGCCTGCGCCAGGATCCGCTGATCCATCGCCGAGCCGTTGAGGACAACGGTGTTGCTCAGCTTATCCGCCATCACCACTGCCCGGTCGCGATCGCTCTCGATCAGCTTCACCCGGGTCCGCGGCTGATGCTCCTCGATGGCCCTGGCAACGAAGTAGCCGACATTGCCGCCGCCGAAGATGATAATGCGCCGCGCTTCCTGCTCCTCGTGACCGAAGAGCGCCAAGGTCCGGCGGGCATGGTCCCGGTCGCAAACGACATAGGCGATATCGCCCGCCTGCAACTGGTCATCAGAGTGCGGCACCATGACCTTGCCGTTGCGGAAGATGCCGGTCACCGTCGCGAGCAGATCGGGGAACAATTCGCTCAACTGCTGCAGCGGCGTGCCGACAACCGGGCAATCTTCGAGGCACTCGAAGGCGACCATGGCGACGCGATCTTCGGCGAAACGCACGACGTCGATCGCGCCGGGAAAGGAAATACGCCGCAGCACCAGCCGCCCAACCTCGACTTCCGGCGAAATGGTGACGTCGATCGGCACGTTCTCGCGGGAGAAGAGGTTCGAATATTCGGGCGCGAGATAGCTTTGCGCCCGGATGCGGGCAAGCTTCGTCGGCACGTTGAAGATTGCGTGCGCCACTTCGCAGGCAACGATATTGACCTCGTCGGAAAGGGTGACTGCGATCAGCATGTCGGCCTGGTCGGCGCCGGCTTTGGCGAGCACGTCCGGATGCGCGCCGTGTCCGACATAGCCGCGCACGTCCAAGCTTTCGGTGATGTTGGCAATCAATGCCGCCGACGTATCGATCACCGATACGTCGTTGTCTTCCTGTGCCAGCCGCTCGGCGATGCCGTACCCAACCTGGCCCGCACCACAAATGACTACCTTCATGTCGACCTTTCAAAGAGCTACAGCGACCTTTGCGTCTACAGCGCCGCGCGTCTCATCAGACGCGCAAAGGTCGCTGCAGCATTTTGAATTGCTGCCTGTTTTTGTCCTTTAATCGGCTACGATTAAAGGAAACATGCAGTAGGACGCGCAGCGCTGTAGGAGCGCGGGTGCCAGGGCCGTAAGTTGTATCGGCTCAGACGCCCAGCGACTTCAGCTTTCGATGCAGCGCCGACCGTTCCATACCGACGAATTCCGCCGTGCGCGAAATATTGCCGCCGAATCGATTGATCTGCGCGATCAGATAGTCGCGCTCGAACATTTCGCGAGCCTCACGCAACGGCAAGGTCATGATGTGCTGGTCGCCCTGGGCCGAGATCTTCGGCAGGGTGTCGCCCACTTCCGTCGGCAGCATGTCAGCCGAGATTGGGGTATCCGGACCGTCGCTGCGCGCAAGGATCATCAAACGCTCGATGTTGTTGCGAAGCTGGCGGATGTTACCGGGCCAGTCATGGGCCTGGAGTACGGCCAGCGCGTCGTCGCCGATCTTGCGCGGACGGATCCCCGCCTGCTCGCTGACCTGGCGCATGAACATGTCAACGAGGAACGGAATATCCTCGCGCCGCTCGGCAAGCGCCGGCACCCGCACCGGAATGACGGCAAGCCGATGGAACAGGTCTTCGCGGAACAGGCCCTCGGAGATCATGTTTTCGAGATTGTAGGCCGTCGAAGAGATGATCCGGACATCGACCCGGACGCGCTTGGTGCCACCGACGCGTTCGAACTGTTGGTCGACGAGCACGCGCAGGATCTTGTTTTGCGTCTCGCGCGGCATTTCGCCGATTTCGTCGAGATAGAGGATCCCGCCATGAGCCTCCTCAAGAGCGCCCGTGCGACGCGGCTGGCCCGGGGTGCCCTCGGTTCCGAAGAGCGCAATCTCCATGCGGTCAGGCGTGATTGCCGCGGCGTTCAGCGCCACGAATGGACCGGCAGAGCGCGTCGACTTGCGGTGGATCATCCGCGCGACCAGTTCCTTGCCCGACCCGGACGGTCCCTGGATCATGATGCGGCTGTTGGTCGGCGCAACCTTCTCGATCGTCTGACGAAGCTGCGACACCGCAACCGACGTGCCGATCAGTTCAACGGGATCGCCGGACTTCCTCTTCAGCTCAGAGACTTCACGCTTGAGCTTCGAGTTTTCCAGCGCCCGCTCGGCAATCAGAATCAACCGGTCCGCCTTGAAGGGCTTCTCGATGAAGTCGTAGGCGCCACGCTTGATGGCGTTGACCGCGGTCTCGATGTTGCCGTGACCCGAAATCATGACGACCGGAAGATCCGGATACCTTCCCTTGATCTCGTCGAGCAGCGCCAGTCCGTCGAGACGGCTTCCCTGCATCCAGATATCGAGGAAGACGAGACGCGGCACGCGATCGCTGATCGCCGCCAGCGCGCTGTCGCTGTCGAAGGCGGTGCGGGTTTCGTGCCCTTCGTCGGAGAGGATACCCGATACGATCTCACGGATATCTTCCTCATCGTCCACAACCAGAATATCAGCGGCCATCGCTCGCACCCTTATCCTTCAAACTGTCTTCGCCCCCGGTCTCTCCGGCAGGCGGCAGGATCACGCGGATCATCGCCCCGACACCGCCGTCGAAATCGGCTGGCGCATCGTGCAATTCCAATTGTCCGCCATGGTCCTCGATGATCTTCTTGACGATGGCGAGCCCGAGGCCCGTGCCCTTCTCGCGCATCGTCATGTACGGCTCCAGAATCCTGTGCCGGTTCTCCGTCGGCAGGCCCTTGCCGTTGTCGATGATATCGACAACGAAGCGACCCGAGGCCAGGTCTATTCGTGCTCGCGCAACGATCATCGCGTGGCCGCGCACCGCATCAGCCGGCACCGCCTCGATCAATTCGACCGCATTCTTGACGATGTTGCCGAAGGCCTGACCAAGCATGCGCCCATCGAACAGGCCTTCGAGCGGCTCTTCGCCGAGGTCCCGAACGAAATCGATGTGATTGTTGCCCATCTCGCGCAGGAACATCGCATCCTTCAGGATCGCGCGGAGATCGGCCTTCTCCTTGGTCGGCTTCGGCATGCGCGCGAAAGCCGAGAACTCGTCGACCATGCGGCCGATGTCTTCCACCTGACGCACGATCGTATCAGTGCACTGGTCGAAGACGGTCTTGTCTTCCTGATTGATCTGCTTGCCGTAGCGGCGCTTCAGGCGCTCGGCGGAGAGCTGGATCGGCGTCAGCGGGTTCTTGATCTCGTGTGCAATGCGGCGCGCCACATCGGCCCAGGCCGTCGAACGCTGGGCGATGACGAGGTCGGTGATGTCGTCGATGGTGATGACGTAGGACTCGTTCGACTCGCCGCCCTCTTCGCGCGTTACCTGAACGTTCAGCGTCCGCTCGGTCCCGCCGCGCATGATGTTGATCTGTTTGCGGTAGTCGTTGCGGTGGCGGTTTTCGGCCTCGACCAGGACCTCTTCGATCTCCGGCGCCACCGTGCGCAAATCGGCTCCCAGGAGCTCAGGCGCCGCCTTCTTCAGGAAGTCTTCGGAGGAAGAATTGACGATGGTGATCTGCCGGTCGCGGCCGACACCGATCACGGCCGCGGTCACGCCTGAAAGGACGGCCTCGATGAACCGGCGGCGATGGTCGACTTCGTCCTTCGCCTCCAGGATCTGCTCCTGCTGGCTGCGAATTTCCGAGACCATCTTGTTGAAGGTGCGCGACAGGTTGCCAACGTCGCCGTCGACGGCGCGGACCGGCACGACGACATCGAGATTGCCCGAGGCGACGCTATCGGCAGCGCCGATCAATTGGCGAATGGGCCGGACGATCCGGTCGGCGACGGCGATGGCTGTCCAGATCGCAGCCAGGAGAACGATGAGCGCAAAGCCGATGTAGAGGACGCCGAAGGCGATCTGCGTGAAGGTCCGCCCGGCCTCCAGCATCTTGTACTCGGCGGTGTTCTCTTCCATCAGCCGCAGCGAGCGCATCACTTCCGGATCGACGTTGCGAACCGTGTAGAGATAGGTGCCTGGAATATCGTCGAGCGGAATCACGGCGCCGACGAGGTTGGTGACCCCTGGCGGGATCAGGGTCGGCTGGCCGGAGACGGAGCTTTTCAGCGCGTCCGGCGGAATGGCCGGCAGCGGGCGGTCCGTGGAAATGTTGGCCTGGATGATGGCGCTGCCGTCGGCTCGCACGAGGAAGGCGCCGAGCATGCCGCGGCCCCGCGCCTGGCGGGTCATCAGTTCCGTAAAGCCGGTGCGATCGAGGCTATAGAGCTGCCGGTTGCGTTCGAGGTCGTTCGCCATCGACACGGTCTGGCCCTGCAGATAGCTGGCATTCTCGAGCACATAGGCCTGGGCAACGTTGATCGACGAGCGGACGATCGCCTGGGTTCGAAGCGAAAACCAGCGATCGAGACCGACGTCGAGGGTGATGCTTGCAAAAATCGCGACGAGAACCGCCGGCGTGATCGCGACGATCGAAAACAGGGCAACGATGCGCACGTGCAGGCGCGCGGCGGCGCGGCCCTTGCTGCGGGCACGCAGCAGCCGCAGGATTTCGCGGGCGATCAGGTAGATAAGGCCGACGACGAACAGGCTGTTGATGGCAGCGCAGGCGATGACGACATTTCTCTCGAGCCGTATCGGCGTCAGTCCGAGAAGCACGAGCAGCGAGATGGTGGCGCAGATCAAGGCGCCGGTCGCCAGCATCAACCCCGGGAGAGCAAAGGACGCGCGCCGGTCCTGCGCCGCGAGTCCCTCATCTGTGCCCAGCGGCAAGGCCATTGCGTCCACCATAAAAAGCGTTCCCCCAACCGCCGCCTGTCGGCGACGGCATCACTTGCTGGCATTCTCTGGTCAAAGGTTGACCTCACCGCCCAAATGGGCTGCTGCGTTGCGCCCCCAGTCAATCAATTGGGTCAAATCGATTGAACGAGACGGCAACGACGCACGATTCGGCGGTCGTCACACGTTCAAGCAACGCATTGTGGCGAAAATGCAACGCTGGTCGGGGCCAAGTCAAGCGCTGCGTGAGCTGCGATAGACCGAAACGCCGAGTTCGCGGATTTTCTTGCGCAGCGTGTTACGGTTGAGGCCGAGCAAATCGGCCGCCTTGATCTGGTTACCACGGGTTGCGGTAAGCGCCGCCAGGATCAGCGGATACTCCATTTCGGCAAGCACCCGGTCGTAGAGGCCGGCCGGAGGCAAGGCATCGCCGAAGCTTGCGAAATACTGGCGCATGTTTTCTTCGACGGCCTGCGAAATGGTGAGCGATCCGGGCCGCGCCGCGGTCTTCTCGATCGGGCTGTCCGGTATCTCGGAACGCAACTCGTTTTCGATGATTTCGCGGGTGATCACGTCCTGTGGATAAAGTGCCGTGAGGCGCCGCACCAGGTTTTCCAGCTCGCGTACGTTGCCCGGCCAGGCATGCGCCTTCATCAGTTCCAGCGCTTCGTGATCGAAGCGCTTGACGTCGAGCCCTTCCTTTTCCGCCTGCTGGACGAAGTGGCGAACGAGATCCGGAATATCCTCTGCGCGATCCCGCAGCGGCGGCAGCCGCAACGGCACGACGTTGAGGCGATAATAGAGGTCTTCGCGGAACAGGCCCTGATTGATCGATTGCTTCAGGTCCTTGTTGGTCGCCGCCACGATGCGCACGTCCGAGCGGATCGGCGTGCGGCCGCCAACGGTGGTATACTCGCCCTGCTGCAGCACGCGCAGCAGACGGGTCTGCGCGTCCATCGGCATGTCGCCGATTTCATCGAGGAAGAGCGTGCCGCCCTCGGCCTGCTCGAAACGACCGGTCGAGCGCATCTGTGCACCGGTGAAAGCGCCCTTCTCATGGCCGAAGAGTTCCGACTCGATCAGATCGCGCGGGATCGCCGCCATGTTGATCGCCACGAACGGGCCATTACGGCGCTTGCCGTAATCATGCAGCGCGCGGGCGACGAGTTCCTTGCCGGTGCCGGACTCGCCGGTGATCATCAGCGTCAGGTCCGTCTGCATCAGGCGTGCGAGCACCCGGTAGATTTCCTGCATCGCCGCCGAACGGCCAACCAGCGGCATGCCGTCCTGGGTGTCGTCGTCGAGCTTCGCCGGGCGACGCTTGGGTTCCGAAAGCGCCCGGCCGATGATGCCGATGAGTTCGGTCAGGTCGAAAGGCTTCGGCAGATAGTCGTAGGCGCCCTTCTCCGAAGCCTTGATCGCCGTCATGAATGTGTTCTGGGCGCTCATGACCAGCACCGGCAGATCGGGGCGCGCCTTCTTGATGCGCGGCAGCAGGTCGAAGGCATTCTCGTCGGGCATCACGACGTCGGTCACGACGAGATCGCCGTCGCCCGCCGCAATCCAGCGCCACAGCGTCGCCGCATTGGAGGTGATGCGTACATCGTAGCCGGCGCGGCTCAGCGCCTGGTTCAGCACGGTGCGAATGGCTGCGTCGTCATCCGCGACGAGGATCGTGGCACCCGTCATGCAAGGTTTCCTTTTGTCATCGGCATGTCGTCTTCATCCGCTGCCTGGCCCTTGGAGGCCGGCATGAGGACACGGAAAGTCGTGCGGTTCTGCTGGCTGTCGCATTCGACGATGCCGCCATGGGCACCGATGATCTTGGCGACCAGCGCAAGCCCCAGGCCGGAACCGTTGGTCTTGGTGGTGATGAAAGGATCGAAGAGCAGCGGCAGGAGATCGGAGGGCACGCCCGGCCCATTGTCGTGCACGCAGAATTCCAGCGGCAGCGAGATCTTCTCGCGCGTTCCGGCAACCGACAGGCGGATGCCCGGTCTGTAGGCCGTCGTCAGCACGATCTCGCCATCTGAGCGCTCGCCGATCGCTTCGGCCGCATTCTTGATCAGGTTCAGGAACACCTGAACCAGTTGATCGCGGTTGGCGAAGACCGGCGGCAAGGACGGATCGTAGTTCTCCGCGAACTTGATGTGTCGCGCGAAGCCGGCCTTGGCGATCGCTTTCACGTGGTCGAGCACCGAGTGAATGTTCAGCGGCACGCGATCCACGGGGCGCTCGTCGGAAAACACCTCCATGCGATCGACCAGCGAGACGATGCGGTCGGTCTCATCGCAGATCAGTCGCGTCAGCGCCCTGTCTTCGTCATTGACCGAGGTTTCCAGAAGCTGTGCGGCACCGCGTATGCCGGAAAGCGGATTCTTGATCTCGTGCGCCAGCATCGAGGCAAGGCCCGTCACCGAACGGGCGGCGCCGCGATGGGTCAGTTGCCTGTCGATCTTGTCGGCCATCGAGCGCTCCTGGAAGACGACGACGACCGCGCCCGGCTCGGAAAGAACCGGCGCGACATAGAGATCGACGAGCTTGTCGGCGCCGAGACGCGGCGAACTCAGGTCGACGCGGTACTCATTTACCGGCGCCTTGCGTTCGCGAACCTGCTCGATCAGGGTCAGCAGCGGACTGCCGAAGGGGATGAAGGCGCTGATATTGTGGCGCGCTAGGTGATTGGCGCTGGCGCCGAAAAACGATTCGGCCTCCCAGTTGGCGAAGGCGACCAATCCATTGGCATCGACCAGAATCACCGGGTTCTGAATGGCGTTCAGAACCGCCATCGACAGACCGTTCGCGGCGGTATCGGGAATGCTCGGTTTCTCGGTCATGCGGCGATTCCTTCTGCGACCATCTCGCCGTCAGGCTTGGCCGGCGCCGCATCCAGCATCGCCGCGCGCGCCCTGTCGCGGACAAATCGGACATCGGTCGACGTCAGGATTGCAGCCTTTTCCGCGCCTGCCATGTCGGGGGCGGCGCGGTCGAGATACCAGGCGACATGCTTGCGGGCATGCCGCAAGCCGACGTCGACGCCATAGAATTCGAGCATCATTTCGTAGTGCTCCGCAAAGATATCGGCGGTCTGCGCCTGCGAGGGGTGCTCGACAGCACCGGCGAGAAAGCCGATGTGCCACGGGCGCCCCTGCGACGAGCGCCCGGCCATGACGGCATCGGCACCCGACCGGCGCAGAATCTCTTCCGCGTCGGCGATCGTCTCCACGTCGCCATTGGCGACCAGCGGGACGGTAACGACGTCGCGAACCGGGCGAATGGCATCCCAATCGGCCTTGCCGTTGTAGAACTGCATGCGCGTGCGACCGTGCACGGTGATCGCCTTCACGCCCGCTTCTTCGGCGCGTTTCGCAATCAGCGGCGCATTGATCGAGTTTTCATCCCAGCCGAGCCGCATCTTCAGCGTCACCGGCACATCGACAGCGTTTACCGTCGCCGCGACCAATGACAACGCGTGGTCGGGATCGCGCATGAGCGCCGAGCCGGAATAACCGCCCGTCACCTTCTTGGCCGGGCAGCCCATGTTGATATCGATGATATCGGCACCATTGTCGGCGGCGATCCTGGCGGCTTCCGCCATCCAATGCGCTTCGCGACCGGCGAGCTGGACGATGTGCGGCTTGATGCCCGAATTCTTCAGGCGCGCCCAGGATTCCGACGCGTTGCAGACCAGCTCGCGGCTCGCAACCATCTCGGTAACGACGAAGCCGGCACCGAAGCGCCAGGCGAGCCGCCGGAACGGCAGATCGGTGACACCGGACATGGGTGCGAGCGCGACCCGGTTGCGGATTTCGATCGTCCCGATCCGGAGCGGCGATGAAAGAGCCGGAATTGGCAAATGCTTATCTTTCAGGCACATATTGTTGCTGCACTATTTTTAGACATTGTTCTTGAGCTTGCCAAGCGATTTCGGCGCCTTGCGCAAATTTCCTAGCTTGGCTGGCAAAGCACGACCCTTCGCGGTACATCACGGCGAAGATCGGCGAATGCGGGACCTCATACGGAAGATGCAGCCTCAAGAACAGCTTAAGTGCGGCGTGGTGATCGTTGCAGCCGGGCGCGGCGAACGAGCAGGACAATCCGCCGAAGGTCCGAAGCAGTATCGAACCATCGGCGACCGCCCCGTTATCGCCCATACGCTTGACACTTTCGCGACATGGCCGGGCGTGGGCCCGATTGTCGTCGTCATCCACCCGGACGACGAGGCCCTGTTCGACGCGGCGCGCAAACACTCGGTGGCCGGCGATATGATCATCGTCCATGGCGGTGCAACGCGGCAGGTATCCGTGCTCGCCGGCCTCGAGGCACTCGCCGGGACCGGCGTGGGCCACGTCATGATCCACGATGCGGTCCGCCCCTTTGCCGATCACGCGCTGCTTTCGCGTTGCGCCGCCGCGCTCGGCGGCGAGGTCAAGGCCGTGTTGCCGGCGGTCGCGGTCGCGGACACGCTCAAGCGCGCGGGCAAAGGCAGCGTCGTGCTGGAGACTGTGCC
Organism: Ensifer sp. 38_S197; assembly: GCF_056924495.1. Taxonomy (NCBI): domain Bacteria; kingdom Pseudomonadati; phylum Pseudomonadota; class Alphaproteobacteria; order Hyphomicrobiales; family Rhizobiaceae; genus Ensifer; species Ensifer sp. 38_S197. The sequence continues at coordinate 2,390,550 of NZ_JBXOVZ010000002.1, read as the reverse complement.
GCGCGACGGTCTCTATGGCGCGCAAACACCGCAGACCTTTGACCTTCCGGCCATTCTTGCCGCACACCGGGATGCGGCCAAGAGCGGCCGCACCGATTTCACTGACGATGCTTCCATCGCCGAATGGGCCGGCCTCAAGGTCGTCCTCGTCGAGGGCGCGGTCGACAACATCAAGCTTACGTTGAGAAGGGATATCGCCATGGCCGACGAGAAGCTCAAGCGCACCGCCCTGCCGGATGTGCGCACGGGCAACGGTTACGACGTGCACCAGTTGATCGAAGGCGACGGCGTCACGCTCTGCGGCGTCTTCATTCCGCACACGAAGACGCTCTCCGGCCATTCCGATGCGGACGTGGCGCTGCACGCGCTCACCGACGCGCTGCTCGCCACCTGTGGCGCCGGCGACATCGGCGACCATTTCCCGCCGTCCGATCCGCAATGGAAGGGCGCGCCGTCGCGCATTTTCCTGGAGCATGCCGCACGGCTCGTGCGCGAGCGCGGCGGCATCATCACCAATGCCGACATCTCGCTCATCGCCGAAGCGCCAAAGGTCGGGCCGCATCGCCTGACGATGCGTCAGAACCTCGCGGACATGCTGGGAATTTCGCTCGACCGCTGCTCCGTCAAGGCCACGACGAACGAACGCCTCGGCTTCGTCGGCCGCGATGAAGGCATCGCTGCGATCGCCACAGCCACCGTCGTCTATGGGAGCCTTTCGTGATGTGGCCTGCCGACATCGAAGTCAAAGCCGGTGAAATCATCGCCGAGTTCACGGCACGCGGTCTCAAGGTCGCGACGGCCGAATCCTGCACCGGCGGCCTGATCGCGGGGGCGCTCACCGAGATTTCCGATTCGTCTGCCGTCGTCGACCGCGGTTTCGTCACCTATTCCAACGAAGCGAAGGTCGCCATGCTCGACGTCGAGACGGCGACCCTTGCCGCCCATGGTGCGGTTTCGCGCCAAACGGCAATCGAGATGGTACAAGGCGCGCTGCGACATTCGGCAGCGGATTTTGCGGTTGCCGTCACCGGCATTGCCGGCCCGGGCGGCGGATCGGCTGAAAAGCCAATCGGGCTCGTGCACCTTGCGGCATCGGGGCGAAATGGCGAGATGCTGCATCGGGAGATGCGTTATGGCGACATCGGCCGCAGTGGCATCAGGCTTGCGACCGTCCGCACCGCGCTCGATATGCTCGCGGAAATCGCTCAGATTGCGTAGATGCTGTCGGCGCGCTTTTCGAAGGCGTCGGAGAACATCCGGAAGGCGCGGTCGAACATCGAGCCCATCAAGGCGCCGAGAATGCGGCTCTTGAACTCATAGTCGATATAGAAATGCACGACCGACTGACCCTCGCCCGCCGGTTCGAAACGCCAACGGTTGTCGAGGTACTTGAACGGCCCGTCGATGTATTTGACGTCAATCGCACGCTCGGCCTTGTTCAACAACACCTGTGTCGTGAAGGTCTCGCGGATCGCCTTGTAGCCGACAGTCATGTCGGCAAGCAGCAACACCTTGCTGTCGCGCTCCTTGCGTGAGCGCACCGTCAGCGCCTCGCAGAGTGGCAGGAATTCGGGATAGTGCTCGACATCGGCGACGAGATCGAACATCTGGTCGGCGCTATGCTTGACGACATGGTTGGTTTCGAAATGCGGCATGATCGAGAGCTAGTGGCCCCGCCTTATCTTAGCAAGTAGCAACGCCGTTTCGGCGTGCGATTTCAACACGAGAACCGGCAGGTCGGCATGAGCCGCCAGTTGCATCTCGATCTCAACCGCGTCCCTCCGCTCGAAGTTCCAGACGTAGCGGAGGAAATCGAGATCGATCTTCTCCGGACAACCGTCGGCCATATCCGGGCGGGTCTTTTTCCAATAGGCGAACCAGCGCCAGAGCACCCCGCGCAGCGACACCCACCGCGGCGGCCGCATCCAGACCACGACATGCGCGCGCGGCAGCCGCAGCGGCAGCGTCTTCGGACCCGTGCCATCCATGATCCAGCGTTCGCCGGCCGCAGCCTTCGAGATCAGCGCGAGCATTTCCTGCCTCGGCCGAAGCTTCCATCCCGGCAACCAGAAGAACTCCCGGTCCATCGCCAGATGCGGCAGGTCGAGCCGCTCGGACAGTTGCCGGGAAAGCGTGCTCTTGCCGCTGCCGGAACAGCCGATCACCAGAATACGTTGCGCATTCCCGAGATGCGACGCTGCCTCTTCCCCGTTCACGTATCGCGGCATCGGCAAGCCTCCTCTGGAGACAGCCGTTAGGCGATCGAGCGGGCGGATGCAAGATTGGCGCGAGCGTCCGAAAGTCGCGCCATGGCGCGGCAAGCGTTCCGGTAAAAACAAAAGCCCCAAAACAAAAAGCTCCGGCGCAAGCGCCGGAGCCGATCATTCTCGAAACCCGCAGTCCGCCTTACTCGGCAGCCTGCAGTTTTTTCTCGCGCGCCGCCCTCAGACGGGCAAAGTCATCGCCCGCATGGTGCGACGAGCGCGTCAGCGGGCTTGAGGAAACCATGAGGAAACCCTTGGTATAGGCGACGGTCTCGTAGGACTTGAACTCCTCGGGTGTCACGAACTTCTCGACCTTGTGGTGCTTGCGCGTCGGCTGCAGGTACTGACCGATCGTCAGGAAGTCGACATCGGCGGTGCGCAGGTCGTCCATCAACTGCAGCACTTCGTTGCGCTCTTCGCCGAGGCCGACCATGATGCCGGACTTGGTGAACATCGTCGGGTCCAGTTCCTTCACGCGCTGCAACAGGCGCACGGAGTGGAAATAGCGTGCACCCGGGCGGACTGTCAGATAGTTGCCCGGCACGGTCTCCATGTTGTGGTTGAAGACGTCGGGCTTGGCGGCAACGACGCGTTCCAGCGCACCCGGCTTCTTCAGGAAGTCCGGCGTCAGGATCTCGATGGTGGTCGTCGGCGAAGCCTCGCGGATCGCCCAGATGACCTTCTCGAAGTGCTCGGCGCCACCATCCTCCAGATCGTCGCGGTCGACGGAGGTAATGACGACGTGGCTCAGCCCCATCTGCTTGACGGCCTTGGCGATGTTCGCGGGTTCTTCGAGATCGAGCGCATTCGGCTTGCCGGTCGCGACATTGCAGAAGGCGCAGGCACGGGTGCAGATCTCACCCATGATCATGAAGGTGGCGTGCTTCTTGTCCCAACATTCGCCGATGTTCGGGCAGCCGGCCTCTTCGCAGACCGTGACGAGCTTGTTGCTCTTCACGATCGAGCGCGTCTCCTGGTAGCCCTTCGACATCGGCGCCTTGACGCGGATCCAGTCCGGCTTGCGCATCACTTCCGTGTCGGGCTTATGCGCCTTTTCCGGGTGGCGGACGCGTTGCGCCCGGTCAGAGACGGCATCGAACACCGTTACCATACTGTCTTCCTCATCGCGGCGGGACCGGCATCAGGCCGGGCGACCCATTTTCGCTCTATATAGACGGCCCGACGGCAAATGTCAGGCCGTCTGCAGCGCCGCGCGTCTCTCAGACGCGCAAAGGTCGCTGTAGCCCTTCAAATTGCTGCATCCCTAAGTCGGAGACGACCCCAGGAAGCATGCGAGATTGAAGCCCGACGGAAGCGCTGGTCGCCCGGCAGGCTATCGTTTGACGGCGCGACCAGCGGCAATCAACAGGCAGGCGCCGATGAAGCCGATGACCAGGTAGGCGACCCATCCGACAAAAGCCATGCCGAAGGCCGCCAGGATAAAGTTCAGCACCACCGCGCCGATGATGCCGAGCAGTATGTTCATGAACAGACCCATGTCGCTGTGCATGAACTTCTCCGCGAGCCATCCGGCCAAACCGCCGATGATGATCGCAGCCAGAATGCCGACGCCGTTCACGCTCATTTTGGTCTCCGTGCATTGAGGACGGTCCTCAATGCCGAAGCCGCCTGAAAGGTTCCGGCGCAGTAACACTTTGAACGCTGCTAATTTTGTCCTCAAATCGATGCCGATCTAAGGAATTATGCAGCACATCAGGCGTTGAGCGCGCGGCCGTAGGCGTCGAGCACGCTTTCCTTCATCGTCTCCGAAATGGTCGGATGCGGGAAGATCGTGTGCATCAGGTCTTCTTCGGTCGTCTCGAGGTTCATCGCGACGACGAAGCCCTGGATGAGTTCGGTGACTTCGGCGCCGACCATGTGGGCGCCCAGCAATTCGCCGGTCTTCTTGTCGAAGATGGTCTTGACCAGGCCCTGGTCCTCGCCGAGCGCGATCGCCTTGCCGTTGGCGACGAACGGGAAGCGGCCGACGCGGATCTCGCGGCCGAGTTCCTTGGCCTTGGCTTCGGTGAGGCCGACGGAGGCAACCTGCGGATGGCAATAGGTGCAGCCCGGGATCTTCAGCTTGTCCATCGGGTGGACGTTCGGCAGTCCGGCGATCTTCTCGACGCAGATCACGGCCTCGTGCTCGGCCTTGTGGGCAAGCATCGGCGGGCCGGCAACGTCGCCGATGGCGTAGATGCCCGGGACATTGGTCTTGCCGTAGCCATCGATGACGATGCAGCCGCGGTCCGTCTTCACGCCGAGCGCCTCGAGGCCGAGATTCTCGATATTGCCCTGGACGCCGACGGCCGAGATCATGCGGTCGGCGGTGATCTTCTCGACCTTGCCGTCCTTCATCTCGACATGGGCGGTGATCGAATTGGCGCCCTTCTCGACCTTGGTCACCTTGGCCTGGAGATGGATCTTCATGCCCTGCTTCTCGAACTGCTTCTTGGCAATCGCCGAGATTTCCGCATCTTCGACGGGCATGACGGTCGGCATGACCTCGACGACGGTCACGTCGACACCCATGGTGCGATAGAACGAGGCGAATTCGATGCCGATCGCGCCGGAGCCCATGACGACAAGCGACTTCGGCATTTCCTCGGGCTTCATCGCCTCAAAGTAGGTCCAGATCAGCTTGCCATCGGGCTCGATGCCGGGAAGTGCGCGCGGACGGGCACCGGTCGCAATGATGATGTGCTTGGCGGTGTAGGTGCCCTCGCCCTTGGTGTTCTTCGGCAGCGGCGCCTGCGGCTGGACGACCGGCTTCGTCGACTTGCCGACGACGATTTCGCCGGGCTTCGTCAGCTTCGCCTCGCCCCAGATCACGTCGACCTTGTTCTTCTTCATCAGGAAGCCGACGCCGCCGTTCATGCGCTCGGCAATGCCGCGCGAGCGGGCGACGATCGCCTTGAGATCCGGCGTCACCGTGCCTTCGATCTTGACGCCATAGGCGCCCGGATGCTGGGCATAGTGCAGGACTTCGGCCGAGCGCAGCAGCGCCTTGGTCGGGATGCAGCCCCAGTTGGAGCAGATGCCGGCCAGATGCTCGCGCTCGACGACCGCGGTCTTCAAACCAAGCTGTGCTGCGCGGATGGCGGCGATGTAGCCCCCCGGACCCGAACCGATGACGATGACGTCGTAATTCTCAGCCATATGTTTCCTGCCTTTGTCTCAAGCGACCTTGCGGGTGAACAGCACCCAGTCGTGTTTCTTGCTTTCGTCGAAGAGCGGAACCGCCTCGGCGCGCGCTGCCTCGCCGAAGCCGTTTGCTCTGTATAGTGCCTGGGCCCTGTCATTGTGGCTTTCGGTGATCAGGCTCACCGGCGCCGATCCGGCGCGTTCGAATTCCCTTGCCAGGAGCGCGCTACCGATCCCGCGGGCGCGCTGGTGGCGATAGACGCCGAGGCTTTCGATGAACCAGTGGCCGACGATCTGCCTTTGCAGCGCGAGCAAGGGTTCCAGCACCGGATGCTTGGCGACGATCTCCAGAACCTCCGGGCCGATCGCATAGCCGACCGACAGACCGGCAACCTCGTCATCGGTTTCGGCAACCAGCGCGTCGCGCCAGTTTCCAGGCCCGGGCTCTTCGCGAAGCTTGTTGCGTCCGCGCTCGAAAGCCGTGTCCGTCACTCCATGGAGGACGGCGCCGTACCAGAGCCAGGAGGCAAAGCCGTGCGCGGCGATGTCGACGAGAATGGCGAGCTCGGCCGCCTCACGTCTCTCCGCTGGACGAATGGTGACGCCCCCCACCATCCTTAGACCCCAAGCATCATCCGCACGACCGGTTCGAGACCCCGGCCGATCGCACGCGTATTCTCCGCATCGAGATGCACGCCATCGAGCGGCGTGGTCACCGCCACCGAACCGGCATCGAAGAACCCGCAATCAAGTTCGTCGGCAAGATCGCGGTAGAGCGGCGCCAGCATCGCTGACTGTTCGATGCCACCGGCGAACATTGCACCGAAGGCGGCATTGGCGGTTTCGCAGAGCGCCGGCGGCGCGACGATCAGGATCTCGGGGCCTTCCTCGCCCTCGACCGGCCAGTCATGCCGGCGCACGAGGTTGACGAGGCGCTGAATGCCCTTCACGGCGCCGAAAGCGGTTCCGTGGATCACCGGCTTCATGTCGTTGGAGCCGAGAAGAAATATGATGAGATCGAGCGGCGCGTGGCTGTGCAGCACCGTTGGCAACACTCTTGCACCATTGCGATCGCAATCGGCGAGATGATCGTCATAGGCGGTCGTGCGACCGTTCAAGCCCTCGGCGATAACCTGGACATCCGTGCCCAGCGACTTCTGCAGCACACTCGGCCAGCGATCGGCAAGCGGGTGGCGGCCTCCGTCCGCGGCATCATAGCCCCAGGTCAGACTGTCGCCATAGCAGAGAACTGTTTTCATCGTCCGGGGCCCGCCTTCGACTGCGCGAAAAGGAACGGACCGGCCCGAAGGCCGGTCGTCATCCAACTCAGACCAGCATGCCCATCGGGTTTTCGATGTAGCGCTTGAAGGCACCGAGCAGTTCCGCGCCAAGCGCACCATCGACGCAGCGATGGTCGGTCGAAAGCGTGACGGTCATGACGTTGGCGATGACCATCTGCTTGTTCTTGACCACGACACGCTCCTCGCCCGCACCGACCGCGAGGATCGTCGCGTGCGGCGGGTTGACGACGGCGGCGAAGTTCTTGACGCCCATCATGCCCATGTTGGAGACGGCCGTGGTGCCGCCCTGGTATTCCTCGGGCTTCAACTTGCGGTCCTTGGCGCGCTGGCCGAGGTCCTTCATCTCGTTGGAGATGGCCGACAAGCTCTTCAGTTCCGCCTGGCGCACGATCGGGGTGATCAGGCCGCCCGGGATCGACACGGCAACGCCGACATCGGCGTGCTTGTGCTTGACCATGTTGCTTTCGGTCCAGGAGACGTTCGCATTCGGAACGTCACGGAGCGCCAGCGCCAGGGCCTTGATGACCATATCGTTGACGGAGAGCTTGTAGACCGGCTTGCCACCCTGTTCCGGAGCAGCGGCGTTGAGCTGGGCACGGAGCGCCAGCAGCGCGTCGAGTTCGCAGTCGACCGACACGTAGAAGTGCGGGATCGTCTGCTTGGATTCGACGAGGCGCTTGGCGATCGTCTTGCGCATGCCGTCATGCGGCACCAGTTCGTAGGAACCCGGCTCGAAGAGCTTGAGAACGGCGTCGTCCGACGGGCCCTTGGCAAGCGGTGCGGTCGCGGGAGCAGCAGCGCCGGTAGCCGGAGCGGCTGTGGGCTTCGCGGTACCACCGGAAACGGCAGCCTCGACGTCCTTCTTGACGACGCGGCCGTGCGGACCGGTACCGGCGATTGCCGAAAGGTCGATGCCGGCGTCCTTTGCCAGGCGACGCGCGAGCGGCGAAGAGAAGACGCGTGCACCTCCCTCGGACTTCACCGGCTGCGCGGCAACCGGGGCGGGTGCGGCTGGTGCAGGAGCGGCCGCCGGAGTGCTCGGCGCTGCCGGCGCGGGCGCTTCCGCCTTGGCCGCGGGAGCCGGTGCGGCTGCGCCGTTGCCACCCTTGGCAGCGGCTGCGACATCCTCGCCATCGGCGGCGAGAACGGCAATCAGCGCGTTGACCTTGACGCCTTCGGTGCCGGCGGGAACGACGATCTTGGCAACGGTGCCTTCGTCGACGGCTTCGACTTCCATCGTCGCCTTGTCGGTCTCGATCTCGGCAATCACGTCACCGGACTTGACCTTGTCGCCTTCCTTGACGAGCCACTTGGCCAGATTGCCTTCTTCCATCGTCGGAGAGAGGGCAGGCATTGTGATGTTGATAGGCATCGAAGGGCCCTCCCCTTATTTGTAGCAAACGGCTTTCACCGCATCGACGACCTCTGCGACGCTCGGAAGCGCCAGCTTCTCGAGGTTCGCGGCGTAAGGCATCGGCACGTCCTTGCCGGCGATCGTCAGGATCGGGGCGTCAAGGTAGTCGAATGCCTGCTGCATGACGCGGGTGGCGATTTCGGTGCCGACGGATGACTGCGGATAGCCTTCTTCGACGGTGACGAGACGCCCGGTCTTCTTGACGGATTCGATGACCGTCGGCAGGTCCATCGGGCGGATGGTGCGCAGGTCGATCAGTTCGACGTCGATGCCCAGGGCTTCGAGCTCGGCAACCGCCTTGACGGCATAGGTCATGCCGATACCGAAGGAGACGATCGTCGCGTCCTTGCCCTGCTTGTGGATGCGGGCCTTGCCGATCGGCAGAACGAAATCGTCGAGCTTCGGCACTTCAAAGGAGTGACCGTAGAGGATTTCGTTCTCGAGGAAGATGACCGGGTTCGGATCGCGGATCGCCGCCTTCAGCAGACCCTTGGCGTCGGCTGCCGTGTAGGGCATGACGACCTTGAGGCCGGGGATATGGCTGTACCAGGCAGCATAGCACTGCGAGTGCTGGGCGGCCACGCGGGCAGCGGCACCGCTCGGGCCGCGGAAGACGATCGGGGCGCCCATCTGGCCGCCGGACATATAGAGCGTCTTGGCGGCGGAGTTGATGATCTGGTCGATCGCCTGCATGGCGAAGTTGAAGGTCATGAACTCGACGATCGGACGCAGGCCGGTCATGGCAGCGCCGACGCCGACACCGGCAAAGCCATGCTCGGTGATCGGGGTATCGATGACGCGGCGAGAGCCGAATTCCTGCAGCAGGCCCTGGGTGATCTTGTAGGCGCCCTGATATTCGGCGACTTCTTCGCCCATGACGAAAACGTCATCGCTGGCGCGCATTTCTTCGGCCATCGCATCGCGAAGGGCTTCGCGAACGGTCATCGTGACCATTTCGGTGCCGGCCGGGATTGCCGGATCGGCGGCAACTTCGACCTTCGGCTGGGCTGCTACCGGAGCCGGCGCGGAAGCGGCCGGAGCCTCGGCTGCTGCCGCCTTCGGCGCTTCGGCCTTCGGAGCAACGGCGATATCGCCGGCGGCTTCACCGTCCTGCAGCAGCACGGCGATCGGCGTGTTGACCTTGACGCCTTCGGTGCCGGCCGCGATCAGCAGCTTGCCGATCGTGCCTTCATCGACGGCTTCGACTTCCATCGTTGCCTTGTCCGTCTCGATTTCGGCGATGACGTCGCCGGAGGACACCTTGTCCCCCTCGTTCTTCAGCCATTTTGAGAGCGTGCCTTCCTCCATCGTCGGGGAAAGGGCGGGCATAAGAATTTCTACTGGCATGTTTGTCCCTCCCCGGATCAAAGCAGGATGTCTGTGTAGAGCTCGGATGCATCCGGCTCCGGATCGGCCTGGGCGAAATCGGCGCTATCGGCAACGATATCGCGGACTTCCTTGTCGATCTGCTTGAGCTCGTCTTCGCTCGCCCAGCCCTTCTCCATGAGACGGGCCTTCACCTGCTCGATCGGATCATGCTCCGAGCGCATCTTCTGCACTTCATCCTTCGAACGATACTTCGCCGGGTCGGACATCGAGTGGCCGCGGTAGCGGTAGGTCAGCATTTCCAGAATGATCGGGCCCTTGCCCGAGCGGCAATGGGCGACAGCCTCGTCGGCCGCGGCCTTGACGGCGCGAACGTCCATGCCATCCACCTGAAAGCCCGGAATGTTGAAGGAAACGCCACGCTGCGAGAAGTCGGTCTGTGCCGAGGCGCGGGAAACGGCGGTGCCCATGGCGTAACGGTTGTTCTCGATCACGTAGATCACCGGCAGCTTCCAGAGCTGCGCCATGTTGAAGCTTTCGTAAACCTGGCCCTGGTTGGCCGCGCCGTCACCGAAGTAGGCAACGGAAACATTGTCATTGCCGCGGTAGCGGTTGGCGAAAGCGAGACCGGTGCCGAGCGACACCTGGGCGCCGACGATGCCGTGACCGCCGTAGAAGTGCTTTTCCTTGGAGAACATGTGCATCGAGCCGCCCTTCCCCTTGGAAAGACCGCCGCGACGACCGGTGAGTTCGGCCATCACGCCGCGGGCGCTCATGCCGCAGGCCAGCATATGGCCGTGATCACGGTAACCGGTGATGACCTGGTCGCCTTCCTTCAGCGCCGCCTGCATGCCGACAACGACCGCTTCCTGGCCGATATAGAGGTGACAGAAGCCGCCGATGAAGCCCATGCCGTAGAGCTGGCCGGCTTTTTCCTCGAAACGCCGGATCAGCAGCATCTCGCGGTAGGCATTGAGATCTTCTTCCTTGGAGAATTCGGCGAAGGTGCCGCCGTTGAAATCTTTCTTCGCCGGCTTTGCGGCACTCTTGCGGCTGGAAACGGACGCGGATTTTCGCGGAGCCATTCGTTCCTCCCAATGGTTAGCCTTTTGCGGTTACCATAGGGAAAGAAAGCAGCCACAGCAATGCCATATTTGCATGGCTCGCATTCCACGCAAATAGTTGAATTTACTTTACAAATCTTAATTAACTGAATTCAGGTTAATTTGCGGCGCGGTGAAAAATAACGATCTCGTCGCTTCGCGACATGTTCAGCGCGAGGCGAGCTTTTTCATCCAGCATGTCCCGTTCCAGCGACCCGTCACTCATCAGCTGAACCTCTTTTTCAAGGATCATTCGCCGCTTCGTGAGCTCATCCAGCCGCGCCTGCCGCTCGACGATCTGGCGATCGAATTGCTCGGTCGCCTTCAGGCCATAGCCGCCGTGGATGGAATGATAGCCGAAGTAAGAGAGAAAGGCGACCGCGATCAGCGGCATCACCAGCCGACCCAGTTTCCGTTTCTTATGATGCCGTGTCCACATCCGTTCACGCCCTGATACGCAATACGGAAGTCAGATTAGCGGCGATTGATTAACCGACCGTTGACCATGAATGGCAGGAAAACAGAAACCCGCCCACGTGGAAACGTGAGCGGGTTCGTTTGTTAGCTGCTGCATTGCGCGTCCGACCGGACGCGCGGCGCTTCAGTAAGTTAGAGCGGGATGCGGGCGGAAAACCGCGCACACTTTTCCTCATCCCGCTCTGGGATCAGCCGCGCAGGATCGAGCGGCCGGCGTACTTGGCCTGCAGGCCGAGCTGCTCTTCGATGCGGATGAGCTGGTTGTACTTGGCGAGCCGGTCCGAACGGGCGAGCGAGCCGGTCTTGATCTGGCCGCAGTTGGTGGCAACCGCGAGATCGGCGATCGTGGCGTCTTCGGTTTCGCCCGAGCGGTGCGACATGACGGCGGTGTAGCGCGCCTTGTGCGCCGTCTCGACGGCATCGAGCGTCTCGGAGAGCGAGCCGATCTGGTTGACCTTGACGAGGATCGAGTTGGCGACGCCCATCTTGATGCCGTCGCGCAGGCGCGCCGAGTTGGTGACGAACAGGTCGTCGCCAACGAGCTGGACCTTCGAGCCGATCTTGTCGGTCACGGCCTTCCAGCCGTCCCAGTCGTCTTCCGCCATGCCGTCTTCGATCGAGAAGATCGGGTACTTGGCAGCGAGCTCCGCCAGGTATTCGGCCATGGCGCCCGGCTCCAGCGTGCGGCCCTCACCTTCGAGCACGTACTTGCCGTCCTTGAAGAATTCGGTTGCGGCGCAATCAAGCGCGATGAACATATCTTCGCCCGGCTTGTAGCCGGCCTTCTCGATCGACTTCATGATGAAGTCGAGCGCCGCCGGAGCAGAGGCAAGCCCCGGGGCGAAGCCGCCTTCGTCGCCGACATTGGTGTTGTGGCCGTCGGCCGCAAGCTGCTTCTTCAGCGTGTGGAACACTTCCGAACCCATGCGCACCGCGTCGCGCATCGTATCGGCACCGACAGGAACGATCATGAATTCCTGGAAGTCGATCGGGTTGTCGGCATGGGCGCCGCCGTTGATGATGTTCATCATCGGGACCGGCAGCACGTGGGCGTTCGGACCGCCGACGTAGCGGTAGAGCGGCAGGCCGGCAGCTTCGGCCGCGGCCTTGGCGACGGCCAGCGAAACGCCGAGGATGGCGTTGGCGCCGAGGCGCGACTTGTTCGACGTGCCGTCGAGTTCGATCATGGTCTTGTCGATCTGGATCTGGTTCTCGGCATCGAGACCGCCGATCGCTTCGAAGATCTCGCCGTTGACGGCTTCGACGGCGCGCTCGACGCCCTTGCCGAGGTAACGCGTGCCACCATCGCGCAGCTCGACAGCTTCATGCGCACCGGTCGAGGCGCCCGACGGGACCGCCGCACGGCCGAAGCTTCCGTCTTCCAGGTACACGTCGACCTCGACGGTCGGGTTGCCGCGGCTGTCCAGAATTTCTCGGCCGATGATGTCGATGATTGCAGTCATGATCTCTTCCCTGTTGAGGACGGTGGGTGGTCGGGGCCTGTCATACGCCAAGGCCTCGAAATTACAATGGCGCGCAAGATGCAAAACCGTTCGCGCCATTGCGGTTCATGAAAACTTCGCGAAGCGTCGCTGAGGGCTCAACCCTTGGCGATCGCGTCGAAGGCGAGCAGCTTTTCGAGCAGCCGCGGCATGTCTTTCAGGTGCACCATGTTCGGGCCGTCCGACGGTGCGTTGTCCGGGTCTTCATGCGTCTCGACGAAGACGCCGGCGACACCGACGGCCACGGCCGCACGGGCCAGCGTCTCGACGAATTCACGCTGGCCGCCCGAAGAACCGCCCTGCCCGCCCGGCTGCTGCACCGAATGGGTGGCGTCGAAGACGACGGGTGCGCCGAGCGAAGCCATGATCGGCAGCGAGCGCATATCGGAGACCAGCGTGTTGTAGCCGAAGGAGGCGCCGCGCTCGCAGAGCAGGACGTTCGGATTGCCGCTTTCGGTGAATTTCGCCAGCACGTTCTTCATGTCCCAGGGCGCCAGGAACTGGCCCTTCTTCACGTTAATCGCGCGGCCGGTCTTGGCGGCAGCGACCAGAAGGTCGGTCTGGCGCGACAGGAAAGCCGGGATCTGCAGGACGTCGACTGTCGGGGCCACCAGAGCACACTGCTCCTCGGTGTGCACGTCGGTCAGTACCGGGAAACCGAATTCCTTCTTGAGATCAGCGAAGATCTCCATCGCCTTCTCGAGGCCGATGCCGCGCTTGCCGGAGAGCGACGTCCGGTTCGCCTTGTCGAAGGAAGACTTGTAGACGAGGCCGATACCGAGCTTCTTGCAGAGTTCAAAGAGGGCGCCCGCGATCATGAAGGCGTGTTCGCGGCTCTCCATCTGGCAGGGGCCGGCGATCAGCGACAGCTTCTCGGTTTGCGCGAAGGCGACCTGGTGGGCGCCGTTGCCGACTACTACTCTGGCATTGGTTTTCATCATCAAGCTCCAAAAGCGAAGATCACCCCTTGCCCCGGCATTTCGGGGACAATGAGGCGTCCGCCCATTTCTGCAAATTCGATATCGTTCTCAGCGAAAAGAGCGCGTGTCGCCTCCAGGTCGGTGACGCGGAAAACGACGGCGCGGCCACGCAGGCCGCGCTCGGCACCCCGCACCGAACAGCCGAAGAAGGCTTCCATTCCGGCAGGGTTCAGCACCGAAATCTTGGCGTTGGTGGCCGATACATCCATGCCGAAGGAATGGGCCGTGACCTCGCGTTCGTCGACCGCCTCCTGCAGGAGGTACTGGAAATCGGTCGGGTTGGTTTCCGACAGGACCACCTCGGCGATGCCGGTCACGCCGTTTTCATGCTGCTCCAGTGCGGCCCGATCGGTGGGCAGCGCCCGGACACGCTGACAGTTGAAGAGGAAGAAATCCGGCGAGCGCAGATCAGCCGCGAAGGCAAGGCGGAAGGAGCCCAGTCCCTCACGGCCATCCGGCAGCTTCATCGGGCGGGAAAACTCCAGCATGTCGCCGCCGGAAATGCCGCGTGCCCGAAAGCGGATGTGATCGCTCGCGGCATCCTCGGTGCCGAAGACCAGCGCCGAGAGACCTTCTGGCCCCTGGCGAAAACGGAAGGCCTGATCGCGCGCGACAAAGGCATTGCCATCGAGTGCGGCGGCTTCACATTCCTCGCGGGAAGCAACGGCCAACGGTTCGAGATAGGTGCCATCGGAAAAGAAGACGCAGGCATTCTCGGTGCCGAAAGGATGGCGGGCGTCCTCAGCGACGGTAAAACCGAGTTCGGACAGGCGACGCCGGGCCTGGGTAAGCGTATCCACCGGCAGCACGAGGTGATCGAGCGGGCGGGTGGTGCGCTTGGAGAGGCTCATGGCGTTTTCCCTGATGGTTCGCCGCTGTTTGCAACTTTTGGCCGGCGAATGCAAGTCGGGTCACGGCCATGGAGCCGATTGGTCGCTGGCGTCCGAAGACGGGCCGTAACCAGAAACGCTCCGCGCCGGGCCGCGCCCGCCGCAGAGTTACCTTTGCCTAGCGAGTGTCGGACTGCCTCAGTAGTAGCCCGGAGCCGCCGTCGCGTTGGCCGTATTTCCCGCCCCGAGACCGGGGGCGAAGGTTTGGGGCTGCGCGTAGGTCGTATTGGTCGAGGACGTGGAGGCACAGCCGGCAAGCCCCGCCACGATCGCCAACGGCACGAATAACAAGGTGATCAAGCGCATGCGTATTGCCCCTTTCCAGTTTCCCTGACGAACAGAAAAGAATGAAACCGGTGATTTGGCGAGTACGTAACAGTAACGCGACGTAACAAGGGTCGATGATCGACGTGCAGCTTACCCCGGGAACGCAACCGCGGGTCACCGCAGACGCCGCGATCGCTCTGATCGTCCGGTGCGCCGCACGAGGCGCGCACGGTTCTCGGCTCGCTTACCTCAAAGACCAAGATCGTTCTTGATGGCGCAGGTGGCGATGAAGGTCGGCACGAACCTGTCGATCAGGAAACGAGGTGACGGCTGCCAATCCTCGTGAAAGCCGGCAAGCACGAAGCCAGCCGGCAAATGCCCGTCGATCTCAGTTCGGTCGATTGCTGTGGATCCATCCCCGTCTGCCGAGAGCGAATATCCAAGGCGCCCGGCACGTTATCACCCTGCCTGTGATTTCGACCGCTTGAGAAGCGGATACAATCGCGTAATGTTGTTCGATGCAGCCTGGAGTTACGCCGGGCGGCAGGCTGAGGGGCAGCGCTTGATCTTCTTGTTGCAAGGCATGAAACGCATCCGGGCACGGCCGATAGGCTGCGCAAGGCGCGTCGGGACGCCGATCTGGTTTCCGCTTGGATATGAATCGACATGATCCGCGATTTGACGGCCAAGCTCGCCTCCATTGCGATCATGATGTTTGCGCGCGCGCTGACTGCGGCGCGCGCCATCTGGCATGAGACGGGTCTCCCGCCGAAGCAGAGCATCTATTTCGCCAATCATTCCAGCCACGGCGATTTTGTGCTGATCTGGGCGGTGTTGCCGCCCTGGCTTCGGGAACGCGCGCGGCCGGTTGCCGGCGCGGAATACTGGCTGAAATCGAAGCTGTCGGCCTTCATCGGCCGCGACGTCTTCGATGCGGTGCTGATCGAGCGCGACCCGGCGGCCCGCACCCAGGATCCGGTCGAGCAAATGACGGCCGTTCTTAACGACGGCTCGTCGCTGATTCTCTTTCCCGAGGGAACGCGCAATCAGACCGAGGCACGGCTGCTGCCCTTCAAAAGCGGGCTCTATCACCTCGCCTGCAAGCGGCCGGATGTGGCACTGGTTCCTGTCTGGATCAACAATCTCAACCGCGTCATGCCGAAGGGGGAGTTCGTGCCGATCCCGCTCATCTGTACCGTAACCTTCGGCGAACCGATGCATCTCAAGGCGCAGGAGACGAAGGACGAGTTCATCGCCCGCGCCGAGGCGGCCATGCTCGCGCTCTCACCTTCATCGACGGAAGACGACGCATGAGCGCGGCGACCTTGGACATGCTCAAACTGCTCCTGGGCGTCGGCGGCATTCTCGTCCTGGCGTCGAGCATCGGCTACGTCCTGAAGCAAAAGCTCTCGCCGGATGGGTCGAACGGCGCAATCGAGAACCTCAACGCCCGCATCAAGGCATGGTGGGCGATGGTGGTGCTGATCGCCATCGCCTTCGTTGCCGGCCGGGTCGGCGTGCTCCTGCTTTTCGCCTTCTGCTCTTTCGCGGCGCTGCGCGAATTCATCACGCTGATCAAGACCCGCCGCGGCGACCATTGGGCGATTGCTGCCGCGTTCTTCGTTGTTCTGCCGATCAACTACGTCCTGCTGTGGGCCGAGCAATACGGCATCTACTCGATCTTCGTGCCGGTCTACGCCTTTCTGCTGATGCCGATCATCGCCGTCATGCGTGGCGACACGCGCGATTTCCTGCTCAGGATCGCGGAGGTGCAATGGGCGCTGATGATCTGCGTCTTCTGCGCCTCGCACGTGCCAGCACTCCTGACACTGCAGATCCCGGATTACGAAGGGCGCAACGTCCTTCTCATCGCCTTCCTGGTCATCGTCGTTCAGTCCAGCGACGTGCTGCAATATGTCTGGGGCAAGCTCTTCGGGCGGACCAAGATCGCACCGACCCTTTCGCCCTCGAAGACGGTCGAGGGCTTTATCGGCGGGGTCGCAAGCGCCACCCTGATCGGCGCGTCGCTCTGGTGGATCACTCCGTTCACGCCGTCCCAGGCCGCGTTGATGTCGCTGCTCATCACCCTGATGGGCTTTTTCGGCGGACTCGTCATGTCGGCGATCAAGCGTGACCGCGGCGTCAAGGACTGGGGCCATCTGATCGAGGGCCATGGCGGGCTGATCGACCGGTTGGATTCCGTCGTCTTCTCCGCACCGATCTTCTTCCACCTGACACGTTACTGGTGGTCACTGACATGACGGCGAAGCTGAGGGGCCTGGCGGGCAACGGCATGGTGCACGTGGCATTCGCCTTTTTTGCCATGGGCGGCTGGGCGCTTTTCGCCAATCGCCATCATCCGATGCCCAAGCCGCTTCTTGCCGCGATCGTGCAAGGTACACTCTCGGCACTTCTGACCCTCTACCTCAAGACAGTGATCGACGCGCTTTCCAGGCGGTTTCGCGGGGCAAAACGTTTGTTCCTGCCGCCACTTCTCGCCTGCCTCGGTTCGTCAGCAATGCTCGCCGCGATCCACACGGCCAGCGGCACGCCGGAGATCCTGAGGACGATCGCCCTGCCGCTCGCGGTGTCGACCACCTACGCCGCCATCTATAACTATTCCATCAGCCGAAGAGAGCCTGGGCATGACCGAGACCGGTGACCGCAGGCCGCTCGCAAGCCGCAACAGCCGCTGGGCACAGGCGATCGCGCGACGGCTGGCGTCGATGAATGTCACGCCCAACCGGATCTCGCAGGCAAGCATGTTGGCCGCCGCCTTTGCAGGGCTTGCCTTCTGGCTGACGGGCGAAACTCAGGATGGGATGAGGGGCGCGCTGTTCATTGCCGCCGCCCTCTTCTGCCAGTTGCGCCTGCTCTGCAATCTCTTCGACGGCATGGTCGCCGTCGAGGGCGGCAAGGGCGAGGCCGACGGCCCGTTCTGGAACGAATTTCCCGACCGCATCGCGGACATTTTCATTTTCGTCGGCGCTGGATATGGCATCGGCTTGCCTGCGCTCGGCTTTGCCGCGGCCGCCTTCGCCGTGCTGACGGCCTATGTGCGCGAACTTGGCCGCGCCAATGGCGCTCCGAGCGACTTCTCCGGCCCGATGGCCAAGCAGCACCGCATGGCGACCATGACGGCCGCTGCTGTCCTATCGTCCCTTGAAGGGCTTTGGCTTGGTGACGGCGAAATCCTCTGGGCAGCGCTGCTGCTGGTGTCGATCGGGGCGGCGCTGACCGCCCTCTTGCGCGCCCGCCGCCAAATCACCTGGCTCCGGCAGAACGCCATCCAGAAAGGCTGACCGCGTCCCTATCGCCGCCACCGGTCGACGCCCGCGCGACAAACCCCGCGGACGCCGCCCTGATGTTTCGCCGATCAACTATCAAATGGTTACGGCGTGGCGCTTCTGCTCGGAATCCTTCTCGTCAGCACCATTGCCTTCACCCCTACGGCCTTGAACGCGCAAACGTTGCGGACACCGGCGCATATGAAAAAGGCCGATCATGCGACCGGCCTTTCTCAATTCTTGCAATCCCGACTTAGACGAGGCGGGACTGTTCCAGTGCCGCTTCGACGAAGCTCGCAAAAAGCGGATGCGGGTCGAGCGGGCGCGACTTCAATTCCGGGTGGTACTGGACGCCGATGAACCACGGATGATCCGGATATTCGACCGTTTCCGGCAACACGCCGTCCGGCGACATGCCGGAGAAAACGAGGCCACAGGACTCCAGGCGGTCCTTGTAGTCGACGTTGACTTCGTAGCGATGGCGGTGACGCTCGGAAATATCAGTCGAACCATAGATCTCGGCGATCTTGGTATTGCCCTTGAGTGACGCGCGATAGGCGCCGAGACGCATCGTGCCGCCGAGATCGCCAGCGGCGGAACGCTTCTCGAGTTCGTTGCCTTTCACCCATTCGGTCATCAGGCCGACGACCGGCTCCTTGGTCGGACCGAACTCCGTGGACGAAGCCTTCTCGATGCCGGCGAGATTGCGGGCCGCTTCCACGACCGCCATCTGCATGCCGAAGCAGATGCCGAAGTAGGGCACCTTGCGCTCGCGGGCAAAGCGCGCAGCATTGATCTTGCCCTCGGAGCCACGTTCGCCGAATCCGCCGGGAACGAGGATACCGTGCACCTTCTCGAGATAGGGTGCGGGATCTTCCTTCTCGAAGACTTCGGACTCGATCCACTCGAGTTTGACCTTCACCCGGTTGGCGATACCGCCGTGGTAAAGCGCTTCGATCAGCGACTTGTAGGCATCCTTGAGGCCCGTGTACTTGCCGACGATCGCGATCGTGACCTCGCCCTCCGGCGTGCGGATCCGGTCGGCAACGCGTTCCCAGGCTTCCATGCGCGGCTTCGGCGCCGGCTCGATGCCGAAGGCGGCGAGCACTTCGTTGTCGAGGCCTTCCTTGTGGTAGGCGATCGGAACGTCATAGATCGAGGCAACGTCGAGCGCCTGGATAACGGCCGACTGGCGGACGTTGCAGAACAGCGAAAGCTTGCGGCGCTCGGCTTCCGGAATTTCGCGGTCGGCGCGAACGAGCAGGATATCGGGATGAATGCCGAGCGCCTGCAGTTCCTTGACCGAATGCTGCGTCGGCTTGGTCTTCAGCTCGCCGGCTGCCGGAATATAGGGCATCAGCGTCAGATGGACGTAAACTGCGGTGCCGCGCGGCAGGTCGTTGCCGAGCTGGCGGATCGCCTCCATGAACGGCATCGCTTCGATGTCGCCGACCGTACCGCCGATTTCACAGAGCACGAAGTCGTAATCATCATTGCCTTCGGTGACGAAGTTCTTGATTTCGTTGGTGACGTGCGGGATCACCTGAACCGTCGCGCCGAGATAGTCGCCGCGCCGTTCCTTGTCGATGATGTTCTTGTAGATCCGGCCCGTGGTGATGTTGTCGGTCTTCGTCGCCGAACGCCCCGTGAAGCGTTCATAATGGCCGAGATCGAGATCGGTCTCCGCGCCATCGTCGGTTACGAAAACCTCGCCGTGCTGGGTCGGGCTCATGGTGCCCGGATCAACGTTGAGGTAGGGGTCGAGCTTGCGCAGTCTCACCCGGTAGCCACGCGCCTGCAGCAGTGCTCCGAGAGCCGCTGCAGCGATGCCTTTTCCGAGGGAGGAAACCACGCCGCCAGTGATGAATACATATCGCGCCATGGGAGTCACCGGATACCTTTTCACAAATGATTCCGCCACCGAAAAATTCATGTTCCAGAACTTTTCGCCTAGGGATGGAGGCAGATTTCACACAAAACAAAACCGGCGGATGAAACATCCGCCGGCGGGTTCTTTAGAAGTGCGACCTTATTGGCCGCTGGGAACTTGCGATCCCGAATTGTTGTTGGCGGGCGTCTCGGTCGTTGCGCCGCCTGCCGGAGCTTGGCCCGACGTTGCGGGTGCCGTCGAGGGGACACCGTTGCCCGTTGCCGGGGCAGTTGCCGGCTGCTGCTGCGTCGCACCACCGGCGGGAGCCTGGGTATTGCCGCCGCCAAGCGAGTTAAGAACGCCACCGCCATTGGAGCTGGTGCCCGGGATACGATCAAGGATGTCGGTCGCCTGCGGCTGGTAGCGTGCAAGGATACCCATGGCAAGCGCCAAGGCGAAGAACAGGGCCGCGAGGATTGCGGTCGTCCGGGTCAGCGCATTGGCCGTGCCGCGCGCGGACATGAAGCCCGAGCCGCCGCCGATGCCGAGACCACCGCCTTCGGAACGCTGGATGAGAACGACGCCGATCAGGGCGACGACGACCATGAGATAGATGACGAGTAGTACGGTCTGCATCAGCTTCCAGTCCTGCCCTTTGGGCACACGAATCAAACCATGCGCAAACTCGGCATGGCCGGGCGCAATTTTCGCGCCTCTTTATACCATGCCGTGCGCCATTCCAAGCCCCTGCCCGGCGATGCGGGCGATCAGGCCGTCAATTCTTCATAAGCCCGGTAGATGGCGAGGAAGTCTTCCGCTTTCAAGCTCGCGCCGCCGATCAGGGCGCCGTCGACATTGGCGACGCCCATCAGCTCCTTGGCATTGGACGGCTTGACCGAGCCGCCGTAGAGGATGCGCATCTTGGCTCCGGTGTTGCCGAAGCGCGAAACGAGTTCCTTGCGCATGAAGGCATGCGCCTCCTCGACATCGGCTGCCGTCGGGGTCAGGCCGGTACCGATCGCCCAGACGGGTTCGTACGCGATAACGGTGTTTTCGGCGGTCGCCGCATCCGGCAGGCTCTCGGCGAGCTGGCGCTGCAGAACATCGAGCGTCTTGCCGGACTTGCGCTCATCGCCGGTCTCGCCGATGCAGACGATCGCCACGAGCTCGGCGGCATGCGCCGCTTCCGTCTTCGCGCGAACCAGCGCATCGCTTTCGGCGTGGTCGGTGCGGCGCTCGGAATGGCCGACGATGACGTGGGTGCCGAAGCAATCGGCGATCATTTCGGCGGAAACGTCGCCGGTGTGGGCGCCCGACTGCTTCTGATGGCAATCCTGCGCGCCGATCATCAGCGGGCTGTCGTCGCAAAGCGCCGTTGCCACATAGAGCAGGGTCGCGGGCGGGCAGATCAGGGTTTCGACCTTGGCGGAAAGTTCGCCCTTGACCCCTTCGGCCATCGCCTTGATCTGATCGAGCGAGGCGCGGGTTCCGTTCATCTTCCAATTGCCGGCGACGAGCGGGCGGATATCGGGCGTCATGCAATTTCCTCCGGATCTTATGCTTTTCTCCGGAAGCGGCCTAGCAAATGCGGCAGGCAAATAAAAGCGCTGCCGGCGATTATTCCCGTACGGTGAGGCGAGTTGCACCACCCCACTGCGCTGGGATTGTCATGCGCTGCGCATCATGGCGATCACGGCGAAAGGCAGTCCTTCATCGTCCGTATCTCTGCGCCCGGTTTCGACGAAGCCGCGGCGACGATAGAAGTCGACGGCCGCCCGATTGTCCGCTGACTTCGAGTTGCCCGAGGCGCGCCGCGGCATCCTCGACAAGGGCGCGACCGACGCCGGCGCCGTGGATGTCCGGATCGACGAACAGTCCGCCAATAAAGTTCTCGATCAGGCCGATGAAGCCCACGACCTGCCCGTCGATTTCGGCGACCCAATTGTCTGCCATCGGCAAGTAAGTGTCCCGCACCAGCTGCTGCTGCTCGACAAGGCGCGCCTCACCGAGAAACGGATGGCCGATACGCGATGCGGCGAGCCAGATTGCAAGCAACCGTTCGCCTTCCTCCGGACGCCAGGGGCGAATGGCGACGGGCACGGCGCCGGCGGTGACCGTCGCCGCGTTCCAGGTGAGGCGATTGGCCTCGTATAGATCGTTACTCATAATCGTATTCATAAAATCTGATCGGCAGAGATGACGCCGGCGAGCCATGTCCGCACGGTTCTAAAACTTCAGTACGGCCTCAAGCTCGCCATCATAATGCTCGCCCGTCGGCTCAAAGCCGAGGCCACGATAAAATCCATCGGGGCTGCCGGACCCCTGCCCATAGCTCGTGTAGAGTTCGCGAAGACCGCGGGCTTTCAGATCGCGCACGACGAGGGCGATCGCCTGCTTGCCAAAGCCCCGGCCCTGAAACGGACGGGCAATCATGAAGCGCCAGAGATAGACGCCGGGGCAATCGATGCCGTCGTCCCAGTCGGATCCCTCATGTAGCATGATGAAGCCGACCAGCGTCTCCTCAGCATAGATCGCGCGGAACCAGGCATTCTCGGAAAAATGCGCCTCGGCGATCGAGGTGCCGTTGTCCGCCACCATGTTGCGCTGTTCGTCGCTCAGCGTTTCGCTGAGCTCACAGACGTCACAGACGGTCGCGGCTGAAATGCGCCGGAGGCTAACCTCGGCATCAGACGGCAATACGGTTTCACGCATCGGGAAACTCCTAAGAAAAATCAAAACGTAAAAAAATCCGAGGCCAGGACGGTCGGCATCCCGCAAAAAGGGCTATTGGCGCGTAAAATGAAATCATGGCGAGAAGGCGCCTGCCCGTTCGCAGTGGCGAACGCCGGTGAAATCCGGTTCGCTATTGGTCGTGGCTCCGGCTCAGGAACCCGACCTCACTTTGGTCGACCCGCTGTCGGCTGCGTTTCTCCGTTCTCCAGGCCGGCAATCGCCGCGTGAACGTCCGCCTCCAACTCTTCGTCGAACTGCTCGAAGATCGCATCGCCGATCAAGCCGTGAACCTCGCGGAGGTAAGGGGCGGCTGCCTCGCCTTCGCCAAGAGCGAGGTAGGAGCGCGCGATCGAAAGCGACGAGAGCGGCTGGCGCCGCTGCAAGGTCCATTCTCGAGCCAGCAGCGAGACGGCAATGCTCTCCCGGTATTGCCCGGCATCGCAAAGTGCCGCGCCGTAGCCGCTCTTGACCCAGTAATACATGTCCGTGAAAGCGAGGTGCGCGTCGGCTATGTCGGACGCCAGACGCCAGGCGTCGATCGCCTCGCCATATTTGGCTTCGGTTCCAAAACGGATGCCCTTACGTGCATGTTCGTAGGCCTCCCGCTCGTGCGGACTCATCGGTGTCGTTTTTTTCTTCGCCATGTATGCCAGCCCAACTGCTCCCGGGAACAACTCCTCCGTGTCCCCCTCCACTGCAAGTGGATCACAGCTTGCCGACTGCAACAAGATCGCAGTGCAATTTTACGGTATTATCAGCGAATAAAAGCATGGGCTCATGGGTCTCATCGCCGTAACCGGGTTGTAGCGGCCGGGCTGGTGAACACGGAGACGATCATGTTGCGCAACGACAAGGCCGGGTTCGGCTGGATCACCATCGTCCTTCACTGGACGATTGCGGTGATCATTCTTGCCTTGCTCGCCCTCGGCTTCATCATGCGCCGGGTTCCGATCGATCCAGCGCTGCAGTTTTCGCTCTACCAGTGGCACAAGTCGCTGGGTTTCACCGCGCTTGGCCTGGCGGCGATCCGCGCCCTCTGGCATGTGGTCGAGCCTCGCCCCCAGCCGCCGGCAGGCCTCAGCCCACTTGAACAGCGTGCCGGCAGCGTCACCCATATCATGCTCCTCGGGCTTGCTCTCGCGGTCCCGTTCGCCGGCTGGGCCGTCGCCTCGACCTCGACGCTGAACATTCCCAGCTTCTACTTCAACTGGTTCGTCATACCGCATCTACCGATGGCGAAATCGGCGCCGGCCGAGGACTTCTGGACGCTCGTCCATATGACGCTCGCCTACCTGCTCCTCGCTTTTGTCGCGTTTCACGCGTTGGCTGCCCTCTACCACCACTTTGCGCGCCGGGACGACGTCCTCGTTCGCATGCTGTCGGCCGGATCGCACCGTCGCAAACACTCCCAAGCGGCGGGCTCGGATCCGGTGATCGCTGGAAGGAAAAAACCATGACACTGCGCCTGCAACCATCACCCAGGGCAATAGCGCTCGCCTTTCTGGCGGTCATGCCCGTCGATCCGTCACTCGCATTCGCCGCCGCGCCAGACCTTGCCGACGCCGCCGGCAACTATGGCATCACCTCTGCCTCGCGCATCCATTTCACGGTGGCGCAGGCCGGCGGTGGAGGAATTGTGGGTGACTTCGGCAAATTCTCCGGCAGTTTCCGCATCGACCGAAATGATGTCGGCCACTCGACGGTCGAGTTCACGCTTTATCCGGAGAGCGTGAAAACGGGAGAAAAGCGTGTCGAGGATTTCCTGAAATCGAGCGCCGTCTTCGATGCCGCCAACTACAGCACCGTCACCTTCCGCTCGACGAACGTGAAGCAAACCGGCCCCGATACGGCGGCGGTCGAGGGAACATTGACGGCCCGCGGCACCTCCCGCAAGGAGCGCTTCTCCGTCACGCTGCTTGACTGGAATCGCAGTTCGATCGCCTTCAACATCCGCGGCAATATCCACCGTTCGCCCTACGGCATGGATGTCGGCACGCCGATCTATTCCAACGTCGTCGAATTCGACATGAACATCAAAGGGCAGAGGCGCTGAACGCCCCTGCCCTTCGCAAAAGGATGGGTTCGTCGTTCAGCCGATCTGGCTGCCGACAAAATCCTTGACGATGCGTACGATGCCACGGCCAAGCAGGTCGTCCAACGCAGCGATGAACTGTTCGACATGGGCGCGCTCGCAGATCAGCGGCGGCTCGAGGCGGATGACGTTGCGATTGTATTCGGTGAAAGCAACCAGCATGTCGTAGTCGCGCAGCAGCAGCGCGCCGATGAAGCCCGAGAGCGAGCCCTTGAGCTTTTCGTCGAGCATCGAGACAACAGGGCGCAGCACCATCGGCAGCGTCTGGCTGAAGTCCTGGAACTCGAGACCGACCATCAGCCCCTTGCCGCGCACGTCCTTGATGATCTTCGGATACTTCTCCTTCAGCGCCTGCAGGCGCTCGAGCAGATAATCGCCGCTGTCGGCGGCGCGATCGATCAGGTGTTCGTCGTAGAGCACGTTGATGCCCTCGATCGCCGTCACGCAGGCCTCGCCCATGCCGCCGAAAGTTGCCATGGCGTGGATCATCGCGGTCTTCGGCGTGCCATAGGCCTTCATGTAGACTTCGCGGCGCGCGATCATCGCGCCAACGGCCGCCTTGCCGGCGCCGAGCGACTTGGCAAGCGCGGTCACATCGGGCACGACGCCGTAGTGCTCGAAGGCATAGAAGCGACCGGAGCGGCCATAGCCGCACTGCACTTCGTCGGCGACCCAGAGCACGCCGTATTTGTCGCAGAGCGCGCGCAGCTTCTGCCAGTATTCGGCCGGCGCCTGGATGATGCCGCCGCCGCCCTGGATGGTTTCGAGCACGATGACGCCGATTTCCGGATCGGATTTGAAGGCGTTCTCCACGGCTTCGATATCGGCAAAGGGTACGCGGACGGTGTTGTCGGTGACCTTGAAGTCGGCACGGTAAAGCTGGCCGTCGGTGATGGCGAGCACGCCCTTGGTCTTGCCGTGGAAAGAATTCTCCGCATAGACGACCTTCGGTCGCTTCGGACCGGCAGCGCGCTCGGCGAGCTTGACCGCAGCCTCCATCGCTTCCGAACCGGACGATCCGAGAAAGACCATGTTGAGATCGCCGGGTGAGCAGGCAGCGATGTTCTTCGCCAGCGCCGCCGCATATTGCGACATGAAGGCGATCGCGATCTCGTGGCGCTTTTCGTCCTGGAACCTCTGGCGGGCGTCGAGGATACGCGGATGATTGTGGCCGAAGGCGAGCGAGCCGAAGCCGCCGAAGAAATCGAGAATCTTGCGGCCGTTCTGGTCGGTGTAGAACATGCCCTCGGCGCTCTCGATTTTCACCTTGTGGAAGCCGAGAAGCTTCATGAAGTGGAGCTGTCCTGGGTTCAGGTGCTCCTTGAAAGCCGTGGTGATGTCGCCGATCGACATGGCCTTGGCCTGTTCGACGGTAATGAGATCGGGCTTGGCGACGCCACCGTCAAGCGAAGGGGCGGCAACGGCGATACGGTTCGGTATATCCAGCATGATGTGTCCCCTCATTCGGCCGGCACGGCGACGGCAGCGGCGGAAACTGCGCCCGCCTTCTTCGCCCGATATTCGTCGTAGGCGGCGATCAGCATGTCGCCATCATTGTATTCGGCGCGCCAGCCGAGCTCGCGCTTCAGCTTGCCGGTTTCGCGCACGCACATCTCGTCGGCGATCAGATACTGCTCCGGGTCCATGATTGGCTTGTTGATCAGGTCGAAGAAGGCCAGTGTCTGCTTGACCGCAAAGGCGGGCGTCGGCAGCAGGAAGGACTTGGAACCCGCGTGCCTGATGAGATTGCCGAGCAGGTCGCGCACCGAGGGCGGATTGTCGGAGCCGAGATTGTAGGCTTCGTTCGGCACGCCACCCTTCCAGGCAAGGCGCGCGGCTTCGGCGCAATCGAAGACCGAAATGAACTGATAGGGCACCTTGCCCGAGCCGATCATCGGCACCGGCAGGTTCATATCGATCAGCTTGAACAGTTTTTCGAGAATGCCGAGACGGCCCGGGCCAATGATGAGGCGCGGGCGGAAGATCGAAATGTTCATGCCCTGCTTGCGCCATTGCACCGCAAGCTGTTCCGTCGCCCACTTCGATTTACCGTACTCGCCGAGCGGTTTTGCCGGGTGATCCTCCGTCTGCGGCGACTGGACCGTATGGCCGTAGATCATATCGGTGGTGAACTGCACCAGACGCGACGCACCGGCCGCGTCCATGGCCTTCATGATATTTTCGGCGCCGTAATAGTTGACAGGCCAGAAGAATTCCCAGCGCTTCGAGCGGATCTGCAGCGGCGACAGCATCTTCGCCGCCATGTTGTAAACCATATCGTCCGCGCCAATACCGACCTTTTGAACAGATTCCAGATCGGTAACGTCGCAATGCACGAAGCGGGCGCGACCGTAATGCGGCAGGTCGGACTTGACGATGTCGGCGATCACGACTTCCTCGCCGTCCTTGACGAGGCGTTCCGCCAGGTGACGGCCAACGAAACCGTCGCCACCAAAGATGATGTGTTTCATGACTTGCTCCCGAATTCTGCGGTACTCACCCCGGCTGCATCCGCCGGCTTGTCATCGGTGTGGGATGAGATGCCCGACTGGGCGATAAGAACGGTTCCTGCGCAGATCAGCGCGATGCCGGCGATGCGCCAGGCATTGAGGTCCTCGCGAAAGACGAAATAGGCGAAGACCGCGACGGCGACGTAGGCGAGGCTCAGGAACGGATAGGCAAAGGAAAGCTCGACCTTCGACAGCACATAGAGATGCGACGCCATCGAAATGACGAAGGTCGCGAGGCCGGCAAAGACCCAGGGATTGAAGACGATCTGGAACAGCCGGACGATCGCCGTTTCAGCGGTCATCGAAATCGGTCCGAGCGTCAGCATGCCTTGTTTCAGCATGAGTTGAGCGGCAGCGTTGGTAAGCACCGTAAAGAGAATGAATGGAATATATTTCATTGTTTTACTCCCAGTCCCGCAAATGTACTTACGGGCAAGAGACGGATTTTCCGTGAAGTTTGAAAGTTTAATTGAATAAAATTGTCTGCATTCTCATTCTGGCAAAGCCAGAGCCGTGCGCTTCCAGAAGTTGGAAACGAGCGCAGGATCGCGCAGCGCCTCGAGCTTTTTCCAGGAAGGGAACGATTTTTCAAAGACTTGCGGGCTCATGCGAGCATCCTTGTAGGGATTGATCGCACCGCCGGCCTCGATCACGATGTGGTCGAGCGCATCCAGGAGCTTTACCGTCCGTTCACCTTGATTGGCGAAGTCCAATGTCAAAGTAAAACCGGGTCGCGGGAAGGACAGAATACCGCGCGGGCCGATGTCGCCGAAACGCTTCAGAACCGTCAGGAACGACGCGTGGCCGGCAAGACGAGCGGTCTCCATCAGCTTCGACGTGATCTCTGGCGCACGCTCCGTCGGATAGACGCTCTGATGCTGGTAGAGACCGCGCGGACCGTAAAGCCTGTTCCAGGCGCCGATCGCATCCAGCGGATAGAAATAGGAGGTCCAGGGAACCGTCGTCACGGTTTCACCCGGTTTTTCCTTGCGGAAGTAATATTCGTTGAAGGCCTTGAGCGTTGCCCGGTTCAGAAGGTTGAAGGGTGGCGCGAAGGGCACCGATAGCTTCAGCCCCTTGGGAATATCAGGCAGTTCGCAGGAGCCATCGGCGTGGTCGCCGGCCAGCAATACACCTCTGCCCGTGCGGGAACCGGTTGCGAGTTGATCGATCCAGGCAACGGAATACTCGTGCTCCTCGTCGACGCGATCGACGAGAGCGAAGTATTGGTCGAGATTGTCGAAGCGGATCGCATGTTGCTGGACATGCGGCGACGGCACTTTCATCAGGCGTAAATCCACGGTCAGGATCAAGCCCGTCAGGCCCATGCCGCCGATGGTAGCGGCGTAGAGTTCAGAGTTCTCTTCCGGCGAACAGGTCAGCCGATCCCCATTCGAACGCAGGAGCGTGAAACCTGTCACGTGATTGCCGAAGGTGCCGCGCGCATGGTGGTTCTTGCCATGCACGTCGTTGGCAAGGGCGCCGCCGATAGTGACGAAAGCCGTGCCCGGGGTGACCGGCAGAAAGAAGCGATGCTCGATCGCGCGTTCGAGCACCTGACGCAACGTCGCGCCGGCCTCGCAGGTCATCTTGCCGGTGCCGGGATCAAAGGCGATGATCCGGTCATGTCGGCGGCTTTCGATCAGCGTGCCCCGGTCATTGTGGCAACTGTCGCCATAGCTGCGGCCATTGCCGAAGGGCAAGTAGCCCCCAGCCTCCAGGCTGCCGAGACGATCCTCATAGTCGTCGGGCGAGATGGCCGGCCGCGCGCGATTGTCGAGCCGACCCCAGCTTTCATGATCTAGCAAACTCATTGCGGCCCGATGGCTCCAAACAGGATCAACAGCGCGCCGACCAGCATGGTCAATTGGCTGCGCCAGTCACGCATGATGAAGACAACGGGGTCTTCATGCAGCATGCCGCGACGCGCGAGCATCCAGATGCGCAACAACATATAGAGCACCAGCGGGCAAAGCGGCCACAGCGCCCAGGGCGTGGTGTACATTTCCTGGAGCTCCTTGCTGTGCACGTAGAGCGCAAGGACCAGGGCCGCGGTGAAGGCGGAAGCGACGCCGGCCTGCCCCACCATCTCGAAATCGACAGCGAGATAGCCGCGGCCCGGGACGTTGCCGCCGTCCTTGTCGTCGAACTCGTGCAACTCGACATAGCGCTTCACCAGCGCCAGGCTGAGGAAGAAGAAGATCGCGAAGGAGACCAGCCAGAAGGAGAGTTCCGTGCCCGTGGCCGCAGCACCGGCAACAATGCGCGTGGTGTAGAGGCCGGCAAGCGTGAAGACGTCGACCAGCAGCTTGCGCTTCAGCACGAAGGTATAGGCGGTCGTCGCGCAGGCATAGAACGCCAGTACACCGGCGAATTTCCACGGCAGCAAGAGCGTCAGCGACAGCGACGCCAGGACCAGGCAGGCGGCAAGAATGAGCGCCGTCGGCACCGACATCTGGCCGCTTGCGAGCGGCCGGTGACGCTTCTTCGCGTGGCGGCGGTCATTCGAAAGGTCCGAAAGGTCGTTGATGACGTAGACCGCCGAGGCGAGGAAACTGAACGCGAAGAAGGCAATGATGACGCTGACGATCGCGTCGAGATGCAGGACTTCGTGATTGAGGATCATCGGCACACCGATGAGCACGTTCTTCGCCCATTGATGCACCCGAATGGATTTCAGCGGCGCGAGCATGCTCACCTTGCCGGTATCCAGGCGCTCGGCATCATGATTGCGGCGCCACTTCTCGGCGGCGGCGTCCGGAGCAACCACGATCGCGCGCCGCGCCGCCTCGAAGACGGCGATGTCGTCACGGCTGTTGCCCATATAGTCGAAGGCACCGTCGCCGAAGCGTTCGACCAGAGCCTGGCGCTTGCGGCCGCTCGTCAGATTGAGCGCGTCGGTCGAATGCATGACCGAGGAGAAGAGCCCGACATGATCGGCAACGTCTCTGGCGACCGACGGCGCCGCACCGGTGACGAGCACCAGTTCGCGCCCGGATTTTCTCTCCTCCGCGAGCCGATCGATGACGGCCTGGCGGTAAGGCCAGTCCTGAGCCTGGCGGCCGGAACGCAAGGCCACCTCATGCTTCAGCCGCGCCTTGCCCTTCGCCAGCCAGAACAGCATGGGAACGAGCATCAGCGGATTGCGCAAGAGGATGATCGCCGCACCTTCCCACAGCGTATCGGCGGCCAACAAGGTACCGTCCAGATCCACACACAGCGGAACGTGCCGTGTTTCGGTGCGCGCGTCCATGCATTCCACCCCAGCTATAATTGCGGGGCATGATGACGGCTTCAACTTTCCAGAGTGGAAACACGGCCTACAATCTCGCCCGGAAACTGTCGGGCTGGTTAACAAATGTCAGCGGCGCCGACAAAGGTCAGTGGCGACCGATCCAGTTCAACGCATCGCGCCAGTCGGTCATACGCACGGGCGTGCCATGCGAGCCTGTTTCGAAAAGCACGAAGCGTGTCGGGTAGCCTTGGGCCTTAAGGGTACGATAGAGCGCCTTCTGGCTTTCAGCCGGGTAGACGCTGTCGCGGCTGCCGTGGCTGAAGAACATCGGCAGCTTCGCCTTGTAGGCGGCGCTCTTGGTGAAATCGGGGTCGCTCACGCCCCCCATCACCATCATGCCGCCGAGAGCCGCGACGGCAGAGGCATCGCGCGAAACGCCCCAGCAGATGAAGCTTCCCATCGAGGCGCAGGCGAGCACCACGGGGCGACCGCCGGAACGCTCGGAAGCCTGCTTGACCAGGCCGGCAATATCCGCAGCACCTGATGTATCGAAGGAGCGGACGCTCGGTGCGTAGTAGGTGCCGCCATTGGCGACGGCGAGGTTCTTTAGCCGGTTGAAGTTACCGCCGAAGGAAAAATCGTTGGCGCCGAGCCGGCGATCGCCGCCGCGGCCGTGGATGAAGATCACCGTGAAGGCAGCGCCACGGTCGGGACCGACGCGGGTCACGTCAAGCGAGCGGCCGCCAATATCGAGCGTCTCGTTGACTTGCTCGCTCTTCACGCCAAGCGAAACATAGGCACGCTTTACCCGGCGCTCCGGGATATCGTCCCGTTCGTTGATGTCGCGCAGTTCCTGGTAATCGACGGTCAGGTCATCGCCGTCATCATTTTGCTGCAGCACCTTGCCATAGGAGAAGAGTTCGTCCTTGAAGGGCTTCAGAGCCTGTGCCTGGGCGACGGAA
Source organism: Ensifer sp. 38_S197 (assembly GCF_056924495.1). Classification (NCBI taxonomy): domain Bacteria; kingdom Pseudomonadati; phylum Pseudomonadota; class Alphaproteobacteria; order Hyphomicrobiales; family Rhizobiaceae; genus Ensifer; species Ensifer sp. 38_S197. The sequence continues at coordinate 2,359,193 of NZ_JBXOVZ010000002.1, read as the reverse complement.
GTCGCAGAAAACAAAGCAACGGCCAGCAAAAGCCGACGAAACGGAAAAACAATTGTGGACACGGCCAATGACGGGCTCCCTCGTTCGCCGAAAGCCTTGCCATCGCCCGGACGCCAAAGCAACACTTGCGCCGTGACATGGCCATGAAGGCGGCATTTCGCCCCCGGCCACGGCCAGCATTCTCCTTTTGTTCGCGTATCCTGTGAGAGTCTGGCAGAATTCAGGTGATTCGACCGCCGGGGGATGGCGGCAGAGCCGAGGTCTTGCTATGGCCTCCGGCATCCCCAGACGACAGGAACGACCCGAACGGCCCCATGGACGACAACAGCGACCTCTTTTCAATGCCCGAGCAACCGAAACCTGCACAGCCGAGCGCCAAGCCGGCGGTGCCAGCGGTACCAGTCGCGCGGGAAGAACCGCGCCCTGCGCCGAAAGGCAGTGATGGCAGCGACTATGACGCTTCGGCGATCGAGGTGCTCGAAGGGCTGGAGCCGGTTCGTCGTCGTCCGGGCATGTATATCGGCGGCACCGACGAGAAGGCGCTGCACCATCTCTTCGCAGAAGTCATCGACAACTCGATGGACGAAGCGGTCGCCGGCCACGCGAATTTCATCGAAGTCAACCTCGATGCCGACGGCTATCTGACGGTGACCGATAACGGCCGCGGCATCCCGGTCGAAAACCATCCGAAATTCCCGGGCAAGTCCACGCTCGAAGTCGTCATGACCGTGCTCCACGCGGGCGGCAAGTTCGACGGCAAGGCCTATGAGACCTCGGGCGGTCTTCACGGCGTGGGCGTTTCCGTCGTCAACGCCCTGTCCGATGCACTCGAGGTCGAGGTCGCCCGCAACCGCAAGCTCTATCGCCAGCGCTTCTCCCGCGGCATCCCGCAGGGCGGGCTCGAAGAACTCGGCGACGTGCACAACCGCCGCGGCACGCGCGTTCGCTTCCATCCGGACCCGGACATTTTCGGGCCGCACGCGCATTTCGAGCCCGGGCGACTTTTCCGCATGGCGCGCTCGAAAGCCTATCTCTTCGGCGGCGTCGAGATCCGCTGGTCCTGCGATCCGTCGCTCCTCCAGGAAGGCTCGGAAATCCCGGACAAGGCCGTCTTCCACTTCCCGGGCGGCCTGAAAGACTATCTCGCCGCGACGCTCGGCAAGGAATTCACCGTCACCCGCGAGATCTTCGCCGGCAAGTCGGAGAAAGCGAACGGACACGGCTCGCTCGAATGGGCCGTCACCTGGTACGGCGGCGACCAGCAGGTGCATTCCTACTGCAACACCATCCCGACGCCCGAGGGCGGCACGCACGAGGCCGGCTTCCGCATCGCGCTGACCAAGGGCCTGAAGAGCTATGCCGAGCTGACGCAGAACAAGCGGGCGGCGATCATCACCACCGACGACGTGATGATCTCCGCGGCGGGCATGCTGTCGGTCTTCATCCGCGAGCCGGAGTTCGTCGGCCAGACGAAGGACAAGCTCGCGACGGTCGAGGCGCAGCGCATCGTCGAAAACGCACTTCGTGACCCCTTCGATCACTACCTGGCCGACAATCCGGGAGAAGCCGCCAAGCTTCTCGACTGGGTGATCGAGCGCGCCGAAGAGCGCGTACGCCGGCGCAAGGAGAAGGAAGTCAACCGCAAGACGGCGGTGCGCAAGCTGCGCCTGCCCGGCAAGCTGGCGGACTGCTCGCAGAACACCGCGGAAGGCGCTGAGCTCTTCATCGTCGAAGGGGACTCGGCAGGCGGATCGGCAAAGCAGGCGCGCAACCGCTCCAACCAGGCGATCCTGCCGCTGCGCGGCAAGATCCTCAACGTTGCGAGTGCGGGCCGCGAAAAGCTCAGCGCCAACCAGCAGATCACCGATCTCGTCCAGGCGCTCGGCTGCGGCACAAGAACCAAGTATCGCGGCGAGGATCTGCGCTACGAGCGCGTCATCATCATGACCGACGCCGACGTCGACGGCGCGCATATCGCCTCGCTGCTGATCACCTTCTTCTACCAGGAGATGCCGGAGCTGATCCGCGGCGGCCACCTCTATCTCGCCGTGCCGCCGCTCTACCGCATCAGCCAGGGCTCGAAGACGCTCTATGCCCGCGACGATGCGCATCGCGAAGAGCTGATGCGGACCGAATTTGCCGGCCGCGGCAAGGTCGAGATCGGTCGCTTCAAGGGTCTGGGCGAAATGCTGCCGGCACAGCTCAAGGAAACGACGATGGACCCGGCTCATCGCACGCTGCTGAAGGTCGAGATCGACGAGATCGATTTCGAGGGCACGCGCGAGGCGGTGGACAATCTCATGGGCACGAAGGCCGACGCCCGCTTCCGTTTCATCCAGGAGCGCGCCGTGTTCGCCGAGAACCTGGACATCTGATCGGGGATGGACGCAAAGACGCATGACGTTCTTGCGCGTCGCATTCCCCCTCTCAGCGATCGAGATTGAGACGGTGGCGCGCGTGCTGCCGTTTTGGTTTCAGCGCATTGTGGTTCGGCGCGCCGATATCATGCCGCCCGCCGAACAGGCTTTTCCATGAACAGGCTCAGCGGATCCGGCTGGTAGCCACCAAAGGGCGGACGCTCAACATAGCCGGCCGCCTTGTAAAGCCCGATCGCCTCGGGCTGGTAGATGCCGGTTTCGAGGCGAATTGCCGTGTATCCGAGTTCACCCGCACGTGCCTCCAGCGCCTGCAGCAACAGCTTGCCGATCTTCAGCCCCCTCGCCTCCGGATCGACGAACATGCGCTTGATCTCTGCCGTGCCGTCGTCGGCTTCCACCAGGGCACAGCAACCGACGATGTCGTCGTTACGCCGTGCCACATAGAAGGAAACGCCAGGCTGCTCCAAGCTCGACAAGTCGATCATATGATTGCTTTCGGCGGGATAGAGCGAAGCGGCATAGGCGTCGGAGAGTTCCAATAGACGCACGACCTGAGCTTGGCGCGGCGACTCCAGGGCTATGGTTACGGCAGGCACTTGTTTCGTCCTTCTCGATCTCAACTATTTCTGCCGGACGTTAGTGTCAGCTTTTTCGCCAGCCAATACGTCAAATGACGCAGACGCCCGGTCCTATCAATCCGGCGAATAGGCCGAAACAATTTGTTCCGCGTCACCCGCAGCGCCGCCCCAATTCGGAGAGAATCGCACAGGCATAGGTTGATCCCTTACAAGCTCCAGGGACCAACGACAGGAACACCATGCAAGCGGCGCTGATTGTCATGACCATTCTCGGCTGCAACCACGATGTCAGCCAATGCCAGTACATCTCGACGGTCAACGGCACATGGCCGTCGATCGCCCAATGCGACACGGACTCGCAGGCGCAATTGCCGAAGTTCTCGAACGCCAACTATCCGGTTGTCGTCGCCGTTTGCGAAAGCTCCGGCCCGGCCCTCGCCGACCTGCCCCCACCACCGGCCGGCTCGCAACAGAGCCAGATACCACCCTCGCAGGTGGCGGAGCCGGAGCCTGAACCAACCTTGCCGAAACGAACACTGGCCTTCCTGTCGGGTGCCATCCCGGATCGGGAAAAGCTCAAGACCATCGTGACAAGGCCGGTGCATTACATCGAGGACGGCTATTCCTGGGTCGCCCGCCGTTTCACCAACTAGAGCGGACGGGCACACTCACACGAGACCGGCGCCGATCAGGCTTTCGGCGCTGGCCATGACCGCCTCTTCCGCGGCTCGTGGCTGCCACCCCAGAACGCGACGCGCCTTTTCGTTGGAGATACGGGAGTCGTGTCCCAATTCCCCGACGATCAGGCGCAAGCCGGCATCAAAGGGAGCGGCCAAGCCTGCCAGCCAGTTCGGCAGAATGAACTTCGGCAGCTTGGCGGCATATTCCGGAAACTGGCGACGAAGGATGGACGCCATGTCGGCAAGAGACAAGGTCTCTCCAGCGACCAGAAAACGCTCGCCCGCCGCGCCGTCAACGGTCATCGCCCGCAGATGGGCGTCGGCGACGTCGCGGACATCGACGACGGGTACGCTGAACTTCGGCAGAGCGGGGTAGCCCCCACTCAGGAGGTTGCGGACCACGGCAACAGAGGTGCCGATCTCACGCCCAAGCACCGGCCCGAGAACCATGCCCGGATTGACGACCGCCAATTCGAGCCCGTTCGCGGCTGCATAGTCCCATGCCGCGCGTTCCGCGAAGGTCTTCGAGCGATAGTAGGGCGTCGCCAGCGGCGAATGTGGGTCCGTCCAGTCGTCCTCAGTGAACGGCGCGCTTCCAGGCCCATAGATGACCGCAGCGACCGAGGAGGTCAGGACGACGCGGCGAACGCCGGACGAGCGGGCGGCTTGCAGTACGCGCAGCGTGCCGTCACGCGCCGGCCCGATCAGTTCGACTTCGTCCGCAGGCAGTCGTGCGGGGAACGGCGATGCCGTGTGCATGACATGGGAGACGCCGGCGAAGGCCTCCGCCCAGCTCGCTTCCCCCAGCAGGTCCGCTTCGGCAAAGGTCAATTGCGCCAGGTCCGTGCCGCCGGCGGCACGGATCGATCGTTCGATTTCCTCCGCGCGCGCCAGGCTACGAACGGTGCCGCGCACGTCATAGCCCCGCCGCAGCAAGAGGAGCGCGACGTGACGCCCGACAAAGCCGCCTATGCCGGTCACAGCAACGGTTGCGGCGGCCTTCATGCTCATGCGTCAGTTCCTTGTCGACCGGAGGCCCGCCATCGCCGGAGCGCCTGCAGAGAAATGGGTGGAAACGTTGCGGGACGCAATCGACCGCAATCGAAGTCAGGCGGCCTGTCGCGCGGCGAGCTCCGCATAGTCGCGGGCTGACTGCCGCTCCTCGGCAAAGGCCAGGCGCTCGAGCAGGTCGATCATCGCAGTATTGACCGGCGACGATGATCGCTCATTCCGGAGGCGTGCAAGCAGGGCTGTGGAAACGGAAGCAGCACTGCCGTTTCCAGTTGAAGCATCCTGGCGCCAGAGTAGCACGGCCGCAGCAAAGGTTTCGCTGACATCGTGGCCGAGGCCTACGCTCTCGAACAGGGCGCGGATCGAATGAATGCGGCCGCCGGACAGGATGGAGCGCACGCGCTTTTCGCAAACGCCGGAGAGATCGACGATCGCCGCCGAGAAAAATTCCGCGCGGCCGGTGACGAGCGCATGGAGCAGGAAGGCTGGGGTCAGGCGCCCAGTCTCGCGCAGATGCGCCACAAGGCCGGGTAATTCCTCCACCGCCAGCGTGCCGGCCATGCCGACGGCAGCGATGTCGCAAGCTTCCCGCGTGATCCGCCGGCCGCGGGCTTCTCCGATCGCCATCTGCACCAGGCCGAAGGCGGCCAGTGCCGAGCCTACCTCTTCCACCAGCGCATGGCGGGCGTCGCTCGGCAGATCCGGCCGTGCAAGCAACAGGTCACGCACGGCCGCGCAACAGCCAAGACGCTCGGCAATGCGTTTCAACGACCGGCGCGACAGGTTGGCGCCGGCGTTTTCCAGGAGGATCAGAACTTCTTCCTCGCCACCGATCTCGGCGATCGCGGCCGATACAGCACGGGAGACGAAACTGCGCGCGGCGATCAGCGCCCGCGTTTCAAGCGTTCCTCTGGCTGCGAGGTCGACGAGGTCCTCGTCAGTCAACACCGGCGAGCGGGATATGACGACATAGGCAATTTCGGGCTGGTCTTCGGCAAGGCCGAGAATGATGGCGCGCGGAACCGACGCGCAGCCGCAAAGCGCATCGGCAAGTGCGTGCCGAACCTTTGGCGACGGATCGTCGAGCAGGAAGGTCATCGCCATCTCCGCGGCGCGGCGGTCCAGGCCATTCATCTGCGCATCGACATAGGCGCGACCAAGCGCACTGGCGGCGCGGGTGCGCTCACCCGTTCTCGCCGTTTCCACCCAGCGAAGAAATGCTTGTATGATCACCTACGCCCCACTAGACCACGCCAATGCCACCGATGTTCAAACCCTACCGGGCAAAGGTTTAAGATTGGTTCACCATGTCTGTTAACCGCTCCCAAACCATGAAGCCGCTGCTGATCGTCGACAGCCCCTTCCCGGCCGTGGACATCGCTGCACTCAATGCGCTCGCCGGCGTCATTGTCGATATTGATGCCGACACCGAAACACTTGCCGGAATGGCACGTTTGGCAGGCCGCACCTTCGCGCTTCTGGCGCGCGTCGAACCGCTGGAGCGGCTGAGCGGAGACGTATTGCGACGGCTGCTCGAAAGCGGTGCCGACGGCATCGTGCTTTCCGGATGCCGCGGGCGCGCCGATATACAGAAGCTCGATGTGATGTTGCGGGTTGCGGAAGCCGCCCATGGTGCAGCGCCCGACCCTGTCCGGATTTATGGGGAATACGGCAGTTCGCCGGAGGGTTTGTTGTCAACCCATCCGCTGACGGACTCGTCGCCCCGCCTGAAGGCTCTGATCTTCAATGGCGTAGCGCTGGCAAAGTCCATCGGTTGTCAGGAGCCGACCAGCGCTCGCCATCAGCGCGTCGCAGCGCCAATCCTCACTGGACGAGCAAATATGGTCTTGAGGGCGTTCGAAGCCGGCGTGCCCGCCTATGAGGTATTGCCTGCCACCCCTGACGAAGCCGCGGCGCGGTGGGCGCAATCGCAGAGCCGCGACAACGGCTTTGCCTCGGTCGTTTGCAACTCGATCGAGCAGGCAATCATTCTCGGCAGGGCGTGACCTGCGCGTTCAAAGTCGCGGATATCAACGGGTCGGACGGGTCATCTGAAAGACATCACCGCCATCGCAATAGTCCATGTAGCCAAGACGGGCGAGCGGCTTGACCGTCGCCATGTCGAAGCGGCCGTCGCGGATTGCCTCTTCTCGGATATGAATGCCGACGACCTGGCCGATGACGACATAGTTGTCGGTCACCGCGCCATCCAGGCCTTTTGGTTGAAACATCTCGGTCATCCGGCACTCGAGCGCAGCAAAAGCCTCGGCGACGAACGGCGCATTCACCAAGGTGCCGTCGACCGGAGTGAGCCCGGCGATCTCGAATTCGCTCTCGCCATGCGCTGCGGGAACAGACGTCTTGTTCACGGCCTCGGCAAGATTGCGACTGGCGAAGCTCGCCGTGAATTCACCCGTCGCCTCGATGTTGCGAACCGTATCCTTGTGGCCGCTTGACGAGAACATCACGAGCTTTGGCCGATCACTGATGGCGTTGAAGAAAGAATAGGGCGCGAGGTTATGCGTACCGTCGCCCCCGCGCGTGCCGATCCAACCGATCGGCCGCGGCGAGACGATGGCCTTGAAAGGGTCATGCGGCAGGCCGTGACGATTCGAGGCCGTATCGTAGAACATCAGGCGTCTTCTCCGACCCAGGTGACGATCTCGGCGAGTTCCGGCCGCGGCCGTTCCGTCGGCGGCACCATCGCGGTACCGATGTGAATGAAGCCAGCAAGTTTCTCACCCGGATTGACACCCAGCAAGGGATAGGCGCGTTCATCGAAAGCAAACCACTCGGTCAACCAGTTGGAGGCATAGCCAAGCGCGTTTGCGGCCATCAGCAGGTTGAGGCACACGGCGCCGGCGGACATCAACTGCTCCCATTCCGGGATCTTGAAATGCGGCGCAGCCTTGCTGACCACAGCGACGACGACCGGCGCTCGCGTCAGCCGCGTTTCCTCGACCTTGATCATTTCCTCCGAAAGATCCGGTTTTACCGCCAGCGCCAGCGCCTTCAATTCGGCGCTGATGCGCGCCCTTTCATCACCGCGATAGACGATGAAGCGCCAGGGAGCGAGCTTGCCGTGGTCCGGCACGCGGGAGGCGAGCTTCAGCATCTCCTCGACCTCGACCTTGCTGGGGCCGGGTTCACCCATCTGGAAAGCGGGGATCGAGCGGCGGGACGCGAGGTAGTCAACAAGCTTAATTTCGGTTTTCATGTCGGATGAATTCCACTAATTTGCCGCAGCATCGGAAGCCACGAAAATGCCATATCGGCGTCCCAAGTGGAGTCACTCAGTCAGGAAGTCAACTGCTCTCATGCGTGCATGCTCTCGTATTTTCCTCGGAACCGGGCTCGCGATCCTTGTCGCCGGCGCTGCTACGGAAAGTGTGCGTGCCGAGGATGCGACCCAGGCCTTTAAGAGTTTTCCCTCGATCGCCGGCCCGCGCAAGATGCCGAAGCTTATGGGCTTCAGCCCGATGACGAGCGATCCGATCGCCGAAGGCACCTTGAAGGATGTTAAGCTCGAAGCCTTGCTCACGGAGAAGGGCGCGCCCGTCGAAGCCGGCCTGACCTGGCGCATGTTCAGCCCGATCCCGGGAAGCGACGGCAAGCTGCCGCTGCTGGCGACGTCGGAAGGCGGCTCGACGGCATTCAACGTCGCGCCGGGTGATTACTTCGTCAATGTTTCCTTCGGTCGCGCCTCCGCGACGCGCAAGATCCGCGTGCCCCAGGACGGCACGCTCGAAAAGCAGACTCTCGTCCTGGATGCAGGTGGCATCAAGCTGAACGCCGTCTCCGGCAGCGATGTGCGCATTCCGCCGGCCGAACTCAGCTTCTCCGTTTATTCCGCAGATACGAAGAGCGACGGCGAGCGGGCGCTCATCATGTCGGATGTGAAGCCGAACACGGTGATCCGGCTCGGCGCCGGAACCTATCACGTGACCTCGAGCTACGGCGCGACCAACGCTTCGACGGCCGCCGACATTCAGGTCGAAGCCGGCAAGCTGACGGAAGCGACCATTCAGCACCGCGCTGCCAAGCTCACGCTCAAGCTGGTGTCGGAACCAGGCGGCGAGGCCATCGCCAACACCGCCTGGACGATCCTGACGTCGGCCGGCGACACCGTGGACGAAGAAAACGGCGCCTTCCCGACGCTGGTTCTGCTCGAAGGCAGCTATTCCGCCGTCGCGCGCTACAAGGACAAGATCTACGAACGGGACTTCACCGTGAAGGCCGGCGTCAACACGGACGTGGAGGTGCTGCTCAGCAGCGGCGGCAACGATGCGAACACAACCCCGGGCGTCGTCTCCGACGCACAGGACTAGAGCATCCTGCTTTGAAGTGTATCACTTGAAAGCAGAAAGATGCTCTAGAATCAAAGTGCTAGACCGTCCTTTGTGCGTTCCTATGAACGCACGGCGGCGCTCTAACTCCAGCGTTACGGTATGCGATTGACGCTACGTCAGCCGGCTCGCCGCATGAACCGCCGGCGCGGTGGCGCCATGGAGAAGACCGCGTCATAGATGCGGGCCAGCAGATCCTTGCGATCACTACAGACGCCGAGGTCCTCGGGCGTCAGCACCCGGCCGACGCGCGCCGCGATGGTCGTGCCGGACAGACGGCGGAACTCGCGGATCAGCAGCGACAGCCTCAACGTCAGTGAAATCTTGCTCGCAAGATGGAAGACGGGACCGTTCTGCCCCTCGAAGTAGATCGGGATGACACTCGCGCGTGCAGCCTGGATCAGTTTCGCCGGAAAGATCTTCCAGGGCAGGTCCTCGGCGCGGCCAAAACCCTTGGGCGCGGTCGCGACGCCGCCGGCCGGGAAGATCACGATCGTCACGCCTTCCTTCAGCAGCCGCAACGCCTCATGGCGCGTCGCCATGTTGACGGCCAGCGCCTCCTTCGTCTCCTCGAACGACACCGGCAGGGAGTAAGGCGCCATTTCCGGCACCTTCAGCAGTTCGTTGTTGATGAGGACGCGGAACGGTCGGCCAAGCTGTTCGGCGAGCGCCAGCACGGCGATACCGTCGCCAATGCCGAACGGGTGATTGGCGACGATGACGATCGGCGTGTCGGGCAAGTGCCGCGGCGGCCACTCGCCCTGGGTGCGCAGCTTCACATCGATGAGCTGCAGCATCTCGCCGAAGACCCGATCACTCTTGCCGACGATGTCGGACCGCCAGCGCGCGTAGAGCTTTGCGTAACGGTTGCGGCCCGACAGGCCTTCGATGGAGCGGATGAACCAGCGCTTCAGGCGTCGGTCGTTTGCGTTGGCGTAGGACAGCTCTTTGAACTGCACGGAAATCTCCGATGGATCATCTCGTATCCGGATATTCCGCTAATATGACAGTTTGCTGACAAAGCAAGTGCCCGGGGTCTCAACCCCGGGCTTTCTTGTAAGCAAAGTAAACCTCCACCTCCGGTGGAGGACTGGACGGGTTCTACATTGTGATTGAGAGACCTCCGTGCTTGGACCGCTAGGCTGGCCGAGACATAGAACGGAGGTTTTATGGATGAACGATCGCAATCACACGCGACATGGGACTGCAAATACCATGTGGTCTTCGCGAGTAAGTACCGAACGAAACGTCTTTACGGTGACGTGCGACGTGAATTGGGTGACCTTTTGCATCGGCTTGCTCTGCAAAAGGACTGCCGGATCGAGGAAGGGCATCTTATGCCCGACCATGTGCATATGCTGATATCGATCCCGCCGAAATATTCGGTGTCGCACATTGTCGGCTTCTTGAAGGGCAAGACCGCCCTTTACGTGGCCAACAAATACGCCCGCAAACGGCGCTACAAAGGGTATCACTTTTGGGCGCGAGGGTACTTCGTCTCAACGGCTGGCTATGATGAGCAGGTCGTCAGACGTTATATCCGCAATCAAGAAAAGGCCGACAAAGCTTCCGACTTTGCCGACCTCTTTAACCGTAGCTACTAACTTATAGCAAAACCGCTTCTAGCGGTTCAAGCGCAGCGTTTCAAACCTCCACCTCTGGTGGAGGTTATGACTTTCGGCCTTGCGCTTGAGGTCCGGCGCCATGGCTTCCGAGGCGAGCGAAGCAAGCGCCTCGTCGAGCGACATCGCGGTCTGGGCCTGGGAACCCAGACGGCGGATGTTGACCGACCGTTCTTCCGCCTCGCGCTTGCCGCAGACGACGATGACCGGAACCTTCGTGACCGAGTGTTCGCGGACCTTGTAGTTGATCTTCTCGTTGCGGAAGTCGGTCTCCACGGTCAAGCCCGCTTCACGCAGGAGTTCGGCAACCTCGCGACCATAGTCGTCGGCTTCCGAGGTAATCGTCGCGACCACGACCTGCAGCGGCGAAACCCAGAGCGGCATATGGCCGGCGAAGTTCTCGATCAGAATGCCGAGGAAGCGTTCCATCGAGCCGCAGATGGCGCGATGGATCATGACCGGCTGGCGCTTTTCCGATTCCTTGTCGATGTAGAACGCGCCGAAACGCTCCGGCAGGTTGAAGTCGACCTGGGTGGTGCCGCACTGCCATTCGCGGCCGATAGCGTCCTTCAGCGTATACTCGAACTTCGGCCCGTAGAAGGCGCCCTCGCCCGGCAGGATGCCGGTCTTGATGCGGCCTTCCGACTGCGCCTCGATCGTCTTCAGCACATCCATCATCACGCTCTCGGCACGATCCCAGAGCTCGTCGGAGCCGACGCGCTTGTCCGGGCGAGTGGAGAGCTTGACCACCACTTCCTTGAAGCCGAAGTCCTCGTAAACCGAGAGGATGAGGTCGTTGATGCGCAGGCATTCCGCCGCCATCTGCTCGTCGGTGCAGAAGACGTGCGCATCGTCCTGCGTGAAGCCACGCACGCGCATCAGACCGTGCAGCGCGCCCGACGGCTCGTAGCGGTGGACGTTGCCGAACTCGGCCAGGCGAACCGGAAGTTCGCGATAGGACTTCAGGCCATGCTTGAAGATCTGGATATGGCCCGGGCAGTTCATCGGCTTCAGCGCGAAGACGCGGTCGTCGTCGGTCTCATCGCCGGCGACCGTCACCTTGAACATGTTGTCGCGGTACCAGCCCCAGTGACCCGAGGTTTCCCAGAGCGACTTGTCGAGCACCTGCGGCGCGTTGACTTCCTGGTAGGTGTTTGCGAGCCGGCGGCGCATGTAGGCCACCAGCGTCTGGAACATGCGCCAGCCCTTGCCGTGCCAGAAGACGACGCCCGGGCCCTCTTCCTGGAAATGGAACAGGTCCATCTCGCGGCCGAGGCGACGATGATCGCGCTTCTCGGCTTCGGCGAGTACGTTCAGGTACTGGTCGAGCTCTTCCTCGGTGTGCCAGGCCGTACCGTAGATGCGGGTCAGCATCGCGTTGTTGCTGTCGCCGCGCCAATAGGCGCCGGCCACCTTCATCAGTTTGAAGGCCGTGCCGATCTGACCGGTCGAGGCCATGTGCGGGCCGCGGCAAAGGTCGAACCAGTCGCCTTGATAATAGATCTTGAGATCCTGTCCCTCGGGGATCGCGTCGACGAGTTCGACCTTGTAGCTCTCGCCCTTTTCAGCAAAGACCCGGCGAGCCTTCTCGCGCGACCAGACTTCCTTGGTGAAGGACTTGTTGCGCGCGATGATCTCCTTCATCCGCTTTTCGATCACAGGCAGATCGTCCGGAGTGAAGGGCTCGTTGCGCGCGAAATCGTAGTAGAAGCCATTGTCGATGACCGGGCCGATGGTCACTTGCGTTCCCGGCCACAATTCCTGCACGGCCTCGGCCATCACGTGCGCGGCATCGTGACGGATGAGCTCCAGCGCGCGCTTGTCGTCGCGCACGACGATCTCGATCCTGCCATCGGTCACTGGGTCGGACAGGTCGCGCAGTTCGTCGTCGAGCGCAATCGCCACGGCTTTCTTGGCGAGCGACTTCGAAATCGATTCTGCCACGTCACGGCCGGTCGTGCCGAAGGGATATTCGCGCACCGAGCCATCGGGAAATGTAAGGGAAACGGAATTCGACATAATGATCTCCTATCCAGTCCCGCCAACGAATGCGGGTGGTATGGTTGACCGGTAACGACCGGTGAATTGACGATACAGCGTCGCATCCGTCAGACGCGCATAGACCGCTGTAGTGCTTTGGATTGCTGCATGTTTTGCCCCAGACCGGAGGCGACCCGGGGAAACATGCGTAGCCTGATAAAGGGTTTTCGAAAGTGAGTAAAGGCGAAGGCTGCGCTGGAAACTAGGTGCGCAACATCTCGGCAAGCCCCTTCACCGTGTTCCAGTTGCGGAACGTTCCGACACCGAGGCGCTTGGTCGTCATCGCACCCAGGAGCTTCGATTCGCTCGCCTTGCCGGTGAAATGGACCCACAGATCGCCGTCGACGATTGCCAGACGTTCGCCGGCGACACAGTAACGCTCGAGACCTGCGAGCGTGGCGTCCGCCAGCGGATCGCGCATCACCCGCACATGGACACGCGTCGCGTCTTCTTCGCCCTCGCGGCGAAACGGATTTGATGCGGCAAGCTTCCGCCAGTCGGCGCCGGACCGGACAATAATGTCGACATGCCGACCGAATGTCCTGGCGAAAGCCATCTCAAGCGGCGATTCGAAGTCTCTGCTGGACGTTTGTCCAGCATCAAACACGAGATTGCCTGTCGCAACCAATGTCCGCGGCGAACGGTAGCCGAGGCCTTCGGCCATCTCTCTGAGATCGGCCATCACGACCCGTCGCCCGGCACCAAGAACGATGCTGTAGAGCAAGGCAACGTAGCTGTTCATCTCTTCTCCCGTTCACGCACGCCAGAAATCCGCAGCACCCGCCGGCAGGCGGGCGAGAACCCGATCAAGCTTCGCCTCGTCGATGTTGCGACGCAGGGCGGCAGCCACATCGACGATCGCGCTGTCCGGCGAAAGATTGTGATCGGGCCGGAACGCCTGCACCTCGCGGGTCATGGCGATACGACCCGAAAACGGGCTCTTCGGTTCTTCGAGGTCCCATTCGGCGACAAAAATCGCGCGCAGCACCGGCGGCAAGACGTCCGCGAACAGGATGGCCTCCTCAAGGTCCAATCGCCGCCGGAAAGTCTGGAGCACCGCCTGAACCATCGTGTAGGCCTGGTTCGTCGTCTGTAGCCCGGCCAGCTCGCGCGCGTCGAGGATGAACCGGTCGAAGTCGACCGAGGCCTGGCGGTATTCCATCGGCATAGGCATCGTGATCAACCAACCTTCGGCCGCGGTCGCCAGTAGCGCCACGGCGCATACCACACGAGGCGAGACTCAAGCCGTTCCGGCACCGGATCAAAGCCGTGCGTCCCGCCCGGCCCGCAGCGGGCGACGCGAAACAGCGTCATCCAACCTCCGGCCCACAAGCCATGACGGGCGATTGCCTCATAGCCATATTCCGAACAGGTCGGCAGGTGCCGGCATGAGTTGCCGATGAAGCTCGAAAGCGTGAGCTGGTAGGCGCGGATCAGCGCCATCCCGATCAGCCGCCCCGGAGTCTTGCGAAACGGGCCGCTCCAGTTTCGACCATGCGCCGCCGGCTTCGCACCGCTGTCCGGCGAATGCCGACAATTCGGTCCGCCGCACATGTCAGACTGCCGCGAGCAGCCGCTTGGCTTCGATCTGCTCGATGGCGTCGACCACGGCATCAAAAGTCAGCATCGTCGATGCGTGGCGCGCCTTGTAGTCCTTGACGGGACGCAGGAAACGCATGTCCTCGAAGCGCCCGGACGGCCCCTCACCGTCCGCCTTCAACATGGCAAGCATGTCCGCACGCGCCTGGCGGATTTCCTCCGCACCGGCGCCGACGACATGGCGCGCCATGATCGAGGAAGATGCCTGACCCAGCGCGCAGGCCTTCACGTCATGGGCAAAATCGGCGACCACGTCGCCATCCATCTTCAGCCAGATATGCACCTTCGAACCGCAGAGCTTCGAATGTGCGGTCGCGTCCGCGTCGGCATCCGAGAGCGTTCCGATGCGCGGAATGTTGCCGGCAAATTCGAGAATTCGGCTGTTGTAGATGTCATCCATCATTTGACGCGATCCGACTGATTTTTCGCGGTTTTGAGTGATCGACGCATGATTTTCTCCGGTAGGCAGGAAAAAAGCACGACGCGACACGCTCCGCCTCTTTCATCTCTGTGGCACCATACTATATGCTATGTCGTGTTGGGGCGACAGTTCCGCAAGAGGAACAATGTCGCCTGTTGTTTGGGAAACCGTGCCGGAAGGTCCAGTGCACTGCTAAGCCAGGACCCGAAAGCCCCGGAGCCCGCCAACGGAACCCAAGCCTGCAGGGTTAGGCGAATGGCCAGTGGCGAGTTGTCCGAAAGATAAAACGTCAAGCAATCCCGTATTGCTCAAAGAGGCCATTATGGATGCCATAGTGAAGAATTTTCCTGTGCTCGACGATGCGAGCGGCCGCCCGACCCAGAAGGAAGCGGAGGATGCCGTGCGCGTGCTGTTGCGCTGGGCCGGCGACGATCCGGAGCGCGAAGGCCTGAGGGACACGCCCGCGCGCGTGGCGAAGTCCTACCGCGAGCTTTTCAGCGGCTATGATCTTGCCGCCGAAGACGTGCTTGGCCGAACCTTCGAAGAGGTCGCCGGCTACGACGACATGGTGCTGGTCAAGGACATCCCGTTCTACTCCCATTGCGAACACCACATGGTGCCGATCATCGGCAAGGCACATGTCGCCTATCTGCCGAATGGCCGGGTGCTCGGCCTGTCGAAAATCGCCCGCGTGGTCGATATCTACGGCCGTCGGCTGCAAACGCAGGAATCGATGACGGCGCAGATCGCCCGGGCGATTGACGAGTCGCTCGCCCCGCGCGGCGTCGCCGTGATGATCGAAGCCGAACATATGTGCATGGCGATGCGCGGCGTCCAGAAGCAAGGCTCGACAACGCTCACCACCACATTTACGGGTACATTCCAAACGGAACCGGCTGAACAGGCGCGGTTCATGACCATGATCAGGGGCTTCAAGTAGGGCTCCGACAGACGGAGCCTTCCATGACGCTCATCTTCGACGCCCCCTCTTCCAATAAGGCCGAACTGGAATCCGGACCGGCCTTCACCCCCCGGTTCGATGAAAAGGGCCTGATCACCGCTGTCGTCACGGATGTGCGGGACGGCGAACTCTTGATGGTTGCCCATATGAACGCCGAGGCTCTGGCCCTGACGATCGAGACGGGTATCGCGCACTATTACAGCCGCTCGCGCAAGAGCCTCTGGAAGAAGGGCGAAAGCTCCGGCAACCTTCAGACCGTCAAGGAGATCCGCACCGATTGCGACCAGGATGCAATCTGGCTGAAGGTCTCCGTGGGCGGTCACGACGCCACCTGCCACACCGGTCGCCGGTCCTGCTTTTATCGCACGGTCGGCGTCGAGAGCGGCCACGCCGTCGTCACAATCACCGACGACCACAGGCACTTCGACCCCGCCGAAATCTATGATAAAAATTAAGGATCGCGCATCTTTTTGATGCGGCCACATGCTATATTTATCATTTGGAAACCAAGCGAGCGCCTAATCCTTAAGCAAGGATGCGGCGCGACGAGGGAGCGACAACGTTCCCAATTGTATTGCAAACTGTATCCAATATTTATCGGTCATGCCGCAATCGGCGACGGGATCGGTGATATACCTAAGTACGGTGCCAGTCTTTCAGCAATGGAATAGGACGAGGCCGGCACCTGCGCCGGCTTGGCGAAGCCTCCCAAGACGCGCGCATCAATTTGCCTTTCTCCAGGATCGAATTCGGTCCTGGGAAGTTAAGTCAATGATGAATTGCCACAGCGACCTTCGCGCATTCTCATCGACGTGTCGCGCTGCGGAGTATTCGGCGGTGTTGGAGGTGCCGGATGTTGAACTGGACTTTTACGCGTAACAATCAGATTGCAGATCTGTCCGGCCCGGACGGAACATCGATTTCAACAACACCACCAGAACCCGCGACACCCCCACAAAGACCGAAGATCGCTATTGCGCTTGGGGGCGGCGCCGCCCGCGGCTGGGCGCATATCGGCGTGCTGCGCGCCCTCGACGAGGAAGGCATCGAAGTCGGCATGATTGCAGGCACGTCGATCGGCGCGCTCGTCGGCGGCTGCTACCTTGCCGGCAAGCTCGACGAACTCGAGGCCTTCGCGCGCTCCCTAACCGTTCGGCGGATCGCTGGCCTGCTCGACTTCGCCATTGGCGGCGGCGGTCTCTTCGGCGGCCTGCGACTAACCAAACGCATGCAGGAACACCTGGAAGGTCTCAGCATCGAAGGTCTCGACAGACCGTTCATAGCCGTTGCGACCGAGGTGCATAGCGGTCACGAGGTTTGGCTCGAAAGGGGATCACTCATTACCGCGATCCGCGCCTCCTACGCGCTGCCCGGCATCTTCGAACCGATCAAGGCGAACGGGCGCACGCTCATCGACGGCGCACTCGTCAATCCGGTTCCGGTCTCGGTCTGCCGCGCTCACGAGCAGCAACTCGTCGTCGCCGTCAACCTCAACTACGACCTCTATGGCCGCTCCGCCGTCGTCAAGCACAGCGCTGGCATGGAAACGCCGGATTCACAGGAAAAGGAAGCGACCCATCACTCCCGCCTCGGGATGACTGGCGTGATGGTTCAGGCCTTCAACATCATCCAGGATCGTATCTCGCGGGCCCGCCTTGCCGGTGATCCGCCGGATCTGGCATTGCACCCCAAGCTCAACGATATCGGCCTGTCGGAGTTTCATCGTGCAGGTGAGGCGATCGACCGCGGCTACCACGAAGCGAAGGCCAAGCTCATGGAAATCCGCAGAATGCAGGACGCGCTCGTGCGCTGACGTGCGTTCCGTCAATCTTCTGCGCTGGCCCCGCGGTGACTGCGCGCGGGGCATTGCCCATTTGAGGGAACCGCTTCGCAAAGCCCGAACGAGGCACCTCGCGCGTCGTCGCGACAAACAGGGCGACGTACCCGAGGCGGATAAGAGGGCGGCGCAGGCCGCCCTACCCCTCAGCCTGCGATATAGGCCTTGATCTGTTCGGTCTCGTGCTCGATCGCACGGATGTGGTGTTTGATCACGTCACCGATCGAAACGATGCCGGCGAGCCGGCCATCTCTTTCGACCGGCAGATGGCGAGCCCTGAGCTTACTCATCATTTCCATCAGAGCCTGAACGGACATTTCCTCGGTGCAACTATAGACGTTCTGCCACATGACAGCCGCGACCGGCCTTTCGAGACAGGTGGCTCCCTGCTTGGCGATCGCTGCGACGATGTCGCGCTCGGTGAGGATGCCTGCGATCTGATCGTCCGCATCGACGATGATGACCGCACCGATATGATTGTCACGCAAGAGGATGGCAGCCTGTTGGACTGTCATCTGCGGGCCGACCGTTACGACATTGCGGCCCTTCTCATCGAGTATTGCTTTTACTGACATGCGCACATCTCCCGTTGCGACAACACCGGGTCGGCAGGGAAAGGTCCAGCCGTCTCTCGTGCGGTACGGTCGGGCGATGGAACCTGTACCCTGGCCGCTTACGATCGCCTGCCCGCGTGCTCCTCAGACGCGAATGGGCTTTCAATACCCGGCCTTCACAGGCCGCCTGCCTCTCGACAATCGGCGACCGCAGCAAATGGTGCGCCAGCACCCTTGGGAAATCAAGCGCCCAGGAACTCGTCCGCCGATCTTTCCCCGGCCGTCAGTCGCGAGGGTCGAAAAGGCCGAAGAGAAGAAAGCCGAAGAGGAAACCGCCGATATGGGCCTCCCAGGCGATGCTGCCCGCGCCGCCGGGCGTAAACACGCCAAGCCCGATCAGAAAGTTGGTGAGGAACCAGATCCCGGCGAAGATCACGACGGAGCGATTTGCCAACGACTCGCTGATTGGCAGCCGTCGATTGAGATGGGCAAATTGCCGGCTGATCCGTCCACTTGGCGAGAAGACGAAGCGCGCCGCCGCGCCCATGAAACCGGACACGACACCCGAAGCGCCGACGACCACGATCATCTCACCCCAATGAAATGCCGTGTGCAGCGCAACGGCAGCCGCAGCCGAAAGACACCAGAACACCGCCAGCCGCCCCATGCCGATGCGGCGCACGACCGGAGCACCGAAAGCGACCATCCAGAAGATATTGAAGATCAGGTGCTCCCAGCTTCCGTGCAGGAACGAATAGGTAACGGGGCTCCAGAGCCAGGCGAGACCCTGCTCGGCCAAGGGATGATCGTAGCGCGCCGGCAAAAAGGCGAAGTTGAAGATGATCTCCTGATCGATCGCAGGCGGCAGGACATAGGTGCGCAAGGCGTGAATGGCGATCAGAAACAGCAGGATGCCGGTCAGCCCGGCCGGCAGATTGAAGGCAGGCTCACGCGAAGGACCGGCGGCGCTGTCCCGGTCCGTTTCCGGTGGCGTTGCCGCCTGATCTCGTTCCATGGCTGCTGCTTTCTCCATCGATTGGTCCGTTCGATCGCTTTCGATCGAGGCGATGGCATGACATCGCCGGATTCGGACCGGACTGGGGCGACCAGCCATAAGCAAACAAAAAAAGACCGTCCAGTAAAAACTGAACGGTCGCCAAGCTCAAATCCGAGCTCCAGTTCAAGTGCCGAAGCCAACGCTTCGTGAAGTCATGTCTTCCAGTGCCAGTCGCGGTGCCCGCGTGCAATCGAAACCGTTCGTTAACCTTAATCTCGAGCTGGCATGGTTTTCGCTCCATTGATCTCAAGACCGCAATGAACGGCCAAACATGTGCCAGACCGGCACAGACGGCTCGCAGAAATGGAATGAACGCAAAGATGCGCAGCAATACGAGCACGGAGCTTTTCCGATACTGGAACACCATTCGCGGCAAGCGCGACCTTCCGCGTCGGGACGAACTCGAGCCAGGGGACATCCGCACGCTGCTCCCCAACCTTTTCATTCTCGAGCGTGACCGTAACGCCGGCATCTCGTTTCGTTTGGCAGGAACCCATGTCTGCGCCCTCTTCGGCCTTGAGTTGCGCGGGCGACAATTCGGCATGCTCTGGCTGAACGCGCAAGCCGCCAGGGCGCAGCACATGGCCAGCCAGGTGATGGCGCACCGGGTGCCTGTAATGCTGTCCGCCAAGGGTCGTACCGCCGATGCGCGCGAGATCGAGGTCGAAGCGCTGTTGCTGCCGCTCGCCTCGACCGAGGGGGCAAGCGACCGAATCCTGGGTGCGCTCTCGCCACTTTCCCGCCCGTATTGGTTGCATGCGACATCGGTGGAAGGCCTTGACGTCACCGGCATGAAAATCCTCGATCCCGATCGCACAGCCGTGTTTCGCGAAGAACAGGCGCCGGAATATGTCCCGCCCCGCGCAGATTCACATGGCCGCGACGGGGTTTTCGGCGAGTTCCGTCGTGTCCGGCATCTCCGCATCCTGGAGGGCGGGCGCCGCGGCTGATCGCCGCCGCTGTCCCGGGCTGGCCACGTGGACCAACCGGAGGACGAACCTTCTATTAACCCGAATGTCCTAAACTCTGCCTGCCGAATTACGTCATGCAGAGTCATCATGTTCTCGTTCCAGCACGCTCAGAATACCGCTCCGAAGCCGCATCACGAAGGTGCGTTCCAGCGCGTTTCCGTGAACCTTGCTGGACGGTTGATGCTCGCCAATCGCGACGAATATGACTGCACCGCCGTCGACATGTCGCCCGGCGACGTGCTGTTTTCCTCACCGGCACGGCCGCGGGCCGGCGAGCGTATCATCGCCTATATCGACCATGTCGGCCGCCTCGAGGGCACGGTGTCGCGCGTCGCCGACGATGCCTTCGTGATCCAGCTCAACGCCACCGAGCGCAAGCGCGAGAAGTTGGCCGCGCAGCTCACCTGGATCGCCAACAAACACGAACTCGGACTGCCGGAAGACCGGCGTCATGATCGCCTTGCACCGCGCAAGACGTCTACCGAGCTGACGCTCGACACCGGCGAGAAATTCCCTTGCCGCATCATCGACCTCTCACTCTCCGGCGCTGCCGTGGACATCGAGAACCGCCCGCCAATCGGCACCCCGGTCATGCTCGGCAATATGAAGGGCAAGATCGTTCGCCATTTCCAGGAAGGCTGCGCCATCGAGTTCTCGGGCGTACAGTCCCGCGAAGCGCTGACAGATTTCCTTTGAGGCGCGCCCGCGCCATCGCGCCTGCCGTACCCCGGATCAAGTTCGCTGGCTGATGCTGCCGCACGAAACAAGAGTGCGTCGCGAACTTTCGGATTCGATTCCTGCGCTGTAAGTTTTGACATTTCGCATGTCGGCATCGCAAGACCGCTGCCCATTTTTGCGCGACATGCTTTAATCCTCGGCCTTTCACGGTAGATCTGCCCCATAGGCCGCAACGAAGCTGCCGGTGAAGCCCAGCCGATCGAAATCGTTTCGAGGCGGAGACTGCCTCATTTCGGAACATCAGGTTCCAACCGCACTTTCAACAGTCGCTAATATTTTTTCGAACAAATTCAAGGCAAGACGCATATTCCAAGTCGAAAAGCGTCGACACAATCGCCGGAATTCGCCTCGCGAGCCACACATCGCGGCCGCCATTCTCCCCTTACCGCTGCGGCAGTCGATCCGTGGATCGACATGGGCCGATTGATTACAATCACTTACATGGTCAAGGAAACATGAACGGAAGGTCGTCCCGTTGGAAAATCGATAAAATTTGAGTCAAATTCGATTTAAATAAAAATCAAAATCTATTCTTATTTTATTCTTATACGACTTTCATTTGTACTTGTTTTTAGTTCGCAAGTTCGCGATCGATGAAAACGTCTGTGCCATTGTCGAACCACAACGGGGAGACAATCATGCTCAAGACAATCACCAAGATGATCGCGGCTGCGGTCCTTTTCACCGCCGGCCTGATCGAAACGGCGCAGGCACTTCCGGCCAACATGGTCGTCACCGGCGCCACCAACCCGCCGATCGGTCACTACGAGTTCTGCAAGATCTATCCGTCGGAGTGCACCTCCAACGGCAAGGACGGCGGCCCGATGGTGCTGACCCGCGAAGGCTGGCAGAAGATTCTCGAGGTCAACTACGACGTCAACCAGGCGATCACGCCCATGACCGACATGGAAATTCACGGCGTCGAAGAAAAATGGTCCTACCCGGAGACGGTTGGCGACTGCGAAGATTACGTTCTGCTGAAGCGCCGCAAACTGATCGAGAACGGCTTCTCTCCGTCGGATCTGTTGATCACCGTCGTTCTGCAGCCGAATGGCGACGGCCACGCCGTCCTGACCGTGCGCACCGACCGCGGCGACTTCATTCTCGACAACATGCGCAACAAGGTGCTGCTGTGGTCGGACACCGAATACACCTACCTCAAGCGCCAGTCGACCGAACACTCCGGTCGCTGGGTCAAGCTCCAGGACGGCCGCACCGTCGCCGTCGGCAGCGTACGGACGCAGTAACCTTTGAAGACTTGCGAGGCGACGCGCCTGCCGCAGCGGCCTCCGCCATTACAGGGCTCCGGTCACACTATCCCCGTCCATACCGGGCCTCGGCCGGTTCCGCGTCCCTCGGAACCGGCTTTTTTATCAGCGATGTCCCCGCCGCCAACCGCGTCGCGACCTTTCAGATTTGCTCTTGCACTTTAGTTTTTGATCGCAAACCGCTGCGCACTTTTTGCGCCACATGCCCTGGCAGCCGTAAGGCGCCTTCATCGGAAATTAACCATCCTCGACCAGCGTCGGGCAAGCGACATCGTCCATCCTTCGGTGTGCAGGAAAGCCTACGCCGATCACTGGACCGCCAGGCTCGGCCCGCGCGACGGGACAGTCCAACGATGAGCAGCACTTCAAATGATACTCACGAACCGGACCTCCGACCGCTGCTGTCGTCCGGCTTCGTCTACCGGGTAACGGCGGTCGTCATGGTGCTCGCGACGCTGACGGCCACCATCTCGCTTGCGGGGCGCTGGTTCGGCGAAAATCTCGCCCTTGCCGGCCACACCGCGAGCAATGAGGTTTTCGACATCTTCATCGGCCAGGATCACTTGCGCCTTCCGGCAAATATGATCCGCTTCGAAGCTCAGCGCGCCACCTCGATCGCCGAGCGCGTCGATCTCTACCTGAGCTGGCCGGGGCTCGAAGGCTACAGCGATCGGAGCCGGGAACTCTTCAACAATGTCGACGCACCCGAAAAGCTCATTTTCCTGCAGATTTCGCAAAGCACGATGTCTCGTGACATGTCCGGGCGGCTCGAGCCGATCTACGCACAGATCTTCGACGGCGCGCCCACGGCTGGCCCTGCGGGGCTGATGGAGCACGCAGTCAAGGCGACATCCAGCTATGCGGGCGAAGTCTTCCTGACCGCTGAGACGACTGCTCAGTCCCCCTATGTGGTGCGCTGTCTCAAGCCCGACGCACAAGCCATCTCGACAAGCGCCGACTGCCAGCGCGACATTCACGCCGGAAAAGATCTCGTCGTGCTCTACAGATTCTCGAACAGGCTGCTGCCGCAGTGGCGCGAAATCGACCAAGCGATCGCGACCTTCGTCAAAAGCCGTCTCGTGCCCTGATTTCGACTAACTGGTGTGGTGCAGGCAGCCCGCCGCGCCATTGCGCCACACCGGCATCGCCCTTGTACGAATGCGTTCGATTCCGGAAACCAATCATTCATCATAAACCGATTGGTAACGCTATGCCGATACTGTCTCAAGAACGGTCGTTCCCGGAGGCGGCGTCCGGACAACCCCATGACATGAGAATAATGAGTAGCGTAGTGTCCCAATCCGGTTTTTTTGATCTCGCGAAGCGCCCGTTCGGCGCTCTTTCAAAGATGATAGGACGGGTCGTCCTTGCGGGCGCCATTGCCTCGGTCGCGCTTGCAGCGCCGACTTTCGCGGCTTCCTCGAACTACGCCAGTCCGAAATATTCAGGCATCGTCATCGATGCGAAGACGGGCAAGATCCTCTACGGCGAGGACGCCGACGAACTGCGCTATCCGGCGTCGCTCACCAAGATGATGACGCTCTATCTGACCTTCGAAGCGCTCGAGGCCGGCCGGATCACGAAATCGACGCCCATCCCCTTCTCGAAGAACGCTTCCTCGGAGCCGCCGTCGAAGCTTGGCGTACGGGCAGGACAGTCGATCACCGTCGAGCAGGCGATCCTTTCGCTCGTCACCCGCTCGGCCAACGATGCGGCGACGGCGCTTGGTGAATATCTCGGCGGGTCCGAGCAGCGTTTTGCCCGCATGATGACGAACAAGGCCCGTGCGCTCGGCATGACGCGCACGACCTACCGCAACGCAAACGGCTTGCCCAACCCGGAACAGCGCACGACGGCGCGCGACCAGGCCCGCCTCGGCCTCGCGCTTCGCCAGCACTTTCCGCAATATTACGACTACTTCTCCACCCGCAGCTTCCAGTTTGGCAAACAGACAATCGGCAACCACAACCGCCTGCTCGGCAATGTACGCGGCGTGGACGGCATCAAGACCGGCTATACCCGTGCATCGGGCTTCAACCTCGTCACATCGGCTCAGCTCGAAGGCCGCAGCATCGTCGCTGTCGTCATGGGCGGCACCTCCGGCGGCAGCCGCGACGCGCAGATGCGCCGGCTGGTCGCCAAATACATGCCCGCAGCGTCCCGTCGCGGCGACGGCAACCTGATTGCCGAAACCAAGTCGGCTCCGGTTCCGGCTGAAGAAACCGAGGTCGCTTCGGCCGCGCCGGTTGCCGAGACGCCCGTTGTCGCCGCGACCGCCAGCGGCCATGACCTGCCCAACACCGGCCCGGTTCCGGACTTCCGCTACAACGGCGAGAGCGCGAGCAGCGTGCAGATGGCTTATGCCGGCAACGCGCGCGCATCCGACAACCCTGTCCTTTCGCCGAAGATCGTTCCCAACACGCTCGATGCGCAGAGCCTGAAGCTTCGTCAGCCGGTCGCCGCCGGCATGGTCGACACCCAGGTCACCAACTCCGTGCCGAAGAAGGCCGAAGCCAGCGCAAAGGCGGAGCCGGTCGAGGTCGCAAAGGCCGAACCGATGCCGGCTCAGCCGCAGGGCTGGGTGATCCAGATCGGTGCGACGCCGGACAAGGATCAGGCCATGACCCTTCTCGGCAATGCCAAGGACAAGGGCGGCAAGGCTCTGCAGAACGCAAAGCCCTTCACCGTGGCCTTCGGCCAGGTCTACCGCGCGCGCTTCGGCGGCTTCGACGACCAGAACGCAGCCGTCAACGCCTGCAAGGCATTGAAGAAGAAAGGCATCTCCTGCTGGGCGAGCCAGCAGTAAGGTAAAAGTTTTGGCGGCCGGATGTGTTTGTTTTCCGGCCGCCTTCCTCGGATTTGTACAGCGTAACGAGGTTAATCATGGCGATGAACGAAAACGTTCCGGGTGTTACCCCGCTGCCGGGACGGCGCGCTAAGCCGTCGCGTATCAACCTGCATCCCCTGCACGAGGCGGCCATGCGCATTGCCGATCTCGGGCTCAACAGATCGAAGGCGAAGACGCGCGATCTGGTCGGGATGCTCCTGACGCATGGAGCGCGCGCCTGGCGATCGACGCAGCCGCGCGCCGGCATTCATCTTCACGTGACGGGGCCGAACCGCCGCCATCCCTTGAAGATGCGGATCTCCTGAAAATTCGCGAAGTTGCAAGGGCGGCCTATGCCGCCTTTGTGCTTTCAGCAGTGTCGCTGCAACGATGCGCGTAGATTACACTCGACCAGCCATCCGGCTGGTGGTTCGCCACATTGTCAAAGTTGAAGGCTAGAGCAAACGTCGTGCGTTCATCCGGACGCACGGCGCTCTAGAGAAGCCCGAGTTCCGCCAGTTCGCGCCGCAGTTCGAGCGGCATATCTGCACCACCGCCGGAAAGCGACGCCAGGTCGCGCGGCGCGTCCTTGCCGGTCAGATAGCGCCAGCCCTGGAAGGCGCGCCGCGGCTGCAGCTCCGTCTCGACCACTTCCGGCCCAAGCAGCAGATTGCAGCGGCCGATACCCTCACCATCCGTGAAGGTCTCGATACCGATCAAGGGCTGCCGCGCCTGCACCGTCCCCTTGATGACCCAGTAGAGCGAACCGCCGTTCAGCAATTCCTCCACCCGTTTCGGCACCATGCGGGTCGTGTGGAAGGAGTGGGGCTCGAGGCCGGCGGCCATGGCAGCCATCGCCTTGCGCGAAACCCATTCGCGCAGGTCCTCGATCGATTCCGC
The DNA here is from genome assembly GCF_056924495.1 of Ensifer sp. 38_S197. Taxonomy (NCBI): domain Bacteria; kingdom Pseudomonadati; phylum Pseudomonadota; class Alphaproteobacteria; order Hyphomicrobiales; family Rhizobiaceae; genus Ensifer; species Ensifer sp. 38_S197. The sequence continues at coordinate 2,333,405 of NZ_JBXOVZ010000002.1, read as the reverse complement.
TCCGACGCAGAGCTTTATGAGATGCAGAGACATAGCTGTTTTGAACACCCGTCCGGCCGTTGCGGTCAAGCGGCCAGGCGCTGTTCATCCACAATCACCGCCACTGCATAATTCCCTAAACCGGAATCGATTTAGGGACAAATTATGCAGCGCTCCAAAGTGATACAGCGACCTTGCCGCGCCTTAAAAGGCGCGCGGCGCTGTATGGCTCAACATTCGACGACGTTGACCGCGAGACCGCCGGTCGATGTTTCCTTGTACTTCTCGTTCATGTCGACGCCGGTCTGGCGCATGGTCTCGATGCAGGCATCGAGCGGCACGAAATGCTTGCCGTCGCCCTTGAGCGCCAGCGACGCCGCCGTTACGGCCTTGACCGCGCCGAGTGCGTTGCGCTCGATGCATGGCACCTGAACCAGGCCAGCCACCGGATCGCAGGTCATGCCGAGGTGATGCTCGAGTGCGATCTCGGCGGCATTTTCGATCTGCTCGGGCGTACCGCCCATGACGGCAGCAAGCCCCGCAGCCGCCATGGCGGAAGCTGAACCGACTTCGCCCTGACAGCCGACTTCTGCGCCCGAAATCGAGGCGTTGTGCTTGATGATGCCACCGATCGCGGCAGCCGTCAGCAGATAGTCGCGGATGCCCTCCTGATCGGCATCGTCATGGAAGTGCATGTAGTAGCGGATCGTCGCGGGAACGACGCCGGCCGCACCGTTGGTGGGCGACGTGACAACGCGGCCGCCCGCGGCATTCTCTTCATTGACCGCCATGGCGTAGACGCTCAGCCAATCGTTGGCGAGCAGCGGGTTGGTCTTATTGGAGCGCCATTCTTCCTGCAGCTTGTCGTGGATCGAGCGGGCCCGGCGGCGGACCTTCAGGCCGCCGGGCATGATGCCTTCCTGGCTGAGCCCTCGGTCGATACAGTTGCTCATCGCGCCCCAGATACGGTCGAGCCCGGCATTGAGCTCATCCGGCGACATGGTCGCTTCTTCGTTCGCCCGTTTCATCTGAGCGATCGTCAAGCCCGAGCGGGCCGCCATGTCCAGCATCTCCTGCGCTGACGAGAACGGGAAAGGCACCTTGACGCCAGCCGCCTTGTTCTTCGAGGCACGCATGGCCTCAAGTTCCGTATCGGTCACGACGAAGCCGCCACCGATCGAGTAATAGATCCGCTTCAGAAGCAGCCTGCCATCCCGATCGAAGGCGGAGAAGGACATGCCATTGGCGTGACCGGGCAGCGGCACCTTCTTATCGAAGATCAGGTCCGTCTTCGGCTGGAATTCGTAGGACGGATGTCCTGATGGCGCAATGCGTCCACTGCGCTCGACCTCGTCGATCAACGCGTCCATGCGATCGGGGTCGACCAGATCGGGGCGTTCGCCGACGAGGCCAAGGATCACCGCCCTGCCCGTTCCGTGGCCGATACCGGTATGGGCAAGCGAACCATGCAGGCTGACCTTGATCGCCGCAACGGCAGCGTGGGACGGGCGCGGCCAGTCATCAGACAGGATGAGATCGAGAAAGCGATTGGCGGCCGACATCGGCCCCATCGTATGCGAGCTCGAAGGCCCGATACCAATCTTGAACACGTCGAAGACGGAAAGAAACATAAGCTGCCTGCCCCGGAGACTGACCCGCAGCGCACCGGCATGACCGCCTGAACGCCGCATTCACGATTGCCTCGATATCACGCTTCACGGTCCGTGCGAACCGCCGCGCTATCCTCATATTTGCTGGACGATTTTATCCTCAGATCGGTCCCGATTTAAGGAAATCCGCAACAAATATAGGAACGAAGCCTAAGCGATCCCATAGGAGACGGTCAGGCGGTCAACCGACATTCGATCCCATCCGTGCGACATTGCCGTGCGCAGGCGCTCCCGCCATCTGGAATCAAAACGGCGCGGCTCTTGGGAAGCCGCGCCGTCAATCAGTGGACTTTTCTAGATACTAGATATCAAAGGCCGCCGAAAAGATAAGCAAGAACAAGAACGCCCGCGAAACCAGCTACGGCGCGAGCAGTCACACCCCAGCAAGACTTCTGAATTGTATTGTCCATGATGTCTCCGAAACACTCTCAACGGCCGCGGGCACCACAAGTGGCGCGCCCCGCGTCAGGGGCCATGCATATTGAAGAAAGCGTAAATGCGCAATGGGGAAATGTGGCGAAAAGGTGTCCTGGCCTTGCCGCAGCGAATGTCAAGCTGGTGAAAACCGCGCAATCGGCCGACGGCGACGGAGAGAAATTCCGCCGCAATTTCATCACAGTAGTTGACGCGCCGCCGATTCCCGCGCCGCCGCGGCCACCTTGCAATTTCCAAAAGCCATGCCAAAAACACGTGTATGACCTTCGAAGATTACATAGCGCTTGTCGTGTTCATCCTGCTTTGGGCAGGCTTCAGCTGGGCCACCGACGGCTCGCGCGGCTTCAAGCGCGTGAGTCTCACCCGTCTCATGAACGAGCATCGTGGCCGCTGGATCCGCAATTCGCTGAACCGCGACCTGAAGATGATCGACACGCAAATCATCGCAGGGCTTCAGGCCGGCACCGCCTTCTTTGCCTCGACGACGATTTTCGCACTCGGCGGCTGTTTCGCGTTGCTGGGGGCCACCGAACAGGCGCAGATGATCTTCGCGGACATGCCCTATGTCTTCCATGGCGGGCGAACCGCATTCGAGCTCAAGGTCGGCGGCCTCACCTGCCTCTTCGGCTATTCCTTCTTCAAGTTCGGCTGGTCCTATCGGCTGTTCAACTATTGCTCGATCCTGATGGGCGGCATTCCGATGACCGCCGACATGCAGCGAGATCCGCGGGCGGCAGAGAAGGCTGCCGAACGGGCGATCCGCATGAACGTGCTCGCCGCCAAGCACTTCAACGCCGGCCTCAGGGCGATTTTCCTGTCGATCGGTTATCTCGGCTGGTTCGTCAGCCCCTATGTGTTCGTCGGGCTTACCGTCTTCGTCATCTTCGTGCTGACCCGCCGGCAGTTCTACTCGCAGGCACGCGCGGCGCTGCTGCAGGACGTAGCGCCCTGACGGCACGCACGCCTTTCGCGCCGAACAGAAACAAGCCAGGTCTGCTCAGTTCCACCATCAACCAGCGACGCGTGTTTGGCGCAAGCCAAGCCTGTCATTCTTCCTCACGCCCACAGGATGGCGAATGCCCATGTCCGACAGCAACGTGACTTCACCGGCAACACAGATACCGGCTCAACCTGCCGCACGGCGGCGGCTTGCCTTCATCGATGTCGCGCGCGGCGTGGCGCTGCTCGCCATGGCAACCTATCACTTCGTCTGGGATCTCGAGTTCTTCGGTTATGTTGCCGCGGGAACCGCCGGCACCGGCGGCTGGAAGATCTTCGCCCGGCTGATCGCCAGCAGCTTCCTGTTCCTCGCCGGTTACAGCCTGGTGCTCGGACAATGGCCGAAGCTGCGCCTCGACGCGTTCATGCGCCGCTTCGCCAAGATCGCCGGTGCCGCGGCGCTGATTACCATCGCGACCTATTTCGCCTTCCCGGACTCGTTCATCTTCTTCGGCATCCTGCATGCCATCGCCGCGGCAAGCGTGATCGGCCTCGTTTTCCTGCGGCTTCCCGCGGTCGTCTCCCTCGTAGCGGCGGCGGCAGCCATCGCAGCACCCTTCTATCTGCGCTCGCAGGCCTTCGACGCATCCTGGCTCTGGTGGGTCGGACTGTCCGAAACGCTGCCGCGCTCCAACGACTACGTGCCGCTGCTACCGTGGCTCGGGCCTTTCCTGCTCGGCCTTGCCGCAGCCAGGCTCTTCCACGCGCGGCTCGTTGCGGCCCTGGCAATCCGCCCATCCACAGGCGACAAAGGCAAGCTGTGGATGAAGCCCTTCGTCTTCGGTGGTCGTCACAGTCTGGCCATATACCTCATTCACCAGCCCGTGCTCATCGGACTGGTCTATCTCTTCTCGCTGATCTCACCGCCGACATCGCCGGATCCCAAGCAAGCCTATCGCAGCAATTGCGTCGCGGCCTGCAACCAGGGCAACCCGGCCGTGCCGTGCGAGGCCTTCTGCGGCTGTACGTTGGACCTTCTGGTACAGCAGAACCTGTTCGACAGCCTGAACAGGGGAGAGATCAACGTAAGCACCGATGAACGCATTGCGCGAATCGCGCGACAGTGCACAATGGACGTGCAATCAGGGGACTAGGACATGAATGCCTATCGTGCCAAGCCGCTGACCTTCCCGTGGCCCGCCCTGCTCTACGGCGTCGCCACGCTCACGGCCCTTGTTCTGGGGCGAGATTCCCCCATCCCGGTGGCACACGGACATAGCTGGTTTCCCTGGATCATCGGCGGCACACTGATCACTGTCGCCATCTGGCTGGACCTCTGGGCGGTCAAGACCTTGCTCGACCGTCACACGGCCGTCATGCCTTACCGCTCCGCGACCTGCCTTGTCACCTACGGCCCCTTCCGCTTCACGCGCAATCCGATCTATCTTGGCTATACCTTGATGATGGTCGGCTTTGGCCTTGCGACGCTCAATCCGTGGTTCTTCATCACGGCGATCGCGGCGGTGATGCTGACGACACTCTTTGCCATTCGCAATGAAGAGCGGCACTTGCTTTCGCGCTTCGGCTTCGAATTCGAGCGCTATTGCCGGCACACCAGCCGCTGGATCTGAGCTGGCAGCCCGGTAAAGCCAACAAAAAAGGCGGCGCAGACGCCACCCTTCGAATTCCTCATCTGCAATACAATTGGAGGATCAGGTGCCGACGCCAATCTCCGCCAGACGCGTGAGGCACGCCTCTTCGACATTGTCGAGTTCTGCCAGGGTGTCTTCGATATCCTTGCGCTTCTGCCGAAGTTCCTCACGCTTTTCCTCGACGCGGCTCATCAACAGCCGAAGCTGGCCCATTTCACCGGGCGGGTCCTTGTAGACCTGGATGATTTCGCGGATCTCGGCAATCGTAAAGCCAATGCGCCGGCCACGCAGAATTTCCTGGATCAGTCGCCGATCTGCCGGCCGGAACAGCCGCGTACGTCCGCGGCGCTCGGGATGAATGAGGCCCTCGTCCTCATAGAACCGCAGCGTTCGGGTGGAAATGCCGAATTCCCGCGTCAATTCGGTGATGCTATAGTATTTATTCACGCCGCCATTCCATGATTTTTTGCAAGTCCACTATCGTTGACCTTGACGTAAAAGTCAAACAACGGCGCTTACGTGACGTGGAACCACCAGGTGGCTATGCCGAGAAAACTGAAGAAGCCGGTGATATCGGTAATGGCGGTCACGAAGACGGCGGAAGAGACAGCCGGATCCGCGCCGAAGCGGTCCAGGCACAGCGGAACGAGGATGCCGGCGAGCGCCGCGGCCATCATGTTGATCAGCATCGCGGTAGCGATGATGCCGCCGATGTTCGGATCCTGAAACCAGAGACCGGCCACCAAGCCGATCAGCGTGCCGAAGATCATGCCGTTGAGGAGCCCCACCCCGGCTTCGCGCCGAATGATGCGCGGAGCGTTGTGAATATCGAGGCCGCGGGTCGCGAGCGCGCGCACGGTGACCGTCATCGTCTGCGAACCGGCATTGCCGCCCATGCCGGCGACGATCGGCATCAGGATGGCAAGCGCCACGATCTGCTGAATGGTCGCATCGAAGAGGCCGATGACCGAAGCGGAGATGCAGGCCGTCATGGAATTGATGAACAGCCAGGGCACGCGCGAGCGCGATGCTTCCGCCACCGAGTCCGACAGTTCTTCGTCGCCAACGCCGCTCAGGCGCAGCAAGTCTTCCTCGGCTTCTTCCTGGATGACGTCGACGACGTCGTCGATGGTGAGAACGCCGACCAACCGACCGTTGTCGTCGACCACCGCCGCGGAGAGCAGGTCGTACTGCTCGAAGAGCTGAGCTGCCTCTTCCTGGTCCATTTCGGCAGGAATGGCGTGGCTCGTGTCGTGCATGATTGCATCGACCTTGACCGAACGTTTGGTACGCAGCACGCGATCGAGGTCCACGGCACCGAGCAGCTTGAAGGTGGGATCGATGACGAAGATCTGCGTGAAGCTCTCGGGCAGGTCCTCGTCTTCGCGCATGTAGTCGATCGTCTGGCCGACGGTCCAGAACGGCGGCACCGCCACGAACTCGGTCTGCATGCGCCGGCCGGCCGTGCTCTCGGGATAGTCGAGCGAGCGGCGCAGACGAACCCGTTCCGTAAAGGTAAGCTTCGCCAGGATCTCGTCCTGGTCTTCCTGGTCGAGATCCTCGAGAATGTAGACGGCATCGTCCGAATCCATCTCGCCGATAGCTTCGGCGATCTGCTCGTTCGGCATATGGTCGACGATATCGAGACGGATCGCCTCGTCGACCTCGGTCAGCGCCGAAAGGTCGAACTCCTTGCCGAGCAGCGAGACCAGCGCCAGACGCTGCTCCGGCTGAATCGCCTCGAGCAAGTCGCCGAGCTCCGAAGAATGCAGGCCGGCAACGTGCTGGCGCAGATAGATCGTGTCGCGATCGGCAATCGCCGCGCCGACATGCATGAGGAAATCGGAACGGACCGAACCGTCGTCGGCATAGATGTCCGAACCGTCAAAGGTCTTGACGTCTTCGAGACCGCTGTCGTCGTCGCCGATATTGCTCATGGGCGCCCTCGAAACGATTGCTGCTTTCCGGTGGTCCATCTTTGCAGACCGGAAAGAATGCGTCACTGACGGTTGGCTGGCCTTCTTCCGCCGCCGTGGTCCGGAGTCGGGCTCTAGAGCCTGCTACCGCAAAGCCCCGCCGAGGTCCACAGCACAGTTATCACCCCGCGCGTGGCGACAACAGATTTATTCAAGCTGTTGCAAATACATAAGAAACTGGCCACATCTCGATACAGTCGACATCGATCGCATGATCGGTTAGCACTTTTCTTCGTTCCCTGGAGCCGGAATCGATTTCAGCGAGCGAAACAGCAGATCAAGGTTTACGGTGCCTCTTGCGTTCTTCGACGGGACAACCGCGCCGCCCAGACCGCTGCAGTCGAGGAATATCTGATGGCGATCCGCCCCATTGTCCGCTTTCCAAACCAAATGCTGAGCCGGAAGGCGGACAGCGTCACCCGCTTTGACGCGACGCTCGAGGCCCTTGCGGGCGATCTTCTCGACACGATGCGCGCGGCGCCGGGTATCGGCATCACCGCGACGCATATCGGTGTCCTTCAGCGGGTGACCGTTATCGAGCTCGACCAGGAGAGCGGCGTTAGGATCTACGTCAATCCGGAGATCGTCTGGCACTCTGCCCAGCTCATGAAACATGCTGAAGGCAGCGTTTCGATGCCGGGGGTCACGGAAGACATCGAACGTCCGCAAGCGGTGCGGGTTCGCTTTCAGGCACTCTCCGGCGAGACAATCGAAGAAGAGGCCGAAGGGCTGATGGCGATTTGCCTGCAGCACGAGATCGACCAGCTCGACGGCATATTCTGGACCCAGCGCCTCTCGCGCCTGAAACGCGATCGGGCGATCAAGAAATTCGAAAAGCTGACAAGGGAACAGACACGCGGCTAGAGCCGTGCCCCGTAGACAGTATCCAATGACTCCACCAAGGATCTGACAATGAAGCCAAAATATCTTGCAGTCATCGGCCTCCTGGCTCTTGCCGGTTGCAACAGTGCCCAGCAGAGCCTTGAACCCCTGCCCGAAAGCCTGACCTACGGCGAGAACGCGAGCAAGAGAAAGACGCAGGCCGCTCCCGGCACGATGGTCCAGAACCGCTTCATGTATGAAGGGCAAATGGTCTACGAAACCTACGAGGTTCAGCCCGATCACAGCTACAAGCTCGTCCGGCGCCGCATGGACCAGAGCGGGCCGGCCGGTAACAGCTGACGAGAGCCGCGGAGTCGTGTTCGACCTGAAAGGCGCCTTGCGATCGACGGTGCAGACGAACGCAAGGCGCCGGCACAGGGCACGCGTGTGTTCAAAGCTAACTGCTGGATTTACAAACAAAAAACCCGGCCGAAGCCGGGTTTTTTTGGTGCGGTCGAGAAGACTCGAACTTCCACGGGTTGCCCCACAGCGACCTCAACGCTGCGCGTCTACCAATTCCGCCACGACCGCATCGTGGTAGCTGCCGACTCGCGCCAGCGGGGCTGCATTTAGCAAAAGCCCCCGAGGTGCACAAGGGACGGCTGTGCACAATTTGGACGATCGCGACGGAACGCAGCAGCCGTCGCGTTTCGGTGTGAAGAGGCCAGGGCCCGGCCGCCTCGCGCAGACCAAGTGCGCACGCACGTTATCGGCCACCGCGCCGAGACCGGCCGTTTGCATCGCGGCAGCCCTCGACCAATCGCGAGCAAGGCGAACGAGCTTCGTCCCGCCTTGTCGAACGCCTGCCCTTGATCGGAAACGTGCTGCCCGGGCAATACGCCGTTTCGCTAAGCTGAAGATAAAAAACAAAAAACCCGGCCGAAGCCGGGCTTTTTTTTGGTGCGGTCGAGAAGACTCGAACTTCCACGGGTTGCCCCACAGCGACCTCAACGCTGCGCGTCTACCAATTCCGCCACGACCGCATCGTGGTAGGTGCCGACTTGCGCCGACGCGGCTGCATGTAGCAAAAGCCCCTGGGGGGCACAAGAGGATGACGACAGAAATTTGACGGGAAATGAAACTATTTCAACAGCCCGCTCGGGAAGCCTTGGAAACGCTGGACTCTTGTCTCACGCCATCCCATGTACAGGCTCTGAAAAACAGGAATGCCCAGCGAATGCAGCGTGAAAATCTGAGCCAGGACATGTTCGCCCCTCCGGAATCACCGCCGGTTCGCTGGCGGATCGCCTCCGAACTGGTCGATTATCCACAGGCCGTCGAATTGATGGAGCGGGAAGCCGCCGCGATCGCCGCCGGAACGGCCGACGAACTCGTCTGGCTGGTCGAGCATCCGCCGCTTTATACGGCCGGAACCAGCGCCGATGCCGCCGACCTGGTGATGCCAGATCGCTTTCCGGTTTTCGCGACCGGTCGCGGCGGCGAATACACCTATCATGGTCCGGGGCAGCGCGTTGTTTACGTCATGCTCGACCTCAAGCGCCGGCGACAGGACGTGCGCGCCTTCGTCGCCGCGCTGGAGAGCGTCGTCATCTCCACGCTCGATTCCATGAATGTCAGAGGCGAGCGCCGCGAGGATCGGGTCGGCGTCTGGGTTCGCCGCCCGGAAAAGCCAGCCCTGCCCGATGGCTCCATGGCAGAAGACAAGATTGCCGCAATCGGGATCCGCCTGCGCAAATGGGTGAGCTTTCACGGCTTCGCGCTAAACGTCGATCCGGACCTCGACCATTTCGGCGGCATCGTGCCCTGCGGTATCCGCGGTTATGGTGTCACGAGCCTCGTCGACCTTGGTCTGCCGGTCATGATGCCGGACGTGGACATCCGTCTGCGCGAAGCCTTCGAGAGCGTGTTCGGCCCGACGAAGAGCGACGGGGCCTGAACCCGCCTAGTTTGCTGCCCGTCGCCCGGCCTGCCGCTCGCGCCAGATGATGAAGAGGCCAGAGCCGACGATAATGGCGATGCCGAGCCATTTGGAAAGCGATGGGAAATCTCCGAAGATGAGATAGCCGAGCGCCGTCGCCGTGACGATCTCGAAATAGTGGAATGGCGCCAGCAAGGAGACAGGCGCCGCTCTGAAGGCCTTGACGACAAGCAGGTGGCCGTAGCCGGAAAGCGTGCCGAGCACGACCACCAGCGTCCACCCAAGTGCCGAATGGGGCAAGGACGGCACGAAGTCCGCACTCCCCATGCCGTTGCCGATCAGGATCACCAGCGCCATCATCAATGTGCCGCCGATACCGGCGATGGTCTGCATCGTCAGCGGCGAGTCGCCGGTACCGACCGCACGATTGAGAAGCAGATAGCAGGCAAACACAAAGGCGCAGGCAACCGGCAGCAATGCCGTCAGGCCGAATACCGCGAAGCTCGGCTGGATGACGATCATCGCCCCACCAAAGCCGACGACGATCGCCAGCCAGCGCCGCCAGCCGACCTTCTCCTTGAGAAACACGGCCGAAAGGCAGGTGAGGATGAAGGGCTCGACGAAGTAGATGGCAAAGGTGTCGGCCAAAGGCATGTACTTCACGGAAATGAAAAAGAACAAGGCGGCGGTTGCCAGCAGCACGCCGCGCAGCAGATTGGCCCAGGGACGCTTCGGCTTCAGCGCCCGCAGGCCGCCGGCGCTGAGAAGCATGGGCAACGTCGCCACCAGCTGGAAGAAGAAGCGATAGAAGGTTACCTGGCCGGGCGACATGCCTTCATAAACGGCCATATATTTCGCGATCACATCCATGCCGGGCAAGATGACCATCGCAAAGAGCATGATGGCGACGCCTTGCATCACGGTATTGGCAGGCTCGGCAGCCGCGGTTCGGGCGTCGGTCATGGGCAAGCTCCGGTTGGCCGCGGCAGATTAGTGGCGACGCTGTGGTTTTCAACGGCAGAAGACAAGACGGAGAACGAACTATCCGCGCCTGCAGCGCCGCGCGTTTTATCAGACGCGCAAAGGTCGCTGTAGCACTTTGATTTGCTGCCTGTCTTCGTCCTCGAATCGAGGTCGGTTTAAAGAGACATGCAGTAAGCCGCAATTGACGGTGTTTTTGGCGCTTCGGGGTGGTCCCTCGCCAGTCAAATGCCTATAAGTTCAGGACCATCTTCCGCCCCGGAAATCAAAAGCGGCTGTCTGCCGGATCTCCGGGACCTTTGAGCGTAACCGTGGCAAAGGAGATATCCATGCGCTTGTCCACCGAAACGATGATTGCTCGCCTGCGAGACACCAGCGACGGTGACACGCTGGGTGGACGCATCTGGAGGGCGCGCGATGCCGCCAACCTCAGCACCAAGGATCTTGCAGACCAGCTTGGAGTGCGCGCCGAAACGGTCTCAGCCTGGGAGCGCGATCGCGCCGAACCCCGGACGAACCGGCTGTTTCTGCTGGCCGGCGTGCTGGGCGTTACGCCCGCCTGGCTGATTGCCGGCCTCGGCAAGGCCCCGGACTCAGACACGTGCGACGACGAGCGCGACAGTCTTCGCGAGCAGCTTGCACTGGTCAAGAAGCTGCATGAACAGACCGGCAAGGCCATCGCGGCTCTTGAGATGGAACTCAATCGCGTTCAACAGAACATTCGTTAGCTATTACCGATTCCAACGGGCCGCCGTCCTGGTGGCCCGAAACCATTTTTGCTCAAGGGAGAAATTAAATGGACGTACGCGCCGCCGTTGCCGTTCAGGCCGGCAAGCCGCTCGAGGTCATGACGGTTCAGCTCGACGGCCCGCGGGCCGGCGAGGTGCTGATCGAGGTCAAGGCCACCGGCCTCTGCCACACCGACGACTTCACCCTGTCCGGTGCCGACCCGGAGGGCCTGTTCCCGGCGATCCTCGGCCATGAGGGCGCCGGCATCGTCGTCGACGTCGGCCCGGGCGTCACCAGCGTGAAGACGGGCGATCACGTCATCCCGCTCTACACGCCCGAGTGCCGGGAATGCTATTCCTGCCTGAGCCGGAAGACCAACCTCTGCACGGCGATCCGCGCGACGCAAGGCCAGGGCCTGATGCCGGACGGCACCTCGCGCTTCTCGATCGGCAAGGACAAGATCCACCACTATATGGGCTGCTCGACCTTCGCCAACTACACGGTGCTGCCGGAGATCGCCGTTGCCAAGGTCAACCCGGAGGCGCCGTTCGACAAGATCTGCTACATCGGCTGCGGCGTCACCACCGGCATCGGCGCGGTCATCAACACCGCCAAGGTGGAGATCGGCGCGACCGCGATCGTCTTCGGTCTCGGCGGCATCGGCCTCAACGTCATCCAGGGCCTCCGGCTTGCCGGTGCCGACATGATCATCGGCGTCGATCTCAACAACGACAAGAAGGCCTGGGGTGAGAAGTTCGGCATGACCCACTTCGTCAACCCCAAGGAGGTCGGCGACGACATCGTGCCCTATCTCGTCAACATGACGAAACGCCATGGCGACCTGATCGGTGGCGCCGACTACACCTTCGACTGCACCGGCAACACCAAGGTGATGCGCCAGGCGCTGGAATCGGCCCACCGCGGCTGGGGCAAGTCGGTGATCATCGGCGTCGCCGGCGCCGGCCAGGAGATCTCGACCCGACCGTTCCAGCTCGTCACCGGCCGTCAGTGGATGGGCACCGCCTTCGGTGGCGCCCGCGGCCGCACCGACGTGCCGAAGATTGTCGACTGGTACATGCAGGGCAAGATCGAGATCGACCCGATGATCACCCACGTGATGCCGCTCGAAGACATCAACAAGGGCTTCGGGCTGATGCATTCCGGCGAAAGCATCCGCTCGGTCGTTCTTTACTAACCGCCAAGTGACGCAATTCCGGGCGGAAACCACTTCACATTTTTCCTGGAATTGTTTCACAATCCAATTCAGAACGGCGCCGGAGTCGATTGATTTCCGGCGCCTTTTTCAGTCCCGTTAAGAAACTGATTCAAGATGATCTATGTCGATGCCGATGCCTGCCCGGTGAAGGCGGAAATCCTGAAAGTGGCCGAGCGCCATGAAATTGAGGTGACTTTCGTCGCCAATTCCGGCCTGCGTCCTTCGCGCGACCCGATGGTGCACAACGTCATCGTCTCGGCGGGCTTCGACGCCGCGGACAATTGGATCGCGGAACGGGCGCATGAGGGCGATATTGTCGTCACCGCCGACGTGCCGCTGGCCGCGCGCTGCGTTGTCGCCGGCGCGCTGGTCACCGGTCCTTCGGGCCGCCTCTTCGACAAGACCAATATCGGCATGGCGTCCGCCATGCGTGATCTCGGCCAACATCTGCGCGAAACCGGCGAGAGCAAGGGCTACAACGCCGCCTTCACCCCACGGGATCGCTCTGCCTTTCTTGAAACACTTGACCGACTCGCACGCCAGTCGAAAAAATGACGGTGCGACGAGCAAGCCCGCGGGCAACTGCAATCGCAGGGGCATTTCAATGAAAGCGACGACAAGGCTCAGGCACTGGCCCTTCTACACCGCCCTCTTCTGCGGAGTTCTGACCGTACCAGTCCTCTGGTTCGTTGCGCGCCCCTTTGTCCTCGTGGTCGCTGCCATCACCTTTTTCTGCGTCTATCTCTTCATGAGTTGGCGGCGCTTGCGAATGATGACGGGCAGACATCTGAAAACGCATGCCCGCAACACCGACGAGCCGGAAGCCGTCATCTTCCTTGTAACATTCGCGGCCGCCGCAACTGCACTCGTCTCGCTGTTCATTGCGCTCAACGCCCAGCAAACGGGCTCCGCACTGGCCCTCGCCCTCGCCTTTGCCTCCGTCGTGCTTGGCTGGGCGACGATCCACATGATGGCCGCCATGCACTATGCCCATGTCTACTGGGTGGCTGACCAGAATCAGCAGGCGGCGGAGCCGGCGCGCGGCCTCGATTTTCCCGGGACCCCCGATCCTGGCGGTTATGACTTCCTCTATTTTTCCTTCGTCGTCGGCATGACGGCGCAAACATCTGATGTCGCCATCACGACGACGACCATGCGGCGTATCAACCTGATGCACGCCGTCGTTTCGTTCTTCTTCAACACCGTGCTCGTCGCCGCCGCCGTCAACGCGGCCGTGCAGCTTGCCGGCTGAGCATCATTATCCAAGGAGCATCCCATGAAAGTCCTTTCGCAAAACACCGCCTTCGGCGGCATGCAGGGCGTCTTTTCGCACGAGTCCGAGGCCTGCAAGGGTGAGATGACCTTCGCCGTTTTCGTGCCGCCACAGGCGATCAAGGAGCCGAGGCCGGTCGTCTGGTACCTGTCCGGCCTCACCTGCACGCATGCGAACGTCATGGAGAAGGGCGAATACCGGCGCATGGCCTCCGAACTCGGTCTCATCATCGTCTGCCCGGACACCAGCCCGCGCGGCGCCGACGTGCCCGACGAGCTGACGAATTGGCAGATGGGCAAAGGTGCCGGGTTCTATCTCGACGCCACCGAGAAGCCCTGGGCCGAGCACTATCAGATGTACACCTACATCACCGAAGAGCTGCCCGCCTATGTCAGCCAGCACTTTCGCATGGACATGAGCCGCCAAGGGATCTTCGGACATTCAATGGGCGGTCACGGTGCGATGACGATCGCACTCAAGCACCCGGACCGCTTCAGGAGCTGCTCGGCATTCGCGCCGATCGTCGAGCCTTCGACGGCTGATTGGTCGATCGGCGCCTTCGAGAAGTACCTTGGAACCGATCGCGCAGCCTGGCGGCAATATGATGCCTGCGCCCTCGTCCAGGACGGCGCACGCTTCCCCGAATTCCTGATCGACCAGGGCAAGGCAGACAGCTTCCTCGAAAACGGATTGCGCCCCTGGCTGTTCGAAGACGCCGTGAAGGGCACAGGCATCGATCTGACGCTGCGCATGCATGAGCGCTACGACCACTCCTATTACTTCATCTCGACCTTCATGGACGATCATCTGAAGTGGCATGCCGACCGGCTGGCCTGAGCCGATTTGACCCGGAGCGACTGATGACCCACCTCTTTCTCGTCGGCGCCGGTGGCGCAATCGGCTCGATCTTGCGCTACATTGCCGGTCTCTGGGCTATCCACCGCTTCGGGCCCAGCTTCCCGTGGGGCACCCTCGGGGTCAATATCACAGGCTCGTTCCTGATCGGCCTGTTGGCGGAGATGATCATGCGCAAGTTCGGCGCGTCGGCGGAAATGCGCGTGTTCCTCATCACCGGTGTTCTCGGTGGTTACACGACCTTCTCCGCCTTCTCGCTGGACGCAATCACGCTCGCCGAGCGCGGCGATGTCATGCTCTCCATCGTCTATATCATCGCCAGCGTCGCGCTTTCGATCTTGGCGGTCTTCTGCGGGCTGGCTCTGGTGCGCGCAATAGTCTAAAGGCTGCTCCTACGGGCGCTGCGTCTCCGAAGAGAAACGCGGCGCGTTACTGCATTGGTCCTCGACCGTCATCGCTTCGAGGGCATCGTTATGCAGCGGCTAAAGGATTACGGCAGCCCTTGCGCGCCTGAAGCGTTTTCCTGCGTCCATCCCTGCGCAGGAGCTTCGGACTGACGCGCGACGCTGCGGAAACAGAAGGCAGGTTCGCTCAAATGGCAGGTATAGAACACAGACAAGTCGATGGTGACGAGGCCGGCATGCGCCTCGACCGCTGGTTCAAGGTGCACTTTCCCGGGCTGGGCTTCGGTCCGCTGCAGAAGCTCTTGCGCTCCGGCCAGATTCGCGTCGATGGCGCGCGCGCCAAATCCGACACCCGCATCCAGCCCGGCCAGACGATCCGCATTCCGCCGCTCGGCGTCGACCCAAAGGAGACCAAGACCGGCCCGATCGGTGGCCGCGATCTCAGGCATTCTCCGGATGGCGAGCTTCTGTCGCGCATGGTGCTGCACGAGGATGCGAAGGTCATCGTGCTGAACAAGCCTGCCGGCCTTGCCGTCCAGGGCGGCTCCGGCGTCAGCCGTCATATCGACAAGATGCTCGAGGCCTGGACCAACCAGAAGGGTGAAAAGCCGCGCCTGGTGCACCGGCTCGACCGCGACACCTCGGGCGTACTGGTGATCGCCCGCACTCGCGGTGCCGCCCAGCAACTGACGGCCGCCTTCCGCGAGCGTGACACCAAGAAGACCTATTGGGCCCTTGTGAAAGGCGTGCCGCGCAAGCGTGAAGACCGGATATCCACCTGGCTCGTCAAGGAACAGACGCCGGATGGCGACCGCATGCGTATTGCCAAGCACGGCGACGACGGCGCCGATCACGCGATCTCCTACTACCGGATCGTCGAACAGGCCGGCCAGAACCTCGCCTGGCTGGAGATGGAGCCCTATACCGGCCGCACCCATCAGCTGCGCGTGCACGCAGCCCATATCGGTCATCCGATCATCGGCGATCCCAAATACTTCGACGCCGACATCAACTGGTCGTTCCCGGGCGGTATTCAGAACCGGTTGCACCTGCATGCCCGGCACATCGACATCCCGCATCCGAACGGCGGTCGTCTGCAGGTGACCGCGCCGTTGCCGCCGCACATGGTGCAGAGCTGGAACCTGCTCGGTTTCGACGAGAATGCTGCGAACGAGGAAGACTGATGAAACTGGCTCTCTTCGACTGTGACGGGACACTGGTCGACAGCGGTGGCCTGATCCATGAAGTGATGGCGCGCACCTTTGAAGCGTTCGATCTCGAGCGCCCACCCCTTTCGGTGACCAAAGGCATCATCGGCCTGACACTCGACATCGCCATTGCCCGCTTGCTCGGCCGTGAGCACGTCGACGACCTGGCGCTGGCGATGACGGCACACTATAAGGCGATTTTCGCCGGCGTGCGCGGCGAAGCCGGCTTCCAGGAGCTGTTGTTTCCGGGCATCGCCGACATGATGCAGACGCTCTCGTCGCGCAATGAACTAGTGATCGGCGCCGTCACCGGAAAGTCGCGGCGCGGCCTGACCCATATCGCGGCAACCCACGGCTTCGACAGCATCTTCTTCGTTTCCCGTACGGCCGACGATTGCCCCTCCAAGCCGCATCCGGCAATGGTGACGGAGTGCTGCTCGGAAGCCGGCATCGATGCGAAGGATACGGTCGTCATCGGCGACGCGATCTACGACATGCAGATGGCCAAGGCAGCCGGTGCTGCCGCCATCGGCGTCGCCTGGGGTTATGCGTCCGTCCCTGATCTCATCGAGGCAGGCGCGGATTTCGTTGCCCAGACGCCGGCTGACATCATTGAATGGATGGAACACAATCATGCCTGATATTCGCGACGAACTCAGCGGTGCGATGAGCCACGAGGATCCGGTCCGCCGCGCACAGATCCAGATGCTGAAACCGCTGCCGAAGCGCTTCTACAAAGAGGTCAGCGTCGCTGCAGCCGACGGAGATACGTACAGCGTGCTGCTCGATGGCCGGACGGTACGCACGCCGGCAAAACAGCCGCTTGCCGTGCCGACGCTGAAGCTCGCGGAGATTCTCGCCGCCGAATGGGAGGCACAGACCGAGGTCATCGACCCCGGCCAGATGCCGGTCACCCGCATCGTCAACACGGCGCTCGACGGCGTCGCCAAGGACCAGCGCTCGGTCTTCGACGACATCCTGCGCTTCGCCGGAACCGATATGCTCTGCTACCGCGCCGACAGTCCGGAAGGTCTCGTCGCCCGCCAGAACGAGATCTGGAATCCGGTGCTCGATTGGGCGCAACAAACGCTCGGCGCCCGCTTCATCCTTGCCGAAGGCGTGATCCATCAGGAACAGCCGGAAGAAGCGCTCGCTGCCTATGCGGAAGGCTTGCGTGCCTTCGCAACGCCGCTCGGCCTCACCTGCATCCACACGGTGACGAGCCTGACGGGCTCGGCCCTGCTGGCGCTCGCCTTCGCCTCGGGCAGGCTCTCCGCCGAAGAGGCCTGGACGGCCGCGCATGTGGACGAGGACTGGCAGATCGAGCATTGGGGAACCGACGAAGAGGCCTTCCGCCGGCGGGAGAACCGCTGGCAGGAAATGCAGGCGACCGCCGCGGTGCTCGACGCCCTGCGTTAAAAGAAAACGCGATATCGCAGAATACGATTGCGGGCTGCACGTCCTTCATGACGCGCAGCCCGCTTCGTTTGTAACTGTGGCTGCCGCTTCGAGAGCCTGACGCTACGACAATGCAGTACGCAGCGTTAGGCAGCGAGCTTCAGCCCGGCAATGCCGCTGACGATGAGCGCGATGCAGCCGAGGCGGATGAAGGTCGCCGGCTCAGCGAACAGGAAGATGCCGAGGATGACCGTGCCGACGGTGCCGATACCGGTCCAGACCGCGTAGGCCGTGCCGAGAGGCAGGCTGCGCACGGCAAGACCGAGCAGCACGATACTGAGGATCATCGACCCTACTGTCAGGATCGTCGGCGTGACGCGCGTAAAGCCATCCGTGTATTTGAGACCGATTGCCCAGCCGATTTCGAGGAAACCGGCAAGCAGAAGAAGGAACCAGGCCATGTCAAACTCCCAAGGTTGGAGCGAGGCCGTCCCCGCGGATGTTCGGTATCGACTTTGCGAACCGTGCAGCCGTCTGCAATGCAGGCTCTATCTCACACCCCGATACCGACAGCAAGGCACCCACGGGCAGATCAGCTCTGCACCGGTGGCAAAGCTAGGTCGCTTCACGCATTCCTTGAACACAAGCGGGGGGTCCGACGAGCCAGGTATTTCGCAAGGGAAGCGGTCTTTTGCAGTCTCGGATAGGCACTAGGGAGCATTGCGCTCCCGGCGCAGTTTCGCCCACCATTCCAGCCGCTTACGGATTTCGCGCTCGAAACCGCGCTCCGGCGGGTCGTAGAAGGTCTGTCGGCCCATCTTTTCCGGAAAATAATCCTGGCCAGAGAAAGCATCCGGTTCGTCGTGATCGTAACGATAGCCGTCGCCGTAGCCTTCGCCTTTCATCAGCTTGGTCGGTGCATTGAGGATGTGCTTCGGCGGCAGCAGCGAGCCGTTCTCCTTCGCGGCGCGCATCGCCGCCTTATAGGCGGTGTAAACGCCATTCGACTTCGGCGCGGTCGCCAGATAGACGCACGCCTCGGCGAGCGCCAGTTCGCCCTCCGGCGAACCGAGATAATCATAGGCGTCCTTGGCGGCGTTGCAGATCACCAGCGCCTGAGGGTCGGCAAGGCCGATGTCTTCGACCGCCATGCGCACCAGGCGGCGCCCAAGATAAAGCGGGTCCTCGCCCGCGTCGAACATACGGCAGAGGTAATAGAGGGCCGCATCCGGATCGGAGCCGCGTACCGACTTATGCAGTGCGGAAATCAGATTGTAGTGGCCGTCCTGGCCCTTGTCGTAGACCGGGGCCCGCCTTTGCACGATATTCTGAAGTGCTGCCGCATCGAAGATTTCGTCGCGCCGGGCCGCCCGCCAGACTTCCTCGGCCAGTGTCAGTGCCGCCCGGCCATCGCCATCTGCCATGCGGATCAGGCTGGCACGCGCATCCACATCAAGCGGCAGCGTCTTGCCTTCCGCCTGCTCGGCTCGCGACAGCAGCTCCTGGATGCTGTCTTCGCCATGCGGCTTGAACGTCAACACGCGGGCGCGGGACAACAGAGCGGCATTGAGCTCGAAGGACGGGTTTTCCGTCGTTGCACCGACGAGAATGACGGTGCCGTCTTCCATGACGGGCAGGAAGCTATCCTGCTGGGCGCGATTGAAGCGGTGGATCTCGTCGACGAACAGCAGGGTCTGCCGGCCGGACATGCGCCGCGCGCGCGCCGCTTCGAACACCTTCTTGAGATCGGCGACACCGGAGAAGATGGCGGAGATCTGCTCGAAGGCGAGCCCCGCCTCCCCCGAAAGCAACCGCGCCACGGTCGTCTTGCCGGTACCCGGCGGCCCCCAGAAGATCATCGATCCAAGTGAACCCGACGCGATCATGCGCGACAGCACGCCATCGTCGCCGGTCAGGTGCTCCTGACCGGTGACTTCGGCAAGCGTGCGCGGACGAAGTCTGTCGGCGAGCGGTCTTGCCGACGCCATCTCAGGAGGTTCGGAGGCGGAGAAGAGATCGCTCATCGGAAGAACTGACGGATAAGTTGACCGTCCCGCTCGATTTCGACGCGCCAGAAGGAGGCATCATCGGCCAGCACATGCTCCAATGTCTTGGACGTGTCGATTGCGGTGCCGTTGACCGAACGCACGATGTCCTTCGGCTCCAGGCCGATGCGTGCCGCAGGCGAGCCGCGGTTGACCTCCATGACGACGACCCCTTGCAGCGAGGTCGACATTCGCAACTCGTCGGCAAGACGCGGCGACAGGTTGGCGACGACCGCGCCGGCGAAGGGGTTGCGCCCTTCGATCAACCGTTCGTCGCGCGGCGACGTCTCGGGCGCCCGATCGAGCTTCAGCGTCACGTCACGGGTTTTGCCGTTTTCCGATACGGTGACGCGGGCTTCGTGACCGATTCCGACCGTTGTCAGGCGGTAGCCGAGTGCATCCGGGTGCTCGACGTCGATGCCGTTGACGGCGGTGATCACCTGCCCCGGCTTGATGCCCGCCTGTTCGGCCGGGCCACCCGCCACGACAGCAGTCACCAGCGCGCCACGGGCGCGGTTGAGACCAAGAGCCTCGGCGACTTCAGAGGTCACCGGTTCGAAGCTTGCGCCGATGAAGGGACGCACGAAGGTGCCGTTGCCGCCTTCGGCGGAGGCGACGAAAACCTTCACCAGATTGGCCGGGATGGCGAAGCCGACGCCGTTCGAGCCGCCACCCTTGGAGAAGATCGCGGTGTTGATGCCGATGAGCTGGCCATTCATATCGATGAGGCCACCGCCGGAATTGCCCGGGTTGATTGCCGCATCCGTCTGGATGAAGAAGCCGAAATCGCCCGACGAGACCTGGTTGCGCGCGAGTGCCGAGACGATGCCGCTCGTTACCGTCTGGCCGACGCCGAAGGGATTGCCGATCGCCAGAACGAGATCGCCGACTTCGACCGCATCGGAATCGCCGAGCGGGACGATCTCGAACGGACCGTCCGACTGGATCTTCAGCACCGCCAGGTCGAGCCGGTCATCCTTGAGCACGATCTTGCAGGGAAACTCGCGGCCATCTGCCAGCGCCACCTTGATGTCGTCGGCGCCCTCGATCACGTGATTGTTGGTCACGACGACGCCGTTCTTGCCGACGATCACGCCGGAGCCGAGCGAGGATTGCTTTTCCGAACGGTTCGGCATCCGCTGACCGAAGAATTCCTCGAAGAAGGGATCGCCGGAAAAGATCGAGCGGCGCTCGACGACCCGTTCGGCGTAGACATTGACGACCGCATTTGCCGTCTGCTTGACGAGCGGCGCGAAGGAAAGCTGCATTTCGGTGCGCGACTGTGGAACGGTCTTGGCCTCTTCAGCCAAGGCCGGACAGGCAAGAGAAACAGCAATGACGAGCGCGGCAAGCGCTCTTCGACTAACGATCATGTGAAGCATTCTCCTATTCGTCGCGGCTACGTTCAGATAGGATTTCGCGGGAAAAAAGGCAAATGTTGGCGCAAGATACGCAAACTTGCCGGCTTCACGCGCTACGCACGAAAACGTGGTTCGGCACCCCTTTCACGGTGATCGAAAGTCTGCTGAGTTCTTACAAGCCAAGGCTGATAAACCACTCTCGGATAAGACCATGCCATCCTATCGTCCGCCGCGAATCGTTTCCTCCGAAATCACCCCGGAGAATATCTTCATCAACCGTCGCACATTCCTGGGCGCAGCCGCCGGCGGCATTCTCCTCGCCGGAAGCAGTTCAGGTATGGCGGCTGCGCTCAGCGCACCGAAAGGCAAATACGTCGTCGACGAGGATCTGACCCCGGAGGCCGACGTCACGGGCTACAACAACTTCTATGAATTCGGGACCGGCAAGGGCGATCCCGCCGCCAATTCCGGCAGCTTCAAACCGACGCCCTGGACGGTGAAGGTCGACGGCCTCGTCGGCAAGCCGCAGGAGTTCGGGCTGGAAGATCTGCTGAAGTTCCCGATCGAGGAACGCGTCTATCGCATGCGCTGCGTCGAGGCATGGTCGATGGTGATCCCCTGGACCGGCTTCCAGCTTTCGACCCTGCTCGACAGGGTCGAGCCGCTTGGCAGCGCCAAGTATGTTTCGTTCGAAACGGTCGTACGCCCCGCGGAGATGCCGGGCCAATCCGGCTTCTTTCAGCCGCTGCCCTGGCCCTATCGCGAAGGGTTGAGGCTGGATGAAGCCCGCCACCCGCTCACTCTCTTGTCCGTCGGCGTCTACGGCAAGACCCTTCCCAACCAGAACGGGGCGCCGATCCGGCTCGTTACCCCCTGGAAATACGGCTTCAAGGGGATCAAGTCGATCGTGCGGATTTCGCTCACCGAAACGCAACCGCCCTCCACCTGGAACCTCTCGGCCCCGCACGAATACGGCTTCTATGCCAACGTCAACCCGGCCGTCGATCACCCGCGCTGGAGCCAGGCGACGGAGAACCGCATCGGTGGCGGTGGCTTCTTCGGCTCCAATCGTCGCGACACCCTGCCCTTCAATGGCTATGCCGATGAGGTTGCCAGCCTCTATGCCGGCATGGACCTCAGAGCGAATTATTGATCATGGCCCATCTGCCTGCCCTCCCGAAACGCTACCACTCGGCCTCGGTATGGGCACTTTAT
The DNA here is from genome assembly GCF_056924495.1 of Ensifer sp. 38_S197. Taxonomy (NCBI): domain Bacteria; kingdom Pseudomonadati; phylum Pseudomonadota; class Alphaproteobacteria; order Hyphomicrobiales; family Rhizobiaceae; genus Ensifer; species Ensifer sp. 38_S197. The sequence goes on along the minus strand of NZ_JBXOVZ010000002.1, from coordinate 2,311,308 downwards.
GGCCTGGGCCTGCTGCCGGCAGGCTACGGTTTCTATCTCGGCGCCACCGGGCAACTCCCTGGAAATCCGGTCAAGGAATTCGAGCACCTGCTTGGTCTCTGGGCGCTTCGCTTTCTCGTCGCGACCCTGGCGATCACGCCGATCCGCGACATTTTCGGCATCAATTGGCTTCGCTACCGCCGGGCACTCGGACTGCTCGCCTTCTATTACGTGCTGATGCACTTTCTCGCCTACATACTGCTCGATCAGGTGCTGAACATTCCGGCGATCCTCACCGATATCGGCCGACGCCCGTTCATCACCATCGGCATGGCCGGGCTCGTGATGTTGATCCCGCTGGCATTGACGTCCAACAATTGGTCGATTCGCAGGCTCGGGACCCGGTGGAATACGCTGCACCGGCTCGCCTATGTCATCGCCGCAGCCGGCGCCCTGCATTTTTCGATGTCGGTGAAGGTCGTGGGCCCCGAGCAGATGCTCTATCTGGGGCTGGTCGCCACGCTCATCGCCTGGCGGCTGGTGCGCAAGCCCTATCTGCGCCGCAAACGTCAGGCGGCCAATGGGCCGATCAGACGACAGCCCATAGAAAAAGCGGCCGGGTGATCGCCACCCGGCCGCTTTTGTTTCTCTGCCTTCGATCGGCTTAGGCTGCTTCGGCAGCTTCAGCTTCTGCAGCAACGCGGGCGAGATCCTTCGCACCCTTTGCCGAGACGTCGCGGTCGACGAATTCGATGACGGCGAGCGCGGCGTTATCGCCGTGGCGGAAGCCGGCCTTCATGATGCGCAGGTAGCCGCCGTTGCGGGTGGCGTAGCGCGATGCGATCGTGTCGAACAGCTTCGAAACGACGGCGGCGTCGCGGATCTGCGAGATCGCCTGACGGCGAGCGTGCAGGTCACCGCGCTTGCCGAGCGTGACGAGCTTCTCGACGATCGGGCGGATTTCCTTGGCCTTCGGCAGGGTCGTAACGATCTGCTCGTGTTCGATCAGCGAAGCTGCCATGTTGGCAAACATCGCCTTGCGGTGGCTGGCGGTTCTATTCAGCTTGCGGCCGGCTTTTGCGTGGCGCATGGCTATTCTCCTTCAATGCAGGCTTTGCCTGCCGTTTCCTGGCACATACAGGTGCAACACCTGCTGTTTGACGGGGAAAGGCAGAACAAGCTGCCTTTATCTGTTAGTATTGGTCTTCGTAACGCTTGGCGAGATCTTCGATGTTCTCGGGCGGCCAGGACGGCACTTCCATGCCGAGGTGCAGGCCCATGGAAGCGAGAACTTCCTTGATTTCGTTCAGCGACTTGCGACCAAAATTCGGCGTGCGGAGCATTTCTGCTTCGGTCTTCTGAATGAGGTCGCCGATGTAGACGATGTTGTCGTTCTTCAGGCAGTTGGCCGAACGGACCGAAAGTTCCAGTTCGTCGACCTTCTTGAGAAGCGCCGGGTTGAAGGCGAGTTCGGTAACGGCCTCTTCCTCTGCTTCCTTCTGCGGCTCGTCGAAGTTGACGAAGACCGACAGCTGGTCCTGAAGGATGCGGGCGGCAAAAGCGATCGCATCTTCACCGGTGACGGAACCGTCCGTCTCGATGGACATCGTCAGCTTGTCATAGTCAAGAACCTGGCCTTCGCGGGTGTTTTCCACCTTGTAGGACACTTTCTTGACCGGCGAGTACAGGCTGTCGACCGGGATCAGGCCGATCGGAGCATCTTCCGAACGGTTGCGATCAGCCGGCACGTAGCCCTTGCCGTTGTTGACGGTGAACTCCATGCGGATCTCCGCGCCCTCGTCGAGGGTGCAGATCACATGGTTCGGGTTGAGGATTTCGATATCGCCAACCGTCTGGATGTCACCGGCGGTAACAACGCCCGGACCCTGCTTGCGCACGACCATGCGTTTTGCGTCGTCGCCATCCATCTTGATGGCGATTTCCTTGATGTTGAGCACGATGTCCGTCACATCTTCCCGGACGCCCGGGATAGAGGAGAACTCGTGCAGAACGCCGTCGATCTGCACTGCGGTGACAGCTGCACCGCGCAGCGACGACAGAAGCACGCGGCGAAGCGCGTTGCCGAGCGTCAGGCCAAAGCCGCGTTCAAGCGGTTCCGCAACCAGCGTTGCCTTGGTGCGGCCGGAGGAGACGAACTCCACCTTGTTCGGCTTGATCAGTTCCTGCCAATTCTTCTGGATCATGTTTTCTGCCTTCCGTTCGTTGCCACCATCCAATCGTGACAACCGAGCCCCGAAGACCGGGAGAGCGCGGATGCACCCTCACCGGCATGTTGAATGCATATGATCAGACGCGGCGCTTCTTGCGCGGACGGCAGCCGTTGTGCGGGATCGGGGTCACATCGCGGATCGAGGTGATCATGAAGCCCGCAGCCTGCAGTGCGCGAAGAGCGGATTCACGGCCGGAACCCGGACCGCAAACTTCAACTTCCAGCGACTTCATGCCGTGTTCCTGAGCCTTCTTGGCGCAGTCTTCAGCGGCGATCTGTGCGGCAAACGGGGTCGACTTACGCGAGCCCTTGAAACCCTTTGCACCGGCAGACGACCAGGCAATCGCGTTGCCCTGTGCGTCGGTGATGGTGATCATCGTGTTGTTGAACGACGAATTGACGTGTGCAACGCCAGACGTGATGTTCTTGCGTTCGCGGCGGCGAACGCGGGTGGCTTCCTTGGCCATAGGATCCCTTTCTTAGATCTCTGCACCGCCGTAATTCCAGCGGCTCCACCGGGAAAAGGATTTGTCGTCCCCTGCCCTGCATCTTCATTTCCCCGAAGAGCGGAATACCCAATCTTCGGCCTCAACATCCGGCCATTCGGCCGGACGGCGGTCAGGCAAGCGCCTTACCAAACTGCAAAAGGAGGCCGGCGCCTGACGCCAGCCTCCCAATCTCCCTTTTCGGGAAATTACTTCTTCTTACCGGCAATCGCCTTCGCCGGACCCTTGCGGGTGCGGGCGTTGGTGTGGGTGCGCTGACCACGAACCGGCAGGCCACGACGGTGACGCAGGCCGCGGTAGCAGCCGAGGTCCATCAGGCGCTTGATGTTCATCGAGGTCTCGCGACGCAGGTCACCTTCGACCTGGTAGTCGCGGTCGATCGTTTCGCGGATCTGCAGGACTTCAGCGTCCGTCAGCTGATGCACGCGACGGTCAGCCGGAATACCGACCTTCTCGACGATTTCCTGTGCGAATTTCGGGCCGATCCCGTGAATGTAGGTCAGCGCGATAACTACGCGCTTCGCCGTCGGGATGTTGACGCCAGCGATACGTGCCACGTCTATTCTCCTTGCGTTCCAGTTGCCATCCGGCAATAGGTGCTTCGTTACGCGACCTCGAAGAGCCGCACGTTGATTGAGGTTCGAGACACGTCAAAAACGACCGCACCCGGACTTCATTTTCTTTGAAGACCGCGCCGATCGCTCTCATGTCGCGAGTTGGCGCTGTCTTTGGCGGAATCGGCCGGAAAAGTCAACTCCCCGGCGGCTCCTTTTCGGCAAAGACCAGTGTCTAAGCCAGAATCTTCTCGATCTCTGCGGTGACAGCGGTCACGTCCGCCATGCCATCGACCGTTCTCAGTTGACCGGTACCGGCATAATGCTCGGAGAGCGGCGCGGTCTTTTCCCGGTATTCCGCCAGGCGACGCTTGAAGGCTTCCGGATTGTCATCCGAACGGACCGTACCTCCCGCAGCGATGGTCTCCGCTACGCGATTCTCCATCCGCTTTACAAGGGCCGCCTCGTCGACCTTCAGCTCGATGACCGCATCGAGCTTCAGCCCCTTGCTTTCCAGCATCTTGTCGAGGGCAATCGCCTGCGGAACCGTGCGCGGGTAGCCATCGAGGATGAAACCCTTGGCACAATCCGGCTGATCGATGCGATCCGACACGATTTCGTTGACGATCTCGTCCGATACCAACTGGCCGGCGTCCATCACTGCCTTGGCGCGCTTGCCAACGTCAGTCGCCTGGGCAACGGCGGCCCGCAGCATATCGCCTGTGGAAAGCTGCGGAATGCCGTATCTCTCCGTCAGAAGCTTGGCCTGAGTCCCCTTGCCAGCGCCCGGCGGTCCCAAAAATATCAGTCTCATCGTCCCCTCTTTCCTCCGCGCAGCTTCGACTTCTTGATCAGCCCCTCATATTGCTGTGCGATGAGATGGCCCTGGATCTGTGCTACAGTATCGAGGGTCACGCTGACAACAATCAAAAGCGACGTACCACCAAGGTAGAACGGCACGCCGGTCTGCGAAATCAGAACTTCCGGCAGAATGCAGACGAACATCAGGTAGACCGCGCCGATAACGGTGATGCGCGTCAGGACGTAATCGATATATTCAGCCGTGCGCTCGCCCGGACGGATGCCCGGAATGAAGCCGCCGTGCTTCTTGAGATTGTCGGCCGTATCCTTCGGATTGAAGACGATCGCCGTATAGAAGAAGGCGAAGAACGCAATCATCGCTCCGTAGAGAACCATGTAGAGCGGCTTGCCGTGACCGAGCGCGCCAACGATGGTCGTGGCCCAACCCGGCAGCGTCGCCGTGTTGGCGAAGCCTGCAAGCGTCGCCGGCAGCAGCAGCAGCGAGGAAGCGAAGATCGCCGGGATGACGCCCGAAGTGTTGAGCTTCAGCGGCAGGTGCGAGGTGTCGCCCTGGAACATGCGGTTGCCAACCTGTCGCTTCGGATACTGGATCAGAAGCCGGCGCTGTGCCCGCTCGACGAAGACGATGAGCGCAATGACGGCAACGACCATGATGATGATCGCGAGGATCAGCGGCGTCGAGAGCGCGCCGGTGCGGCCGAGTTCGAGCGTGCCGGCGAGAGCCGTCGGCAGGTGGGCGACGATACCGGCGAAGATGATCAGCGAGATGCCGTTGCCGATACCGCGCGACGTGATCTGCTCACCGAGCCACATCAGGAACATGGTGCCGCCGAGCAGCGAGATGACCGTCGAAATGCGGAAGAACCAACCCGGATCGTTGACGAGGCCGTTGCCGCTCTCAAGGCCGGCAGCGATGGCATAAGCCTGCGCCGTACCGAGAAGCACCGTGCCGTAGCGGGTGTACTGGTTGATGATCTTGCGGCCCTGCTCGCCTTCCTTCTTCAACTGCTCCAGCGCCGGAACGACGGAGGTCATCAGCTGAACGATGATCGAAGCAGAGATATAGGGCATGATGCCGAGCGCAAAGATCGCCATGCGCTGCACGGCGCCACCCGAAAACATGTTGAAGAGGCCGAGAATGCCGCCGCTCTGGCCCTGGAAGGCCTGTGCAAAAGCTTCCGGGTTGAGACCGGGCAGCGGGATATAGGTGCCAAGACGGTAAACCAGAAGCGCACCAAGCGTGAACCAAAGCCGTTTCTTCAGATCTTCCGCCTTGGCGAAAGTCGAGAAATTCAGGTTCGAGGCGAGCTGTTCCGCTGCAGAAGCCATGCAATTCTCCGCGTACCAAATCTCGGAATCAGCGGGAACACCCGGTCCGTTCCGGAAGGAGTAACTTTTCGTCTTGAAAACCGGACGCGAGGCGATTGTGTCTGCAATCGGATGCCTCACCGTGGTTTCCGCTATGTCCGCCGCGGCGAGCGATTCGCCGGCTGCGGACGTGAGGCTCACATATGGGAGCAAAACCGCCCGGAGTGAAGCACCCCGGGCGGTTCATCAGTAATATTATTCAGCAGCGGCTGCGAGCAGCTTGACCGAACCGCCGGCCTTTTCGATCTTCTCGATCGCCGACTTGGAAGCGCCAGCGACTTCGATCGAAACCTTCGCCTTCAGTTCGCCGTCGGCGAGAACGCGGACGCCGTCCTTTTCGCGACGGATGACGCCAGCGGCCTTGAGAGCGGCTGCATCGACGGTCTTCGAAGCGTCGAGCTTCTTGGCGTCGATTGCCGTCTGGATACGGCCGAGCGACACGACAACGAACTCCGAAGCGAAGATGTTGTTGAAGCCGCGCTTCGGCAGACGACGGTAGATCGGCATCTGACCGCCTTCGAAGCCGTTGATGGCAACGCCCGAACGAGCCTTCTGACCCTTGACACCGCGGCCGGCCGTCTTGCCGGAGCCCGAGCCGATACCACGGCCGAGACGCTTGCGGCTGTGGGTCGAGCCTTCGTTGTCCTTGATTTCATTCAGTTTCATGAGCTTATCCCCCTCACTTCTCGTCGACGACGCGAACGAGGTGCTGGACGGTCCGGATCATGCCGCGAACAGACGGGGTGTCTTCCAGCGTGCGAACCCGGTGCATCTTGTTGAGGCCCAGACCGATGAGCGTCTGACGCTGTACGGCCGGACGGCGAATGGGGCTACCGATCTGCTCGACGGTAACCGTCTTCTTGGCAACTTCTTTCTTAGCCATCTGTCAGCTCCCTTATTCTTCGGAAGCAGCGCCGGAGGAAACACGACGAGCCTGGAGCGTGGCGTACTTGATGCCGCGCTGAGCTGCGATGTCCTTCGGGTGCATCTGGTTCTTGAGGGCGTCGAAGGTTGCGCGAACCATGTTGTAGGGGTTCGACGAACCGGTCGACTTTGCAACGACGTCATGAACGCCGAGCGTTTCGAAGACGGCGCGCATCGGACCACCGGCGATGATACCGGTACCGGGCTTGGCCGAACGCAGCAGCACCTTGCCGGCGCCGTGACGGCCATGAACGTCGTGATGCAGGGTACGACCACCGCGCAGCGGGACGAAAATCAGGTCGCGCTTGGCAGCTTCCGTGGCCTTGCGGATGGCTTCCGGCACTTCGCGTGCCTTGCCATGACCGAAGCCGACGCGGCCCTTCTGGTCGCCAACGACGACGAGAGCGGCGAAACCGAAACGACGACCGCCCTTCACCACCTTGGCGACGCGGTTAATTGCTACGAGCTTATCGACAAATTCGCTGTCGCGCTCTTCGCGGTTCTGGCGATCTTCGCGAGAACCTCTTTTTTCTTGTGCCATTGTCCTCTTCCTTTTTCTTTTCCGGGTGCAATCGGCAGATTGACGAGACCGCCTCCCCTCTTTTTCGAGATGAAGACGGCTGGAGATTTGCGAAACCGGCTGGAAAGCCCGGGCGGTTACGCCCGGGCCAACGAACTTAGAAGTTCAAGCCGCCTTCGCGGGCTGCCTCGGCCAGCGCCTTGACGCGGCCGTGGTAGATGAAGGCGCCGCGATCAAAGACAACGTCCTTGACGCCAGCCTTCGAAGCACGCTCCGCCAGGAGCTTGCCGACAGCCGAAGCGGCTGCCGTGTCTGCGCCGGTCTTCAGAGAAGACCGCAGATCCGTGTCGAGGGTCGATGCCGAAGCAAGGGTCTTGCCGGCAACGTCATCGATGATCTGCGCGTAGATGTTCTTCGACGAGCGATGAACCGACAGGCGCGGGCGGCCGTTGGCGACCGCCTTGATTTGACGGCGCACGCGGTTGGCGCGACGCACAAGAGTATCTTTCCTGCTAGCCATTTCGCGTGATCCTTACTTCTTCTTGCCTTCTTTGCGGACAATCCGCTCTTCGGCATACTTGACACCCTTGCCCTTGTAGGGCTCGGGGCCACGGTATTCGCGGATTTCCGCGGCAACCTGGCCGACCTGCTGCTTGTTGATGCCGGACACGGTGATTTCGGTCGGCTTCGGAACAGCAATCGTGATGCCTTCCGGCGTCTGGTAGACGACGTCGTGGCTGAAACCGAGCGCGAGCTGCAGGTTCTTGCCCTGCATCGACGCACGATAACCAACGCCGTTGATTTCGAGCTTGCGCTCGTAACCGTCCTTGACGCCCTTGAAGATGTTCTCGATCATCGTGCGGGACATGCCCCACTTCGAACGAGCATCCTTGCTCTGGCTGAGCGGCTGAACAACAACCGCATTATCTTCGAGCTTTACCGAAACTTCGTCGTTTGCAACGAAGAACAGTTCGCCCTTCGGGCCCTTCGCCGTTACCTTCTGGCCATCAACGCTTGCCGTGACGCCTGCCGGAACCTGAACGGGCTTCTTACCGATACGAGACATTTTTATACCTGTCTGTTCGCTATGGAGAACCTGCTACGCCTTCGTTAGAAGACGGAGCAAAGGATCTCGCCACCAACATTCTGTTCGCGTGCCTGATGATCGGCCATCACACCCTTCGGGGTCGAAAGGATGGTGATGCCGAGGCCGTTCGCGACCTGCGGAATGGACTTAACCGAGACATAGACTCGGCGGCCCGGCTTGGAGACGCGTGCGATCTCGCGGATCACGGAAGCGCCTTCGTAGTACTTCAGCTCGATGTTCAGCTCGGACTTGCCGTTGCCGAATTCGACTTCAGAGTATCCGCGGATGTAACCTTCAGCCTGAAGGACATCCAGAACGCGTGCACGGAGCTTCGAAGCCGGCGTGGAAACGCTCGACTTGCGGCGAGCCGCGCCGTTACGGATACGGGTGAGCATATCGCCCAGCGGATCAGTCATTGCCATGTGCCCGTCTCCTTACCAGCTCGACTTGACGACGCCCGGCACCTTGCCGAGGTTGCCCAGTTCGCGAAGCGCAATACGCGACATACGAAGTTTACGATAGTAGGCGCGCGGACGGCCGGTAACTTCGCAACGGTTGCGGATGCGGGTCTTGGATCCATCGCGCGGCAGACCAGCCAGCTTGATGGTTGCCTTGAACCGCTCTTCAATCGGCAGAGACTGGTTCATGATGATCGCCTTCAGAGCGGCACGCTTTGCAGCCTGCGAGGCAACCAGTTTGCGGCGGCGCTTGTTCTTTTCAACTGCGCTCGTTTTCGCCATTACAGTTATCCTTCTTTACGCTTGTCGTTACGGATTACTGACGGAACGGGAAGTTGAACTCTGTGAGCAGAGCGCGAGCTTCGTCGTCGTTAGTTGCCGTCGTGCAAACGATGATGTCCATGCCCCACATCTGATCAACCTTGTCGTAGTTGATCTCAGGGAACACAATGTGCTCCTTGATGCCCATGGCGAAGTTGCCACGGCCGTCAAAGGACTTCGGATTGAGGCCGCGGAAGTCGCGAACGCGCGGGAGAGCGATGTTCACGAGACGATCCAGGAACTCAAACATCCGAACGCCGCGCAGGGTAACCTTGGCACCAATCGGCATGCCTTCGCGGACCTTGAAGCCTGCGATGGAGTTGCGAGCGCGGGTGATTACCGGCTTCTGGCCAGCAATCGCTGCGAGGTCGGCAGCAGCAACGGTCGGCTTCTTCGAGTCGCCGGTTGCTTCGCCAACACCCATGTTGATGACGATCTTGTCGAGGCGCGGGATCTGCATTTCGTTGGCGTAGGAGAACTTCTCCTGCATCGCCTTGCGGATGCGCTCTACATATTCCTTCTTGAGCCGCGGCTCATAAGCGGACTTAGCCATCGATCACTTCTCCCGAACGCTTGGCCACGCGGACCTTCTTGTCGCCATCGATCTTGAAACCGACGCGGGTCGGCTTGCCGTCCTTCGGATCGGCAATCGCGATGTTCGAAAGGTGGATCGGGGCTTCCTTGTTGATGATGCCGGCTTCCTGGCTCTGGGTCTGGCGCTGGTGACGCTTCACCATGTTGACGCCACGCACGACAGCCCGGTCTTCCTTCGGCATAACCTGGACGACTTCGCCGGTCCGGCCCTTGTCCTTACCGGTGAGAACGACAACCTTGTCGCCTTTGCGAATCTTTTGCATCTCTCAACGCTCCTTTAGAGTACTTCTGGAGCCAGCGAGATGATCTTCATGTGGTTCTTGGCGCGAAGTTCGCGCGGAACCGGTCCGAAGATACGGGTGCCGATCGGCTCTTTCTTGTTATCGATAAGAACGGCTGCGTTGGTGTCAAAGCGGATGACGGAACCATCCGGACGGCGGATGTCCTTCGCAGTGCGAACGACAACAGCCTTCATGACATCACCCTTCTTTACGCGGCCGCGCGGAATGGCTTCCTTGATCGAAACGACAATGATGTCGCCGACCGACGCATACTTGCGCTTGGAGCCGCCCAGCACCTTGATGCACATGACACGACGTGCGCCGGAATTATCCGCCACGTCGAGGTTTGTTTGCATCTGAATCATGTCAGGTCGCCTTCTTGTTGTTACCAGGCCGGTTGGGTCGAGACCCCCTCGCCTGGCTTATAGTGCTCATCTCAAAGCAAAAGAACGCCCGGACTCGAGCGTTCCTCTGCTTCAATTGCGTGCTTCATACAGGTATTTGCCCAAGACGCAAGGGTCTTGCGGTCAAAACCTGCAGAAATCAGGCGTGGACGGCTACGACCGTCCAGCGCTTATCCTTCGAGATCGGCGCACATTCCTCGATGGAAACGACGTCACCAACCTTGTACTGGTTGTTTTCGTCGTGCGCCTTGTACTTCTTCGAACGGCGAACGGTCTTCTGGAGGATCGGGTGCGCAAAGCGGCGCTCGACCCGGACGACAACCGTCTTGTCGTTCTTATCGCTGACAACAGTGCCCTGCAGAATGCGTTTCGGCATATTTTCTGGTCCTTAGGCCTTGGCTTCTGCCGCCTTCTGGCGGGCAATGGTTTTGACGCGTGCGATGTCCTTGCGGACTTCGTTGATACGCGAAGACTTCTCGAGCTGGCCGGTTGCCTTCTGGAAGCGCAGGTTGAACTGCTCCTTCTTCAGCTTGGCAAGCTCTTCGTTGAGTTGATCGGCGCTCAGAGCGCGAACATCTGCGGCTTTCATGAGCTTCACTCCTTACTCTGCGATACGCTGCACGAAGCGCGTCTTGACAGAGAGCTTGGCAGCGCCAAGACGAAGTGCCTCACGGGCAAGTTCTTCGCTGACACCATCGATCTCAAACATCATTCGGCCGGGCTTGACCTTGCATGCCCAGTATTCGACCGAACCCTTACCCTTACCCATGCGGACTTCCGTCGGCTTGGCGGTGACGGGAACGTCAGGGAACACGCGGATCCAGACGCGGCCGGCGCGCTTCATGTGACGCGTGATCGCGCGGCGGGCCGCTTCGATCTCGCGCGCATTGACGCGGTTCGGTTCCTGAGCCTTCAGGCCGAATTCACCGAAGGCGAGATCAGAACCGCCCTTGGCAACGCCCTTGATGCGGCCCTTGAACTGCTTGCGATACTTCGTACGCTTTGGCTGCAACATTTTTTTACTTCTCCGATATTGGCTGCCAAACGCGAATGTTACGCGTTTTCACGACGGCGGTCACGATCGCCACGGTCGCGATCACGGCCGGCCGGGCCCTGGTTGTCACTTTCGATCGCGCGACGCTCGGAAGCCATCGGATCGTGCTCAAGGATTTCGCCCTTGAAGATCCAGACCTTGATGCCGCAGATACCGAAAGCGGTTTCCGCTTCGGCCGTGCCGTAGTCGATGTCCGCACGCAGCGTGTGCAGCGGAACGCGACCTTCGCGGTACCATTCGGTACGAGCGATTTCGGCGCCGCCGAGACGACCGGCGCAGGTGATCTTGATGCCTTCGGCGCCAAGACGCATGGCCGACTGAACAGCGCGCTTCATCGCACGGCGGAAGGCCACGCGGCGCTCGAGCTGCTGGGCGATCGACTGGGCGACGAGCGTTGCGTCAACTTCCGGCTTGCGCACTTCGACGATGTTGAGGTGCGTTTCGGAGTTGGTCATCTCGGAAAGCTTCTTGCGGAGCTTTTCGATGTCGGCGCCCTTCTTGCCGATGATCAGGCCCGGACGAGCCGAGTGGATCGTGACGCGGCACTTCTTGTGCGGACGCTCGATGACCACCTTGGCGATACCGGCAGCCTTCAGTTCTTCCATCAGGTAGGCGCGGATCTTCAGGTCTTCGTGAAGAAGCTGGCCGTATTCGGCATTGTCCGCGAACCAGCGGCTATCCCAGGTCCGGTTGATGCCGAGACGGAAACCGATCGGATTAATCTTCTGGCCCATTATGCGGCCTCCCCTTTGGCTTCCACTTCACGAACGACGATCGTCAAGTGAGAGAACGGCTTTTCAACACGCGATGCACGGCCGCGACCACGAGCATGGAAGCGCTTCATGACGATCGACTTGCCAACGTAAGCTTCTGCGACGACGAGCGAATCGACGTCGAGATCGTGGTTGTTCTCTGCGTTTGCGATCGCAGATTCAAGGGTCTTCTTGACCGTTTCTGCGATGCGCTTGCGGGAGAACTCCAGTTCGGCCAGAGCGCGGTCGACCTTCTTGCCGCGGATCATCGCGGCAACCAGGTTGAGCTTCTGGGGGCTGACGCGGATCGTGCGCGCAACTGCCTGCGCCTCATTATCCTTCAGCCGGCGTTCGGCTTTTGCCTTGCCCATTGTTACTTCCTCTTTGCCTTCTTGTCCGCGCCATGACCGTAGTAGGTCCGGGTCGGAGAGAATTCGCCAAACTTGTGGCCGACCATGTCTTCGTTGACGCTGACCGGAACGTGCTTGCTGCCGTTGTAGACGCCGAAGGTGAGACCGACAAACTGCGGAAGGATCGTGGAGCGGCGGCTCCAGATCTTGATCACTTCGTTACGACCGCCTTCGCGGACCTTCTCAGCCTTCTTGAGAAGATAACCGTCAACGAACGGACCTTTCCATACTGAACGAGTCATTCGAGACTTCCTCTCTTACTTCTTCTTCTGATGCCGCGAGCGCATGATGAACTTGTCGGTCGACTTGTTCGAGCGCGTACGCTTGCCCTTCGTGGGCTTACCCCACGGGGTAACCGGGTGACGACCACCCGAGGTACGGCCTTCACCACCGCCGTGCGGGTGGTCAACCGGGTTCATGACGACGCCGCGAACGTGCGGACGCTTGCCGCGCCAACGCGAACGACCAGCCTTACCGTCATTGATGTTGCCGTGATCGGGGTTCGATACGGCGCCGATCGATGCGAGGCAGGAACCGTGCACGAGACGCTGTTCGCCCGAGTTCAGACGAAGGATCGCCATGCCCTGGTCGCGACCGACGAGCTGCGCATAGGTACCGGCGGAGCGCGCCATCTGGCCGCCCTTGCCCGGCTTCATTTCCACATTGTGGATGATGGAGCCAACCGGGATGTACTGCAGCGGCATCGTGTTGCCAGGCTTGACGTCAACGGCCTTCTCGGAAGCGATGACCTTGTCGCCGGCAGCGAGGCGCTGCGGAGCGAGGATGTAGGCCTTTTCGCCGTCGGCGTAGTTGACGAGCGCGATGAAGGCGGTGCGGTTCGGGTCGTATTCCAGACGCTCGACCGTGCCTTCAACGTCGAACTTGCGACGCTTGAAGTCGACCAGACGGTAGGTACGCTTGTGACCGCCGCCCTGGAAACGAACGGTGATGCGACCGAGGTTGTTGCGACCGCCCTTGGAGGACAGGCCTTCGGTCAACGCCTTGACCGGCTTGCCCTTGTAGAGGCCAGCCCGGTCTACGATGACCAGCTGACGCTGGCTCGGGGTCGTCGGATTGAAACTTTTCAATGCCATTTTCTTGTTCCCTTTTGGGTTTTTACCCTAATGGGCCTATCCGTTAGAGACCGGTGGAGACGTCGATGGACTGACCGTCGGCGAGCGTGATGATCGCCTTCTTCACGTCCTTCTGCTTTCCGGCAAAGCCGCGGAAACGCTTCGTCTTGCCCTTGCGGACGAGCGTGTTCACGGCCGTAACCTTGACGCCGAACAGAGCTTCGACAGCAGCCTTGATTTCAGGCTTCGAAGCGTCCTTGGCGACGTTGAAGACGACCTGGTTCTGTTCGGAAACCAGCGTCGACTTTTCGGTGATCGAGGGGGACACGATCACGTCGTAGTGGCGAAGATCCGTCATTTGAACCGCTCCTCCAGAGCTTCCACGGCAGCCTTGGAAAGCACGAGCTTGCCACGGCGCAGAATGTCGTAAACATTGATGCCCTGAACCGGCAGAACGTCCACGTTCGGGATGTTCTGGGCTGCGAGCTTGAAGTTGTTCTCGATCTCGGCGCCGCCGATGATCAGAGCGTTGGTAAGGCCGAGCGATGCGAACGCACCGGCGAGAGCCTTGGTCTTGGCTTCCTTGGCAACGAGATCGTCGATGACGATGATCTCTTCAGCCTTCAGCTTGGCCGAGAGCGCATGACGCAAGCCGAGGGCGCGAACCTTCTTCGGCAGATCATGCTCGTGGCTGCGGACGACCGGGCCATGGGCCTTGCCACCGCCGCGGAACTGCGGAGCGCGAGCGGAGTGGTGGCGGGCGCGGCCCGTACCCTTCTGCTTGTACATTTTGGCGCCGGTGCGCGAAACTTCCGCGCGGCCCTTGGCCTTGTGCGTGCCCTGCTGCTTCTTGGCGAGCTGCCAGCGAACGACGCGGGCAATGATGTCTTCACGGGGTTCGAGGCCGAAAATGGCGTCAGAAAGGGAAACCTTTCCCGCGTCCTTGCCCTCGAGGGTTTTGACGTTGAGATCCATTACTCGGCTCCCTTACTTCGATGCTTCGGCGCGCACGGCGGCCGGGCGCGGAGCGCCTTCCGGGGTGCCCGACTTGATGGCGTCACGAACGACGATCCAGGCACCCTTGGAGCCGGGGACTGCGCCCTTGACCAGGATCAGACCGCGGTCTTCATCGGTCGATACGACTTCGAGGTTCTGGGTGGTGACGCGGGTCTGACCCATGTGACCAGCCATGCGCTTGCCCTTCCAAACGCGGCCCGGATCCTGGTTGGAACCGGTCGAACCGTGCGAGCGGTGCGATACGGAAACGCCGTGCGTTGCACGCAGACCACCGAAGTTGTGGCGCTTGATCGCACCAGCAAAGCCCTTACCGATCGTGGTACCGGTAACGTCGACGAGCTGGCCGGCAACGAAATGGTTGGCCGTCAGTTCTGCACCGATGTCGATCAGGTTGTCCGCGGTAACGCGGAACTCGACGAGCTTCGCCTTCGGCTCGACGTTGGCAGCAGCAAAATGGCCGCGCATCGCCTTCGGCGTGTTCTTGACCTTCGAACGGCCGGCGCCCAGCTGGACAGCCACGTAGCCGTTCTTCTCTTCCGTACGCTGGGCTACCACCTGGCAGTTCTCCAGCTTCAATACTGTAACCGGGATATGCTCACCGGCGTCGTTATAGACGCGGGTCATTCCCACTTTCTGTGCAATCACACCTGAACGCATCGGTTCATTCCTCTTGAGAGTTAGTGACGGGGCAAGCCCCCTCACATCTCTGGTTTAAGGTTTCCTTGAGATCATCCGATCTTGAGGTCGCCCGTTTTCGGAAGCCGTTGGACCGGGGTCCACGTACCTTCCTTGTTATTAAAGCTTGATTTCCACGTCGACGCCGGCAGCCAGGTCGAGCTTCATCAGCGCGTCAACGGTCTGCGGGGTCGGATCTACGATATCGAGAAGGCGCTTGTGGGTGCGCATTTCGAACTGTTCACGGCTCTTCTTGTCGACGTGCGGCGAGCGGTTGACCGTAAACTTTTCAATGCGCGTCGGCAGCGGTACGGGACCGCGCACGCTTGCACCGGTACGCTTTGCCGTCGACACGATTTCGCGCGTCGAGGCGTCGAGGATCCGGTGATCAAACGCCTTGAGGCGGATGCGGATGTTCTGGCCGTTCATACGACTTATCCTTGTTCATGTTGTCTGCGGTTTCCGTGGAAAAACACGCATTGAACTTCGTTTATGTTCGGCCAGTCCGCTAATTTTCAAAGATCGGAGGGACAGGGTTTCCCCTGCCCCTTCCTATTTGAGCGGCCGTGGCCGGCCTGTTCCTTTGTGAGCGCACAACGTCGAAGCACCGTGCAAATCACGCGTGGGCGCCATTTGCACTATTTCGTCGTCTTCGGCAAGCCGTGCGACCAACTAAATCTTTCGGGGCGGCTATGACGGAGGCGCATAGCATGCGCCTCACTTCATTTCCGCCCTTAGTCCCGTCGATTACTCGACGATGGAGGCAACGATGCCTGCGCCGACGGTACGGCCGCCTTCGCGGATCGCGAAGCGCAGCTTTTCTTCCATCGCGATCGGAACGATCAGCTCGACGTCAACCGTGACGTTGTCGCCCGGCATGACCATTTCCGTGCCTTCCGGCAGCGTCACGATGCCCGTCACGTCCGTCGTGCGGAAGTAGAACTGCGGACGGTAGTTCGTGAAGAACGGCGTATGACGGCCGCCTTCTTCCTTCGTCAGGATGTAGGCTTCAGCCTTGAACTTCTTGTGCGGCTTGACCGAACCCGGCTTGCACAGGATCTGGCCACGCTCGACGCCGTTGCGGTCGACACCGCGCAGCAGCGCACCGATGTTGTCGCCAGCCTGGCCCTGGTCGAGCAGCTTGCGGAACATTTCAACGCCCGTGCAGGTCGTCTTCGTCGTCGGACGGATGCCGACGATTTCGATTTCTTCGCCGACCTTGACGATGCCGCGCTCAACGCGACCGGTCACAACCGTACCACGGCCCGAGATCGAGAACACGTCTTCGATCGGCATCAGGAACGGCTGGTCGATCGGACGCTCGGGCGTCGGGATGTAGGCGTCAACCGCTGCCATCAGCTCGCGGATCGCGTCTTCGCCGATCTTCTTGTCCGAATCTTCCAGAGCAGCAAGCGCCGAGCCCTTGATGATCGGAATGTCGTCGCCCGGGAATTCGTAGGACGACAGAAGTTCGCGAACTTCCAGCTCGACGAGCTCGAGAAGCTCGGCGTCGTCAACCTGGTCGACCTTGTTCAGGAACACGACGATCGCTGGAACGCCGACCTGGCGGGCGAGCAGGATGTGCTCGCGGGTCTGCGGCATCGGGCCGTCAGCGGCCGAGCAGACCAGGATCGCGCCGTCCATCTGCGCCGCACCCGTGATCATGTTCTTGACGTAGTCGGCGTGGCCGGGGCAGTCAACGTGAGCGTAGTGACGGTTCGGCGTCTCATACTCAACGTGCGCCGTCGAAATCGTGATACCACGGGCCTTTTCTTCCGGAGCGGCGTCGATCTGGTCATACGCCTTGAACTCGCCGAAGTACTTCGTGATCGCTGCCGTCAGCGACGTCTTGCCATGGTCAACGTGGCCAATCGTGCCAATGTTAACGTGCGGCTTGTTGCGCTCAAATTTGCTCTTTGCCATTTCCGGCTCTCCGTTTTCTATCCCCTCTCGGGGAAAACTTTCTATCTGCTTTCAGCGTATCGGTATTCCGGTCACTTCTGACCGGAATACTTTGCCTGGATTTCCTGTGCGACGTTCGACGGGACCGGCGCGTAGTGATCGAAGGTCATCGTGTACTGTGCACGACCCTGCGACATGGAGCGCAGGTTGTCGACGTACTTGAACATGTTCGCCAGCGGAACGTTTGCGTTGATCACAACGGCAACGCCACGCGATTCCTGGCCCTGGATCTGGCCACGGCGGGAGTTCAGGTCGCCGATAACGTCGCCGACGTAGTCTTCCGGCGTCACGACTTCCACCTTCATCATCGGCTCAAGCAACTGTGCACCAGCCTTCTTGGCTGCTTCACGGAAGCAAGCACGCGAAGCGATTTCGAAGGCCAGGACCGACGAGTCGACGTCGTGGAAGGCACCGTCGATGAGCGTCGCCTTGACGCCCAGCATCGGGAAGCCAGCAAGCGGACCCGAGGACAGAACGCTTTCGATACCCTTCTGAACGCCCGGGATGTATTCCTTCGGAACAGCACCACCGACGATCTTGGATTCGAAGACGAAATCTTCGCCGTCCGGGTTCGGTTCGAATACGAGCTTGACGCGCGCGAACTGACCGGTACCACCGGACTGCTTCTTGTGCGTGTAGTCTTCTTCGTGCTGCCGGGTGATGGTTTCGCGGTAAGCAACCTGCGGCGCACCGACGTTGGCTTCAACCTTGAACTCGCGACGCATGCGGTCGACGATGATGTCGAGGTGAAGTTCGCCCATGCCGGCGATGATCGTCTGGCCGGATTCCTGGTCGGTCTTGACGCGGAACGACGGGTCTTCGGCTGCCAGGCGGTTGAGCGCGAGGCCCATCTTTTCCTGGTCGCCCTTGGACTTCGGCTCGATCGCGATCTGGATAACCGGTTCCGGGAATTCCATGCGCTCGAGAACGACCGGCTTCAGCGGATCGCAGAGCGTGTCACCCGTGGTGGTTTCCTTGAGGCCGGCGAGAGCAACGATGTCGCCTGCGAAGGCTTCTTCGATGTCTTCACGCGAGTTCGAATGCATCTGCAGCATACGGCCGACGCGCTCGCGCTTGTCCTTGACCGTGTTCATGACCGACGAGCCCTTTTCGAGCTTGCCCGAGTAGATGCGGGCGAAAGTCAGCGAGCCGACGAAGGGGTCGTTCATGATCTTGAACGCGAGCATTGCGAGCGGCTCGGCGTCGTCAGCATGACGCTCGATTTCAGCTTCGGTCTTGACGTCGATGCCCTTGATGGCCGGAATGTCGACCGGCGACGGCAGGTAGTCGACGACGGCGTCGAGGAGCGGCTGAACGCCCTTGTTCTTGAACGCGGTACCGCAGAACATCGGGTGGAACTTCACGTCGATCGTGCCGCGGCGAACGAGTTCGCGGATCTTGTCATTCGAAGGCATGTTGCCTTCGAGGTAGGCTTCCATCGCGGCTTCGTCGATCTCGACAACGGTCTCGATCAGCTTTTCGCGATATTCTTCGGCCTTGTCCTTCATGTCGTCCGGGATCTCGACGACATCCCACTGGGCGCCGAGCGATTCATCGCGCCAGACGAGAGCGTTCATCTCGATCAGATCGATGACGCCCTTGAAGTCGCTTTCAGCGCCGATCGGCAGCTGCATGACGACGGCGGTCGCACCGAGACGGGTCTTGATCATCTCGACCGAGCGGTAGAAGTCGGCGCCGGTCTTGTCCATCTTGTTGCAGAAGATCATGCGCGGAACATGATACTTCTCAGCCTGACGCCAGACGGTTTCCGTCTGCGGCTCAACGCCGGCGTTGGCGTCGAGCAGCGCGATGGCGCCGTCGAGAACGCGCAGCGAACGCTCGACTTCGATGGTGAAGTCAACGTGGCCGGGGGTGTCGATGATGTTGAAGCGGCGGGTTTTGCCGTCACGGCCCTTCCAGAAGGTCGTCGTCGCAGCAGACGTGATCGTGATGCCGCGTTCCTGTTCCTGCTCCATCCAGTCCATGGTAGCGGCGCCGTCGTGGACTTCGCCGATCTTGTGGGACTTGCCGGTGTAGTACAGAATGCGCTCGGTCGTCGTGGTCTTGCCGGCGTCGATGTGCGCCATGATACCGAAGTTACGGTAGTCTTCGATTTTATATTCGCGTGCCATAGTGGACTGCCTCTTGAGACGTTCGCGCCAGAATTACCAGCGATAATGCGAGAACGCACGGTTGGCATCAGCCATCTTGTGCGTGTCTTCGCGCTTCTTCACGGCGCTACCACGGTTGTTCGCTGCGTCCATGAGTTCGCCGCAGAGGCGATCAACCATGGTCGTTTCGTTACGCTTGCGTGCGGCCGCAATCAGCCAACGGATGGCGAGGGCCTGGCGACGCTCCGGACGAACGTCGACCGGAACCTGGTAAGTAGCACCACCGACGCGGCGCGAACGCACCTCAACATGCGGCGCAATGTTGTCGAGCGCGGAATGGAATACGGTGATCGGCTCCTGCTTCAGCTTGACCTGGACCGCATCGAACGCGCCGTAAACAATGCTTTCCGCTACGGACTTCTTGCCGTGCAGCATGATTGCGTTCATGAATTTCGTGACAACCAGATCACCGAACTTCGGATCCGGGTTGATCTCACGCTTTTCTGCTCTGTGACGTCGGGACATACTTCTCGTCTCTTTAACTGTTTCAGCGCTTTACCACGCGGAGGACCTCGCGCAGCGCCGGGATTTTCAAAACCGAATTACTTCGGACGCTTCGCACCGTACTTCGAACGGCGCTGCTTGCGGTTCTTAACGCCCTGCGTATCGAGAACGCCACGGATGATGTGGTAACGAACACCCGGAAGGTCCTTAACGCGGCCGCCGCGGATCATAACAACCGAGTGTTCCTGAAGGTTGTGACCTTCACCCGGAATGTAGCCGATGACTTCGAAGCCGTTCGTCAGACGAATCTTGGCAACCTTACGGAGAGCCGAGTTCGGCTTCTTCGGGGTCGTCGTATAAACGCGGGTGCAAACGCCGCGCTTCTGCGGGTTTTCCTGCAGAGCAGGAACCTTATTGCGCTTTACCTGTGCCTGACGCGGCTTGCGGATCAGCTGGTTTACGGTAGGCATATACCCATCCCTTGCAAAATCTTATCACGTTACCCTTGCGGGCGGATCGTTGCCGTCGCCGGCAGTGTCGAACGCCTCATGAAATGCGCAAAACAGGGGCCGATCCGCCTTTCCGCAGATGGCCCCAAATAAAGCAGAGGACGCACTATCTCGCGCGTCTTGCGTGCAGCATTGTAGTCGTCGGCGTGCGTTTCGAACCTTGTTTGAGGCGAACTCCAGAACGCGACGTTCCGAACCAGCCAGCCTCACATGGGCTCCGATGCGGCGGGGTGTACTGATTTCAAGGCCAACAGTCAAGGGCAATTAAGAAATATTCCATCGCCCGCAGGCCCGATACGCCTGCAAAACAAGGCTTTTGCACATGGTTTCGACCCGGCGCTCGCCTCTTTGGCCCTTCAACAGGCGGAGTGTCCGACAGGGTTAAGGAATCGGCAACCACTTTGTGGGGGTTTTCCACGGTCTTCGAGTCGGGCACCGCAGAAGCGCTCCAGGAGCGCTGCATTTCCATCGCGCTGGACAGAAAAGGGCGCTAAGGTCGCGCCAGCCAAACGAAAGGAAACAAAATGGCCGTCACCCCAGACAACGACAATGCCCCGGACGAACCGATGGTATTCATCATCATCGGCAAGGCCTATGAGACCGACGGCGACGAAGACGGCGTGGACATTCACGTGATGCTCAAGGCGCCCGACGACGATACCGCCGTTCGCGAGACACTGAACGCCCTTGCCGAAGAGGGTTTTCTCGAGGCTGATCTGGACCAGATCGGCACACTGACCGAGGTGCCGAGCGAGGAACCTCACGCCTCTGCCTACCAAGGCGCACTCGAAGGCGAAGTGGCGATCATCCGCTTCAGTTGAGCCTTGCGAGCGAGCAACCTGCGCCCTCGCCGCTTGTGCGCGGGCCGCACCTCCCCAAAAGAAGAAGCCGCCGAGAGCGATCTCGGCGGCTTCTTCGTTGTCTGGACAGGGGGCGGAAACCCGCCCTCCCCGCTTATTCGGCGGCTGCGTTCTCGTTGGCGAGATCGGCAAGCATCGGCGTTGCGGTCTCGGCACCCGTGCCACGACGACGTTCTTCCAGGATCATTTCGTCGCGCGCGGTTGCGATGCGGCGAATCTGGGTCATCGTGCCACCGGTACCGGCCGGGATCAGGCGACCAACAATAACGTTTTCCTTCAGACCCTGCAGGCCGTCCGTCTTGCCGGCAATCGCGGCTTCGGTCAGGACCTTGGTGGTTTCCTGGAACGACGCGGCCGAGATGAAGGACGGCGTCTGTAGCGAGGCCTTGGTGATACCGAGCAGAACCGGGTCGCCATAGGCCGGCTTCTTGCCTTCGGCAATCAGCGCGTCGTTGACGTCTTCGAGTTCGATCCGGTCGACATTGTCACCGACAATGTAGGTCGAGTCACCGGCGTCGGTGATTTCAACCTTCTGCAGCATCTGACGAACGATGACCTCGATGTGCTTGTCGTTGATGACAACGCCCTGCAGTCGGTAGACTTCCTGGATTTCGTTGACCAGGTAGGAAGCGAGTGCTTCCACGCCCTTGATCGCCAGAATGTCATGCGGCGCCGGGTTGCCGTCGAGGATGTAGTCGCCCTTTTCGATGTAGTCGCCATCCTGAAGATGGAAGGGCTTGCCCTTCGGGATCAGGTATTCGACCGGCTCGACACCGTCTTCCGCCGGCTCGATCAGAACGCGGCGCTTGTTCTTGTAGTCGCGGCCGAAGCGGATCGTACCATCGATCTCTGCGATGATGGCGTGGTCCTTGGGACGACGGGCTTCGAACAGTTCGGCAACGCGCGGCAGACCACCGGTGATGTCCTTGGTCTTGGCGCTTTCGAGCGGCGAACGGGCGAGAACGTCACCCTGGCTCACCTTCTGGCCCGGCTCGACCGAGAGGATCGCGTCAACCGAGAGCAGGAAGCGGGCTTCGCCGCCACGCGACAGCTTGGCAACTGCGCCGTTCTTGTCCTTGATGACGATCGCCGGCTTGAGGTCCGTACCACGCGGAGTCGAACGCCAGTCAATAACCTGACGCTTGGTGATGCCGGTGGATTCGTCGGTCGCTTCAAGCACCGAGATGCCGTCGACGACGTCTTCGAAATGAACGGTACCTTCCACTTCCGTCATCATCGGGCGGGTGTAGGGGTCCCACTCGGCGAGACGCTGACCGCGCTTCACCTTGTCGCCATCGTCGACGAGGATCTTCGAGCCATAGGCAACGCGCTGCGAAGAACGCTCGACGCCACGCTCGTCCAGGATCTGGACCGCCATGTTACGACCCATCGCGACGAGAACGCCGTCCGAGTTGCGCAGCATGTTGCGGTTCTTGATCTGGACCGTACCTTCGTAGGACGCTTCCAGGAACGACTGGTCGACCACGGTCGCCGTACCACCAAGGTGGAAGGTACGCATGGTGAGCTGGGTGCCCGGCTCCCCGATCGACTGTGCAGCGATGACGCCAACCGCTTCGCCCATGTTGACCGGCGTACCACGAGCCAGGTCGCGGCCGTAGCAGACGCCGCAAACGCCCGTCTGGATTTCGCAGGTCAGCGCCGAACGGATACGGATCGACTGGATACCAGCCTTCTCGATCTCGATGACGTCGGCCTCGAGGATCATCCGGCCAGCATCGACGATGCGAGCGCCGGTGACCGGGTGATCGATGTCGTCCAGAGCCGTACGGCCAAGAATACGAGCGCCGAGCGAAGCCACGACCTGACCGGCATCGACGATCGCCGTCATGGTGAGACCGTTTTCGGTGCCGCAATCGACGGAGTTGACGATGCAATCCTGCGCGACGTCGACAAGACGGCGGGTCAGGTAACCGGAGTTCGCGGTCTTCAAGGCGGTGTCGGCCAGACCCTTACGGGCACCGTGGGTCGAGTTGAAGTACTCGTTAACGGTGAGACCTTCCTTGAAGTTCGAGATGATCGGCGTCTCGATGATTTCACCCGACGGCTTGGCCATGAGGCCGCGCATGCCGCCCAGCTGACGCATCTGGTTCGGAGAACCACGGGCGCCGGAGTGCGACATCATGTAGATCGAGTTCATCGGCTTCTGACGGCCGTTTTCGTCGAATTCCACCGCTTTAATGCGGGCCATCATCTCGTCGGCGACCTTTTCGGTCGCCTTACCCCAGGCATCGACAACCTTGTTGTACTTTTCGCCCTGGGTGATGAGGCCATCGTTGTACTGCTGCTCGTATTCCTTCACGAGCGCTTCAGTGTCACCGACGATCTTCACCTTGGTGTCCGGGATGACCATGTCGTCCTTGCCGAACGAAATGCCGGCGCGGCAGGCATGGGCAAAGCCGAGCTGCATGATGCGGTCGCAGAAGATGACCGTGTCTTTCTGGCCGCAATGACGGTAGACCGCGTCGATCATCTTGGAGATGTTCTTCTTGGTCATTTCCTGGTTGCAGATGTCGAACGGCACGTTGACGTTGCGCGGCAGCAGTTCACCAATGATCATGCGGCCAGGCGTGGTTTCATAGATCTTCGAAACCGGGTTGCCCTCGGCATCGACGGTCTTGAAGCGGCCACGGATCTTGGCATGCAGGGTCACGGCCTTGGTTTCGAGCGCGTGATGCAGCTCGCCCATGTCCGAGAACGCCATGCCTTCGCCCGGCTCGTTCTGGTTCAGGATCGACAAGTAGTAGAGGCCGAGAACCATGTCCTGCGACGGAACGATGATCGGCGCGCCGTTTGCCGGGTGCAGAATGTTGTTCGTCGACATCATCAGCACGCGGGCTTCGAGCTGGGCTTCGAGCGACAGCGGCACGTGAACGGCCATCTGGTCACCGTCGAAGTCGGCGTTGAACGCCGTGCAGACGAGCGGATGCAGCTGGATCGCCTTGCCTTCGACCAGGGTCGGTTCGAAGGCCTGGATGCCCAGGCGGTGCAGCGTCGGCGCGCGGTTCAGGAGAACCGGATGCTCGCGGATGACCTCGTCGAGGATATCCCAGACTTCCGGCTTTTCCTTTTCAACGAGCTTCTTGGCCTGCTTGACGGTCGAGGAGAAGCCCTTGGCGTCAAGGCGCGCATAGATGAACGGCTTGAACAGCTCAAGCGCCATCTTCTTCGGAAGACCGCACTGGTGCAGCTTCAGTTCCGGACCGGTCACAATGACCGAGCGGCCGGAATAGTCGACGCGCTTGCCGAGCAGGTTCTGACGGAAGCGGCCCTGCTTGCCCTTCAGCATGTCGGACAGCGACTTCAGCGGACGCTTGTTGGCGCCGGTGATCACGCGGCCGCGACGGCCGTTGTCGAACAGCGCATCGACAAATTCCTGCAGCATGCGCTTTTCGTTGCGGATGATGATGCCCGGAGCGCGCAGTTCGATCAGGCGCTTCAGACGGTTGTTACGGTTGATGACACGGCGATAGAGATCGTTCAGGTCCGACGTTGCGAAGCGGCCGCCGTCGAGCGGAACGAGCGGACGCAGGTCCGGCGGGATCACCGGAACGACCTTGAGGATCATCCACTCCGGACGGTTGCCCGACTCCATGAAGTTCTCGACGATCTTCAGGCGCTTCATCAGCTTCTTCTGCTTCAGATCCGAGGTCGTCTCAGCGAGCTCGGCGCGCAGGTCGCCAGCAATCTTTTCCAGGTTCATCGAAGCGAGCATTTCATAGATCGCTTCAGCGCCGATCATGGCGGTGAACTGGTCTTCGCCGAATTCGTCGACGGCGAGCATGTAGTCTTCTTCGCTGAGGAGCTGGTTTTCCTTCAGCGACGTCAGACCCGGCTCGGTGACGATGTAGTTTTCGAAGTAGAGAACGCGCTCGACATCCTTCAGCGTCATGTCGAGCAGCGTTGCGATGCGGCTCGGCAGCGACTTCAGGAACCAGATGTGGGCAACCGGAGCGGCGAGCTCGATATGGCCCATGCGCTCACGGCGAACGCGCGACAGCGTGACTTCGACGCCGCACTTTTCGCAGATGATGCCCTTGTACTTCATGCGCTTGTACTTGCCGCACAGGCACTCGTAGTCCTTGATCGGGCCAAAGATGCGCGCGCAGAACAGACCGTCACGTTCCGGCTTGAACGTGCGGTAGTTGATCGTCTCCGGTTTCTTGATCTCACCGTAAGACCAGGAAAGAATCTTCTCCGGCGACGCGATCGAAATCCGGATGGAATCGAAGGTCTGTGCAGGCACCTGCGGATTGAAAAGATTCATGACCTCTTGGTTCATGCCTGTCTCCTTTACGGGCTTTACGCCCTGAGCTTGGCGAGGGTGCCGACAAATCCCGGGCGCCGGCCCCTGCCCCTTAAACAGCTAAAACCGCATTGGCTGCGGCTCTGTTCCTGCCGAAGACGTCAGCGTCTCCAGGCGGAAACGGTGCGCGCCGCGTCGCGGCACGCACCTTGGGTCTCTTTACTCGGCTGCGTCCGGCAATTGTGCCGCGCCAATGTCGTCGACCTTCGAGTTCTTCGAGCTCGACCGAAAGGCCCAGCGAGCGCATTTCCTTGACGAGAACGTTGAAGCTCTCCGGAATGCCCGCTTCGAAGGTGTCGTCGCCGCGGACGATCGCTTCGTAGACCTTGGTACGGCCGGCGACGTCGTCCGACTTGACCGTCAGCATTTCCTGCAGGGTGTAGGCCGCGCCGTAAGCTTCCAGCGCCCAGACCTCCATTTCCCCGAAACGCTGACCGCCGAACTGCGCCTTACCGCCCAGCGGCTGCTGGGTGACGAGCGAGTACGGACCGATCGAACGGGCGTGGATCTTGTCGTCGACCAGGTGGTTGAGCTTCAGCATGTAGATGTAGCCCACGGTCACCTGGCGGTCGAACTGATCGCCGGTACGGCCGTCGTAGAGCGTCGACTGACCGGTCACCTTGAGGCCGGCCTTGGCCAGCATCTCGTTGACGTCGGCTTCGACTGCACCGTCGAAGACCGGGGTCGCGATCGACACGCCGCGGCGGGTCTGCTCGGCCAGGCGGACGATCGACTCGTCGTCGTACTGCTTGATCGGCTCACCCTTCGGACCGGATCCGATGACATCGTCGATGGTCGCACGCAGCGGCTTGATGTCGCCACTCTCGTGGTAGGCATCGAGCATCGCGCCGATCTTCTTGCCCATGCCGGCGCAAGCCCAGCCGAGATGGGTTTCGAGGATCTGGCCGACGTTCATGCGCGACGGAACGCCGAGCGGGTTCAGAACGACGTCGACATGCGTGCCGTCTTCCAGGAACGGCATGTCTTCGATCGGCACGATACGCGACACGACACCCTTGTTGCCGTGACGGCCGGCCATCTTGTCGCCCGGCTGGATCTTGCGCTTAACAGCGACGAAGACCTTGACCATCTTCATGACGCCCGGAGGCATTTCGTCGCCGCGCTGGACCTTCTCGACCTTGTCCATGAAGCGCTGTTCGAGGCGCGACTTGGATTCGTCGTACTGGGCGCGCAGAGCTTCGATCTCGCCCTGAGCCTTTTCGTCTTCGACGGCGAACATCCACCACTGCGAGCGGGGATATTCGCTGACGACGAGGTTCGAAAGCTCGGTGCCCTTCTTGAAGCCCTTCGGGCCGGCAACCGCCGTGTGGCCACGCAGCATGTCGACGAGACGTGCGTAGACGTTGCGATCAAGGATCGCCTGTTCGTCGTCGCGGTCCTTGGCGAGGCGTTCGATTTCCTCGCGCTCGATCGCCATCGCGCGCTCGTCCTTCTCAACGCCGTGGCGGTTGAAGACGCGAACTTCGACGACGGTACCGAAGGTGCCCGGAGGCATGCGCATCGAGGTGTCGCGGACGTCGGAGGCCTTTTCACCGAAGATGGCGCGCAGAAGCTTTTCTTCCGGCGTCATCGGGCTTTCGCCCTTCGGCGTAATCTTGCCGACGAGGATGTCACCCGGCTGAACCTCAGCACCGATATATACGATACCGGCTTCGTCGAGGTTGCGCAGCGCTTCTTCCGAAACGTTCGGAATGTCGCGGGTGATTTCTTCCGGACCGAGCTTGGTGTCACGCGCCATCACTTCGAATTCTTCGATGTGGATGGAGGTGAACACGTCGTCGCGCACGATCCGCTCGGAGAGCAGGATCGAGTCTTCGTAGTTGTAGCCGTTCCACGGCATGAACGCGACGAGCGCGTTGCGGCCGAGAGCCAGGTCACCGAGGTCGGTCGACGGACCGTCAGCGATGATGTCGCCCTTGTTCAGAACGTCGCCGACGGTGACCAGCGGGCGCTGGTTGACGCAGGTGTTCTGGTTCGAACGCTGGAACTTCTGCAGACGATAGATATCGACGCCCGACTTCGACGGATCGAGGTCTTCGGTGGCGCGGATAACGATACGGGTCGCGTCGACCTGATCGACGACGCCGCCACGACGGGCTGCGATCGCAGCGCCGGAGTCGCGGGCGACGACCGGTTCCATGCCGGTTCCAACGAACGGTGCTTCGGCACGCAGCAGCGGCACGGCCTGACGCTGCATGTTCGAGCCCATCAGTGCGCGGTTGGCGTCGTCGTTCTCGAGGAACGGGATGAGCGCGGCCGCGACCGAAACGAGCTGCTTCGGCGAAACGTCCATCAGGTTGATGTTGTCGCGCGGCGCCAGCATAACTTCGCCGGAGTGACGGCAAACAACGAACTCTTCGGAGAAGGAGTTGTCCTCGTTCAGCGGCGAGTTGGCCTGCGCCACGTGATACTTCGCTTCTTCCATCGCCGAGAGGTAGACGACGTCGTTCGTCACCTTGCCGTCGACGATCTTGCGGTACGGGCTTTCGATGAAGCCGTACTTGTTGACGCGGGCGAAGGTTGCGAGCGAGTTGATCAGACCGATGTTCGGGCCTTCCGGCGTTTCGATCGGGCAAATACGGCCGTAGTGGGTCGGATGAACGTCGCGGACTTCGAAGCCGGCGCGCTCGCGGGTCAGACCACCCGGGCCAAGTGCCGAGAGACGGCGCTTGTGGGTGATTTCCGAAAGCGGGTTCACCTGGTCCATGAACTGCGACAGCTGCGAGGAGCCGAAGAATTCGCGAACGGCAGCAGCGGCCGGCTTCGCGTTGATCAGATCCTGCGGCATGACCGTGTCGATTTCGATCGAGGACATGCGTTCCTTGATCGCGCGCTCCATGCGGAGCAGGCCGAGACGGTACTGGTTCTCCATGAGCTCGCCGACCGACCGAACACGGCGGTTGCCGAGGTTGTCGATGTCGTCGATCTCGCCCTTGCCGTCGCGCAGCTCGACGAGCATCTTGACGACCGCCAGGATGTCTTCCTTGCGCAGGATGCGTACGGTGTCGGCGACTTCGAGGTCGAGGCGCATGTTCATCTTGACGCGACCGACGGCCGAAAGGTCGTAGCGCTCGGCATCGAAGAACAGCGTGTTGAACATGGCTTCGGCGGAATCCATGGTCGGCGGTTCACCCGGACGCATCACGCGATAGATATCGAACAGGGCGTCCTGACGGTTCTCGTTCTTGTCGGCCGCGAGCGTGTTGCGGATGTAGGCACCGACATTGATATGGTCGATGTCGAGAACCGGGATCTCGTCGAAACCAGCCGAGAGGATGACCGGAAGGGTCTTCTCGTCGATCTCGTCGCCGGCTTCGAGGTAGATCTCACCGGTGGCGAAGTTGACGACGTCTTCGGCAAGGTAATTGCCGTAGAGATCATCGTCGGTCGCCTTGAGCGCCTTCAAGCCCTTTTCCTGCAACTGGCGGAGCAGACGCGGGGTCAGCTTCTTGCCGGCCTCGACAACGACTTCGCCGGTGTCGGCGTCGATCATGTCGGTGATGGCCTTCTGGCCCTTGAGCGCATCCGGCTGGAACGGCACGCGCCAGCCTTCGCCGTCGCGCTGGTAGAGCGACTTCGTGTAGAAGGTGTCGAGGATTTCCTCGCCGTCCATGCCGAGCGCCATCAGCAGCGACGTCACCGGAATCTTGCGGCGGCGGTCGATACGGGCATGCACGATGTCCTTGGCGTCGAACTCGATGTCGAGCCAGGAGCCACGGTAAGGAATGACGCGGGCTGCGAAGAGCAGCTTGCCCGACGAATGGCTCTTGCCCTTGTCGTGGTCGAAGAAGACGCCCGGCGAACGGTGCATCTGCGAAACGATAACGCGCTCGGTACCGTTGACGATGAAGGTACCGTTGTCGGTCATGAGCGGCATGTCGCCCATGTAGACGTTCTGTTCCTTGATGTCCTTGATCGACTTCGCGCCGGTATCCTCGTCAATATCGAACACGATGAGACGCAGCGTCACCTTGAGCGGCGCTGCGTAGGTCAGATCGCGCTGACGGCATTCTTCGACGTCGAACTTCGGCGGCTCGAATTCGTAGGACACGAACTCCAGCATCGATGCGCCCGAGAAATCCTTGATCGGGAAAACGGACTTGAAAACAGCTTGGAGCCCTTCGTCAGGGCGACCGCCCTTGGGCTCTTCAACCATCAGAAACTGGTCGTAGGACGCCTTCTGAACCTCGATGAGGTTCGGCATTTCTGCGACTTCTGGAATTTTACCAAAAAACTTGCGTACGCGCCTGCGACCGTTAAACGAAAGGGTCTGAGCCATCGTCGCTCCTTGTCAATCTTGCATCCGGGCCTGCAACGGACGGGAACCGATGGCCAGTCGACCCCGTCAATCAATGAGTTGTCCAATCTCGTCCAGCTAACGAAAAACGCTCAGCGCGGATTGCTGTGCTGCCTTTCGTTCGAGACCATCCTCTTGAAGAACCCATTACCCAAAAGCCGTTTTTCGACAGGCTTTTGGGTAATATGTTCCAAAAACGGTCAAAGAGAGGCGGCCCGAAAAGGCCACCTCCCCTTGCATGTAGCCGAATTACTTGACGTCAACCTTGGCGCCAGCTTCTTCGAGCTTCTTCTTGAGGTCAGCAGCTTCCGCCTTGGAAACAGCTTCCTTGACCGGCTTCGGAGCGCCTTCGACCAGGTCCTTGGCTTCCTTGAGGCCGAGACCGGTGATAGCGCGAACTTCCTTGATGACGTTGATCTTGTTGGCGCCAGCGTCAACGAGGATAACGTCGAACTCGGTCTTTTCTTCTTCAGCAGCAGCGGCAGCACCGCCGGCAGCGCCGCCAGCAGCAGCAACAGCTACCGGAGCAGCGGCCGAAACGCCCCACTTTTCTTCGAGCAGCTTGGAAAGCTCAGCAGCTTCCAGGACGGTCAGCGAGGACAGGTCTTCAACGATCTTTGCGAGATCAGCCATTTTACTTTTCCTTTTGTTCGGTTCGAACTGGTTTTAAATACAACAGCGAAAATCCGCCTTAGGCGGCTTCGTCCTTCTTGGCATAGGCCGAGAACACGCGAGCAAGCTGGCTTGCCGGTGCTGCAACAACCGTTGCGACGCGGGTTGCCGGGGCATTGAGAAGGCCCAGCAGCTTTGCGCGCAGCTCGTCGAGCGAAGGCAGGGTCGCGAGCGACTTGACTGCTTCGGCGTTGAGCGTGGTTGTGCCCATGGCGCCACCGAGAACAACGAGCTTGTCGTTGGTCTTGGCGAAATCCATGACGACCTTAGGAGCCGTGATCGGGTCTTCGCTGTATGCGATCAGCGTCTGACCCTTGAAGAGATTGGTCATCCCTTCCGACTCGGTGCCCTGAAGAGCGATCTTGGCCAGGCGGTTTTTCGCGACTTTGACGGTGCCGCCAGCAGCGCGCATCTTCGAACGGAAGTCGTTCATCTGCGCAACTGTGACACCAGCATAGTGGGCCACGACAACCGAACCGGAAGCCTTGAAGACTTCGTTCAGCTCCGTGACGAATTCGCGTTTTTCCGCTCTTTCCACTGTCTGTCTCCAGTTGACAGGGTTGCATGAACTGCAGCCCCTGCCGGGTTTGCCTTTGTCACCAGGGATCATCAAAGAAGATCCCAAGTAACGCTTGAGGATCCTGTCCCTTGGCGTTCCCGGAAAGCCGGGTCTGACACAAGGCAAGCGAGGCTCGAACCGAATTTCGACGCCTCCGGCGTCATGGCGAAATTCAGATCTTACCCGTCTCATGCAGGCCGAAGTGATTAAGGTAAAACCACCCGCAATCTCGGACAGGAGTTCCGGATCGAAATCCGGATTTCCGGCCCCAAGAGGGCCGGAAATTTGTGTGTCGGGCCGAAGCCCGAAAACAATTAGGCGACGCTGAGCGTGGCCGGGTCGATCTTGAGGCCCGGGCCCATGGTCGACGAAATCGCGACGCGCTTGACGTAGTTGCCCTTAGCGCCGGTCGGCTTCGCCTTGATCACGGCGTCAGCGAAAGCGCGGATGTTTTCTTCCAGCGCCTTGGCATCGAAGGATGCCTTGCCAACGCCGGCGTGAACGATACCAGCCTTCTCGACGCGGAACTCGACAGCGCCGCCCTTGGATGCCTTGACGGCACCAGCAACGTCCATCGTAACCGTGCCGACCTTCGGGTTCGGCATCATGCCGCGCGGGCCGAGAACCTTACCGAGACGACCGACGAGCGGCATCATGTCCGGGGTGGCGATGCAGCGATCGAAATCGATCTTGCCGCCCTGGACGATTTCAACGAGTTCTTCCGCGCCGACAACGTCAGCACCTGCAGCCTTGGCTTCGTCAGCCTTGGCGCCACGGGCAAAAACAGCGACGCGAACCGAGCGGCCGGTGCCGTTCGGCAGGTTGACAACGCCACGAACCATCTGGTCGGCATGGCGCGGGTCAACGCCGAGGTTCATCGCGACTTCGATGGTCTCGTCGAACTTGGCGGTCGCACGTTCCTTGACCAGCGATACGGCTTCAGTGAGGCCGTAGATCTTCGCCGGATCGATGCCCTCGCGGGACTTCTGTACACGCTTTGCAATCTTCGCCATGGTCTTAGCCTACCACTTCCAGGCCCATAGCGCGGGCAGAGCCCTCGACCATAGCCATTGCGCCTTCGATATCGGCAGCGTTGAGATCCTTCATCTTGGCTTCGGCGATCGACTTGATCTGAGCCTTGGTGAGCTTGCCAGCCGAAGCGCCCTTACCCGGGGTCTTCGAGCCGGACTGGATCTTCGCTTCCTTCTTCAGGAAGTAGCTGACCGGCGGCTGCTTCATGACGAAGGTGAAGGACTTGTCCTGGTAATAGGTGATGACGACCGGGATCGGCATACCCTTTTCCATTTCCTGCGTGGCGGCGTTGAACGCCTTGCAGAATTCCATGATGTTAATGCCACGCTGACCGAGCGCAGGACCGATCGGCGGGGACGGATTGGCCGACCCAGCCTTCACCTGCAGCTTGAGCTGGCCTGCAACTTTCTTAGCCATTTCTCTCTGCCTTTTCTAAGATCCTCTCGCGACGGATCGCTCCAAGGATCGATTGCGCCGGTTTCCCGGCTTTTGCCGACCACGGGGATCGACGGCTGCGGTTGCGTGGTGCGGAACATCCGACCCAGCTAAGGCCGGCTTCCTTCCACGCGCATGCGGACTTCTCCGCCAGAACGGGTCGCAACCCGCCCTATCTCTCGAGATCTTCTCAGACCTTCTCGACCTGACCGTATTCCAGCTCGACCGGCGTCGCGCGACCGAAGATCGATACCTCGACCTTGAGGCGCGAACGCTCTTCGTCGACATCCTGAACGACACCGTTGAACGAGGCGAACGGTCCGTCGGAGACGCGAACCTGCTCGCCGATCTCGAACGAAACCGACGGCTTCGGACGCTCGACGCCGTCCTGGACCTGACCGAGAATGCGCTCGGCCTCATGATCCGGAATCGGAACCGGCTTGCTGTCGGTACCGAGGAAACCCGTCACCTTCGGCGTGTTCTTGATAAGGTGGAACGCCTCATCCGTCAGGTTGGCGCGAACCAGAACGTAGCCCGGGAAGAACTTGCGCTCGGCGTCGACCTTGCGGCCACGACGCACCTCGACAACTTTCTCGGTCGGCACGAGAATCTTCTCGAACAGATGATCGAGACCCTTCTGCTTGGCCTTTTCCTCGATCAATTCAGCGACCTTCTTTTCGAAGTTCGAATAGGCGTGAACAATGTACCAGCGCGCAGCCATGCTACCCTCCACCCAATCAAGCGCCAACGTTGAGGACGAGGCCGATCAGCCATCCCATCAACTGGTCCGCAGCAAAGAAGAAGGCAGCGGCAAAAAAGACCATGACAAAAACCATCAGCGTCGAGATCATCGTCTCACGCCGAGAGGGCCAAGTCACTTTCGACGTCTCAGAGCGAACCTGCTGCAGAAACGTTACCGGATTCGTTTTGGATGCCATGTAATGCTCACGCCATTACGGCGCGTAAAGCCGATGATTCAGCCCCACGCACCGCGTGTCTGTTTGGACCCTACATAAAGACCGATTCTGAAAACCACAAGAGCCAATCAGTCTTTTCTGTGAATTTCGTCAGCCGGATTACCGGCCCTTAAACTTACTCTGCCGAACCCTCAACCTTTATGCAAGCGCGAGGAGAATGGCAGGGGCAGAGGGGCTCGAACCCCCGACCTGCGGTTTTGGAGACCGCCGCTCTACCAACTGAGCTATACCCCTATTCAGCGGCGCCTTCGTCTAACAACGCGTCGCCGCCTCAAGTCAGCGGCTTCATATTCAGTTTGCCGGAGGATGACAAGCGTCTTTCACCGAAGAAGCAAAAAAATCCTCATCGGAACGTATCCGGTCCCTACCCTGCCGCCTATAGGCTCGAAGAAGGGGCGCAAGCTATTGCCGAGCCAGTCGGAATTTTCCACAGGCGCAAAGCCAAAGGAGCCGCTACCCTGCCGGCGATTGGCCGGAGCCGAATCAAATGTCGCGCATCACGTTGGTCGAATACGATCCCTGCTGGCCATCGCTCTTCGAAGAACGAGCCATGGCCGTAACCACCTTGCTCTGCCCTTTTGTCAGCGAGATCCACCACATCGGCAGCACGGCAGTACCGGGACTGGTGGCGAAGCCGAAGATCGATATCGATGCGGTCGTCTCGGATCAAAGGATGCTGCCGGAGCTAAGCGCCCGCCTTCGCAGCGCCGGCTACACTTTTCACGGCGACCCGCATGCAAGCGGCCTCTGGACGTTCACCGCCGACACGCGCCCCTGCGGCACGCGGCTTTATCTCTGCACAAGCGGCAACGCCGCCCAAGCAGCCCGCCTTCTCTTCCGGGATCGGCTGCGTGAAAGGCCGGACCATGCCTCGCAATATGAGACATTGAAAAAGCGGCTTGCAGAAGAAGCCAATGACGATTGGGAATTCTACACCGGCGGCAAGCGTGCCTTCATCGAAGCGGTGCTCGCGTCCCCCTAACGAAAAAGGCCCCGCCGTCACCGGCGGGGCCTTCCTACTGACTTTTAATCAGCAGATTACTCGACGATGGAGGCAACGATGCCTGCGCCGACGGTACGGCCGCCTTCGCGGATCGCGAAGCGCAGCTTTTCTTCCATCGCGATCGGAACGATCAGCTCGACGTCAACCGTGACGTTGTCGCCCGGCATGACCATTTCCGTGCCTTCCGGCAGCGTCACGATGCCCGTCACGTCCGTCGTGCGGAAGTAGAACTGCGGACGGTAGTTCGTGAAGAACGGCGTATGACGGCCGCCTTCTTCCTTCGTCAGGATGTAGGCTTCAGCCTTGAACTTCTTGTGCGGCTTGACCGAACCCGGCTTGCACAGGATCTGGCCACGCTCGACGCCGTTGCGGTCGACACCGCGCAGCAGCGCACCGATGTTGTCGCCAGCCTGGCCCTGGTCGAGCAGCTTGCGGAACATTTCAACGCCCGTGCAGGTCGTCTTCGTCGTCGGACGGATGCCGACGATTTCGATTTCTTCGCCGACCTTGACGATGCCGCGCTCAACGCGACCGGTCACAACCGTACCACGGCCCGAGATCGAGAACACGTCTTCGATCGGCATCAGGAACGGCTGGTCGATCGGACGCTCGGGCGTCGGGATGTAGGCGTCAACCGCTGCCATCAGCTCGCGGATCGCGTCTTCGCCGATCTTCTTGTCCGAATCTTCCAGAGCAGCAAGCGCCGAGCCCTTGATGATCGGAATGTCGTCGCCCGGGAATTCGTAGGACGACAGAAGTTCGCGAACTTCCAGCTCGACGAGCTCGAGAAGCTCGGCGTCGTCAACCTGGTCGACCTTGTTCAGGAACACGACGATCGCCGGAACGCCAACCTGGCGGGCGAGCAGGATGTGCTCGCGGGTCTGCGGCATCGGGCCGTCAGCGGCCGAGCAAACCAGGATCGCGCCGTCCATCTGCGCCGCACCGGTGATCATGTTCTTGACGTAGTCGGCGTGGCCGGGGCAGTCAACGTGAGCGTAGTGACGGTTCGGCGTCTCATACTCAACGTGCGCCGTCGAAATCGTGATACCACGGGCCTTTTCTTCCGGAGCGGCGTCGATCTGGTCATACGCCTTGAACTCGCCGAAGTACTTCGTGATCGCTGCCGTCAGCGACGTCTTGCCATGGTCAACGTGGCCAATCGTGCCAATGTTAACGTGCGGCTTGTTGCGCTCAAATTTGCTCTTTGCCATGGGTACGTTTCCTGTGGTCAAGTATGAATGATCAGCCGGCAGGGCCGGTTTGTGGAGCCGTTTAAGGGTTTCAGGGGATTTGCGCAAGACTTAATTGCGTACGCCCGGACCGGTCGCCGACGGCCTTTTCCCGACAAAATGTAAGAACGGTGAAGCGCCGACGCAAGACCAGCCATCCGCGAATCACGGATCGCCAGCCGAACAAGATAAACAATGGCTTATCACGAAGCACTGAGGCATCGATTTAATTGGAAAAGTGGAGAGGATTCGCTGCTGGAGCGGGTAGCGGGAATCGAACCCGCGTATTCAGCTTGGAAGGCTGCTGCTCTACCATTGAGCTATACCCGCGGGCCTTCGATCCAGAAGCAGAATGGTGGAGGGAGTTGGATTTGAACCAACGTAGGCTGAGCCAACGGATTTACAGTCCGTCCCCTTTAACCACTCGGGCATCCCTCCATTATTCTGTCGGGATCTTTCGACCAAGCAATTGAGATCGCGAGACAACCAGCGACTTGTCGTTGCCGCTCTCGATCTGTGGCCGGGTATATGACCGCCCTCTTTCGTCCTGTCAACACGGCTCAATGGAAAATTTCTGAATTTCTCCACAGCGACAATTCCGGACCGCTCACGGAAAACCATTTCGCCCCGCCTGCAACCCCTCTATAAGACGCCCATGAGCAAAGATCGCACCGGCGACAAGAGCGCCAAGGACACCCATTACGCCAACCTCAGGCGCGCCCACCGCGACGCCAAGCGGGAGCGAGGCGAAATCCCAACGCCGAAACAGGAGAAGCGCCGCAAGGCGCCGGCCGACTGGAAGCCGCCGCAACTCGCGCCGGAACAGGTCCTGCTTTACGGCTTGCACACGGTTCGCGCCGCCCTCGACAATCCGGCGCGCCAGATCGTTCGCCTCAGCGTTACGCAGAACGCCGCTGCCCGGCTGGAGCTCGGCGAACTGTCGGCCCTGCCCTTCCCGGTCGAGACCGTGACGCCGCAGGATCTCGACAAGATCCTCGGCCCTGATGCGATCCACCAGGGCGTCATGCTCGAAACGCGCCCCTTGCCGCATCGCAAGCTAGAAGCGCTTCGCGACTGCCCGCTGATTCTCGTGCTTGACCAGGTGACCGACCCGCACAATGTCGGTGCCATCATGCGCTCCGCCGTCGCCTTCGACGCCGGCGCGCTGATCACCACCATGCGCCATAGCCCGACCGAATCGGGCGTGCTCGCCAAATCCGCCTCGGGCGCGCTGGAGATGATCCCGTATATCCAGATCACCAATCTCGCGGATGCCATCGAAGAACTGCATCGGCTGGGCTTCCAGACGATCGGCCTCGATTCGGAAGGGCCGCAGCCGCTTGAGGGAACATTCAGCGGTAAGAAGATCGCACTGGTTCTCGGTTCCGAGGGCAAGGGGCTGCGGCAGAAGACCCGTTCGATCGTGAAGGACCTTGCCCGGCTCGACATGCCCGGTGCGATCAAATCGCTGAACGTATCGAACGCGGCGGCGATCGCCATGTATGCTGCGCGCCAATTCCTGAGCCGCTGAGATCTCCAGACCGACCGCCCCATCGCGACAACCGCGCGGGCGGTCGCATTGCCCAAGGCTTAGCACAGCGACACCGAAGGCCGCGCATTGACGCGATATTGGGCCTGTGGAAATCTCCGCATCGTTGGGATCGGAGAGCTTTCATGATCATCGCACGGGCATCACGCACATCTATGTTTCGGCTGCTGGTTTTGAGTGCGGTCTGTCTCGGTCCACACGCCGCCTCCGCGGCCGGCGACATCGATCCCGCCATCATCGCGGCGCAGAAGGGCGATTATCTGGTCGCGCCGCTCGATGGCGCGGACGGATGCAAGCTCACACTCACCGCCGACGAGGCGATCGGCGGCTACGCCGTTGCCGGAGCCGAGGGCTGCGCCAAGAGCCTGCCAATCCTTGCCGACGTCGCCGCCTGGAATTTCGACGGGAGTGGCGGCCTGTTGCTGATCGACGTCCTGCGAAAGGTTCGCGCCCGCTTTGAAGAGAGCGAGGGATCCCCTCTCCTGACGAACGGCGAGAACGGGCCTCGGCTGGCGCTCGTACCTGCGGTGGACGGCATCTCGCATCTGCCGGCGCCGGCCAATATGAAAGGTGCGTGGCAGATGAAACGACCAGGCGGAGCCGCCGTCTGCCAAGTGAGCTTCACGGGGACCGCCGACAGTGACGGCAATCTGGGGCTGACCGTGGAGGAACCTTGCGAAGGCGCCGTCAGAAAACTGAAACTGCGGAGCTGGACAGCAAACGGCCTTGGCATCACCCTGCTCGGAGACGGCGGCAGTTCGCTCGCCTTCACGGCCACAGCTTCCGGATTCGAGAAAGACCGGAACGAAGGCGGCAAACCGCTGCTCCTCGTCAGAAACTGACCGATTGCCGCGTAGAGTCCGGAGGCGTGCTCATCCCGGCCGTCGGACAGCCGTCGCGCAACTTCTTCCAGGTGGTGACATTGAGGTTCATCTCGCAGCGCGCGAGATAGGCGTTTCCGTCGACACGGACGCAGGCAATCTGCCCAAGTTCATATTTCGAACCGTCGCGGTTGCGGCAGGTGCAGCCATGATCCGGCGGCGCGGCAAGGGCAGCTTCGGCGGCGAGCAAAAGAGCCACCGTAGCGGTCATGCCCCAAAGGATCGTCCGCCCGTTCGTCATGAAGGCAATATAAAGCAAATGATGATAGACGAAAACGGACAATGCCGGCTGCATCTGCAACCGGCACCGTCCGCAAGCAGGGCCAAGGCCCCTCCACCGGATCACCGCCGTGATCCGCTGAATTCATTTTTGTTTTAGCTCGCCAGGCGAAGCACATTGCCTGCGGCAATGGTCTTTTCGGCCTCGGCGATCGCGAACTGCTTGGAGTCGGCGCTGAGGTTCAGGCCCTCGGCGCGGACGAACTCGACATCGGTGACGCCCAGGAAACCGAAGACCGTCTTCAGGTAGGATTCCTGATGGTCCATCACGGCAGCCGGACCGGCGGAATAATGACCGCCGCGGGTCGAGGCGACGATGATCTTCTTACCCTTGGCGAGGCCTTCCGGACCATTTTCGGTGTAACGGAAGGTCTTGCCGGAGACGGCGATGCGGTCGATCCAGGCCTTGAGCTGGCTCGGAATACCGAAGTTGTACATCGGCGCGCCGATGATGATCGTGTCGGCAGCTAGGAATTCTTCGAGCATGTCGCGGCCAAGCTTGACGTCGGCGGCAAGGTCGGCGTCCACGCTGGCGAGATCTGCGGGAGCCATGATCTGGGCGCCGGTCAGGTGCGGGAGCGAGCTGGCGGCGAGGTCACGATAGGTCACCGTTGCATCCGGGCGGTCAGCCTTGACCTGAGCAGCGAGGGCGGCCGTCAGGCGGCGGGAAACCGAGTGATCACCGAGGATACCGGAGTCGATATGAAGAACATTCATGGGAACACCTTTGTGTTTGCGTTGCGGTGATCCACATATGAGGGGAAAACAATCACCCGATAAGCCAGCGGATATTTGACATACTGTTTCCAGACGGAAACAATCACGCCGAGCATCCGCACTTCGGAGACAGGACAATGCAGGATCTAAACGACCTCGGGCTTTTTGCCGCCGTGGTGCGAAACAACGGCTTCAGCGCTGCCGCACGCGACCTCAATATACCCAAATCCAAACTCAGCAAACATGTAGCCCGCCTGGAGGAGCAGCTCGGTGTGCGCCTTCTCGAGCGCTCGACCCGCAAGTTGCGCGTCACCGACATCGGCCGCGTGTTCTACGAACATTGCCAGGGGTTGCTTGACGGCGTTGCTGCCGCCGAAGCCGAAATCGCAGCCGTTCGGGCCGAGCCCTCCGGCACCGTCAGGCTCGCCTGCCCGCTCGGGTTCACGCCCATGCTCGCCGATATCCTTCCGGCGTTTCACCGGCGCTATCCCGGCGTCCGGCTGCTGATCATCGCCACCAACCGGCGCATTGACCTCATCGAGGAACGGGTCGACGTGGCGCTTCGCGCCCGCGGCCAACTCGATACCGACAATCAGTTGATCATCCGCAAGTTCGGCGAAGTGCGCGAGCGGCTCGCCGCCAGCCCGACGTTCCTTGCCCGCGCGGGCGAGATCACGATCGACAATCTCAGCCAGCAGGCGACGCTGTCGATGAACGAACAGCACCCGACCGATGTCTGGCGACTCATCTCGGCCGACGGAAACACGACGGAAATCACCCACCGCCCGATCATCGGCTGCAGCGACTTCATCATTCTCGAACGTGCAGCGATCGAGGGCATGGGCGTGGCGCTGCTGCCGGACCATATCTGCGAACGCGCCTTCCGTGCCGGCGTCTTGGTGCCGGTACTACCGGAGTGGACGTCGAACGACGTCGTCGTGCATCTCGTCTTCCCATCCCGCCAGGGCATGCTGCCGGCAACCCGGGCGCTGATCGACTATCTCGCCGAAAATCTTCTCAATGCTTTGCAGAAATGCCGCGAGGTCCCGGTGCGGATGGCCCACTCGTTCGATATCTGACGTCGCTGCCCGGTGCCGCTCGGCACCGGCAAATCACCAAGACCGTCGGGAGTGTGGACCATGGCTCGAATTGCACCGCGTGACGAACTCGACACCGACGCTGCCGCGTGGCTGTATGCGGCTGCCCGCATCTCAAATCCGAATGCGGTCCCACGGCAAAAAGCGAGCGATTTCAGCAAAAGGGGATGACGTGGTGCCCCCAGAGAGACTCGAACTCCCGACCTACTGATTACAAATCAGCCGCTCTACCAACTGAGCTATAAGGGCACTTTCAGCGGTCGGAGTTACCATAATCTCGCGCGGTGTAAAGCAAATTTGCGAATTCTCCCAATTTTTCAGATGCGTTCGGCTGCCGGCCATGCCAGAAACAGGGTCGAGAGATCGCCGTAAGCGGCACGCAACGCATCGAACGGACTAGAGTTTCATGGCCCGAACGTTCAATTCCTTCGCCTTCCTCGCCTCTTCTGCGGAGGAGGCGCAAAAGGCTGCGGCTGATCTCAAGGCGATCTATGGTGATCACGATCCGGCAAAGGCCGACGTGATCGTGGCGCTCGGCGGCGATGGCTTCATGCTGCAGACGCTGCACCAGACCATGAACAGCGGCAAGCTGGTCTACGGCATGAACCGCGGGTCCGTCGGCTTCCTGATGAACCGCTACAGCACCGAGAACCTGGCGGATCGCATTTGTCAGGCGGTCGAAAACGCGTTCCATCCGCTGGAGATGCAGACGACCGATGTCTATGGCGAGAGCTTCACGGCGCTTGCGATCAACGAGGTCTATCTCTTCCGCCAATCCTACCAGGCCGCGAAGCTGCGCGTCGTCATCGACGGCAAGACACGGCTCGAGGAACTGACCTGCGACGGGTTGCTGGTGGCGACGCCGGCCGGATCGACGGCTTACAACCTCTCCGCCCATGGCCCGATCCTGCCGCTCGAGGCGCCGCTTCTCGCGATGACGCCGGTCAGCGCCTTCCGTCCGCGGCGCTGGCGCGGCGCGCTGCTGCCGAACCATGTGACCGTCGAGATCGAAATCCTCGAAGCCGACAAGCGGCCGGTCAACGCGGTGGCGGACCATCAGGAAGTAAAATCGGTGGTCAAGGTGCGGATCGCCGAATCGGAGAACATGACGGCGCGCATCCTCTCGGATCCCGACCATTCCTGGTCGGACCGCATCCTGGCCGAGCAATTCTCGAACTGAGCGCACGTTCTCCGCGCGATATGTTATGATCCTCGTGGACCGGCTTGCGACCGTTGCTGCATGTTTCCTTTAATCGGACCCGATTAAAGGAAACATGCAGCAATTCAGAATGCTACAGCGAAGCGGCCGCGGAGCTGCGGTTTGAAAGGACGACAACCCCAAATGCAAAGATCCGCCCTCCTCGCGCTTCTCCTGTTCGTGAGCAGCGCCGGCGCCAAGGCCGAGGACGCCAACGTCGTGCCGCCGCAGGTAACTTTCGTGACGAGCACAGGCTATTGGGAGGAAAGCGGAGAGCCACTTTCGTCACTTGACCCCAATGCGGCCGCCGAGAAACGAGGCGACGCCCGGCGCGGCTACTACAAGCTGGTCGCGCTTCGCCAGGCGGATGGCACGGCACAGGTCCACCTGCAGCAGATCGAAGTGACGTCCGCCGGCCCCGTGGTGGTTTCCTCGGCGGAACTCGAAGAGTTCTCGGCGCTCAAGGCCTATGTCACCGATATTCGCCCGGAGACCTCGACCGGCGTCACCGCGCAGCCGGGGATGTTCGCGACGGTCTATCTGAAGACCGATCCGAGCGCGCGCGAACCGGAGAGCTGGACCGTGCTCATCGACGATCTCGGCGACATCAAGATCGAGCGCGCCTCGAACTGAGCAAAGGAAAAGGCCGGATGCGAACACCCGGCCTTCTTCAATTCCAGAACTCTCGCCGCGATGCTTAAAGCCGGTCGCGATCTTTCAGATCGCTCCTTGCGCCTTAAGTTCTTGATATCGCATGTCGTTATCGCAAAACCGCTGCGCACTTCTGCGCGACATGCTTTAGTTCAGATCGTCGACGACGGCATCCGCGCCGCCGCTGACACGGTGCGCGAGCGCTGCTTCCATGAACTCGTTGAGCTCGCCGTCGAGAACATCGCCCGGTGCCGTGCTTTCGACGCCGGTGCGCAGATCCTTGACCAACTGGTAGGGCTGCAGAACGTAGGAGCGGATCTGGTGACCCCAGCCGATGTCGGTCTTCGACGCGGCCTCGGCGTTTGCCGCCTCTTCCCGCTTCTTCAGCTCGGCCTCGTAGAGGCGAGCACGCAGCATGTCCCAGGCCTTCGCCCGGTTCTTGTGCTGCGAGCGTTCCTGCTGGCACTGCACGACGATGCCCGACGGGATGTGCGTGATGCGCACCGCCGAGTCGGTGGTGTTGACGTGCTGACCACCGGCGCCCGAGGAGCGGTAGGTGTCGATGCGGCAATCGCTCTCGTTGACGTCGATCTGGATCGAATCGTCGACGACCGGGTAAACCCAGATCGAAGAGAACGAGGTGTGACGGCGCGCGTTGCTGTCATAGGGCGAAATGCGAACAAGGCGGTGCACGCCCGATTCGGTCTTCAGCCAGCCATAGGCATTATGGCCCTTGACGAGCAGCGTCGCGG
The DNA here is from genome assembly GCF_056924495.1 of Ensifer sp. 38_S197. NCBI lineage: Bacteria > Pseudomonadati > Pseudomonadota > Alphaproteobacteria > Hyphomicrobiales > Rhizobiaceae > Ensifer > Ensifer sp. 38_S197. The sequence goes on along the minus strand of NZ_JBXOVZ010000002.1, from coordinate 2,268,660 downwards.
ACTTGATGCCAGCTTCTTCACCATCCTGGATTTCCAGAAGCTCGACCTTGTATCCCTGGCGCTCGGACCAGCGGGTATACATGCGCAGAAGCATGTTGGCCCAGTCCTGGCTCTCCGTGCCGCCGGCACCGGAATGCACTTCGAGATAGGTGTCGTTCTGATCCGCCTCGCCAGAAAGCATGGCCTCGACCTGCTTCTTGGCCGCTTCCGACCGAAGCTCGCGCAGCGCCTGTTCGGCATCCGCGACGATCGCCGCATCGCCCTCTTCCTCACCGAGTTCGATGAGTTCGATGTTGTCGTTGAGCTGCTGCTCGAAACGACGCAGCCCATTGATGCCGTCGTCAAGCTGCTGGCGCTCGCGCATCAGCTTCTGTGCTTCCGAAGCATCGTTCCAGAGGGTCGGGTCTTCCGCCTTGTTGTTCAACCAGTCCAGTCGTCTTACCGCCTGATCCCAGTCAAAGATGCCTCCTCAGCAGGCTTATGGCCTGCTTGATTTCGTCGACAATATTCTCGATTTCGCTGCGCATGATCCTGCTTCTTGTGAACCCGATATGAAGGTGAGCGTCAAATAGCGATGCCCGCCGCTGATGTAAAGGCGGCGGGCATCGCAAGTGAGGAAAGGCTTAGAACAGGCCGTTGGAACCCGAGGTCACCGCCTGGTTTGCCTGCGGCGAATTCTTCAGGATCTCTTCCGGCGGTACATATTGATCGAGACCGCCGATGACCGAGAAGGTATCGGCCGGGCCGGTGCCGGGCTTGAACGCCTCTATGATCGTGTCCGGCTCACCCTCTTGGGCAGCCATGCCGGTCTTGCGGTTGACAGCGACCATGCTCATGCCTTCCGGCACGACGAACTTGCTCGGGCGTATGCCCTTGACGGCTTCCTGCATGAAGTCGTTGAAGATCGGCACCGCGAGGCTGCCGCCGGTGGCGCCGCGGCCGAGCGGCGCGGGATTGTCGAAACCGAGATAGAGGCCGGCGACGATGTCCGGCGTGTAGCCGACAAACCAGGCGTCCTTTTCGTCGTTGGTCGTACCGGTCTTGCCGGCAACCGGACGATCGAGCTTGATCTTGCCAGCCGCCGTGCCGCGCAGGACGACGCCCTCCATCATCGAAGTGATCTGGTAGGAGGTCATGGGGTCGAGCACCTGCTCGCGATTGTCGGTCAGGACCGGCTCTTCCTGGCTCTGCCAGTCGCTTGCATTGCAGTTGTCGCAGGTGCGATCCTCATGCCGGAAAATCGTCTTGCCATAGCGGTCCTGAATACGGTCGATCAGCGACGGCTTGATCTGCTTGCCGCCATTGGCGAGAACCGAATAGGCCGAGACCATGCGCAGAACCGTCGTTTCGCCGGAGCCCAGCGACATCGCGAGCAGCGGCGGCATCTTGTCGTAGATACCGAAACGCTCGGCATATTCGGCAACGAGGTTCATGCCCATGTCGTTGGCGAGGCGAACCGTCATCAGGTTGCGCGACTTCTCGATGCCGAGACGCAGCGTCGACGGACCGGCCGAGCCGCCCCCATAGTTTTCCGGACGCCAGACCTGACCGCCGGCGACGATTTCGATCGGGGCGTCGAGAATGACCGACGCCGGCGTATAGCCATTGTCGAGCGCCGCAGCGTAGACGAAGGGCTTGAAGGACGAGCCCGGCTGGCGCATCGCCTGGGTCGCGCGGTTGAATTCCGACTGGCCATAGGAGAAGCCGCCGACCATGGCCAGCACGCGGCCGGTCTGCGGATCCATCGCCACGAGACCACCCTGGACCTTCGGCGGCTGGCGCAGGCGATATTCGCCCTTTTCCGGCAAGGGCTCGACATAGACGACATCGCCGGCGCCGAAGACACCCTCGGGGGACTTCGCCGACTTGCGGTCGCCATTGGCGGACCGGTAGGCCCACTGCATGTTCTTGGCGGAGATGTGTCCGGTAACGCGTTCGGCGACAATCTTGCCCGAGGCTTCCTTATCCGGCTGGATGCCGATCTCGGCACCCTGCGCATCGACCGACAGAACGACGGCGAGCTTCCACTCCGGCACGTCGCTGAAGGCAGGAACCGCGCCAAGCGGCTCACCCCAATCGCCACCGATCTCGATCGTCTTTACCGGACCATGGAAGCCACGGCGCTCGTCATAGCTCAGCAGACCCGCCTGCAGCGCCTTGCGTGCCGCGATCTGCAGACGCGGGTCGAGCGAGGTGCGAACCGACAGGCCGCCTTCATAGAGCGCGTTGTCGCCATATTTCTGGATGATCTGCCGGCGGACCTCCTCGGCGAAGAAGTCGGACGCGAAGAGATGTGCGCCACCGCGGCGTGGATTGACGCCCAGCGGCTGCTTCTTGGCCTCTTCGCCATCGGCCTTGGTGACGTAGCCGTTCTCCACCATGCGGTCGATCACCCAGTTGCGGCGTTCGATGGCGGCTTCGGTCTTGCGGAACGGATGGTAGTTGGCCGGGCCCTTCGGCAGAGCGGCAAGATAGGCGGTCTCGGCAATGGTGAGCTCGGTGACCGACTTGTCGAAATAGGTCAGCGCCGCGCCGGCAATGCCGTAGGAATTGAGGCCGAAGAAGATCTCGTTGAGATAGAGCTCAAGGATGCGGTCCTTGCTGTAGGCCTGCTCGATACGGAAGGAAAGGATCGCTTCCTTGACCTTGCGGTCGATCGTCTGGTCGGACGACAGCAGGAAGTTCTTTGCCACCTGCTGCGTGATCGTCGATGCGCCCACGGGCCGACGGCCGGAGCCGAAGTTCTGCAGGTTGACGGCGATAGCGCGGGCGAGACCCGTAAGGTCGACGCCCGGATGCTGGTAGAAATTCTTGTCTTCGGCCGAGATGAAGGCCGCCTTGACGCGATCCGGGATCGCCTGGATCGGCAGATAGAGACGCCGCTCGCGCGCGTATTCTGCCATCAGGGCGCCGTTGCCGGCATGAAAGCGCGTCGTCACAGGCGGCGAATATTTCGCCAGCACCTCGTAGTCAGGTAGATCCTTGGTGACGACGCCCAGATAAAGCGCCACGGCTCCGGCCACGCCAAGCAGCAGAAACGCACCAATCCCGAAGAAATATCCAATCAGCCTGATCATCAGTCAGATACCGGTACCTTAATTATCGTCCAATTGCCGGACCGCCCCGCGACAGTCCATGCTCTGTCCCGCCGGCTTACATTGCGTCGGTCCGACCAAACTCTTTCGTCAGAAATCGTCTGGCATCGCAGCGCCCCGCCAGCCCGGCTCCTCATATGGCGAGGAACCCCGGGCATCAACTCGTTTCTCAACAAATCCGGGCGCAATTCCGGTTAGGTCGCGGATTGTGCGTAAAATAGGGCTGTTTCTGATTATTGCGTGCGCATCCAGTTGAAAAGCATAACGCTGTTACCGGGGCGACACAAATCACTTCGTTCCCGGGCCTGCCTTCAAACGTCAGCCGCCGCTGGCGACCGCCTGCTCGCGGTAACGCTGAACCGCGACGGCAAGACGTTCCGAAACTTTTCGACGCCATTCCGGATCCAGCAGCAACTTCTCATCCTCCTTGTTCGACAGGAATCCCAGTTCCAGCAGAATCGACGGCACATCGGGAGCCTGCAGCACCCGGAACCCGGCGAAGCGGTGCGGGTTGTTGATGAGATTGATCTGGCCCTCGAAAGAGGAAACCACCGCGCGCGCCATATTGACGGAGAAGGCCTGCGTCTCGCGGCGGGTCAGGTCGATCAGGATATCGGCGACCTCCGCGGGCTCGCTTTGAAGTGGTACGCCGGCGATTTCGTCCGAAAGGTTCTCGCGGGCAGCAAGGCTTGCGGCCAGATGGTCCGACGCCTTGTCGGAGATCGTATAGACCGTAGCGCCACGGATGTCCTTCTGCCGAAGCGCATCGGCGTGGAGCGAGATGAAAAGATTGGCGCCCTTGTTGCGGGCAATCTGCACGCGTTGCGGCAGCGAGAGAAAGACATCCTCTTCGCGGGTGAGGAAAGCTTCAATCCCCGCGCCCTTGTTCAGGGCCGCGGCGAGATCTTTGGCAAAGGCCAGCGTGACGTGTTTCTCTTCCGTCTTCGTCTCGCCGGCGAGCGCGCCGGTGTCGATGCCGCCGTGACCGGCATCGATCGCGACGATGAACGGCCCGCCGTCCTTCGTAGGCGCTACCGCGACGGGTCTGTCGGTTTTCGTCGCTGCGACAGAACCGGTCCACTGTTGTTCGCCGAGAAGCGCATCGAAACGCGCCTGGTCGACCCGTACGGCGTCGAGGACCAGGCGGTAGCCTTTGCCCCCTTCTTCCGCAATTACTTCCGCATGGGTCACGGCGACCGGTCCCTTCGCGGAGAGAACGATGCGGGAATTGCCCGCCCCCATGCCGCCATAGCGGATCGCATCGAACAGGCCACGCGGCTCGAGGCTCTCCGCCTTCAGGCCAAAGGCTGTTTCCGGAAGATCGACAACCACGCGAACCGGGTCGGCCACGTAATGAAGGGAAAAATCCGGCTTGCGGTCGAACTCGACGACGACCCGAGTGCGCGCGTCGTCACCGGCGATCCGTGCGCCAAAAGCGAGCAAGGGGCCCGGCTCGACAGCATTGGCGGTCGGCGCGTTCAAGAGAAAACCTCCGACGAGCAACGATGCACCGAGCAAACGCCAACCCGTACGCGACATTAACGACAACAGCGAACCGCGCATCCAAACCGCCAAAGGCTTCACCTTGGGCTCCCCACCACTTTCTCAAAAACCAGACGGCAGCCGACGCGGCCACCAAACGCACACCTTGATCAATGAACCTTTATGGTTAACCAAAGCTTGACAAAGGTCATCTTCCGCTCTGCACCGAAGCCATCGATTCATCATTTGCCGGCCTACTCCACGTGGACAAGCGAATCGATCATTATTGTGGCGGCACGGGCTTTTCCCTTGCCAATGTGACATAGAAAACATAAAAGCGTCACAAGGAGAAAGTGTTGACGGGATAGAACAGTCGACCGGGCAGCCGGAGCTTCTCCAAAGCTTGGCGCCAGGGAGTGGTCGAACCGGATTAACCGGTTAAACGCATCGCACTTCCGCGGTCGCAAGCGTTCATCCGCCGTCTCTGCATTTCCTCCTCGTATACTGGATCGCAAATTTCCGGCGGTGGCCGGAGTTCTTGATGGTGATTTTTCACCAACGCCCGCAAGCGGGCGCATTCATCGGGTCTTCATGAGACCTTGGACATTGGCATTCTTGTTTGGTCATTGATGTTGACTCAGCGGTATCGGTCAGAAGTAGAGCGGCCCCGGAACAGACATGTTCCGGCTGTCGTCTGGCTGCTGCACCATCGCCTGCACCAAACAGGAACTTTCATATCCGGCGCACCTTCCGACGTGTTTGGCAGTCTTCCCAAGGAAGCAGGTCTGTCTCCCGTTCCGCTGGTGCGCCGAGGAGCACAGCTTAGATGGCAGAGAAAATGCTTATCGATGCGTCTCACTCCGAGGAGACGCGCGTCGTTGTCGTACGCGGGAACCGCATAGAAGAATTCGACTTCGAGTCGGAACATAAGAAGCAAATCCGCGGCAATATCTATCTGGCGAAGGTCACCCGGGTGGAGCCTTCGCTGCAGGCCGCCTTCGTCGACTATGGCGGCAACCGCCACGGATTTCTGGCCTTCGCCGAAATTCATCCCGATTACTACCAGATCCCCCTTGCCGACCGTCAGGCCCTGCTGAAGGCCGAAGCCGAAGAAGCACGACGCGACGACGACATCGAACATGTCGAAACCGCACCGGCGCCGACGAGCGAGCTTTCCGTTCCCGTCGACCTCGAGGTCGCAACGGAGCCCGAAACCGCGGCGCAGCCGGCAGAAACCGTCGCCGCCGAACCAGTGGTTGAAGACGAAGCGCCGGCCGAAAAGCCGAAGGCAAAGCCGAAGCGCACCCGCAAGACCAAGGCCAAGGCTGCCGAAGAAGCGGCAGCCGCCTCCGCCGATGGCGACGAAAGCAACGGCGGCGAAATGGCCGCGATGGTCGATACCGACACCATCTCCGAGGACGTCGACAGCCGCCGTCGCCATGACGACGACGATGATGACGACGACAGCCACGATGGCGAAAAGGAAATCATCGAGTCCGTCGGCGCGGAAGACGCCATGGAAGAGGTTCCGGATCGTCAGATCCGCAAGCCCCGGAAGCAGTATCGCATCCAGGAAGTCATCAAGCGCCGCCAGATCCTGCTCGTCCAGGTCGCCAAGGAAGAGCGCGGCAACAAGGGCGCGGCGCTGACGACCTACCTGTCGCTCGCCGGCCGCTACTCGGTGCTGATGCCGAACACGGCGCGCGGCGGCGGCATCTCCCGCAAGATCACCAACCTGCAGGACCGCAAGCGCCTGAAGGAAATCGCGCGCGGCCTCGAAGTGCCGCAGGGCATGGGCGTCATCCTGCGCACCGCCGGTGCGAACCGCACCAAGGTCGAGATCAAGCGCGACTTCGAATACCTGATGCGCCTGTGGGAAAATGTCCGCACGCTGACCCTGAACTCCACTGCCCCCTGCCTCGTCTATGAGGAAGGCAGCCTGATCAAGCGCTCGATCCGCGATCTCTACAACAAGGATATCGGCGAGATCATCGTTTCCGGCGAGGAAGGCTACAAGGAAGCCAAGGGCTTCATGAAGATGCTGATGCCGAGCCACGCCAAGGTGGTTCAGCCCTATCGCGACGTGCATCCGATCTTCTCGCGCTCCGGCATCGAAGCACAGCTCGACCGCATGCTGCAGCCGCAGGTGACGCTGAAGTCCGGTGGCTACATCATCATCAACCAGACCGAAGCGCTGGTTTCGATCGACGTCAACTCCGGTCGGTCGACGCGCGAGCACTCGATTGAAGACACGGCGCTGCAGACGAACCTCGAGGCGGCCGAAGAAGTGGCCCGCCAGTTGCGCCTGCGCGACCTTGCCGGCCTTGTCGTCATCGACTTCATCGACATGGAGGAAAAGCGCAACAACCGCGCCGTCGAGAAGAAGCTGAAGGACTGCCTGAAGAACGATCGCGCCCGCATCCAGGTCGGCCGCATCTCGCATTTCGGCCTGCTCGAAATGTCGCGCCAGCGCATTCGCGCCTCGGTGCTCGAATCGACGATGCAGACCTGCCCGCACTGCAACGGCACGGGTCACGTTCGCTCGCAGTCTTCCGTCGCCCTGCATGTACTGCGCGGCATCGAGGAATATCTGCTCAAGAACACCACGCACGACATCACCGTACGCACCATCCCGGATATCGCGCTCTACCTGCTCAACCAGAAGCGCGGCACGATCATGGATTACGAAGGTCGCTTCGGCGTCTCGATCATCATCGAGGCAGACGCCCATGTCGGTGCGCAGCACTTCGCGATCGATCGCGGCGAACCGGTCGAAAACCCGGTCAAGATCGAGCAGCTCCTGCATTTCGAGCCGGAGCCGGAAGAAGATGACGTCGTGATCGAAGAGGATCTCGACGAAGAAGAAGCCGAAGAAATCGCCAGCGAGCAGCGCCAGGAGCAGCCGAAGGCTGCCCAGTCCTCCGACGACCAGGGTGGCCGCAAGCGCAAGCGCCGGCGTCGCCGTCGCGGCAAGGGCGGCCAGCAAGCCGAGGGCGGTGTGACCCAGGCTTCCGAAGCGGCAGGCGATCTGGAAGACGAGGCAGATGAAGGCGAAGCCGACGACGAGAGCGTCGACACCGAAGCCACGACCGCTGACGGCGAACAGAAGCGCAAGCGTCGCCGTCGCGGCAAGCGCGGTGGCCGCCGCAACCGACCGGAGGGCGAAGGTGAAGAAGGCCAGATCGAGGCCGATGCGGAAGGTGATGACGCCGACGAACCGGAGGCCGTAGAAGCGCCTTCCGTTACCGCCGAGATCGAAGTCGCCGTAGCCGCCGAGGAAACCGCTGCAGCCGTCGAGGAGGCCGAGGTCGTCGAGGCCAAACCGGCCAAGCCGAAGCGGACCCGCAAGAAGGCTGTGAAGGCGGAAGAACCGGTCGCGGCCGTCGATAACGTCGCCCAGGCCGCCGTCGAAGATCAGCCGGCAGACGTCGACGTCGCCGCCGAGGCTGTGGAAGAGGCTGCGGCCGACCTCGCCGAAACCAGGCCGGCGCGCGCAAACCGCGATCTCTCGAAGATCGCCTCGGAACCGGTCGTGACTTCGAATTCTCCGAAGGCCGAAGGCGAAGAGGAAGAGCCCGCCAAGCCCAAGAAGGGTGGCTGGTGGCAGCGCCGCGGCTTCTTCTAAGAAGTCGCTCTCTGGTCCCGGCTCGAAGCCGAACCGGGACCCTGGCGCCTCGAAGCGTTGAACGCGAAAGATCGTGAATAGAAAAGGCCCGGATCGCTCCGGGCCTTTTCTTTACAGGTAGTAGCCGAAGCAGACGGGACGTCTTCGCTCCCCCGTCCGTTCGGCCGGGTAATCAGGCAAGCCAGCGGGCGATCCTGTCCATTGCCTCGGCCATGTCACCCTCAGCGCCAGCATAGGAAAAGCGCATCGTACGGTGTCCCTCGAGCGGATCGAAGTCGAAGCCCGGCGTCGCCGCGACATTGATCTCGGCAAGCATCCGGCGGGCAAAGGCCATGCTGTCATTGGTGAAGCGGCTGACATCGGCATACGCGTAGAAGGCGCCATCCATCGGCGAGGCGATGGAGAAGCCGATCTCCGGCAGGCGCTTCAGCAGCATCTCGCGATTAGCCGCATAGGCGGCCTTGTAGCCGTCGAGTTGCTCATGCGCGTCGAGCGCAGCTTCGGCAGCGATCTGCGACAGCTCCGGCGGCGAAATGTAAAGGCTCTGGGCGATGCGCTCGAATCCGCGCACCTTGTCGGCCGGCAAGACCATCCAACCGATGCGCCATCCGGTCATGCAGTAATATTTGGAGAAGGAGTTGATGACGATCACCTCGTCGGTAACCTCCAGCGCGCTCGCCTCTTCGCCAGCGAAGGTCAGGCCGTGATAGATCTCGTCCGAAATGAAGGCGATCGATTCCGCCTGGCAATAGTCGGCCAGCGCCCTGAGGCCGGCCCTGCCCGTGACGGTGCCGGTCGGGTTCGCCGGGCTTGCCAGCAATACGCCCTTCAGCGGCCGGCCGACCTTTGCGGCGGCCCGCGCCAGGCTTTCCGGCGTCAGCGTGAAGCCGGTGTCGGCATTGGCCTCGACCTCGACCACCGTCAGGCCGAGCGCGGCCAGGATGTTGCGGTAGGCCGGATAGCCGGGCCGCGCGATGGCGACGCAATCGCCGGGATCGAAGAGCGCGAGGAAAGCGAGATTGAAGCCGGCCGATGACCCTGTGGTCACGGCTACCCGCTGCGGATCGAGTGCAATGCCGTGGCGCTTCTCGTAGTGGCGGGCGATGGCCTTGCGCAGCGACAGAGTGCCGAGCGCATCGGTATAGCCAAGGCGCCCGTGTTGCAGCGCGTTGCGCGCGGCTTCCAATGCGGCCGCCGGCGCCGGATGCGCCGGCTGCCCGACCGCCATAGAGATCACCGGGTGGCCGGCATTGCGGCGACGAGTCGCCTCCGCCAGCACATCCATCGCGTGAAAAGGTTCGACGGCGCTGCGTTTTGACAAGTCGATCAACGGAAAATCCTCGATATGCGGCTGTGCTCCAGCCCCTTTGCCCGATGATATTGACCTTCACAAGTCCGCGAGTGCCGTATTTCCGCCGATTTTGCCGTTTCGTTTCCGCGGCACCCACCCTATGCTGCGAGCATATAGCGAATACGAGGATTCCTGTTGTCTTTTGGAACTGCCCCGGTTGACGTGACGATGGGCAATGGACGACACACAGGATACGCAAGGACAACGAGGTAGAAATGAATTTCAGCACCAAGATGGTTGCCGCCGGAACGCTCGCCGCGCTCGTGGCCGGAGTCAGCCTGCCGCAGAGCGCGTTTGCGCTCGACGCGAAGCAGAAGGAAGAGATCGGCGCCTTCATCAAGGAGTACCTGATCGCCAATCCGGAGATCATGCTGGAGGTCCAGGAGGCGCTGACGACGAAGCAGCGTGCCAAGCAGCAGGAGGCCGCCGAAAGCGCGATCACCGAGAACAAGAAGGCGATCTTCAACTCCGACTATGACATGGTGCTGGGCAATCCCAAGGGCGACGTCACCATCGTCGAGTTCTATGACTACAACTGCGGCTATTGCAAACGCGCCCTTTCGGACATGGACGCAATCCTCGGCAAGGACAAGAACGTCCGCTTCGTGCTGAAGGAACTGCCGATCCTCGGCCCGGACTCGCTGGCGGCGCACAAGGTGAGTGCTGCGTTCCGTCTCATCGCTCCGGAGAAGTACGGCGACTTCCATCGCGCCCTGCTCGGCGGCGAAGACCGCGCTACGGAAGAGACCGCCCTTGCGGTCGCCGCCAAGCTCGGCGTTCCTGAGGATCAGTTGCGCGCCAAGATGGAAAAGGAGCCGCATGACGCGGCTGTGCGCGAGGCCTATGGGCTCGCCAACGACCTCGGCATCACCGGCACACCGTCCTATGTCATCGGCAACGAGGCAGTCTTCGGCGCCGTCGGCGCCGAAGAAATCGAGGGCAAGGTCGCCAATATGCGCGAGTGCGGCAAGACGGCCTGCTGACGAACCTTCCCATGACTGTGGACAAATCCCGCGGGGGCCCAAAGGGCTTTTCCTCGCGGGACCATCAGTCTATAGGTAACCCTCCATCATCGGACCGGAATCCCTTATGCCATCGACCATTTTCGTGCTGAACGGCCCCAACCTGAATGCGCTGGGCAAGCGCGAACCGGGTATTTACGGCGGCCAGACGCTCGCCGATATCGAGGCGATGTGCAAAGCCGAGGGCGATGCGCTCGGCTTCGCGGTCGATTTCCGCCAATCAAACCACGAGGGCACGCTGGTCGACTGGCTGCATGAGGCTGGCGGCGTCGCCGCCGGCGTGGCGATCAATCCGGCGGCATATGGCCATACGTCGATCGCGCTTCACGACGCCATCCGCGCCATCGGCATTCCGGTGGTCGAACTCCACCTCTCGAACATCCATGCGCGCGAAGAATTCCGTCACAAATCGATGATCGCGCCTGCCGTCAAAGGCGTCATCTGCGGCTTCGGCGCGCAGAGTTACATTCTTGCGCTGCATGCGCTAAAGAACCTGACAAATCCGTCGAAATAAAAAGAACATTAAGAGGCTCATATTCCATGGCTGACAAGAAACCAGGTATCGACCAGGCGCTGATCCGCGATCTCGCCAACATTCTCAAGGACACCGATCTGACCGAGATCGAAGTCGAGCAGGACGACCTGCGCATTCGCGTCTCGCGCAACGGCACGCCGGTGGCAATGCCGATGATGCCGCAGATGCCGGCCTATCAGGTTCCTGCCGCTGCTGCCGCCGCCGCCCCGGCCAACGCCGTCGCCGCTCCGGCTGCCGATAGTGGCCGCGCGTCGAAGAACGCTGTGACGGCCCCGATGGTCGGCACCGCCTATCTAGCTCCGGCTCCCGGTGCGCGCCCCTTCATCGAAGTCGGCGCCACCGTCAAGGAAGGCCAGACCATCCTCATCATCGAGGCGATGAAAACGATGAACCAGATCCCGGCTCCGCGCTCGGGCAAGGTCACCGAAATCTTCGTTCAGGACGCAGCCCCCGTCGAATATGGCGAACCGCTGATCGTAATCGAATAAGGCGGCGCGGCGATGATCTCGAAAATTCTCATTGCCAATCGCGGCGAAATCGCCCTTCGCGTGCTGCGCGCCTGCAAGGAGCTCGGCATCGCGACGGTTGCCGTCCACTCCACGGCCGACAGCGACGCCATGCATGTGCGCCTCGCCGACGAGAGCGTCTGCATCGGTCCGCCGCCCTCGCGCGATAGCTATCTGAACATTCACCAGATCGTCGCCGCCTGCGAAATTACCGGTGCCGACGCCGTGCACCCGGGCTACGGCTTCCTGTCGGAAAACGCCAAGTTCGCCGAAATTCTCGAAGCGCACGACATCACCTTCATCGGCCCGACGGCCGAGCACATCCGCCTCATGGGCGACAAGATCACCGCCAAGAAGACGGCGCAGGAGCTTGGCATCCCGGTCGTTCCGGGTTCCGATGGCGAAGTGAAGCCGGAGAATGCGCTTGAAGTCGCCCGCCAGATCGGCTTTCCGGTTCTGATCAAGGCCACCGCCGGCGGCGGCGGCCGCGGCATGAAGGTTGCACGAACGGAAGCCGATCTCGAACATGCCGTGGCCACGGCGCGCGCCGAGGCCCTGGCGGCCTTCGGTAACGACGCGGTCTACATGGAGAAGTTTCTCGGCCAGCCGCGTCACATCGAAATCCAGGTCGTCGGCGACGGTGCGGGCAACGCCGTACACCTCGGCGAGCGCGACTGCTCGCTGCAGCGTCGTCACCAGAAGGTCTGGGAAGAGGCGAACTCCCCCGCTCTCAACGTCGACCAGCGCATGAAGATCGGCCAGATCTGCGCCGACGCCATGAAGAAGCTCAAGTACCGCGGCGCCGGCACGATCGAGTTCCTCTACGAGAACGGCGAGTTCTATTTCATCGAGATGAACACCCGTCTTCAGGTCGAGCATCCGATCACCGAAGCGATCACCGGCATCGACCTCGTGCACGAGCAGATCCGCGTCGCGTCCGGCGGCGGTCTTTCGGTCAAGCAGGAAGACATCGTGTTCTCCGGTCACGCCATCGAATGCCGCATCAACGCCGAGGACCCACGCACCTTCGTCCCCTCCCCGGGCACGATCACGCATTTCCACGCGCCGGGCGGTCTTGGTGTACGCGTCGATTCCGGTGCCTATCAGGGCTATCGTATCCCTCCGTACTACGACAGCCTGATCGGCAAGCTGATCGTACACGGGCGCACTCGCGTCGAGTGCATGATGCGTCTGCGCCGCGTCCTCGACGAATTTGTCATCGACGGCATCAAGACCACGCTTCCGTTGTTCCAAGACCTGATCAATAATCAGGATATCGCCAACGGCGACTACGATATCCACTGGCTGGAAAAGCATCTGGCCGCCACGTCCGAGTAAGGGCCATACGTTGAAAGGGACGCGCAGCAAGCAGCCCGACATTACCCCGGATATGCTGCTGCGCGCCTATTCGATCGGCCTGTTCCCGATGGCCGATTCGGCCGACGACCCGGAGCTCTTCTGGGTCGAGCCGGAAATTCGCGGCGTTATCCCGCTGACGAACTTTCATGTCTCCCGCAGCCTCGCCAAGACGATCCGCCGGAAACCCTTCGACATCCGCTTCAACACCGCCTTCGAAGCGGTGATGGAAGGCTGCGCCGCCCCCGCCCCGGACCGGCCGACGACCTGGATCAACAGCAAGATCCGTACCCTCTATGCAACGCTGCACACGATGGGTTACGCCCACAGCGTCGAAGCCTGGGAGAATGACGTGCTGGTCGGCGGTCTCTACGGCGTCTCGCTCGGTTCGGCTTTCTTCGGCGAGAGTATGTTTTCCAGGCGCACCGACGCCTCGAAGATCTGCCTCGTGCACCTGGTGGAGCACCTGCGCGCCCGGGGCTTTGAGTTGCTGGACACCCAATTCACCACTGAGCATCTCAAATCCTTCGGTGCGATCGACGTACCGAAGGCCGAATATGAGATCATGCTCGGCAACGCGATGAACTCGCCGGACCTCTCGTTCTAGATACTCTTCGTTGGATATCTCCACCTGGAGATGTACTTCGGTCACGTGTTCATCCAGACTTCGGCCGTATTCGAGGGGACATCTGGATGAACAAGTTCATATTGGCATTATCGGTTTTCATGGCTTCCAGCGCAGTTGCGGAAGCAAAGACATATCGTGAGATGTTCGGTAGCGAACCGAACCTGTCACCCGAGTATTCGGCCATCGTGGGGTCGCTTGATTTCAAGCAGGGCAAGGTGTCGCTGCCCTCTGCCCATGCGCAGCTCGACATTCCAGCGGATTTCTATTTCCTGGATCCTGCCGATACCAGGAAGGTCCTTGTCGACCTGTGGGGCAATCCGCCCGGCTCGGCCGAGGGTTATCTCGGCATGGTATTTCCCGCCAAGTATGCGCCGGACGCAGACAAAGCCTGGGGATCGGCCATCGACTATCTGAAGGACGGTTACGTCTCGGACGCAGATGCGCTGACGACCGACTTCACCGAACTGTTGGCGCAACTAAAGGAAGCCTCAGCCGAAAACAACATCGAGCGCGAGAAGCAGGGCTACGATCCGATCACGTTGGTTGGCTGGGCCTCCCCTCCCCATTACGATCTGGGAACGCACACGATGCACTGGGCACGTGACCTGATCTTCGGCAAGGATCCGAACGGTCCCCACACCCTGAACTATTCGGTTCGCATCCTCAGCCGGGAAGGTGTGCTGCAGATGAACTTCATTTCGGGACTCGAGCAACTCGATGAAATCAAGGCGGGACTGCCGGGTGTGACCGGCATGGTGCAGTTCGATGCCGGTCAGGCTTACGCGGACTTCAAGGAGGGCGACGCGGTCGCGGCCTACGGAATGGCGGGTCTTATTGCTGCCGGCGCTGGCGCCAAGGTCGCCGCCAAGGCCGGTTTGCTTGCCGTCGCGCTGGCCTTTCTGAAAAAAGGCGCCGTAGTGGTCCTGATTGCCGGCGCTGCGGTTCTGCGTTTCGTCAAGGGCCTGTTCGGCCGCAAGGAACCGCCAAGCGCATAGCGCCGGGATGATGACGGAGATGGATAGGTGTTGGGCTGCCGATCTCAGGTCCGGCAGCCTTGGCAGACTACTGCTTCGCCGCGGTATCCGGCGGCGGCAAATCGGACGTCGCCTTGCAGGACTGCAGCCACACGTCATAGACCGGATGCTCGACGGCGTTCAGGCCCGGGCTATCGGCGAACATCCAGCCGGTGAAGATGCGGCGGATCTTGCGGTCGAGCGTGATCTCTTCAACCTCGACGAAGGTCGTGATCTTCTGCGCCTCGGTATCGTCGCGGCTGTAGCAGACGCGCGGCGTGACCTGAAGGGCGCCGAACTGGACCGTCTCACCGATATAGACGTCGAAGGTCGTGATACGGCCGGTGATCTTGTCGATGCCGGAGAAGACAGCAACGGCATTGGAGAGGCGCGCCGCATCGACGGCTCCCGCCGAGGCGATCAGCGGCAAACCGGCAAGCAGGGACAAGCCCAACCGCCGCGCACCTTGGCCGATTGCTTTGCGCAGATCAGAACCTGTCATTGTCGCCTGTCTCCCGCGTGCCCTATTCATCGTCGATGGATTTCAGGCGCTAACCATCAATTGTGGCCGCGCCGTGATCGAGGAACAATTCCGCGGTCCGTCCTCGTCGCTGAAGAGAGATTTCTCAGGAACCCGGTGTCCAGGCGTCGTAGTCGCCGGTCACGCGCGGGCGCTTGCCGGTGGCTGCGATCGAACCCTGCGGGCGGTAGGCATTGGCCGTGCCGGTCGGGTTCGCGCGATGCGGCTTCTGCCATTCGCGCGGCGTGTATTTCTCGTCGGCCGGCGAAACGTCGGTGCGGTGATGCATCCAGCCGTGCCAGCCGGCCGGAATGGCGGAGGCTTCGGCATAGCCGTTATAGATCACCCAGCGGCGGGTTCGGCCTTCGGAATCCTTGCCACCCTGGTAGTAGACATTGCCGAGCTCGTCTTGACCGACCCGTTGACCGTGGCGCCAGGTGTGAAAGCGCGTTCCGATCGTCTGTTCGTTCCACCAGGTGAAAATCTGCAGCAGGAGCTTCATCGATGCCGTCCTTGACCGGCCGTTGGGAAGGCGGCCAGATACCAAAACCATGTTCCCGCTTATGCCCCGCCGCTCATGGCTTGTCCAGTGATTCCGAGGCAAAGGCCGTCATTTCAACGGCATGAGAAAGCCGAAATGGCTGCGCACGAAGCCAAGCCGCTCATAGAAACGATGCGCATCCGTGCGCACGGCATTGGACGTCAGCCGCACCTTCTTCGCTCCGCGGCCTCGCGCCTCGGCGATGGCATGGCGCATCATGCGTTCACCGATGCCGCGGCCGCGCATATCTTCACGCGTCTGAACCGCCTCGACAATCAGGCTGGAACTGCCCCGCCCCGACAAGGTGGTATGCAGCGCCGTCTGAAAGGTACCGACGATCTCGCCGGCAAGGACTGCGACGAAGAGTGTCTGCAGTGACGAAGCCTCGATTTTATCGAAGGCGGCGACATAGTCGCCGAAAGCGGCGGGATCGGTCGTGTCACCATGACCACCGATCTGATCGGCGGCGAAGAGAGCGACGATCGCCGGCAGGTCTTCGCGCTTGGCCTTGCGGATCAAGAGTTCGGTTGTCGCGTCCATGGTTCCTCCGCTCACAGCGTTCATCAGCAGCGGACCAAACACCAGAAGGTAACGGCTTGATGACGGCGCAATCTCTCCCGAGGTTTTCCACAGGCGGAACGGACCAGGCTACGGCAGCGGAAAGATCTCCAAAGCGGGTCGCAATCTACCAGATCGCCCCTTACGCTCTAAGATCTGATATCTCGCATGCCGTTTTTGCAAAACCGCTGCACCTTTGCGCGACTTGCTTCAGCTGAGAAGCCGCTTCTCCAGGATGATGGCCGGCAGACCGGATTGCTCGTCACCGCAATTCGCCGTCTTGCCCATCTCTGAGAAGCCATGCGTTCGGTAAAACGCCAGCGCATGCAGGTTCTGCGGCTCGACTTCGACGCGCATGCGCTCGGCATCGGGGAAACAGGTCTCAAGCTCGGCGAAGATGTCGCGGCCAATACCCTGCCGCTGAAATTTCGGCAGCACATAAAGCTGATGGAGCACGGCGGTCTTGGGCTGCGTGTCCGACATCGCCGCAAAGCCCATGCCGCCGATCTGCCGGCCGTCATCGGCCACCAGGAATTCGGCGTTCTTGCGCGCGAGGCGGGCCTTCAGCGCCGGCAGCGAGTGCCAGCGCTCCGTCAGCTCGTTGACCTTCTCGACGCCATAGAAAGTGTCGTAGGTCGCGTGCCACGTTTCGATCAGCAGGGCACGAACCTTGTCCAGGTCGCGCTCGCTGGCCGTGCGCACGAAGAACATCGTTATTCCTCGATGCCGAGCTTGGCCTTCACCAAGGCCTGTACAGCCTGCGGGTTGGCCTTGCCGCCGGTCGCCTTCATCACCTGGCCAACGAACCAGCCGGCAAGCGAGGGCTTGGCCTGAACCTTGGCAACCTGATCGGGGTTGGCGGCGATGATCTCATCGACAGCCTTTTCGATTGCGCCGGTGTCGGTCACCTGCTTCATGCCACGCGCCTCGACGATTTCCGCCGGGTCGCCACCCTCGTTCCAGACGATCTCGAAGAGATCCTTGGCGATCTTGCCGGAAATCGTCTCAGCCTTGATGAGGTCGATGATTCCGCCGAGCTGCGCCGGCGAAACCGGAGTCTCTTCAATGGCTTTGCCGGCTTTGTTCAAGGCGCCGAGCAGGTCGTTGATGACCCAGTTCGCAGCAATCTTGCCATCGCGCCCCTCGGCTACCGCCTCGAAATAGTCCGCGATCGACTTCTCGGAAACAAGAACCGACGCATCGTAAACCGAAAGGCCGAGGTCGCGGACGAACCGTTCCTTCTTGTCGTCAGGCAGCTCCGGCAGGTCGGCCTTCAGGGCTTCGACGAAGGCATCGTCGAATTCCAGCGGCAGCAGGTCCGGATCCGGGAAGTAGCGGTAGTCGTGCGCGTCTTCCTTCGAGCGCATCGAGCGGGTCTCGCCCTTGTTCGGGTCGAACAGGCGGGTCTCCTGGTCGATCACGCCACCATCCTCGAGGATGCCGATCTGGCGACGTGCCTCATATTCGATCGCCTGGCCGATGAATCGGATCGAGTTGACGTTCTTGATCTCGCAGCGCGTGCCGAAGGCTTCGCCCGGACGACGGACGGAAACGTTGACGTCGGCGCGCATCGAGCCTTCGTCCATGTTGCCGTCGCAGGTGCCGAGGTAGCGCACGATCGAGCGCAGCTTGGTCATGTAAGCTTTCGCTTCGTCCGACGAACGCATGTCCGGCTTGGAGACGATCTCCATCAACGCCACGCCCGAGCGGTTGAGGTCGACATAGGACATCGACGGATGCTGGTCGTGCATCGACTTGCCGGCATCCTGTTCCAGATGCAGGCGTTCGATACCGATTTCGACATCCTCGAACTGACCCTGGCGATCCGGCCCGATCGAGATGATGATCTTGCCTTCGCCGACGATCGGATCCTTGAACTGCGAGATCTGATAGCCCTGCGGCAGATCCGGATAGAAATAGTTCTTGCGGTCGAAGATCGAGCGCTTGTTGATCGTAGCCTTGAGGCCGAGGCCGGTGCGCACGGCCTGCTTCACGCATTCCTCGTTGATGACGGGCAGCATGCCGGGCATGGCGGCATCGACCAGCGAGACGTTCGCGTTCGGCGCATTGCCGAATTCCGTCGAGGCACCCGAAAACAGCTTCGAATTGGAAAGCACCTGGGCATGGACTTCCATGCCGATGATGACTTCCCAGTCGCCGGTGGCGCCGGGGATGAAGCGTTTCGGATCGGGGGTGCGGACGTCGACAATGCTCATATCATGCTCTTCTTTGAAGCCTGAATTCTTGGTTTCTCGGTAGAACAATTGGTTCACGGGTGCAAGTTGTTCGGCGTCATCTGGCGCCCATCTCCGTGCAACCGCGAATGCGAAGCGCCGCTTAACCACCGTTTAGCACCCTTGCGCCAAGATTTCCCGATGTCGACCGTCACCGCACTCGCATTGTACGCAGCCTACATCAACATCTTAAGCTTCGGGCTGTTTTGGTTTGACAAACGGGCTGCGCGCGCGGGCCGTTGGCGCATCAGCGAGCAGACACTGCTGACAATCTCTCTTCTCGGCGGAAGTCCTGGTGCGATGGCCGCCCGGCACATATTTCGCCACAAGACGCGCAAGGAACCGTTTCGAACCCGTTTGGCGCTCATCGTCGTTGTCCAGGTGGCTGCCGCGGCTGTCGGCACCCTGGCGTTGCACGGACACCTTGACGTGCTCGCGAGCGTCTTCTAGGAAAGCATCGTCTTTCTGGAGTTTTGATGTTCACTTCTTCGTCTGAGTCCCGGTAAGGGCCCGTCCCCGCAATCCCCTTTATTGATTGCGCGCACGGGCCGGAAACGTCGCCCCGCATTCCCAGTGATTTGCGGAACGGTTTCCTGCGTTCATACGAACGCTTTTCCGGAACATTCAGAAATGGACATCTCACGCGCCGAACAGCGCATTCTTCATCATTTGGCCCAGGGCGGCCGCATCGAAGTCACCCGCGAAAGCAAGGCGATCATCGAAATTCGATGCTTCACCCGTGACGGCTGGGTCTATCCTGGTTTTGACCTGGAGCTCTTCCGCAAGCTGAAGCGCAAGAAGGCGATCTCGTCTTCTGGCGGCAAGCCCTATCGCATCACGGAACGCGGCTTGCTGCTGGTGCGCGCCGAACTCAACAACCGCTGAGCGGTAAAAGCCGATGATGCCGGGCATCGAAGGATGCCCGGCATCATCGGCGCTTCACGCTAGGTCACGCAAAGAAGCCTTCACCTTGCGTCAACACCGGAAACGGCGCATCGCACGCAATCGCGCCCGGCGTCTTTCGCCAGATAAAGGGCGCGGTCCGCCGCCAGGAGCAAGCCGTCGAGATCGGCGTCACGAACGGAAACTTCCGCGGTTCCGATGCTGATGGTGACAGAGAGCTTACGGCCCTGCTCCAGATCGATATCGAGCACACGCACAGCCTCGAGCAGCCGCTCGGCGACCTTGAGCGCGTCGGCCTGAGTTTGGCGCGCCAGCACGACGGCGAACTCCTCGCCACCAAGGCGACCGACGAGATCGTCGGGGCGAAGGACGGCCCGCACGGCACGAGCGACAGCGATCAGCACCCGGTCTCCGACGGCATGGCCATAGGTATCGTTGATCAGCTTGAAGCGATCGATGTCGAGCATCATCACGATCGTTCCGCCTCTCCGCGCGCCGGGTGCAGCGACCAGAGCCGCCGCACGCGCCATGAAGGTAGAGCGCGCCAAACATTGGGTCAGGTAGTCGTAGTCGACAGCATGAGACAGGCGCCCGATCAGAGCCCGGCGCGCGGTATCGATGCTGGCTACAGTCAGGGGACAGAGAGCAATAAGCGTGGTTCCGAGCCGCGTCGACGTCAGCGTCGCCTCGGCCACGCCGCTGACGCCAAGGCGCAGCGCGCCGGATGCAACGGCAACCTGCGTCAACACGCAGACGATCGCCGTCAAAACGGTCACCGGGAACAGGCCGTAGCTCAGGGCGCACCAAAGGAGCGCCGGCACCGGAAAGGCGAACGCGCCTGGAGCGCCGATCGCAAGCGCTGCACCGCACGAAATGACCAGGGAACCGAGCGGCCAGGCGCTATCGGCAGCCGCAGATGCCGTTGTCGCCGTGGGCGCGGAATGCACCCCGTCACCGGAGCGCGGCGCCGTCAGGAAGACTGGGAGCAGAACCACATAGTTGACCAGTTCCGTCGTGAGCCACGCCACGAAGGCATCCGGCACGGCCGTACCAAATGACAAGTGAACCGCAAATGCGCCCACGAGCGAGGCTGCTGTCGCTGCCAGTGAAGAGGCTGCGAACATGTAGAGGACAGAGCGCGCTCGGCGCAGGTGCCGATGCTCGGTCGAGAAACGCTTGAACAGCAAGAAGCCGATGACGACGCCGGCCATGTTGGCAACGTTCAAGGCGATGGCCTCGTGCAGGCTCGCCCCCGTGGCCAAATCGGCGAGCACATAGGCCAGTGCGGCCGTCAGCCAACCGGCCGGGCTGGCGAGTGACGGATTTCTGATCAGAAGACCGAGAAGGATCGCATTCGCCGGCCAGATCGAGGCCAGCATGCCAACCGGGCGGCTCAAGATGCCGAGCACGCAGGCGATGAAAACGATCACCCCGAGGGCGGTAATGCCAAACGAATGACGGAAGGGTTTCAGAACCAACGGTCGAGCAACCGTCTTCCCCAGCATCTGCAACAAGCGCCCCCCTGCCGTGCCACACCACGTCAATACCCCTCATATTTCATGGGACTAATGAACGTGATGTGAACAGGCCAGCGTCATTTCCGGGTCACAGCCATGCACGAATGCGCGCAGGTCAGCGCTTCTCATCCTGCGCGATGAGAACTTTGCTCAAGCCGATGAACTCGACATCGCCGTCGAGTTGCGGGGCGTAGGCGGTGGAAAGCCAAGTTACACCGTAGCCACGGTTGCGGAAGAAGGTCACGGCTCGGTCGTTGCGCGCATGGGTCTTGGTGGTGGCGACATCGAATCCATCCGCAACGATGCGGCGCTCGATCTCGCCAAGCAGCAAAGCGCCGAGGCCCCTGCCCTGGGCCGCAGGCTCGATCCACAGGTCGGAAATCGCGTTGTCGAAGTCCTCACGCGCCACCCATCCGCGAACGCTGCCTTCGGCTTCGACCAGCAAGGCGGACAACCAGTTGTCGGAAAGAAAACGGAAAAACGAGGCTTCAGCCACATGCCGCATCCTCTTGCCGTCAGCGAGGCCTGCAATCGCAAACTGCCAAGCGGCGAGACCGATCTCCGTCAGCCGGTCGACGTCGCCGGCGCGGGCATGGCGGATGAAAGGCATGACGCGGGCTCCTTCCGCGACAAGAGTGGCCGTGCGCCTCAGAAGCAGAAATGGCGGTGCCTATCCGGCACCGCCATCAGAATTTACCACCACTTGACCGGTGTGAAGCGGCCCGCCGCCTGCTCGATGACATGCGCCGTCTTGAACAGCGTCTCTTCTTCGAACGGCTTGCCGATCAGTTGCAGGCCCAAAGGCAGCCCCTTGTGGTCGAGCCCGCCGGGAACAGCGATGCCGGGCAGGCCGGCCATGTTGACCGTCACCGTGAAGATGTCGTTCAGGTACATCTTGACCGGATCGGATGCCAGATCCTCGTCGGCGATGCCGAAGGCGGAGGACGGCGTGGCGGGCGTAAGGATAGCATCGACGCCGGCGTGGAAGGCCAGCTCGAAGTCCCGCTTGATCAGCGTGCGGACCTTCTGCGCCCGCAGATAGTAGGCGTCGTAGTAGCCGGCCGAAAGCACGTAGGTGCCGATCATGATGCGGCGCTTGACCTCCTGGCCAAAACCGGCGGCGCGCGTCTTCTCGTACATTTCGACGATGTCCTTGCCATCGACGCGCAGACCGTAACGCACGCCGTCATAGCGGGCGAGGTTCGAGGAAGCCTCGGCCGGAGCGACGATGTAATAGGCCGGCAGGGCGTATTTCGTGTGCGGCAGGGTGATGTCGACGATCTCGGCGCCAGCTTCCTTCAGCCAGGCAATGCCCTGCTGCCAGAGCGCCTCGATCTCCTCCGGCATGCCATCGACGCGGTATTCCCGGGGAATGCCGATCTTCATGCCCTTGATCGACTTGCCGATAGACGCTTCGTAGTCCGGCACCGGCAGATCGACCGAAGTCGTGTCCTTGGTGTCGACGCTTGCCATCGACTTCAGGAGGATGGCGGCATCGCGCACGTCACGGGCGATCGGGCCGGCCTGGTCGAGCGACGAGGCGAAGGCGACGACGCCCCAGCGCGAGCAGCGGCCATAGGTCGGCTTGATGCCGACGGTGCCGGTGAAGGCGGCCGGCTGGCGGATCGAACCGCCGGTGTCGGTCGCCGTGGCGCCGGCGCAGAGATGCGCAGCGACGGCCGCGGCGGAACCGCCGGACGAGCCGCCCGGCACGAGATCCATGTTGGAGCCCTTGGCGCGCCAGGGATTCTTCACGGCACCATAGTAGGACGTCTCGTTCGACGAACCCATGGCGAACTCGTCCATGTTCAGCTTGCCGAGCATGATGGCACCGTCGTTCCAGAGGTTCTGGGTAACGGTCGATTCGTAGCGCGGCGCGAACCCGTCGAGGATGTGGCTGCAGGCCTGGGTGTGCACGCCTTCGGTACCGAAGAGGTCCTTGATGCCGAGCGGGATGCCTTCGAGCGCACCGGCCTTGCCGGCGGCAATGCGCGAATCCGAGGCCTTGGCCATCTCGCGTGCCTTGTCCGGCGTTACGGCGATATAGGCGTTGATCGCCTCATTGGCGGCGTCGATTGCGGCGATATAGGCGTCCGTCAGTTCGACGGCGGTGATTTCCTTGGCGGCGAGCTTCGCGCGGGCTTCGGCAATCGTGAGGCTGGTAAGGTCGGTCATGATGAAATCGGGCTTTCGCAATCGGGAACGTCGGGGCGGCAGGCGGAGGTTACTCGACCACCTTCGGAACGAGGAAGAAATTGCGATCGGAATTCGGCGCATTGGCAACGATGTCGTCGGCCTTGTTGCCGTCCGTGACGTCGTCCGTCCGCTTCTTCATCTCCATCGGCGTCACCGAAGTCATCGGCTCGACGCCATCGACATTCACTTCGGAGAGCTGTTCGACAAAACCGAGGATGCCATTGAGCTCGCCCATCATCCGCTCGGCTTCCTCTTCGCTGACGGCGATACGGGCAAGGCGCGCAACGCGCTTCACGGTGGCAAGGTCTACGGACATGATCGTCTCCGGTAACTGGAACTTCCCCCGCTATAATGGCGCGCGGCGAGCCACGCAACGGGGGAATTGCCGGAGTACCGGGCCTCACGTCAAAAGGCCCGGCGCAACATCAGACCTCGACGACGCCGCCGACGTGCGGCGTCTCCACCTTGGTCGGCGCACTTTCCATACCGACAACGAAGGTTTCGGGCGTCTGGTCGATGATCGGGAACGAGCCGTAATGGCAGGGGATCGCCGTCGAGAACTTGAAAAAGCGCTGGCAGGCGAGTGCCGCCACGGCTCCACCCATGGTGAAACGGTCGCCGATCGGAACGATGCCGATCTGAGGCTGGTGCAGTTCGCCAATCAACGCCATGTCGGAAAAGATGTCCGTGTCGCCCATGTGGTAGAGCGTCGGCTCGTCGTCGAAGTGCAGCACCAGGCCATTGGCGCTGCCGAGCGAGTGGGAGACGCCGTCCTCGGTGATCTGCGCCGAGGAATGCAGTGCATTGACGAAGGTTGCGGAAAAGCCGCCGAGGTGGATCGTTCCGCCGGTGTTGCCCGGCTCCATTTTCGTGACGCCCTGCCTGCCGAGCCACATGCAAAGATCGAAGTTGCCGACAACGGTGGCCCCTGTCTCCTTGGCGATCGCAACCGCATCGCCGACATGGTCGCCGTGGCCATGGGTCAGGAGGATGTGGGTGAGGCCGGCGGTCGCGTCCCTGCGCTCCTCGTCCCGGAAGGCGGGGTTGCCGGTGAAAAAGGGGTCGATGAGGATTTTGGCCTTTGCCGTCTCGACGTGAAAGGCGGAATGGCCGAGCCATTTGATCTTCATGACTTTCTCCCTGATGATTTGCGTATCGGAACAGCATATGGAACAGACAACCCTCCGCGCAAAGATCGAATCGACACGGACATGGCAATTCTCACCATCGAAGAGCTGGCATCCCAGCTTCATCAGAACCAGGCGATCGCCGGGCTCGACCTTGGGACCAAGACGATCGGTCTCTCGGTCTCCGATCTCGGCCGCCGTTTCGCGACACCCCGCGAGGTGATCCGCCGGGTCAAGTTCGGGGTGGACGCGGAAGCGCTGTTGTCAGTGGCGGAAAAAGAAAAGGTCGCGGCCTTCGTCATCGGCCTGCCCGTCAATATGGACGGCAGCGAGGGACCGCGCTGTCAGGCGACCCGCGCCTTCGTGCGCAACATGGAGCAGAAAACGCCGCTACCCTTCATCTTCTGGGATGAACGACTTTCAACCGTTGCGGCCGAGCGCGTGCTGATCGAGATGGACGTTTCGCGACGGAAGCGGGCCGAACGCATCGATTCGGCCGCCGCCTCCTTCATTCTTCAGGGCGCGCTCGACAGGCTGGCGTCGCTTGGAAGGGACGCCCTCTCGGACTGAGCTTTGCCGGCACCGAAACGACGGCGGTACCAGGCTGAGATCTCCCGGCGCTTGCGAAAGCCGATAATGGCAAAGACTACGAAACTGTCGAAGACGATTGCGCGGGCGACGAGCGGCGGGATCGTCTCCGGCGGAATGCCGAGAACGTGGCCGTAGACCTGGAACACGAGATCGTGGGTCTGCCGCGTCAGCATGAAGAAGCCGAAGCTCATGTCGTAATAGGAGAGACCATACCACGACGTGAGGAACATGACCGGGCAGGCCCACAGGATCAGAAACCACTTCATGCGGCTCCCCTTTCCGAAATGCGGCGGTAGATCAGCGGATATATGGCGCGGTCCGCCAGCAACAAGGCGAGCAGGACCGTCGTTGGGACCGCAATATCCATCGCCAGTCCGGCGAAAAACATCATCATGATGATCAAAAGGCCAGTTCTCACCGAACCGCTCCATCCGGATTCTGTTGAAATGCCTGGTCAATTTCCTCCCTGTGGGGAAGACGTGCAACGTAAACCATTTGTTAAGGTTAATTTGCACAGCCTGGTCTTTTCGTGCCGTTGGACGCGGCTGTGCTCCGATCTTTCTCCCCTATGCCGCAAGCCCATTCCGATCGCTGCAGAATTCGGGTAGCGATATCCTTCCCCCTCGCAGGTCCTCCTCCATGACCGTCGTCTTTGAAAGCATCCTCCCGATCTTCCTGCTCGTACTGCTTGGCGCCTGGCTCAAGCGCTCGACGTTCGTCGACCAGAGCCTTTGGCTCGGGCTTGAGCAGTTTGGCTACTTCATCCTGTTCCCCGCCCTTCTGTTCTCGACGCTCGCCCAGGCGGACTTTGCCGGTCTGAAAGCCGACGCGACGGCCATCGCGACGGTCGGCAGCGTCAGCCTGATGTCGGCCTTCGTGCTGCTGCTCTGGCCAATGCTGCGGGACCGCCAGGTGTCCGGTGCCTCCTTCACGTCGGTCTTCCAGACCGCGACGCGCTGGAACGGCTTCATGGCGCTGGCAATCGCGCAGAAGCTCTACGGCCCGATCGGCTTGACGCTGACCGCCCTGGTGATGACGCTCGTGATCATCCCCATCAATCTCTACAATATCGGCGTTCTTGTCTGGTTCGGCGGGGGCAATCGTGACTTCAGGCGCTTCTTCGCAAAGATCGTCACCAATCCGCTGATCGTCGCCTCGGTGCTTGGTATTCTCGTCAACTCGATCGGCCTGAAGATCTACGGCCCCGTGATGACCACGATCGAGATGCTGGCAAGCGCCTCGCTCAGCCTCGGGCTGGTAATGGTCGGGGCAGGCTTGCGCGCTTCCGATGCGCTGAAGCCGAGCGCGACAGCGCTGCTCGCGGTCTTCCTCAAGCTGATCGTCATGCCGGTCTTCATGGTGAGCGCAAGCTACCTGCTCGGCATTCGCGGCGACGCCCTGCTGGTCATCGCGCTTGGCGCGGCCGTGCCGACGGCCATGAACGGCTATCTGCTGGCCAAACAGATGGATGGCGACGCCGAGCTCTATGCGGCAGTCGCGACGATCCAGACGGTCGTCTCGTTCTTCACGATACCGCTCGTCCTCTACTTGACGGCGTACGTTACAGGGGGCTGACGGCTTATGCCGCAGGGCCTGACGGCTTATGCCGCAGGGGGATAGAGAAGATCGAGGATGTAGGCGGAATCGAAGCGCGAATCGAGCATGCCGTAGGTCGAGCGCCATCCGGCAGCCAGGCGCGATTCGAGGAACGCGTCCGCGATGCGGCCGGCACCAAGTCGGTAAAGCTCGGCGGCTGCCCCTGCGAGCGCCAGTTGCTCGACCAGCATGCGCGCCGCACCCTCATCGCGTTCGCAGAGCGACATGGCCGCACGCAGCACGTCGATCGTCTTGCGGCCGGACGGCCCGAGATCGCGCGCCAGAACGACGAAGAGCTGCTCGAAGAGGTCCTTGCCCTTGGCGAGCACGCGCAGCACGTCCAGCGCCATGACGTTGCCGGAGCCTTCCCAGATGGCGTTGACCGGCGCCTCGCGGTAATGGCGCGCCAGCGCGCGCTCCTCCACATAGCCGTTGCCGCCCAGGCATTCCATCGCTTCATAGATCAGCGCCGGCGCGATCTTGCAGGCCCAGTATTTCGCGACAGGCGTCATGATCCGCGCATAGGCCGCGTCTTCCGAACTGCTGCGCGCCTTGTCGAAGGCCTCAGCCAGACGGAAGGAAAGTGCGCTTGCCGCCGCCACATCGAGCGCCATGTCGGCCAGCACACGCGTCATCATCGGCTGGCTCACGAGCGGCTTGCCGAAGACCTTGCGGCCGCGAGTGTGATGCACGGCTTCGGCGAGCGAGGCCCGCATCATGCCGGCGGATGCCAGCGCACAGTCAAGGCGCGTCAGCGTCACCATGTCGAGGATCGTCCGGATGCCGGCATCCGGCGCGCCGAGGATGAAACCGAACGTGTCGGAGAACTCGACCTCTGACGAAGCGTTGGAGCGGTTGCCGAGCTTGTCCTTCAGCCGCTGGAAACGCAGCCCGTTGGCGCTGCCGTCCTCCAAGAGTCGCGGCACGAGAAAGCAGGCGAGGCCGTCGCGGGTCTGCGCCAGCATGACGAAGGCGTCGCTCATCGGCGCGGACATGAACCACTTGTGGCCGTTGAGCCGGTAGATGCCCTCGCCCACGCGTTCCGCCGTAGAAGTGTTGGCGCGCACGTCGGTGCCGCCCTGCTTCTCGGTCATGCCCATGCCGACGGTGACCGCCGATTTCTGCATCCAGGGGCGGTTGGTGGAATCGTATTTGCGCGACAGGATCTTCGGTGCCCATTCCTTCTGGACCGCCGGCGACGCAGTGATCGCGGCAAGCGAAGCGCTGGTCATCGTCAGCGGGCAGAGATGGCCGCATTCGAGCTGGGCCGTGAGATAGAAGCGGATAGCGCGGGTCTTGTGCGACTGGTTGCGTTCATCCGGCAGATTTTCCCAGGCGGACGCGTGCAGGCCCGAAGACATCGAGCGGCGCATCAGTGCATGCCAGGCCGGGTGAAACTCGACGACGTCGAGACGCTCGCCGCGCGGCCCATGCGTCTTCAGCTTCGGCGGACCTTCGTTGGCCATGCGCGCCAGTTCCTGCGCCTCAGGCGAGGTGACGTAACGGCCGAGCAGGTCGAATTCGTCGCGCAGCGTCTTGCTCATGCCAGACGTGATGTCCACCACCAGCGGGTCGGAGCGATAGGCGTTGACACCGGACCAGGGCTTCGGCTGGTTCAGCTCGGCGAGTTTCTGTTCAGTCCGGTTCATCTGATTCATGGGCCGGTTCTAGCGCAAGTTTCACGACCACGGAACGGGGCGCGAAAAAGATAGGATCGCCGTTGCAAGTTTTCTGCGGACGGTGACGCCCAAGCCTTGCCGTGCCGGGGGCCAAGTCTTATAGAGCGACGCAATTTAGAGCGGAATGAGGAAAAGTGTTTGCGGTTTTCCGCTCGCATTCTGCTCTAACTTATAAGAAGCGATCACGTTTATGGTCTTAGGCCTCATCGGCCCACAACCATCGTGATCCGAAGAGCGCAAGGGCGGCCCATGACCACTTTCCCGCATCGCCACCTGCTCGGCATCAAGGGGCTCACGGAGCAGGACATAACCTATCTGCTCGACCGCGCCGATGAAGCCGTCCAAATCTCCCGTCAAAGAGAGAAGAAGACCTCCACGCTTCGAGGGCTGACGCAGATCAACCTCTTCTTCGAGGCCTCGACCCGCACGCAGTCCTCCTTCGAACTCGCCGGCAAACGCCTCGGCGCCGATGTCATGAACATGTCGGTCGGCAATTCCTCGGTGAAAAAGGGCGAGACGCTGATCGACACGGCGATGACGCTGAACGCCATGCACCCGGACGTGCTGGTCGTGCGCCATTCCTCGGCCGGCGCCGCGGCGCTGCTGGCGCAGAAGGTTTCCTGCTCCGTCGTCAATGCCGGCGACGGCCAGCACGAGCACCCGACCCAGGCGCTACTCGACGCGCTGACGATCCGCCGCGCCAAGGGCAAACTCTCACGCATCATCGTGGCGATCTGCGGCGACGTGCTGCACTCGCGCGTGGCGCGCTCCAATATTCTCCTCCTGAACCAGATGGGCGCCCGCGTCCGCTTGGTCGCTCCGGCGACGCTGCTGCCCTCGGGAATCGCCGAGATGGGCGTCGAGGTCTACCACTCCATGGCCGAGGGTCTGAAAGGTGCCGATGTCGTCATGATGCTGCGTCTCCAGCGCGAGCGCATGGCCGGCGCCTTCGTTCCTTCGGTGCGCGAATACTTCCACTATTACGGGCTCGACGCGGAGAAGCTGAAGGCTGCCAAGGACGATGCACTCGTCATGCATCCCGGGCCGATGAACCGCGGCGTCGAGATCGCCTCGGAAATCGCCGATGGCCCGCAGAGCGTGATCGAACAGCAGGTCGAGATGGGCGTTGCCGTACGCATGGCGGTGATGGAAACGCTGCTTCTCTCGCAGAATCAGGGGCCGCGCCTATGACCAGACCACTCGTTCTGAAAAACCTCCGCATCGTCGACCCCTCGCGCAACCTTGATGAGGTCGGCACCATTATCGTTGGAAACGACGGCCGCATCCTGGCTGCCGGCGCCGATGCGCAGAACCAGGGCGCGCCGGACGGCGCCTTCGTCAAGGACTGCGGCGGGCTCACGGCAGTCCCGGGCCTCGTCGATGCCCGCGTCTTCGTCGGCGAACCGGGCAGCGAACATCGCGAGACCTTCGAATCCGCGTCGCGCGCGGCAGCGGTCGGTGGCGTCACCACTTTCATCGCGATGCCGGACACGGATCCTGTGATCGACGATATCGCGCTGGTCGAGTTCGTTAAGAAGACGGCGCGCGACAAGGCCGTCGTCAACGTGCATCCGGCCGCGGCCCTGACCAAGGGACTGGCCGGGGAAGAGATGACCGAATTCGGCCTGCTGCGCGAAGCCGGCGCCGTCTGTTTCACCAATGGCCGGCGGTCGATCCACGATACGCTGGTCCTGCGCCGGGCCATGACCTATGCGCGCGAATTCGGCGCCGTCATCTCGCTTGAGACTCGCGACAAGTATCTCGGCGCCAACGGCGTCATGCACGAAGGCCTGCTCGCAAGCTGGCTCGGTCTTGCCGGGATCCCGCGCGAGTCCGAGATCATCCCGCTCGAGCGCGACCTGCGCATCGCCGGCCTGACGAAGGCGGCCTATCACGCCGCGCAGATTTCCGTTCCCGAATCGGCAGAGGCCATCCGTACCGCGCGCGAACGCGGCGCCAACGTCACCTGCGGTATCTCCATTAACAACCTGGCACTCAATGAGAACGACATCGGCGAGTACCGCACTTTCTTCAAGCTTTCGCCGCCGCTTCGCAGCGAGGACGACCGGGTCGCCATGGCCGAGGCACTGGCCGACGGCACCATCGACATCATCGTCTCCTCGCATGACCCGCAGGACGTCGATACCAAACGCCTGCCCTTCGCCGACGCCGCCGACGGCGCCATCGGCCTGGAAACGCTCGCGGCTGCAGCCCTTCGCCTGCACCACAGCGGCCAGGTTCCGCTGATGCGCCTGATCGATGCCATGTCGACGCGTCCGGCAACGATCTTCGGTCTCGACGCCGGTACGCTGAAACCCGGCGCCAAGGCGGATATCGCGGTCCTAGACCTTGACGAGCCGTGGGTGCTCTACAAGGAGGCGATCGTTTCGCGCTCCAAGAACACGCCGTTTGAAAATGCACGCTTTACCGGGCGGGTTGTGCAAACCTATGTTGCGGGCAAGCTTGTGCATTCCGCATAAGCCCGAAGCGGTCGCGCGGGAGGGGAACCGGTGGATCTATTTTCCTGGCAGCTCGGGCTGCCCTTGACGTTGGTGTGTCTCGCCTTCGGCTATCTGCTCGGCTCGATCCCATTCGGGCTGATCCTGACCCGCATGGCGGGGCTCGGCGACGTGCGAAAGATCGGCTCGGGCAATATCGGCGCGACCAATGTGCTGAGAACCGGCAACAAGAAACTCGCAGCCGCTACTTTGCTGCTCGACGCCCTGAAGGGTACCGCGGCCGCGGCCATAGCCTCCTATTGGGGCGTCGAGGCAGGCATCGCCGCCGGCTTTGCGGCGTTTCTCGGCCACCTCTATCCGGTCTGGCTCGGCTTCAAGGGCGGCAAGGGCATTGCCACCTATATCGGCGTCCTCCTCGGCCTCGTCCCCGTCATGGTGCTTGCCTTTGCGGCGATCTGGCTCGCCATGGCGAAAATCACCCGTTACTCCTCATTGTCCGCCCTGGTTGCAACGGCTATCATCCCGGTTCTACTTTACGCGGTAGGGAACGAGAAGGTCGCTCTCCTCTTCGCCGCAATGACCGTCATTAGCTGGGTGAAGCATCGCGCCAATATCCAGCGGCTGCTCGCCGGCACGGAAAGCAAGATCGGAGATAAGGGATAATGTCTGAGGACAGCGCAGGACGAACCGGAGTGGCGCTGACCGAACGACAGAAACTCTCCTGGCTGCGGCTGATCCGCAGCGACAACGTCGGCCCCATCGCCTTCAGGGACCTGATCAACCACTTCGGCACCGCGGAAAATGCGCTCGACGCGCTCCCTGAACTGTCCCGGCGCGGAGGAACCAAGCAGGCCTACCGCGTGGCGACCGCAAGCGAGGCCGAACGGGAACTGGAAGCGGCGCGACGCTGCGGCGCGGTCTTCGTCGGCATCGGCGAGCCGGGTTATCCCTCGGCGCTGCGACAGATCGACGGTGCTCCCCCTCTTCTCGCCATGAAGGGCGACCTCAAAGCGGCAAGCCGCCCGTCGCTCGGCATCGTCGGCTCGCGCAATGCATCGGCGAGCGGCGCAAAGTTCGCGGCGATGATCGCGCGCGATGCCGGACGCGCCGGCTATGTCGTCACTTCGGGTCTTGCCCGGGGTATCGATACGGCCGCCCATCGCGCAAGCCTCGAAACCGGCACGATCGCCGCACTCGCCGGCGGGCTCGATCGCCCCTACCCGCCCGAAAACCTCGGCCTCCTCGAGGAGATCACATCTGGCCGCGGCCTCGCGATCAGCGAAATGCCTTTCGGGTGGGAGCCGCGTGCCCGCGATTTTCCCCGCCGCAACCGCCTGATTGCCGGCGTCAGCCTCGGCGTCGCCGTCGTCGAGGCCGCCAATCGCTCCGGTTCGCTGATCACCGCCCGTTATGCCGCCGATTTCGGCCGGCTCGTCTTTGCCGTTCCGGGATCCCCACTCGATCCCCGGTGCCATGGCACCAACGATCTTCTGAAACAGGGCGCGATCGTGACAACGTCGCCGGACGATGTCCTCGAAGCGCTGGCACCGCTCAGCCAGTTCGAACTGGCCCTGCCAAGCGCCAGGGAACCGGAGGGGCATACGCAGCCGAGCGCCCCCGCCACGACCAGCGACAACGACCGTGCGGCCATCATCAATGCGCTCGGCCCGACGCCGGTCGAGACGGACGACATCGTCAGGCACACCGGGCTTTCTCCCGCGCAGGTCTACCTGCTTCTTCTGGAACTCGATCTTGCCGGACGGCTCGACCGGCACGCCGGCGGGCTTGTGTCTCTCGCGGCAACCGAATGAGTGCCAGCGATGGTGATCCGCGGCCGCTAAGAAGCGACGGAATACCCATTGCAGATTGCAGACGCCATGCAATCTTGCGTGAGTTGCATCGCCTCCGCTCATCGTTATTTTGGGCGAACCCTCTTGACCCCGCACGAATCCCTGTCCATTTCGGGGCATCGATACAAGGCGACACACGGCGCTGACAGCGCTGACGCCCGAACCAGAACCGGTTGTCTCAGAAAATGACGATGAATGTTGTAGTGGTGGAGTCGCCTTCCAAGGCAAAGACGATCAACAAGTACCTTGGGCCTGGCTACAAGGTACTGGCTTCGTTCGGCCATGTGCGCGACCTGCCGGCGAAGGACGGTTCGGTCCGTCCGGACGAAGATTTCGAAATGTCCTGGGAGGTCGACGGCGCCTCGGCGAAGCGCATGAAGGACATTGCCGACGCGGTCAAATCCTCCGACGGCCTCATTCTCGCAACCGACCCGGATCGCGAAGGCGAAGCCATTTCCTGGCACGTGCTCGACCTCTTGAAGAAGAAGAAGGTGCTTGGCGACAAGCCGGTCAAGCGCGTCGCCTTCAACGCCATCACCAAGAAGGCGGTGCTCGAGGCGATCGCCCATCCGCGCGACATCGACATCTCGTTGGTCGACGCCTACCTGGCACGCCGCGCGCTTGACTATCTCGTCGGCTTCAACCTGTCGCCGGTGCTCTGGCGGAAGCTGCCGGGTGCCCGTTCGGCCGGCCGCGTGCAGTCGGTCACGCTCCGCCTCGTCTGCGACCGCGAAGCCGAGATCGAGCGCTTCGTCTCGGAGGAATACTGGAACATTTCGGCGCTGCTGAAGACCCCGCGCGGCGACGAGTTCGAGGCTCGCCTCGTCTCGGCCGACGGCAAGCGCCTCGCGCCCAAGGCGATCGGCAACGGGGAAGAAGCGAACCGGCTGAAGACCCTGCTCGACGGCGCCGCCTATGTCGTCGACAGCATCGAGGCGAAGCCCGTCAAGCGCAACCCGTCGCCGCCCTTCACCACCTCGACGCTGCAGCAGGCGGCCTCCTCCAAGCTCGGCTTTTCGGCCTCGCGCACCATGCAGGTCGCGCAGAAGCTCTATGAAGGCGTCGACATCGGCGGAGAGACGGTCGGTCTGATCACCTATATGCGTACCGACGGCGTGCAGATGGCGCCGGAGGCGATCGAGGCCTCGCGCAAGGCGATCGCCAGCCAGTTCGGCGACCGCTACCTGCCGGAGAAGCCGCGTTTCTATTCGACCAAGGCGAAGAACGCCCAGGAAGCGCACGAAGCCATTCGCCCGACCGATTTCAACCGCACGCCGGACCAGGTTCGCCGCTTCCTCGATGGCGACATGCTGCGGCTCTACGACCTTGTCTGGAAGCGCGGCATCGCAAGCCAGATGGCATCCGCCGAGATCGAGCGCACCACCGCCGAAATTACCGCCAACAATGGCGGCAAGACCGCTGGCCTGCGTGCCACCGGCTCCGTCATCCGCTTCGACGGCTTCATCGCCGCCTATACGGATGCCAAGGAAGATGGCGAGCAGAGCGACGACGGCGACGAGGATGGTCGCCTGCCGGAGATCAATGCGCGCGAGAACCTCGCGAAGCAGAAGATCAACGCTTCGCAGCACTTCACCGAGCCGCCGCCGCGCTACTCGGAAGCGAGTCTGATCAAGAAGATGGAAGAGCTCGGCATCGGCCGGCCTTCCACCTATGCCGCAACGGTCACGACGCTGCTCGACCGCGACTACATCACCAACGACAAGCGTAAGCTCGTGCCCCAGGCCAAGGGCCGCCTGGTGACGGCGTTCCTGGAGAGTTTCTTCACGCGCTATGTCGGCTACGACTTCACGGCGTCGCTGGAAGAGAAGCTCGACCAGGTCTCGGCCGGAGAGGTCAACTGGAAGGACGTCCTTCGCGACTTCTGGAAGGATTTCTTCGCACAGATCGAGGAAACCAAGGAGCTGCGTGTCACCAACGTGCTCGACGCACTGAACGAGGAACTGGCGCCGCTGGTCTTCCCGAAGCGCGAGGATGGCGGCGATCCGCGCACCTGCCAGGTCTGCGGCACCGGCAAGCTGTCGCTGAAGCTCGGCAAGTATGGCGCCTTCGTCGGCTGCTCGAACTATCCGGAGTGCAATTTCACCCGCCAGCTTTCCTCCGAGAGCAACGGCGACCAGGAAGCGGCGGTCTCGAACGAACCGCAGGCGCTCGGCAAGGACCCGCATACCGGCGAGGAAATCACGCTGCGCAACGGCCGCTTCGGTCCCTATGTCCAGCGAGGCGACGGCAAGGAAGCCAAGCGCTCGAGCCTGCCGAAGGGCTGGACGCCATCGACCATCGACCATGAGAAGGCGGTCGCCCTTCTGTCGCTGCCGCGCGACATCGGCGCGCATCCCGAAACCGGCAAGATGATCTCGACCGGCCTCGGCCGCTACGGACCGTTCGTCCTGCATGACGGCACCTATGCCAATCTCGAATCGATCGAAGACGTGTTCTCGATCGGCCTCAACCGCGCCGTCTCGGTTCTTGCCGACAAGCAGTCGAAGGCCGGCGCCGGGCGTGGCCGCACGGCAGCCGCCGCGCTCAAGGAACTCGGAGATCACCCGGAAGGCGGCGCCATCACCGTTCGTGACGGGCGCTACGGTCCCTATGTCAACTGGGGCAAGGTCAACGCCACCCTGCCCAAGGGCAAGGATCCGCAGTCGGTGACGGTCGAGGAGGCGCTCGCGCTGATTTCGGAGCGCGCCGCCAAGGGCGGAACGACGAAGGGCAAGGCAAGCAAGGCCAAGACGACCAAGGCAGCGGCAAAGTCCGAGGACGGCGCTGCGAAGACGACCAAAGCCAAGGCACCTGCCAAGAGCAAGACGAAGACGGCCGCCAAGGCCAAGAAGGGCTGATTTTGACCAGAATACCGCGCGACCCGACCGAACAGTCCGGCAAGAGAAGCATGGGCAAGAAGCCTGCTCGCGCGGCCAAGGCCGGACCGGCTCAGCCAAGCGAACCAATCATTCACGGCGCGGTTCCGCCGCGCGACGTACTGATGCGCTTCATCGCCGAAAACCCGGATCGTGCCTCCAAGCGCGAGATCGCCAAGGCCTTCGGCCTCAAGGGCGAAACCCGTGTCGAGCTCAAGGCGTTGCTGAGATCGCTGGAAGAGGACGGTCTGGTCGAGAAGAAGCGCAAGTCGCTGGTGCGTCCCGGCGCCCTGCCCCCTGTCACCGTGCTCGACATCACTATCCGCGACGTCGACGGCGAACTGATCGGCCGGCCGGCCGAGTGGCTTGACGATGACGGCGTCGCTCCGGCGGTGCTGATCAAGCAGTCGGCTGTCGGCAAGGCCAAGGGCAAGGTTCCGGTCGGCGGCCTCGGCGACCGCGTGCTCGCCAAGATCTTTCCGGCCAAGGAGCGGGGCGGTCCTGCCTATACGGCGCGCATCATCAAGGTGCTGGACAAGCGCAAGGACGCGGTGCTCGGCGTCTTC
This sequence comes from Ensifer sp. 38_S197, assembly GCF_056924495.1. Classification (NCBI taxonomy): domain Bacteria; kingdom Pseudomonadati; phylum Pseudomonadota; class Alphaproteobacteria; order Hyphomicrobiales; family Rhizobiaceae; genus Ensifer; species Ensifer sp. 38_S197. The sequence continues at coordinate 2,232,834 of NZ_JBXOVZ010000002.1, read as the reverse complement.
CGCTCGACGCCCGGCGGCGGTGGCCGCTTGATGCCGATCGACAAGCGCGGCGAGGAAGTGCTCGTCGATCCGGAATTCACCGGCAACGCCAAGGATGGCGATCTCGTCGAGGTACAGCTCGCACGGCTCGGCCGTTACGGCTTGCCACGCGCCCAGGTGCAAAACGTCATCGGCTCGGTGGCCTCGGAGAAGGCGATCTCGATGATCGCGATCCATTCGCACGGCATACCCCACGTCTTCCCGGAACGGGTGATCGAGGAGGCAAATGCCGCTGGGCCCGCCACCATGGCGCATCGCGAAGACTGGCGGACGCTGCCGCTCATCACCATCGACCCGGCCGATGCGAAGGATCACGACGACGCCGTTCACGCCGAGCCGGATCCGTCCGAAGACAATCCCGGCGGCGTCATCGTCACGGTCGCGATCGCCGACGTCTCCTATTATGTCCGGCCAAAATCCGCGCTGGACCTTGAGGCGCTGAAGCGCGGCAACTCGGTCTACTTCCCCGATCGGGTGGTGCCGATGCTGCCCGAACGGATATCCAACGATCTCTGCTCCCTGAAGGAAGGTGTCGACCGCCCGGCACTGGCCGTGCGCATGCGCTTTTCCAAGGAGGGCCGCAAGGCCGGGCACACGTTCCACCGCATCATGATGAGAAGCGCGGCGAAACTCTCCTACCAGCAGGCGCAGGCGGCCATCGACGGCAACCCGGACGACAAGACCGGGCCGATCCTCGACACGATCCTGAAGCCGCTCTGGGAGGGTTATCGCATCCTCACGCGCGGCCGCGACCGGCGCCAGCCGCTCGAACTCAACATGCCCGAGCGCAAGATCATCCTGAAGCCCGATGGCACGGTCGACCGTGTCTTCGTTCCCGAGCGCCTCGATGCCCACAAGCTGATCGAGGAAATGATGATCCAGGCAAACGTCGCTGCGGCCGAGACGCTGGAGCAGAAGCGCCAGGTGCTGATCTACCGTGTGCACGACCAGCCCTCGCTCGCCAAGCAGGAGAGCTTGCGCGAATTCCTGGCGACGCTCGACATCTCGCTCATCAAGGGCGGCAACATGCGCTCGAACCATTTCAACGGCATTCTGGCCAAGGCCGAAGGAAAGCCCTTCGAGACGATGGTCAACGAGATGGTGCTCCGCTCGCAGAGCCAGGCGATCTACAGCCCCGAGAATATCGGGCACTTCGGCCTGAACCTCTTGAAATACGCGCATTTCACCTCGCCGATCCGGCGTTATGCCGACCTCATCGTACATCGGGCACTGGTTGCCTCGCTCGGCCTCGGCGAAGGCGGACTGACGCCGCAGGAAGAGGGTGTGCTCGACGACATCGCCGCGGAGATCTCGACCTTCGAGCGCCGCGCCATGGCAGCGGAACGGGACACCGTCGACCGGCTGATCGCCCATCATCTGAATGGCCGTGTCGGCGAGGAATTCGAAGGCCGCGTTTCGGGCGTCACCAAGGCGGGACTCTTTGTCACCCTGCCCGCCTATGGCGCCGATGGCTTCGTTCCGATATCTACGCTCGGACGCGACTACTTCATCTATGATGAGGCGCATCAGGCGCTTTCCGGCGAGAAGACCGGGCTCGGCTATCGCCTGGGCGATCCGGTGCGCGTCAAGCTCGTGGAGGCCGTGCCGCTTGCGGGTGCGCTGAGATTCGAGATGCTGAGCGAGGGGCGCAAGATGCCGACGGCGACGCGCTCCTTCCACAAGTCCGGCCGGCGCGACCGCACCGGGGCACGCAAGAAGCCGGGAACACGGCCGCCGAGAGGCCGGCGATAGGTTCCCGCAAGGCAGAGGAATAGGCATGAAAGCAGCGGCAGGCGAAACACTTCAACTGGGCAGCAGCGAAAGCGACGAGCGCTCGGTTGGCCTTTCGATGAAGCGCGGCTTTCTCGGCCGCTGTCCGGCCTGCGGCAGCGGCAAGCTGTTTCGCAGCTACGTCAAGTCCGTCGATGCCTGCGCCGCCTGCGGCGAGCGCATGGACCATCATCGTGCCGATGACTTCCCGCCCTATATCGTCGTGACGATCGTCGGCCACCTCGTGCTTGCCGGCTATATGATGACCGACCTCATCCTGCCGTTGACGACCTGGCAGCATCTGGCGATCTGGGCGCCGATCACCGTGATCAGTTCGCTGGGGCTGCTGCAGCCGGTCAAAGGTGCCGTCATCGGTCTGCAATGGGCGCTCAGGATGCACGGCTTTGGCGGTCACGAAGACGCGCCGGAAGATGTCCTGCCGCCGCGAGACGACAGGGCATGACGTCTGCGCGAAGCTCGGGCGGCCCGGAACGCCAGCATCCCGCGGCCGTCAGACCGCGGGATGCCGCCTCCGTCATGCTGCTCGACCGCCAAGGGGAGCGCGTGCGGGTTTTGATGGGCAAGCGGCACAGCGCCCACGTCTTCATGCCTGATCTCTATGTCTTCCCCGGTGGACGGCGCGATGCCGGCGACCACCGCATCAGTTTCGGCTCCGACCTGCACCCGTCCGTCCTGCATGCGCTGAAGACGGCCGGCGCGCGCCAACTGACCGACACACGCGCCCGTGCGCTCGCCCTTGCCGGGCTGCGTGAGCTCTACGAAGAGGCCGGCATCGCCGTCGGCCAACCGGCTCCCTCGGCCACCGCGCCGGTTCCCTTTCTTCCCGATCTTGCAAAGTTGCGCTATATGGCTCGGGCCATCACCCCTCCGGGCCATGCGAGGCGGTTCGATACGCGCTTCTTCGCTTTGTTTGCGGACGAGGCCGGGATCGATCCGACACGCTTCCTGGACAGCCGGGAGCTTCAGGACTTGCAGTGGATCGATGTGAACGATTCTCCGTCTCTACGGATACCTGACATCACCGCCATCATACTTGCGGATCTCAGAAGCAGTCTCGACACCGATCCGTCGCTCCCCTGTGAACGAGCGGTGCCACTTTATGCCGCGCGCCGTGGGCGCCTCGTCCGCACGTTGCTCTAGGGTTCGCCTGATGTCACAGCCGTCGCCCGGTATAACTGCACCGGTTGAGGATATTCACTGGCGGTCGCTGATCGCCGCCGTTGCCGCAATCAGCGCCGTTGGCATCGCCATCGGCCTCGGTCTGCCGCTGCTCTCCATCATCATGGAGAAGCGTGGAATTTCCTCGACGCTCATCGGGCTCAACTCGGCGATGGCCGGCCTTGCCTCGATGGCCGCCGCGCCGTTCACCACAAAGGTCGCCCATCGCTACGGTGTCGCACAGACCATGTTGTGGGCCGTGCTGGTCGCCGCCATGAGTGCCTTCGGCTTCTACTACATCACCAACTTCTGGCTCTGGTTTCCGCTGCGTGTGATCTTCCACGGCGCCATTACCGTGCTCTTCATCCTCTCGGAGTTCTGGATCAACGCGACTGCACCGCCAAGCAAGCGCGGCTTCGTGCTCGGCATTTACGGCACGGTTCTTTCGCTTGGTTTCGCCACCGGTCCCCTGCTCTTCTCCATCCTCGGCAGCGAGGGCATCCTGCCCTTCGTCGTCGGCGCCGGCGTGATTCTGCTTGCCGCCGTGCCGATCTTCCTGGCGCGTGACGAGAGCCCCGTCATCGACGAGAAGCCCGAGCGGCATTTCCTGCGCTACGTCTACCTCGTTCCGACCGCCACGGCCGCCGTCTTCATCTTCGGCGCGGTCGAATCGGGCGGGCTTTCGCTGTTCCCGGTGTTCGGTACCCGGTCCGGCTTCACCGAATCACAGGCCGCACTGCTGCTGACGGTGATGGGCATCGGCAACTTCATCTTCCAGATCCCCCTCGGCATGTTGTCCGATCGGGTGAAGGACCGGCGCACGCTGTTGTCCGCCATGACGGTCATCGGCCTCATCGGCGCCCTCTGTCTGCCGATGCTGGCCGAAAGCTGGTTCCTCATGGCGGTCGTGCTGCTTTTCTGGGGTGGTTGCGTGTCCGGGCTCTACACCGTCGGTCTCAGCCATCTGGGGTCTCGCCTGCAGGGCGCGGATCTCGCGGCCGCCAACGCCGCCTTCGTGTTCTCCTATGCGGTCGGGACGGTCGCTGGCCCGCAGGTCATCGGCGCCGCGATGGACGTCACCGGCGACAACGGTTTCGCTTGGGCGATCGCCGGCTTTTTCGCTCTCTATGTCGCGCTTTCGGTGGTCAGGATCGTTTTGAATCCAAAACGGCCTTGACTTTTCGGCCGCGATTTGTAGTTTCGCGCCAACCTTGCCCGTGGCCCGCAACCGGTTGTCCACGGCTTTCATTGTTACAAAGGCAGGACGACCATGGCAAAAGCCACCACCATCAAGATCAAGCTGCTTTCGACAGCCGACACGGGTTTCTTCTACGTCACGACCAAGAACAGCCGTACGATGACGGAAAAGATGACGAAGACCAAGTACGACCCGGTCGTCAAGAAGCACGTCGAGTTCAAGGAAACCAAGATCAAGTAAGATCGACAGTTTCCCGGGGATCAAGGGGCGTCGACCGCAAGGTCAGGCGCCCTTTCCTTTTGGACGTTCGAGCATGGGCTTTCGGCGGTCGCGGCGACCGGCCAGTTGACGGTCGAAAGGCATGCCGTCTCGCGCCTCTCGCCTGATCCCCCAAAGCAAAAACGCCGCCCCGGGATGGGGCGGCGTTTCGCAAAGGGGGTCGGCTGGCCTCTGACTGCGGCACGAGGATTCCGCAGGCGTCAAAAGCCAACCGACCGACCCCACGACCCAGGAGATGCGGCGGACCTGAGCATCATGGGGTAAGCAAAATGTTAGGAGGCGATGCCTTCTTGTTCATCAGCATCACCTGAAAATGGAAAAAAATCAACGAATTCTTAATGCGCGAAGCGGTGCCGCTAAGCGCATGGTTAATTCTGTATCAGACTGAGACAGGCACACGGCCCGGGCGCCGCGGCTACCCAAACTCCCCGGTAGCATCGGCTGCGGCGAGAATACAACTTTAGATGCAACCTGCAAGAGGTGGCCCCAAGAAATTCACCGGGGCGCAGAAGCGTCCGGATTGGGCTCAGGCGGCCGCCGCCACCACACGGTTGCGGCCCTCGTTCTTGGCTTGGTAGAGCGCCGTATCCGCGCGCTTGAGCAGAGCCTCGGCCGTATCGGCATCCGGCCTAAGCGTCGCGATTCCCATCGACGCCGTTACCCTCAAAACGCCATCCGCCTGCGGTATCGGGAACGGCAGGCTTTCGATAATCATGCGTAAGCGCTCGGCGACGCCGGCTGCCATCTCAGCCGACGTATCGGGCATCACGACGACGAATTCCTCTCCGCCGAAACGGCAGGCAAGATCGGCCCCGCGCACGGTCGCGCGAATGCGATTGGCGAACTCCCGCAGCACTTCGTCACCGGCATCATGGCCGTAGGTATCGTTGACCTGTTTGAAACGGTCGATGTCCGTCATGCAGATGGACAGCGGCCGGCCGCGCGCAGCAGCCCTATCCATCAGCAGTTTCAGGTGAGTGTCGAAATAGCGGCGGTTGTGCAGGCCGGTCAGGCCGTCGGTGACGGCAAGTTCGATGGTCTGCTGCACGCTCGCGCGCAGCCTGTCATTGCAATGCTTGCGCCGGATCTGGGTCATGGAGCGAGCGATCAGCTCATTCGGATCGACCGGCCGCATCAGGTAATCGGTCACGCCGAGATCGAGCGCGCGCACCACCATCTCATCGCTGCCCTGCTCCGCGATCAGCAGGATGGGGATGAAGCGCGTCCGCTCCAGCGAACGCAACTGCGAGCACAGGCGCAGAGGATCGTATTCGTCGAAGTTCGCGTTGACGATGACTAGGTCGAAATTGTTCTCGGCGGCTTCGAAGAGTGCCGCCTGCGGATCTGAGGTCACCGAGACATCCGCGATCGGTGCAAGCGCGCGCTGCAGCCTCTCCTGCGACGAGCCACGGCCATCGACCAGCAGAACATTGCCCGGCTCGTCCGGGCGATCCGAGCGACCGACGTCCTCGAGGCCGATGGTCTGCGCCGTCTGGGCGCGCAGGCGCAATTCGTCGCTGACATTCTTCAGCCGCACCAGGCTCTTCACGCGCGACATCAACTGGAGATCGTTGACGGGCTTGGTCAGGAAGTCGTCGGCGCCTGCCTTCAGGCCGCGCACGCGATCCGACGGCTGATCGAGCGCCGTCACCATGACGACGGGAATATGCGCCGTGCGCGGATTCGCCTTCAGCCGTTCGCAGACCTCGAAACCGTCGAGTCCAGGCATCATGATGTCGAGCAGCACGAGATCGATGGGCGTCTTCTCGCAGAGCGCCAGTGCCGAGTAGCCGTCATTGGCCGTCAACACATCGAAATATTCGGCGAGCAGCCTGGCTTCGAGCAACTTCACATTGGCCGGAACATCATCAACGACAAGGATACGCGCAGTCATATCAATTTTCCCGCCGCTCAGGCATCGCCCAGGTAGGTTTTGATCGTTTCTATAAACTTCGGTACGGAAATCGGCTTGGAAACATAGGCTTCGCATCCACCCTGGCGGATGCGCTCCTCGTCTCCCTTCATTGCAAATGCAGTAACGGCGATGACAGGAATGACGTGCAATTCATCGTCTTCCTTCAGCCATTTGGTCACTTCCAGACCGGACACTTCCGGCAACTGGATATCCATCAGAATGAGATCGGGCCGGTGCTTGCGCGCGAGCTCGAGCGCCTCCATGCCGTTGCGCGTCTGGATCGTCGCATAGCCGGAAGCCTCAATCAGGTCGCGGAACAGCTTCATGTTCAGCTCGTTGTCCTCAACAATCATTACCTGTTTGGGCATGTCGATCCCTTGCTGTCCGTCGTCACCTTGCAAGTCTCCTCAAGACATTTAACTTGCAGAGCCGACGACTCGACCCATTTCCTCAACTTCAGAGATAGGCCTATTTGGTTGAAAAATAGGTAACTCAGCACGTAAAAACCATACGGGGACGAAGCATTGAAGAGCGCCGACGAAATCGCCATCGACATCCTCGCCTGGCTCGCCGGCGAGCCTGAGCTTCTGTCCCGTTTCCTGGCGCTGACGGGCACCGATCCGACGGCATTGCGCAATGCCATCGCCGAGCCTGGATTCATGGGCGGACTCGTCGCCTTTCTCATGGACCACGAGCCAACGCTGATGGCATTCTGCCAGGCGACCGGTACGGCGCCGGAAGATGTGGTGCGCGCCCATGCGGCGCTTTCGGGCCATTCGGATTTTGAGGATTGAGCGTGCCAGGCGCGTCCACAGGCGACCGCATCCAGCTTCGAGAGCGCCCGCTGATCGTCAGCGACATCGATGAGGTCGTGCTCGAATTCATCAATCCGTTCAAGCTTTTCCTTGAAAGCTGCGGCCACGTTCTGTTGCCCCGATCCTTCCGTTTGACCGGCAACATCGTCGATCGTACGAACGAACGACCGCTCGCGGAGGCGGAGGTCAAGGCCCTGCTTGATTCCTTCTACGGGTCGCAGGATCGCTGGCAGACGCCGGCTGCACAGGTCGTCGAGACCTTGGCGGCGCTGTCGAAGGAAGCAGACATCGTTTTCCTCACCGCCATGCCGCCGCATCACGCCGCGATCCGGCGCGCCTTGCTCGACCGGCTTGACCTTCCCTACCCGCTGCTTGCCTCCGAGGAACCGAAGGGACCGATCGTGCAAAAACTGCACGCCGGACGCCCGATTCCGCTGGTCTTCGTCGACGACATTCTTCGCAACCTGCAGTCGGTCCAGCACTACGCGCCGTCCTGCCTGCTGATCAACCTGATGGTTAACGCGGAGTTCCGCGCGCTCGCCCCAAAGCCGGACACCGGCATCCGCGCGGCCGCTGACTGGCCGGAGGCGGCGGCGGCCATTCGTGCGCATTTCGAGGGCTAATTCAGCGCCGGTTCCCATCAGTGCAAATCCAATCGCATCAGCGGCCTGCCATCCTTGCGACGCGCCACCACGTCGAATCCCGCGGCCTCGAAGACCGCCGTCGCGCCGACCCAAAGGGCGACTGACTTTGACTGTTTGGCGTGATCGATCGGACAAGCATCGAGATAGCGTGCGCCGCCCACTCTCGCGTGGTCGACCGCGGCGCGCACGATGGCTCAAGCCCTTGCCCCGTAGTTTCGACTGCATGAACAGACAGCTCAGCGCCCAGACCTTCGGATCGGTCGCCTCGCGGTCCTCCAGTGGTCGCGCCGCCGTGCGCGGTGAATTGAACTGCGGAACATCCTGGCGAGGACCAACCTGAACCCAGGCCACCGGCTTTCCCTCGAAATAGCCGAGGATGCCGGGCGGCGGCGCGGCTTCGATACGTTCCTTGATAAAGGCCTTGCGCTGCCCGGCCGGCATCGCCGTTCGGATGGAATGCGGCAGGCGCAACGCGGTGCACCAGCAACCGCCATAGGCACCGTTCGGCTCAAAAAGCTGCTCGAAATCCGCCCAACTATCCGCCGTCACGGGTGAGAACCGGAGTGTGATTTCCAACAGAGCCTCCCTTGAGACTCACCAGCCTAGAGCGTAAGGTCGCGATGTTCAATATTTGTTCCTGATATGCCCGACAGCGCTGCTCAATCTCCAGGCTTCTGCCGCGACTGCCTCAAGGAACAGGCCGGTGGCGCGCGGCGCTGCACGGCCTGCGGCAGTCCACGCCTGTTACGCCACAGCGAGCTCTATGATCTGACATTGGCCCATATCGATTGTGACGCCTTCTACGCGTCGATCGAAAAACGCGATGATCCGGAACTTGCCGACAAGCCGGTGATCATCGGCGGCGGCAAGCGCGGCGTGGTGTCCACGGCCTGCTACATTGCCCGCATTCACGGCGTACGCTCGGCAATGCCGATGTTCAAGGCGCTGGAGGCCTGCCCGCAGGCCGTGGTCATCAAGCCCAACATGGAAAAATACGCCCGTGTCGGTCGTGAAGTCCGCACGCTGATGCAGGAGTTGACGCCGCTGGTGCAGCCGCTGTCGATCGACGAGGCCTTTCTGGAACTCAAGGGTACCGAACGGCTGCACCACGATCCGCCGGCGCGTACGCTCGCGCGCTTCGCCCGACGTGTCGAGCAGGAGATCGGCATCACCGTCTCCGTCGGCCTCTCCTACTGCAAGTTTCTCGCCAAAGTGGCTTCCGACCTGCAGAAACCGCGCGGCTTTTCAGTCATCGGCCAGGCCGAGGCACTGGAGTTCCTGAGGGAAAAGCCGGTCACGCTGATCTGGGGCGTCGGCAAGGCTTTCGCCAATACCCTGGAACGCGACGGCGTGCGCACGATCGGGCAATTGCAGACCATGGAGGAAGCCGATCTCATGCGCCGCTACGGCACCATGGGACAGCGGCTCTTCCGCCTGTCGCGCGGGCTCGACGAACGAGCGGTCGAGATCGACGGAGAAGCCAAGAGCGTGTCCTCCGAGACGACGTTCAACGACGATATCGCGCGTTACGACGATCTCGTGGTGCATCTCAGGCGCCTCAGCGAGCAGGTAGCGCATCGGCTGCGAAAGTCCGAGCTCGCCGGCCAGACCGTCGTTCTGAAACTGAAGACGGCCGACTTCAAGATCCGCACCCGCAACCGGCGGCTCGACAGCCCGACACGGCTCGCCGACCGTATCTTCCGCACCGGGCTGCAACTCCTGGAAAAAGAGGCGGACGGCACGAAGTACCGCCTGATCGGGATCGGCGTCAGCGATCTCTCAGCCCCGGATCTTGCCGATCCGCCCGATCTGGTCGACCCCGCGGCAACCCGCCGGGCCGCGGCCGAAGACGCCATCAACAAGCTGCGCGACAAGTTCGGCAAGGCCAGCGTCGAGACCGGCTATACCTTCGGCACCCGGAAACGCGATCCCTGAACGCGGGCAGAGCGCGATCACGCAACCTTGATGTGGTGCGCACACGGACTGGATGAATTCTTTAAAGATTGCAGGCTAGGCTCGTTCGCCAAGTCACGTGTTGGGTTGAGTGTATGGTATCGCGTTTCGCTCTCACCGCCAGCTTCGTTGCTCTGCTTTTGTCACCGGCCACCGGGTTTGCAGGCAGTCGCGGGCCGCTACAGATCATTGTCTCGAAAGACCAGCAATCGCTCGTCGTCTATGACGGCGACGCCGTGATTGCGACGTCGCCGGTGTCAACCGGCAAGGCCGGCCATGCGACGCCGACGGGCATCTTCTCGATTCTGGAAAAGCGGCGGCATCACAAGTCGAACATCTACTCGAACGCGCCGATGCCCTTCATGCAGCGGCTTACTTGGTCGGGTATCGCGCTGCACGGTTCCAACCATGTGCCCGACTACCCCGCCTCGCATGGCTGCGTGCGCCTGCCGAGCGCTTTCGCCGCCTCGCTTTACAAGATGACCGAGCGCGGCGTGCACGTGCTGATTTCCGACCGGCAGATAACGCCTGCAGAGGTCAAGAGCGCCCTGCTCTTTCGCCCGGCTCCCTCGGAAATCCTGCCGCCGCTTTCCGATGTGCCGCTGAGACCCGCCATCAGCCAGGCTGGAGATACGCCGGTCGAAGTCGCCATGACAGAACCGGCAGGTGGTGCGGCGGGCGCCGCCAAATCCACGGCAGAACCGATCCGTATCCTGATCACGCGCAGCGATGCGCGGGACGCCATGCGTGAAGTGCAGGCGTCGCTGGAGTTCCTCGGATACGCACCCGGTACGATCGACGGCCACCCAGGGCCGGCGACGATTGCGGCGCTCCGTGCCTTCCAAGCGAGCGAAGGGCTCGAGAGCGACGGCAAGCTGACGCCGGAGTTGACCGACAGGCTAATGCGCAAGGCCGGGCGCACGCCGCCGCAGAACGGCAAGATCCTCGTGCGGCAAGGGTTCAAGCCACTGTTCGAAGCGGGTCTTACCATCGACAAGCCGGAAGAGGCACTTGGAACGCATTTCCTTCAATTCCGCCACAATGAAGAAGAAGGCGCTGAAGGCAAATGGTTCGGCGTTTCCCTTGAGAATCACCTGACTGCCTCGACGAAGAAGCGGCTCGGCATTTCCACAGACGCGGATCCCTTCGCCTATAACGGAATACAGCGGACGCTGGCGCGGATGACGATATCAGACGATGTTCGCAGGCGGGTCGAGGGCCTGTTGGCCGAAGGCTCGTCGCTCTCGATCGCCGACACGGAAAGCGGACTGGAGACCGGTCAGGGCACCGATTTCATCACCATCACCCGAACGCGGCCCGGCGACTGATCGCAGGCCTATACGCGAAACAGTCACGGGCGCGACGCCGCTCGCCTTGAAGGACCTCCGCGCCAGTTCTCCGTTTCAATGAAAACGGGACACAATCCGGATCAAACCAGCTCGACGTCGACCACACCCGGCGCCGAGCGCAGCGCTGCGGCGATCTCCGGCGAGATCCGGAACTTCTCGCTCAGTTCCACCTCGATCTCGCGCTGACCGTTGTCCTTGATGACGACGAAGGAAACGAGGCCGTCGCCTCTGGTGTTGAGATGCGAGGCGATCGATTTCAGCGGGCCGGAATCGCGCACGTAGACGCGCAGCGCCTTCTGCAGTTGCAGCGATTCTTCCTCCAGCGAGCGCAGGGTCTGGATGCGCAGCCCGATGCCCTCCGGCCGCTCTTCGGCGGCAACGGTCATGACCAGCGATTTGCCCGGCTCCAAGAGGTCACGATACTGATGCAGCATCTCGGAGAAAAGCACGGCCTCGAATTGGCCGGAGGAGTCGGAAAAGGCGACGATGCCCATCTTGTTGCCGGTGCGCGTCTTGCGTTCCTGCTTCGAGGTTACCGTGCCGGCTAATCGGCCGGCGGTTGCGCCCTTCTTCACCGCGCCGGCGAAATCGCCGAAGGTCTGCACACGCATCTTCGCAAGCAGCGCATTGTAGGTGTCGAGCGGATGGGCGGAGAGATAGAAGCCCAGCACCTGGAATTCGCGGTGCAGCTTTTCCGAAGCGAGCCAGGGCGTGTAGGCGGGGAGCGCGATGCGCTCCGGCCCGGTTGCCGCCCCCGCCCCAAACATGTCGCTCTGGCCGCTCGTCTTGTTCTCCTGCGCACGCTGGGCGAAGCCAAGGATGCGATCGAGCCCGCCGACCAGTTCCGCCCGGTCATAGCCAAAGCAATCGAAAGCGCCGGCGGCGATCAGGCTTTCGAAGACCCGACGGTTGAGAAGCTTGGGATCGATCCTGAGGCAGAAATCCTCGAGACTCGCGAAGGGCCGGTCGCCGCGCACTTCGACGATATGCTCGACCGCGGATTCGCCCACGCCCTTGATCGCGGCGAGCGAATAATAGATGCGGTTCTCACCCGTCTGGAAATGCCGGAACGAGGTCTGCACCGATGGCGCGATCACCTCGATGCCCAGCCGCTTCGCATCCTGGCGAAAGTCGTTGACCTTTTCCGTGTTGGACATGTCGAGCGTCATCGACGCCGCCAGGAACTCCACCGGATAGTGCGCCTTCATATAGGCGGTCTGGTACGAGACGATCGCATAAGCCGCGGCGTGCGACTTGTTGAAGCCGTAGTTGGCGAACTTGGCGAGCAGGTCGAAGATCAGGTCGGCCTGCGGCTTCGACACTTCATTCTTGACGGCGCCGTCGACGAAGCGGGCGCGCTGCTTGTCCATTTCCTCCTTGATCTTCTTACCCATGGCGCGGCGCAGAAGATCGGCCTCGCCGAGCGAATAGCCCGAGAGCACCTGGGCGATCTGCATCACCTGCTCCTGGTAGACGATAACGCCCTGCGTTTCCTTGAGCAGATGGTCGATCTTGGGATGGATCGATTCGACCTCTTCCTCGCCATGCTTGCGGGCGTTGTAGACCGGGATGTTCTCCATCGGGCCCGGGCGGTAGAGCGCCACCAGCGCGATGATGTCCTCGATGCAGTCGGGCCGCATGCCGATCAGCGCCTTGCGCATGCCGGCACTTTCCACCTGGAACACGCCAACGGTCTCGCCGCGCGACAGCATCTCATAGGTCTTCGGGTCGTCGAGCGGAATGCTCGCGAGATCGACTTCGATGCCGCGCTGCTTCACGAAATCGACCGCAACCTTCAGAACGGTGAGGGTCTTCAGGCCGAGGAAGTCGAACTTGACGAGACCCGCCTGCTCCACCCACTTCATGTTGAACTGGGTGACCGGCATGTCGGAGCGCGGATCGCGATACATCGGTACGAGTTGCGACAGCGGCCGGTCGCCAATGACGATGCCGGCGGCATGAGTCGAGGCGTGACGGTAGAGGCCTTCGATCTTCTGGGCGATGTCGAGAAGGCGGGCGACCACCGGCTCCTTCTCGGCTTCCTCCTGCAGGCGCGGCTCCTCTTCGATCGCCTTGGAGAGCGGCGTCGGATTGGCCGGATTGTTCGGCACCAGCTTGCAGATCTTGTCGACCTGGCCATAGGGCATTTCGAGCACGCGGCCGACGTCGCGCAGTGCGGCGCGCGCCTGCAGCGAACCGAAGGTGATGATCTGCGCCACCTGCTCGCGGCCGTATTTGCGCTGCACGTAGCGGATCACCTCTTCGCGCCGGTCCTGGCAGAAGTCGATGTCGAAGTCGGGCATCGAGACGCGCTCAGGATTGAGGAAGCGTTCGAACAGCAGCGAGAAGCGCATCGGATCGACGTCGGTGATCGTCAGCGCATAGGCAACCAGTGATCCTGCACCCGAACCGCGGCCCGGCCCGACGGGGATATCGTGCTGCTTCGCCCATTTGATGAAGTCGGCAACGATCAGGAAGTAACCGGGGAACTTCATGCGCTCGATAACACTGAGCTCAAAGGCCAGGCGCTCGCGATATTCCTGCTCGCTATAGCCGGGCGCCATGCCAAGCTTGGCGAGACGCTGTTCGAGCCCCTCCTCCGCCTGGCGGCGCAGCTCGGCCGCCTCGGCGCGCTCCGCCTCTTCCGGATCCGCGGTGGCGCCGGTAAAGCGCGGCAGGATCGGTCCGCGGGTCTTCAGCATGAAGGAGCAGCGCCGCGCGATCTCGACGGTGTTTTCCAGCGCCTCGGGCAGATCGGCAAAAAGCGCCGCCATTTCCTTGCGGCTCTTGAGATAGTGGTCCGGCGTCAGGCGGAAGCGGCTGTCGTCCGAAACCATCGCGTTGTGCGCCACTGCCATCAGGGCGTCATGGGCATCATAGTCGGACGGCGACGGGAAGAAGGCCTCGTTGGTGGCAACAAGGGGTATGTCGAACTTGTAGGCAAGGTCGATCATCCGGCTCTCATGACGCCGGTCGTAACCTCCGTGCCGCTGCAGCTCGATATAGAGACGATCGCCGAAGAGATCATGCAAGGCTTCGAGGCGTGCCTCGGCCAGCGCCGTCGAGCCAGCCTTCAGGGCCAAGTCCACCGGGCCGCCGGACGCGCCGGTCAACGCGATCAAACCGTCCGTACCGTTTTCGGCAAGCCAGGAACGCGTGATCCGGGTCGCCTGACTGCCCTCGCCGCTGAGATAGGCGCGACTCACCAAATCGACGAGCCGCGTGTAGCCGTCGTCCGTCGCGGCGATCAGGACGATCGATGGCAGCTTCGCGAGTTGTTGCGCGTGACCGCGCCGTTCGCCATCCGCCTCGTCTTCCATGTCGATGGAAAGCTGGCAGCCGGTAATCGGCTGCAGGCCGTCGTCGGCTGCTTTCTGCGAAAACTCGAGCGCGGCAAAGAGATTGTTGGTGTCGGCGATCCCGATCGCCGGCTGATTATCGGCAACCGCCTTGCCGATGACCTTCTTCAGCGGCAGGGCGCCCTCGAGCAGGGAGAAGGCCGAGTGAACTCGCAGATGCACAAACTGCGGGTCCGTACCAAGCGCCTCGCTCGATGCTGCTTTGCCCTCGTCTGCCATTGTTCGCACCCTGATTCCTGTCCGGTCGCCAGGATATCCCGCTTCTCACCCGACATGTCCAGTTTCCCTGACATGTCGTCCCCCTTATTCAATCCCGGGGGCGAAAATTGGGAAGTGCGTGGGAGGAAATGTCGGCGCTCCTCAGAGGCCGAGCGCAATGAAAGAGATGCTTGCGATGAAAAGGCTCATCGAAGCGAAGGCGGCGAGGTCACGAACAAAATCAGTCATAACATGGCTCCTTTTCCGTTATGTTTTTACTTTGTTCCATTTTTGTTCCCTCGTCAAGCGAGACACCGGCGTTCTATTCACGATGGTTAACACGGCAGGCGAATGCCGGTTAACTAGTGAGGAAGCCGCTTGAGGAACGCGCCGCGCCCGCCTATCAAGAGGAACAACCAAGCGGAGTATTTCGACATGCATGCACGCCTGATTCTACCCTTGCTGTTCCTGTTGCCGGCGGTCGCCTCTGCGACGGAAACGATCGACCCTGCCCGGATTGTCTCCGCCGCAACCGGCGACTGGGATAAGGACGGGGATTCGGATCTCGCCCTGATCGTGCGGCCTGCCGAGGGCAGCGACGACGATAACGGCGTTTATGTTTACCTGGCCGGCGAAACTGGCGCGCTCGGTTTGAAGTCGGCCATCCCGAACAAGGTCTGGGGTCAGTTCGATCTTGCCGGACAGGCGCCGTCGGTCACGGCGCTGCCGAATGGCTCACTCGTCATCACCAGCCACAACGACGCCATCGGTCGTGACCGTTGGGAGCAGAAATTGACGGTGGCATACCGCAACTTCGACTTTGTGGTCGCTGGCTACACCTACTCGTCCTACGATACGCTCGCCCCCGACAACACCTCCCAATGCGACCTCAACGTGCTGACGGGTAAGGGCAAGGCGAATGACAAGCCCATTGCCGTAAAAGGCGAGCTCGTCCTCCTCAAAGACTGGGACGACGATCGCGGGCAGAAGGCTTGCGGCATTCAATAATCATCTATTTGTTCCCTTTATGTTCTTTACAGCTCTCGCGCATTGCGGCATCTTGAGTCTGGAACATATAGGGAACAGTCATGACCGAACTCAACGGACTCACGGACTTCATCGTAGAGGCCAAAGCCAATGCCTATGTGGGCGGCGGTATGGCCCGCGCTCCTTCGCGCCCGGGCTCCCGCGACATCGGTTACGAACGTGATCGCTGGCGCTATCTCGACAGCTATTTCGGCGGGACTGATTTTGCCGGACAGGAGACTGTCTGGCAGGAGGAGGAACCCCGCTGGGCCATGAACTATTTCGGCCGCATCATCCGCCCCGATCTCATCGATGGAGAGAAGGCTGGACTGGTCATCAAGGCTGCGCTGCGGGCGATGTACCAGGAAAAGCGGCACTTTCTTGGCGGCATGGAGTTTCGGCATGCGCATGGCTACTACATCGACAGCAGCCGTGGTGACACCGGACATTTTTCCGGCCACGAAGTCATCTTCGTCGATGGCGAGGAAGCTTACGAACTCGACTATCGGCGGTCTGATCAGGCGTTAAGAGCAAGGCGAGAAGATGCGTCCATCGCGCTTCAGGGCACCCTCTCCGGGCGACCTAAAGACACGGACTGAGTCCGCTTTTCCCGTACCGGCAAAGACGGCGGGAGGTAACGGCGCCTGACGATCAACAGGCCGGCCGCCGCGCGGTCAGTTCATTTCGACAACCTTGCCGTCCTCGATCGTCACGCGGCGGTCCATCAAGCCGGCAAGCTCGTGGTTGTGTGTGGCGATCAGGGCCGCAAGGCCCGACTGGCGCGCAAGCGCCTCCAGCGCTTCGAAGACATAGCCGGCGGTTTCCGGGTCGAGATTGCCCGTCGGCTCGTCTGCAAGAAGCACGAGCGGCGCATTGGCGACGGCCCGCGCGATTGCGACGCGCTGCTGCTCGCCGCCGGAAAGTTCTGCCGGACGGTGGTCGGCGCGGTGACCGATGCGCATGTAGTCGAGCAGCGCCCTTGCTCGATCGGCGGCCTCAGCCTTGGGCAGACCGGCGATCAACTGCGGCATCATGATGTTCTCGAGCGCCGAGAATTCCGGAAGCAGATGGTGAAACTGGTAGACGAAGCCGATCTCGTTTCGGCGGATCGCCGTGCGCCGATCGTCGTTGAGCCCACCACAGGACACGCCATTGACCAAGACTTCGCCGCCATCCGGGCGCTCCAGCAGACCGGCCACATGCAAGAGCGTCGACTTGCCGGTTCCCGAGGGCGCGACCAGCGCAACCGTCTCGCCGCTTCTCAACGTAAAATCCGCACCCTTGAGGATGGGCAGGAACGTTTCGCCTTCCCCGTAGTGTCGCTCGACGCCGGAAAGCTGCAGTGCCACGCGCGCATTCATTCAGTTGATGTCCTTGTCATTCGTAACGCAGGGCCTGCACCGGATCGAGGCGCGAGGCACGCCAGGCCGGGAAGATCGTGGCGAGGAAGGAAAGGGTGAGTGCCATGACGATGACGAGCGCGGTCTCATCGGCATTCATATCGGCCGGGAGCTGGCTCAGGAAATAGAGTTCCGGGCTGAAGAGTGTCGTTCCGGAGATCCAGGAGAAGAACTGCCGGATGGATTCGATGTTGAGGCAGACGACGACGCCGAGCGCTACGCCGGCGACCGTTCCCGCCACGCCGATCGCCGCCCCGGTCATGAAGAAGATGCGCATCACCGAGCTTGAAGTTGCGCCCATCGTTCTGAGAATCGCGATGTCGCTGCCCTTGTCCTTCACCAGCATGATCAGGCCGGAGATGATGTTCAGCGCCGCGACCAGCACGATCAGCATCAGGATCATGAACATCACGTTGCGCTCGACTTCGAGCGCCGAGAAGAAGGTCTTGTTGCGGTCACGCCAGTCGGTGATGAAGATCTGCCGTCCCGCGGCATCCTCGATCGGCTGGCGCAGTTCGTCGACGACATCCGGATGCTGGACGAAGATCTCGATCGATTGCGCGAGCCCCTCCGCGTTGAAGAAGAGCTGCGCCTCTTCGAGCGGCATGAAGATGATCGTCGAGTCGTATTCCGACATGCCGATCTCGTAGATCGCCGAGACGGTATAGGCCTTGACGCGCGGGTTCATGCCGAGCGGCGTCACGTCACCATTGGGCGAGGTCAGCGTGATCGTTCCGCCGACGCGGATGCCGAGCTGTTCGGCCATGCGCGAGCCGATCGCCACGCCCGAGCCGGAGGCAAAGCCGACCATGTCGCCGGATTGGATATGATCGGAAACCGACTTCATCTTGCTGAGATCGTCGGCACGGATGCCGCGGACCAGTGCGCCCGTGGAACTATCGCCGACGCCCTGGGCCAGAACCTGGCCCTCGACCAGCGGGATGGCCATGGTGACGCCCTTGACGCCCGAAAACTTGGTCGCCAGTTCCGCATAATTGTTGAGCGGCCCGTCGATCGGCTGGACGATCATATGACCGTTGATGCCGAGAATGCGGGAGATGAGCTCGGTGCGAAACCCATTCATCACCGCCATGACGATGATCAGCGTGGCGACGCCAAGCATGATGCCGATGAAGGAGAAGCCGGCAATTACAGAGATGAAGGCTTCCTTGCGCCTGGAGCGCAGGTAGCGCCAGGCTACCATGCGCTCAAAGGCGGAAAAGGGACGGCTGGAGGACTTTTCAGGCTGCACTGCGGCCTGCACCTGATCTTGCACCACGGCGGTCATCCTGCCTTCCCTCGCCTCATTACTTCGTTGCGATCAGCTTGTTGATCGCAGCTTCGACGGTCATCGTCTCGCGCTCGCCGGTCTTGCGATCCTTGACCTCGACTTCGCCGTTGGCGACCGAACGCGGGCCGACGATGATCTGGACCGGAACCCCGATCAGGTCAGCCGTCGCGAACTTCGCGCCGGCGCGGTCGTCCGTGTCGTCGAGCAGAGCATCGAATCCTGCCTTGCCGAGTTCGGAGTAGAGCGTCTCGCAGGCTCCGTCGCAAGCGGCATCGCCCGCTTTCATGTTGATGATGACGCCGTCGAACGGCGCGATCGACTTCGGCCAGATGATGCCGTTGTCGTCATGCGAGGCTTCGATGATCGCCGGCACGAGGCGGGTCGGCCCGATACCGTAGGACCCCATGTGCACGGCGTGCTCCTTGCCGTCGGGGCCGAGAACCTTGGCGCCCATGGCTTCGGAATACTTGGTGCCGAAATAGAAGATATGGCCGACTTCGATGCCGCGTGCCGACACGCGATCGCCTTCGGCAACCGCATTGAAGGCTGCTTCATCGTGCATTTCCGATGTCGCCGCGTAGCGCGACGTCCACTTGTCGAAGATCGCCTTGAGACCGGCGACATCATCGAAGTTGGTTTCTTCGCCGGGGATATCGAAGCCGAGGAAATCCTTGTGGCAGAAGACTTCGGATTCGCCGGTATCGGCGAGGATGATGAATTCGTGGCTCAGGTTGCCGCCGATCGGGCCGGTATCGGCACGCATCGGAATGGCGCGAAGGCCCATGCGCGCGAAGGTGCGCAGGTAAGCGGCGAACATGCGGTTATAGGCGTGTTCTGCCCCTTCCCGGTCGAGATCGAAGGAATAGGCGTCCTTCATCAGGAACTCGCGCGAGCGCATGGTGCCGAAGCGCGGGCGGATCTCGTCACGGAACTTCAGCTGGATATGGTAGAGGTTGAGCGGCAGATCGCGGTAGGACTTCACGTAGGAACGGAAGACGTCCGTGATCATTTCCTCGTTCGTCGGACCGTAGAGCATCGGCCGGTCCTGGCGATCCTTGATGCGCAGCATCTCCTTGCCATAGGCGTCGTAACGGCCGCTTTCCTGCCAGAGCTCTGCGGACTGCAGCGTCGGCATCAGGAGTTCGATCGCGCCCGAGCGGTTCTGCTCCTCGCGGATGATCGCATTGACCTTGTCGAGAACGCGCTTGCCCAGTGGCAGCCAGGTATAGATGCCCGAGGACTGCTGCCGGATCATGCCCGTACGGAGCATGAGGCGGTGGGAAACGATTTCCGCTTCCTTAGGATTTTCCTTCAGGATGGGCATGAAAAAGCGGGACAGGCGCATGACGGGTTCCAGAACTTGATGAACGTCGCACTATCGGCGGATTCGGGCGAAATGACGTTGAGCTCCGGTGCCTTCTTCGCCGATAGACTGGCAAGGGCGACCGACGCTTCTCGGGGTCGAGCTCTCCATTATCCATCGTCGGCAAAGCCGGCGTGAACCTTTATGAGCCTTGCGTTCATAGCTGCTTCGCCGTCGGAAGAAAACCCTACTCTCAGACCATCGTCGGAAAGATCGGAGCCGCTGATTTTGAGGGGAAAAGACCGGCAAAGCCTGCGTCAAAAGAGCACGCTAGTAACAAGATTGCGACAGGAATTGTCAACGGGAATATTTTACCCAACTGTAGCAAAAATGCAAAAAAACAGGATGACAGAGCTTAATGTTTGGGCTAATTTCGGCTCACAAAACAGGCATGAAGACTAAATTCTTGCCGACTTTCGCGGTCAAGTCTTGGGAGGATAAGATCTTAGGCGCGCTTAGTCGCTGCCGCCGGCAACGGATGAAAGATCACGCGAAGCTTAAAAACAAGGCTTTTAGCCTTGTTTTTTTTTGCTTTTTTTCGATCCATCGCAATCACGAAGCAGCAGCAAGAATTGAACTATGTCAATTTGGCGGCGGTCAACCCTGTGATTGCTCTGGTTCCGGCCGCGGCGTCGCGACGGCCGTTTTCGCGACGCCGAAATCCAGCCTCGATATCCTGAAAGTTCTTCGCTCGGCCTGCGGCTTCGCTCAGCCCACCTGCGCCCGCGGAAACTCTCAATAGAATTTCGGGTAAAACCGCGGGATGGAATCGATGCCGTAGCCAAGTTTGACGGAGACGACATACCAGGCGATCTGGATGACGGCCGCGATGGCCGTGGTCAAAAGCACGACCCGTTTCGCATTGAACTTGGCCGGCGCGCTTTCGACGCTTCCCGGGACGACGCTGTTTTCTTCCGCCTGCGTGCGCACCCCCAAGGGGAGAACGGCAAACAGCGTGATCCACCAGATGATGAAGTAGATGGCAAAAATTGAAAACAGCGGCATTTCCGGCTCCCGGTGAAGACAATCGACGTAACGGCCCAAGGCCATTTCGCCGCGACTTCCGCGACATTCTGTCCGCCTTATAGCGCCGCCTGCCCGATCAGACAAACGTGCATCGCGCGGTCAACTGTCACACCTCTTCGAGTTCGATCAGCGTACCCTGGAAATCCTTGGGATGCAGGAAAAGCACCGGCTTGCCATGCGCGCCGATTTTCGGCTCTCCGTCTCCCAGAACCCGAGCTCCCGCCGCCCGCAGCGCGTCACGCGCGGCGAGGATGTTCTCCACTTCGTAGCAGATGTGGTGCATTCCGCCCGAAGGGTTCTTCGCCAGGAAGGCAGCGATCGGCGAACCTTCGCCGAGCGGCTCGAGGAGTTCGACCTTGGTGTTGGCCAGCGTGACGAACACAACGGTCACGCCGTGTTCCGGCAATGCCTGCGGCTCGGTGACGGATGCACCGAGCGTCGAGCGGTAGCTTTCGGCGGCGGAGCCAAGGTCCGGCACGGCGATGGCGATATGGTTCACTCTTCCGAGCATTGCGATCCTCCCGCTATGACGTCCTGTACCGGTCCCGCTTACACCGCCGCGGGACGACCGCCAATCAGACTTTCGTGACAAACACCGTTACAATCGGCTTCTTGCCCCAGGTCTGGTTGGCTGTGCTGCGAACCGCTCGGCGAACCGCCTCCTGCAACATTGCCAGGTCCTTGCGCTTTGCCCGCGGAATACTCTCGACCGCACCGAGGATCGCGTCATAGAGGGTGTCCTCCATGTCTTCGCCCTCGTCATCGAACTCCGGGAGACCGATCGCAACGATATCCGGATCGCCGAGGAAATCGTACCGGCTGTCGAGCACGACATTGACGGCGACGTGTCCGGCAAAAGAGAGCTTGCGGCGCTCGCCGATGCCCATTTCTTCAAAATCGCCGATGAGATTACCGTCCTTGTAGATACGGCCATGCGGCGCTTCGTCGATGACCTCGGCCGGGCCCGGCGCAAGCCGCAGCATTTTGCCGTTCCGGAGGCGCGGAACATTGGCAATGCCCGACTGCTGTCCGAGTTCGGCATGGGCCGTCAGATGCGCAGCTTCGCCATGAACCGGGACTAGGATCTGCGGGCGCAGCCACTGATACATCTGCTGCAGTTCGGTGCGGCGGGGGTGACCGGACACATGCACCAGCGCTTCACTGTCGGTGATGATGTGGATGCCCTGTTCGACAAGGCCATTCTTGATGTCGTTGATCGCCTTCTCGTTGCCGGGGATCGTGCGTGAAGAGAAGACAACCGTGTCGCCCGCGGAGAACGCAACGTTGCGCATCTCGTCGCGCGCGATCTTGGCGAGCGCTGCCCGCGGTTCGCCCTGGCTGCCGGTCAGGATAACCACGACCTTGTCGCGCGGTACGTAGCCGAACTCGTCTTCGGCGAGGAACGGCTTGATGCCTTCCATCAATCCGAGGTCCTGAGCAACGGCGACGACGCGGCGCATCGAGCTGCCGAGCAGCAGGACATCCCGCCCCGCCTCTTCCGCGGCCTCGGCGATCGAGCGGATGCGTCCGACATTCGACGAGAAGGTGGTGATCGCAACCCGGCCCTCGGCATTGGCGATGATCTTCGACAGGCTTTCGGAGACTTCCTGTTCCGACGGCGAAACGCCGTCGCGCATGGCATTGGTGGAATCGCAGATGAGCGCCAACACGCCTTCGTCGCCGATCTGGCGGAAACGCGTCTCGTCGGTCAGCGGCCCGAGCGACGGATGCAGGTCGATCTTCCAGTCGCCGGTATGAACGACCGTTCCGAGCGGCGTGCGGATGATCAGCGACATCGGCTCGGGGATCGAATGGTTGACGCCGACGGCTTCGATCTCGAACGGGCCGACATTGATGCGGTCGCCCTGCTTGAAGATCGTCACCGGGATCTCGCCGCGGCTCTTTTCGAAATCGCGCTTGGCCTCCAGCATGCCTGCCGTGAACGGCGAGGCATAGACCGGAACGTTGAGGCCCGGCCAAAGATCATTCAGGCCGCCGTAATGGTCCTCATGGGCGTGGGTGATAATGATCGCCTTGAGATTGCGCCGCTCCTCGGCAAGAAACCCGATGTCGGGCAGCACCAGTTCGACGCCGGGAAGCTCCGGCCCCGGGAACGTCACGCCGCAATCGACCATGATCCACTGGCGGTTTCCGGGCCGCCCGTAGCCGTAAAGGCCGAGGTTCATGCCGATTTCGCCGACGCCGCCAAGCGGCAAGAACACCAGTTCTTCGTCCTGCGCCATATTGTAGTGCGCCCTTGTTCTAGAAATTATCCGAAAAATACGTCGCCGGCTGCAATCGCCTGCATCGTGCCTGACCCGGTATCGAGCATCAACCGCCCGGTCTCATCAATACCGGCAAAGCGACCCGAAAGCGACCGGTCCGGCAGGTTCACTGTAATCGTCTCACCGATGCCGCGGGCGGCCGCCCGCCATTGCTCGATGGTCTTTGCAATCCCCGCGCCACGGTCCCATAGCGACAGCGTCTCCGCCATCGTCATGAACAGTCGCGCGAAAAGTTCGTCCGGCGAAACCGAAGCGCCTTCCTTCCTCAACGAGGTGACGGGATAGAGGGCCTCGTCCGGCTGGACGGCAATGTTGATGCCGCAGCCAATGACCAACGCCTGGCGCCCATCCGGAAGCGCCTCCCCCTCGAGCAGGATGCCGCAGGTCTTTTTCCCGTCGATGAGAATGTCGTTTGGCCACTTGATCTCCACCGGTGCCGCACCCGGCGGCATCACCTGCCGAATTGCCCGGTGCACGGCGACGGCAACGGCGAGCGGCAGAGAATGCAGATGCTCGATTGGTGCCGGATCGATCAGGAGAAGCGATGCATAGAGGTTGCCGGGTTCCGAAAACCAGGCGCGACCGCGGCGGCCGCGGCCACCGGTCTGCCTGACTGCCGTGACCCAGAGATTGCCCGGGTCGCCCTGGCGCGCACGCGCCAGGCATTCGCTGTTTGTCGATCCGACCACATCGAGAGCGACGTGCCGGAAATCGTCGGGCGATATCCGGCCACCGCTTTCAGGGGCGATCAAAAGAAGGTCCGCGCCGCGGCCTCGGCAGCGCTTCCAAGCGGACCGCCGATCAGGACGTATCCGAGGACGAACAGACCCGAGAGGCCGAACACCAGTTTCAGTTCGCCAGCCGTACGGGCAAATTCACCCTTGGCGTCATCGAACCACATCACCTTGATGACTCGCAGATAATAGTACGCGCCGACAACGGATGCGAGCACGCCGATGATGGCGAGTGCATAGAGCTGCGCTTCGATCGCAGCCATGAAGACGAAGTACTTCCCGAAGAAGCCTGCCATCGGCGGGATGCCGGCGAGCGAGAACATCATGATGGTCAGCACGGTCGCCATGAAGGGGTTCGTCTGCGACAGGCCCGCGAGATCGTCGATGTTCTCGACGTTTTCGCCTTCCTTGCGCCGCATCGCCAGGATGCAGGCAAAGGTGCCGAGCGTCATGACCATGTAGATGAGCATGTAGAGCAGCACGCCGCGAACGCCCGCCATCGAGCCGGCAGCAAGGCCGACCAGCGCGTAACCCATGTGACCGATCGAGGAATAGGCCATCAGGCGCTTGATGTTCTTCTGGCCGATCGCGGCGAAGGCGCCGAGCAGCATCGAAGCGATAGAGATGAAGACGATGATCTGCTGCCAGTCGGCAACGACGGGCTCGAAGGCGTTGATGACGATACGCACAAGGATCGCCATGGCGGCGACCTTCGGCGCTGCCGCGAAGAAGGCGGTGACCGGTGTCGGTGCGCCTTCGTAGACGTCAGGCGTCCACATGTGGAACGGCACGGCCGAAATCTTGAAGGCGAGACCGGCGAGCACGAAGACGAGACCGAAGATCAGGCCGAGCGAGCGGCCTTCCGCCGTCAGCGCCGCGGCAATCTGGGTAAAGCCGGTATGACCGGTGAAGCCGTAGATCAACGACATGCCATAGAGCAGCATGCCCGACGAAAGCGCGCCGAGCACGAAGTACTTGAGGCCGGCTTCGGTCGAACGAACGCTATCGCGGTTGATGGCGGCGACGACATAGAGCGCAAGTGACTGCAGTTCCAGCGAGAGATAGAGCGAGATCAGGTCGTTGGCCGAGATCATCAGCAGCATGCCGAGCGTCGCCAGCACCAGCAGCACCGGGAACTCGAAGCGATCGATCTGGGCGGAACGCGCGTGACCGACGGTCATCACCATCGCCGTGATCGAACCGATCAACGCCAGCACCTTCATGAATTTGGCGAAGGGATCCGAGAGGAAGGCGCCGCCATAGGCTTCGCCTTCACCAGTTTTCAGAACGAGCCAGAGGCCGGCGATGATCAGAACGGCAACCGCAAGGCCGGTGACGGTCGAAGCCGACTTTTCGCCGGCAAATACGCCGATCATCAGCAATGCCATAGCGCCGACCGCGAGGATCAACTCGGGGATCGAGAGTTGCAGGCTTGCAAGGAGGGTTTCAGCAGTCATGTCCAATCACGTCCTGTGGTCATTGCACCGAAAGCGCAACGTTTTGCGCTGCCTGCAGGGCTGCGGAGTAGTTGTTGACGAGCAGATCCACGGAAGCCGCGGTCGCATCGAAGATCGGAGCCGGGTAGACGCCGAAGAAGATCGTCAAGATCACCAGCGGATAAAGAATGGCCTTTTCACGCGGCGACAGGTCGAGCAGCGCCTTCAGGCTTTCCTTTTCCAGCGCACCGAAGATCACCCGACGATAGAGCCAGAGAGCATAGGCGGCCGAGAGGATGACGCCCGACGTCGCGAAGAGCGCAACCCAGGTGTTGGCACGGAACGCGCCTACGAGGGTCAGGACTTCGCCGACGAAGCCGGAGGTGCCCGGGAGGCCGACGTTGGCCATGGTGAAGACCATGAAGGCGACGGCGTATTTCGGCATGTTGTTGACCAGGCCGCCATAGGCCAAGATCTCGCGGGTATGCAGACGGTCATAGACGACGCCGACACAGAGGAAGAGCGCGCCGGAGACGATGCCGTGCGACAGCATCTGGAAGATCGCACCCTGCACGCCCTGGGTATTGGCGGCGAAGATACCCATCGTCACGTAACCCATGTGCGCAACCGACGAATAGGCGATCAGCTTCTTGATGTCCGTCTGCATCATCGCGACCAGCGAGGTGTAGATGATGGCGACGACGGAAAGCGTGAAGACGAACGGCGCGAAATAGTCGGATGCCAGCGGGAACATCGGCAGCGAGAAGCGCAGGAAGCCGTAACCGCCGAGCTTCAGGAGAATGCCTGCCAGGATGACCGAGCCCGCCGTCGGCGCCTGAACGTGCGCGTCCGGAAGCCAGGTATGGACCGGCCACATCGGCATCTTCACCGCGAAGGAGGCAAAGAAGGCGAGCCACAGCCACGTCTGCATCTGGCGCGGGAAGCTGTAGGCGATCAACTGCGGGATGTCGGTCGTACCGGCCTGCCAGTACATCGCCATGATCGCGAGCAGCATTAGCACCGAGCCGAGCAGCGTGTAGAGGAAGAACTTATAGCTGGCGTAGACGCGGTCCTTACCGCCCCAGACACCGATGATGATGAACATCGGGATCAGGCCGGCTTCGAAGAATACGTAGAAGAGCACGATATCGAGCGACACGAAGACACCGATCATGAACGTTTCCAGGACAAGGAAGGCGATCATGTATGCCTTGAGCCGCTTCTCGATCGTCAGCCAGCTTGCAAGGACGCAGAACGGCATGAGGAAGGCCGAGAGCACGACGAAAAGTACCGAAATGCCGTCGACGCCGAGATGGTAGGAAATGCCGGTGCCGAGCCAGTCGTGCTTTTCGATCATCTGGAAGCCCGGGTTCGAGGCGTCGAACTGGTACCAGATGTAGACCGACACGGCGAGCGTGAAGATCGTCGTCAGCAGCGATACGTTCAGGATGTTCCGGCGGCCGTAAGCGCTGTCTTCCCTTGTCAGCAAGAGAAGCAGGACGCCGACGAGCGGCATGAAGGTGACCGCGGAAAGTACGGGCCAATCGGTCATCAGAAGGAACTCCTGAACATCATCCAAGTAACGAGCGCGGCAATGCCGATCAGCATCGCGAACGCGTAGTGATAGAGGTAACCAGTCTGCAGGCGGACAACGCGGTCAGTGACGTTAAGCACGCGCGCGGCAATGCCGTTCGGGCCGTAGCCATCGATCACGCGGCCATCGCCTTCCTTCCACAGGAAGGTGCCGAGCCACTTGGCCGAACGTACGAACAGGAAGTCATAGAGCTCGTCGAAGTACCACTTGTTGAGCAGGAACTGGTAGAGGCCACGATGCTGCTCCGCCAGGTACTTCGGCAGTTCCGGCCGGCGGATATACATGTACCAGGCGGTGAAGAGGCCGAGCGCCATCGCGGCAAACGGGCTCCACTTAACCCACAACGGGACGTGGTGATACTCCTCGAGGATCTCGTTTTCCGCTCCCGTGAAGAGCGCACCCTTCCAGAACTCGGCATATTCGTGGCCGAAGAAGTGGTCGTGGAACAGGAAACCCGCGAGCAGCGCACCGGCACCCAGGATATAAAGCGGCACCAGCATGACCTGGGGCGATTCATGGACGTGATGCATGACATCCGAAGACGCACGCGGCTTGCCGTGGAACGTCATGAAGGTCAGGCGCCAGGAGTAGAAGCTCGTGAACAGCGCGGCGATCACCAGTAGCGCGAAGGCAAAGCCCGATACGGTGCTGTGCGAGGCGAAGGTCGACTCGATGATCGCATCCTTCGAGAAGAAGCCAGCCGTACCGAAGAGCGTACCGGGGATACCGACGCCGGTCAGTGCGATCGTACCGATGAACATCATCCAGTAGGTGACCGGGATATGCTTCCGAAGGCCGCCCATGTAGCGCATGTCCTGTTCGCCATCGACGGCGTGGATGACCGAACCGGCACCCAAGAACAGCAGTGCCTTGAAGAAGGCGTGCGTGAACAGGTGGAAGATGGCTGCGCCATAGGCGCCGACGCCGAGCGCCACGAACATGTAGCCGAGCTGCGAGCAGGTCGAATAGGCGATGACGCGCTTGATATCGTTCTGGACGAGACCGACGGTCGCGGCGAAGAAGGCGGTGATCGCGCCGATGATCGTGACGACGGTCAGTGCATCCGGCGAAAGTTCAAACAGCGGCGACATGCGGGCGACGAGGAAGACGCCGGCGGTGACCATGGTTGCGGCATGGATAAGGGCCGAAACCGGGGTCGGACCTTCCATCGCGTCCGGAAGCCAGGTGTGCAGCAGGAACTGCGCCGACTTGCCCATCGCGCCCATGAAGAGCAGCAAGCAGGCAGCCGTGATGGCGTCAGCCTTGTCGAGGTGCATGCCGAACAGGGTGACAACCGCCTCCCCTGCTGCAGCGCCTTCGGCCGGCAGGTAGGTCTGGGCGGCAGCGAAGATCGTCTCGAAGTTGACCGAGCCGAACAGCACGAAGACGAGGAAGATGCCGAGCGAGAAGCCGAAGTCGCCGACGCGGTTGACGATGAAGGCCTTCATCGCCGCTGCGTTGGCCGAAGGCTTCTTGTACCAGAAGCCGATGAGCAGGTAGGACGCCAGGCCCACGCCTTCCCAGCCGAAGAACATCTGCACCAGGTTGTCCGACGTGATGAGCATGAGCATCGCGAAGGTGAAGAGCGACAGATAGGCAAAGAAGCGCGGACGATGCGGATCGTGATGCATGTATCCGATCGAATAGACATGCACGAGCGTCGACACGGTGTTGACGACGACGAACATGACCGACGTCAGCGTGTCAACGCGGAACGCCCATTCGACGTCGAAGCTGCCGGACTGGATCCAGCGCAGCACCGAAACCTTGATCATCTCCTGGTGGCCGAGCGCGACGTCGAAGAAGACGTACCAGGAGAGCACGGCGGCGATGATCATCAGACCGCTGGTGACATATTCCGATGCCTTGGCGCCGATCGAAGTCCCGAAGAGGCCGGCGATCAGAAAGCCGATCAAAGGCAGGAAGACGATAGCCTTGATGATGGTATCCATAGCCCAATCAGCCCTTCATCATGTTGACGTCTTCAACAGCGATCGAGCCGCGGTTGCGGTAGAAGACGACGAGAATTGCAAGTCCGATGGCCGCTTCCGCAGCCGCGACGGTCAGGATGAACAGGGCGAAGACCTGGCCTGTGATGTCGTTCAGGAACGACGAAAAGGCAACCATGTTGATGTTGACCGCGAGAAGAATGAGTTCGACCGACATCAGGATGACGATGACGTTCTTCCGGTTCAGGAAGATGCCGAAGACGCCCAGCGTGAACAGGATGGCGCTGACGGTGAGATAGTGGGAAATTCCGATTTCCATTTTTTGTTCCTCGATCTCGCGTCCGACTTAGATGCCCTGGCCCGGCTTGACCGTGACCACTTCGACGGCGGTCTCGGGTGTACGGGCAACCTGCTGCGGGATGTTCTGGCGCTTGATGTTTTCGCGATGGCGCAGGGTCAGCACGATCGCGCCGATCATGGCGACGAGCAGTACGAGGCCGGCGATCTGGAAGAAGTAAACGTAGTGGGTGTAGAGCACGTCGCCGAGGGCTGCCGTGTTCGTCCGCTCCGTGACGGCCGGGATCGGCATCGAAATCGCCTTGGCGATTTCCGGCGAGAAGGTTGCGCCGCCGACCACGATGATGAGCTCGGCTGCGAGGATAAGGCCGATCAGGGCGCCGATCGGCGCGTATTCGAGCACGCCTGCGCGCAATTCCGCGAAGTCGATGTCGAGCATCATGACCACGAACAGGAAGAGCACCGCGACCGCACCGACATAGACAACCAGCAGGATCATCGCGAGGAATTCGGCGCCGGTCAGCAGGAACAGACCCGCCGAGTTAAAGAAGGTCAGGATCAGGAACAGAACCGAATAAACCGGGTTCCTGGCCGCAATGACCATAAATGCCGACGCCACCGCGATGAAGGCAAAGAGATAGAAAAAAAGAACCTGCAGACCCATGATCGGTGCCTTTTTCGTCTTGCACGGCGTGAAGCGCTTCTGGCTCCACTCCACAGGCAAAGCCGGACACGCGTCCGGCCGTTGCCCAAACCTATGTCACATGCACCGCCCTCCCCGGGGCGGCACTACGCTCCGGCCTCAGCGATAGGGCGAGTCCATTGCGATGTTGCGTGCGATTTCCCGTTCCCAACGGTCGCCGTTGGCGAGGAGCTTGTCCTTGTCGTAGTAAAGCTCTTCGCGCGTCTCGGTGGCGAACTCGAAGTTCGGGCCTTCGACGATGGCATCGACCGGACAGGCTTCCTGGCAGAAACCGCAATAGATGCACTTCACCATGTCGATGTCGTAGCGCACCGTGCGGCGCGTGCCGTCGTTGCGGCGCGGTCCGGCTTCGATGGTGATGGCCTGTGCAGGACAGATCGCCTCGCACAGCTTGCAGGCGATGCAACGCTCTTCACCATTCGGATAGCGGCGCAGAGCATGCTCGCCGCGGAAGCGCGGGCTGACCGGCCCCTTTTCGAAGGGATAGTTCACCGTCGCCTTCGGCTTGAAGAAATAGCGCATCGACAGAAAGAACGCGCCGACGAATTCCTTCAGGAACAGCGAGCTGACGGCTTGCGAAAGACCGGCCATCATTTACCTCCAGAATTGCCGGCCTGGGAGCGGCCGGCGGTATGCTGCAAAACGTGAGCCATCGTCATGCGGCTCCCGTCAGCTTGAGAACGAATGCAGTGATCACGACCATTGCAAGAGAAAGCGGCAGGAAGACCTTCCAGCCGAGACGCATCAGCTGGTCGTAGCGATACCGCGGAACGAAAGCCTTCACCATCGCGAACATGAAGAACACGAAGGATGCCTTCAGAATGAACCAGATGATGCCGGGAACCCAGTTCAGGAACCAGACGTCGACCGGCGGCAGCCAGCCGCCAAGGAACAGGATCGTCGTCAGCGCGCACATCAGGCAGATGGCGGCATATTCGCCGAGCATGAACATCATGTACGGAGTGGAGCCGTACTCGACCATGAAGCCGGCGACGAGTTCGGATTCGGCTTCCGGCAAGTCGAAGGGCGGGCGGTTCGTTTCGGCGAGCGCCGAAATGAAGAACACGATGAACATCGGGAACAATGCCAGCCAGTGCCAGTCAAGGAAGGACGCCGGGAGGCCGAGGCGCGTACCGATGCCGTCGGTCTGGGCGTTGACGATATCCGTCAGGTTCAGCGAGCCGACGCAAAGCAGGACGGTGACGATGACGAAGCCGATCGAGACTTCGTAGGAAACCATCTGCGCCGCGGAACGAAGCGCACCGAGGAACGGATACTTGGAGTTCGACGCCCAGCCACCCATGATGATGCCATAAACTTCAAGAGAAGATATGGCGAACACGAAGAGGATGCCGACGTTGATGTTCGCGATCACCCATCCGGCGTTGAGCGGGATCACCGCCCAGGCGGCGAGCGCCAGCGTGACGGAAACGAGCGGGGCGAGCAGGAAGATCGCCTTGTTGGCGCCGGCCGGAATCACCGGCTCCTTGAAGACGAACTTCAAAAGGTCGGCGAAGGACTGGAAAAGCCCCCAGGGGCCCACCACATTCGGACCACGGCGGAGCTGAACTGCGGCCCAGATCTTACGGTCGGCGAGCAGGATGTAGGCGATGAAAAGCAGCAGCGCGACCAGGAGCAGCAGCGACTGGGCGACCATGATGATCGCGGGCCAGACATAGGTCGAAACGAAAGCGTCCATGATACTCTATTCCCTCGCGCTCATTCCGCCGCAGCTTTGAAATTGTTGCGTGCCAAAGCCGAGCATTCGGCCATGACGGCGGATGCGCGCGCTATCGGGTTCGTCAAATAGAAGTCTTTGACCGGAGACGCAAACACGG
Organism: Ensifer sp. 38_S197; assembly: GCF_056924495.1. NCBI lineage: Bacteria > Pseudomonadati > Pseudomonadota > Alphaproteobacteria > Hyphomicrobiales > Rhizobiaceae > Ensifer > Ensifer sp. 38_S197. Next base: position 2,201,194 of record NZ_JBXOVZ010000002.1, on the reverse strand, counting down.
ATTTGCCCATCTCACCGGCTTTTTGGCCGAGTGCGGCAATTTCGTCGCCGTTACCGGTCGCGATCGCGTCGACGTCAGCGAAATGCGGGTGGGCCGCATAGAGCTTCGAGCGCAATTCGCCAAGCGAATCAAAGGGCAGCTTCTTGCCGAGAACGTCGGAGAGTGCGCGGATGATCGCCCAGTCCTCACGTGCGTCGCCCGGTGCGAAGCCGGCGCGGTTGCCAACCTGGACGCGACCCTCGGTGTTGACCCAGGTGCCGGACTTTTCGGTGTAGGTTGCACCCGGCAGGATGACGTCGGCAGCATGCGCGCCGTTGTCGCCGTGCGAGCCGATATAGACGGTGAAGCCGGACTTGCGCGCCGAAAGATCGATCTCGTCAGCGCCGAGCAGGAAGAGAACGTCGGAAGCAGTGACCATTTCGGCGGCCGACTTGCCGTTCGCACCCGGCACGAAGCCGAGGTCGAGACCACCGACACGGGAAGCAGCCGTGTGAAGGACGGCAAAACCGTTCCACTCGGCGGTGACTGCACCGACGACGCCTGCGAGCTTGGCCGCAGCAGCGAGAACGGCAGCACCGCCCTCCCCTGCGATCGCGCCCTGGCCGATGAGGATCATCGGGCGCTGGGCCTTCTTCAGCGTTGCGGCGAACTTGCCCTTTCCGGAAACGAGCTCGGCCAGCGTTTCGGTGCCGGCGCCGAGATACTCGTATTCGTAGCGCAGTTCACCGGGCTCACCGATCACGGCGATCGGGAAATTGCCCATGCGGTAGCGCTTGCGGATACGGGCGTTGAGGACGGACGCCTCGAAGCGCGGGTTCGAGCCGATGATCAGCAGCGCATCGGCGCTTTCGATGCCGGCGATCGTCGGGTTGAAGAGGTAGCTGGCGCGGCCGAGCGACGGGTCGAGTGCTGCGCCATCCTGGCGGCAGTCGACGCTCTCGGAGCCGAGCGCTGCGATCAGGCTCTTCAGTGCATACATTTCCTCGACCGAAGCGAGGTCGCCGGCAATGGCGCCGATCTTGTCGCCGGAGGTCTTGGCAACGGCAGCCTTGACCGCCTGGAAGGCTTCGCCCCAGGTCGCCGGCTGCAGTCGGCCATCCTTCTTGACGTAGGGACGATCGAGGCGCTGCGTCTTCAGGCCGTCCCAGATGAAGCGGCTCTTGTCGGAGATCCACTCTTCATTGATGTCTTCGTTGACGCGCGGCATGATGCGCATGACTTCGCGGCCGCGGGTATCGACGCGGATCGCAGAGCCCAGTGCGTCCATCACGTCGATGGATTCGGTCTTGTTCAGCTCCCACGGACGGGCGGTAAAGGCAAACGGCTTCGAGGTCAGCGCGCCGACCGGGCAGAGGTCAACGACATTGCCCTGCAATTCGGACGTCATGGCCTGCTCGAGATAGGTGGTGATCTCGGCGTCTTCGCCGCGGCCGATCAGGCCAAGCTCGGCAATACCGGCAACTTCGGTCGTGAAGCGGACGCAGCGCGTGCAGTGGATGCAGCGGTTCATCACGGTCTTGACGAGCGGGCCGATATACTTGTCTTCGACGGCGCGCTTGTTTTCCTGGTAGCGCGAACTGTCGATGCCGAAGGCCATCGCCTGGTCCTGCAGGTCGCATTCGCCGCCCTGGTCACAGATCGGGCAGTCGAGCGGATGGTTGATCAGCAGGAATTCCATCACGCCTTCGCGGGCCTTCTTGACCATCGGCGTGGTCGTGAAGACTTCCGGCGCTTCGCCGTTCGGGCCCGGACGAAGGTCGCGCACGCCCATGGCGCAGGAGGCGGCGGGCTTCGGCGGCCCTCCCTTCACTTCGATCAGACACATGCGGCAGTTGCCGGCGACCGAAAGCCGCTCGTGGAAACAGAAGCGCGGAACCTCGGCTCCGGCCTCTTCGCACGCCTGAAGCAGCGTGAAATGATCCGGTACCTCGATCTCTTTTCCGTCGACTTTCAGCTTTGCCATCTTCGTACTCAATCCTGTCTTCCGTCCATCGGCCTTCCGGCGATGGACAATTCCAACACAGCCTTGCTGCTTGCGGGCGATGACCGTCTCAGGTCCCCGCCCCTATTGTCTCACGCGCCTTTCAGCGCTTTGGCCTGTCCAACCCAGTCATCCCGCTTGATGCGGCCGCCGAAACCGAGTTCGTCATCGAAGCGGGCAACGTCCGCGTCGCTCCAGCCGGCAATGTCGGCAAAACCGCGCACGCCCTTCGCGTTCAGCACCTGCTCGAGCTTCGGGCCGATACCGGAGATCCGCTTCAGGTCGTCAGCGGCCTCCGCCTTGGTCCGCGCCGCGCGAACCTTAATCGGCTTCTCGACGGCGGCCTTATCAACCACCGGCTTCGCCGCAACGCGCTTGGCGGCCGTGGACGGCCTGGCGACCGGTTCCGGCCTTGCTTCGGCTTGCACCGTCTTTGCGACCACCGGGGCCGTCGCGCCAGAAGCCGCGGGTTCCGCCCGCTTCTGAGCCGCCTCGACCGCCCCCTGCATGGCACCGAGCATGGCGCCTGCAATGTGACTCGTGAGGCCGAAACCGATCGCGGTCGCCGCCGCGACCGCGGCAGCCGGATGCACCATAAGCGGGTGCAACGACACCTGCGGCAGGCCCTTCATCCACTCGGCCATGCCGAACGGATCGGCCGGATCGCCGCCAAGCGGACCTGCGAACGGAATGCCTGCTTCGGCCTGTCCCTTCATTTGTCCTTCTCCGCGCGCGCCGGCCATCGTCGGTTACTCCGCCGCTTCCAGAACCGCGCCATGCGACGAGGCATTGCGCGTGTATTCGTCGATGCGCTTTTCCATTTCCGGGCGGAAATGCTTGATCAGGCCCTGGATCGGCCAGGCGGCTGCGTCGCCGAGCGCGCAGATCGTGTGGCCTTCGACCTGCTTGGTGACGTCGAACAGCATGTCGATCTCGCGCTTCTGGGCGCGGCCCTGCACCATGCGTTCCATCACGCGCATCATCCAGCCCGTGCCTTCGCGGCACGGCGTGCACTGACCGCAGCTCTCGTGCTTGTAGAAGGCCGAGAGGCGCCAGATCGCCTTGATGATGTCGGTCGACTTGTCCATGACGATGACGGCAGCGGTGCCGAGACCGGAGCCGAGCTCGCGCAGGCCGTCATAGTCCATGATCGCGTCCTTCATCTGCGCGCCGGGCACGCAGGGGACGGACGAGCCACCGGGGATGACGGCGAGCAGGTTGTCCCAGCCGCCGCGAATGCCGCCACAGTGCTTTTCGATCAGTTCATGGAACGGGATCGACATCGCGTCTTCGACCGTGCACGGGCGGTTGACGTGACCGGAAACCGAATAGAGCTTGGTGCCGTGGTTGTTCGGACGACCGAAGCTCGTGTACCAGCCGGCGCCGCGGCGCAGGATGGTCGGCGTGACCGCGATCGACTCGACGTTGTTGACGGTCGTCGGGCAGCCATAGAGGCCCATGTTGGCCGGGAACGGCGGCTTCAGGCGCGGCTGGCCCTTCTTGCCTTCGAGGCTTTCGAGCAGCGCGGTTTCTTCGCCGCAGATATAGGCACCGGCACCATGGTGCACGTAGATGTCGATGTCGTAGCCGAGCTTGTTGTTCTTGCCGAGCAGGCCGTAGGCGTAGCATTCGTCGATCGCCGCCTGCAGCGCCTCGCGCTCGCGGATGAACTCGCCGCGGACGTAGATATAGGCGACATGTGCACCCATGGCGAAGCTGGCGATGACGCAGCCTTCGATCAGGGTGTGCGGGTCGTGACGCATGATGTCACGGTCCTTGCAGGTGCCGGGCTCGGACTCGTCGGCATTGACGACGAGATAGTGCGGACGGCCATCGCTTTCCTTCGGCATGAAGGACCACTTGAGGCCGGTCGGGAAGCCGGCGCCGCCACGGCCGCGCAGGCCGGAGGCCTTCACTTCGTTGACGATCCAGTCACGGCCCTTTTCCAGCAACTGCTTGGTGCCGTCCCAATGGCCGCGCGCCATGGCGCCCTTCAGGGACTTGTCCTTGAGGCCGTAGATATTGGTAAAGATGCGGTCTTCATCTCTGAGCATAATTCACCTCTTTACCGCGGCTTCTTGCCGAAGACCTTGATGTATTCGGCTTCGCCGCCCTTGGCGAGCGCCTTGGCCTGCTTGACCCAGTCGTCGCGTTCGATGCGGCCCTTGAAATTCAGGTATCCATCGACCCACTCGCGCTCCGCCTTCTTCCACGAAGCAACTTGCGCGTAGGTGTAGATGCCCAGCTCGTTCAGCGTGCCCTCGATCTTCGGACCGACGCCGGAGATCAGCTTGAGGTCGTCGACGGCCGCCGGCTTTTCGATGCCTGCCGGGCGGTTCTTGTCCTCGAGCGAAGGCTTGCCCGCAGCGGCGGCAGGCTTGGCCGGCTTCGACTTGTCGACGGTGTCACCTTCGACCTTGGCGTTGGCAGCGGCTTCCGCCTTCGCCGTCGCCGGCGTCTTCAAGGACGCATTGGTCTCGCTGGCAGCGGTCTTCGCACGGGCGGCATTCGACGGCGGCACGGAAACGGCCGGCCCGTCGCTGACCTTCTTGGCGACGCTGGTCGCAGCCTTCGCCGGAGCCGGGTCAGCCATCATCAGCGTCGTCAGGCCGCCTTCCGGCGCGGAATAGATGCGGTCGATCTGCGGGCCGGGGGTAACTTCGGCACCCTTGCCTGCCTCGAAACGGTCGATGATCTGCTCAAGCTTCTCGGGTGTCAGGTCTTCGAAAGTATCCTTGAAGATCATGACCATCGGCGCGTTGACGCAGGCGCCCTGACATTCGACCTCTTCCCAGGAGAGCGTGCCGCTCTCGTTGAGGGTGAAGGGGTCATGGGCGATCTTGCTCTTGCAGACCTTGATCAGGTCCTCGGCGCCACGCAGCATGCACGGCGTCGTGCCGCAAACCTGGACGTGCGCACGCGTGCCGACCGGCTTAAGCTGGAACTGGGTGTAGAAGGTCGCAACTTCGAGCACGCGGATATAGGCCATGCCAAGCATGTCGGCGATCGACTCGATGGCCGCCTTCGTCACCCAGCCGTCCTGATCTTGAGCGCGCATCAAAAGCGGGATGACGGCGGACTGCTCACGACCCTTGGGGTATTTCTTGATCGTTTCCTTCGCCCAGGCGGCGTTCTCCTTGCTGAAGGCAAAGCTCGCTGGCTGGACGGTGTCTTCGGCTAGTCGACGAACGGACATTCTAGTGGACACCTTATCAGTTAATCGAACCGCACCGCGATTTCGTCACCGAGACGAATTCGCAGGCATAGGCTGACTGGTCTTTCTGCAAAAATACGATGTAGCGCGTGCCATTGGCGACCGCGGCCTTGATCTCGTAGCCCTTGGCGACGAGGTCGGCCATCGAGCCCCCGCGCATGCCACCCGACGTCGCACCGCTGTCGACCGACTCCTGCGCAGGAGCGGCCGATGCGAAAGCAAGAAGAGCAAGCGCGGCCAGGGGCACGAGACGCATCAGCGGTCTACCTCACCGAACACGATATCGAGGGAGCCCAGCACGGCCGAAACGTCGGCAAGCTGGTGTCCTCGACAGAGGAAATCCATCGCCTGGAGATGTGCGTAACCCGGCGCGCGGATCTTGCAGCGATAGGGCTTGTTGGTGCCGTCGGAGACGAGATAGACGCCGAACTCGCCCTTCGGCGCTTCGACGGCAGCGTAAACTTCGCCGGCCGGCACGTGATAGCCTTCGGTGTAGAGCTTGAAGTGGTGGATCAGCGCTTCCATCGAACGTTTCATCTCGCCGCGCTTCGGCGGAACGATCTTGCCGTCGAGCGACGAAACCGGACCGACCTTGGCATCGCCGAGCAGGCGATCGACGCACTGGCGCATGATGCGCGCCGACTGGCGCATCTCGATCATGCGGATCAGGTAGCGGTCGAAGCAGTCGCCGTTCTTGCCGATCGGGATATCGAATTCGAGATCCGAGTAGCACTCATAGGGTTGCGAGCGGCGCAGGTCCCAGGCAGCGCCCGAGCCGCGCACCATCACGCCCGAGAAGCCCCAGGCCCAGGCGTCATCGAGCTTGACGACGCCAATGTCGACGTTGCGCTGCTTGAAGATACGGTTGCCGGTGAGCAGCTCATCGATGTCGTCGACGGTCTTCAGGAACGGATCGATCCATTTGCCGATGTCTTCGACCAGCTCGTGCGGCAGGTCCTGGTGGACGCCGCCCGGACGGAAATAGGCCGAGTGCATGCGCGCGCCACAGGCACGCTCATAGAACACCATCAGCTTTTCGCGCTCTTCGAAGCCCCAGAGCGGCGGCGTCAACGCGCCGACGTCCATGGCCTGCGTGGTGACGTTCAGGAGGTGCGAGAGGATGCGGCCGATTTCCGAATAGAGGACGCGGATGAGCTGACCGCGGATCGGGACTTCCGTGCCCGTCAGCTTTTCGACCGCAAGCGCGAAAGCGTGCTCCTGGTTCATCGGCGCCACGTAGTCGAGGCGGTCGAAATAGGGCACGGCCTGCAGATAGGTCTTGGTCTCGATCAGCTTCTCGGTGCCGCGATGCAGAAGGCCGATATGCGGATCGACGCGTTCGACGATTTCGCCATCAAGCTCGAGCACCAGACGAAGAACGCCGTGCGCCGCCGGATGCTGCGGACCAAAGTTGATGTTGAAGTTGCGGACGTTGTGTTCGGTCATACCGATTGCTCCAGGCCGGACGGCAGCCGCTTGGCGGCTACCGCGGGCCACTTAGTCTCACCGTGCTTTCGCTTTCTCGTCGCCAGGCAGCACGTAGTCCGTGCCTTCCCAGGGAGAGAGGAAGTCGAAGTTGCGGAATTCCTGCTTCAGCTCGACGGGCTCGTAGACGACACGCTTGGCTTCGTCGTCATAGCGCACCTCGACAAAACCGGTGACCGGAAAGTCCTTGCGCAGCGGATGTCCTTCGAAACCGTAGTCCGTCAGGATGCGGCGCAGGTCCGGATGGCCGGTGAACAGGATGCCGTACATGTCGTAGGCTTCGCGCTCGAACCAATCGGCGCCCGGATAGACCGGCGTCGCCGATGGAACCGGCTCGTTCTCGCCGGTCGAAACCTTGACGCGCACGCGCAGGTTCTGGCGCGGCGACAGCAGGTGATAGACGACATCGAAGCGATCCGGCCGCTGCGGCCAGTCGACGCCGCAGACATCGACGAAGTTGACGAAGGCGCATTGCACGTCATCGCGCAGGAAAGTGAGCAGCGCGATGAGGTTTGCCGCCGTTGTCGTCAGCGTCAGTTCGCCATAGGCCAGCGATGCGTCGGAGATCAGCGCACCGCGCGTTTCACGCAGGTAGGACGCAAGCTCGTTCAGGGCTTCACTCATATCAAAGACCCCCTGCCCTTAGCGCTCGATCGTGCCGGTCCGGCGGATCTTCTTCTGCAGCAGCAGCACGCCGTAAAGCAGCGCTTCTGCCGTGGGAGGACAGCCTGGCACGTAGATGTCGACGGGAACGACGCGGTCGCAGCCGCGAACAACCGAATAGGAATAGTGATAGTAGCCGCCGCCGTTGGCGCAGGAGCCCATCGAGATGACGTAACGCGGCTCCGGCATCTGGTCATAGACCTTGCGGAGCGCAGGCGCCATCTTGTTGGTCAACGTGCCGGCGACGATCATGACGTCGGACTGGCGCGGCGAGGCGCGCGGCGCAAAACCGAAACGCTCGGCATCGTAGCGCGGCATCGACATCTGCATCATCTCGACCGCACAGCAGGCGAGACCGAACGTCATCCACATCAGCGAGCCGGTACGGGCCCAGTTGATGAGCTCGTCCGTCGAAGTAACGAGAAAACCCTTGTCGGCGAGCTCGTTGTTGATCTCGCCGAAGAATGCGTCATTGCTGCCAATCGGCTTGCCGGTGGCGGGATCGATGATCCCCTTCGGCTTGGGCGCAACGAGCGCGGTGCCGGATGATGCTAGTTCCATTCCAGCGCTCCCTTCTTCCATTCATAAACAAAGCCGATCGTCAGCACGGCGAGGAAGACCATCATCGACCAGAAGCCGAACCAGCCCAGATCATGGAACGAAACCGCCCAGGGGAAGAGGAAGGCGACTTCGAGGTCGAAGATGATGAAGAGGATCGACACGAGATAGAAGCGGATGTCGAACTTCATGCGGGCGTCATCGAACGCATTGAAGCCGCACTCATAGGCCGACAGCTTTTCCGAATCAGGAGCCTTGAAGGCGACGGCGAAGGGAGCAATCAGAAGCGCCAGGCCGATCACCAATGCGATTCCAATGAAAATCGCGATCGGAACGTAGGAACCGAGAAGTTCAGTCATTGTTATCCGTCCCTGCCTGCGGGAGGGCGCATGGGAGAGCACCAAAACAACAGATCTCGCAGGCCGAAAAATATGTTGCAACGCCAGAGTGGTTAGCGCAGCCCGCGCCTGCGCGCAAGCCTTCAAGGGTCATTTAAACCGGTTCACGGCACAGGATCGAATGGGTGGGCGCGACAAAGCTCGGAATCACGGGTCATCGCCGACTTTACCGTAAACAGCGGCAATGCGAGACAGATTGCCGCAGCGCACAAATCCAGCCGCACAACGCAGAAACAGGAAAATCCAGAAGAGGAAAGTGGCGCGAGTGACGGGGCTCGAACCCGCGACCTCCGGCGTGACAGGCCGGCACTCTAACCGACTGAGCTACACCCGCGCATGATGACCGTGAACGATCATTATTACCACCATTGGCCATTCATGAGAATGCCTAGGCAGGACCAGATCAAGAGTGGCGCGAGTGACGGGGCTCGAACCCGCGACCTCCGGCGTGACAGGCCGGCACTCTAACCGACTGAGCTACACCCGCATCATCTTGACTTGGCTGGAGCGTTTCCGCCCCGGCACCGAGCGGGCTTGCCCGTTCGATGAGCGGCTAACTAAGCGGTTCGCATTTGGGTGTCAAGCGTGTTTGAAGACAAATCCATGACGGAACGAAAAATGATCCACAGGCCAGGGTGACGGCAAACTTCTGGAAGCCGGATCGCATGCACGACGCAGCCACAGGTCACTCCGGCCGCCGCTTCTATCCCGTCCGATGGTGCCTAACGGCGAATCTTTGTCTCTCGCCCTCCCCCGCCGCGCGGGACGGCCAAGAACCCGCTTTCCTGTCCACAAGCACGAACCCCGGCAATTCAGGGCGTTGCGCGACCCGCAACAAAAAAAATCATAAAAACGATACAAATGCTCTTGCGGTTTTTTTCGGTTACGCCTAGATCACGGCCACCGACGCGGCGGACTGATCCGGTCCGGATGCGGAAGGGCGATTAGCTCAGTTGGTAGAGCGCCTCGTTTACACCGAGGATGTCGGGAGTTCGAGTCTCTCATCGCCCACCATTATTCTCCACGAAGATCGACATCCATACATTTGCGGCATCGCTGCGTATTCGTGCGCCGCTCGCGCCTGCCTTCATAATCTCTTCGAGATGGGCGATGCGCTTTGAGCGGGCGGGAATCAGGGCCTCGACAATCACGATCGAAGCAACCTGTCGACACGACCGCCAATTTTCCCCGGATACGCAGTCCCGCGCGGCGCGCTTACGCGCCGCGATACTGCTCGTCGGTCACATGCTCCAGCCAATCCACAGCCTTGCCGTCGAGCGCTTCCTGAATCGCCAGGTGCACCATTGCGGTCTCGGGCGCGGCTCCATGCCAGTGCTTTTCGCCCGGTGGGAACCAGACGACATCGCCCACGCGAATCTCGCGCACCGGGCCGCCCCAGGTCTGCGCCAGGCCGCGGCCCGCGGTCACGATCAGGGTCTGGCCGAGCGGATGGGTGTGCCAGGCGGTGCGGCCCCCCGGCTCGAAGGTTACGCTGACCGCGCGGACCCGCGCCGGATCCGCGGCCTCGATGACCGGGTCCTGCCGCACTGTGCCGGTGAAATACTCCGCCGGGGCGCGCATCGAAGGTCTCGATCCACCGGGTATGATCTCCATCTCTCGTTCCTCCGGGTTTTCGTTTGCGGCACTTCCGTTCAGCGAAAGTGTGTCACGCCGAACAGGCATCGCCTTTCCGCGACCCTATCATAACCTGTGGATTGTCACAGTCGGGCAGGCAGTACGGGCGAGCTCGCAAAGATGTTCGTGGTGCGTCAGATAGATCACCTGGCCCACGCGCGCCATGTCAGCCATCTGCTCGAAGGCACGGCCGGCGCGGCCGTCGTCGAAGGTCTCCATGATGTCGTCGGCGATGAAGGGCAGCGATTCGCGTGCTGCCGCGATTTCGTGATAGCCGGCGATTCTGAGCGCCAGATAGAGTTGGAATCGGGTGCCTTTGGAGAGATCCTTAGCAAGTTTCGATCCGCCGCCGGCGGCGTTGGCGATCAGGAACTCCTGCCCCCTGTCGGATTGCGCCGACAGGCCGGAATATTCTCCGCCGCTGATGCGGCTGAAGGTTTCGGAAGCCCGCCGCATCATCGCGCTGCGGTGCCGCTCGCGGAAAAGCCGAAGCGCCGTTTCCGCCGCGATGACGCCTGCCCGGAGCCGCAGGTAAGCGAGCGCCCTGCTCTCAATCTCAAGCAGCAGCGTTCGCCGCTTCTGATCGAGTTCGGCCACCGTATCCCCGCCTTCGACATCGGCGAGCGCCTTCTCCTTGCCGCGCATATCCGTGTGCGATTCGCTGACGTCGCGGTCGCTGTCTTCGAGCGCCGCGTCGAGCCGCGCCAGCTCCAGCCGGACTGCGGCGTCATCGAACTCAGCGAGCAACGCCTCGGCCTCTTCGCACTTGGCAACGCCAAGTCGGGATGCGAGGTCCGCTTCCAGTTCGGCGATTCGCTGACGCAGGCGCTCCTGCTCGCGCGCGTTTTCAAACTGCTGCGCGGCTTCCTCGAGTGTATCGCACGCGAAGAATTCAGTAACGAGGCGCCGGCGCGCGCCATGAATCTCGCGTGCGCCACAGATTTCGCGCCGCTCTTCCTCCAGTCGGGCCAGTTCCGACAGAAAGGTCGCCCGGCGATCGGCAATCCGCTGCGCCTCGGCGGCACGCGCCTTGAGCATCGTAAACGTTGCGAACGTATCGTCTGTCGCGGATGCGCCGGCAAGGTCGGCGATATCGCGCTCGAAAGCTGCCTGATCCTTGCGCATGCCGATGACGCGATATTCGAGATCGACCTTGCGCTGTGCAAGCTTGTCCAGGTCCTGCAGGATAGCGAGCATCGCGCCAATCTGCTCCGGCACGAGCTGTTCGCTGCGTTCGGCAAGCCAGCTCTTGGCGAGAAGCGCATTCCACTGCTCCTGCCAGGTGGCCATCTCGGCCTCGGCAAGGTCAAGGGCCGCGCGGCGGCCGTCAAGAACCGTTGCGCCGCGCTTCACCGCCTCGCGGGCCGCGTTGCGGGCGGCGGCCGCCGCTTGCGCCTGCGATACGACCCGCTCGGCGATCAGCAGGAGATCGTCGAGCCGCTCCGGCAACCCCTCTCGTATGCCGATGCCGGCGAGCTCGCCGCTGATCGCGCGAATCGCTGCGGCTTCCTCGGCATGCGCGCGCTCAAATTCCAGGCGCGCCACACGCAATTGCGCGCGAATCTCGAGCACCGAAATCCGAACGGCAAGCCAGGCCTCCAGTTGCGGCAAACTCGTGACGCTGGGTAAGCCGCACGACGTAGCGATGGCCGCGAGAACCTGCGCCTGGGCCTTCCCTTCCTCGCTGCATCGCTGCTGCTGTTCGCGGAGCGCCGCGAGCCGGGCGCGTCGCTCGGCGAGTGAAAGGGACAAGCCGCGCATCTCGGCGAGCCGCGCCGTTTCGGCGAGGCGCAGCGCGGTAACCTCGTCATCCCTGCCCATCGCCTCTTCGAAAACGACGGCCGTTTCGTGGACGAGCCGGTCCTTGTGCCGTTTCCAGGCCTCATCACGATGGCGACGCAGCGCCGCGGCCGAAACATCGTCCAGAGTGCCCCCGACGGCAGACAGCGCGTCCAGCCGCGCCTCCTCGCCCGCAAGCAGTTCCTGCTCGCCGGCGATGCGATCGGACAGGCGCGCTTGCCGTTCCTCCAATGTGGCGGCCGCCTTGCGCCAGGCCTCAAGCGCTCCCGGCGCGGGAACGCTAAGCGCCAGCAGATCGTCGGAGTTTCCGGCAAAAGGTTGCAGCAGCAACAGCTTGTCGGCAAGTTCCGCCTCCAGCCGATCCAGCGACTGTGCGGCTGCCTGTTTCCGCAGCAGACAGTCGCTGCGACGCAGCAGCGTTAGCCGCCCGGAAAGACCCGAGGCATCGGCCGGTCCCCCTTCTCCATCGATCCGCGCCAGTTCACACTCAGCGACCCGATTTTCCTCGGCGGCGGCCTGCGCTTCGTGCCGAGCGGACGTGCACCGTTCGGCCAGGGCAGAATGCCGGCGCGCGAGATCCTGAAGCCGCGCACCAACCCCTGCCGGCAGCAGCAGCTCGGCAGGGTCGCGGTCCGCCGGCTCGCCGAGCCGCAGCAGGCAGCCGGCGATCTCCGTAGATGTCCCCGCCAGTTCTTCCAATCGCGATGGCATGTCGCGCGCGGCCGTAACATAGCGCGCATCGAGCGCTGTCTCCTGCAGCGCCGTCAGCCGTTCGGCCAGGCACAGCCCTTCCTTGTCGAGTGGTAATTGTTCCAGCGCATCGCGACGATGCTTCATCTCGCTTTCGTTCTGCCGGAGCCTGACCTCGATCTCCGCTTCCTGGCGGCGAAGCGCCGGCAGTTCGGTTGCCCATTCGGCCGGCGGAACCGGCAACACCGGCGCGCTCGCCAGCTCCATGCGAAGCGCGCGCAGCCGGCCAAAATTCGGCATTGCCTCGATCTCAGTCTTCAATCTAGCCCGCGCGACCCGAAGCTCGGCGCGGCGTGTGATCGCCTCCTCGTGACGGTCGCGTGCTTGCGCCAGCGTCTTGCGCAGCGCCGCATATTCGCGTGCATTGATATCGAGGGCGTTTCGTTCCGTCCTCAAAGCATCAAGCTGCGCCTTCAGCTCGGCAAGCTGATGCTTACGCGCCTGTGGCCGATAGAAGACGTCCGCTTGGCCACGCAAGGCCGCAAGGATCGCCGTGCTATCCGGCAGACCCGAGCTTGCGGAAAACAATAGCGATCCAAGCTCGCCCTCGCTTTTCAGGATCGCCTCGCCGCCCTTCTCGATGCTCTCGTCATCGAGCGAAAACATCGTCTGATAGGTGTCGCGGTCGATTGCGCCCAGCGCTCCGGAGAAAAGATTGTCGGGCAGCGGCTGATCATCAGCACCAACCAGCGAGTTCGTCTTGCGTTTGACCCGGAACACACGGTGAGTCCGGTCGGCCGCCGTGAGCGCGCCACCGACGCGCATCGTGGGATAGGGATGCAGGAACCCATAGGGGCTTGAGTGCTCTATCCCGAAGAGCAGATCGAGGAAGCCGGAAAAAAGGGTCGATTTGCCCGCTTCGTTCGGTCCGTAGACGATGTGCAGGTCGGGCACATCGGCCGTGTTCTCACCGAAGTCGAGGCGGCGATCGGTGAATTTGCCATAGCGGACGAGATCAAGCGCACGTAGCCGCATCAGTGGCTGCCCTCGCCGGCACTGCCGCCATGAAGATGGGCAAGCACCTCCATACCTCCCGATGCGCTGGCCTCGAAAGCGAGCCGTTCGATCGCATCTTCGTCAGGCGCCAAAGCTTGGCGCAGCTCCGGCGGCAGCTGTTGCAGCAAATCTTCCACGGCCGCCCGGACCTCCTGGCGAAAGCCGTGGGCGGGCAGAACGTCGGCCTCGACGAGAGCCGCCAGCTCATCGACCGGGTCCAGCATTGCACCCCTTTTTTCCGCGAGCGGACTGCGGCAGGCGAGTTCCAGCTTCTCGATCCAGCAACCGACGATGCCGGCCGCGATGTTGTCGATCTCGGCGCGCAACAGGTCCGTGTCACGGCGAAGGCGCCAAGCCAGCGGCGTCGCCCCCGTCAGCGTTACGCGCAGGATCACGTTTTCCGCCGCCGTATCCACAGTGACGCGCGTAAGCGCCTGCCTGACCGCATCGAGCACATCGCGCCACTCGGAGAGGCCGGTGATATCGACCGGCAGGCGCTCGAAACTGGCGATGCCGAGCGGCATCTTGGCAATCTCGGTCCGTCCGTCGTCATCGATCGCCACCAGCGTCACGCTTTTCACGCCGGCCTCGTTGATGTCGCGGCCCTGCGGTATGCCGGGCATGACGACGAAGCGGCCTGTTGCATGGATCTGGCGTTGGTGGATATGGCCGAGCGCCCAGTAGTCGAAACCATGCGCCACGAGGTCGGCTGCACTGCAGGGCGCATAGGGATCATGGCCAGCGGCGCCGGCAAGGCTGGTATGCAGCATGCCGATGTTGACTGCGCCCGGCATCGGCGGCTGAAAGGCCGGCAGCAGGCTTTCCGGCGCGTGCGGACTGGCGAAACTTACCCCGTGCACGTAGACGTCGCGCCCGCTTGCCAGGGTCTTGGCGAGAACGGCCTTTGCCTTGCCTTTGAACACATGTGCCGAGGGCGGCAGCGTAAGCTCGTTGGTGACCTGCGACTGGGCGTCGTGGTTGCCGCGGATGATGAACGTCCGGATCCCCGCCTCATCCAGCCGGCGCAACTCCCGTCCGAGAAACAGCGCCGTGTTCATCGACGTCTGGCTACCGTCATAGAGATCGCCCGCGATCAGCAGCGCATCGACCTGCTCGGCGATGCAGAGATCGACGATCTTGGCGAAGGCGCGTCGGGAGGCGCTACGCACGATCTCCGCGAGGTCGGCGTTCCTGAGGGCGAGGCTGCGGAGGGGCGAATCGAGATGAAGATCTGCGGTATGGACGAAGCGGAAGGGCATGGCCGACCATGGCCCGGCAGGCCGGTGCCCGTCAATCAGCGGCGTCCCTTCATCCACGTGGCAGATTGGCCGGTTACAGACGAGCACATTTCAGGCCAGGCAAGTAAAGCCAAGACTAATACAGAAGATCCCCGTGAAGATTGGCGAAAACAAACGATCAACAGCACTGTCCGAGTACCTGCAAATATCAGATTATACTCACTTTAATCGATTAGGGTTTTTGTAACATCTTGTTCGCTAGGTTTCCGCCGGCTGCGCTCAAAGCGCGTCCAGGCACCGGAATGATTCCTGCTTCGGCATCCGCTCCGTCATGACGATCAAGAGCCGGAAAGACTTCATCAAGTACAGCTTTATGGACGGCCGTCCTTCCGGGGGGAACCTATGTCACGGCTCAAGATTTCACACACGCTCATTGCCCTTTTCCTCGTGGTCGCCGTCATTGTCGCGGCGCTTGCGGTTTCCTCGCTCGGCGGCATCAAGATGATGAACGAGCGCAACAACGAGATCGCCACCACCTGGCTGCCGCGTGTCTCGCTTTCCCGCGCGCTCGAAACCCAGCTTTCCGACACGCGCATGGCGTTTGCGCGCCACCTGATCTCGCTGACGCCCTTCGAGAAGAAGGCCGCGGAAAAAGTCATCGGCCAGACCGTCGAAGGCTTCAACAAGCTCGCCGACGACTATGCGGCGCTGATGGTGACGGACGCCGACAAGGCAGCGCTGGAAAAAGTACGTACTGCCTACCAGGCCTACCTCTCCATCGCCGATGGCATGGTCAAGCTCTCCAACAACCTCGAGAACATGAAGGCGCAGAGCGTCTTCAAGGTCGAGATGCGTGAAACGGAGCAGAAGGTCGACGAGGCGATCAAGGAAGTGCGCGCCCTCAACGTCGCCGGAGCCGATGCCGCGGTTGCCGCAAGCTCGGCAACGCACGACCAGATACGCAAGATCGAGATGGCCGTCATCGCTGTCGCTGCCATCATCGTGATCGGCGCCATTCTCTATGCCGTGCGCGGTATCGCCCGTCCGATCCAGATCATTACCCGTTCGATGGCGCGCCTTGCGGAGGGCGACACGGACAGCAGCATCCCCTACGGCGCCCGCAAGGACGAAATCGGCGAGATGGCCCGTGCCGTCGAAGTCTTCCGTCAGGCGGCAATCACCAACCAGCAACTTGAAGCGGATGCTGAGGCGCAGCGCGCACGCGCCGAGGCCGATCGCCTGCGTCTGACCGAAGAAGCGGAGGCCGCAGCTCAGCGCCGTCTCCAGGAAGCGACGGCGGGCCTGGCCGCCGGTCTGCGCCGCCTGGCCTCCGGCGATCTCGCCTTCCAGCTCAACGAGCCTTTCGCGCCTGATTTCGAGCAGCTCCGCCACGACCTGAACCAGGCCGTCGCCCAGCTTGCCGACACGCTTGCCGCCGTTTCGGCCAGCTCCGGCAGTATCGACAGCGGTGCGCGCGAAGTCAGCCAGAGCGCCGACGACCTGTCGCGCCGGACCGAGCAGCAGGCCGCTTCGCTGGAAGAGACTGCCGCCGCCCTCGACCAGATCACCGTCAATGTCGGCAACTCGTCGAAGCGCACCAACGAGGCCCGCGCCGTGGCCAGCCAGGCAAACGAAAGCGCCCGCAAGTCCGGCGCGATCGTCTCGGGCGCCGTCGATGCCATGGGCCGGATCGAGCATTCGTCGAGCCAGATCTCGAACATCATCGGTGTCATCGACGAGATCGCCTTCCAGACGAACCTGCTGGCGCTGAATGCCGGCGTCGAAGCGGCCCGCGCCGGTGATGCCGGCAAGGGTTTTGCCGTCGTCGCCCAGGAGGTGCGTGAACTTGCCCAGCGCTCGGCCAATGCGGCCAAGGAGATCAAGGATCTGATCCGCAACTCCGCCGTCGAAGTCGAAAGTGGTGTCCGGCTCGTGCGCGAAACCGGCGAGGCTCTCCGCACCATTGAAGGCTTCATCGTCACGATCAACCAGCACATGGATGCGATCGCCGTCTCGGCGCAGGAGCAGTCCGCGGGACTGTCGGAGGTCAACATGGCCGTGAACCAGATGGATCAGGTGACGCAGCAGAATGCCGCCATGGTCGAGGAAGCCAATGCGGCAAGCGCCACGCTTGCCCAGGAAGCCGGCCGCCTGCGAGATCTGATCGCCCGCTTCACCCTGGAAGAAGCCCAGGCCTACGGCTACGCGCCGTCGGCCGGCTCGACGCGCCGGGCGGCATAACCATCGCGCAGGTCCGAGCCTGGTTTTTCGCGGGCTCGCGCCGGAGACATCGCAATCGACCGTGAAGTGGACGAGCGATTTGTAACCGATGTTCGGGTTACGAAAACCATGACGAACCAACAGAAACGGCCGCCGGAAACGGCGGCCGTTTCTTTGCCTGTCGGGTGCTTACCGTGAAGTCCCGGAGGTTTGTGTCGACAAATGCGGTAATTATAACTATCACTAATGTTACTGCCATTTCACATGGCACCTCATGAAATTCCAATGACGATCATGAAGAAGACATTCGAAGTTTCCGACAGACTGTTCGAGCTCTACCATCGGGTCCACCGGCTGGTGAACGAATCGATGACCGAAGAAGGCGTGTCGCTGGCACGCAGCAAGTTCCTCTTCTTCCTCAGCAAGCTCGGTCCCTGTCGCTCGACCGATATCGCCTGTGCGCTGAACTTCGCGCCGCGCACGGTCACCGAAGCCATCGACGGTCTCGAACGTGACCGCCTGGTCATGCGCAAGCCGGACCCGGAAGATCGGCGCGCAAAGATCGTCTCGATCACCGAAACCGGGCGCATCGTTCTCGAGGCCGCCGAACATCCACGCAAGCAGTTGCTCGAGGAAATCTTCTCGGCGCTCGACGACGAGGAACTCGACGCCCTCTACGACATCGTCGGCAAGCTGGTGGACAGGACGGACGAGATCCGCAAGCGCAAGGATGAAGCCGAAGAGGCAGCACAGATCGCTGTCGCCCGCTAATGGCGGCTCCTCGATCGGGTCACGCAGTGCCGAAATTGAAAGAGGCCGGGACGTCATATCCCGGCCTCTTCCGTTTTCTCCGGGCGTAACGCTTACATCGCGTTGATAGCGCCGATGGAGAAGAACAGGGTCTCGCCGGAGGAGTCGTCGACACCGTCATTGTCGGTGACGACGTAGCCGTTGCCGGCGGCGTCGACGGTGAAACCTTCGACCTTGTCGACGACGTAGCCGTTCAGCGCCTTCAGGTCCGGAATGAGGTCACGTACCTCTTCCTTCTTGACGACCGGCAGTTCGCCACCGAGTGCTGCCGGCTTCAGTTCCGTCAACGCCACCCGGTAGATCTTCTTGAGCTTGGCTGCCTGGCCGATCAGGTTGTCGCGCTCGATGACATAGGCGTAGTCGCCATGAACGGAGATTTCCGAGAGGCCGACCCAGCCGTCACCGGCCTTTTCCAGCGGGTAGCGCACGGCGCCCCACTCTTCGCTCTTCGGCTTATAGGAAACGAGCTTGACGAAACCCTTCTCGTCATCCTTCCATTCGCGTTGGACAGCCATCCACAGCGTCTGATCGTCACCTTCGCCGACGACAGTGATGCCTTCGAAGCCGAAGCGGATTTCGCCGACACGCAGCGCCTCAGGCAGGGCGATTTCCTTCTTGATCTCGCCCTTCTTGTTCACGTGGAAGATTGCGTGATTGTAGAGCTTGTCGGAGTTGCCCTCGGATGCGAGCCAGAAGCCCCCTTCCCCGTCATTGGCGATGCCCTCGATGTCGAGCTTCTGAGCCGGCGCGCCGTCCCGGGTGATCGTGAGCGTTTCGGTGATGAGGGCCGGCTTCTGCGTTGCGTCGATCGTGAAGATCGTCGGCTGGGACGAGAAGACCGAGTCGTTGACGGCGCGCAGGAAACCTGGCTTGTCCGAGACGGCGGCGAGACCGGAGAGTGCGCCAAAGCCGATCGGCAGGCCGTCCTTCTCGGCGGAGCGGATCTGCGGATAGGCTGCCTCGCCCTCGCCGCGCTCGTAGATCATCACGTGCGAACGTGCGCCACCGTCCTCGACGAGGTCGACTTCGTTTGCGGTCGCAAGCAGATTGCGCGACGGGATGGCGACGGCACCTTCCGGCGAGATGCCCGACGGCAGCAATTGCAGCAGTTCGGGCTCCGCACCGGTGTCCTTGTAAACGCCAACGACCGAAGCACGCTCCGAAAGCAGGAAGAACAGGTTGTCGTCACCGAACTTCGCCGCGTCCAGGCCCTCGGGCTCGACGCCCTTGGCAGAAGAACGCTTCTCCGGATAGTGGCCGATCGCGGCAATGGCATGCTCGAAGCTCGCACCCGATTCGTAGAGGACCTTGCCGGTCGTATCGAAGATCGTGAAGCCGCGCGAACCGCCTTCGTAGTCGCCTTCGTTGGCGACGACGATCCGGTTGTCATCGAGCCACTTCACCGCATCCGGCTCGCGCTTGCGGCCCGGCTGTTCGTCCTTGAAGGCAATCGCACCGTTGCGCTTGGTGTCGATGTCCTTGAGGTCAACCGTGCCGGCGGAGAAATGCGTCTTCACCGTCGCGGTCTTGCCGTCGATGATGACGATGTGGTTGTTTTCCTGCAGCGTCAGCGCAATCTCGTCCTTGCTGTTGAAGGAGACGAATTCCGGCTCCGGATCCTCGCCGGCGATTTCGGCAAGACCTGTCAGCGTCACACGCTTCAGCGCGCCGCAATCGGCAACGCCGTCCTTCAGGGACAGGATGACCAGGTCGCCGGCCGGCATCTGCGGGATCTTGCCTTCGTTCACGTCCTCGTCACGCTCGTTTTCAATGGCGATCGCTGCAAGCGTGCGATCCTTGTTGACGGCGACCGAGTCCGGCTGACCGCCGAGGTCACAGGTTGCCTCAACCTTCTTCGAAGCGAGATCGACCACAGCGAGAAGACCGGAAGGCTTGACGAAGCTTTCGCGCGTGTTGACCGCAACGAGCGCCTTGGCGCCGGCAACGGTGACGGAGGTCGGCTCACCATCGAAGGAGATCGTGCCGGCAGCCTTCGGCGCCTTGGCATCGGTGATGTCGATCAGGCCGACGCGCTTGCCCGGGCTGTCCGAGTAGATCAGCGTATTGCCGTCCTCGCTGGCCGTGATGATCTCGGCGGACGTCGGCGCCTTGCGCGCGTCGCCTTCAGGCAGATTGTCGGCGACAGCGAAGGATGCAATCCGGTTGAATACGGGCTCGGCCGCCGCGGGAAAAGCCGCGGAAGCGAGAAGGATGGCGGCAAGTGCCGCCACGCGCGATGCATTGGTCATAAAATCCCCCATGGACACTACTGAAAAACATGGGGTTTCTGCGCGATGGGGATGACAGCCGAATGACAGCCGAACGGTTTTGCACCACTCAGGCGGCGGCGGTCTCCCGCTCGCGCCTGATTTCGTTGCGCATGATGAACAGCGAGGCTGCGAGGATCAGCACGGCACCGATCCAGAGATAGCCGGTCGGCGCGTAGCCAAAGACCAGCCAGCCGGCGAAAACATTGAGCGGCAGCTTCAGATCATCGAAGGGCTGCACATAGGCTGCGTCAGCAACCGTGTAGGCCAGTGTCAGCAGATATTGCGCGAAAACGGTGAGAACCCCGGCGAGCACGAGAAGGCCGAGTGCCGCGCCGTCCGGAACCGCAAAACCAGCCGTCAGCGCTATGACGCCATTGATCGGGGTCAGGAGAACAAGCAGCCAGATGGTGATCGTTTCGGGACGCTCGGTGCTCGTCAGGCTCTTCGTGATGAGTGACGACGCGCCCCACAGCAACGCGGAGAGGATCGGCAGCAAGGCCGCCCAGGTGAAGCTGTCCGACCAGGGTTCGAGAATGATCATGGCGCCAGCAAATCCGACCGCCGTCGCGGTCCAGCGCGCCGGGCCGACGCGCTCGCCAAGAAACAGGCGAGCGCCAAGGATGATGAAGAACGGCGAGGTCATGACCAGGGCGATCGCCTGCCAGATCGGCACGTGAGCGAGGCCGGAGACCCAGGCTCCGACGCCGAAGGCGGCGAGCGCCACACGCACCACATGGCGCCAAGGGTAATCGGTGCGCATCGCCGAAAGTCCGGCACGGCGCAGGAACGGCAGGGAAAACAGGAAGGCGAAGGCATATTGCCAGAAGGCCGTGGCGGCGGCGGGAAAGCCGAGCGTCATCGTCAGCCATTGGGTCACGACGTTGAGGCCGGCGAAGGCTATGCCGGCCAGCACCATGAAGCCGGCTCCGGCCATGGCACGCGAGGAGGAAAAGCCGAGGGAAGTCTGATTCACGTCATGCACCCTGAGAAACGGACAAACACAAATCAGGACGCATGAGCGCACGGCACGACGCCGGGCAGCCCTGCCCTTCGTGCCGACGACCATTCTCTTTCATCCGGACTATGACCGTCGGCTCCGGAGTTGCACCGGATCTGCTGACCCCTCCCCCTGTTCCAGGAGAGAGGCGCTCGCGGGCTTGGGCCACCGCTTAGCGTTACCGCGACCTTGGCGCGCCGTGAAAGACGCGCGGCGCTGTCGTGCCCTTACCGCCGGTGGGGACTTTCACCCCGCCCTGAGAATGGGCAAGCCGTAGAGCAAATGGCGGGAGGCTGCAAGAGCCCCTCGAAATGCAAAAGGGTCCGGCTTTCGCCGAACCCTCGAATACCTGGACTGCCGGCCTCGTGTCCGGCCGCCAAGCAAATCTGATCAGCCGTTGACGGCGTCCTTCAGGCCCTTGCCGGCCGTGAACTTCGGCACGTTGCGAGCCGGGATATCAACTTCCGCACCCGTGGACGGGTTGCGGCCCTTCGAGGCTTCGCGGCGCGAAACCGAGAAGTTGCCGAAGCCGACCAGGCGAATGTCGCCGCCGTTCTTCAGCTCGCCCTGGATGGTCTCGAAAACTGCATCAACTGCAGAAGATGCGTCGGTCTTGGAAAGTCCGGCCTTCTCAGCAACGGCAGACACGAGCTCATTTTTGTTCATGTTTCCACCCCTTTCAGATTGGTTCGAAACGACTGTGTTTTAAGGCGCGGCGGCTTGCGCATCGCCCGCGTCTTGCCTTTCCCAATTGCGCCTAATCCCTTGGAATGCAAGGCTTGCGGCGTGCTTTTACAACAAAAAAGACCGGCCAGAGGCCGGTCTTCCCAATTTTTCTGCAAAATCGGCGCCGCGTGAGGGCGCGGCGCCCATTGCCTGGCACTTTTTAGTGGGCGATCGAAGAACCCGCTTCGTCCTGCGAATCAACCGCTGCGACGGTCGCCGGCTCGTTTGCCGGGTCCCAGTCGATCGGCTCCGGCCTGCGCACCAGAGCGTGTTCGAGAACTTCGCCCATCCGCGAAACCGGGATGATTTCGAGCGCGTTCTTCACGTTGTCCGGGATCTCGGCGAGATCCTTGGCGTTCTCTTCGGGGATCAACACCTTCTTGATGCCACCCCGAAGAGCCGCGAGCAGCTTCTCCTTGAGACCGCCGATCGGCAGCACCCGGCCGCGCAGCGTGATCTCGCCGGTCATCGCCACATCCTTGGAGATCGGGATGCCGGTCATGATCGATACGATCGCGGTTGCCATGGCGACACCAGCCGACGGGCCATCCTTCGGCGTTGCGCCTTCCGGCAGGTGCACGTGGATGTCACGCTTGTCGAACAGCGGAGGCTCGATGCCGAAATCGATCGCCCGCGAACGGACATAGGACGCCGCCGCCGAAATCGATTCCTTCATCACGTCACGCAGGTTGCCGGTGACCGTCATGCGGCCCTTGCCGGGCATCATGACGCCTTCGATCGTCAGCAGTTCGCCGCCGACCTCGGTCCAGGCAAGACCCGTGACCACGCCGATCTGATCGTCGCGTTCGGCTTCGCCGTGACGGAAGCGCGGCACACCCAGGTAGTCGTTGATGTTGTCCGCCGTGACTTCGACCGTCTTGGTCTTGCCCTTGATGATCTCGGTCACCGCCTTGCGGGCGAGCTTCATCAATTCGCGCTCGAAGTTACGGACACCGGCTTCCCGCGTGTAGGTCTGGATGACCGCCATCAGGGCCCCGTCGCTCACGGAGAACTCCTTCGGCTGCAGAGCGTGGTCGCGGATCGCCTTCGGCAGCAGGTGCCGCTTGGCGATCTCCAGCTTTTCCTCTTCGGTATAGCCGGCGATGCGGATCACTTCCATGCGGTCCATCAACGGCGCCGGAATGTTCAGCGTGTTGGCCGTGGTGATGAACATCACGTTGGACAGGTCGTATTCGACTTCCAGGTAGTGGTCCATGAAGGTCGAGTTCTGTTCCGGATCCAGCACCTCGAGCAGAGCCGACGACGGATCGCCGCGGAAGTCCTGGCCCATCTTGTCGATTTCGTCGAGCAGGAACAGCGGGTTGGACCGCTTCGCCTTCTTCATCGACTGGACGACCTTGCCCGGCATGGAGCCGATATAGGTACGGCGGTGGCCGCGGATCTCGGCTTCGTCACGAACGCCGCCCAGCGCCATGCGCACATATTCGCGGCCGGTCGCCTTGGCGATCGACTTGGCGAGCGAGGTCTTGCCGACGCCCGGAGGGCCGACGAGGCACAGGATCGGGCCCTTGATCTTCGACGAACGCGCCTGCACGGCGAGATATTCGACGATGCGTTCCTTGACCTTGTCGAGACCGAAGTGATCCGTGTTGAGCACGTCCTCGGCATGGTTCAGGTCGCTCTTGATCTTCGACTTCTTGCCCCAGGGCAGGCCGAGCAACCAATCCAGATAGTTGCGGACCACGGTCGCTTCCGCGGACATCGGGCTCATCTGGCGCAGCTTCTTGAGTTCCGCGTCAGCCTTTTCGCGCGCTTCCTTGGAAAGCTTCGTCTTGGCGATGCGTTCCTCGATCTCGGCCATCTCGTCGCGGCCATCTTCGCCGTCGCCGAGTTCCTTCTGGATCGCCTTCATCTGTTCGTTGAGGTAGTATTCGCGCTGGGTCTTCTCCATCTGGCGCTTGACGCGCGAGCGGATGCGCTTTTCGACCTGCAGGACGGAGATCTCACCTTCCATGAAGCCGAGCGCCTTTTCCAGGCGCATCTTCACGCTGGTGGTCTCCAGCATTTCCTGCTTCTCGACGATCTTGATCGACAGATGCGAAGCGACCGTATCCGCGAGCTTCGAATAGTCTTCGATCTGGCTGGCGACGCCGACGACCTCGGGGGAGATCTTCTTGTTGAGTTTCACATAGCTTTCGAACTCGGAAACGACCGAGCGGCTCAGCGCCTCGATCTC
The DNA here is from genome assembly GCF_056924495.1 of Ensifer sp. 38_S197. Lineage (NCBI taxonomy): Bacteria > Pseudomonadati > Pseudomonadota > Alphaproteobacteria > Hyphomicrobiales > Rhizobiaceae > Ensifer > Ensifer sp. 38_S197. Next base: position 2,177,256 of record NZ_JBXOVZ010000002.1, on the reverse strand, counting down.
GACCGGATCTTCTTCCGGTTCGTTCAGCGTATGCGCCGAAGCCTCATAAAACTCTTCGCGCGGCGTGTAGCCGTCGATCTTGGCGCGCGCACGGCCTTCGACCAGCACCTTGACGGTGCCATCGGGCAGCTTCAGCAATTGCAGGACATTGGCGATGGTGCCGACGTCATAGATCGCGGACGGTTCCGGATCGTCGTCGGTGGCGTTGATTTGGGTGGCAAGCATGATCTGCTTGTCGGTACCCATGACTTCCTCAAGCGCACGGATCGACTTTTCACGGCCGACGAAGAGCGGCACGATCATGTGCGGGAAGACTACGATGTCGCGGAGCGGCAGGACCGGGTAGGTCGCGCTTTCAGTCGCCGGTGACGTTTTGTTCGTCATGTCATTTCCTTTCCGTCCCGATTTCGGGCCCGTTCCCGGGAGCCCCGCAGGCACTCCCGGCTGTCATATTTTCCACATGAAAGTGGAGTGCGACCGCGTCCATTTCAAGGCTGACGCGACACCCACCACCGTGGCCGGGTCCTTCTGACTACGCATCATTTCTGTTGCGGGCCTTGCGACGGAGAACGAGGCTCAAGGACGCGCAACGACAAAGGTCCTTCATTGAATCGTCACATCATTGCGTTGTTTGGGACACTTTAGCAACAATCGAATTGTGAAATCTGCGCTGCCGCCCCTTAGTCTCAACAGCTAAGTGCGCAAACATGAAAAAGCCCGCACAAGGCGGGCTTCTCAAACGATAATTCAGCTTTCTCAGGCTGAAACGTTGGTCTTTTCGTCAGACCGCTCGGAGTAGATGTAGAGCGGCCGCGCTGCACCCTTGACCACCTCGTCGGAGATGACCACTTCGCGCACGCCCTCAAGCGTCGGCAACTCGAACATGGTGTCGAGCAGGATCTTTTCCATGATCGAGCGAAGGCCGCGAGCACCGGTCTTGCGCACGATCGCCCGGCGGGCAATCTCGCGCAGCGCGTCTTCATGGAAGGTGAGCTCCACGTCTTCCATCTCGAACAGGCGCTGGTACTGCTTGACGAGCGCGTTCTTCGGCTCCGACAGGATCTGGATCAGCGCGTCCTCGTCGAGGTCTTCGAGCGTTGCCAGGACCGGCAGACGACCAATGAATTCCGGGATCAGGCCGAACTTGACGAGATCTTCCGGCTCCAGTTCGCGCAGTACTTCGCCAACGCGACGGTCTTCCGGCGCACGAACCGTGGCGCCGAAGCCGATCGAGGTCTTCTCGCCGCGGGCGGAGATGATCTTGTCGAGGCCGGCAAAAGCGCCACCGCAGATGAACAGGATGTTGGTCGTGTCGACCTGCAGGAATTCCTGCTGCGGATGCTTGCGGCCACCCTGCGGCGGTACCGATGCAACCGTGCCTTCCATGATCTTCAGCAGCGCCTGCTGCACGCCCTCGCCCGAAACGTCGCGGGTGATCGACGGGTTGTCGGACTTGCGCGAAATCTTGTCGACTTCGTCGATGTAGACGATGCCGCGCTGGGCGCGCTCGACGTTGTAGTCGGCAGCCTGGAGCAGCTTGAGGATGATGTTTTCGACGTCCTCACCGACATAACCGGCCTCGGTCAGCGTCGTGGCGTCCGCCATGGTGAACGGCACGTCGATGATGCGGGCGAGCGTCTGGGCGAGATAGGTCTTGCCGCAACCGGTCGGGCCGACGAGCATGATGTTCGACTTCGCCAGTTCGACATCGCTGCCCTTGGCGGCGTGCGCCAGGCGCTTGTAGTGGTTGTGTACGGCGACCGACAGGATACGCTTGGCCTGCTGCTGGCCGATGACGTATTCGTCGAGAACCTTGATGATTTCCTGAGGGGTCGGCACACCGTCGCGGGACTTGACCATCGAGGTCTTGTTCTCTTCGCGAATGATGTCCATGCACAGTTCGACGCATTCATCGCAGATGAAGACGGTCGGTCCGGCAATCAGCTTACGGACTTCGTGCTGGCTTTTGCCGCAGAACGAACAATAAAGCGTATTCTTCGAGTCACCGCCGTTGCTTCCGCTGACCTTGCTCATTTCCACTTCCTTCCAGCACGCCGGACACTTCAAGAAAAGTATCGCGGACCACTCAATTCGCCCTGTAGCCTATCCTCATGCAGGGCTTCCGGGAGTACTTACCGCATCGGCACGGACACGCCCGATACGGCTGCAACGACTCTCCCAACTCATCCGAACACTATGCCCTCAGAATCCAACATAGCATTAACGGTCCATATTAACGGCTTTACCCTGACGATAAAGCCCTTGAGCCATTACAATTGTGTCACAATTACATCTATCGCGACACAAAAGCGCGTTATCAGGCCTGCTCGGCGCCTTCGATCTCTTCACGCGAGGTCAGTACCTTGTCGACGATACCCCAGTCCAGAGCCTCGTCCGCGCTCATGAAATGGTCGCGGTCGAGTGTCTGTTCGACTTCCTCGTAAGTCCGACCGCAATGCTTGACATAGACCTCGTTGAGGCGGCGCTTCATCTTGAGGATGTCGCGGGCGTGGCGCTCGATATCGGAGGCCTGGCCCTGGAAACCGCCCGAGGGCTGGTGAACCATGATGCGCGCATTCGGCGTCGCAAAACGCATGTCCTTGTGGCCGGCCGCCAAGAGCAGAGACCCCATGGAGGCTGCCTGGCCAACGCAGAGCGTCGAGACCGCAGGCTTAATGAACTGCATCGTGTCGTAGATCGCCATACCCGAGGTGACGACGCCGCCCGGGGAATTGATGTAGAGCGCGATTTCCTTCTTCGGGTTTTCGGCTTCGAGGAAAAGGAGCTGGGCGCAGACGAGCGTCGCCATCTGATCTTCGACCGGACCGGTGACGAAGATGATGCGCTCCTTCAGAAGGCGCGAAAAGATATCGTAGGAACGTTCACCGCGGTTGGTCTGCTCAACAACCATCGGCACCAGTGCCAGTGCGGTATCAACGGGATTTCTCATATCGAACCTTCATCAATCGGGCTCGCAAAACCTTTGCGAACCGGGAATCACGGGATTTACCTTCTGCTCCTACATAGAGTGTCAACACCCTTCACTTCAAGTCGCGAAGCTTCGATAACCTTAATCGAACGCCCCGCTTTGCTGCGAAGTCCGGCACTCCTCCACACATGGTTGTCAATAGAGCCTTTTTTCGCCGATAAGCGCGGCGCAAGCCCGCCGCGACCGAGCGTTTCGCACAGGGTTCGATGACCTCGGTAAACGAACGGCAAATCATGCAGCCGATCCATCGCTTCGTCAGAGCTGGGACTCGATTGGCAGAATGCGGATCAGGTTGGCCATCAAACGCCTCGCAAGGCTGGCATCCGGCTCGTGCCGCAGCAGCCTCTCGGAACCGTTGGCGCGATCACGCCAGACAAGCCGTGAACCGTCCATTCCGAGCCGATAGCTGATCGACGGCGAAGTCTCCTCTTCGAACATGCCGGCGAGTTCGCCGGCAAGAGCCTCGTCCGCAAACACCACGCCCATTTCCGTGTTGAGCGATGCGGAGCGCGGATCGAAGTTCATCGAGCCGACGAAGCCGTGTCGGCCATCGACAACGAAAGCCTTGCTATGCAGGCTCGCATTGCGCGCGCCGAACAACGACATGCGATGTCCTTCGGCGACATCGCCCTGTTCCTTCAATTCGAAGAGTTCCACGCCGGCGCGCACGAGTTTGCGGCGATACTTGACGTACCCGCCGTGAACGGCTGCGACATCCGTCGCAGCAAGAGAGTTGGTCAGCACCGAGACGCGCGCGCCCCGCGCCGCAATGGAGGTAAGCTCGCGCGTCCCGGCAACGCCGGGAATGAAATAAGGTGAAATGATCCTGAGATCCCTCGCGGCCGCCTCTATCAACGGGAAGAGCTCACGCAGCAACCAGTTCTGCCGCCGCTGCATCAGCGCCTTTTCCGGCGGGTCCGATGCCAGGCGGATTTCCGAACTCCAGTGAAGGCGTCGCGAGCCGTGATAGATGTCGGCCTCTTTGACCGCGCTGTCGACTCGTTCGACGTAGAACCGGCCCGCCGGCGTCCGGGCAAGCCCATCGACGGCGTCGCGGAGCGCCGGCAGATATTGCTTGCGCGGTGTGCGCAGCGCCGCGATCGGGAGAACCGAGGCGCTGTTCCAATAGCGGTCGAACATGGCAGACGCCTGTTCCAGCACCGGCCCCACCATCCAGACGTCGAGGTCGCGGAAGTTGGAGAGTTCGGCAGCGTCGAAATAGGCGTCGCCGATGTTGCGCCCACCGGCGATGGCGATGCGACCATCCGCCACCCACAGCTTGTTGTGCATGCGGCGGGTGGCGCTGAAGGCACGGATCGCCATTTCGAAGCCGCGACGAAAGCGATCGGTCCGCGCCCGGCTCGGGTTGAAGAGCCGCACGTCGATATTGGGGTGGGCGTCAAGCGCGATGCACATGCGATCGTGAATGCCGGCATTGATGTCGTCGAGCAGCAGCCGGACACGTACGTCCCTGTCGGCGGCGGCCAGAATCTCGCGAGCCAGCAAAAGACCGGTCAGGTCATCCTTCCAATAATAATACTGCAGATCGAGGCTTCGACCGGCGCGCCGCGCCGCATGCGCGCGCACCACCAGAGCCTCGATATTGTCGGAGACGAGCGACACGCCATTTGCCGCTGGATGGGCTGCAAGAAGAGGCACCAGATGCCGATCGAGTTCGGTTCCGGCCTCGTCCACCGGGAGCGCGGTCGACGGCAGCCCATGCGGGCGCCGGCCGAACCGGCCGTAGATGTAGAGGATGGCCGAAATAACCACACCGACGATGATAGCAGCGGCGATCAGGACGGAGGACAACATCGAAAGCTCGCCCCGCGCCCGCGTCAGGCCGATCCCGTGCGACCGGCATTGACCCGATTTCCGTCTCGGTGTTCCTGCTGGGCAGCCTTCAAGGCGATCGAGGCTTTTATCGGCAGATGATCCGAGGCGATCCGCGCAAGCGGTGAGTCATGCACGGCGACCGAGGTTACCAGGTGGTGTGGATTGCCAAGCACGCGATCGAGCGGAAGCAGGGGAAAGCGCGACGGAAAGCTCGCGACCGTGGCATGCGACGGATCGAAAACCGGACTGAGGAACGACAGCGACGAGCGCCGGCCCATGCGCCACTCGTTGAGATCGCCGATCAGCAAGGTCGGCCGCCCGTTCGCATCGGCCGCCGCCTCGAGGATTGCCTCGGCCTGCTGAGCGCGGGAATGCCTGAGAAGACCGAGATGGGCGGCGATGATGCGCAATGGGCCGACCTTCAGGTCGAGATCGACGACGAGGGCACCACGCGGCTCGACGCCCGGCAGTTTCAGTTGCCGCACGTCCGAAACCGCTCCCTCGCGCAGCAGCAGCACATTGCCGTGCCACCCATGCCCCTTCGCGGAAAACCCGGAGATCGGCACCGAAACGAGGTGGGCTTCTCGGCGGAGGTGGTCGAGATCGAGAAGCCCGGCGCGCTCCCCGAAGCGCTGGTCCGCCTCCTGAAGCGCAACGATATCGGCACCCAGCTCGCCGATCACATGGGCCGTCCGCCCGGGATCGAACCGCCCGTCCGTGCCGACACATTTGTGGATGTTATAGGAGGCGATGACGATGTCGCCGCGGTTCACCGCGGTTTCGCGATGGACGACCGTGGGGCGCCGCTTGCGGATCGCTGCGACGATCCCCGCCGATAGACTGGACTGGTTTTTTGCCATGCCGCTCCCTGTCTGCTGCCCGCATCATTGCGCAAATAGGTCACCGGGCGCCACTGAAAAAGGGTCAGGGACGGAAGTTGTTTCGCAACTGCGTTGTCGCGTCGAATGGCTGGACGCCGGTCCTGCAGGAGCAGCGCCGGTGTCCATTGTCGCCAACCTCACTCAGTCAGCCGGCCCTGCGAACAGGATCAGATTTCCGTCCGGATCAAGCACGATGAAGGTGCGTGCGCCCCAGGGTTCCGTCCGCAAAGGCTGGTGAAAACACACACCAGCCGCCTGATAGGCCAGGAACAATTGCTTGATGTCATTGGCGGTTTCGAGCGTGATGGCCGCCGATAGCAGGTCTTCGCGCTCGCGAATGTCGCCGACGAAAACCGGCTCGCAGACCAGCCGTAGAGCGAGCCTGGCATTGTCTCGAACGACCTGCCCATAGAAGGGCGGCTCGCCGTAGACGAAATCGACGGTAAAGCCGAGCTTCTCCGTGTAGAAAGCGCATGAGGCCTTGATATCGGCGACAAACAGCTGTGCGGCGATCGATTGCAGCAGCGGCTGCGATGTGGTGGGAGTTGAGTGTGTGGTCATTGTCAGGGCTCCTGATTTGAGCGCCTGCCAACTGTCGAATCCCGATTGACGCGCAATCAGCTCCTGCGCGTCGGCGAGCTTGAACTCCGACTTGAGAATGGCGTCGTCATCAAGGCCACGGAAACGCGGCAACGCAGCCCTGATCTCGGCGGCGACCGGATGGTACCGTTCGCGATGCCATTTGAGATACTGCTTCGCCTGCTTCTTCAGGTTTTCAAGGTTTGGCATGGGCGCAACTACGGTGTGTCTTCCGTAGGCGGGCATTGCCCTTTCAGCCTCTTGCCGATGCGCCCTACGCAGCGCCACGAGATTGACCGCCATCGCCGGCACTGTCAACGCCGTCCCGGAGTGAGCGGAGGGATATCGGCACTTGCCGGCCGAACGCCGGTTCCCGTAGAAATAGGCGTCGATCCAAACTTGGGAAGAGCCCGTTGCATGCCTGCCATTGCCATTGACGGCGCCCAAAGGCGCGTTTCCATCGACGCGCGCGATCCCGCGTTCTACAGTGATCCACTCGCCGCCTATGCCGAGATCCACGCGCAATGCCCGGCCTTCTTCTGGGAAGAGCGGCAACAATGGTATTTCGCTGGCTACGACCAGGTGAACACGCTGCTGCGCGACCGGCGTTTCGGCCGGCAGATCCTGCATGTGGCGACACGCGAAGAGGTTGGCCTTCCGGCACCGAAGCCGCATTTGAAGGATTTCGACGCGCTCGAGGAGCATTCGCTGCTGGAGCTCGAACCGCCGGCACACACCCGCCTGCGCACACTCGTCAACCGCGCCTTCGTCTCGCGGCAGATCGAGCAGTTGAGACCGGATATCGAGCGGCTGTCGCATGCCCTGATCGACAGCTTTGCAAACGACGGTCAGGTCGAATTGCTGAAGACCTTTGCGGAAGCGCTTCCCGTGACGATCATCGCCCGCATGCTCGGCATTCCCGTCGAGGCGGCGCCCGACCTTCTCGACTGGTCGCACCGCATGGTCAAAATGTATGTCTTCGACCCGAGCTACGAAACCGAGCTCGACGCCAACCAGGCTTCCGCCGACTTTGCCGATTATCTCCGAAAGATCATCGCAGAGAAACGCCGCAACCCCGCCGACGACCTGCTGACGCACATGATCACCTCGGAAAAGGATGGCGAGCGACTTTCCGAGGCAGAGCTGGTCTCGACCACTGCCCTGCTCCTTAATGCCGGTCACGAAGCAACGGTGCATCAGATCGGCAATGCCGTCAAAACCATCCTGCAATCCGGACTCTCGACCACGGACCTGTTTGCCACGGAAGCGGCAACGCCGCTGACGATCGAGGAGTGCCTGCGCTTTGCGGCACCGCTGCATATTTTCCAGCGCTATGCCCTGACGGACGTCGAGCTCGGTGACGGCATCACGCTTCGAAAGGGTGACAAGATCGGCCTTTTGCTCGGGGCGGCCAATGTCGACCCGAAAAAGTTCACGGACCCGAATGTGTTTCGGCCGACGCGTGACGAAGGCGTCAATGTCTCCTTCGGCGCCGGCCTGCATTTCTGCATCGGCGCGCCGCTGGCTCGGCTTGAGCTCAATCTATCGCTGCCGATCCTGTTTCGGCGGCTGCCGAACATGCGGCTGACGAACGAACCCAAGGTGAAGGATGCGTTCCATTTCCACGGACTGGAGCGCCTCGACCTGGTCTGGTGAGCCGCACCGAAGCCCTGCCAGTCTCCGGTGCTGCGGCGATTAAAGGCGGATGACGTAATCCTTGCGCGTGGTCTCGACGACTTCCCAGGTGCCTTCGAAACCGGGGCGCAGGATCATGCTGTCGCCGGCACGCAGATGCGCCGCCTCGCCACCATCCTGCGTGACGATCGAATAGCCGGAGATGATGTGGAAATATTCCCACTCCTCGTAGACGATCCGCCATTTGCCCGGCGTCGATTCCCATACCCCGGCGTAGAGGCCGCCCTCGGCCTCCTCCAGGTTCCAGGTCCGGAATTGCGGCACCCCGGAAATCAGCCGGTCGGCGGCCGGCGTACCGGTTTCCGCCTCGACGGAAGACAGATCGAATTTCTGCATTTTCGTCATTTTGGCACCTTCGCGGGAGGCGTCGCCTCCCCTCCTGTTTCAGAGCTTGGCCAGCGACTGCTCGAGATCGGCGATGATGTCGGAGACGTCCTCGATGCCGACCGAGAGACGGACGACATCCGGTCCGGCACCGGCCGCCACCTGTTGCTCGGGCGTCAGTTGCCGATGGGTGGTCGAGGCCGGGTGAATGACGAGCGAGCGCGTGTCGCCGATATTGGCGAGATGCGAGAACATTTCCAGCCCCTCGACGAAGCGCTTGCCGGCCTCGTAGCCACCCTTGAGACCGAAGGTAAAAACGGCGCCAGCCCCCTTCGGCGAATAGCGCTGCTGAAGCGCGTGGTTGGGGTCGTCCTCAAGCCCGGCATAGCTTACCCACGACACCTTGTCGTGCGTCTTCAGCCACTTGGCGACCGCAAGCGCGTTGTCGCAATGGCGCTGCATGCGCAGAGGCAGGGTCTCGGCACCGGTCACGAGCATGAAGGCATTGAACGGCGAGATTGCCGGGCCGAAATCGCGCAGGCCCAGGACACGGGCGGCAATCGCAAAGGCGATATTGCCGAAGGCCTGGTGCAGGACGACGCCGGTATATTCCGGACGCGGCTCCGAAAGCATCGGATACTTGCCGGACTTCGACCAGTCGAAAGTGCCGCCGTCGACGATGACGCCACCCATCGAATTGCCATGGCCGCCGATGAACTTCGTCAGCGAATGCACGACGATATCGGCGCCATGCTCCAGCGGCCGCAGCAGGTAGGGCGTCGCCATGGTGTTGTCGACGATCAGAGGCAATTCGTGCCTGCGGGCAATCTCGGCGATCGCGGCGATGTCGACGAAGGTGCCGCCGGGATTGGCGAGGCTTTCGATGAAGATCGCCTTGGTGCGCCGATCGATCTTCGCCTCGAAGGAGGCCGGGTCGCTCGGATCGGCCCAGCGCACCTGCCAGTCGAAGGACTTGAAGGCATGGCCGAACTGGTTGACCGAGCCGCCATAGAGCCGGTTGGCCGCGACGAAGTTGTCGCCTGGGCTCATGATCGTGTGGAAGACGAGCAACTGTGCCGCATGGCCGGAGGCAACCGCCAGCGCCGCCGTGCCGCCTTCGAGCGCAGCGATGCGCTCTTCCAGCACAGCCTGGGTCGGGTTCATGATGCGGGTGTAGATGTTGCCGAACTGCTGGAGACCGAAAAGCGCCGCGGCATGGTCGGTATCGTTGAAGACGAAGCTCGTCGTCTGGTAGATCGGCGTCGCCCGCGCCCCCGTGGTCGGATCAGGCTGCGCTCCGGCGTGGATTGCGAGCGTGTTGAAACCAGGATTGTCTTTCGTCATTTCGTACCTCCCATGACCCGAGCGCCGCGCCAGCCGGCGCGCCGAGGACGCCCTATCACTTTGAATCTGTGTGTGACCCGCAATCGACCCTCCGCGGCCAGCGCGGAGGTGGCGGCACTATTCCAGAGCCTACGTGTGCGGTCAAAGAGGATTTTTGCGAAACTGACGGTTGCGCGGACCGTGCCCTATCTCAGCCGATCAGCCGCGGATACTCGATCGCCGGACAGCGGTCCATCACCACCTTGATCCCGGCAGCTTCCGCTTTTGCCGCTGCGCCGTCGTGGCGCACGGAGAGCTGGCCCCAGATCACCTTCGGCAATCGGTCAAGCGCCAGGATCTCGTCGACGAGCGCCGGCAAGGCATAGGCCGCGCGGAAGACGTCGACCATGTCGATCGGTTCCTTGACGTCGGCCAGCCTGCCGACAACCGTCTGGCCGAGTAAGGTCTTGCCGACGTGACCGGGATTGATCGGGATCACCCGATAGCCCTTGCGCAACAGGAACGCCATGACCCGATGGCTCGGTCGCTCGGCATTCGGCGAGGCGCCTACGAGGGCGATCGTCTTGGTCTCGCGCAGGATGTCGGCGAGATAGTAGTCCGGATAGGCGTCGTGGTTCATCTAAGGCTACGGGGTCCATTGTAACGGCCGTATAATGATGCCGGGACCCGGCAAGTCAACTGCGCGCTCCATACTTCCCGCGTGTCGCTCAAGACGATCGCCGCCGCGACACTTTCCGATTGCATTTACGGCCGAGCGGCGCGACAAGCGTCATAAAGCCTGCCACATCGTTTCCGAGGTCCCATCTTGCCCGTTGAAGTCATTGCGCTCGTCCTGTTCGGGGCGTTGTTGCACGCGACCTGGAATGCCCTGGTCAAGGCAGGCTCGGAAAAATCGCTCGACGCAGCAATGATCGCGCTCGGGGCCGCCGCCGTGGCAATCCCCTTCCTGCCCTTCCTGCCCCTGCCGAAACCGGAAGCCTGGCCCTACATCCTGGTTTCGGCGCTGTTCCAGTTTGCCTATTTCCAGCTTGTCGCCGCCTCCTATCGCGCCGGCGACATCGGTCTCGTCTATCCCCTGATGCGCGGCACCGCGCCCTTGATCGTCGCGGCCACCAGCGGTGCCTTGATCGGTGAGCAGCTTTCGTTCGGTACGATGATCGGCATTCTGACGATCTCGGCCGGCGTACTGACACTCGCCTTCGAGTCGCGAAAGGGCGGGAAACACGCGATCGTGCTCGCCCTCCTCAACGCCTGCGTCATCGCCTGCTACACTTATGTCGACGGCATCGGCGCGCGCGTCTCGGGCAATCCCATTTCCTACACGCTGTGGATGGCCCTGCTGCCGCCAGCACTGCTCTTCACCTGGGCCTTCGCCCGACGCGGCATCAAGCCGGTCGCCCGCCACGTCTACAAGAACTGGTGGCGCGGACTCATCGGCGGCGCCGGGTCGATCGGCGCTTACGGCCTGGCGCTCTGGGCGATGACCAAGGCGCCGGTCGCTACCGTCGCGGCGCTCCGCGAGACCTCGATCCTCTTTGCGGTGGTCATCTCGGTCGTGTTCCTCAAGGAGCCGGTCAGCGTCTGGCGCATCGCCGCTGCCTGCGTCATTGCACTCGGCGCGCTGCTCCTGAAGCTCGCCTGACCGTCAGTCTTCCTTCCATTCCGGCATGCGCTTGCCGAGGAAGGCACCGATACCATCCTCGGCATCGCGAGCCAGCATGTTCTCGACCATGACACCGACGGCGTAGTCATAGGCATCCGGCAGGTCCATCTCGGCCTGGCGATAGAAGGCCTCCTTGCCGATCTTCAGCGCCTGCGGCGACTTCGACGCGATCACCGCGGCATATTTGTCGACGACCTGGCGCAGATATTGCTGCGGCACGATGCGGTTGACGAGGCCGAAATCCTTGGCGGTCGAGGCGTCGATGGTCTCGCCGGTCAAGAGCATCTCCATCGCCTGCTTGCGATGCGCCGCACGCGTGAGCGCGACCATCGGCGTCGAGCAGAAGAGGCCGATATTGACGCCGGGCGTACAGAAGGTGGAGCTGTCGGTGCAGATCGCCAGGTCGCAGCTTGCCACAAGCTGGCAGCCGGCCGCCGTCGCAAGCCCGTCGATCTCGGCAATCACCGCCTGCGGCAGCCGGTTGATCTTCAGCATCAACTCAGCGGCCATGCGGATCGTCTGTTCGAAGAAGGCTCTGCCCCGATCGTCGTCCTCGCGATGCACAGTCATTTCCTTGAGATCGTGGCCGGCGGAAAAGAGTTTGCCCGAAGCGGCGAGCACGACGACCTTGATTTCCTTGGAGGCGGCGATTGCATCGAACTCCGCGTGCAAGGCCTCCATCATGGCGATCGAAAGCACGTTGGCCGGCGGATTGTTAAGCGTCAGCCGCAACACCGGCCCGGAGCGTTCGCGCAGCAGCATCCCGTTCGGCTCTTCCTTCCTGAACGATACGACCTCGGCCATGATCTTCTCCTGAAACGTGAACTCGGGCTTGGTGGTACGCCGGACGCGCGTGCGGTGCAAGCTGGCGGGAGAACCAGCGGCGCATTCCGTCTAAGACCTTTTTCCGCCTTGCGTCCGGCCGCCGGTCGGTTTCAGGTGGCGGCAGATATGTTGAAGGATGCAATGAATGACCATCGAGCCGATCATGACCGTCGACGACCTCAACCGGTTTCTCGACACGGATTTTCCGCAGGTCCATACCGACGGCAAGGTCTTTCATGTCACGGCGGTCGGTCCCGGCTTTGCCACGATGCGGCTCGATCCGAACGAGCGGCACATCCGCCCGGGCGGCACCGTCTCGGGCCCTACCCTCTTCGCGCTTGCCGACGTTTCCGCCTATATCGCGCTGATCGCCCATATCGGACCGATCGCGCTTGCAGTCACCACCAATCTCAACATCAATTTCCTGCGCAAGCCCGAGCCGGAACCGCTCGAATGCACCTGCCGGATCCTGAAACTCGGCAAGCGGCTGGCCGTTCTCGACGCATCGATCGTCAAGGTCGGCGGTGACGATCTCGTCGCGCATGCAACGGCGACCTATTCGATTCCACCACGCTAATTTGTGGTATCAAAATACCATAAGTATAACCTATTGTTTTTGCTTGACTTTATTTCCAGCACGCTGATTTCGCGTTCTTGACGCTTGTTTCGCACTTGCGTATAAGCTGCCGCAGATCGCGGTCCTCAAGGGCCGCTTTCTTCTTTTGTCCGGGAGACCGGCCAAAACCAAGCAACAAGAAACGCCCGGCGGTTCGCCGCTCGGGTCCAAAGAAAGAGTTTTGATATGGCAACCTTCGTTCAGAAGCCTGCAGAGGTGGAGAAGAAGTGGATCATCATCGACGCCGAAGGCCTCGTTGTCGGTCGCCTCGCTTCCATCATCGCAAACCGCCTGCGCGGCAAGCACAAAGCTACCTTCACCCCGCATGTTGACGACGGCGACAACGTCATCGTCATCAACGCCGAGAAGGCAGTTCTGACGGGCAAGAAGTACACCGACAAGAAGTACTACTGGCACACCGGCTACCCCGGCGGCATCAAGGAGCGCACCGCTCGCCAGATCATCGAAGGCCGCTTCCCGGAGCGCGTCATCGAGAAGGCCGTCGAGCGCATGGTTCCGCGTGGTCCGCTCGGCCGTCGCCAGATGAAGAACCTGCGCGTTTACGCAGGCGCCAACCACCCGCATGAAGCACAGCAGCCGGCCGTCCTCGACGTCGCCAAGCTGAACAGCAAGAACACAAGGAGCGCCTGATAATGGCTGACCTTTCCGCTCTCAAGGACATCGCCACGACCGCGGAACCGGCTGCTCCGGTTCACGTCAAGAAGGTCGACGCCCAGGGTCGCTCCTACGCGACCGGCAAGCGTAAGGACGCTGTCGCCCGCGTATGGGTCAAGCCGGGCTCCGGCAAGATCACCATCAACGGCAAGCCCTACTCGGCTTACTTCGCCCGTCCGGTTCTGCAGATGATCCTGCAGCAGCCGATCGTCGCTGCTGCCCGTGACGGCCAGTTCGACATCGACGCGACCGTTGCTGGCGGTGGTCTCTCCGGCCAGGCCGGTGCCGTTCGTCACGGCATTGCCAAGGCGCTGACCTACTTCGAACCGGGCCTGCGCTCCGTTCTGAAGCGTGGTGGCTTCCTCACCCGCGACAGCCGCGTGGTCGAGCGCAAGAAGTACGGCCGTGCGAAGGCACGTCGTTCGTTCCAGTTCTCGAAGCGTTAATCGCTTCCAAACTGCGACACTGGAAAGGCGGGGCTTTGCTCCGCCTTTTTTGTTATCGTCACCAGCATAACATCCGATAACGTCGACCTTCCGAGGCATAGCGTATGACCACGTCCCCCGTCGCCAAGACCCCAGCGCCTCCCTATTACATCGTCACCTTCTCCTCACGGCGCACGGCCGGCGACAACGGCTATGACAGCATGGGCGCGGAGATGGAGAGGCTTGCCCGCGAACAGCCCGGCTTTCTCGGCCTCGAAAGCGTGCGCGGCGGCGATGGCTTCGGCATTACCAATTCCTACTGGGCGGACGAAGCGAGCATCACGGCATGGAAAAGCAACGTCCGTCACCTTGCCGCCCAGCGGATAGGCCGCGAGCGTTGGTACGAGGATTATCAGGTGCGGGTCGGCAAGATCGAACGGCAGTACGGATTCGAGCGCACTTAAACGAGGCGGCTCCGTGCGGCGCTCATTTTGAGCCGCTTCAGATCGGCAATTCGGTGGTCGACTTGAGTTCGCGCAACACGAAACTCGATACGACCGTGCGCACATGCGGATTGCGCATCAGATAACGCGTCATGAAGGCGTCGTAGCTTTCGACGTCGGCCGCGCGGATCTTCAGCATGTAGTCGAACGTACCCGACAGAGCGTAACACTCCATGATTTCCGGCCGGTCGCGCACCACGGCCGAGAAGGCCGCGATCGCTTCGTCGTGATGGTCCTCGAGGGTCACGTGGGCGATGATGCAGAGTTTGAGATCGAGCTTTGCCGGATCGAGCAGCGCCACGCGCTTGCGGATGACGCCGTCGCCTTCCAGTTCCTGCAGGCGTCGCCAGGCCGAGCTTTGCGACATGCCGGCCTTTTCCGCCAGTTCCGAAAGAGACTGGCCGCTATCGGCCTGAATCAGCCGCAACAGCTTTCGCAAAGGCTGAAGATTTTCTTTCACATCGGACGGCATGCCGAAATTTTCTCCCGCTCATAGTCCACTGCCTGGCAACTGTGAAACAAATACTCGCTCCAATCGCGATACAATTGCAACAGAAGAAGTTGTTCTGACGAGCGAGGAGGCGTCATGACCAAGGAAAGCACTTATACCGCCAAGCTGCCCGAGCCCGACGGCACCTATCTCTACACCCCGGAAGAGGATGCGATCTGGGGCGAGCTCTATCAGCGGCAGATGAAGCTTCTTGCCGACAAGGCCTGCGACGAATATCTGGAAGGCGCAAGGACGCTCAACCTAGGCCCCGATCACGTGCCGCAATTGAAGGACGTGAACCGCCGGTTGGCCGAGACCACCGGCTTCGGTGTGGAAGGCGTTCCCGCCCTCATTCCGCCGTCACGCTTCTACGAGCTCCTGTCCCAAGGCAAGTTTCCTCTGGCGACTTTCATTCGGCGGCGTGAGCATATCGACTACATCGAAGAGCCCGATATCTTCCACGAAGTCTTCGGCCATTGCCCGCTGCTCACCAACCAGAGCTACGCGAATTTCGTCCGTCGCTTCGGCGAAAAGGCGGCTTCGCTCGGCAAGGGCTATTCGTGGCACATGTTCCGGATCTTCTGGTTCACGGTCGAGTTCGGTCTGATCAACACATCGAAGGGTCGTCGCTGCTATGGTGCCGGCATCGTGTCTTCGCCGAACGAGACACGAAATGCCATGGAAACCCCTGGCATCGAGTTCCGTCCGTTCGACCTGATGACCGTGCTGCGCACGCCCTATCGCATCGATATCGTGCAGCCGATCTATTACGTGATCGACAGCTTCGCGCAGCTCGAAACGATCATCGAAGAGGATGTCGCCGCGCGCATCACCGAAGCGAAGGCGCTTGGCGACTTTGCCCCGACCTACGAGGCCAAGGCCTCGTAATCGCGAAAGATTCGGCCGGCAGGGGCCTTGCCTTGCCGGCGACGATTGTCCAACGTCTCGCCACCACACGTTGGAGCGGGATGCGCGCGCAGGGTGCGCCTATCCCGCCCTGGAGCAGAGGCGGGCTATGGCCAACAGGACAATCGATCATGCGCTGACGGCGCGTTCACTGACATCAGCGGCATCCGACCCGACACATGCCGGCATTCTCTCCTTCATGCGGCGCAAATACTCGAAGCAGTTGAAGGGCGTCGATGCCGTCGTCTGGGGCATCCCTTTTGATGCCGCGACCTCGAACCGCCCCGGCGCTCGCTTTGGGCCACAGGCGATTCGGCGCGCTTCGGCGATCTTCGAGAATGATCCGCAATACCCCTTCGAGCGCGATCTCTTCTCGGAGATGGCGACGATCGACTACGGCGACTGCCTGCTCGACTACGGCAACCATTCGAAGACGCCGGCAACGATCGAGCGCGAGGCCGCCAAGATTCTCAGGACCGGCGCCTATCTGCAGACACTCGGCGGCGACCACTTCGTCACCTACCCGATCCTGAAGGCGCATGCGGCCATCCACGGCCCCCTCGCCCTCGTGCAATTCGATGCCCACCAGGATACCTGGCCGGACGAGCGCGGCCGCATCGATCACGGCTCCTTCGTCGGCCGTGCCGCACGCGAGGGCCTGATCGACACCGACGCCTCGATCCAGATCGGCATCCGCACCCACGCGCCGGACGAGTGCGGCGTTCGTATCCTCTATGGCTATGACGTCGAAGAAATGAGCGCGACCGAGATTGCCGAGACGATCATCCGGCAGGTGGGCGAGCGGAAAGCCTATCTCACCTTCGACATCGACTGCCTCGACCCGGCCTATGCGCCCGGCACCGGCACGCCGGTCGCCGGCGGCCCGTCGAGCGCCAAGATCCTTTCGGTCCTGCGCAAGCTCGGCGCGCTGACGGTCGTCGGCAGCGACGTCGTGGAAGTGGCGCCCGCCTACGATCATGCCGATATCACCGCGATCGCCGGCGCGACCGTCGCCATGTACATGCTGGGGCTGCATGCGGAAAAGCTTGCGGAGCGCGCGCCACTGCGCTGAAAGCAAGCGCCGCCGTTGCGACGAAGGGCGGCTGCTTGTATAGGAACTGACAGGCTTGGCGGTGGTCCGCCCGCCTGTTGAGAAAATGATTCAATTCTATGCCAGACTGATTCCGGAACGACCTCTAACTTACTGGCAGAACGGGAAAATCATGAAACCGAAGATCTTCATCGATGGCGAACACGGCACCACGGGCCTGCAGATCCGCACGCGCATGGCCGGCCGCAGCGATCTGGAACTGCTTTCCATACCGGAAGCAGAACGACGCAACGCCGCGATGCGCGAAGATCTCCTGAACGACGCCGACATCGCGATCCTCTGCCTGCCGGACGATGCCTCGCGCGAAGCGGTTTCGATGGTCGCCGGCAATAACAAGGTGCGCATCATCGACACATCGACCGCGCACCGCATTGCGCCCGACTGGGCCTATGGTTTTGCCGAAATGGACAAGGCGCAGCCGGAGAAGATCCGCGACGCCCGCCATGTCGCCAATCCCGGCTGCTATCCGACCGGCGCGATCGGCGTGATCCGGCCGCTGCGCCAGGCCGGCATCCTGCCGGACGGCTATCCGGTCACGGTCAACGCGGTTTCCGGCTATACCGGCGGCGGCAAGCAGATGATCGCGCAGATGGAGGACGAGACCAATCCGGACCACATCAGCGCACCGCACTTCCTCTACGGCCTGCCGCTCAAGCACAAGCACGTGCCCGAGATGAAGATGCACGGCCTGCTCGATAGGGCTCCGATTTTCGCCCCCTCGGTCGGCAAGTTCGCGCAGGGCATGATCGTCCAGGTTCCGCTCTACCTCGAAGATCTTGCCGCCGGCGCAACACTGGAGACGGTGCATGCGGCGCTGGTCGAGCACTATGCCGGTCAGTCGATCGTCGAGGTCGTGCCGCTTGCGGAAAGTGAAAAGCTCGCACGCATCGACGCGACCGAGCTTGCCGGCACGGACACGATGAAGCTCTTCGTCTTCGGCACCAGCGGCGGCAATCACGTGAACCTCGTCGCCCTGCTCGATAATCTCGGCAAGGGCGCCTCGGGCGCGGCCGTCCAGAACATGGACCTGATGCTGTCGGCCTAAACGGCAACTTCACTTGAAAATCAGAAGACCCCGGCGAGCGGCTCGCCGGGGTCTTCTGATTCATCGCTTCGGTGCGAACGTCAGTCGCGATACTCGATCGCCGTCGGCCGCGGATATTCGCCGTAGAATCCGCGCCAGTGGGCGACGGCGAAGCCGAGCACGACTAGAGCGCCGCCCTGGTGCAACACGCCCCAGCCGATCGGCACCTGCAACACCAGCGTGGTGATACCAATGGCCGCCTGGGCCGAGACGAGCAGGAACAGAAGCACCGCGCGCCGTGCATGTGTGGTTTCCGGGGCAGCCCTCAATGAAGCGATCATGTGCATCAGCGCGAAGGAGAACAGCACATAGGCGCCGATGCGGTGAACGAACTGCACCGTCTTCGGGTTCTCGAAGAGATTGATCCACCAGGGTTGCTGCAGGAACAGATCCTGCGGGACGATCGCACCATCCATCAGCGGCCAGGTATTGTAGCTGAAGCCGGCATCGAGGCCGGCGACGAGCGCGCCCAGATAGATCTGGAACAGGCTGAAGATCGCGATGATCATTGCCATCTTGCGTGAACGGTCGGTGGGCGCGACATCATTCGAATGCGGACTGAGCCCGCGGAAGATCCACATACAAGAGGCGAAAATCAAACAGGCGATGACGAGGTGCGTGGCCAACCGGTACTGGCTGACCTCGGTGCGCTCGACGAGGCCGGAGGAAACCATCCACCATCCGATGAAGCCTTGAAAGCCGCCGAGCGCGAGGATGCCGAGAAGCGGCATCCGGAGCTTACGCTCGACCCGCCCGGTCAACCAGAAGAACGCGAGCGGCAGGGCGAAGATCAAGCCGATGGTGCGGGCCAGCAGCCGGTGCGCCCATTCCCACCAGAAGATCGTCTTGAATTCGTCGACCGTCATGCCGTTGTTCATCTGCTGATATTGCGGAATGCGCTGGTAGAGTTGGAACTCTTCTTCCCACTCTTCGGCCGAAAGCGGCGGGATGACGCCATGGATCGGCTTCCATTCGGTGATCGACAGGCCCGATTCCGTAAGGCGTGTTGCACCACCGACAAGCACGAGCGCAAAGAGGGTGAAAAGCACCACCGCCAGCCAGCCGCGGATTTGCCGCCGGTTACGGTCGGTCCTGCTGATCTCGTTTCTAAGCATCTGTTCTGTCGCCAATTCGACGCCGGCCATCATTTTCCCTCTGGTATCGCAGGGTTGTCGGCGGAGCGACCGGACGGATCAACGGTCGCACCTCTCGGAAAGCCGTTGATTTGCACCAGAGCGGCATGCAAAACAAGGCCGAAACCTTTGCGGCATGCGGTCGCGGCCACCTTGCCCATGTAAGCCACGTGAAAGAAGTGAAATGCCCGTACGCCTCAGAAAGCTGATCGGCACGATCCTGATCATCATCCTCGTCGTCGTTTATGCGCTTGCCGCCGTCACCTTCGCCTCGCTGCTGCTCGGCGCATCGCCGTGGTGGGTGCATCTGGCCTATTTCTTCTTCACCGGCCTGCTCTGGATATTGCCAGCCATGCTGATCATCAAATGGATGGAAAAGCCCGCCAAGGATCGCTGATCCCCTACTGCATGTCTTCGTCCTTAAATCGACCTCGATTTAAGGACGAAGACATGCAGTAAATCAAAGTGCTACAGCGACCTTTGCGCGTCTTAAAAGACGCGCGGCGCTGTAGGCGTCGCGCACATCGAAGAGGTCACTGATGAGACTTGCGGTCATTTCCGATATCCACGGCAACGATCTCGCACTTGAAGCGGTGCTCGCCGACATCGATGCGCTGGGTATTCGCGACATCGTCAATCTTGGCGATCACCTGAGCGGCCCGCTCAATGCCGCCCGCACCGCCGACATCCTGATCGAGCGGCCGATGCCGTCGATCCGCGGCAATCACGATCGCTATCTGCTGACTGTCGATCCCCTGCACATGGGGTTGTCCGACCGCGCCGCTCACGATGAATTGCAGCCGCGACACCGCGAATGGCTCGCCACTTTGCCCGCGACGCTGGTTTACAAAGACACGGCCTTCCTGTGCCATGCGACGCCGGAAAACGACGAGGCCTATTGGCTCGAGGCTCTGAGCCCTGGTGGCATCGTCCACATGGCGGCGCATTCAGCGATCGAGGCTTTGGCCGACGGTATCGACTATCCGGTGATCCTCTGCGGTCACACCCACATCCAACGCGCCGTCCGCCTCTCCGACGGACGCCTCGTCGTCAATCCCGGCAGCGTCGGCTGCCCCGGCTATGTCGACGACCAGCCCGTGCCGCACAAGGTCGAGGCGGGCTCTCCGCATGCGCGCTACGCGATCATCGAACAATCGGCGGCAGGGTGGGGTGTCACCTTCCGCAACGTTCCCTATGATTGGATGGCGATGTCCCGGCTCGCAGCCAGCCGCAACCGGCTGGAATGGGCAAAGGCATTGGCCACGGGTTTTCTCGATTGATCGGTTGGGTCACGAGATGCCCGCTCGTTTCACGCTTTGCTAACCGCATTCCCCGGTTATTCTCCAAAGCAGTTCATAAGAATTCCCGCATTAAACGGATCGTAGCGGACTTGAGGTTCAATCACTCGGCAACAGGGACCGGATGGCACCTTCGATGACGAACTCCGACCTCACCATGGAAGGCTCCGGCGACCGTCGCCCGCATGCTTCCACGCGTGTCGGTCCGACCGATGCTGCGAGCCGCTTCGCGATTTCGATCCATCGCACCATGGAGCCGCTGGAGGCCGAGTGGCGTGCACTCGACAGCCTCGCCGGCAATTCGCTGCATCACGCCTACGACTGGTGCCGTGCCTGGGCGGAAACCCACGGCAGCGATCTCTTGCTGCTGCGCGTAGCGCTCGATGGCGAGCTTCTCCTCATTCTGCCGTTGGAACTCAGTCGCGGGCGCCTGTTTCGGAGCGCCCGTCTGATCGGAACGGAACACAGCAACCTCAACACCGGGCTCTTTGCCGCCGATGTCTCGGCGGCGATGACGCCGGCGCTGGCCCAAGCCTTGGCCGGAGACATCACAAGGGCGCTACTCGGCTTCGCCGATGTCCTCATGATCGAACGGACACCAAGCGAGTGGCGCGGCAGCGTCAGCCCCTTCGCCGCACTCCCTGGCGTCGCAAATCCCAATTCTTCGTTCCAGCTCCCCCTCCTCGGCAGCATCCAGCTCACGCTGGCCCAGATCAACGCCAAGCGCCGCCGCAAGAAGATGCGCATCTCCGAGCGACGCTTGGTGGAAATGGGCGGCTACGACTATGTGATCGCCCGAACTGCCGGCGAAACGCAGGCGCTGCTCGACACCTTCTTCCGGCAGAAGGCGGCACGCTTCGCAACACTCGGTCTGCCCGATGTCTTTAAGGACACCGAGACACAGGCCTTCTTCCATGCGCTTGCCTCCGACCAGGATGGCGATCCACAGCTCATGCAGTTGAACGCCATCCGGCTCAAGGGTGAACATGACGGGCAGGTGGTTGCCGTCGCCGGGCTTTCACTGAAAGGCGACCATGTCATCTGTCAATTCGGCTCGATCGACGAGGCGCTGGCGGGCGATGCAAGCCCGGGTGAGTTGTTGTTCTATCGGATGATCGAGCGCCTCTCGACGCAAGGCCTGCGCCTGTTCGATTTCGGCGTCGGCGACCA
This sequence comes from Ensifer sp. 38_S197, assembly GCF_056924495.1. Classification (NCBI taxonomy): domain Bacteria; kingdom Pseudomonadati; phylum Pseudomonadota; class Alphaproteobacteria; order Hyphomicrobiales; family Rhizobiaceae; genus Ensifer; species Ensifer sp. 38_S197. The sequence goes on along the minus strand of NZ_JBXOVZ010000002.1, from coordinate 2,155,709 downwards.
ACCCTACAAGCGATCCTGGTGCACGATCGAGACGCCGTTGCGTGACATTGCGTTACCGGTGACGTTTTGGGGGCGCCTTGCTGTCCTGCGCCATCACCTCGTCGTGCGGGCAAAGGCTGTAGCGAAGTCGAACAAGGCGGTTTACGCTCGCCTGCAGCGAGCGAGGCGGTTCAGACAAGGCAAAGTCAATTCACAAAGCATCCCCGACTGAGGGGCTGGACAGCAGCGTCGCAACCGTGCGGACCGCGTTGATTACGCGCGGTCGGCACGCCGCCCTCCGTCAGGCGGCATCCCGGTCGGGATAATCCGGATCGGTCTCTGCCTGCCCGGTCATGAGGACGATGTCGCGATAGCCAGCGGCACCAAAGCCGGTCAGAACCTCGACGATGCGTTCATCGCTGACCGACGGTGCCGAGAGGATGATCTCTGCGCCATCGCGTCCGGCAATCTTCTCGACAGCCATTTCGTCGGCCGGACCACACTCGACCAGAACGAGATCATAGGCGTTGGTCAGGGCGTCGATGATCATCTTCAGCCGTTCGATGCCACGCATCGCCTGCCGCGGGTCGGCATCGCCCTGGGGGATGATGTGGGCGTCGGAGAAGCGGTCGGCATGAATGGTATCGGTGAAGGGCACCTCACCCGCCAGAAGGTTGGTAATGCCGGGAAGCTGCGGCGAGCGCGCCATCAGGCGCGTCGGGCAGGCCGAGCCGGTCAGGTCGATCAGCACGACCTTCACGCCATCCTCGGCCAGAAGGCGTGCCAGCATCACCGTTGCGGTCGATCCTTCGTCTCCGCCCGGCGACACCGAAATCGCGACGCGCACGCCGGTGGCGCGCAGATGTTCCGCCACCGCTTCGATCGAGAAATCCGGTTCGGCGGCTGCTTCCGCGGCGTCCGCATCCGCATCCGACGTTTGCACCGCGGGCAGCAGGTCGACAGCGTCACCATCGGCTACGGGCGCTACGTCGGGCGAGGTGTCCGCGGCAACGATCGGGATGTCGGCGGCGCTTGCAGCCAGGGCTGGCCGCGGGCGAACCGGTGCCAGCCGCTCGCCGGTTACCGAGACCGGCCGCAGCGCCCGGCCACTGAACAGTTCGCCGAGCATGATCACGACGCAGCTCAACAGGAACGTCGCAAGAGCGGCAACGATCGTGATCGGCAGCACCTTCGGGAAGCTGGCGCTCGTCGGGACCACTGCATTTGAAATCACACGTGCATCGGCCGGTGTCGCATTCTCGACCGTGCGCGACGTCGCCTCCCGGTAACGGGCAAGATAGGTCTCGAGCAGCTGCCGCTGGGCAGTCGCTTCGCGCTCGAGCGCGCGCAGGCCTACCTCTTCCTCGCCCGCCTGTGCGGACTGAGCCTTCAAAGCGTTGAGTTGCTGGACGAGCTGCTGTTCACGCAGCTCGCCGACCTTCGCCTCGTTCTCGAGGCTCGTCAGGATCTTGCGCGTCTCCGTGCGAATCTGTCCGCGGATGCCTTCAAGTTGCGACTTCAGCGCCTTAAGGCGCGGATGACCGTCAAGCAACGTGGTCGAAAGATCGGCGACCTGTGCCTGCAGGTTTGCCTCGGTCTCCTTGAGCCGCTGGATCATCTGCGACCCGACGACGTCGGTGATCGTGTCCGGTGCCCGGCCGCTCGCAAGTGCGGAGCGCACGCCGGCAGCCCGCGCTTCCGCGTTGGCACGTTCACCGCGCACGCGGGCCAGCTCGGTCGAGATATCCGTCAGTTGCCGTGTCGCGAAATTTGTCGTCTCGCCCGTCGGCAACAGATCGGACGATGCGCGGTAGGCGGCAACTTTTGCCTCCGCATCCCGCACCTTCTCGCGCAGATTGGCGATCTCCGGCTCGAGCCAACGGGTGGCCTCGGAGTTGGTGTCGAGCTTCGCGCCGCTTTGGAGCGCAAGGTAGACCTTCGCCATCTCGTTCGGAACCGCGGCCGCAAGCTGCCGATCCTTCGAAGTGAAGCTGATCGCGATCACGCGTGACTTCTCGACCTGATAGACTTGGAGCTTGTCGTTGAATTCCTTGAGCACCCTCTCCTCGGGTGGCATTTCCAAGGGGTTCTTCTTTAGGCCGAGCATGACGAGAAGATCCGAAAGCGCCGAGGGCGCAGCCGACGGATCGAATTCCTTGAGCTCATAGAGCTTCATGTTGCGCGCAACCTGCTTGATGAGGTCGGCGGAGCGGAGCACCTGCACCTGGCTCAAGATGCCGGACTCGTCGAAGACGCGATCGGCCCCGGCCTGCGAGGCCTGGTTCGGGCCGCTGAACTCCGGCTCACGGGATTCAATGAGCACGCGGGTTTCGCTCTGATAGTCCGGAGCAATCATCTTCGTGGCACCGAAGGCGAGTGCCGCCACACCGGCGGTTGCGAGCAGCACCTTGACGCGCCGATCCCAGACGGCGCGAAACAGGCCGCCGAGATCGATATCCACATCCTGTTGACCGCTGCCGCTTCCCGACATGCTACTGGCTCCGAACCTTCAAATTTTGCCGGAGGGTAAAGGAACATGGTAACGCAAGGGTTAATGGGATCAACTTCCGGACGATAGCCCCCTCTCCGCCACAGCGATACATCGCAAAAATTCTACCGCGAGTTTACCGGCTATTAACCCTAACGGTTCGATAACGTCTGAAAAGGTGGGTCGTTTCCGGAGCCTATGAACCGCATGTCAACCGCAGCTATCAAGACGGGTCTCGCGATCACGGCGGCAGTGCTGTCGATGTTGCTCAGCGGTTGCACAAGCTATCAGCCGGCGCCGAAGGCTTTCAGCGAAGCCACCATCCAACCCTATCGCCTCGACAGCGGCGATCGCCTGCGCATCAACGTCTTCGAACAGGCGGGCCTCAGCGGCACCTATACGGTCGATCAGGCCGGATATGTCGCCTTCCCGCTGATCGGCACGGTCGCCTCGCGCGGCAAGACTCTGCCCGAGCTCGAAGGCATGATCGCCGCCAAGTTGCGCCAGGGATACCTGCGCGACCCCGACGTGACGATCGAGGTCGATCGCTACCGTTCGGTCTTCATCATGGGCGAAGTCGGCCAGGCTGGACAATATGCCTATGTGCCAGGGATGACCGTGCAGAATGCGATTGCGGTCGCTGGCGGTTTCTCGCCGCGCGCCAATCAATCCAACGCCGACATTACCCGGAAGATAAACGGCCGCATCATCACTGGCCGGGTTCCGATCACCGACGCGGTTCTCGCCGGCGATACGATCTACATCCGCGAACGGCTGTTCTGATCTCGATGCAGCCACAGCGTCCCCTGCGCATCATTCATTGTTTCAGGTCGCCGGTCGGCGGAATTTTCCGCCATGTGCGCGATCTCGCCGAGGCGCACGCTCGCGCCGGCCACGAGGTCGGCATTCTCTGCGACAGCACCACCGGGGGTAGCCACGAGGATTCACTGTTCGATGAGATCCGGCCCTACCTGGCGCTCGGCCTCGTCCGCATGCCGATTCACCGCTCGATCGGGCCGTCGGATTTTGCCGCGCTGTGGCGTGGCTACAAGGAAATCAGAAGTTTGCGACCGGATGTGTTGCATGGGCACGGCGCCAAGGGTGGCGCCATAGCCCGCCTCATCGGTTCAGCCTTGCGGGTCAACAGGTATCGCGTAGCCCGCCTCTATTCACCGCACGGAGGGAGCCTCCACTATCGCCGCCGCTCCCTGATCGGCCGGCTCGTCTTCCCGCTGGAACGGGTCCAGGAGCGGCTGGCGGATGCCCTCGTTTTCGTCTGCGACTTCGAACGCCAGACCTACTTCACCAAAGTCGGGGCGCCACACGTCCGGCACGAACTGATCTACAACGGCATAGACGACGGGGAGTTCGAAGTGATCTCCCCCCGGCCGGATGCGGCCGATTTTCTCTATATCGGCATGATGCGGGACCTGAAGGGTCCCGATTTGTTTGTAGAGGCCTTCGCGCGGACCGAACGCCTCGTCGGACGACCCCTGTCCGCATTGATGATCGGCGACGGCCCGCAACAGCAGGAATATGGCGAACTGATGCTGCAGCAGGGCCTCAGCCGCCGCATCAAGATGCAGCCGGCCATGAAGACCCGCGAAGCATTTACGCTGGCGCGCAACGTCGTCGTTCCCTCGCGCGCTGAGTCCATGCCCTATATCGTCCTCGAAGCGCTCGCGGCGAGAAAACCGGTCATCGCCAGCCGTGTCGGCGGCATCCCGGAGATACTTGGGCTCGACAGCGGCGCGCTTGCAGAACCGGCCGACGTCCAATCGCTGGCCACCATCATGGCGCGCTCGATCAGCGAAAAGGACTGGGCGATGCGGGTCATGCCTGAGCCGAACACGTTCAAATCCCGCTTCGCCGCTTCGGTCATGTCGTCCGAGATGTTGGACCTCTATCGGGAATTGTGCCGTTACCAGCCATCCACGGATAGCGTGCCATCTACAACGTAAGCGTTTCTTAGTGGCTTTCTGCTATCCGGGCGGAGGAACTTCAGCGCCGGAAGACAGCCATGAACAAGATTGATCGCCCGGGTTCATTCGATCCGGAAGTGCTTCGCAAGAAGATTTCGGAGATCCGCGCCCGTGCACCCGGCGAGATGCCGAGCGACGGGCCGACCGCGGAACTCAACCCGCTGGCACGCCAAATCGCCGAACAGTTCCGGGCCGACACCTATTCGCCGACCATGATCATGGGGCTGATGCGGCTGTTCGAGTTCAGCGCACTCTTTGCCATCGGCTACGCGATCAACGCACTCTATGTTCAGCCAGGCTTCGACCACTTGCCGCTCTATCTGGCGATCCTGGTGGGGGGCTCGGCTCTGGCGGTTGCCGCGATGCAGATTGCCGATACCTACCAGATCCCGGCTCTGCGTGCCTGGCTGCGCGTGATGCCGCGTATTCTCGCGGCCTGGGCGGTCGCCTTTGGTGGCATCGCCATCGCCCTCTTCTTCCTGAAATCCGGCCACCAGTATTCCCGTGTCTGGTTCGGCGGCTGGTTTGTCGGTGGCGCGCTCTTTCTCCTCGCGGAACGCGCCTTCATCGCCTATTCCATCCGTCACTGGGCCCGCAACGGCACGATGGAACGGCGCGCCGTCGTCGTTGGCGGCGGCCAGCCGGCGAAGGACCTGATCCGCACGCTTGAGGATCAACCCGACAACGACATCCGTATCTGCGGCATTTTCGACGATCGCGACGAGCGGCGTTCGCCCAACGTCATCGCCGGTTATCCGAAACTTGGAACGGTCAACGAACTCGTGGAGTTCGCGCGCCTGGCGCGCATCGACATGCTGATCATCTCGCTGCCGCTGACGGCCGAAAAGCGCATTCTCGAGCTCCTCAAGAAGCTCTGGATCCTGCCGGTCGACATCCGGCTCGCCGCCCACGCCAACAATCTGCGCTTCCGACCGCGCAGCTACTCCCATGTCGGCGACGTGCCCATGCTCGACATTTTCGACAAGCCGATCGCCGACTGGGACTCGGTCGCCAAGCGCGGCTTCGACATCTTCTTCAGTCTGGTCGCGCTGGTGCTCCTTTGGCCGATCATGCTGGGCGCCGCCATTGCCGTCAAAGCCAGCTCTCCCGGCCCGATCATCTTCAAGCAGAAGCGGCACGGCTTCAACAACGAGACGATCGAGGTCTACAAGTTCCGCTCGATGTACACGCATATGAGCGACCACTCGGCACGCAACGCCGTGACCAGGGGCGACCCTCGCGTAACGCCGGTCGGACGCTTCATCCGCAAGTCGTCGATCGATGAGTTGCCGCAGATTTTCAACGTGCTGAAAGGCGAACTGTCGCTCGTGGGGCCGCGCCCGCACGCCGTGCTGGCACAGACCCAGAACCGGACCTATTCCGACGTCGTCGAAGGCTATTTCGCGCGCCATCGCGTCAAGCCCGGCGTCACCGGCTGGGCGCAGATCAATGGCTGGCGCGGCGAGATCGACAATGACGAGAAGATCCGCCTGCGCACGGCCTTCGACCTCTACTATATCGAAAACTGGTCGCTGCTCTTCGATCTCAGGATCCTGTTCCTGACGCCATTCCGTCTCCTCAACACCGAGAACGCCTATTGAGCGCCGTCGAGACAGGCCGGTTTCCGATCGCTCGTCCCCAGCTTGCAGCGCTCTCGCTGCTCGGCTCGGGCCTGGTGGCGTTCGCCGTGTTTCTTTCCGGCTTCGTCATCTTCGAGCCCGCGCCCTACGAACTGTTCCTCGTCGCACTCATCGGTCTCTGGGCGCTCTTCGGTCTCAAGATTTCACGGAGCATCGCGCCCCTGCTCACGCTTCTGACGCTGTTCATGGTGGGCGGCATTCTCTCCTTGACGGTCATGATCGACCTGAGCAAGGGGCCGATGTACATGGCGGTTTCCGGCTTTCTTGCGCTGTCGTCGATCTTCTATGCTGCGATCATAGAAGACCGTCATGAGCGGCTGAGGCTCATCTTCAATGCGTGGACGGTCGCGGCCATCATTACCGCGCTGCTCGGCATCCTCGGCTATTTCGGCGCCGTTCCCGGCGCGGAGAACTTCACGCTCTACGGTCGCGCCAAGGGTGCCTTTCAGGACCCGAACGTATTCGGCCCGTTTCTCTCGGTGCCGGCCATGTATCTGATTCACGGCATCCTGACGCAGCCGATCCAGAAGGCGCCGCCGAAGATAGCCGCATTGCTGATCCTCGTCCTCGGTGTCTTCCTGTCGTTTTCGCGTGCCGCCTGGGCGCTCAACCTCTTCTGCGTCGTCGCCTTCGTCTTCGTCATGCTGCTTAGGGAACGCGGCGGCCTCTTTCGTCTCAGGATCCTCGTCCTGGCGCTCGTGGGCGCACTCCTGGTCGTCGGCGCGCTTCTCGCCGCCCTCCAATTCGAGCAGGTCGCAACGCTCTTTTCCAGCCGATCGCAGCTCGTACAGGATTATGACGGCGGGCACCTCGGCCGTTTCGATCGCCATCGCCTGGGTTTTCTGATGTCGATGGAGAAGCCTCTCGGCATCGGCCCCATGGTCTTCAGCACGATCTTCCCGGAAGACGAGCACAACGTATGGCTGAAGTCGCTGACGTCCTATGGCTGGCTCGGCTTCATCAGCTATGTGACGCTCATCATCTGGACGCTTTCACTCGGCTTCCGCTTCCTGCTGCTCAACCGCCCCTGGCAAACCTACCTGATGATTGCCTGGGTCGCCGTCCTCGGCCACGTCGGCGTTGGCAACGTCATCGACACCGATCACTGGCGCCATTTCTACCTACTCCTCGGAATCATCTGGGGATGTGCCGCCCTCGAATATCGCCATCGCCGGCAAACGCGTGCCGGCTGGAGCTCCTGATCATGGAACACTTCGTTCCGGGCCGGCGACCGGCCCTCCCCTTGCGCCTCCTTCAGGTTCTGGAACCAAGCGGTGGCGGCTCGGGCCGACACTTTCTCGACCTCTGCCGTGGCATGCACCAACGCGGGCATCATGTGGAGGCGATCTATTCGCCGGTGCGCGCTGAGGAAGGTTTCGTGCGCGAGTTGAAGGCAGTCGGCCTGCCGGCTATCCACGCCGTCAACATGAAGCGGGCGCCGGGTCCGTGGGATCTAGCTTCCTTCCTCGAACTGCGGCGCATCATTCGCGGCGGCGGCTTCGACATCATCCATGGCCACAGCTCCAAGGCCGGCGCGCTGACGCGGATCCGACTTCCCGGTCCGCACATTCCCCGCCTCTATACCCCACACGCCTTTCGGACCCTCGATCCCAGGCTCGGCCGCGGCGGCCGGCTGATCTATGGCACGATAGAATGGGGCCTTGCCCGCTTTTTCACCGACCGGCTCATCTGCGTTTCCGAAGACGAATACCGTCACGCCCTATCGCTATATATGCCCGAGGATCGGACGTCGGTGATCGTCAACGGCGTTGCCCCGCCCTCATGCGACATGGCGCAAACGATTCGCGCCAGCTTCGGGATCGCGCCGGATGCCTTCGTCTTCGGCTTCATCGGTCGACTTTCGGCGCAAAAGGCGCCGGAGCGCCTCATCGCCGCCTTCAAGAGCGTCGCCGCTTCGGTGAACAATAGTCATCTGGTGATGGTCGGCGCCGGTGAACTCGAAGGGACCTTGCGCATGGCGATCGCCGAAAGCGGACTGCAAAACCGCATGCACCTGACCTCGGCCTTCACCGGACCACAGGCCGCACCGGCTTTCGATGTTCTGGTCATGCCGAGCCGCTACGAAGCCATGTCCTATGTGATGCTGGAAGGGGCGGCCGCCGGCAAACCGATCATCGCCACCGATATCGGCGGTGCCCGCACGGTCATCGAGGATGGCCAGAACGGCTTCATCCTGCCGAACAGCGACGACACGTCACTGCTCGCGAAGACGATGGTCAAGGCAGCCGCAGCGGAGACTTTCGAAAAGCTGTCTGCCGTCGCGCGGAGCCGGAAACAACGCTTCACCCTCGATGTGATGCTTGATCAAACGGAGACGCTCTATAAGAGGACGGCCATCAGACGCCGCGTGCCCGCAATCCTTCAGCCGGCGGAGTAGCGGCCGAATCGAAGGGCCGAGAGCTGCGACTCGCATGCGGGGAACCAGCTGGCGGGCGCAAAGTGGCTGCATTGATGCAGAGCATCTCGTGGCACGTCCGTGGGACTTTTCTGTTCCCGCACATGCTTTTCCACGCCGTTTGTTCCTTTTTCGATCCAGGCCGCATTTTCCCGCTTGCGCTCTAAGCGCTGGTTATATAGGGATTTCCTCGGTTCGGAGCGTAGCGCAGCCCGGTAGCGCACTTGACTGGGGGTCAAGGGGTCGTGGGTTCGAATCCCGCCGCTCCGACCATTTTCTCCAAAATCTCAATTTGAATATTATGCCATCGGTGCTGCCAAACGTCGGCTGCCGCAGACTTCTATGCGTTTCCAAGCAGATGCGTCCCTCCAGGCGCGATTGAACCTTCACCAAACCTGAAATCGCGTCGCTCGAAACGTTGTCCCTAACGCAACGTGAGCTTGCCATCACAACCGATTTGAGGGACAGTTTGGTACTGGCCCTTGAGGCCTGGAGCCTCCCCTCATAGGAGAAAACCATGCCTCTTAAATCTCTGATGGCCGTGGCCGCACTCGTCGTCCTGACCCTGTCCGGATGCGCGACGTCCGGTTCGACCAACACAACCTACGCGCAGTGGACCGGCCCCTATCCGCAGCCTGATGTTTCCGCATCGAGCCCCGGTGGTTTCCGTATGTCCTACTAAAACGCGGCACCGTAGGGTAAGCGACAGAACGCGAGCCCAGTGAGGCGCCCCTCAATCGCTCGCGTCCATGCATCGGTGGGTTGCCCTCTTGCCCAGGGCCGAAGCACTTGGGTGCGGGCCGCCCGCCAATCTCCCAGCCCGACGATCGAACGAATGTTCGCCGATAGCTCCGGCTGGTTGGCAGCAATGCGTCCCACAACCGCGCAAGCGCCACGCCTGCGTTACCACTGAATTTCTTTAAGGCCATCAAAGCGTTGCGCGTTGTCAACCCAGGCATGCGCCTCGCAGGCGATCGCAGACGGCCTCAGCGCACCTGGTCGAGCAGGCGCTTGCATTCCAGGAGATCGTAGAGCGCCTCCTGAAGCAGGGCGCGATCTTCCTTGCCGACAGACGACGATTTGCCGAGAGAGATTTCCGGCACGTCGTCGCTGCCGCCGCCAAATGAGAAGAAGCGGCGGCTCGCCGGCGCCTTGGCGCGGCCGACGATCTGGTCCTCCTCCGAAACGCCGGCCTTGGGCGGCGCCGGTTCCTCGTTGCTCGATGCCGCAAGCGCCTCGACGGTCGCGAGATCACCGCTGGCAATGGCGGCAACGAACTTGTTGCCGTTGGTCTTCAAGAGCTTCTGCACGCCCTTGATTGTGTAGCCGTGGTCATAGAGCAGGTGCCGGATACCCTTCAGGAGATCGACATCCTCGGGTCGGTAATACCGTCGACCGCCGCCGCGCTTCATCGGCTTGATCTGCTGGAAACGGGTTTCCCAGAAGCGCAGAACATGCTGCGGCAGATCGAGATCGTCGGCGACCTCACTGATGGTGCGGAAAGCGTCCGGGCTCTTTTCCATGTGGCTCCCAATCCATGTCACGCGACTCACGCTCGCAAGCCGCAATGAACCGATATCATACCGATGATGGCACGAATCAGGTCCATTTCAACGGCTTATGGATGGGTTTTCAACCACATTTGTGGCTGACGCCGTGACTTCACGCGACGGGAGATACCGGCTTCTGCTTGGCCCTGCGGCTAAGATGGGCCTTCAGCACCCGTTGCTTGAGCACGTTGGACGCCTTGAAGGTCATGACACGCCGCGGCGAGATCGGCACTTCCTCGCCGGTCTTCGGGTTTCGCCCGATGCGCTCGTTCTTGTCGCGGACCTGAAAAGTCGCGAAAGAAGACAGCTTCACGCTCTCGCCACGCACGATTGCGTTGCATATTTCGTCAATGACGGTTTCCACCAGTTCGGCAGACTCTGTCCGCGACAGACCTACCTTGCGAAAAACCGACTCAGCCAAGTCCGCCCGTGTTACTGTTTTTCCGCTCATCTTCCCCCACCAACGTCTGGTACGCCGATCAGCGTCCGAAGACTATTGCCCTTACCTTTTGCGGTCAAGCGCCTGTTGCTTAAGCAATTTCTTTACCAGCGGAGGAGCACCGAGCCCCAGGTGAAGCCACCCCCCATGGCCTCGAGCAGGACGAGGTCACCCTTCTTGATCCGCCCGTCGCTTGCCGCCGCGTTCAAGGCCAGCGGAATGGAGGCCGCAGACGTGTTGCCATGCAGATCGACCGTCACCACAACCTTGTCGAGAGGGATGCCGAGCTTCTTGGCGGAGCCGTCGATAATGCGTCGGTTGGCCTGGTGCGGTACCAGCCAGTCCAGATCTTCCGCGGTCGTTCCGGTCGCCTCGAAAGCGGCCTCGATCACGTCGGTGATCATGCCGACCGCGTGCTTGAAGACTTCGCGGCCTTCCATCTTGAGATGGCCGACCGTGCCCGTGGTCGAAGGGCCGCCGTCAACATAGAGCTTGTCGCGATGGGCACCGTCGGAGCGGAGCTTCGCCGTCAGCACGCCCCGGTCGGCATTCGTGCCCTCTCCCTCTTGGGCTTCCAGGATGATGGCACCGGCGCCGTCGCCGAAGAGCACGCAGGTCGTCCGGTCGGTCCAGTCGAGAATGCGCGAGAACGTCTCCGAGCCGATCACCAGAACGCGCTTGGCAAGCCCGCCGCGAATATAGGCGTCGGCCGTCGTCACCGCATAGACGAAACCGGAGCAGACGGCCTGCAAGTCGAAAGCTGCACCATGGCGCATGCCAAGGCGATCCTGGATGTTGACGGCCGTTGCCGGAAAGGTGTTGTCCGGTGTCGAGGTCGCCAGGATGATGACGTCGATATCGTCAGGCGTGAGCCCGGCATTGGCGAGGGCCGCGCGGGCAGCGCCTTCGCCAAGAGACGCGGTGGTTTCGCCCTCGCCGGCGATGTAGCGCTGCCGGATGCCCGTGCGCTGCACAATCCACTCATCGGACGTATCGACCTTGGATTCCAGCTCCTGGTTGGTAACAACGCGCTTCGGCAAGGCTGCGCCGAAGCCGCGAACGACGGAACGGATCATCTATTCAAACCTCATCATTCATGCCGGCGGAAAGGGCCTGGGGCGGTTCCGCACCATGGTACTTCGCCAGATCGAGCTCGATCTTCGACTTCAGGCCATTCTTCACCATGTCGTAGCCGACATCGATCGCGGCTGCGAAACCCTCGGCATCCGCACCACCATGGCTCTTGATCACGACGCCATTGAGGCCAAGGAATACCCCGCCATTGACCTTCCTGGGATCCATCTTCTCCCGCAGACGATCGAATGCGCCCTTCGCCAGAATGTAGCCGATCTTGGCAAGCAGGGTGCGCGACATTGCAGCGCGCAGATATTCGGCAATCTGGCGCGCGGTGCCTTCGGCGGCCTTCAGCGCGATGTTGCCGGAAAAACCTTCGGTCACGACCACATCGACCGTTCCGCGGCCGATGTCATCACCCTCGACGAAGCCGTAATAGTCAAAGCCGTCGATATTGGCTTCACGGATCAGGCGGCCAGCTTCCTTGACCTCCTCCTGTCCCTTGATTTCCTCGACACCGACGTTGAGAAGACCAACCGTCGGCCGTTCGATCTCGAAAAGCGCCCGTGCCATGGCGCCGCCCATCAGCGCGAAGTCCATAAGTTGCTGTGCATCCGCGCCGATCGTCGCCCCGACGTCCAGCACGATGCTTTCGCCCTTCAGCGTCGGCCAGATGGCGGCGATCGCCGGACGCTGGATCCCCTGCATCGTGCGCAGACAGAAGACCGACATGGCCATCAGCGCGCCGGTATTGCCGGCCGAAACGACGACATCCGCCTCGCCAGCGTTGATCGCGTCGATCGCCTTCCACATGCTCGATTTTCCGCGGCCGCGGCGAAGCGCCTGGCTCGGCTTCTCGTCCATCGCGACGGCGATCTCGCAGTCATGAAAAATGCTGCTGGCCTTGAGCTTCGGATATTTTTCCAGGAGGCTCGCGCATTGCGCCTCGATGCCGAACAACACGAACTTGATGTCCGGATGACGTTCGAGCGCCCTTGCGGCGCCCGGGATGACGACTTCGGGACCATAGTCGCCACCCATCACGTCAAGTGAAATTCTGACCACGCGTGTCTTATCCTTCATTTCTGCCACACAACACGTACCGTCGTGGCGCACTCACCTGGGACGCAATGACGATACATATTGCTTCTGACGCTTGAGCCAAGCACGCGGCAGATCGCTTCGCGGCTCTTTTGGCCGGTTTGGGGCCAAAATACTGCTTTTCCTTTGCGTGACAACCGAATTGTAGAGGAGGCTTTCAGAGCCTCAGTCCTTTTTCCAGTCCTTCAGAACGGCAAAGGGGTTCGGCTTCTTGTCGTCCGCTGCCGTGCTCTCGATGCGCGCGCCGAAAGTGGCGCCAGGCTTGCGCGGATAGGGATCGATCGCAAGCGCCACCTGCTCACTGACGACGACGCCGGCATCGATCGTGTCACCGGTGAAGGTGTCGGGAATGTCGGGACCATCCGGGTCGAGAATCATCTCGCCGCCGTCGTTGCTCGCCTGGCGGGCGAGCCGCGATCCCTCGGGTACCAGGATCACTTCGACCGGCTCGTGGATGTCGGCCTCGACGGGCTCGAGCGTCACCACGCAGCTTTGCACGATGCGGGCCGTGACATCGCCCTTGATCTTGATGCCATCCTTCTTCCAGCGCGCGATTTGCAGGTCAGCGCCGAGCGACAGCACATCGTCGACACCCCAGAGCTGCGCGAGCGCCGCACGCTCGCGCTCGTTTGCGGAAAGCTTAACGCTGACAGCGTTCGCCGAGATATGTCCCACCCTCACCGGATAGGAGAAGGCCGGCTGGCCATCGTCTTTCATGATCGGATCCTTCCTCGCCAGGGCGATTGATGCCGCCCAGTCGCGAATGCAGCCGTCGCCCGTATTCGGGTTTGCGACGCTGTTATCTCTTAATGACCGCTCTATTAAGCTCCAGCGGACGGAATCTGCAACTGACCGGTCTCGACGACCTCTTCGCCGACGTCGGCGAGTTGTGCCTCCACGGTTAGCAGATAGGCTGCAAGCGCCTCCATCGCGGGCGCGGCATCGCCCCCTTCCGGGTGGAAGTTGCGCTTCAACGCCGCCGCAAGGGCGGCCCTGTCCTTTGCCTCCAGCGCAGCCGCATAGGATTCGAGGCGACCATAATACATGCCGGCCAGCCTCTTCATCTTCTTCGGAACGCCGGCATCGCCCACTCCAAGCTCGCGGATCGAGTGATCGACGTCCTCGAAGAAAGCGTCGATGATCTCCTGGGCGATTTCCTGCCCGGGCCTTGCGGAGGCGCGTGTGCGGCGGAAGTAAAGGATCAGCATTGCCGACAGCATCTCGAAACGCCCCATGACCGTGTCCGGCACATCGAGGTCGGTATAGAGATAGGGTTGGCGTGCGGCCGACGTCAGCAGCGCATACTGCCGTTCGACAATCGCCGTATTGCCGCTTTTTCTTTTGAACAGTCCAAAAATCATCACAAAGCTCGGGCTTGGCTTTCTCGAAATGCGCGCAAGCGCCCATCCCGTTGTTGCATGACAGCCGAAGCTGGTTTACCGAAGCAGGCACGAATTGCAATGGCGGATCTGCCATCGTTTCTCCAAGGGGAGCTGTCGTTGACGAAGCGGTATTTGAGAAAGAACTTTAAAACCCTCGGCCGCGTGGCGGTCGTAGCTACCATCGCCGGTCTCACCCTTTCAGCCTGCCAGTCCGCCAATGTCGGTGAAGTCCTTCATCAGGGTTACGTGGTCGACCAGGAAACGCTAAATCTCGTTCCGGTTGGCTCCAGCCGCGAACAGGTGCTGCTGTCGCTCGGCACGCCCTCGACCACCGCGACCTTCGACAACGAAGTGTTCTACTACATTTCGCAGACCCGCAAGCGTCCCGTCGCCTTCATGAAGCCCAAGTTGATCGACCAGTCGATCCTTGCGGTCTACTTCGACAAGGAAGGCACTGTCAGCCAGCTTGCGCATTATACTTTGAAAGACGGCAAGGTCTTCGACATGCTGTCACGCACGACGCCGACCGGCGGCAAGGAAACGAGCTTCCTCGGCCAGCTTCTCAGCGGACCGGGCGCCGGACAGGCTGCCGCAAAGAGCCTGTTCAAGGACTTCGGCAGCAAATAGTTGACCCATCACAAAGCAAAAGGCCCGCGGAACCTCGTTCCGCGGGCCTTTTTCGTTTCAGCGGTTCGATCAGGCGAGGATCGCCAACAGCAGCAGCGCCACGATGTTGGTGATCTTGATCGCCGGGTTCACCGCCGGGCCGGCGGTATCCTTGTAGGGGTCGCCCACTGTGTCGCCGGTGACGGATGCCTTGTGCGCATCCGATCCCTTTAGATGACGTTCGCCGTTCTTGTCGACGAAACCATCCTCGAAGCTCTTCTTGGCATTGTCCCAGGCGCCGCCGCCCGAGGTCATCGAGATCGCCACGAAGAGGCCATTGACGATGACGCCGAGAAGCGATGCGCCAAGGGCAGCGAAGGCCGAGGCCTTCGAGCCCGACAGAAGCAGCACGCCAAAGTAGACGACGACAGGTGCAAGCACCGGCAGCAGCGAGGGAACAACCATTTCGCGGATTGCCGCCTTGGTGAGAAGATCGACGGCGCGGCCATAGTCCGGCCGTTCCTTGCCTTCCATGATGCCGGGTTTTTCGCGGAACTGCCGGCGAACCTCCTCGACGATGGACCCGGCCGCACGGCCGACGGCCGTCATCGCGATACCGCCGAAGAGGTAGGGGATGAGGCCGCCGAAGATCAATCCGGCCACGACGTAGGGGTTGGAGAGATCGAAGGAGATCTGTCCGACATCGGCGAAGTACGGGTACTTGTCGCCGTTGGCGGCGAAGTAGCTGAGGTCGTTCGAATAGGCGGCGAACAGCACCAGCGCGCCGAGACCGGCCGAACCGATCGCGTAGCCCTTGGTGACGGCCTTGGTGGTGTTACCGACGGCGTCGAGCGCGTCCGTCGATTTACGCACTTCCGGCGGCAGGTGTGACATTTCCGCGATGCCGCCGGCGTTGTCGGTCACCGGCCCGAACGCATCAAGCGCCACGATCATGCCGGCAAGGCCGAGCATGGCGGTGACGGCGATGCCCGTGCCGAAGAGACCGGCGAGCTGGTAGGTGGCAATGATGCCGCCGACGATGACGATCGCCGGCAAAGCCGTCGATTCCAGCGAAACGGCGAGGCCCTGGATCACGTTGGTGCCGTGGCCGGTCACAGAAGCCTGGGCGATCGAGTTCACCGGTCGCTTGTTGGTGCCGGTATAGTATTCGGTGATGACAACGATCAGGGCCGTCACGACCAGGCCGAGGATGCCGCAGAAGAACAGGTTCCAGCCGGTGACATCCCTGCCTGCGACGGTGCCGATCGAGCCCCATCCGATCGTAAACGACGTGGCGGCGCCGAGACCGAAGATCGACAACACGCCGGTAACGATCAGGCCCTTGTAGAGCGCGCCCATGATCGAGTTGTTGGCACCGAGCTTCACGAAGAAAGTGCCGACGATCGATGTGATGATGCAGGCCGCGCAGATCGCCAGCGGATAGACCATGACGGTCGCGAGCACCGGCGTGCCGGCGAAGAAGATCGCCGCGAGCACCATGGTTGCGACGACCGAGACGGCATAGGTCTCGAAGAGGTCGGCCGCCATGCCGGCGCAATCGCCGACATTGTCGCCGACGTTGTCGGCAATCGTCGCCGGATTGCGCGGATCATCCTCGGGGATGCCGGCTTCCACCTTGCCGACGAGGTCGCCGCCGACGTCGGCACCCTTGGTGAAGATGCCTCCGCCGAGACGGGCGAAGATGGAGATCAGCGAAGCGCCGAAGCCGAGCGCGACCAGCGCGTCGATGACTTCGCGCGAAGCGGGCTCATGCCCGAGGCCGACCGTGAGGACGACGTAGTAGACGGAGACGCCGAGGAGCGCCAGGCCCGCTACGAGAAGGCCGGTAATCGCGCCGGACTTGAAAGCGATGTCGAGGCCGGAGGCAAGGCTGACGGAAGCCGCCTGGGCAGTGCGGACGTTCGCCCGAACCGAAACATGCATGCCGATGAAGCCCGCAGCGCCCGAAAGGATTGCACCAATCAGGAAGCCGAACGCGGCGGCGGGGGAAAGAAGAACCCAAGCGGCGATGAAAACGACGACGCCGACGATGGCAATGGTCTTGTACTGACGCGTGAGATAGGCCTGCGCCCCTTCACGAATGTAGCCTGCGATTTCTTGCATGCGGGCGTTCCCCTGGTCGGCGGCCAGCACCGACTGTGTTGCCCAGATGGCATAAGCCACCGCGAGCAACCCGCATGCGATAACGCCCAACAAAATGGTCATTTCGCATTACCCTCCGTTACAACCCGCAGACTCACTCCCGGCCACGGGCCCCTCAAAACCGCGAATCACGCGCCACCTCCTCAAGCAGCACCTGTCACGGCGCGGCCAGAGTGCGGTTGCAACGGGAGATCGTCAAGCCCCGGAAAACGCCAGTGACAAGGCGCTCCGGCGACTTCGATTGTCGGGGGAAGGAGCTAGGCGGCGGCGTTCCGGGGAGCGCGCTTCAACAGCAACAGAAGCACGAGGCAGACAATGGTGACCGGCCAGACGACCGCGTTCAGCATGTCCCATCCATAGGCGGACAGGACCTTGCCCGAGGCAAAGGACGACAGCGCCACGGTGCTGAACAGGATGATGTCGTGGAAGGCCTGGACCTTGTCGGCCTCCTGCGGGCGGTAGCTGCTCGCGACGATCGCCGTCGAACCGATGAAGCCGAAGTTCCAGCCGAGGCCGAGCAGCACCAGGGCGCCCCAGAAGTTCCAGAGCTCGATGCCCATATGCGCAACCGTGGCGCAGGCCATCAACAACAGCAGGCCGCAGCCGACGATACGCTCGGCGCCGAAGCGGCTGATCAGCCAGCCGGTGAAGAAGCTCGGGGCGAACATCGCCAGCACGTGCCACTGGATGCCGAGCGTCGCAAGTTCCGTCGAAAAGCCGCAGCCCACGACCATCTCGACCGGCGCACCGGTCATCATGAAGGTCATCAGCGCATAGCTGGAGATGCCGCAGACCATGCCGGTGGCGAAGCGCTGGCTGCGCACGATCGCGCCGAGAGGACGCACGGCCCGGTCGTGGTGATCTCTCACCATCGCACTCGGTTCGGGCAGCCGCAGCGGTGCGAAGAAGAATGCCGCAAGCAGGCTGATCGGCAGCAGCACAACGAATGCGCCGGCAAAGGCAACGGGCGCGAACAGATTGCCGGCAAAGATGACGATCTGCGGGCCGAGTACCGCTGAAACAATGCCACCGCCAAGGATCAGCGAGATCGCCTTGGGCTTGTAGAACGACGGGGAAGCATCGGCCGCAGCAAAGCGCAGCTTCTGGGTGAAGCCGTTCGACGAGCCGAGCATGGCAAGGGCGAAGGCAAAGAGCCAGAAGCTTTCACGGAAGAGCGCGATTGCGGCGAGCGCCGCACCTGCGGCTGCGATCCCGGTCCCGGTCATGAAGGCAAAACGGCGGCCGATCACGCGCGATAGCATCGCGACCAGCACGACGCCGAGCGCCATGCCGACGTTAAAGGCGGTAAGTGGCGCGGTGGCGAGAGACTTGTCATCCGCCAGCAACTGATAGCCGGCAACGCCGCCGATGGAGAAGCAGATCGGCCCGACGACACCCATGATAGCCTGGGCTGCGGTCAGGTGAAAAACATTGCGGCGCGCTTCGCGAAGGGTGGTCCCCATGTCATCCGCAGCAACCGCAACCATAACTCTTTACTTCCTGAACTCGCTGCGGACCTGCTTGGCAATGCGGTCGAGAACGGCGTTGACCAGCTTCGGCTCGTCATCCTCGAAGAAGGCCTTGGCGATCTCGACATATTCGGTGACGATCACCGGAACGGGCACGTCCTTGCGCTCCAGCATCTCGAAGGTGCCGGCGCGCAGGATGGCGCGTACGGTAGAATCGAGCCGCGACAGCGCCCAGTCGTCCTGAAGCGCCGAACCGATCAACGGATCGAGCTTGCGCTGGTCGCGCACGACGCCGGCGACGATCGAGCGGAACCAGGACGCGTCCGCCTTCAGATAGGTATCGCCGTCGACGTCCTGGCCGAGGCGATGGGCTTCGTACTCGGCAACCACTTCGAGCACGCCGGTACCGCCAATGTCCATCTGATAGAGCGCCTGCACGGCGGCAAGGCGCGCTGCACCGCGCTGGTTGACCTGCTTCAGCGGCTGATCCGAGGGTGTCTTCGTCACTTTTCCGTGCCCAGTTTCTTCTTCAATTCAATCATGGTGAGCGCCGCGCGCGCGGCGAAGCCACCCTTGTCACCTTCCGACCGGCGGGCACGTGCCCAAGCCTGGTCGTCATTCTCGACCGTCAGGATACCATTGCCAATAGCGAGGCTTTCGCTCACGGCGAGATCCATGATGGCCCGCGAAGATTCGTTCGCGACGATATCGAAATGATAGGTCTCGCCGCGAATGACCATGCCGAGTGCGACGAAGCCGTCATATTCCGTGCCGCCCTCGTCGGCACCGTCAAGCGCCATGGCGATCGCAGCCGGGATTTCGAGCGCGCCCGGAACCGTCACGATATCATAGGTGGCCCCGGCTGCGTCCAGCGCATGCTTGGCGCCGTCGAGCAATGCATCGGCCATATCGTCATAGAAGCGCGCTTCCACAATCAGGATGTGGGCTGCCGTGGTCTCTGCCATGGATCACCTGTCTTTGAGAGTTCGTCGCCGGATGCGACCGACTGAGGCGGCGGTCAAACCATGCCCGGCGCCGAATGGCAAGCAAATTCCGCCGCGGAAGGCCTTTTGCCGCGCCGAACGGCGCCAGAATAGCTGCCCCGAAGGACGTTGGCGAAGCGCTGAAGAAGGCAACATGGCAAACGCGCGGTCCAATATGATCCGCATGCGCTCCGCTGCAGCTACCGTCATAGGATTGCAATACGGAGACACAATCAACGTGACGTTTATCAATTTTCAACGCTTCCCTGTTGACGATCCCGCGATCGCGGGACACGGATAGGGAAGCACCGTCGATGCTTCTTGCGAAATGCACGGCGCCAGGGAGGAAGACATGACGGAAACTCGAAAACCGGTCGTCAACCCGAAGACCCTCGACCTCGATCATTGGACGAGAGGCGAGCGGTTCGAATCACGCGACGCCTCCTTCGGCGCGCTGCTCGGCCTTAGGAATCTCGGCATCGGCTACGGCGAAGTGCCGCCGGGCAAGTCCGGTTGTCCCTTCCACAATCACCACGTCGAGGAAGAGCTTTTCATCATCCTCGAAGGCGAAGGCACCTACCGCTTCGGCAGCGAACGCCATTCGGTGGGCCCGGGCGATATCCTGGGCGCGCCGGCGGGCGGGCCAGAAACGGCGCATCACCTGATCAACACCGGCACGGCTCCGCTCAAATACCTGTCGATCTCGACCATGGCAGCAACCGAGATTTGCGAGTATCCCGATTCCGGCAAGCTTCTCGCCAAGACGCGCGGCCCCGACGGCGAACGGCGCTTCCGTTTCATCGGCCGCGCGGAAAGCAGCGTCGACTATTGGGACGGCGAGCCCGGCGCTTGAGTTCACCACAGCATAGGATCGAACATGCATAGCGTGCCTATCATCGAGACAGATCGCCTCATCCTGCGCCCCTATCGCCGTGACGATTTCCCTTCCTACGTTGCCCTGTTCGGCGATGCCGAGGTGATCCGCTATGTCGGTGGGGTACCGTTCACGCGCGAACAATCCTGGACCCGTTTCCTGCGCCAGGTCGGCATGTGGCACTATTTCGGCTTCGGCTTCTTCGCCATCCAGGATCGGCAGACGGGGACGTTTCTTGGCGAGGCCGGGTTTCACGACGTGCACCGCGCGATCACGCCGTCACTCGAGGGAACGATGGAAACCGGATGGGCGCTGTCGCCCAGAGCCCATGGCCGGGGCCTGGCGACGGAAGCCGTCAGTGCCGCGCTCAAATGGGCCGATCAGCAATTTCCGAGACTTCGGAAAACCTGCATCATCGATATCGGAAACCACGCCTCGATCCGTGTCGCGGAAAAGCACGGCTTCCAGGAGTTCTGGCGAACGACCTATCACGGCAATCACGTGATCATGTTCGAGCGCCAGCAGACGCGTGCGAACGCTGAAACATGAACAATTTTTAATTGTTTTCCCACCTTTTGCGCCATGGAAACGGCCAGATTCCGGCACAGTTTTCCAGGCGTTGGCACGACGCGCCCCCGCCCCAAGCCGAGGAAACGTCGTCCCAATTAGTCGAAACAGTCCAGCACGTCCCACTGCGGGTTACGCAACCCGTAAACGACGCCTGCTGGCCGCTGCGGCACGAGATGGTGATCGGCCCCGGACACCCGTAACGGTCCCGCGATCGGGCGGGAGGCCGGCGCTCGCGATGCCGCAGGCAACCAAGGAGCATGACCATGAACCGCATTGCCAAGCTTTCCGTCATCGCTGCTCTCTCCGCCCTTCCCTTCGGGGGCATCTCCTACGCGGCAGGCGCTGCGATGAACTGGCCGGCGCATATCGACCAGACGGTACGCCACTTCAAGGGCAACCACTTCACTGTCGTCGATATCGACACGCTCAAGGCAACGAGCCAGACGCGGACCTGGATCAACGAAGCGACGCCGAAGCAAGTTTCGGCCCTGCACGCCGCAGTCCGCGCCAACAAACCGCTGGCAACCAAGCTGAAGGGCCAGAACGTCGAGATGAACAACATCGCCGGCGCCGAACGGGCGGCCGATGGCAGTCTGACCTTCTATGTGCGCTAAGCCTTAAATTGCCCTCCTGAAACGCCACCGCCCCCAATTGGGGGCGGTACGGTTGTAACGGACATTTTCGTCAAACTTCGCTCATGCCGGCTTGGGTGCCGGGAACTCGGCCAGGCGCGCCGCATATCGCGCCATGGTGTCGACCTCGAAGTTCACAAAATCACCGGCCTTGCGCTCGCCCCAGGTGGTGACCTCCAGCGAATGACGGATAAGCAGCACGTCGAATTCGGCGCCATCGACCTTGTTGACCGTCAGCGACGTTCCGTCGAGCGCGACGGAGCCCTTCGGCGCTACGAATTTTGCCAGATGTTCGGGTGCCCGCAGCCGAAAGCGCACCGCGTCACCTTCCGGTTCCACCGACAGGATTTCCGCCTTGTCGTCGACATGGCCGG
Organism: Ensifer sp. 38_S197; assembly: GCF_056924495.1. NCBI lineage: Bacteria > Pseudomonadati > Pseudomonadota > Alphaproteobacteria > Hyphomicrobiales > Rhizobiaceae > Ensifer > Ensifer sp. 38_S197. The sequence continues at coordinate 2,133,987 of NZ_JBXOVZ010000002.1, read as the reverse complement.
AGACCAGGTGGCCGCCGAGCTCGTCGCCGATCTTCAGCGACCGCTCGAGGTTGATCCGCGTGCCCTTCGTCCAGCCTGCAATCGTCGTCAGCCGCAACGCTTCTTCCCAGGCCTCGACCTCGAACCAGCGCTCGTTGCTGCCGGCTTCAGGCAGGGCGGTCACCGTCAGGCACACGCCGGAATGGGCAATGGAGGCGCCCATGTCGATGGTCTTCGGATCATAGCTCGTGGCAACACGCAGCTTGATGCCTTCCTTGAGCTGGGTGACGGCATCGACGGTGCCGATATCGGTAACAATGCCTGTGAACATCAGTTCTCTCTTTCGTATTCCTCGAACAGGTCGTCGCCATACCGTGCCTCGGCGACGCGTCGGAAGCCTCTCGGCACGGACTTACGGTCAAATGGGGATGCGATGCCGTTTTCGCCAATCGCCCCGGGGCCGGTGTAAAGCTGAATACCGTCGACGAGATCCGCATCGAGAAAGGCGCGCGCCGCGACGGCTCCGCCTTCGACCATCAGGGAGGAGAGGCCGCGGGAAGCGAGCGCCGCTAGCAGGTCGGCAATCGAACCGGCTTCGAGCACCTCGACGCCCGCCGCTTCCAGGGCCGCCTTGCGTGCGGCCCTGCCGTCGTCAGCATCCGTATCGCCGGATCCATCACTGGAGACCACGATCACCGGGACATTTCGCGCCGTTCGCGCCAGTTTCGAAGCAAGCGGGAGGTCGAGCCGACGGTCGAGGACGATGCGCAGCGGCGAGCGATTTTCGAGCCCTGGCATCCGCACGGTCAATTCGGGGTCATCAGCCGTCGCCGTGCCGATCCCGACCAGGATCGCATCCGTCTCGGCTCTCAGCATCTGCACCTGCCCGCGGGAGATGGGACCGGTGATGCGAACCTGCCCCTCCCCTTTGCGGCCAATCATGCCGTCGACCGAAACGGCAAGCTTGAGAGTCACATAGGGGCGGCGGCTGACCTGGCGCATGAGATAGGCTTCGAGCGCCCGCTGCCCCTCTTCCGCGAGAACGCCGATATCGACGGTGAGGCCGGCATCGCGCAGGCGCACGACGCCGCGCCCGGCGACGCGCTCGTCCGGATCGAGGATCGAGATCACCACGCGGGCAACGCCTGATGCGATGAGCGCGTCCGCGCAAGGCGGCGTCTTGCCGTGGTGCGAGCAGGGCTCCAGCGTCACGTAGGCCGTCGCTCCCCTCGCCCCCTCACCGGCTTCGGCAAGCGCCTGGGTTTCGGCATGCGGACGGCCGCTTCGCGCCGTCACGGCGCGCCCGACGATGACGCCGTCCTTGACGATCAGGCAGGCGACGGAAGGATTTGTGGATGTCTGTCCGAGATGATGGCGGGCCAGCCTCAGCGCCGCGGCCATGAACCTCTCGTCTTCACGGTTGGTCGCTGCCATGGCTCTATCCAGCGTGTGTTCTATTCGCCGGGATCGCGCGCGATCTTGGCGCTGATCTCAGTGATGACCTTCTCGAAATCCTCGGCATGCGAGAAATCGCGATAGACCGAAGCGTAACGCACGAAGGCAACGTCATCGAGGCTCTTGAGGGCCTCGAGCACCTGCAAACCGATTTCTTCGGAGGGAATCTCCGTCTCGCCCGAGCTTTCGAGACGCCGCACGATGCCGGAGACCGCCCGCTCGATGCGGTCGCGATCGACCGGACGCTTCCTCAGCGCGATCTCGAAAGACCGCAGGAGCTTGTCCCGGTCGAAAGGTACCTTCCGACCGGTCTTCTTGATGATCATCAGTTCACGCAACTGCACCCGCTCGAAGGTCGTGAAGCGACCTCCGCAATCCGGACAAATCCGGCGACGGCGAATGGCGTTCCCGTCCTCTGCCGGACGGGAATCCTTCACCTGGCTGTCTTCAGAACCGCAGTAGGGGCAGCGCATGGGCGACCGATCACATGTAGCCGTACATCGGGAAACGGTCGGTCAGCTTGACGACCTTGTCGCGAACGCCCGCTTCGACGGCGGCATTGCCCTCGTCGGAGTTGGCGACCTTCAGGCCATCGAGGACCTCGACGATCAGCTCGCCGATTTCCTTGAACTCGGCTTCCTTGAAGCCGCGGGTCGTGCCAGCCGGCGTGCCGAGACGGACGCCCGAGGTGACGAACGGCTTCTCGGGATCGAACGGGATGCCGTTCTTGTTGCAGGTGATGAAGGCACGGCCGAGCGCGGCTTCTGCACGCTTACCGGTCGCATTCTTCTTGCGCAGATCGACGAGCATCAGGTGGTTGTCGGTGCCGCCGGAAACGATGTCGAGGCCATTGGCCTTGAGCGTTTCGGCGAGCGTCCGGGCGTTCTTGACGATCTGGGCCGCATAGTCCTTGAACGAGGGGTGCAGAGCCTCGCCGAGCGCGACCGCCTTGGCGGCGATGACGTGCATCAGCGGGCCACCCTGGAGACCCGGGAAGACGGCCGAGTTGATCTTCTTGGCGATGTCTTCGTCGTTGGTCAGAACCATGCCGCCACGCGGGCCGCGCAGCGACTTATGCGTGGTCGTGGTGGCGACGTGGCAATGCGGGAACGGCGACGGGTGCTGGCCACCGGCAACGAGACCGGCGATATGCGCCATGTCGACCATCAGCCAGGCGCCGATCTCATCGGCGATCTCGCGGAAGCGCTTCCAGTCCCAGATACGCGAATAGGCCGTGCCGCCGGCGATGATCAGCTTCGGCTTGTGCTTGCGTGCCTTCTCGGCGACGTCGTCCATGTCGAGCAGGTGATCGTCTTCACGCACGCCGTAGGAGACGACGTTGAACCACTTGCCGGACATGTTGACCGGCGAACCGTGCGTCAGGTGGCCGCCCGAATTGAGGTCGAGGCCCATGAAGGTATCGCCCGGCTGCAGGAGCGCCAGGAACACGGCCTGGTTCATCTGCGAACCGGAGTTCGGCTGAACGTTCGCGAAGTTGACGCCGAAGAGTTTCTTGGCGCGCTCGATCGCCAGTTCCTCGGCGATATCGACGAACTGGCAGCCGCCGTAATAGCGCTTGCCCGGATAGCCCTCGGCATATTTGTTGGTCATGATCGAGCCCTGGGCTTCGAGCACGGCGCGGGAAACGATGTTCTCGGAGGCGATCAGTTCGATCTCGTGGCGCTGACGACCCAGCTCCTTCTCGATCGCACCGAAGATATCCGGATCGCTGTCGGCCAGAGAGCGGGTGAAGAAGGCGTCATTGGTCTGTTCAGGCATCGGCGCGAGGCTCCTCTCAAGGGTGGCAGTTCTTTAGCTTCCTCGCACGGCGAGAGCAATATCTGCTGTGCGGTTTGCGTCATTTCCCCCATCTGCCGCGCCGAAATACCGCGGGGCTCCGTGCACGAAAAAGCCGCGCGGGCAAGGCTCGCGCGGCTTCAATCGGAAAATGCCCGACTTTGCTTATTGCGGCAGATTATCCTGCTCGATCGAGCCGGCCGATTGTTCGATGCCGGTCGTCGTCTGCAATGCCAGCTGCTGTTCGCCGTCCATTTCGTAGATGTCGTCGCGGAACTGGACGATGCCGTCCATCGCTGCCCAGGCGGTGATGTACTTGAAATAGACCGGAACCTCGACCGCCAGCTTGATCGGCGAATTCTGGCCCGAACGGATCGTCGCCTCGATCTGCTGGCGCGACCAGCCGGGCGTGTCGCGCAGAAGCCACGTCGTCAGGTCGCGCACGTTCTGAACCCGCACGCAACCGGACGATTCGAAGCGCGCCAGCTTGTTGAACAGGCCCTGCTGCGGCGTGTCGTGCATGTACTCGTTGTTTTCATTATGGAAATTGATCTTCGTCGAGGCCATGGCATTGGTCTTGCCGGGATCCTGGCGGAACGTCAGGTTCGGTGCCTTTTCGGCATTCCAGTCGATTGTCTCAGGGGAGACCTCGTTGCCGCTGCCGTCGATGAGGCGGATCGCATTCTTCTCCAGATATTCCGGATCCTTGCGCATCAGCGGAACGATGTCCTTTTCGACGATCGAACGCGGCGCGGTCCAATAGGGATTGAGGATGACCTCATAGATATTCGAGTTGATGATGTGCGTCGGGCGGCTGATACGGCCGACGACGGCCGTGTGGCGCGTTGCAACGCGGCCATTTTCGACCGCCTCGATGTAGGCCGCGGGAATGTTGACGAGGACATAGCGGCTGCCGAGATCTCCGGACATGGACTGTAGCCGCACGATATTCGTGTTCAGTTGCCCAAGCCGGACATCCGCGGAGATGTTCATCGCCTTGATGGAATATTCGCCGAGCACGCCGTCCGCCGGCAGTCCGTGGCGGGCCTGGAAGCGCTTGACCGCGCCATCGACGTAGGAGTCGAATGCGCTGGAAATCCCGGCAGACTGTGGAAGGTCACCGGAAATCATCAGACGCTGGCGCAGAGCCTGCACGGCCGGATCGGAGACGCCCATCTGCAAGCGAACTGCCGAATTGACCTGCGGCCAGCCGCCGGCGGAGACGATCTGTTGATACTGCGCAATGGCGTTCTGCGTGTTGGCAAGCGTATCGATGCCGAAGATCGGATTGTTGGAAACGACGGCGGTCGCGGCCCGCGCGGCCTTCGCGTCATACTGGTCATCCCAGGAACCGCGGCGCGGCGAATTGATGATCTCGTTCAGGGCATCCTGTGCGCTTGCCGCGCCAGCGACCGCCACAGCACCGAAGGTTGCCGCCGAGCGCAGAAAGGCGCGGCGCGAGAATGCATCAATTCCATTCTTTTTCGACATATTCCTACCATCCCAATGCGTTGGCACGCGCCCTATGCGCTGGCACGCATGTTGCCGGAGCCCTAACACGATCGTGGTTAACAAAGGTCAACCAACGAGCCACCCTGCCCTCACAAGTTTTCACGATACCGCGAGTGAGAACCCTCATCCGGCAGGCGAAACGCGAAATGAATCCACGCTTGAAGAAACCACGTGGCCGCACCTACCGCATGTCGTCGTCGCTGTCACAGCAATATGGCCAATTCGTGTCTCGGCGAGGCTGAACGACGACGTGGCACGCCATTTGCTTTTCACCGCAATGGAGAGGCCCGCAGGTAGGCTGCAGACAACAACATTTTGATTTTCTAATATTTTCCCCCTGGAAAGCCGGCCAAACGCAGGATTGACGGGCCGAAGGGTGCGGCTTTTGGGCAACAGGGCGCCAAGCCGACAAATGGCAAAGGTCGGACACGCAGGGATTGCGCCCGACCCTTGAACTGGAGGTTTTGTCTGGATCAGAGACGGTACATGATCGAGTCGTTCCAGAAGCGATCCAGGCGCTGCAGCAACTTGTTCATCTGGGTGAACTCGTCCGAACCGATACCGCCGACCTTCTGGATCGAGCCGATGTGGCGCTCATAAAGCTTGGCGACGGTTTCGGCGATGTCCTGGCCATCTTCCGTCAGGCTGATGCGGACCGAGCGACGATCGACGCGGGAGCGCTGGTGGTTGATCAGGCCAAGGTCGACGAGCTTCTTGACGTTGTAGGAGACGTTCGAGCCGAGGTAGTAGCCGCGGGAGCGAAGTTCGCCGGCGGTCAGTTCCGAATTGCCGATGTTGAAGAGCAACAGGGCCTGGACGGCGTTGACGTCGCTGCGACCTTCGCGGTCGAACTCGTCCTTGATGACGTCGAGCAGACGGCGATGCAGGCGCTCGACGAGGTGAAGGGATTCCATGTAGAGACCACGGATGGTTTCTTCCTGAGGGTCTCGGGGCTGAGCCGCCTGCGGCTTCATCTTGGTGTTCATTTGACTGCCTCACTGTTTTGTTTGGCGGTGTCTGTTTGTCTTCCCGCCTTGAGTGAGACCCTATCGAATACGTCTAAAATTCTACTTAAACCGCAGCCTTAACAAGAGCTTGCCATTTGACGAGCCTGTCTCAGGGTGAATCAACTCTTACCTGCTTGGCCTGCCGCCAACGCTGATAGAAGAGCGCCGCCCGGAAAAGAACGAAGGTCACGGCAACCGCCGCATGCAGCACGAGCAGCAGCGGACGGGCGCCGAAACTGGTCGGATAGAACTCGTACATGGCGATCTCGATCGCCGCGGCGACCACCCAGACCACGGGCCCCCAGGAGACCAGCAGCCAGAGGCCGAGCGCCGCAACGGGATAGACGACGGCGAGCGCCGTGGCGGCCGCACGCCATTCGGGAGACAGGAGATCGAAGCGACCGGCGCCGCCATGGGAAAAGCCGATCAGCATGGCCCAGTAGTTGAGTGCGAACCAGATGCACGAGGCAGCGACCAGACGCAGGAAGACACCGAAGAGGATCTCGGTGAGCGATGGTTTCGGCACATGGGCAGAATCATGAAGCATGGTCGGCAAGATAGGGCGGCTCTTGCTCCTCCGCCAGCGGGATCGCTGCGCGCCCTCCCCTGCCGCCGTCATCTGAAGAGAAGAAATGCCGCAGCCTGTTCGCCTGACGCGCGGTTCCCAATTGCCGCCGCCCCATGATAAAGCGCTTGGCTAACGACGATTTTGACCGGAAAGGCGCGGCGCTATGAACGACAGGACAAATCTTGTGGACAGGATCACCGGGCACCGCCGCATGCGCCGCAACCGCAAGGCCGACTGGACGCGGCGGCTGGTGCAGGAAAGCCGCCTGACCGTCGACGATCTGATCTGGCCGATCTTCATCGTGCCGGGCAGCAACATCGTCCAGCCGATCGACGCAATGCCCGGCGTCAACCGCATGAGCGTCGACAAGGCGGTGGAAGCCGTCAAGGAGGCAGCCGACCTCGGCATTCCGGCGATCGCCACCTTCCCCAACATCGACATGCGGCTGCGCGACGAGACCGGCTCCAACAGCCTGGCTGCCGACAACCTGATCAACGAGGCGACGCGCGCGTTCAAGAAGGCGGTGCCCGAGATCGGCGTCATCACCGACGTCGCGCTCGATCCCTTCACCAGCCACGGGCACGACGGCATCCTGCGCAACGGCGAGATCGTCAACGATGAAACCGTCGAGATGATCTCCAGAGCGGCGGTCGCCCAGGCGGATGCCGGCTCCGACATCATCGCCCCCTCCGATATGATGGATGGCCGGATCGGCGCGATCCGCCAGGCGCTTGACGCCGCCGGGCACCAGAATGTCGGCATCATGTCCTATGCGACGAAGTTCGCCTCCGGCTTCTACGGTCCCTATCGCGAAGCGATCGGCACCGGCGGCCTGCTCAAGGGCGACAAGAAGACCTATTACATCGATCCGGCAAACGGCACCGAAGCCATCCGCGACGCCGCCCTCGACGTCGAGGAAGGCGCCGACATGCTGATGGTGAAGCCGGGTCTCCCCTATCTCGACATCTGCTGGCGGATGAAGGAGGCCTTCGGCCTGCCGGTCTTCGCCTACCAGGTGTCTGGCGAATATTCGCAGATAAAAGCCGCCGCCGCCAATGGCTGGATCGACGGCGAGAAGGTAATGCTGGAAACGCTGCTCGCCTTCAAGCGCGCCGGCTGTGACGGCATCCTCAGCTATTTCGCCGTCGAGGTCGCTCGCATCCTCGCCAAGGGCCGTTAGGCCCGGGTTCTTGGGCCCGAGGCTCTGCGGCGCCGAGCGTCTTTTCAGACAGGGGGGTCGCCGCAGCATTTTGAGTTGCCGGATATTTTGTCCGGATGTCGTTTCCGACCTAAGGAATAGGCAGGAGCCTGCGATCCTTGTTTTGCCGGCGTCACCGTCCCATATTCTGCATGCACCCAAGCGAGGCTTAAACGGATGACCATGCACAACGAAGAACTGAGGCTGCCGAGCAATGACTGGCGCGCCTATCAGGGCGTGCTCTCCCGGCGCATATTCGCGTTCCTGCTGGATTACGCCATCATCGCCCTTTTGTGGATCCCGGCGGCGGTCGTCGTCTTCTTCCTGGGCATCCTCACGCTCGGCCTCGGCTTCATGCTTTACCCGGCGCTCTTTGCCATCGTCGCCGTGCTTTATTTCGGCCTGACGGTCGGCGGGCGGGAGCAGGCCTCCCCCGGCATGCGGATGATGGGATTGGCGGTCGCCCGCACCGATGGACGTCCGATGGATTTCCTGACCGCCATCGTCCACCTCGTCATCTTCTGGATCGCCAACGCTCTGCTGACGCCGCTGATCCTGCTGATCGGCCTCTTTACCGATCGCAGCCGCCTGCTGCACGACCTGCTGATCGGTACCGTCATGGTCCGCCGTGACATGTACTGACCGGAAGCGCGCCCATTGTCGGCAATGCTAAAATAACTGGCCGGCAAAGGCGGAAGCTGCAAACGAGTGAGTTGACGTTTTCCATTCTTCCGCCATGCTACTGTCATGAGCAACCGCGTGAAGAGTAACCTCCGCACTCGATGAACACACAGACCGCACCGTCTCCGCAATTCTACCTCACTGCGCCGGCAGCCTGCCCTTACCTGCCGAACGAGATGGAGCGAAAAGTCTTCACCCACATGGTGGGCGAGCGCGCGCCTGAACTCAACGATCTTCTGACACAGGGCGGCTTCCGCCGCTCGCAGAACATCGCCTACCGCCCGGCCTGCGAGACCTGTCGCGCCTGTATCTCGGTGCGCATTCTTGCCAACGAGTTCAAGCCCAGCCGCTCCATGCGCCGGGTGCTTGCCGCCAATCAGGACGTGACATCGGCGGAGTATCCGGCCGAGCCGTCGAGCGAACAGTACAATCTTTTCCGTCGGTATCTCGACCGCAGACACCAGAAGGGCGGCATGTCTGACATGTCGGTGCTCGACTACGCGATGATGGTCGAGGACACGCATGTGCACACGAAGATCATCGAGTATCGCCTTAGGGTCGAAGGCGATGGCATTAGCGAGAAAGCGCGCGGACCGCTGATCGCGGCAGCGCTGACAGATCGCATGGGCGACGGGCTTTCGATGGTCTATTCCTTCTTCGATCCCGATCGAGAAGACCGCTCGCTCGGCACGTTTATGATTCTCGACCACATTCGCCGCGCCAGAGAGCGCGGATTGCCCCATGTCTATCTTGGCTATTGGGTCAAGGGATCGCGGAAGATGGGCTATAAGACAAAGTTTTTGCCGCAAGAACACCTTATGGCCCGTGGCTGGGAACGCTATGAAGGCGGAGACACCACAGTGGAAGCCGCACCTACGAAAACGGGTTAGAAATTGAGTTCATCTTCTGATGCCGCGATGCACCGGCGCGGCCTTGCCATAACCGGTCTCGGCGGTCTCGCGCTCTCCTTCGACATCCCGCTCATCCGCTCCGCCGGTGGCGACGTCTGGTCGCTGCTTGCCGTGCGCAGCCTGTCGACGTTCGTCGTCGCGCTCGGCGCCTGGTTCGTGATCAACCGCGTGTTCGGCCGCAAGCTCTCCCTGTTACCAGGCAAGACCGGGCTTGCCGTCGGGCTGTTCTACGGCATCAATTCCTGCACCTTCCTGCTCGCCGTCTTCAACACCTCGACGGCGAATGTGGTCTTCATCCTCGCCTTCACCTCGATGTTTGCCGCCATTTTGTCCTGGATCTTCCTGAAGGAACGGCCATCGAACGCCACATTGGTGACGATGCTGGTCATGGTGTTCGGCGTCGGATTGATCGTCCAGGACGGATTGGAAAGCGGCCATCTCTTCGGCGATGCGATGGCCGCATCCTCTGCCTTTCTCCTCGCCAGTGCCATCACGATCAGCCGCGCGAGCAAGCGCGACATGGCGCTGGTACCGTTGGTGACGGCGATCTTTCCGGCAGCGGTCGCTCTGCTGATGCTGCCGCCTTCGGGCTTCTCGATCGCAGAGCCTAGTTACATCTTCTTCAACGGCCTCGTGATGATCCCGCTCGCCTTCTTCTGCCTGGCGACGGGACCGCGTTACCTCTCCGCGCCGGAAGTGGGCATGTTCTACCTGCTCGAAACGATCCTGGCGCCGATCTGGGTCTGGCTGGTCTTTGCCGAAACCCCGACAACGCAGACCTTGCTGGGCGGCGCGATCCTGATTTTGGCGCTCATTGGTCATTCGCTCTGGCAGATGCGCAGCCGAGCGCTGAGAGCCGCAGTGACCTGCGCCGAGTAACGATATCGGATCAATGATCGCGGCGAGGACCGGTCGGCCGCGGGCGGCGCGGCTTCTGGTCGGATTCGCCACGGCGATCACGAATCGGGGTTCGTTCCGGCACCGGTTCCGGCGCGGCGGATGCCAGTCGGGTTTCAGGCATCTGCACGCGCATCGCCCACAGCTCACGATTGGTGTTGATCCAGGTGGCCGCCTCGCTCAAAGGCGCCGGATTCCCGCTTAGCGATTCGCCTTCGCGACGCCGCAGGCGCGTGACGAGACCCGCTGCCTCAAGGAGTGCGATGTGCTTCTCCAGTTCTTCGCCTCGCACCGCAACGGCCGAGGCGATGTCGGTGACACGCGCCTCGCCGGCAAAGAGGATCTCGAAGATCCGCCGGCGAACCGGGCTGGCGAGCGCCAGGAGAATATCGTCGAGCGTGTTGGCGTTCGGCATTGGCACCATCCTGTTGGATGGGCAGTGATCCACGATACGTGCGGCACTTACAAGCGCCGCATCTCGCTCGGTTTCAACTGTATTTCCAATACCTTAATGTACAAATTCAGTGCCCCGGAACGGGACACCGGCCATGCGGCTCGTCGGCCGCACGGCCAGCAATTGCTGGTCAGCCGCTAAACTTTCCGCTGCGCGGGAAGCCCTTCGGAACGACGCGGCCGGCCGATGCGCGATCGCCCTGCCACTCGATCAGCTCATCCTTCGTCTTGGTAAAGACACGGCCGGCGCTGTCTTCCCAGACGAGCCCCTCGGCGATCGTGAAGCAGCGGATGTCGGAGATGCCGCCATCCTTGTAGCGCTGCAGCCGGACGCCCTTGCCGCGCGCCATTTCAGGGATTTGGACGAGCGGGAAAACAAGCATCTTGCGGTTCTCGCCGACGACGGCAACATGGTCTCCCTTGACCGGCACGACCAGCTTGGTTTCGTCCGGCATCGAGACGTTCATCACCTGCTTGCCCTTGCGGGTGTTGGCGACGATGTCGCTTTCCGTCACGACAAAACCGTTGCCGGCAGCCGACGAGACAATGAGCTTGCGCGCCGGATCGTGGACGAAGGCGGTCAGCACGTCCTGGTCGTTCTCCATGTCGACGATGATGCGCAGCGGCTCGCCATGGCCGCGACCGCCAGGCAGCTTGTCGCCGCCGAGCGTGTAGACCTTGCCGCCCGTCGTGAAGACGAGGATCTTGTCGGTCGTCTGCGCCGGGAACGCCACCTTGAGCGCATCGCCCTCCTTGAACTGAAGCGAGGACGTGTCGGTGATGTGTCCCTTCAGCGCCCGGATCCAGCCCTTTTCCGAGATGACGACGGTGATCGGTTCCTTCTCGATCATCGCCTGCTGGATCGCTTCGACGTCAGCCTCCGGTGCATCGGCGAAGGTGCTGCGACGCTTGCCGATCTCGGTGGCCTTGGCAAACTTCTTTTTGACCTCGCCAATCTCCCAGGCGACGGTCTGCCACTGCTTCTCCTCCGAGGCGAGCAGTGCTTCGATCTCGGCCTTCTCCTTCGAAAGCGCGTCGAATTCGGTGCGGATCTCGAACTCTTCGAGCCGGCGCAAGGAGCGAAGGCGCATGTTGAGGATCGACTCGGCCTGCAGATCGGTGAGCGAGAAGCGCTCCATCATGACCGGCTTCGGCTCGTCTTCTTCGCGGATGATGCGAATGACTTCGTCGATGTTCAGATAGGCGACGAGATAGCCACCGAGGATTTCCAGCCGGCGATCAATGGCCGACAGGCGGTGGCGGGAGCGGCGCTGCAACACCTCGCGACGGTGCGCCAGCCATTCCGAGAGCACCTCGTTGAGCGCCATGACCTTCGGCACGCGCCCCATGGACAGCACGTTCATGTTGAGCGAGATGCGGCTCTCCAGCTCGGTCAGCTTGAAGAGCGACTCCATCAGAATGCCGGCATCGACCGAGCGGCTCTTCGGCACGAGAACGATGCGGACGTCTTCCGCGGATTCATCGCGGATGTCTTCGAGCAGGGGCAGCTTGCGGGCGACCAGAAGCTCGGCGATCTTTTCGATCAGGCGCGACTTCTGAACCTGATAGGGGATCTCGGTGACGACGATCTGGTAGCCGCCACGGCCGAGATCCTCCTGCACCCAGCGAGCGCGAACGCGGAAACCGCCACGGCCCGTGCGATAGGACTCGGCCATGCTTTCGCGACTCTCGACGATCACGCCGCCGGTCGGGAAATCGGGGCCTTCAATGCCGCCCTTCTGTGGATTGGCCGGATCGTAAAGCAGATCCTCGACACTCGCGTCCGGATGGCGGATGAGGTGCAGCGCCGCGTCGCACAGTTCGTGTGCGTTGTGCGGCGGGATCGAGGTGGCCATGCCGACCGCAATGCCGGTGGCGCCGTTTGCCAGCAGATTCGGGAAGGCCCCGGGAAGCACGGTCGGCTCCTGGTCCTCCTCGTTGTAGGTGGGGCGGAAATCCACCGCGTCCTGGTCGATCCCTTCGAGCAGGAGCGAGCAGACGTCCGTCATCTTCGCTTCGGTGTATCGCATCGCCGCGGCGTTATCGCCGTCGATATTGCCGAAGTTGCCCTGGCCGTCCACCAGCGGATAACGGATCGCAAATTCCTGGGACAGGCGCACCAGCGCGTCATAGATCGATGCGTCGCCATGCGGGTGGAACTTACCCATGACGTCGCCGACGATACGGGCGCATTTCTTGAACGACGAGTTGGGCCTGAGGCCCATTTCGCTCATCGCATGCACGATGCGGCGATGCACGGGCTTCAATCCGTCGCGGACGTCCGGAAGCGCGCGGTGCATAATGGTCGACAAGGCATAGGCAAGATAACGCTCTTCCAACGCCGCCTTGAGGTCAACCGGCTGAATATTGTCGTCCCCGCCTGACGGGGGAGTAAGGCTTTGTCCCATAGGTCCTTGCTAACGCAACAAACCCGGAACAGCAAGGTTTTCAGGGGATGCGATTGTGGAGAACCCCCTTGCGGGCCAACTGTTGGCGGTCGAAGCGATCCGCTTGCTCCGGCGCAATGTTCGTGCAACGGTCGGACGGCTATGCGTCGGAGGCGAGCGCTTGGTAACATCCCGGAAAGCATGCCCGACCGGGAACATGTGCGGTTCGACCAAGCGAATATAATTTCGCCCTGTTTCGTAATAGCTTCGGCTGCAGTTGATTTGGACGAATTGTGAGGGGGATTGCAAGACACGAACTGGCCGCCGACATCCACCGGATGTTGCCGTTCGCTCCCAGTTGACGCCCTCGGCGGAAACAAACCAGATTAGCCACGCCTCATCTTCGAAACAGCTAGACAATCAAAGATTTTACGAAGGAACTCGACAATGATGCACACGCGCAAGATCCGCCTGATGATGGCGAGCGCCGCGCTCCTCACGCTCGCCGGTCCGGCCTTCGCGCTCGATGGCGCGGATCTGATGAAGAAGCTCGACGCGGCGACGAACGCGAACGGAACATCCCTTACCTACGACAAGGCCGAAGTCGACGGCGACAAGGTAACGGTGTCCGGCGTGCAACTGAAGGTCGCCAGCCATCCGGGCGACGCGCTGAAGATCGGTGAGTTGACCTTCGAAGGTGTCGAAGAAACCGAAGGCGGCGGATACTACGCAGAAACCGTATCCTTCCCCGACGTCAATCTAAGCCAGGACGAGGGCAGCCTGTCGGTCAAGGACATCCTGCTTTCGGGCCTGACGATCCCCGCCAACGCGAACGGCGGCACCATCAACGATATTCTCCTCTACGAAAGCGCCAGCACCGGCCCGATCACGGTGAATGCGAAGGGCAAGGAAGTCTTCTCGCTGGAGAGCACCGAAGCCAACCTGGCGCGCCAGGAAAACGACGCCGGCTTCGACTTCGACGCGACGGCGTCCGGCATCAAGGCGGACCTTTCGTCCGTCGAGGACGCCAAGACGAAGGACGCAATCGAAAAGCTCGGCCTGACCACGCTTGACGGCGCCCTGACGATGAAGGGTAGGTGGGAGATCGAGAGCGGCAATGTCGCCCTGGAAGAATATTCCTTCGACTTCAAGAATGTCGGCCGGCTGAACTTCGCCTTCGACATCTCGGGCTACACGCTCGCCTTCGTCAAGTCGATGCAGGAGGCGATGAAGGCGGCCGAGGCCAACCCGAACAAGGAAGAGGCCAACCAGGCCATGGGCCTCGCGATGATGGGCCTGATGCAGCAGCTGACATTCAACAGCGCCGAAATCCGCTTCGATGACGCCTCGATCACCAAGAAGGCGCTCGACTATGCCGGTTCGCAGCAAGGCGTTTCCGGCGAGCAGATGGCTCAGTCGCTGAAGGGCCTGGTGCCGATCATGATGGCACAGCTCAATGTGCCGGAACTGCAGAACCAGGTATCCGCCGCCGTGAACGCCTATCTCGATGGCCCGAAGAGCCTGACGATCAGCGCGGCACCGGAAAAGCCGGTTCCGTTCCCGATGATCATGGGCGCCGCCATGGGCGCACCGAACACCATTCCGTCGGTGCTCGGCGTCAAGGTGACCGCGAACGACTGACCCTCGCACCTGTTCCCGGCCTCAGCCGAGCCCGAAACAAGCGACGTTACGATAAGCGTTTGCGCGCCCGTACGGGCGCGCAAACTTGAGTGGCCGCATCGGTCCCCTGATTTTGTCGCACGATCCGCGAGACTTCCAATCCGGCTTCCCCGAAGCAGGTTTGTATTTCACACCCATTGGCTGCGCACAGATCAAGGCTCGCTTCTACTTGCGGACATGCTTTCGGCTGACACCCGTACTTCTTGGCGGAGCGCGCATCGGTTGCAGCGATCGTCACTCTCCCAGCAGGCTATTCATGGCATCAAGAAAAATCCGCGGTCGGGCGATGGCGTTTTTCATCAAAATCGGGCATGCCACACTCACGCGACTGAAAATCCGACTTCTGACGAACTTGAGTACATCTAAGGCTTAGCAGGGTCATCCCGGACTTTACGTAAGAAATACAAGTATACGCCTGAATATAATCTTCACTTTACGGCAGATCGGACGTAAATGCTCGCCTGGCTCCAGCAGACTGTAAATTTTAGAGAAGAATTGGCGGACGGGAAATTCGCCCCCGTGCGCGCCGATTACTATTCGGGCCCGCCGGGTAAGCCGCTTCGCCTCCTGCTCCAGGCGCGAACGGATTTCCTGTCGATCTGGCGCGCCGGCGATTATACCGAAAAGGTCTCGCAGATCCGGATTCTCGGCCGGCAGGTCATCGTCGTCAACTCACCCGACTTGATCCGGCAGGTGGTCGTCAAACGACACGAGAACTTCGAGCGCAAGAGCCCGCAGATGCGCCGGGCGCTCGAATTCCTGCTCGGGGACGGGTTGTTCATTTCCGACGGCGACACCTGGAAGCAACGCCGGCCATTGGTGGCGGACATCGTCCACGCGAAGAGGGTTCCGTCCTTCGGCCCTGTCATGGAGAAGACGACCAGCGAACTGGTCGAGCGCTGGAACCGGATGCCCGATGGGGCCGAGGTCAATGCGCTCCACGAAATGGCGGGCCTGACCGCCGAGATCATCGCGCGCAGCGTCTTCGGCAACCAGCTCGGTGATGACAGTGCGGCCGCCGTTACCGAGGGCTTCACCAGTTACCAGTCGTTGGTCGATTCCATCAACATCGGCTATTTCCTCGGCTTTGACGACGGGCTTCCCGTCCTGCGCACCCCGAGCCTGCGTCGCTCGGTCAAGCGTATCCACGGGACCATCGACAAGGTGGTGGAGGATCATCTTGCCGGGCGCGGTGACCACAATTCCATGGTCGAACTGCTCATCCGGCGGCAACAGCGAAATCCGGAGCTGAAGCTCGACCTCGTCGCCTTGCGCAACGAGGCCGCGACCATCTTCATGGCCGGCCATGAGACGACGGCGGCCACGCTTACCTGGACCTGGTATCTGCTTTCCAAGGCGGGCTGGATCGAGAAGGCCGTCCACGACGAGATCGCCAGGGTCTGCGGCGACCGAATGCCGACGATCGACGATGTGCCGCAGCTCGAATGGTGCCGGG
Source organism: Ensifer sp. 38_S197 (assembly GCF_056924495.1). Taxonomy (NCBI): domain Bacteria; kingdom Pseudomonadati; phylum Pseudomonadota; class Alphaproteobacteria; order Hyphomicrobiales; family Rhizobiaceae; genus Ensifer; species Ensifer sp. 38_S197. Next base: position 2,118,006 of record NZ_JBXOVZ010000002.1, on the reverse strand, counting down.
CCGTCATCGAGGAAACACTTCGTCTCTACCCGCCGGTTCCGATCCTGGCGCGACAGACGCGCGAGGCGGACATGATCGGCGACGTCGCTGCCGAGCCGGGCTCGCTGGTCCTGATCGTGCCATGGCTCCTCCACCGCACCGCAAGCCTCTTCGAAGACCCGCACCATTTCCATCCGGAGCGGTTCACCGAGGGCCGCCGCCCGACGCCCTACAGCTTCATTCCCTTCGCAAGCGGCCCGCGCGTCTGCCCGGGCCTGCATTTCGGCCTGACGGAAGCGATCCTGTGCCTGGCCATCATCGCTCAGCGCTACCGGGTTCGCCTGCGCGAACGCCACGCGGTCGAGCCGATCTGCCGGCTGACCCTGAGGCCGAAGGGCGGGCTGCCGGTCACCCTACATAGGCGAGAAGGCACGTCGCATGGCGCCGGATAATCCTGGCTTCAAGGGACCTATCGCCAAGCGGAAAGCCTGGATCTTCGCTGAAGAGCACCCGCCGCGTCTTGCTGACGCGCTGGCGGGGGGCGAACGCGCGCGAGCCTTTCGGCGCTACTGGATCAGCGACAATCTCTCGAATCTCGCCAACCTTGCCGCCCATTTCGGCATGAAACTGTTGCCGATGGATGCATGCTCGCGCCTGGGGGCCGCGCTTGGCCTGTTCGCGGTGCCGCGCTTTCACAAGGTCGCCGCTCAGCGCGCCCGCGATACGATCAAACATCTGCGTCCGGACCTGAGCCCCGCGGAACAGGAAGCCTTGTTTCTCGAAAACTGTCGGGCCCAGGGGCGCCTGATGACGGAGTTTTCCGTCATCAACAGATTGCAGAGATATCACGATAGGTTGCTGACCGAGGGTCTCGCGCCGATCCGCAACGCGGCGAAAGACGGCCCAATCATCCTCGTCGGGCTTCATCTCGGCAATTGGGAGGTCGGGACGATCGCGTTCCGCAATCTCGGCCTCCAGCCCCACGCCTTCTATGTTCCCCCGAAAAGCCGTGCCAAGGCATGGATCGCCGAACGCGTGCGCAGCAAGGCCGGACTGCAGTTTCTTCCGCCGGGCGCCGAGGGAATTCGGCCGGCGCTCAAGGTCCTGAAGAGCGGTGGCGTTGTCAGCATGTTCTGTGACGAAGGTTTTGGCGGCATGATCCGCGGACCGTTCTTCGACCGCAAACCGCATCAGGAAGGCAATCTCGCGCTTGCCATTCGCCTGGCACGCATGACAGGTGCCACGATCTGCCCCTGGTACGGCCTGCGTACTGACGGCTTTCGCTTCGAATGCCGGGCGCTGGAGCCCACACGACTTCCGGCCTCAGATCCCGCCAACGCGCGCCTCCTGGACGATATGCTGCTTCTGAACGAGGCGATCGAGCCCGTCGTTCGAGCCCATCTCGACCAATGGTATTTCCTGGACAACGCGCTTCGGCCGGAATGACGGCACCGCGGTTTTTTGCCCCCTTGGCTTCCATGATATGATCAGCGCTTGATGCCGTCAGACCTCGGCCTATTTACTTTGGGCGGGGATCCGAGGTCCCCGCATTCCTGACCGATAAAACGGAAGGAGGAGCCCATGGGACTGAAGCATGCGGATATTACCGCTATCCTTGGCCCGGTCGACGAGACGCTGATGGCCGAGTTGCTTGCGACCGGCGCGACGGCGGCCGAACTCGCCGAGGCCATTGCCTGGGTCAACAACGACGAGGCGCTGATTGGCGAAGGCCGCCACCTGCCGGCTGGCCGGGTTGCGGCATTGATCGATATCCTGACGCCGGACAATGACGAGGAACGGGACTTCGCGACGTAGCCGAACAGGCAGCGAGGCGCGCTGAAGGTTTTCGATTGCATGCAGGGTTGTCCCCCGCGCGGCGGGCGGCGGGAGCATGAGGCTACGTGTTTGGTGTTGAGGGAGGTCAACAATGGCAGCCAAGGAAGTCAAGTTCAGCAGCGATGCCCGCGACCGTATGCTGCGTGGTGTCGATATCCTCGCCGATGCCGTGAAGGTGACGCTCGGCCCGAAGGGGCGGAACGTAGTGATCGACAAGGCCTTTGGCGCGCCACGCGTCACCAAGGACGGCGTCTCGGTTGCCAAGGAGATCGAACTCGAAGACAAATTCGAGAATATGGGCGCGCAGATGCTGCGTGAAGTGGCGTCACGCACCAGCGACGTCGCCGGCGACGGAACGACGACGGCCACCGTGCTCGCTCAAGCCATTGTCCGGGAAGGCGTCAAGGCGATCGCATCGGGCATGAACCCGATGGACCTCAAGCGCGGCATCGATCTCGCCGTCGAAACGATCGTTGCGCAATTGAAGACCCATGCCCGAAAGATTTCCAACAACGAGGAAATCGCCCAGGTCGGCACGATCTCGGCGAACGGCGACAAGGAAATCGGCAACTATCTGGCAAAAGCGATGGAGCGCGTCGGCAACGAGGGCGTGATCACCGTCGAGGAAGCCAAGACCGCCGAGATCGAACTTGAGATCGTCGAGGGTATGCAGTTCGACCGCGGCTACCTTTCCCCCTACTTCATTACCGACCAGGAGAAGATGCGCGTCGAATTTGAAGACCCGTATATTCTCATTCACGAGAAGAAGCTCTCTAACCTGCAGGCCATGATCCCGATCCTCGAATCCGTGATCCAGGCGAGCCATCCCTTGCTGATCATCGCCGAGGATGTGGAGGGCGAAGCGCTTGCCACGCTCGTCGTCAACAAACTGCGCGGTGGTCTCAAGATCGCGGCCGTCAAAGCCCCCGGCTTCGGAGATCGGCGCAAGGCGATCCTCGAGGACATCGCCATCCTGACGGGCGGCACGGTCATTTCCGAGGATCTCGGCATAAAGCTTGAAAACGTGACGCTGGACACGCTCGGGCGCGCCAAGCGGGTGATGGTCGAGAAGGAAAACACCACGATCGTCGATGGCGCCGGAACGAAGGCGGATATCGGCGGACGTGTCAGCCAGATCAAGGCACAGATCGAGGAAACGACGTCCGACTACGATCGGGAAAAGCTGCAGGAACGGCTCGCCAAACTCGCCGGCGGCGTCGCGGTGATCCGGGTTGGCGGCTCGACCGAAGTCGAAGTGAAGGAGAAGAAGGATCGCGTCGACGACGCCCTGCATGCGACGCGAGCCGCGGTAGAGGAAGGTATTCTGCCCGGCGGCGGCGTCGCGCTGCTCAGGGTCGCGCACGCACTCGACGGGCTCAAGGCCGGCAATGACGATCAACGCGTGGGCGTCGAGATCGTTCGGCGGGCAGTCGAGATGCCCGTTCGCCAGATTGCCGAGAATGCCGGTGCCGAAGGCTCCGTGATCGTCGGAAAGCTCCGAGAAAGGAGTGACTTCGCCCACGGCTGGAACGCCCAGACCGGCGAATATGGCGACCTCTTCCGCATGGGGGTCATCGACCCCGCCAAGGTGGTGCGTGCGGCGCTGCAGGATGCGGCTTCCATCGCCGGTCTCTTGGTGACGACCGAGGCCATGGTCGCGGAAAAACCGAAGAAGAATGGACCCGCGCCGACGCCCGGTCCCGGCATGGACTTCTGACGGACGCCAGAAGCTCATCGTTGCATGACGAACGCGACCTTTGCGGACAGGGGCAGTTAACGCGTGACGTTCGCGACAGTGCCTACGGCAGGCGCTGAGACGGGTGGGACGTATCAAACGAAAAAGCCCGGCGAGACGACCGCCGGGCTTTTCTTTTTGCGAGATCTGCTCGACCTCAGTCCTTCTTCTGCGGGATCGGGCGGATCGCCAGTTCGCGCAGCTGTGCCGGGGTTGCGGCCGACGGCGCGCCCATCAAGAGGTCGACAGCCTGCTGGTTCATCGGGAACAGCGAGATCTCGCGCAGGTTCTTGGCGCCGACCAAGAGCATGACGATGCGGTCGATACCGAAGGCCATACCGCCATGCGGCGGTGCGCCGTACTGGAAGGCGCGGTAGAGGCCGCCGAACTGCTCTTCGACTTCCTGCTGCGACTTGCCGGTCAGTTCGAATGCCTTGACCATGACTTCCGGAAGCTGGTTACGAATCGAGCCCGAGGCGATTTCGAAGCCGTTGCAGACCATGTCGTACTGGTAGGCCTTGATCGACAGCGGGTCTTCGCCGTTGAGCGCTTCCAGGCCGCCCTGCGGCATCGAGAAGGGGTTGTGGGCGAAGTCGATCTTCTTCTCGTCTTCCAGCCATTCGTAGAACGGGAAATCGACGATCCAGCAGAATTCGTAGCGGTCACGGTCGACGAGGTTGAGTTCCTCGCCGGCGCGGGTGCGGGCTTCGCCGGCAAATTTGTAAAACTTAGCGGGATCGCCGGCGACAAAGAAACAGGCGTCGCCGTCGTCGAGGCCGAGCTGCGTGCGGATCGCGTCCGTGCGCTCCTCGCCGATGTTCTTGGCGAGCGGGCCGGCGCCTTCGAGCTTTTCGCCTTCCTTGCGCCAGAAGATGTAGCCGAGGCCGGGCTGGCCCTGGCTTTGCGCCCAGGCGTTCATGCGGTCGCAGAAGGCGCGCGAGCCACCGGTCTTGGCCGGGATCGCCCAGACTTCGACCTTCGGGTTCGACGCGATCATGTTGGCGAAGACCTTGAAGCCGGAGCCGGCAAAGTGCTCGGTGACCGCCTGCATCTCGATCGGGTTGCGCAGGTCCGGCTTGTCGGAGCCATACTTGCGGATCGCCGTGTCATAGGGGATGCGCGGGAAAGTCTCGGTCACCGGCTTGCCTTCGGCGAACTCGACGAAGATCTCGCGGATCACCGGTTCCATGGTCGACCAGACGTCTTCCTGCTCGACGAAGCTCATTTCGAGGTCGAGCTGGTAGAACTCGCCCGGCAGACGGTCGGCGCGCGGGTCTTCGTCGCGGAAGCACGGTGCGATCTGGAAGTACCGGTCGAAGCCGGCAACCATCAAGAGCTGCTTGTACTGCTGCGGCGCCTGCGGCAGGGCGTAGAAGTTGCCGGGGTGGATACGTGACGGTACCAGGAAGTCACGCGCGCCTTCCGGCGACGATGCCGTCAGGATCGGGGTCGTGTATTCCGTGAAGCCGACTTCGCCCATGTGGCGGCGCATCGACGAAATGATCTGCGTGCGCTTGACGATGTTCTTGTGCAGCGTGTCGCGGCGCAGATCGAGGAAGCGATACTTCAGGCGCACGTCTTCCGGGTAGTCAGGCTCGCCGAACACCGGCAGCGGCAGTTCCTTGGCGGCCGAGAGAACCTCGATCTCCTTGGCATAGAGCTCGATCTCGCCGGTCGGCATGCCCTTGTTGACGGTATCGTCGGTGCGCGCCTTGACGACGCCATCGATACGGATCACCCATTCGCCGCGCACCGTCTCTGCGATCTTGAACGCCGGGCTATCCGGATCGGCGACGACCTGGGTCATGCCGTAATGGTCGCGCAGGTCGATGAACAGCACGCCGCCATGATCGCGGACGCGGTGGACCCAGCCGGAGAGGCGAACGGTGGAGCCGACGTCCGACTTGCGGAGGGCGGCACAGGTGTGGCTGCGGTAACGATGCATCGTCTTATCCCGGAATTGCAAAGAGCCGCGCAGGCTCGTGGGACACGGCGCGCGGCAACATGGTCAAAATCGGGCGGAAAAGCGCATGATGCGCGGCCTTTGTCAAGCCGCGCGACCGCTGCCGCCCCCGATGGAGGCGCGTTGTAGACGAAGGAAGCGGCCAGTCCAAGGCCGTGCTCGAACAAGAGCCCGCCGAAATGCCGCGAAAAGAATGGCAATCGTCACAATTCGGGGCTGTCCGGCAGCAGAATGCGGGGCTACACATTTGAGGCCCGCAACGATCCCTCGAGTCGCGGCCGATTTCCGGATGTCGCCTGCCCCATGTCTCAGATTCGCCCGCTCATCCCCCTTCTCGTTACCGCAGGCATCCTCATCGGCGGCAATGGCCTGCAGGGCACCTTCATCTCGCTTCGTGCATTGGAAGAGGGGTTTTCGACATCCCTGATCGGCGTGATCGGCGCCGGCTACAATATCGGCTTCGCGCTCGGCTGCGTCTATGTCACGCGCATCCTGCGCGCCATCGGCCACATCCGCACCTTCTCGGCAATGGCTGCGATCGCATCGGCCGCGGCGATCTGCATGGTGCTCGTCATCAATCCGCTGATGTGGTTCCTGATGCGACTGCTTGCCGGCATCTGTTTTGCCTGCCTGTTCGCGACCGTCGAAAGCTGGCTGAATGCCAGCGTCACCAACGCCAACCGGGCGCGCACCCTTTCGGTCTACCGCCTCGTCGATCTCGGATCGGTGACGGCAGCCCAATATGTCATCCCCGGCATCGGCCTCGAGGGCTTCGAACTCTTCGCCATCATCTCCATGGCGCTGACGCTGTCGCTGGTCCCGATCTCCTTCGCCGATCGGTCGAGCCCCGTGGCCCCGGAAGCCATCCGCTTCGATGTGAAAGCGCTCTGGAACATCTCGCCGCTCGCGACCATCGGCTGCATCGTCGTCGGCCTGACCAACGCCGCCTTTCGCTCTCTCGGCCCGATCTATGGCCAAGGCATCGGCCTCTCCGTGACGGCCATCGCCACCTTCATGAGCGCCGGCATCATCGGCGGCGTCGTGCTGCAATATCCGCTTGGCCACTATTCCGACCGGCTCGACCGCCGGCTGATCATCCTGATCGCCACCTTCGGTTCGCTGCTGGCCGGCCTGTTCCTGGCGTTCGGCGCCGGCAACGACGAGTGGCTGAACTTTGCCGGCATCTTCCTGTTCGGCGCCTTTGCAATGCCGCTCTATTCGCTCTGCTCGGCCCACGCCAACGACCATGCCGCAGAGGGCCAACATGCACTGGTTTCGGCAGGCATGCTGTTCTTCTGGTCGCTCGGCGCGATCATCGGGCCGCTCTTTGCGTCGTTTCTGCTCGAGATCTTCGGGCCTCAGGCGCTCTTCATCTACACGGCCGCCGTCCTCTTCCTGTTCATGCTCTACACGCTGCAGCGCATGACGGCGCGCGGGCCGGTACCTGCGGAAGCGCGCGCCATGCCGTTCCGCAACCTCCTGCGCACCTCGTCTTTCTTCAACAAGCTTGCCGCCGGCAACAACCACAGGCGCAAGGACGGCTGACCCTGCGGCAAGATGCGCGCAGTCCGGCTAATTGCTGAATGCGGCGATCAGGTTTAGAACCGACGCCAGAGCGGGATGAGGAAAAGTGTTTGCGGTTTTCCGCCTGCATCCCGCTCTAACGTGATCTAACCAGTTGCCGAGATTGCCTGAATGCCCGCCATCAGTCGCCGCACCTTCCTTCAAGGTTCCGCCGCCCTCGGAGGCGCCTTTGCGCTCGGCGCCGGCATGGCGGCACGCGCCGGCACCGCCCGCGATCCGCAGATCCTGACGGCGCAGTTTACCAAAGCGCAGATCGCCACCGACGGCATCACACCGAAAGTAATGACCTACGGATTGGGAGAGGCCGAGAGCGGCGGCATGCCCCCGGTCCTGCGCATGCGCAAGGGCGAGCCCTACGCCGCCCGCCTCCTCAACCGGCTGGACGAGCCGACGACGGTGCACTGGCACGGTCTTCGCATCGCCAACGCCATGGACGGCGTGCCCGAGCTGACGCAGCCCTATGTCTATCCGGGCGATCGCTTCGACTATCTCATCACGCCGCCGGATGCCGGCACCTTCTGGTACCACCCGCACTGCAATACCCTGACGCAGATGGGCGCCGGCCTGACCGGCGTGATCGTCGTCGAGAACCCGGAGGATCCGGCGTTCGATGCCGAGATCGTGCTCAACCTGCGCGACTGGCGGCTCGGCACAGGCGGCGCCTTCATCGATCCGTTCAAGCCGCGCGACGCCGCACGCGGCGGCACCTACGGCACGGTGCGCACAGCCAATTGGCAGCAGGAACCGACCTATGATGCGCCGGCCGGCGGGCTGGTGCGCGTGCGCATCGCCGCCACCGACGTCACGCGCATCTATACGATCGGCCTCGATGGCGCCGGGGCGATGGTAATCGCGCTCGACGGCAATCCGGTCGACAAGCCTTTCGCGCTCGATCGCTACGACTTCGGCCCCGGCCAGCGCGTCGATCTTGTCGTGCGCATGCCCGATGAAGAGGGGCAGACGGCCGTGCTCGGCAATTTCCGCGGATCGAACCCCTGGACCATCGCGCGTTTCCGTGCGACCGGCTCTTCGCTGAAACGCGACCTCCGCGATGTCGCCCCCCTGCCCGCCAACCCGATCTCCGAGGCGGACCTTTCCACCGCGACCCGCGTGCCGATCGAACTGACGGCAACGGCCGAGCATAAGGCTGCCCCTTCTATCTGCGGCTCGCTCGGCTATACGTTCTGGGCGATCAACAAGGTGCCGTGGCCAGGCGACACCCCGGATCCGATCGCACCGATCGAGGAGATGAAGCTCGGCAAGAGCTATGTCCTGCAGGTAGCCAACCGAACGCCGCACGCGCATCCGATCCATCTGCACGGCTTGAGCTTCCGCATCCTCAATTCCAACAAGCGGACATTCCTGCCGCCGCCGACCGATACGATCCTGCTTTTGCCCGACGAACAGGCGGAACTGGCGCTGGTGGCCGACAATCCGGGCGACTGGGTCATTCATTGCCACATCATCGAGCACCAGAAGACCGGCATGACGGGTTATTTCAAGATCGTCTGAGATTTCGATTGTGACAGATGGCGCGACGGGCTACACGAAAATGTAAGCCGCATTTTTGCCATAGTGATTTAAATCTGATGATTGAAACAACCGCAGACCTTGAGGCGGCGTGCCAACAACTGGCCCGCTCAAATTATATTACGATCGATACTGAATTCCTGCGCGAGACAACCTTCTGGCCAGAGCTCTGCCTGATCCAGATGGCGAGCCCGGATCTCGCCGTCATCGTCGACCCGATGGCCAAAGGCATTGATCTGTCGCCCTTCTTCGCGCTGATGGCCAACCCTGAAGTCATCAAGGTATTCCATGCCGCGCGTCAGGACATCGAGATCATTTTCCATCTCGGCAACCTCATTCCGCACCCGATCTTCGACACGCAGGTCGCGGCCATGGTTTGCGGGTTCGGCGACAGCGTCTCCTATGACCAGCTCGTCAACCGCGTTACCGGCACCCAGATCGACAAGTCTTCGCGCTTTACCGACTGGAGCCGCCGGCCGCTGACCGACAAGCAGCTCGACTATGCGCTGGCCGACGTCACGCATCTGCGCGACATTTACCAGTACCTGGCCGCCGAACTGGAGCGCGAGGGGCGCTCGCTGTGGCTGACCGAGGAGATGGCGATCCTCGAGGCGCGCGACACCTACGACCTGCATCCGGACGACGCCTGGCAGCGTCTGAAGATGCGCGTCAAGAAACCGATCGAACTCGCCACGCTCAAGACCGTCGCCGCCTGGCGCGAACGCGAGGCACGCGCCCGCAACGTGCCGCGTGGCCGCATCCTGAAGGACGACGCCATCTACGAGATCGCCCAGCAGCAGCCGAAGGACGCGGAAGCCCTGGCACGGCTCAGGACCATTCCCAAGGGCTGGGAACGCTCCAGCGCCGGAACGGCGGTCATCGAAGCGGTCAATGAGGCGCTCGCGATTCCCAAGGCCGATCTGCCGAAACTGCCGCGTCAAAGCCATACGCCGGAAGGTGCCGCTGCCGCAGGCGAAATGCTGAAGGTGCTATTGAAGCTCATCGCCGAAAAGCAGGGCGTGGCCGCGAAGATCATCGCCAACAGCGACGATCTCGACAAGATCGCCGCCGAAGGCGAGAAGGCCGATGTCGGCGCGCTCAAGGGCTGGCGGCGCGAACTCTTCGGGGAAACCGCGCTGAAGCTCATCAATGGCGAAGTGGCTCTTCGTTTCGTCGACAAGAAGATCGAGACGGTGGAGCTCAGCGGCTGAGCCTGCAAGGGCGGAGCCAAGTTTCCGCCCGAATCCGGCTCTAGCCGAAAGCCCGGCGGAACAGAATCACCATCGTCTCAAACGAGGTGACAGGGCGTGGAGCCGGCGCGGTTAACCGGGCCGGCCGACACGGATGCCGCTTCTTCCGGTACCAGGGCTTTCCGCATGCGTTGGCGTTTCTCCACTTTCGAAGGACTGCTCCTGCTCCTGGTGGTTGCGGCCGCCGGCGCAGTCTACGCCTGGATTGCCTATGGCACAGGCGCGCTGATCGGCGCGACCTATGCGCTGTTCATGTGCATTCCGATCATTGCGTTCGAGCGGCGCATCATTTTCCGACGCCTCAACCGACGAATTCACGCCTTCTCGACACCGATGTTTTTCGCCGCCTCGCTTGCGATCTACTTTGTGCTTCTGGACGTCGGCTACGCGGCCGCCGGTCTGATCATGCAGACAAGCGGCGCTTTCGGAGACGTCTACTGGATGGAGGCGATGATGCCCTCCAAGACGGTGCTGCTCTATGCGCTGACGATCTCGGGCTCGCTCATCTTCATCCTCCGGGTCCGCGAACTTCTTGGACGCGACGTGTTCCTGAGCCTCCTGACGGGGCGTTACCGCAGACCGATCCAGGAGGAGCGCGTCTTCCTGTTCATCGACCTCGCCGGATCGACCTCCTATGCCGAACGCTACGGCGACCTCAGGATGCAGGAATATCTCGGCAAGCTCTTTGCGACGATTGCCGACCCCGTGCTGCGCTATCGCGGGTCGATCGACGACTATGTGGGTGACGCCGCCGTCATCACCTGGCCTTTCGACCGCGCCACCAACAACGCGGCCTGCATCCATTGCGTCTTCGACATTCTGGAAATCATCGATGCGGACGCGCACCGCTGGCAGAAGGAATTCGGCGAAGTCCCGCGCCTGCGCGCGGCGCTTCATGGCGGCACCATCGTCGCCGCCGAAATCGGCCTCGATCGGCACAAGATCACCTATTTCGGCGACACGGTGAACACCACCGCCCGGTTGGAAGGCTTCTGCAAGACGCTCGGCCACCAGGTGCTGATCTCCACCGATCTCGCCCGCAAGATGCGTCTGCCGCATTACGTCCGCGTCGAAGATCTCGGCGAGCACGCCGTCAAGGGACGCGGGCAGAAGCTCGGCGTGCTGGCGCTGCGTGCCGGAGGCTCGACGCCTGCCCTCGCCCCCAGTGCGGCGGAATAGTCATCATCGGGCGGCAGCCGCTTCAGCCGTGCAGCTTTGCGCCCTTGGTGATCTTGTCGACCAGCTTCTTGTCCGCGTGGATCGCGATGCCGGCAACGGCGGCATCATCCGGGCTGGTCTGTGCGAAGACTGCGCGGTTGGCGCTGTCGTGACCGGTGGCGAACATTGCATCGACATAGATCGACGCCCGGACGTCTTTCTCGATCGCACGGCGTTGAATGTTGCCGAGCGTCTTCCCATCGGCGGCAAGTACGATGATCGGCTGAACGCTCAAGGCGTTGTAGACGTTGCCGGCGCCGTCGCGATAATCTTCGCCGATGATGTCGGGCTTCTGCCCGGCAATACCGGTGGCGAGGAAGGCGGTGACGTTCAGCTTCTGCCAGGTTGCCAGGTCCTCGCGCAATACGATCGCAAATTTGGTATCGAACATGAAGGTCATCTCCATTTCAGCCCGACAGGGCGTGCCGGAAGACGCATTATCGGAGGATGCCGCGATCGATCTTGAACGATTGTGCGGCGCGCCGGGCGATGGCATCCGCGTCGCTCCGGTGGTCGAAGGCATCGAGCGCATCGAAGCGCGGCTACACGGGAAATTCTTCGAGCCGCACCGCCACGACACCTATGCGATCGGCGTCACGCTCGGCGGTGTTCAGACGTTTCAGTACCGGGGCGAAAGCCGCTTCAGCAAACCTGGCAGCATCATCATCCTCCACCCGGACGAGATCCACGATGGCGGCGCGGGAACGGAGATGGGGCTACGCTACAGGATGATGTATCTGCAGCCGGAAAGGCTGCTTGCCGCGCTCGACGAAACGAGCCGCTCCCTGCCCTTTGTCGCAGCACCGGTGGTGGGTGATGAGGCTTTGCGGCAGGCAGTCGGGGAAGCCTTGATGGACCTCGACAATGGCATTGACGAGCTGGCGCTCGACGACATCCTCGTGCGGATTGCCGAGGGCCTCTATCGGCATGCCGGCGCCAAGGACATCAAGCCGGGAAAGGCCGACAGGCACGCGGTTCTCGAGGCAACAGAATTCCTTCGCGCCAACCTCGAACGGCCCGTCGGTTCCCAGGAACTCGAAGCGATCAGCGGACTTGATCGCTTCACGCTCGCCCGGCAATTTCGCAAGGTTCTCGGCACCAGCCCGCACCGCTATCTCTTGATGCGCCGGCTGGAGCGCGCCCGGCAGATGATCGCCAGGGGCGAAAGCCTTGCAGGCGCGGCGCTCGAGACCGGCTTCGCCGACCAGGCGCATTTCACCCGCCATTTCAAGCGAGCTTACGGCATCACGCCCGGGCGCTGGTCAAGCCTTACCGTCGCCGGCTGAGCCTGTCACCAAAGCTTCATCGGCCTGTAAAGCAAGCATCACCCAACCGTCATCAAAGCCGCCTATCGGGTTGCCTTCTACAGTCCCGCGCGTCCGATCGGACTCGCAAAGGTCGCTGTAGCACTTTGAATGGCTGCATGCCTTTGTCCTGAAATCGAGGGCGAGGAGACATGCAGGAGGCTCCAACCCATGGTGACTTTCATGACGAAAACGCTTCTCGCCACCGCGGCTCTTTCTCTTTTGATGACGATGGCCGCTTCGGCCGAGGAAAAGTCCTTCACCGCTACCCTGAAGGGTCACGCGATCCTGCCGGCAAACACGATCATCGCGGCCCCCTCGGACGCGCCTGAATACCTGAAAACCTCGGGCAAGTTCACCACCCCGGACCGCAAGCGCGCCGAGGCGCTGGGCACCGTTCCGGGTAAGGACGGCGTTCGTCCGACCGGCCTGTCGCTGCCCTTCGATGGCCAGCCGATGCAGGGCTTCTCCGGCATCAAGGCGATGGAAGACGGCACGTTCTGGAGCCTCTCCGACAATGGCTTCGGCAGCAAGATGAACTCCAGCGATGCCATGCTGATGCTGCACCATGTGAAGATGGACTGGGATGCCGGCAAGGTCGAGGCGCTGAAGACAGTGTTCCTCACCGACCCGGACAAGAAGGCGCCCTTCCCGATCGTCATGGAGGGCTCCGACAAGCGCTATCTCACCGGCGCCGACTTCGACGTCGAATCGATCCAGCCGGTCGCCGACGGCTTCTGGGTCGGTGAGGAGTTCGGGCCTTACATCCTCAAGTTCGATCTCGACGGCAAGCTGACGGACGTCATCCCAACGACCGTTAACGGCAAGCCGATCATGTCGCCCGACAATCCGACGCTGGCGCTGCAGGCTGATCCGTCGAAGAAGACGCCCGCCTTCAACCTGAAGCGCTCCGGCGGCTATGAGGGCATGGCCCTTTCCAAGGACGGCAGCAAGCTCTACGGCCTGCTCGAAGGCCCGCTCTGGACGGACAGTGAAACAGTCGAGCAGGCCGAAGGCCGCCCGGCCCTTCGCATCATCGAACTCGATGTTGCAAGCAAAGCCTGGACCGGCCGTAGCTGGCTCTATCCGCTGGCTGAAGGCGGCGAGGCGATCGGCGATTTCAACATGCTCGATGACCGAACCGCGCTGGTGATCGAACGCGATAACGGCGCCGGCACGGTCGACAAGGCCTGCGCCGATCCGAAGGACCCCAAGCCGGACTGCTTCGCCACCGGTTCCAGGGTCAAGCGCATCTACAAGATCGCCTTCGACGACAGCAATGTCGGCAAGGCCGTGCGCAAGATCGGCTACATCGACCTGCTGAAGATCGCCGATCCGGATAACAAGAAGCGCCAGGGTGGCGGCGAAGGCTTCTATGACATGCCCTTCGTCACCATCGAAAACGTCGACCGCGTCGATGCGACCCACATCATCGTCGGCAACGACAACAACCTGCCGTTCTCGGCCGGCCGCTCACTCGACAAGGCCGATGACAACGAGTTCGTGCTGCTCGAAGTCGGCGATTTCCTGAAGGCCGAATAAACAAAAAGGGCGCGCGAACACTGCATGTTTCCTTAAATCGTTCGCCGATTTAAGGATAAAAACATGCAGTAAATCAGCCGGCTACAGCGACCTTTGCGCGTCCGACAGGACGCGCGGCGCTGAAGCGTTCGCGCGCCCTGCCCGTTTCATCCGGGGATTTTCTTCGACGTCAGCTTTCGAAGTGGAAAGCGAGCCGCTTGCCGGTAAGCTTGCCAAGTTGCTGCAGGCGCCCATCCAGTCGTTCGCCCGCAAACTCCGAGTAAGCGGCCGGAACGACGATTTCGAGATCCACGTCCGGCTGAGACGACTTGCGGAACGTCAGGTTCCGCGCGATCCCAGGCATCGATGCCGAGAAGAGATAGGCGACACGCAGCAAGCCGCCGAGCAGCTTCGCCAGCTCCAGCAGGCGCGGCGTGGTGATACCGGCGAGCGCGTTCGTGGCGCCGTCGTCGTTCAACCCTTCGAAGCGATAATAGTTGGCGAGCGCGATATAAGCGCGGCCCGCATGGGTAATCCCCGAAAAGGTCGAGTGAGCGATGATGTTCAGTGCCTGCAGGCCGCGATAATCCGGATGCGCGCGCCAGCTGATATCGGCGAGCAGGCAGGCGGCTTGACGATAACGGCTTTCCTCTTCCGTTTCCTCGATCCCGAAGAACGGCACCATGCGGCCGGTCCAGTCGGCCAGTTCGCGGGCGTGCTCGGGCGAGCGGGCGCGCAGGATGGCGATCTCGTTCGCCGCCGTCAGCAATGGGTCCTGGGCGCGTTCCTCATGCTTCAGCAGCGAGAACAGATAGCCTTCGCGCACGCCGAGCGCCGAGAACGAAATCCGCTCCGGCTCCATGATCGCGAGCGCTTCCTGCATGGCGATCGCCCCGAAGGGCAAAAGGCTTCGGCGGCTCTTCGAGATCGTCGAATAGGCCGAGGGCTTGATGTTCTTCGGCTCGATCACCTCCGGCAGGAGCGCCATCGCCTCGTCAAAGGAAATCTCGTAGCCCTGCATCATGTGCAGCGGATAATCGCGGATCTCCATGTGCAGCTTGGCGATCGAGCGCCAGGTGCCGCCGACGGCATAGAAGGTGCGCCCCGTGCCGGTCTTCAGGACAGCCGAGTTCTTCATGAACTTGCGCACCCAGGTGCGCGCTTTCGTCAACGAGCCGTTGCTGTGTTCGAACAGGCGGATGCCGCCGAGCGGCAGGGTGATGCCCTTGCCGATCTTCGTGCCCGAGACGTCGACGAGTTCGAGGGAGCCGCCGCCAAGGTCGCCAACGACGCCATCAGGATCGTAATAGCCGCTGACGATGCCCATCGCGGAATAGTAGGCCTCCTCCTCGCCGCTGAGGATGCGGACCTTATGACCAAGGATGGCCTCCGCCTTTTCGATGAAAGCCGGGCCGTTGCTGGCCTCGCGCGCGGCCGCGGTGGCGAGCACGTACATCGATGTCGCACGCGCCTGCTTCGAGAGCGCGTGAAAACGATGCAGCGCCTTCAGCGCACGCTCGACGCTTTCTTCGTCCATGCGACCGGTGGCATCGATACCCTTGCCGAGACCGCACATCACCTTTTCGTTGAACAGCATGGCCGGCGAGCGGCTCAGGCCTTCGTAGACGACAAGGCGGATGGAGTTCGAACCGATATCGATAACGGAAACCGGGCGGATGCCGGGCAGACGCCCCTGCGCTTCAGATTCGACCATGCAATTCCAGTTTATTTGTGCCAGCCGCTCTTCCAGCCGGCGATGAGCTTCGGTGCGCTGGACTTCAGGGCCTCGCCCCGGCCGGAGAGGCTGGGATTGGTCATGAAATAGTGCTGTGCGTTGAAAGGCTCGGCGTCCTTGCCGACTTCCATCCGGCGAGAGGTGCCGTCAGGAAGAATTTCGTAGCTCTGCTGGTTGTCGATGAGATTGCCCAGCATGATCTGCGACAGAACCTGTTCGTGCACAGTCCGGTTGATGAGAGGCACGAGCGTCTCGACCCGCCGGTCCAGATTGCGCGGCATCATATCCGCCGAGCCGATATAGACAAGGGCATTTTCCGATGGAAGCCCGTGACCGTTGCCAAAGCAGAATATGCGGGAATGCTCGAGGAAACGGCCGACGATGGACTTGACGCGGATGTTGTCGGAGAGCCCCGGAACCTGTGGTCGCAGGCAGCAGATGCCGCGCACCACGAGGTCGATCTCGACGCCGGCGCGGCTCGCCTTGTAGAGCGCGTCGATGATTTCCGGATCGACGAGCGAGTTCATCTTCATCCAGATCGCCGCCGGGCGCCCGGCCTTGGCGTGCTCGATCTCTTCATCGATGTGCTTGAGAATACGCGGGCGTAGCGTGTGCGGTGAGACCGCCAGCTTCATGCCCGCCTCCGGCTCGCCATAGCCGGTAATGAAGTTGAAGATGTTCGCCATGTCGTGGGCGATCACCGGGTTGCAGGTGAAGAACGACAGGTCCGTGTAGATCTTCGCCGTCACCGGGTGATAATTGCCGGTGCCGAGGTGGCAATAGGTCCTGAGCTTGCCCTCCTCGCGCCGCACGACCATCGACATCTTGGCGTGGGTCTTCAGTTCGATGAAGCCGAAGACGACCTGCACGCCGGCGCGTTCCAGGTCGCGCGCCCAGCGGATATTGGCTTCCTCGTCGAAGCGAGCCTTGAGCTCCACGAGAGCGGTCACCGACTTGCCGGCCTCGGCGGCGTCGATCAACGCACGCACGATCGGGCTGTCATTCGAAGTGCGGTAGAGCGTCTGCTTGATGGCGACGACATCAGGATCGCGCGCCGCCTGCAGCAAGAATTGCACGACGACGTCGAAGGATTCATAGGGGTGGTGGACGACCATGTCCTTTTCGCGGATTGCCGCAAGGCAATCGCCGGCATGTTCGCGCACCCGCTCGGGAAAGCGCGGATTGTAGGGCTCGAAGCGCAGGTCGTCGCGCGGCGCCTTGGTGATCTCCGAGAGCGTGTTGAGTGCCAACAGCCCCGGCAGAACGGCAATGCGGTTTTCCGGAACGCCGAGTTCCTGCACGACGAACTGGCGCAGCGATGCCGGCATCTCCGAATCGGTCTCGATGCGGATCACCGATCCACGGCGACGGCGCTTCAGCGCCGTCTCGAAGAAGCGCACCAGATCCTCGGCCTCTTCCTCCACTTCGATATCACTGTCGCGAATGATGCGGAACGTACCGGAACCCTTCACCTCGTAGCCGGGGAACAACCGGTCGATGAACTGGCTGACGACATCCTCGAGCGTGATGTAGCGGATGACGTTCTTGACGTCAGGCAGCCGGACGAAACGATCGAGCGCCACCGGCAAACGCAGGAGCGCGGTCATCGGCTCGCGGCCGGTCTTGCTGACGAGCTGCAGGCCCATCGAAAAGCCGAGGTTCGGAATGAACGGGAACGGGTGGGCCGGGTCGATCGAGAGCGGCGTCAGCACCGGGAAGATCGACTGATCGAATTCGTTGGCGAGCCAGCTCTTGTCCTGCGCCGAAAGCGACGCCGGACGCACGATCAGGATGTCCTCCTTGGCGAGATACTGCTGCAGCACGGCAAGCGAGGCCTGCTGCTCCATCTGCAGGTTGTCGATTTCCTTGAGAATGTCTTCGAGCTGCTCGATCGGTGTCTTGCCGTCAGGCGAACGCATGGCGAGGCCCTGGCGGACCTGTCCTTCGAGGCCCGCGACACGCACCATGAAGAACTCGTCGAGGTTGGCGGCAGAGATGGACAGGAAGCGAATACGCTCCAGCAGCGGATGGGCCGTGTTCAGCGTCTCTTCAAGCACGCGACGATTGAACTGCAGCCAGGAGAATTCGCGGTTGATGAAGCGCTGCGGGCTGGCCAGCAGATCAACTTCCTCCGCCGCAGCCTGGTTCTCGTTCACCGCCGATACCGCGTTATCCATGCTCATTCGATCCCATTGCTCCGGTTGCACCGGCTATCTCAGTTTGACGACGGTTCTGTGACAGTCAATCGGACCGCCGCTGATTCCCCAGTTCTTCAAGAACTTCGGAGGCGAGCGCTCGGCTGAGCTTCGTGCCGCGCGAGAGCGCCAGATGATCGATCCGCTCGACGATCGTCTGCGCTGCTCCCAGCGACCGCTCCATGCGCTGGACGATGTAGCCGACGAGCCGTTCGTCGACGAAGAGCTGACGGTCGGCGAAGAGCTTGATCAGCACCTGCGTCAGCAGCTCGTCATCCGGCTCGCCGATCTCGACGACGGTCGCCGCCTTCAGGCGCGAGCGCAGATCCGGCAGCGTCACCGGCCAGGACATCGGCCAGAGCCGCGTGGTCATCAAGAGCCCGGTGCCGTGCTGGCGTACGTTGTTGATGACGTGAAACAGGGTGGTGTCGTCGAAGCTGTTCCGGTCGGCGTCCTCGAAGAGAACAGGCTTTTCCGCCGCAATCAGCGCGGCATCGGAGCCGGCGAGCGGGTGGATTACCTCGGCTCCTGCCCGTTCTTTCCAGATGCTGGCGAGATGCGATTTGCCGGAGCCAACCGGCCCGGCGATGATGACGACCGGTGACGGCCAATCCGGCCAGTGATCGACGATGGCGATCGCCGCGCTCAGCCGGTCGGAGACGAGCAGATCCTCACGGCCCGTCGCCGGGTCGTGGCCGAAGGCCAGGGGTAATTGTTCGAATGGGCGTTTTGTCATGCTGTACTCGGGACAATCGTCGGAAATCAGGCGGCCTTGTCGCTCTTCGCCTTCTTTTCCACGGCCTTGCCGTGCCCGTGATAGAGGTCGCTATCAAGGTACCGCTGGATGCCGAAGCGGACAAGCACGCCGATGGCCGCTGCCGCCGGCACCGCCACCAACAGACCGACGAAGCCGAACAGCGCGCCAAAGGCAAGCAGGGCGAACATCAGCCAGACCGGATGCAGGCCGACGCTTTTGCCCACCAGCTTCGGCTGGAGGATGTTGCCCTCCATGAACTGGCCGCTGAAGAAGACTGCCAGCACGAGGCCGATCCAGAGATAGTCCGGCCAGAACTGCACCAGGGCGACGCCGACGGCGAGCACGAGGCCGACCATGGATCCGACGTAAGGAATGAAGCTGATCATGCCGGCGAAAAGGCCAATCAGCAGGCCGAAATTGAGGCCGACGAGCGACAGGCCGATGCCGTAGTAAAGGCCGAGAATGACGCAGAGCGAACCCTGTCCGCGCACGAAACCGGCGATTGTCATGTTCATGTCTCGGGCGATCTGGCGCACCGTCGTCACATGGTCGCGCGGCACCCAGCTATCGACCTTCTCGACCATCCGGTCCCAGTCGAGCAGAATGTAGAAGGCGACGACGGGGGTGACGACGAGCAGCGAGATGACGTCGAGCAAAGCCACGCCGGAGTTCCAGAGCTGCTGGAAGAGCGTGCCCAGGAAGGCGGCCCCCTGTTCCAGCAGCTTGCCGGAACTTTGCTTGAGCGACGGCATCTGGCTTGCCAGCCAATCCGGAATGAGCCGTGTCTGCGCTTCGTTGACGAGCAACTGCAGCTTGGCGGCATAGCCCGGGATGTTCGCAATGAAATCCGAAGCCTGACTGACGACCACGGGAATGATGATCATCAGTGCAAGCACGAAGACGACGACGAAGCCGATCAGGATGACGACCGTCGCCATCAGCCGGCTGAGGCCCAGCCGCTCGAGACGGTCGGCGACCGGATCGAGGAAATAGGCAAGCGCCATGCCGGCAAGGAACGGCAGCAGGATCGAGCTGAAAACCATGAGGAAGGCAATGAAGGCGGCAAGCACCAGCAGCCAGAAGATGACCTGGCGCTGCAATCCGGAACCGCTGACCTTGATATCCATGATGCTCCCTTTAGATCACGATGATTTTAGGTCGGATCGGCCTAAAATCATCGTGATCGTTTCTCATAAGTGAGAGCGGGACGCGGGCGGAAAGCCGCACGCACTTCTTCTCATCCCGCTCTAGCGCGCCGCGCGCACCGATCGCGTATCACAATCCTTCAAAGGAGATAGGGGGCGGCGCGGGCGCCGGTCAAGTCCAACCGGGCGGGAGCGCGCGGTTTGGAGCGATACCCGCTCGCTTCCATCGTGGGATATGGGCAAAATGTTGAAAAAACGCCGTTGACGACAGCTCTCGGCTTGCACTCCCCTGCCTGCCGTGCCAATCGCATCCGCAAATTACCTGTCGCACGACGAGCCTTGGAGAACGAGCATGAGCCAGTCGGGAAAGAACGGCCTCACCTATAGCGACGCGGGCGTGGATATCGACGCCGGCAACCTGATGGTCGAGAAGATCAAGCCGCATGTGCGCTCGACCAGGCGGCCTGGTGCCGACGGTGAGATCGGCGGCTTCGGTGGCCTCTTCGATCTCAAGGCTGCGGGCTTCACCGACCCGGTTCTGGTTGCCGCCAATGACGGCGTCGGCACCAAGCTCAAGATTGCCATCGACGCCAACAAGCACGACACCGTCGGGATCGACCTCGTCGCCATGTGCGTCAACGATCTGGTGGTCCAGGGCGCCGAACCGCTGTTCTTCCTCGATTACTTCGCGACCGGCAAGCTCGACCCGGATCAGGGTGCGGCCATCGTCGCCGGCATTGCCAGCGGCTGCCGGGAAGCGGGCTGTGCGCTCATCGGCGGCGAAACCGCGGAAATGCCGGGCATGTATTCCGGCGGCGACTATGATCTTGCGGGCTTTGCCGTCGGCGCTGCCGAACGCGGTCAGTTGCTTCCCGCCGGCGACATCGGCGAAGGCGACGTCATTCTCGGCCTCGCCTCGTCGGGCGTTCATTCCAACGGCTATTCGCTGGTACGCAAGATCGTTTCGCTCTCGGGCCTTGCCTGGGACGCCCCTGCTCCATTCGGCGAAGGAACGCTTGCCGACCTCTTGATGACGCCGACGCGTATCTATGTGAAGCCGCTTCTGAAGGCAATCCGCGCGACCGGCGCGATCAAGGCGCTCGCTCACATCACCGGCGGCGGTTTCCCGGAGAACATTCCGCGCGTGCTGCCGAAGCACCTGGCGGCCGAAATCGACCTCGATGCAATCAAGGCGCCGAAGGTATTCTCCTGGCTCGCACAGACCGGCGGCGTTGCTGCCAATGAAATGCTGCGCACCTTCAATTGCGGCGTCGGCATGATCGTCGTCGTTCCGGCTGACAAGGCCGCAGAGGTTTCGGCGGTGCTGACCGGCGAAGGCGAAACCGTCTTCACCCTTGGCCGGATGGTCGCGCGCGCCGAAGGTGCTGCCGGCACGATCTACAAGGGCAGCCTCGCCCTATGACGAGCGATGTGACGTCAGGCAAGAAGCGGGTCGTCGTCTTCATTTCGGGCGGCGGCTCCAACATGCTGGCGCTCGCAAAGGCAACGGCCGAGCCCGGCTTCCCGGCCGAGATCGTTGCCGTCATCGCCGACAGGGCGGATGCCGGCGGGCTCGCCAAGGCGGCGGCGCTCGGCATTCCGACGAGGAGCTTCCAGCGCAAGGATTTCGACAGCAAGGACGCGCACGAGGCGGCGATCCTTGCCGAGCTCGATCGCCTGTCGCCCGACATCATCTGCCTGGCTGGCTACATGCGGCTGCTTTCCGCGACGTTCATCCAGCGCCATGAAGGGCGGATCCTCAACATCCACCCCTCGCTGCTGCCGCTGTTTCCGGGCTTGCATACCCACCAGCGCGCAATCGACGCCGGCATGAAGGTCGCCGGCTGCACCGTGCATTTCGTCACTGAAGGCATGGACGAAGGCCCGATCCTCGCCCAGGCGGTCGTGCCGGTTCTCCCCGGCGATACGTCCGACAGCCTTGCTGCACGGGTGCTGACCGTCGAGCACCGCACCTATCCGATGGCGCTTCGAATGATGGCCGAGGGCAAGGTGCGCATAGAAGGCGGCCGCGCGGTGATCGATGGCGCTCGCGAGGCAACGGGCACGCTGATTTCGCCGGCGGCGTGATCGTCCGCGGCTGTCGTGAGCGACAGCAGTCCAAGCGAGCTTGGCTACCCCCTTGTGGGGAGATGCCCTGGCAGCGCAGAGGGGCATCTCCACCTTCGTCGTCATTGCTCCTGACCGTTTCAGGGCCAGGCGCCACGCCGCAAAGTCAGTTCACTTCGCCGACGCCAGCCGGCGATCGAGCGCATCGAGCACCCGCCGCGTCAGTGCCGGATAATCCTCGTCGAAGTGGTGGCCACCATCGATGCCGATGACATCGACGCCGGTCCCCTTCAATTCAGGGCAGGCATCGTCGTCTTCGTCCGTGCCGTAGATGCATTGCACGAGCGTAGGATCGATGCGCTTGATATCATCGAGCGGATCGCCGCCCTTGCCATCGCCCTCCGCGCCCAGCCAACCGAGCACCGAGACCTTGTAGTCGACCATGTGCGAGAGCGCCATCAGCGTCACCTGGCGGACATGAGCCTTGTCGCCTGACGGCAGCAGGTTGAAGGTTCGCGGCAAAACGTCGGCACCGAAGGAATAGCCGATCAGGAGCACATTGCGGACGTTCCAGTGCTTGCGATAGTAGCTCATGACCTTGGCAAGGTCGTCCGCGGTCGCCTGCGGGTCTCGCTCGGACCAGAAGTAATGCAGGGAATCGAAGCCGACAACGGGCACGCCTTGCTGCTGGAGGACGTCGCCGACCTCCTTGTCGATGTCGCGCCAGCCACCGTCGCCCGAGTAGATCACTGCCATCGTATCTCGCGTCGGCTTCGCGTCGAGAACGGTCAGCGGCAGGCCAAATGGATTGCCGGCATCGCGCTGGCTGTCGATCAGATCGGTGAGGTGATCGGACAATGCCGTGAAGGCGTCCTCATCGCTGTCTTCCTGCTCGACGTCCGGATGTTTCGCAACGAGTGCCGCGACATGCGCACGGCCATCCGCGGAGGCTGCCGGAGAAAAGACGACGGAGACCGGGTCCGGCAAGGCGCCGTCGGTCAGCCCATAGACCATCCGGTCGTCCTTCCGCACCTTATCAGCCGGTGTGCAGAGTTGCTTCTCGAGCGCGATCCCCTCCTCCGGGTCGACGGCCAGCGTCTGACCGATCGTTGCCGGCGGGGTCTGGGCGGCAATCGCAAGCGCCATCGCGCCGCCCGCGCCGACGCCCGCGACAACGGGCAACTGATAAGCGTCGGTGCCGACTGCGCGCTGCACCTGTTGGCTGAGCGACTCGATATCGGAGACCATGTAGACGCAATCGCCGTCGTCCTTGGCAAGCGACGCGAGATAGGCCTTGAGGTCAATACCGATGACGACGGTCTTGTCGCCGGTGAGCGTATCGGCGATCGCCTGCTCCTTGTCCGTCCAGCCACCGGCATCCGAAAGCAGCACCACCAGTGCGGCCGCCTTTTCCTTGGGCAGCATGATGCGTGGCGAGGGGATCATCCCGGTATCGTAGCTCTTCGCCGCGTCTTCTGCGGAAGCGGGAAGAATGGAAGCCGAAAGCAGCAGCGCCGCCGAGGCAAGGCATTTCCAGGCGTTCGCAACACGGATCATTTCTTCACCACTCCCTTGAGACCGCCGCCGATCAGGAATGTCGCATCCATCAAGGCGAGGATCGGATTGATGCCGCCGCTGGCGACAAGATAGCGCGGTTGCCACTGCGGATGAAACTTCGACTTGAAGGCACGTAGGCCCTTGAAGTTGTAGAAGCGCTCACCGTGTTCGAAGAAGGTGCGGCCGGCCCGGTCCCACACCGGCGCGATCTGGCGCGTCGACATGCCCGATAGCGGCGCCATGCCGAGGTTGAAGGTGCGATAGCCCTCCGCCTTCAGATATTCCATGACCTGAGCGAAGAGGAAATCCATCGCCCCTTTCGGCGCATCGGGCGCAAAACGCATCAGATCGACGGTCCCCTCCTTCTTGGTCCCCGTCACCAGGATGTTGGCGAAGGCGACGATGCGTCCGCCACAGGTGAGGATCGCAACGGGCTGCTGGGCCAGATAGTCGGGGTCGAAGGCACCAAGCGAGAAGCCCTTTTCCTTGGCGTTGTGATGTTCCAGCCAGGCATCGGAAACCGCCGTCAGGTCGTCCATGATCTCGGCCACCTCTGCCGGCGGTACGACCTGGAATTCGAGCCCTTCACGCTGGGCACGGCTGACCTGCTGGCGCAGGTTTGCCCACTTGCCGCCCTTCATTTCGAAGCGGGTGAGGTCGACGCGCGCCAGTTCGCCGAGCCGGAAGGCACGCAGCCCCGCATCGGCATAATAAGCTAGGCCGTCGGGTGAGACCTGGTAGAAAACCGCCCGGCACCCCGAGGCGCGCGCCTTTTCGATGAATTGCCAGATCAGCTCTGGCCAGGCATCGATCGGGCCGACGGGATCGAAAAGCGCGATCCAGGAACGGGCGCGCTGACCGTACATGATGAAGGCGCGCCCATCGGCGGAAAACAGGATGCTCTTGTCGCCCATGCGCACCAGATTGGCATCGGACATGTCCTGTGCCTCGACGATCGCCAATGCCCGCTCCATCGCATCGTCAGAGGCGGGCTCAGCTGCCCCGGTTGCCGGACGCATCAGGCTCCAGATCGCAAGCAGGCTCGAACCGATCGTCACCCCCAGGAGTGCCCGAAGCCCGCGCGGAGCCTCGGCGGAAAATTCGAACTGCCACCAAAGTTCATGGCTGTACTCGACATCGCGGTAGACGAAGAGCAGCACGACGAGTCCGCCCAGGCAGATAACCCCAAGCGCCGTCAGCCAGGGTATGGTGAGCGCCTGGCCGAAGAGCGATGCCGGACGGACGAACAGGCGCCGGCTGACAATCAATCCCAGGAGGAAGAAGGCAAGCATGCCCGCCTCCACCACCGCGACCGCCTTGATGAGTGACAGCAAAAGCGCTGCCATCGCAATCGCGATGGACGCCCACCAGGAGCCATCAAGGCGCAGGGCAAGACCACGGGAGACGACGACGAGCGCCAGTCCGAGCAGGCTTGCGAGGAAATGGGCGCCCTCGACGATCGGCAAGGGCAGCAGACTTTCCAGAAAAGCCAGGTTTTCGTCCGGCGTCGGCGTCACGCTCGAAAGCACCAGCATGATCGCCAGCACGATGCCGAGCGTCGCAAGCAGCAACGGCGTCATACGGCCGCCGATGCGCCGCACGCTCGAGGCAACCGGATGACCGGAAAGCTGCCGGAGCTCGATGCCGATAACGACGGCAATCGCGATCACCAGAGGCAGCACGTGATAGATCACGCGATAGAGAACCAGCGCGCCGAGAATGGTGTCGACATCGGTGTTGTGACTGAGCGTCGCGATGATGATCGTCTCGAAGACACCAAGGCCGGCGGGAACATGGCTAAGAACACCGACGCCGACGGCGAGCGAATAGACCGCGAGGAAGGCCGGCCAGCCGATGGTGCCGTCCGGCAGGAGCACGTAGAGGACGGTCGCCGAAGCGGCGAGATCGAGTGCCGTCACCAGGAACTGGCGGGAGACGGTGCGCGAATCCGGCAGCCGCAGCGTCATGCGTCCAAGGCTGACCTCGCGTCCGTTGCGCGCAAGGAAGAACACGGTGAACAATCCACCGAGGACGACGACGGCGATCAGGCGCAGCAACAGGGGATCCAGCCCGGTCATCGGCGCCACATATTCGCCGACGGCGAGCAGGCTGAGACAGGTCACCGTCAGAAGCCCGAGGCCGAAGGCGAGCGTCACAAAGGCGATGATCCGGGCAATCTTTTCCGGCTCGACGCCGAGGCGGGAATAGGACCGGTAGCGGATTGCGCCACCGCTCAATGCGCCGAAGCCCGCGGTATTGCCGACCGCATAGGCGCAAGCCGCCGTCAGCGCCACATCGGCATAGGGCAGTTTCCGCCTGACATAGTCGAGCGCGCTGACATCATAGAAGGTCAGCGCCAGGAAACTCAGGGCCGTGAAGAATACCGCTGCCGCGACCGACGTCCAGGACGTCTCCGCCAAGGCCTGCACGACTTCGTCGTACTGCACTTCCGATGTCAGGTGAAAGATCGCGACGCCGAAAAGGGCGATTACGAACAGCGTGCCGGCGGCCGAAAGATAGCGACGGTTGCGGCGGAGGAAGGCGAGCCAGCCTCCCTCCGCCTGTTGTTCGTCGTCGGTCGGGCTTTGTGAAAGGGAGGATGTCATGGAGCGC
The DNA here is from genome assembly GCF_056924495.1 of Ensifer sp. 38_S197. Classification (NCBI taxonomy): domain Bacteria; kingdom Pseudomonadati; phylum Pseudomonadota; class Alphaproteobacteria; order Hyphomicrobiales; family Rhizobiaceae; genus Ensifer; species Ensifer sp. 38_S197. Next base: position 2,092,017 of record NZ_JBXOVZ010000002.1, on the reverse strand, counting down.
CCATGTCAATGATGAGGACACCAGCGCTTTAGCCTACCCGATACGGATCCAAAAGTGAAATATCCGTAATAAATTATGTTCTTACAAAACAATGATTTAGCCGATGAGTTCATGGCGGTTGAGCCTTGCCCATTGCAGCAGCATGATCGTCTTGGCGTCGCAGATCTCGCCGGTGGCGATCATCGCGAAGGCCTCATCGAGCGGTATTTCGAGAACTTCGATGTCCTCGCCCTCATGCGCAAGCCCGCCGCCGTCGCCGCGTTTCTCGTCAACGTCGATACGGCCAACGAAGAAGCTGGTGCGCTCGGTGATCGCGCCTGGGCTCATATAGGCATCGAAAAGATGGGTGGCGCCCTCGACATGGTAGCCGGTTTCTTCCAATGCCTCGCGGGCGATCGCGATTTCGGGCGTATCGTCGTCCAGCAACCCCGCTACCGCCTCGATCATATAGGCCGGGTCACCCTGCAAAAGGACGGGAACGCGCAATTGCCGTACCAACACCACGCTCTGCCGCCTGGTGTCGACGAGCAGGATCGTCGCCGCACTGCCGTGATCGTGCACTTCTCGCTTCAGCGTCGCGGTCACGCCATTCGACATGTCCTGTTCGAGCGTCACTTCCTCGAGATGGATGAACCCGTCCCAAAGCGTGCGGCGGCCGATGATCCTGACGCGCGGATCGTGATGTGTGCTCATGCGAAATCCTTCATTGGCGGGGGCAATCCGTCCGCTCCGCCCCTAGAGCGCCGTGCGTTCATATGAACGCACAAAGGACGCTCTAGCGCTTTGATTCTAGAGCATCTTTCTACTTTCAAGTGATACCACCTGAAAGCAGGATGCTCTAGTGAACGTGTTCCTTTGCGGCACGGTCTTCGCGCTCCATCTGCAAGGTCGTGTGGTGAAGGTCAAACTCTTGGCGCAACCGCGTCTCGATCGCCCGGCGCACCGCTTCGCCATCGGCGCCATCGGCAAGGACTGCGTGGGCGGTCAGCGACGGCTGGCCTTGGGTGATTGCCCATAGGTGAAGATCATGGACGGAGGCGACGCCGGGCACGGCGGCGATCGTCGCGTGGACATCGGAGAGCCGCATGCCGGGCGGCACGCCTTCGAGCAGGATGTTGACGCATTCCTTGAGCAGGACCCAGGTGCGCGGAAAGACCATGAAGCCGATGCCGACGGCAAGCAGCGAGTCCACCCATTGCCAACCGGTGAACCAGATGACCGCTGCGCCGACGATGACGGCGAGCGAGCCGAGCATGTCGGACCAGACCTCCAGATAGGCGCCCTTGACGTTGAGACTCTCGTCCTTGTAGCTGGTCAACAGCCGCATCGAGGCGAGATTGACGAGGAGGCCGATGACGGCGATCACCAGCATGCCGGCCGACTGGATCTCCTGCGGCTCCGACAGGCGCTTCCAGGCTTCATAGAGAATATAGAAGGCTACGGCGAGCAGCAGGAGGGCATTGAAGGCGGCCGCCAGGATCTCGAAGCGCGCATAGCCGTAGGTGCGCAGCAGGTCGGACGGGCGTCGGCCGACCTGGATGGCAACGAGCGCGATCGCGAGTGCCGCCGTATCCGTCAGCATGTGCATGGCATCGGAGATCAGCGCCAGGCTGCCGGTCAGGATACTGCCGACGACCTCGGTCAGCATGAACCCGCCGGTCAGGCCGAGCGAAGCCCAGAGCCGGGAGACCGGCGTGTTGCTGACATCGGCATGCTGGTGGTCGCCGGTCATGAGGCCTCCGGGTTACCGTCGTGCGATGATCTAGGGTGCGAGCCTTACCCAGACCCTGTTGTCGTGAAAAGCGGCACCGCCATAGGGCGCCACCGCATCGGCACCGGTCAGAACGTTGATCCCCTCGCCGTCGAGATGGGCGCCGTTCGGCCACAGCCCCTCGGCGATCACCACGCCGCGGCGCGTACCGCCGCCGATTTTCGCGTGCAGGCGGATCTCACCACGCTGGTTGCCAAGCTGAACGACATCGCCATCGGCAATGCCGAGCGCTGCGGCGTCCTCGGCATGGATCATCACTTCCGGGCGCACTTCCTTCTGGATCGAGGACGGCGTCTCGGAAAAGGTCGAGTTGAGGAAAGAGCGCGCCGGAGAGGTCGCAAGACGGAAGGGATGCTCGGCGTCGGCGACCTCGATGAGATCGACATGGTCAGGGAACTCCGGCAATTCAGCGTGCGGCCCCTGAATGCCCATGGACTTCGGCGGCCGGTTCGGCGCGGGCGTTCCCGCCCAGTCCGCCCTGAAGCGGAACTTGCCGTCGGGATGGCCGAAGCCCTTGAGGTAATGCGCTTCCTCGAAGGCGGGCTGGCAGTCCAACCACTTCTCCTGCTTCATCTCCTCGTAGCCGATGCCGTAATTGGCAAGCAGCCGGTCGATATGCTGGCGCTCCGTGAGACCGAAGCCGGCATGGCCGGCGACGCCCAGACGCTTGGCCAGTTCCTCGATCACGAAGAGGTTGGTGCGCACGGTCGACGGCGGCTCAACCACCTTCGGGCCGATCAGGATGTGCTGGTGCCCGCCGCCGCGATAGAGATCGTCGTGTTCGAGGAACATGGTGGCCGGCAGAACGATATCGGCGACTTCAGCCGTATCTGTCATGAATTGCTCGTGCACGGCGACGAACAGGTCGTCGCGCAGGAAACCGCGCTTCACCAGCCGCTGCTCCGGCGCGACGTTCACCGGATTGGTGTTCTGGATCAGCATCGCCGTCACCGGGCCGCGATGGCGCAGTGCCTCGGCGTCACCGGTCAGCACCCGGCCGATCTGTGACTGGTCGAGCATGCGCACATCCGGATCGTGGAAGGCCGAGCCGACCAGCTCGCGCTTGTCGAGCTTGAAAATGTCGTTGTTGGAGTGGAAGGCGCCGCCGCCCTCGTGCTTCCAGGAACCGAGAACCGTCGCCACGGAGGCGGCAGCATGGATCGCGACCGAACCGTTGCGCTGGCGCGTGAAGCCGTAGCCGAGGCGGAAATAGGTTCTGGGCGTCGTGCCGACCAGTCTGGCGAAGGCTTCGATTTCCTCGACCGGTAGACCGGTGATGGCGGATGCCCATTCGGGCCCGCGCGACTGGAGATGCGCCTCGAGCCCGGCCGGATCGTCAGCGAATTCCGCCATATAGGCCCGGTCGGCATAGCCGTCGCGGAAGGCGATGTGCATGACCGCACAGGCGAGTGCTGCGTCGGTGCCGGGCTTCAGCACCAGGCCCATGTCCGCCTGCTTGACCGTCGGATTGTCATAGATGTCGATGACGACGATCTTGGCGCCGCGGTCCTTGCGGGCCTTGACCGCGTGCGTCATCACGTTGACCTGGGTCGCGACCGCGTTCGTCCCCCAGATCACCACGCAATCGGCCTTTGCCATCTCGCGCGGGTCGGGGCCGCGCAAGGCGCCGGTCGCCATGGTAAAGCCGGTCCAGGCCATGTTGGTGCAGATCGAGCCGAAGAAACCGGAATAGCGCTTGGCGTGGCGCAGCCGCTCGATGGAGTCGCGCTGCACCTGGCCCATGGTGCCGGCATAGAAATACGGCCAGACAGCCTCCGCCCCGTGCTTCTGTTCGGCGCGGATGAACTGATCGGCGATCTCGTCGAGCGCCGCTTCCCAGCTCACCTCCTGCCAGTTGCCCTCGCCCTTGGCGCCCTTGCGGCGCTTCGGCACCATAAGACGGCCCGGATGGTAGATGCGCTCGGAATAGCGCGCCACCTTGGCGCAGATCACGCCGGCGGTATAGGTGTTGGCGGATGCGCCACGCACGCGGCCGATGCGCCCTTCGGCGGTCAGGTCGACCTCCAGCGCGCAGGCGGAGGGACAGTCGTGCGGACAGACCGAATGGCCGATCGATTTTTCTGCTTTGATGGGGGTCGCAACGTTCATGGCTTTTCTATATGGCATCGACAAACGGGCTCAAAGAGCCAATCGTTCATCCATCGAACAATTGATCACGGCCATCGGCGGCGCTCATGAACTATCGGCACATCTACCACGCGGGCAATTTCGCCGACGTCCTGAAACATGCGGTCCTGGCCCGGCTTGTCACCTATCTCCAGCAGAAGGAGAAGGCGTTCCGCGTGCTCGACACCCATGCCGGCATCGGGCTCTACGATCTCTCCAGCGAAGAGGCACAGAAAACCGGCGAATGGCGCGACGGCATCGGCCGGCTGCTCGATGGTGATCTGCCCGCAGAAATCGCCGCCATCCTCGCTCCTTATCTTTCGTCCGTTCGTACGCTCAATCCCGGCGCCGACCTGACGCTCTATCCCGGCTCGCCGAAGCTGGCGCGCATGCTCTTCCGGACGCAGGACCGGCTCTCGGCGATGGAGCTGCATCCGCAGGACTACGAGACCCTGCACCGGCTCTTCGACGGTGATTTTCAGAGCCGCATCACCGAACTCGACGGCTGGCTGGCTCTCGGCGCGCATCTGCCTCCGAAAGAGAAGCGCGGGCTGATCCTCGTCGATCCGCCTTTCGAGAAGGAAGGCGAGTACGAACGCCTCGTCGACGGCCTCGCGCGTTCCTATAGGCGCTTTGCCGGCGGCATCTATTGCCTCTGGTATCCATTGAAGCAGGGCGCGCCGATCAAGGCTTTCCACGAAGCACTGAAGGCACTCGAGATTCCGAAGATGCTCTGCGCCGAACTGTCGGTCCGCAGCGATCGCGAAACCACCGGCCTTTCGGGCTCCGGCCTCATCATCGTCAATCCACCCTTTACGCTGAAGGGCGAACTCGACCTGCTGCTGCCGTTCCTGAAAGCACGGCTGGCGCAGGATCGCTTCGCCTCCGCACGCTGCTTCTGGCTGCGCGGCGAAGAACAGGCAACCCGAGGGGCTTGACGGACGGGCGCGACACACCGCAATCTCGTGTGACGATATAGGGAGACGCCCATGACTCGCACGCTCGCAGCAACGCTTCTCATCTCGCTTTCCCTCGCCGGCGCCACAGCGCCGGGCGCATCTGCCGCCGACTATATCGGCAGCAGCCAGGCACAGTCCTACAACGCAGGGGTTTGCAGTGAAACCTCGGTGCTCGGTTTCATCACCTCGCGCTTCGAATACCGGGATGCAAACTATCTGCACGCCAATCTGTCGATCGCCGAGATCCGCGACATGGGGCAGAACCGGCAGGAGTTTCGCGACGAGACGCATCTGGTGGAGCGTGAATATTGCTACGCCACGGCGGTCATGAACGACGGCCAGCAGCGCTCGCTCTACTATCTCATCGAACGTCCCTGGGGCTTCGCCGGCGTCGGCAGAAGCATCGAGTTCTGCGTCGGCGGGCTTGATCCCTGGTATGTCTACGGCGCTCATTGCGCCTCGCTCCGCTAACCATGAAAGCAATCCGGGATGCGCGCCGGCTTCTGCCGGCGCTTCTCGTTGCGGCCAGCCTGGTCGGTTGCAGCGATCAGAACGCCGAGAAGGCGCCGGCCGCGACCGGTACGCAGTCCACGAAAGCGATCACCGCGGTGCCGGTCGGCAGCGGCTTCGATTTCTATGTCCTGTCGCTCTCCTGGTCGCCGACCTGGTGTGGCGACAATGATCCCAACGGAAAATCCAGCCAATGCGAGACGGGCAGCAACCGCGGGCTGATTGTGCACGGCCTCTGGCCTCAGAACGAAAAGGGCTATCCGGATTTCTGCCCGACGCGACAGTCCGATCGCGTGCCCGCCTCTCTCGGCAAACAATATCTCGACCTGATCCCGTCGATGGGGCTGATCGGCCATCAATGGCGCAAGCACGGCACCTGTTCCGGCCTCAGCCAGGAAGACTATTTCGCTGTCACGCGCGCGGCCTGGAATAGACTTGCCCTGCCCTCGGAGCTCTCGCCTCCCCGGCAGCAAACGAATTTGTCCGTCAACGCAATCGAAAGCGCGCTCGTCGCCAAAAACCCCGGCATGACGAAAGATGCGGTCGCGGTTACGTGCGAAGGCAACAGGCTCGAAGAAATCCGGGTCTGCTTCGACAAGTCGCTGAATTTCCGATCCTGCCCGGCGGTCGATCGCCAGGCATGCCGGAAGGACAGCGTTTCACTGCCTCCGGCTCCATAGGTATTTGTTTTTACGCGACTCCCGGCGTAGCGCCGGGAATTGCCCGCACCAGAAGAAAGACGTTCGATGAAAATACTGTACTCGCCCGCCTCGCCCTATTCGAACAAGGTTCGCATGGCGGCGCATTATGTCGGGTTCCCGGCCGAAAGCGTTCTAACCGACACCAACGCCAACCCGCCGGAGCTCGTCGACAACAATCCGCTCGGCAAGATCCCGACGCTAATCCTCGATGACGGCCGGGCAATCTATGACAGCCGTACGATCACACATTTCATCGACCGGGAAACCAAGGGCAAGCTCTATCCGAAGAATGCCGGAAAGCGCACCGACGTCGAGCTTCTCGAGGCCCTATGCGACGGTGTCTGCGACAGCCTGCTGGCGATCGTCTACGAGAAACGTTCGCACCCGCCGGAAAAGGTGCACCAGCCCTGGATCGACCGGCAATGGGAAAAAGTCGAACGCAGTCTCGACCATCTGAACGCCAACCTGCCGAAGACCGGAGCCAAGCTCCATGCCGGCCATTTCGCCCTTGCGGCGATGCTGCGCTACATCGAATTACGATTTACCGGCGAATGGCAGAAGGGCCGCGCCAAGCTCAAGAACTGGCCGGCAAAGTTCGAAAAGCACTTCCCCGATTATGCCAAGTTCAAGGCTTGAAACGAAGACGGGACATGAAAAAGGCCGGGTCTCCCCGGCCTTTTTACGATCTGGCTGAAGCCGATCAGAACTTCACGCCCATACCGACGCGAACGCTGTGCTCGTCGTAACCGGAGGAGACGTTGGTGCCGCCGACGTTGAAATCCTTCGAACCGTAATCCGTGTAACGGTACTCGACACGTGCGGTGATGTTGTCGGTGACGAAGGTTTCCGCACCAGCGCCGGCCGTCCAGCCGACCATGGTGTTCTTGTCGGAAGCGCCACCGATGCTGGCCTTGGCCTGACCAACGGCGAGACCGGCGGTGCCGTAAAGCAGAACCGGGTTCAGATCAACACCGACGCGAGCGCGCAGCGAGCCGTTGACGCCCTGCTTCATGCGCAGGTCACCCTTGCTCGAATCCTGGCCGGAGTAGCCGATATCGGCTTCACCGCCGTATACGATCTGACCGCTCTGCATGTTGTAGCCGCCGTAGAGACCACCGCCGAAGCCGGCTGCCGTGTTGCTGCCGGTCGCGTCATGCTGACCATGGTGCCAATCGGCGGTACCACCGACATAGGCGCCCGACCAGTTCTTGACTGCCGGCTCGGTGTATTCGGCCTGCGGAGCAGCCGGAACTTCGTCAATCGCATCAGCAGCCTGGGCGGCCTGGAAGGCGATGAGGGTCATAGCGGAAGCCATGAGGGTGGTGGTGAGCGTACGCATAAATATTCTCCTTTTCGTACCGATGCCCCCTGGGCTTGGGGCCCCACAGTGAAACATCGGACAACTTTCAATTAACCCGCCCGGTTGAGCTGAAATTGGCCAGCAAATGAGGATTCACAAGAGCCAAAATGTGAAATTTTGGTGGCGCAAACACGCCCAAAATTTGATGTTGCTTTGGCGCCACACGGAATTTGTTAACCATAATTCAAGATTAACGAAAGATATACTATAAGACTTCAAAATAATACAATTTACGCCAATTCCATTAATTTTTCGGCAAGGAACTGTCAGGGAGTGTTTCAGGCTCACGTTTCTTGCCTATATCTTCGTCCGCTGACGCGAAGATTCGAAAATGCGGGATGAAACGTTGAAGAAAGCACGGAAGGCGGCCCTCGTGACCGGGGGCGCCAAGCGGATCGGCAAAGCTATAGTTGAGGACCTCGCGGCCCATGGCTTTTCGGTCGCCATTCACGCCGACGCCTCATTTGCCGAAGCGGAAGCGCTGGTCGAGACCCTCTCGAAAGGCAAAACGAAGGCCGTCGCGCTTCGCGCCGACCTCACCGATACGGCCGAGACTTCGACGCTGATCGCACGCGCCGCAGAGGCACTTGGCCCGCTGGATCTGCTCGTCAACAATGCCTCGGTGTTCAAGAAGGACAGCCTCGACGCTTTCGACGAAGCAATCTGGGATCAGCACTTCGCCCTGCATGTGAAGGCCCCTTCCCTGCTGGCGCGCGACTTCGCAGCATTGCTTCCGGCGGACGCCAATGGGCTCATCGTCAATGTGATCGACCAGCGCGTCTGGGCTCCCAATCCGCGCTTTTATTCCTATATGTTGTCCAAGTCGGCGCTTTGGACGGCTACCCGGACGATGGCGCAGGCGCTCGCCCCGCGCATCCGCGTCAACGGTATCGGCCCCGGGCCGACGCTGCCGAACGAGCGGCAGGACCCGAAGGATTTTGAGGCACAGGTCGAAGCCCTGATTCTCAAACGCGGGCCGACGCTCGACGAATTCGGACGGACGATCCGCTTCCTGTTCGACACGCCGTCGATTACCGGACAGATGATCGCGCTCGATGGGGGCCAGCACCTCGCCTGGGAAACGCCCGATATCAGGGAGATAGTGGAATGAACGGACGCGTGCCGACAGACGGCGGCATCCTCTATGACGGCACCGAGGCGGAAGACGACGACGATCTGATCGAGGTCGCGGAAATCGAAAGCGCCGCCACGCCTGTCGCGTGGAACGAGAATCGCGTCGAGACCGCGGGATTGAAGGGCGCAGAACTGATCCAGGCCTTCGTCAAGCTCCTGCCGAACGGGCCCGGCGTCTATCGCATGTTCAACGAGGCCGGCGACGTTCTCTATGTCGGCAAGGCGCGCAGCCTGAAGAAGCGCGTCAGCAACTACGCGCAGGGGCGTGGCCACTCCAACCGCATCGCCCGCATGGTCCGCGAAACGGCGAACATGGAGTTCGTGACGACGCGCACCGAGATCGAGGCGCTGCTTCTCGAAGCGAACCTGATCAAGCGCCTCAGACCGCGCTTCAACGTGCTTTTGCGCGACGACAAGTCGTTTCCTTATATTCTGGTGACGGGCGATAGCCGCGCGCCGGCGCTCTACAAGCACCGCGGCGCGCGCAGCCGCAAGGGCGACTATTTCGGGCCCTTCGCCTCCGCCGGCGCGGTCGGCCGCACGATCAATTCGCTGCAGCGGGCCTTCCTGCTCCGAACCTGTACAGACAGCGTCTTCGAGACCCGGACGCGCCCCTGCCTGCTCTACCAGATCAAGCGCTGCTCGGCGCCCTGCACCGGTGAAATCAGCGATCCCGACTATGCGGAGCTGGTGCGCGAGGCCAAGGACTTCCTCTCCGGCAAGAGCCAGGCGGTGAAGGCGACCATCGCCGCCGCCATGAGCGAGGCTTCGGAGAACCTCGACTTCGAACGGGCGGCCCTTTACCGCGACCGCCTGGCGGCGCTGAGCCACGTGCAGAGCCACCAGGGCATCAATCCCGCCGGCGTCGAGGAGGCGGACGTCTTTGCCATCCACCACGAGGGCGGCATATCCTGCATCCAGGTCTTCTTCTTCCGCACCGGCCAGAACTGGGGCAACCGCGCCTATTTCCCGAAGGCCGACCCGTCGCTCCCGGCGGCCGAGGTGCTTTCGCAGTTCCTGGCCCAGTTCTACGACGACAAACCCTGCCCCCGGCAGATCCTCCTCTGCGAGGCCGTGGAGGAGCAGGAACTTCTGGGCCAGGCGCTCAGCGAGAAGTCCGGATACAAGGTGGCGATCCAGGTGCCGCAGCGCGGCGAGAAGAAGGATCTCGTCGACCACGCGCTTGCCAATGCACGCGAAGCCCATGGCCGCAAGCTGGCGGAAACCGCCTCGCAATCGCGGCTGCTCGAGGGCTTCTCGGAAACATTCAAGCTCGAGCGCGTGCCGCGCCGCATCGAGATCTACGACAACTCCCACATCATGGGCACCAATGCCGTCGGCGGCATGGTGGTGGCAGGGCCGGAAGGCTTCGTCAAAGGGCAGTACCGCAAGTTCAACATCAAATCGACCGACATCACACCGGGCGACGACTTCGGCATGATGCGCGAGGTGATGACGCGGCGGTTTTCACGACTGCTGAAGGAGGAAGGCAAACCGGACAGGAGCGCCGAGGCTGTCGATGACGGCGCCTTCCCCGCCTGGCCGGATGTCATCCTCATCGACGGCGGCCAGGGCCAGATGACCGCCGTGCGCGCCATTCTCAAAGAACTCGACGTCGAGGACTGCGTGACGGCGATCGGCGTCGCCAAGGGTGTCGACCGCGACGCGGGACGCGAGCGCTTCTTCGCACTCGGCCGCGACAGTTTCACCCTGCCGCCGCGCGATCCGGTGCTCTATTTCATTCAACGGCTGCGCGACGAAGCACACCGTTTCGCCATCGGCTCGCACCGCGCCCGCCGCAAGAAAGAGATGGTCAAGAACCCGCTCGATGAGATCGCCGGCATCGGGCCCACGCGCAAGCGCGCGCTGCTGACGCATTTCGGCACTGCCAAGGCCGTCTCGCGCGCCGGCATCAGCGACCTCATGGCCGTCTCGGGCATTTCCGAAACGGTGGCCCGGCTAGTCTATGAACATTTCCACGACGATGCTGCTAAATGAAAACCGGGTGTCACAATTCACCCAGCGTTCACATGCAATAGGGCAAATATGACAGTTGCCGACGATGACCTGTTGACCTCCGGCCAGCAAAGTCATTCTGTACCTGACGAACCAGAGAACACGAATCCATGGCCAAGCCTGTCGCCTACAGCATCCCGAACCTGCTCACCTATTTCCGAATCCTGATCGTGCCGTTGATCGTCCTTTGCTTCTTCGTCGAGGGTCGGCTGCACAGTTCGGATTTCGCACGCTGGACGGCGGTCACGCTCTTTATCGTTGCATCGATCACCGATTTCTTCGACGGCTATCTCGCCCGCATCTGGAACCAGACGTCGAACATCGGCCGCATGCTCGACCCGATTGCGGACAAGCTCCTGGTCGCGTCGATCCTGCTTCTCGTCGCCGCCGATCAGACGATTGCCGGCTGGTCGATCTGGGCCGCGATCATCATTCTCTGCCGCGAAATCCTGGTGTCCGGCCTGCGCGAATATCTGGCTGCGCTGAAGGTCAGCGTTCCGGTGACGCGCATCGCCAAGTGGAAGACGACGATCCAGATGGTCGCCATCGCCTTCCTGCTGGCAGGTCCCGCCGGCGACAAGATTTTGCCCTATACGACGGAAGCGGGTATCGTGCTCCTGTGGATCGCCGCCGGGATTACGCTCTACACGGGCTATGATTATTTCCGCGCCGGCCTCAAGCACGTGGTCAACGAATGAGCACCGTCAATCTCGTCTATTTCTCCTGGGTGCGGGAGCGCATCGGCAAGGGCGAAGAGACGCTGGACGTTCCCGCCGGCGTCGTCACCATTGCCGACCTGCTCACGCATCTGAAGACGCTCGGCGAGGAGTACGAGGCGGCGCTCGAACATGAAAACGTCATCCGCGCGGCCATCAATCAGGAACATGTCGACCATCGCGAGCCGATCGCCGGCGCCCGGGAGATCGCCCTGTTTCCGCCGATGACGGGTGGTTGAGGCAATGAGCGCGCCGGTGACCGTGCGCGTTCAGCGCGAGGACTTCGATCTCAATGGCGAGGTCGCGAAACTTTCGGCGGGACGGGCCGATATCGGTGCCGTCGTCACCTTTTCCGGGCTTTGCCGCGATGAAGCGGGCACGCTTGCCGCCCTCGAGCTCGAACATTATCCGGGCATGGCCGAGGCGGAAATCGAACGCATCTGCCGCGAGGCGGCCGAGCGTTTCTCGCTGCAGGCCGCGACCGCCATCCACCGCTACGGCAAGATCAGGCCCGGCGAAAACATCGTGCTGGTGGTCACCGCCTCGCGGCACCGGCAGGCTGCCTTCGACGGCGCCAACTTCATCATGGATTTCCTGAAGACTTCTGCGCCCTTCTGGAAGAAGGAGCACCTTGGCGACGGGACCAGCGGCGGCTGGGTCAGCGCCAAGGATGCCGACGACACGGCGCGGGAGCGCTGGTCGACGAAATAACGCTGCGCTGGCACGGAACACCCGTGGCCCATCCACCAGTCAAGGAATGATCTTCTCCTTGCGCGTCACCGCGAGCACGAGCACGAGAAAACCGAAGATCGCAAAGTCGCGCCACAGGATCGGACCATAGGCGCTCCACAGCGTTTCCAGCAGGCCGACCCCGGCGGCACCGAGTGCGGCGTAGAGCGGCGAGGCCTGGCCACCGATCGCGGCGATGAACAGCACCTTGACGCCGAAAGTGAGCCCCGTGCCGAAATCCATGTTGCCGTAGTAGGACGCAGCGAGAATGCCGCAGAAGGCAGCGATCAGCGACGCCGCGCCATAGGCGACGATGTAAACAGTCGCGGCATCGACGCCACAGAGCGCCGCAGCGCCCCGATCCTCCGATACTGCGCGCCAGAACCGCCCAGCCCGTGAATGCGTGAGATACCAGTGTCCGGCTGCCACGACCGCGGCCATGAGCACGATGTTGCCGAGCTGGATGACCGTCAGCGTCACTGGAAAGCGCGGATCGTCCCAGAAGACGATGTTGCCGTTCAGGAACGGCGGCAGCCAAAGGCTGCGCGTCTCGGAGGCGAGCCGCGCCGTTTCCATCAGGACCAGCAGGCAGCCGAGCGAGGCCACCACGACGGTGTTGGCTGACGAAAAGGCGAGCGGCCGCATGACATATCGCCCGGCAACGAGCCCGGCGCCAAGGCCGAAACTCAAGGCCGCAGCCGCGCCGAGGCCGAGGGCGGCCGGCAGCACCAGCCACAGCCGGTTCCAGCCGAAATCCGCAAACAGCACGAACATCTGGCCCGAGAAGGCAAAGAGCGCGCCATAGGTGAGATCCGCCCGGCGCGTCACGGCGAAGGCGATGGCATAGCCAAAGGCCAGCGCCGCATAAAGCGCGGCGACAGGGACGGCATTGGCGAGCTGCTGCAGAAAATAGAGCATGGCGCATCCGGAGCGTGACAAGATCAATATAACTGGTAAAATCATTTTTGCCAGTTAGGATTTTCGCATGACCTTCACCTGGACAGCCCATCGTTTTGCCGGCGGCGCCTTGGCGCTGGACGTGGCCAATTCCATCGTCCTGCGCTTCGATCCCGAGCGCCGGATCGACCGTTTCGCCGACGTTGCAGCGATCGATTCCTTTGCGGAAGCTGCCAACCGTTTCGGAGCGGAGAACACCCGCTTCGGCCCGCTGGCGCCGGTCGCGGCCGAAAACCGCGTCGGGCTGCTGCGGCTGCGCGAGGCAACCGATCGACACTTTCGCGCGGAGATATCGAACAGTGGCCGGCCGGAGTTCCTGGCCGACTTGCTGGAGGCAATCGCGGTGGTTCTGCGCGGTTCCGTTCCGCATGGCGGCGCGCTTCCGCTCGACACCGCAACCGCGCATTCGGCGCTCAGCCTTGCCGCCAACCCCGAGCCCGACCGGCTGAAGATCTGCCCGAATTGCGGCTGGCTGTTTCTCGACCGCAGCCGCAACCGCAGCCGGACCTGGTGCGACATGGCGGTCTGCGGCAATCGCAACAAGGCCAAGCGCCACTACCATCGCAACAGGGAAGAAGCAGGCCTATGACAAGGATGACCGGGATCTTGGCGGCACTTGCCGTCACACTCGCCACCACCGGCTGTCAGCGCGAGACCGGACCGGATCCGCTGAAGCTGACGGGCAAGATGTTCGTCTTCAACTATCGCCTCGCCTATGCGACCTACATGGTGACGCTCTCGAAGACCGAGCCGGTCCCGGATGGCAGCATCGTGGTCGCGCGCTTCGAAAACCCGGCTGGCGGCGACGCGCTGACGTTGGAACGCAAGCTCTTCCCGAAGCTGGAGAAGGTGGTGCTGGAAAGTCCCGACGTGACCTGCGTGAAGAAGGACCGTCCCTATGCGGTGACGATCGAGGTCAAAGGGCCGGAGGGACAGTCGCTGCAGAAACTCGAAACCACCGTGACGTCCGACGTCGATCAGGACATCATGCCGGCCAAGGCCCTGGTCGAAGGCCCGGCCTATGACAAGAACCCGGAGGTTTTCCGCGGCGGCAAGGCGCCGGCGCATTTCGAGACCGCGAAATGCCCGGTGTAAGCGACCGGCAACAAAAAGCCGGAGCGTTTCCGCTCCGGCTCAAATCCGAGTCAATTCAAGCCGTTGCGGCTCAAACTGGAGATTTTGAATCAGCCAACGATCTCGGTGCCCGAGAACCAGTAGGCGATTTCTTCGGCAGCGGTTTCCGGGGCATCCGAGCCGTGAACCGAGTTTTCGCCGATCGACAGGGCGTGAACCTTGCGGATGGTGCCTTCGGCAGCGTTCGCCGGGTTGGTGGCGCCCATGACTTCGCGGTTCTTGGCGATTGCGTTTTCGCCTTCCAGAACCTGAACGATCGTCGGGCCGGAGGACATGAATTCGACCAGTTCGCCGAAGAACGGACGTTCCTTGTGAACGGCGTAGAAGCCTTCGGCTTCGCGACGGCTCATCCAGACGCGCTTGGAGGCGACGACGCGCAGGCCGGCATCTTCGAGCATCTTGGTGATGGCGCCGGTCAGGTTGCGCTTGGTCGCGTCCGGCTTGATCATCGAGAAGGTACGTTCAATAGCCATTGGCTCAAATCCCTTGTTTCTTGAGAAGTGGCGGTTCATTAGCCGCCAATCCCGCGCAAAACAAGGGGGCCCGCCGATGATTCGGCTCGAGCCGAGCGGGTTTCATGCAGCCGTTACAGTCCGTCCGAGGCCGCCATGCAGGTCGAGGCAACGTTCGAACCAGTCGGTGACGGGATCGCCTGGCTGAAGCAGGCTTTGCGGCGAGACGATGCGCGCCCACTGAAACGCCCCGAAGACGATATAGTCGGCGAAAAGCGGTTCCGCGCCACCCAGGAAATCCTGAAACTTCAGCATGTGGCGAAGCGGCTCGAGCTTTTCGGCGAATGTTGCAAGGGCAGCCGGGCCGCCTTCGGCGACCGCTTCCAGCGACATGCCGAAGCGCTTTTCGCGGCTTTGCCGGAAATAGGCCTGATCGACCGGATCAAGGCTATCGTGAATATCCTGGATAATGATGCGGGCGATGGCGGGATGCAGCGTCGTCTGCGACCAGCCCTCCACGAAACGGGCGGTGGCCTTCGCACCCTTACCGGCGAAGAGCAGCGGGCGGTCCGGATAAGTCTCTTCGAGATAGAGGGCGATGTCGAAGCTGTCCTTCACCAGCCGTTCGCCGTCACGCAACAGCGGCACCAGCGTCGTGGCCCCGTCCTCGACGCCTGGGATTTCGGTGAAGCCGATCGGCACGACGTCAAAATCGAGCCCCTTATGCGCGAGCGACATCTTCGTCTTCCACACATGCGGCGAGAAGGGACGCGTCCTGTCGGACCCACAAAGCGAATAGAGTTTTCTCGGCATACAGACTCCCGGTCGGTTGGCGTCCCGTTGAACGACAAATCGGCGGCGTCATCAAATCAGTAAATTTCATGAGTGATATCAGCCACAGAAATGCAGTTTCGAGTTAGCGTCGCCGCCCCTTGAAGGAGATACCCAATGCTCGAGCACTTTCGCATGTTCGCCGACTATAACCGCTGGGCGAACCGCCTGATCTATGCCGCTGCGGCAGAATTGACCGATGCCGAATTGCGGGAAAATCGCGGCGCCTTCTTCGGCTCGCTGCTGGCGACCCTCAATCACATCCTTGTTGCCGATCGGGTGTGGATGAAGCGCTTTACGCACGAGGGTGATGCCCCCACTGCGCTCGATACGATCCTGCATGGCGATCTGCCGGCGCTCACCACCGCTCGCAATGCCGAGGACGAACGCATCATTGCCTGGATCGACAGCTTGAGCGAGGAACGCTTCCGCGCCGATGTCACCTACACGCCACTCACCAACCCGACGGTTATCACGCAGAAGCTGGCGCCGACGCTCGGGCACTTCTTCAACCATCAAACTCATCACCGTGGACAGGCGCATGCGACGCTGACCGCACTCGGCCAGCCGTCCGTGACGCTGGACCTGGCCTACTTCCTCAGGACTGACGGGTCACAATGGGCGTAGCGGAAAGCGCAGCGTCCCGAATCCGAGCGATCGTAGCGGTCGGAGTTCGCGCTCCCGCCACTCCGCAAGCTTCTTTAGAAGCTGACGCTGGCCGAGCCACCCGGCCAGGCCGAGCGCGATGCCGCCAACGATCGACAGGATCGAAAACGCAACCGGTGGCAGCGCCGGTTGCAGCGGCAGCATCAGCAGTTCGGGAACGAAGCGGTGCAGGATGTAGATGTGGAAGCCTGCCGCCGACAGAGGCAGGACGATCTGCGCCGACCAGTGCGGCAGGCTGATGCGCGGCAGATAAAGCAGCGCTGCCAGGACGGCGACTTGCAGGAGGTATTTGATC
This sequence comes from Ensifer sp. 38_S197, assembly GCF_056924495.1. Taxonomy (NCBI): domain Bacteria; kingdom Pseudomonadati; phylum Pseudomonadota; class Alphaproteobacteria; order Hyphomicrobiales; family Rhizobiaceae; genus Ensifer; species Ensifer sp. 38_S197. The sequence continues at coordinate 2,075,659 of NZ_JBXOVZ010000002.1, read as the reverse complement.
TTCGTCCCGATCCAGATCCCGTCGTATAGACCGAAGAACAGGAACGCCGCGGCGCCGGACAACATCAGCAGCAGGCGTTGCTTGCCGGTTTCGGCGACCGCGGCGCACCAGCCGATGACCGCGAGATAGAAAATCCATGGCAGAGTGAAGATCTGGCGATTGCCGATCGGCCACAGCAACGGTAGGGCCAACCTGGCGACGAGAGCGGCAAACAGCAGGGCCATGCCGGCGGCAAAGGGCCTCGCCGAAACAAAGCGCCGGAACTGCGGGATCGCGAAGAGCCCGACGAAGACGAGCATCATCTGGCAATAGGCTTCGATGAACCAGTAGAGATACGGCACCATGCCGTGTGCCTCCGGCAGGGCCACACCGAAATTGCCGACGAGGAAGACCGACGCCCAGGGCACCTCGCCCCAGGCTACCGCATAGGCAGCGACGATCAGATAGTAAGGCACCAGCACCTGGGCGAGCGGACGCAGGATGGCCGGGCCATCTCCGGCCAGAAGCGGCCCCATCTGGAAGCGGGCGAGGCTGAAGCCTGCGAGAACGACCATGGCTGCGGAGCCGCCGGGGATGGGCCAAAGCAATTCGTGGTGCAGGACGACGAGCAGAATCGCCAATGCCCGGATCAGCAGGTCCATCCCGATCCTTCGCGTGGCGGTCTCACGGCGCTCCTGCGCCGACAACTCGGCGATCGACAAGATCTCCCAGGCATCGGGAACTTGCCCCAGCGCCTTTTCCAGACCGATCGAGAGCTGAACGAAACGCAGGGAATCGCCGCCCAGCGACACAAAACTGTCGGAGCGCTTCACCCTCTTCGGATAGAAGACCTGCGCAAAAAGCTCTTCGATGCCGCCGCTGTCGTCGTCGACAGTCGCCGCCGCCTGGCGGGCCGCCATGTTGAGCGCGTTAAAGTCGACCTTGCCGCTGGAAAGCCGCGGCATTTCGGCAAGGGGCGTGGCCTTGAGATGCGCGAGCGTCAGCCCGCTCGCTTGCGCGAGGAACCGTCTGATCTCCTCGGCATCACGACCGCCGGCATAGAAAGCATGAAGGCCGGCATCGTCGCCGACTACGGCTGCTACGATGCCGCGCCTTTCGAGCGCCGCTTCCAGCCCATCGTGAGCGATCCTGAGGCCGGCAATCTTGGAAATCCGCTTCATGCGGCCGACGATCTGGAACAGGCCATCGGCATGGCGCATCGCGAGGTCACCGGTGCGCAGTTCGGTAAGCTCGGCGCCGCGACAAAGATCTTTGCGCGATGTGGCATACCCCATCATTACATTCGGGCCGCGATAGACGAGTTCGCCAGTCACGCCGTGACTTTCGATCGGCGCTCCGTTCTCGTTTTCGATCGAGAGGTGACCGCCGGGGATGGCTATGCCGATCCTCTCCTCATTGCCGGCAAGTGCCGCCGGCGGCACGAAGGCTATGCGCGCGGTGGCTTCCGTCTGGCCGTACATCGCAAAGAACGATGCGCCTTGGGCGCGAAGGTGGTCGTGATAGAGACGTATGATCTCCGGGCTCAACCGACCGCCGGCAACGGTCATGAAGCGCAAATGCGGGAACCGCCGTTCGCGGAAGCCCACCTTCTCCAGCAATTCGTAGGAATAGGGCACGCCCGCAAGGTTTGTGCTGTCGCTTGCGGCGAGACCATCGAGGAAGCCGGCATCGAGGATCGATCCGCCGGGAATATAGAGGCTTGCTCCAACCGCCAGGTGAGAGTTCAGCACCGACAGACCATAGGAATAGTGAAGCGGCAGGATGAGGCAACCGCGATCATCCGCCGTCAGGCCGAGATATTCTGCGATGGAAGCGGCATTTGCCGCGATGTTTTCCCGGGACAAGCGGACGGCCTTGCCGCAACCGGTGCTGCCGGAGGTGGAGAGCATCACCGCCAGCTCGGGATGCGGCGCCCTGCCGTCCTGCCGCACATACTCCGTGCGCCAGCGGCCATCGATCCGGCGAAAGCCGTAGTCGGGCTCGAAGGCATCGACCCAGGATCCGGCAGCGCCGGACTTCGGAGCCTGCATGGCCACAGCATGTCCCGCAGTCAGTGCCGCCAGGTAAGCGATGATCGCATGTTCGGAAAGTTCGGACTCGATCGCCACCAGTCCGCGTGAACCGCCGAAGGCGAGCGCCTGGCGGGCAACCCGTTCGCCGAGTTCCCGATAGGTGACTATCCGTTGCCCGGAAAAGACCAGCGCCGCGCGGTCACCCCATTTCGCCAGATCCGCAATGAACGAGAGGGACATCCTTGACCGTCGCTGTTGTCCGCGGGCTCCGATGCCCGATTTAGCAGCGCCGAATATAATTGGTGACTAAAGGCGTCAAGTATAAAGTTTGCCGAGCTGACGGCTGTCAGCTGGCATGCGATTCCCGGTTGCGCCGCGTCGCGAGCAGATGGAATTCAGCAACCATACCGGGCGGGAACGAGCAGTGACCCAAAATCTTCAGACTCCCTTAAATGCAGCCCTTCCATAGTGTTCCTCGATCCGGACATCAGCATCCGACAGACATTGAGGACCGACAGAATGACCAGGCAAGTTCCGGCGGACGCCAGCCGATCGCAGGCGAGGCAGGCAGCGATCATTCTGAAGGTGGCCCACGCGATGTCCGCGCATCGCATTGCTGCCCTGCCCCGCAATTACGAGCTTTTCTACGAAGCACTGTCCGGGCGTTTGCCGCAGCTTTCCCGGGAGCTTGGCGCGCTCGGGCACAACCCACAACAGGACTCGCTGGACGGGCTGGGCCTCAAGCATCGCCTCGTCTCCCACGCTTCCCTCGCCGCGAACCGGGCGAGAGCCGAGGCCCAGGAAGCCCTCGCCGACATGGCCAGCAAGCTCAAGCTTGCGCTGGCGCAGAAACAAGCGTTCAAGAACGAACTCGATCATTTCGCCGGTCGTCTTGCAGAAGATCCCGTCGCCCGCCTTACGGAGTTCGCCGACGCTGCCATACGGCTGCGAGAAGCGGCGGGTCGATTGATGAACGAAGAGAGCGCTCTGCAGCACCTCCTGGAAAACGGCGCACAACGCTTCGTCGAACTTGACGGCGATCTGGCCGAAAGCCGTCGGTCACTCACCCGTGACCCTGCCACCGGCCTGCCGAATCGGCTGGCACTTTCAGCGAAGCTCGACTCCATTCTCGAAACGGAGCGGATCGACCAACCGGTCGCCCTGCTTCTCGTCTCCGTGGAAGGGCTTCGCGAGATAGCCGAGCACCATGGCGGCACGGTTGCGGCCAAAGCGCTTGGCAAACTGTCGGCGCTGTTTCGCAAGTCGATCAAGAAAAACGACTTCGTTGCCCGCGTGGGCCAGCAGGACTTCGCCTTTGTCTGCCGGGACGTCAGCGCCGAAAACGCCGAGGCCATTGCGCGGCGCCTCCTGCAATCCGTAGAGGCAATGAAGGTCACCCTTCCCGGGCGCGTGCACACCACCGAGACGCTCTCGCTTGCGGCGGGCATCACCATCGCGCAGCCGGCATCGACGACCTCCGATCTCCTGATCCAGGCGGAGATCGCACTCGCCGGAGCGCGCGATGGCGCCGGCATCCTCGGCTATTCGGCGACACTCGGCCGCGACCGCGGCAAGATCTACAGTCAGAACGCCGCTTAGGTGCTCACACGTCAGGCGGCGACCGGCTGGCGGTTCTCGTCAATCTCCGTCGCCTTCTCCCGAAGACAGCCGAGCAGGCGGAAGAGCTCGGTGCGCTCGCAATCGTCGAGCGCCGAGAACAGTTCGTCGATCGTGCGATGACGTGGCTGCAGCGCCGCTTCCAGTGCCAGTCGGCCGCGATCGGTAATCGAGATGATCTTCGCGCGGCGGTCCTCCGGATCTGCTTCACGGACGACCATGCCGTCCCGTTCCAGTCCGTCGATCGCTTCGGTGACGGTTCTCGCTGCAAAGCCGAGTGCGGAGGCGATATCCGCACAGCGACGGGGTCCGAGCGTGTTGAGATAGAACAGGAATTTGCTGCGCGCGAGCGAAACGCCTTCCTCCGACATCGACGCGTTCACCAGGCGATGAACGCAGTGATAGAGATCGAAGAGCCGCTCGGCGACCTCGACTTTTTCTGTCATGGCAATGTACCTCTTTTGGCAACGCCAAAACGCAACAGCCCGGTCCCGCGTGGCGGGACCGGGCTGTTCGGTCAACCGTTTGGCGTGACTTACTGTTTGTTTTCGTCTGTCCGGCCGAAAGCCTTGGCGCCGCTGCTGGCGATCGCACCGGTTGCCGTCGCATCGACGGATCGGTCTTCGATACCTGCGTAGTAGTCGCCGCGGCTGGTCGTGCTCGCAGAGACGCCGGTGCCGGCGGAAGCCTCGGCGCGGCCGGTAAACAGCGGCGTGGAGCTCACGCCCTCATAGTAGCTGCCGCCGGCCACAGCGGCCGACGCGCCGCCAAGCATGGCGGCCGCAACGAGGATCGCGGCAATGGACTTCTTCATAAATCTGTTCCTTGGTGGAGATGGACAGTCGGGGCTAACCCCGTTCGGGCGCTTGGGAGGCCGCTTCATAAGATCACGGCGGTGATCAATCAAATCCCTCGAAAAAGGGTGCGGGCAGAAACCCGCACCCCCCTCTTCATCGTGGTCAGCGCGAGATGCCCTGATAATATTCGCCTTCGCCACCCTGCACGCTCTTCGGCGCAACGCCATAGCTCACCACCGAACCGGTGTTGGTGCGGTCGACATAGCCGGCTTCAGAATTGCCGATGGTAAAGGACGACTTGCCGGTAACGGCAGGCGTGCGCTCGGTATAGAGCGGCGTCGGGCTGACGCCTTCGTAGTAGCTGCCGCCGGCCAAGGCAGCGGAGGCGCCACCGAGGATGGCGGCTGCAACGAGAGCGGCGGAAAGAGCGGTCTGGATTGCGGTTTTCATGATCTTCACTCCTGGGAGGCTCGTTCGGTCGAACGAGGTTTCATCTAAAATGTCCGTGGCCGGATCGGTCGTCCCTCGGAACGCGGGGCCCTTGCCGATGGCGTTCAGTCGATCGAGGCGGTCAGAAGAGCGGTCCCTGCCCTTCCGATCATTGAGATGGTCCCTCACGATGAGGATGTGTAGTATCGATTGGCGGAACGCGTTGTTCAAAAATCGATAACAATGACCTCTTGAAATCCCGGACCGCCATCGCAGGAAAACGCAGCATAGCCGCGCCTCTTGCCTTCCCGGCCAAGTCCGGGCAAAAGGCCGCAATGATCCAGATTTCCGGCCTTTCCGCCCGCATCGCGGGACGTCTCCTCATCGAAAATGCATCCGTGACGCTTCCGGCGGGCACGAAGGCAGGGCTCGTGGGCCGAAACGGTGCCGGCAAATCGACGCTGTTTCGCATCATCACCGGCGACTTTGCCTCCGAAGCCGGCAGCATCTCGTTGCCCAAGAATGCCCGTATCGGCCAGGTGGCGCAGGAAGCGCCCGGCACCGAGGAGCCGCTGATCGAGATCGTGCTCAAGGCAGACAAGGAGCGCTCGGCGCTGATCGCCGAAGCGGAGACTGCGACCGACCCGCACCGCATCGCCGAGATCCAGACGCGGCTTGCCGATATCGGCGCCCACTCGGCCGAGTCGCGGGCGGCCAGCATCCTCGCCGGCCTCGGCTTCGACCACGAGACGCAGCAGCGGCCGGCATCGTCCTTCTCCGGCGGCTGGCGGATGCGCGTGGCCCTGGCCGCGGTGCTTTTCTCCGAGCCCGACCTGCTGCTGCTCGACGAGCCGACCAACTACCTCGACCTCGAAGGCACGCTCTGGCTGGAGGACTATGTCCGCCGCTATCCGCATACGGTCATCATCATCAGCCACGACCGCGATCTCCTGAACACCGCAGTCAACGCCATCGTGCACCTCGATCAGAAGAAGCTCACTTTCTATCGCGGCTCCTACGACCAGTTCGAACGGCAGAAGGCCGAGGCCGATGAATTGCAGATGAAGGCGAAGGCGAAAAACGACGCCGCCCGCAAGCATCTGCAGAGCTTCATCGACCGGTTCCGCGCCAAGGCGACGAAGGCCCGCCAGGCGCAGAGCCGCATCAAGGCGCTGGAGCGCATGGGAACGGTGGCCGCCGTCATCGAGGACCATGTCCAGGGTTTCTCCTTCCCGGATCCGGAGAAGGAAGCGGCATCGCCGATCATCGCCGTGACCGGCGGCGCCGTCGGCTACGAGCCCGGCAAGCCGATCCTCAAGCGGCTGAACCTCAGGATCGATACCGACGACCGCATCGCGCTGCTTGGCTCCAACGGCAACGGCAAGTCCACCTTCGCCAAATTCATCTCCGGTCGGCTGGCGCCTGAAGCGGGCGAATTGAAGATCGCGCCGAACCTCAAGGTCGGCTTCTTCGCCCAGCACCAGTTGGACGACCTCATCCCGGGCCAGAGCGCCGTGGAGCATGTGCGTCGGCGCATGCCGGACGCGCCGGAAGCCAAGGTGCGCTCGCGCGTGGCGCAGATGGGACTTGCGACAGAAAAGATGGAAACGCCCGCCAAGGATCTCTCCGGCGGCGAAAAGGCGCGGCTGCTGATGGGCCTTGCCGCCTTCGACGCGCCGAACCTGCTGATTCTCGACGAGCCGACCAACCACCTCGACATCGACAGCCGCAACGCGCTGATCACCGCACTCAACGACTATTCCGGCGCCGTGATCCTGATCTCGCATGATCGACACCTGATCGAGGCGACCGCCGATCGGCTGTGGCTGGTGCGCGATGGAACCGTGACGAGCTATGACGGCGACCTCGAGGATTATCGCAGCCAGATCGTCGGCGGCCCCAAGGTGAAGGACGAGAGGGCCAAGCCGGCGAGCACCGAAGACAGCGTTTCGAAGGCGGACCAGCGCAAGGCCAATGCCGACAAGCGCGCCTCGCTTGCGCCGCTTCGCAAGAAGATCAATGAAATCGAATCCTTGACCGGAAAGCTGGAGAAACTGATTCAGGCACTTGATGTGGAACTGGCCGATCCGGCGCTCTACGAAAAGTCGCCTGCGAAAGCTGCACAGAAGGCCAAGGAACGCGCCGACGCGGCAGCGAAACTCGTTCACGCCGAAGAGCAATGGCTTGAGCTTTCCGCCGAATACGAAGAGGCGATGGCCGGCTGACACAGGCCAACCGATCGCTCATCCCAGCTCAAACGTGGTGATGCCGTAGATCCGGGCAAGCGGCAGGCCGGGGTCTGGTCCGCGATACATGCGCGCCGTTTCGAACACCGGCCGCAGATTGTAGCGATCGCAAAGCGCCTTGGCCGAGGCGTTCGGTTCGGGGATATCGAGATAGACCTCGCTGCCGTTGACGCCGGAGGCGAGCTTGCGAAACACCAGATCGGCGCCGGTCTCCGTGTCGGAGAAGAGCGGTCCGATCTTGAAGCCGTTGCGGCAGGCACGAATCGTCCCGCAGGCGGCGACCGCCCCATCGCGCAGCAGCAAGACACTGCGCCGTCCATCACTCGACTTCAACCATTCCCGAAGGAATGCCTCGCGACGGGCCGGGACGAAGCGGCGGTCATATTCGGTGAGGAGCGACATATGAACCGGCGCGACCTCCAGGAGATCGGCACCCGGCGGCTCGACGACATCGATGACACCGCCATAGCGGATGTTCGCATGAGCGTAAGCGAAGCCGGATCGGCGATAATTCTTCTGCTGGGCGACCACGCCGTCGAGGCCGACGATGCGCCCATCGGCGGACGACATCGCCTGCTGCCACAATTGGCGGCCGATGCCCTGGCCGCGAAAGTCCGGCCGCGTGATGAAGAAGCCGAGAAAGCCATAGCTTTGGTTGTATCGCACCAGTGAAATGGCTCCGACGGGTCCTTCCTCTCCATCCGCGATCCAGTAACCGTCCGGGTCGGCCGTCCAGAACGGGCCTGCGTCGCCGAGGCCGGGATTCCAACCTTCCTCCGCGGCCCATTCGATCATGACATCGAGTTCGGCACGGCTTGCGCGACGGATTTGCAACTGCATGTTCACTCCTCTTCGGGCGGTCAGATCACCCTGTTGACCCGCCCCCGCTGGCGAGACGACACGGCACGTCCGGTGGTAGAGCTAGAGCGATGGCGTTCAGAGGGAATGATCGTCTGTCGATTTCCACGACATTGATGGCATATGTTGGCGGCAGACCGGCGGCGCTTGCCCCCTTTGCGCAATCTGCTACAAGAGCCGACAATAAGTCATACAAATCGAGCGGAACACCAATGGCCCCCATCAAAATTGCGCTTGTCGGCGTCGGCAAGATCGTTCGCGACCAGCATCTGCCGGCGATCGCCAGAAACGGCGACTATCACCTGATCGCCGCGGCCAGCCGGCATGGCACGGTCGACGGCATCGACAATTTCAAATCGATCGAGGCGATGCTCGAAGCCGTGCCTGCGATCGAGGCCGTGTCGCTCTGCATGCCGCCGCAGTATCGCTACGAGGCGGCCCGCACGGCGCTCGACGCCGGCAAGCACGTGTTCCTGGAAAAGCCGCCGGGCGCCACCCTTAGCGAAGTCGCGGACCTCGAAGCGCTGGCGGCATCGAAGGGGCTGTCGCTGTTTGCCAGCTGGCACTCCCGCTACGCACCGGCCGTGGAAGCGGCAAAGTCCTTTCTGGCGACTACGACGATCAATGATGTCCAGGTCATCTGGAAGGAAGACGTGCGCCACTGGCACCCGAATCAGGAATGGATCTGGGCGGCGGGCGGTCTCGGCGTGTTCGACCCGGGCATCAATGCACTTTCGATCGTCACCCACATCCTGCCGCGGCCGCTGTTCGTGACCTCGGCCGTGCTCGAATTCCCCGAGAATCGCGACGCGCCGATTGCCGCCAACATCAGCTTCACGGATGGGAAGAAACTGCCGGTTTCCGCCGAATTCGACTGGCGCCAGACCGGCAAGCAGAGCTGGGACATCGTCGCCCGGACCGCGGCAGGCGAGATGGTGCTGTCCGAAGGCGGCGCCAAGCTCGCCATCGATGGCAAGCTCGTGCACCAGGAGCCCGAACAGGAATACCCGATGCTCTATCGGCGCTTCGCCGAGATCGTCAAAGCCGGGACGTCGGATGTCGATCTGGCGCCGCTGCGCCATGTCGCCGATGCCTTCATGCTCGGCAAGCGCAAGTTCGTCGAAGCGTTCCACGATTGAACTTCTGAGCACGGCAGAAACACGAAGCCCGCGGCATCGGCCGCGGGCTTTCTCGTCGCAATGCGTTGTAAACTCAAGCCTTCTTTTCCCAGCGGCCGTCGCGGTTCTGCTGCCAGTAGGTGAGGTTGTGCCCCTCCCCCTTCAACCGCTTCCAATGGGCGCGCGCACCCTCGAGCTGATCCTGGTCGTAACCATCGAACATGAAGACGACGCGCTCGTAGGTCGAAACATCAGGCGGGCTGGCGCCGTCAATGACGAAGCGAACCGTCGCGGCATTCGCATTGCCTTCGTCGGCCACCAGCAAGACCGGCTGATCTGCGGCGAAGTCGCCGGCATCCGTGCCATGCGGCAGGAAGCTTTCGTCGCGATAGACCCACAGATGCGTGTCGAGCGCGTCGCGCCGCTCGGCATCGATCGTCTGCACAGCCACCCGCCAGCCGCGCTCGACGCTCTTGTCGAGCAACGGCGGCAACGCGTCTTCGAGTTTCGATTCCGTCAGGTGATAGAACAGGATTTCGGTCATCCCGATTGCTTCCCGCCTTTCGTCACGTCCGTCGCGGCCGGTCAGGATTCGTAGCTCGCCCGCACCAGTTCATCGAGCAGCCGGACACCGAATCCCGAGCCCCAGGACTGGTTGACCTCGTCCGTCGGCGCGCCCATGGCGGTGCCGGCGATATCGAGATGCGCCCAAGGCGTATCCTTGACGAAACGCTTCAGGAACTGCGCCGCCGTTACCGCACCGCCGTGCCGGCCGCCGGTGTTCTTCATGTCGGCGAACTTGCTGTCGATCATCTTGTCGTATTCCTTGCCGAGCGGCATGCGCCACAGGCGTTCCTGCGTCGCGATGCCGGCGGCGAGCAACTGACCGGCCAGGCGGTCGTCGTTCGAGAACAGGCCGGCGTGGTGGGTTGCGAGCGCGACCATGATGGCGCCGGTCAAGGTCGCGAGATCGATGATCGCCTGCGGCTTGAAGCGGTCGTTGCAGTACCACAGCGCATCGCACAGCACGAGGCGGCCTTCGGCATCGGTGTTGATCACCTCGATCGTCTGGCCGGACATCGAGGTCACGATGTCGCCGGGGCGCTGTGCGCTGCCGTCGGGCATGTTTTCCACAAGGCCGATGATGCCGATGGCGTTGACCTTCGCTTCGCGCGCAGCGAGCACATGCATGAGGCCGATGACGGCGGCGGCGCCGCCCATGTCACCCTTCATCTCCTCCATGCCGGCGGCCGGCTTGATCGAGATGCCACCGCTGTCGAAGACGACGCCCTTGCCGACGAAGGCGAGCGGACGCTCCTTGGCCTTGCCGCCCTTCCACTGCATGACAACGAGCCGCGGCGGGCGGGTAGACCCCTGCGCCACACCCAGCAGCGCGCCCATGCCGAGTTTCTTCATTTCCTTTTCGGTGAGAATCTCCACCTCGACGCCGAGCTTCTCCAGATCCTTTGCCTTGGCGGCAAACTCGACCGGGCCCAACACGTTCGCCGGCTCGTTCACCAGATCGCGCGCCAGGAAGACGCCCTCGGCAACCGCCTGCGCGGTGGCGAAGGCCTTCTTCGCGGCGATAACGGTGCCGGTGACGATCGTTACCTTGGCCGGCTTGCCGGAGAACTTGGCATCGTCGTCGGCTTTCTTGGTCTTGTAGCCATCGAATCTGTAGGCGTTCATCTCCATGCCGAGCGCGAAATCGGCGGCCGCCTTGCCGGTCACGTCAACCTCGGGCGCGTCGATGAAGACGGTCACCTTGTCGGCCGAACCGAGCTTCGCGGCAACGGCACCGCCGGCCTTCAGCCAATCGTGTTCCGTAAGCGCATCCGCTTCTCCAAGCCCGAGCACGATGATTCGGTCTGCAGGCGAGCCATGCGGCGCGACGATATCGAGGCTGGAGAACGCCTTTGCAGTGAACTTCTTCACCTTCGCCGCCTTCGTCACGACGTCTTCCGGATCGGCGACATCGGCGCCGGCTGCAGCTCCGCCGCCCGACGTCTTGAGGAGCACGGCGACACCGCCGCTCGGCCGGTGGGACTTGGCAAAGGTGAACTCGAACTTCATCGGCATTGAAAAACTCCGGCTACTTTCTTGTCTCTGCGCGCATCCGGAGAATCGAAAGAAGCTTCCGAGAGCCGGCGCCAGGGCAAGGTGATGGTGGCCGCGACGCGCTGGGATGACACGGCGAGGCTTGTGGCGATCCGCCCTGTTACCGGGCGGTTACAGTGGAAAATATTCGCAACATTCGCCACCGTCAAAGCTGTGGCCGGCACCCTTCTCGCTTTTCAACCGCTTGGCAAGATGCCCCCGGATGTTTACATGCGGTTAACCGAGGTTCTTCGCCTTAAATTATCCCTGTTGCTTCAGAATTTGAGCGACGCGAATAGCAGGCAGGAATCAGGCTTCGGCTTGGACCCGGGCAAAGCCCGGCCCGATGCCGCCGCCGGAACAGAAACATGAGCAGGATTTTGGACCGGACACGGGCATGAAGCTGATCGAACGCTACATATTCCGGCGTGCCTTGATCATGTTCCTGGCGACACTCCTGCCATTGCTCGGCATCGTGTGGACGACGCAGGCGCTTGCCAACGTCAATCTGGTCACCGACAGCGGCCAGTCGGTTCTGGCCTTCGCCAAGCTGGCAACGCTCATCCTGCCTTCGGTCATCCCGATCATCCTGCCCTTTGCACTGGTCATCGGCGTCACCCAGACGCTCACTACGATGAACACCGATTCGGAACTGACGGTGCTCAACGCTGCCGGCAGCTCGCGCATGGCCATCATCCGGCCGGTCATCTACCTGGCAGTGGGCCTGAGCGTCCTGTCTTTCGCCGTCGACAATTTCGTCGAGCCCTATTCGCGCGTTTCGGTACGCAAGATGCTGGCGACCGCCAATGCGGATCTGCTGTCGTCCGTCGTTCAGGAGAACTCGTTCCGCAAGGTTGCCGACGGACTCTATGTCCAGGTCGGTGCGCGGCGAAGCGGCGGCGTATTGCAGGGCATCTTCGTTGCCGATTCGCGCAATCCAGCCTTCGAACTCGTCTATTACGCCCGCGAAGGCGCGGTCGACGAAAAAAGCTCCGCGCTGGTGATGAAGGACGGCGAGGTGCAACGCAAACTGCCGGACGGCAGCGTCTCGATCATCAAGTTCGATTCCTATGCCTTCGACCTCGCCGACATGACCAAGACGACGCGCGAGGCGACGATCCGGGCGAAGGACCGGGACCTCGCCGGACTGCTCAATCCCGATCCGAACGATCAGGTCTACAAGAACAAGCCGCTTGCCTTTACCGCCGAGATCAACCGCCGCCTGACGGAGTGGACCTTCCCGCTGCTGTTCGGGCTGATCGCACTGGTGTTCAGCAGCGATGCGCGGTCTCACCGGGAAGCGCGCCTCCATCCCATGGTGAGCGCGCTCGGAACGGCGCTGCTCATCCGCTGGATGACCTTCTATGCCGGCAACAGCGCCGAGGATTCCATCTGGTTCGTGCCCCTGATGTACATCGTGCCACTTGCAGCCGGTGCGCTCTGCATTCACCAGCTCGTGAGCAACAAGCGTCTCGACATCCCGATGACCTGGCAGGAAAAGCTGCAGGATCTCCTTGAACGCCTGCGCCTGGTGCGGCGTGACGCCGAAGGAGGGCAGCCATCATGATGGGCACGCTCGGACGCTACTTCTTCATCCGCTACGCGGTCACCACTTTCTGGTTTCTCGTCGGCATCTTCTCGCTGATCTTCATCATCGACTTCAGCGAGCAGGCAAGCCGCCTGGCGAACCTGCCACATTATTCGATCACCGGCGCCCTGCTGATGACCGCGCTTCGCATCCCGCTGATCCTGCAGCAGACGATTCCGTTTGTGGCGCTGTTTTCGGCAATGGCGGCGCTGATCTCCCTTAACCGGCGCTACGAACTGGTCGTGACCCGCGCCGCAGGTATCTCCGTCTGGCAGTTCCTGCGCCCGTTCGTGCTGGGCGCCTTCCTCTTCGGCGTGCTCGCCGTGATCGCGCTCAACCCGCTGGCAGCCTGGGGCACGAAACGTGGGGAGGCACTGCTGGCGGAATGGGGCGCCTCGCGTTCCTCCGACGCGGGGTCGATTCCGTGGCTGCGACAGATCTACAACGGGACCGATACGATCATCGGCGCGCGCTCGGTCCAGGACAACGGCACGACGCTCCTCAACGTCACCGTCATCCACTTCGATCCACAGGGCTCGATCATTCTGAGACAGGATGCGGCCTCGGCGAAGCTCGAAGATGGTTACTGGCTTCTTAACCAGGTAACGGAAACGCGCAACGGACAACTGCCGCGTCGTTTGAAAACAGCACAACTCAGCACCAATCTGAAGGCTGAGTTTGTTCAGGAACGTCTTGCAAAGGCTGATTCCATTCAGTTTTTTGACCTGCCCGGCAAGATCGAAGTGGCTCGCTCTTTTGGTTTTTCAACCAATGCCATGGAAACCCAATTCCACTCGATGCTCTCGCTGCCGCTGCTTCTCGTCGCCATGACGCTGATCGCCGCCTGCGTGTCGCTCAAATTTAGCCGGTTCAACCAATCTCGCTCCGTAATTCTCGGTGGCATCCTTTCAGGCTTCGTGCTTTATGTCGTCACCGTGCTTGTCAAAGCATTCGGGAGCAGCGGCATTGTGCCTCCTTTCGTTGCAGCCTGGTTGCCAGTTGTTGTAGCGATGGCGCTGGGCTCGACGATTCTTTTAAATCAGGAGGATGGCTAGTGGCGGTAGTGAACCGCAAACGCATGACGCTGATCAACGCTACCCTGCTCGCAGGCGTGGCGCTGCAGACACTTGCCATGGGAATGAGTGCGCCTGCTATGGCGCAGCAGGCTTCGGACCGCCTCGATTCGCTGCGTCCGAACATGCCAGAAGACGCCAAGCTGCTTCTGTCCGCCAATGAGCTCGTCTACAACAAGGACGCCGAGAAGGTGATCGTGCGCGGCAACGTGCAGATCGACTACGGCGGCTACAAGATGGTGGCCCGCCAGGTCGAGTACGACCAGAAGAATGGCCGCATCTATGCATCCGGGGACATCCAGTTCATCGAGCCGGGCGGCAATGTCGTCTACGCCGACAAGATGGACGTCACCGACGATTTCGGCAACGGTTTCCTTGAGCAGATGCGCATCGAAACCACCGACCTGACCCGACTTGCCGCAACGAGCGGCGAGCGGCGGAACGGCGAGGAATTCATCCTGAACGAGGCCGTCTACACGGCCTGCACACCCTGCGCGACCAAGCCGGAACATCGCTCGCTGTGGCATATCAAGGCGCAGCGCGTCATTCAGAACGGCCGTACGCGGACGATTCGCCTGGAGAACGCCCGTTTCGAGCTCTTCGGCAAGCCCATCGCCTATATTCCGGTGATGGAGTTGCCCGACCATACGGTCAAGCGCAAGAGTGGCTTCCTTTTCCCGACCTTCCGCTCGGCGCAGAAGCTCGGCGTCGGCGTCGGCGTTCCCTACTATTGGGCGATCTCGCCCTATATGGATGCGACGGCAACCGTTACGGGCCTGACCCGGCAGGGTTTCCTGCTGGAAGGCGAGTTCCGCCAGCGGTTCCACAACGGCTTCCATACGCTGAACGTCGCCGGCATCAGCCAGCTCGACAGGAGCAAGTTCACGCCTGGCACGGTGGACGCCGAGAAGACCAGTCGCGGCATGATCGCGTCGAAGGCCGAGTTCGAGATCAATCCGCGCTGGACGTTCGGCTGGAACGTTCTCGTCCAGTCGGACGCCAACTTCGCCAAGACCTACGAACTGTCGAACTTCGACGGAACGACCTATGTCAACCAGGCCTACCTGACCGGGCTCGGCAAGCGAAACTTCTTCGACCTGCGCGCCTTCTACTTCGACATTCAGGACGCGGACCCGAACAGCATCAAGGAAAATCAGCAGCCTGCGGCGCAGGTTCTCGATTACTCCTACAAGGCGCCTCAGCCCATTTTGGGCGGCGAACTTTCGGCAACCGTCAACCTGACGAACATCAAGCGCAATCGGCTGGACCTCGAGAATGTTCCAGGCGTCGTCGATCGCTTCCGCGGTCTGGAGGGCACAACCCACCGCCTGACGGGCGAGCTTGAATGGAAGCGCACTTTCATCGCCCCCGGCGGCCTCGTCGTCACACCGCTTCTGGCGGCGCGCGGTGATGCCCTCGGGCTCAACATGGACGCGCCAGGACCGCTCTATACCGGCGACTACAACACCAGCGACGCGACGACGCGGCGCATGTTGACCGCCGGTCTCGAGGCCCGTTACCCGATTCTCTTCGTCGGCGAGGACAGCAGCCACGTGCTCGAGCCGATCGCTCAGCTCTATGCACGCCCGGACGAACAGGATGCCGGCGGCCTGCCGAACGAAGACGCCCAGAGCTTCGTGTTCGACGCGACCAACCTTTTCGACCGCGACAAGTTCTCGGGCTTCGACCGGGTCGAAGGTGGCACGCGCGCCAACGTCGGCTTCCGCTATACCGGCACCTTCGACAGCGGCTATGGCCTCCGCGGTGTCGTCGGTCAGTCCTTCCATCTCGGTGGCCTGAATTCGTTTGCAACCGACGACCTGGTGAAGACCGGCGCGAACTCCGGTCTGGAAACGAAGAGCTCAGACTATGTCGCGATGTTCGGCATCGATGCACCGTCCGGCCTGATGGCTAGCCTCTCGGGCCGTCTCGACGAAAAGGATCTGGCACTGCGTCGTGCCGATGCGACCGTCGGGTACCTCGGCACGACGTGGCAGGCGGCGATGACCTATACGCGCATCGAAGCGCAGCCGCTTTATGGTTCGCAGGTGGATCAGGACGAAATCCAGACGGCCGCCGCCTATAAGTTCCACGACTATTGGTCGGTCTTTGGTGCCATCACCTACGACATCAACCGGGACGTCATCTCGCGCAACGGCTTCGGCATCACCTACGACGATCAGGACACCCTGTTCTCGATCGTCTACAAGCAGGAACGCGATACCGGCAGCACGCTGGCGAACGATTGGTCGATCGGTGCCAGGATCAGCTTCCGCACCCTCGGCGACGTCAATGTCGGCGACACCAAGTTCGAAGAGCTGGACTACTATTAAGATCATTGGAACGAGGGGGCGAAACGCGAAGTTCGCCCCCTCTCGCAATTTTGGGCTGCTCAAACGGTCTTGTCATCGTTTGGCCGCATGTATTATGCATTTCCTCCGACAAGATAAGGCAACGGCGCAACGCCGGCAGGCGGACAAGACCCGACGACAGTGATCGTCCGGCAAACAGGAAAAGGTAATGGGCGGGAAAATGTCGATCTCGAGGACGCTTTCGGTATTGGCTGTGGCCGGAGCCCTGAGCATCGCGGCATGTGTCGGTGCGCAGGCTGCAAGTCAGGTTAAGGTGACGGTCAACAACACCGTGATCACCTCGGGCGATATTGCCAAACGTGTCGCATTCATCCGCCTGCAGCATCAAAAGGGCGGAGCAGACGAAGCCAAGAAGCAGCTTGTCGACGAGGTGCTGAAGCGTGCCGAGATTGCCCGGCTTGGGCAGTCGGTCAGCACGCAAGAGGTCGATGCCGCCTTTGCCCGCTTTGCCGGAGGCAACAAGCTTTCGCCGGAACAGCTCGGCAAGATCCTCGACCAGGCGGGCGTCGGCGTAGAGCATTTCAAGCAGTATATCGCCGTCCAGATGAGCTGGCCGCGCGCGGTCAACTTCCGCTACGGAAATTCGAGCCGGCTGCAGGGCGCCGATCTCGTCAAGCGGATGATGGAAGGCGGCGGCAGCAAGCCGGTGACGACGGAATACTTCCTCCAACAGGTGATCTTCGTCATTCCCGAAAAGAAGCGCGGCGCCATCACGGCAAAGCGGCAAGCTGAGGCAAATGCCTCGCGGTCGCAGTTCCCGGGCTGCGAGACCTCCAAGGTGTTCGCCGCCAACTATCGCGACGTTTCGATCCGCAATCTCGGTCGCATGCTCGCCCAGCAATTGCCGGACGAATGGAAGCCCCTGGTCGAAAAGGCCGGCGAAAACGGCACGACCGGAACTCGCGTAACGGAAAAGGGCGTTGAATACCTGGCGATCTGCAAGAAGCGTGAGGTCAACGACGACACGGCCGCTGAAATCGTCTTCCGCGCCGAGGATATCGGCAAGAAGAAGGCGGGTGGAGAAGACCCGAACAGCGAAAAGTACCTCGAGGAACTGCGCAAGAAGGCGCAGATCGTCAACAAGTAAGCACATCGGTAACATGCGCGAACCAACCGGCGGGCCACTCGCCCTGACCATGGGCGATCCGGCCGGTATCGGGCCGGATATCAGCCTTTCCGCCTGGCTTGGCCGCCGCGAGCACGCGACGGCACCTTTCCTGTTTGTCGGCGATCCTTCGGTGCTTGCCGCGCGAGCGGCGATGCTCGGCTATTCGGTTCCCGTGCGGGAGACGGATTGCGCCGGCGCCATTGCCGTGTTCGATGCGGCACTGCCGGTGCTGCCGGTCACCTGTCCTGCCCCGGTTACGGCGGGCGATCCCGACACCGCCAATGCCAGCGCTGTCATCAAGGCGATCGATATGGCGGTGCAGCTCGTAACCGCCGGCGAAGCTTCGGCCGTTGTGACCAACCCGATCGCCAAGGCAGTCCTCTACGACGCCGGCTTCCGTTTTCCCGGCCACACCGAATACCTGGCGGATCTTGCGGAGAAGGCGACGGGACAAACCGTTCTGCCGGTCATGATGCTGGCCGGACCGAAGCTGCGCGCGGTTCCGGTCACCATCCACATCCCGCTGAAGGACGTACCGGGCCAGTTAACGCCGGATCTCATCTATCGCACCTGTGCGATCACGGCGGCTGATCTGCGCAACCGTTTCGGGCTCGAGCGACCGCGCCTCGCGATCGCCGGGCTCAACCCTCACGCCGGCGAAAACGGTGCGCTCGGCCTTGAGGACGACGCCGTCATCCGCCCCGTGATCGACCGTCTGCAGGCCGACGGGATCGATGCTGTGGGTCCTCTGCCGGCGGATACGATGTTCCATGATCGGGCGCGCGCGACCTACGACGTAGCAATCTGCATGTATCACGATCAGGCGCTGATCCCGGCCAAGGCGCTCGGCTTCGACGACAGCGTCAATGTCACGCTCGGCCTTCCCTTTATCCGCACGTCGCCGGACCACGGCACGGCCTTCAGCCTTGCCGGCAAAGGCGTCGCCCGCGACGACAGCCTCAGGGCGGCACTTGATCTTGCCGCGATGCTCGCGGCCAATACCCCGGGAGATATCCGCTGATGGCCGCGCTCGACGGTCTTCCTCCGCTGCGCGACGTGATCCAGCGCCACGGCCTCGACGCCAGGAAGGCGTTGGGCCAGAACTTCCTGCTCGACCTCAACCTGACGCAGAAGATTGCCCGGACCGCCGGTTCGCTCGAAGGCGTGACGGTCATCGAAGTCGGGCCTGGTCCCGGCGGCCTGACGCGCGCCATCCTGGCCCTCGGAGCCAAGAAAGTCATCGCGATCGAGCGCGATTCCCGCTGCGTGCCGGCGCTTGCCGAAATTGGCGCGCATTATCCGGACCGGTTGCAGGTGATCGAAGGCGACGCCCTGAAAACACCGTTCGAGACGCTTGCCGACGGTGGGCCGGTCAAGATCATCGCCAACCTGCCCTACAATGTCGGCACGCAATTGCTCGTCAACTGGCTTTTGCCCGAACGCTGGCCGCCGTTCTGGCAGTCATTGACGCTGATGTTCCAGCGGGAAGTGGGCCTCAGGATCGTCGCCGAAGCGGATGACGATCACTACGGACGGCTCGGGGTGCTCTGCGGCTGGCGCACCAGGGCGCGGATGGCTTTCGACGTGCCGCCGCAAGCCTTCACCCCGCCGCCGAAGGTGACATCGTCGGTGGTCCATCTGGAGCCTGTGGAGAACCCAATCCCCTGCTCCGTTTCGGCACTCGAGAAGGTGACGCACGCCGCCTTTGGCCAGCGCCGCAAGATGCTGCGGCAAAGCCTCAAGCCGCTTGGCGGCGAAGCCCTGCTGGCAAAGGCCGATATCGACCCGCAGCGGCGGGCCGAGACGCTTTCGGTGGAAGAATTCTGCCGTCTGGCAAACTGCCTCTGAGCCGCAGCAGCGGAGCTTTCGGCCGGCGAGGCCCGATCACACACCCTGTCTGGTGAGCGGCTTTGAGCGCCGCGCGTTCCGGTGAACGCACGAAGGTCGCTCTAGAACGTGCTGCATTTTTCCGGAATCGGGGATTCGCAAATCAGTTGGGATGTGATTCCCTGTCCATGCCGGAAGGATGGCCGGCATGGATGACGCGAGCTTATTCGGAGGACCTGCGGGAGCGGGCGCTGGCCCGATTGCGTAGCGGGGAGACGACGCGGTCGATCGCGGCCGCGCTTTCGATTGCTCCCTCCTGCGTTTCAAAATGGAAGCGACGTCTTGCCGAGACCGGCTCTCTTGAGCCCGGCCGTGTCGGCGGACGCAAGAAGCGCACCCTGTCGGGCGAGCGGGCGGACTGGTTGCGTGAACGCTGTCAATCCGGGCCGTTTACGACACGGGGATTGGTGGCGGAATTGGCCGAACGTGGCATCAAGACCGACCGTCGAGCGGTTTGGGTCTTTGTTCGAGCCGAAGGCCTGAGCTTCAAAAAAAACAGTTCTGCCGGCTGAGCAAACGCGAGTGGACATTGCCCGCAAGCGGCTGCGATGGAAGACCCACCAGCATCGGATCGAAGCCCGTCGGCTGGTCTTTCTCGATGAAACCTGGATCAAGACGAATATGGCGGCGCTCAGGGGCTGGGCGCCGCGCGGCCGGCGGCTCGCTGCGCCGGTCCCACACGGCCACTGGAAAACCCTGACCTTCATCGCCGCCTTGCGCTGCGACCGTATCGATGCGCCTTGGGTCATCGACGGGCCGATCAACGGCGAGCTCTTCACCCTCTATGTCAAGAAGGTCCTCGTGCCCACGCTCGCCAAGGGCGACATCGTCGTCCTCGACAATCTCGGCAGCCACAAGGGACAAGCCGTCCGTCGCGCCGTCAGGGCCGCAGGGGCGCACCTCTTCTTCCTGCCGCCCTACAGCCCCGACCTCAATCCCATCGAGCAGGTCTTTGCCAAACTCAAGCATCTCATCAGGAAAGCAGCCCCACGGACCGTCGAGGCAACATGGCGCAAGGCCGGTGAATTGCTCGACACCTTCTCGCCAGCCGAATGCGCCAATTATCTCAGAAACTCAGGCTATGCTTCCGAATGAAAGCAGCATGCTCTAGAACGGATTTTCCGTCAGAAGCCCATTGACGAAATCGAACAGGCCCGGACGTCGGTCGCGACGAAGCCGTTCCGCCTCGACGATTGCCCGCACGGAGGCGAAAGCGCGGTCGAGGTCGTCGTTGAGCACGATGTAATCGTACTCGCGCCAGTGCTCGATTTCGGCGCGTGAGTTGGCAAGCCGCGTCGCAATCACCTCTTCGCTGTCTTCGGCCCGACGGTGCAGGCGTGACTGCAGCTCGGTCATCGACGGCGGCAGGATGAAGATCGACACGACGTCGCCGGCCATCTTTTCCTGAAGCTGCTGGGCGCCCTGCCAATCGATATCGAAGAGCATGTCGCGGCCGGCGGCCATCGCCGCTTCGACCGCATCGCGTGGCGTGCCATAGAAATTGCCGTGCACCTCCGCCCATTCGAGCAGCGAGTCGGTCGCCCGCAACGCCTCGAATTCCCGGATCGACTTGAAGTGATAATGCCGGCCATCGATTTCGCTCGGACGGCGCTGGCGCGTCGTCACGCTGACGGAGATGCTCATCTCCGGATCGGCTTCCAGGAGGTTGCGCGCGATCGTCGACTTGCCGGCGCCCGAGGGCGAGGAAATGACGAGCATCAGCCCACGACGGGCGATCTTGATGGGCGAAGGGGTCGCCGGGGTCATGCTTTACTCCAGATTCTGGACCTGTTCGCGGAACTGGTCGATGACGACCTTGAGTTCGATGCCGGCGGCAGAAACGGCGGCCGCATTCGACTTGGAACAGATCGTATTCGATTCTCGGTTAAATTCCTGTGCCAGGAAATCAAGCTTGCGACCGACGGGGCCGCCCTTCGCCAGCAGCTCACGCGCCGCTGCGATGTGGGAGCCAAGCCGGTCGATCTCTTCCCGAAGATCGGCCTTGGTGGCGAGGAGCGCCACTTCGGCATAAAGGCGTTCCCGGTCGAGCGAGGAACCGTTGTCCATCACCAGGGCCACCTGCTGGGCAAGCCGGTCGGCGATCGCCGCGGCGCTACGGGACGGATCGGCTTCCACGGTCGCCGTGAGTGCCTCGATGCCTTCGACCTGCGCCAGCAGGATCTGACAGAGCGCGGCCCCCTCCTCCTCACGCATGGTGCGGAGATCGGCAAGCGCGAGCCTCAACCCTTCGACGATGTCCGTATCAAGGGCAGCACGCTCTTCTTCGCTTTCTTCCGGCTCGCGAAAATCGACAATGCCGCGGATTGAGAGAAGCGTGTCAAATTTCAACGGCGCCGGATCGACGAGATCGCCGAGTTGTTCGCGCAAATTCAAGACCGCCGTCAACGCGCCCTGATTGACCACCGCCTCGACGGTTGCTTCCGCGCCGCTGACGGAAAGTCCGATCTGGAGATTGCCACGCGCGAAATAGTCTGCCGCGAGTTTGCGCACCTCGGGCTCGAAGCGCTCGAGCCCTTGCGGCAGGCGCAACCTGAGATCAAGGCCCTTGCCATTGACGGAGCGCAGTTCCCAGGCCCAACGGCGGCGGCCACTGCTGCCTTCCCTGCGGGCAAAGCCGGTCATCGATTGGAGCGGCATCGTCACCTCCGTTGTGTTTCAGCAGAAGCAATACGGCGACGGCGCGGCATCCCGCAAGGGATATCCGCGCCGTGATCTATCCGTCCACAATGCAGCGTTTATTGCGGCTGCGCTGCTGCCGGTTCAGCCGCTGCAGCATCCGTGGCAGCCTTCGCGGCTTCCGCTGCCTTCTCGGCTTCCGCCTTGCGCCAACGCCTTACATTCGCGTTGTGCTCGTCCAAAGTCTCCGCGAAAACATGGCCCCCCGAACCGTCGGCCACGAAGTAGAGTTCCGGCGTACGCGACGGATTGGCGACGGCCTCCAGCGCCGCACGGCCCGGATTGGCGATCGGCGTCGGCGGCAAACCCTTGATGATATAGGTGTTGTAGGGCGTCTGCTTGTCGATGTCGGACTTCAGGATCGGACGGTCCGCCGGCTTTCCGTCGCCGCCGAAAATGCCGTAGATGATCGTCGGGTCGGACTGCAGCCGCATGCCCTTGTCGAGCCGGTTGATGAAAACGGAGGCGACCCGCGGCCGTTCGTCGGCGCGACCGGTTTCCTTCTCCACGATCGAAGCAAGCGTGACGAGTTCCTCGACCGTCGAAACCGGCAGGTCCGGATCACGCTTCTGCCAGATCTGATCGACCAGCGCCTTCTGCGCCGCAATCATCTGCTGGACGATCTCGCCGCGCTTGGTGCCGCGCGTGAACTTGTAGGTGTCCGGCATCAGCGAGCCTTCCGGCGGAAGTTCCTTCGGCAGGTCGCCGACCAGAACCGGATCGTCGGAAAGCTTGTGGAACATCTGCTTGACGGTCAGGCCTTCGGGCAGAGAAACGGAATAGAGGATCGATTTGCCCGACTTCAGAAGCTGCATCACGTCCTGCATCGACGAGCCGGCCTTGATTTCATACTCGCCGGCCTTCAGCGTCTCATTGTCGAGATAGGCTTCCGAGACAAAGCGGAAGACGCGCGCGTCGGTAATGATGTTGCTGCGCTCGAGACCGCTGGCGATCTCGCTCATACCGGCGCCGCTCCTGACGATGAAGTTCTGGTTTGCCTGCAGCGGACCCGGCTTCTCGTACTGATGCATGGCGTAGTAGACCGTGCCGGCCGCGGCAAGCGCCGCGAAAACGATGATGGTCATCACGAAGTTCAGGAAGATCACCACCTGGCTGCGGGCCTTGCGCGACCGCTTCGGAGGCTGCGGCACCTTTTCCGGGCGCAACGCCTCGTTGGCCGATTTCGGAATGATCGGCCCGTTGCTCGCGTTTTCATTGCGGCCGAATTGCGCCGCGCCGTTATCGTTTGAGTCGCTCACGATTATCCCGAACCCGAAATTCGCAACCTCATTCTCTTCCTGCCCCGGTGCGAATTTCGGACTGGACCATGGCAGGCTTAAGTCAATTTCAAAATCGGCGCCGGCCTGGCGGGCGGCGTTCCGCAGTCTTCATCACAATAGACCTGCGGCGCAGTGCCTTGGCACCAGGAACCACAGAAATGTGTCGGTTCACCGCCTGTTCAAGAGAAGACGACGGACGGCTGACACTTTACAGAACCGTACGCCTTATAGGACGCCTTAAGGTCGCTGTAACACTCTAAATGGCTGCCTGCTTCCTCCCTAAATCGGATGAATTTAAGGAGACAGGCAACCGTTCGGAACGTGCCGCCCCGGTTACTACTGGGCGAGCGACATGTTCCCGGCAATAGCTAAATGGCAATCTGACAGATATGCCTTGCGCGAACATAGCGGTCGGCAAGCACCGCCGCGATGGCGTTGCATCCTCCCAAATCATGCTTGTAGCGAGCAATGCGGCAAAAGCAGGATCATCGGACCGACTTGTTGGATCGATCCGATGATTGGCAGGGGCCGATCAGCCGTCCGTATAGCGGCGCAGGACCAGCGACGCATTGGTGCCGCCAAAGCCGAAGGAATTCGACAGCGCCACATTGATCTCGCGCTTGCGCGCAACGTGCGGCACGAGGTCGATCTTGGTTTCCACGGACGGATTGTCAAGGTTGAGCGTCGGCGGCGCGATGTTGTCGCGAATCGCGAGCGCCGAGAAGATCGCCTCGACAGCGCCGGCAGCGCCGAGCAGATGACCGATCGCCGACTTGGTCGAGGACATGGAGATCTTCGACGCATGCTCGCCGACCAGGCGCTCGACGGCACCGAGCTCGATCGTGTCCGCCATGGTCGAGGTGCCGTGGGCGTTGATATAGTCGACGTCGGCGGCCGTCAGGCCGGCGCGCTTCAGCGCCATCTGCATGCAACGATAGGCGCCATCGCCGTCTTCCGACGGAGCGGTGATGTGGAAGGCGTCGCCGGAAAGGCCGTAACCGACGACTTCAGCATAGATCTTCGCGCCGCGGGCCTTGGCGTGCTCGAGCTCTTCGAGGATGACGACGCCAGCGCCCTCGCCCATGACGAAGCCGTCACGATCGACATCGTAGGGACGCGATGCCTTTTCCGGGTTGTCGTTGTGCTGGGTCGACAAGGCCTTGCAGGCGGCGAAGCCCGCAAGCGAGATCCGGCAGATCGGCGATTCCGCACCGCCGGCGACCATGACGTCGGCATCGCCGAGCGCGATCAGACGGCTCGCGTCGCCGATGGCGTGCGCGCCGGTCGAGCACGCGGTGACGACCGAGTGGTTCGGGCCACGCAGCTTGTGGCGGATCGACACCTGGCCCGAGGCGAGGTTGATGAGGCGGCCGGGAATGAAGAACGGCGAAATGCGGCGGGGACCCTTGTCGCGCAGCGTATAGCCGCCTTCGACGATACCTTCGAGACCGCCGATGCCCGAACCGATCAGGACGCCGGTCGCGATCTGGTCCTCGTTGCTCTCCGGCTTCCAGCCGGCGTCGGCGAGCGCCATGTCGGCGGCCGCCATCGCGTAGACGATGAACGGATCGACCTTGCGCTGCTCCTTCGGCTCCATCCAGTCGTCGGCGTTGAAGGTTGCGTCGGTGCCGTCACCGAAAGGAATGCGGCAGGCGATCTTGGCAGGAAGATCCTCGACCTCGAATTCGGTCACCTTGCGCGCAGCATTCTGCCCGGCAAGAAGGCGCGCCCACGTCGCCTCAGTTCCGCAACCCAAGGGAGATACCATGCCGGTACCGGTGATAACGACACGTCTCATAGTCCGCGACCCACCCTGACTTTTCAATTTCAGAGCCGGATCGGACCACGTGTGACGAACCCGATCCGGGCATCCAATTTAAGGTTCTTATTCACGATCAGAGGAAAATGCGGCAAAACGCTTGCTGATCGAAACCCGCGCTCGCGGGACAGCCCACTTCCCTGGGCTGAAACGGGCCGCTTTAGGCGGCCCGTCTACGGCCGTAGCCGCTTGGATATTAGGCCTGGGCCTTTTCGATGAACTTGACGGCGTCGCCGACGGTCAGGATCGAGTCAGCGGCATCGTCCGGGATTTCAACGCCGAATTCTTCTTCGAAAGCCATGACCAGTTCGACGGTGTCGAGCGAGTCCGCGCCGAGGTCATCGATGAAGCTTGCGCCTTCGCTGACCTTTTCGGCGTCGACGCCAAGATGATCAATAACAATTTTCTTTACGCGTTCTGCGATATCGCTCATGTCGGAGTTCCTCGACCTTCGTTTCTGTGGGCGCCTATCCGGCACCGGTACTCTTACTTCAGCCTGATAGACCAAGACGGGCTACCCGGCAATCCATCCAACCGGAACTGCGGCAAACCCAGGGCAGCCAAGGCTGCCGGACACCTGGCGGGACCGGTCGACTGCTAACAGTCATGGCCCGATTAACACGGTTTAAGTCTGCCGCAAAGTCCGAAAATGCCTGACATTCGCTTGGTCAACATTGAATTTCAGGCATTTGGCAGGCGCATCCCGGGACGTTGAATATCGCCCGTCGCACAATCTCGACGGGCGCCGCATCCCGAACCGGATCAGATCATCGCCATACCGCCATTGACGTGAATCGTCTGGCCGGTGACATAGCCAGCCTCGTTCGACGCGAGGTAGACGACGGCCGACGCAATCTCCGCGCCGGTGCCCATGCGCTTCATGGGGATCGCGCCCATGATCGCATCTTTCTGCTTGTCGTTCAGCTTGCCGGTCATCGCGCTCTCGATGAAGCCGGGCGCGACGCAGTTGACCGTGACGTTTCGCGTCGCGATCTCCTGCGCCAGGGACTTCGAGAAGCCGATCATGCCGGCCTTGGAGGCACAATAATTGGCCTGGCCCGGATTGCCGGTGACACCGACGATCGAGGTGATGTTGACGATGCGGCCGAAGCGGCGGCGCATCATCGGATGGGTGAGCTCGCGCGTCAGGCGGAAGACGGCTGTCAGGTTGACTTCGAGAACGCTGTCCCAGTCCTCATCGCTCATGCGCACGAAGAGGCCGTCCTTGGTGATGCCGGCATTGTTGACGAGGATGTCGACGCCGCCGAGTTCGGCCTCGGCCTTTTCGCCGAGCGCCTTGACTTCGGCACGGTCCGAAAGGTTCGCCGGGAAGAGCTGCACGCGATCGCCGAGTTCGTTGGCAAGCGCTTCCAGCTTTTCGACGCGCGTGCCGTGCAGGCCGACAGTTGCGCCCTGGGCGTGCAGCATGCGGGCGATTTCTTCACCGATACCACCGGATGCGCCGGTGACGAGAGCCTTGCGGCCGGAAAGATCGAACATCTGATTGATTCCTTGTAACTGGAGCGCTTACGCGATCGCTCAGGCGAGCAAGGCGGCAAGTGCGGTGTCGATATCGGCAGGCGTATTGACGGCAATACCGTTGACGGCCTTGTCGATCCGGCGGGCAAGCCCGGTCAGGACCTTGCCGGAACCGAGTTCATAGAGCGTCGTGACGTTGTTGGCGGCAAACCACTCGACCGTCTCGCGCCAGCGGACCTGGCCCGTGACCTGCTCCACCAGCAGCCGGGCGATCTCGCCGGCATCGCTGACAGGTGCGGCCAGCACGTTGGCGATCACGGGCACGACGGGATTGCGCTTCTCGACCTTGGCGAGAGCCTCGCGCATGGCGTCGGCGGCCGGCGCCATCAGGCTCGAATGGAAGGGAGCGGAAACCGGCAGCATCAAAGCGCGCTTGGCGCCCTTTTCGGATGCCAGTGCGGCAGCCTTCTCGACGGCTACCTTCTCGCCGGAAATCACCAGCTGGCCGCCGCCGTTATCGTTGGCGATCTGGCAGGAGCCGAGCGCCGAAGCTTCGCGGCAAACGGCTTCGACGTCGGCATGCTCCAGGCCGATGATCGCGGCCATCGCGCCCTTGCCGACCGGTACGGCCGCCTGCATCGCGTTGCCGCGGATACGCAGGAGACGCGCCGTGTCGGCGATCGAGAAGGTGCCGGCGGCACAGAGTGCCGAATATTCGCCGAGCGAATGGCCGGCGACGAAGGAGACCTTTGACTTGATGTCGAGACCTTTGGCTTCGAGCACCCGGATGACGGCCATCGATACGGCCATCAGCGCGGGCTGCGCGTTCGCGGTCAGCGTCAGCGTTTCCTCGGGGCCGTTCCACATGATTTCGGACAGCTTCTCGCCGAGTGCCTCGTCGACTTCGGCAAAAACGGCTGCCGCTTCCGGAAAGGCGTCCGCCAGATCCCTGCCCATGCCGACAGCCTGGCTGCCCTGGCCGGGAAACGTGAATGCAATGCTCATGGGATAGTCCCTTCCCTAGATCACTATGATTTCGGGTCGGCTCGACACGAAATCATAGTGATCGGTTCTTATGAGTTGGAGCGGGATGCGGGCGAAAACCGCAAACACTTTTCCCCTAGCCCACTCCGGTTTCCTCTCCATTCACATTCCTGAACGGCGAGTCAAGCTTGGAGGCCCGTGCGGGCGAGGCCGACGGCGCCTTTTGCCCTTGATCTTCAACAATCAAGGCGTAAGTTTGCCGCCCGATGTCGTTCTGCCCTGCCACCGACGCACAGGCAAAGGCGGCCACTCCATTCCCGCGCGCGCCCCTTTCCTCCCCAAGTCGGCGCCCGCCCTTCACAAGGATACTTATCTAGATGCGCTACAACACGCTTGGCCGCACCGGCATCAAGGTCTCGGAAATCTGCCTGGGCACCATGACCTGGGGCTCGCAGAACTCCGTTGCCGAGGCACACGAGCAGCTGGATCACGCCTTCGACACGGGCGTCAATTTCATCGATACGGCTGAACTCTACCCAACGACCCCGCTCTCGCCCGAGACCTACGGCAATACGGAGCGTTTCATCGGCGAATGGCTGGCGAAGCGCGGCCGCCGCGACGACGTCGTGCTCGCGACCAAGGTCGCCGGCCCCGGCCGCCCCTATATCCGTAATGGCGATCCCACGACCCCCGAAGGCATCGAACTGGCAATCGACGCCAGCCTTCGACGTTTGAAGACCGACTATGTCGACCTCTACCAGATCCACTGGCCGAACCGCGGTCACTACCACTTCCGCAATGCCTGGTCCTACGATCCGGCCAAGCAGGACAAAGCGCATGTCGCCAGCGATCTGCGAGCGATCCTCGACAAGCTCGGCGATCTCGTGAAGGCCGGCAAGGTCCGCGCCATCGGTCTCTCCAATGAGACGGCCTGGGGCACGATGAAGTTCATCGACATGGCCGAACGTCACGGCCTCCCAAGGGTCGCCTCGGTCCAGAACGAATACAATCTGCTCTACCGCGCCTATGATCTCGATCTTTCCGAGCTGTCGCATCACGAGGACGTGGGCTTGCTCGCCTATTCGCCGCTCGCAGCCGGACTGCTCAGCGGCAAGTATCTGGACGGTGCCAGACCGACGGGCTCCCGCCTGTCGATCAACGGCGATCTCGGCGGCCGCTTCACGCCGCACCAGGAACCGGCGGTCGCCGGCTATGTGCAGCTTGCACGCGAGCACGGTATCGATCCCGCTCAGATGGCAATCGCCTTCTGCCTGACGCGTCCGTTCATGGCGTCCGTCATCATCGGCGCGACCTCGATGGTTCAGTTGAAGACCAACCTCGGCGCCGCCAATCTCACTTTGTCGCAGGACGTCATGAACGGCATCCGGCGACTGCACCGTCTCTACCCGATGCCGATCTGATCGGCATCGGTCCGTCAGAGAAGAGGTCGGAGTGAAAATATCCGGCGAGCCTTGCCTTCTGTGGAAAAATGCGTATAAGCGCGCTGTTCGAAATGCCCGGTCTTCTGGCTGGTGGCTGAACGGAGGGCCGGTTTCCCGCGAGGGCGCCGTCAGGAATGCAAGGCATTCCGGCCTCCCGTGTCTCCGCTCTCGACCGTCTCGATACAACACTTTCTTGCCGGCTCTTGCGAGCCCATAAGAACAGTCGTTGAGGCTTAGCCGCCGAGGTCCGGGCTGATTAACGCAAGAAAGGCAAGCCACAATGGCTCTTTATGAACACGTATTCCTGGCCCGCCAGGACATCACGCCGCAGCAGGTCGACGCTCTCGTCGAGCAGTACAAGGGCGTGCTCGAAGCGAACGGCGGCAAGGTCGGTCGCGTCGAGAACTGGGGCCTGAAGTCCCTCACCTACCGCATCAAGAAGAACCGCAAGGCTCACTACGTTCTCATGGACATCGATGCTCCGGCACCGGCCGTTCACGAAGTCGAGCGTCAGATGCGCATCAACGAAGACATCCTGCGCTATATGACGATCGCCGTCGAAAAGCACGAGGAAGGCCCGTCTGCCATGATGCAGAAGCGCGACCGCGACGACCGTCCGCGCCGCGATGGCGACCGTCCGGAGCGTGGCTTCGGCGACCGTGGTCCGCGTCCGGACCGTGGCGACCGCGAAGACCGCCCGCGTCGTCCGCGCGAAGACCGCGCGTAATCAAGAAGCTTTAGGAGATAAAGACAATGGCTGAAGTTTCTTCCGCTCCGGTTCGTCGCCCGTTCCACCGTCGCCGCAAGACCTGCCCCTTCTCGGGCGCAAACGCTCCGCGGATCGACTACAAGGACATCCGTCTGCTGCAGCGCTACATTTCCGAGCGTGGCAAGATCGTTCCTTCCCGCATCACGGCCGTTTCCCAGAAGAAGCAGCGCGAACTCGCCCAGGCGATCAAGCGTGCACGCTTCCTCGGCCTGCTGCCCTACGTCGTTTCCTAAGAACGGCTGACTCTCCGTCGGTCATCTGACTCGACGGAGACCGACTCCGGGATAAGGCGCTCCGCCGACGTGAGCGCCTTATCCCTCCCTTCCGCGGTGGGCGCGGATCGGAACTGGTGCGAAAGCGCCAAAATCCCATGCTGGGGCCGGGCCTTTGCCATCCCCTAACTGCACGAAGCAGGACAGCGAACGTGACGAATGTGAACAGGACATCGCTGCTGACCGGCGTTCTCGCCGGCTTTACCGCCGCCCTCTTGTCGATGGGCGCGAACACGCAGTCGTCTCTTGCCATCGTCCTTTATGCCGCTTCCGCACTCCCGATCCTGATTGCCGGCCTCGGCTGGGGCAATGCCGCCGCGATTGCTGCGATCGTCAGCGCCGGCGCCACCGCCGCCGCGCTCGTCTCGCCCTATTTCGCACTGCTGATTCTCGTCGTCACGCTGATCCCGGCCGGCTGGCTCAGCCACCTCGCCAATCTCGCCCGCCCGGCTTCCGAACTCGGCGGCCCGGACGAGGCTCTTGCCTGGTATCCGCTGTCCGATATCCTCAGCCACCTCGCCGGCCTCGTGACCATCGGCATGATCATCGTCGGCTTCATCGTCGGCTATGGCGCCGACATCTCCGACCGCATGGTCGATATCGTCATTGAGGCGGTGAAGGCGCAGGATCCGGGCTACAATCCGGACGTCGCTGCCGTTGCCCAGATCAAGTCGCTCTTCACCCTGGCCCTGCCGCTCGTCCAGGGCGCGATCTGGGTATTGATGCTCTTTACCGCCTACTACGTCGCAACTCGCATCGTGCAGATGTCGGGCCGGTCGTTGCGCCCGCGCGAGGACATTCCTTCGACGCTGCGCATGCACCGCAACGCGATCTTCATTTTCCTCGGCGGCCTGGTCCTGACCTTCCTCGGCGGCGCGCCCGCGACGATCGGCGCGCTGATCTGCGGAACCTTCGGCGCAGGCTTTCTGCTCGCCGGCTTCGCCTCCTTCCATTTCCGCACGCGCGGCAAGTCCTGGCGGCTTCCCGTGCTGTGGATCGCATACCTGTCGGTGCTCGTGTTCACGATCCCGGCATTCTTCTTCCTCCTGTCCGGCCTGATCGATACGCGACGCACCATCGCAGTCACGCCGGTGGGAAAAAACTGACCAACGAACTGAAACTCTGAAAGGAAACCAACATGGAAGTCATTCTTCTCGAACGTATCGCCAAGCTCGGCCAGATGGGCGACACCGTAAAGGTTCGCGACGGCTTTGCCCGCAACTACCTCCTGCCGCTCGGCAAGGCACTGCGCGCCAACGCTGCCAACAAGGCCCGTTTTGAAGCCGAGCGTTCGACGCTCGAAGCCCGTAACCTCGAGCGCAAGTCGGAAGCCCAGGCGGTTGCCGAAAAGCTCGACGGCAAGTCCTTCATCATCGTCCGCTCCGCTGGCGAAACCGGCCAGCTCTACGGCTCGGTTGCCGCTCGCGACATCATCGAAGTGCTCGCTGCCGAAGGCTTCAACGTCGGCCGCAACCAGGTTGACCTCAACCACCCGATCAAGTCGATCGGCCTGCACAAGGTCACGCTGCACCTGCACTCGGAAGTCGAGATTTCGATTGAAATCAATGTGGCCCGTTCGGCTGAAGAAGCCGAGCGCCAGGCCAAGGGCGAAAGCCTGACCTCGGCCGACGCCATCTACGGCGTCGACGAAGATGCTCTGAAGCCGGAAGACTTCTTCAATCCGGAAGCCGAATTCGAAGGCGAAGAAGAATAAGCCTTAGCGGCCATTCGACAGACGAAAGCCCGGGTCATCGATCCGGGCTTTTTTCTTGGTCGCTTCTTTCTACGCTTCTTCACGTAAGGCGGCAGCCTACCCCTGCGCAGCGACGGGCGCGGCGTGGCCAGTCGCCTGGGCCGGTGCGTCCTTGTCGACGCGCACGACCACCGAGAGCCCGGGCGAGAGCATCTCGGCCAGCGGCTGACCGGGATCGACCACGATCCGCACGCCGACGCGCTGGGCCACCTTGGTGAAGTTGCCGGTGGCGTTGTCCGCCCTGATCACGCTGAATTCCGAACCGGCCGCCGGCGAGAAGCGCTCGATATGCCCCGTAAGTTCGCTCTTCTGCAGGGCATCGACCGCGATGGTGACGGGCTGGCCCGCCTTCATGCCGTCGAGCTGCGTCTCCTTGAAATTGGCGACGACCCATACATCGTTCGGCACCAGTGCGAGGAGTTGCGATCCCACCGTCACATATTGCCCGATCCGCGCACCGATCTCGCCCAGCCTGCCGTCACGCGGCGCAACGATGCGCGTGTTTTCGAGATCGATGCGCGCCAGTTCGACGGCAGCTTCCGCGCCGGTCACGGCCGCTTCCAATCCTGCACGCGCGCCAAGCGTCGTCGCCAGCGCCTGCTTCGACACTTCCAGCCCGGCTTCCGCCTGGCTCACGGCGGCGGCGGCCTGCTCGAAGCCGGCGCGTGCCTGATCGGCATCGCTGCGTGTCGACACGCCCTTTTCGGCGAGCGGACGAATGCGGTCCCAGGTGGCGCGCGCCCTGTTGAAGGCCGCCTTGGCGCTGTCGAGCTGTGCTTCGCTGGCGGCGATGCCGGCCTTGGCCGACAGTTCCTGCTGATAGGAATTGGCGAGCGCCGCCTTCTGTCCGGCAAGCGTGGCTTCGGCCTGAGCCAGCTTCTGCGCATAGATGCGATCGTCAATCTTCACCAGCAATTGCCCTGCCTTGACGGTCTCGTAGTCGCGCACCGGAACGTCGGCGACGTAGCCCGAAAGCTGCGGGCTCATGATCGTGACATAGCCGCGCACATAGGCATTCTCCGTCATTTCGACGGAGCTGTGAAAGGGTGGCAGCCGCCAGGCGTAGAGCACAAGGGCGACACCGGCGATGCCGGCGAGAAGCACAAGGATGGTCGTTGGAGAACGCAGGAACTTCGGCATGGTCGTCAACTCGATTGATCAAGCGGCCGGCATTGGCGCAGGGGCAGTCAGCCTCTGCGTGAGCCAGTTGCAGGACATGTGCAGGAGCAGGTCGGCGAGTGCGAAAAGCGCGATCACGGCGGCAAGCAGGAATGCGTCGTTATAGGCGAGTATGTAGGCTTCCCGCGTCACTTGCTGCGACAGCAGCAAGGTGCCCTCGCCGTTCAGCAGGGTCCTATCGCCCATCACCTTGCCATAGGCGGCGGCGAGCTGGTTGACGCGCTGAGCAACCAGCGGATTGGACAACACCATCTGCTCGGCCAGGATATTGGAATGGAACTTCTCGCGGATCGTGATGAAGGTCCCGAAGGCCGCGGAACCGATCAGGCTGCCGATGCTCTGGGTGAACAGGAAGATGACGATGAAGCTCAGGATGTAGCTCGGCCCCTTCGCCAGCGCCGCCTTGAAACCGCGCGCCATGGCAGGCGGCAGGAAGAGCGCAGTGCCCGCGGCGATCATCGCCTGGCTCAGATACATCTGCTCGGGCCGTGTCAGGCTCGTCGCCTGGCTGTCCATATAGGCGCCGGTCGCAAGCAGGCCGAGCGCGAGGATGTGCACACGCTCCGCATGCTGCGGGTTCATCAGCACCGCGCAGAGTAGGCCACCGGCGACGGCCGCGGCGAGGATGATCCAATAGAGCGTTGCGACCTGTTCGAACTGGAGGCCGAGCTGCTGATAGAAATTCGCAGCGATTGCCGATTGCTCGGAGGCGACCAGGCGGAAGATCAGCAGGACCGCGGCAAAATGGATGATTTCCTTCGAGGCGATCCAGCGTACATCGATCAGCGGCACCTGGCGATGGAGCTCAATCAGCACCACGGTCGTCAGCGTCGCGATCGAGACGACCAGGAGAACGCCGAGCCAGGGCGCCTCCAGCCACCAGTAGAGACGCCCCATGGTCAGCACGACGGCGAGACAACCGAAGGCGACGGCGACGAGCAGGTAGCTCAGGATATCCATGCGCTGGATAACCTTGGCGTGCGGCACCGGCGTCAGCGGCAGCAGATAGATGATCGGCAGCGCGATCAGCGCCAGCGCCATTTCGAGCGTATAGAGCGCATGCCACTGGCCGTATTCGATGAGGGTCGGGGAGATGAGCCGGGTGATTGGCGCGGAGATCGTCGTGCAGGTGAGTGCGAGCGCCAGACCGACCGTCAGTTTGCGCGCCGGCGGAAAGGCCTCGAGCATATAGAGGAAGCCGAGCGTCGACATCGGTGCGGCGGCGATGCCGCTGATGAAGCGGACGACGATGGCCGAATGCAGGTCGGAAACGAAGACGTTCATCAAGGAGACGATGACGAAGCCGACGATGCTGATTTCGGCAAAGCGGCGCAGCCCATATTGAGCGCGGATCTTCACCAGCGCGATCGACAGGCTGACATTGGGCGCCATGTAGGCCGCCGACAGCCAGCCGGCCTCGACCGAAGTTGCCGAGAGCGATCCCTGAACCTGCGTCAGATTGGCCAACGCCAGGTTCATGCCCAGGCCCTGCGTCAAAAACAGAAGAACGGAACCGACCACATAGACCGCCGATAGCGCCGGGCTTTTGTCGGCTGGTGCTGGCGCCGGAACCGGTGCAACAGGAGCAATCTCCTCCAGGTCGCCGGCCGCACTGATCTCCGCCGCCGGAGCATTGCGATTATCGTTTGCAGCAGCACTCGCAACTGCGCTCATCGCCGTCACTCCCGCGCCAGCGACTGAACGTTGTCGGCGATCGCCCGCACCACCCGCTTTGTCACGGCAAGTTCGGCGGCATCAATACCTTCCAGCACTTCCGCCCGGATCTCATCGGCAAGCCTCAGGATTTCGTCCGCGACGCTGCGGCCATACTCGGTCATGTGGATCTGCTTGGCGCGCCGGTCGGAGGCCTCGACCCGTCGCTCGATGAAACCCTGCTTCTCCATGCCGTCGAGCAGGCGCACCAGCGTCGGCGTCTCGATGTCGAGCTCATCGGCCAGCTCGCGCTGGTTCAAACCATCCTTCCGGGTCAGGGCGAAGAGCGCGCGGGCCCGTGACAACGTCAGCCCCCTTTCCTTCACCCGCGCGTCGAACACGGCCCGCAGCTTGCGATTGACCAGCGACAGGGCATCGAACAGTTCGCGGTTTACGGTAGGCTGATACATTTGTATCTTTTCCATATTACTAGCATGCTAACTATTTTGATCCTATTTAATCCAATTGCGGCCGGTTTTCAAGATGGAGATTTGAGCGGATCAAGGAGAGGGCTACACTTCCGTAGCCCGGTTGGGTGATTCGTTCGTCAACGTCCAACTTTGTGGGAAGGCGAGATTCCACGCTTTTGTGAACCCGGCCTGTGGATCAGTCGAACAACGGGAAAAGCGCCAGACCGCGATGAGACGCTTTGCGAGTGTGTCCCCCCTGCACTTGACCCGGCTCGCGGTAGATCGCAAACCGGTTCCACACCAGACAGAGGCAGAGATAAAACGACATGAACGACGCGGCGCGAAAGCTATCCCCTATCAGCAACGATCAGGTGGACCAGCACTATCGCGAGGCGCCGAACAACCTTGAAGCCGAACAGGCTCTGCTCGGCGCGATCCTCGTCAACAATGACGCCTTTTACCGCGTCTCGGACTTCCTGAAGCCGGTGCATCTCTATGAGCCGCTGCACCGCAAGATCTTCGAGGTCGCCGGCGACATCATCCGCATGGGCAAGACCGCGAACCCGGTCACCATCAAGACCTTCCTCAAGGCCGACGAGAAGGTGGGTGACCTGACCGTCGCGCAATATCTAGCGCGTCTTGCCGCCGAAGCCGTGTCGATCATCAACGCGGAAGACTATGGTCGGGCGATCTACGACCTGGCGCTTCGCCGTTCGCTGATCACGATCGGCGAGGACATGGTCAACATCGCCTATGACGCGCCGCTCGACATGCCGCCCCAGGGTCAGATCGAGGACGCCGAGCGCCGCCTGTTCGAACTTGCCGAGACCGGCCGCTACGACGGCGGCTTCCAGTCGTTCAACGATGCCGTAGCGCTCGCGATCGACATGGCGGGTGCGGCCTTCGAGCGTGACGGCAGCCTTTCCGGTATCTCGACCGGCATCCATTCGCTCGATGCCCGCATGGGCGGCCTGCAGCGCTCGGACTTGATCGTGCTCGCCGGACGTCCCGGCATGGGCAAGACCTCGCTTGCCACCAACATCGCCTATAACATCGCCGCCGCCTACGAGCCCGAAGTCCAGGCGGATGGTTCGTTCAAGGCGAAGAACGGCGGTGTCGTCGGCTTCTACTCGCTCGAAATGTCGTCCGAACAGCTTGCCACCCGTATCATCTCCGAGCAGACCGAAGTCTCCTCGTCGAAGATCCGCCGTGGTGACATTTCCGAGGCCGATTTCGAAAAGCTCGTCGCCTGCTCGCAGATGATGCAGAAGGTGCCGCTCTATATCGACCAGACCGGTGGTATCTCGATCGCCCAGCTTTCCGCCCGCGCTCGACGCCTGAAGCGCCAGCGCGGCCTCGACTGCCTGGTGGTGGACTATATCCAGCTCATGACCGGCTCGGGCAAATCGAGCGACAACCGCGTGCAGGAGATCACGCAGATCACCACGGGCCTCAAGGCGCTCGGCAAGGAACTGAACGTTCCGATCATCGCACTGTCACAGCTCTCCCGTCAGGTGGAAAGCCGAGAAGACAAGCGCCCACAGCTCTCCGACCTTCGTGAATCGGGCTCGATCGAACAGGACGCCGACGTGGTGCTCTTCGTGTTCCGTGAGGAATACTACGTGAAGAACCTGGAGCCGCGCGACGAGTTCGATCCGAAGTACGAAGAGTGGAAGATGAAGATGGAGCAGGTGAAGGGCACGGCCGATGTGATCATCGCCAAGCAGCGCCACGGACCGACGGGCACCGTGAAGCTTGCGTTCCAGTCGGAATTCACGCGCTTCGCCGACCTCGCCGATCCTTCCTTCAGCCAGTACGAAGAACACTAAAGTTCCGTGGGGGCGGCCGGAGCGGGATGGGAAAAATGTTTGCGGTTTCCCATCCCGCTCTCACTTCGCAGCCAGCGGCCCAAGCGCGACGGTCTAACCTTTTACCAGGCGCCGCCCAGAACCTGACGCAACAGCGCTACCGAGACCACGCCGACTGCAACCGATGCCAACAGCGGCAGCCTGGTCGCGGCAACGGCCGTCGCGGCGGCCGCAATCGTTTCGGCTGGGCCGGTGACCAGTGCCGTCGGAGCGATAACCGCCATCAGGACCGCTGGCGGAATGGCTTCGAGGGCACGCTTCTGGTTCTCTCCGATCGTCACGTAGCGGATGAGCACGAGGCCGGCGATGCGTGTCGCGATCGTCGCGGCGGCCATGGCCAGGATCGCAAACAGTGTGTCGAGATCGACGGTCATGCGTGGGCCTCCTTGCGTCCGCCGGAAAGCACGGCCACGACGACGCCGGCGGCGGCGCCGGCCGCGATGTACCACACCCCCGGCAGCAATTGATGCGCGACCACAGCCGCACAAGCGCTTGCGGCCAGCACGGCGCCCGTTTCACGCCCCTTCCAGAACCCCATGACCAATATGATGAAAACGGCCGGGAAGGCAAAGTCGAGACCGATGACCTTCGGATCGCCGAGCAGGGCGCCAAGCATCGCGCCCGTCAGGCTCGTCAGCACCCAGGCGCAATAGAAGGGCACGGCGAGGCCGGCATACCAGGCGGGCGTCAGCCTGCCATTGCTCGCGCGCATCTCGGCCATGGCCCAGATTTCATCGGCGAGCAGCAGCATGGAGGTATAGCGCGCCGGCCCGGAGAAACCGTCGAGCTTGCTGCCGATCGAGGCGCTCATCAGCACATGGCGGATATTGACCAGCAGGGCCGAGAAGCCGAGTGCGGCCCAGGAGGCCGGGTGCGTCCAGATATCCATGGCGACGAATTGCGACCCACCGGCAAAGACCAGCGCGCTCATCAGCGTCACCTCCGCCGGCGTCAGCCCCTTGGCCGCAGCCACCGCACCGAACACCAGACCGATTGGCATCACGGCGACGATCAGCGGCGTCATCGCGATCGCCGCGGCCCTAAATTCCTGAAATGTACTTCTTACCTGCAACGTCCCTGGCTCCATTTGCGCGAAACGGAGAACGTCTAAAGGCCGGAGCGGCTTGCGTATTGAACGAAAGTGATTGCTCTCATCAGTAAGAGCGCGATGCGGGCGGAAAGCGGCACGCATCTTTCCACATCCCGCTTTAGCCGGCGCGAAAAGCACCGGGTGTCACGCCGGTGCGCGCTTTGAAGTGGCGGCTGAAATGCGCCTGATCGGCGAAGCCGCACTGATAGGCCGCATCCACCGCCGACCAGCCATGCCTGAGCAAGGTCTTGGCAGCACGCACGCGCTTGTCGGTCAAAAAGGCATGCGGGGTGATATGAAATTCCTTGCGGAAGGCGCGGATCAGGTGCGCGCGGCTAAGCCCTGCGACCTTGGCCAGCTCCTCGAGCCCGACGTCTTCAACGTAATTCTCGACCAGATAGTCCCGCGCCCGATGCACAGCGGACTGCTCGCGCGTCTCGATCGGGGTGATGATCGTACTGCCGTGCCTCTCGAACATCGCCGCAAGCACGGCGAACATTTTTTCTTCGGCCTCGAGCTGACCGCCCGCCAGCTCAAGCGTTCGGTGTGCTTGATGAAAGGATAAGGCGAGGTCCGCATCCTGCAGCACACGTTTCGAGAAGGACGGCGTTCCCTTGAAAGGGCGGCCGGTCACGTCCTCGATGATGTTCACCAGCAGATCGGCGCTCGGATAGACCATGCGGTAGCGATAGCCGCTGCCGCCGGGATGACCGTCGTGGATCTCGTCGGGGTTGATCAGGTAGAAGAACCCGGGGCCGGCTTCCGAGCGTTCGCCCTTGATCTTGCTGATCTGCGAGCCCGCCTCGATCGCGCCGATGCTGAAGGTCTCGTGCGCATGCGGCGCGAATTCGTGGGTGATGAATGTCGCCGTCAGGCATTCCATCCCCATGAAACGAGCGTCCCGCCAGAAGCGCGTGCGTTCGGCGCCCTCAATCGGCGTGTCATCGATGGCCTGTTGCTGCGAAATCGTCTGCATGCGGGAATCATAGTGGTCCGAGACGATCCCGTCTTGCACAAAAGTGCTCGGTTCCCGACGCAGCCCGCCTGGACTTTTGACAGGCGAGCATTTGCGACCATGGGCCGTTGGCTGTATTGCTTTTCGGATCGTCCACGCAGAGTGTCCGGCATGCTTCCTCCCGAATTCCTTTCCGCCTCCAACCGCCTCACCATCGATCTCGGCGCGCTTGCTGACAACTGGCGGGCGATGAATGCCCGCTCCGGCAAGGCGCGGGCGGCAGCGGTGTTGAAGGCGAACGCCTACGGGCTCGGTATCGAACATGCCGCCCCTACCCTCTATGCGGCCGGCGCGCGTGACTTCTTCGTTGCCAATGCCGAGGAAGGTGCCGAGCTGCGCCCCCTCGTTCCGGAGGGCCGTATCTACATTCTCGCCGGCATGTGGCCGGGAAACGAAGAGCTCTTCTTCGACAACGATCTCGTGCCCATCATCAATTCCGAGGAGCAGCTCGCCGTGTTCATGGCCGCGCTTTCGGAGCGCGGTGATCATCCCTGCGTCCTGCATGTCGATACCGGCATGAATCGCCTCGGCCTCTCGGTCGAGGCCGCAGTGACCCTTGCCAACGACCCGGCGCGGCCCGCAAGCTTCTCGCCCGTCTTGATCATGAGCCACCTCGCCTGCGCCGACGAACCACAGCATCCGTTGAACGCCTACCAGCTCGCGCGCTTCCGCGAAGCGGCAGCCGCCTATGAGGGCGTCGATGCCAGCCTTGCCAATTCCGGCGGCGTATTCCTCGGCACCGACTATCATTTCGAGCTCACCCGGCCGGGCATTGCCGTCTATGGCGGCGAGGCGGTCAACGATGCCATCAATCCGATGACGCCTGTCGTGACCGCCGAAGCCAGGATCATCCAAATTCGCGAAGTTGCCGCCGGCGGCACCGCCAGCTACGGCGCCTCCGCCCGCTTCGACAGGGACAGCCGCATCGCCACCGTCGCGGTCGGCTACGCCGATGGCTACCATCGCTCGGTTTCCGGCGGCGGCGTGACTCTGCGGCAGGCAACTCCGTCAGGGGCATTCGGCTTCCTACACGGCAAGCGCGTGCCGCATGTCGGTCGCGTCACCATGGACCTCAGCCTGTTCGACGTCACCGACCTTCCGGCAGGTGCAGCACGCCCGGGCGATTACATAGAGCTCTTCGGCCGCAACATCGCTATTGACGACATTGCGCGCGCCGGCGGTACGATCGGTTACGAACTGCTGACCAGCCTCGGACATCGCTACATCAGGAACTATGTCGACGCCGTCTGACGCGGTTTCCCGCAAATTCCTTGCGGCCCTCGCTAAAATTCACCTTTTGTTCCGCGTTTCACGGCATTATGTGACGACAAAGCTGATTCTCCTGTCACTGACGGTATCGCTCCGCTGCGATCGCCGGTGGCCCTCCAGATTTCGAAAGTCGACCCCGATGGCGAAAGCCCGCACACAATTCATCTGCCAGAACTGTGGCACCGTCCACACCCGCTGGGCGGGCAAATGCGAAGGCTGCGGCGAGTGGAACACCATCGTCGAGGAGGATCCGACGGCCGGCATCGGCGGCGGTCCGTCGCGCGCACCGAAGAAGGGCCGCCCCGTGGCGCTCACCACGCTTTCCGGCGATATCGAGGATGCGCCGCGCATCCAGACCGGCATTTCGGAACTGGATCGGGTGACCGGCGGCGGCTTCGTGCGGGGCTCGGCGCTGCTCGTCGGCGGCGATCCCGGGATCGGCAAATCGACGGTTCTGATGCAGGCGGCCGCAGCACTCTCGCGCCGCAAGCACCGCGTCATCTATGTCTCGGGTGAAGAGGCGGTGGCGCAGGTGCGCCTGCGTGCGCAGCGCCTGGGCGCGGCTGACAGCGACGTGCTGCTTGCGGCCGAAACCAATGTCGAGGACATCCTCGCAACGCTCGCCGACGGCAAGCGGCCCGACCTCGTCATCATCGACTCGATCCAGACGCTCTGGAGCGACATCGTCGATTCGGCACCCGGCACGGTGACCCAGGTTCGGACCGGCGTGCAGGCGATGATCCGCTTTGCCAAGCAGACGGGAACCGCCGTGGTCCTGGTCGGCCATGTCACCAAGGAGGGGCAGATTGCCGGCCCGCGCGTCGTCGAGCACATGGTCGATGCCGTGCTCTATTTCGAAGGCGACCGCGGTCACCACTATCGCATCCTGCGCACCGTCAAGAACCGCTTCGGCCCGACCGACGAGATCGGCGTCTTCGAGATGTCCGACAAGGGTCTGCGCGAAGTCGCCAATCCGTCCGAACTGTTTCTCGGCGAGCGCAACGAGAAATCGCCAGGTGCGGCCGTCTTTGCCGGCATGGAAGGCACGCGCCCTGTTCTCGTCGAAGTCCAGGCCCTCGTCGCGCCGACTTCGCTCGGCACGCCGCGGCGCGCCGTCGTCGGCTGGGACTCGGCCCGGCTGTCGATGATCCTCGCCGTACTCGAGGCCCATTGCGGCGTGCGGCTCGGCCAGCACGATGTCTATCTCAATATCGCCGGCGGTTACCGCATTTCGGAGCCGGCCGCCGATCTAGCTGTGGCTTCCGCACTGGTTTCATCGCTTGCCGGGCTTGCCCTTCCAGCAGATTGCGTCTATTTCGGCGAAGTCAGCTTGTCGGGTGCCATCCGGCCGGTTGCGCATACCGCACAACGCCTTAAAGAAGCCGAGAAACTCGGGTTCTCAGAGGCGGTTCTGCCATCCGCTTCCACCGAATTGCCGAAAAACGGCAATGGCCGATGGAGCGAAATGGAAGCTCTGCCGGATCTGGTGGCGCGCATCGCGGGATCGCGACACGCGCTGAGGCCGGCGGAGGAGGCAGACTAACACAGCGGATGCCGCAGACCGCCCCTACTGCATAGTTCCTTAAATCGGGATCGATTTAAGGACAAAATTATGCAGCAGGTCTAAGTGCTACAACGACCTTTGCGCGCCCGAAAGGACGCGCGGCGCTGTAGGGGCCGCGAAAAGGCTGCGAATGCCCTACTGCATGTTTCCTTTGATCGTAGCCGATCAAAGGACAAAAACATGCAGCACATCAAAGTGGTACGGCGACCTTTGCGCGTCCAATAAGACGCGCGGCGCTGTAACATCAGGCAGGGCCGATGGCGGATAGGCTTGAGGAGACCCGGACGAACCGGGTCCGGAGTAAGGACAAAATGCCCATTACAATTCTCGACGGTATCGTTCTCGGCGTCGCCCTGTTTTCCGCAATCCTGGCCATGGTTCGAGGCTTCTCGCGCGAAGTGCTCTCGGTCGCGAGCTGGGTGGGTGCGGCCGCAGCCGCCTATTTCCTCTACCCGCAGCTTCTGCCCTACGCCAAGCAGTACACCAACAGCGATACCGTCGCATTGATCGGATCGGCGGCGGTGATCTTCCTGATCGCGCTGATCATCATTTCCTTCATCACCATGCGGATTGCCGATTTCATCATCGACAGCCGCATCGGCGCGCTCGACCGCACCCTCGGCTTCCTGTTCGGTGCCGCCCGCGGTATCCTGCTGGTCGTCGTCGCCATGCTGTTCTTCAACTGGCTCGTGGCGCCGCAGCAGCAGCCGACCTGGGTCACCCAGGCGAAATCGAAGCCGCTGCTCGACAATCTCGGCAACAAGCTGATCGCGCTGCTGCCGGAAGAAGCCGACGCCACCATTCTCGACCGCCTGCGCGGCAAGGACACGAGCGGCGAAGGTGAAGGCGAAGCGCCGGCGGCTACCCCCGGCCAGACACCGTCGACGACGCCCGAGCAGGCGCCTGCCGACGACGCACCGGCCACCAACGGCTGAGACAGGAACGATTTGCCGACAAAGCCCGCCCCGCGGGCTTTGTCCTTTTGGGGAATAACGCTTGCAGCCGTTTTCAGCTAAGATCGCTTGAAGACGGCGGGCCTGATCACGATATGCGCACCGGTACGGAGCAAAGGCGACTGTGATGACCGATCTGAGATCCATGGAAATCCACGATGAACTCGAAGGCGATGAGCTGCACGAAGAGTGCGGCGTCTTCGGCATATTGGGGCACCCGGACGCGGCGGCGCTGACGGCGCTCGGCCTGCATGCGCTCCAGCATCGCGGCCAGGAAGCGGCCGGCATCGTCACCTTCGACGGCAAGCAGTTCTGCACAGAAAAGCGCATGGGCCTCGTCGGCGACCACTACACGGACCCGGCGACGCTGGCGAAGCTCCCGGGCTTCATGTCGATCGGCCACACCCGCTACTCGACGACCGGCGAAGTGGCGCTACGCAACGTCCAGCCGCTCTTTGCCGAACTCGAAGTCGGCGGTATCGCCGTCGCCCACAACGGCAACTTCACCAACGGCCTCACCCTTCGCCGCCAATTGATCGCCGATGGCGCCATCTGTCAGTCGACCTCCGACACCGAAGTCGTCCTGCATCTGATCGCCCGCTCCAAGCAGACCTCCTCCTCCGACCGCTTCATCGACGCCATCCGCCAGATGGAAGGCGGCTATTCGATGCTGGCGATGACCCGCACCAAGCTGATCGCAGCGCGCGACCCGATCGGCATCCGCCCGCTCGTCATGGGCGAGCTCGACGGCAAGCCGATCTTCTGCTCCGAGACCTGCGCGCTCGACATCATCGGCGCGACCTACGTGCGCGACGTCGAGAACGGCGAAGTGATCATCTGCGAGATCCAGCCTG
The DNA here is from genome assembly GCF_056924495.1 of Ensifer sp. 38_S197. Taxonomy (NCBI): domain Bacteria; kingdom Pseudomonadati; phylum Pseudomonadota; class Alphaproteobacteria; order Hyphomicrobiales; family Rhizobiaceae; genus Ensifer; species Ensifer sp. 38_S197. The sequence continues at coordinate 2,032,047 of NZ_JBXOVZ010000002.1, read as the reverse complement.
ACGGTTCGATCACCATCGATGCGCGCAAGCCCGAGGTGACGCAGCCGGAGCGCCTCTGCCTGTTTGAATATGTCTATTTCGCCCGGCCGGATTCGGTCGTCGGCGGCCGCAGCATCTACGTGTCGCGCAAGAACATGGGCATCAACCTCGCGAAAGAATCGCCCATTGAGGCGGACGTGGTCGTGCCGGTGCCGGACGGCGGCACGCCGGCTGCGCTCGGCTATGCCCAGCAGAGCGGCATTCCGTTCGAATACGGCATCATCCGCAACCACTATGTCGGCCGCACGTTCATCGAGCCGACGCAGCAGATCCGCGCCTTCGGCGTCAAGCTCAAGCACTCCGCCAACCGCGCAATGATCGCCGGCAAGCGTGTCGTTCTGGTTGACGATTCGATCGTGCGCGGCACGACGTCGGTGAAGATCGTGCAGATGATGCGGGACGCCGGTGCGCGCGAAGTGCATATCCGCGTCGCGAGCCCCATGATCTTCCATCCGGACTTCTACGGCATCGACACGCCGGATCGTGACAAGCTGCTCGCCAACCAGCATGCCGACCTCGCCTCCATGTGCCGCTACATCGGCGCGGACTCGCTCGAGTTCCTGTCGATCGATGGCCTCTATGAGGCGGTCGGCGGCGAAAAGCGCGACCCCAAGGCGCCGCAGTTCACCGACCACTACTTCACCGGGGACTATCCGACCCGCCTTCTCGACCAGGAAGGCGCCAGCAATGTCCGCAAACTCTCGGTTCTCGCCAGCAACGGATAATCAGACAATAAAATGACGATCGATCTCAAAGGCCGGGTGGCCGTGGTCACCGGCGCATCGCGCGGTATCGGTTATTTCACCGCTCTCGAACTGGCCAAGGCCGGTGCCCATGTCGTCGCCTGCGCGCGCACCGTCGGTGGGCTCGAAGAACTCGACGACGCGATCAAGGCCGCGGGCGGCTCGGCGACGCTGGTGCCGTTCGACCTCGCCGACATGGCAGCGATCGACAAGCTCGGCGGCGCGATCAACGAGCGCTGGGGCAAGCTCGACATCATGGTCGCCAATGCCGGCGTCCTCGGCACCATCTCGCCGATCGGCCATGTCGAGGCGAAGGTGTTCGAGAAGGTGATGAACATCAACGTCAACGCCACCTGGCGGCTGATCCGCTCGCTGGAGCCGCTGCTGATCAAATCGGATGCCGGCCGCGCGCTGATCCTGTCGTCCAGTGCCGCCCACAAGTGCAAACCTTTCTGGGGGCCTTACTCCGCGTCGAAGGCAGCCGTCGAGGCTCTTGCCCGCACCTGGGCCGGCGAAACGCAGCGCCTGCCGCTGCGCATCCTCTCCGTCGATCCCGGCGCCACCCGCACGGCGATGCGCGCGCAGGCAATGCCCGGCGAGGATCCGGAGACCGTGCCGCATCCTTCAGAGGTCGCGGCCAGGCTGCTTGCGCTCGTCGGTCCGGACCAGACCGAAACCGGCAAGCTCTATATCGTCCGCGAAGACAAGATCGTCGACTACCGGATGCCGGAGTAATCCTCTACAGCGCCGCGCGTCTTATCGACGCGCAAAGGTCGCTGCGGCACTTTGATTTGCTGCGTGTCCTTCTCCTTAAATCGAGGTCGATTCAAGAAGACATGCAGTAGGACTTACCCAAACGGAAAGGCCACCGTGTCGCCACGGTGGCCTTTTCCTTTGTACCCTGAGCTGGAGCTCAATCATTCCTTGTCACCGGGCAGGCCATCGCCGCCCGTCGATGGGTGGGCCGGCCAATCGCCGCCATATTTGCGCTGCCACGAGCGCGCGCCGAAAGGCAGCGTGATCAGGTAGCCAAGCGCCGTCACCGCCATCGTCTCCCACGTGTAGGTCATCAGCGTCGCGACATAGAAGACGACACCGAGAATGGCCGGCAGGACGAGATCACGGCGCACGCGGCTATTTTCCGACTTGCCGGACCAGACCGGCAGGCGGCTGACCAGCAGGAAGGCGATCAGCACGGTGTAGCCCGATGCAATCAGCGCGAAGGTGCGCTCCGGCGCCAGGCCCAGGAGGCCGAGGTAGACCGGAAGCAGGACCAGCATGGCGCCCGCCGGGGCCGGCACGCCGACGAAATACTCCGACTGCCACGGCGCCTTGGACTGGCGCTCGGCCATGACGTTGAAGCGCGCAAGCCTGAGGCCACAGGCGATCGCGTAGATCAGCGCCGCGATCCAGCCGATCGAGCGGGCCTGATCGAGGATGAAGACATAGAGCACGAGGGCCGGTGCCACGCCGAAATTGATGATATCGGCGAGCGAGTCCATCTGGCCGCCGAAATTCGACGTCGCCTTCAGGAGGCGGGCGACGCGGCCGTCAATGCCGTCGAGAAAGGCCGCAAGCAACACCATGGCAACGGCAAGCTCGATGCGGTTTTCGAAGGCGAGCCGAATGCCCGAAAGGCCCGCACAGATCGCCAGCACCGTGATCAGGTTCGGGATCATCAGGCGCAGCGGTATCTCGCGCAGCCGAGGGCCGCGACCGGTGTCGTTTGAACCGCTCGCGTCGCCGCCGACATTGAGCGGCTCGGCCGGTTTTTCCTGTTCAGAGCCTTCCATGTACACTCCTTATGCGCGACGGCTGAGGACCGGGCCCTTGGCCGAACCGAATTCGGCAAGCACGGTCTCACCCGCTACGGCAGTCTGCCCGACGCTGACGCGCGGTTCGGCTCCTGCGGGCAGGAAGACGTCGAGGCGCGAGCCGAAACGGATCAGGCCAAAGCGCTCGCCGGCGTCCAGCGAGCCGTTTTCATATTTCCAGCAGAGGATGCGGCGGGCAACGAGGCCGGCGATCTGCACGACGCCGATCGCGCCGTGCTTCGTGTCGATCACGAGGCCGTTGCGCTCGTTCTCGTGGCTGGCCTTGTCGAGCTCGGCGTTGACGAACTTGCCGGCGCGATAGGCGACGCGGGTGATCGTGCCCGCCATCGGCGCACGGTTCACATGGCAATTGAACACATTCATGAAGACCGAGATGCGGAGCATCGGTTCCGAGCCGAGGTTCAGCTCTTCCGGCGGCATCACCGTGGCGATCGACGAAACGCGGCCGTCGGCCGGGCTGATCACCAGGTCGTCGTCGATCGGCGTCATGCGCTCCGGATCCCGGAAGAAATAGGCACACCAGGCGGTCAGCACGAAGCCGATCCACATCAACGGCTCCCACAGGAAGCCAAGCACCAGCGACACGACGAAGAAGATCGCAACGAAGCGATAGCCTTCCTTGTGCACCGGGACGAGCGTGTTGCGGATCGTATTGACCAGACTCATAAACTCTACTCCAGATTTTCCGTGGAACGTGAACTACCGCGAAATGCCCCAGCGGGCAACGCCACCCGCCCCATAGCGACAAAACGCGTCGCGACCAGCAAACATCCTCAGACCGCCGGCTCGCCGCGCGTGACGATGCCGAGATCATCGTTTTCGCGCACCCGCTTCAGCTGCTCTTCCGCCTGCGTCGCTTCGCGCTGGCGGCTCCACATCGAGGCATAGAGGCCATCGCGGTCGATCAACTCGCCATGGGTGCCGCGCTCGGCGATGACGCCGTCCTTCAGCACGATGATCTCGTCGGCGTTGATCACCGTCGAAAGCCGGTGCGCGATGACCAGCGTCGTGCGATTGCGCGAGACGACGTCGAGCGCCGACTGGATTTCCTGCTCGGTCCGAGTGTCGAGCGCCGAGGTCGCCTCGTCGAGGATCAGGATCGGCGGCGCCTTGAGGATCGTGCGGGCAATCGCGACGCGCTGCTTCTCGCCGCCGGAAAGTTTGAGGCCGCGCTCGCCCACCATGGCCTGGAAGCCTTCCGGCAGCGTGCGGATAAAGCCGGCGATCTGTGCGGCCTCAGCCGCCGCTTCGACCTCGGCCTCGCTGGCCGAAACCCGGCCGTAGCGGATGTTATAGGCAATCGTGTCGTTGAAGAGCACGGTATCCTGCGGCACCATGCCGATGACCGAACGCAGGCTCTTCTGCGTCACCGTCCGCACGTCCTGGCCGTCCACGGTGATCGCCCCTTCCTGCACGTCGTAGAAGCGATAAAGCAGCCGGGAGAGCGTCGACTTGCCGGCGCCCGACGGGCCGACGACGGCAACGGTCTTGCCGGCGGGCACCTCGAAGGTGATGCCCTTGAGGATCGGTCGGGCCGGATCATAGGCGAAGTGCACGTCCTTGAAGGCGATAGCCCCCTTGCCGATGACGAGCTCGGCGGCATCGGGGCGATCCACCACTTCCGCCTGCACGTCGAGCAGGTCGAACATATGCTCGATATCCGTCAGGCCCTGGCGGATTTCGCGGTAGACGAAGCCGATGAAATTGAGCGGGATCGCGAGCTGGATCAGCATGGCGTTGACGAAGACGAAATCGCCGAGCGTCTGCTCGCCGCGCTGAACGGCCAGCGCCGACATGATCATCATGACCGCCGTGCCGGCACCGAAGATCAGCGCCTGGCCGAAGTTGAGCCAGCCGAGCGAGGTCCAGACCTGCGTTGCCGCCTTTTCATAGCGCTCCATCGACTTGTCGAAGCGTCGGGCCTCCATGTCCTCGTTGCCGAAATACTTGACCGTTTCGAAGTTCAGGAGCGAGTCGATCGCCTTGGTATTGGCGTCTGTGTCGCTGTCGTTCATCGAGCGGCGAATGGCGATGCGCCAGTCGCTCGCCTTGACGGTGAACCAGATGTAGAGCCAGACGGTAACGGCGGTCACGAAGAGATAGCCGAAGCCGTAGCCCCACCAGAAGATCACGGCCGTCAGCAAGAACTCGATCAGCGTCGGCAGGCTGTTCAGGATGGTGAAACGAACAATCGTCTCGATGCCCTTGGTGCCGCGCTCGATGACGCGCGAAAGCCCGCCCGTACGCCGTTCCAGATGGAAGCGCAGCGAGAGCTGATGCATATGCACGAAGGTCTTGTAGGCGAGCTGGCGGACGGCGTACTGGCCGACGCTTGCAAACAGCGCGTCGCGGAGCTGATTCAGTCCCGCCTGCAGCAGGCGCGCCAGGTTGTAGGCAAGCACCAGCATGACGGCGCCGGTCAGGACCTCAGGCAGGAAGCCCATAGCGTCCGGCTTGCCATTCAGCGCGTCCGTCGCCCATTTGAAGGAATAGGGAACGAGGATCAGAACGACCTTGGCGATGATCAGAATGACCGTTGCCCAGATGACCCGGAGCTTGAGGTCGGCCCTGTCCTTCGGCCACATATAGGGCCAGAGATTGGCAATCGTCTGCAACGGATTGCTCGTATCGGCCGAAACAGTTTTCTTCTGGGGTGCCACGTTCTGATCCGCTCTTACGTTTCGCGCTGCTCTTCGTCCTCACATCGAGGTCGATTCAGGCCGTAGCCCGAGACAAGCAACGCCACCATCACCGTTCAATGAAAAGCGGCGCCTCGTTGAAGGCGCCGCCCTGGGTCGAGAGATAGGCATCCATCGCCGCCGCCGCAATGTGCCTGGCGGACGATCGGCTGCCTATTGCTCGTGTTTCATGTGCTTTCTGTGAATCTCGCGGGATTCGTCATCGGGCAACGCCTTATCCGGCACGCCGAAAACCTGCCCCGGGCGAATGCGGTCCGGGTCTTCGATCTGGTCCTGGTTGGCAAGGTAGATCGTGGTGTAGCGCAAGCCCGCACCATAGACGCGACGCGATATCTGCCACAGCGTATCGCCGCGACGGATGATCACCGAGGACTTGCTCTCCTTGAGAGGCTCCTGCTGGACGGTCTGCGGCTCTTCCTGCTGGGGGACAGCGGCTGCGGCTTCCGTGCCTTGTGCCGGCGTCGTCGTGGCGTCGCTGGCCATCGCGCTGCCTGCGCCCATGACTTTCGCCAGTTCACCCGGCGCAGGGGCATTGCCCTTCTGCTGGGCTTGCCCGTCCGATGCCGGCGTCGCGCTGCCGCGCTCAGCCAGAACCGGGCCGACGGTCGCATCGACCTTCGCAAGCGCCGAGGCGACGCTCGGCGCATCCTGCGGCGCCGCCTTCAAGGCTGACAGCGCGTCGGCTGCCGCCTTGGAAGCCCGCGACGCAGCCGTTGCCAGCGCCTGATCGGAACTGTCGGCAAGCCGGAAATCCGCTAGCGACTTCAGTGCAATTTCCGTCGCGGAACGCGCTGCGGCAAGCTGCTCGCCGCTCGGCACCTTGCCGTTGGCATAAAGTCCCTTCAAGAGGGCCAGCGCCTTGCCGGCCTCGGCGCGCACGCCGTCAAGCCCGGCTGTCGCCGAAGGCGTGCCCGACGGCGCGACTGCGGCAACCTGGGAGCCGGCGGGACGATCAAAGGGAACCGATGCGCGCATGGCGACCTTGGTGCCATCCTCGTTCAGCATGTCGGCGCGGATGATGTGGCTGCCCACGGTCAACTCGACCTCGCCATCGACAACGAAATTGCCCTTGTCGTCGGCCTTGATTTCGCCGATCAGCTTGTCATCCGCATAGACGCGCACCAGCGCATGCGGCTTGGCGCTGCCCGCGACGAACATCTTGCTTCCTTCGATCTCGACGGCGGTCACCTGCAGGCCGGGTACGCCAGGCGTCTTTGCCGGTGCCGAAGACGCGTCGCCGGTTGCCAGCGGCGTCTGCGATGCGACCTCAGCCGGCTTGCCGTCGGCTGTCGGCACGGTTTCACTCTTGGCCGCTTCCGGCGTCGTGATCAGCCGGCTTGCTTCACCCGGCTTGGACACCATGGCGAGAAGCTGCCCCGAAGGGTCCTTGGGAACTGAAACGGTCGCGACTTCCTCGGAGGTCTTCACGGCGCCGTCGTCACCGGTGCTGCGCAGCGTCAACTGATAGTCGCCGGCCGGCAACGGCTTGTCGAACACCGCTGCGAAGTCGCCCGTCGCGCCGACATCGGCGGTACCGACAACGGCATCGCCGCTCAGGATCTCGAGCTTCGAACCGGGCTGCGCGTGCCCAGCGATGACCGTCGATCCATCCGGCTCCACACGCAACACGTCGAACCCGGGAACGGCAGAGTTTTCGGCAGGTGCGTTCGTCGCCGCAGCGTTTGCCGTCGCGCCGGCGGCCTCACCGGCCTTGGCGTCCAGCGGCTTCGCCGTTCCCTCGGTCGCTTGCGGGCCAGAAGCGGTTTCGTTCGACTCTGTCGCATTGCCTGCCGCCGGCTCTTCCGCCGGCTTCTTGGCGTCACCGCGCAGGTTCGGCTGCACCACGAATACCATCAACGCTGTTGCTGCCACGAGGACAGTAATGGCCACCCAGCCGGCCCTATTTTTTATCATGCCACTCTCCACACGGAGCGGAGCAGAACTCCGCGCATGCCCTCTCATCGGCCTGCGGTGCGGGCTAACGCCATGCATTATAGCGCAACAGCAAGCAACCGTCCGATTTCTTCAATCAATCCCTGAAATTGCTAGCGATTCCTGATTCGCCATACAAGCTGTCGGCCCCCCGGCAAACGGCTGAAAACCGGCTTTCCCCTCATTTTTCTTGACCCTTGCTGCGGTGCAATGTCTTTTGGGGGCATGAGCACCGAAAGCACCACGATTCGATCCATCTGCGTCTATTGCGGTTCACAGCCCGGACGCGACAATGCCTATATGGAAGCCGGCCGCGCACTTGGCCGCTCGATTGCCGACCACGGTCTCCGCCTCGTTTATGGTGGCGGCACGCGCGGCATCATGGGAGCCGTCGCCAGCGGCGTCCTTTCGAACGGCGGCGAAGTCACCGGGATCATCCCTGAATTCCTGATGGACAAGGAAGCGACCCGCCATTCGCTCGGCCAGCTCAACGAGCTGATCGTGACTGCCGACATGCACGAGCGCAAGCACACAATGTTCGAACGCGCCGACGCCTTCATCGCGCTCCCTGGTGGCATCGGCACGCTGGAAGAGATCGTCGAGATCATGACCTGGGCGCAGCTCGGCCGTCACCGCAAGCCGATGGTCTTCGGCAACATCAACAATTTCTGGCGGCCGATGCTCGACCTGCTGCAGCACATGCGCGACGAGGGCTTCGTCCACACCGCGCATCTCGTGCAGCCACTGGTCGTCGACGACGCCGCTGATATCGTGCCGGCCATCCTGGCGGCTGCCAATGGTGGCAATGGCCGCGAGGGCGAGGCGGAGATCATCTCCCGTCTTTGATGGCAGCAAGCACCGACATGAAAAAGGCGCGTCCACCAACGCGCCTTTTTGATTTGTATCGACTGCGAGCTTACTCCGCGGGACTTGCCTGCAGCACGCGGCGCGCCCGGCTTTCCGCCAGCATTGCGCCCGAATAGATCACCAGCGCCGCCCAGATCAGGCCGAAGGCAATGAGCTTCGCCGTGCCGAAGGGTTCATGGAAGACGAAAACGGCAATCAGGAAGATCATCGTCGGGGCAATATACTGCATGATGCCGATCGTCGACAGGCGCAGCAACTTGGCACCGTTGGCATAGATCATCAATGGAATGGCGGTGACGACGCCGCAGGACATCAGCCAGAGAATATCGGCCGTGCCGGTATCTCCGAAATGGCCCTGCCCGGTCGCCTCGAGCCAGATTATATAGCCAAGCGCCGGAACGCTGAGCAGCAGGACTTCCAGGAAAAAGCCCTGGTTCGGACCGACAGGCAGTGTCTTGCGGAAGAAGGCATAGAAGCCCCAGGACAGGCAAAGGCCGATCGATACCCACGGCAGGCCACCAGCATCGAAAGCAAGTACGGCGACCGCGGAGGCCGCAAGCGCAATCGCGACCATCTGCGCCGGGTTCGGCTTCTCCTTCAGCAGCACCGCCCCGAGGAAGATAGAAAACAGCGGGTTGATGTAGTAGCCGAGCGCCGTCTCGATCGCCCGGCCGGCACCGATCGCCCAGACATAGATGCCCCAGTTGATGGTGATCAACACGGCGGTCAGCGCTGCCATGCGCAGCATGCGCGGCGAGCGCAGCGCCACCTTGATGTCATCCGTACGCCCGAGCCAGAGCAGAACCAGGCCCGCAAGCGGCACCGACCACACGATCCGGTGCGCCACCACTTCCGGCGCCGGAATGTGAGCGACGGCCTTCATGAAGAAGGGCAGAAAGCCCCAAAGGAGATAGGCGGTCAGCGCGAAGGCAAAGCCTTTCGCGGAATCGGTGTTTTCGGCGGGTACTTTCGCGTTCGGCTCAGCCATAACATCTTTTCCTGGTGCGTTTGCCGGCGAGCCTTGGTGGAACGAGCCGCTCTCTGATCTCTGCTGCCCGTCTCCTAAATCGTCTCCGACTCAAGGGCAAAACATGCAGCAATACAAAGTGCGACAGGACCTGTCTGACGGGACGCGCGGCGCTGTAGGGAAGGCGCGGCTTACCGGCCGGCACAAGCTCCCATGGAGCGTCCTACCCCAATGCCCGGTTATGTACCAATTAATTTCCGTGAAGGGATGGTGAGTTTTACTCATCACCCCGCCGGAGCGGACCCAGTCTTAGCTTGCCGCCGACGTCATTCGGCAGCGATCAGGCCCACATGGTCCCGGTTCTTCAGCAGCTTGAAGATGATGCTGTCCATCAGTGCCTGGAAGGATGCGTCGATGATATTGTCGGAGACGCCCACCGTCCACCAGCGCGCGCCGGTTCCGTCGGTCGATTCGATCAGCACGCGCGTGATCGCCTCGGTGCCGCCGTTGAGGATACGAACCTTATAGTCCGCGAGCTCGAGATCGGCGATCTCCGACTGGTACTTGCCGAGGTCCTTGCGCAGCGCGAGGTCGAGCGCGTTGACGGGCCCGTGCCCTTCGGCAACCGACATCATCGTCTCGCCATCGACCACCACCTTCACCACCGCTTCCGACACGGTCTTCAGATTGCCGTTGGCATCGAAGCGGCGCTCGACCATGACGCGGAAGCTTTCGACGTGGAAGAAGTCCGGCACCGTACCGAGAATGCGGCTCGCGAGCAGCGCGAAACTCGCGTCCGCGCCCTCATAGGCATAGCCGGTCGCTTCCCGCTCCTTGACGATGGCGATCAACTTGTCGAGCTTCGGGTCATCCTTGCTCACAGCGATGCCGCGGCGCTTCAGCGCGTTGATGAAATTGGCCTTGCCGCCCTGGTCCGATACCATGACCTTGCGCAGGTTGCCGATGCTCTCGGGCGCGACATGCTCGTAGGTGCGCGGATCCTTCAGCAGCGCCGAGGCATGGATGCCGGCCTTGGTGGCAAATGCGGACGCGCCCACGTAAGGGGCCTGCTGATCCGGCGAACGGTTCAAGAGCTCGTCGAACGAATGGGCGAGCTTCGTCAATTCCTGCAAGCGATCGGCATCGATCGCCGTTTCGAAGCGGCTGGAATAGGTCTCCTTGAGCGCGAGCGTCGGGATCAGCGTGACGAGATTGGCGTTGCCGCAGCGCTCGCCGATGCCGTTCAGCGTTCCCTGGATCTGGCGCACGCCAGCTTCCACCGCGGCCAGCGAATTGGCGACCGCCTGGCCGGTATCGTTATGGGCGTGTATGCCGAGATTGGCGCCGGGCACGCCGGCGGCGATCACCGCGGCGACGATCTCGCGCACCTCCGGCGGCTGCGTGCCCCCATTGGTGTCGCAGAGAACGACCCAGCGGGCGCCGGCTTCAAAGGCCGTCTTCGCGCAGGCGAGCGCGTAAGCCGGATTGGCCTTGTAGCCATCGAAGAAATGCTCGCAGTCGACCATCGCCTCACGGCCGGAAGCGACCACGGCCTCGACCGAAGCGCGGATGTTGTCGAGATTTTCCTCGTTGGTACAGCCGAGTGCAACCTCGACATGGTAGTCCCAGCTCTTGGCGACCAGACAGATCGCGTCGCTCTTGGCGGCAAGCAGCGCCGCGAGGCCCGGGTCATTGGACGCCGAAACGCCGGCGCGCTTGGTCATGCCGAAGGCCACAAAAGCGGCCTTCTGCGTGCGCTTGCGCGTGAAAAACTCGGTGTCCGTCGGGTTCGCACCCGGATAGCCGCCCTCGATGTAGTCCATGCCGAAGCCGTCGAGCAGGCTCGCAATCGCAATCTTGTCCTCGACCGAAAAGTCGATGCCGGGCGTCTGCTGCCCGTCCCGTAGCGTCGTGTCGAAGAGGTAGATGCGTTCCCTGGTCATGGCTAATCGTCCAACTGCTCTGTTCTTGCCTGGTCTTACTTGGTCTTGCCTGCGTATCTGTCCGTGGCGCGGATCAGCCGGTCGAGAATGCCCGGCTCGGAATAGGCGTGCCCTGCCCCCTCGATCAGGTGCAACTCGGACCCGGGCCAGGCCTTATGCAACTGCCAGGCATATTTCGCCGGACAAGGCATGTCGTAGCGTCCATGGATGATAACCCCGGGAATGCCGTGAAGCCGGTGAACATCCCGCAACAATTGGCCATCCTCCATCCAGCCGGCATTGACGAAGAAGTGGTTTTCGATGCGCGCGAAGGCGTCGGCATATTCGTCGTCCTCGAAGGGAGCGCTGGTCGATAGTTCCGGCAGCAGCGTAATCGTCTCGCCTTCCCAGATGCTCCAAGCCTTTGCAGCCGCAAGGCGCGTTGCCTTGTCGTCGCTCGTCAGGCGACGGTGATAGGCGTGCATCATCTCATGCCGCTCTGCTTCCGGGATGGGCGCGATGAACCGCTCCCACTTGTCCGGGAACATTTCCGAGACGCCGAATTGATAGTACCAGTCGAGTTCGGCTTTCGTCAGCGTATAGATACCGCGCAGCACAAGTTCCGAAACCCGCTCCGGATGCTTTTCGGCATAGGCGAGCGCAAGCGTCGATCCCCAGGAACCACCGAAGACCAGCCACTTGTCGACCCCGGCCTCTGCGCGCAGCCGCTCGATGTCGGCAACGAGATGCCATGTGGTGTTGGCCTCGATCTTCGCATGCGGTGTCGACTTGCCGCAGCCGCGCTGGTCGAACAGGGTCACATCATAGAGTGTTGGATCGAACAGGCGGCGATGATTGGCAGAAATCGTGCCGCCGGGTCCGCCATGCAGGAAGACGGCAGGCTTGGCGCCTGGCGTGCCGACCTTTTCCCAATAGATCACGTGACCGTCACCGACATCGAGGTGGCCCGAGGCATAGGGTTCGATTTCCGGATAGAGCGTACGCAATACAGTCGTCATTTTCAGTCTTTCGTCAGCGGCCAGTGCACGGTGTCGTAGTCCGGGTGCTGGCGGTTCGTTTCCAGTATGATCAGATGGCGGGTGGCGGACACCTCGCTGCCGTCGTCCGTCTCTTTTTCCGGCAGCCCGGCGAGCCGCGAGAACCAGAGGACTCGGGACTCGACGCCGGCCTGATAGAGAGGCAACACATCATCCGGATCGTCGAGCGAACCGAGCGTGATGTTGATGAAACCCGCATCCGGCATGTCGTAAAACAGCGGCGTGCCGCAGTGGCTGCAGAAGCCGCGACGGACCAGATGCGACGAGCGGAACCAGGACGGCTGGCCGCGGGTAATGTCGAAACTGTCACGCGCGACGTTCGCCAGCGGCATGAAGTAGTTTCCGGCCGCCTTCTGGCACATTCGGCAATGGCAGATATGCGGATCCGCGAGCGTGCCTTCGGCGCGGTAGCGGACGGCGCCACACTGGCATCCACCGGTATAGATACGGGAGATGGTCACCGGAATGCTCCCGATGGATGCCATTGCTCGGTTTCATGGTCCGGGTGCTGGAAGGAGATGATGCTTTCCTGCCGCGCGTAGAAGTCCGGATCCTCCAGGACCGGCTGCTCGAAGATCGTCTCGACCCAGGGAAGGCGCGAGGCGTAGTTGACCTGGATCTTCGGTGCGAGATCGGTGCGATCGTCAAAGGTGCCGATCGCGATCTCGAGACCGCCGGGATGCCGGTAGGTCATCGGCGTGCCGCATTTCGGGCAGAAGCCGCGATCGATGTTGACCGAGGACTGGAAGTAGCTCGGCTCGTCCCGCACCCATTCGACGCCATCTTTCGGCGCCGTCACCAGCGCGGAGAAGAACGAGCCGAATTGCTTCTGGCACATGCGGCAATGGCAGATCGACGGGCGGCCGAGTTGACCGCGGATACGGAAGCGGACTGCGCCACACTGGCAGCCGCCTGTTCGAACATTTTCGCTCATCGTCTTTCCTCCGGGGGCCAGGTTTCGGTGTCGTGGTCGGGATGCTGGTAGGAAACGAGATCGGTCAGGAATTCGACCGCGTCCGGATCCTCCATCGTAGCAACTCCGGGCAATTCCGATATGTGATCGGTATAGGGCAACTTGCGCTCGATGCCCCACTGGACGGTCGGCACGATGCCCTGCGGTTCGTCGAAAGCGGCAATCGCCAGGGCCATGCCGTCCGGCGCCTCATAGGTCAGCGGCGTACCACAATCACCGCAGAAACCGCGCCGTGCTGCGTTGGAGGACTGAAAGCGCTTGGGTTCGCCGCGCGTCCAGGTGACGTGCGCGCCGCGAACCGAAACCAGCGGCATGTAGAAGTTGCCGCTCGCTTTCTGGCACATGCGGCAATGGCAGACGGAGGCGTCGCCGAGCCTGCCCTCGACACGGAAACGGACCGCGCCGCACTGGCAGCCGCCAGTGTAATAGGGCCTGTTGTCGAGACTCATCGCAACTCCTCCTCAGCCCGGCGCGTGGCAGACGGCTTCGATGTTGTTGCCGTCGGGATCGAGCACGAAGGCCCCGTAGTAGTCGGGGTGGTAGTGCGGCCTCAGTCCCGGCTTGCCATTGTCGCGCCCGCCGGCCGCCATCGCCGCCTCGTAGAAGGCATCGACTTCCGCGCGGTTCCGCGCCGAAAACGCATAGTGCCGACCCGGGCCAGCCGCATCCACCTCGTGCAACCAAAAGACCGGCCGTTCGCGGCCATAGCCGCCGACCCGGACGCCGCCGGTATGTTCCACCGGCACCACCATCAGCAGCGAGGCGCCGAGCGGAGCGAAGGCCTTGTCGTAGAACGACCGCGCCCGGCCGAAATCCGCGACCGGAATGCCCGTATGGTCAATCATCGCACGAACTCCTCTTTCATGCATGCACTCCGCGTTTCCGCCGTCCCCGGATGGCTCTGTCCGGTCCCGATCAATGCGACCGGGCAAGACGCGCCGCCGGGCTCGCGATCACCGCTTGATATCCCAGGTCGTCACACGCTCGCCGGTTGCCGGATCCTTGCCGTCCTTGAGCTGGATTCCTTGCGCCACAAGATCGTCGCGGATCTTGTCGGCCTCGGCGAAGTTCTTCGCCTTCAGCAGTTCCAGGCGAGCACGGACACGGCTGTCAATGTCATGCACCACGGCTTCGTCCAGCTCGACCGCCTCGGGCACGACGCCGATGAGGGCCGCACTGGCGGCGAAGGTGCCGAGCAGCTTGGGATCGACCGCCGCCTTCTGAGCGAGAGCATGGAGCGCCTGAACGGCAGCGACGGTGTTGAGATCGTCAGCAAGTGCGGCAACCACCGCCGGATCGGCCTCACCCGTTGCATCGCCCGGTACCGGCCACTTGGAAAGCAGATGTTCGGCTTCCTCCAGCCGCTTCACCGAGAAATCGATCGGCTCGCGATAATGCGTCATCAGCATGGCAAGCCTCAGAACTTCGCCCGGCCATTGGCGGCCGGCGAACTTCTCGGTGTGCAGCAATTCATAGATGGTGACGAAGTTGCCTTCCGACTTCGACATCTTGCGGCCTTCGACCTGCAGGAAGCCGTTGTGCATCCAGACATTCGCCATCACCTCTGTGCCGTGGGCGCAACGCGACTGGGCGATCTCGTTCTCATGGTGCGGGAAGATCAAGTCGAGCCCGCCGCCGTGAATGTCGAAGACCTCGCCGAGATAGCGTCCGCTCATGGCCGAGCACTCGATGTGCCAGCCCGGGCGGCCCCGGCCCCACGGACTTTCCCAACCCGGCTCGTTATCGGTCGAGAGTTTCCACAGCACGAAGTCGCCCGGGTTCTTCTTGTGCGCTTCCACGGCAATGCGGGCGCCTGCCTGCTGTTCGTCCAGGTTGCGCTTCGAAAGCTGGCCGTAGTCGGCCATCGACTTGGTATCGAACAGCACCTCGCCGCCGGCCTGATAGGCATGGCCCTTGGCGATCAGCTTCTCGATGATCTCGATCATCTGCGCGATGTTGTCGGTCGCCCGCGGCTGCACGTTCGGATCGAGGCAGCCGAGCGCCTTGGCATCCGCAAGGAACTGGGTTTCGGTCTTCTCCGTCACGCGCCGGATCGCTTCATTGAGCGGCAGCGTCGGATAATCGCGCAGCGCCCGCGCGTTGATCTTGTCGTCGACGTCGGTGATGTTGCGAACATAGGTGACATGACCGGCGCCATGGACATGGCGCAAGAGCCGGAACAAAACGTCGAAGACGATCACGGGCCGGGCATTGCCGATATGGGCATAGTCATAGACCGTCGGGCCGCAGACATACATGCGGACGTTGTCGGGATCGATCGGCCGGAAGTCGACCTTTTCCCGCGTCAGCGTGTTGTACAGCTTCAATGTCGGCGCTCCGCCCATTCCCATTCTCCAATACGCTTACAACCGTCGAAATACGGCGCCCGGGAGGCCCGCGCGTTTGTCATCTTGGATTTTAGGAGACGAAAACGGCCAGGCCAGCGGGACGCTAGCGAATAATCTTCCGGCAGATAATGCAGATAACCGTTTTCATGCGCCCACTTATCGCGCGTCACCCGATTTCGGTCAAGAGGTCAGCCGCATGCAAGCACAGTCGGCTATCGAAACGGAAACGGCGGCCATGGATTTGTCATGATTAGGCTTATCTGGAAGCGCCATGCGGAAAACAGATTCGCGGTGTAGTTGGTTCTGCACCACGGGTTCCTGTCTCCGGAGAACAGGGAGGAGCATCGTTTTCGCGCCGAAAGACGAAAACGGAATGTATCCGGTTCGGGAAAGCATCAAGGAGTGAATGCAAGTGAAAGCCGCAAAGACCAAAGAAATCGCCAAGCCAACCAATCTCGTCGAACAGTACCGTCCGCTCGGCCTGAAGGCCGTGCTCGCCGCTGCACTGCAAGCGAAGGGAAAGTCGGCGACCAAACTGACCAAGCGGCCCGCCTAACCCCCTGGGTTGTTCGTTCAAAACAGGGACATCTGCCCGCTATCGGGCATGTCCGGTTTGCTTTTGCCCTTAGGCTGGACATCCAATATCGTCTTGGGTGTCACCGCGTCCTGAATGTCCGGGCCGGTATTGGCGACCTTGTTGACCTTGTCGGAGACAGGGATTGCCTCGAAATAATCCTCCGCCGCCGGACCGAAGAGATCCGCGACTTCGCGCGGTTCCTGCGTCTTGCAATCAAGCCAACGGGCAAAATCCTCGGGCTGGATGACGACGGGCATGCGGTCGTGGATCTGCCGGATGGAGGCGTTGGCTGCCGTCGTGAGGATCGCAGCGGTGTCGACTTCGGAACCGTCGGCTGACGACCAGGTCTCCATCAGGCCGGCGAAGGCGACAATGCCGCCCTTTCGCGGCCGCACCCAATAGGCCTGCGACGGCTCGCGGCTGCCCTTCGGCGGCCTGCGCCATTCGTAGAAACCCGAGGCCGGAACGAGGATGCGGCGGTGTCGCATGGCGGCGCGAAACGACGCCTTTTCGATCGCCGATTCGGCGCGGGCATTGATCAGCAGCGGAAAGTCGCGCGGGTCCTTGACCCAGCCAGGCATGAAACCCCAGCGCACGAGAACGGCCTTGCGCTCGGGAAGGTTACTGCCGGGCTGAGCGCGCTCGCCCGTGACGACGACCATGATCGGCTGTGTCGGCGCTATGTTGAATCGCGCCGGGAAGTCATCGCTTTCCAGCAGGCCGAACAATTCCATGAGTTCTTCCGGCGTCGCCGTCAGCGCAAAACGTCCGCACATGACACGGATGTGGCACTTCACGTAGGATGGGTCAACGTTACTGAGGCAATTTGATTCCCCGATGTCGACCAAGCCCGAACTCGCCTCCTCCGTCATTCTCCAACGCGACGGCCGTTACCTGCTCGTAAGGCGGGCCAATCCGCCGTCGGCCGACATGTACGCCTTTCCCGGTGGACGCGCGGAACCCGGAGAGACACCGGCTGAAACGGCACTGCGCGAGCTTTGGGAAGAGACGGGCATCAAAGCGCACAATCCCGTGCTGTTTGAAACCTACGACCTGCCCGGCAAGGAATCGGAAGGGCGCCATTTCCTGCTCTCGGTCTTCAGAGCGGAGGCGAGCGCCGATGCGGTTGCCGTTGCCAGCGACGATGCCGCCGGGCTTGGCTGGTTCACGCCCGCCGAAATCTTTGCCCTGCCGATCCCGGACAGCGTGCGCGAATGCGTGGAAAGGCTCACGGATATCGGCACGGAATCCAGCCGCGGCCTTGAAACCGCCGTCAATACGGGCTTGGTGAAGCGATGATCACTGCCCCGATCCTTGCGCGGCTCGCCCTGGCCGGTTTCGCGCTGACAGCCGCCACCGGTGCGGCGGCGCAAAAAACAACGTCGAACGAACCGGCGACGACCGAGGCCGCTACCCCGGCCCCCGTCGTCGCGGAAGAGAAACCCACACCCTACGACCAGAGGTTGATTCGGCTTTCCGAAATTCTTGGTTCCGTCCATTATCTCAGGAACCTTTGCGTCAAGGAGCCCGAGGATGTCTGGCGCCGTTCGATGCAGGAATTGATCGACAAGGAGACGGCGGACGAGATCAAACGGCGCGAAAGGATGACCGCCGCCTTCAACCGTGGGTACCGCACCTTCGCCTCCGTTTATACAACCTGTACGGGACCGGCTATCGTCGCCGAGCAGCGATACCGTGCCGAAGGCGCAACACTTGCGTCAGAAATCGTCGCCCGCTTTGGAAATTAGCAATAAATTAACCTCTTTTCTCACGACCCCGTGTCGTTTCGGGAAAAGGCTGCTAAGTTCGTTAAGAGAGTGGTAAGAAGTGGCGAGTCCGTCACGGTCGTTCAGTTGGAGTTCAGCCGGACGGCCAAAGAATGAACCGCTTGCACAATGGAAGTCGCATGGAACGAATGATGGAACCAAGCCTGACCGACATCGATGACATGATCGTCCACGAGAAAATGCAGGCTGCGCTGGAACACCAGAGCGAAGCCTGGGCGGACGGCATGGCTGATGGTATCGAGCCGGAAATCATCGCCGATGCGGCCATTGCGCTCGCCATGCGGGAAACCGTTCGGCTTCATGGCGAAGATGGTGCTGAAGCGATGCTCAAGTCGCTTCGCGAGCGCGTGCTCGCCGGTGAATTCTCACCCCAGCGCACGCTTCAGTAATATCAGGACTGCCCGATGAGTCGGAATCTTGCAAACCGGACCCTTCCGGTTCGCCTCGCTACGCTGCTTTTGGCCGGTGTCGCCTTGAGCACCCAGGCAGCGTTCTCGCCCGCCTTTGCTCTCAGCGAATTGCAGGGCGCGCCGCAACCCGTTCCCACCGAGCAGCCCGCTGCCGGCGACCAGAAGGCGACGCCGCCCGTAGCCGAACCCGTCGCGGAGGAGCCGGAAGAGGAAGAAAAGCTTCCGCTCGAAATCCCCACGCCCGATCCGCTGATCAACAAGTCAGCGACGATCACCAAGGACGTGGCCCCCACGGCCGAGGAGCCGGAGCCGGCCGGGCCTGTCGAGGTCCTGACCGACGTTTCCAAGATACCGGCGCCGGTCGCCCGGATGCGCGAGCTGATCGTCGAGGCGGCCGCTTCCGGCGATATCGAGCGCCTGCGCCCGCTGCTCGGCAAGGGCCCGAACCAAACCCAGGTCACCGGTGTCACCGGCGACGAAGACCCGGTTGCGGTCCTGAAGAGCCTCTCGGGCGACCAGGAAGGCGTCGAGATTCTGGCGATCCTGCTCGACGTGCTGTCGACCGGCTTCGTGCTGGTGGACAAGGGCACGCCGCAGGAGGCCTATGTCTGGCCATACTTCGCGGAAAAGAAGCTCTCCTCGCTGACGGCACCGGAAAAGGTCGACCTGTTCCGCCTGATCACCGCAGGGGATTTTGCCGACATGGAAGAGTTCGGCAGCTACAACTTCTACCGCGTCGGCATCATGCCGGACGGAAAGTGGAAATTCTTCATCGCCGGCGACTGACTGCCGGCGACCGCGCTTGCCGATCCTCTCCGAACATCCTACCTCTTCGCCAAGAGATCACGAAGGTGCCAGGTCGAGTCGACCGGGATTGCCATCGTGATCGGTCTTTGTTGTTGCGCATTTCCGAACGCAAAACCGCTACGCATTTTTGCTGGAAATGCTCTGCAGCGCCGCACGTCTGATCAGACATGCAAAGGTCGCTGTAGCACTTCGAGTTGCTGCATGTTTCCTTTAATCGGCTACGACTAAAGGAAACATGCAGTAGGTTAGAGCGGGATTTCCACCCCACCGAGCAGGATTCGAACGATGCCCAGAATTCGCCTCGACGACCGCGCGATTGTCGCCGTCTCCGGCAAGGACGCAGAAGATCTTCTCCAGGGATTGATCACCACCGACCTCGACGCGCTGGCACCCGACGAAGCGCGGCCCGGGGCGCTTTTGACGCCACAGGGCAAGATCCTGTTCGACTTCATGATTTCCCGTGACGGCGACGGCCTCCGGCTGGAAACCGCGCGCGACCAGGCGGAGGCCCTGCTGAAGCGTTTGACGATGTACAAGCTCCGATCGGCGGTGGATCTGTCGATCGATGCGTCGGCCGTTGTCACTGTGATATTTGACGAAGCTGCGCCTGATGGTGCCTACCGGGATCACCGGTTCGAGAAGGCCGGGATAACGCTCTTCCGCAGCTATGGGGACGCAGCCGGCAACACTGCCAGTGTCGAAGAACACGAGCGGCTTCGCATCGCCGCGGGCGTCGCAACCGCCGGGACCGACTATGCGGCGCAAGATGCTTTTCCGCATGACGTTCTCCTGGACAAGAACGGCGGCCTTTCCTTCAAGAAGGGCTGCTACGTCGGCCAGGAAGTGGTGTCTCGGATGCAGCACCGCGGCACGCCGCGCCGCCGGGTCGTGATCGTTTCCGCCGAAACGGCGCTTCCCCCGACCGGAACGACGATCACCGCGAACGACAAGGCCATCGGCGCGTTGGGCACCGTCCAGGGCAAGTCCGCGCTTGCGATCGTGCGTATCGACAAGGCCGGCGAGGCCATGGCGAATGGGGTCCCGCTGCTTGCCGGCGACGTGGCGGTGACCATGGTTCTGCCCGAATGGACCGGGCTCACCTTCCCGACGAGCGCCGACGAGGCAAGCGCGTGACCACGACCCGCGCCTGGCAGCGCATGCTCTCCGGCCGTCGGTTGGATCTTCTCGACCCGTCACCGCTCGACGTCGAGATCAGCGATATCGCCCATGGGCTGGCGCGTGTTGCGCGCTGGAACGGCCAGACCGCCGGCGACCATGCCTTCTCGGTGGCGCAGCACAGCCTGATGGTCGAGGACATCTTTCGCCGCAGCTACAAATGCAGCGCCGACGATTGCCTGCTGGCCCTTCTGCACGACGCGCCGGAATATGTGATCGGCGACATGATCTCGCCATTCAAGGCGGTGGTCGGCGGTGGCTACAAGTCAGTGGAGAAGCGGCTGGAAAGCGCCATCCATCTCAGATTCGGCCTGCCGCCTCATTGCTCCAAAGAGCTGAAGGATCGCATCAAGAAGGCAGATCATGTCGCCGCCTATTTCGAAGCGACGGTGCTCGCCGGCTTTTCCGTGGAGGAGGCGCGCAAGTTCTTCGGTCAGCCACGCGGCATCACCCGCGAAACCCTGCTGATCGATCCCTTGCCGGCAGTCGAGGCGCAACGGCTGTTCACGGAGCGGTTCCAGGTTCTGGAAGCGCAGCGCCGGCCGGCCCGAGCGGACATCTGACATGCCCAATATCGTCGCTTCGCCGCTCGCCCGCATTGCCGAGATGGCCGTTCGCCACGGCTGTACCGAGATGATCAGCCTAGTCGCCAAAGGGCAGGATTTTCATCGTCCGGGCGTCATCACCAAGGCGCGGCACCTGACACTGGGCATGAACGACATCACTTTCGCCGGCACCGGCGATCTGGTGGCACCGCAGGAAGACCATGTCCGGCAGATCATCGCCTTTGCGCGCGAATGGGACCGCGCGCGGCCGCTGCTCGTCCATTGCTGGATGGGCGTTTCCCGTTCACCCGCAGCCGCGCTCATCGCGGCGCTTGCGGCCGAGCCGGACCAGGATGACTCAGGATTGGTGCAGCGCCTGCGGCAGGCCTCGCCCTTCGCGACCCCGAATAGCCGGCTCATCGAAATCGGCGATGCGGTGCTCGAGCGCAACGGACGGCTGATCGCCGCCGTTCGCTTGATCGGCCGGGGAGCGGATGCGGACGGCAACGCACCCTTTGTCCTGCCGCTTCTTGTCGAAGGAGCAACCGTTGCCGACTGAGACGCAGCCGACGACCGTCGAAATCGGCCTCAATGCGGCGATCGTCGCCGTCGTCCAACGCAGCCCGCGCATCCTCGCCGTCAGCGAAGCGGACGGCGATGCGCGCGACAGCCTGCCCTTCGGCCCCTTCGACCCTGCGCTCCACCGGACATTCGAGACGAGCCTGCGCGATCGCGTCGAAAAGCGAACTGCGCTGAAGCTCGGTTATATCGAGCAGCTCTACACCTTTGGTGATCGCGGCCGCCAGCGGCTCCCGGGCGAAGAAGGCAAACACATGGTGTCGGTCGGCTACCTGGCGCTGACCCGGACCGATGCCGAAAATACCGAACGCTTGGCCGAAGCCGGCGCCCACTGGCGCGACTGGTATGGCTACCTGCCGTGGGAGGATTGGCGTCAGGGCCGCCCGTCAATCCTCGATCAAGCGATCCTGCCGGGGCTTGCCCGCTGGGAGACTGGCGCCACCGGCGACGAGCGGGCGGGACCGATTGCGCAACGCCGGGCGCGCATCCGCCTCGCCTTCGGCCTCGACGATTTCCCCTGGGATGAAGAGCGCGTGCTGGAGCGCTACGAACTGCTCTATGAGGCCGGGCTGGTGCACGAGGCCGTCATCGACGGCCACGGCAACGGCCACGAGGTTCTGACCGCCGGGCAGGCGATGCGCCATGACCACAGACGCATCGTGGCAACTGCGATCGCAAGACTGCGCGGCAAGATCAAATACCGGCCGGTCGTGTTCGAGCTGATGCCGCCGGAGTTCACGCTGACCGACCTGCAAGCGACCGTAGAGGCGATTTCCGGCCGCCACCTGCACAAGCAGAACTTCCGCCGTCTCGTCGAAGGCGCAGAACTGGTGGAGCCGACGGGCATGACGCTCTCTTCGACCGGTGGCCGGCCGGCCGCGCTCTTCCGCTTCCGTCGCCAGATCCTCGACGAGCGCCCCGCCCCGGGCCTCAAGGTTGGCGGGCGATGATGCCAGCCGTCAATCGCTGAAAGCGGCGCTACACTTAAAAACATCCCGAGACGCGACCTACATTGGCTGGATCATGATATGGTTGGCGCAGTGGGTGGAGACGAAACACTCGTGGCCTGCGCTCCGCCAGAACGATGCGAAATTTTCGACTGAGGTAAGCCCAATGCTACTCGCACTGACCCTGCTGACGTCGCTGCTCGGCAGCCCGCCGCAATCGGGGATCGACGAGAAGCCGAAGATGCCCGACTATTTCAAGAATCAGCTCGGCTCGCAGCCGCAGACAACGATCTGCAATCTCAGCAGCCAGGATTCGAACGGACAGTTCCGAACCTGCCGCTATGATTGCGGCACGCAAATCACCGTCGGCCAACGTTTCGTCTGCCCGTTCATCATGCAGCGCTGACCCCGCCGAGGGTGGCGGACTACCGCTCGATCACCACATCAAGTCCGATGTCGAGCGTCGGCGCGGCCATGGTGATCTTGGAGGTCGAAATGTAATCGACGCCGCTCTCCGCGATCGCCCGCACCGTATCGATCTTGACGTTGCCGGAGGCTTCGAGCCGGGTGCGGCGGGGGTCGAGTGCATAGGCGTCGGCGGAAAGCTGCCAGTGCGCCCGGTTGACCGCGACCGCCTCGCGAAGAAGGTCCGGACCCATATTGTCGAGCAGGATCACGTCGGGCGCCGCTGTCAGCGCCTCACGCATCTGCTCCAGACCATCGACCTCGATCTCGATCTTGACGAGATGGCCGCAATAGGCCCGCGCCGCGTGAATGGCACTGGCAACGCCGCCCGAAACGGCGATGTGGTTGTCCTTGATCAGCACCGCGTCATCGAGGCCGTAGCGATGGTTGGAACCGCCGCCGAGGCGCACGGCATATTTTTCGAGCGCGCGCAGCCCCGGGATGGTCTTGCGGGTGCAGCAGATCTTCGCGCGGGTATGGGCGATCTCGTCGGCGAATTTCGCCGTATAGGTCGCAACGCCCGAGAGATGCATGAGGAAGTTCAGCCCGACACGCTCGGCTGACAGCAGACCGCGGGCGCGACCGGAAATGCGGGCGATGGCTGTTCCGGCCGCCACTCGGTCTCCGTCCGCCACCAGCGCTTCGAAGCGGATCGACGGATCGACCAGGCGGAAGGCCGCCCGGGCGAGATCCAGCCCGGCGACGACGCCCGGATCGCGGGCATTCATGCCGGCCGTTGCCGTCAGTTCCGGCCCGATCGTCGACAGCGTGGTGATGTCGCCGGCACGGCCGAGGTCCTCTATCAGTGCAGCGCGCACCTGGTCCACGATCATCAGTGCGGGCAGTTCGGGGCGGAGGGCTGCGGTCATTGTCACTGGTCCTGATGTTCAATCGAATAGGCGGCGGCCGGCAGATGCCGGCCTGCTGCATGTTGCCTTGAACCCTAACCGGTTCAAGGGCGCAGCAATTCAAAGCGCTACGGCCATCTATGCGCGGCAGAGAGGACGCGCGGCGCCGTAGTTCATGCCGCTTCCGTTTCCGCCAGTTCCTTGGCCAAACGGTTGGCGTCGGCGAGCGTCAAATAGGTGCGGCGGCGCCATTCCGGCCGCTCCGACGGGCAATCGGCGCGGAAGTGACCACCACGGCTTTCGGTGCGACGAAGCGCGCCGACAGTGATCAGCTTGGCGGTCGTGATGATGTTGGTGAAGCGCATGCGGGTATTCTCGCGCTCGAGCACCGCGATCTCCCGGATTGCTTTCAGCAAGCTCTCGCGGGTGCGGATCACGCCGACGCAATCGCTCATGACCTGGCGGAGAATCTTGAGCTGCGGGCTGTCCTCCACCGTCACGGGGTCGTCGTTTTCGCCGGCATTGTCGCCCCATTCGGTGAGCTGCGGCGTCGGCAGCGTGCCTTTGATGTTCTCGGCAATGCGGGCCGCAAAGACGACCGCTTCGAGCAGCGAGTTGGACGCGAGGCGGTTGGCGCCGTGCACGCCGGTCGAAGTCACCTCGCCGGCGGCCCAGAGACCATCGATCGAGGTGCGGCCTTCGGCATCGGTGAGTACGCCGCCCATGTGATAGTGGACCGCCGGCACTACCGGGATCGGCTGGGTCACCGGATCGATGCCGGCCGCGATGCACGAGGCATAGACGGTCGGGAACATCTCGGGGAAATGTTTGCCGACCGCCCTGGTGCAATCGAGGAAGGCGCCGCGCCCGGCCTGAACCTCGGCGAAGACCCCGCGCGAAACGATATCGCGGGGTGCAAGCTCGCCGTCCGGGTGGATATCGAGCATGAAGCGGTGTCCGGCCGCATTCAAGAGATGGGCGCCGTCGCCACGAAGGGCCTCGGTCGCAAGCGGCGCCGGGTCCTTGCCGATGTTGATCGCGGTCGGGTGGAATTGCACGAATTCCGGATCGGCGACGATCGCGCCGGCACGCGCCGCCATGCCGACCCCCTGCCCGCAAGCTTCCCACGGATTGGTCGTTACCGCATAGAGATGGCCGACCCCGCCCGAGCAAAGCACGACGGCACGCGCCGGGAACGATACGCGCTTCTTCGACTGCCCTGCATCCGGACGCGCGATGACACCGGAGATGAACCGGCCCTCGCGAACCAGTTCCTCGACGACGTACCCCTCGATTACGCGGATTGAAGGCGTCTTGCGCACCGCGGCAATCAGCGCCTCCATGATCGCCTTGCCGGCCATGTCACCTTTGACCCGGACGATGCGGCGTTCGGAATGCGCCGCCTCGCGCGAGAGCAGCAACTTGCCTTCGAGGTCGCGATCGAAGGGCACGCCATATTCCAAGAGATCGTGAATGCGCGCCGGACCTTCGGCCACCATCATCCGCGTCATCTTCTCGTCGACAATGCCGGCGCCGGCGGTGAGCGTGTCGGCGACATGCTTCTCGAATGTGTCGCCGGGGCTCATGGCCGCGGCGATGCCGCCCTGCGCCCAGGCTGAGGAAGCGCCATGGCCGATCGGTGCGGCAGCAAGGATCGTTACCGGCCGGGGGCTCAGCTTCAGCGCACAGAACAGCCCGGCCAAGCCACCGCCGACGATGACGATATCGTCAATCCCGTTGAAGGATTGCGGGCGAAAATGGTCGGTCAGCATGGTTCATTCTCCTCCAATGCGCATGCCTGCATCCGGATGAACATCACCCGGCAGAATTGTTACTGCTTGAGATTCACCATGCGTTCGACCGCCAGGCGGGCGCGATCGGCGATTGCGGGGTCGACGAGAACCTCCTCAGTCATGGTGAGCAGGCTGTCGAGGATCTTCGGCAGCGTGATGCGCTTCATGTGCGGACAGAGGTTGCACGGCTTGACGAATTCGACGCCCTCGATCTCGGCCTGGATGTTCGATGCCATCGAGCATTCGGTGACGAGCAGCACCTTCGGCGGGCGGTTGTCCTTGACATAGTTGATCATGCCCGACGTCGAACCGGCGAAGTCGCAGACGGCAATCACATCCGGATGGCATTCCGGATGGCCGATGATCTCGATGCCCGGGTTGGCTTCCTTGTAGGCCAGCAACTCGGCAGCGGTGAAGCGTTCGTG
Source organism: Ensifer sp. 38_S197 (assembly GCF_056924495.1). NCBI lineage: Bacteria > Pseudomonadati > Pseudomonadota > Alphaproteobacteria > Hyphomicrobiales > Rhizobiaceae > Ensifer > Ensifer sp. 38_S197. The sequence goes on along the minus strand of NZ_JBXOVZ010000002.1, from coordinate 2,006,305 downwards.
CACCTCGCAGTGGCCCTTCCAGGTCAGGATCTTCTTGTTGGTCTGGCGCGCGACGTTCATCGCCAGATATTCGTCGGGGATGCAGAGCACCGTGTCCGACTCCAGGCTTTCGACGACGGCGAGCACGTTCGAAGAGGTGCAGCAGATGTCGGTCTCGGCCTTCACGTCGGCCGATGTGTTGACGTAGGTGACGACCGGAACGCCCGGATAGCGCTGCTTCAAGAGGCGCACGTCGGCACCGGTGATCGATTCCGACAGCGAACAGCCGGCCTTGGCGTCGGGGATCAGAACCGTCTTTTCCGGATTCAGCAGCTTCGACGTTTCCGCCATGAAGTGCACGCCGCACTGGATGATGATCTCGGCATCGACCTTCGTGGCGTCGCGCGCAAGCTGCAGCGAATCGCCGACGATATCGGCGACGCAGTGGAAGATGTCGGGCGTCTGATAGTTGTGCGCGAGAATGACGGCATTGCGCTCTTTCTTCAGCCGGTTGATGGCGTGAACATAGGGCGCATAGACCGGCCACTCGATCGCCGGGATGAAATCCTTCACCTTCTCGTAGAGATGCTCGGTCTCGCGCGCGACCGCAGGCGTGAAGGCAAGCTCGGGTCTTTCGATGATACCAAAACGCTCCGCGGCGCTGACAGGAACCGGGTTCGCTTCCGCCTCAGTACGGGTTGCAAGGCGCGTCATCGAGATCTCCTCTCCGCCCATATTTTTGGGCGGGCTTTCAATTATGCTCAAACTGAGCATAATTGAACCAAAACAAAAGCGGCAAAGCCGCATGGGTTGATTTAGAAAGTTTTGTGACAGAATTCAAGAATGGAGCGCTGCTTTTCGCAGCGCTCCCGATTTTGATGGGCGATCAGGCCATGGCCGGCCGTGCCACGCCCTTTTCCTCGATCGGCCAATGGACGATCGCCGCGAAGACGCCGAGCGCCACGCCGAGCCACCAAACCGGATCATAGGAACCGAAGTGGTCATAGAGATAACCGCCCATCCACACGCCCAAGAACGAGCCGACCTGATGCGAGAGAAAGACGATGCCTCCGAGGAGGCCGAGGTGGCGGGTGCCGAACATGATGGCGACGAGCGCGTTGGTCGGTGGCACGGTCGACAGCCAGAGCAGGCCCATGACGATCGCGAAGACGATGACGGAGACCGGCGTCTGCGGCAGCAGCAGGAAGGCCGTCACCGCCACCGAGCGGGCGAGATAGATCAGCGCCAGGAAATAGGGCTTCGAGTAGCGCTGCGCGATGAACCCCGCCGACAGCGAACCGATGATGTTGAAGAAGCCGATCAGCGCCAGCGCAATCACCGCATAGCGCGCGTCGATGCCGATATCGCCGATATAGGCCGGGAAATGCGCGGTGATGAAGGCGACCTGGTAGCCGCAGACGAAGAAGCCCGAAACCAGGAGCAGGTAGCTCCTGTGGCCGAGCGCTTCCTTCAGCGCCTCGCCGATCGACTGCTTGTACTGCGCCTCGCTCTGGCGACCGGAGGATGCGTTGCCGCGCAGTGGGATGGCAAAGAACGGCACCAGCAGCATGAGGACGCCGAGATAGACCAGGCTGTCCGACCAGCCATAGGCGGAGATCAGCCCCTGGCTCAAAGGCGCGAACAGGAACATGCCGGCCGAGCCCGCCGCCGTGCAGATGCCGAAGGCGAGCGACCGCTGATGCGGCGTGACGTTACGGGCGAAGGCTGACAGGAGAATGCCGAAGGAGCCGGAGCCGACCGCCATGCCGACGAGCACGCCGCCGCCGATGTGCAGCCAGATCGGCGCGTTGGCGAAGGCCATGATGAACAGGCCGGCAGCATAGAGAAGCCCCGACATGGCGAGCACCCGCCAGGTTCCGAAACGATCGGCGATCGCGCCGAAGAACGGCTGGCTCAAGCCCCAGCATAGGTTCTGCAGGGCCATGGCAAGGCCGAAGGTCGTCCGGTCCCAGCCGGTATCGGCGAGCATCGGCAACTGGAAGAACCCCATCGCCGAGCGTGGGCCGAAGGTGAGCATCGCAACGATCGAGCCGGCCGCAATGATCAGCCAAGGCATCTCCCGGCTGGCACTGGACGGCGCGCATGCTCCGGAAACAGCGGACATGGAATATCTCCGATTGAAGGAGCGGCATCCTATGCGGCGGCTAAAATAGAGAAAAGCCAATTAAATTGACGCCGCGATCACCGGAATTGATGCCGGCCTCACCCGGCACTGCGGAAGCGGCTGCGGAACTCTCTGGGTGTCATGCCCTTGGCCGCCTTGAACTGGCGATTGAAGTTGGCGATCGAGCGATAACCGACGGTTTCGGCGATATGGGCGATCGATCGTCCGGAGCCGCTGAGCAGCGCGCAGGCCTCGCCAATCCTCAACCGCATCAGATATTCCGAGACTGGCATATTGAGGTGACGCAGGAACAGGCGATGCAGGCCTGACAGGCTGAGTGCGGCAAGGTCGGCGAGTGCAGCCATCGACGGGTTCTCGGTGTAATGCAGATGGATATGATCGAGCACCCGGTCGAGCCGGCCGCGATCGACCGATCGCCCTGACGGCATGACGACGCGGCTCGACAGCGGCACAACCTCTTGCTCGCGTGCCAGGATCGTCAGCAGGGACAGGACATCCGGCAGGCGTTCCTCCGGAGCCAGCCGACGCAAGCTCTCGAACAGCGGGCGCACACGCGCGGCCGCTTCCCGGGTGAATTGCAAGCCCGGTGCCGATCGCTCGAACATCGCCTTGACGCCGGCGAGCTCGACGAAGCCGTCATCGAGACGCTCCACCCATTCGGGATGAAACCAGAGAACCAGCGCCACGTGCGGCTCGAGGGCGTCACGCTTGCTCGAGGAGTGCCAGGTGTGCGGCAGGTTGGAGCCGACGAGCACGAGATCGCCGTCGTCATAGGCGCCGACGTGATCGCCGATGAAGCGCTGGCCCCGCGAGTTGAGCGTCAGCGTCAGCTCGAACTCCGGATGATGGTGCCATTGGAACGGGATGGAATCGTCGAGGCGGCGGTCGAGCAGGATCGACGAGGCGTTGGTCGCTCGCGGGATCTTCTGCAAAACCGCCTTCATGTTGCGCCACTCCTTGATATGACGCCAGAATAGTATCAGTTTTGGCATGCTCCGTGCAACACGGCCGATGAACAGAGGTCTAGGTTTTCTCCATCGACCAATCGAACATTTGAGGCGAGGAGACACCGATGCAGCCAAACAGAGACAGCCACCCGACGGCTGCCAATCTCGGAACGCAACTGAAGGACATCAAGAAGCGGCTGCCGTTGCGCGTGCTTTCGGAAGCGGACTGGCAGCACTGGATCACCAAGGGCTACGTCATCGTGCGCCAGGCGGTGGCACCGGCCAATGTCGAGCGCCTCGTCGACCTGCTCTGGCGCTTCGACGAGAAGGATCCGAACGATCCTTCTACCTGGTATGCGCCGCAGCGGCGCGAACACAAGATGAAGGAACTCAACAATACCGGCATGCTGGAGATCTACAATCACCAGTATCTCTGGGACAACCGCCAGGAGCCACGCATCTATGGCGCCTTCGTCGACATCTGGGATCGAGAAGACCTTTGGGTGACGATCGACCGCGCCAACCTCAACCCGCCGAAGAAGGTCAAGGGCAACCCCAACGGCTTCATCCATTGGGACGTCGACACCTCCATTCGGCCGTTGCCGATCGGCGTTCAGGGCGTGCTCAGCCTGAAGAAGCAGGATGGCGACGTCGGCGGCTTCCAGTGCGTGCCGGAACTGTTCGAGAACTTCGAAAGCTGGGAAAAGACCCAGCCCGCCGACCGCGACCCGATGCACCCTGATATGACCGGCCTCTCGACCGTCAACATCGAGATGGAGGCCGGCGACCTGATGATCTTCAACAGCCTGCTCGCCCACGGCGTGCGGCCCAACCATTCCGACGGCCGCGTACGGATGGCGCAATACATCTCCATGCATCCGGCGGAGTGGGACAACGTCGCCGAGCGCGAGGAACGGGTGCGGCTGTGGCGGGAACTCGACCACCCGAAGCGTGATGCCTTCCCCGGGGATCCGCGCGAATGGGAGAAGCACAACGCTTCCCCCGCCAGCCTCTCGGATCTCGGCGCCAAGCTACTCGGCATAACACCCTGGGCGTGAGGGGTTCCGATAAGTTAGAGCGAGATGCGGCCGGAAACCGCACGCACGTTTCCTCACCCGCTCTATGCCGAAGCACGCACCTTCATCGGCCAGCGCTTGCCGCGCCGGCCGATGACCTTGACCTCGTCGCCGAGCGTCACAGTGCCTTCGCTGCGCGGCACGGCATTCCAGCCGAAGAGGACGCCGGCCACGCGCCGGTCGGCCGACATCCGCTTTTCGGCCAGTCCCTGGATCGGGTTTCCACCGATGCGCTCGCCTGTGAATTGGTCCTGTGTTGTCATGATGCAGCGCGCGCAAGGCTTGACGAGATCGAACCGGATGCCGCCGATCTCGACGCTTTCCCAGAAGTCTTCCTCCCAGGCTTCGTCGCAATCGACGAGGATATTGGTGCGGAAACGATCCATGCCGACGGGTTCCTGACCCTTTTCGGCGAGCGTCCGGTTGAGATCGGCGAGCGAGCCTGTCGTCGTGATCAGGATCGGGAAGCCATCGGCAAAGCCCACAGGCGCCGCCGTACCCGCCCATTCGGCACCCACCAGGCGCTCGGCCGAGGCGTCCATGTGGGCGAGCTTGACCGGACGGCCGAACCATGCGGACAGGACTTCGTCCGTCGCATCGTCCGACACGGCAGCATCGACTTCGCTGCCCCAGACTTGGACGTTGAGCCGCCGATCCGGATCAAAGCGTACCGCAATCTCGCTGCCACCCATCTTCAGGTGCACGCCGCCATCGATGTGGCTGGCCTCAACCTTCGCCAGCGCCTGCAATTCGCGCTGCGTGATGAAGCGCCCGTCCGGCTCGATCAGCATGAAACGCCGGTCGCCCACGAGACCGTCGAGATGGACGACAACCGACTCTCGGGCGATCGCGCGGCCGCTCTTCAGCGGATGAATGTTGAGGCCGGTCACCTTCATGGGCAATTCCTTCATCTTCAAAAATTGATTCAAGCGCCTGACGATCCGATTCACCTGGTCGCCATAATCTGTTGAAACGGCTGGATCATTTTTCTGTTTCGAGCGAATGATCCAGCTTTTGAAAAGCCGCAAATCCGAGCGGAAAACCGTTTCACACTTTTCCTGGACTTGCTCTAAATTTCATCGAGCATCATGGCAAGCACGTCGCGCAGCCGTTGCTCGCGCTCCATGGCCAATCGGCGGCCTACGTCGGTCTTGAAGCCATCGGCCAGCCGGAAGAGCTTGGTCTCGAAATGATCGATGGCGAAAGCCTTGTCATCGAGCGGCCTTGCCTCCGCCAGCGGATCGAGCGGATCATAGAGGCCGCTGCCCATGCGCCCGGCGATGTAGAAACACCGCGCGGCACCGACCATACCGATCGCATCCAGCCGATCGGCATCCTGAAGGATCTTCGCCTCTAGTGTCTCCGGAGGAATGTTGGCGGAGAAGCTGTGGGTCAAAATGGCATGCGCTACCGCGGCCGTCTCCGTTGCGTCCCATCCGAGACCTCGCAGGATGCCTGTAGCCTTCTCTGCCGCCAGCCGCGATGCCTCAGTGCGCAAGGGCGAGTTCTTCTCGACCGAAACGCAATCATGCAGCAGCACCGCTGCGGCAAGCGGCCGGGCATCGCCACCCTCCTCCGCATTGATGCGCGCGGCGTTCTTCCAGACGCGGATCAGATGAGCGGCATCATGCGACCCGTCATCGGCGGCAAAGGCATGCGGCAACAGCACCGCTGCGAGCTCCTCATGCGGCGCGAAGGCTGCCGCGAGTTTCGAAATGCGTGTCATGACATCCTATTGCCGTTCGGCCGCGTTCGTCGGTGCCCCCGATGCGGCGCCGGCACCGGACAGGATCTTCTGGTAGAAAAGCCCGATGCCGATCAATACGCCGCCAAGGCCAATGAAGGACAGTGCCCGCAGGAAACCTTCGAGGTTGGACATGTCGATCAGGAACACCTTCAGCACGGCGACGAAGACGAGAACGGCCGAAGCGATGCGGATGCTCTTGGCATGGAAGCGCGAACCGAGCACGAGCAACAACACGCCGAGCAGCAGCCAGATGACCGAATAGGTATAGGTTTCTCCCTGCAGGAAGCCCTTCCAATCCGCGATGTTTTCCCCCTGCCACGCACGGCGCACGGTAAGGCTGGCCCAAGCGAAGGCAAGGACCGCGCCGCTGACCGCGAGCGCCATGACATAGGGCAAAGGCCGTTTGTCGCGCGCATACCAGGCGAGCCCGGCATAGCCGAGCCCCGGCAAGAGATAGCCGATCAGCAGCAGATCGAAGAACGGGATACGGCCCAGCAGCTCCCCGCTGAAGTAAGGATTGAGGCCGAGGAGATGCGCAGACAGCACCGACAACATCGAGAGCGCGCCGAGGCCCATGCCGCCGTAACGGAAGACGGGACTCGGCGACTTCATGTCGAGGCTCATGAAGATGGCCGATGCTCCGATCGCCAGCAGCGTATAGATCGACTGCTCGCTGAGCGTCGGCACCGAACTGTCGAGCACGCCGCCGTTCATCGCATGGCGCACCAGGATCGCGAGCGTCAGCAACACGAAGAGGCTTGCCAGCGCCTGCAGGAGGTTGCGCACGCGCGTGTCCGGCCAGGACCTGAGGAAGTAGGCCGAACCGGCGAGGAGCGCGGCGGGAATGCCGTAGCCGGGCAATAGCGCGTTGAAGATGGGCGTGGTGCCGAGATTGCCGGCACCGACGATCGTCGGCTCCCAGGCGATGCGCCCGAGAACGACGACGGCCGCCGCGCCGGTCATCCAGGGCAGGATCGGCCAGGTGCGGATGCGCGTCGCGAGCGCGTAAGCCGTACCGAGCACAGCAATCGCAAGTGTCGTGACCAGCCCATCCGTCCAGGCATGGAGCGCAAGGATGAAGAACGCGAACGAACCGGCGACCAGCAGGCCAGCCGCCGTGTCGCGCGCCTCTGCCCCGCCGTCACGGCGGTAAAGCCAGTCCGCCAGCGCGAGCAGCGCGGCGCCGAGGACGAGCGAGTACAGGCCGTGCGGCAGATCGAAGGCGTAGTTGCCGGTCATCAGGAACGACATGGCCGTCAGCGCGATCGGAACGCCTGCGGCAATGCCGGCCCAGAGGGTCGAATATTGCGGATGCGTGACGAGGCGGCGCGACAGCACGAAGCCGCCGAGCATCACGAACAGCGCCGCAAGCAGCATCGCGGTGATCATGGCGGTCCGCCCGGGCAGCACGATCGTCGGGAGAGCATCGGCCAGCGAGGGATCGAGATAGGCGAGCACGCCGCTCAGCGCCGTCAGGCTCCAGACGCCGGCGACTGCGCCGACCGCGGAAAGCACGGCGGGATAGACCGCCGTCGTCCGCCACGCTCCCAAAGCCGCCAACGCCGCAATGACCACGGCAAATTCCGTCACCGGATATTTGACCGCGGTCACCGCAGGGCTGATGAGAAGGAGCGCCAGAACCGTGGCGGCGATGGCCGCGGAAATGGAAATTGCCGCATGCGGCGGGATAAACAGTCGCTCCCACGGTCCGGCAACGGCGCCACGTCGCTCCACCTCGTCAGGCATCTCGGTCGCGGGCGCTGCCTCCGTAGCCCCCGGCCAGACAAGACCGATGCCCGCGATCATCACCAGCAGCGCAAAGGCGACCGGCAGCGGTTCGAATGGCGAGACCGCACTGATATAGGCAAGCCCCCAAAGCCCGATGCCCGCATTGGCCAAAGTCGGAACCACGGTCCAGGTCCGCAGCCGCGAGGCCAACAAGGTCGCCACCCAGACGACCGACAGGAAACCGAAGAGCACCCAGGGGCGCGGCTCGTCGCTCGAGACGAGTGCCGGCGTTGCGAGCGAGGCAAGCAAACCGAGGCCGGCGAGCGCCTGCCCATGCAGCAGCGACAGACCGACGGTCGCCAGCGAGATTGCGGCGAGGAGAACGAATGCTGTACCGGTGCCGATATAGCCGTAGATGTCGTAGGCGGCATAGGCGACGCCGAAAAGGGTGACGGCACCGGCCGCCGTCAGGATGCCGGGGATCATCGCGTTCTGGAACTCATTGGCGATGACAGGCACGGCGCGCCTGCGAATGACGTCCCCCGCCGCCATCAGCAGGAGGCCGAACAGGGCGGCAAGTGTCAGGCGAACCGCCGGGCTCAGGAGGCCGGCATCGATCGAATATTTGACCATGAAGACGCCGCCGAGTGCGAGCGCGATGCCGCCAACCCACACGGCCCAACGCGCACCGAGGCGGCTTTCAAGGCTTTCGGCCTGACGGGTCGCGGCCATGACCGGTTGCGGCGCTTTCGTGCTGGCGGCGATCGTCTCGTCGCCCTCGATGCCTTCCGCCGCTTTCTCCGCATTGCCAAAGATCCGGGTGCCCTCGTGCACGCTGGCCGGCAGGTCGACGGTGGTGTCCTCGGTCGTCTCCGTTTCCGCCGGCAATTCGGGCGCAGCGGCGAACTCTTCGCTCGCAGCTTCGGCTTGAACGCCTTCGCGCGACGAGGCTTTCAGGCTTGCGACCTCCGCCCTCAGGGTGGCGAGTTCACGCTCCAGCCGCTCGGCCGTCTTGCGGCCGCCGAGAAAGGCGGCAAGCGCCAGGATAACGGCAAAAAAATCAAAGAGTTCGAACATGGTTTCCCCTGACAGTCGCACATGCAAACCGCGCGCAACCATACAAACTTTTACGCGCCCGCCAAATCTCTACAGCGCCGCGCGTCTCATCCGACGTGCAAAGATCGCTGCAGCACCCTGAATTGCCGCATGTTTCCTTAAATCGGAGACGGATTAAGGAAACATGCAGTAGACGGGCGAGCGCTGTAATCTCTTCACGGAAATGTCGCAGAAGTGTCATCGGGCAACTGATACAGGCGGATGAGCACCGCCGTCCCGCGCGGTGGTTTCCATCGTTCAACCAGGAGACCCGATCATGGACAAGCATCTCGGCCAGACGGAAGAGACCGAATTCAAGACGCTGACGGAACGCAGGGAAGAGCTGGAAGACATCGGCCACAACTGTTCCACCAATCCGACGATGGGCGACATCATCCATCGTCGCTTCTCGCGTCGCTCGTTCATCGGCGGCTCGCTTGCCGTTGCTGCGATTTCGACGACCGTCAGCCCGCTCGCTCTCCTGACCGCCGAGGAAGCACGCGCCGAAGAAGGTTCGCGTTTCGACTTCACCGAGATCGAAGCCGGCGTTGATGAAAAGCACCATGTTGCCGAAGGCTACGATGCCGATATCCTGCTGCGCTGGGGCGACAAGATCTTCGCCGACAGCCCGGAGTTCGACCCGAAGAACCAGACGGCCGCCGCCCAGGAAAAGCTCTTCGGCTACAACAACGACTATGTCGGCTTCATCCCGCTCGACGGCAGCGCCGACCACGGTCTCCTGGTCGTCAACCACGAATACACAAATGCCGAACTGATGTTTCCGGCCTTCGCCAGCGTCGTGAAGGAAAAGGTGACGAAGGACGGCAAGGAAGTCGAGGAAGAGAAGGTCGTTCTCGGCGAATATACCAAGGAACTGGTCGACATCGAGATGGCCGCCCATGGCGGCACGATCATCGAGATCCGCAAGGTGGACGGCAAGTGGCAGCCGGTTCTCGACGGCAAGCACAACCGCCGCATCACCGTCAACACCGAGATGCAGATCACCGGCCCGGCCGCCGGTCATGACCGCCTGAAGACGCCGTCCGATCCGACGGGCAAAAAGGTCTTCGGCACGATCAATAACTGCGCCGGCGGCGTCACCTCCTGGGGCACCTACATGATGGCCGAAGAAAATTTCAACGGCTATTTCGGCGGCGAGCTTGCCGAGGACCATCCGGAATACAAGCAGCTCAAGCGCCTGGGCGCACCAGGCGGCCAGTATGAATGGGCCTCCTTCCATGACCGGTTCGACGTCTCCAAGGAGCCGAACGAAGCCAATCGTTTCGGCTGGATCGTCGAGGTCGATGCGCGGGACCCGACTTCGGTGCCGAAAAAGCGCACCGCGCTCGGCCGCTTCAAGCATGAAGGCTGCGAATCGATCGTCAACAAGGATGGCCGCGTCGTGCTCTATTCCGGCGACGACGAGCGATTCGACTATGTCTACAAGTTCGTGACCAAGGGCAAGTTCAACCCTGATGATCGTGCCGCCAACATGGACCTCTTCGACGAAGGCACGCTCTATGTCGCCAAGTTCGAGGAAGACGGCACCGTCACCTGGATGCCGCTGGTCCACGGCGAGGGCCCGCTGACCGAAGCCAACGGCTTCGCCTCGCAGGCCGACGTGCTGATCAACACCCGTCTTGCCTCCGACGCACTCGGCGCCACCAAGATGGACCGTCCGGAAGACGTTCAGCCGAACCCGAAGACGGGCAAGGTCTATGTGATGCTGACCAACAATACCAAGCGCAAGGCCGAACAAGTCGACGCCGCCAACCCGCGCGCCAAGAACGCTTTCGGCCATATCGTCGAGATCACCGAGACCGACGGCGACTTCGCTTCGTTGAAGAGCCGCTGGGACGTGCTGCTGAAGTGCGGCGATCCAAGCGTTGCCGACGTCGGCGCTTCGTTCTCGACCGCCACCACCAAGAACGGCTGGTTCGGCATGCCCGACAATTGCGCCATCGACGCCGACGGTCGCCTCTGGGTGGCGACCGACGGCAACAACCAGAAGGAAACCGGCCGTGCCGACGGCATCTGGGCGATCGACACGGACGGCGCAGCCCGTGGCACGTCGAAGCTCTTCTTCCGCGTTCCGGTTGGTGCCGAAATGTGCGGCCCGTGCTTCAACCCGACGTCGGATACCTTCTTCCTCTCGGTCCAGCACCCGGGCGACGCCGGCCTTGCCACCTACGAGACGCCGGCAACCCGCTGGCCCGACTTCAAGGATGACATGCCGGTTCGCCCGGCCGTCGTCGCCGTGACCAAGCAAGGTGGCGGCCGCATCGGCTGATCAGGACTGCGGATCGCAAACGAGACGCCGCGCAGCTCTGCGCGGCGTCTCGTTTCCGGAGTTGTTTTTTAGTGGCGCAATTCCGGACGGAAAACCGCTTCGCACTTTTCCTGGAATTGTAGTTGAAGTGACGCAATTCCGGACGGAAAACCGCTTCGCACTTTTCCTGGAATTGTAGTTGAAGTGACGCAATTCCGGACGGAAAACCGCTTCGCACTTTTCCTGGAATTGCTTTTAACGCCGCAGATTGTCGATCGGGAAGATCGCGCAGGTTTCGGTGCCATGGGCCAGCAGCTTGCCGTTTCCGTCACGAAGCCAGGCTTCCGATGTCGCGATCGTCCGGCCGCGATGCACGATGCGCCCCTCGCAGAAGACCTCACCCATGCCGGGCAGCAACGGCCGCACGAGGTTTACCTTGAACTCGACGGTCGTATAGGCTTCGCCCGGCTTCACCGTGGTGAAGACGGCGCAGCCGAGCGCGGAATCCATGATCGTCGCCGTCCAACCGCCATGAACCGTGCCGAGCGGGTTGAGATGTTCCTCGGTCGGCAATCCCTTGAAGACCACCCGGCCCTCTTCCACTTCGCTCAGTCCGAACCTCAGTGTCTTGGACATCGGCGGTGCCGGCAGCTCGCCGCTCAGCAGATCCTGCATCGCCTTGAGACCGCCGTCACGGGCGACACGGTCGAGCGACAGCACGCCGATGCCGGATACGGACATGCCGGGATAAAGCTCTTGATACATCGATAACTCCTACTGCATGTTGCCTTTAATCGTTGCCGATTAAAGGACAAAAACATGCAGCACTTCAAAGTGCTACAGCGACCTTTGCGCGTCTGATAAGACGCGCAAAGGTCGCTGTAGGGGATCAGGCGGCGGAGGATTGCGCTTTCAGCGCTTTGAGTGCCGCATGGACGAAGCCGTCGCGCGCGGAAGATACGTCGAGGCCGCGCGGCTCATAGACATGGCGGTTGAGGAAGAAGGCGGTCAGGCGGAAGGCGGCGGCAAGGCTATCGTAATCCGCTGCCCGGCGCGTTTGCGCGGAAAGGAACTCCGGCAGCGCCAGCATCCGGTCGGCGTAGCGTTCCCCCGCCGCCCGGCAGACCGCCCTGCCCGATTTCGGCGAGACATAGACCAGTTCGGTGCGCGCACCGGTCGCGACACATTCCGTGAGGTCGAGCCCGAATCCGAGGTCATTGAGGACCGCAAGCTCGAAGCGCACGAACAATTCTCCGGCATCGGCCGGATCGGCGAGATGATCGACGATGACGGTCAGCGCCTCGTAGAGATGCGGATGCGGGTCGCGCTCCGGGAGGAGCCGCAGGAGCGCACCGAGAGCCTGGATGCCATAGACCGAGGTTGCCGTCTCCATCAGCCGGGCGGCACGCAACTCCACCGGTTCGATGCGGAATTCACCCATATGCTCGTCAAGCCGGGCGCGCCAGGTCACTTCCACCGAATTGCCCGGCTGCAGCACCGGCTGCATGATGCGCGAGCGGCCGGAGCGCACCATGCCGAGATGCCGGCCGTGGGTGGCGCTCATGACCTCCACGATGGCCGAGCTTTCGCCGTGCCGCCGTATCCCGAGAATAATGGCCTGATCGCTCCATTGCATGGATATGGCATACACCCACGGTCGAAAGCGGATCAAGCCATGTTGCGAGCGCAAGCGCGACGCGGCCGGGTGTCGCCTTTCGGCCACACTCACTGGTTGCCTCATTTGCGACATGCTGTCGCCGCCCCGACGCCGTCTTTGACATTAGAACGGAAGAGCGGCAAAAGCCGTGCCTCCCGCCCAAAATGACAATCAGCAGGATCAAAATTTTCATTATGTGTGTGTCCCGGAACAGCGCCGGCCGCCTGGCGCAGCTCTTCGCCCTTCTTCTCGCCACCTCGACGCTCGCCAGTTGCGTCACCACGTCGGGGCCGGCCAAGCCGAAGGGACCGGATCCATACTATGTGGCGATGTACGGGCCGCTCCCGAATGAGAAGTTCCCGCTGGATGCGATCGATATCAGCAAGGTCGACAAGCGCTATCTGCGCCAGCAGGTCGCCTATCAGACGCATGAGCCGCCGGGCACGATCGTGATCGACACGCAGAACCGCTTCCTCTACCTCGTCCAGGATGGCGGCATGGCGATGCGCTACGGCATCGGCGTCGGCAAGGCCGGCCTGGAATTCGCGGGCGAGGCGCGTATTGCCCGCAAGGCCGAATGGCCGCGCTGGACGCCGACGCAGGACATGGTGGCGCGCGAGCCCGAGCGCTACGGCCCGCTTGCCGGCGGGATGGAGCCGGGTGTGCGCAACCCGCTTGGACCGCGCGCGCTTTATCTCTTCCAGGGCAACCGCGACACGCTGTTCCGCATCCACGGCACGACCGAGGCCTGGTCGATCGGCAAGGCCGTCTCCAGCGGCTGCATCCGTCTCTTCAACCCCGATATCATCGATCTCTACAGCCGCGTGCCGCTCGACTCGCGTGTCGTGGTACTGCAGGCCGAACCGCCGATGACGGAGCCGGCCGCAGGCGTGCCCATGGCGAGCGCTGCAAATGGCGGCCTGCCCCCGGCCTATTGATACCTGCTCGGCGGAGGCCGGGCGCCTACCAGGCGTCCGGCCTCCGCACCATGTGCACGATATTGGCCGGGTTCATGATCCAGCCGCCGCGAAAGCCTTCGCCGAGTTCTTCCACTGAATCGCATCGCACGACACCCTTGCCAGCGAGGTGATCAAGGGCGGCTGCATGATCGTCGGTGAACAGTTCGAGCCAGACCTCGGCCTGGCTGTAGTTCGGCGCCTCGTCGATCCAGAGTTGGTTGGGCCCAAGCTTGAAGCCGATGGCAGGCAGCTTCTCCTTGATCGGCTCGAGGCCGACAGCGTCGCGATAGAAGGCGACGACCGCCTCGTGCTGGTGCGAGGGAACCTTCATCGCGATGTTGATGCCACCTGTGATTTTCGTCACGACGCAATCTCCCGTTGCCGCTCGACACGCACCGATGCGGCTCATTGTTTATGTTTAGACTGTCGAAATTTCGCACGCGGTTCAGCGCGAAAAGCCGGGCCGTAGGCGCCGGGCTGGCTCAGACCTGAGGCTCGAGCGCCGGCTTGCCTGAGAGCTCGCTGAGGTAATAGCCTTGGCGCAGGTTGATGCCGTATTCGAGCCAGGCCTTCATGCAGGCAAGCATCTGCGACCAGCCTTCGCAGTTAACATAAGACCCCTTCTGCCCCTGCTCATTCTCGCGCCACCCCTTTTCGGCGATCGTCACCATGGTGGCGCCGTCATCCAGAGACTGGAAGCGCATCTCCACGCGGGTCTGGTAGGGGTCCTCGCCCTCGGCAACCACGGCGTCCCAACGGAAGACGATCCGCTCGTTCTTCTCGACCACCTCGACCTGGACCGGTACTTCGCCCCACCATTTCACCGTAGCCCCGGCGACCAGCGGTCCGCTGATGCCGCCGAGGGTGACGAAATAGCGACTGAGCTGATCCGGATTGACGACGGCATCGAAGACCTCTGTGACGGGGCGATCGATCCGTCCATTCACACGGAATTCGAAGGGCATGGGTGTTCCTCCTGTTGAGCGCAGCCAAAATATGTTATAAAAACATAACATGTCAACCGATTCGAAAGACGACCTCGTTTTCAAGGCGCTGGCCAACGGCCTCCGCCGCCAGATGCTCGACGCCATGAAGCATGGGCCGCAGACCACCGGCATGCTCTGCGAACAGTTCGGCAATCTCGATCGCTGCACCGTCATGCAGCATCTGAAGGTTCTGGAAGAAGCCGAACTCGTGCTCGTTCGCCGCGAGGGCCGCGAGCGCTGGAACCATTTGAACGCCTTGCCGATCCAGGCCATCCATGAGCGCTGGATCAGCCAATATGCGGGACACGCGATGTCGGTCCTCTCCGCCCTGCAACAGGGACTGGACCGGCCATCGGAGTGATGGATTCGACTTTCCATCGCCCGGCTTTCTTCGTAAGAACGCCCTGACAACACAATCTGGGGACATGGTCGTGCGCTACCTCATCACCGGCACCGCGGGCTTCATCGGTTTTCATCTCGCCAAGCGTTTGATCGACGAGGGACATTTCGTGGTCGGCTTCGACGGCATGACACCCTATTACGACGTCACGCTGAAGCAGCGCCGGCATGAAATCCTGGCACGATCGAACGGCTTCAAGGCCGTCGTCGGCATGCTCGAAGACCGCGCGGCGCTGTGCCATGCGGCGGAGATTGCCGAGCCCGAGGTCATCATCCACCTCGCGGCCCAGGCCGGCGTGCGCTACAGCCTCGAAAATCCCAAGGCCTATGTCGATTCCAACCTCGTCGGCTCGTGGAACATCCTGGAACTGGCGCGCGAACTCGGCCCGAAGCACCTGATGCTCGCCTCGACGTCCTCGATCTACGGCGCCAACGAGAAGATCCCGTTTGCGGAGACCGATCGCGCCGACGAGCCGATGACGCTCTATGCCGCCACGAAGAAATCGATGGAGGTGATGGCGCACAGCTATGCCCATCTCTACAAGGTTCCAACCACGGCCTTCCGCTTCTTCACGGTCTATGGCCCTTGGGGACGGCCCGACATGGCGCTGTTCAAGTTCGTCGACGCCATCCACAAGGGACAGCCGATCGACATCTATGGCGAAGGCCACATGAGCCGCGACTTCACCTATATCGACGACCTCGTCGAAGGCATTCTCCGGCTCTCGCACGTGGCGCCGGCGGAAGAAAACCGCGTGCCGTCCGAGAAGGCCGAGGACACGCTGTCGCGCCAGGGGCCGTTCCGGGTCGTCAACGTCGGCGGCGGCCAGCCGGTCGAGCTGATGACCTTCGTCGAGACGGTCGAGAAGGCCGTCGGCAAACCGGCGCTGCGCAACATGCTGCCGATGCAGCAGGGCGACGTGCCGCGCACCTATGCTTCTCCCGATCTGCTGGAGGCACTGACCGATTTCAAACCCTCGATCCCGGTGGAAGAAGGCGTGGCGCGCTTTGCCGCCTGGTATGAGGAATACTACAATGTCGGCGGCAAAGCCGGATCCTCGGCCCCGTAGGCATAAGCACGTGCAAACCGGCATGGTTTGCACGTTCACCGACAAGAGCTCGCCAGACAACAAAGGAAAGAGCCTATGAAAATCACGATGATCGGCGCCGGCTATGTGGGCCTCGTTTCCGGTGTGTGTTTTGCGGATTTCGGCCACGACGTCGTTTGTCTCGACAAGGATGAGAGCAAGATCGACGCGCTGATGCAGGGGCGGATCCCGATCTTCGAACCCGGCCTCGACCAGCTGGTCGCCAGCAACGTCGCCTCGGGCCGGCTGTCGTTCACCACCGATCTCGTTGCCGCCGTCGCCGACAGCGACGTGATCTTCATCGCGGTCGGCACCCCTTCCCGCCGCGGCGACGGTCATGCGGACCTCTCCTATGTGTATGCGGCCGCCCGCGAGATCGCCGCCAATCTCCAGGGCTTCACCGTCATCGTCACCAAATCCACCGTTCCGGTCGGCACGGGCGACGAGGTCGAGCGCATCATCCGCGAGACCAATCCCGGCGCCGATTTCGCCGTCGTCTCCAATCCGGAATTCCTGCGCGAGGGCGCGGCGATCGAGGACTTCAAGCGGCCTGACCGCATCGTCATCGGCGTTGCCGGCGACGACGAGCGGGCACGCGACGTCATGACCGAGGTTTACCGGCCGCTCTATCTCAACCAGTCGCCGCTCGTCTTCACCTCGCGCCGCACCTCCGAGCTGATCAAGTATGCCGGCAATGCCTTCCTGGCGATGAAGATCACCTTCATCAACGAGATGGCCGATCTCTGCGAAAAGGTCGGCGCCAATGTCCAGGACGTCGCCCGCGGCATCGGCCTCGACGGCCGCATCGGCTCGAAGTTCTTGCATGCCGGCCCCGGCTACGGCGGCTCGTGCTTCCCGAAGGACACGCTGGCCCTGGTCAAGACCGCCCAGGACCACGATGCGCCCGTACGCCTCGTCGAGACCACGGTTGCGATCAACGACAACCGCAAGCGGGCGATGGGGCGCAAGGTGATCGCGGCCGCCGGCGGCGACGTGCGCGGCCACAGGATCGCGATCCTCGGCCTCACCTTCAAGCCGAACACCGACGACATGCGCGACAGCCCGGCGATCGCCATCGTGCAGACGCTGCAGGATGCCGGCGCCCACATTGTCGGCTATGACCCGGAAGGCATGGAGAACGCCAGGAAGATCATCGACGGCATCGATTACGCCGGCGATCCCTACGAGGCGGCCAACGAGGCGGACGCGCTGGTGATCGTGACGGAATGGAACGAGTTCCGGGCGCTGGATTTCCGCCGCCTGAAAGCGGCGATGAAGACGCCTGTGCTCGTCGATCTCCGGAACATCTACCGCCAGGATGAGGTCGCCAAGCACGGCTTTGCCTATTCCAGCATCGGCCGACCCCTCTGAGGGGGTCTCAACCGGCGAGAGGCCGCGCACGGTATGGCGCGGCCGGCTATGCTTTTGGAACCGGCAGTGGCGGCAGAGCTTCCCAACTCTTGCCCGCAAGGATGACGCAGCTGCGGCCATTGACGTCGGTGACGATCAGTGTCCAGCTGCCGTTGTCGGCCGCGTAGACTTCCATGATCGCCTGAGGATTGATGAGCGCCGTCGCGGCTGGTTTTTCCCGATATTGTCGCGCCAGAAACTCGATCACCTCGGATCGGTTCGCGCAATTTATGGGGGCTTGGGAAACTGCCGGAACCGGGCGCGCCATCACGCCTGCCGCCAGAAGGGCGGCCAGCGCGCAGCCGCGGATCACCTTGCGTACCATCACGCAACTCCTTTCACCGGATGCCCGGCGGAGGAGGAGTTTCCGCTGACCTTTTCCGCCGTCTATCCGGCCGCTCGATCGGCACATTGCTCACAAAGCTGCACGTGCCACGATGGGGAGAGTATGGCGGAAAGCCAAGATTATTACAATTATCTAAATTATAGACTATCCCTCGGGGCGCCGGAGCGCCCCAATGGAAGCACGGCTATTTGCGTTTCATCGCTTCCATCAAGGCCGTGCCGAAGGCGCCTTGCGACGGCGCTTGCGGCTTCTGCTGGCGCACGGGCGCACCGCGGTTGCCACCATTCGGTGCACCCCCACGCGCCTCACGGCCAGACTCGGCGCCACCATCCTTCCGCATGGTCAGACCGATGCGCTTGCGGGCGATGTCCACCTCGGTGACGCGGACCGTCACGACGTCTCCGGTTTTCACCACTTCGTGCGGATCCTTGATGAAGCGGTCCGCCAGTTGTGACACGTGTACAAGCCCGTCCTGGTGCACGCCGATGTCGATGAAGGCACCGAAGGCCGCAACATTGGTAACGGTGCCCTCGAGCTGCATGCCGACCTTCAGGTCCTTGATATCGTCGACACCCTCGGCGAAGGTCGCCGTCTTGAAGCTCGGGCGCGGGTCACGGCCCGGCTTTTCAAGTTCGGCCAGGATGTCCTTGACGGTCGGCAGACCGAACCTTTCGTCCACGAAGGTCCTCGGATCGAGCTTCTTCAATGCAGCGCTGTCGCCCATCAGCGCGCGCACGTCGCGGCCGCAGGCGGCAACGATCTTCTTGGCAACGCCATAGGCTTCCGGATGCACGGAAGAGGCGTCGAGTGGCTCCTTGCCGTTCGGGATACGCAGGAAGCCTGCGCACTGTTCGAAGGTACGCGCGCCAAGCCGCGGCACCTTCAACAGCTCCTTGCGGCTTTCAAACGGCCCGGTCGCGTCGCGATGCGCCACGATCGCCTCGGCCGAGGATTTGCCGAGACCGGAAACACGGGCGAGCAGCGGAGCCGACGCCGTGTTGACGTCGACGCCGACGGCATTCACCGCATCTTCCACCACCGCATCGAGCGAGCGGCTGAGCTTCGACTGGTCGACGTCGTGCTGGTACTGGCCGACGCCGATCGATTTCGGTTCGATCTTCACGAGTTCGGCCAGCGGATCCTGCAGGCGACGGGCGATTGAAACGGCACCGCGCAGAGAAACGTCGAGGCCGGGGAACTCCAGGGCGGCGGTTTCGGAGGCCGAGTAAACCGATGCTCCGGCTTCGGAGACGATAACTTTGGTCGGCTTTGGCGCAGGCAGTTGCTGCAGCATGTCGGCGACGAGCTTTTCGGTCTCGCGGCTACCCGTGCCGTTGCCGATCGCGATCAGTTCCACCTTGTGCTTGCGGACCAGCGAGGCGAGCTCGGCCTGTGTGCCGCGGATGTCGTTTTTCGGCGGGAACGGATAGACGGTCGTCGTTTCGAGCAGTTTGCCGGTGCCATCGACCACGGCGACCTTGACGCCGGTGCGGATGCCCGGATCAAGGCCCATCGTCGCCCGCGATCCCGCGGGTGCGGCAAGCAACAGGTCCTTGAGGTTGCGGGCAAAAACGTGGATCGCTTCCTCCTCGGCGCGCTCGCGCAGTTCGCGCATCAGGTCGAGCGACAGCGACATGGAGAGCTTCACGCGCCAGGTCCAGCCGATCATCTCGGCCAGCCATTTGTCACCCGGCAGATGGGCGCCGACATTGTAGGCGGCGGCGATCATGCGCTCGACAGGCTTGACCGGCGAGGTATCGTCCTGGTCGACGACGATATCGACGGAAAGCACCTCTTCGTTCCAACCGCGCAGCATCGCCAGCGCCCGGTGGCTGGGTGTCGTCGCCCAACGCTCTGAGTGGTCGAAGTAGTCTGAGAACTTGGCGCCGGCTTCCTGTTTGCCTTCGACCACCTTCGCGCGCAGGAAGGCGGCGCCCTTCATGTGGTTGCGCAGGCGGCCGAGCAAGTCGGCGTTTTCGGTCATGCCTTCGGCGATGATGTCGCGGGCGCCTTCGAGCGCCGCCTTCACATCGACGACCTCGGCGGACAGGAAGGCGGTTGCACGATCGGCCGGCGCCATGGAGCGATCGGCAAGGATCGCTTCGGCCAGTGGCCCGAGGCCGCGCTCGCGGGCGATCTCGGCCTTGGTGCGGCGCTTCGGCTTATAGGGCAGATAGATGTCTTCGAGCTCGGCTTTGGTTTCGACGGCGGCGATTTTGGCTTCGAGTTCGTCGGTCAGCTTGCCCTGCCCGCGGATCGACTCGAGGATCGACGCCCGACGTGCCTCGAGTTCGCGCAAGTAGGCCAGCCGCTCCGCCAGCACACGCAGTTGCGTATCGTCGAGCCCGCCAGTCACTTCCTTGCGGTAGCGCGCGATGAACGGCACCGTTGCCCCCTCGTCCAGCAGTTCGACAGCGGCGGTAACCTGAGAAGCTGTTGCCTTGATTTCACTGGCGATGATGGCGGCGATCGATTTTGCGGGGCTAACCATGGGCAATTCCGTCTTTCCTGCAGCGCTTCGAAGCACTGCACGTTTTGTCCCTGGATCGCAGATGACCCAGGGAAACAGGCAGTTCGTTTGGCTGGCGACCATAGAGGCGCAGAGCTTCCAGGCCAAGTGAAGGCTTTCGGAGGAAATCCGGAACTCCACAGAAGATGGGAGGTGGCCATCCCCGGCCCCCTGGGAGCCAAGGAGATGGCCTTGGATCAGACTGCGATGGCAGCCGGCTCGATATGTTCTTCCGGCGGCGCCTCATCCCAATTGTTCACCGGTTCGAGCGGCGGCCGGCGTTTTTCGAACTCGATCAATTGCCGCTCCCGCTCCTCGATGTAACCGCGCGAGACCGGAACGGCATCGAGAGAAGGTGAAAGCTGGAGCTGGAAGATGAAGTGCTTGTCATAGAGGAAGGCCGTTTCGGAAGCCGCCAGATAGAATTCCCACATGCGGAAGAAGCGTTCGTCGTAGAGCCGCACCGCCTCTTCGCGGCGAGCGACAAACCGCTCCCGCCATGCCCGCAAGGTCCAGGCATAGTGCATTGGCAGGATCTCGATATCCTTCACCAGGAGCCGCATGCGCTCGACCGACGGCAGAACCTCGGAAAGAGCGGGAATGTAACCGCCGGGGAAGATATATTTTTCGATCCATGGATTGGTTGCCCAGGGCTTGTAGACCTGGCCGATCGAATGCAGCAGCATGACGCCTTCAGGCTTCAGCAACTCCTTCATCTTGTTGAAGAAAATTCCGTAGTTGCCGATGCCGACATGCTCGAACATACCGACGGAGACGATGCGATCGAACTGCCGCCCCTGCATGGTGCGGTAGTCCTGCAGTTCGAAGCGGACGCGATCGGAAAGCCCGCGCCGGGCGGCGCGATCACGGGACACCTTGAGTTGTTCCTCGCTGAGCGTGATGCCGGTGACCTCAACCCCGGAGGATTCGGCCAGATACATGGCCATTCCGCCCCAGCCAGACCCGACTTCCAGCACCTTCTGCCCCGGCTCCAGCAGAAGCTTCGCGGCGATGTGCCGTTTCTTGGCAAGCTGGGCCGCATCGAGCGAGATGCCCCGCGGCTGGAAATAGGCGCAGGAATATTGCCAGTCCTCATCGAGGAACAGGTTGAAGAGCTTGCGATCGAGATCGTAGTGATGTGCAACATTGTGCCGGTTGCGGTTGACAGGCAGGCGGCTCCGCACCTGCTGGCGCAAGATATGCTGCAGGGCCGTCAGCGTGTTGGCAAAGGTTGCCGCATTCTCCAGCCCATTGTCCTTGACGATCGAAAGCACGTCGAAGATGTCACCTCTTTCGATGACGACGCGCCCATCCATGTACATCTCACCGAAGCGAAGGCCCGGGTCCCGGACGATCGCTTTCTCCGCTTCTGCATCGACGATGCGGATCGATGCCGGTTTTCCGGTGCCGTCACCCAAGATGACCTGTTCGCCGGAAGAAAATGTCACCGTCAGGTTGCCGTTGCGCACCAGGCGACGAAGCAAAGTCAACAATGCTGCATTCATATCCCACCCCTACCAGACCTACAGACGTGTCCTGGTGCACGAGAGATGCGAAGGTCGGCTCGTTCGGGGCTTGCGGGGGGTGCGAGCGCGCATTGGGAACAGACGCGGCGCGTCCCGAAGCGGCGAGAACCGGCTCGGGCGTGGCCTCACGGGCATCCAGCGGCGCGTCAGGCTCCTCGTGCTTGCGTCGCCGGATATTCGTCAGGCCAGCCGCCATCGGGCTCCTATCCATCAGAACTTCCATTAATCTAGGAAGCTTCAATCGATTGGCAATGGGCTCTTTGTGGCCCCTCATAGATTTGTTTCCTTAGCAATTGCTGTGGAAGAGGCCTAAGCACCAACGATCCCGCGGCCCGGCAGGCGAGCGCGATCATGCGGGCGATCGAAATCCAGGGTTGGGCCAGCGGCAACAATACGGGTCGGATTGATGTGGGCAATGCCGTAGTAGCCGCGCTTGATGTGATCGATGCGTACGCTCTCGCGGATGCCCGGCCATTGATAGATTTCACGCAAATAGCTCGACAACGCCGAGTAGTCTTCGATCCGGCGGATGTTGCATTTGAAGGCGCCGTGATAGGCCGCATCGAAGCGAACCAGGGTGACGAACAGGCGGATGTCAGCCTCGGTCATGTACGCGCCGGCGAGATACCGGTTGATCGCAAGATGCGCGTCAAGCCCGTCGAGCATGCCGAACAGGCTCGCCACCGCCTCATCATAGGCTTCCTGCGTCTTCGCAAAGCCGCACCGGTAGACGCCGTTGTTGACCCGTTCGTAGATCGGGCGGTTCCAGCGATCGATGTCGCTGCGCAGCGCCTCCGGATAGAAATCGAGCCGGTTGCCGGTCAGGTGATCAAAGGCTGAGTTCAGGATGCGGATGATGTCTGCGGACTCGTTGTTGACGATCCGCCCCTCCTGCATATCCCAGAGAACCGGGACTGAGACCTTGCCTGTATAGGTCGGGTCGCTCGCCACATAGAGTTCATGATGGAAGCGAATCTTGCCGACGCGCTCGCCGGCATCGACGGGCTCGTCATAGATCCAGCCATCCTCGCCGAGCACCGGGTTGGACACCGTGAGCCCGATGATCTGCTGCAATCCCTTGAGATTTCTGAAAGCGATCGTGCGCGAGGCCCAGGGGCAGAGATAGGAAACGAACAGGCGGTAGCGCCCAGCCTCGGCCGGCAGAGCCGGCTGGCCATCCGGGCCCGGGCTTCCGTCTGGCGTGATCCAGCGGTGAAAGCGTGTCGGTTCCCGGTGGAATGCGCCGCCCTTCATCTCGCTCGCCGCAACGTCGCCCTTGACCCATTTCCCCTCGACAAGCTGCGGCATTTCTTTTCTCCGGATCGCAATATCAGCGGTAGCTACGTCTCACAGGGCTCGGCCGAGGGTCAATCGCGCGCGCGGGTGACACATTGTTCGCAATCCGCGACACGCACGCGATACGTGCATGACCATCGTCGCGCCACATTGTCGGGCAATCCCGATTTCAAGAGGAGAATCGGAATGAAGAAGGCCCTTGCCGCTTTTGCGCTGTTTGCCGCCATGGTCTGGCTGATGAACACGTCGCTGTTTGTCACGCCGCCGCCGGGCTCGGCGAAACTGCTCGCACACCGAGGCGTCCACCAGACCTATCCGAAAGCGAATGTCGGCAACGACACCTGTACGGCAACGATCATCGACACCCCGCGGCATCCCTATCTCGAAAACACGATCGCCTCGATGCAGGCCGCCTTCGATGCTGGCGCCGATGTCGTCGAACTCGACGTGCATCTGACGCCGGACAAGCAATTCGCCGTCTTCCACGACTGGACGCTCGATTGCCGGACCGAAGGTAAGGGCGTGACTGAAGAGACGCCGATGGCGCTGCTGAAGGGCCTCGATATCGGCTACGGCTATACGGCCGATGGCGGCAAGACGTTCCCCTTCCGCGGCAAGGGTGTCGGCCAGATGCCGACGCTGGACGAAGTGCTGGCCTCCCTGCCCGACCGCAAGTTCCTGATCAACTTCAAGAGCCGGCGCGCCGAGGAAGGCACGGCACTCGCAAAGCTGGTCGAAGCGCAGCCGCAATGGCGAGAGGCCGTGTTCGGGGTCTATGGCGGCGAAGAACCGACCCGCGAGACGATGAAGCGCCTGGACGGCATGCGCGGCTATGACCGGACATCGACGATGGCGTGCCTTACCCGGTATCTCGGTTACGGCTGGACGGGTCTCATGCCGGAGGCCTGCAAGAACACCCTCGTCGTGGTTCCCGGCAACTATGCGCACTTCCTGTGGGGCTGGCCCGACCGTTTCGCCGAACGCATGAAAGCGGCCGGAAGCGAGATCATCCTGCTCGGCCCCTATCACGGCGGCGACTTCACCACCGGGATCGATACGATGCAGGATCTGGAATTGGTGCCGCCGGGGTTTTCCGGCTACATCTGGACCAACCGGATCGAGGTGATCGGACCGGCACTGGGAACGCGCCGGATCGCCGACCGCTGAAAGAACTGTGGCACCATCCAGCACGCCGCTTGCCGCTTGCCGGCATCGATCCTATGACTTCGAGAACAATCGTCGGGACCCGTCAGCAGCGGCCGGCCCGTCTCGACTTCGCAGGAGGCAAGCTCATGGACGTCGCGATCTACCATAACCCCGCCTGTGGCACCTCGCGCAATACGCTGGCGATGATCCGCAACGCCGGCATAGAACCGACCGTGGTCGAGTATCTGCAGGCGCCGCCATCGCGGCGGGAACTCGCAAAGATGATCGCCGATGCCGGCCTGACGGTTCGTGACGTGATCCGCCAGAAAGGCACGCCCTATGAGGACCTCGGGCTCGCCGACCCCGCACTCAGCGACGATCGCCTGCTCGACGCGATGATGGAGCATCCGATCCTCATCAACCGTCCCTTCGTGGTGACGCCGATCGGCACGCGGCTTTGCCGCCCGTCCGAATTGGTGCTCGACATCCTGCCCGATACGCACAAGGGTCCGTTCTCGAAGGAGGACGGCGAGCCGGTTCTCGACGCAGAGGGAAAGCGCATTTCAGACGTCTGATCTCGCTTTCGGCGGCGCTGCACAAGGCCTGCTTCGGAATCGATTTAAGGACTTATGCGGTAGATCTGAAGTGTTGCGGCAACCTGCGCGCATCTCGGCAGGCGCGCGCCGCAATGCGAGGCCCGTCCTGTGTGCGGGCGCCAAGTCCTGTTGCAGCGGGCCAGTGCAGCCAGGCTTATCGCGGAAACTCGAGACCCATTTCGCGGAAGCGCTCGGGGTCGTCGCCCCAGTTCTCGCGCACCTTGACGAACAGGAAGAGATGCACCGGCTGCTCGAGGATCTCGGAGATCTCCTTGCGCGATGCGGTCGAAATCGCCTTGATCGCGTCGCCGCCCTTGCCGAGCGCGATCTTCTTCTGGCTTTCGCGCTCGACGTAGATCACCTGTTCGATGCGTACCGAGCCATCCTTGCGCTCTTCCCACTTCTCGGTTTCGACATGCGAGGAATAGGGAAGTTCCTGGTGCAGCCGCAGGAACAGCTTTTCTCGGGTGATTTCGGCTGCAAGCTGGCGCATCGGCAGATCGGAAATCTGATCTTCCGGATAATACCAGGGGCCTTCGGGCAGAGCGGCCGCAAGATAGTCCATCATGTCGTCGCAGCCGGAACCGTTGAGCGCCGAGATCATGAAGGTGCGGTCGAACTTGATCGTCTCGTTAGCGGCAGCCGCAAGCTTCAAGAGGTCCTCTGGGCGCACCTGGTCGATCTTGTTCAGCACGAGGATCTTCGGCTGGTGCACTTCCTTGAGCCCCTCGAGGATCGCTTCCGCATCGCCCTTCAAGCCGCGTTCGCTATCGATCAGGAACATGATCACGTCCGCATCCTTGGCGCCGCCCCAGGCGGTGGTCACCATGGCGCGGTCGAGCCGGCGCCGCGGCTTGAAAATGCCGGGCGTGTCCATGAAGACGATCTGGGCGTTGTCGTGGATGGCGATGCCGCGCACGATCGCACGCGTCGTCTGGACCTTGTGGCTGACGATCGACACCTTGGCGCCAACAAGGCGGTTGACCAGGGTCGACTTGCCTGCGTTGGTCGCGCCGATCAGCGCCACGAAACCCGAGTGGGTCGGCGCGCCCTCGGCGGCCATATCTTTTTCCATATCCGTCATTTTTTCCGTCAATTTCCGGCGGAGTTTTTCCGCCACACGCCTTCGCGTTCCAGCAATTTCATCGCGGCGACCTGCTCGGCGCCACGCTTGGACCTATCGATCCCGGTCTCCGGCGCGATCCCCGAAATCTCCACGGTTACCGTGAAGCGGGGATCATGGTCCGGGCCGGAACGATCGTCCGTCCTGTAAGTCGGCGCGATGCCGAACTTGGCATGCGCCCATTCCTGCAATTCGGTCTTCGCATCGCGGCGGGCACCGTCGGCGCGTACTGCCCTGTCTTTCCAGTGGCGCAGCACGAAACCGCGGGCGGCTTCAAGGCCCCCATCGAGATAGATGGCGGCGATGAGCGACTCTACCACATCGGCCCGCACATTCATCATCGCCTTGCCGGTAATCTTCTTGACGTCCGAGCCGGTGCGAATGAACTGGTGCAGTTCCAGATCGTCGGCGACCTTGGCGCAGCTTTCGGCACTGACGAGCTGGTTCAGCCGCACCGAGAGCTCGCCTTCGTTTGCATCGCGAAAAGTCTGGAACAGAAGCTCGGCAACGCAGAGCCCCAGCACCCGGTCTCCCAGGAACTCCAGGCGCTGATAGTTGGAGCCCTTGGCGCTGCGGGCGCTGGAATGGGTGAGCGCCCGATCCAGGCGCTCCTTCTCGGCGAACTGATAGCCAATCACGGTCTCGAGCTTGGCCCGATCCTCCGCGCTCAGCGACCGCGACTTCATCATTCGACCGCCTTGAACAGACGATCGTAACGCAGGTTCGCCGGCCACTTCCAGATTTCGCGGAACGAGGTGTCGTTGCCGAGCGAGAAGAAGATCATGCTGGCGCGGCCAACCAGGTTCTCGGCCGGCACGAAGCCAACGTCAAAGCGGCTGTCGGCCGAGTTGTCGCGGTTGTCGCCCATCATGAAATAGTGGCCTTCGGGCACGATGAATTCGCGGGTATTGTCGCCGCGCGAATCCGGGAACTGGTCAAGCGTGTCGTAGGAAACGCCGTTGTCCATGGTTTCGCGATAGACCGGGACGTCTCCGCCCGTGTCGTACTGGTCGTCGGCGCGGAACGCACCGTCCGGCACGCGGTCGACCGGCTTGTCGTTGATGTAGAGGATGCTGTTGCGCACCTGGACGCGATCACCCGGAAGACCGACGAGGCGCTTGATATAGTCAATGTCGGGATTCGGCGGGAAGCGGAAGACGACGATATCGCCGCGCTTCGGCTCGCTTGCGAAGATGCGGCCGGAAAACAGATCGGGCGAGAGCGGCAGGGAATACTTAGAGAAGCCGTAGGCGAACTTGTTGACGAAGATGTAGTCGCCGACGAGCAGCGTCGGCATCATCGAGCCCGAGGGAATGGTGAAGGGCTGAAAGAGCACCGTACGGATGACGACGGCCAGGAGCAGCGCCTGGATAACGACCTTCACGTTTTCCCAGAGGCCGCTCTGCTTCGCTTCTGTCTTTTCTGCCACGCTTTTGTCTTCCTTTATCATGGCAACGCCCTCGCCGGGGCTTGCTCTCAACTTTCTTCCGCAGTTTTGATCCCACCTTCAAACTGCGTACAATGCGGTCTCATATGCTGCAGACTGCCTGCCCTTCAATCGCCCGGGACCGGGTTTTCCAGCGGAATGCTCTAAACCGTTCCCTCAACCGGGGCAACGGGCAGCGCTTCGATAATCACGAAGGCCTGCGCCAGAGGAAAATCGTCGGTAATCGTCAGGTGAATGGCCGCCCGGTGATGGGGCGGCAGCATCTGCGCCAAACGCTCCGCCGCACCGCCGGTGAGGTTCATAGTCGGCTTGCCGCCGGGCAAATTGATGACGCCCATGTCCTTCCAGAAGACACCCTGCGCCAGCCCCGTGCCCAGCGCCTTCGAACAGGCTTCCTTGGCCGCGAACCGCTTGGCGTAGGACGCAGCCCTGTTCTTCCGGCCTTCGGACTTGACGATCTCGACATCGGTGAAACAGCGCTGCACGAAACGCTCGCCGAAGCGGGAAAGTGAATTTTCGATCCGCCTGATATCGATCAGGTCGCTGCCTATGCCTATGATCATGAGGGAGGTCCGAAGTCTTTGGCGCGCGCCGGGCGTCGCTTCTGAAAGATGCGAGCCGCATGGTAAGCCGCGATATAGGAAATCAGCGCGCCAGCAGCGGCCAGCGGTAGGGAGCCGATGAGCATCGGCTTGAACACCGGTCCCCAAAGGGCGGAAAGGTCGAGGTGCTCGACCATAAGCATGACGTCGGCACTGCTGGCGGCATGGGCGCTTTCGAGGCCCAAAAGCGCGATGCCGAGCTCATAGGACGCCGTCAGAATCACGGGGATCGTCACCGGGTTGGCAAGCGCGGTGGTGATCGCGGCGGCAACCAGGTTGCCCGAGAAGACGAAGGCCAGGGCGACGGCTATGACGATGTGCAGGCCGAAGAACGGCGTGAACGACGATGCCACGCCAGCAGCCACGCCGACAGCAATCGAATGCGGCGTCGAAGCGAGACGCAGGACACGCAAGGCGATGTAACGCGGGCCACGCCGAAAGCCCTTGCGTGGCCAAAGGAACGCGCGGAGCCTTTCGGAAATCGTGACCGGTTTTCTACGTCTGAATAACATTCTGCCGTCATGACCGCATCTTGGATGCCGTGGCCCGGCACAAGACGGCGCGTCCGCCTGTTTGCTGGCCGCAAGATAGGCGTCATGCCCGTTGCTTGCAACCCGCCGGCGCGCCGCGCACATGTCGCAGGCGAGCCATTCATCGAACGCATAGCTTCAGCATCCCGCCATGCGACGGGACGCGATCGAATTAGTAGTTGCGGAACAGGCCGCGGTCGATCTGACGCTGACGATATTCGAGATCGATACGATCGACCGAATTGTTGAGATAGGCGAGCTCGCGCTCTTCCTGAGTGGGGACGCGCAGTGCGCGGGTGATCTTCTTCAACTGATTGAACATGGCAAACCTCTTTGTTTACCTCCCGAGACAGAAGATAGTTTAGAGATCCCTTTCCCACCAGTTCCAGGAAAAGGCGGCAGCCATGCGCATACAGCATACCTTGCCGCTTTGCCATGCATTCCATGCCTGTTTTTGAGGCATCCATGTGCAGAATGGCCCGGCAGCAGGCACGGCGGCGCTGCTGGCAGCCGTGCCGATCGACTCACTCGAAGAGGCGTTTCACCATCGACACGCTCGGCAATTCCTTGAGCTGCGCGATCAGGTGGTTGAGCTGACGCAGATCCCAAACCTCGAGATCGAACTGCAGCTCGCTGAAGTCCGCCGCCACGCGGCCCATCGACAGTGAGCGGATGTTGACGTCGCTGGTCGCGATCGCCTGGGCCACCTCAGCCAGCGTTCCGGGCTCGTTCAGGGCGCTGATCGCAATCCGCGCCATGAAGCGGCTGCTATTGGCCTCATCCAGATCCCAACGCACATCGATCCAGCGTTCCGGCTCGTCGTCGAATTTCTGCAGGATCGGCGACTGGATCGGGTAGATGGTGATGCCCTTGTCCTTCTCCATGATACCGACGATGCGATCGCCGGGAATGGCGCCTGCGGGGCTGAAATGCACTTCGGCATTGCCGGAGAGGCCGCGAATTGGAAGCGCTTCCGGCCCTTCGGCCTGGGCTGCGCCGTTCGCATCCTTGCCGCGGCCCGGCAGCTTGAACACCATGCCGGCGGCGCTGCGCATGTTGAACCAGCCATCGTCGGCGCTGGGCTTCACCGTCACGCGCTCGTCCTGATGGTCCGGGAAGACGGCGCGCAGGACATCGAGAGAAGAAAGCTCGCCGCGACCGACGGCGGCGATCGCGTCTTCGACTTCCTTCTGACCGAGACGATGCAGGGCCGGCTTCAGCGCTTCGCGCGAAAACGTCTTGTTGGCGCGCTCGAAGGTGCGCTCCAGAATGCGATAGCCGAGCCCGGCATATTGTTTGCGAATGGCGGCTCGCGTCGCGCGGCGGATCGCCGAACGCGCCTTGCCTGTCACGACTATCTCTTCCCAGGCCGGCGGCGGCACCTGGATGCCCGAGCGGATGATCTCCACCTCGTCGCCATTGTTGAGGCGGGTGACCAGCGGCATGATGCGGCCGTTGATCTTGGCACCGACGCAGGTGTCGCCAATGTTGGTATGCACGGCGTAGGCGAAGTCGATCGGCGTCGCGCCACGCGGCAGCGCGATGAGCTGCCCCTTGGGCGTGAAGCAGAACACCTGATCCTGAAACAATTCGAGCTTGGTGTGCTCGAGGAATTCTTCGGGATTATCACCCTCCGCGAGCGATTCGATCGTGCGCCGCAGCCAGGAATAGGCGTTCGAGGTCGGCGACAGGCCGGTATCGTTCGAGTTCCCCTCCCCGTCCTTGTAGAGCGAATGGGCCGCGATACCGTATTCGGCGATGTCGTTCATCCGCCGCGTGCGGATCTGCAGCTCGATGCGCTGGCGCGACGGACCGACGATCGTCGTGTGGATCGACTGGTAGTCGTTCTGCTTGGGCGTCGAGATATAATCCTTGAACCGACCGGGAACGACACGCCAGCGAGTGTGGACGATGCCGAGCGCCCGGTAGCAGGACGGGATGTCATCGACGATGATGCGGAAACCCCAGACGTCGGAAAGCTGTTCGAAGGACAGGGACTTCGACTGCATCTTGCGGAAGACCGAATAGGGCTTCTTCTGGCGCCCCTTGACCTGTGCAGCCTTCAGGCCTTCAGCCTGAAGGAGTTCCCGCAATTCGTCCTCGATCTTCTTGATCAGACCTTCGTTGCGCTGGGAAAGCTCCTCCAGTCGCCGGGTAACCGTCTCGAACGCCTCAGGATTGATGTGGCGGAACGAGAGATTTTCGAGTTCCTCGCGCATGTCCTGCATACCCATGCGGCCGGCGAGCGGCGCATAGATATCCATGGTTTCTTCGGAGATGCGGGCCCGCTTTTCCGCCGACATGTGGTCGAGAGTGCGCATATTGTGCAGCCGATCGGCAAGCTTCACCAACAAAACGCGCACGTCATCCGAAATGGCCAGCAGCAGCTTGCGCAGGTTCTCGGCCTGCTTGGCCTTCTTGGTGACGAGATCGAGCTTCTTGATCTTCGTCAGCCCCTCGACGAGCGCACCGATGTCCTCGCCGAAGAGATCGTCGATCTCCTGGCGGGTCGCCGTCGTGTCTTCGATGGTATCGTGGAGCAGCGCGACCGCAATCGTCGACTCGTCGAGCCGCATTTCCGTCAGGATGGCCGCCACTTCCAAGGGATGAGAGATATAGGGATCGCCGCTTGCCCGCTTCTGCTGGCCATGCTTCTGCATCGCATAGACGTAGGCCTTGTTCAGCAAGGCTTCATTGGCGTCGGGCTTGTATTTTTGCACGCGCTCTACGAGCTCGTATTGGCGCATCATTCGCTGGCGGTCCTCTAGAGCGGGATGATTTCAGGCCGGATCGGCCTAAAATCATAAACGTGATCGTTTCTCATAAGTTAGAGCGGAATGCGGGCGGAAAACCGCAAACACTTTTCCTCGTCCCGCTCTGGAAGAAATCAATAAAAAAGTGCGCCAATCATACGAGTGGCGCACTGCTTTGAAAACACGCGGGAACGGGCGTTCCGCGAAGGATCTCAATAGTCGTCGCTCTTTTCCGGCGGCACGAGACCTTCGATGCCGGCCAACAGTTCCTCTTCCGACATGCGGTCGAACGTGATCGCTTCCGGCTGATCCTCGTCTTCGGCAACCTCGGCGAACGTGGTCTCCGATTCCGACTGAAGCAGCGAAGCCGGGTCGGGCTCGGGCTCGTCCACTTCAACATGCTTCTGCAGCGAGTGGATCAGATCTTCCTTGAGATCGTCGGGAGAAAGCGTTTCATCGGCGATCTCGCGCAGCGCAACGACCGGGTTCTTGTCGTTGTCGCGGTCGATAGTGATGGCGGCACCCTGAGAGATCAGGCGCGCGCGGTGGCTGGCAAGCAGAACGAGTTCGAAACGGTTATCGACCTTGTCGATGCAATCTTCGACGGTGACGCGGGCCATTGCCTGTCCTTTTGGGCTCGAAGCGCGGCGGCATGGCCGCTGCACGGATTGACGACACGAAACCGGAAACAGCCGTCTAGCGACGGCCTCGTCGGCTCCGATTTCTGGAATTAGCCGCCCGGATACAATCAAAACAAGGCAAGTTCAAGTTTTTCCTTCAAGTGACGCTCACGTAACGTCACACTTCGTGATAAAATGCGATCCAAATGGGCTGGAAAACCTTACTCGCAAACACCTGGTTGCATTGTAGGCCACAACGCCAAAACGCCTGGTAGAAAAGGCATTCCAGGGATGTGGACTATCTATAGCAACTGCTAAAACTAGCTATATTCGCGAGCGCCCTGCTGGAATAATGCAATGCCTAGCCTACATTATTTGCAATATCAGCAATTATTAATGTAAACGACTTATTTTGCGTATCGGCCGGCAGCGGGCCTTTGATGCGCCGGCATTGAAAAGGAAAGACGATGTTTGATCCCCGCGAAAAGATCGCACTTTTTATCGACGGCGCAAATCTCTACGCGGCATCGAAAAGCCTCGGCTTTGACATCGACTATCGCAAGCTGCTGAAAGCCTTTCAAAAACGCGGCTATCTGCTGCGCGCCTACTATTACACCGCGCTCATTGAAGATCAGGAATATTCTTCGATTCGCCCGCTGATCGATTGGCTAGACTACAACGGTTACAAGGTCGTGACGAAGCCGGCCAAGGAATTCACCGACTCGCTCGGTCGCCGCAAGATCAAAGGCAACATGGACATCGAGCTCGCTATCGACGCAATGGAGCAGTCCGAGACCGTCGATCACCTCGTCATCTTCTCCGGTGACGGCGACTTCACCACGCTTGTCGAAGCGCTGCAGCGCAAGGGCCGCAAGGTCTCGGTCGTCTCGACGATGTCGACCCAGCCGCCGATGATCGCCGACGACCTGCGTCGCCAGGCCGATCACTTCATCGACCTCGCGACGCTGCGGGCAGAGATCGGCCGCGAGCCTTCCGAACGTACACCGCGGCATACGGCCGAACCGGTGGCGGACCCCGTCGAAATCTAAAACGGCACAATCAGCGAAGCGCTTTCAAGCTGGAGCTCGAAGGGCGGATCAACGCTTTTGGGCAGACGATGGCGGCGCCGTGTCGCGCGAGCCTCGACCTCCATGGGCAAGGACCTTCGGTCTGGTCGTGTTCGTTGGCATTGACCGGTGGCGACGATCTGGCAGACTTGCGATCGTTTAGCCGCGGTCCTTCAGCAGGCGGCTTTTCTGCCGGTTCCAATCGCGCTCTTTCGAGCTCTCGCGCTTGTCGTGAAGCTTCTTGCCCTTGCCGAGCGCTAACTCGAGCTTGGCCCGGCCGCGCTCGTTGAAGTAGATGCGCAGCGGAATCAGCGACAT
This sequence comes from Ensifer sp. 38_S197, assembly GCF_056924495.1. Lineage (NCBI taxonomy): Bacteria > Pseudomonadati > Pseudomonadota > Alphaproteobacteria > Hyphomicrobiales > Rhizobiaceae > Ensifer > Ensifer sp. 38_S197. Next base: position 1,972,940 of record NZ_JBXOVZ010000002.1, on the reverse strand, counting down.
GCCTTCGCGGTTCACCGCGCCCTGCAGACGATTGACCTCGCGCTTCGACAGAAGCAGCTTCCGCCGCCGCCGCGTTTCATGGTTGAAGCGGTTCGCCTGCAGATATTCCGGCAGATAGGAGTTGATCAGCCAGATCTCGCCGCCTTCGTCCGTCGCATAGGATTCAGCGATGTTGGCCTTGCCCTCGCGCAACGACTTGACCTCGGTGCCGGTCAGAACCAGACCGGCCTCGTAGGTGTCGACGATCTCGTAGTTGAAGCGGGCCTTTCGGTTTTCCGCCACGACCTTGTTGACCGTGCGCTGGCTTCCTTTGGGTGCCATCAGTTCATCAATCCTGCATGCCTCAGTGCCGCGTCGATCGCTGCCTCGGTTGCCGGCTCCAGGGTCGACAACAGCGGCGAGCGTACGGCGCGGCTCATCCGGCCAAGGCGGTTCAGAGCATATTTCGCACCGCAGAGACCGGGCTCCATGAAGATCGCCTTGTGCAGCGGCATCAGCTTATCCTGATAGGCGAGCGCCTTGGCGAATTCGCCGGCAAGCGTTGCCTCCTGGAACTCGGCGCAAAGGCGTGGAGCCACGTTGGCCGTAACGGAAATGCAGCCGACACCACCATGGGCGTTGAAGCCGAGCGCGGTCGCGTCCTCACCGGAAAGCTGCACGAAATCCGGGCCGCAGGCCATGCGCTGCTCGGATACGCGCTCGATCTTGCCGGTCGCATCCTTGACGCCGATGATATTGGCATAGGCCTTGCTGAGCGCCGCCATCGTCTCGACATGCATATCCACGACCGAACGGCCGGGAATGTTGTAGATCACGATGGGCAGCTTCACGCTCTCGGCGATCGCCGCATAATGCGCGAAGAGGCCCTTCTGCGTCGGCTTGTTGTAATAGGGCGTGACAACGAGGATCGCGTCGGCACCGGCCTTTTCGGCGTGCTGGGCAAGCTCGATCGCTTCCGTCGTGTTGTTGGAGCCGGCGCCGGCAATCACAGGCACCCGCTTGGCGGCCGCCTCGATGCAGAGTTCGACGACTTTCTTGTGCTCGTCATGGGAAAGGGTCGGAGACTCGCCGGTGGTGCCGACCGGCACGAGACCATGGCTGCCTTCTTTTATCTGCCATTCCACATGCGCGACGAAACCATCCACATCCACCGCGCCGGTCGCGGTGAACGGTGTTACGAGAGCGGGAATGGAACCCTTGAACATGCACAACTCCTGACGGCACAAGGACGCGAAATGCACTCATGCTTTGGCCGTAATCGACGGTTAAAAAACTGCCGCACCATAATCATGTGAGGGGGCTGCGGCAAGCGTCGTGACACGGCATTTCACGCCGGTTTTCGTGCAAAAGCTTGACGTTCGGCCCGCATGATGGTCCCGCTCAGCCACAGGCTTGCGCGGCAAGGTACGATTGCCATGATCAATATTGGCCGCTAGTCTGCCTCAGACAATCCGGCGGCAACTGATGTGAGACACGGGGAACACAGCCTCTTGATGCGCGGATCAATTTTCCTGCCCGTCGCCGCCATCATCGGCGCTGCGCTGCTCACATCGCCGGCGCTTGGTTCCGAAACGCCGGAACGAATACCGGTCCCGACCCACAGACCCGACAAATCCGGCAAGGCTGCGCCAGTTGCTGCCGACGAGACCACCAACGCCATTCCGGCAATCGTCGCGCCGATCGACAGCGATCTGAAGGCGGGACTCGACGCCCTCTCCAACCGGCAGCCCCTGGCCGCGATTGCCGTGTGCAACACCATGAGCCGCGACGCGCTGGATCGTCACATCCTGACCTGGGCGATTGCCGTTTCCGGCCAGCGCGGCATTCCCTCCTATGAGATTGCCGATGCCCAGCGCGAACTGCAGGGTTGGCCCGGCTTGAAATCCCTGCGCGCCAATTCGGAACGGGCGCTCTATCGCGAAAACCCGCCGGCACCCGACGTCCTCGCCGCCTTCGGCAACACGCAACCCGAGACAACCGAGGGAACCCTCATCCTTGCTCGCGCGCTCGTCGCCCAGGGACAACCGGATGCGGCTGCGAAACGGTTGCGCGAAATTTGGCAACGGGATGCACTCGACAAGGACATGGAGACCCGGATTTTGGCGGAGTTTTCCAGCCTGCTGACGCCCACCGATCACCAGCGGCGCATGGCTATGCTCCTCTACCGCAACCGTGTCGAACAGGCCGAACGTTTTGGCGACCTCGGCAAGGCGCAGTCGCTCTACCGCGCCTGGGCAGCGGTCAGCCGCGGCAACGACAAAGCAGATGCACTGATCGCGGCGGTCGACCCTTCCTGGCGCAGAGATCCCGCCTATCTTTTCATTCAGATCGAGTTCCTGCGCAAACAGAAGAAATACGAGGAAGCAGCCAAGTTGCTTGCCCGTATGCCAAAGGACAAAGGGGCACTCATCAACCCCGGCGAATGGTGGGTCGAACAACGCGTGGTCAGCCGAGGCCTGCTTGACGCGGGCGACTTTGAGGGCGCCTACCGGATCGCGGCCAGTCATGCGGCAACGGATGCGACCGATATCGTCGATGCCGAATTCCACGCGGGCTGGTATGCGCTTCGCGGCATGGAAGATCCGGCGATCGCCGCTCGCCATTTCCGCCGTATCCTCGAGGTCTCCAACCGCCCGCTTTCCGCCTCGCGCGCCTGGTACTGGCTGGGCCGATCAGCCGAGGCTGGCGGACCCGGCAATGCCAGCGAGTGCTTCGCCAATGCGGCACGCTACCCCGGAACGTTCTATGGGCAACTGGCCGCCGCCCGACTTGGCCGCAAGACGCTGAACGTCGCCTACCCTGCCCCAACGGCAGATGACCGGACAAGATTTGAGATTCGTGAAGCGGTGCGTGCGATCACCCGGCTTGAAAGCGCCGGCCACGCCTGGCGCGCCGAGAGTATCTACCGTGCGCTTGCGGAGGAGCTGACCAGCCCCGGCGAACTCGCGCTGCTTTCGGCGCGAGCGGAGAAGGCCCGCAACCATCAGCTTTCGCTCCAGATCGGCAAGATTGCATTCGGGCGTGGCATCGACGTCGCCGCCCTCGCCTTCCCGGTCGGGGTGATCCCTTCGACCGCCAATATCGACGGCTCCGGCAAGGCGCTGGCCTATGCCATCGCGCGACAAGAAAGCGCCTTCAATCCTGCAGCCATCTCCACCGCCAATGCCCGCGGCCTGCTGCAACTGATGCCGGGTACCGCCAAGGGCGTCGCCAGCCGCTATGGCCTTGCCTATTCGCAGGACAAGCTGACCAGCGACGCCGGCTACAACGCCACGCTTGGCGCCCACTATCTCGGCGAACAGATCAGCAGCTTCGGCGGGTCCTATATCCTGACCTTCATTGCCTATAATGCCGGTCCGCGCCGGGTTCCGGAATGGCTTGGCCGCTACGGCGATCCGCGCGGCAAGCCGATCGACGAAGTCGTCGACTGGATCGAGCGCATCCCATTCCAGGAGACGCGGAACTATGTCCAGCGGGTCATGGAAAACTATCAGGTCTACAAGTCGAGGCTCGGCCAGACGGCCGACATCGTCGAAGATCTGAGAATGGGGCGGCAATAGTTTGAGTTCTGACTGCCGTGATCAAGCAATTGTGATAGTCACTGCCGGCACAAACGGCGATTTCAACCATTTTCTTCCTGAAGGTTCGATCTTTCCTGAAGGAAAATGGTGAGTGCGATGAAGACATTGACAATGATTGCGCTGTCGCTGGCGACAGCGATGAGCAGTGTCCCGCCAGCCGAAGCCTTCCCCACCGCTCCACAGGTTGCCTCTCAGGCGAGCGATGTCCAACGGGTGCAATTCTCTTACGAGCGAGGTGAGGAGCGCAAGAACGGGCGCAACTGCTGGCCCAATTGCAGAGGCTACTATCGAGATGGCCGACACGGCTATTATCGGGACGGATACTATCGGGATGGCTATTATCGCGACCATTATCGCGGATACTATCACCACCACCATAATGATGTCGGCGCGTTTTTCGGTGGTCTCGCCGCGGGTGCGATCGTCGGCGGTTTGTTGAGTCAGCCGAGATATTATAGCGGTGGCAGTCCCCACACGCGCTGGTGCTACGCACGCTATCGGTCCTATCGTGCCTGGGACAATACCTATCAGCCCTATGGCGGCCCAAGGCGTCAGTGCTATTCGCCCTACTGACAACACATGATGCCCGGTTGTGTGATGGCGATACTAATGTGCTCCAGCGGAGCATTTGATTGGCCAATACGCGTCTTAGCGGCGCTCGCCAGACTCCGACATCACCGCTTGCCCTTTCCCCTTCAACGGCTACGATCCGACTGGTTTTGAAGGAGACTGCGTATTCCAGTGAAGTCGGCCGCTGATTCCGAAACGAAGCCGGCCACCCATTCCAAGTTCATTCCGGCCACGATTCCGATTTGAAGCCGGCCAGTCGATGTGCCCCTGGGTCGTTGTTTTGAATGGCTCCTGATTGTCGCGCGGTCAAGCGGCGGATGGTGTTTGACGCTGCTTTCGCAAGCTCTCGCCGGAAAGTTCGATGCGGTAGGCGTTGTGGACGAGGCGGTCGAGGATCGCGTCGGCGATGGTTGGATTGCCGATCATGTCGTACCAGTGTTCGACGGGCACCTGACTGGTGACGATGGTCGATCGCCTTTCGTATCGGTCCTCAACGATTTCCAGGAGATCACGACGCTGCTCGTCGTTGAGCTTCTCCGGGCCCCAGTCGTCCAGGATGAGCAAGTCGGTTCTGGCGAGCGCCTTGAGCACCTTGGGATATCGGCCGTCGCCGCGCGCCAGCGCAAGGGTGGCGAACAGCCTTGGAAGGCGGTGATAGGCGACGGAGAAGTCCTCGCGGCATGCCTTGTTTCCGAGCGCGCAGGCAAGCCAGCTCTTGCCGACGCCGGCGGGTCCGATCAACAGCAGGCTGTGGCGCTGAGAGATCCAGTCGCAGCCGGCGAGCTTCATGAAGAGATTGCGATCCAGGCCGCGGGCGGCGCGGAAGTCAGCGTTCTCGATCTGGGCGTCATGGCGCAGCTTTGCGGCGCGGGCTCTCGCCTCGAAGCGCTTCTGGCGGCGCGTGGTCGCCTCGCGTTCGAGCAGCAGTGCAAGCCATTCACCATGCTCGAGGTGTCTCGCTTCCGTTTGCGCCTCGAGTTCCTGATAGGCACTGGCCATGCCTGTCAGGCCGAGTTCGCGCAGCATGTCGATGGTCGGATTGGTCAGCATCGTTTGATGTCTCCTCAATGAAAGTAGCCGGGACCACGCAGATTGGCGTGTTCCATGACGGCGGCGGGTTCGGTGGAATGTCTGGTGGCCTTGTGGGTGGCTATGAGCGAGGCAATCGTCTTGCAGGTGAGGCCGCCGATCTCGACGGCCCGTGCCGAAACGGCCTCGGCGCGCTCGCGGCCGATGTCGCGATAGAGGCGCAGGATGCCGAGGCAGGTTCGGAAGCCCTGCTCGGGATGTGGCCGGCTGGCGAGAATGGCGACGATCAGCCCTTCGGTCTGCGGACCGATGGACGCGCCCCAGCGCCGGAAGCGCTCCGGCGTCCATTCGGCGTATCGGCGGTGGGAGCTCGGCATGTGCGCCGGGTCTGTTCCATAGCGCGGCCCGCCATAGCGGCGCTGATGGACGGCGACGCGTTTGCCGCGGTGGAAGATCTCGATCATCCGCGCGGTCGCCCGGATATCGACCTGCTGGCGAATGAGCGCGTGCGGGACGGAATAGAAGAAGGTCTTGAACTCGGCATGGTAATCCGTCGAGACCCGCGCAAAGCGCCATTCGGCGAACTCGTACTCCTCGGCGGGCAAGCTTGCGAGCGCCGCGCGTTCGACCGTCTCGAAGAGATGGCGGCGGCTGACACCCAACCGGCGCATGACATGATTGTTGATGCGCTCCAGCACGTCGGCGATTGCGGCATTGGCCTCGGCGAGCGAGAAGAACGTCTGTTTGCGCAAGCGGCCGAGAAGGCAACTCTGGGCGAAGCGCATTCCGTTCTCGACCTTGGCCTTGTCCTTCGGGCGTCGCGGTCGGGCCGGCAGAACGCCGACACCATAGTGAGACGCCATCATGCCGTAACTGCGGTTGATCTCGGGATCGTAAAAGCTGGCGCGGCTGACGCCGGACTTCAGATTGTCGGGCACGACCAGACGCGGCACGCCGCCGAAAAAGGCGAACATGCGCACATGTGAGCCGACCCAGTCCGGCAAGGTCTGGGTCCAGGTGGCCTCGGCGAAGGCGTAGCTCGACGCACCGAGAACGCCGAGGAACAGCTCCGCCTCGCGGATCTCGCCGGTCTTGCGATCGACGATCGGCACCTTCTTGCCGGAATAGTCCACGAAGACCTTGTCACCGGCCGCATGCTCCTGGCGCATTGTCGGCGATAGGCGCTGCTCGAAACCACGGAACAGCTCGCAGAAACGGCTGTAGCCGTAGCCGTCGGGGTGGACGCCGCGATATTCCTCCCAGAGGATCAGCAGCGTCACGCCGGGCTTCTTCAATTCGATAGAAAGCTCCGCCCAGTTCGGCTCGTGCCGTCGCCGTTGGCCCTGCTTGACGCCGGCGCGGGCGAAAAGCCGGTGCTCCAGAGCATCGTCTGTCAGCTCTCCTGGCAATGGCCAGCTCAGCCCCGCCATCGCAGCCCGCTTCAGGTTATCCTGGACGGTACTGCGGGCAACGCCGAGGATCACCGCAATCTCTCGGCTGCTTGTCCCGCTTCCGGCAAGCCGGAGCATCTGTCGTAATTGTCGCATGGTCAGCCTTCTCTTTGCTGGCATCAAACTCTCCTCGTGTACCGGGAGGCTTGATGCCAAAGTTGCTGACCCAAGGGGTATCTTCAGAGCCGGAAACCGGCCGGTCTTTGATTGGAATCGTGGCCGGCTTCAAATCGGAACGGTGGCCGGATTTTGATCGGAATGGCGGCCGGCTTCAGATCGGAATCCGCAGGAGACCGAGGATGGATCAAGGCGTGTTTCGCGAACACCGCTTCCGCGGGACCGGCGGCTTGCAGCTCTACGCACGGACCTACCGCCCCGAGCCTCGGCCATCAACGACGATACCAATCGTCTGCCTGCCGGGGCTTACCCGCAACAGCCGCGACTTTCACGAACTCGCCACCTTCCTCGCATCCTCACCGGGAGGCGGACATCCTGTCGTTTCCCTCGACTATCGCGGCCGCGGCAACTCGGAGCGCGACGGCGACAAGAGCCGTTATGCGATTGCGATCGAAACCTGCGATGTCATCGCCGCCTGCGCCCATTTCGCTATTGATAAAGCCATATTCATCGGCACTTCCCGCGGTGGACTAATCCTGCACCGCTTGATCGGTGACGCCCCCGGTTTGATCGAAGCCGCAATTCTCAACGACATCGGACCGATCGTTGAAATTGAGGGGTTACTGGCCATCCGAGACTATCTCAACACGGCGCCCGGACCGGTAAGTTGGGCGGCCGCGCCCGACTATGTGAAAGCCCTGCATGGGGACGATTTCCCGATCCTTCGTGAATCCGATTGGCAGCAGATGGCAAGAGCGATCTATCGGGACGAAGGCGGCATGCCTATCGCCGATTTTGATCCGGCAATCGCGCAGCAATTGCTGGGTCTGACGGCTGAAACGCCGTTGCCCGATCTCTGGCCCCAATTCGATGTCCTGGCGGAGATCCCGCTCATGGTTATCAGGGGTGAGCGCTCACGACTCCTCTCGCAAGCGACGGTTCGGGAGATGATTGAGCGACATCCCGAAATGGTAGAATTCACCGCGCTGGGCCAGGGGCATGCACCATTGTTGCACCTCGATGGCCCTCGCGAAGCGATTACCGCCTTTCTCGACGGCATTTGCGTCGGCGCCAAGCGCGCTCGGCTTAAGCGGCGCCCCGGCACGCGCTGACAATTCGACTTGCATGTGCACCCGTCGGAGATCAGCCAAGGATTGGCTGAGACGACCACCCAATTGCGACGCTTCGGGAAAACGAAAAAACCCGGCTCGAAAGCCGGGTTTCTCTCTTCTGACCGAGGTCAGATGATCTTAGAAGTCGCGCTGCAGGCGGACGAAACCGAATACCTGATCTTCTTCGCCGTCAGCATCTTCGTACTGAACCGAAACGCGGGTCGCCAGACCTTCGGTGATCTTGTAGTCCAGCGTTACGCCAGCGCGCCATGCGTCGTCGTTGCTGAAGTCATCGAGCGAGCCGTGGCTCAGACCGTCGAAGTACTGAACGCCGGGGGTGATAGCGAGCTTGTCGGTAGCGTTGAAGCGGTACGACGCAGCAACGGTCCACTCAGACTTTTCCCAGTAAGCGTTCGGGTTGGAAGCCCAGATACCAGCGAGCTGGAAGACGCCCGGGCCGAGGTCAGCCGAGAGCAAGCCGCGGATCGCGCCTTCTTCGAGTTCGGAGTCATAGCCGCCGAGCAGGTCGAAGGAAACGCCGCCGACCGAAGCCGAAATGATACCGGAAACGCCGATGCCGTTCGGATGAGTGGTGGCGCCTTCGAGTTCGTCAACCGAGAGACCGGCCTGGAACGAACCGCCGTCATAGAGGTAAGCGATCGAGTTGAATTCGGTGACGTTGCCGAGCGTGTCGGTTTCGCCGTTCAGGCCCTTATCCCACCAGTTGTAGAAGAAACCAGCCTTCAGGCCGCCGAGCTGGATGTATGCTTCATCGACGTCGATGAGGCTGTCGCCGACGTCGGAGTCGTTGTCGGCGTTGAATTCAGCGGCAAAGAAGCCGGTGAGCGTGCCGTACTCGGTGTCGCTCTTGGCATCGAACGAGATGTAAGCGCGCGAGAAGGCATCCCAGTCGGACGTGCCGGCGTCGCCCCAGCCCTGACGACCGTTGACAGCGTCACGACCAAACGAGGTCTGGAAGCGGATGAAGCCACCGATCTTGAGGCAGGTTTCGGTGCCCGGGATGTAGAAGTAGCCGGTGCCGAAAGCGTCGCAAACGCGAACGTATTCCATGGGCTCCGGCTCGGCTGCGACGATTGCGTCGGCTGCCTGGGCGCCGGAGACTGCTGCGAGAGCAGCAGCGGAGCCGAGAAGAAGGCTCTTGATGTTCATTTCTGACCTCCAGTCAAAAGTTTCAAACGGGTCTGGGTATTTTGCTGAAGGACAGCTTTCCCTGCCCCATCCCCAACGTTCAAGAAGTCGGACGATCAACCGCCCTTGCTTCCGGAGTTGAAAATACAAGACCGGATCATCGGCGCAACGTCCAACTAGCGAGATCACGTGCTTTGCATCGCCCTTCGCCAAACGCTGTTGCTGAAACGACACAAAATCGCCGCAGACCCCTTAAGAAAATTAACAAAGCATTAAGAAAACCCTTTGCTGGCAGGGGTTTAGCATGCGGGGAACATGTACGGCCTGTTTCAGAAAGAGGCAGAAAGCTGCCCAAAATAGGGGAAAGCGCGGCCACAAACGCCGACTCCACCTCGGCGGCAAACAGCTAAAACAGCATTCTCTCCAGGAAACGAGAACAGGATGGACGGTTCGAGACCGAAAGAATCATCAGAATCAATGCCGAGATTCGCCAACGAAACGCATCCTTGATTCTGATCCAGCGTGAAACGCGGCCGCCACCGGCACGAAGAAGACGTCAACCGATGAACAAACCCACAGAGATCTCGACGGCAGTTGATGCAAGAGAGAGAGAGAGAGAGGGAGAGAGGGAGAGAGCGCGGGTCGATGATCAACGACCGACTTGCGGGCGACCGGCGAAAGCAAGAGCGATGTCTGCCGGAAGTCCCGTATCTTTTGCGAAACGATCCGCCGACACCCCGTTTGCGCGAAGCTGTTACGCAAGCGCTAGGCTCAGGCGGCCATTCATGTTTCTGGATCGCAGGAAAGGGATGGCGGAGAAGAAGGGATTCGAACCCTCGATACCGTTTCCGGTATACTCCCTTAGCAGGGGAGCGCCTTCGACCACTCGGCCACCTCTCCGTTAGCGCCTGACTAGTGTCAGTCAGCGGCCAATGCAAGATTTTTTTGTCGTTTTCCGGCAATTCCCCTCATTTTCCGCGCGGGCCTGCCCTGTAAGAAGCGAGCGTGTGGGTTTAGCGACAGGCCACCTCTCGAGCCAAGCAGGAAGCGCCGGAACGTTTCGGCGCCTGCCGGCGTCTGATTCTCGCTCGCGATGAGAATGAAACTCGAAGAGCCGCGCCTTTATCTCTTATGTCTCAAGACTTGCTTGCGAGGCGCTCGATCGCCTGTTGCGTGGCGGCACCGAAGTCGCCGTCAATCGGTCCGCCATAATAACCGCGATCCCGAAGCAGCACCTGCATTTCCTTGCGGAAGTCCGGCGTGAAATTGTTGGGCTGCGTCCGCAACTCCTCAAGCTTGGCCGGATCGCCGCCCTCGATGCTCGCCGCCGCCCAGCGAACCGCCTCCTTGGCATCCGCTTTGGTGCCGAGGCCGTAATCATAAAGCCGGCTCAGATTGCCCATGGCGTAGGCGCTGCCGGCATTCGCTGCCATCTCATACCAGGTGCGTGCCTGCACATAGTCCTGCGAGACACCGTTGCCGATATCGTAGAACCAGCCGAGCAATGCCATGGAATAGGAATCGCCCATATTGGCGGCCTTCTCATACCAGACCTTGGCTTCGCTGTAGTTCTGCTCGGTTCCCAACCCGTTCTGATAGGCCCAGCCGAGCGAGGACATCGCATTGGTGTCGCCGCTTTCGGCCGCCTTTTTGTACCAGGAGAGCGATTGCGCCAGGTCCTTCGGGAGGCCAAGTCCTTCGCGATAGAACCACCCCATCGTCGCCATGGCGTTGGCATAACCCTGGTTGGCCGCCAGTTCATACCATCTGGCTGCTTCGGCATAGTCCTGCGTGATGCCGCCATAGCCCTCACGGTAGAGCCAGCCGAGGGACGCCTGGCCGTAGGCGTTGCCGCCCCTGGCCGCCTGCTCGAACATCCGCTTGCCTTGGTCGACATCCACCGGACCATCGGTCCCATAGACTGAAAACCAAGCGAGATTCGTCAGCGCGTACAGGTTGCCGCCGTCGGCGGCCTTCCGGTAGTTGCGCCGCGCGTCGACATAGTTGCGGCCGGCATCCTGCGCCCGACCCAGCATGTTGACGAGCATCATATCGTCCGGATTCTCGTTGACGGCCTGGGCGCAGGCGGTCAAAGCCCGCTCGGAATCGAGCTTCAGGAAATTGACCCCCAGGAAGCCCGGCATCGATTGCGGTTCGCCCGCGAGCAGATAGCAATCGCGCGAGGCCTGCGTGTCCTTGCCGGTCGGCGAGACGTTGAGACCCTTTTGCGGTTCCAGCGCCGCGATCTGCTGCTCGGCCTCGGCCTTGTGCCTGCTATCCGGATAGCGCTCGATAAAGCGCGTCAATGCCGCAGCATCGGTCGACTGCTTCAATGCCTCCCAGGCAATCTCGTCGGGCGCCACACTCGACGTCTGCTCGGCCTCGGTCAGACGTTTCAGCTTCTTTTCGGCGAGCATCCTGTAGACGGGATCCGACCCATGCTTCGCCAGGAACGCCGCGATCAGATCCTTGTCGGCGAGGTCGCGAATGTTCTGCCAGTCGGCAGCGGCCTCCGATTGGCTGTTTGGCGAGAGTTGGCCGCCATTGTTGGTGATATTGATGTTCACCTCTTTGATATTGAGGAAGATCTGCGCCCCGCCGAGCGACCCGTAGACGAACGGCTCCTGGCCGCGATTGGTCACAGACACCACCTCGTCCCGCACCTTGCCAAGCGCAATGCGAACGTCGACGCCCGGCTCGGTCAGGTATTTGGCGAGTGCCGTGGCGAAGGGGCTGTTCTTGCCCTCCCCGTCGAGCGCGACCGTACCGGCCTTGGAGGCAAAGGCGACAAGCAGGTCGGCTGATTCCGGCTCGACACGCGCAAGCCCCCTGGAAACCGCTCTGGTCGAGATCGAACGCGTCATGCTTTGTTCAAAGGGATTGTTGCGGCACGCGTCGAGGATGACGAGCTTGAGCTTGGTCGCACCTTCGAGCGAACGCTGAACCCGGTCGAGCCCGATCGCCTCGTCTTCGACGTCCTTGTCCGTTTTCAGTTGCACGTCGACGGGAAGCAGAAAATTCTCGCCGTTCATCTCCATTCCGTGACCGGAATAATAGACGATCGCCACTTCGGCGCCGGTCGCGAGATCCTCGAAGTCTCGCAGCGCCTTGACCATGTCCTGGCGGCCGACGTCGTGCACCGTCGTGACCGAATCGAAGCCGGCGTCCTCGAAGGAGGCCTTCATCAGTTCCACGTCATTGGCGGGGTTGTTGAGCGGCGACGTCGCTTCATATTTCTCATTGCCGATCAACAGCGCGACGCGCTTGGCAGCCCATGCATCCGCAATCGGCACAAACAACGCGATACAAAGAATAGAAAGCGGCAGCCAGTGCCGCGAATGCCCCGTGAACATGCCATTCCCTCCGGCACCGACCATCGTCCTTCGCCTTGCCCGGCTTGAACGACCGACGATGCCCTCGCCCATCTGCCCGCGGAATCACCACAGCGGGCGCTCCGGTCATGCCTGACGGAAGTATTACGTATGAGATGGGGGCTTTCAATGTACGCAAGCGTCATAATTTGCTCGGTGAGGCGCGTGCGCACGGCGCAAGGTCGAAGCAAGCCGATGTGCTTAGCTGAGACACGAAAGCGGCACAGCCGTCGATTCCACAGACGGCGAAGCTGCGAGGGTTACGAAGGGCGGTCGGTCTCGGAGCTTGTCATGTCCATGAAGATGCATGTCGCAGAAGGAAAGCCCGGCCAGCTTGCAACGACGCATCAGCACTATTTCATCGAGCGGCCCTGCCGTATCCTCGTCATTGGCCAACACCTGAAAGCGAAGACCAAATTTCAATGCCTGCTGCGCCATATCTCGATTGCCGGCGCGATGCTCGACTTCAATGCTGCGATCCCGCTGCCGAAGCACTTCTTTCTGGAGATCGAAGGTTTCAAGGAGGAAATCGGTTGCTCGCAGGTTCATCGAGAAGGCACCGAACTCGGCGTGCGCTTCAACATGCTGCTGTCACCGGATTTCCTGAGACGCCTCATTCGAATCCAATTCTCCAGCGGCGCGCTCTGATTCTCAAGCGCAAACGCGCGACATTAGATTTTTAGTGATCGATTTCAGGGGATTGCAAGTTTCTCCTGCGAAAGTGATTCTATCATTGGCGGAGTTGGGCCACTGCGATGTGGGGCAAATGAATTGTCCTGGGTTGCCGAATGCGTTCGGGAAACGATCGCATGCGCAATCCGGCTCTGGCGGAGAATAGCGCATGTCGCACCAGACAATGTATTCCTGCGTCCCTTCGCCATTCTACGAGCGACGCTACGAACGTTTCTCCGTCGCCCACGCGGGTACGGTGACGTCGGTCCGGCCGGGACTCGGCGGCGTCTCGGTCAGGCCATGCCGAATGATCGACATATCGCGTGGCGGAGCCAGCTTTGCGGTCGATACCACCATCGGGCTGTCTCAACATTATTATCTGCACATTATCGGCACGCCGCTCAGGATCGGCTGCGCCGAGGTCTATCGCAACGGCGAGCGCATCGGTGTCCAATTCATTAAGCCGATCGAACAAACCTTGCTGCGCGAAATCATCCGGCAGGATTTCTTTACCGGACAGAACGGCAAGGCGGCCAAATCGCGCTGATTGCCGGGCTGCGACGGCGTACCGCAATGAACAGCGGAATTCCGGCAGCTTTTCTCGGCAAGGCGATTCCGAATTGCGGCAGCTTGCGCTAAGTTCCCCGGACTTTCTTCGAACGGGGCCCATTCTCCAGCATGTCCGCTTTCTCTCGCTTCACGCCGCTCATCCAATCCCTTCCGTCTACAATTCCGTTCGTCGGCCCGGAGGCAATCGAACGGCAACGTGGGAGAGCCATCGCAGCGCGCATCGGCGCCAACGAAAGCGGGTTCGGTCCGGCCCCAAGTGTCCTGGCGGCAATCAATGAAGCGGCCGGCGGAACGTGGAAATATGCCGACCCGGAAAACCACGACCTGAAACAGGCAATCTCTGCGCATCTCGGCACCACACCGGCCAATATCGCCATCGGTGAAGGCATCGACGGATTGCTCGGGCAGATCGTCCGCATGGTGATCGAACCGGGCATGCCCGTCGTCACATCGCTCGGCGCCTATCCCACCTTCAACTATCATGTCGCCGGCCATGGCGGTCGGCTGGTTACGGTACCCTATGCCGAAGACCGAGAAGACCTCGACGCTTTGCTTGCAGCGATGAAGCGGGAAAATGCGCCGCTCGTCTATTTCGCCAATCCCGACAATCCGATGGGAAGCTGGTGGCCGGCCGAGCGCATCGTCGAATTCGCCCGGGCTTTGCCGGAAACAACGCTCCTTATTTTGGATGAAGCCTATTGCGAGACGGCGCCGGCCGAATCCCTGCCGGCCATCGATGCCTTGATCGATTGCCCGAACGTCGTGCGCACGCGCACCTTCTCGAAAGCCTATGGGCTTGCAGGGTCGCGCGTCGGCTATGTCATCAGTACGCCGGGCACGGCGCAGGCCTTCGACAAGATCCGCAACCACTTCGGCATGAACCGGATCGGTGTCGCGGCAGCAATCGCCGCGCTTGCGGACCAGAACTATCTAAAGGAAGTAATTGCGAACATCGCAGCGTCACGCCAGCGCATTGCGGCCATTGCCGCCGACAACGGCCTCACGCCGCTTGCCTCCGCCACCAATTTCGTCGCGATCGACTGCGGCCGGGATGCCGTCCATGCCCGCGCGATCGTCGAAACAATGATGAATGATCATGGCATCTTCATCCGGATGCCGGGCGTGGCGCCCCTCAACCGCTGCATCCGTGTCAGCACCGGACCGGAAGCGGAGATGGGCCTTTTTGCGGCCGCCCTGCCCGAGGTTCTGAAAAAGCTGGCCTGATCCGGCTTTCAGATCCTGCTGTTGGGCGGCGCTCACGCTGAGTGCCGCCTTATCGGTTCAATGAACCGTCATCCATTCGCGAGCGGCGCGAAGGGCTGCGGCGAGATCTACCTTGCTCATCGTCATCGCTAGGTCGGCGCGCAGGTCGACGGCGCGGTCGCAGCCCTTGATCGCCGCGATGTTCAACCACTTGTGGGCGGCGACGAGATCGACCGGGCGTCCGTGGCCGGTCGCATAGGCCAAACCCATTTCACAGAAGATTTCCGCCTGGTTGTCACCACCCATCGCGGCATCCGAAGCAACCTGCATATCAAAGCGTGCCATTGTCTTGTCCCTGTCTTGCCTGGTTGGTTTTTCCGAAGCGGCCCGCCCGTTGGGGCGGGCCATGCTCCAGATCAGCACTTGTTTTGGTCCCTGTTCGACCTTGCCTCTTATTGGGCCTTTCCGGAGCGCACCGTCTTTTTGCGGCGTCGTCTTCGGTGGTTTGTCGGAGCGTTTTTGTCCGCTCGTCTTATGGCTCCAATATGCAGCAGGGCTTTCAATGCGCGCTTAAAATGCATGCTTAATTTGCGACAAACAAAGTTCAAACGCTTGGTAAACTTGAGTTTTTGTTAAACATCGGAAGGCCGGGAATCCCGCGCATTCGCCGCAAAATTTACGAAAAATTCAACTGCCGATTTCAACCAAACGCTAACCACGAAATGATCGACGGTGGCGGAGCCGACAGGAATTCCTCGTTTCGACCTGCGTGAAACGGCCAGGAAAAAGCGCCGAAAGCCGTCGCTGGGCTTGTTTACCTTTACGTGCGCGTAAGCTATCGTGCGCGCGGCGGTGAGGAGCCTGCCTTTGCACACGAGGACATCTCAAGAGCTGCCGGCGGAGCGGACCACGCCGGCAGCCTCGATCTGGAGGACTGGAATGTTACGAACCTTGCTCATGACCGCGACGCTCGCGCTTGGCATTACCGGGACGGCTGCGGCAGCAGAACCGATCGTCGGCAACTGGAAGACCGCGAGCGGAGCAACCGCGGAGATCGCCCCCTGCGGCGGCGCATTCTGCGTGACACTGAAGACCGGCAAGCATGCCGGCAAGCGCATCGGCAACCTCTCCGGCACCGACGGCAGCTATTCCGGCGAAATCACCGATCCGGATACCGACAAGACCTATAGCGGTTCGGGCTCCGTCAACGGCAATTCGCTGAAGATGAAAGGCTGCGTCCTGAAGGTGCTCTGCAAGTCACAGATCTGGACGCGCCTCTAGAGCGGTTCCGGCTTTGACTGAATCGGAGGGGATTCCGTTTCGGTCCATTTTGTGATTCAAGATGCTGGCTGGAGGGGAGGCCAGCATCTGATGACGCGACCTCTTTCGAATGATCTTCGTGAACGTGTTGTGTGCGCCATTGAGGCCGGCGAAAGCTGCCGATCGGTTGCGGCTCGTTTCGGCATTGCCGTATCGTCGGCGGTGAAGTGGTCTCAGCGCTACCGTTCGAGTGGGTCTGTGGCGCCCGGCAAGATGGGCGGCCACCGCAAGCATCTGCTGGAGCCGCACCGTGCGTTTATCGCGGAGAGGATCAACCAGATGCCGCATTTGTCGCTGCATAGGCTGCAGGAAGAGCTGGCGGCGCGTGGGGTGAAGGTGTCGCACGATACGGTCTGGCGGTTCCTGCGCCGCGAGGGGCTGCGGTTCAAAAAAAACGCTGTTCGCGCTTGAGCAGGCCCGTGCCGATATTGCCCGCCGGCGGCAACGCTGGCGCTCCTGGCAGTCCGGTCTCGATCCGAGACGGCTGGTGTTCATTGACGAAACCTGGATCAAGACCAACATGGCGCCGCTGCGGGGGTGGGGGCCGCGAGGCAAGCGCCTGCGCGGCTTTGCCCCGTACGGCCACTGGCGCACGCTGACCTTTCTCGGCGCTTTGCGCCACGACCGGCTAACCGCGCCTTGCGTCTTCGACGGACCGATCAACGGTCAGTGTTTCCGCGCTTATGTTGAGCAACTGCTCGTGCCCGTGCTCGAACCCGGCGACATCGTCATCATGGACAATCTCGGCTCCCACAAGTCGGCCGCCATCCGGCAGATGATCCAAGCCGCTGGCGCAAGGCTCTGGTATCTACCCCCATACTCGCCCGATCTTAATCCGATCGAGCAAGCCTTCGCCAAAATCAAACACTGGATGCGGGCGGCGCAGAAGCGAACCATCGAGGAGACATGGCAACACCTCGGCAGCCTCGTCTCCTCAGTTCAACCCGACGAATGCAGCAACTACTTCGCCAATGCCGGATATGCTTCCGTCAAAACCTGAAACGCTCTAAGCAACTTCGTTGCGCGACCCACGACCATCGAAGAATTGAAAGGGCGGCCACCGGCCGCCCTTTTTGCATATGCTTTCCATCGGCTTGGCCGCTCTGTTCCGCCAGGCTCGGCATTTCCCGGCTCGCGCGACAGCGGCCCAAATGCAACCGAAGATGAACGCCAGATGAACGGACATCTCAGCATCAATTCAGTTTGGGTGTGCGAAAACACACTCAATCGATTTGAACCTGCCTCCAAACAACGGACAGAACCATGGATATCCTTGCTCGGCGCCTCACCATCATCAGCCTTCTGATGGTCGTTTTCGCTGTAACTCTCGCCGCTGCCGTCAGCGCGGACACCGAACGCCGCCGCAGCAACACCTACCTCGGTTCGCTGACGGATTGCACCGCACACACGGCGCAATACTGCCAGGCCAAACTCTAACCCGGACGAGACGGGCTGCGCCCGGCTCCGTCGCCAAGTGAAACCGATCACCTCGTGATCTGATGGAGTGACGAACATGCTGGCCGCTCTTTCGACATCCGCGTTTCTCTCGCTGCGCGTGCTTGCGCTGGCCGGCCTGTTGATGGCACCGGTCGGGGCGCTTGCCTACTCCAAGGCCAACGGTGCCGGCATCGGCAAGCAGGGCGCCGGCCTCGTCCTCTTCGTAACCCTGCAGCGCCAGTCCATGACCTGAGGCGGGGTACCCCGGAACGGAACCGCATGAAAAGGGGCCTCGCGCCCCTTTATTCTTTCCGGCTTGCGTTTGGCGTCTCTTTCCTGTCCTCTCGCTCCGACTGAGCCGCGCATCTTGTGCGCCCTAGTCGCCGTAGCACTTTGAGTAGCTGCGTGTTTCCTTTGATCGGATACGACTGAAGGAAACAGGCAGCGGGATTTGCCACAACGAGCCGTTGTCAGCCTGATGCCCGCCTATCTTGTCTATACGCTTGCCGCCCTTGCCGAAATCGCCGGCTGTTTCGCCTTCTGGGCGTGGCTGAAGCTCGACAAGTCCATCTTCTGGCTCATACCCGGCATGGCGTCCCTGGCGCTTTTCGCCTGGCTTCTCACCCTAGTCGACAGTCCGGCGGCCGGGCGGGCCTTTGCCGCCTATGGCGGCGTCTATATCGCCGCCTCGCTGCTCTGGCTGTGGCTGGCGGAGGGCGTCAAACCGGACCGCTGGGATCTGACGGGCATGACGGTCGCGCTGCTCGGCAGCGCCATCATCCTTGCCAGCCCGCGTTGAGCCCATCGATACGCCAATCGCGACACAGTTGTGCGCGCCAATATCTTGTCGTTTGCTTGTCAGAAGCCGCAGCCTATAATGCGACATGAACAAGCGAATCTCTTCACACTCCGTCCTTTCCGTCGCAACGCCTCAGCCTTTCGAGCCGCAGTACTTCGACGATCCCGCCGCTGCCGTCGATTGCCTCGAGGCGCTTTACGAGCGTAATACCCGGTTCCTCTGCGAAGCTTTCGAGGGTCTGGGGAAAACCGATAAGCCCCTGACGCGCTATCGTGCCTGCTACCCTCAGGTCAGCATCGAGACGAGCAGCTTCGGCCACGTCGATTCCCGTCTGTCCTTTGGCTATGTCAGCGCCCCCGGCGTCTACACGACCACGATCACCCGGCCAAAGCTCTTCCGGCACTATCTGAAGGAACAGCTCGGTCACCTGATCCGGAACCACGGCCTCGGCATCACTGTTTCGGAATCGGCGACCCCGATCCCGCTGCACTTCGCCTTTGGCGAGGGCGCCTATGTGGAGGCATCGGCCGCAAACACCATCGACATTCCGCTGCGCGATCTGTTCGATGCACCTGACCTAACGACCACCGACGATGAGATCGCCAACGGCTCCTATGAGCCGGGTCCCGGAGAACCCTCTCCGCTCGCGCCCTTCACCGCCCAGCGCATCGACTATTCGCTGGCGCGCCTTAGCCATTACACCGCGACAAGCGCCACGCACTTCCAGAACTTCGTTCTCTTTACGAACTACCAGTTCTATGTCGACGAGTTCTGCGCCTGGGCCCGCCAGCAGATGGCCGAAGGCGGCAACGGCTACACGGCCTTCGTCGAACCCGGCAACATCATCACGCCGGCCGGCTCCGACAAGCCGGAGACCGATTACCCGCTCGCCCGGCTGCCGCAGATGCCTGCCTATCACCTGAAGAAGAAGGGGCACGGCGGCATCACCATGGTCAATATCGGCGTTGGCCCCTCCAATGCCAAGACGATCACCGACCACATCGCGGTGCTGCGGCCGCATGTCTGGCTGATGCTCGGCCATTGCGCCGGCCTTCGCAACAGCCAGCGCCTTGGCGACTATGTGCTTGCGCACGCCTATATGCGCGAGGACCACGTGCTCGACGACGACCTGCCGGTCTGGATCCCCCTGCCGGCACTCGCCGAAGTCCAGGTGGCGCTGCAGGATGCCGTTGCCGAGGTCACCGGCTACCGCGACTACGATCTCAAACAGATCATGCGCACCGGAACGGTCGCGACCATCGACAACCGCAACTGGGAACTTCGCGACCAGCGCGGCCCGGTCAAGCGTCTGTCGCAGGCACGCGCCATCGCGCTTGACATGGAATCGGCGACGATCGCCGCCAACGGCTTCCGCTTCCGCGTGCCCTATGGAACGCTGCTTTGCGTGTCGGACAAGCCGCTGCATGGCGAATTGAAGCTGCCGGGCATGGCGACCGCCTTCTACAAGACGCAGGTCAGCCAACACCTGAAGATCGGCATCCTCGCTCTACAGAAGCTTGCGTCCATGCCGCCGGAGAAACTGCATTCCCGCAAGCTCAGAAGCTTCTACGAAACCTCGTTCCAGTAATCATTGGGACTCCCGCAGCCACGGCGGGGGCCCAATTCACACTGTCACGGGATTGCTCAGCGTTTTCTCCCCAACGCCATCGACAGCATCGTGCCCGCCACTGCGGACACGATGATCAAAAGATGCGCGTTGACTCCGGCGGCCGCCAGCTGCTCCAGCCCGGCGCGATCGGCGCCAGCGCCGAAGGATACCGCGCCGGCCGCGATCGCCGCTGGATAGGTCCCGACGCCCGCGGGCGCATGCATCGGCAGCACCGAAGAGAGTTCGCCGCCGAGGGCACCGCCGAAACAGGCGGCCAACGGCGCGACGCCCATAAAGGCCAGCACCCAGGCAAGAACGATAACCTTGACCGCCCAGTTGAGAATGGTCATGCCCCAGGCGCGCAGAAACGCGACGATGTTGGCGGGAACACCCGCCTCCAATTCGTCGACGACGACATCGAGCTTTGTCGGCAGCAACCGGCGCGCCAGCGCAATCACTTGGTCCTTCAGAAGAAAGAAGAAAAGCGGCGAGACGAACGCAGCCAACCACAGGATCCACAGGACGGCTGACCCACGGTCGATGACGAGGCCAACGGCGGCAACGACGAGAAGGGCGTGCAGGTCGAGCAGGCGCATCACCAGGAGCGCCGAAGTGCCGCGTGCAAGTGGCACGGAAAACTCCGAGCGCATCAGGAGCGGAAAGCTCGTCTCGCCGGCGCGAAACGGCAGCATGATGTTCAGGAGGTTGTGAACCTGGGTGACGCGAAACAGCGGCAGGAAGCGCCCCGCCGTTTCGTTCGGGAAGTAATCGTGGATGCGATAGCAGCGAATAAAGTAGGTCGCGACGAGCAACACCAAAGCCGAGATTGCCGGGCCGAAACCGATCTCGGACCATTGCTTCAGCAGCACGCCCCATCCCCAGAACCATTCGACGAAGGCCGCGTAGGCCGCTATGGCACCTGCCGACAGCAATGTCATCCGGTTGCGGGCGAGCCAGGATCGCCCGTCGGACTGGCAATCCGAAGTCATCAGATCTCGATTTCCCGTGTTGAAACGCAAGAATGAACGTTGGTTATCACTGATAACTGTGCAAGAAAACGATTATGTAAGCGCAATCCCAATCTTGCGGCAATTACAAGCGCCGCATGCACGAGCTGTTCCTATGTACTCCATCGAACTATCCGTCGTCATTCCCGTGTTCAACGAGGAGGACAGCATCCAGCCGCTGATTACACGGGTCCGCGATGCGCTGGCGACGTTTCCATCTCCTTGGGAACTGATCCTCGTTGACGACGGCAGCACCGACCGAACGCTTGCAAATGCAAGAAAGGCCCTTTCCGATCCTGACCTCGATCTCAAGATCGTCGAATTGCAGAAGAACTTCGGGCAGACGGCGGCTATGCAGGCCGGGATCGATACTGCTGCCGGACGGTTGATCGCCACGCTCGACGGCGACCTGCAAAACGATCCGGCCGATATCCCTGAAATGGTCAAGGCAATCGAGGAGCGCGAGCTCGACCTGCTCGTCGGTTGGCGAAAGAACCGGCAGGATGGTCTCTTACTCCGGAAGATCCCCTCCTGGTGCGCCAACCGCCTGATCGGCAAGATCACCGGCGTCAGGTTGCATGATTATGGCTGCAGCCTGAAGGTATACCGGACCTCCGTCATCAAGCAGGTGAAGCTGATGGGGGAAATGCACCGCTTCATTCCCGCCTGGGTCGCCGGCGTGGTTCCGAGCAGCCGTATCGGCGAGATGCCTGTAACCCACCACGCACGGCAGCATGGCCAGTCGAAGTATGGGCTTTCCAGAACCTTCCGGGTGATCCTCGATCTGCTGTCGGTGCTCTTCTTCATGCGATACAAGGCGCGCCCGGGGCACTTCTTCGGCTCGATCGGGCTGGCCACAGGGGCGCTCAGTGCGCTGATCCTGGTCTATCTCGGTTTCGACAAGTTCATCCTTGGCAATGATATCGGAACGCGACCGATGCTGATCGTCGGCGTCATGCTGTTCCTCTCGTCCGTTCAGCTCATCACCACAGGCATTCTCGCTGAAATGATGGCGCGAACCTATTTCCGCGACGACGGCACCACCAACTACATCGTGCGGCAGGTTTTTGTCCGGGATCCGGCCGATGCTTGACGTCGTCAACCGTCGGCCAAACTTCGTCGTTGCGCTGATCGCCGGCTATTTCCTGTTCTGTATCGGTTTGCGCCTCGCCATATCCACATCACTCGAAATCGACGAGTCGGAACAAGCCTTCGTCTCACAGTTCCTGATGCTCGGCTATGGTTCGCAGCCCCCCTTCTACAATTGGCTGCAATACGGGCTCACCTCGGTTTTCGGGCCATCGCTTGCGACGATGACGGTACTCAAGAACGGGCTCCTGTTTCTCTGCTGTCTCTTCTACGGCCTTGCGGCGCGCGAGGTCCTCAACGAGCGGCGCCTGACCGCCATCGCCACGGTCGGCGTCCTGACCTTTCCGCCGATTTTCCTGCTCGCACAGCGCGACCTTTCGCATACGGTCGCAGCGCTGTTTGCCGTATCGCTGTTCCTCTACGGCTTTATCCGGACGATGACGCGGCCAAGTCTCTTCGCCTACGTCCTGACCGGCGCTGCTGTCGGCATCGGCGTCATCTCGAAGTACAACTTCGCGCTCGTCCCAGCCGCCGCGGTTCTTGCTATCCTGCCGGAGCCAAAGCTTCGCGCCCGGCTCTTCGACTGGCGCATCCTGGTTGCGGCCGCCGTCTGCGCGCTGATTGCGCTGCCGCACGGCTACTGGATCCTGGAAAATCTCGGCGCCGCCTCGCGAAATACCCTCAATGAGATGGGAACAGCCCAGCAAACGAGCCACCTGGCCAAGGCGCTCAAGGGGATTGTTGCCCTGGTTGCCGCAACACTTCGCGGCGCCGCCATTCCCTTGGTCGTCTTCGCCCTGGTGTTCCGCAAGGACCTGCCGGCAATCTGGCGAGCCGAGAGCCTGTGGACACGCGTCACCGGGCGCATGTTACTGCTCTGTCTCGGCGCGGTGCTGTTGATCATGCTGGCCGTCGGCGCCACCCACATGCGCGAGAAGTGGCTGGTTCTCTTTCTCGTCCTGCTGCCGCTTTACCTTGCTCTCAAGGTGGAGGCTTCCGGCGTCGACACCGCACGCAGCGTCCGCCCGTTCCTGGCGCTCGTCGCCTTCATCATTGTCACGACATTGGTGGTCGTCTCGGCGCGCGTGGTTGTTCGCCCCTGGTTCGGCAAATTGTCGAGGTTGAGCATTCCCTATAGTACCCTTGTCGAAACCGTGGCCCAGCAGGAGGGAGACGAGCCGGCGATGGTAATCGCCGCCGACAAGCTGCTTGGCGGCAATGTGCGCACGCGGCTGCATGGCGCCAAGGTTTTCGTCCCCGGCAACACCAGCAGCCCTCCGATCGAGCATCTGGCCGGGCCGCTTCTCGTGGTCTGGAGCGATAACGGCAAGCTCGATGCTCCACCACCTCAAGGACTCCTCGATTTCCTGAGGTCGTTCGGCGTACCGGAGGCGGCGATGAAGCCGCAGCAACTCGCCCTGCCCTATCTCAATGGCAACCTGCCGGATCGCTACGGCTTCGGCTACTTCTGGATCGCCGATCCGTCGCGGTCGGCGCCAACGAGCAGCTTGAGTTCACCGGGATGAATGCGAAGCGCGACGTCACGGCCCATCGGCAGGAGTTCTCCGTCGATGACGCAGTTGATCTTGCGCTCCACCCTCGGAAAATGCAGGTCGAGCGCATGACCGCTCATGGCGGTGATCAGCGGGCTATCGCGAAATTTGCCGCGCATGACATCGAAGGCGAGCTTGGCTACGCCCGGCGGACTCAAGGGCGGCGCCGTATAGAAGCCGAGGTGGCCGGCTGTGATGTCGTCGGCATACATCAGCGTATCGCGGCCGAACGGGTTGTTCGAGACTGAGACCGCCGAAACATGACGGCTCTCCTTGTGGCCGTCGACATCGAACTCGATCTCGAAATCAGGGGGATTGAGAATAACGCCGAACGCCGCGCGGGTGCTTGCGGCAATCTTGCCTGCCCTCGAACGAAAGCTGAAGGACTCGCGATAGCGCACCATGCGGGCATGGAGGCCCATGGAAAACTGGTGCACGAAGGCCCGACCATTCGCACTGCCGATGTCGCCGTCGATGATCACGCCGTTTGCCAGCACCTCCGGCACCTTCCAGATGTCGAGCGGCAGTTTCAGCGTACGGGCAAAAAGGTTCATCGTCCCGGCGGGAACGACACCAAGCGGCATGCTGTTCTTCCAGGCGACCCCGGCGGCCGCGGAAATCGTGCCGTCGCCACCACCGGCGAGGATCGCATCGAGATCGTCGCGGCGGCACGTGCGCTCCAGGGTCTCGCGCATCTCGCTTCCGGAAACCGCTGCGATCTCGACCTGATGCCCCGCATCGTGAAAAACTTCCTCGACCTTCCGGCCATAGGCCGTCATATCCGTCGTGCGGAAGGTTCCGCCATCACGATTGAAGATCGCCTTGATTTTCATGAATGGGTCACTGGCTCCGTTGCCGCGGCAATGCTGCTCATCGCGATCAGATAATCGCGTTCGCGGCCAATTCCAGAACCTTAGCGAAACTTAACGGGAATCGAGCGCGTGCCGATCCGCCCCGGAGATCCGCAACGGATCGCCGTTCAACGGGGCTCAGGTAACTTGAGCGGCCCACCCGTCTTGATCGACCGGATCGCGAAGTTCGAGCGTATGTCGGTCACGCCCGGCAAGGCCAGCAAAGTCTCGGTCAGGAGCTTCTCGTAAGCCGGGAGATCCTCGACGACGACCTCGGCGAGGAAGTCGGCATTGCCCGAGATCAGGAAGCAGGAAACCACCTCGGGAATGGCAAGCAGCGCCTCCTGCTGCAATTGAGCGTTTTCGCGGCTGTGGCGCCCGACCTTGATCTCCACGAAGACCGTGAGCCCGAGGCCGGCCTCCTTGCGGTCAATATCGGCCCGATAGCCACGCAGAATGCCGGATTTTTCCAGATTGCGGATGCGCCGCAGGCAAGGCGACGGCGAAAGATTGACCTTGTCGGCGATCTCGACGTTCGTCGCACGCGCATCCTCCTGAAGGATCTTGAGGATGGCGAGATCGAACTTATCAAGATTTGGCATGATCGAAAACTTCTGAGGTTATTATTGGCATATTGTTACCGACAGTAATCTATTTCGGGCATAAATCGCAAGGACATGCCCTGCCTCCAGGGCGTAATCTTCCTTCCAGATCCAAAAGCCCCTCAGATATCCAAATCGGGAAGGAAATTCAAATGGTTGCGCTCGCACTCGATCGCGGCAATACGACGCCTGTCGCCGCCGGCTATGCCGGTGCCCTGGTAACCGTCCTCATCTGGGCGAGCTGGATTCTCGCGACACGCCATTCGGCCGGGACCGCGCTTGGCACGATCGACCTCGGCCTGATCCGCTACGGCATCCCCGCACTTCTCCTCGCACCGGTCTGGCTGAAGACCGGACTCTTGCCGCGCAAGCTGCCGATCCTGCTTCTGGCAATGATGGTCGCGGGCTCCGGCGCCGTCTTCTTCCAGGTCTGCGCCTTCGCGATCCATTCGGTTCCCGCCTCCTCAGTCGGCATTCTTCTCGGCGGCTCGATGCCGCTTGCCACCGCCCTGATCGGCATCACGATCTTTGGTGAGCGGCCGGACCGGATGCGGATGGTCGGCTTCGCCGCGATCGTCGCCGGCGTCGCCATCCTGTTGACGCGCAGCCTTGCCGTCTCGGCCCCCACAAGCTGGATCGGCTACGCCCTGCTTCCGGCGGCGGCGACGCTCTGGGCGATTTACACCCACGCCTTCCGACGTTCGGGGCTCAGCCCACTGCAGGGAAGCGCCTTGATTGCCGTCTGGTCCTTCCTGATCCACCTGGGGCTTGCCGCCTGTTTCGGAAGCACGCTTGCCGACGTTCCGGTCAAGGAGATCGCCTTGCAGATCACCAGCCAGGGCATTCTGTCCGGCCTCGTCGCCATGGTCGCCTATGGTTTTGCGGTGAAGAGCCTCGGCGGCACGCAGGCTGCCGCCTTTACCGCGCTGACCCCGGTGCTCGCGATGATCGGCGGCGCCGTCCTGCTCGGCGAACAGATCGGTCCGTTCGAGATTCTGGCTGCGATCGCTACGGCTGCCGGCGTGGCGCTTTCAACCGGCATTCTTTCGGCCCGCAGTTGAGCCGGAAAGCCTCCCTGTACAACAAAGGCCTCGGCGCTTTTCCGCGCCGAGGCCTTCTCTTTTGTTGATATCGCTCGGGCTCAGCCGTGGATGATCTCCCGATGCTTCTGCAGGCGATGGCCATAGGCCTGGCTGACACGATCGAAGATGATGGCGATGCCGACGATGGCGAGGCCGTTGAAGATGCCGAGCGTGAAATACTGGTTGGCAATCGCCTTCAGCACCGGCTGGCCAAGCCCCTGAACGCCAATCATCGAGGCAATGACCACCATGGCGAGCGCCATCATGATCGTCTGGTTGATGCCCGCCATGATCGTCGGCAAGGCCAGCGGCATCTGCACGTTCTTGAGCTTCTGCCAACCGGAGGAGCCGAAGGCATCGGCTGCCTCCAGCACGTCCTTGTCGACCAAGCGAATACCGAGATTCGTCAGGCGGATCATCGGCGGGATGGCATAGATCACCACGGCAATCAGTCCCGGAACCTTGCCTATGCCGAGCAGCATGACGACGGGGATCAGATATACGAAACTCGGCATGGTCTGCATCACGTCGAGGATCGGGTTGACGATGTTCTGGAACCGGTCCGAACGGGACATGACAATGCCGATCGGAATGCCGATCGCGATCGACAGCACGGTACAGACGAAGATCATCGAGATCGTCTTCATCGTGTCGTCCCACATGTCGAAGTAGCCAATCAGCAGGAGCGTGCCGGCGCAGCCGGCGACGATCTTCCAATTGCGGCTCGCCACCCAGGCGACCAGCGCGATCAGCACCAGGATGATCGGCCAGGGCGTCTTCGTCATGAAGCGCTCCGATTGGATGAGGAAAAACTGCAGCGGCTCGAAGAAGCCTTCGATGGCATCGCCATAGGTGCGCGTGAAGGTCCGGAATCCCCCGTCGATAGCCTTCTTCAACGCCCGCAGGCTTTCGTCGTCCATATGCGGAAACTGGGTAAACCAGTCCATTCCAATTCCCCTTCACGTCTCGCCGGCCGCGATTGTTGTTTTGCTGTTGCCGGGGGTCAAACAAAGAGGCGGCGCAAGGATCGCGCCGCCCATGGCTTCAATCGCTCCAATCAGAGCGAGGCTTTGATCTTTTCGGCAACCTCCGGCGAGACCCACTGGGTCCAGATGTCCGGGCTTTCCTGGAGGAAGTGCTTGGCGCCTTCTTCGCCGCTGGCCTGATTGTCGGTCATCCAGGCCATCAGCTTGTTGACCGTATCGTTGGTCCAGGCACGCTTGTTGAGGTAGTCCATGGCCGGGCCGGCGCGATCGGCGAAAGCCTTGGTCACCAGCGTCTGGACCTTGTCCTTCGGCCAGTCGTTCTTCTTCGGATCCGGGCAGTCGGCAACGGTGTTGCAACGCTTCCATTCGGCCGCATCGCCCGGAACGCCATGCGCGAGCTTCACCATCTCGTATTTGCCGAGAAGTGCCGTCGGCGCCCAATAGTAGCCGACCCAGCCCTGCTTGCGCTCATAGGCCTTGGCGATCGAGCCATCGAGGCCGGCGGCCGATCCGGTGTCGACAAGCGTGAAGCCTGCGGCTTCAGCGCCATAGGCCTTATAGAGCTGCGTCGTCACCACCGTTCCGCCCCAGCCCTGCGGACCGTTGAAGATAGCGCCCTTGCTGGCGTCTTCCGGATCCGGGAACAGGTCCTTGTGCTTCAGCACGTCGTCGATCGTCTTGATATCGGGGTTGGCGTCAACAATGTATTTCGGGACCCACCAGCCCTGAACGGCGCCATCGGAAAGCGCGACGGCGGCACCAACGAGCTTGCCTTCCTTGAGGCCGCGATTGACGACATCCGGCAGCAGGTCGACCCAGCCTTCAGGCGCGACGTCGGGCTCACCCTTTTCGATCATCGAGGTAATCGTCGGCACCGTGTCGCCAACAACCAGGTCGGCGTTGCAGCCGTAGCCTTCCGTCAGGATGATCTTGTCGACGTTCGCCAGAACCTCGGCGCTCTGCCAGTTCATGTTGGCGATCGTCACGTCGCCGCACTCGGCGGCAGAGGCCGTACCAGCGAGGCCAAGGAGGCCCGCAGCCAGGCAGGTCGTTGCAAGAAGCTTCTTCATTTCCGTTCCCTTGTTTTGGCGGCGCATCCCATCGCACTGCCGATCTCACCGCGGGGATCGACAGCGTCACAAGGCTCGGTCCAACTCGAAACAACAGGGACCGAAAGCCTGCAGATTCGTCGGCGTCGAGCCGATGACACCATGAAAGCTAACGGGGTTTTCCGGCAAGGACTTTTCCATTTGCGTCAACGAGTGCCTTTCCCAATCCTTGAACAACTCTGAGGCGCGAGTCAGGACGATTAGCTGCGCTGGACGAAGGCATGAAATGAAAAAGCGCCGTGGCCATTGCCATCGGCGCCTTTTCCGAACGTCGGCTCGGTCGCAAATTGCGACCTTCTCTCGAACGTTACATGTTCGGATAGACCGGGCCTTCGCCGCCCTGCGGCGGCACCCAGTTGATGTTCTGGTTCGGATCCTTGATGTCGCAGGTCTTGCAGTGCACGCAGTTCTGCGCGTTGATGACGAAGGTCGGCTTGCCGTCCTTCTCCACCCATTCGTAAACCCCGGCCGGACAGTAGCGCGTCGACGGGCCGGCATAGATGTCGTACTCGGAGCGCTTCTGCAGCTCCATGTCCTTGACCTGCAGGTGGATCGGCTGATCTTCCTCGTGATTGGTGTTCGACAGGAACACCGAGGACAGCCGGTCGAAGGTCAGAACCCCATCGGGCTTCGGATAGTCGATCTTCTGGTGCTGCGACGCCGGCTCGAGCGACTGCGCATCGGTCTTGCCGTGCTTCAGCGTGCCGAACAGGGAAAGGCCGAAGAACTGGTTGGTCCACATGTCCAAGCCGCCGAGTGCCACGCCGATCGCCGTGCCGAACTTCGACCACAGCGGCTTGACGTTCCGGACCCGCTTCAGGTCCTGGCCGATGGCGCTGTCGCGCCAGCCGCGCTCAATCTCGATCGGCTCGTCATTGGCGCGACCGTTGGCGATGGCCGCCGCCAGCTTCTCGGCCGCGAGGATGCCCGACAGGACGGCATTGTGGCTGCCCTTGATGCGCGGCACATTGACGAAGCCGGCCGAACAGCCGATCAGCGCGCCGCCCGGGAAGGACAGCTTCGGCACCGATTGGTAGCCGCCCTCGGTGATCGCACGGGCGCCATAGGAGAGCCGCTTGCCGCCCTCGAAGGTGCCGCGGATCGCCGGATGGGTCTTGAAGCGCTGGAACTCCTCGAACGGGAAGAGATAGGGGTTCTTGTAGTTGAGGTGCACGACGAAGCCGACGGCCACCAGATTGTCTTCGAGATGATAGAGGAACGAACCGCCGCCGGTCTTCATGCCAAGCGGCCAGCCGAAGGAGTGCTGCACCAGTCCGGGCCGGTGGTTCTCCGGCTTGACCTGCCAGAGCTCCTTCAGCCCGATGCCGAATTTTTGGACGTCGCGACCTTCATCGAGCTTGAACTTGGCGATCAGCTGCTTGGCGAGCGAACCGCGCACGCCCTCGCCGATCAGCGTGTATTTGCCCAAGAGCGCCATGCCGCGGGCGAAGTTCGGTCCCGGCTCGCCGTTGCGCTCGATGCCCATGTCGCCGGTGGCGACACCAATGACCGCGCCTTCGTCGTTGTAGAGCACTTCGGTCGCGGCAAAGCCCGGATAGATCTCGACGCCGAGTTCCTCCGCCTTGGTGGCCAGCCAACGACAGACGAGCCCAAGCGATACGATGTAGTTGCCGTGATTGTTCATCAGCGGCGGCATCAGGAAATTCGGCAGGCGGACCGAGCCCGCCGGGCCCAGGAACAGGAAGTGGTCGTCCTTGACTTCGGTCTTGAACGGATGATCGGCGTCCTCGCGCCAATCCGGCAGCAGCCGGTCGATGCCGATCGGATCGACGACCGCACCCGACAGAATGTGCGCGCCGACCTCGGCGCCCTTCTCGAGCACGACGACCGAAAGCTCCGGATTGACCTGCTTCAGCCGGATCGCCGCCGCAAGACCGGCCGGCCCCGCGCCGACGATCACGACGTCGAACTCCATGCTCTCGCGCTCGGGCAGATCTTGCTCGGTCATACGGTCTCTCCAGTCTCACCGGTCTTCTGCCGGTTCAGTTCCCAGGATATATCATGTCGTCATGGCAAATGCAGTTTGGCTTGTCGAGCCGAGATGCGACAGACGATGCCCGCTTTTGCGCATGAGGTCATGAGTTTAGGGCAAATGTCTATATGACGTGCACGTAAACGTAAATACATCATTTTGTCGCGTGCCGACGCTATGAGCCATTCGGCCTTGCTTTTGCCGAAGAGCCATGCCACGAGGCCGCCACATCCTTCCGGCGGTTCGCGCCGGCCTATCCCATTCGCAAACGGCACTCGAGAAGGCGCCCCCCTGGCGCCCGGACGGCGTGCCTTTTGTTGCCTTCGGTGCCGGCCGCCTGACATGCGGAAATGGCCCGACAAAATTTCATGTTGCGTTGCGCGCCACCGGCTTGCTCCGGGCGGCGCAGCGACGCCAGACGCAAGGAGACCACCATATGGCCAAGGCACTGGGCTTCGACTTCGGCACCACCAATTCCGTGCTTGCGGTTGCCGCCGGCGACACCACCCACTCGATGCGGTTCGACAGTCTTGCCGGCACGACCGACGCCATGCGCACCGCACTTTCCTTCATGAAGGATACCAATCTTGGCGCCCAGGCGCTGAAGGTCGAGGCCGGCCAGGCGGCGATCCGCGCCTTCATCGACAATCCGGGCGACTGTCGTTTCCTGCAGTCGATCAAGACCTTTGCCGCAAGCCCCCTCTTCCAGGGCACGCAGGTCTTTGCCAAGCGTCACAGCTTCGAGGACCTGATGCGGGTGTTCCTGACCAAGCTGCGCGACTATGCCGGCGACGGCTGGACGGATCGGTATAGCCGCATCGTCGTCGGCCGCCCGGTGCACTTCGCCGGCTCCAGCCCCGATCCGGCGCTCGCCCTGGAACGTTACGGCGCGGCACTTTCCGCCTTCGGGTTTCCGGAGGTGCACTATGTCTACGAACCGGTGGCGGCCGCTTTCTACTTCGCCCAGAACCTGAAGCAGGATGCCACGGTCCTCGTCGCCGATTTCGGCGGCGGTACGACCGACTATTCGCTGATCCGATTCGAGACCAGGGCCGGCCGCCTGACGGCGACGCCCATCGGCCATTCGGGCGTGGGTGTCGCCGGAGACCATTTCGACTTCCGCATCATCGACAACGTCGTCTCGCCGCTCATCGGAAAGGGGAGTCTCTTCAAGAGCTTCGACAAGCTGCTTGAAGTGCCGTCGAATTATTATGCGAATTTCGGTCGCTGGAATCAGCTTTCGATCTTCAAGACATTGAAAGATTTCACCGATCTGAAGCAGCTGGTGCGCCAGAGCCTGGAGCCGGAAAAGCTCGAAGCCTTCGTCGATCTGATCGAGCATGACGAAGGCTACCCGCTCTATCAGGCGATCTCGGCGACGAAGATGCGGCTGTCGCAGGAAGACGAGACCGAGTTCTATTTCGCCCCGCTCGGCGAAATGTCGCGCCGAACGGTCCGCCGCAGCGATTTCGAGGGCTGGATTGCGCCGGAACTCGCCCGCATCGAAGGCGCACTCGACGACGTGCTGCAGTCGACCGCGACGGCGCCCGAGTCGATCGACAAGGTGTTTTTGACCGGCGGCACGTCTTTCGTTCCGGCCGTGCGCGGCATCTTCGAGCGGCGTTTCGACGCCGACCGCATCGAAAGCGGTGGCGAACTGCTGTCGATCGCCCACGGCCTTGCGCTGATCGGCGAGCACGAGGACATCGCCCACTGGACGGCGAATGCGGCTTGAGCCGGACGTCATCGATGACCTTGGATAGGGATGGCGAGAGCCGGAAAAGCGGTTCCGGTCCGGCGGCTTATGGGTTAGGTTGGCGGCCATGATTTCCGCCCACGACCTCTCTTCGGCTGAGCTTGCCGCCCTCCTCGCCTTCCATGCGGATGCGGGCGTCGAATGGCTGCTGGAAGAGGAGCCGATCGACCGCTTCGCCGAGTTCGAGGCCATGAAGGCGGCGCGCGGCAACGCGCGAGCCCCGGCAGCCAGCAGCCGTGCGGAGACACCCGCCGCGCAACCCGCGGCGCGCCAGACAGCCGCGGCTGCCCCGGCGCAACCTCGAGAAAGCCGCGCACCGGCTCCGGCCGCCAGCGCCCCTGCCGTTGCCATTCCCGATGCGCAGGCGATCGAAGAGGCGCGCTTTGCCGCCGAATCGGCGCGATCGCTCGCCGAGCTCAAGGTTGCGATGGATGGCTTTGCCGGCTGCAATCTCAGGAACAGCGCCCGCAATCTCGTCTTTGCCGAGGGCGACCCGGCAAGCGGCATCATGGTCGTCGGTCCGATGCCCTATGCCGACGACGATCGCGACGGCCAGCCCTTCGCCGGGCGCCTCGGCGAGATGCTGACCCGCATGCTCGCCGGCATCGGCCTCGCTCGCGAAAGCGTGCTGCTGAGCAATGTCGTGCCCTGGCGCCCGCCGGGCAACCGCGTGCCGACGGCGCGCGAAGCCGATATCTGCCGCCCCTTCATCGAACGGCAGATCGCCCTTGCCGAGCCCAGGCATCTGCTCCTGCTCGGCAATTTCACCGCCCGCTTCTTCTTCGGCGGCAACGATACGATCCATCAGCTTCGCGGCGAATGGCGAGAGCTTCCGATCGGCGGCATCACGGTGCCGACCCTTGCGACCCTGCACCCGCAGGATCTGGTGACCGCGCCGGTCAACAAGCGCTTCGCCTGGCAGGACCTGCTTGCCTTCAAGGCCCGGATTCACGGTTGATTCGCACCGAAACACCTTGCCGCATACGGCGCCAAGCCGCTGGCCGGCTTTATGAACAAAGAATGAAGAAAGCCATGCGGTTTGCGCATATCAGCGGCGCAGTATGACGCATTGCAAAACGCGATGTTGCGGTGCAATATGATGATACGGGAGGAATGGAATTAAGGAATTGAACCATGACTGCCCGCTTTCGTCCGATCCACAGCAGCTTTGAGACGCTCCGTCACACCGGTGCCGCTCAACGGACGCCGTTTAACCGTTTCGGCACGGCAGCCAACGAGCAGATGACCGCGATCGGCCTTGCCCGGACCACTCGTCCGGCGCAGATTTTCGCCGATTTCATCCAGCGCTGATCCCCACGCGATACGCTTGACCGCGTATCGCGTGCACAAGTCGGCATAACTGGCCGGCGACGATGAAAGGAACGAAACCATGACCAAGCCCATCGCGAGCCTCAAGGTCCTGTTCGATTCGATCTCCGACATTGGCACTGCCGTGCGCGCCTCGCGCGAATACACCCTTCTCAGCACCAAGAAGGATGCACGCCGCGCCCATCGCGTGGCCGTAAGCCCGTTGCTGCCGAACTAGAGCGCCGTGCGTTCAGACGAACGCGCCAAGGTCGCTCTAGCACTTTGTTTCTAGAGTATCTTTCCGCTTCAAGCGATTCCACATGAAATGCAGTATGCTCTCGTTGCTGCCGGCAAAGAGGCGTACCGCCTTTTTGCCATCGCCTGTCGCAATCGACGGCGCTTGAAAAACTGGATAGAGCCACACTCGTCCCGACCTACTGCATGCTCGTCCTTAAACCGACCTCGATTTAAGGACGAGCATGCAGCAAATCAAAGTGCTACAGCGACCTTTGCGCGTTTGATAATACGCGCGGCGCTGTAGGAGTGTCAGGCTCATCCGGCCCCTGCCAGACCGTTCCTCGCTCCACCTGCGCTTTGCTCGTCATCGGTTTCGATGGCGAAGTGCCACATTTTCAGGAGCGCCGATGCTGGCCAGCCTCGCTTCCGTCTTCAGCCTGATGATATCGACCATGCTCATGATGGTCGCCTTCGGCCTCCAGAGCTATGTCATCCCGGTGCGCTCCGTCGCTGAGAACTGGTCGACGCTGACGGTCTCGGTGATCGCCACCGGCTATACGGTCGGCTTTACGCTCTCCTGCGTCGTCACCCCGAAATTCGTGCTGCGGGTCGGTCACGTACGCGTTTTCACCGCGCTGATCACGCTGCTGTCGATCGCAATCCTGCTCTGCGGCCTCGTCGTCGACTGGCACGCCTGGATCCTGTTTCGGGCGATCGCCGGCTTCGCGATCTCGGGCAGCTATCTCGTGATCGAGAGCTGGCTCAATGAACGCGTCACCAACGAAAACCGCGGTCTGCTGTTTTCGCTCTACCTGATCACCACGATGGTCGGCACCATTGGCGGCCAATACATGGTGCCACTCGGCGACCCGACCAATACGTCGCTCTTCATGCTCTGCAGCGTGCTGTTCTCCCTGGCGCTGCTGCCGACGGCACTCTCCTCCTCGCCCATGCCGGCACCACCGGCGCAGGCGAAGTTCGATATCCCTGCGCTTTTCCGCCGTTCTCCGGTCGCTGTCGTCGGCGGTTTTCTTGCCGGCGCACTATCCGGCGCGTGGCTCAATCTCGGCGGCGTCTTCACGCAGAAGATCGGTCTTTCCACCGCCGAGGGTGCGACGCTGCTCGCCTCGCTCCTGACCGGCAGCGCGATCTCGCAGATCCCGATCGGCCGCCTCTCCGACAAGGTCGACCGGCGTATCGTCATGGTCGGCTGCGGCGTGGTCGGCGTCGCTTCCTGTCTGCTGATGTCGGCTGCGATCGGCAGCCAGCCGGCGGTCCTCTACGTCATCGCCGCGCTCGTCGGCTCGGTGCTGTTTCCGATCTACGCGCTGAATGTCGCGCATGCGAACGACCTCGCCAAGCCGAACGAATATGTCGAGACGTCTTCCGGCCTGATGATCACCTACGGCCTCGGCACGATCTCCGGCCCGCTGATGGTCGGCCCGGTCATGGACCGCTTTGGCCCGGCGGCGCTGTTCCTCGTTCTCGCCGTCTATTTCGCCCTTTATGGTGGCTATGCCGCCTGGCGTATCCTCCAGCGCGAACAGCACCAGGGCCTCGTTGCCAAGACCGATTTCCAGGCAACGAGCGTGATGCCCACGCCCGGACCCGACGTGACGAGCCCTGTCGCCCAGCAGATGGCGCAGGAACCGCTGATCGACGACGACACGGTTCCGGCCTGGGAGAAGCCGCGCTCGTAAGGGCCACCGACATGAACGCGCGCTTCGTCCTCAGCCTTGCGGCGTCATGTGCTTGCGGGCGCCCCGGCGCTCAAGGCCGAGCCGATGTTCGCGGAAGATGATGAAGATGCCGGCCCCGACGACGATGGCGGTGCCGATCAGCATGGTGGCCGTCGGAACATCGTCGAACAGGAAATAGCCGATGATCAGGCCGAGCACGATCGAGGTATATTCGAACGGCGCGATCGTCGACATGTCGGCATGGCGATAGCTCTCGGTCAGAAGGATCTGCGCCACACCGCCGCAGAAGCCGGCGACCATCAAGAGCAGAAAGGCTTCGCGCGAGATCGATGGCCAGCCGAAGGGCAGCGTCGCCAGTGAGAAGACCGAGGCCGACAGCGAAAAATAGAGCACGATCGTATGGGTGCGCTCGTTCTTGACGAGTTTGCGCACCAGCACCATCGCCACCGCGCCGAGGGCTGCCGAAATCAACACCGATGCGGCACCCAGCGCCTCCAGCGAACCGAAGCCGCCTTCACGGAAAAGGGTCAGCCGCGGCCAGGTGATGATCATCACGCCGACCAGCCCGATGACCACCGCCGACCAGCGGTAAAGTCGCACGGTCTCACCGAGAAAAAGCGCAGCGAAGGCAACGGCGATCAGCGGCATGGCGTAGCCGATGGCGATGGCTTCGGGCAGCGGCAGGTGCACGAGTCCATAGAAGCCGAAGCTCATCGCGAGAATGCCGACGAAGCCGCGCGCGATATGGCCGGTGAAATCCGCAGTCTTGAAGGCATCGCGCAACTGTCCGCGGAAGGCGAGATAACCGAGGATCGGCACCATGGCGAAGGCCGAGCGGTAAAAGGTGATCTGGCCGGTGGCGATCTCGCTTCCGGCCGCCTTGATCAGCGTCGACATGCAAACGAAAATGACGACGGAAAGGACCTTCAACAGGATCCCCTTCATCGGGCTTTCGGCTTCCGCATCCATTGAGGGCACTTTTCGAACAGCCTCCGCCGGCCAGAGCAGACACGAGGGCTGGTTTGGAGATTTTTCA
This sequence comes from Ensifer sp. 38_S197, assembly GCF_056924495.1. Classification (NCBI taxonomy): domain Bacteria; kingdom Pseudomonadati; phylum Pseudomonadota; class Alphaproteobacteria; order Hyphomicrobiales; family Rhizobiaceae; genus Ensifer; species Ensifer sp. 38_S197. The sequence goes on along the minus strand of NZ_JBXOVZ010000002.1, from coordinate 1,936,641 downwards.
GCGGAGAACCCCGCCGCAGGACTCCTGCACCTTAGCGACGCTCGGCAAGAAAGTCGGATCAAACTTCGTGATGAATGGCGTTTTTTCTTGATCGATTGACGTTTGGCAAAACGACGTCAGACCTTTTTTAGCCGCGGCGAAAAAAACCTTTCCAATTCATGTCTTGTTAGTCCCACTTCGATACACGTCAATCTGATAAGGGAGCGGGAAGACCATCGGAAACCATGCCTTTTCTGTCGAAAGTGCGGTCGCCGGCATCACAATCGTGTGGCATTATCCGACTTTTCGCCCCTTGGCCTTTTCACCATCACAGGCGCCCACTACAAATTCTCCAGTAGAACGGCGCAAGCGGGACTGACCATGCGGACAAATACTGGCCAGATCATTCATCTGGAAGACTATCGGCCGACCGACTTCGTTCTGGAGAGAGTGGATCTGACCTTCGAGCTCGACCCGAAGGAAACCAAGGTCGAAGCCCGATTGATCTTCCATCGTCGCGAAGGCGTCGACGCGTCGGCGCCTCTGCTGCTCGATGGCGACGAACTGAAGATGACCGGCCTGCTGCTGGACCAGGAAGAGCTCGCGACCTCCCTCTACGACGTTACCGACGATACGCTGACCATCCGCGGCCTGCCGGAAGCCGCCCCCTTCGAAATCACCATCACCACGCTGCTTTCGCCTGAGACGAACACGCAACTGATGGGGCTTTACCGCACCAACGGCGTCTACAGCACCCAGTGCGAGGCCGAAGGCTTCCGCCGCATCACCTATTTTCCCGATCGTCCCGACGTGCTTGCCGTCTACACGGTCAACATCATCGCCGACAAGGCGTCCGCTCCCCTCCTGCTGTCGAATGGCAATTATCTCGGCGGCGCCGACATGGGCGATGGCCGTCATTTCGCCGCCTGGTTCGATCCGCATCCGAAGCCGAGCTACCTCTTCGCCCTCGTCGCCGGTGATCTCGGCGTCGTCGAAGACAGGTTCACGACGATGTCCGGCCGCGAAGTCGCGCTGAAGATCTACGTCGAACACGGCAAGGAACCGCGCGCCTCCTACGCCATGGACGCGCTCAAGCGCTCGATGAAGTGGGATGAAGACGCCTTCGGCCGTGAATATGACCTCGACATCTTCATGATCGTCGCCGTCTCCGACTTCAACATGGGGGCGATGGAGAACAAGGGTCTCAACATCTTCAACGATAAATACGTGCTCGCCGACCCGGAAACGGCGACCGATGCGGACTATGCCAATATCGAGGCGATCATCGCGCACGAATACTTCCACAACTGGACCGGCAATCGCATCACCTGCCGTGACTGGTTCCAGCTCTGCCTGAAAGAAGGTCTGACGGTCTACCGCGACCACGAATTCTCTGCCGACATGCGCTCGCGCGCAGTCAAGAGAATTGCGGAAGTGCGGCACCTGAAGTCGGAGCAGTTCCCGGAGGATGCCGGCCCTCTCGCCCATCCGGTGCGACCGACGAAATACCGCGAAATCAACAACTTCTATACGACGACCGTCTACGAAAAGGGATCGGAAGTCACCCGCATGATCGCGACGATCCTCGGCCGCGATCTGTTCAAGAAGGGCATGGACCTCTATTTCGACCGGCATGACGGCCAGGCCGTGACGATCGAGGATTTCGTCGCCTGCTTCGAAGCGGCAAGTGGTCGCGACCTTCGCCAGTTCGCGCTCTGGTACCATCAGGCGGGAACACCGCTGGTCACCGCTTCGGGTGCCTATGACGCGGCCAAGCAGACTTTCACCCTGTCGCTCGAGCAGATCGTTCCGGCGACACCCGGACAGGGCGCCAAGGAAGCGATGCACATTCCGCTCAAGATGGGCCTGCTGCTCGAAGGCGGCAGCGAAGCCGACCTTTCCGCGGTCTCCGGCGCCGACATGACCGGCGACGTCCTGCATCTCACGGAGCGCAAGCAGACGGTCGTCTTCTCCGGCATTCCGTCACGCCCGGTGCCATCGTTCAACCGCGGTTTTTCTGCGCCGATCAACCTGCACATCGAGCAGAGCGCCGAGGATCTTGCGCTGATCGCGCATCACGAGAGCGACCTCTTCGCCCGCTGGCAGGCGCTCAACGCCATCGCACTCAGCAATCTGGTCGAGGCGACGGCGAATGTTCGCGCCGGAAAGCCGGCCACCTGCGACAAGGCGCTCATCGACGGCCTGATCCGCGCTGCCGCGGATGAAACGCTGGAGCCCGCTTTCCGCTCCCAGGCCCTGGCACTGCCGAGCGAATCCGACATCGCGCGCGAGATCGGCACCAACAACGATCCGGACGCAATCCACGCCGCACGTCAGCAAATCCTGACGGCCGTTGCCGCTGCCGGGCGCGAGACGTTCCTCAAGCTCGCCGACGACCTCGTCTCCACGGCCGCTTTCAGTCCGGACGCCGCAAGCGCCGGGCGCCGGGCGCTGCGCAACAGCGCCCTCACCTACCTCGTCCAGGGCGACGAAGGGCCGGAGCGCGCCGCCGAGGCCTTTTCCACCGCCAACAACATGACCGATCTCAGCCATGCGCTGGCGCTGCTTGCGCACCGCTTTCCGGATGCAGCCGAGACCGCGGAAGCGCTTGCGACCTTCCGCGAGCGTTTTGCCGACAACGCGCTGGTCATCGACAAGTGGTTCGCCGTTCAGGCGACGATCCCCGGTGCCGGAACACTCGATCGCGTCAAGGCGCTGATGGCTGAGCCGCTGTTCAATGGCAACAACCCGAACCGCGTGCGCTCGCTGGTGGGCACCTATGCCTTCGCCAACCCGACCGGCTTCAACCGCGCCGACGGCGAGGGCTACCGCTTTCTCGCGCACCAGATCCTCGACATCGACCCGCGCAACCCGCAGCTTGCGGCGCGTATCCTGACCTCGATGCGCTCCTGGCGCTCGCTCGAGGACAAGCGCGCTGGTCATGCCCGCAAGGCGCTGAAGGAGATTGCCGGAGCGCCGAAGCTTTCGGCCGATGTCGGCGATATCGTGGAGCGCATGCTCAAGGCCTGAAGCCTACTGCATGTTTCCTTAAATCGTCGCCGATTAAAGGACAAAAACATGCAGTACTTCCAAAGTGCTACAGCAACCTTTGCGCGTCTCATAAGACGCGCGGTGCTGTAGAACCCATTGATTTTTTCAGGGCCGGGCCGCGCAAGCGGCCCGGCCTATTATTTCCCAACGATAAGAAATGGTTAAGAAATCTTTACCAGCGCCTCTGGACAAGGCGAATCGCCCTGTGATTCATTGAGTCAGATTCGGGCGAGCGGCGCGCCGAATCATCAGAGGGTTTTGAGAATTGGGAAAGATGGCGGACGCGCGACAGGCGAGCGCAGCCGACGGGCGGTTGCGACTCAAGTTTCCGGGGCTTGCCGGCCGCCTGGAGCAAGAGTTTATCTCGCATGCGAAGATCTTTGCCGGACCGACCTCGCGGCGACTGGCAAGCGCAGAGCCGATTCTCAAGCGTTCCATCCCGATCCTGATCATCGCATTCCTGATCATCGTGGCGGTCTCGCGCATGTCCAGCATCATGGACGAGCATGCCCGCATGGAAGAAAGTTCGCGCCAGACGGTCGGCCTTGCGGCGGCAACCGCCATTGCGGCCTTCCAGACGGACGGCGCTGTCCTTTTTGACGAGAGTCGCCGCTCGGACGTGGAGCAGCGCTTCAGCCATTATCTGCCTACCGGCATGCTCGATCCCGGCACGTTCATCCTTGCGGTCCGCAAGGATGGCCGGATCTTCGCCGGCACCCAGGAGGGCGAGCCGCTCATCGGTCGGACGCTCGCGGCCGTCGCGCCCGACATCGCGACACTGCAGTATTTCGGCGAGCACTCCAGTGTCATGAAGACGCCGATCGTCGGCGTCGATCATATCGTGGCACTGGCGCAATTGCCTGACGCGGCCGGAGTGGTTCTGGCCGCAACGCCGGTGACGCAACTCGAAACCACCTGGCGCGATGAAGTCTCGCTCAACGTGACGCTCTTTGCCGGCATCTCCGCCATCCTGCTGATGGTGCTCTATGCCTATTACATCCAGGCCAAGCGGGCTCGCGACGCGGACTCGGTCTTTGCCGAATCCAACCTGCGCGTCGAGACGGCGCTGTCGCGCGGCCGCTGCGGCCTTTGGGATTTCGACCTCGCCAACCGTCGGCTGTTCTGGTCGCGCTCGATGTACGAAATGCTCGGCATGCCCGGAGAAAACAGCGTGCTCTCCTTCGGTGATGCCGCGCGGCTGATGCATCCTGATGATCGCGGCATCTATGGCGTGGCGCGGACGATAGCGCGTGGCGACGCGCGCCAGATCGACCAGGTTTTCCGCATGCGACATGCGGACGGCCACTATGTGTGGTTGCGCGCCCGCGCGGAAATCATCCGTACCGTTTCCGGGCGGGCGCATCTGATCGGCATCGCCATGGACGTGACCGAGCAGCACCGGCTTGCCCAACGTTACGCCGAGGCAGACCAACGGCTCGCCGACGCGATCGAATGTACGTCGGAGGCCTTCGTCCTCTGGGACAAGCATGACCGCCTCGTCATGTGCAACACCCACTTCCAGGAGGCCTACAAGCTTCCCGACCACGTGCTCGTTCCGGGCACCGAGCGCGTCGCCGTCCAGATGGCCGCGGCACGGCCGGTGGTCGAACGGCGCATCGCCGACCCCGATCGCAGCAACCAGTCGCAGACGAGCGAGGTCCAGCTTGCCGACGAACGCTGGCTGCAGATCAACGAGCGACGCACGCGCGACGGAGGCCTCGTCTCGGTCGGCACCGACATCACCCTCTTGAAGCGGCATCAGGTGCGCCTGCGCGAATCCGAACGGCGGCTGATGGCGACGATCGGCGATCTTTCGGCGTCGCGCATGACGCTGGAGCGGCAGAAGACCGAACTGTCGATCGCCAACGCCAACTACCAGGCGGAAAAGGAACGCGCCGAGGCGGCCAACCGAGCCAAGTCGGAATTCCTGGCGAACATGTCGCACGAACTGCGCACGCCGCTCAACGCCATCCTCGGCTTCTCGGAAATCCTGCAGAACCAGATGTTCGGGCCGCTCGGCTCGGAGAAATACAACGAATATTCGCGCGACATTCACGAGAGCGGCAAGCATCTCCTCAACGTCATCAACGACATTCTCGATATGTCGAAGATCGAGGCCGGGCACATGCGCATCAGCCGCGAGACGATCGATCTGGCGCCGCTGATCGAAGAGACGCTGCGCTTCACCACCATGCCGGCCGAACAGAAGAACATCCATGTGGTGCAGCAGATCTCTTCGGGTCTCACTATGATTGCCGACCGCCGCGCCATGAAGCAGATATTGCTCAACCTGCTTTCGAATGCGGTGAAGTTCACTAATGAGGGCGGGCGCATTTCGCTTCGTGCCCGCAAGGTGACCGGCGCCGTGACGCTGACGATCGCCGATTCCGGTATCGGCATACCGCGCGACGCGCTTCAGAAGATCGGCCAGCCCTTTGAGCAGGTGCAGAGCCAATATGCCAAGAGCAAGGGCGGCTCGGGCCTCGGGCTGGCGATTTCGCGCTCGCTCACCCGCTTGCACGGCGGCAGCATGAAGATTCACTCGACGGAAAACGTCGGTACGATCATCTCGGTCAGAATCCCTGACCGGGCCTGAGGCACTCCATCACGCCGAAACGACCGATTGGAAGACGCGCCGCGCGGACTTCGACAGCCGGCGGATATCTCCCTCCAGTGTCTTCAGGTCGGGATAGTCCCCTGCCCGGCAGACGAGATCGATCAGCCCGGCCGGCGCTTCCTTCGGGTCGAACTCCCCCTCGATGCACAGCCGCACGATCTGCGACAACTCGGTAAAGAGGTGCAGCGCCTCCAGGGCAACATCGAGATCGTTGGAGTTCATCAAGGAGTCGCCGAGCAGCTTCAGCGCATCGGCCGTATTCGTGCCTGATGTCAGCGGCTGAATGCCCTTCGCGGGCGCGACGAGCGCCAGGTACTGGCTGATGAACTCGATATCGACCAGACCGCCCGGGATCAGCTTGAAATCCCAGATGTCGCTCGGCGGCTTCTCGCTGTCGATCATCTCGCGCATGGAGATCACGTCGGCGCTGACCTTGGCGACGTCTCGCTTGCGGCCCAGAATTTCGGCGAAGATCGCATTGGCCTCGGCGATCAGCTTCTCGTCGCCACAGATGCAGCGCGCCCGGGTCAGGGCCAGATGCTCCCAGGTCCAGGCCTCTTCGCGCTGATACTTGGCGAAGGCGTTGATCCTCGTCGCAACCGGCCCCTTGTTGCCGGACGGACGAAGCCGCATGTCGACTTCGTAGAGAATGCCTTCGGCCGTCGGCGCGGAAAGTGCGGCGATCAGGCGCTGCGTTACCCGCGTGAAATAGCGGGTCGGATCAAGCGGCTTGGTGCCATCGGATTCGGTTGCCGCCTCGTCGTAATCATAGAGCAGGATCAGGTCGACGTCCGAGCCCGCAGTCAACTCGTGACTTCCGAGTTTACCCATGCCGACAACAGCTATGCGGCCGCCGGGGAAATCGCCGTGCACCGAGCGAACTTCGTCCTGCACCGCCTTTACCGCCGCGGCGATGATCAAATCGGCGAGATCGGTAAAGGCGCGGCCGGCCTGGGCGCCGGAGATGGCGCCGGTCAGGAGCCGGATCCCGATCAGGAAGCGCTGTTCGGCGGCGATGATGCGCAGACGATCGAGCACTTCCTCATAGTGTCGCGCACCGCCGACGAAATTGGCAATGCGCGGCGCGAGGTAGTCCCTGGTCGGCAGTTCGGCGAGCAGGCCCGGATCGAGCATACCGTCAAAGACATGCGGGCGCGCGGCAATGATTTCGGCAAGCCGCGGCGCCGACGACATGACGTTGACGATCAACGAGAGCAGGCCCGGATTGTTGCCGAGCAACGAAAAGAGCTGGATGCCCGCCGGCAGGCCGGAAATGAAATTGTCGAAGCGCAACAACGCTTCGTCGGCCCGGCGGCTCTCGCCGAAGACGCGCAGAAGCTCCGGCGTCAGCTCTGTCAGGCGCTCGCGCGCTTCGACTGATTGCGTCGCACGGTAACGGCCGTAGTGCCAGGTGCGGATCGTATGGGAAATGTCCGACGGCCGCTGGAAGCCGAGCTTCCTCAGCGTCTCCAGCGTATCCGGGTCGTCGCGCTGGCCGGTGAAGACGAGATTGCCGGTCTCGGTCGAGAGCTTCGCCTCCTGCTCGAAGAGCTGGGCGTAGCGGCGCTCGACCGTCTTCAACACGCGTGACAGCGCCTTCGAGAAGGCGGCCGTATCTTCGAAGCCAAGCATATAGGCGATGCGCTTCAGCTCCGCTTCGGTCTCGGGCAGGAGATGGGTCTGTTCGTCGCGTACCATCTGGATCCGGTGCTCGACATCGCGCAGGAACCAATAGGCCTCGACGAGTTCATCGGCCGTCTCCTCGTCGATCCAACCGGCCTTGACCAATGCGCGCAGCATCGGCTCCGTTGCGCGCTGGCGCAACTCTGGCATGCGGCCGCCGGCGATCAACTGCTGCGTCTGCACGAAGAATTCGATCTCGCGGATGCCGCCGCGGCCGAGCTTGATGTTGTGTCCCTTGACCGCGATTTCGCCATGCCCCTTGTGCGCATGGATCTGGCGCTTGATCGAATGAATGTCGGCGATCGCCGCGTAGTCGAGATATTTGCGGAAGACGAAGGGCACCAATTCCCGAAGGAACCGCTCGCCGGCTTCGATATCGCCGGCGACCGGCCGCGCCTTGATGAAGGCGGCCCGTTCCCAGTTCTGCCCCCTGCCCTCGTAATAGAGCATCGCCGCCTCGACCGGAATCGCGAGCGGCGTCGAGCCCGGGTCGGGGCGTAGCCGCAGGTCGGTGCGGAAGACATAGCCGTCGCCGCTGCGCTCCTGCAGGATGCGGATCAGGCGGCGCAGCAGCCGGCCGAAGGTCTCCGAGGCATCGTCGCGGTCGACGATGATGCCGGATTGCGGATCGTAAAAGACGACGAGATCGATATCCGAGGAATAGTTGAGCTCGAAGGCGCCGAGCTTGCCCATCCCAAGCACGACGACGCCGGAACCGATGCTGGGGTTGGCGACGTCCTTGACGACGAGCTTGCCGCCCTCGTGCGCACTCAGCAGCAAGTGATCGATCGTTGCGGAGACGGCAGCGCCAGCAAAATCGCTAAGCCAGCGCGTGGTCTCGCGGCCGTCGAAATGCCGGGAGAGATCGGCGAGCGCCACGGCGAAGGCGAGCTCGCGCTTGGCCCGCCTCAGCCGCGCCATGATCTCCGTGTCCGGCAGGGCCGCGCCGCCTTCGTTGGGCTTCCAGGCATCGCGGGCGCGGCGCACCCGTTCGGTCAGGAAGGCCGTCAGATCGGTGGAAAGGAGTTCTTCGAGAATGGCCGGGCGGCTGTCGCCCGTGTCGCGCAGGAAGGGTGACAGCGCGAAGGCTGCGACCACGAAGGTCTTGAACGGGCCGTCGGAAGCAAGCAGGCTTGCGATCCTGTCATGGCCCTTCGCCATGTCCTTCAGCACGGAGAGCGCCGCCTTGGCATCGGCCTGGCTCGCCGGACGGATCGGCGCTGTCTCGATCTCCCAGCACTGCTGCACCTGTTCCTGCATGCCCTCTCCCCTTGCCTACAGCCTGCACATCCCACGCAGCGGCAAGCCGTGCTCGTCTCCTGTTCTCAAGGAACCGGTCTATCAGTTTGTCGCCGCGGGGAAAACCATCTGCACCGTCAGGCCCTTGCCACCATCCCCCACCGCCGGATCGGTATCGGCGAGACGCAGCGAGCCGTGATGCATCTCCATGACCGCCTCGACCAAAGACAGTCCGAGACCCGTGCCCGGCTTGGACCGGCTCTCGTCCAGGCGAACGAAGCGCTTCACCACCTCGTCATGCATTGCAGTAGGTATGCCGGGGCCGTGATCGGCGACGGACAAGAGCACATGCCCTTCGCGCCTTGCCAGCGAGACCCTGATAAGCGGATTGTCGGCTCCATCGGCATATTTGATCGCGTTGTCGATAAGGTTGCCGAGCGCCTGGCTGACCAGTTCCCGGTTGCCGGTGATCGCGATGTTCTTGATGACCTCGGCTTCGAGCTTCAAGCCGACATCCTCCGCCACGGGCTCGTAGAGCTCGACGCAATCGGAAACGATCTCGGAAAGGTCGATCTCGCTCATCTCGGCGGCGGACGAGCCGGCCTCGACTCGCGAGATCATCAGGAGCGCATTGAAGGTCCGGATCAACTGGTCGGACTCACCGATAATCTCCTCGAGCGCGCCGCGCTGGCTCGTTCCCTTGCGGGCGAGCGCTGCTTCGGCCTTGTTGCGCAGCCGCGTCAGCGGCGTCTTCAGATCGTGGGCGATGTTGTCGGAGACCTGGCGCAGACCTTCGTTCAGCTTCTCGATACGACCGAGCATCGCGTTCAGCGATTCCGACAGCCGGTCGAACTCATCGCCGGAACCGCTCATCGGCAAGCGCTGCGAGAGATCGCCGGCCATGATCTTGGTGCTCGCCTCCGACATGCGGTCGATGCGCTTCAGGGCGTTGCGGCCAATGCCGAACCAGATGACGAGTGCGCCAAGCCCCATGACGCCGAGCGCCACCATCAGTGCCTGACGCACCAGGGCGCGAAACTTCTGCGGCTCCTGAAGGTCACGGCCGACGAGAATGCGCAGGCCATTGTCGAGCACCAGCACATGGGCGAGCGCCACATGGCTGTCCTTCTTCGTCTCGTCCGTATAGCGCTGATAGGCAAAGGGGCGTTCGGTCCAGCCCTCGCTGTCGAGCAGCCCGGGCTCGAGGCTCGCGACGTTACCCGCGAGAATTTCGCCGCTCGGCCCAGCGATCACATAGAGATTGGCGCCCGGCTGACGCGCGCGCCGTTCGAGCGAGCGCAATAGGCCATTCATGCCGGCACGCGTGTAGACCTGCTCGATCTGCGTCACCTCAGCGGTGATGGCGTCACGGGTCTGCTGCTGCAGCAACCGCTCCGACATGCCGGTGACATAGAAGACCAGAAAGGCTGCACAGAGCGAAAAGAGAATGAGATAAAGGGCGGAAAGCCGAACCGCGGTCGTTCTGAAGAGAACGCGAAGCTTGCTCATGCGGAGGCCCGGTCATCCTTGATCATGTAGCCGGCGCCGCGCACGGTGCGCAGCAGCGGCACGTCAAAGTCCTTCTCGATCTTCGAACGCAGCCGCGACACATGCACGTCGATGACGTTGGTCTGCGGGTCGAAGTGATAGTCCCAGACGTTTTCAAGCAACATGGTACGGGTGACGACCTGGCCGGCATTCTTCATGAGATATTCGAGCAAGCGGAACTCGCGCGGCTGCAGCGGGATCTCCTTGCCCTGTCGGCGCACCGAATGCGACAGGCGGTCGAGTTCGAGATCGCCGACGCGGTAGACCATATCCTGTTCCGGCGTGCCCTTGCGGCGGCCGAGCACCTCGACACGCGCCAGCAGTTCGTTGAAGGCATAGGGTTTCGGCAAATAGTCGTCGCCGCCGGCACGAAGGCCCGTGACACGGTCGTCGACCTGCCCGAGCGCGGAGAGGATCAAGACCGGCGTGTGGATGTCCTTGCGCCTGAGTTCAGTGATGACGGACAGGCCGTCGCGGCGCGGCAGCATGCGATCGACCACCAGAACGTCGTAGCTGTTCTCGCTGGCCATGAAGAGACCGCTCTCGCCGTCGCTGGCGTGGTCGGAAACGATACCCGCCTCACGGAAGGCCTTCGCCAGATAGGCTGCCGCCTCGAGATCGTCTTCAATGATAAGAATCTTCATACGCGCGACCATAGTCCCGGACCCCTGTCTGTCTCAACCGGTTTCGGCTTTCCGACAACCGGATTGGCGAGTGCCCTCGATCACGATGATATTGGCCGGATCGACCCAAACTCATGGTGATCGATTCTCGTCGGTGAAAGCGGGATGCGAGCGGAATACCGCACACACATTTGTACTTCCCGCTCGAAACGGCGAGCGCCGCGAAATCACTTGGAAATCGCGGCGCTCCGGTCATTCATTTGACTGCCGCGATCAGCCCTGATCGATCGGGAGGGCCACGAAGCGGCTGCCGTTTTCGGCCTCGATCTGGAAGAGCGCCTTGCTACGGCCGTCCTTCTTGGCAGCGTTGATGACCTTCAGGATATCGTCCGCGGACTTCACTTCCTGATTGTTGACGGAGACAATCTTCTCGCCCGTCTTCAGGCCACGATCGCTGGCATCGGAGTCCTCATCGACCGAAGCGATGGTGACGCCCTTGCCGTCGTCGGACGGGACGACGGTGACGCCAAGGTTAGCCAGCGCCTGCTCGCTCGAAGGCTGCGTTTCTTCGGACTGGCTGTCCTGGCTCTTGGCGGCCTCCTTGTCATCCTTCGGCAGCGTGCCGATCTCCAGCTTGACGCTTTCGGACTTGCCGTTGCGCCAGAGGCTCAGGTCAACGGTCGTGCCCGGGCGGATGGCAGCAACCTTGCGAGCGAGGTCGCGCGGATCCTTGATCGTGTCGCCGTTCAGCGCGGTCACCACGTCGCCCTTCTTGATGCCGGCCTTTTCACCCGGCGAACCGGCCTGCGGTTCGACGACCAGCGCGCCGCTTGCTTCCGCGAGGCCGAGCGATTCAGCGATGTCCTTGGTGACGGGCTGGATCTGTACGCCCAGCCAGCCGCGGGAAACCGAACCGTCCTTGATCAGGTCGGTAACCACATCCCTGGCAACGGCCGCGGGGATCGCAAAAGCGATGCCGACATTGCCGCCCGACGGCGAGAAGATCGCGGTGTTGATGCCGACCACTTCGCCGGAGAGGTTGAAGGTCGGACCACCCGAGTTGCCGCGGTTCACGGCAGCGTCGACCTGCAGGTAATCGTCATAGGGGCCGGAGCCGATATCACGGCCACGGGCGGAGATGATGCCCGAGGTCACGGTTCCGCCGAGACCGAACGGGTTACCGACAGCAACCACCCAGTCACCGACGCGGACCTTGCTGTCGTCGGCCCAGCCGACATAGGTGAACTTGCGCTTGTCATCGACCTTGAGCACGGCGAGATCGGTGCGGCTGTCCTTGCCGATCAGCTTAGCATCGAGTTCGGTGCCGTCGTTGAGGATGACGGTGAAGGCCGCGCCGTCGGAAACGACGTGGTTGTTGGTGACGAGGTAGCCGTCTTCGGAGATGAAGAAGCCCGAGCCCTGGGACGTCGGACGCAGGCGACCTTCGCCATGCGGGCCACGGCGACCCGGGCCGCCGCGCTCGCTATGGTCATCGCCGCGCGGGCCGAATTCCTTGAAGAAGCGCTTCAGCGGGTGATCGTCCGGCAGTTCGTCGAAGCCACGGCCGCCGAAGCCAAAGGTGAAGTCGCTGCCATCTTCGGTAACCGGATTGACGCGCGACTGGACGCGAACCGAAACGACGGCGGGCGAGACCGCGTCGACGACATTGGCGAAGCTCGGCACCGACGGCGCTTCCACCTTGACCGCTTCCGCAAAGGACTGGGAAACGCGCGCCGGCAGACCGGAGGTCAACATGACGGCGGCAAGGCCGGCAACCGTCGAGGCCTTCAGAACGGTCTTGAGGGAGGGACGCAGGGATTTGGTCGTATTCATCCGTTTTGCCTTTTCTCTTCCTTGATGCCGTCAAAGACGGCACCGAAACCTGGTTGCGATGCCCGCCCCGAGGAGGGGCAGATCCCGTTTGGCTGACTGCAGCGCCACGCGTCTTTGACGCGTAAAGTTCGCTGCAGCGTCCTGATGCCAGAGCATCTTGTCCGCTTTCCGTGAACCACCCGAAAGCAGGATGCCCTGGAGGAACAGCCGATGACGAAAGATGTAACGGATGGGACCTTACTGAGTTCTGTCCAGAAGATGAATTTTTGGTAATGTTGCGGGAAGCGATGATAAGGGCATGGATTGCCGACCGACGAGCGACAACACGCGCCGTCACCTTTGGTCCCCGTCGCGGACAATCTTCAGCGATTTCAAAACATTATGGTGCCAGGGCGGCAATTGTCATCGACCCGGCCGGAGCGAGCGTCAGGGGTGAAGCAGCTTCTTCAGCTTTTCCTTTTCATCCTCGGAGAGCGGCGTTCCCTTTGCTTGGGCGCCGCGACGGCGGGCCGCGACGACGAGGGTGATCGCCCCGACGAGAAGCAGGGTTGCAGGCATGCCCCACAGGACCAGCGTCTTCGTTTCGAAGCGCGGCTTCAGCAGCACGAATTCGCCGTAACGGGACACGACATAGTCGATCACCGCCTCGTCGCTGTCGCCATTGGCCAGGCGCTCGCGCACCAGAACCCTGAGGTCCTTGGCAAGTTCGGCATTGGAATCATCGATCGACTGGTTCTGGCAGACCATGCAGCGAAGCTCGGCCGAGATCGCCCGCGCCCGCGCTTCCAGCGCGGGGTCTGCCAACACCTCATCCGGATTGACCGCGAAGGCCGAGCCTATCGGCAGGATGACCAGCAGGAGTGCCAGCAGCAGACGCATCATTCGGCGGCTCCCACGGGCACCGCCTTCGGCCGTTTGGCCCGCGCCGGCGCCCCGACCCGCAGGCGGCGATCGCTCAAGGATACGAAACCGCCCGCCATCATGAACAGCGTTCCGCCCCAGATGCAGAGGATCATCGGCTTCCACCAGATGCGCACGACAATGCCGCCTTCGCCGATCTGGTCGCCGAGTGAAACGTAGAGCTGGCTGAGGCCGAAGGTGCGGATGCCGGCTTCCGTCGTCGGCATGCGGCGCACCTGGTAGAGGCGCTTCGACGACCAGACCTCGGAGACGGCAACGCCGCCGCGACTGATGGTGAAATGGCCGGATTCTTCCGTGTAGTTCGGGCCGCTGCCGTTGCGCATGCCGTCGAAGCGCAGGGTGTAGCCACCGGCTTCGACCGTCATGCCTGGCTTCATCTCGACGACGGTCTCGGTTTCGAAGGCCGTAACGGCGACGATACCGATCAGGGTGACGCCGAGACCGATATGGGCGAGCGCCGTGCCGAAGGCCGAGCGCGGCAGGCCGGTGAAGCGCCGCCAGGCGATATTACCCGCAACCTTGCCGAGGCCGGAACGCAAGGCGATATCCGTCACGGAACCGATGATCAGGTAGACCCCGAGAGCGATGCCGAAGAGCGCCAGCACCGGGCCGCCATTCATCGCGTAATAGTAGCCTGTGCCGAAGACGAGACCGATCGCGACCGCAGCGAAGAGCCGCTGGGAGACACCGACGATGTCACCGCGCTTCCAGGCAAGCAATGGACCGAACGGCACCGCGAAGAGCAGTGGCAGCATCAGGAGACCGAAGGTCATGTTGAAGAACGGCGGACCGACGGAGATCTTGTCGCCGGTGAGCGCCTCCAGCACCAGCGGATAGAGCGTGCCGGTCAGGACTGTCGCCGCCGCCGTCGTCAGGATGAGGTTGTTGAAGACCAAAGACCCCTCGCGTGAAATCGGCGCGAATATGCCGCCGGCTTTCAGGTGCGAGGCACGCAAGGCGAAGAGTGCGAAGGCGCCACCGATGAAGAAGACGAGGATGGCGAGAATGAAGATGCCGCGGGTCGGATCCGTGGCAAAGGCATGAACCGAGGTCAGCACGCCCGAACGGACGAGGAAGGTGCCGAGCAGCGACAGCGAGAAGGTCATGATCGCGAGCAGCACGGTCCAGATCTTCAGCGCCTCGCGCTTCTCCATGACCAGAGCCGAATGCAGAAGGGCGGTGCCCGCGAGCCAGGGCATGAAGGAGGCATTTTCCACCGGATCCCAGAACCACCAGCCGCCCCAACCGAGCTCGTAATAGGCCCAGTAGGATCCCATGGAAATGCCGGCCGTAAGGAAGGTCCAGGCGGCAAGCGTCCACGGGCGGACCCAACGCGCCCAGGCGGCATCGATCCGGCCCTCGATCAGTGCGGCGATCGCAAAGGAGAAGCAGACGGAGAAGCCGACATAACCGAGATAGAGCAACGGCGGATGAATGGCGAGACCGACGTCCTGCAGGATCGGGTTCAGGTCCTTGCCTTCACCTGGCGCCGGGACCAGCCGCGCGAACGGGTTGGACGTCAAGAGGATGAAGAGGGCAAAGGCCATGGCGATCCAGGCCTGCACGGCGAGCACGTTCGCCTTCAACGTTTCCGGCAGGTTGCGCCCGAAGGCTGCCACAAGCGCCGAGAAGAATGTCAGGATCAGCAGCCACAGCAGCATCGAGCCTTCGTGGTTCCCCCAGACGCCCGAGATCTTGTAGATCAGCGGCTTCAGCGAATGGGAGTTCTCCCAGACGTTGCGGACCGAAAAGTCCGAGGTCACATAGGCGAAGGTGAGCACCGTGAACGCGAAGGCGACCAGCAGAAAGCAGGCGACCGCCGCGCTCGACGCAAGCTCCATCAAGCCGCGATCATTCAGCCGCGCACCGAGGATCGGCAAAGCGGCCTGGATGACCGCCGTCGCCAATGCCAGGACCAGCGCGTAATGTCCGAGCTCGATGATCATTTAATGGTTTCCTTCCCGCTGAGCTCAACGCCCTGGGCTTTCAAGCGGTCGGCGACATCCTTGGGCATATAGGTCTCGTCATGCTTGGCGAGCACCGTATCCGCCACGAAGACGGAGCTCCCTTGAACGAAGGCTCCCTCCGTTACCACGCCCTGCCCCTCGCGGAACAGGTCGGGCAGGATGCCCGTGTAGGTTACCGGCACCCCGGCAAGCGTGTCGGTGACGGTGAAGGTGACGGTCTTGCCGTCGCCGCGCTTTACCGATCCCCCTTCGACCACGCCGCCGAGGCGGATGCGCGTACCCGGCGACAAGTTTGCCTTGGCGAGATCGCTCGGTACGTAGAAATAGGCGATCGTCTGGCTGAAGGCGAACATCACCAGAAAGGCTGCGAGAACCAGGAAGCCGACACCGCCGCCGATGATCGCCAGTCTTTTTTGTTTGCGCGTCATTGCGTCACTCCATCGGTCGCAATACCGAGTTCACGAGCAAGCGCCAGGAGCTGCTTGCCCCCGTCGCCATCGGCCGGGAAGGTCTTCAGGCCCTCCTTTAGCGCTGCCGCCGCCTTGTCTCGTTGATCAAGGACAACGTGGGAGCGGATCAGCCGCGCCCAGCCTTCGAGGTTGTCAGGGTTTTGCTTGAGGCGGCTTTCGAGGCTTTCGACCATGCCGCGGATCATTTCCTGCCGATCACCGCTGCTCATGTTCTCCGCGGCTGCGACATCCTCGGCGCTGGGATTGCCGGGTGCTGCAGCGCTGGCGGTGGCGGCGCCCGTCAACTCGGCCACATGTTGCTTGACCAGCGGCAGCCAGGGCGCATCGGCAGGCGATGTCGCGACCAGCCTGTTGAAGGCGGTCAGCGCCTCGTCTTTCTTGCCTTCCTGCTTGAGGCCGAGGGCAAGGTAGAATTCCGAGCGCGGGTCATTGGGATCGAGTGCCAGCGCCTGCTGGAGTGCCTCCTGGGCCTTCGTTGTCACGAGACCATCGGACTGCACGACGAGCGCCTCCGCGTATCCGCCGAGGCGCGCCGGCGTCGGCCCGAGCAAGCGGATCGCCCGGTCATAGGCGTCCACCGCTTCCTCGATACGGCCGTTGCGCATGTAGATCGGTGCGAGTAGGTCCCAGCCGGCGCCGTCGTTCGGGTTCACCGCCAGGTGGTTTTCAGCCTTGGCGATCAGGACATTGATGTCGCCATTGGGATCGGCAAGACGAGCGGCAAGCGGCTGCGCCGGCACGCCGGGGCTACCCGTGAGCAAGTAAAGGCAGAGGCCAACTGCGGGGAGACAGAGCAGCACAAAGGCCTGGGCCAGCCGATTGGCCCCGCGGCGCGGCGAAACGGCCGGCGTCACAACTCGGTCGCTCTCGCCGGCTGCCAGCAATCGGCGCGCTATCTCGGCCCGCGCAAGCTCGGCGTCATCGCTTGCGATCAGGCCGCTGTCCTGATCGCGCTTCAATTCGTCGAGCTGGTCGCGATAGACCTCGATGTCATGGCTGTGGGGAGACGAAGGCGCTTCCCCTGTCCGCATCAGCGGCAGGATCAGCACGACGGCAACGGCCGCCGTCAAAATGGCGACGAGGATCCAGAACAACATGCACGCTCAATACTATGAGGCCCATGCCATTCCAACTCGAAAACCCGCCATGACGGAGATTTGAGGCGTTTCGCCGCAACGGCCGATCAAGCCGCCTGGTAACGCTCGGACGCCTGAGAAGGCCCGCGCTCAGGTGAGCGGCGTCCAGCTGCCGTCGGGATTGCGGCAGGCTGCGCCGCGTGCCGTCTTCGTCTGGCTCTTGATCGTCACGGTATGGCTGTACTGGCGGCAGTTCTGCGATCCGACCTGATAGGGAGCGGCCGCAACGACGGAGCCGCTGACGCCGCGTCCGTCCCAGGTCACCGGCTGGCCGCCCGGCGCTGCCTCGAGCGCGCGATACTCCGCCTCGAGCGCGCGCTGGCGGTCGGACGAACCGATATCGAGATCGGAAAGGCGACCGATCACTCCGCCCTGAAGCGCGGCGATGTAGGTCGTCGAGGACATCCGAGTGGCGGTCGAACCAAGGCCGGCGACAGCACCCTTGCCGCCCGCGGTCGTGCCGCAACCGGCAAGAGCCACGGCCGACGCGATCACCGCGATCCTACCGCCAACGACAAAAGTCCGTGTCATTTCTGCCTGGTTCCTCATGATCCGCGACACTCAACCATTCCTATCCAAAGCCGTATTCGTGAACCCCGTGCATTCGGGTGAAATGACGACTTGTCCTTGATTTTCTTTTGGCATTCCCCGCTTGCCGAGGCAACGGCGCGCCCTGCCGGTGTGACATTTTCGAGCACGGGTGTGACACCTTGATCACGAAAGCCCGCACACTTTTCATCCCGCCCTAAGCCGCGGCCGGCAACAGGAGCTGCGCACGCAGTCCCCCTTCGTCCCGCCGCGACAGAGTGATACTGCCCTGGTATTCCCGCACGATCTCGCTGACGATCGAGAGCCCGAGCCCGGTCCCAGGCTTGCTTTCGTCAAGCCGCTTGCCGCGCTTCATCGCCAGCGCGATCTGGTCGGGATTGAGCCCCGGACCATCGTCATCGATGTCGAGCACGATCCACTGTCTCCCGGGCTCCTTCGCATGAAGCTCGCTCGGCGCCGGCCGCACGTTGAGCCACACTTCACCACGGGCGTGGCGGGCAGCGTTTTCAAGCAGGTTGCCGACGGTTTCCTCGACATCCTGCAATTCCATCGCGAGCACCAATGCCGGCGGATTGATCGACAGGTGAACCTGCTTTTCCGGGTTGAGCTTGCGCATCACCCGAACGAGACGTTCGAGCGCCGGCTGTGCCTCGGTCCGCGCCAGCACGGACTCCCGCTGCGCCGCGATCCGCGCGCGGCTGAGATAGGATTGTACCTGCGTCTGCATCGCATCCACCTGGTTCCGCACCAGTTCACCATGCGGCGCATCGAGCACGCGGGCTTCGTTGAGCAGAACGGCGATCGGCGTCTTCAGCGAATGCGCAAGGTTGCCGACCTGCATGCGGGCGCGCTCGACGATGCGGCGGTTGCTGTCGATGAGGGCGTTCACCTCGTTGGCCAACGGCTGGACCTCGCGCGGGAAGGCCCCGTCAAGCCTCTCGCTCTCACCGGTGCGGATCTTCTCCAACGAGCGGCGGACCTGATCGAGTGGGCGCAGGCCGAAGAGAATGGTGAGCGCGTTCACGCCAAGTCCGCCGAGACCGAAGATGGAGAGCGCGATGGTCAGGTTACGGGTGAAGCGATCGATGTCAGCCTCGAGCACATCACGGTTGCCGGCAACGCGAAAGCGCGCGGTGTGGCCCTGGATGTCGAGCACGACCTCGGTCTCGGAGACCTCGACCTCGTTACCGAACGGATCCTTGGTGGTATAGAAGCGGACGTAGCCGGTGTCGAACGGGACCTCATCGACGCTGGCGATCGGCAGCTTGCCGTTGCCGAGAGACGTCGAGATCAGGGGTGGCGTGTCGAATTCGCCGATCGGATCGACGATCCAGTACCAGCCGGTCTGCGGCTGCGAAAAGCGGAGATCGCCAAGCTGCGGACTGCCTGAAAGCACGGTCTTCTCGTTGACGGAAATCGAGTTGACGACGTTGAAAAGCTGCGCGCGCAGCAGGTCCTTGAAGCCGCGCTCGGAGCCCTGGCGGTAGAGTTCGGAAATGACCACACCGATCACGACCAGGGCGACGACCGCCCAGACGGTGGAAACCGCCAATACGCGGGCTGTGAGCGATCTAATTGCCATTGCCCGGAGCTTGCATTCGGTATCCGAGACCGCGCACCGTTTCGATCAGGTCGTTGCCGATCTTCTTGCGCAGCCGGCCGATGAACACTTCGATCGTATTGGAATCGCGATCGAAGTCCTGATCGTACATATGTTCGACCAGTTCCGTGCGCGAAACGACCTGACCCATGTGGTGCATGAGATAGGAGAGCAGCCGGAACTCGTGCGACGTCAGCTTGAGTGCCACGCCGTCCACGGTTGCCTTGGAACCCTTGGTATCGAGGCGCACCGGGCCGCAGACGATCTCCGAGCTTGCATGCCCGGCAGCACGGCGGATCAGGGCGCGGATGCGGGCGAGAACCTCTTCGACATGGAAGGGCTTCGCGACATAGTCGTCGGCGCCGGCATCGATGCCCGCGACCTTATCGCTCCAGCGATCGCGCGCCGTCAGGATCAGGACCGGCATGGTCTTGCCGTCGCCGCGCCACTTCTCCAGCACCGTGATGCCATCCATTTCCGGCAGGCCGATATCGAGGATCACGGCATCGTAGGGCTCGGCATCGCCGAGATAATGCCCCTCCTCGCCGTCATAGGCCTGGTCGACGACGTAGCCGGCCTCCTTCAGCACCTCGGCGAGCTGCCGGTTCAGGTTGGCGTCGTCCTCGACAATCAAAATGCGCATTCGTCTCTACTTCCTCTCGCGGCCATCCCGCTGCGTGCTTCGGTTCAATCCTAGCCGATTTAACGATAGAAACATGCAGGCTTTCAAAGCGCCACAGCGACCTTTTGCGCCTGACAAGACGCACGGCGCCACAGGGATGGCTTACATCGGCACCTTGACGGTCACCTTTTTCGGCCGCCCGCCATTACCGGGGACGAGCACCGTGATCACACACTGGCCATCGGACGTCGGCTGCGCCGACAGCAACTCGCCGCCGGTGTCGGCAACCACCTGTGCAGCGGCCGCACTGCAATCGCCGGACACGCGGACGACATTATCCGACGGCACGTTGATCGCAGGCAGGCTGAAGCCCGCGAGGCCTGCAGCAAGCGCGGCTATGATCACTGGTGAAGACATGAACGCACTTTCAACTTGGGAAGCATCATGGCAGAAGCAATAACCGAATGAGGCTGAATGGCAAATGAATGTCGGGTTTCCGACCCGCCGGGCGGCCATCGCGGAAGCCATCGACCTCACCGGAAATCCGACCCTAGATTGCAGCGATTCCGTTCCCGACGGAACCCGTTCAAGGCTGCAATTGCCCCTTCATGCGGCAGTTTCGCCTTGAGGGGCGCCGTGAGGAATGGTCTCATGCTCCCCGGCATTGCGCGCAGCAGGCGGAAATCAGCCTTTTGTTAAGCATGCTCCGCTAGGATCGAGAGGTCGGCAAGGCTCTCGCGTCGCGGCGCAAGGTATCCGCCATATCCTGGACGCTGAGATATCACATCCAGCAGGAAGCGATTCGCGATTCCTTTGAATCCCTTGGCGGAGACCGTTCAAAGGTTGAGTCACCATCCTGCAAGGTTGATTCAAGATGATCGCGTTTCGATTCCGGCAGCCGGACTAAACCACTGACACGCTTCGATTTCGTCGCCACGGCTTCCCCACCGAGGGCGTGAGCGTCCCTCGCGCTCAGCACCTGCACTGGCTGCTGAACGGCGCCGAAATTGGCGTGCGCGCGGAAGAAGAGATGTCCGCAAATTTACTTCAAAAGAACGCCTAATTTTGACGTATCGGCACCTGTGTGCATGCGCACCGACGAACGGCTGTGGATCAACCAAAAATTAATCGATTTAAATATTCTTTAATCGTTTAAATGATTTAAGCCACTGATTTACAAAGCCTTTACGATATGAAATTGTCCGCGCCGTCAAACGTCATGAAACCGTCATAGGCCCGGAGGATCGGATGCAGACGCTAGCGAACAACCAGCCCGCATCTCAGCAGTCCAAAGTACCGCAATCGCTGCTCGACCGTTTCGAAAACGAATGGCGCGCCATGCGCGCCGCCGGCGAAAGCGCCCCGAAGCCGATCCAACCGGCCGAGTAAGCCCGTCGGTGACGAGCTGGTTCTCGCCACCACCATCCCGAGCTATGCCAAACGCAACATGAAGTTGAGCCATGGGTGTCAGGATGGGCCGCTTCCTGCAACCCTTATGTTGCGTCGTTGCACAAACGGACAGGGCCGTGGCAGAAGCTGCGGCCCTTGAATATTTGTGGCGATTTTCAGCCTTTTGGCCATTCGGAAAAACCATGTTACTCTTTCCGTATGCTGACCGAAGAGATTGAAAAACTCGCGCTAAGCTTGCCGGGAACGGAGGAGAACGCGCATTTCGGCACACGGGATTTCCGCGTGGGCAAGCGCATTTTCATGACCTTGCCGGAAGCCGGTCGCGCGGTCTTCAAACTCACGCCCGACCAGCAACGCATGCTCCTGGAAATGGAGCCTGGGGTTTGTGCCGCCGTGCCCGGCGGCTGGGGAGATCGTGGCTGGACCTCATTCTACTTCGTCGAAGCGGACGAAGGCCTCGTCCGTCAGTCGATGGAAACGGCCTGGCGCAACGTAGCGCCGAAAACCCTCGTCAAGAAGAACGGCGGCAGCCACTAAGGCGCGTCGCGATCTTTCAGGTTCGCTCCTTGCGCTTCAAGTCTTTGATATTTCGCATATCGTTATCGCAAAACCGCTGGGCAGTTTTGCGATATGCTTTAGGCTAACTCCAGAGGAGTGCATTTCCGGCTCGTGCGGCACCGGCGCAAATCGATCCCGAACGCCGGCCAATCCCCTCTTATTCCACGCTTTCCTGCCCCACTTCCAACGGCCAGGTGACGAGATAATCTTCATAGTCTTCGATATCGACGTCGTCCTCGGCGACGGTGCGGCCGCGCACCGAAATGCCTGCAGCATGAACCGTTTCCGGATCGCCCGAAATCAGCGGGTGCCACCAATAGAGATCGCGCCCCTCGGCTACGAGGCGATAACCGCAGGTCGGCGGCAGCCAGGTGATCTCGCGCACGGCCTTGGGCGTCAGCTGGATGCAGTCAGGCACCGTCGCCTGCCGGTTTTCATAGTCCCTGCAACGACAGCTCTCGCCATCGAGAAGCGTGCAACGGATCGAGGTCCAGGCGATCTCGCCGGTATCCCAATCCTCCAGCTTGTTCAGACAACAGAGCCCGCAGCCGTCGCAGAGGCTTTCCCACTCCGTATTGGTCATGTCCTCAAGGCTCTTCGCCTTCCAGAAAGGCATTTCGCCCATCGTCATCACACTTTCGTCAAATAGCCCGCGATACAAAAATTTCGCAGAAAATTGCCGGTTTTTTAAGGCCGCCGGCGCGATATGCAAGTAGATTGGAATTTGACGCCGTGCAAATATTATGCGGCGCCGGCATGATGCCGCAGAGCCTTCAGGACGTTGAGACGTGCGGGAACCGAGGAAAGACGATAACCGGCCGAAAAAACGGCACATCTTTCTCAGGATCGACTCCTGGATCAATTCCACGGTCTGGAATGCCGGCTTCAAACTGGCGCAATGGTGGGAAGACACCACCATCTTCTTCCGCCGGTTCCGCGTCACGGGCTGGAAAAGGGTCGTCTTCGAGGTGCTCGGCGAAGGCATGACCTGGGGTACCGTCGGCTCGGTGCTGATGCTGGCCTTGGCGCTTCCGGCCTTCGAGGAGACCAAGGGCAACTGGCGCGCCCAGAGCGACTTCGCCGTCACCTTCCTCGACCGCTACGGCAATGAAATCGGCCACCGCGGCATCATCCACGAAGATTCCGTGCCGATCGACGAACTGCCCGATCATCTGATCAAGGCGGTGCTCGCGACCGAAGACCGTCGCTTCTTCGACCATTGGGGCATCGATTTCCTCGGCCTTACCCGAGCGATGACCGAGAATGCCCGCGCCGGCGGCGTCGTTCAGGGCGGCTCGACGCTGACGCAGCAGCTTGCCAAGAATCTCTTCCTGTCGAACGAGCGCACGATCGAGCGCAAGATCAAGGAAGCCTTCCTGG
Source organism: Ensifer sp. 38_S197 (assembly GCF_056924495.1). NCBI lineage: Bacteria > Pseudomonadati > Pseudomonadota > Alphaproteobacteria > Hyphomicrobiales > Rhizobiaceae > Ensifer > Ensifer sp. 38_S197. The sequence goes on along the minus strand of NZ_JBXOVZ010000002.1, from coordinate 1,913,455 downwards.
CGGTCTGGCTCGAATGCAACCTGTCGAAGAAGGAAATCCTCCGGCTCTACCTCGATCGCGCCTATATGGGCGGCGGCACCTTCGGGGCGGCTGCGGCCGCGCAGTTCTATTTCGGCAAGTCGATCACCGATGTGAGCCTTGCGGAGTCGGCGATGCTCGCCGGGCTCTTCAAGGCGCCGGCCCGCTACGCGCCGCACGTCAACCTGCCGGCCGCGCGCGGGCGCGCCAACGAGGTTCTGACCAACCTCGTCCAGGGCGGGCTGATGACCGAGGGCCAGGTGATCGCCGCACGCCTCAATCCCGCCAGCGTTATCGACCGCGCCCAGGTAAAGGCGCCCGACTTCTTCCTCGATTGGGCCTTTGACGAGGTCCAGCGTATCGCTCGGCCCTTCGCGCAGCATTCGCTGATCGTGCGCACCACGATCGACATGGGCCTGCAGAACGCCGCCGAGGACTCGGTGGAATCGAGCCTGCGCCAATATGGCGAGAGCTTCAATGTGAAGCAGGGCGCCATCGTCATGATCGAGAATGGCGGTGCGGTGCGGGCCATGGTCGGCGGCCGGGACTATGGCGAGAGCCAGTTCAACCGCGCGACCCGCGCTCTGCGGCAGCCAGGCTCCTCCTTCAAGGTCTACACCTACGCTGCGGCGATGGAGAAGGGCATGACGCCGGAAACGGTGGTCGTCGATGCGCCGATCACCTGGCGTGGCTGGTCGCCTCAGAATTACGGCCGGAGCTATGCCGGGCGCATCACGATCCTGACGGCGATCGCCAAGTCGATCAACACCATCCCCGTGCGCCTCGCCAAGGACAAGCTCGGCACCGATCTGATCGCTCAGACCGCCAAGGCGATGGGTATCGAGACGCCGATCCGCACCGACAAGACCATGCCGCTCGGAACATCGGAAGTCACCGTGCTCGATCAGGCGACGGCTTACGCGGTGTTTCCGGCGGGCGGTGTACAGTCGCGCCGTCACGGCATCAGCCAGATCCTCAACTATGACGGCGATATCCTCTACGACTTCGGTCGCGACGAACCGCCGGCGCGGCGCGTGCTTTCGGAAGCCGCGAATGCGTCGATGAATTCGATGCTGACGCAGATTCCGATCATCGGTACCGCGCGCAAGGCCGCCCTCGACAACGGTATCGTCGTCGGCGGCAAAACCGGCACGACGCAGGCGTATCGCGACGCCTGGTTCGTCGGCTTCACCGGCGACTACACGACCGCCGTCTGGTTCGGTAACGACGACTACACGTCGACCAACAACATGACCGGCGGCTCGCTGCCGGCGATGACGTTCAAACGGCTGATGGACTATGCCGAGCAAGGCATCGAGCACCGGGCGATCCCCGGTGTAGTCGCGCCGACGGCGCCAGCGAAGCAGCCGCAGGTCGCGACGGCGAAACCGGATGAGAACGCCCTGCCGCCACTCGTCCGTCCTCGCTCGCTGTCGGCCGAGGTTACCCGCCTGCTGCGCACGATCGGCGAGACCTTTGAAAAGGCACCGGCCCTGAAAGCGCCGGAGAGCGGCGGCAAGCTCGCCGCCCTCGGTACTGCCGAAGAAAAACGCTCCGGACAGACGGATCCCAATGCCGCCAGCAACTGAAATCTCCCGCTCAGACCTGCGGCAGCGATTTCGACAGGGAGCCGCACGCGCTGCGTCGGCGGCCGTTGCACCGGTCGCCGATTTCGGCGAGATATGGGGGCAGACCCATGTTGCCCCGCCGCAGAACGATTTCCGATAGAGCCGCCCTTGTTCCGAATCCCCTTCCTCGTCGCCCTCGCTCTTGCCATCGCCTTCGGCGGCGGCATTGCCTCGGCCGTATGGGCGCTGAAGGCGACCGTCGGCTTCGGTTCGATCGCGATCGGCCCGTGGGTCGCTTTCCCGGAGGCGCAGACGATCAATGCCGATCCCTATGCCAAGGCGCACCGGGCACGCGCCGGGGAACTTCTTTACGGCGGCGCCGAAGGACTGATGTTCAGCGCGCAGACCGACGACAAGGGCCAGAAGCTCCAGGCGTCCTGCTCCTATGACGTCACGGGGCTGACGCCACAGGCTCGCTTCTGGACGCTCTATGCGGCCAATGCCGACGGCCTGCCGTTGCGTCCCGGCTCCGACCTGCCCTCGGCCGTCAATTCCTGGACGGTGCTGCGCAGCGAAAACAGCAATTTCACCATCCATGTGTCGCCGAACGCCCAGCCGGACAATTGGCTGGCCTTGCGCCACTCAGGCACCTTCCGACTGGTTCTGACGCTGCTCGACACGCCGACGGCAGGTTCGTCGGGGCTGCTAGACCTTGCCATGCCGATCATCACCAAGACCGGGTGCGGCGATGCGTAAGGTTCTCTTCGCCACGGCCCTCGGCCTCGTCGGCGCCGCGCTGCTGCACATCATCATCATTCTGGCGCTGCCGCAGTTTACCGGCCGTGACGCCTATACCCGCGTGCTGGGACTGCTGGAGATGGACAGCTTCTTCGCGCTGACGAGCACGCCGGGGCCAACGGGCCTTGCCAATGACGACCCCTATCTCAGGACGGCCGTTTGCAGCTTCTCGATCTCGGACGGACCGGCGCGCTTCCTCGCCAGTGGCAATGTGCCATTCTGGTCGCTTGCGGTCTTCGACAGCAATTCGAACGAAGTCTTCAGCATGAACGACCACACGGCAGTGAACGGCAAGCTCGATCTTGTCGTCGCGACGCCGATTCAACTGGTGGAACTGCGCAAGTCGCCGCCGGAGGCGCTGGCACAATCGATCATGGTGGAGATGAAGGAACAGGACGGCTATGCCGTTCTGAGAGCGATGGCGCCGGTCGACAGTTTCGAGGAGCAAGTCCGCAACTTCCTTGCGGAATCAAGCTGCGAGCCATTTCGGCGCTAAGTGCGGCGAACGCGAGGCGGCCTACCGCTCAGTCGCAGATAGCGAAGAGCAAAGACTGCGTTCAGGCAAGAATTATGGTGAAGGGGCCTTGATGTTTCGGGCCAAGGACACGCGCCCGGCCAGCGCCGGTCGTCGGCGCACGAAATCGAACGCTACTGCTTCTTGATCCGGCGTCCATCCGGTGCCGTCGGCTGCGGGTCGCGGTCGAGGCGCTCATAGCGGATGCCGGTGAACAGGAGCACTTTGGCTCCGCTCGATATGGCCGGTGGTCTACGCGGCGGTACGCGAACCTTTCGGTCCTGAATTCTGATCACGTCTGCCATGCTCGTCTCCACAAAGTCTTGAGACGGATGAACTACCGTACAGATTTCACCCTGCCCTCTCGGGCCAGCGCATTTCTCCAGGCTTGCCTGGACAGGCGCGCTTTTCTCGTCTGCTCCTTCTTCCGGTCGCCCGGATGTTGCTCTTCTGGTTCATACGACGCAGCCCGATGATAACGGGTCCGCCCCGATTGAGCCATAGGCTGGTTAACAGAATGCTAATACACCGCTCCGGCACCAACCTAGATTCATTATCGCGCCGGATGAACCCTCGAGATGTATCCAAGGTAACAGTCCGGAGCGGCATCAAACCGCAGTCAGCGTCGCGATATCAGACCAAGCAGGAACGACACACCGGCAACTGCCACCAGCGTCGCCAAGGGCTCCTCGCGTACCCGCTCGCGAACGCGTTCCGCCATCAATTCCGCCTCCCCCTGAACAACCGCCCTCGTACCGCTACCGATGGCCGAGACAGCTTCGGTCAGTCGAGCGATTTCCGCCCGCAGTTCGGCGATCTGAACATCAACCTCGGCACGCGCTTGCACCTGCGAAACGTTTTCGCCGACTTTCTGCACGGCCTCCAGTTTCTTTTCCACCATTACAACGCTCCCTTGTCTGCGCGGTCTCAACGCTCCGGATGGCGTTTGGTTCCGCCTGAGACCACAGAAACCGAGCTGCCAAAAGCAAACGGGCGGCCCGCGCCGCCCGTTTTCCTATTCAACGGAATAGCGCCGAAGCACGGCGCTTCCCGTCAGTTCTCGCAGTCTGGGTCGTCGAACTGGCACCGAACCAACGGCGCCGGGCGGGCGCGTTCGTAGATACCGTCATCGTCCTGGCGAATGCGGACGCTGCGACGTTCCCATTCTCGGCGATCTTCACGTTCCGAACGCCACCACTCCTCTTCACGCTGACCGCTTTCCCAGTCGCGCTGCGCGCGGCGCCGATCGCGTTCCCAGTCATTGCGGTCGCGCTCGCGCTGCCGTTCCCAGTCGCGGCGATGCCGGCTGTCATCGACCCAATCCGGTCCCCGGCGCCACCGAGCGCGCTCACGATAGAAATCGCGGCCACGGTAGTTGCGGTCCCAATAGCTGTCGAACTGGAAGACAACCGTCGGAATGCCGAGCGGGCGATAATAGCGGGGCTCGACATACACGCGATTGCGGCGATAGTCAGCCTGGACGTAACGCCCGGCAACCCAGCCGCGCCCGCCATAGAACGAGACGTCGCACCACGGCAGATCCGCAAGGCATCCGTGAATTTCGACGGATTCGCCGACCGGGATCAGCGATACCGCCGGATAGCGGGTGCTCGGACCGGAGCGCATGTTGACATTGGCAGTGGCAAAGCCTTCCGCGGCTTCGGCGATCGCCGGGGCCGCCAGCAGCGCGCAGACCGCCGCTGCGCGCAGGATAAATTTCTTCACAGTTCCATATCTCCCATGGAGAGGCCCCTCTTCACTCGGCCTCCAGGCGTCGGCGGGCGTCCGGAGCCCTTGACCGTCGCCGCGATAACTCGTGACCGCATGTGGATTTTTTATGGCTAATGCCCCGAATGTCCCCGGAAAAGCGGGGTAATCGGGCAATCTGTCGGCCTTGCCGGGCGCCACGCAGGTGCCGCAAGCCTGAATAAAGCTCCAACATCCATAGTTAACAGTACGCTAACGCTTTTCTTCTAATTTTTGCGACGTGTGCCTTTCCGGATCACCGGAAACGGCGATCATGTTTTGCGTGCAGGGAATTACCGTGACGGATCGCTTTCGTGAGTTGGAAAGGCCACAGACCGGCCGCTTGAAGGACGTCGTCCTGATGGCGACGGTCACCGGTTTCGAAAGCCTGCGCATCCCCGGCAAGTCCGACATGAAGCAATTTGCCGAACTGTTCGAGCCGCTTTTCCTCGGTTCCAGCAACGAAGCCCGCCGTCAGGCGGCGGCAGCCCTTTCCCAGTGTCCACAGGTCCCGGAGCCGGTCGCCGCGCTGATCGGCGGCATGCCGATTTCCATTGCCGCGATTTTTCTGACGCGCTCGAAGGCGATTACCGACCGCACCCTCATCGCGGTCATCCGCGACCGCGGGCCGGAACACGCCGCAGCGATCGCGCGCCGCCCGAACCTCTCTCCCCTTGTCGTCGATGCCCTGGTCGAGCACCACAATCCGCCCGGGCTCGCCGCGCGCAGCAATGCAGCAAGGCAGGCGGTGGCCGAGCGAAGGAACCCGGAGGCCGAGGCTGGTTCGGTGCGCGCGGCCCGCGAAGAAGCGCTGCGACACGAGATCAAGACGCTGGCGCGAGCGGGGTCACGCAACACCGCCCCGACGACCTCAACCGATGCGATCAACGACGCACCTGCGGCGCTGCTCGTGCGCTTTGCCCGTAGCGGCGAGATCATCCTGTTCTCACGCGTCCTCGGCCAGGCACTCGGCACCAAGGACGCGCAGGTCGAACGCGTCCTGCTCGATATCTCCGGGCAGCGGCTGGCGACGAGCCTCGTCGCGCTCGATGTCGAGACGTCCGATGCCGGTTTTGTGCTCGAGACGCTATATCCGCATCTTCGCGAGCCCTTCGGCGAGACGACCCATGCCGAAGCGTTGATCGGCGCCATGAACCGCGCCGCCTGTCGCGAACAGCTCGATGCCTGGCTCGAGGCGGAGGCCGAAGAATCAACCGCAGCTGCAAGGCACGAAGCATACTTCGCTGAAACTCCCGCCAACAGTGCGCGCCAGATCGGCCCTCGTCGGATTGCGGCAGCGGCCGGCGGCAATGTGCAGCCACTGCGACTTTTCGGCCGGCGACGCGGCTAGGCCCAGAAATCTCTTATCTTGCGCGCTACCTTGATGCGGCATCCTCCGGCAAGTCCGCGCCGCATGCGGTAGCCGCTCTCAGTCCACTCAAACGGCGGCAACAACCCTTGTCCGAGTAAAACCGAAGCCGCCTGATCGGGCTGCCGCTCAGCTTCGAGAGTTCGCCTATCGAGTCGATTCGATCGTCCATGAGCGCGTTCCACGGCCTCACCAAGTGGAGAGGCAAGCATGTTCGCCTGATCGGCAAGACAGCGTCAGGGGCCGCTTGCGCCATCCTGCGGAACGACCTCGAACAGATCGCCATGGTCGTCCAGCTCGATTTCCACGATCCAGCAATCCGGATCGAACCGGATCTCGCTCGCAAGGGCCGCATCGACCCTTTCCGCGTCGCTGTCGCGCAACCTCACTTCAAACTTACGGCCAATATCGACTTCGTCGGCGAAGAAATTCTGCGGCGCCGGGGCAAAGAGCGTTTCGGTGCCGAGCCGCGTCCGCTGGCGGATGAAGATTGCGCCGGCCTCCTCCGCTCCCTTGCGCAGCACGGCCGCATAGCCGCCGAGCAAAAATGCGCGGCGCAAGAGGGACGAGACGAAGATGTGAGACTTCAAGCGCATGGAAGGCTGATACACGCGCCGGCTGGCAGAGGCAAATCGGCGGCGTGGTCAAACCCGATCATCGATCAGAGCGCGCCGATTTCCTTGAGCTTCTTCAAGACCTGCGCATTCGGCTCGCCGGTCTGCGGCAGGCGGTAGTGTTTTTCGAAGTGGCGGATCGCTGCCCGCGTCTGCTCTCCGGCGACGCCATCGACCGCAACATCCGCATAGGCGAGGTTGCTGAGCCCCTTCTGGATGTTCAGCACCAGTTCGCTCGAAACCGGGATTTCGGCACGCGGAATGAAATTACCTTCCTTCTCGGAGGAACGAATGGCGGCAGCGACCGGATCGATCTCCACGCCGTTGCCCTTTGCCTCGGCGAGAGGTCTTCCCGCCGGCGTGACCTGAGCAGCCTTGTCGCTCGGCGCGGCCCGTAGCGCCTGCAACAACCCGGTGCTGGCCAAGCCCGTCTCGGCGCGGCCCGCCTGCGCTTCGAAGCGCAGGATCGCAGCCGCCGTCCGCGGGCCGGTGCGCCCGTCCGGTACGCCGTCATAAAGGCCGATCCGGTTCAATTCCGTCTGGATGTCGGCGACGAGCTTCGAGGTCGCGCCCGCGGGCACGCTTGCCACGCGCTCGGGCGACGGCTTGTCCGCCGGAAGATCTGCGGAAGCAGCGGCAATCACGTCCTCGACATTGTCCGCCTTGGCCTCGCCCTCGCGCTCGATGACGAAGGTGGTCACGTTACGCTGCTCGACCTCCTCACCTTTGGCGATGGCGATCCGCTGCGCGGTTTCGGCACTGACGAGCGGCACGCGGGTACGCAGGAGCGGCGACGGGTGCACGCCGTGCTGATACCACATGGCATTGGCGGCAACGAAGGAAAACACGACCAGGAAGGCGGCCGAGCCGCCAGAGACAAGCGGATGACGCGCCATCAGGCGGCCGGCAAGTCCAACACCCTGTCCGGCAAGAGCCAGCCCGCGCACGGCCAGGCCGGGCGCACGCCGCGCGGCCTTCTTCCGTTCAGGCTGTTTTCGCTTGCGCGGCGCCATATCCCCGTTCCTCGTTCAAACCAACGTCTTCGGACCGCCCCCCTTCGGCAGCCGGTTTCGTTTCTCCATCGCGCAGGCGCGGCGGAAACTCCACCGTTACCGACGAACGCCGCTCCTGGTGCTCGGCAACGGCGATGCCGGAGCCGTCGCACGGTAGCGTCACGACGATGACAGTCCCCTCGCCCTCGCGGCTGCGAATCGTCAGATCGCCACCATGAAGCGCAACGAGGCCCTTGACCAGCGAAAGGCCGAGGCCGGTGCCCTCGTAGCGGCGCGTATAGTCGTTCTGGATCTGGACAAAAGGTTGACCGAGCAGCTCCAGCTTGTCGGCGGCGATACCGATGCCGGTGTCGCTGACCGAGAGCTTCAGTATCGCACCATCCACCTCGGCGTCGATCGTCACGACACCTCCATGGTCCGTGAACTTCACGGCGTTGCCGATCAGGTTGATGAGAACCTGCTGGAAGGCGCGCTGATCGGCATTGATTTCGCCGATGCCGCGGGTAACGCGGCTGACCAGCTTGACGCCCTTTTCGGCGGCCTGGTGCGATAGCATCGCCTCGCAGGCGGCAACCGCCTCGGCGACGCGGAAAGGCTCGGGCAGGAGTTCGTAGCGCCCCGCCTCGATCTTGCTCATGTCGAGCATGGTGTTGACGACGGAGAGCAGATGTTCGCCCGACTTATGGATGAGGCCTACGTATTCGCGCTGGCGATCGTTCTCGAGTTTGCCGAAATATTCGCCGGCCAACACGTCGGAAAAACCGAGGATGGCGTTGAGCGGCGTGCGCAGTTCGTGGCTGACAGCGGCGAGGAAACGGGTTTTGGCGTCGTTCGCAGATTCCGCTTCGGCCGTCCGGGCAGCGGCCTCGGCGCGCAGACCGGCCTCCTCGGAGACATCGCGCGACTGGGCAAGGATCCCCGTCAAGTTGCCATCGCGATCACGTAGCGGCGCCAGTTCACAGGACATGTAGACGAACTGTTCGCCTTCAATCGGCAATGTCCGCCGTTCGATACGGATATCGACCGTCGCCCGGTCGCCACCCTGGCGAAGGATGTCGATCGCGCTCAGGAAGGTGATGCGGTCGGAGACGTGAATCTGCTCGATGAAGCCGCGGCCTGCGGGGTCGCGCATCAACGTCAGGTGCTCGGCTGCATCGCGCCCATGCACGGAGAGAACATTGCCGCGCAGGTCATGTACGGTCACGATACCCGCAAAAAGGTCATAGGCGGCCGAGAGGTCCGGGAGCGCGGGATCGGACGGAGCCGGCGCTCCAGCGTCCGGCGCCCGGCCGCGGGCGATGGCAACGGCCGCCGCCAGCAGCGAGGCGGAAGCCCAAAGGGCGGTGCCGAGCGGCAGGGCCGAGGACACCGGCATGGCGAACGACAGGGCGAGCGGCACCACCGGCAGCGTCGTCAGCGAGACGGCCGCAACGGCACGCAGGCGTTTCGTATCGCGGCGTCCGGCGAGCGAGGAAGCTTCACGACGGGGCAGCCACAGGGCCGCGACCTCGTCCACGCGGGACGCCCATCTGCCAGCCATGTTACGCAATACGTTCACGCTTTACCCTGCTACATTTGTTGTTCTTGCGAGGCTGGCGCGACCGATTTCCCCTACCTGGGAACCGCGATTCAGACTGCCTCGTGACATGTCGGAATCTCGCATCCCCGGCTTAATGAAAGAATAAACGCGCCCGTGCCGGAACGGTGCGAAACGGCTGAAAAATCCCGTTTTGAAGCAAATCGAGCGACCTTCATTTCTTGTGGTTAACGGGGCGTAAGCAACGGATTTCTGTGCATTTTCTGGACACTGTTAACGATTGTGGCGCGCCTACCGGCACGCCATTCCCGACGCTTCCGGGCTTCGCGCCAAGGGGGCCGCCACGAACCTTAACGGCGAAAGCTAAAATGCGACACAAATGCGCGGCAAAGCACTCGAGGGCGGCATTTCATTAAAATTTGAAGCAAATGCCGCTCGATTTTGAAAAGCCGTCTTGTGATTCCCGTCCTAGTGTCGATCTCAACAAAGGGCCGACGCTGCATCGAAGGCAGCAGGTTCCCCGAGGAAACGACGGCAGCGCGAACGGGTATCAGGGGATACTCCAGCGCTGCGGGATGCCGAAGGCGCAAAAGCCGGCTAGAAGACTGGCGAGCTCAGGCAACTGAACGAAGGATGGGCAGAACATGTGGTTTCTCATCAAGGCGACATTCTGGTTTTCGCTGGTGCTGGTGCTGCTGCCATTCCTCGATCCGTCGAGTTCGCAGAAGCTGGAGCATGCCCCCAAGGTCGAGCTTGGCGACACCTTCGCCGCCGCCAATGAGGCTTTCCAATACATCAGCGCCATCTGCACCCAGAAGCCTGAGATCTGCGAGAAGGGTGCCGAGACCTTCGTCGCCCTCGGCCATCGGGCTCGCGAAGGTGCACGCATCGCCTATGAATTCCTGGATACCCAGTTTGCCGAAACCGATGCCCAGCCCGATGCCAAGGTGACGACCGGTACGGTCGCACCGGCGATGACCGGCACGGCCAAGCCGCAGACCGATCTGGCGGCTCCGGCCACCGAGGTCAGCACCATCGATGCAGAGCCTGTCTTCAAGCGCACGCCGGTTCCGGAAAAGCGCCTCGATCCCAAGGCCGCGGTCATCCAGTAATCACGCCAAGCCCTCGGTCGGGCCGGCGAGCCGCCCATCCACCCATTCGCAACTTAACTGCCTGACTTGCCGCCCTGTCGTGGCCGCCGCGAGGATCCATCCCCTCGCGGCGTTTTCTTTTTCGCTGGCGCAACCTTGGATCGCGCCCGAGCCAGCCACGCACAAGCCGTGGCTGCTTAGGTCCGCCGCACGGCAAGCGGAGGCACCCGATGCAGATCCATGGGCTTTTTTCGAATGCAGGCGTGAGGCGGCCGGCGACGCCCGGCACTTCGACCGCCGGCGAAGGCAAGAGCCCGGCATCGGCCGTATTGCTTCTCGGCACCGACGAAGGCGCGGACGACCGCGCCGCCGCAGCCAAGAAGAAGATCGACGAGATCAAGGAGCAGCTTCGCATGCTCCGCTTCTTTGCATCGGATCCCGAAACGCTTGCAAGGCTCGCCAAGCAACTCGGCGCGGCCGTCCAGCAGTTGGCCGGCGCAGGCGGTATCGAAGCGGCAGATGGCGTTGCATCCGCCGCAGCCGCGACTGCCCTGGCAGAGGCCGGCAATGCGCAGACGGAACGTGCTGCGACAGACGATGATGCAGTCGCGCCCTCCGGGCCGGCAAACTTCGCCGAGCGCGCCTATCGCGAATTCAGCGACGAAAATCGCGAGTCCGGCTCCACCATGAAAGTGGTCGCCGAACTCAAATCGGTTGCCGAACAGGTAAAGCAACTGTTGCGGAAAGCCGAGCAGGAATTGCGCAACGATAGATCTGTCCGTGACGCTGACGATGCGCGGGCGGCCGGCCATGTCTCGTCTGCCGCCATCGGCAAACTCGGCGGGATCGACGCAAGCGCCGGAAATACCTTCACCTTTCCGTCAAGCGTTTCGATCTGACGCGCCCGCGAAATGCCGCCGATGCCCAAGGCAACCGTTATTGACGGTTCTCAATGGCCATTCGATCCCCTATATGAGGGCTGAAAGCCTGCGCGCCCGACAGCAAAGGGCATGGCAGGGACGAACCTCGTTCGCGGCAAGGGCCGGCGGGGGTATACTATTCCGACAACTGGACCTGGATCATGACGACGCTTGAGCAGATCATCGACGATTTCGCCTTCCTCGACGAGTGGGAGGATCGCTATCGCTATGTGATCGAACTCGGCAAGGCGCTGCCGGAGATGCCTGAGGCCAAGCGGACCCAGGAAAACAAGGTTCAGGGCTGCGCCAGCCAGGTCTGGCTCGTCACCCAGACGACGGGCGATCCGGAGGACCCCGTGCTGACCTTCGAAGGTGAATCGGATGCGCATATCGTGCGCGGCCTTGTCGCGATCGCGCTCGCCATCTATTCCGGCAAACATGCCTCGGAGATCGCCGAGATCGATGCCATCGATACCTTCGGCAAGATCGGCCTGATCGAGCATCTCTCGACGCAGCGCGCCAACGGCCTGCGCTCGATGATCCGCCGCATCAAGAACGAAGCGGAGCTTCGGCTGGCGGCCTGACACCGTCAGGACCCGACAGCACAAAGCACAAGAGCCGGACGCTCAGGCCCGGCCCTTTGTGATCAAACCAAATGCCGTCAGGTACTCGCAGCAAACAGCCGCAACGCATCACCAGACGGTTGAAGCCTTACTTGCCGCGGCGCTTGCGGCGCTGGCCGAGGCCCATTTCCTTGGCGAGGCGCGAGCGTGCTTCCGCATAGGCGGGCGCAACCATCGGGTAGTCGGTCGGCAGGTCCCACTTCTCGCGGTATTCTTCCGGTGACAGATTGTGGTGGGTCATCAGGTGACGCTTCAGCGACTTGAAGGTGCCGCCGCATTCAAGGCAGGTGATCTGGTCGTCCTGGACGGACTTGCGAACCGACACGGCCGGCTTCGGCTTTTCAACCGGGATGACGACCGGTGCCGGCGCCGCGGTGTTGTTGAGGGCCGAGTGCACGTCTGCGATCAGCGTGGGAAGCTCGGCGACGGGAACCACATGATTGCTGACATAGGCGGCAACGATTTCCGCCGTCAGTTCAACCAGAAGTTCATGGCTCGCGCCAAGCGCTGTTTCAGTCATTTCTTTCTCCTATCGGACTTCAGCACAACCCGAAACGACGTCTCGGGGGAGGAACGCTTGCAAGAGCCGTCAGGAAGCCTTCGCTGCCTTGGGATGGACCATCAAACGCGGCAAAGACAAACGCCGGCCACGATATCAAGAGTTGGAATTTTGATTACGAAACCTGCTGCCGAGTCACCGGGACGACCGAACTCTCAAAGCAACAACCAAACATACACAACTCAAGCTGGAATTTCAGATCAAAGTATTTTCCGCGACGACACTTTACATTTACCCGATTAACATCGATGCGTGAAATGTCCAAACATAAATTTGCCGACACTTAGCAACTTTATCTCCAAATTGCTAAAATGGCCACACTGCATCGCAAAGTTCTGAAATACAAATTCAGAAATGTCATCGATCAGCGACGACGTGGCTCTTCCTTTTGCGGAAGCTGATCTACGACTGACAGTTTCGTAAGTTTGTAACCAGCCTGATGTGCGGCTTTTGCCAAGAGATGAGCCGAAATTGGTGCAGTCAGCACGAAGAAGAAGAAGCCTGCAAGCGCCCGAATCAGTATTGCCGCATCCAGAGAATGAACGCCTGCAGCCAGCAGCAACAGGCCGGAACCTATGGTGCCGGCCTTCGACGCTGCGTGCATACGGGTGTAAAGATCGGGAAAACGCAAGATGCCAATTGCCGCAAGCAGCGAAAAGATCGCGCCGACGATCAACAGAGCGGCAACCAACACGGCGATGGCCATCTCCAGCACCGGGTTCATCGGCGGCCTCCTTTGTGCCTGCGACGGACCGCGTTGGATCGCGGTGTGGAGACGCGCGTTGCTTCCGGCGCGCTTTCCGGCGAAAGCCCGCGAGCGAGGACGAAACGCGCAAAGGCGATCGTCGCCAGGAAGCCGACCAGGCCCAGGGCGATGGCAATGTCGATGTAAAGGTTAAAACCGGTGCGGATCGCGACGACGGCAATCAGGCCGATGGCGATCGCCACCAGCATGTCGAGACCGAGCACGCGGTCCGGCAGGGTCGGGCCGCGGACGATGCGCCAGACGGTAACCAGAAGGGCGGTAGACAGCGCGATGAGCGCGAAGCCCGTGGCGAAGGCTTCGATCTGGTCTGGCAGGCTCATTCGAACGCCTCCTTTATCCGCCGTTCGAAGCCGTTGGCGATGTCGCGCCGCAAGCCGCCCGGGTCGGCGCAATCGAGCGCATGGACGTAGAGCGTCCGGCGGTCGTCGGAGACGTCGACCGAAAGGGTTCCTGGCGTCAGGGTGATGAGATTGGCAAGCAGCGCGATCTCGAAATCGCTCTTGACCGTCAGCGGAAAGGCAAAGATGCCGGGCTTCAGCACCATCTTCGGCTGGATCACCATGAGGGCGACCTTGGTTGCCGAGATTGCCAACTCCTTGAAGAACAGAGCCGTCAGCAGAAACAGTTTGAGCGGCCGCACCGGATAGGTGACGGGCTGGAGCTCGCGCCGGATCAGCGACAGGGAAAGAGCTCCGACGGCGAAACCGAGGATCAGATTGGCCAGCGAGAAACTGGCGCTGATCGCCCCCCAGATCGCCGTGAACACCAGGTTGATGGTGAGGAACTTGGTCACGGGGCACCTCCCGGGAAAACCGAGTTCAGATAGGCCGAGGGTTCGGAGAGCCCCGCCGCCGCGCTTTGAATGGTCGCAAGCAGCGGCTCCGGATAGAGGCCGATCGCCAGGGCGAGGACAGTCAATGCAGTAAGCGGCAGGAGTGCCGCGGGCGAGATCGTCGCGGACGCCGTCGCTCCCTCCCCGGCGCCGGCATCGCGCCAATAGGCCAATAGGAAGAACCTCCCGGTGACAACGGTCGTCAGGAAACCGGTGAGAAGCAGGGCCCCTGCCAGCCACCAGGCGCCGATATCGAGCGCCGCTTTGACCAGCATCACCTTCGGCCAGAAGCCGGAGAACGGCGGCAGCCCGGAAACGGCGAAGGCCAGCATCAGCGTCAACGCCGCGAAACCGGCATGGCGACGATAAAGGCCTGCAAGCGACGAAAGCGAGAAGCTGCCGCCGAGCCTGGCCGCGATGCCGGATGCGAAATAAAGCGCAGTCATCACCAGCATCGAATGCAGCGCGTAGAAGATCGCCCCGCCGATACCGCCCGGCCCGCCGACGGCAATACCAGCGAGGATCGAGCCGATGCCGGCGACCACGAGATAGCCGAGCATGCGGCGGAAATCCGATTGCGCCAGCGCCCCGAAGGCGCCGACGAGCATGGTCAGCGCGCCGGCAAGCGCGACGACGAAACTCAGTTCCTCGCGCTGGATCGGCAGCAGCATGACGGTGACGCGGATCAGGGCGTAGATCCCGACCTTGGTCAGCAGGCCGGCGAAGAGCGCCGATACCACGACGCGCGGCGTGTGATAGGAAGCCGGCAGCCAGAAATTGACCGGAAAGGCTGCCGCCTTCATGCCGAAAGCGAGCACGAAGAGCGCCGTCAGCGTCATCAGCGGCGCAGTACCGGCAAGACCTTCGGCCTTGCGGGCGATATCGGCCATGTTGAGCGTGCCGAAGCTCGCATAGAGATAGCCTGTGGTGATCAGGAACAGCGTGGTCGCGATCAGATTGAGGAAGCCGTACTTCACTGCGCCGTCGATCTGCTCCCGCTCGGAGCCGAGCACGATCAGGCCGAAGGAGGAGATCAGCAGCACCTCGAACCAGACGTAGAGGTTGAAGATGTCGCCCGTCAGGAAGGCGCCGGAGACACCCGCCATCAGGAGCATCAGGAACGGATAGAAGCCGTAGCGCCGGCCGCTGTCATTGATATCGGCCAGCGAATAGACCCCGCCGGCAAGGGCCACCACCGAGGCCGCCAGCGCAAAGAGCGCGCCGGTGAGATCGACGGTGAAGGCGATGCCGAAGGGCGGCAGCCAGCGCCCCATGACCATCGTCAACGGACCGCTTGCGAGTACATGCCGAAGCAGGAGAACGTCGATGAGAACGAGGCCGGCAAGGCCGAGGACCGCAATATAGGGATGCCAGTCGATCTTTCGGCGCAGCATCACCAGCAGTGCGCCAATCGCCAGGCACCAGGCGACAGGCAGGATCACCAGCCATTCGGCAGAGGCGACCGGATCGAGAACGAGCGCGGCGGCGAGATCTGCGGGGGGAGAAGTCGAAGCGGCCATGGGTCGGTCAATATCCAAGCGGCGGAGCCGGCTCGTCCTTCGGCTCGGCGACGCGCATCTCGTCGGTATTGTCGGTTTGCAGCTCCTCGTAGGCGCGCCACGCCAGGACCAGCAGGAAAGCGAAGAAGGAGAAGGAGATGACGATTGCCGTCAGGATCAGCGCCTGCGGCAGAGCGTTTGCGGCCGGTCCCGTGAGCGTATCCTGGTGGCCGGGAATGACCGGCGGCACGCCGCGCGTCAGCCGCCCGCCGGTGAAGATCAGCAGGTTGACCGCGTTGCCGAGGATGGCGACACCAAGCAAGACGCGGATGATGGACTTCGACAGCAGCAGATAGACCGCCACCGTGAAGAAGATGCCGACGAGCAACGCGAACCAGGCTTCCATCACTCGCCTCCCCGCTCTTCGAGCGAAAGCGCAACCGAGCTGATCGCGCCAACGACGACGAGATAGACACCGCAGTCGAAGAGCATCACGGTCGACAGCGGGATCTCCACGCCGAGAACCGAGGGATAGATCCAGAGACCGGTCATGAACGGGACGCGTGCGGCAATCGAGATCAGGCCGGCGACCGCCGATGCGAAGAGCCCCGCGCCGGCGATTGCCATCGGGTGGAAATAGATCGCGCGGCGCACAGTCTCGACGCCGCAGGCGATGCCGTAGATCGCCAGCGCCGAAACCGCGATCAACCCGCCGATGAAACCGCCACCGGGTTCGTTATGGCCGCGCAGCAGCACGAAGATCGAAAACAGCACCATCAGGCTGGCAAGAAACGGCGCGACGGCCCGGAAGATCACCGACTTCATGCGCGCTCCTCCGCATCCGGATCGTTGTCGGCGATACGGCGAAGCGAACCGGCCCTCAAGCGGACCAGCGACAGGATGGCAAGACCGGTGACCATCAGCACCGCGATCTCACCCAGCGTGTCCGTGCCGCGGAAATCGACGATGATGACGTTCACCACATTGGCGCCGTGCGCGATCGACTTCGAATAGAGATTGAAGAAATCGGTCAGCGTGGCGTCGAAGGGAACACCCGTCGCCTTCAGCAACATCAGGCTGAATCCGACGCCGCAGGCGAGCGCGATGGCGAAATCCGGAACCTTCTGTGCGAGCGGCCGATGGTCGGACGGCGAGAGCCTGAGCCTTGTCATCACCAGCGCCAGCACGACGACTGACAGCGTCTCGATCATGAACTGCGTGAAGGCAAGGTCCGGCGCACCATAGAGCAGGAAGATGACGGCCACGGCAAAACCCTGGATGCCGAGCGAGACGATCGCCGTCAGCCGATCGGGTGCGAGCACGACGGCAACGAGACCGATGACCGCGATTGCCATGATCGCAAGCTCATGTAGCGGCACATCGGGTGCGAAGAACGGCGCGCGCGGCAGTTCGCCATAGATGAGCGGAACGAGCAGCAGCACGAAGGCAACCAGGATGAAGGTCACCGTCATGTAAACATCGAGTCGGCCGGATTGCAGCCGGCGCGTCAGGGCGCCGGAAAAACGAACGAGCCCGCGAATGAACTGGTCGAAACCACGGTCCGGTCCCCAGCCGATATCGGCAAGGATCGTGGCGATGAAGCCACGCAGGCGATCGAGCTTCAGGTAGAAGACGATTCCGATCAACGCAGTCGCGATCGACATGGCCAACGGCACCCCGACGTGCGGAACGACCGATATCGTGACCGTACGCGGTTCGCCTGATATCGCTGATGCCATCGGCGCCGATACGAGTTCGTGGGTCAGCCCCGAGAGCAACGCCGCCGAAAGCCCCTTGGCGGCGAGCAGCGCCGGTCCGAGCCAGAGCAGCAACGGCGCCTCGTGCGCGGCCGCCTTCGGCGTCTCGACCTTCGCACCGACGAATGGCTTGAGGGCTACGGCGAAGGCGGCCGCAAACATCAGCGCATTGCCGAAGATCGCGAGCGCAGCAAAGACCATCGAGCGGCGGTCGAAGCCGGAGAGTGCATAGTAGATTTCCTCCTTGGCGATGAAGCCAAAGAAGGGGAACAGCCCGCCCATCGAGAATGCCGCGGCAAGCGCAATGACGAAGGTGAGCGGCATGGCCGAGCGCAAGCCCCCGAGCCTCGTCACGTCGCGCGTGCCGGTCTCATGGTCGATGATGCCGGCAACCATGAAAAGCGCGCCCTTGAACAGGGAGTGTGCGACGAGATAGAGCGCCGCCGCCTCGATCGCATGCGGGGCGCCGAGACCGGTCAGCATGACGAGCAGGCCGAGCGACGCCATCGTCGTATAGGCGAGCATCAGCTTCAGGTCGGTCTGGCGGCAGGCCAGGGCTGCACCGATGACGAGCGTAGCGACGCCAAAGAGCGGCAGCAGGATCTGCCATTCAGGCGTGCCGCCGAAAACGGGATTGAGCCGCATCAACAGATAGACGCCAGCCTTCACCATGGTCGCCGAATGCAGATAGGCCGAGACGGGCGTCGGTGCTTCCATCGCGTTCGGCAGCCAGAAATGGAAGGGGAACTGCGCCGACTTCGTAAAGGCGCCGCCGAGAACGAGAAGGAGCGCCGCCAGATAGAACGGGCTTTCGCGCATCTCCGTGCCAAAGGCCATGAGCAGCGAAAGCTGGGTGACGCCGCTGACATTCCAGGTGATCAGAAGTCCTGCGAGCAGGAACAGCCCGCCTCCTCCGGTCACGACCAGCGCCTGAAGCGCCGCACGCCGGGCCGCTTCGCGCGAATGGTCGAAGCCGATCAGCAGGAACGACGTGATCGAGGTCAGTTCCCAGAAAACGAAGAGCATCAGGAAGCTGTCGGACACGACGAGCCCGAGCATCGATCCCATGAACATCAAGATGAACGAGAAGAACCGCCCTTGCTGCGGATGGCCTTTCAGGTAACCGCCGGAATAGAGCACGATCAGCATGCCGATGCCGGCGATCAACAGGGCGAACGTCAGCGACAGACCGTCGATCAGCCAGGAAAAGCTGACATTGAACGACGGGATCCAGGCATAGCCGCCGGTGACCACCTCGCCCTTGGCCACTTCCGGCCAGAAGCGGGTGAAATGCAGGACTATGGCCGCGGGGAAGAGTGCCAGGACCCAGGCCGCCTTGTGCCCGAGCAGGCGCGTGAGCAGCGGCGCGACCAAGGCCCCCACGAATGGGAGTGCGAGGGCCAGAAATGTCAGGGCCGCAACATCCATCGTCCTGGCCTGCTCCTTTATATTTTCACCAAACAATCAATCGAAGACCCGACATAAAAGAAGGGTTATGGCGCCTCAAGCCTTATCCAGATAAAATCGACGTTATGTGCCCTAAAGTCGCTTCGGAGATCGGAGACAGCAGTCCAAGCACTATCAGATTCGTTCGTTTCATGCGGCGGCCACCGACTACAATTAAAATGCTGTTAGCATAATATTCAGTTGTCGTCGCAGCAGGATCGAACGTCCTGGAATCGGGACAATAAGACGTGGTAGTTGTACGTAAAGGCTTCTTCAATTCAAAATAATACGAAGCCTCGATCGCCGGACCGGCGGAAACCAACGGCTGCTCGCAACGTCTGCCTTCGACGACATCCGCGAACTGCCAGGCTCCGCTTATCGAAGCGTCTTTCTGCGGCAAGCAGCATGAACTGAAGAACCAACGATCACGGGCGAGGCCTGCTTGGAACGATCTCGCATAGTCGTCATCGCCAGTATCCTGGCTGCACTCGGCGCGATCCTGCCGATGCTGGCGGCCTATTATCTGTCCTGGTCGATCGCGGTGCGCAGCGAGCAGACGCGGCTTTCGCGCCTTGCCAACTACGCCATCATGCGCGCCGATGCGGCGCTCGAGGAAGCCTTCCGGGCGCTGAAGGTCGCCGACCGGTTCGACATGCCGCCATGCATGTCGACGCACATCGCAGCGCTGCGCTCGCTCGTCGTCAACACGACCTCCATCGAAGATATCGGCTACTTCGAGAACGGGCTGCTGAGGTGCACGTCGTGGGGCTACCCTCCGCGCCGTCTCACCCGCTCCCCGTCCGCCGATTTTTTCGCCAGCAACGGCGTCGAAGTCATCCCGCGGATGTATCCGACGATCAGTACCGGCGCCCCCATGACGGCCTTCCGATATCGCTCCTATACCGCGCTGACCAATCCGGCTCGATTCGTCGACGTGATTGCGGAGCCCGGCACCCGGCTTGCGGTGGCCACGAAAAATGGTGTCCTGATCGGCACTCTGAATAATCCGGATGCGTCGCTTACGGCGCGGCTCGCCGAACTTCCCGGAACCGGCAGCGACGGCGACGACCTGTTCGCAACCTCACGGGGCGCAAACTGGATTGCCGTTGCGAGTGCCCCCGGTATCGCCATTCTAAACGACATGGACCGGGAGCGGCTGCTGCTCCTGCCAGTCGGGGCCCTGGTCGCAGCACTGATGGTCGGTCTCGTCGTCTGGCTGTCGCGGCGCCGCCTTTCGCCGCTCGGAGAACTCTCGATCGCGGTGCAGCGGCGCGAGTTCATCGTCCACTATCAGCCGCTGATCGAACTGAAGACCGGCATCTGCGTCGGCGCGGAAGCGCTCGTGCGCTGGCGGCGGCCCGATGGGCAAATGGTCCGCCCCGATCTCTTCATACCGTTGGCGGAGGAGAATGGCCTGATCGAAGAAATCACCGACCAAGTCATCCATGCCATGATCGCCGAACTGAGAACGATACTCCTTGCGGATCGCTCGCTGCATATTGCCGTCAACCTCGCCGCCGATGACATCAAATCAGGGCGCATCCTGCCGGTGATAGAGGCAGCACTGGAAAACACCGGCATCTTGACCCAGCAGATCTGGCTGGAAGCGACCGAGCGCGGCTTCATGGATGTGAAATCGGCTCGCGCGACGATCGAGGAAGCCCGCCGGCGCGGCCACTCGGTGGCGATCGACGACTTCGGCACCGGCTACTCGAGCCTGCAATATCTGCAGGAGCTGCCGCTCGATGCACTGAAGATCGACAAGTCCTTCATCGACACGATCGGGACGGATTCCGCCACCAGTTCGATCACGCCGCATATCATCGACATCGCCAAGTCGCTCGACCTCTACATCGTCGCCGAGGGCATCGAGCGGCAGGAGCAGGCCGATTATCTCATCGAGCGCGGCGTGCAATACGGCCAGGGCTGGCTGTTCTCCAAGGCATTGCCGGCAGCGGAATTCATCGCCTTCTACAACAACAGCAAACGTCGGCGTGGGGCCGGCCCGACGGTGATCCGCCGCGAGATCGCCTGACCTACGCCGCGTCGGCCGCAAGGCGAGACACGTCGATTGCGCGCTTCCGGCAGCATTCCTATATAGTCGCCGCAACGACAGGAGATCTTCCATGACGACTGTAAAGATGCCCAAGGTGGTGAAGACCGATGCGGAATGGCGGGCCATGCTCTCGCCGGAACAATACCGCATCACCCGGCAGCAGGGTACCGAGCGTCCGTTCACCGGCCCTTTTCTCAACAACAAGCGGACCGGCACCTATGAATGCGTCTGTTGCGGCCGGGCTCTCTTCCGCTCGGACACCAAGTTCGATTCCGGCTGCGGCTGGCCGAGCTATTTCGCAGCGATCGACGATCAGGCGATCCGGGAAATCGAGGACCGTTCGCACTTCATGGTGCGCACGGAGATCCGCTGCGCCGATTGTGACGCCCATCTTGGTCACGTATTCCCGGATGGCCCGCCGCCGACGGGACTTCGCTATTGCCTCAACGGCCATGCGATGACGTTTACCGAGGATTGACACCGGCGCGCGGAAGGAGTGGCATGGGGTCTGGTGTTCCATTAGGAACAGGCCCTGCGCCGGGGCCGCGCTATCTAGACTATCTGTCGAGCAAGCGAGAGGAGGTCCGCATGCTGCGCATACTGACAGCACTCACTCTCCTGCTCTCGTCGGCCGTGGCAGCGGCGGCCGCCGACGACTGGGTACCTTATGCCAATGCGCGTTTCGGCTACGTGCTCGACATACCGCCTGGCTTCGAGTTGCAGAGCCAGGGCGACAATGGCGACGGCGCCAGCTTCCATGCCAACGACAATGGCGCGACCCTTTCGGTCTTTGGCAGCACATTGCTTGATGGCGACTTCGAAACCGACGTCAACGACCGCATCGGCTACGAGCGCGAGAGCGACTGGCGGATCGCCTATTCGCGCGTGACGACCGCCTGGGCAAGCTTTTCGGGTGTCCGTGGCGAAGAGGTGTTTTATACGCGTGCCATCGCGCTCTGCGACGGCAGCGCCGCCTATTTCCGCCTGCAGTACCGCAAGAGCCGGCTCACCAGCTTCGACGGCGTGATCTCACGCATGGCGGAAGCGCTGAGGCCATCGGAAGGCTGTCAGCATCCGCCTGTCGCTGCCGCTGCGGGCGAAGCGCCAAACTGACCACGGTTCAGGATGCGGCGCTATAGCAGGTCAGCACGGCCGAATAATGCACGGCTGCACCGGTCACGACGAAGCCGTGCCAGATCGCGTTCTGGAAGCGCAGCTTTTCCCAGACATGGAAAATGACGCCGGCGGAATAGATGATTCCGCCGATCAGGATCAGCACCAGCGTCGTTGCCGTCAGCGCCGACAGGAGCGGCTCGGCGGCGAGCACGCCGCTCCAGCCCATGGCGAGATAAAGCAGGATCGCCAGCCGGTCGAACCGGCCGGGGAACAGACACTTGATCGCAACGCCGAGGGCGGCGATCGCCCAAATACCGATCAGCATCACGAACAGGAACGGGTCGTCCAGGCCGCGCTGCAGGAACGGCGTATAGGTCGCCGCGATCAAGATGAAGATCGAGGAATGGTCGAAGCGGCGCAGGAACCATTTGGTGCGCGAGATCGGGTAGAGATTGTAGAGAAACGAGATCGACAGCGTCGCAAGCAGCCCCGCCCCGTAGACGGCGGCGGCGGCAAGCTGGCCGCTGGTGCTCCAGAGCGTCGCGTAGAAGATCAGCGCGGTGACACCGACCAGCGCGGCGGCAAGGCCGATGCCGTGCACGATGCCGTCGGCAATCAGTTCCGAGCGATCATAGTTCCATTTGACGCCAGCAAATTCCACGCAATCCCTCTCCCCGGGGTCTCTGTCCTTCTTTCCGTCACGCGCCCGTTCTGTCGCGCCGCCATCGTCATCCTGCCACAGCCCCGAGCTGCCGCAAAGATAGGGTAGCGTGCCGAAAGCATCAACTTTTGCAACGCATTACAACAATCGCATGACATGTCTGCGAAGTGCATGGGACCTTGTTTGCGGGCCCGGTCACGACCACATGGGGCGCACAGGATGACGTGCCGATCAGGAGGAGAACCATGTCAGTCTTACGCACCCCGGAGCCGCAACTGGCGGCCGCGCTCAGCGACCTCTGCCTGCGGTCGAAGGCGGTGTGGGGATACGACGCCGCCTTTCTGGAGGCGTGCCGTCCGGCGTTGACGCTGACGGCCGAGGACTGGAAGGATTCCGATCTGCAAATCGCCGTCGATGGTGAACGGATCCTCGGTCTGGCGCAGGTTCGCTCCCATGGCCAGATCGCCGAACTCGACAAGCTCTTCATCGAGCCCGACGTCCGCGCCGCCGGCATTGGCCGGAGCCTCTTCGACTGGTGTGTCGAGGCGGCGATCAACCGTGGCGCCAAGGCGATGACGATCGACGCCGACCCGGGTGCTGCCGATTTCTATCGCCGCATGGGCGCAGTCGATGACGGCGTCATCGCGTCGACCGTCATCCCGGGACGCTTTCTGCCGAGACTGAAGCTGGAACTAAGATGACAATCGAAGGATCGCCGCTGGCGCGGCGATCGCTCGATGGATCATCTTGCACCGCGGGTAACTTCCGCCGCACATTCCTGACAGAGCGGCGCATGCGGAACGGCCTGCAGGCGCGCCGACGATATGGGCAGCCCGCAGCGGACGCAGGTGCCGAAGGTGCCGGCGGCGATCCGGTCGAGTGCCGCGTCGATGGCGCGGATCTCTTCCTGACCGGCAAGACCGAGGCCTTCGAGAACCTCGTCGCCTTCCCGCTCGGTCACGCGGTCCGGCACATCGGCGTTCATCGGCTCATCGAGATCGTGCTCGATCTTGACCAGCCGCCCCTGTAGCTCCTCCTTGCGGTGAGCGAGGCGGCTGCGAAAATCGTCAAGCGCAAACTTGTCCATCTGAAGACTCCTCGGCGATGGCGGCGCAAGATCGCGCCGCAGCCGCTCTTATTGTTGGCAGATTACCGGTCGACGAGTACGGCGCAGGGGCAATGGCTGACCACGCGGCTCGCGGTCGAGCCGATGAAGTAATCAATCAGCCCCGGCCGGTGGGAGGCGATGATCACCAGATCGGCATTCTCTTCGCTCGCGAAGGCATTGATGGTACCGGCAGCGCCGCCGGTGCGAATTTCGACACGCCCGTTGATCCCGTGCTTGGTCTTCATGGCCTCGAGTGTCTTCTTCGCCTGCTTACGGGATTCCTCGACCATCTCCAGCGGGAAATCGACGATCATGTAGCCCTGCGCATAGGCATTCAGATCCTCGACTACATTGAGCAGGACAATCTCGCCCCCTTCGTCGATCAGCTTCTCGGCGATGCCCAGCACAAATTCACCGTGCTCGAGCTGGTCCATGGCAATCGGGACGACGATCTTCTTGTACATGCTGTACTCCTTCTGTTGCCCTCACGGATCGCCGCGCCAGATGTGGCGGGCGAATCCCTCGTCTGGAGATTGCGCCTCGACCGCTTTCCCGGCTTTGATTGAAATCAAATCGAAAGCGCCGCGCTCGCGTGACCCTACACAAGTGGAGGTAGGGCGACGGCAACCACTGTCAACGCTCATCGAACACAACATCAAGCGACTGACGGGCTTCCGTGAACGGACGCGCCGGCCCATATTCCCAACAACAGTTTCAACGAAACTGGGCCGGCAGACCGGCTGCAGTTTCGACGCCCAAGGAGGCAGACTTGACGGATATCCCGAAGGACCACGCCATTGCCATGCCGGCGCATGTCGACCACGCACACCTGGTCGTCCAGGATCTGCCCGTCGTTTCGGCCTGGTACCAGAAGATCATCGGTTTGAAGCCGATCGAAACCGGCAAAAACGGCGAGACACTCGGCGTCGCCGGCCGTCCGCTTCTCAGCCTGACGACCGAAGGCAACGCCGCCAGGGCACCCCGCAATGCGCCGGGCCTCTTCCACAACGCCTTTCTGGTGCCGAGCCGGGAAGAACTCGCTCGCTGGCTGGCCCACGCCGCGCACAACAACATCCGGCTGCAAGGCGCCTCCGATCATCTGGTCAGCGAGGCCATCTATCTCGCCGATCCCGAAGGCAATGGCATCGAGGTTTATCGTGACCGGCCCCGCTCCGAATGGAGCTTCAAGCCCGACGGCACCGTCGGCATGGACACACTGCCGCTCAATCTCCAGGCGCTCTATGACGAAGCGCCCAAGGATGACTGGGACGGGATGGCCGATGGAACCGCGATCGGCCATATCCATCTGCAGGTCTCCGATATTCCTCAGGCCGATGCCTTCTTCCGCGACGTATTGGGTCTCGGGCTGATGGCCCGCTATCCGGGCGCCAGTTTCTTCGGCTCGGGCAAATATCACCACCACGTCGCCGCCAATATCTGGAATTCGCGTGGCGCGCCCAAGCGCGAAGGCCACATGACCGGGCTTTCGGACTACACGATCCAGTACAAGGACCCGGCGGAACTCGCGGCGGCGCTGGCCAAGCTCGATGCGCTGGAAATTCCGGTCAGCCGCGCCGGCGATGGCTACAGCCTCATCGACCCCTGGGGCATCGGCCTCAAGCTGGTCGCCTGACCCCTCTCTCCCGGGCCGCAGACGAATGGAGTTTGCGGTAACTCGTCGGCCGCAGCCGGCTCGGGCACTGCGGCCGTATTTTTTGCTGGGCCTGCAGCACCGCCTCGATGTCGTCGCAGATCCAGCGTGTCGGGGCCGCGACCTCCGACGTCAGCCATGTGTATTGTTCACGATCCCCTGCTCCGACGAAAACAAAGCAACGTCGCGCTTCATACAGGAGCAACTGAGCGGGATATCTTGTTTGCCAGCCACGCTCGCGATTTATCGCTCTTCCGCTTCATCCGATCGCGATACACGGAACTGCCCGTCCCGGCTTTCCGGGACGGTGCTTCGCTCAGCCGGGTAGACGGCAGACGACGCCGACCAGCCTGGCAACCAACGGTCGCACGAGCAGCACGCAGATGAAGGCGACGGGCATCGCCAGCCCGTAGGAACTGAGCACGCGGGCCGGATAGCCGGCATCAATTCCTGTATTTGCGCCAACGATGACGCAGCACATCAGAAACGCCATGATCGCCGACATGAAGAAGGCAAAGGCGACGGGCACCGCTCGTGGCGGCAGCTTGCGGCGACGCGCGATCCGCGGAGCCGATAGGGTATCTTCCATCAGAAGCTCTCCTGAGATGACCGAGAGGACCATCCCCTCGCTTCAGAGCGCACTATACGGATAGCGGCCCAGCGAAGTAGGCCATTGCAGGCTCCTTCAGAAATAGGCAAAACTATCGAATAGGTGCAAGCATTCGATGGGTAGACTTATGGACACGCTGCGCGGAGTGGAGAGTTTCGTCAGAAGCGTCGAGGAAGGCAGCATTGCCGCGGCCGCGCGAAAGCTCGGGATCACCCCCGCCTCGGCAAGCCAGAACATCGCGCGCCTGGAGCGAACGCTCGGCAGCCGGCTTTTGAGCCGCACCACACGCCAGCTCGGCCTGACCGAGAGCGGCCGGATCTATAGAGCGGCCGGATCTATTACGAGCGGGTGCGCGGCGTCGTTCATGAACTGGAGCTCGCCGCAGCCGCCGTCTCCGCGCTCAACGCCGAGCCGCGTGGCTCCCTCAAGATCGCCTCCTCCGTCGCCTTCGGTCGCCACGTGGTGGCGCCATTGGTGCCGTCCTTCGCCGCAAAGTATCCCGATGTTTCGATCGAACTCGTCGTCACCGACCGCGAGATCGACCATATCGGCGAAGGTATCGACATCAGCGTGCGTTTCGGCCTGCAATTGGAACCGGGCCTGATCGCGCGCAAGCTTGCGTCAGTGCCGATGATGATCTGCGCGGCGCCGTCCTATCTGGAGCGACGTGGCCTTCCGCAACGGCCGGAAGACCTCATCCACCACGATTGCCTCGTCTATCGCTATGCCGGGCATGGGCGTATCTTTCGCTGGGCATTCACCCGCGACGGCCTGCGCTTCGAGCCGGAACTGAAGGCGACGATCGTCAGCAACGACATCGATACGCTGGCGGAAATGGCGATCGCCGGCGCCGGCATTACCCGCCTCGGCGCCTTCATCGCCGCGCCGCTGATCGAGCGTGGCCTGGTCGTGCCGCTGTTCGGCGGCCTGCCACGCGAGGGGGTGGCCAACACCGACCACGAGCCCTTCGACTTCTACGCCTGCTTTGCCGACCGCCAGGCGGAAACCCCGAAGGTCCGGGCGTTCATCGAGCACGCCGCGCAATCGCTGAAAGGGCGTTGGTAGGTTTCACGCGCCGGCGGCAGCAGCGGGCGCGGCAGTCGGCGCCGCGGCTTCGGCAGGCAACTGCTCGGCCGCACGCCGCTGCTTCAGCCGGTAACCGACCTCGACGATGGCATGGATTGCCGGAATGAACTCCTGGCCGAGATCGCTGAGGCTATATTCCACGGAGGGCGGCGAGGTCGGGACAATCCGCCGGTCGATCGCCCCCTTCTCCTCAAGTTCCTTCAAGCGTGTGCTCAACACTTTTGCCGAAATGCCGGGAACGTCGATCCTGAGCTCGCTGAAGCGGCGCGGGCCTGCACTCAAGGACCAGAGGATGTTCGGCGTCCAGGCACCACCGAGCAGCACCATGCACTCGCCCACCGGGCAATTGGGCGGCAAGGCCGGGGCCCGATTTTTCCGAATTTTCAAGCTCATCGACAAAATTTACCAGTTACCGACGGGAAACCGGAAAAGGAGGTAACATAAGGTTATCTGATATACAAAGGTTATCGCTTCCGCTTAGGTTCCGCCGTCCCGACAAGGGGCAGTCATTTCAGGAAGGAACTTGCTCATGAAGCTCTATTACGCCCCCGGCGCCTGCTCGCTTTCCCCCCATATTAGCCTGCGCGAAGCCGGCGCCGACTTCGAGATCGTCAAGGTCGATACGAAGACGCATCTCACCGAAGCCGGAGCCGATTTCAAGGCAATCAACCCCAAGGGCTATGTACCGGCCCTGGTGCTGGAGAGCGGCGATGTCGTCACCGAGGGTGCAGCCGTGGTGCAATACATCGCCGATCGCTTTCCGGAGGCAAAGCTCGCGCCGGCTAACGGCACGCTGGAACGCACCCGCCTGCAGGAACAGTTGAACTTCATCTCGTCCGAACTGCACAAGGCCTTCGCGCCGCTGTTCAACGGTGCGGCAAGCCCTGAGGCAAAGGAGGCAGCAAAGGCGCAAGTGGCCAAACGCTTCGGCAATGTCGAAAGCCTGCTCGCCGACGGGCGCCGCTATCTGCTCGGCGCGGACTTTTCGGTCGCCGATGCCTATCTCTTCACCGTCGTCAACTGGAGCGGCGCGACCGGCATCTCACTCTCTCCCTGGCCGCATCTTGAAGCCTATGTGCAACGGATCGGCGAACGGCCGGCAGTGCGCGCGGCCATGCAGAGCGAGGGGCTGATCGCGGCATGAGCGGCCTGTCGACCGATCGAGAATTCGCCACCGTCGTCGAGGTGCTGCAACATTATTTCGACGGGCTCTACCGGAGCGATACCCGTATTCTCCGACAGGTCTTCCATCCGAAGGCGCTCTACGCCACGGCAACGGACGGCACCCTGCTCGAGCTTGACATGGACAGGTACTTTCCGATCGTCGACGGACGCCCGTCACCGGCCAGCCGTGGCGAGGAGCGCGCCGACCGTATCCTTTCGATCGAATTCGCAGGGCCGGTGACGGCGCTCGCGAAAGTGCAATGCGCCATCGGCGAAAAGGCTTTTACCGACCTGCTGTCTCTCGTCTACGTAGACGGGCGCTGGCAGATCATCGCCAAGGTCTTCCACTACGACATCAAACCCGCGCAATAAGGAGAAGGGCGCCCTGGTCAGGGCGTGTCCGACCTGCTTGCCGCTCAACAGGATCCCGCCCCCTTTGTCGTCAACGACGACAGGGGCTCGAAGAGGGGGTATCGGCGGGCAGCAGGTCAGAAATATCGGCGGCAGGTAAAGACGAAAACGTAAGCCTTCCCCCCGATCGCAAGGGGGAAGGCAGCCCCAGACAACGGCGAACACTCGGCTGCTGCTGCCTTTGCGCTTGATCGCTATCGCCAGGCTCTCTATCTCAATGTCTCCCGCCGCATCGATCCCGGAGACGCATCTTGTCCGTATTCAGCAACCTCCCCAAAGCTCCCGTCGCCGCGAAGAAGCCGGTGAGCGATACGCGCCACGGCATTACCCGCACGGACAATTACGCCTGGCTGCGCGCGGACAATTGGCAGGCGATGTTCCGGGATCCCTCGATCCTCGACCCGGAAATCCGCAAGCATCTCGAAGCCGAAAATGCCTACATGAACGCGGCCATGAACGACACGAAGCCGCTGCAAAAGACGCTGTTTGCCGAGATGCGCGGCCGGATCAAGGAAGACGACAGTTCGATACCGGTCAAGGACGGTCCGTATGCCTATGGCCACGCCTATGTCACCGGCGGCGAGCAGCCACGCTACTTCCGCATTCCCCGCGACGGCGACCACAAAGATGAGGCGATCCGCCAGCTCCTGCTCGACGGCGACAAGGAGGCGGAAGGCAAGGCCTATTTCCGCCTCGCCGGCCTCGACCATTCGACCGATCACAGCCTCGGCATCTGGGGCTACGACGACAAGGGCTCGGAATACTTCACGCTCAGGGTTCGCGATCTCGCCACCAGCCAGGATCTGGCCGACGTGATCGAGAATACCGGCGGCGGCGGCGTCTGGGCGCCCGATGGCAAGAGCTTCTTCTATACCGTGCTCGACGACAACCATCGCCCGTCGAAGATCTTCCACCACGTGCTCGGCACCAGCCAAGCGGACGACCGGCTGGTCTACGAAGAGGATGATCCCGGCTTCTTCATGTCGGTCGGCGGTTCGCTGCTCGACGATTTCATCTATATCGACATCCACGATCACGAGACCAGCGAATACCGGCTGCTCTCTACCAGTGACCTGACGGCAGAACCGAGGCTCGTTGCCGAACGCGTGACCGGGCTCGAATATTCGATGACCGAAGGCGGCGACGTCTTCTACATCCTGACCAATGCCGACGGTGCCAAGGACTTCAAGATCGTCGAGGCGCCGGTCAACGCGCCCGGCAAGGAAAACTGGCGCGAGGTCGTGCCGCACAAGCCGGGCACGCTCATCCTCAGTCACATGGCCTATGCCCGCCATCTCGTCTGGCTGCAGCGGCGCGAAGGCCTGCCGGAGATCGTCATCCGCGACCGGCAGACCGGTGAAGAGCATGCGATCGCCTTTGCGGAAGAGGCCTATTCGCTCGGCCTTTCCGGTGCCGCCGAATACGACACCAACGTCATCCGCTTCTCCTATTCGTCGATGACGACGCCGTCGCAGCTCTTCGACTACGACATGGCGACGCGCGAGCGCACGTTGCTGAAGACCCAGGAAGTGCCTTCCGGCCACAACCCGGACGACTATGTCACCCGGCGCGTCTTCGCTCCCTCCTGGGACGGTACCGAAGTGCCGGTGACGCTGCTCTACCGCAAGGACACGCCGCTCGACGGCTC
Source organism: Ensifer sp. 38_S197 (assembly GCF_056924495.1). Taxonomy (NCBI): domain Bacteria; kingdom Pseudomonadati; phylum Pseudomonadota; class Alphaproteobacteria; order Hyphomicrobiales; family Rhizobiaceae; genus Ensifer; species Ensifer sp. 38_S197. Next base: position 1,883,274 of record NZ_JBXOVZ010000002.1, on the reverse strand, counting down.
GGCTCCATGCCTGCTCTATGGCTACGGCGCCTACGGCATCACCATTCCGGCCGGTTTCAACACCAATTGCCTGTCGCTTGCCGACCGCGGCTTCGTCTATGCCGTCGCCCATATCCGCGGCGGCAAGGATCGCGGCTTTGCCTGGTACGAAGACGGCAAGATGGCCAAGAAGACCAACACGTTCAAGGATTTCATCGCCGCCGCTGACTATCTGAATCAACAGAAGTTCACGTCCTACGCGAAGATCGTCGCCGAGGGCGGCTCGGCCGGCGGCATGCTGATGGGCGCGATCGCCAACATGACGCCGGAAAAGTTCGCCGGCATCATCGCCGCCGTGCCCTTCGTCGACGTGCTCAACACCATGCTCGACGACACCCTGCCGCTCACGCCGCCGGAGTGGCCGGAATGGGGCAATCCGATCGAAAGCCGTGAATTCTACGACATCATCGCCGGCTATTCGCCCTATGACAATGTCGACGCCAAGTCCTACCCGGCGATCCTCGCTCTCGGCGGCCTGACCGATCCGCGCGTCACCTATTGGGAGCCGGCGAAATGGGTTGCGCGGCTGCGCGAAAAGACCACCGGCAGCGAGCCGATTCTGCTGAAGACCAATATGGATGCAGGCCATGGCGGTGCCTCAGGGCGCTTCCAGCGGCTCGAAGAGATCGCCTTCGAATATGCCTTCGCCATCAAGGTCGCCGGCAAGATGTAAGCAGAGCGGGATGAGGAAAAGTGTTCCCGGCTTTCCGCCCGCATCCCGCTCTAACCCATCACGATCGATCACGTTTATGATTTTGGCTCGATCCGGTCCAAAATCGTCGTGATCCAGGAGGTCCCGCATGCCCGTTCATGTCGCCCTGCTCCGTGCCGTCAATGTCGGCGGCACGACATCGCTGGCGATGGCCGACCTCAAGGCGATCTGCGAGGGGCTCGGCTTTGCCGACGTCAAGACCTACATCCAGAGCGGCAACGTGCTGTTCCGCTCGGATCTGCCGGCAGCGAAAGCAGCAGCGATGCTGGACGACGCCCTTAAGCAAAAACTCGGGAAGGCGCCGGGCGTGATGATCCGGACCGGCGCACAATTGCAGGCGATCGCCGATCGCGCGCCGTTCCCGGACGCTCAACCCAACCTGCTGCACGTCGTCTTCCTTTCTGAGCCCGCACCGGCGGACGCACTCGACAAGCTCGTTGCCCCGGATGGCGAGGAAGCGCGGTTGGCTGGAAGCGAAATCTACATCCATTTTCCGAACGGTTCCGGCCGTTCGAAACTCAAGCTGCCGGCGGCGAAATCCGGCACCGCCCGCAACCTCAACACGGTGCGCAAGCTCGCTGCTCTGGCGCTCGAAATGGAAGATTAATCCGTTTTCTCTAGCCGAACTGAGGCGCATTTTCTGTTGTCGCAAGACCGCTTGGCCCTTTCGCGCGGCATGCCTCAGGCGGTCACCGGCTGGAAGAGCAGCCGGACAAAGGATCTGAGCACGAGCAACTGCTGCGGCAGGCTCTCCGGCTGCTTCAACGCCTTGGACAAAATGATGCCGCCTTCGAGCACCGTCGAAACCATGTCGGCGAGTTGATCGACATCCAGCGGTTCGCGCGGCCGATAAACCCGCATGATCTCCTCGAACATCGCGCCGAAGCGCCGGCGCCACATCAGCGCCGCCTGCCGATTGATCTCCTGGATCTCGCGATCGAAGGCGCGTTCCTGGGTACACATCACCGCGACCAGACAACCGGGGTGGCCGTTCGGCAGGTCGGACAGCGTCTCGGACAGCAGTTTCAAGCCGAGCAGGAGAGCCTGGAGCGGGTCGTCGGCCAATTGATGGGCCCGACCAAAGATCTCGTCGTAGATGCGCTCGTCGTTCTCGATGTAGCGTTCAAGCAGCGCCCGTGCGAGCTCGTTCTTGTCGCGGAAATGGTAGAAGAAACCGCTCTTGGTAATGCCGATCTCGGCGATCAGTTCGTCGATCGAGGTCGCGCCGAAACCCTTCGCCAACACCGCCGCCTCCGCGATGTCGAGGATCCTCGCACGCGTTTCCTCACCCTTTCGCATTAGCCGGTGCCCTACCATTGGTGCGGTTTCCGACAACGAAGGGGCCACCAGCCGGCGACGCCGTGACGGAACCAACGCAGTAAGTTACTGATTTCGCTACAATATGCAGGTATATTAGCAATAGTATACCTTAAGTCGTCTAGTTTAGAAGACGATAAAAAGGCAGTAATTTACTTGGTTCCGCGGGAAAGGAGGCGTCCCCGAGCCCATCAGCAAGACTGAACCGGTGGAGACCGACATGGCCAAATACCGACGGAGCCTGCCACTCTTGAAGGGTGGGCTGTTCCTGAGCGACGGCGGCATGGAGACGACGCTGATTTTCCACGAAGGCGTCCCGCTTCCGCATTTCGCAGCCTTCGTGTTGCTTTCAACCGCCGATGGGCGGCGGCGGCTGCTGAACTACTACGCACGTTACCTCGCTATCGCCCAGCAACATGGCACCGGCTTCGTGCTCGATACGCCCACCTGGCGCGCAAGCTCGGACTGGGGCGTCAAGCTCGGCTATAATGACGAGGCGCTGGCCGTCACAAACCAGAACGCCATCTACATCCTCTCGGAACTGCGCTCCGAATACGAGCGCCCACAGGCACCGATCGTGCTCAGCGGAGCGATCGGTCCGCGTGGCGACGGCTACCGCCTGGGCCGTATGAGTCCTGACGAGGCCGAAGACTATCATTCGCCGCAAATCTCGGCCTTTGCGGCCAGCGAGGCGGATATGGTCAGCGCCTATACGCTGACCAGCATCGACGAAGCGATCGGCATCGCCCGGGCCGCTCAAAGCCACGGCATGCCCTCAGCCATCTCCTTCACGGTGGAGACAAATGGTCGTCTGCCGGACGGCCGCACGCTTCAGGCTGCGGTCGAGACCGTCGACGCTGCGACCGGCGGCTATCCGCATTACTACATGATCAACTGCGCCCATCCGAGCCATTTCGAAACGGTTCTCGACGCTCAAGCCACCTGGACGCAACGCGTTGCCGGAATCCGGGCCAATGCCTCGATGATGAGCCACACCGAGCTCGACGACAGCGAAACGCTCGATGCCGGTGATCCCGTCGACCTCGGGCGGCGGTACAGAACACTGACGGCGCATTTGCCACGATTGCGCATCCTCGGTGGCTGCTGCGGCACCGATCATCGCCATATCGCGGCAATCTGCGAGGCCTGCCTTCCACCGACGGCGCTTAGCGCCTGAGGCACGGGGCCTCGCCCTCCCGGCCCTCTCGCGACTGATCGCGGGAGGGCGCCGCCGCTCTCGCGAAAGCCACGGTGCCGGAGCGATTTCCGCCCGCATCGCGCTCCAGCTTCCAAGAATCGATCACGATGATTTTTGCTCGAGTCGGCGCAAAATCATCGTGATCTCGTGTAGACTTGGGCGGAAAGGACGGCCCCGGGCAATCCCGGCAGACGCCGTTGACCGCTTGATCATGAACTATGCTCCCCCCTCACCGACCGGAAATGCCGAAGCCTTTGCCTTCGACAATAGCTATGCGCGGCTGCCGCAACAGTTCTTTGCACGCGTCGAGCCGACGCCCGTTGCGGAGCCGTGGCTGATCAAGCTCAACAAGCCGCTCGCCGAGGAGCTCGGGCTCGACGTCGCCGTGCTCGAGCGCGAAGGTGCCCAGATCTTCTCCGGAAACCGTGTGCCCGCTGGCGCCGAGCCGCTCGCCATGGCCTATGCCGGGCATCAGTTCGGCACCTTCGTGCCGCAGCTTGGCGACGGCCGGGCGATCCTGCTCGGCGAGGTGATCGACCGCAACGGAACGCGGCGCGACATCCAGTTGAAGGGACCGGGCCAAACGCCCTTTTCGCGGCGTGGCGACGGGCGCGCGGCGCTCGGGCCGGTGCTGCGCGAATACATCGTCAGCGAGGCGATGTTTGCCTTGGGTATCCCAACGACACGGGCGCTTGCGGCCGTGGTCACAGGCCAGCCCGTCTATCGCGAGCAGATCCTGCCTGGGGCCATCGTCACGCGCGTTGCAGCGAGCCACCTGCGCGTCGGCACTTTCCAGTTCTTCGCCGCGCGCGGCGACATGGCTTCCGTGAAAATCCTCGCCGATTACGCGATCGACCGGCACTATCCCGAGATCAAGAACCATGAGCGGCCCTATCTCGCCTTCTTCAAGGCGGTGGCGGCGCGCCAGGCGGAACTGATTGCCCGCTGGCTGCATGTCGGCTTCATCCATGGCGTGATGAACACCGACAACATGACGATATCCGGCGAGACGATCGATTTCGGCCCCTGTGCCTTCATGGATGCCTACGACCCCAAGAAGGTATTCTCCTCGATCGACCAGATCGGCCGTTATGCCTATGCGAGCCAGCCCGGCATCGGCCAATGGAACCTTGCGCGCCTCGCCGAGACGCTGGTGCCACTCTTCGACGATAATGCGGACAAGGCGGTGGAACTGGCCAATGATGCGCTCGGCGAATACGGCGCAATCTTCCAGCGGCATTGGTTGGATGGCATGCGGGCCAAGATCGGGCTGGTCACGAGCGAAGAAGGCGACCTTGATCTCGTGCAGGCACTGCTGACGGCCATGCACAAGGGCGAGGCCGATTTCACCCTGACCTTCCGACGGCTTTCCGACAGTGCCCGCGATCCGGCAGGCGATGCAACGCTTAGCGCTACTTTCGCCTCGGCCGAGACGATCCAGCCATGGCTTCAGAACTGGCGCCAGCGGCTTTCCCGCGAAATGGCGACGCCCGAAGCGCGCTCGAGCGCGATGAAGGCCGCAAATCCCGCCTACATCCCCCGCAATCACCGCATCGAACAGGCGATTGCAGCGGCAACCGATGACGGCGATTTCTCGCTGTTCGAGGCGCTCGTCGAGGTCACCGCAAAGCCCTACGAGGACCAGCCGCGCTTTGCTGCCTACCAGGAGCCGCCGAAGCCCGAAGAAGAAGTCCTACGAACCTTCTGCGGCACGTGACAGTCGTCTGACGCTGCGCCAGCTCGAAGCGATCCGGCCGGCTGCTTCTGGTCCTGATTCACCGAAACGTTCTATCTTCTTGTTTTTTCACGGCGCGATGACACGGCTCGCCAGCGGGTGGGGCCATGCCGGCATCGGCCTCGTGTTCAATCATCGCTTAAGCTTGAGCGCAACCCCATTGCACACCGCTAAATTTCCGCGTTGCGGAATTGTGGCTATTGAAAGGCATGTGCGGCGCGTTAGGTGCTAGCGGTAAGGGTGCCAGGCGCGCCTTTCCACACCCGGCTGCCGCGACTTCGCTTGCGACCGCCAACTCCGAAACAGACCTGTCTCACGCGGCCCCGAACGGGACCGGCGTTATGGAAAAAACCGTGCCGCGGCACCTTTCTTCAATGCGGGAGTTTCCATCATGCTCATCCTGACGGCCATCGTCTTCGCTCTCATTGGCCTCGTGCTCGGCGGTGGCGGAGCCAAGCTGCTGATGCTCGGCGGCAGCCCCTACTATCTCGTCGTCGGGATCGGTTTCCTGCTGACGGCCGTGCTCATGTTCATGCGCAAATCGGCGGCGATCTGGCTCTACGCGTTCATCGTCCTCGGATCGCTCGGGTGGGCGGTCTCCGAGGTCGGCTTCGACTGGTGGCAGCTCGGCCCGCGCGGCGGTGTCATCGTGCTTCTGGGGCTCTGGCTGCTGCTGCCGGCCGTCCGCCGGCCGCTTGGCTTCGAGAGCCCAACGGGCGAGCGCTACGCGGTGAGCGGCTGGCCGCTGGCGATCGCTGTGCTCATCGCGATCGGCGTGGCCGGGTATGCGCTGACGCAGGACCCGCACGACATTCGCGGAGATCTGCCAAGCGATGTCGTTGCCGCCAGTCCGCCGCTTGGAGGCTCGGTGCCTCCGGGCGAATGGCACCAGTACGGGCGTACGCCGTTCGGTCAAAGGTACTCGCCCCTCAACCAGATAACGCCGGACAACGTCGGCGCCCTCAGGGTGGCCTGGCAGTACCAGACCGGCGATGTCAAACGGCCCGACGACGTCGGGGAGACGACCTATCAGGTCACGCCGCTCAAGGTGAAAGACACGCTCTATGCCTGTACGCCGCACAATTGGGCGATCGCGCTCGATGCAGCGACCGGTGCGGAGAAATGGAAATATGATTCCAACTCGGGTATGAACCCCGACCGCCAGCATCAGACCTGCCGCGGTGTCACCTATTGGGCCGACCCGGCCGCAGCACCCGGCAGCCCCTGCGCCGAGCGGGTCTACCTGCCGACCTCCGATGCGCGCCTGATCGCGCTCGACGCGGCAACCGGCTCCGTCTGCACCAGCTTTGCCGACAACGGCGTGCTGCGTCTCGAAATGGGCATGAAGTACAATCCGGCCGGCTACTACTATTCGACCTCACCGCCGGTGGCAGTTGCCGGCAAGCTCATCATCGGCGGCGCCGTCAACGACAACTATTCGACCCAGGAACAATCCGGCGTGATCCGTGCCTTCGACATCAACACGGGCGCGCTGATCTGGAACTGGGACAGCGGCAATCCGGATGTGACGACGCCGCTTCCCGAGGGCCAGACCTACACGACCAACTCTCCGAATAGCTGGTCGGTGTTCAGCTATGACGAAGCGCTTGGCCTGGTCTTCATTCCCATGGGCAACCAGGTGCCGGACCAGCTCGGCATGGGGCGCAGCGAACACGTCGAGAAATATTCGTCCTCGATCGTTGCGCTCGACATCAACTCGGGCGCGGTGCGCTGGGTCCGCCAGACCGTGCATCACGACCTCTGGGACATGGACGTGCCGGCGCAGCCGGCTCTGCTCGACATCACCAAGGACGACGGCACCGTGGTGCCGGCGCTGGTCGGGCCGACGAAACAGGGCGATATCTACGTGCTCGACCGCAGGAGCGGCGAGCCGATCATCCCGGTCGAAGAGGTTCAGGCGCCGGGCGGAGCGATCCCCGAGGATTTCAGCGCAGCGACGCAGCCGGTCTCGGGCCTCACCTTCATGCCTGCGCCGCTGCAGGAGAAGGACATGTGGGGCATCACGCTGTTCGACCAGCTTGCCTGCCGCATCGCCTTCCGGTCGCTGAAATACGAGGGGCGCTACACGCCGCCGTCGATCGAAGGGACGCTCGTCTACCCCGGCAATTTCGGCACCTTCAATTGGGGCTCCGTCGCCGTCGATCCGGAGCGGCAGGTGATGTTCGGCATGCCGACCTACCTCGCCTTCACCTCGCGTCTCGTGCCTCGTGATCAGATTCCGCCAAGGGGGCAGGACGAGAAGGGGTCGGAACAAGGCCTCAACCGCAACGAAGGCGCACCCTATGGCGTCTTCATGGGTCCCTTCCTCGGCCCGCTCGGCATTCCCTGCCAGGCGCCGCCATGGGGCTATGTCGCCGGAGCGGACCTCAGAACCGGCAAGATCGCCTACAAGCACAAGAACGGCACCGTCGAAGACATGACGCCGCTGCCGTTGCCGTTCAAGGTGGGCGTGCCGGGCATCGGCGGACCGATGATCACCAAGGGAGGCGTCGCCTTCCTGGGTGCTGCGGTCGACGATTATCTGCGCGCCTATGACCTGACGACCGGCCGCCAGCTCTGGGAGGCACGCCTGCCCGCCGGCGGGCAATCGACACCGATGAGCTATGCGGTCGGCGACAAGCAATATGTGCTGATCGTCGCCGGAGGCCACGGTTCGGTCGGCACTAGGCCGGGCGATTACATCATCGCCTACACCCTGCCCTGACGCGCGAAAAGCATCCCTAATTCTCGCTAGAAGGTTGCAGGAGCAAGCTCCACGCAAGCCCGCAAAAGCAGCTTCCCCCGGACGACAGAATCCGGGGGATTCCCATGAAGATCGACAACAGCATCTCAAGCTATTACTTCTCCCAGCGCCGCCAGCAGATGGGTACGGTTTCGCCGATCGAAGAGACCGGCGCCGATGCGCGCCCGCGGCTTCCCCCGACAATCGCACCGCCGTCGACGTCGAACGCGCTCTCCAACGCCTTGTGGGCGACCGCAACCCGCGGCGAACCCGGCACGGCCTCGATCACGGACAAGGAAGGGGCCGCTCCCTCGGGCAATTCGGTCAGCGACGAGTTCCTGAAGCGGGCGAAGATGAGCCTGGAGGAGCAGATCCGCGCGCAAATCCTCGAATCGCTCGGTCTCAGCGAAGAAGACCTGAAGGCCATGGACGCCGACCAGCGCAAGGCGGTCGAGGACGAAATCCGCCAGGCCATCGAACGCGCGATGGGCGTCGAGAAGCAGCGTGACAACGCGGCCACCGACATCGCCGACAGCGGCAGTGACAACGCCTGACCGACTGCCGCAAGGTCTCGGACAGCAGCCTTCGCGCCGGTCCCTTCGCCCTTGGCTATACGATCGAGGGCAGCGGCATGCCGCTGCTCGTCATCGGCAGCGCCATCTACTATCCACGCACCTTCTCCGGGACGCTTCGCGAAAAGCTGCGGTTGATCTTCGTCGACCATCGCGGCTTTGCGCCGGTCCGCACCGAATACTCCGCTGGCGACATCGGCTTCGAGACGGTGCTCGCCGACATCGACCGGCTGCGCGCCCATCTCGGTCTCGAGCGTTTTGCGATCCTCGGCCACTCCGGTCACGGCTACATGGCGCTCGAATATGCCAAGCGGCAGGCGGAGCGCATCAGCCATCTCGTCATGGTCGGGACCGGACCGAGCCATTCGGCCCGCCACATGGCGCTCGCCGACCAGGTCTGGGAAGAGACCGCGTCGCTGGAGCGCAAGGCAATCTTCGAACGGGAAATGGCTAAGCTCGGTGCCGACATCGCCGCACGGCCGGAGGAGCGGTTCAAATCGTTGCTGATCCGGCTTGGCGCGAAGAGCTGGCACCAGGCCGACTTCGACGCCGAACCCCTCTGGCGCGACGTCACCGTCAACAACGCGGTCTTCGATCATCTGTGGGGCGAGGTCTTTCGCAACATCGATATCCGCAAGGGGTTGAACGCACTGATAGCGCCTGTGCTGCTTGCGCTTGGCCGATCGGACTATCTCGTCGCCCCCGCCTCTACCTGGGACGAGTACCGGGAAAGCTTCGCGGACCTGACGGTGCGAACCTTCGAGAAGAGCGGGCATACGCCGCAACTGGAGGAAAGCGATCTTTTCGACGAGGTCCTGCTCTCTTTCCTCGGAAACAAACCCGACTGCGGCTAAGCCAGGCCGGAATTGATGCAGAGCACAGTCTCCGCATTCGGAAGGGCCCAGGCGGGCCCTTCCCTCACTCCCGCCATTGACACGAGGCTGCACGCAATTATCTATTGCTCCAGAAGCTATAGGTTTGAGGCGAACATGTATTCCATCGGCGATCTCTCGCGGCGCACCGGCGTGAAAATTCCGACCATTCGCTATTACGAGCAGATGGGGCTGATCGCGGCGCCCGAGCGGTCCGAAGGCAACCAGCGGCGCTACGAGAAAAGCGAACTCGAGCGACTGGCCTTCATCCGCCATGCACGCGATCTAGGTCTGTCGATTGACTCGATCCGGGATCTGCTCGCCCTCAGCCAGCATCCGGAACGCCCGTGCGGCGAAGCCGACCGGATTGCCAGCGAACATCTGGCGACCGTTCGCGAGAAGATCGCCCGGCTGAAGAAGCTGGAGCACGAGCTGGAACGCATCGTCGCCTGCGACGGCAATCACACGGTAGGTGACTGCTATGTGATCCGGGCCTTGGCCGACCACTCGATGTGCGAGAGCGAGCACTGAGATGGCAGCGGATAATCGACTGCGCGAAAAATCCCCGTTGACAAAATCGCGAAAACGAACAATCTAGCGCCCATGATCAAGAACGCACCCATTTGCCGCGTGTATTTTTGGCTGTTCCGATAGGAGCGGCCTGCTGATCATATTCAACAAGGCCGCCATCAGGCGGCTTTTGTTTTTCCGGCTCCTGATGGCGAGAGAACCCGAGGAGCCGACATGCTACAGACCGCCATCCCCACCCTTCATCCTGTCCCGTCGACGCGGCCGCCGATGGTCACCATCCGCTGCGCCAAGCAGCGCGACCTGCCGGAACTGCGCGAGATGATCGCCGAACTGGCCGCCCACCATGGCGACGCCGCGCCGATCACGCCGGAACAGCTCGAGCGCGACCTCTTCGGCCGCACGCCCTGGATCACCGCGCTCGTTGCCGAGGCTGGCAACCGGCTGATCGGCTACGCGATTCTGGTGCCGATCTACCGGGCCGCTGAGGGCGCACGCGGCATGGAACTTCACCACCTCTTCGTTCGCCCTGAAAGCCGCGGCACCGGCATCGGCCGTCACCTCGTTGCCAAGGCGCGCGAGCAGGCGAAGATGGCCGGCTGCGACTTCCTTTCGGTCAGCGCCGCCACCGGCAATTTCCAGGCGCATCATTTCTACGAATCCGAACGCTTCGTGCCTCGTCCGGTGACCGGCATGCGCTATATGCAGAAGCTTGGATGAGGACGGAACGATGCGCCTTGCAATCGTGCTCTGTGAAGGCTTCGCCGATTGGGAATGTGCGCTGTTGATGGCGGCGGCGCGCACCCATCTCGGCATAGACATCGACGTTGCCACTGCCGACGGTGCCCGCGTGACGTCGATGGGTGGCCTCGACGTCTCGGCGCATCTGTCGATCGACTCGCTCGATCCTGCGGGTTTCGACGGGTTGGTGATCTGCGGCGGCTCGATCTGGGAGACCGGTGAGGCCCCTGATCTCTCAGCGACGATCCGCGCTTTCGATCGCGACAAGCGCGTGGTCGCGGCCATTTGCGGCGGCGTCAACGCGCTCGCCGCAAGCGGTCTTCTCAATGGCATCAACCACACCGGCAACAGCGCCGAAAGCCTGGCGGCGCTGCCCGGCTATCGCGGCGGGCCGCATTATCGCGATCAGTCGCAGGCGCTGCGCAGCGGCCATGTCGTCACCGCTGCAGGAACCGCACCGATCAGTTTTGCCGCCGAGATCCTGCGCGGCCTTGGTCTTGGCTCACCGGAACTCGACGGCTTTCTGGCCCTCTACGGACATGAGCATCGAGTAAACGAAAGTGCCAGCGTCGGCTGAGAAGCGTGACTGAGGACACGGGGTCGGAGCGGATGGACTGACGCTAGAGCCAGCTCGCGATCTGGTCGAGCGGCTTCTTCACCTTGCCGGCGACCGGAACGGTCGCATCCGGGGCGGGATAACCGACAACCAGGATCAGGAACGGCTTTTCACTTTCCGGCCGGCCGCAGATCTCGTTGAGGAAATTCATCGGCGCTGGCGTGTGGGTGAGGGTCGCGAGCCCGGAATGGTGCAGCGCCGTGATCAGGATGCCCGTGGCGATGCCGACGCTCTCATTGATGTAGTAGTTCTTTTTCAGGTCCCCCGGATTGGGGCCGCCGCGCTTTTGCGAGAAGATGACGATCAGGTAGCGAGCGGTTTCAAGGAAAGGCTTGTCCTCGTCCGTGCCCAGCGGCGCCAGGGCGTCGAGCCATTCCTGCGGCGCTTTATCCCGATAGAAGATGCGCTCCTCCTCTTCCGCCGCGCGGCGCACCTCGGCCTTGATTGCGGCACTCTCGATGACGGTGAAATGCCAGGGCTGATGATTGGCGCCACTCGGCGCCGTGCCCGGCGCCTTCAGGCAGGTCTCGATCACCTCCCGCGGCACCGCGCGATCGCTGAAATAGCGTGTGGTGCGCCGACGGTTGATCTCCTCATAGAAGTCGGCGGCGCGTGTCGCCATCTCCTCGGGGCTGCGTTCGATCCATTGGTCATAGGGCACGGTTTCGTGTGGGCGCATTCAATCTCCTCCTCGACGGTTCACGGAGTTGAGCGCGCCTTGCAGCCAAGATCAAGCGTCAGAGCGCCGGGACCGCCTTGAGATAGGCGGCAATCGCCTCCCGGTCGGCCGGCGTCAGTTTCGCCATGTTCTTCTGCACCTCGACCATCGAGCCTCCGACGGAATCGAATTCCGGGGTGAAACCGGTTTCCAGATAGGAGGCGATGTCCGAGGCACTCCAGCTACCAATGCTCTTGGAGCCGGGCGTGATGTCGGGGATTCGGCCCTTACCTTCCGGGTTCGGCGCACCCGCAAGCCACTGGTCAGGCTCGAAGCCGCCAAGCGCATTTCGGGGCGTGTGACATTCGCCGCAATGGCCCGGCCCCTCGACGAGATATTGGCCGCGCGTGAGCTTCGGATCGTTGCCGGCAACGCTGACACGCGGCTTGTCGGTGAGGAACAGCAGCTTCCAGGCACCGAGCGCCATCCGCATGTTGTAGGGGAACGGCAGTTCATGCGGCGGCGCCACGTCGGCGCTCTTCGGCAGGCTCTTCATGTAGCCCCAGAGATCGTTGACGTCCTTCGCCGTCATGCGCGCATAGGAGCCGTAGGGGAAGGCGGGATAGAGATGCTCGCCATCGCGTCCCACCCCGCGGGTCATCGCGTTGCCGAAATCGGCAAGCGTCCACCCGCCGATCCCGGCGGTCTCGTCAGGCGAGATGTTCGGTGCATGGAAGGTACCAAACGGGCTCTTCAGCGGTGCGCCGCCGGAGAGCACGAGGCGGGCGTCACCTTCGGCGCCCGGCTTGGCATGACAGCTCACGCAGCCGCCGGCCCAGAAGACCTGTTCGCCATTGGCGAGATCAGGCTCGCCGAGCCCCTCCCAATGAGAGGCACTCCACGGCGCCGGCTTCGTCAGCCACCAGAAGGCTGCCCCGCCGACAACACCCAGCACCACAAGACCCGAAATCAGCTTTCTCGTGCGACGACCCATTGTCACCCCTCGTGCAGCAAATCAAAGTTCTACAGCGACCTTTGCGCGTCTGATGAGACGCGCGGCGCTGTAGCCGCAAGCGGACTGGCCCCAAATACAGATCGAGGCACGCGGCTCGAAGTCGCGTGCCTCTCTTGTCAACATGATGCGGCGTCGCCGCCCATCAATTCTTCTTCAGGCGATAGGTCTCATGACAGCTGCCACAATCCTTGCCGATGCCGCCGAGGGCAGTACCGACGGCCGCCTGGTCAGCGGGAAGCTGTGCCAGAACCGTCGCAGCATCGGTGCCGAGCTTGGCGGCCTTGGCTTTGAAGTCGTCCATGTTTTCCCAGATCTTCGGGCTCGCCTCGGTCTCGTGGCCCGTCTCGGAACCGGCCGGGAAATGCTCGGGGAAGGTCTTCATCGTTTCGCTGATCGTCGTCAGCGACGCCTTGACGACCTCCGCGTCATAGGGCTTCTCGCCCTTGGCGATCCCGGCAAGTGCACCGGTTGCTGCACCCACCTTCTTCATCGCCTGCTGGCGAACCACCTGCGGCTCGTCGGCTGCCGTCACGGCAGTAACACCCAGGCCCGCAAGAGCGGCTGCCAACATCAGTGCGCGTATTTTCATCAGGATCTCCCGGTCAAATCAAATCGGTTTGGCAAATCTGCCTGGCTGGCCTTCATGTCCAATGCCGCGGCATGATGTCATCTTGAGTATTCTGCGGAAGTAACATTTTTTTGATGTGCTTGTTACGACAACAGAATTTCGAATGGCGGCCTTGTTTTCCGGGCTTTCGACCGATCAATCGAATAAACATGAATTTTGTATTCATATTTATACTTCGGCCGTTCCGCATGATGAACGTCAATTCGCCCAGCCCCGCCAGATGGTGAAGACCGCGACCAGAATGAGCATGGCGCCGGCGGCGCGACCGATCCACACCGTTGCGCCGGGGCTGCCGACCAGGAAATCGCGGCCGCGGCCGGCGGCGAGCGCCAAGCCGCCATATATCGCGAGTTGCGTCGTCGCGATCATTGCGGCCATGACCAGTGCCTGCGACCAGATCGGCCCAAACTGGGGTTTGAGGAACTGCGGATAGACCGCCAGCATGAAGAGATAGGCCTTCGGGTTCATCAGGCTCGTCAGCGCACCCTGCCGGAAGCTCGCCCAGCGGGAGAGCCTCCCCGAGCCTTCTATTCCGCCGATGGTGATCGAACTCCTGACGAGCGAAAAGCCGATCCAGGCGATGTAGGCCGCCCCCACGACGAGCAGCATGTTGAAGAGTCCGGGCACGAGGTGGAGGATGACGCTGACACCGAGCGCCGCATAGAGCGTGTGCAGCACGCCGCCGGCCATGATGCCGGCCGTCGCCGACAGGCCGGAGGCCCGCCCACCCGTCAGCGAGTTGGCCAGAACGAAGACCATATCCATGCCCGGCACGATGATGATGCCGAAAAGCAAGGTGAAGAAGAGCCAGAGATTTTCCGTGTAAGTCATGTCAGTTGTCCATCGCCCGATTTTTCATTTCTCTAGACGAATTGCTGTTTTTTCAACTCGTTGGCTGATGATATAAATCCGGGCAACTGACAAGGTATTGTCAGGAGCGTTGATGACGGGAGCGGTTTTCGATGCGCAAGGCGGCACGGCTTTTCGAGATCATCCAGATCCTGCGGCTTGCGCGAAAACCGGTGACCGGAGCGGCGATGGCCGAGACGCTGGAGGTGACGGTGCGCTCGATCTACCGTGATATCGCAGCACTCCAGGCGATGCGGGTGCCGATCGAGGGCGGGCGCGGCATCGGCTATATCCTCAGACCCGGCTTCGACCTGCCGCCGCTGATGTTCTCGATCGAGGAAACGGAAGCGATTGCCGTGGCGCTGGCGCTGCTGTCGCGGACCGGCGACGAGGAACTGAAGGCGGCGGCCGTCAGCGTCAACCAGAAGATCACCGCCGCAGTGCCCGAACCGCTGCGGCTCGCCTTCCGCTCGCAGGCGCTGCACGCCTGGGGAACGATTGCCCCCTCGCCCGCCGGCATCGATCTTGCCCTGGTGCGCCGGGCAATCCGCGACGAACAGAAGCTCGAACTCAACTATCGCGATGAACTCGGTCGAGCGACGGAGAGAACGATCCAGCCGGTGGCGCTGATCTACTATTCCGAAACCGCCAACATCGTTGCCTGGTGTGAGTTGCGGAAGGCGATCCGCAATTTCCGGGCGGACCGCGTCGAACATTGCGAAGCGGCGGGCGCCTATTTCCCGGGCGAGGGAAACCGCCTTCGGGAACTGTGGATCAGCGGCTGGCGTACGCCGCCGGCAGCCTGACGCCGCACGCGACAGCAGGGCTCAGCAAACGAAAAGACCCGGCGCAAGCGCCGGGTCCAAACGTCATCCACTGAAGACGGGCGGCTTACTTGGCAGCCGCTTCGTACATTTCGAGCACGTAGTCCCAGTTGATCAGGCTGTCGACGAAGGCTTCGAGGTACTTCGGACGGGCATTGCGGTAGTCGATGTAATAGGAGTGTTCCCAGACATCGACGCCGAGAATCGGCGAAGCACCGTGAACGAGCGGGTTTTCGCCGTTCGGGGTCTTGGAGATTTCAAGTTTGCCGTTCTTGACCGAGAGCCAGGCCCAGCCCGAGCCGAACTGGCCGGTGCCGGCGGCGATGAAATCGGCGCGGAACTTGTCGTAGCCGCCGAGATCGGACTTGATGGCCGCCTCGAGCTTGGCCGGCAGGCTGGTGCCGCCGCCGCCCTTCTTCATCCATTTCCAGAAGTGGATGTGGTTGTAGTGCTGGCCGGCATTGTTGAACAGCGGCTGGTTGGTGCCGTAGGACTTCTTGACGATTTCCTCGAGCGACAGGTCGGAGAGGCCGGCTTCTTCAGCGAGCTTGTTGCCGTTGGTCACGTAGGCAAGGTGGTGCTTGTCATGGTGATATTCGAGCGTCTCGCGCGACATGTAAGGCGCCAGCGCATCGTAGTCATAGGGAAGGTTCGGCAATTCGAAAGCCATGTGGGCATCTCCTCTTGGCATGGGATTTCGTAAGGGAAATCTGTGAGCGGGAACATAGGCACCAGCCCCCATGGAGGCAACCGATGCAATGCCATTTTTTCCTCAACCCACGGAATATACTTTCAACATCATTTTGAAAGCATGGCACTTTCGAGCACAATCGCGCCACGGTTTGCGTGCAGCTTTGTGTCTGATGCCGCGTCCTTTTCTTGGCGCGGAACGATCGGTTTTACGTACCTGCGCATGAGCGCGCTGTCGGATGACTGGATCGCGGCGGAATATTCGAACCTGAACGCGCCCGGAAGCTTCTACACGATCGGTGCAGAAATTTCGGCGTGAGCGAGGCCCTCCCATGCAACTTGCTGAATTGAAGCGCTTCGCGCCGGCCGCGAAGGATCTGCGTCTGCCGATACCCATCGGATAGTTCCTTGACACCGCCAACGTCGGCATTCCCCCGCTTATAGTTGGGGCAATGCGAGCAAACCGATCAGGTAAGTGATGGCGATAACGATTGCTGAAACCGCAAAGGCGAAGGGATTGAATGATCCGGTCGCGAAACGCCTTACAATGTGGGCCAAGATCAACGTGTTCTGGAAGGCGGCGACAGGAGTCGCCAGCATCGCCAAGCCCGTGCGGAAGTCAAACGGCAGATAGGAGAGCACCGCGTTGATCTGAGCCAAAACCGCGATCAACGCCAAGCGGGGTTCCAGGAAGGCTAGAACGATCGCCGTCGTCTCGAAGGCGTAAAAATACCTGTCGTGCATCTTCGGCAGTATCCATGGCATGAGTTGCAGCGTCACCGCGGCGGCGAGAACGACGAACTTGGGGGACCACTCGCGTTGCCGTGCCGCAAAGATCGAGAAAACAAGCCCAGCCGCCGCACCGAGCGCCAGACCGACAGCAACGCCCGGCCCATAGAATTGGTTCGGGACGAATAGCCATAGATTTGCCGCCGACATGGAAAGCGCACGGAAGAACTCCGCTTGGCGCAAATAGATCGCGACGACATCGAGCAAAGGCCGACCGAGTGCGAGCGTCGGCAGGGCTACGATCAGGTAGACGGCAGGTAGCGCAGCCAACCACGCCCAATGCAATCGCCGTTGCAGCACGAGGCTGAAGACCAGCGGGCCCATAAAGACCGCCTGGAGCTTTACGCTCACCGCCATTGCAAAGGCCAGCATGGCCCAGCGGAAGGATTGCCCGCAGATCAAGTAGACCGACAGGAGGACGAAGAACGTCCAGATCGCATCCGCCTGACCCCACATGGCGCCGTTGTATAGCGCATTGGGTGCGAGCCAGATGGCCGCGAAGGCCAATGCCGGGCGAAGAGGGGTGTGCGAGCACGCAGTGCCTACAAGGCGATAGCCGAGGATCGCGCAGCCTAACTCAAAAACGAAGGAGACCGCTTTGATGAGGACCAGGGGTGGCAGGATCCCGTCGAACCTGGTCGCGAGCAGAAGCAGATAGCTATAAAACGGAGCGTAATTGGTGAGCCCTTGACGCAGGCTATCGGCGCCGCCTGATCTAAGCAGAGATTCTCTGGATGGCCAACGGATGGAAGCGGGCTTCGTGGTTGAGGGCGGTTACGGCTCTGATGATGGCTTGTTCGAGGGCGTGTTCGGTGGCGAAGGTCTGATGAGCGAGATGATGGGCTTTGAGGTTTTTCCAGACGATCTCGATGTCATTGAGTTCGGGGGCGTATTTGGGCAACCACTCGATGGTGAGCCAATGGGCACGGGTCTCAAGCGCGGCGCGCGACGCTTTGCTGGTGTGGATTGGCCCGTTGTCGAGCACCAGGACGACCGGCCTGCCGGCCACGCCGGGCTTGGGGCCATAGCCTGCGTCGAGCGTCTCCAGGAGGGCGATGAAATCGGCGCTGCGCTTGGTTTTCGAGGTTTCGACGACGAGCCTGCGCGCGGCCCAGTCGAAAGCACCCATCATGGCGATCTTGCGCGCCTGGCCGGGCGCGGGAACCCGCAGATCGGCGCCGCGTCTGGCCCAGCAACGCGCCAGATAGGGATGGGTGAGCGCCTCGCTCTCGTCGCCGAAGAGGAGGACGATATCGCCCGCCTCGGCCTGTCGCTTGCGCAGTTGCAGTCGCAGGCCGGCGCACTCGACGGCCTGCGGGTCCTGGCGGTTCTTCAGCGAGTGCCGGGGCCGCCGGAAGCGAAAGCCCCTTTTTTGCGCAGCGTTTTCGAAAGCTGCGATCGGGAGATGCTGAGCCCTTCGCGCGCCTCGATCTCGGCGGCAAGGCGCGCCAGCGTCCAATTGTTGCGGTCGGCGACCGGCGCCGACAAGAGCGGCCCGGCAACCCGAAGCGCGGCCTCCGACTTCACCGGCGCCGGGCCGGCCGCGACGCGCTTCCTGAGGGCCGTCACCGACCCGGCCATGAAATCGCTGCGCCACAGCCGCACCGTATCCTCACGAACGCCGAAGGCTTGGGCGATCCGCGCGCTCGTCCAGCCGTCAAGTGTCAGCAGGATCGCCCGCGCCCGGTCCGCCTCGCCGCGATCCCGGCTCGCCGCCAGATGCTCCAACGCTGCACATTCCTCCTCCGTCGCCTTCACCAGAGATTTCCCCGCCATGCCACCGCTCCCGAATCAATCCCGGAAACGGAATCACAACGCCAATCTGTTGGCCAGATCACGCAAAGCTGCTTAGCCAATTCGTACCACGGCAAAAGGTAATTGAATGTGTCCGGGGTGGTGTGCTCCCGCACTTGCCACCGGATCCAAAGACCGACGATGGTCGCGGAGATGATGATGATTGTCTGCAGCAGCGCCTCGCGGGCGTGCACGCCGTCTGCTCGGGAAACTACTTCTGACAAATGTGGCCCCCACCGCGCCCACTTAATGCTTTCGATTGAACCATCGCTCGCGGTTCGCGGCAAGATCGTCCTTTCTGGTTAGTTAACGCGGTTCCTCCCATGCAGCTTGCTGAATTGAAGCGCTTCGCGCCGGCCGCGAAGGATCTGCGTCTGGCCTGATGCAGGCCTGGCCCTATGCCGAAGCCGCCGGGATCGTCACGCCGGCGTGGATCTGTCATTTCCTTGCGCAGTGCTTCGTCGAGAGCTCCGGCTTCACCGATGCCGAGGAGGATCTCTCCTATTCGGCAAAGCGCCTGACGCAGGTCTGGCCTAAACGGTTCCCGACGATTGAGAGCGCCCAGCCTTACGCGCACAATCCGGAGGCGCTGGCGAACAAGGTCTATGGCGGCCGGATGGGCAACACTGAATCCGGCGACGGCTGGAAGTACCGCGGGGCCTCAAGCAGCTCACCGGCAAGGACAACTATCGCGCCTGCGGCCGCGCGATTGGCATAGCACCAGAGGTAACGTCATGGGGAATGTGTTGAGCGTGGTGTTGTGTGCGCCTTGCGGCGACGTCGGGATGAACTTGTACTCCATGCGGAATGGTCCTCGTTTGAGACCGGCCGCATTCGGTCTTAGCGTTTCAATATGGTCCGCCCACCTCGGACACGGGGGATTTGGGGGCGCAGGGCCAGAGAGTCAAGCGCCCGCTGTATGAACAAAATTCTGCTGCCAACTGATCTTGCGCGCCGCGCCATTCGATTTTGCGCGCTACACTTTGCAATGTCCACAACCATGCATAAGGACTATCCCATGCCATCGCGCCTGATCCACGTCCTCGCCCTTTCCGCTGCCGCGGCGCTGCTGGCGTCGAATGCCGCAGCCTCCTCCGGCGACGCATGGGAGACCTTCCGGGCCGAAGTTTCGCAAAAATGCCTCGCCGCTGCCTCGTCGCTCGAAAAGGCAAGCGCGGTCGTCGATCCCTTCGGCTCGGAAAGCTTCGGCCTAGCGCTGGTGATCGGCACGCCCAAGGGATCCGACACGGCCGTGACCCGGATCTGCGTCTTCGACAAGCAAAAGAAGACGGTGGAAGTCGGTGGCGAACTGGCACCCGATACGGTGACCATCAAGGCACCGGAAAAGGCCAAGTGAGTAACGGGCGGCTGACACGCGACGATCACATCACGCTCTTCGCAGCCTGCCGCCCCTATGCTCGGGCACCCCTTATAGCTTGAGTTCCAACCGACCAGTTGGTAGAGCTTTCGCCATGGTGAGCGAGACCTACGAAAAGATCCTGGATGTCGCGGAACGCCTGATGGTGTCGAGGGGCTACAACGCATTCAGCTATGCCGACATTGCGCCCGAAGTGGGGGTCGGCAAAGCAACGATCCATCATCACTTCGCGACCAAGGCGGATCTGGCGGCGGCGGTGCTTGCACGGTATCGCAAGAACAATCGCCGCCACGTCGAAGGGCTGCTGGCGGCTGTCGCCGATCCGGTGGCGCGGCTCGACGCCTATATCGGCTTTTGGGAGGACTGCATTCGCCGGCAGGACATGCCGTTCTGCATCGGCGCATTGCTCGCCTCCGAGATCCCATCACTGCCGGAAATCGTCGTTCAGCAGGTGCGTGGCCATTTCGCCGATCTCACCGGCTGGCTCCGCGCGGTGATCGACGACGGCGTCGCCAAAGGCTTGCTTAGGGCTGAACATGGGTCGGCAGTGGCGGCCAATTCCTTGATTGCCTCCGTCCACGGCGCCATGCTGGCCGCGCGCGTCGCCGGTTCCGATCCAAGTGTATTTTCCGTTATCGCCCGTCGCGCAATGGATGAGCTTCTGACCACCAAGCCACGCTGATGACAGCTTCGCCGGCGTTGTTGCGACGTCACAAAGCCGCAACAATGCCTACGCAAACTCAGCAAGGACTGTTCCCACGGTAACGGCAGACAGTCTGTAGCGGCCATAAAGTTCAGCACGAACGAACCCGATGCGCCGGCGTAAAGCAAGCGCATCTCTTTTTTGCAGCGGAGCCGACCAACTAGTCGGTCGATAACATAGGAAGAAGTAAGATCATGGCAAATCCCCTATCCACCCTCGGCATCATACATACGGCAATCAGCCTGGCGCCCGTCGTCGCCGGGCTTTACGGCTTCGCCCGCTATGGCGCGATCGATCCTGCGACGCGCTCCGGCAAGATCTATCTCGCCACTCTCGTTCTCGCCGTGCTGACAACGGCGGGGCTGTCGAGCACCGGCGGCTTCAATGCAGGGCACGCGCTTGGCATCGTCACGCTCCTCGTGATCGCCGGAAGCCTTGCCGTTGCGCGCGTCGACGTCTTCGGCCGCCTCAAGCCCTATCTCACGACGCTCGGCCTCTCCTTCACTTACTTCCTGCTGATTGTGCCGGCGGTCGCAGAAACGCTGAAACGTCTGCCGGCCTCGCAGCCGCTCGCAAGTGGGCCCGAATCGCCGATCGTGCAAACGACGTTGCTCGTCTGGCTGCTGATCTTCCTGTCGGGTATTTCAGTCCAGGCCTATCTGATCCATAAGCGCGCCGCAGTCAGGGCGCGCGCTTCCCTCTCCCGCTGATGACGGAAAGCAAGCGACCGGCGTGCGGCCGCACCTCAAGGCACAGTATCCGAGCGCAGGAACCTCGCGCTCGGTGTCGGTGCCTTCGGATTGTTTCAGACGTCGCGGGCCGCGTGTGCCCAATCCATGTAGAGATCGCGCGCCTTGGCGGCGACCGGGCCGGCCTGCAGGTCGCGGCTCTCGAGGCGCGTCACCGGCAACACCTTGGAATAGTTGCCGGACGTGAAGATCTCGTCGGCCGCCTCGAAATCGGCCATGGTCAACGTCGCCTCGATCACGTCGAAACCGGCTTCCCGCAGCAGCGTCATGACGCGGAAGCGGGTGATGCCGGCGAGGAAGGTGCGGTTGGCGGCCGGCGTGAAGACGATGCCGTCCTTGACCAGGAAGACGTTGGAAGAGCCGGTCTCGGCGATGTTGCCGAGCATGTCGCGCACGAGCGCATTGTCGAAGCCGCGCGAACGGGCCTCGGTCAGGATGCGCGCATTGTTCGGGTAGAGGCAGCCGGCCTTGGCGTCGGTCGGCATCGATTCCAGCGTCGGCCGGCGGAAGGGCGAGAGCGTCAGCGACGAGCCGCCATGACCGTTGCCCATCGGCGCCTCGAACAGGCAAAGCGCGAAACGGGTCGATTCCGGATCGATGGCAACGACGCCGGCGGCGCCGTGTTCGGCCCAGTACATCGGCTTGACGTAAAGCGCGGTCTTGCCGTCGAATTTCTTGGCACCTTCCCAGGTCAGCGCCTCGATCTCTTCGGCTGCCATGGTCGGCTTCAGGCCAAGTGCGGTCGCCGAGCGATTGACGCGCTGGCAATGCAGGTCAAGGTCGGGCGCGACGCCGTCGAAGACGCGGGCGCCGTCGAAGACCGTCGAACCCAGCCACATCGCGTGCGAGGTCGGGCCGATCAGCGGCGGGTTGCCCGAGAGCCATTCACCATCGACATAGGTCCAGGTCACTGAGCGGGGGGATGTATCGACGGCCATCGGCGTCTCCTTCACTTTCCTTGTTCCGTTCGTTCGGCATAGATAGCCCAAAAAAGCAGCATCGGGGTGAATGGGTATATCAAAAAATGTCATGGCGGCCATTCTGGCACCGGGACGGCGTCTCGCTTAGTCTCTTGCGCAAAGGAAGGGAAAGCCATGCGCATCAAGCATCTTGAAGAGGAAGACGTGGACATCTTCCGCCGCATCAGGCTGGAGGCGCTCAACCGCGAGCCGCAGGCGTTCGCCTCGACAGCGGCCGACTGGGAGCGGCTTTCGGCTGAGGAATGGCGAGCGCGGCTGACCGCCAACGCCGTATTCGTGGCCTTCGACGGCGATGAGCCGGTCGGCATCATGGGGCTGATGCGCGAGCGCGCGAGCCGGCTGGCGCATCGAGGCACGATCATCATGGTCTATGTGTGCGACGAGGCCCGCGGGTCCGGCGTGGCGCGGCAGCTGCTTGCGCAACTGACCGACCATGCGCGCTCGGCAGGCATCCGGCTTCTAGAGCTCGTCGTGCGTGCCGACAATCCGACGGCAATCCGCTTCTATGAACGCGCGGGTTTCTACAAGATCGGGCACGTCCCCGGCGGCATGCTCGACGGCGACCGGGAGGTCGACGAATTTCTGATGGTGCGCCACATCGATGGTCGCGTCCCACCCATTGAGACATTGCAAGGAGTGCCCCGATGAAAGCCATGTATTACGACGCATTCGAGAAGACGCCGGAAATCCGGACGCTTCCCGATCCGACTCCGACGGAAAACGGCGTGGTCATCAAGGTCGAGGCGACAGGGCTTTGTCGGTCCGACTGGCACGGCTGGATGGGCCATGACGCCGATATCCGGCTGCCGCACGTGCCGGGCCACGAGCTGGCGGGCGTGGTCACCGCTGCCGGCCGCGGCGTGATGCGCTACAAGGTCGGCGACCGGGTCACCGTGCCCTTCGTTTCCGGCTGCGGCCGCTGCGGCGAGTGCCGCTCGGGCAATCAACAGGTCTGCGAGGCGCAATTCCAGCCGGGCTTCACCCATTGGGGTTCCTTCGCCGAATATGTCGCGCTCGACTTTGCCGACCAGAACCTCGTGCACCTGCCCGAAAGCATGGACTTCACCACGGCCGCGAGCCTCGGCTGCCGCTTCGCCACCTCGTTTCGTGCCGTCGCCGACCAGGCCAAGGTCAAGGGCGGCGAATGGGTGGCGGTGCATGGCTGCGGCGGTGTCGGTCTTTCGGCGATCATGATCGCGGCCGCCCTCGGCGCCCAGCCGATCGCGATCGACATCGCCGAGGACAAGCTCGCCTTCGCCAGAAAAATCGGCGCGGTCGCGACGATCAACGGCCGCGAGGTCGAGGACGTCGCGGCGGCCGTCAAGGACATCACCGGCGGCGGCGCGCACGTCTCCATCGACGCCCTCGGCAATCCCGTGACCTGCTTCAACTCGATCAAGAACCTGCGCCGACGCGGGCGCCACGTCCAGGTCGGCCTGATGCTCGGCGACCAGGCGACGCCGCAGATCCCGATGGCCCAGGTGATCGGCCACGAGCTGAAGATCTACGGCAGCCATGGCATGCAGGCCTGGCGCTACGACGCCATGCTGGCGATGATCGCCGACGGCAAGCTTAAGCCGCAACAACTGATCGGCCGGGAGATCTCGCTCGCCGAGGCGATCCCTGCGCTGACCGCCATGGATCGTGCAACCGACCTCGGCATCAGCGTCATCACGCGGTTTTGAGCCGGACATGGACAGCCGGATCGGAGCGGTCGACGGAAGAACGCCGAACGCACCCATTTCGACTCACCTGTTGCCTGGGCTAAACCTCGTTCCCGACAGGGGGCGAGGCAGATGACCATCGCGAGACGGCGAAGATTGATCAAGCGGCAGCGCACCGGCACGGCGCTGGCCATTGCAGCGACGATCTCGTTCCTCGCCGGCATGACCGACGCGATCGGTCTTCTGAGCATCGGCGATTTCGTCTCCTTCATGAGCGGCAACACGACCCGGGCGGCGATCGCGCTCGGTGAAGGCAATTTCACCGGTGCGCTGCTGCTCGTCGGCGCGCTCGGAGCGTTCATCATCGGTAACGCGTTTGGCGTGATCGTGGCCGCGCGCCTCGGCGTCGTCGGCGTTCTCTCGACGGTCAGTCTCGTGCTGATGCTCTGCGCCGGATTCGGACCCCTTATGCCGCGACCCTTCTACTTCTACGGTGTCGTGCTCTCCATGGGCCTGGTCAACGCGGCGGTCGAACATATCGAGGGCCTGCCGATCGGGCTTACCTATGTCACCGGGGCCCTTTCCCGCTTCGGGCGGGGTCTCGGACGCTGGCTGCTCGGCAACAAGAACCGTCAATGGTTCGTGCAGATCGTCCCTTGGCTGGGCATGTTCTCGGGCGCGGTTGCAGGCGCTCTGCTGGAGCATCACTTCAGCGCGGCCGCGCTCTGGGCGTCCTTTGCGCTCAGCACCGGGCTCGCGCTTGCCACCGTTCTCGTGCCGTCCCACTGGTCGCGGCGCTATTTCCATTCGGGCTGACGCCCTGCCCTCCGGCAGCTTTTCGCCTATCCCATGATTTTGCCCTTAAGCCTCGACCGATTTCAGGGCAAAATCCGCACGAAAGAATCACGAGCGAGGTCCTGTCATGGCGCTTGCGGCAGCCGTTACCGGGGATGAACTCTACCATCCCGTTCTCAACGCCAATCCGGCGCATCCGTCCGGCTGGCCGGTGCGGGCGATCGTCAGCTCGCAAACAGAAGCGCGGCACAACCGGGCGCTCTGGGCGCCGACGCACCTGATCTCGATCCGCGCCCCCGGCAGCCGCTTGCTCTCGATGATCGAGCTGCCGCCGGAGCGGCACCTGGAACTCTTTTTTGGCGACAGCACCGATCCGGACGAACCGGATGCGGCCCGTCCGGAGGCGATCGAGGCCGCCTTCGCCTTTGTTGATCGCCTGCCCGAAGACGCACATTTGCTCGTCCACTGCCTGAGGGGGATCGGCCGCGCGACCGCGCTCACCCTCGGCATCCTGGCGCGCTATATGCCGCCGGAAGACGCCGCCGCCGCGCTCCATGCGCTGCGGCCGGAGGCCAAGCCAAACCGGCACGTGGTCAACCTCTGCGACACGGCGCTCGGCCTCAAGGGCAAGCTCGCCAAGCAGGCGCTGCGCTTCCCGGCGAAAGTTTGGAAACCAGGCAAAAGCTGACGCCAGAATTTTGCAGCCGTCCCGCCAGCCGTTGTGCATTGCACAAAGATTTGACATGATCTCACGAAAGAACGGTGACAGTTGGCTGCCTGATCAGGCATGATGCTGTAAGCCTTTGTTTTCGGATGAGCTTTGACGCGGCGATTCGACCTTGTCCCGCCAGTACCGAAGACAAATGACGGGAGGAAAAGATGTCCCACGCGGCCTATGTGTTTGACGCCTACGGCACGCTCTTTGACGTGCATGCGGCTGTCAGGCGCCACGCTGAGGAAATCGGGCCGGACGGGCAAGCTTTTTCCGAACTCTGGCGCGCCAAACAGCTCGAATATTCCTGGGTGCGCTCGCTGATGGGCAGCTATCAGGATTTCTGGCAACTGACCGAACAGTCGCTCGACTACGCCTTCGCCCGGTTTCCGTCCGCCGACCCGAAACTTCGCAAACGGCTGCTCGACGCCTATTGGGCGCTGGACTGCTATCCGGAAGTGCCGGCGGTTCTGAAAGGGCTCAAGGAGCGCGGCGCGCGCATCGCCATCCTCTCCAACGGCTCGCCGGCCATGCTTGCATCCGCGGTCCGCAATGCGGCGCTCGACATCATCATCGACGATGTTTTTTCCGTCGACGCGGTGAAAGCCTTCAAGACCGCGCCTGCCGTCTACGACATCGTCACAACCGGGTACCGGCTTTACCCGCATGCCGTCTCCTTTCAGTCGTCGAACCGCTGGGACATTGCCGGGGCGACGAAATTCGGCTTCCGCACTGTGTGGATCAACCGCGCGGACATGCCGGACGAATATCGTGATCACGGGCCTGCGCTGATCCTGCCCTCGCTCGAAAGCCTGCAATTCGGTATCTGAAGGATCTCCCGATGGTCTGGTCGCCTGCGCAATATCTCAAGTTCGAAGATGAACGCACTCGGCCAGCCAGAAACCTTCTTGCCCAAGTGCCAGAGCTGCCAAAGGGCGTCGCCTTCGACCTCGGCTGCGGCCCGGGCAACTCCACCGAGCTTATCCGCGACCGGTTTCCCGAGGCCACCCTTTCGGGCCTCGATAGCGACGAGAACATGCTCGTTGCGGCGGCGAAGCGGCTGCCCGGCGTCACCTTCGAGAAGGCGGATCTCGCAAACTGGGTTCCGCCTGCCGGCGCTGCCCTGTTTTACGGCAACGCTGTCTTCCAATGGCTTCCGAACCACCTGACGATCTTCGAAAGACTGATGGCGGCGCTCGCATCGGGCGGCACGCTTGCGGTCCAGATGCCGGACAATCTTGGAGAGCCGAGCCATTTGCTGATGGAGGAGGCGGCTCGCAGTCCGGCGTTCTCAGACGTCTTTACCGGCAAGACCATCCGCCGCAATCCCATGCCGAGCCCGGCAACCTATGTCGAATGCCTGGCGCCACAGGCGGCCAGCATCGAGGTCTGGCACACGATCTACTACCACCGGCTCGCCAATGCCGAGGCGATCGTCGAATGGGTGAAAGGTACGGGCCTGCGCCCCTATCTCGACGCCGTGCCGGAAGACAAGCGTGACGCCTTCGTTGCCGACTACACGGACCGGATCCGCGCTGCCTATCCGGCGATGAGCGACGGCAAGGTCCTTCTGCGCTTCCCGAGACTTTTCATCGTCGCAGTGAAGGCGTAGCGCCGACCGGCGCTACATACGTTCGACCAGAAAATCGATGAAGGCGCGGATACGGGCGGCGAGATGCTCATGGCCGGCATAGACGGCGTAGACCGTCTCGATCTCGCCCGATTGATAATCTTCGAGCAACGGTACGAGCGTTCCGGCTTCGAAGTCCGGCTCGACGTGGAAGCGGCCGATACGGCCAATGCCGATGCCGGCGAGGCAAAGCTGGCGGACGATCGAACCGCTCGATACCTGCATGTTGCCGAAGACCGAACGCAGTTCCGCGGCCGGCTGCCCGGGCATGCGGAATGCCCATTCGTCGACGCTGCGACGGAAATTGAAGCGGATGCAATTGTGGCCGTCGAGTTCATCCGGCGTTTGCGGTGTCCCGTGCCTTTCCAGATAGGCGGGCGATGCGATCACCACCGGGCGACTTTCCATCAGCTTGCGTGCCTTCAGCGATGAATCACGCAAGGGACCGGTGCGGATCGCCACGTCTGCCCTCTCGCCGACCACGTCGATCATGCTGTCGGTCAAGGTCAGATCCAGCCGAACCTCCGGATAGCGGGCGAGGAACTCCGGCGCGAGCGGCATGATGTAGCGCTCGCCGAAGCCGACGGCCGCATTCACACGCAAAAGCCCCCGCGGCGTCATGCGGCCGCCGGCGGCGACGAGCTGTTCGGTTTCGACGATCTCGGTCAGAATTCGCTGCGCCCGCTGAAGATAGACCTCCCCCTCCGGCGTCAGTTGCAGGGTCCTGGTCGAGCGCACGAGAAGCCGTGTGCCGAGCCGGTCCTCGATCCGCGTCACCAGTTTGCTGACTGCAGATGGCGACAGCTTCAGGCGTCGCGCGGCGGCCGAGAAGCTGCGGGTCTCCGAAACGGCAACGAAGACCTCCATCTCACCCGCCCGATTGTCCATGGATCGTTGCCTTTGAAATCAATTCACAGTCCTTTGTACGATTATGCTTATTATCTTGCGGAGTGCAAAGGCTCATATTCCGCTTCGATTTCATCAACAATCAACGCGCCCGGCCGCTCCCAGCCGGGTGGGAAAGGTCTCGTCGTGCCCATTGCTATCCTTGCGCTGACGATCGCGGCCTATGCGATCGGAACAACGGAATTCGTGATCGTCGGCCTGCTGCCGACAGTCGCCACCGACCTCAATGTCACCCTGCCGCTCGCCGGCCTGATCGTCAGCGTCTATGCGCTTGGCGTCACCTTCGGCGCGCCGGTGCTGACGGCGCTCACTGGCCGGATCGAGCGCAAGCCGCTCCTGATCGGGCTGATGGCGCTGTTCATCGTCGGCAACGCCGCCGCCGCACTGTCGCCGAGCTATGAACCGTTGCTCGTCGCTCGCGTCATTTCCGCCTTTGCCCATGGCGTGTTCTTTTCGGTCGGCTCGACCATCGCCGCCGACCTCGTCCCGGAGGATCGCCGCGCTTCCGCAATTGCCATGATGTTCATGGGCCTCACGGTCGCGATCGTCACCGGCGTGCCGCTCGGTACCTGGATCGGCCAGACCTTCGGCTGGCGCGCCACCTTCTGGGCCGTGACCGGTCTCGGCGTCATCGCGCTCACCGCGATCGTTGCCCTGCTGCCGAACACGCTCTCCAAGGCGGCGCCGGCCAAGCTCATCGATCAGGTGCGTGTGCTCGGCTCCGGCCGCCTGCTGATCGTCTTTGCCATGACCGCGCTCGGCTACGGCGGCACATTCGTCGCCTTCACTTTCCTCGCGCCGATCCTGCAGGACATCACCGGCTTCTCCGAAGGCGCCGTCAGCCTGATCCTCGTGCTCTATGGAGTTGCCATCGCCATCGGCAACATTGCCGGCGGCAAGATCGCCAACCGCGATCCGGTGAAGGCGCTTGTCGGCCTGTTCCTGGCCCAGGCGGCCGTGCTGGTGTTCTTTACTTTCACCGCTCCCACGCCGGTGCTGACGCTGGTGACGCTTGCCGCGCTCGGCTTCCTGTCCTTCGCCAACGTGCCGGGCCTGCAGCTCTATGTGGTGCAGCTTGCCAAGCAGTACCGCCCGGGTGCCGTCGATGTCGCCTCGGCGCTCAACATCGCAGCCTTCAATCTCGGGATTGCCGTCGGCGCCTGGCTCGGTGGCGTGGTCGTCGCCTCGCCGCTTGGTCTCGGCATGACGCCGATCGTCGGTGCCGTGCTTGTTGCGGCCGCCCTGCTGCTCACGCTCTTGAGCGGCGCTCTTGATCGGCGGGCCGGCGCCGCCTACCAACCGGCTTGATCCGCCGCCGTCGAGGACCACCTATAGATCGTTCCTTTCTCGCCCGGCCATCCGGCCGGGCGCTCGCCAGGTACGGCAGGTCAAGTACAAGGAGTTACCCACCATGCATTCCGTCAATTCGAACGGCGCCAACATTCCAGCGCTCGGCTTCGGCACCTTCCGCATGCCTGGCGCCGACGTGCTGCGGGTGCTGCCGGAAGCGCTCAAGCTCGGCTTCCACCATGTCGACACGGCGCAGATCTACGGCAACGAGGCCGAGGTCGGCGAAGCCATCCATAACTCCGGCGTCTCGCGCGCCGACATCTTCCTCACCACCAAGGTTTGGGTCGACAAATATCCGTATCGCGACTTCCTCGCCTCGGTCGACGAGAGCCTGAAGAAGCTGAGGACCGACCATGTCGACCTCCTGCTCTTGCACTGGCCGGGCGGCAGCGACGTGCCGATGGCCGAGCGCATCGGCGCCCTCAACGACGTGCAGAGGGCCGGCAAGGTCCGCCACATCGGCGTCAGCAACTTCAACACGGCGCAGATGGAAGAGGCCGTGAAGCTCAGCGATGCGCCGATCGCCACCAACCAGGTCGAGTACCATCCCTATCTCGACCAGACCAAGGTGCTTCAGACCGCCCGAAAGCACGGCATGTCGATCACCGCCTATTACGCGATGGCCAACGGCAAGGTGCCGAGCGATCCGCTGCTCAACGAAATCGGCGCGCGCCACGGCAAGACGGCCGCGCAAGTTGCCCTGCGCTGGCTGGTGCAGCAGAAGGACGTGATCACGCTTTCGAAGACCGCGACGATCGATCGCCTGAAGGAAAACTTCGCGATCTTCGACTTCGCGCTCGGTGACGGCGAGATGGCGGAGATCCACGCCCTGGCCCGCCCGGATGGCCGCATCGTCAATCCGGACGGTCTCGCACCGGTCTGGGACAAGGCCGCCTGATCGACTCTCCTAGATTGGAGCGGGATGCGAGCGGAAAACCGCGCACACTTTTCCTATCCCGCTCTCTTGGATTGGAGCGGGATGCGAGCGGAAAACCGCGCACACTTTTCCTCATCCCGCTTCGACCATTTCGCCGCCGGCCAATTCCCAGCCGGTGGCGGATACGATATGGAGATCGCCCGCAGACACCGATCAGAGGGAGGGGGCGATGTCTTTGCAGGGCGTGCAGACGAGCGACTTCGCTCCGGATTGGCCGGCGATCGTCGCCGTCGTTCTGGGGGTTACCGCCTTCTCGGTGGCACAGGGGCTCACCTATCCGCTGATCTCGCTTTCGCTTGAAAGCCGCGGCGTTTCCGCCGGCATGATCGGCCTCAATGCCATGGGCTTTGCTGCCGGCCTCGGCGTGGCGACCCTGCTTCTCGGTCGGCTGACCCGGCTTGCCTCCGCCGACAGGCTGATCATTGCCAGCCTCTGCGGCTGCTCCATCTGCCTCGCAGCGCTTGCCTCAACCTCAGAACTCGCCATCTGGTTCGTCGCCCGCTTCGCGCTCGGCTTCTTCGTCAGCATGGTGTTCATGCTCGGCGAAGCCTGGTTGAACACGGCCTGTCCCGATCGGCTGCGCGGTCGCGTTTCCGGCCTCTACGGCGCCGGTATGTGCGGCGGCTTTGCCGCCGGTCCGCTGGCGATCCCTCTACTCGGCACCAGCGGCGGTCTCGGCTTTGCCCTGCTTGCGATCTATATCGCCCTCGTCGCCTTCGTCACCGGGCTTTTGACCATGGGCGCCCGCTCGCGGCCCGAGCCTTCCTCGACACGCGACCTCTTCGCCTTCTTCAAGAAGGCACCGATGCTGATCCTCATGGTTCTGATGTTCGGCTTTGCCGATATTGCGGCGATCTCAGCCATGCCGGTCTATTTCGTCAAGACCGGCCACAGCCAGGCCTTTGCCGCGCTCAGCGTGACGGCGCTTGCGATCCCAACCGCATTGGCACAGCCCTTCATCGGCGTGCTGCTCGACCGGCTGCCGCGCCGCCGGGTGGCGATTTCGGCCGCCGCCGTCGCTGCCACCGGCTACCTTCTCGTGCCGTTGCTCTCTTCCGACATCGCGCTGCTGTTGATTTTTGCCTTCATCGGCGCCGCCAGCTTTGCGCTCTACACGGCCGCGCTCACCATGCTTGGCGAGGAATATCGCGGCAGCATGCTGGTCGCTGGCAGTGCCGCCTTTTCGCTCGCCTATGCGGCAGGCTGCGCCGCAGGATCCGGCGCTACCGGCGCGTTGATGAATTTCATCCATCCTGTCGCGGGCCCCACCGGCGTCGGCACCGTGCTCGTGATCTTCGCCCTTGCCTTTTCGCTCGCTGGTCGCCGCTAGATGAGGAAAGGCGTATTCCGCTCCCACTGATGGGAATCAATCACGATGAATTGGCGTCGCCCGGACTCAAAATCATCGTGATCCAGGGGCGGCGCTCAGCCGTGCAAGCGCCTCTCCGAAAACGCGTGCGGCGGGCCCGAGCGGCTCGTCGATCCGATGGGTGAGATAGCACTCGGCGCCGACCTGGCTGTTGCGGCCGAGGGCCGTCGTCGGCATGCGCACGAGGCGGCCTTCCTCAAGATCCCGCTGAACCTGCCAGAGCGGCAGCCGGCCCCAGCCGAGACCGGCCCGGATCATCGCATATTTGGTATCCTGGCTGCTGACGCGGCAGGTCTGCGGCGACAGCACGCCAAAATCCCGCCCCGCCGTGCGCTGCGACGCATCGGACTGCACGATCTGCAGATGGTCGGCGAGTTCGGCGTTTTCGAGTGCGCCATCGTCGGCACTGAGCCCAAGAGGATGATGCGCAGCCACGACCGCAACGATTTGAACCGTCGAGAGCGCCCGACGGGCGATCGCCGGATCGCGGAAATCCTCGCCAACCATGATACCGAGGGTGAAGCGGCGTTCGACGAGACCATCCAGCGGCCCGCCCAGCGGCGAAACCGCGAGCCTGATGGAAACATTGGGGTAGATCGTCCGCATCTCGTTCAGCGCCAATCCGACCGTCTCGATGGGGAAGAGCGTGTCGACGATCAGCGAAAGCTCGAGCTCGATTCCCTCGCCAAGCCCGCGCGCGCGGGCCCGCATGGCGTCCACTCGCAGCAGGATGTCGCGGGCGTTGGCAAGCAGCGCCTGCCCTTCCGGTGTCAGCGCCGGCCGATGGCCCGAGCGGTCAAACAGGACGACACCGAGTTCCGTCTCGAGATTGGCGATGGCGTGGCTGACCGCCGACTGCACGCGCGAAAGCCTGGCGGCACCGGCACGGAAACTTCCGCTTTCGGCGACGGTAACGAAGGTCCGCATTTGATCGAGGGTCAGCGCATCCAGCATGATCGATTCCATAGATCAAGTTGATGAATTTTATCTCACCTCATCAGATCAAATAAAGCCACCATCTTTATCCGAACAGCAGCACTCCGTGGAAGGAAAGCCGGATGGCTAGGATACTCGTACTCTACCACTCGTCTTACGGTCACATCGAGACCATGGCGAAGGCCGTCGCCGAGGGCGCGCGGGCGGCCGGCGCCTCCGTTGCATTAAAGCGCGTGCCCGAAATCGTGCCGGAAGCCGTTGCCACCAAGGCGGGTTACAAGCGCAATCAGGACGCGCCGATCGCCACGGTCACGGAACTGCCGGACTATGACGCGATCATCATCGGCACGCCGACGCGCTTCGGCAACATGGCAGCGCAGATGAAGAACTTTCTCGATCAGGCGGGCGGCATCTGGGCGCGGGATGCCTTGGTCGGTCGCATCGGCAGCGTCTTCACCTCAACCGGCAGCCAGCATGGCGGCCAGGAATCGACGATCCTCGCCACCCATACCGTGCTTCTCCATCTCGGCATGGTGATTGCGGGCCTGCCCTACAGCTTCAAGGGTCAGATGCGCATGGACGAAATCACCGGCGGATCGCCCTATGGCGCCTCTACGCTTGCCGACGACGGCAACGGCGGCGACCGTCGGCCGAGCGCCAACGAGCTGGAAGGCGCACGTTTCCAGGGACGCCACGTCGCAGAACTGGCGGCAGCGCTGGTCGCCGGGCGTGCGCGCGTGGCGGAGCTCGCCTGATGACCACGGCCGCAATCTTCGTTCGGGAGAGAACCGATTGGGCGGGCGTGTTGACCGTCGTTGCGGCGGGCGTGGTCGCAGCAATGCAGGTCGGCAAGGGGCTGATTGCCGGCCCGCTGCTTCAGTCCGATCTCGGGCTCGACCTCTCCGCGCTCGGCTGGATCACCTCCGTCTTCGCTATCGTCGGTGTCGTCGGCGGCATGATTGCCGGCGCGATCGTCGCGACGGCGGGGGATCGGCGCCTGCTCGGCGTCGGGATGGCGATGTTGGCGCTCGGGTCCTTCGCCGGCGCGGCCAGCCACGCCTTCACGCTGCTCCTTCTGTCGCGCATCCTCGAAGGTTTCGGGTTCCTGCTCGTCGTCGTCGCCGGGCCTGCCATCCTCATGCGCCTTGTGAGCACCGATCGCCGTGATCTCGTCTTTTCGCTGTGGAGCTGCTTCATGCCCGCGGGGATGGCGACCGCCATGCTGATCGGACCGTTCTTTGCCGATTGGCGGTCGATCTGGTGGAGCAATGGCTTGATCACGCTCGCAAGCCTGTTTTCCGTCTTCCTGGCCGTTTCGCCGCCGCGAGAAACAGCCGGCACCGCCGCCAGCTTCCGGAATGATGCGGCCGAAACGCTGGCAAGCCGCGGCCCGGTGCTGCTCTTCGTGCTGTTTTCCCTCTTCAGCCTGATGAGCTTCACGCTTTCCAGTTTCCTGCCGATCCTGCTCGTCGAGCGCTTGAACGCCTCGCTTGCAACCGTCGGCGTCATCAGCGCCGTCATCACCCTGGTGAATGTCATCGGCAATCTCACTGCCGGTCACCTGCTTTCGCGCGGCTTTGCCCGTGGACGGCTGATCGCCACCGCTGCGGTGCTGATGGGCGCATCCGGACTGTGGATCTTTCTAGGTCAGTCCGGCGACGTTCTGACCGTTGGCCTCTGCCTTCTGTTTTCGGCGATCGGCGGCGTGATTCCCGCCACGCTGATTTCATCGGTGCCGATCCTTTCGCCTCGCCCGGCGCTTGCGCCGATGGCGATGGGGCTGCTGATGCAGGGCAGCAATCTCGGACAACTTGTCGGCCCCGTCGCGGTCGGAACGGCGATTGAATTTTACGGCTGGGCCTCAGGTGCAGCCTTCATCGGTGTCGGTGCCTTTTTCTGCATTCTTCTCTCCTCCACGCTCGAACGAACTCTGCAGAGCAAGGCACAGCGGAAATGATGACCGTCACCCGTTGAGACATCATCACACAGAAAACCCACCGGCCGGGACCGGTGGGGTGGCATTTCAGACGGATTGTCCGCGGCTCAGACGAACTGGCTGAGGCCCGGAACCGAGGCGACAACTTCGTCGACCACTTCGTCGCCGGCCTTTTCCTTGGCGAAAGCAATGGTTTCCTTGGCGAGCGAGGTGATTTCGCCCATGCCGAGGCCCTGGCTCATCAACTGCTGGCCGAGCGCCATGACGCCGCCGCCGCCGATGGCAGACATCAGCCCGCCAAGCAGGCCGCCGCCACCCGAACCTTCGCCATTGTATTGAGCGATCAGCTCGGATGCGCCCGGGATCTTCTCGATCATCCTGGCAACCGGGCCGTCGGCGGCTTCGCGCTGCAGAAAACCGAGGATCATGCCGACGGCCTTTTCGGCCGTTGCCGGCTCAATGCCAACGTTTTCCGCGACGCGCGTGACCAGTTCATTCATGGACTTAACTCCCTCATTGGATTTTTGACGTTGACGTCAAGGTAAATGATCGCTTCCAAAATGACAAGCGGCGACGGCTGCCGGCGCCGGACAAAGCCACGGTTTTCGGCCGGCATCTGCAGGCCTCTTTCAATGGCGCCCGGCCCACGAAAGGCCGATGGTTTCACGGCGCCGCAGGCTTGGCAAGGCGTCGAGCCGAGCGCCGTTCACGCATCCGCTTTCCCGCTCCTTGGGCAGGAACAGTCTTGTTGCCGGGCGTGGCTGCACCCCCTATAACAGGAGCAAGACACATAGCGATGACGGGCACCGGCAAAAACCGCGAACCGCCCGCTTTCATTGACGAAACGGAGATGAAGCCCACATGTTGGAAGAAGGCAAGCTCTTTATCGGCACCAGCCGCAAGCCTGATGATTCGATCAACAAGGGCGAGTATCTGGAACTCAAATTCGGCAACCGCCACGGCCTGATTACCGGCGCCACCGGCACCGGCAAGACAATCACCCTGCAGATCCTCGCCGAAGGCTTTTCCAACGCCGGCGTCCCGGTCTTCTGCGCCGACGTCAAGGGCGATCTCTCCGGCATCGGCGCCATCGGCGAGCCCAAGGACTTCATCCTGAAACGCGCCGAACAGATCGGGCTGCCGACGAACCCCTACGAGTTCCAGGAATTCCCCGTCATCTTCTGGGACCTTTACGGCGAGAAGGGCCATCGCGTCCGCACCACCATGTCGGAGATGGGACCGCTGCTGCTGTCGCGGCTGATGAATGCGACCGACGCGCAGGAAGGCGTGCTCAACATCGCCTTCAAGATCGCCGACGAGGGCGGCCTGCCGCTGCTCGACCTCAAGGACCTGCAGGCGCTGCTCAACTACATGGGCGACAATGCCAGCGCGCTTTCCAACCAGTTCGGCTTCATCTCCAAGGCCTCGGTCGGCTCGATCCAGCGCGAGCTACTGATCCTCGAGCAGCAGGGCGCAGAGCATTTCTTCGGCGAGCCGGCGCTGAAGATCACCGACATCATGCGCACGACCAATGACGGGCGTGGCGCGATCTCGGTGCTGGCGGCCGACAAGCTGATGATGAACCCGCGGCTTTACGCGACTTTCCTGCTTTGGCTGCTTTCGGAACTCTTCGAGGAACTGCCGGAAGTGGGCGACCCGGACAAGCCGAAGCTGGTCTTCTTCTTCGACGAGGCACATCTGCTCTTCAACGACGCGCCGAAGGCGCTGATCGAACGCGTCGAACAGGTCGTGCGCCTGATCCGCTCCAAGGGCGTCGGCGTCTACTTCGTCACCCAGAACCCGCTCGACGTGCCCGATACCGTTCTCGGCCAGCTCGGCAACCGCGTCCAGCATGCGTTGCGCGCCTATACGCCGCGCGACCAGAAGGCGGTGAAGACCGCCGCCGACACCTTCCGTCCGAACCCGGACTTCGATTGCGCCACCGTCATCACCAATCTCGGCACCGGCGAGGCGCTGGTGTCGACACTCGAAGGCAAGGGCGCACCGTCGATGGTCGAGCGCACGCTCGTGCGTCCGCCGCAGTCGCGCGTCGGTCCGCTGACCGAGGCCGAGCGGCAGAAGGTGATGGACGTCAGCCCCGTCCGTGGCCTCTACGACGAAGACTTCGACCGCGAGTCGGCCTACGAGATCCTGGCGGCACGCGCCAAGAAGGCAGCCGACGCGCAGGCAGAGGCGCAGGAACAGGCCGGGCAGCAGACGACGCAAGCCAATACCGGCGGCAGCCGCTGGACGCTGCCGGGCTTCGGCGACGACGAGCCTGAAGCGGCCGGCAAGCAGGCGCGTCCGCGCAGCTCCGGCTACCAGCGCGAGACGGTCGTCGAAGCCGCAATGAAATCGGTCGCCCGCACCGTCGCCACCCAGGTCGGCCGCGCCCTGGTGCGCGGCATCCTCGGCAGCCTCAGCCGGCGCTGACCATGACCGTGAGGGCAACGGCCCTCGACGACGCTGAGACGCGGCGGCCGCCGCCTCGTGCAGCGGCCGGACGGAGCATCATGCCCTGGGAACACAAAAGCCCGGCGGAAGAACCCGCCGGGCTTTTGGATTCCGATTGGAATTGAAAAATCAGGCAACCGTCAGCTTGACGTCGATATTGCCCTTGGTCGCGTGGCTATAGGGGCAAACGATATGCGCCTTCTGGACGAGGTCTTCGAGAACCGCCTTGTCGACGCCAGGCGACGAGATCTCAAGCGCGGCATCGATGCCGAAGCCTGTGCCATCATCGCGCGGGCCGATCCCGACGGTTCCCGTCACCTTCGTGTCTTCCGGAAGCTTTACCTTTTCCTTGCCGGCAACGAACTTCAGCGCGCCGAGGAAGCAGGCCGAGTATCCGGCGGCGAAAAGCTGTTCCGGGTTGGTGCCGCGGGCGCCGTCGCCGCCGAGTTCCTTCGGCACGGTGAGGGTGACATCCAGAACGCCATCGGCGCTCTTGGCCTGGCCAGCACGGCCACCGGTTGCGGATGCAGTGGTGCGATAGAGAATGGGCATTGGCGGGTCTCCTTTGCGTTTCCGAGTGGATGCGAATTAGATATCGCAAAATTCAATTGTGCGCAAATTAATTTTGCAAATTGCATTTTTGGCATGTTTTTGCGAAAATGCGATGATGACTGACAAGGCGACACATAACGACACCATCCCCGAGGAAGCGCTGGCGCTCGGCCAGCAACTCTGCTTCGCCGTCTATTCGGCGGCGCATGCCTTCAACCGCGCCTACAAGCCGCTGCTCGATCGTTTCGGCCTTACCTATCCACAATATCTCGTGCTGCTCGCGCTGTGGCAACAGGACGAGATGACCGTGAAGCGCATCGGCGAGGAGATCGGGCTCGATTCCGGAACGCTGTCCCCGCTTCTCAAACGCCTGGAGGTGGCCGGATATGTCGCGCGCCAGCGCGATCCGGGTGACGAGCGACAGGTGATCGTCCGCCTCACGGAAAAAGGCCGCGACCTCAAGAGCGAGGCCTTCGGCATTCTCATGGATATCGGCAAGGCTTCAGGCTGCAGCCTGGAGGAAGCGGGCGAAATCCGGGAAACGTTGCATCAGTTGACGCGGCAGCTCAATTCCGGTCACGACGCGGACTGACAGCAGCGGGAATAGCGGACGTCACCCACCGCATGAGCGATGGGACGCAGTGAGCGACGATGCCCGCGGTCTCAGATGACGAGGATCGGCGCCTTGCCGCGCACGCGATCGTAAAGGTCCATGACATCCTGGTTGAGCATGCGTACGCAGCCGGACGAAACGGCCTTGCCGATCGACTTCCATTCCGGCGTTCCGTGAACGCGATAAAGCGTGTCCTGACCATTCTGGAAGATGTAGAGCGCGCGCGCACCCAAGGGGTTGTTGAGACCCGGCGCCATGCCGCCGTTCTTGGCCGAATAGGGTTTCAGATGCGGCTGGCGGGCGACCATGCTGTCCGGCGGGGTCCAGCGCGGCCACTTCTGCTTCCACTGGATGACCCCGCGGCCCGACCAGGCGAACCCTTCGCGACCGAGGCCGACGCCATAACGCAGCGCCCTGCCGCCCGGCTGGATCAGATAGAGATAGCGGTCGCCGGTATCGACGACGATCGTTCCCGGCTGCTCGCCGAAGGGATCGCTGACCTCCTGGCGATAGAAACGCGCGTCGATTTGGCGGAAGGGAATGGCCGGCACCTGATAACCGCCGTCATTCACGGAGGCATAGATGTCGTCGACGTAGAGGTCCTGCGGCGGAAGGCCGGTCGGCAGCGGCCCTGGGCCATCCTGCCTCTCATAGATGCCTTCGGCGCGCGGATCGGTAAAGCGTCCCTCGATCGCGGGATTGCGGAACACCGGCGCCGTCTCATAGCGGAAGACATCCGTGTTCATCGAGGAGGTGCAGCCTGCAAGACCGGCGGAGGCAAGCGCCATTCCAGACGAGCGGAGAAACTGACGACGGGAGAAGAGGACTGAAGAGGACATCGAACTCTGGAGGGCTTGAGTGCGGCCTGAGGAGTGCTGCATGAAATTGCTTAACGAAACACTACGCACAGCCCCTCGAAATGGGGCGATGCTTGCATTTGCGGCTGGACCGAAGCTTGCGTCGCGGCGTGAAACGGAGAGAGCTCAAACGCTGTGAGCGCTGAAACGCGGCTGGCGCATCAGCATTTCAAAATCAGGCGCGGCGAGCGGCCGGCTGAAGAAATAGCCTTGGATCTCGTCGCAACCGCTCTGGCGCAGAAACTCGACCTGGGCCTGATTTTCCACACCTTCGGCGATGACGCGCAGGCCGAGGTTTTGGGCAAGCGAGATGATCGCCGCGGTGATTGCGTTGTCGTCGAGATCGACAGGAATGTCGGCGACGAAGGACCGATCGATCTTCAGACGACGCACCGGAAAGCGCTTCAAGGCGCTGAGGCTCGAATAGCCGGTACCGAAATCGTCGATTGCCAGGTGCACGCCGATCGCCTGCAGTTCGTGCATGGTGGCGATCGCGCCTGGCACGTCCTGCATGATCAGGCTTTCCGTAAGTTCAAGTTCGAGACAGCAGGGCTCAAGCCCGGTTTCGGCAAGAATCGCCGCCACGTGTCCGGCCCAGTTGCGCTCGCGGAACTGGCGCGCCGAAACGTTGACGCTGACGATTAGCGGTGGCAGCCCGGCGTCCTGCCAGCCCTTGGCCTGGCGGCAGGCGGCACGCAGCACCCAGTCGCCGATCGGCACGATCAGCCCGGTTTCTTCGGCGAGCGGAAT
This sequence comes from Ensifer sp. 38_S197, assembly GCF_056924495.1. Taxonomy (NCBI): domain Bacteria; kingdom Pseudomonadati; phylum Pseudomonadota; class Alphaproteobacteria; order Hyphomicrobiales; family Rhizobiaceae; genus Ensifer; species Ensifer sp. 38_S197. Next base: position 1,843,683 of record NZ_JBXOVZ010000002.1, on the reverse strand, counting down.
GAACTCGGCCGGCGAGACCGTGCCCCGCTCGGGGTGACGCCAACGCAGCAGCGCTTCGGCTGCGAAAACGCGGCCATTCGCAAGGTTCATCTGCGGCTGGAACTGCAGGAAGAACTCGTCACGCGCCAGTGCCCTGCGCAGTTCCTCCTGCTGGCGCAGCTTTTCGTGCGCCTTGGCAGCCATTTCCTCCGTGAAGACCTGCAGATTGTTGCGGCCGAGTTCCTTGGCCCGATACATCGCCATGTCGGCATTGGCGAGCAGCTCGCCAACCGTCTTGCCCTGATTGGGAAAGCAGGCGACCCCCATGCTACAGGTGACCTGCAAGCTCCGGCCCTCGATCTCCATCGGGGCGGCGATGGCGCGGCGAATATCCTCAAGCCTCGCCAGTACGACGTCACGCTCGCAGGGAAGACCGTTCAAGAGCAGGATGAACTCGTCGCCGCCGACACGCACGACCATGTCGGACTTGCGCACCGACGAACGCATGCGCGATGCCGTGACCTTCAACAGTTCATCGCCGGCCGCATGGCCGAGCGTGTCGTTGACCAGTTTGAAATTGTCGAGGTCGAGGAAGGCGAGCACCGCCCACTGACGGGTGCCACGCAGGGCCTCCAGCGCCTCGGCGACCTGCTCCTCGAACAGCGCCCGGTTCGGCAGGCCCGTCAGCGCATCATGATGCGCCATGAAACTGATACGGTCCTCCGCCTGCTTGCGCTCGATGGCTATCCCCGCCAGATGCGCCGCCATCGCGATCAGTTCCCTCTGCCCATCGTCGGGAACGCCGACGGAGCCGGAATAGAGCGCGAAGGTACCAAGCACCTTGCGGTCGCGCGAATGGACCGGCGTCGACCAGCAGGAGCGGAAACCGTAGGGACGAACGAACTCGCGATAGTCGACCCAGAGAGGATCGGCGAATATATCCGAGACGATCACCTGCTCGCCGCGCCAGGCGGCGGTACCGCAGGAGCCCATGCGAGGACCGATCTCGATACCATGGATGGTCGCACAATAGGCCTCGTCGAGGCTTGGTGCTGCGCCGTGGGAGAGATAGCGGCCATCGGCAGACAACAACAACACCGACCCTTTGATCCCGGGCATCAGCGCCTCGATCAGCAGGATCATGTCCCGGAAGAACTCGTCGAGCGGCCGGCTGTTGGCGATCATCTCCAGGAGGCGGGCTTGCCCTTCGAGCAGGCGCTCGGCGGCCTTGCGGTCGGAGATGTCGCGCGACACGCCGACCACGCCGACGATCTTGCCGCGCTTGTTGCGCAGCGGCACCTTGGAGGTCATCAGCCAGCGGTCGCGGCCCTTGCTGACGATCGCCCGTTCCTCGATGCCGAATATCGGCTCGCCGGTCTCGATGACGCGGCGCTCGATGTCGGCGATCGCCTTGGCCATATGCGGCGGATGGAGGTCGAAGTCGGTCTTGCCGACGATGTCATTCAGCGCCTCCAGCCCGTTGTCGGCAATGGTGACCTGGTTGGCGATGAGGAAGCGCCCTTCGACATCCTTGGCATAGATGTAGTCCGGCACATGGTTGATCATCGTTTCCAACCAGTAGTGGCGGTCGGCGATGTCGGGTTCGGCGGGAAAGATGCGCGCAACTTCTTCGGCCAACCGGTGGCTGGCATCGATCAGGCGACGTGTATCCTCATTGCCGCCGCCGTTTAAGGCGGCGTATCGCGGATTGCGGGACGTGTTTTTCGCCAAGCAGCCCTCCCGACGCGTTTCGTCACGTCGCTGGTCGATCTTTCCCCACTTCACGTTAGACGAGCAAGAGTTAGCCCTTCCTAAATAACTTGTAGAAAAATCGTGTAGAGGTTGCAATCTCGAAGTCGCGCCAAGGGAAAGCGACCGCTGGACGTGCCATCGGCTGCTGGACCTGGCCGAGTTGACGAGAACGAGCGCGCAGGGCAAGCGCGCCGCCACATTCGTCAACCGGCCTCCCACAAGCCGTCCGCCAAGAGTGCCCCAAAATCGACCGCGACAGCCGGAGACCAACGGCGCGAAGATACGTCGACGATGGACCGCTTGGCCTATCAAAAGATTTCATGCGTGATATCAGCGGCATCGGCTTCCGCCCTCCGGTGCGCTTGCCTAAGACAGGAGCACGGCAACGACGGGAGGAGTTCGACATGCTGACGATCTACGGGGTCTATCGCTCGCGCGCATCGCGCAACTATTGGATGGCGCGGGAGCTCGGCATCGCCTTCAAGTCCGTGCCGGTCATCCAGGCGCGCCGGGTCGCCGATCCGCTTGCCGCCGACGCGCCCATCAACACCAAGTCGCCGGCCTTCCTCGCCGTCAACCCGATGGGGCTGATCCCGGCGATCGACGATGACGGCGTCGTGCTGACGGAATCGCTTGCCAACAATCTCTATCTCGCGCGCAAATATGGCGGCCCGCTGGCGCCGGCCGATATCCGTGAAGAAGGACTGATGGGCAACTGGACGATGTGGGCGGCGACCGAGGTGGAACCGCATGCCGTGCAAATCGTCCTGACCTACGACTACGGCAAGGAGGAAACTGACGAAGGCAAGGCAACGATCGCGAGATGCGCCAAGGCGCTCGACAAGGTGTTTGCCCGCATGGAGACCCACCTCGATGGACGCGACTACGTGGTCGGCGATCGCTTCACCGTGGCCGATCTTAATCTCGCAGAGGTCTTCCGCTACACCATGAGCCAGAAGCAGCTTTTCGCGAGATATCCGCGCGTGGCCGCCTGGCTTGCCCGTTGCCATGACCGGCCTGCATTCAAGGCGATGATGGACGTGCGCCTGGCGGAAGCGGAATAAGCCGCCGGGAACGGCTCGACGGCTCTCCGGGTATCGTCAAGTCATGGTCGCCGCGTCAAAGCGAACACGCGGCGCCCTGAGATCGAGCAGGCGCATGCCCTCTTCCACCTCGTCACGAACCCAGCGCTTGAAGGCGGCCGCGGCTTTGCTTTCCCGCCGCGATGGCGAGCTGACGAAATAGTGGCCGTAGCCCGTCTCGACACGAATGCCGAAGGGCACGACCAGACTGCCCTGGCTGATCGCGAAACCGGCCAGCGTCTGCCAGGCGAGCATGACCCCCTGCCCCGAGATCGCCGCGTCGAGCACCAGCGACGCCTCGTTGAACGTGTGGCGCACGCTCATTTCGGCGCCGGAGAGACCGACTTCGCGAAGCCACACCTCCCAGCTGAACATCGAGTGACCGTCGATCACGGCAGGGAGCTTTAGAATATCTGCAGGTATGCGCAGGTTCTCCGCCATGGACGGCGAACAGACGGGAAAGACCTCCTGCTGCAACAGCAGTTCGGATTTCACGCCGGGCCATTCGCCCGAGCCGACACGGATGCCGACATCCACATCGGACGTGTCGAGATTGACGAGCTTCGTCGTGGCATCGATGCGCAGGCGAATGTCGGGGTGGCGCTCGGCGAAACGGTTGAGCCGATAAACCAGCCAGCGGGCGGCAAAGACCGGCGCCACCGAGATCGTCAACACCGACTCGTCGCGCCGCCGCGCCGAAGCCACGGCCTCCGCCAGCTCCTGAAAGGCGTTGCTGAGGCGTGCGAGGAACCGCTGGCCAAAGTCGGTCGGGACGAGGCCCCGCGACGTTCGCTCGAACAGGACGCGGCCGAGCTGGGCCTCCGCCTTGGCGATCTGCTGGCTGACGGCGCCGGAGGTCACGCCGAGTTCCTCTGCCGCTGCGGCGAGCGAGCCCAGACGACCGGCAGCTTCGACGGCGCGCAGTCCGTTCAGATGGACGGTATTCAGATCTCTCATATAGTTTTTCTAAACTCGTTCGGTACCATTCTCAATTGAAAAGAGAGCGGGACAGGCAGATCATCCAACGATCGAAAGGATGGTCCGCCATGTTGAAGCTTCTCTCGATGTTGACCGCATTCGCCTCTTCGGAAAATCGGAAGCAGGATACGCCACTGGCCTGGACGCGGGACCCGCTGCAGCACCCGGATCTCGAGCGCATGGACGAACGCGAACTCGGTGATCTGCCCTTCCCCGGCTGGCCCTGGCCGCGCGCGGCCGAATGCGCCGGCGACTGCCTGCAGGCCGGGGCCCGGTGACGAACAAGAAGGGCCTTGTGATAGGCTGACGGGATGACCGAGGACCTCGACCGCAATTTCGCGCGCATCGTCAAGCTGGCGGAAGCCGCCGGCCTGCCGGAGGTTTCGGTCGGCACCTCCTACGGCACGCCGGCACTGCTGGTGAAGGACAAGAGCTTCGCGCGCATGAAGGATGGCGACACGCTCGTCGTCATGTGCGCGCTTGAGGAAAAGGAAATGCTGCTGGAACTCGATCCGCGGCTCTATTTCGAGACGAACCACTACAGGGGCTGGCCCGCCATGCTCGTCCGACTGTCGGAGATCGACGATGAGAGCCTGACCGGGCGGCTGCTTTCCGCCTGGCGGGAAAAGGCGCCGAAGAAGCTTTCTGCAAGCTTCGGCGGCTGAAATCGGCGCTTCTCCATGTGAGCAGACACCGGATGGCACCCTTCGGTGTCGAGCCTGCCAGCCGACCTTGTCGATCAGGCAGGCTTTGCCGTCGACATCCGAGGGAAAATCTCGATGCTGCAGGCGGCGCGATCGGATGATGCGGCCTTCCATTTCAGAGCCAGCGCCTATACCGGTGGAAACGATAGCCGCACAGGTGCTCTTCCATGATCGTTCGCGACCGCCCCAACCTTCTGAAACTGTTCTTCATCCTCAGGGGATCGGTCATTCAGCGGATATTTCCGCAGGTGTTGTTCGTCTTCGGACTTTCCGCCTTCGTCGTCTGGGCACACCGCTTCGATCCGCAAATCGTGCCGAGCGTCAACAGCGGCCCGTTCGCACTGCTCGGTATCGCGCTCTCCGTGTTCCTCGGCTTTCGCAACAATGCCTGCTACGACCGCTGGTGGGAGGCGCGAAAGGATTGGGGGCAACTGATCTTCACGTCACGCGATCTTGCCCGCCAGACGCTGATCCTGGACGGGGCGGACGAGACGTCGGGGAAAGCGGCGCGGCGGCGCCTGCTCAATCTGACGATCGCGTTTGCCCACGCCCTGGTCTGCCACCTGCGGCCGGGCCACCATGCCACTAGGACGCTCGCGCGGATGCCCGACGATCTGGTTCCCGGTTACACAGCGAGCCGCAATCCGCCGGACTTCCTCTTGCGCGAGATGGGCCGCGAGCTTGCCGGTCTGCGTGCTTCGGGCACGGTCAGCGACTTTCAGTGGGCGCTTATGGACGGTACGGTCGGCAAGATGTCGGCGACGCTCGCTGCGTGCGAAAGAATCCGCAACACGCCGGTGCCCTTCGGCTACACGCTGCTTCTGCACCGCACCGCCTATCTCTTCTGCTTCCTGCTGCCCTTCGGCTTTGCCGATGCGCTCGGCTGGGCGACGCCCTTCGTCACCGCGCTGGTTGCCTATACGTTCTTCGGCCTCGACGCGCTTGGCGACGAGCTGGAGGAGCCGTTCGGCGTCCTGCCGAACGACTTGCCGATCGTGGCACTCGCCGAAACGATCGAGATCAACCTGCGCGAGGCGCTCGGCGAAGCCGACCTTCCGCCCCTGCCGCAACCGAAGAACTACATGCTGATGTAACCAGAACCGCCCGTGGCCTAGAGTGCGTCGCAAAGCGGCCGCGCACCTTTGTGCGACCTGTCAGAGCTTGACCGCCGCCAAAACCCGGGCAACGGCCGGACGCGCCGTCATGCGATTGCGGTGATCCAGCACTTTCGGAAAAAGGGCGGGGTCGACGCCATCCGCTTCCAGCCAGCCAGCAATGGTGAAAAGGTAGGGATCGGCGATGGAGTAGGCCTCGCCCATGACAAAGGGCCCTTCGAACATTCTGTTCTCGATCAGTTCGAAGCAGGCCGTCATGTTGGATGCGACCTTGGCCTTCATCGCCTCGTGCGCGGCGGGATCGTCCGCCCAGCGCGCACCACGGCGACCATGGGCATGGGCCACATGCACCGTCGAGCACAGATAGTTCATGAACGACTGCAGCTGGGCAAAAGCAAACGCATCACCCCTTGGCGCCAGGTTCGCCACCGGATGCGTCTCAGCGATATAGGTGAGGATCGCCGGCGTTTCGGTGACGACGCCGCGGCCGGTCAAGAGCGCCGGCACCCGGCCCTTCGGGTTTACCGCGAGATAATCGGGCTTGGTCTGCTCGGCGGTCGAGAAATCGACGCGGCGCGCCGCGTAGTCAGCACCGGCCTCCTCCAGCGCGATATGCGAGGCCAACGAGCAGGTCCCCGGTGCGTAGAACAATTTCAACACTTTAACTCTCCTCTGCGGTCAGGTGGATCGGATGACTTAGGGTCGATCGAGCCGAGCAAACAGTATCAATACTCGCGAATTGAAGCGAATTCGGGCGAAGTCCAACGGGTTTTCTCCGCTCCTATCCCCGCGTGCGGCCCGCAGAAGAACGGATGTCGCCCGGATTGACAAGCGGGAACGGATTTCAATAGAACGTCACTGTTACGTTATAACATTATTCGGAGTTACTTATGAAGACGCTTTTTTCCACCTTCATCGCCGCCAGCCTGTTTGCCGCCGCTGCGACACCCGCCTTTTCCCATGGCGCGTGGATCGGCGAACGTTGGGGAACGCTCGCCGTCATCTACGGCCACGGCCCGGCGGACGAAGCCTATGATCCGGCCAAAGTGAAATCGGTCTTGGCGCTTGGCGAGGACGGCAAGGCGCTGCCGGTGACGATCGTGCCCGCCGACAACCACGCCTCGCTGAAATTCGACGGCGAACCCGCAATTGTCGCTCTTGAGTTCGACAACGGCTATTGGAGTGAAGGCGCTGACGGCAAATGGGTGAACAAGCCGAAGAACGAGGTTCCCGGCGCCAAGCAGGCGAGCCATTCCGTCAAATACAGCATCGCGCTGGTGCATGCGCGTGGCAATCTGCCGAACTTCCCGGCACAGCCGCTGCAGATTGTTCCTCTCGACAACCCCATCGGCCTGAAGCCCGGTGAAAGATTTCGCGTCCGCCTCCTGCTCGACGGCAGGCCGCTCGAAGGCAAGGAAATCACGCTGGACTACGCCGGACTGCCCGAGCTCGTCTCCGAAAAGACGGACGCGAATGGTGAGGCAGAAGTGACGCTGCGCAATGCCGGCGTCAACATCCTCGCCGTCAGCCACGCGATTCCGCTCGAAGGTGACGCCGCAGCCGACAAGAAGGGGCTGACGGCGACGCTGACCTTCGTCGCCGAGCCGCACGTCCACGAGTAGACCCGCCTCCCCGGTCATGCCGCGGCCCAACCAGAACATCCACCCTCTGCTTAAGGGCGGCGTGAAGGATTGAGCCGCGCATCGGTCCCGAGGCTGAGGCGCGGAGGCGTTCAGAAGCCACATACTCGGCCCGGCAGGTTATTCCCGCCGGGCCGTTTTCGGTCAGGCAACGAACGCCTCGCCGCAGCCGGGCACATCTTCCAGGCGATGGTAGACGGGTATGCCGCGCTCGCGGGCAATGCGCACATCGTTGTCGGCTCCCTTGCTGTCACCCGGCAAGCGCAACACGGCATCGCAAAGCGCCAGCAGGCGTCCGGCCACCGGGTGGAAGATTTCCTCGTAGAGCTCATCCCCGACCCGCTCGCCGCCCGCCGCATTCCACACCGGCAGCGCCACCCATTCACCGATCATCGGCACGTGCCCGGCTTTAAACAGCGCATAGGACGGCTCTTCCAGCCGCCTCAGGTTGGCGGCCATCTTGTCCGGATCGTCTCCCGTTCCCGAGCGATAGGGGCCCGCGATCAAAATCAGCATGATTTTCTCCACATTTTTGCACGAAATATCCAGATCATTCTGGATATTTCACGATATTTCGTGCAATATCGTGAAGAGTCAAGGAGGCATTCATGCTGACAACACAGAGACGGGCTTTGATTTCGGCACGCCTGACGCGCGACGGCGAGATCGTCGCCAAGCGTCTGGCGGACGAGTTGAACCTCTCCGAGGACACGATCCGGCGCGATCTCCGCGAGATGGCCGCGGAAGGTTTGTTGAAGCGCGTACATGGCGGCGCGCTGCCGCTGGCGCCGGCGCTACCGAACTTTGCGGCACGGCAGGAGATCGCCGGCGATGTCAAACGTCGGCTTGGGCGCAAGGCCGCGGCGATGATCGAGGCGGGCCAGACGATCTTTCTCGACGGCGGTACGAGCAATGCGGAAATCGCGCGGGCACTGCCACGGGAGATGCGGCTGACCGTGGTCACCCACGCCCCGACAATCGCCGCCGAGCTCGAACGCCACGAAGCCGAAGTGATCCTCGTCGGCGGTCGTCTCTACAAGCATTCGATGGTTGCTACGGGAGCGGCCGCCTTGGCCGCCATCGCCGACATTCGGGTCGACCTGTTCTTTCTCGGCGTCACCGCCATTCATCCCGTCCATGGCGTCTCGACCGGCGACTTTGAAGAGGCGGCCGTCAAGCGCGCGGTCCTAAAGCAGGCCGCAGATACCTATGTGCTCGCGACGGCTGAGAAATTCGGCGCGGTCTCGCCACACCGCGTGGCCGGGATCGCCGATCTGGCCGGCTTCATCGTGGCTGAGGAAATCGAGAAAGAGGTGTTCGCGCCCTATGACGACGCGAACATCGCGGTGATCAGAGCCTGATGTCGCCGACGGATTGACCCGACCGGGACGCTCGCAGACGCAGGAACCGAGGTCCTCGGCTCCACCATCTCAGGCGGCGAAAGCCTCAGTCACCCTGACATCGCCGACATGGATGCCGTTCCAGTTCCGCATCGAGTGATTGGCCTGCGCCATCAGGGCCTCATGCAGCTCCGGCTCATCGCGGAAGAAGCGGGCAAGCGTTGCCGCAACCATGGCCTCTGCCGCCCGCGTCGTGCCGTCCTCGCATTTCAAGGCAATCGCAATGCCCTTCTCCGGAATGGCGGCGCAGAAGACACCCTCGGCGCCGGTCTTGGCGAAGATGCGGCCGGGCGCCGTTTTCATGAGCCGCGTGCAAGCACGCTTGGTGCCTGCAACGAAAAAGGGCTCGGCCATGCAGGCGTCGATCAGCCGCTTGGAGGCGCGCGCACGCTCCGGCGCGAGACCGGCGCCGGTCGCCATTTTCGCGAAGCCGTGCGCCAAGCCCTTGAGCGGCACGGCATAGGTCGGGATCGAGCAGCCATCGACGCCGCAATTGTCCTTGGCGAGGATCGCACCCGTCAGGCTTTCCATCGTGCCGCGGATTTCCCGCTGCAGCGGGTGGTCGTAGCCGACATAGCCCTTTACTTCGGTGCCCGAATGGCAGCAGGCGCAGATGAAGCCCGCGTGTTTGCCGGAGCAATTGTTGTGAAGCGCGGTCGGCGCATCGAGGCTGCGGGCCTGGGCGATCAGCGTCTTCTGGTCGGACGACCAATGGGCACCGCATTCGAGCGCCGAGACATCACGGCCGGCGGCCGCGAGCATCTTGGCGGCAAGCTCCACATGCTCCGGCTCACCGGAATGCGACGAACAGGCAAGCGCCAGTTCCCTGTTGCCGAAGCCGTAGGTGTCAGCGGCGCCGCTTTCCATCAATGGCAGCGCCTGCATCGCCTTGCAGGCCGAGCGCGGGAAGACGGCGGTGTCGGTATCGCCGAGCGAAAAGACGGTACGGCCGTCGCCATCGACGGCGATCACGAGGCCGCGATGGCGGCTTTCGACGAGGCTTCCACGGGTGACTTCGACGAGAACGGGATTCGACATGCCTTGCCCTCAAATATCCGAAATTGCTGCGTGCATTTAACAGGATTCCAGCGACAGGAAACGGAGTTTTCATGAAATTCGCCCGCAGGCTCGCCGTCGTCTTTCTGGTCATCTACCTGTTGCCGGCGCTGGCCTCGGCCGGCTGGTGGTACATGCAGGATCGGCCGCAAAGCTGGCGCGATGCCGATTGGTCTTCGGCCGGAATCCTGCCAAAGGCCGTGGAAAGCGCCGATGCGGCCGTCTACGTCTTCTCGGCAACGACCGGCGGCATGAAGGGTGCTGTCGCCAGCCACGCGTGGATCGTGACCAAGGAACAGGGCGCCGCCTCCTACAATCGCTACGACAAGGTCGGTTGGGGCAAGCCGATCCGCCAGAACGCCTATCCGGCCGACGCCCGCTGGTATTCCAACGAACCGCGGCTGGTCGTCTCCGTGACCGGCACCGAAGCCAGCCGACTGATCCCGAAGATCGAGGCGGCCATCGCCGGCTATCCCTATGCCTCGCCCGGCGGCTACCGAATCTGGCCAGGCCCGAACTCCAACACCTTCGTCGCCCATGTGTTGCGTTCTGTGCCGGAACTCGGCGCGGTGCTGCCGCCCGACGCCGTCGGCAGGGATTATCTGCCCGAGGGCAAGCTGTTCCAGATCGATGCCGATGGCCGCGACATGCACGCAACGTTTTATGGTGTGGCCGGCATTTCGGCCGGGGCGCGCAGCGGCCTCGAGCTGCATTTCTTCGGCCTCGTCGCCGGCTTCGATTTTGCCAGGCCCGGCATCAAGATCCCGGCGCTTGGGCGTTTCGGGGTCTGATCTGCAAGCTTCGCCATACCTGGAGGCCCGGAAGCGGAATGCCGGAAATGGAAAAGGGCCGCCCGAGGCGACCCTTCCATGAGTTCTGGCCAAGTGAGTGGCCCGGGCCTTAGGCCCGAAGGAAGGCGGGGATCAGGCCGAGGGCTGCCTCGACGTGTTCACCTCTCCCATGCCCTTCACCAAGACCGAAATCTCATTAGACATTGGACCACCTTCCTTTCTGTTCGTTGCTGATCACTCGAAGGTAAGCGATCCGTCTCCAATTACAAGACCGACGATAGTCGGAGATCGTCGCAATCCTCGCGATCACAAGAACCTGATGATCGGCGCGATCACAGGGACCTGATGAACGTTCCGATCACAGGGGCCTGATGATCGTTCCGATCACAGGGACATGATGATCTTGCCGATATGGTCGCCGCCCTCCATCTGGCGGTGGCCGTCGGAAACCGCGCTGAAGGGCAGGACCGAATGGATGACCGGCGCAACCTTGCCCGCCTCCAGCAGCGGCCAGACCTTCTCCCTAAGGCCGTCGCGGATCGCCTGCTTCTCCGCCGCCGTGCGCGGGCGAAGGGCCGAGCCCATGACATGGAGCCGTTTCGTCAGGATCGGCGCGATGTTCGCCCCTTCGACCTTGGCGCCGCCGAGGAAGGCGATGATCGACAGGCGTCCGTCTTTCGCAAGCGATGCAATGTTACGATCGAAGTAGCGCCCGCCAACCATATCAAGAATGACGTCGACGCCGCGTCCGCCTGTTTCCTCGAGCGCGACGACCCTGAAGTCCTCGTCGCGATAGTTGATCGCGCGCTTGGCACCCAGCGCCTCGCAGGCCCGGCATTTCTCGGCGCTGCCGGCGGTGACGAGAACCTCGGCACCAAAGGCCTTGGCGAGTTGGATCGCCGTCGTGCCGATGCCGCTCGAGCCACCATGGACGAGGATTGTCTCGCCCGCCTTAAGGCCGGCCATGTCGAAGACATTGGCCCAGACGGTGAAGAATGTTTCCGGCAGGGCGGCCGCCTTCACCGCGTCATAGCCCCTCGGCCAGGCGAGCGCCTGGGTCGCGGGCACTGCCGCATATTCCGCATAGCCGCCGCCATTGGCGAGCGCGCAGACCTTGTCGCCGATCCGAAAGCCCTCGGCCCCCTCGCCCAACGCCACGATCTCGCCCGCCACTTCGAGCCCGAGGATCGGGCTTGCGCCCGGCGGCGGCGGATAGTCGCCCTTGCGTTGCAACACATCGGGACGGTTGATGCCGGCCGCTTCCACCCGAACGAGGATGTCGCCCCGCTTGACCTCAGGCAACGGCCCCTTCTTCAGGACCATGTTTTCCGGTCCGCCCGGGGCCGGAAGATCGACGAAATTCATTTCTGACGGAAGGGACATGGCATCACCTCATGCTCGCTGATGTGCCACATCTAGCGCCGGCAATGCGTCGCGGAAAGAACTTCCTTCGAATCGATAGAGCTGCCTTCAGCCGACAAAGGCGAGTATGTGTTCGGCCACAAGGACGGGGCTCTCCCAATGCGGGTTGTGGCCGTGTCCGTCCAGCGTGATCGAGCGGGCCGAGCCGAGGGTGGCGGCAAGCTGCTGGCGATGCCCGGCATCGAAAAGCGGATCCTCGCTGCCGGCGATCGCAAGCACCGGCATCCGCAGTTGGCGCGCACTGGTGCGCAGGTCCGTGGCTGCAAGGCCGTCTAGGATGGTGCGCCACATTCGGGTCGGTATGTCCGCGGCCTCATCGCGCATGTAACCCAGAAATTCGCCATCGACCGGACGGCTGCAGGCGTGCCAGCTGTCGAAGAACGCATGGTCCCGATGAAGCGGATCCTTCAGCGCGCGGATCGCCTGCGCGGTCGGATTGGTCGCGTCGAGCCCGGATTGCAGGGTGCCGGACAGCAGGACGAGCGCGCGGACCAGATCCGGCCGCAGGGCGGCAAAGGCGATTGCTGTCATCGCGCCCATGGAATGGCCGACGACAACGACGTCTCTCAGCGCCAGCCGGCCTGCCAGGCAATCGAGGTCCCGAGCGAAATCGGCAACAGTCGCCCCCTGCCCCGCGTGCGAGGCGCCGTGTCCGGCAAGATCGGGAATGATGAGGCGACGGCCGGGCAGATGAGGCACAATCAGCGAGAAACTGCGACTGCTGTCAGAATAGCCGTGCAGAAGCAACAGCACCGGACCTTCGCCCTGATCGACATAGGCGAACTGACGCCCGCCGGGCAGTTCGAGCCGCTTCTTCAGCGAAGCCCAGTGCTGTTGGTCGATGCCGGTCACAGCCCGAGCGCGGCCTTGACCGCGGCAGAACCCGGCTGCCCATCGAATGTCGTCACGCCGGCGAGCCAGGTGTCGAGCCGCTGCGGTTCCTCCTTGATCGCCTTTTGCCCGGCCTCATCCGGCGCCAGCCCATCGTTCATCAGGTAACCCATGTCGCGGTTCTCGAAATCGATGTCGAACACCAGATTGTTGAGGAGTTTCGCGACGTTCGGGCACTCCTGCAGGTAGCCTTTGCGCACCTGGGTCGAGACGGTCGCCGCGCCAAAATCCGGCCCGTAGAACTTGTCGCCGCCGGTCAGATACTTGATCGAGAGCGCCGTGTTCATCGGATGTGGCGCCCAGCCCTGAAACACGATGAAAGCTCTGTCGCGCACCCGGCGCGTAACCTCGGCCAGCATCCCTTGTTCGCTCAATTCGACCACTTCCCAGCCATCGAGACCGAGGCTCGGGTCCTTGATCGCATCGAGCATCAGCTGATTGGAGCCCGGCTCGATGCCGTACATCTTCTTCTCGAACCTGTCGGCGAAGGTCTTCAGGTCGGCGAAATCCTTGACGCCGGCCTCCCAGACATAATCGGGCACGGCGAAGGTATATTTCGCGCCCTTGAGGTTGGTGCGCACGGTCTCGACCGAACCGTCGTCCTTGTAGGGCTTGTAATAGCTCACCATCGCCGGATCCCAATAGCCGAGAAAGACGTCGAGATCGCCGCTACGCAAGCTGGTGTAGATGACATCGATGCCGAGCAGCTTGCTCTCCGGCTCATAACCAAGCGCCTTCAGCACCGTCAGCCCCACGCCCGTGGTGAAGGCCAGGTCGTTCCACCCGGGCTCTGCGAGCCGCACGCGCCGACAGGCTTCGGGGTCGCCGGCAAGGACGGGGCTGGCGGCGGCAATGAGCGCAACGGTGGACATCAAAAGTTTCATGCCTGGCATCGCACCCTCCGTTTTGTCCTTGAGGACTAAAAATTGACCCATGGGTCAACAATTGATCTTTCCGGAAAGTTTGTCAATGTGGGAATCGTTTGGAGAGGCCTATGCGACTGACAAAGATAAGCGAGATCAGGCGGCGCGAGCTGCGCCGGGCTGCCTTCGAGGTGCTGCAAAAAGAGGGCATGGCCGGCGCGACGCTGGAGAAGGTGGCAATGCATGCCGGCGCCTCCAAAGGCATCGTGCTGCATTATTTCGCCAACAAGCAGGAGCTCTTCGAACATGCGATGCGCGAGGCGAATGCCGCGCTGAAGGAAGCGGTAGTCGAACGGCTGAACCGGGCGCGCACGCCCCGCGAGCGGCTAGAGGCAATCATCGAGGCGAATTTCGAAGACCGCTTCTTCCAGCCCTCGGTCTGCCACGCCTGGCTTTCGCTCTGCGCGGAGGTGCCACGCGAGCCGCAGCTCGCCCGCATCCAGAAGGTCATTCACGCCCGTATGCGCTCGAACCTTCTCTCCGCCCTGGCGCATCTCCTGCCGCCAGACGAATGCGAGGCCGCGGCGCTCGGCATCACCTCGCTGATCGATGGGCTATGGCTGCGGCTCGGTTTGCAATCAGGCGGGCTGACGCGCGACGTAGCGCTCGCGCAGATGCGTGACTATCTCGCCCACCGCCTGCCCGCGTAGGCGACCTGAACGGTTCTTGGTTTGAGCTTCAACCGCCGATCGCGTCCATGACGAGCCCGGCGTCGCTGGTCTTGGCGCGGGACTTGATTTCGGCGATGCGGGCGCTGACGGCCTGGGCGTCGGAAAAGACGAAGCCTTCCGGCAGCCCGAGGACCGCGATCGAACAGCGCATCAGCGGAAATTCCTTCGGCGAGCCGTCGCGGCCATAGCCGCTGATGCGGCCTTCCGCCTGATGCTCCGGCGAATAGAGCTGGCGCACGTCGGAACGGAAGTCATCGAGCAGGCGGTTCAGCACCGCCTCCAGTTCCTCGACCGTACAGCCGCTGACGCCGACGAAGAAATCATCACCGCCGACATGGCCGAGGAATTTTTCCTCACCGATGAAGTGCCGGCGCAAGAGCGCGGCGAAGAGCGTGATCGCGAGATCACCTTTCTGGAACCCGTAGGTGTCGTTGAAGGGTTTGAAGTCGTCGAAGTCGCAATAGCAAAAGTAACGCGCCTGATCGCCGTCGAGGATCGCGTCCTGGACGTAGTCACGGATGGCGCGGTTGCCGGGAAGCCCCGTCAGCGGATTCTGCTCCTGCGCCATCTTCAACTGCTTTTCGTTGATGATCTTCAGAAGCGACGAAGCCGAGAGCGTGCCGGCATAGCGCATGTTCTCCGTCAGAATCAGGCAATCGCTGCCGTCCATGCCGGCAAAGATCTTCAGCATCTCGTCCGCGGGCGTATCGAGATCGGCGATCGGCGCCGGGCTGACGAAATGCGAGATCCGCCGCTGGTAGATCCTGTTCTTCAGGAGATCGCGGCCGAAGGGGTGATAGATCAGCTCCTTGACGTGATATTCGTGCAGGATGCCGCGCGGTTCGCCATTGGCGTTGAGCACCGGGAAGAAACCCTGGCGCGGGTTCCGCCGGAAGAGATCGAAGACGGAATCGAGCTCGTCGCTTTCGCGCACCGTCGGGAGCTGCTCGATCTGCTTGCGGATCAGGATGCCGTCCAGCGACGACGAGGACCGTCGGCCGCTCACGCTCTGATCGAGATGCGGATAGGCCGGCAGAAGCTCGCTGAGATGTGTCGTCGGCCGGGCGACGTAATAGCCCTGCACGAGATCGCAGCCGAGATCGCGGCAGGTGAGGAACTCCGCCTCCGTCTCGACGCCCTCGGCGATGACCCGCGTGCCGAGCACGTGGGCTGTGTTGACGGTATGGCGGACGAGATGGCGTTTGCGGGCATCCGCTTCGATGCCGGAGATGAAATGCCGGTCGATCTTTACATAGTCGACGGGCTGGTCGCAGAGCAGTTTCAACCCGTTGAAACCCGCGCCGAAATCGTCAATGGCGAGCTTGAAGCCGGCAAGCCTGAGGTCGCGCACGAGTGCGGAAAAATCCGGCATCTTGCCGCCGTCGAAACGCTCGGAAAGCTCGAAGCAGAGCGACGATGGGGCAATGTTGGCGCGCTTCAAGTGGTTGACGAGCCGCTCGACGATATCGCCCTCGCCGCCGACGAGGCGCGAGTCGAAATTCAGAAACAGGGTACGGGCGGAATGATCGGGCAGCGTCGCGAAGCCGGCGACGGCGCGGCTGTTGATCATGTGCTCCAATGCCAGAAGCTGCCCCGCCTCTTCCGCCTTGTCGAGCAGCTCCAATGGCGAGGCAAAGCCCAGCTTGTGGAAGCCGCGCATCAGGGATTCGTAACCGAAGACGGTGCCGGTCGCGGCTTCTGCGATCGGCTGGAAGGCGCTCTCGATCACCAGCTTGGCGAGCGTGACGATCTGGTCGTCGCCGAACCGGCGCAGCGAGAGGATTTCGGCGGGGGCGGCGGACATGCCGGGCTCCAGAGGCTTAAGAACGGACGATCGGACACCGGCAGCATGGCTCCAAAGAGTCAACGAAGTCTTTCCCCATTATGAAGCTTTGATGAAAGCTATGTGACAGCCGCAATCGCCCAAAACAAATCAAAGCACTCTAATGAAATCAGTAGTTTCATGAGTGATTTCTGCCATGGGTCAAAGTCCGTCCGGATATCGATCCTCGACCGGGATCGGGTCAGGCGAGAGCAAGCAGCGCCAGGTATCCGGTACCGATAACCAGGCAGAGGGGACCGTAAATACGACGGTCGAGCGTCGCGAAGGGTTCGGTGCCGTGGCGTCGGTGAAAGGCCGTCGTGAAAGCCAACACCCCGCGGACGACAAAAATGGCCGCAAGCACGGCTAGGCCGCTATAGGGCAACATCGGCGGCAACGCCCCCTTCAAAATGGGTGTGACGAACAACGGCACAAGCGCTGCGGCGAAAATGAGCGCGGCGACGACGAGCGTCAGCCAGACCGGCGGCATCACCGAGCGATGTTCTGTCCCGACCACTGTGCGCACCAGCGATGCCTCGTCGTGACAGGGCCAAAGCCCGCCCAGTGCCCAATAGGCGTGCAGCCCGGCGATACCGGCAAGAACGAGGAAAAGCAGGATCGCGATCGCCGTCAACATGGCTGGTACCTCGTTCGCCTGTTTGTGGAAGCCGCCTCAGGCGGCCATGCTCGATGGAGGCCTTCTGCCCGACCGCGCGCCGATCGCCGCGAGTGCGGCCATGGCGGCGAAGGCCACCCATTGCGGCGTGGTCCAGAGAGAGCCGAGATAAGCCAAACCATAGCCGATGAAGAGGGCCGCGTAGGCGAGATACTGCGCGATCACCGCACCTGCCAGGGATACGCGATAACGCCCGTTCGCGGCGGCAAACAGTAGCGCCAGACTGTTGATCAGGAGGATGGCGCTCGTCGTGTGCCAGAGAAGCGAGACATAGGTCTGCAGTAGCGGCGATGGGCTGCTTGCAAGCAAGGGCACATGCACCTCGGGCCCGCCGGCGAAGAGATGGATACCCGTAGTCACCAGGGACAGAACGCCCGCCACCAGAAGCCATCCGTTCATGAGTTCATCTCCACTCGTCACCATACGGCAGCGTATGTACGCCGCCAGGTTGCGTTGGTC
Organism: Ensifer sp. 38_S197; assembly: GCF_056924495.1. Taxonomy (NCBI): domain Bacteria; kingdom Pseudomonadati; phylum Pseudomonadota; class Alphaproteobacteria; order Hyphomicrobiales; family Rhizobiaceae; genus Ensifer; species Ensifer sp. 38_S197. The sequence goes on along the minus strand of NZ_JBXOVZ010000002.1, from coordinate 1,826,322 downwards.
AATACGGCGGCGTATGGAAAGCCATGGCGACAAAAGACACCCTCACGAGCGATGACTGGATCAAGGCCGCGTTCCGCGCGCTGACGGCGGGCGGCGTGCAGGCGATCCGCGCCGAGGCGATTGCCCGTGACCTGAAGGTCAGCAAGGGTTCTTTCTATTGGCATTTCAAGGACGTGGCGGACTTGAAGGCAAAGATGCTTGCCCATTGGGCGCGCGAAGCGACCGACGCCATCATCGCCGAGGTCGAAGCCTCCCAACTGCCGGCGTTAGACCGTTTGCGGCTCCTGGTGCTCGCCGCGACGGATGACCGCACCCTCCCCTATGGCGGGCTGCTTGCCGACAGCGCCGTGCGCGAATGGGCGCGCTTCGACGCCGTCGCCGCAATGACCCTCAAGTCAGTCGACGAACGCCGCCTTGGCTACATCGCCGACCTGCTCGGCCTTTCTGGATTTTCAGCAAAGGCCGGCCGCAGTGGCGCGAGCGCGCTCTACGGCGCGCTGATCGGCCTTGAGGCGCTCGCCGCAAACGGCCTGGCCGATCTGCGCGCCGATCTGCTCCGGCTGATCGAGGCGCTGCTCGACAACCGCGCCACGCCCTAGACTCAGCCCTTCGCCAGCACGCCGAAAGCGATCAGCGACAGACCCTGCATGACGAGGTCGACGGCCAGGAACAGGCCGAGGATCCAGAGGCTGTTGACCGGCCAGCCGGCAGCGATGATCAGGCCGGCCGCAAGTGTGACCAGACCGCCGAGTGCCACCCAGCCCCAGCCCTGCACCGGCCGGAGCTTGAGACCGACCCAAACGCGGAAGCAGCCGGCGACGATCAGCGCGATTGCCATCACGAAGGTCAGGAAGGACGAGGCGAGCAGGGGATTGATGAAGGCGAAGAGGCCGGCGATCGTATAGCAGGCGCCGCTGAGGCTCCAGTAGAGCACGCTGTCCCAGCCCTTGACCTGGAAGGCATGGGCGAGATTGAAAAGCCCGCCGACCAGCATGATGATCCCGACATAGTAGACCGAAGCGACAGTGGCCATCAGCAGATTGCCGAAGGCGAGACCACCGCACATGATCAACAGCACGCCGAGTGCTACGAACCATCCCCATTTGCCGGCAATCGCTGTCTTGTCGGCCTGATCGAATGCATGGGACATTTCAACCTCCAGTTCTTATGAGCGCAGGATCGCTACCGGGAGGATTGAGCCGGATTTCTTCGGAAAAGGAAAGCAAAAACACCGAAGATTTTTATTGATTGATGAGTCAATCAAAAATAAACTGACGGACGTCAAGGAGAGAAGGATGCCGAAGGTCGGAATGGAGCCGGTGCGCCGCAAGGCGCTGGTGGACGCAGCACTTCGCGTGATCGGCGACCAGGGCACGCTGACGGTGACCATGTCCGAGATCGCCCGCCATGCCGGCGTCTCCCCTGCCCTCGCCCACCACTATTTCGGCAGCAAGGAACAATTGCTGATCGAGACGATCCGAAGCCTCCTAAGGCAGTTGCGCGACGACACGGTGACGGCGCTTCGCACGGTGGCGGGCCCGCGCGAAAGGCTGAGCGCCCTCATCCGCGTCTCCTTCCAGGCAAGCCAGTTCGCCCCCGACACCATCGCCGCATGGCTCGCCTTCTATTCGGAGGCGCAAAGGTCGGAGGAGGTGCGGCGACTGCTCGTCGTCTATGCCCGGCGCCTGCGCTCCAATCTGATGGCGAGCCTCAAGGCGCTTTGTGCCGATGATGACGCGGAACGCATCGCCGAGGGCGCTGCTGCGATGATCGACGGACTTTATATCCGCCAGAGTCTGCGCTCTGCGCCGATCAGCATCGAAGCCTCGATCGCGCTTACCGAAGACTACGTCACCTCGCACATCGATCGGCTCAATCGCCGGGGGCTCGCTCAACAAGGACCCAATCACCAGGGAACGGCCGCATGACCGCAAGACCGAACATCCTGATCATCATGGCCGACCAGTTGAACGGAAAATTCTTTCCGGATGGACCGGCCGCGTTCCTGCATGCGCCGAACCTGAAGGCGCTCGCCGCCCGATCGGCCCGCTTCCGCAACAACTACACCTCGTCGCCGCTTTGTGCGCCTGCCCGCGCTTCCTTCATGGCCGGGCAATTGCCGAGCCGCACCCGCGTCTATGACAATGCCGCCGAGTACCAGTCCTCGATCCCGACCTATGCGCATCACCTGCGCCGCGCCGGCTACTACACGGCGCTTTCCGGCAAGATGCACTTCGTCGGCCCGGACCAGTTGCACGGCTTCGAGGAACGGCTGACGACCGACATCTACCCGGCCGATTTCGGCTGGACGCCGGACTATCGCAAGCCGGGCGAGCGCATTGACTGGTGGTACCACAATCTCGGCTCGGTCACCGGCGCCGGCGTAGCCGAGATCACCAATCAGATGGAGTATGACGACGAGGTCGCCTTCCTCGCCAACCAGAAGCTCTACCAGCTCTCGCGCGAGAACGACGATGCGGACCGCCGCCCCTGGTGCCTGACCGTCTCCTTCACCCACCCGCACGATCCGTATGTCGCGCGGAAGAAGTTCTGGGACCTCTACGAGGACTGCGAACATCTGCTGCCCGAGGTCGGCATGCTGCCGGAGCACCAGCAGGATCCGCATTCCAGGCGCATCATGCATTCCTGCGACTACGGCAATTTCGACCTGACGGAAGACGATATCCGCCGTTCGCGCAGGGCCTACTTCGCCAACATCTCCTATCTCGACGAGAAGGTCGGCGAACTCTTGGACACGCTGACGCGCACCCGCATGCTTGACGACACGCTGATCCTTTTCTGCTCGGATCACGGCGACATGCTCGGCGAGCGCGGCCTGTGGTTCAAGATGAACTTCTTCGAGGGCTCGGCCCGCGTGCCGCTGATGGTCGCCGGTCCGGGCGTCGCCCCGGGCCTGCACCTGGCGCCTACCTCAAATCTCGACGTAACGCCGACGCTTGCCGATCTCGCCGGCATTTCGCTGGATGAGGTCAAGCCCTGGACCGACGGCATCAGCCTCGTGCCCATGATCAACGGCGAGGAACGCTCGGAACCGGTGTTGATGGAATATGCAGCGGAAGCGTCCTATGCGCCGCTCGTCGCCATCCGCGAAGGCAAGTGGAAATACGTCCACTGCGCGCTCGATACCGATCAGCTCTACGATCTCGATGCGGATCCGCTGGAACTCAAGAATCTCGCCGCCAATCCGGAAACGCCGGTGCAGGCGGCGACGCTGCAGGCGTTCCGAGACATGTGCGCCGCCCATTGGGACATGGACGCCTTCGATGCGGCCGTGCGCGAAAGCCAGGCACGACGCTGGGTCGTCTACGAGGCGCTCCGCAACGGCGCCTATTACCCCTGGGATCACCAGCCGCTGCAGAAGGCATCCGAGCGCTATATGCGCAACCATATGAACCTCGACAATCTCGAGGAATCCAAACGCTATCCGCGAGGAGAATGAGATGAAAGCCCAACCGCAAGCCTCGCATTTCATCGACGGCGAATATGTCGAGGACATCGCCGGCACCGTCATCGAGAGCATCTATCCGGCGACCGGCGAAGTGATCGCGCGCCTCCATGCGGCAACGCCCGCGATCGTCGAGAAGGCGATCGCCGCGGCCAAGCGCGCCCAGCCGGAATGGGCGGCGATGAGCCCGACGGCCCGCGGCCGGATCCTCAAGCGCGCGGCCGAGATCATGCGCGAGCGCAACCGCGAGCTCTCCGAGCTTGAGACGTTAGACACCGGCAAGCCGATCCAGGAGACGATCGTCGCCGATCCGACATCGGGCGCCGACAGCTTCGAATTCTTCGGCGGTGTCATCGCCACCGCGCTCAACGGTGATTATATCCCGCTCGGCGGCGACTTTGCCTATACCAAGCGCGTGCCGCTCGGCGTCTGCGTCGGCATCGGCGCCTGGAACTATCCGCAGCAGATCGCCTGCTGGAAGGGCGCACCGGCGCTTGCCGCCGGCAATGCCATGGTCTTCAAGCCTTCGGAGAACACCCCGCTCGGCGCCCTGAAGATCGCTGAAATCCTGATCGAAGCGGGCCTGCCGAAGGGCCTCTACAACGTCATCCAGGGCGACCGCACGACCGGTCCGCTGCTCGTCAACCATCCTGACGTCGCCAAGGTGTCGCTGACTGGGTCGGTGCCGACGGGCAAGAAAGTGGCGGGTGCGGCCGCCGCCGAACTCAAACACGTCACCATGGAACTCGGCGGCAAGTCGCCGCTGATCGTCTTCGACGATGCCGATCTCGAAAGTGCCATCGGCGGCGCCATGCTCGGCAATTTCTATTCGACCGGACAGGTCTGCTCCAACGGCACCCGCGTCTTCGTCCAGAAGGGCATCAAGGAGCAGTTCCTGACGCGGCTCAAAGCCCGCACCGAGGCGATCGTCATCGGCGACCCGATGGATGAGGCGACGCAGCTCGGGCCGATGGTTTCCATGCCGCAGCGCGACAAGGTCTTTTCCTATATCGAGAAGGGCAAGGCCGAAGGCGCGCGGCTCGTGACTGGCGGCGGCATTCCGAATGCCGTCAACGCAGACGGCACCTATATCCAGCCGACGGTCTTTGCCGATGTCACCGACGACATGACGATCGCCCGCGAGGAGATCTTCGGGCCCGTGATGTGCGTGCTCGACTTCGACGACGAGGCCGAGGTGATCGCGCGAGCCAATGCGACCGAATTCGGCCTTTCGGCAGGCGTCTTCACCGCCGATATCACCCGCGCGCACCGCGTCGTCGATCAGCTCGAGGCCGGCACGCTGTGGATCAACACCTACAATCTCTGCCCGGTGGAGATCCCCTTCGGCGGTTCGAAGCAGTCCGGCTTCGGCCGTGAGAATTCGGTCGCCGCGCTCAACCACTACAGCGAGCTGAAGACCGTCTATGTCGGCATGGGGCCGGTGCAGTCGCCGTATTGAGATTGGGGTTTGCCCTCACCCTAGCCTTCTCCCCGCAGGCGGGGAGAAGGTGCCGGCAGGCAGATGAGGGGCACATCCCATCACCCGCGCGGATGATGGGCATGCCGAGGGGCATTCAGCTAGAAGAAAGACCACGCTTATGCAGGCAGATTACATAATCATCGGCTCCGGCTCCGCCGGCTCCGCGCTCGCCTATCGCCTTTCCGAAGACGGCAAGAATACCGTCATGGTGCTGGAATATGGCGGCTCGGACGTCGGTCCCTTCATCCAGATGCCGGCGGCGCTTGCCTGGCCGATGAGCATGAAGCGCTACAATTGGGGCTATCTCTCCGAGCCCGAGCCGAACCTCAACAACCGGCGCATCACTGCGCCGCGCGGCAAGGTGATCGGCGGCTCGTCCTCGATCAACGGTCTCGTCTATGTGCGCGGCCACGCGGAAGACTTCAACCGCTGGGAGGAGCTCGGCGCGCGCGGCTGGGCCTATGCGGACGTGCTGCCCTACTTCAAGCGCATGGAGCATTCACATGGTGGCGAAGCCGGCTGGCGCGGCACCGACGGGCCGCTGCACGTCAAGCGCGGGCCGGTTCACAACCCGCTGTTCCACGCCTTCATCAAGGCCGGAGAGCAGGCGGGCTTCGAGCTCACCGACGATTATAACGGCTCGAAGCAGGAAGGTTTCGGGCTGATGGAGCAGACCGTCTGGCAGGGCCGGCGCTGGTCGGCGGCAAACGCCTATCTGAAGCCGGCGATGAAGCGGCAGAACGTCTCGCTGGTGCGCTGCTTCGCTCGCCGGATCATCCTTGAGAACGGCCGGGCGACCGGCGTCGAGATCGAACGCGGCGGCAAGATCGAGGTCGTGAAGGCGAACCGCGAAGTCGTCGTCTCGGCGTCCTCGTTCAACTCGCCGAAACTGCTGATGCTCTCGGGCATCGGCCCGGCCGAGCACCTCAAGGACATGGGCATCGAGGTGAAGGTCGACCGGCCGGGCGTCGGGCAGAACCTGCAGGACCATATGGAATTCTATTTCCAGCAGGTCTCGACCAAGCCGGTGTCGCTCTATTCCTGGCTGCCCTGGTTCTGGCAGGGCGTCGCCGGTGCGCAGTGGCTGTTCTTCAAGAAGGGCCTTGGCATTTCCAACCAGTTCGAGGCCTGCGCCTTCCTGCGCTCCGCCCCCGGGGTCAAGCAGCCAGACATTCAGTACCACTTCCTGCCGGTGGCGATCAGCTATGATGGCAAGGCCGCCGCCAATACGCACGGCTTCCAGGTGCATGTGGGCTACAACCTCTCGAAGTCGCGCGGCAACGTCTCGCTGCGCTCCTCCGACCCGATGGCCGATCCGGTCATCCGCTTCAACTATATGAGCCACCCGGAGGACTGGGAGAAGTTCCGCCACTGCGTGCGCCTGACCCGCGAGATCTTCAGCCAGAAGGCCTTCGACCACTATCGCGGTCCGGAGATCCAGCCGGGCGAGAACGTGCAGTCGGACGAAGAGATCGACGCGTTCCTGCGCGAGCACCTGGAAAGCGCCTATCACCCCTGCGGCACTTGCCGGATGGGTGCGAAGGACGATCCGATGGCAGTCGTCGATCCGGAAACCCGCGTCATCGGCGTCGATGGCCTGCGCGTCGCCGACAGCTCGATCTTCCCGCACGTGACCTATGGCAATCTCAACAGCCCTTCGATCATGACCGGCGAAAAGGCGGCCGACCACATTCTCGGAAAGCAGCCGCTCGCCCGCTCCAACCAGGAGCCGTGGATCAACCCGCGTTGGCAGGTGAGCGATCGCTAGGTCACTTCGCCGGCTCGCCGAGTTGAGGTGATCCAGCTTATCGAGGAGGCGCAATTCCGGACGCCTTGTCACTGGAATTGCTTCGGACGGCTATCCGACGAAGCCGATCCAGCGGCCGGCGAGCAACGCACCGAGCCATAGGGTGAAGGAGGCCTGCGCCCGCACACGCAGGCGCAGCGCGATTATTCCGCCTGCATGGCGGCAGACCGGCCAAGGCTTATGCGAACCGAAAGCGCGTTTAACGCACCGAGCGCCAGCGCCTATCGCGGCACTGGGCAGCCGCAGCAGGACGGCTGGGCCGAATTCTGACGGTCGGTGCAGAGAAGGCACGAACCGCCTGGGGCGCGCCTTCTCTCGTTACACGACTCCATGGCCGCAATTAAAGTATAAAATCTAGTAATTTACTAGTCTATATTCGGTTTTTCGCTGCCTTTCGTTCTGAGAGGCAGATTTGCTCCAAACAAAGAGCATTAGAAACCGCTATTTCTGTCCATTGCCGCATTGGGCTGCGATATTCCGACCAAGTTGGAACAGGACGCAGCCATGACCACGTCATCCCTCGAAACCACCGCCAAGGCACTGAACGAGACGCTCGAAGGCCTGGATCTCGCCGGGCGGCTGGCGCTTGTCGCAAGCCTTGACGGGCGTGCGGTCTTCACGACTTCGCTCGGCATTGAGGATCAGGTGATCACCGCGGTCATCGGCAACGAAAAGCTTTCCGTCGATGTCGCAACGCTGGAGACCGGTCGCCTGTTTAACGAGACGGTCGCCCTCATCGACAAGACCGAAGAAACTTACGGCATCCTGATCAAGCGCTATCATCCGGAGCAGGCCGACATCGACGCCTATGCGGCGCGGTACGGCCTCAACGGCTTCTATGAGAGCGTCGAAGCCCGGCATGCCTGTTGTGACGTGCGCAAGCTGAAGCCGCTTGCGCGCGCGCTCGAAGGGGCAACCTTCTGGATCACCGGCCTGCGCCGCGGACAGTCCGGCAATCGCGCCTCGACCCCGTTTGCCGAGGCCGATCTCGACCGTGGCCTCATCAAGGTCAACCCGCTGGCAGACTGGGACATCGAGACCATTCGCGCATACGTCGCCGCCAATGCCGTTCCGGTGAACCCGTTGCACGCGCGCGGCTATCCGTCGATCGGCTGCGAGCCCTGCACCCGCGCCATCAAACCCGGCGAGCCGGAGCGCGCTGGTCGCTGGTGGTGGGAGAACGACGAGAAGCGCGAATGTGGTCTGCACGTTCCGGAAGCCGCCGCAAGTTCCATCATCCCGAATTCGAGCAGCGCCGCCTGAGGCTGGCGCGCTCTTCTGAAGACAAATCCTCCCGGAGACTGAAATGCCCCATATCCATCCGGAAACGGAACTGCATAACCCGCAGAGCACCAAGCCGCCGCTCGACCCGCATCTGAAGGCGCTGGAAAACGAGGCGATCCACATCTTCCGCGAAGTGGCGGCCGAGTTCGAGCGCCCGGTGATGCTCTATTCGATCGGCAAGGATTCCTCGGTGCTCTTGCATCTGGCGCGCAAGGCCTTTTACCCCGGCCGCGTGCCCTTCCCGCTGTTGCACGTCAACACCGGCTGGAAGTTCGCCGAGATGATCGCGTTCCGCGATGAGATCGTCGAGCGCTACGATCTCGACCTGATCGAGCATATCAACCCACGGGGTGCTGCCGAGAACGTCACGCCGTTCAGCCACGGTTCGGCGCTCTATACCGACATAATGAAGACCGAAGCGCTGCGCCAGGCGCTCGACGCCGGCCAGTTCGATGCGGCCTTCGGCGGCGCGCGGCGCGACGAGGAGGCGAGCCGCGCCAAGGAGCGCATCTATTCGTTCCGCACGCCTGACCATCGCTGGGATCCACGCAACCAGCGCCCGGAACTCTGGAACGTCTACAACGGCATGATCCGCAAGGGTGAAAGCGTGCGCGCCTTCCCGCTGTCCAACTGGACGGAAGTCGACATCTGGCGCTACATCCATGCCGAGGACATTCCGATCGTACCGCTTTATTTCGCCGAGAAGCGCCCCATCGTCGAACGCGACGGCATGATGATCCTTGCCGAGGATCCGCGCCTCGAACTGCTGCCGGGCGAGACCAAGCGCGAAGAAGTGATCCGCTTCCGCACGCTCGGTTGCTTCCCGCTGACCGGCGCAATCCGCTCGAACGCCACGACGCTCGACGACATCATCTCCGAACTCGAAACCGCGACCGTTTCCGAACGCCAGGGCCGCGCCATCGACCGCGACCAGTCCGGCTCGATGGAAAAGAAGAAACGCGAAGGATATTTCTGATGACTGCACCCGCAACCGCGAATGCCGTTCAGGACGTTGCTGCCGGCGAAGTCCTCGCCTTCCCGGCGCAGGAATTGGCGCGCGCCACCCGTGACAGCCGCCCGCTTCGCCTGATCACCTGCGGCTCGGTCGACGACGGCAAGTCGACCCTGATCGGCCGCCTGCTCTGGGACACCAAGGCGGTCAAGGAAGACCAGGCGGCGACGCTGCAGCGCGATTCCAACGGCAAGCAGAACGATCTCGGCCTGCCCGACTTCGCGCTGCTGCTCGACGGCCTGCAGGCCGAGCGCGAACAGGGCATCACCATTGATGTCGCCTATCGCTATTTCTCGACCGACAAGCGCTCCTTCATCGTCGCCGACACGCCCGGCCACGAGCAATATACCCGCAACATGGCAACCGGCGCCTCGACCGCCGACCTCGCCGTTCTGCTCGTAGACGCCCGTGTCGGCCTGCTCGAGCAGACCCGCCGGCATGCGACGATCGCGACGCTGATGGGCATCAAGCAGTTCGTACTGGCGGTCAACAAGATCGACCTGACCGACTACGACCGCGCCCGCTTCGAGCAGATCAGCCACGAATTCAAGGAATTGGCGCTGTCGCTCGGCGTGCGCCAGGTCACGGCCATTCCGGTCTCGGCACTGAAGGGCGAAAACGTCGTCTATGACGGCAGCGCCTCCATGCCGTGGTACGAAGGCCCGACGCTGATCGAGGTGCTGGAACTGGCAACGACACGCTCGGCCCAGACCGTCGGTTTCCGCCTGCCGGTACAGCGCGTTTCACGCCCAGGCGAAAGCTTCCGCGGCTATCAGGGCACGGTTGCCGGCGGTTCGGTGAAGCCCGGCGACAGCGTCGTCATCCTGCCCTCCGGGATGGTCGCCAACGTGACCAAGATCGTCACCTTCGACCTCGTGCGTAACGCCGCCGTTGCCGGTGACGCGATCACGCTCGTGCTCGACCGGCAGGTCGACGTGTCGCGCGGCGACATGATCGTGGCGATCGACAGCCAGCCGCTGACCGGCCTTGCCTTCGACGCACAGCTCGTTGCCCTGCAGCCGGAAGGCATCCAGCCGGGCAAGCGCTACTGGCTGAAGAGCGGCAGCCGCCGCCAGCGCGTCCAGGTCCAGCCCATCAGCCAGCTCGACCTCAAGACCGGCAAGTGGAACCATGCGGAGCAACTGCCGATGAACGCCATCGGCAAGGTGCATCTCGCCTTCGACGAGCAGGCGATCTTCGACACCTACGAGCAGAACCGCACCACCGGCGCCTTCATCCTGATCGACCCGGACACCAACAACACGGTGGCCGGTGGCATGATCACGGCTAAGCGTTCGGCGCTCGGCGGCATTCACACGGAAGACGCCCGCGTCATCCTCTCGCTGCCGGCCGACCTCGCCGATCAGTTGATGGCGACCGAACTGTTCTCAGGCCGCCGTGAGGAGGCCGAAGTCCGACGCGTAAGCGCCGGCAAGGCAATCGAGATCATCGACAACATCGACGGCTGACCGACAGCCGCAACAGATAGAAAAAGGGGCCCGGTCGAGGCCCTTTTTTTGTTGCAGGAACGGCGACCGCTCCCGGACGCCTTGGCCTTTGCAACCTGATCTTCCGCCCTATCTCCATGCTGCATGGGAGAAGCACCATGAAGACGGAACATCAAGGCGAAGATGCGCGGCTGAAAGGCTTTCGCGGGCGCATGATATCGATCCAGGCATTTGCGCGGAAATATCGGCTCGATGCGGAGGAGGCCGACCGACTGGAGGACCAGTTCGGTCCGGCCGCTGGCGAAATCGACCTATTGCAGGCGGCCCGGCGCAACGGCATGCCGGAGGAGTGATGCCCTGCCGGCATTCATCATCAAAGCTGCTGCTCGATCGCCGGAAGGACCATCGTCAACGGCGCAGGCTCGACGTGCTGCCAAAGTTGATAGCCGACGACGCTGCCAAGGATGGCAGTCCATATGGCGATCTCGCGAAAGGTGAAGATCGGTTCCTTCAACATCTGAGCCTCTCGGGCAAGAACAAGTGTTGAGGGGAATATCGCCCTGATTGTTCACGTTGATAAGACGCCATTCCGTGAACAGGTCGTTTCAAAGTGAACAATAAAACGGCGCGCATCGCTCGCGTAAGAGGGAATCGCCCGGGTGGAGGGCCGGCTGACACGGGCCCCCGACCCGCTTGTCTGCAGCAGGCTGCCGTGACGCCCTGGAGCCCACACCGTCCCAAAACGGGACAGGGCAGGCAATCGCTTCACCCTGACCCGAAATCGCACAGATCGCACCTTTTCATCCGTCTGCGCATTCGTAAGTTGGCGCGTCGATCATGAGGATCGATAGGACTGTTTCACCGTTTCTGGACGTCGTGGGACAGTCCGCCTGACCGTGAGCCGGCAGCGGGGATGCGCCCGGCACGCACAGTTTCCCGGGCCTCCCTCCGCACAGCGGTCCATGTATCTGACACGGCGGTACCGATGGACAGAACCGACCTCTCCGGCGTATCTGGACGACTCTCGCGCAACGATGCGCCGAATCAGGGAGACGAGAAGGTGAGCACGGACAAGCAACCGGAAACCACCGTGAAGGTCGAGAAACGTATCGACGGCAAATGGTGCTTCGTCATCACGTATCGCGGCGTCACCTATCCCGCCCAGGGCAATTTCACGTCGATGCTGCAAGCGCAGGCCGCTGCGCAATCTGCGCTAAAGGCGATCGAGAGGTAGCTCTGACACGCGGACGTAGCGGTTCCCATATCGATGATGGAAACGCTCTCCTGCCCCTACCTGTGCGCCGCGCCCGCCTGGTCCTTACTCGACTGCGGCGCGGATGATGTTGCAGAGCCCCTCCTGCACCACCTGTTTGGTGGCCACCTGCCCCACCTGAATATCGAACATCGCATCAACCCTCGTGCCTGAACCACGCTTGCGGGCAACGACGCGCAGCGTCTGCAGCCGTCCGGAGCCGGCGGTATCCTGATAGGCCTCGATGGTGCCCAGCGACTTGTTGACCTCGATCCCCGAAAACCCTTCCGCGGCGACCCCCCGTGCCATCCGCTGCAACGCGGTCTCGGGCTTCAGCTTCGGAAACTCCTGCCAGGTCTTGTAATAGACCGGCGTCACCAGCGGCACGCCCGAGGCCTTGAAATTCTTCTCGCAACTCTGCGCAACTGCCACCGAATGGCCGGCCATAAGCAAAATCGCCGCAATGGATAGGTGCTTGATCGACATTCCCGTTCCTCGTCATTGATCGAATGACGGGAACCTAGAACCTTCGCTTGCGTGCAGACAGGTCGACCCAGGCGCCAATACACGGCTATTCGACAAACGGCTTGGAAGAAGCGACGAACGGCCGAGGCTGGCGGGTGAGAGGGTAAGGATCGACGCCGAACGAGGGGCAAAGATCAAGCGCAATCGGTCCGCCGCCAGGGGCGGAGTACATCAAAGCAAATGTCTAAGGGATTGATTTGGCTGGTCGGAGTGGCAAGATTCGAACTTGCGACCCCCACGTCCCGAACGTGGTGCGCTACCAGACTGCGCTACACTCCGTGACCAGCGGCGCCTCTATAGAACAGGCATTTTGATTTCACAAGCGCCTATCTCGAAAAACCTTGCACCTTTTTCAAAAAATTTGTGACGGTGGAAAACTCGTGCGGAAATTGCCGTTTACCGAGGGCCAGCGGTGCCTGAAGACCTGCCCGATAGGGACTTTGTGCAACGCTTCATATTTTCCTGAAATGCAAGGCGCGGCACGGATTTCCTTTCGCCTGGTTTGGCGCTAGAGGCACAACGGAAAGCGTGGAAACCCAGGGGATACGGGCTTCCGCGCCATGCCTATTTCAGAACGAGAGCCAAAGGGACAGAAACATGAACTTCCGCATGATGACGGTGGCGGGCCTTGCGCTCGTGCTTGCCGGCTGCACGACGACAACGACTGGGATCAGCAAGAACGCGGTCGAGGCCCGTTGGCTGGGTCAACCTGCCGGCGGCTTCTTCGCTCAATATGGTCCGCCGATCTCCGACGTCGAAAGCGGCAGCTCCACCGTCTACAGCTGGAAGGGCGGCTACAAGACCCGCAAGGTTCCGGCGCAGTACGAGACCACCAAGGACGGCAAGCGCGGCAAGCGCATCGCCTCGGCCCGCACGGAGTATCTGAGCTGCTCGGTCCAGCTCACCGTCTCGTCCGACTATGTCATCCGCTCGATCCGCATTGCCGGCGACCACAAGCGTGCCGATGGCCCGAGCTGGTGCGAAGAGTTCCTGGGCGCCCCGGCCCAGACCAAGCCGGCGGCAACCGCAGGCTAAGCTCCAGGAAACAAAAAACCCGCCGGTGAAAATCGGCGGGTTTCTTCTAGAAGAGTCTGGTCGAACTCAGCTGGTGCTGTTGTCCTCGACGGGCGCGTCGGGACCGTTCTTCTTGATTGAGTCGATGGCGTTCTGCGCGCTGGCCTTGGTCTTGTAGCCTTCGGTCGAGAACATCACTTCGCTGTTGTACTTGAAGCGAACCCGGTATTCACCAGCCTTGTCTTTGTAGATTTCGAATTTGTGAGCCATCTTCTCCCTCATACAAGTAGGAATCACCGCGGTTAGCGTGTCAGTTGCAGCGTCACTTGACAAGAGAACAAGTAGAGTCGGCGCGCGCTGGGCCGCTTCGGATCGGATGATTGGAAGAACGTCGCTGCAGTGCCTGGAGCCCCCAGCCACCTTGAGCAGATGGATAGCGGCGGTTAGAGATGTCTGTCCCGGTGCCGCGTGAACTGGCCAAGGCGATAGGCGAGACGCCCCTGCAGAGTCTCTCGGCGCCGGCAGCCATACAGAAGCGACCAAGCAAAAGCACGCTGTCGTCGCTGAATTTCTCGAGATTATCGAAGCTGCGCCGACTGGCGTGCACCGCCTCCCCAGGAACTGCTTTTGGTATTGCTGCCCCCGCTGCGTCTTGCCGGTCGTTTTCTGCGGGGTACCAGACGGCTTTTCACGCTCCATAAACAGGCACGCCGTGATCCGATCTATATCGAGCGCCGAATCACGATCGTTCCCTTGAACAAAACTCTCTCCCTGAATTCTTGAAGTATTACTGCGAAAAATAGCCAATTGCGTTTGTGAATATGACTGATAATATATGCACGTTATTCTAACTTAAGTATAATTAGGTGGATCATGTCGAAAGATAATACAAAAGCATTAGAAAATGCCCCCGAAGAACTGACATCAGAAGCTGAAGCCCGCCGAAACTTTCTTATGAAGGCCGGGCGTTTTGCCGCTGTAACCCCTCCAACGATAACCCTACTGCTTGGCACAAGCTTAAATTCGCGTGCCATTGCCAAGTCCAGCGGGGTAGGCCCGCGTGGTCATGGAGGGGGAGGCCAGAGCAATGGTCAGCCCAGCCTTCCAATTCCCTTGAACACTTCGCCTCCCGTTTCCAGATCGATCAACAGGCCGGCTTGGACAGAAAGGGAAGATCGCTATTCTCGAAGAAAACAGCGACAGCAGGTCATCCCATAGCCGCTGGTAAAGACGGCCCTAAACAAGAAATCGCCCGGCGCGGGGTCTCGTAGATGTCCCCCGACCTCTCCCGCCTTGTGGCCGCAGAGGCGAACCGTCGAGGAAAAGGACCGAGCGCGCGCTGAGGCGCGAGCCTTCATGGAAATCGCCAACGGCATAAGCCGTCTTAGTCTACGAATGCAGAAGGCCCGCCAATCACGGCGGGCCTTTTCATTTCGCCGGACGAGCTGGTCAGTGACCGTCCGGGTTAATTTCGTAGGCTAAGGCAAACGGGCCTTGGGAGTTAGCGCTCCCGGCTAGCAGTGGCGAGTATATGGGTAGTCCTGTGGACGATCAAGCGCCAGACGCACCGAGAAGATCGAGGTTTCTACGGCAGGACCGAAGCCACAACGGGCTTCTTAACCCCTCTCAAAAACACGGCTACTTCAATCCTCTCAGCAGGATTGCCGCTCTTCGTCCACCCCTCAAAGAAATTAAGATCGTAGCTCTTCACGTCACCGGATAGCAACTTGAACGACGGAGACCACGGCGTTGAATCATCAAACAATGCCTCATTCGTTACATCGCGGCGAAGCAGCATTCGCGGCTTGAGCGTTCGAAGGCGAAGTTTTGAGACAAGTGCGGGCTCATCGCCATGATTCGAAACTGATACAGTGATTATCCGGTCTGTAGCCGCTCGGTTCTTTCGATTGTTGCGAGGCGAGATTATCTCAATGAATAGCTTGGGACCGCGCCGCAAGTAGCGCCAGACACCTCCCACGAAGAGCAGAACCGCAACAATGGTTCCGATTACCGTGGCGAAGTTGGCGGCTTGGTCTGTCCACATATTTGCTCCGTTTTTTGTCTACAAACCAGCGTCTATTCGGAGTGCTTGGTTGTTTAGCGTCCGTCTTGTCATAGCTTTCACGAATGCGCAGGGCTTGCGAATGTCATCCTAGACGATGGACCGCTCCGCCCATCTCGATAAGATAGCCGAAACGAACACCGTCTCGTCTTTGCTTCTCGGGGATCTCACCCACCCCGATGTTGAATTGCCCAAATGGCGCAATGTGATGACCGGCGAGGAACACCATCAACAACTCGGTCCCGGCTAGAGCCTGTTCGTTAAAGTAATGCATGAATTGATCAATTGGCGTCGGATCGAAAGGCGTCTCATCATGTATTACTGCTATGGATGGCTCATCCAACTGCCGGGAGGCGGTTATTTTATAGTCGTGTAATTCGATGCGTTGTTTTGGTTTTGGGTGTTCGATGCAGTGCCTGTTGTTCCTGACCATCTTGCCAAGGTTGGCAAGTTCTCCGGCAAATCCGGTGAAATCTTTATCGTGCGGCAGCGTGCTTGCGAGGTGATTAGCAAGCCCATCCAGCCACTTACCAGCCTTGCGAAGATTTGCCTCGCCGTAAAAGACGCAGCTGAGGTTGAAAATGCCCTGCATCGCGTGATCAAGTTTCTGGATGAAGTTCTTCGTTTGCGCATGCAGGGCGGGAAACGACGGCAGTGCGACAGCACCCGCGTTGGGCTTGATTTGGTTGCCTCTGGCTTTCGTTAGGAAGGCGTCCACCTCACGAGAAATGTCGAAGGCTGCCGCGAGATCCCGCAGAATTTCAAAAACGCAATTGAGTGCCGCTTCGTGGTCGATCGTTTCTAAGAGGCGATCTTTCTTAAAAAGCTCGGTGCCAGTCAGAAGCGTTCTAATAACGATCTCATCGGCCGCTCCCACATCGAAGACCTTCTGCACCGTGTTCGGAATGTCTTCTCTGGTCCTGGTCGGATCAATGTCGTCGGCCATGGCAACTTTGTAGATCGCCTTGTCTTTGATCACGAAAAGGCCACCGCCGATGGTCGCCATTGACTTGACCGCACCGTCGCTTTCGTCGCCGATGGTAAAGCTACCAGCAGAGTCTCTTATACGATCAATCCGACGCTTTTCCGAACCGCTCTTGTCCATCGCCCCGCAACCAACCGTTCAGCACTGGCCGTCGAATGTCGTTCAAGGCGAGTCACGGCGCAATGAAAATCTAGCCGCGCCAAATGATACGTGTGGATGATGCGCAAAGCTGTAACACTTAGCGTTTTCTAACGTTGCCTAATCGGCTGTTTTTATTGATAAAAATTAGATTGGCTGGGGCGCCAGGATTCGAACCTGGGAATGCCGGTACCAAAAACCGGTGCCTTACCGCTTGGCGACGCCCCAACGGATTGACGGGACGATACGTCCGCCAAATCGAGCGCCTGATTATCAAAGCTCGCCGCCGGTCACAATCACTAAGTTGGCACTAAGTTGAATTTTCGGCGGATTTGTTGCGCCTTGTGCAAAAGGCCGTCCGGCTCCCTCACATGGCTCGTGCATGCACCCTTCCCTTCGCCGACCGCACCTCCTATTGTCCCGGCGAATGGAGAATGCCATGAGCCAGTTTCGCGCCCGTCCCCCTGCCGTTCCGAGCGTGCTCGTCGATGACGCGGTTGTCAGGATCACCCGCTGGGATTTCGAGCCCGGCGCCGATACGGGCCATCATGTGCACGGCCTCGGCTATGTCGTCGTGCCGATGACCGATTGCCAGTTCCTGCTCGAAGAAGAAACGGGCAGCCGCCGCGTCGATATCGCCAAGGGGGCCGCCTATCGCCGCGAGGCGGGCGTGGCGCACAATGTCGTCAATGCCGGCAGCGAGCCGATGTCGTTCATCGAGATCGAGTACAAGTGAAAGCCAGGAAGAGACGCATGCAGGGGCCCGACTTCGATCTCGATTTCCAACCGGCCCATGGCGAGGCCGTGACGGTGGCGGACGACGTGCAGCGCATCACCGTCAACAATCCCGGCCCCTTCACCTTCCACGGCACCAACAGCTACATCGTCGGCAAGCGCTCCGTTGCCGTCATCGACCCCGGCCCGGACGACGAGGCACATTTTCAGGCGCTGATGGCGGCCCTTGCCGGCCGCGAGGTCACTCACATCGCCGTCAGCCATACGCATCGCGACCACTCGCCGCTCGCGCGCCGGCTGAAGGCAGCAACCGGCGCGCTGATCGTGGGCGAAGGCCCGCACCGCTCCGCCCGCCCCCTGCATATGGGTGAAACCAATCCCTTTGCCGAAAGCTCGGACATGGAGTTCGCCCCCGATCTCGTGCTTGCCGATGGCGGGCGCATCGAGGGCGATGGCTGGAGCCTGACGGGGCTGACCACTCCGGGCCATACGACCAACCACATGGCCTTCGCGCTCGATGGCACCGGCATTCTCTTTTCCGCAGACCACGTGATGGCCTGGGCGACGACGATCGTCGCACCACCGGATGGAGCCATGGCGGACTACATGGCCTCGCTCGAAAAGCTGCTTTACCGCGACGACCATCTCTATCTGCCCGGCCATGGCGGGCCGGTGACCGAGCCGGCTTCCTTCCTTCGGGGCTTGCGCGCCCACCGCAAGATGCGCGAGCGCGCCGTGCTCGAACGCATCCGTGCCGGCGACAATCGGATTCCAGATATGGTCAAGGTCATCTATGCCTCCACCGATGTCCGGCTGCATGGGGCCGCCGCGCTCTCGGTCCTTGCGCATCTCGAAGACCTGATCGAGCAAGGACGGGTGGAGACCGATGGGCCGCCCTCGCTCCTCGGCACTTACCGGCTGGCGCCCGGCGGAGCCGGCTGATCATGCGGCGGCAGGCCTACAGCTATCGCAGCGATGCCTCTGTGCCCGCCTTTGCCGATGACAAGCCGGTGATCGTCTTCGACGGTGAATGCATCCTCTGTTCCGGCTGGGTGCGTTTCCTGCTTCGCCATGACCGGCGCGCGCAGTACCGCTATCTAACGGCGCAGTCACCGATTGGCCAGGCGCTCTATCGGCACTACGGGCTCGATGCCAGCAGCTTCGAGAGCAACCTCCTGATCGAGGACGGCGTCGCCCGATTCAAATCCGACGGATCGATCCGAACGCTTGCACGGCTGGGTCTGCCATGGTCGCTGGTGAACGTCTGCCGTATTCTGCCCGCTGCCCTTCGCGACCCGCTTTATGATCTCGTTGCGAAAAATCGCTATCGCATCGCCGGGCGCCGTCAGAGCTGCATGGTGCCGACGCTCGAGGAGCGTGGGCGCTTCATCGCATAAACGCGGAAATCATGGGCCAATGGCAGAGCCGCTGCCAGCAGATCCTCGGGCGCGATTGGGATCCCACCGCCGCATTCGGTGGTCGCGGCGCCGTCCTAAACAACTGACGCTACCCGGCGGCTCGACGCCGATCAGTCGCCGGCGATGCCGAGCAGCTCGGCATCGAGCGCCCGCAGGAACTGATCGGCGAAGGCTGCCCCCATGCCGAGGTCATGCGGACCGTAGCGGGAGGCGACGCGCAGGTCGACGAAGGTCGTCTCGGCCTCTTCGCGCAGCCGGATCAACACATCGAAGCGAAAGCCGGCAATCAGCGTGCGCCATTCGCCCTGGAGCACGACATCGCTGGCGCGGCGTCCCGCGATCGCGCCTTCGAGCGACAGCTCCGGCCGCGCCGCCGGCACCGGGACGTTTTCCGGCTCGACGGTCGTCTCCGCTCCGGCATTCGGCCGGACGGTCAGGTCCTCGAGATCGGCGCGGGCGTTTTCGACGCCAAGCTCCTCGGTGATGCCGACGCGGTTCTGTTCGATGACCGTGCGCACGCCCTGGTAAACGCGGTCGAGCGCGCCATCATAGCGCCGGCCGGTGAGGCCCGGATAGGCAAGGATCTGCGCTTCCCGGTCCTCGGGCGTCACGGCGTCCTTGCGTTTCAGCCAGCTCTCTTCGGTCTGCGGCACCTTGAGCCATGGCGGCGGCGTCACCGTATCGGTGCTGACATCGTAGATCGCCGGGCGGGTCAGATATTGCACGGCGCCGAAACCGATGAAACCGAGTGCCGGCGCGGCATAGACGAGGGCTGCAGCGGACGCGAGACCACCGATCGCAGCCACCTGCCAGAGGCGGGCAAGGCCGACGACGGCAAGCAATACGCCAAGCAGCGCAAAAACGCCGGACAGGCCGACGAGGGCCAGGAAATGCGGTGTCGTCAATGGCCCGAAGCGGTGTGCGAGCAGCGAGAGCGCGAAGAGCACGAAGGAGACACGGGCGAAACGACGCGCCCAGTGGGCGGCATAGGAATAGGGACGCTCGTATCGGATCATCATGTAGTTGAATCAATCCCCTGCCGCGAAACAGACCGCATTCTTAGACCATGCCCCGTGCCGTGAAAACAGGCAATGCGCCAGTCGACGGCCGTGCCGCGGGCCGCACCTCGGGCCTCGCCGCAAAATCGCCATTCTCGTTAACCACCTATCAACACATGGGAATGTGCCCGCGCGCGCCCAGGAATGGGCCGGCACGCGGAGTTTCAATCGGAGGCAACGGCCGCGCACGGCAGAGAGAGTGCGCGGCGATCGACGGAGAACCGACATGGGCGCATCGCAAGCAGCCGTGGCTATTGCCACCCCCGCCCCTCTTCCTTCGGGTGACGGCGGCATTCCGATGGGGCTCCTCGAATTGGAACTCTCCCTCGACGGTTTTTCCGGAAACAGAGACGATTTCCCTGGTTTCGTCCGGACTGTTGCCGACAATGCCGGCGGCGAGTTTCTGTTTGCATTGCCTGCCTCGGAGCTGATCGATGACTGCCTGAGTATCGCCGTGCTTCGGCTCGGCGAGGCGGACGCCGAAACCTCGATCCTGTTTGCCTGCCTTGATGAACAGGGCACGGCCATACGCATCGAACATCCGAGCGATGGCACGCGCGACCTGGAGCGCTTCGCCGAGTCCTTCGTCGGCGTGCTCGAGCGCATGTGATCGCCGCACGGCGGCGCCCTCCACCGGATTTGATGCGAGCGGTTGCACGCCAACGCGGCGAAGCGTTTCGTCGAGAGCTTTCCGTCAGCGCCCTCGCTGGTGCTGCACCTCCATCACTGCCGGCAGACCTGCCGAGAAACCCACCGTCAGCACCACGTCCGTCGGTCGCATGGCACCGTCTGCATACAACCGAAACTCGCCGCAGATTTGCCGCGGTTCGCTTCGATTTTCGGTGCAACACCCTATATTAATTACGATTCGAGAATGAATCCGGCCTCGGCGCGCCGGCACTCTGGAGGCACGAAGATCATGACGACCCGATTGACGATCCTTGTCGCGGCTGCCTTGCTGCTGACAGCGTGCCAGACGATGACACCGGAAGAGCGGCGCATCGCCGACGGTAATACCTGCGCCTCCTACGGCTTCCGCCGCGGCACCGACGCCTTTGCCACCTGCCTGCAACGCATCGAACTCGACCGACGCGCTGAGACTCGCTCCTTCCGCTACGAGAACGACATGATGATGTGGGGCTGGGACCGCCCCGTCGTCATCATGCGCTGACGGAACCTCGTTCAAGCGGAGCAAAGCAGGCGCCGTCATGCCGACACCGGTTCGCGGGCGTCTACCCCTGCGTGGTCCCTTAACCGTTGCCGGTAAAGGACAACATGCTGCGGTGGCCGAGCGCGTCCG
Organism: Ensifer sp. 38_S197; assembly: GCF_056924495.1. Taxonomy (NCBI): domain Bacteria; kingdom Pseudomonadati; phylum Pseudomonadota; class Alphaproteobacteria; order Hyphomicrobiales; family Rhizobiaceae; genus Ensifer; species Ensifer sp. 38_S197. The sequence goes on along the minus strand of NZ_JBXOVZ010000002.1, from coordinate 1,805,338 downwards.
ACGAGACGCGCGGCGCCGCTGTCTACCCCTTGCCGTTGATCGCCGCCTGGGCCGCAGCAAGGCGGGCGATCGGCACGCGGAAGGGCGAGCACGAGACATAGTCGAGACCAGCGTCCTCGCAGAAGCGGATCGAGGCCGGGTCGCCGCCATGTTCGCCGCAGATGCCGAGCTTGAGGCCGTTCTTGGTGCGCCGTCCACGTTCGGCGGCGATCTGGATCAGCTCGCCGACGCCGTCGAAATCGAGCGAGACGAATGGATCCTGCTCGATGATGCCCTTCTGCTGGTAGGTCGACAGGAACTGCGAGGCGTCGTCGCGCGAGATGCCGAAGGTCGTCTGCGTCAGGTCGTTGGTACCGAAAGAGAAGAAGTCGGCCGCTTCGGCGATCACGCCGGCGCGTAATGCTGCGCGCGGCAGTTCGATCATGGTGCCGACGAGATAGTCTATGTCGATCCCGGCCTCGCCGATCACTTCCTTGGCGACCGCATCGATGCGTTCCTTGACGTAGTCGAGCTCTGCCTTGAGGCCGACCAGCGGCACCATGATTTCGGGGACGACGGCGGCGCCGGTCTCGCGCGCCGCCTCGACGGCAGCCTCGAAGATCGCGCGCGCCTGCATCTCGGCGATCTCCGGATAGGAAATCGCCAGACGGCACCCGCGGTGACCGAGCATCGGGTTGAATTCATGCAGTTCGTCGACGCGCTGGCGAAGTTCCGACGGGTCGAGCGAAAGGGCGCCAGCGACGTCGGAAATTTCCCCGTCGGTCTTCGGCAGGAACTCGTGCAGCGGCGGGTCGAGCAGACGGATCGTCACCGGCAGGCCGTGCATGATCGAGAACAGCTCGGCGAAATCCGAGCGCTGCATCGGCAGGAGCTTGGCAAGTGCCAGGCGCCGACCAGCCTCGTCGTCGGCGAGGATCATCTCGCGCATGACGTTGATACGGTCGTCCTCGAAGAACATGTGCTCGGTGCGGCAGAGGCCGATGCCTTCGGCGCCGAAGGAGCGCGCGGCGCGCGCATCCGCTGGCGTTTCGGCATTGGTTCTGACGGTCATGCGGCGGCTGGCATCCGCCCAGGCCATGATCTTGCCGAAATCACCGGAAAGCTCGGGTTGCAGCATGGCGATCGACCCCTTCAGCACCTGACCGGACGAACCGTCGATCGTGATGATGTCGCCCTTGCGGAGTGTCACGCTTCCGGCCGTCAGCAGCTCGTTGCGAAGATCGACGCGGATGCTGCCGGCGCCGGAAACACAAGGCGTGCCCATGCCGCGCGCGACCACGGCCGCGTGGCTGGTCATGCCGCCGCGCGTCGTCAGGATGCCTTCGGCCGCATGCATGCCGTGAATGTCTTCCGGGCTGGTTTCGACACGCACGAGGATGACCTTGCGGCCCTCCTTGTCGGCCTGAACCGCTTCTTCGGAGGTAAAGACGATCTCGCCGGTGGCGGCGCCCGGCGAAGCCGGCAGGCCGGAGCCGATGATGTCGCGACGCGCATGCGGGTCGATCGTCGGGTGCAGCAGTTGGTCGAGCGAAGCGGGGTCGATGCGGGCGACGGCCTCCTGCTCGGAGATCAGTCCCGCCTCCGCCATGTCGACGGCGATCTTCAGCGCCGCCTTGGCGGTGCGCTTGCCCGAGCGGGTCTGCAGCATCCAGAGCGTGCCGCGTTCGATGGTGAACTCGAGATCCTGCATGTCGCGGTAGTGCCGCTCGAGCGTATCGCAGATCGAACGGAACTCGGCAAAGGCCTCGGGCATCAGCTTTTCGAGCGACGGCTTGTCGGAACCGGAGGCGATCCGGGCCGCCTCGGTGATGTTCTGCGGCGTGCGGATGCCGGCGACGACGTCCTCGCCCTGGGCGTTGACGAGGAACTCGCCGTAGAGTTCGCTTTCGCCGGTCGAGGGATTGCGGGTGAAGGCGACACCGGTTGCCGAGGAATTGCCGAGATTGCCGAAGACCATGGCCTGGACGTTGACCGCTGTTCCCCAGGCAGCGGGTATGCCGTGCAGGTGGCGATAGGTAATCGCGCGGGGGTTCATCCAGCTCGAAAAGACAGCGCCGATCGCACCCCAGAGCTGAACTTCCGGATCCTGCGGGAAGGGCTCGCCCAGCGCCTCTTCGATCGCCTCCTTGTAGCGGGCGATGACGTGTTGCCATTCGACGGCGGAGAGCTCCGTGTCCTGCTCGTGGCCGAGGCGCGCCTTTTCATCTTCCAGGATCTCCTCGAAGACATCGTGGTCGACGCCCATGACGACATCGCCATACATCTGGATGAAGCGGCGGTAGCTGTCCCAGGCAAAGCGCGCATCGCCGGCGTCATGGCCAAGCGCATGCACCGACTGGTCGTTGAGGCCGAGGTTGAGAACGGTATCCATCATGCCCGGCATCGAGGCCCGGGCGCCGGAGCGGACCGAAAGCAACAAGGGGTGGGTCGTGTCGCCGAAGACCCGTCCGGTCACCTCTTCCATCCGGCTGATGCCCTCGCGCACTTGGTCGCGCAGGCCTTCCGGCATCTGCCTGCCATTGTCGAAGAAGCTGTTGCAGGCATCGGTGACGATCGTCAGGCCGGGCGGCACCGGCAGGCCGAGGTTGCACATTTCGGCAAGGTTTGCGCCCTTGCCACCCAACCGCTCGCGGTCACCTGCACGTCCCTCGGCCTTGCCCCCACCGAAGGTGTATACCCATTTCGTCATACCTGCTCTCCACCCAGAAACAGTCTTTTATGACGATTTACAGTATATGTTTCAGGCTGAAAATGCATCCGGTGAAGAATTATGCTGCACCGCATCATTTTGTGTAACAATGCAACATATTGGCGGTCTACAGCGCCGTGCGTCTTATCAGACGCGCAAAGGTCGCTGTAGCACTTTGATTTACTGGGTGTCTTGGTCCTTAAATCGATTCCGATTTGCGGAATCATGCAGCAATGCCCGCCAGAGGCCTAGCCGCCCACATTGCCGGCTCCATCACGAAAACTGCCGCAACCTCACGCGATGGGGCGCATTCAAGAATAACCCGTCATGGCAATCCGCTTCAGTCAGCCGGACCTTAATCGATCAGGTCGGGGAAACTCTGATCAGACCACTTCGCGCAGCCGTTCCGCCGTCTGCAGATCGACGGAGACGAGCTGGGACACGCCCTGCTCGGCCATGGTCACACCGAAGAGGCAATTCATCCGGGCCATGGTGATCGGATTGTGGGTGATGATGATGAAGCGGGTCTCGGTCGAGGCCGCCATCTCGTCCATCAGGTTGCAGTAGCGCTCGACATTGTGGTCGTCGAGCGGCGCGTCCACTTCGTCGAGTACGCAGATCGGCGCCGGGTTGGTGAGGAACACCGCAAAGATCAGCGCCATCGCCGTCAGCGCCTGCTCGCCGCCCGAAAGCAGGGTCATCGTCTGCGGCTTCTTACCCGGTGGACGGGCGAGGATTTCCAAGCCCGCTTCCAGCGGATCATCGCTCTCGATCAATTGCAGTTCGGCGGTGCCGCCGCCGAAGAGATGGGTGAACAGCCGCTGGAACTGCACGTTCACCACGTCGAAGGCGGCGATCAGGCGTTCGCGGCCCTCGCGGTTGAGGTTCTGGATGGCGCTCCTGAGCTTGCGGATCGCCTCGATGACGTCGTCGCGCTCACGGAGGATGAGAGCGAGCTTTTCGGAAAGCTCCTTCTGCTCCTCTTCGGCGCGCAGGTTGACAGCGCCGAGCCGTTCGCGTTCGATCTTCAGCCGTTCGAGTTCACGCTCGATGTTGCGGATGTCCGGCAGCGCTTCGTCGACCGCGAGCCCGGTCAGGCGCATCACCTCATGCGGCGCACAGGAGAGCGCCTCCTGGATGCGCGCTTCGATCTCGACACGGCGTTCGCGGGCCGAGACCAACCGCTCCTCGGCGCGGCCACGCTTCTCGCGCAATTCCGCAAGCTCGGAAAGCGCGGTTGCCGCCTGCCGATCCGCCTCGCGCTGGTGATTTTCCGCCTCGGCGAGGAGGTCGGCCGCCTCGCGTCGGGCCGCTTCAGCCTTCTGCAATTCGCTCATCAACGAGCGGCGCTTGTCATCGAACTCGTCAGGGGCGTCGATCAACTCTTCCACTTCATCGCGGGCTTCCGCTTCGCGGTCGCGCAACGTCGCGATGTGTTCCTCGGCGCTTGCGGCGCGCGCCTTCCAGGTCTTGCGCTCGTTGGCTATCGCGGCGATGCGTCGCTGGCGCGCCTCGTTCTCGCGCGCCAGGCCGTCATGGGCGGCACGGGCTTCGGCGACGGCGGCGCGATCGGCGGCGACGTCGGCCGTCTGCGTGCGCAGTTTCAATTCCAGTTCCGAGAGATCGGGCGCATCCGCCAACGCGTCGTTCGCCGTTTCGATCTGCTCGGCCACTTCCTCGACCTGGGCCTCGATCTGGCTGCGTGTTTCCGCCAATACCGCGCGCCGACGGCCAAGATCGCCCGAGGCGCGCTCGGCAGCCGCAAGCGCGTCACGGGCTTCGGCGAGCTGCCGCGTGATCATGCGCTGAGTATCACGCGAGAGCCGCAGTCTTTCGTCTTCGGCACGAATGCGCGTGCCGGCGGCCGCAAGTTCGGCCTCGGCCCGACGCAGTGCCTCTGCGGCACTTTCAGCCTCCATGTCGAGTTCGGCGAGGCGGTTCTTCTGCGCCAGCCGCAGGGCGGCGGCACTCGGCGCCTCGGAACCGGTCACATGCCCGTCCCAGCGCCAGACGGAGCCTTGCTTGGTGACGAGGCTCTGACCGGACTTCAACAATGGCAGCAGCCGCTCCGCTTCCGCCTCGCTTGCGACGATGCCGATCTGTTTCAGCGCACGCGTCAGCGCTTCCGGCGCCTTCACATGCGCGATCAGCGGGCTTGCGCCTTCGGGCAAATCGGCGTCGCCGGCATGATCGCCCGGCGCGCGCCAGTGGGCTGGCGCGTGCCTGTCGAGCGGCGAATCGAGATCGTCGCCAAGCGCGGCACCCAATGCGGTCTCAAAGCCGCGGTCGACCTCCATCTCCTCGACGACAGCTGGATAGGCGCCGCCGGCCACAGCTTCCAGCATGCGGCGAATCGTGCGCGCTTCGGTTTCTATGCCGTTGAGAGCGGCACGTGCGCGATCGACCGGCGGACGCGCCTCAACCTCCGCGCGTCGCGCGTCAGCCAGAGCCTCCTCGATCGCAAGCACATTGGCTTCCGCTTCTTCGAGCGCGGCCTCTGCGACCTCGACCTGCCCCTGCTTCTCGTGCGGATCGGGAAGTGCAGCCATCTGCCTGTCGAGTTCGTCGAGATCGCGCGACTGCTCGGCCAACTGCCGGGCAAGCCGAGCCTGTCGCTCCGAGAGATCGCGCAGCGTCCGCTCAAGCTGGTTGCGACCGGCCTGGGCCTCGGCGCGTTCAGCGGTCAATCGCGCCAACAACGCTTCGCTGCCGGCGAGCCTTTCATTCGCTTCCTCCAGCCGCTCACGCGCTTGCGTCGCGCGATCGTCGGCCTCGGCAAGCAAATCGCCAAGTTCGGCCTCCTCCTCGTCGAGCCGCGTCAGAATGCCGGCATTGTCGACGACGAGCCTCTCTTCGCGGGCGATGTCTTCGGCAAGCTGCGCCAGACGGCGCTGCAATTCATCGCGCCGCCTGAGGATCCTGCCGGCATCCTCTTCGAGCTGCGCGCGGGCGATCTGCAGGCGTTGAAGTGCTGCCGCGAACCGCGCCTCGTTCTCGCGCAGTTCCGGCAACTTCAGGCTGGCAATCGCCTGTTCCTTGGCCGCCTGCATCTGCAACTGCGCCTTTTCGGCGACCAGTGCGGTGATCTGGTTGAGCTGGCTCGTCGCTTCGGCCTCGGCCTCCTTGGCCTGCACCCAGCGGATATGGAACAGGATTGCCTCATGCTTGCGGATATCGGCCGACAGCATCTTGAAGCGATTGGCCTGGCGCGACTGGCGCTTGAGGCTCTCGATCTGGCTTTCGAGCTGCGACGTGACGTCGTCGAGGCGCTCGAGATTGGTCTCCGCTGCCCTGAGGCGCAATTCCGCCTCGTGCCGGCGCGAATGCAGGCCGGAAATGCCGGCTGCCTCTTCCAGAAGCTGGCGGCGGGCCTGCGGCTTGGCGGCGATCAGTTCACCGATACGCCCCTGCCCGACCATCGACGGCGAACGGGCGCCGGTCGAGGCATCGGCGAAGAGCAGCTGCACGTCCTTGGCGCGCGCCTCCTTGCCGTTGATGCGATAGACCGAACCCTGCTCGCGCTCGATGCGGCGCGTCACCTGGATCTCGTCGCTATCATTGAAGGCCGCGGGCGCCGTGCGATCGCTGTTGTCGAGATAGAGGCCGACTTCCGCGGTGTTGCGCGCTGGACGGTTGCCGGATCCGGAAAAGATCACGTCGTCCATGCCGGAGGCGCGCATGTTCTTGTAGGAGTTCTCCCCCATCACCCAGCGCAGCGCTTCGACGAGATTGGACTTGCCGCAGCCATTCGGCCCGACGACGCCGGTCAGGCCCCGCTCGATGATGAATTCGGTCGGTTCGACGAAGGATTTGAAGCCAAGCAGGCGGAGCTTGTTGAACTTCATGCGGTGGACGCTGGGGCCAGATACCCCCCTCTACAGGGCCGCGAAACGAAAAAAACGGGCGCACGGCTGCTGCCGTCGCCCGTTTTCAGGAAAAGCGAAGGATCAGAGCTTGCTGTCGATGAGGGCCGACATAACGTCAACCGACATGTCCCCCGAATAGTGCTCACCATTGACGAAGAAGGTCGGCGTCGCCTTTACGCCAAAATCCTTTGCGCCCCGCTGCATGACAGAGTTCACATCATCCAGAAGTTTTTGGTTCGTCAAGCAGGCCTCGAAGCTCTCCTGTGTAAAACCGGCGAGTTTGGACATCTGCAGCAGCGCGTCACGGCCGTTCTGGGCCGCGGCCCACTGCTGCTGCTGCTTGAAGAGCATGGAGATCATCGGGAAATACTGGCCTTCCGGCGCACAACGCGCCAGCATGAAGGCAGCCGCCGCACGCGGATCGAACGGGAATTCGCGTACGATAAAGCGGACCTTGCCGCTGTCGATGTACTTCGTCTTGATCGCTTCGAACGTCTCGTTGTGGAAGGCCGCGCAATGCGGGCAGGTCATCGACATGTATTCGACGATCGTCACCGGCGCGTTAGCTTCGCCCAGCGCCATTTCCGGCAAAGCGCCCGGCTCGAGCAGCTTGGCCTGATCGACCGAACCTTCCGAGGAAGGAAGCTCGACCTTCGCGGGGGCGGCGGTCGACTGAGCGACTTCGGTGCCTGCCGCCGGCTTGGCTTCGGTGCTGGCCGCCGGCTTGGCTTCGGTGCTGGCCGGGGTCGCAGTCGTCGATCCGGTCGTGGTGGCGTCCGTTGCGGGCTTTGCCGCCGTCTCGGTCGGCGCGGTCGTCGAGGCCGTTTCCTTCTTTTCGTCGCTGCAGGCAGCAAGCACCAGGGCGACGGTTGCGATGGCGGCACCGCTGAGCAGGCGTTTCGTAAGGTTCATTGCGGAAGCGGACATGAATTTGACCCGTGTTCGGAGGGATTTATGCTGCGGATTCGATATCTTGCTGCGCGCAGGGCGGCAAGTGGCCGGGCGTCAACAGAATTCAAAGAATTGTGACCGGCTGATGGCCCTATCGCCGTCGCGGCGCCAGCACGGCCGTCCCAAGCCGCCGCAAGGCTGCCTTCAGTTCTTCGCTCTCGATGCCCTCGACCATCGCCTCCAGCCGGCGCGCGGGCTCGCCCGAAAGCGGCTTCGGCTTGCCGCGGTGTTTGAGCTGCGGCGAGACGGGCTTCTGAACGATGCGCAGTTGCCCGATGGCATAGAATCCGAAGAAGCCGTTGATGCGCTGGATCAGTTCTCCCTGGGCATGGGTCAGGAAGAGCGCACGCGCGCCTTCGCAGGCAACTGTCAGCACGCCCGGCTGGTAACCGCCCTCACCCGAGATTTCCGAGGCACGACGCGGCCAGGCGATCTTCTCCGGCCGCGTGCAATCGGCGAAGTCCTCGCCGGCGATTTCGTCCCAGGAGCCGAGCAGCATGGTGTTGATGCCTGCGCGCTTGGCAAGCACGGGGTCGATCAGGCCGTTGGCGACCTCGCTGATCTGGACGACACCCTTGCGGGGCTTCTGCTCACTCACGAAAGCGACTTTCTGTATGCAATGTCGATTGAGCCTTGATGCCGCGGCTCCGCTTCGCCAAGTATAGGCCGGAAAAAGAGCTCCCGGCAAATCATGCACGATCCGATACCGGCGGCCGACGCCGCACCCCTTCTTTTGGAATGGTACGACAGGCACCACCGCGACCTGCCCTGGCGGGTCTCGCCGCCTATGGCCAAGCGAGGGGTCGTCGCCGATCCCTATCACATCTGGCTGTCGGAGGTCATGCTGCAGCAGACGACCGTCCAGGCGGTAAAAGCCTATTTCGAGAAATTCCTGTCGCTGTGGCCGACCGTCGAGGACCTGGCGCGCGCCGACAATGAGGACGTGATGAAGGCCTGGGCCGGGCTTGGATACTATGCCCGCGCCCGTAACCTGAAGAAATGTGCCGAAGCCGTCGCGAACGACCACGGCGGCCGCTTTCCCGACACGGAGGAAGGACTGAAATCCCTTCCCGGCATCGGCGATTACACAGCCGCTGCAATCGCCGCGATCGCCTTCAACCGAAAGAGTGCGGTGCTCGACGGCAATGTCGAGCGGGTGATCTCGCGGCTCTATGCAATCGAAATGCCCCTGCCGGCAGCGAAGCCCGAGATGCGCGCCCGCGTCGCCGCCCTTACGCCCGATGACCGTCCGGGCGATTTCGCCCAGGCGATGATGGATCTCGGCGCGACGATCTGCACCCCGAAGCGGCCCGCCTGCTCGCTCTGTCCCTTCCGTTCGCACTGTCGGGCCCTCTCTGTTGCCGATCCCGAGACCTTTCCGCGCAAGGCGCAGAAGAAGGACAAACCGCTCCGGCGCGGCGCAGCCTTCGTCGCGATCGATGCCGACAATGCCGTCTATCTGCGCAAGCGGGTCGAGAGCGGCCTGCTCGGCGGCATGACCGAGGTGCCCGGCACCGGCTGGACGGCGCGACAGGACGGCGACACCTCGCTCGCCTCCCAACCCTTCGCCGCGCACTGGGAAGACTGCGGGACCATCAGCCACGTCTTCACACATTTCGAGTTGCGTCTCTCCGTCTACCGCGCCAATGTCGCGCGCGCCGGAACGGACGGCGACGGCTGGTGGGAACCGGTTCATTCGCTGAAGGCCCAGGCGCTGCCGACGGTCATGAAAAAGGCGATCGCCCAGGCGATCCCGCATGCCTTCAAGGCGGACCGCTAGAACGGGATATAGAGAAGGCGGGGTCCTCGCCCGCATCCCGGCCTAACTTCTGATCTAAAAGACCAAGTAAGGAATACGTCCATGAGCAGCATCGAGATCCGCCACATCGTCTTCGACATCGGCAAGGTGCTGATTCATTATGATCCCAATCTGCCGTTCAGCCGCATCATCCCCGACGAGGCGGAGCGGGAATGGTTCTTCGCCAATGTCTGCACCCATGACTGGAATATCGAGCAGGATCGCGGCCGCTCCTGGGAGGAGGCCGAAGCGCTTTTGATCAAGGATTTTCCCGATCGCGAAGTGCAGATCCGCGCCTTCCGCAAATATTGGCAGGAGATGGTGCCGCACGCCTATGTCGAGACGGTTTCGCTGCTGGAACGGCTGATCGCCGAGGGGCGCGACGTGACGATGCTGACCAACTTCGCCTCCGACACGTTCCGCGAGGCCCAGACCCTCTATCCCTTCCTGACCCTGCCGCGCGGCGTTACCGTTTCGGGCGACGTCAAGCTCATCAAGCCCGATATCGCCATCTACGAAACGCATGCGCGGACCTTCGGGCTGACCCCGTCAGCGACCCTCTTCATCGATGACAGCGTCGCAAATGTCGAAGCCGCGCGGCTCGCCGGCTGGCACGCGGTGCACTTCGTCGACCCCGAGAAATTGAAGGCCGACCTCGCTTCATACGGCATCCATCCCTGACGCAAGCCGTTTCGCCCGGTCGATGGAACGGCGGCCAAGCTACGGCGCGCCTTCAGCTTTCGGGCGAAACGACGCGCCACGCCAGCCAGCCGGCAAGCGCTGCGGCCGCCAGCCAGATGCACAGGATCGCGACCAGGCCGCCGCGGCTGGATGGGCGCTCCTCCAATGCCGTCGCCCGGTCCCGAAATTCGTGCATGAGCGCCGGCGGCACGAGGCGCACCGCCAGCAGGATGCCGAGCGGAACGATGAGCAAATCATCAAGGTAGCCGAGCACCGGTATGAAATCGGGAATCAGGTCGACCGGCGACAGCGCGTAGGCGGCGACGGCGCCGGCAACGAACTTCGCCGAAAGCGGCGTTCGAGGGTCGCGCGCGGCGAACCAGAGCGCGACGACGTCGCGTTTGATTTGACGCGCCCACTGCTTCGCGCGCTGGAGTCGATCGGGCGAGGTCATGCGGATGGCAACCCTTGTTCGGGTGAAGACTGGTTTCTCCGAACCCTATTTCCGGACGCAAGGATTGGCAATCAGGCGAAGCTTCCCAGCCTCTCGCGTCAACCGTTCCGGCCCGAAAACATACAAATGCCCGGAATCCCCTTTGAGGATTCCGGGCATTTAAAGCTCTCCTTCCGGGACTGAAGGTACAAAAACCGGTCGGAGCGCCTTTCGAAGGATCTGGCCGAACTGGTTGATCAGTTCAGTTTTGCCAGATCATTTCGAATGACGGTTCTGAGTTCGTCGATGGGCTTCAGGGTGTTCCCCTCTTCGAAGTGCCAGAATGTCCATCCATTGCATGCATCAAGCCCCTGGACCTTGGCGCCCAGGCGATGAATTGAGCCGGCCTCACCGCCGGAAGCGACCGTGCCGTCGGCGCGGACAATGGCGCTGTAGCGGCGCTTTGCGTCCGTGAGCACCGTGCCGGGCTTGATCAGCCCGCTTTCGATCAGCGTATTGAAGGCGACACGCGGCTCAGCCTTCTTGCCGGTCATGACCGACAGCATGGCCTTGCCGAGCGGTTCGACGGCATCGATGCGCGCCGATGCCGCGTCGATGTAATCCTGCTCGCGCTCGATGCCGACGAAGTGACGACCGAGACGCTTGGCGACGGCACCCGTCGTGCCGGAACCGAAGAAGGGATCGAGCACGACGTCGCCCGGCTTGGTCGAGGCCATGAGGATGCGGGCAAGCAGCGCTTCCGGCTTCTGGGTCGGATGCACCTTCTTGCCGTCCTCGTCCTTCAGCCGCTCGTGGCCGGAGCAGATCGGGAACAGCCAGTCGGAACGCATCTGCACGTCGTCATTGGCGGCCTTCATCGCATCGTAATTGAAGGTGTAGCCCTTGGCATTGGCGTTCGGCGTCGCCCAGATCAGCGTTTCATGGGCGTTCTGGAAACGGCGGCCCTTGAAGTTCGGCATCGGGTTGGTCTTGCGCCAGATGATGTCGTTGAGAATCCAGAAGTGCAGATCCTGCAGGATGGCGCCGACGCGGAAGATATTGTGGTAGGAACCGATGACCCAGAGAGTCCCGGTCGGCTTCAGCACGCGGCGGCAGGCGAGCAGCCATGCGCGGGTGAAGGCGTCATAGGCCTCGAAGGAGGCGAACTGGTCCCATTCGTCGTCGACGGCATCGACCACCGACTGATCGGGACGGGTCAGCATGCCACCGAGCTGGAGGTTGTAGGGAGGGTCGGCGAAAACGACGTCGACCGAATTGTCGGGAAGCGCATTGAGCGCCGCAACGCAGTCACCCTTGATGATGCTGTCGAGCCAACCCAGCGGGCGGGTGGAGCGGGAGACTTCGGCAAGCGAAACAACTGAAGACATGGACAACTCGCAAATACGCTTACTCGGAACGGACTATGGAGCTTATGGTTACCGAAGATGGTTACCAAAGCCTGAAGGCCGTTCCGAAAAAGTGCGTAGTCACGCCATGTTAGTGAGAACTTTTGCCGCGACGATTCATTTGGAGTCGTGAAAGGCGCGGCTGTCGGCCGGCGCTTCACGGCGCTCGTTCAACCCGTAATCGCGGATGACGGAAGCGATGCGCAGGCGATAGTCGGCAAAGACGCCGTGACGTCCCGCATCCTGGGCGGCGCGGTGTTCGGCGCCGTTCCGCCAGGCCTTCACCGCCTCCTCGTCGCGCCAGAAGGACAGGGACAGCACCTTGTCGGGATCAGCCAGGCTCTGGAACCGCTCGATCGAGATGAAACCATCGATGTCGTCAAGCAGAGGGCGCAGGTCGGTGGCAATGCCGAGATAGGTGTCGCGCTGCCCCGCGGCCGGCAGGACTTCGAAGATGACGGCAATCATGATTCACTTTCCTCCGATGGCCGCGGAAACGTTCTTCAGGAAAATGCGGTCTTCCTTCAGGATAAACCGTTCGCGGCGGGCGAAGGCATAATTTTCCCTGCCGAGCGGATCGGCTGCAAGTCTTGCCCGATAGGCCTCGTAGGCCGCAAGGCTCTCGACATTGTAGACGCCGTAGGCCGTCGTCGCCGACCCCTCATGCGGCCCGAAATAGCCGATGAGATCCGCACCGCAGCGCGGGATCGCCTCGCCCCAGTTGCGCGAATAGGTGGCGAACTCCTCCTTCTTGAAGGGATCGATTTCGTAGCGGATGAAGCAGGTGATCATCGTCGTCTCCTTGTGGCCTGGCCTGTTACCCGGCCTTCGATGGGACGACTATGCACGCTTGTCCGACATGGATGCTTCGACTACGATCGAAGTATGAAGGAAGGTCCTGACATCGCTCTTATCGGCTCCCTTATCGGCGACCCCGCACGCGCCAACATGCTGACGGCGCTGATGGGCGGTCGGGCGCTTACCGCGACCGAACTTGCCACCCATGCCGGGATCACGCTTCAGACCGCAAGCTCCCATCTTTCCAAACTCGAGACCGGTGGCCTGCTCAGCCAGCGCAAACAGGGGCGGCACCGCTACTTCCAGTTGGCCGAGGATGAAGTCGGCCTGATGCTCGAGAACCTTATGGGCTTCGCGGCAAGCCGCGGCATGAACCGCCACCGCCCCGGCCCGAAGGATCCGGCGCTGCGAAAAGCGCGCGTCTGCTACAACCACCTCGCCGGCGACTATGGCGTGCGCATGTATGACAGCCTGATCGCCGAGAAGCAGATCGAGATCAACGGCGACTACCTCGCATTGACGCCGGCTGGCCAAGGCCGGATCGAGGCATTGGGCATCGACTATTCGGCACTGAAGAAATCGCGCCGCCCGATCTGCCGCACCTGCCTGGACTGGAGCGAGCGTCGCTCGCATCTTGCCGGCTCGCTCGGCGAGGCGCTGCTGACGCTTTTCATCGACAAGGGCTGGGCGAAGCGCGAAGCAAACAGCCGCGCCGTCCGCTTTACCGCAAGCGGCGAGAAGGCGTTTTCGGAGCTGTTTCCGCAATAGGCGGCCGTAGCGCGGACGCGATCTCAGCCAACGATCGAGAAGGCTTCGCGGGTTTCGCCCGCAGCGGTCCTGACCGGCGTCTTGCCGATCCATCCCACGTGCCGCTCGAGGATCTTTGCCGCTTCGTCGCCACGGCCTTCGCGCAAGGCGGCAAGGATGGCGCGATGGTCATGATCCGTGCGCGCTTCCCAGCTCGTGCGCCAGGCGGAGAAGAGAAAACGGGCGCTCGCCGCATGCAGATCGTCGATGGCCGCGAGCAGCCGCGGCATGCCGCAGGGCTGCAGGATCAATCGGTGAAAGGCGCGGTTCGCCGCTTCCCAGGAGCGCACGTCCCGCGAGGTATCGGCGGCAACCGTCGCCGCTTCCGCCCGGTCAAGGATCGCCGGCGTCAGATGCGGGATGGCGTGGCGAAGGGCCAGAACCTCGAGAACCGCACGCATTTCGGCAACTTCCCTCACCTCCTTGAGATCGAAGGAGGCGACGCGAACGCCGCGGCGCGGTTCGCTGACGGCAAGCCCCTGGGCCTCCAGCCGCCGAAAGGCTTCGCGAACGGGAACATGGCTTGCGCCGAATTCCTCGGCGATATGATCCTGCCGCAAGCGCTCGCCAGGCATCAGGATGCCGGAGATGATCCTCTCGGCGAGAGCCCTGCTGATGCGACTTGCAAGCGTATCGTCCTGTTGCTTTTCCATCGTCTACAGATAGAGCCGCGAAACAATGCTGTCGAGCAAGCGGAGCAACGGTTTCGATGATTTCCAAAGGTTGAGCTTTCGGCCGCCTTCGTATAAAGCTCTGGCGTACGAAAGCCCCGCGCCGCGCAAGCTATCCTCCCCCTGCCTGTGGCGCCTTCTCCTCCCAGGGAACTGTTCCAAATGACCGGTATCGATCTCATCATTTTTGATTGCGACGGCGTTCTCGTCGATTCCGAAATCATCGCCTCGGAAGTGGAAGCCGCGCTGCTTACCGAAGCGGGCTACCCGATCAGCGTCGAAGAGATGGCCGAGCGCTTTGCCGGCATGACCTGGCACAACACGCTGCTGCAGATCGAGAAGGAAGCGAGCATCCCGCTTTCCGCATCGCTGATCGGCAAGGTGGACACCATTCTCGACGAGCGTCTGGAACGCGACGTCAAGATCATCGATGGCGTCAAGCCGATGCTGCTGCAGCTCACGCTGCCCCATTGCATCTGCTCGAATTCCACCTCGGCGCGGCTGGCGATGATGCTCGGCAAGGTCGGCATCAAGGACCACTTCGGCCCGCACATCTACTCAGCGCGCGACCTCGGACCCGATCGGGTCAAGCCGAAGCCGGATATCTTCCTGCACGGTGCCAAGCAGATGGGCGTCGACCCGTCGCGGGTGCTGGTCATCGAGGATTCGGTGCATGGCATCCACGGCGCCCGCGCCGCTGGCATGCGCGTCGTCGGCTTCACCGGCGGCTCCCACACCTTTCCGTCGCACGCCGACAAGCTGACGGAAGCGGGCGCCGAAACCGTGATCTCGCGGATGACGGCCCTTCCCGGCGTGATCGCAGCGCTTTCCGAATGGTCGGAGTCCATGACGGCCTAACGCCGAAAAGGCCACGTCCGGCCGCCACCCCTTTCGCCCCGGCTTTCGGCCGGAGCGGAAAAAAAGCCTTCGGCCACCACGGCAGGCGTCCGATTAGGCGCCGAGGGACACGATGACACATTGAAGTGGCGCCGCGTCCCTCCGAAAATCTCTATGGCGACCCACCTCCTGTCAGAGGCGCAACGGTCGCTGTAGCACCCTGAAATGCTGCATGTTTTCGTCCATTGACCGGTTACGGTTCAAGGACACGTACAGTAGGTTTTCGAAGCCGCGCACGAAGGCCATATCAAGCAAGCCCCATCAGGGGTATTTCTAGGAGGAAACACTATGCGTCTTTCAATGTTGACCGGCCTGACCCTGGCGGCCAGCGTCGCCTTCGGCCCGCTCGCCTTCGCCGATATCACCGTTGGCGTCATCACGCCGCTCACCGGCCCGGTCGCGGCCTATGGCGAGCAAGTGAAGAACGGGGCGGAAACGGCCGCCGAAGAGATCAACAAGGCTGGCGGCATCAACGGCGAAAAGATCGTTCTGAAGCTGCTCGACGACGCCGGTGACCCGAAGCAGGCCGTTTCGGTTGCCAACCAGGCGGCCGGCGAAGGCATCCACTACGTCGTCGGCCCGGTGCTCTCGGGCACCTCCATGGCGGCTTCCGACGTTCTCGCCGAAAACGGCATCCTGATGGTGACGCCGACGGCAACGACGCCCGACCTCACCACCCGTGGTCTCTGGAACGTGCTGCGCACCTGCGGCCGCGACGACCAGCAGGCCGAAGTCGCCGCTGCCTATGTGGTCAAGAACCTCAAGGACAAGAAGGTCGCCGTCCTGCACGACAAGGCTCCTTACGGCAAGGGCCTCGCTGACGGCTTCAAGAAGGCGATCAATGCAGGCGGCATCACCGAAGTCGTCTATGAAGGCCTGAATCCGGGCGACAAGGACTTCAGCGCCATCGTCACCCGCCTGAAGTCCGAGAACGTCGATGTCGTCTACTTCGGCGGTTACCATCCGGAAGGCGGCCTGCTCGCACGCCAGATGCACGACCAGGGCGTGAAGGCACAGATCTTCGGCGGTGACGGCCTGTCGAACACCGAGTTCTGGGCGATCGGCGGCGAAGCCGCGTCCGGCACGATCTACACCAACGCCAGTGACGCGACCCGCAATCCGGCATCGGCGCCGGCCGTCGAAGCGCTGAAGGCGAAGAACATTCCGGCCGAGGCCTTCACCCTCAACGCCTATGCCGCCGTGCAGGTGCTGAAGGCCGGCATCGAAAAGGCCGGCTCCGCCGAAGACGCGACTGCGGTTGCCACTGCGATCAAGTCCGGTGAAGCGATCGACACCGTGCTCGGCAAGCTGACCTATGGCGAAGCCGGCGACCTGACCTCGCAGGCTTTCTCGCTCTACAAGTGGGAAGGCGGCAAGAGCGTTCCGGCTGAGTAAGCTAGATGCGCGATGAGGAAAAGTGCGTGCGGTTTTCCGCGCGCTTCCCGCTCCAACGTTGAGAATCGATCACGTTGATGATTTTGGGTCGATCCGACCCAAAATCGAGATCTGAACGTGATGGAAATGAGAACGCCGGGGCAAGCCCCGGCGTTTTTTTTGTGCGGTGTGCGCCGCTGCTTACTTCTTCTTGCCCTTGGCCGGCGGCCCCTCGTCGAAGCCGACATAGACGGTGACGTTGGATCCGGCGCCGGCCGGCAGCGTCACGTTCGCCTTGGTGAAGACGAATTGTGCCGAGCCGGTCGAGGGAATTTCGACCGCTTGCTGCGTCAGCTCGGAGTAAAGCGTCTTGTCTTCGTCGGTCGCAGCGACACGGATCGGCATGGTGATCTTGCCGGGGCCACCCGCCGGGCCGCTGACGACGCGTCCCTGCGCCACCACGGTCATCGTCAATGCGCCTTCGCTCTGCACGCACTGGCGCGTGGTGTCGGCGAGCGAGGCCTGGTAGACGACCTTCGTCGGGTCGTTTTTGGCACCCTTGGCGTAGCTGGTGAACACCGACGTGCCATCCCGCAGGACGACCTGCGGGCACGCGGCCTGGACGACGGCTGGCGTCGGAGCGGTGGCGCTGCCGCCCGCATCGATCGCTCCGCCGGATTGCGTCTTGTTACAGCCGGCGAGAATCGCGAGAAAAGATATTGCGAGAACAGGCCGGGATACTTTGCCAAACACGTTGAACAACCTCTGCTGGACCGGTTGAAACTCCTTGACCGAAATCTCGGCCGGAAGACCTTTCATGGCCTTCGGGCATCGTCTATAGCAGCGACAAACTGAAAAATCGATCGGGTCGGCGTGTCCCTTCCGAATTTTCCGAAGCCTGATCTACAGTCGGAAATTGCGTCGGTGACAAGAATAGATGCAGACTTTGTCAAGGACTGACGCAATAAGACGGGCATGCCGCGGCGCCGTTTTCCTAGGGTCGCGGCAATCCTGGACGTGGGACGAAGGACAATCATGGTGAAGTATATCTCGACGCGCGGCGAAGCCGCTCCTCTCGGCTTCTGCGACGCGCTGCTTGCCGGTCTGGCGCGCGACGGCGGTCTCTATCTCCCCAAGGAATGGCCAAAGTTTTCCAAGAAGGAAATCCGGGGCTTGCGCGGCAAATCCTATCAGGAAATCGCGTTCACCGTGCTCGAACCCTTCACCAATGGCGAGATCCCCGCGGCCAAATTCCGCGAAATGATCGACGAAGCCTACGCCACCTTCCGCCATCCGGCGGTGGCACCGCTGGTGCAGACCGGACCGAACGCCTTCGTCATGGAACTCTTCCACGGCTCGACACTCGCCTTCAAGGACGTGGCGATGCAACTGCTTGCGCGGCTGATGGACTATGTGCTGGCCGAGCGCGGCGAGCGCGCCACGATCGTCGGCGCGACCTCGGGCGACACCGGGGGCGCCGCGATCGACGCCTTCGCCGGCCGAGAACGCACCGACATCTTCATCCTCTTCCCGCACGGCAAGGTTTCACCGGTGCAGCAGCGACAGATGACGACGTCGAAGGCATCGAACGTTCACGCCATCGCCGTCAAAGGCAACTTCGACGACTGCCAGAACCTCGTCAAAGGCATGTTCAACGACGCCGCCTTCCGTGACCGCGTCAAGCTTTCGGGCGTCAACTCGATCAACTGGGCGCGCATCATGGCCCAGATCGTCTACTACTTCACCACGGCGGTCGCACTCGGCGGGCCGGACCGCAAGATCTCCTTCACGGTCCCGACCGGCAATTTCGGCGACATCTTCGCCGGGTACGTCGCCAAGCGCATGGGCCTGCCGATCGACAAGCTGGTGATCGCCACCAACGAAAACGACATCCTTGCCCGCACGCTGAAGACGGGGCGCTACGAGATGCGCGACGTCAAGGCGACGACCGCGCCGTCGATGGATATCCAGATCTCGTCGAACTTCGAGCGGCTGCTGTTCGAGGCGAACGATCGCGACCCGGGCGAAGTGCGCTCGGCCATGGACGGCCTCAAGCAGTCCGGTTCCTTCACCATACGCGAAAAGGCGCTGAAGGCCATCCGCAAGGAGTTCCGCGCCGGCCGCGCCTCGGAGAAGGAGGTGGCCAAGACGATCGCCAAGACGCTGGAAAAAACCGGCTATCTGCTCGATCCGCACAGCGCCGTCGGCGTCTTTGTCGCCGCCAAGCACGAGAAGCCGTCCGCCCCCATGGTGACGCTCGCCACCGCCCATCCGGCGAAATTCCCGGACGCGGTAAAATCGGCCAGTGGTATTGACCCGGCGCTTCCGACGTGGCTTGCTGACCTGATGTACAGGGAGGAGCGTTTCGATATCCTGGATCCGGACCTGAAGAGCGTCGAGACCTTTATCGGCGAGCGCACCCGTCTCCGGGGGTAAGAACGAGAAGAAACGTATGATGAAAGTTGAGTGCACCCGGCTCCCTTCCGGGTTGACGGTGGTAACCGAGCAGATGCCGCATCTCGAAAGCGTGGCGCTCGGGGTGTGGATCAAATCCGGTTCGCGCAATGAAACCTTGGGCGAACATGGCATAGCCCACCTGCTGGAGCACATGGCTTTCAAGGGCACCGCGCGACGCACCGCCCGACAGATTGCCGAAGAAATCGAAAATGTCGGCGGCGAAGTCAATGCCGCCACGTCGACCGAGACGACCTCCTACTATGCACGCGTCCTCAAGGATCACGTGCCGCTGGCGGTCGACATTCTCGCCGACATCCTCACCGAATCCACCTTCGACGACGAGGAATTGCGGCGCGAGAAGCAGGTGATCCTGCAGGAGATCGGCGCCGCCGACGACACGCCCGACGACGTCGTCTTCGACCGTTTCGCCGAAACCGCCTATCGCAACCAGACCGTCGGACGGCCGATCCTCGGCACCCCCGATACGGTCATGTCGTTTTCTGCCGATCAGATCCGCCAGTATCTCGGCCGCAACTACACCACCGACCGCATGTTCGTGGTCGCGGCCGGTGCCGTCGAGCACGAGGCCTTCGTGCGCCAGGTGGAGGAGCGTTTCTCGGCGCTTCCGCGCACGCCGATCGCGACGCCGGTGCTCGAAGTCGCCCGCTATACGGGCGGCGACAGCCGCGAGACGCGCGACCTGATGGACGCGCAGGTCCTGCTCGGCTTCGAGGGCAAGGCCTACCACGCCCGCGACTTCTACTGTTCGCAGATCCTCGCCAACATCCTCGGCGGCGGCATGTCCTCACGCCTCTTCCAGGAAGTGCGTGAGCATCGCGGCCTCTGTTATTCGGTCTACGCCTTCCATTGGGGCTTTTCCGATACCGGCATCTTCGGGGTGCATGCGGCCACCGGCGGCGAAAACCTGCCGGAACTGATGCCCGTCATCGTCGACGAACTGCGCAAATCCTCGATGAACATCGAGCAGCAGGAAATCGAGCGGGCCCGCGCCCAGATCCGAGCACAGTTGCTGATGGGCCAGGAAAGCCCGGCGGCCCGGGCCGGCCAGATTGCCCGCCAGATGATGCTCTATGGCCGCCCGATCCCGAACGAAGAACTGATGGAGCGCCTCTCCGGCATCACCATCGAGCGTCTGACCGACCTTGCCGGCCGGCTGTTCTTCGACACGACGCCGACGCTTTCGGCCATCGGCCCGCTGGAGCAGCTTGCCCCGATGGGCGATATCCTGTCGTCCTTGACCGGCAAGGCCGCCGTTCCGCACGCCGTCGCCAGCTAAACAGGCCCTGCTGCATGTCGTCGTGCTCAAATCGACCTCGACTTGAGGACGAAGACATGCAGTAAATCAAAGTGCTACAGCGACCTTTGCGTGTCTGATAAGACGCGCGGCGCTCTAGGTCATTTCAAGGATCGAAACCGTGAAATGATCTTGCTTTTTCACGTCTGGGCGATTCCTGGCGAAGGCGTTCGCCACTTTTCCTGGAATCGCTCTCGGCCACCGAGGACGCAAGCACCGTGTCGGAAATGGTGAAGTCTTTGCGTCTTTTCGCAAAATCGGATTCGATTTGCGCGCAAAGTTGTGCAACGTTTCGGTTTGTGACAGCGCAAAGGCGCGCTGCCGGGCGGACGATAAGCATCCCCGCACGCAAACTGGACGGCCTCGGAGGCAGCTATGACACGATCGGTTTTTCGGTTCCTGTCGCGGCAGCCGGAGACGATCGAAATCGCCGATCAGAACTACCTGCTGCGGCTCCCGCGCTATGCCGATTATCGCCAGTGGTATCAGCTGAGAAGCGAGAGCCGCGGCTTCCTCGAACCTTGGGAGCCAACCTGGCGTCCCGACGAGATGACCGAGAGCGCCTTTCGCAGCCGGGTCATCCGCAACGAGCAGGAATATTCCTCCGGCCAGGCCGTGCCGCTCTTTCTTTTCCACAAGCCAGACGAGATGTTGCTCGGGGGGCTGACCATCGGGCACATCCGCCGCGGCGCCGGGCAAAACTGCATGATCGGCTATTGGATGGGCGAACGCCACGCCGGCAAGGGCCATATGTACGCGGCCCTGAGGCTCGCTATTCCCTACATCTTTTCGACCCTTGAGTTGCACCGTATTGAAGCAGCCTGTATTCCGGACAACTCAAGAAGCATCCGGCTCCTTGAAAAGGCCGGTTTTGAGCGTGAAGGCTACTTAAGACAGTACTTGAGAATCAATGGCCATTGGCGGGACCACGTGCTCTTTTCTCTCCTGTCCGACGATGCCCTACCGAACAGGAATATGCCCCTTTGATGCCTCTAACCCGCTCGCCCTTCGCCTGGTCAGCTTCGAAGCTGGCAGCGTTTCTGATTACGCTCACGACGTTTTTCTGCGCGCTCGGCGGTGCGGCCCAGGCTCTGGAGCCGGTGAAGATCTCGCGCGAGGACACCGCGCTCGACCTCACGGCGACGACAGAAATCTACAGCGGCCGCAATGAAGCCTTCCAGGTCTCGACGGCGCCCGGAACCGACGGCATCGTGCGCCGCATCGAGGTGCGCTCCAGCAGCGAGGACCATCAGGGCGACTGGGCCGTGTTCGCGCTCGCTAACGTTTCGGCCGAACCGCTCGACCGCGTGATCGTCGCACCGCATTTCCGACTGGTGAATTCCAAGCTCTTCTGGCCGGATCTCGGCTCCAAACGCATCCTTTCGATCACCCCCAGCGAAGGTTTTGCGCTCAGCCGCGAACCGAGCGACGAGGCGGACGTCTTCCGCATCACGCTGGCGCCGGGCGTCATCATCACCTTCGTCGCGGAACTGGCGACGCCGGAGCTGCCGCAGATCTACCTGTGGGAACCGGATTCCTACAAGGATACGGTCAACGCCTTCACGCTCTATCGCGGCATCGTGCTCGGCATTGCCGGCCTGCTCGCGGTGTTCCTGACGATCCTCTTCGTCGTCAAGGGAACCTCTATGCTGCCGGCAACGGCGGCACTCGCCTGGGCGGTTCTCGCCTATATCTGCGTCGATTTCGGCTTCCTCTCGAAGCTCATCAGCGTCACGGCCGGCGACGAGCGAATATGGCGAGCGGGCACCGAGGTCTTCCTGGCGGCGGGCCTCGTGATCTTCCTGTTCACCTATCTCAATCTCAACCGCTGGCATCAGCATCTCGGTTACGCCACGCTCGCCTGGATTCTGGGTCTCGGCCTGCTCTTCGGCGTCGCCGTCTATGATCCGGCAATCGCGTCCGGCATCGCCCGCCTCTCCTTCGCTTTGACCGGAACGGTCGGGATCGTGCTGATCGCCTATCTCGGCTTCAACCGCTACGACCGTGCAATCCTTCTGGTGCCTGCCTGGCTGCTCATCCTCGTCTGGCTCTTCGGCGCGTGGCTGACTGTCACCGGCCAGCTTGCCAACGACATCGTGCAGCCGGCGCTCGGCGGCGGTCTCGTGCTCATCGTGCTGTTGATCGGCTTCACCGTCATGCAGCATGCGGTTGCCGGCAGCGGCTACCAGCAGGGCCTGTTCTCCGATCTCGAGCGCCAGTCGCTGGCGCTTACCGGCTCCGGCGACACTGTCTGGGACTGGGACGTCGCCCGCGATCGGGTGGTGACCATGCCCGATATTTCGACCCAGCTCGGACTGTCGCTCGGCAGCATGCACGGCCCCTTGCGCAACTGGTTGCCGCGCCTGCACCCTGACGACCGCGACCGCTTCCGGGCGACCCTCGACGTGCTTCTGGAGCGCCGCCGCGGCAAGCTCAACCACGAATTTCGCGTGCGTGCCGAGGACGGCCATTACCACTGGCTCGCCATCCGCGCCCGGCCGGTGCTCGGCGCCAACGGCGAAATCATCCGCTGTGTCGGCACGATCATCGACATTACCGAGCAGCGCAATTCCGTCGAGCGGCTGCTGCACAATGCGCTGCTCGACAATCTGACCGGTCTTCCGAACCGTCAGGTGTTCCTCGACCGGCTGCA
This sequence comes from Ensifer sp. 38_S197, assembly GCF_056924495.1. Lineage (NCBI taxonomy): Bacteria > Pseudomonadati > Pseudomonadota > Alphaproteobacteria > Hyphomicrobiales > Rhizobiaceae > Ensifer > Ensifer sp. 38_S197. The sequence continues at coordinate 1,782,542 of NZ_JBXOVZ010000002.1, read as the reverse complement.
GGCGATCCTGCTGATGGCTGACGGCAGCAATTCGGTTCGCCCGACGGTGCTGGCAATCGACATAGACCGCTACAAGCAGGTCAATGACCTCCTGGGCATCGCCGCGGGCGACAACATCCTGATCGCCTTGACCCGGCGCTTGCGCCGGCTCCTGCGCCCGCAGGACACGCTTGCCCGCCTCGGCGGCGACCAGTTCGGGCTGATCCTGATGTCCGAGCGCGACCCCGCCAAGGTCGCGGATTTCGCCGACGCGGTGAGCAAGGCGATCATGGTGCCGCTCAACTACGGCAACCGCGAAATCAACCTGACGGCATCGATCGGCCTCGTTTCCTGGCTCGACCAGGAGCAAAGCGCTGCGGGCCTGCTCGACGACGCCGAGCTCGCCATGTTCCGGGCGAAGAAGGAAGGCGGCAACCGTGTCGAACCCTTCCGCCCCGCCTTCCGCACATCCGGGTCGGACCGGCTCCAGCTCGAAGCCGACCTCAAGCGGGCGATCGAACGCAAGGAGCTCTCGCTGGTCTACCAGCCGATCGTTCGATTGAACGACGCGGAGATCGCCGGCTTCGAGGCGCTGATGCGCTGGGATCATCCGAAGCGCGGCAATATCTCGCCGACCGAGTTCATTCCGATTGCCGAAAATTCGGACCTCATCAGCCAGCTCGGAATGTTCGCTTTCGACAAGGCGACGAGCGATCTGACGGAATGGCAGCTCCAGACCGGCGACCTGCCGATCTTCGTCTCGATCAACCTTTCGAGCGCGCAGCTTCTCAACAACGAGCTCTATGACGATGTCCGCGCCATCCTCACCAAGAACCGCTGCGATCCGGGCAAGGTGAAGATGGAACTGACGGAATCACTCGTGATGGAAAACCCAGAGCAGGCCCGCCTCGTCCTTGAAAAGCTGAAGGAAGCAGGCCTGAAGCTGGCGCTTGACGACTTCGGTACCGGCCATTCGTCGCTCTCCTACCTCACGCGTTTCCCCTTCGACACGATCAAGATCGACAAGGCACTGGTGCGTGACCCGAGCGACAAGCGCGGCATTCTCCTGCGCTCGGTGATCACCATGGCGCGTGAACTCGATATGCAGGTGGTGGCCGAGGGTATCGAGTCCGAGGACGATGCAATCCAGCTCTCGCAGATGGGCTGCGACTACGGCCAGAGCTTCCTCTTCGGACCGCCGATTGGCTCGGAATCGATCCAGCGGCTGCTGAAAGAACGCTTTCCGCTGATGAAGCGGGCGTGATTTCGGCAAGGCGACGCCGCTCGGCGAGAAACACACCATCGTCCAAAGCCCGTCAGGCAACAGTCCGACGGGCTTTGCTTTTCAGCATGGATGTCCTGAAGAAAGCGGGCTCATCCGACAAATCAGGCGTGGCCCGCATCCGCGGAGAGCATCGCGGCCGACACGCCCATCAGGGCCAGCGCCCGGTCGTATTTGTCGTCCAGAGCCTTGTCGAAGATCAGTTCTTCACGCGCCGGGCATGTGAGCCAGCCGTTCTGGGTGATTTCCGCTTCGAGTTGCCCCGGTCCCCACCCGGCATAGCCGAGCATCATCGTCGCCTTGACCGGCCCCTCCCCGCGCGAAATGGCGCGGACGATATCGAGTGTCGCGGTCAGGCAGATGTCGTCGCTGACGGGGATGCTGGAATCGCTCAGATAGTCGTCGGAATGCAGCACGAAACCGCGCCCGGTCTCGACCGGCCCGCCGGCCTGAATCTGGAAATCCCGTGTCATCTGCGGAAGGCGGATCGCCTCTTCCTCGTCGAGAATATCGAGATGGAGCAGCACGTCCGGAAAGGTCAGTTGCTGAGGCCGATTGAGCACGAAGCCCATCGCGCCGTCGTCCGAATGGGCGCAGATGAAGATGACCGTGCGGGCGAAATTCGCATCAAACATCCCCGGCATGGCGATCAGGAACTGACCGTCAAGGAAACCTCGCTCCCGTCTCTTCTGCGCCATCGGAGTCGACATCATGGGAACAGCCTACCAATTCGCCGCGAAATGAAAAGCGCCTCAGCGTCGCGGTCCGGAAATATTGCACGCACGACGTTCACTTCGCCGTGTCCGATCAAGCGATTATGATCGTCGCTCTCTTTCGAGCGTCTGGAGCCTCGCCGGCAAAAGCGATATTGCTTCCGGCATGATCCAGCGCTCCACATACCAGAACATGGCCCAGTTCATTGGCGCGGCAAGCCTCATCGCCGCTTTTTTTCTTCCGCTGGCGACACAGGCGGCCACCAGCGAGTGGGTCACCTCCCCGGGCGGCATGGTCCGCCTGGTCGCGGCCCAGCCCAAGCAGGACGGCACGATCCCGGCAACGCTTGAGGTCAAGCTCAATGCGGGCTGGAAGACCTATTGGCGGGAACCTGGCGCAAGCGGCATCCCTCCGCAGGTGACGATCGACCCGACGAGCGGCGTCGTGCTCGAGAAGATCGGCTTCCCGGTGCCTAAGACCTTCGACGACGGCGTGGTGCGCTATGTCGGTTACGACAAGCCGGTTGCATTCCCGCTGACGCTGAGGCGCGTCCAAGGCACGGGCGATGTCAACATTCGCGCCTCGGTGTTTCTCGGCATCTGCGAGGATATCTGTATCCCCGTCCAGGGCGAGTTGACGCTGGCACTGAATGAGGGCGATCTGGACAATCCGCTCGACGGCGCGCGCATCGATGACGCGATCGCCGCATTGCCGGAAGCACCTTCCAGGGATTTTGCCGTCACGGCGAGCCATTACGACGCGGACAAGGCCGTGCTGCACCTTTCCTTTCACTTGCCCGACGGCAAGGACCATCCTGAACTGTTCCTGGCCGGCCCATCCGGTGTTTCCTTCGGCAAGCCCGAGATCACGACGAAGGGCGAGACCGGCCTCGGCGCGACCGTGCCGGTCCGGCTCCCCGGCAAGGACAAGGAACTCAAGGGCAAGCCGATCGTTGTCACCATACGCGCGAAGGGCCGCAGCATGGAGACGACCCTTGCCTTTGATTAGGCCGCATCTATAGTCCCGCAGGTTCTCCGACACGAGCGGAGAAGCGAAGACGCAAGCAACGCAAGGAGAGTGCCGTGACCATTGCCGTCGGAGACAAACTACCAGCCGCAACCTTCAAGGAAAAAACCGCCGATGGTCCGGTGGAGGTCACCACCGATCAGCTCTTCGCGGGCAAGCGCGTCGTGCTCTTCGCCGTTCCGGGTGCCTTCACGCCCACCTGCTCCCTCAACCATCTGCCCGGCTACCTCGAGAACCGCGACGCGATCCTTGCCCGCGGCATCGACGATATCGCCGTGGTTTCCGTCAACGACCTGCATGTGATGGGCGCCTGGGCAACCGCGTCTGGCGGGATGGGCAAGATCCACTTCCTCTCCGACTGGAACGCCGCCTTCACCAAGGCGCTCGGCATGGACATCGACCTGTCGGCCGGCACGCTCGGCGTCCGCTCGAAGCGCTATTCGATGCTGGTGGAAGATGGCGTGGTGAAGTCGCTCAATCTCGAAGAAAGCCCGGGCCAGGCGACCGTTTCCGGCGCTGCCGCGATGCTCGAACAGCTCTGAGCGCAGAAGTAGGTGCAAATGGAAACGGGCCTCTACGGCCCGTCAGACCGCTGACAAACCCGTCGATATTTTCGGCGGGTTTTGTTTTTGTTTGTGGGGGGCATCGAGCGAAGGTGGCCGGTCGGGTTCGAAGGGCACGAGCGCGGCGGCTTGGTTCACGCCAGCGCTGGTTTCGGCGCTTTGGTCAGCGCCAAGGCGATCTTCTTGATGTTCTGGGCGGCTGCGGCCAGCAGGCATTGGCATGTGACTTTGACGAGGCCGCGGAAGCGGGCATAGCGGTGGCCATGCAGTTGCTTGGCGTCGGCGAAGGAGCGCTCCACCGTCTCCTTGCGCCGCTTGTAGACCGCCTTGCCCCAAGGGGTCAGCCGGTGGGCGTCGGTGCGCTCGCGCGCGTCGGCCCAGACATGGCGGGTGACGGTGCGCACGGCCTTGACGTTGCCGGTGCAGGAGGCCAGCAGCGGGCAGTCGCAGCAGGTTGTGGGATCGGAGGTATAGTGGCGGTAGCCGTTGCGGTCGGTGGTGGCGTAGGTCAGAAGCTGACCCTCGGGGCAGCGGTAGCCATCCTGCCCGTGGTCGTAGACGAACTTCGACTTGCGCATCATGCCGGGCCTGGGCGGCGTCGGGTTGCGGTAGCCGGTGACGCCGTGGATGGCGCGGTCTTCCAGCCCCCTGGCGATACCGGCGGTGGCATAGCCGGCATCGAGCCCGACCGCCCCAACCGCGAAGCCGAAGCGGTCGCGTTGGCGGTCCAATCGGTTGAGATAGACGATCGAGTCGTGCACGTTGGCCGGTGTGGCAAAGGTGTCGGTGATGATCGCGTGGCGGCCGTCCACCGTGCGGTGATCGAGATAGAAGAAGCCCTTCGGCTTGCCCTCGCGCACCATGTAGCCACTGTCGGGATCGGTGCGCGACACCTTGGTCTCCTTCACCTCGGGTTCGCGCTCTTTCTCCTTCAACGGCTTCTGGCCGTGCAAGGCGCGTTCCGCATCGATCGCCCGGTCGAGATCGGCCCAGTAGTCGGAGCGCGACTTCTCGATCATCTGCAAATCGTATTTACCCTTGTTGGCATTGGCCTTCAGATGGGTCGAGTCGGTATAGAGCACCGTACCATCGACCAGCCCATGGGCGATCGCTTGGCTGACGATGTGGTCGAAGATGTCTTGCGCCACCGACGTATCATTGAAACGCCGCCGCCGGTTCTGCGACAGCGTCGAGGCGTCGAACACCCCAGCGGTCAGCTTCAGCCGCAGGAACCAGCGATAGGCGACATTGACCTCGATCTCGCGCACCAGCTGGCGCTCGGAGCGGATGCCGAACAGGTAGCCGATGAACAGCGCCTTGAACATCAAGGTCGGATCAAGCGGCGGACGACCGTTGTCGGCGCAATAAAGCCCGGCAACCCGATCATGGATGAAGGAAAAGTCGATCACCGCATCGATCCGACGCAGCAGGTGATCCTTCGGGACCAGCTGCTCCAGCGTCACCATCTCAAGCGCGGTCTGTTCGGGGCCGGGTTTCTTCAACATGACCCAAGGAATCAAAAAACCCCGGCAAACGCCAGGGGTTTGTCAGCAGTCTGACGGGCCTCTACGGCCCGTTTTTCATTTCACGAGGAGAGAGTCCGAACGGCGCGGCTTCTTGTAGGGCTCCATGCCCTTGCGGGCGAGCTCGTCGGCGCGCTCGTTTTCAGGATGACCGGCATGGCCCTTGACCCAGTGCCAGGTCACCTTGTGGCGGCGATTGGCTTCATCCAGCCGCTGCCAGAGCTCGCCGTTTTTCACCGGCTTCTTGTCCGCGGTCTTCCAGCCGTTCTTCTTCCAGCCGTGGATCCACTTGGAAATGCCGTCCATCACATATTTGCTGTCGGTATGGAGATCGACCTCGCAGGCGCTCTTCAGCGCATCGAGCGCCGAGATCGCCGCCAACAGTTCCATGCGGTTGTTGGTGGTCTCGGCCTCGCCGCCGGAGAGTTCTTTTTCCACCTCGCCGTAGCGCAGCACCGCGCCCCAACCGCCCGGCCCCGGATTGCCGGAGCAGGCACCGTCCGTGAAGATGTCGACATGCTTCATGCCAGGCCCTCTTCGCGTTTCAGGCCGTATTCCGCGCTCGAAGCGATGGCGCGGTGAAAGCGGATCTTCGTCAGGTATTCGAGCGGGTCTTTCTTGACCACGAGCGCTCCGGCAGGCGTCATCAGCCAATCGTAGAGCCGCGTCAGGAAGAAGCGCAGTGCCGAGCCGCGGCAGAGCAGCGGCAGCGCGTCGACCTCGGCGGGCGTCAGCTTGCGCACGCTCTCGTAGCCCGAAAGCATCGCCATGCCCTTGGTGATGTTGTAGGAGCCGTTCTTTTCGAAGCACCAGGAATTGAGGCAGACGGCGACGTCATAGGCGAGGTAGTCGTTGCAGGCGAAATAGAAATCGATCAGGCCGGACAGCCGGTCTCCGAGGAAGAAGACGTTGTCCGGGAAGAGATCGGCGTGGATGACGCCTTCCGGCAGGGATTTCGGCCAGTGGCTCTCGAGGTATTCGAGCTCCGCCGATATCTCGTTCTTGAGACCCGCCTGCACCTCGTCCGCACGCGCCTCGGAATTGACCCAGAGCGGCCGCCAGCCGGTGACGGAAAGCGCATTGGTGCGCTTCAGCGCGAAGCCTTCGCCGGCAAGATGCATGGCGGCAAGCGCCCTGCCGACTTCGTGGCAGTGCTTTGCCTCGGGCTTTCTCAGCCACATGCCCTCGAGGAAGGAGATGACGGCGGCCGGACGACCGGAGAGCTCACCGAGCAGCTTGCCGTCAGCCCGCGGCAGCGGCAGCGGGCAGGACAGGCCGCGCTCTGCCAGATGATGCATCAACCCGAGGAAGAACGGCAGATCGTCGGCGTTCACGCGCTTTTCGTAAAGCGTGAGAATGTAGGAGCCCTTGGTCGTGTGCAGCAGAAAATTGGAATTCTCGACGCCTTCGGCAATCCCCTTATAGGAGGTTAGCTGGCCGACGTCATAGGCGGTGAGAAAGCGGGAGAGATCGTCTTCCGTGATATCGGTGTAAACTGCCAAGGTCTTCCACTCTCAAGAAAATGCGGCAAGAAGTGCGGGTTATTCGCCGTTGACGAAGGCCATGTCGGCGGCGGTCAGCGGCACGTGGCGGATCTCGCGGTTGACGAGGAAATTCTCGTTCTCCTCGACCGTATCGGCCAGTTCCACCCTCGCGTCGTAGCGCTCGCGGAATGCCTCGATGATCTCGTTGACGATCACTTCGGGCGCCGAGGCGCCAGCCGAGAGGCCCACCGTCGAGATATCGCCCATCTCGGCCCAGTCGATTTCCGACGCGCGCTGGACCAGCACGGATTTCTTCGCGCCCGCCCTCAGCGCCACTTCGACGAGCCGCTTGGAATTGGAAGAGTTGGGCGCGCCGACGATGAGGAACAGATCACAGCCGGGGGCTGCCTGTTTCACCGCCTCCTGGCGGTTGGTGGTGGCGTAGCAGATCGAGTCGGCGGCTGGCGCCGTCAGGTTCGGGAAGCGCTCGTGCAGCCGCTTGATGACGCCGGCCGTGTCGTCGACCGACAGCGTCGTTTGGGTGACGAAGCCGAGATTGTCCGGATCCGGCGGCTGGTAGACGTCGGCATCCTCGACCGTCTCGACCAGCGACACTGCGCCTTCAGGCAATTGCCCCATGGTGCCGATCACCTCCGGGTGGCCGGCATGGCCGATCAGCACGACGTGGCGGCCGAGACGGTGATGGCGCATCGCCTGCTTGTGGACCTTGGAGACCAGCGGGCAGGTGGCGTCGAGATAGAAGAGATTGCGGGCATCCGCATCCGCGGGCACTGATTTCGGCACGCCATGCGCAGAAAAGACGACCGGCTGCTTGCGGTGCTCCGGCGGGATCTCGTCGAGTTCTTCGACGAAGATCGCGCCCTTGGCCTCGAGGCCTTCGACGACATAGCGGTTGTGCACGATCTCGTGGCGGACATAGACGGGCGCGCCGAACTCCTTCAGCGCCAGGACGACGATCTGGATTGCCCGGTCGACGCCGGCGCAGAAGCCGCGCGGCCCGCAAAGGCGAATGGTGATCGGGGATTTTACTGCCGCTGATGATGCCATGGATCAGGATGCCATTAGAACGAAAAGGAGCGCTGCGATCGCCGGGCCGCCCTGGATCAGGAGGATGCGCGGCTTGACCGACCACGCGCCATATATAGCGGCAACGATCACGCACACAAGGAAGAACACCTTCAGCTCGAAGGCAAAGGCCAGTTGCGATTGCATCAACGACCAGAACAGGCCGGCCGCAAGAAAACCATTGTAGAGCCCCTGGTTCGCGGCCAGGACCCGCGTTGTCTCGGCCTGCGCGGGTGTCATGCGGAAGACGGCCCTCCCCCGAGGCCCGGTCCACAGAAACATCTCGAGCACGAGAAAGCCGACATGCAGCAATCCCGTCAAGGCAATCAGAGAGCTTGCGATGATCGCCATCAATTGTTCCCCGCCGTCGATCCGGTCAACAGGGTTAGCACGGCGACGGTTGCGGGGCTATCGCCCGCGGCGTACCAGGTAGAAACCGCTGACGAGCACCAGCGCTGCCGCCAATCCATACCAGGTCAGCGCGTATTGGAGATGGTTGTTGGGCAGATCGAACTGGGTAACGCCGCCGATCGGCAGGCCACCGGGATTGGGTGTCGCATCGGCATCGACGAATAGCGGCAGCACCTTGTCCGCGGGAAGCCCGACGGACGACGCCATCGTGTCGAGGTCCTTCCAGTAGAAGATGTTCTTGGCGAGGTCGTTTTCCGGAACGAGCGACGACGGCTTCTGGTCAAGCTTCGGTCGTGCGAGGCCATGAATGCCCACGAAGGCCGGAAGCTCGCCGGCAAGGCGGGTCGACGAATCCTTCTGTTCGAAGGGAACGAAACCACGATTGACGAAGAGGAAGCGGCCATCGTCCAATGTCAGCGGCGTGAAGACATAATAGCCGGTGCGGCCATTGTAGGTCGCGAAGAAGTGCCGCTCCTTGGTGTGATCGAAGGTGCCCGTAACCGTCACGGTGCGGTAGTCGATATCGCCCCCCTCTGCGAGCATCTTCTCGATTTCGCCGAGCGATACCGGAGGTGCCGACCGGCGCTCCTGGATCGCCGCCAGCAGGCCTTCCTTCCAGTGCAGCCGCTGCATCTGCCAGGTGCCGAGCGAGATAAGAATGGCGAAGGCGGCGGCGAGCAAAACGAATGCGCCGAGGCGTCCGAAAAGGCCCCGCTTCCTTCTGCTGTCGAGCTCAACCACGGTCGATCTCGCCAGAGCGCGCATTGTTGCGGTATTGCAGATTGATCAAGACACCCTTCAGCATGCGTGTCAGCCCAAGGCTGAGGATGGTCGCAAGCGGGATCCACAACAGGAAATGCAGCCAGAGCGGCGGGCTGAAGTTGACCTCCGCCCAAAGCGCCGCGCCGACGACGACGAAGCCGACGATCAGGATGACGAAGACCACAGGGCCATCGCCGGAATCGGCGAAGCGATAGTCGAGGTCACAGCTCGTGCAGGCCGGCTTGACCTTGAGGAAACCGTCGAAGAGCTTGCCCTGGCCGCAACGCGGACAAAGCCCCTTGATGCCGGTCATTACCGGATCCACCGGCGGGAAATGTGCTTTGTCTTCGCTCACGGCTTGATCTCGATCGGTGTGTTGTTGGGCGCATCGCGCAGATATCATTCATTTCGGCATTGGTAACGGCAATGCAGCCGTCCGTCCAATCGAACTGCTGCGTCAAAACGCCAACCAGCCGAAATAATTGGGCTGGCCGTGGATCATGATCACGCCGCCCGGATCGGCTCCGCTTGGGGCAGCAGCACTGACACCGGCCGGAGCAATCCGCATTTCGCATCGCCCGTCGCGTTTCGACCCCACAAGCCAACAAAAGAACAAGGCGGCTGCATGGCTGCAACCGCCTTGTTCGCAACAGTCAGATACTCGCGGAATTAGCCGTGAGCGATCGGCGCACCCCAGCTACCCCAGATGTAGATGGAGAAGAAGAGGAACAGCCAGACGACGTCAACGAAATGCCAGTACCAGGCCGCCGCTTCGAAGCCGAAGTGCTGCTTCGGGGTGAAGTCGCCACGGAGCGCACGGAACAGGCAGACGAGCAGGAAGATCGTGCCGACCAGAACGTGGAAGCCGTGGAAGCCGGTCGCCATGAAGAAGGTCGCGCCGTAGATCGAGTCCTTGAAGGCAAACGGAGCGTGGGCATATTCGTAGCCCTGGACGAAGGAGAACAGCACGCCGAGCATGACCGTCAGCGTCAGGCCGGAGACCAGGCCCTTGCGGTCATTGTGCAGCAGAGCATGATGCGCCCAGGTGACCGTCGTGCCCGAAAGCAGCAGGATGACGGTGTTGTAAAGCGGCAGATGCCAAGGGTCGAGCACTTCGATGCCCTTCGGCGGCCAGACGCCGCCGGTGAAGGTGGCGCGGGTGGCCTGGATGGCTTCGCCCGGGAACAGGCTGGCATCAAAGAAGGCCCAGAACCAGGCCACGAAGAACATCACTTCCGAAGCGATGAACATGAGCATGCCGTAGCGCAGGTGCAGCGACACGACACGGGTGTGGTGACCCTCATGCGCTTCCTTTACCGTGTCCGACCACCAGCCGAACATGGTGTAAAGAACGATGATCAGACCGGCGAGCAGGATCCAGACGTTGGCGAGCTCGAAACCGAAAATCTTCAGCGAGCTGCCCGCGAGGTAGCGCATGTAGCAAATGCCGCCGAACGCCATGACGAAGGCGCCGATCGAGGCAAGCAACGGCCAGGGGCTCGGGTCGATGATGTGGTAGTCGTGATTCTTCTGATGCGCACCGGCCATGTCAGTAATCCCCGATAAGTCTCTCTCTTGTCGCCTCTCCGGCATAGCCGAAAAGGACCTCCAGTCAAAGTTTGTTCTCTTCCGTCTTCACCTGCGCCACCGGTTTCGACGGTTCGCGCGGGTAGAAGGTGTAGGAAAGCGTCAACGTCTTGATGTCCTTGGTCTCCACCGCCTTGACGATGTCCGGATCGACGAAGAATACCACCGGCATCTCCATCTCCTCTCCCGGCTGCAGCGTCGTCTCGGTGAAGCAGAAGCACTGTACCTTGTTGAAATAGGCACCGGCCTGCATCGGCGTGACGTTGAATGTCGCCTGGCCTGTCGTCGGCTTCGACGACAGGTTCTTCGCCCGGTACATCACCTGCACCGTTTCACCGATGCGGATATCGATGTCGCGCTGGACCGGCTTGAACTCCCAGGGCAGACCGCCCGAGGTGTTCGCGTCGAAAGTGACCTTCACCTTCTCGTCCAGGATCACATCGGAAGCCTGCTCGACACGCTGCGTCGTACCGTTATAGCCGGTGACGCGGCAGAACATGTCGTAGAGCGGCACGGCTGCATAGGCCATGCCGACCATGCCGGCGACGAAGGCGAGGCAGGTACCGACGACGACGCGGTTCGAGCGCTGCCTGGGCGTGGATTCCGGTGAATTCGTCATACCCGCCTGCCTCAGTTGACCATGCCGTTGCCGAACTTGATCAGCGTGACGATGTAGAAGAGGACGACGAGCCCGGCGAGAACGAAGCCGAGCGCAATATTGCGGCCGCGGCGCGACTTCTTCTGGGCTTCAGTGAGCTTGACGGTTTCCATCAGGCAATACTCCCGGCATTCAGCCAGATATTGACGATCAGGTGATCCGCCATCAGGGCGGAAAAGATCACGAACAGATACATGATCGAGAAGGCGAACAGCTTCTTGGCCGGCAGCATGCGCTCATCCGCTTCCGGCATGCGCAGCACGCCGATCGAATACCAGATGAAGCCGAGGCCGAGTGCCGTTGCCACGAGGCCGTAACCGATGCTCGCGAAGCCGAGCAGGGTGGGACAGATCCCGATGAGCGCGGTCAGCACGGCATAGATGACGATCTGCTTCTTGGTCGTCGCTTGACCGCAGACATTCGGCATCATCGGCACGCCGACGGCGCCGTAGTCGCCCATCTTGAAGAGGGCAAGCGCCCAGAAATGCGCCGGCGTCCACAGGAAGGTGATCAGGAAGAGAACGATGCTCTCGATCGACACGGCGCCGGTGACGCAAGCCCAGCCGATCATCGGCGGGAAAGCACCGGCGGCACCGCCGATGACGATGTTCTGCGGCGTCGAGCGCTTCAGCCACATCGTGTAGATGACCACGTAGAAGAAGATCGTGAAGGCGAGCAACCCGGCTGCGAGCCAATTGACGGCGAGCCCAAGGATGATCACGGAAAAGGCGGAGAGCGTCAGACCGAAAGCCAGCGCTTCCCGCGGCAGGATCTTGCCTGCCGGGATCGGGCGCTTGGCGGTACGGCTCATGACCGCATCGATATCGGCATCATACCACATGTTCAGCGCACCGGACGCACCTGCGCCGACGGCGATGCAGAGAATGGCGATAAAACCGATGAAGGGATTGATATGGCCCGGCGCGAGTACCAAGCCGGCGAGCGCCGTGAAGACGACGAGGGACATGACACGCGGCTTCAGAAGCTCGAAATAATCGCGCGCAGAGGCTTCGGACAGACGCGGTGCGCCTTCCATGCCGACTGCTTCGTGATTGTCGATGACCGTCATGTCCTGTCCCTGCATTGGTCCCGGCCGCAAGGGCCGCGTATCGCCGGTTTCCCGGCGGGGTGAAGCCGCCGGAACCGGCGGCTTCTGTTCGTTGCCCGTCACTTGATGCGCGGGAGCTGCTCCCACTGGTGGAACGGCGGCGGCGAAGAAAGCTGCCATTCCAGAGTGTTCGCACCCTCGCCCCACGGGTTGTCGCCAGCGACGCGCTTCTTGGCGAAGGCTTCCAGGACGCCGAAGAGGAAGATCAGCACGCCGACGGCTGCGACATAGGAGCCGTAGGACGAAACCATGTTCCATCCGGCAAACGCATCCGGGTAGTCGATGTAGCGGCGCGGCATGCCGGCGAGGCCCAGGAAGTGCTGCGGGAAGAAGATCAGGTTCACGCCGATGAACATGACCCAGAAGTGAAGCTTGCCGATGAACTCGGAGTACATGTAGCCCGACATCTTCGGGAACCAGTAGTACCAGGCAGCGAAGATCGCGAAGACGGCGCCGAGCGACAGAACGTAGTGGAAGTGAGCAACCACGTAGTAGGTGTCGTGCAGCGAGCGGTCGAGGCCGGCATTGGCGAGCTGAACGCCCGTGACGCCACCGACGGTGAACAGGAAGATGAAGCCGATCGCCCAGACCATCGGGGTCGTGAAGCGGATCGAACCGCCCCACATCGTCGCGATCCACGAGAAGATCTTAACGCCGGTCGGAACAGCGATCACCATCGTCGCGAAGACGAAGTAGCGCTGCGTGTCGAGCGACATGCCGACGGTGTACATGTGGTGCGCCCACACGATGAAGCCGACGGCGCCGATCGCGACCATGGCGTAGGCCATGCCGAGGTAGCCGAAGATCGGCTTGCGCGAGAAGGTGGAGACGATGTGGCTGATGATGCCGAAGCCCGGCAGGATCAGGATGTACACTTCCGGGTGACCGAAGAACCAGAACAGGTGCTGGAACAGGATCGGGTCGCCGCCGCCCTCAGGCGCGAAGAAGGCCGTGCCGAAGTTGCGGTCGGTGAGCAGCATGGTGATGCCGCCTGCCAGAACCGGCAGCGAGAGCAGCAGCAGGAAGGCGGTGATCAGGACCGACCAGGCAAACAGCGGCATCTTGTGCAGCGTCATGCCCGGAGCGCGCATGTTCAGGATCGTGGTGATGAAGTTGATCGCACCGAGGATCGAGGATGCACCGGCGATGTGCAGGCCGAGGATCACGAAATCCATGGCCGGCCCGGGCATGCCCGCTGTCGAGAATGGCGGATAGATCGTCCACCCGCCGCCGGCGCCGTAGGCACCGGCCGGTCCCTCGACGAACATCGACAGGAGCACGAGCAGGAAGGCCGGAACGATCAGCCAGAAGGAGATGTTGTTCATGCGCGGGAACGCCATGTCCGGCGCACCGATCATGATCGGCACCATCCAGTTGGCGAAACCGCCGATCAGCGCCGGCATGACCATGAAGAAGATCATGATGAGCGCGTGCGCGGTCGTGAACACGTTGAACATGTGCTTGCCGCCGTCGATGGCAGCATCGCCCTCGAAGCCGTAGACCATCTGCGCCAGACCGTGGAAGATCTGGATGCCAGGCCCCTGCAGTTCGGCGCGCATGAACACCGAAAGCGTGCCACCGATGATGCCCGCGATGATCGCGAAGATCAGGTACAGCGTGCCGATGTCCTTGTGGTTGGTCGACAGGAACCAGCGCTGGAAGAAGCTCAGCGGCTTGTGCGCATGGTCTGCGTGGCCATGATCGGAGTGATCATGGCGTTGATCGTGATGAACGGCTGTTCCAGCCATGGGTCAGGCTCCCCTTCCGATTACTGTGCGGCGTTAGCGGCGACGTCGACGGTCTTGGCCGCTTCGATGGACGCCATGAGCGCCTTGTTCGCATCGCCGATATTCGTGGCGGCGGCTGCGAGCCAGGTGTCGTATTTTTCCTGCGAAACCACGCGGATGGCGATCGGCATGTAGGCGTGATCCTTGCCGCAGAGCTCGGAACACTGGCCGTAATAGAGACCTTCGCGGTCAGCCTTGAACCAGGTTTCGTTCAGGCGACCGGGAACGGCATCGATCTTCACGCCGAAGGCAGGCATTGCGAAGGCATGGATCACGTCGGCGGCGGTGACGAGGACACGAACCGTCTTGCCGACCGGGATGACAACTTCGTTGTCGACGGCGAGCAGGCGCGGATATTCCTTCTTGTCTTCCTTGCCGAGTGCGGCGCGGTCTTCTTCCTTCATCAGCAGGCTGTCGAAGGAAAGCGGGCTTTCGCCGACCTCATATTCATAGGACCAGTACCACTGGTTGCCGGTCGCCTTGACCGTCAGATCCGGATTGGCCGGCGGCGTGAGCTGCGCGGTCAGGAGCTGGAAGGACGGAATGGCGAGGAAAAGAAGCACGATAACCGGACCGACGGTCCAGACGACTTCGATCGCGGTGTTGTGGCTGGTCTTCGAGGGAACCGGGTTGGCGCCTTCACGGAACTTGACCACGACGATGATCAACAGGAGGAGAACGAAGAGGGTGATCGGAATGATGAACCACAGGGTGTAATGCTCAAACCACGTGATTTCTTCCATGATGCCCGTAGCGGCCGGCTGAAGATTCGTCTGCCATTCGACAGGCTTGTCAGCAAAGGCGCTAGAAGCAAAAAGCAGACAGGCAAGCGCTGCCAGAACTGCATAAGCCTTGTTTTTCACAATGTGTCTCCCCAATGCGCTTGATCAGGATCAAACCGGAACGCAGAATCCCTGCGATACTGCTGCGCTTCAAACCACAGTTTGTCCGATGCCGCAACATCTGACCAATCAACCCCATGCGGCATTTTTGCACAAACGCATCTTTTCACACAGGCACCCCTTAGAAGCCGTCACGAATCGACTTATATGACGTCTTCCGCGCCTGCAGCGGCGCGATTGCACGCGGTTGGCGCGGCAACACACAGGATAGGGGCGTTTACCCGCCCAATTTCCGCCATATGGCGCTGGAATGTGCCCCGCAGGGCTTTTCATTTATTCCCGCGCGCTTCAAGAATAGCCTGATGATTCGACGTTTTGAGGTTTACATGGGCCTGCCCCTCTTTTCGCGACTGTCGGCCTTTGCCGCCTTCGGCCTTGCCGTTCTCGCACTCCCTGCTCAGAGCCTGGCCCAGCAGCCCGCCGGGACCCCCGGCACAGTCAAGTCCAATCACGGCGCATGGTCGATCGTTTGCGATCAGCCGGCCGGCGCATCCACCGACCAGTGTGCACTGATGCAGAACGTCATTGCCGAAGACCGGCCGGAAGTCGGCCTGTCGGTCGTCGTCCTGAAGACGGCGGACCGCAAGGCGAAGATCCTGCGCGTGCTCGCCCCGCTCGGCGTTCTGCTGCCGAACGGCCTCGGCCTCAATGTTGACGGCAAGGATATCGGCCGCGCCTACTTCGTGCGCTGCTTCTCCGATGGCTGCTATGCCGAAGTCGTGCTCGAAGATGAATTGCTGAAGACCTTCCGTTCCGGCGCTACCGCCACTTTCATCGTCTTCCAGTCGCCAGAGGAAGGCATCGGCATCCCGGTCGATCTCAAGGGCTTCGGCGAAGGCTACGACGCCCTGCCCTGAGCGGGCCCCGCAACTCTCACGAAGAATACAGAACGCCGCGCTTCGAGCGCGGTTTTTTGTTGGCATCGGTACAAACGACAAAGCCCGGATCGAGGATCCGGGCTTTGTCGTATTCAGAAGCGTCGTGCTTCAGATGATGTCGGTTCCGACAATCTTGATGCCGAAGCCTTCGAGGCCGACATAGTGGCGCTCGCGCGAGGCAAGAAGGCGGATCGAGCTGATGCCAAGATCCTTGAGGATCTGCGCGCCGAGGCCGATTTCCAGCCATTCGTTCTCGCGCGCCTGCGCCTCGTCATGCGCTTCGCGATCGTGTTTGCCCTTGCGGGCCGTCTTCGACACGCCGACGCCGACCGATCCTTCGCGCAGATAGACGATGACACCCCTGCCCTCTTCGGCGATGCGCTTCATGATGCGGTCGATCTGGCATTCCTTGCCGAAGACATCGGCGCCGACATTTTCGAGATGCAGCCGGACCGGGATGTCGACGCCGTCGCGGATATCGCCGAAGACGACGGCGAGATGCTGCATCGGGTCCCAGGGCAGCGAATAGGAATGCCCCTTGGCCGGACCGTAAGGCGTTTCGATGTCGAAGGAGCTGCCCTGCTCGATCAGTGTTTCCTTGCGCTGGCGATAGGCGATGAGGTCTGCGACCGAAACCTGCTTCAGGCCGTTGGTTTCGGCAAAGCTCGCGACCTGCGGCCCGCGCATCACGGTGCCGTCGTCGTTGACGAGTTCGCAGATCACGCCGATCGGCGGCAGGCTTGCGAGCTTGCAGAGATCGACGGCAGCTTCCGTGTGACCGGAACGCATGAGAACGCCGCCCTCACGCGCGACCAGCGGGAAGATGTGTCCGGGGCGAACGAAGTCCGTCGGCCCGACATTGGGATTGGCGAGATTGCGCACCGTCAGCGTGCGGTCGTCGGCGGAAATGCCGGTCGTCGTGCCATGTTTGAAATCGACCGAAACGGTGAAGGCCGTCGTGTGGGCGGAATCATTTTCAGCGACCATGGCATTGAGGTTGAGGCGTTTCGCCTCCTCGCGCGGCATCGGAGTGCAGACGATGCCCGAGGTATGGCGCACGATGAAGGCCATCTTCTCCGGCGTGCAATGCACTGCGGCGACGATCAGGTCGCCCTCGTTCTCGCGGCCGTCGTCATCGGTCACGACGACGATTTCGCCGGCCTCGAAGGCGCGGATGGCGTCGACGACGCGCTTCTGATCATAGGACATGGTGCTCTTCCCAACTTGCTTGGCCGAATTGCTGAGGCCGAATTCCTCACAGCGTCGCGCGTCTACTAGACGCACAAAGGTCGCTGCAACACTTTAAGTTGCTGCATAATTTTGTCCTTAAATCGTTTCCGATTTAAGGAATTGTGCAGTGACGGCCGGTCTGGCCGCGGTCACGCAGATAGTGATCGGCGATCGTGCAGGCAAGCATCGCCTCGCCGATCGGCACGGCGCGAATGCCGACGCAAGGGTCATGGCGGCCCTTGGTGCGGACATCGACTTCGTTGCCATCGCTGTCGACCGAACGGCGCTCGGTGAGGATCGACGAGGTCGGCTTGATGGCAAAACGCGCGATCACCGGTTCGCCGGTTGCGATACCGCCGAGAATACCGCCGGCATGGTTGGAGAGGAAGACCGGCTTGCCATCGGCGCCGATGCGCATCTCGTCGGCGTTCTCCTCGCCGGTGATCTCGGCGGCACCGAAGCCGTTGCCGATCTCGACGCCCTTGACGGCGTTGATCGACATCAGGTTGGAGGCAATGTCCTGATCGAGCTTGGCATAGATCGGCGCGCCGATGCCGGCGGGCACGCCCTCGGCGACCACTTCCACCACGGCGCCGATCGAGGAGCCGGCCTTGCGGATTCCGTCGAGATACTCTTCCCACACCGGCACGATCTCCGGGTCCGGGGCAAAGAAGGGATTGTTGTTGACCTCGGCCCAGTCCCAGTTGGCCCGGTTGATCTTGTGCTTGCCGATCTGCACGAGCGCGCCGCGCACGACCAGACCCGGAACGACCTTGCGGGCGATGCCACCGGCAGCAACGCGCGCCGCGGTTTCGCGCGCCGACGAACGGCCGCCGCCGCGATAGTCGCGAATGCCGTATTTCAGGTCGTAGGTGTAGTCGGCGTGGCCCGGGCGGTAACGCTTGGCGATCTCGGAATAGTCCTTCGAACGCTGGTCGGTGTTTTCGATCAGCATGGAGATCGGCGTACCGGTCGAGATCATCGTCTCGCCGTCCTCGTCGAACATCATGCCTGACAGTACCTTGACGAGATCGTCCTCGCGGCGCTGCGTCACGAAGCGCGACTGACCGGGCTTGCGTTTGTCGAGCCAGGCCTGGAGCTCGGCAAGCGTGAAGCGGATGCCGGGCGGGCAGCCGTCCACCACGCAGCCAAGCGCCGGCCCGTGGCTTTCGCCCCAGGTGGTGACGCGGAAGAGATGACCGAAAGTATTATGCGACATGAAGACTACCGGACCTTAAGCAAGCAACGGCCGTACGTTTCGTACGCGGATGCCCTCTCTTAGTGGAAAGCCGGGGACGGGGAAAGACTTTTGCGTCTGCTGCCGTCGCCTTCGTCACGAAGCCAGGCGCAAGCCACGCTCGGTGGCAAAGGCGAGGAACTTCTCCGAACTCAACGGCCTGGCGAAGGCATAGCCCTGCAGAACGTCGCAGCCGAGGATGCCGAGCATTTCGGCGTGCGCCATGGTCTCCACGCCCTCGGCCACGGTCTCGATGTTGAGCGAGCGGGCAATGTCGATGATCGAACGGACCAGCGCCTGCTCCCTGCGGGCGCTTAAGACCGGAACGACGAGCTGCCGATCGATCTTCAGCCGCTTCGGCTTGATCTTCAGCAGGCTGACGATCGAGGTGTGGCCGGTACCGAAGTCGTCGAGTTCGATATCGATGCCAAGCTTCTTGATGCCTTCGATATTGGTGGCAACGATGTCGTCGCTCTCGTCGAGGAAGATTGATTCCACCAGTTCGAAGCAGATCTTGCCGGGCGCGATGCTCAGGCCCTCGAGAGAGGACAGGAGGTCGTCATCCTGAAGCCGCTTGGCCGAGACATTGACCGAGATCTTCGGCACCCGCACACCGGCAGCGGCCCACCGCATCTGGTCGGCCAGCGACTTTTCGAGCACGAGGCGGTCCAGCGCCGCCGTGACGTTCAACTCCTCGGCAATGCCAAGAAAACGATCCGGCGTCAGGATGCCCTCACGCGGATGGTTCCAGCGCACCAGCGCCTCCACCCCGCAAAGCGCGAGCGTGGTTGCGTCGAACTGCGGCTGGTACCAGGGCTCGAACTCGTCGCGCTCGATGCCTTCGAGGATTTCGTCCGCGATCCGCTTGGCGGTCACCACTTCCGCCTGCAGCACTTCGGTGAAGAACTGATAGCGGTTACGGCCCGCCTCCTTGGCGCGGTAGAGGGCGATGTCGGCATTGACGAGCAGCTTGCGCGCATCGATCTCCGCGCCGCGGCCGACCGCAACACCGATGCTGACGCCGAAGCGGCAGGGAAAACCGTTGTAATCGACCGGCTGGCGCATCGCGGCAATGATCCGGTCGCAGCGCGCCGCCAATACCGCCTCGCCCGGCGCGCCGATGGCGGCGACCACGAACTCGTCACCGCCGATGCGGGCGATGATGTCGCCGGGCGACGTGTTTGCCCGGAGGATTTCGGAGGCGTGGATCAGCATGGCGTCGCCGGCGGCATGGCCAAGCGTGTCATTGATCTGCTTGAAACGGTCGAGATCGATATGAAGGATAGCGATATCCTCACGATCACCGGCCCTTGCCAGGCGCTCCAGCGTCTTGTCGAGCATGCGGCGGTTTCCGAGGCCGGTCAGGGGATCGTGAAGGGCGTTGTGCTCGATCCGCACCCGTGCCTGTTCCAGCTCGGCGTTCTTCGCATCCGCCATCGCCTTGGCCGCGCGCAACTGTTCGGTCATCAGCACGTCTTCGGTGACATCGAGCGCCATGCCGACAAACTTGCGCGCGCCATCCGGCGCCACATGCAGCTTGCCGACCGACCGGATGTGGCGAACGCCGCCGGCCGGCAGAACCACGCGCGCCTGATGCACATAGGTCTCGTCCGCCGCAATGGCGCGGTTGACCGCGTCCAGCGCCGACGCCCGATCTTCGGGATGAAGCGCGGTGAGCCACGTCTCCTCATTGGTGATCCCATCGGTATAGACGAGACCGCAGAGCTGGTGCATGCGGTCGTCCCAATAGGTCAGTCCGCTATCGAGATCGGCCTCCCACATGCCGCATCGATAGGAATCGAGCGCCAGGTCGAGGCGGCGCGAGAGCAGTTCAAGGTCCTGCTCGCGCTCGTAAAGACCCTTCAGCGCCTGCTCGAGTTCGAGATTCTGCTGATCGACCTGGGCCTTGGCCGCAGTCAGCCGCTCGGTCTTCATGACGTCGTCCGTGACATCCCAGCTAATGCCGGTGACCTTTGCACGGCCGTCGGCACCGCGATGGCCGGAGCCAACGTTGCGGATATGGCGCACCGCACCGTCAGGTAGGACGACCCGGTATTGCGAGCGGTATTCCAATCCGTCGTCCAGGCTGCGGAACAGCGCGTTGGCGGCGATGCAGATATCCTCCGGGTGCACCGTTGCACGCCATTCCTCATAGGTCGGTTCCTCCAGATGAACCTCGAGCCCATGCAGATGGAACATGCGATCGTCCCAGGAGCGCTGCTGCGTTTCGACGTCGATCTCCCAGATACCGATTTTGGAAGCGTCAAGCGCGAGGTTCAGCCGGTGAGACAGCGTCATCAGCTCCCCTTCCCGCGCCTTCAATTTGGCAATGTTACGCTGCCGCTCGTTGACGAGTCCGCCGGTCAAAAGGATCGGGATCACCACGATGGCGACCGCGGCGGCGATCGCCAGGCGAATGCTCTCTATGTTTTCGGGAAGCTGATCCCAGCCCCCGATCGGCATGGCCGCGAGCTCCCAGGCGCCGCCGGCCAGATCGAGCCGGCGGGTCACCGGCGCCTTGCGGAAAAGCGCATCGTCGCCGAAGAACGCATCCTGGATCCGCTCCTGCTCGGAGATATCCCTGATCGCGAGGTGAACGTCGATGTGCCGATGATCCTTCATCAGTTCCGGTGCTTCGCTGCCGGCCTCCAGGAGGCGCGCCGCGTGATAGAGCGCCTTCTCGTCGATGATGGCCTCGACATAGCCCCAGCGCTCCATGCGCCCCTGGATCTTGGAAAAGACCGGCAGGAAAAGTTCGAAACCGTTGCGTCCGCTCGGCAGGCGAATGGGGCCGATCATCACCGGCCTCACCGTCGACGACGCCCGCTCGATGGCGTGTCTCGTCGCGCCGAACCTGTTGAAATCGGTGCCAACGAACCACTGCTGGCTCTCACGGGGAAAGGCGATCCACACCACGGCGCCGGGCGCGGCCGAAGCGCGCACCATCTGCGGGTTCTGCAGCAGGAGCTTCGTTGCCATGACGGTAAAATCGTCAGGCGTCATCGCCGGGTGCACGCCGATGCTGTTGGCGAACCCGTTCAGCGCCGCAATGTTGGTGTTTATCGCCGATTGCAACCGATTGGCGATGAGGTTCAGTTCATTCTCGACGTCGATCCGGAGATCATTCTGGAAATTTTCGCGATTTTGCCGCTCGTAGACGTAGCCGCCGGCAAAGACGACGAGGCCGGCGATCACCGCTGGTATCAGCGATGGTTTCGCAAATCTGGCGGCCGCCCGAACGCGCTGGCGCAGAACGTCGATGATCTTCAATCTCTTCCCCTCGATCCCCAACCAAAGGTAGCGAGCGAGTCTTAAGATTGGCTTTCGTCACAAATCCTTGGAAAACCCCATGATTCATGGGGAAATCGGCGCTCCGCCTCCCCGGCTTCGGCGCCCACCCGCTTGAAAAAAGCGGTGTCGCCGTCCAGTCTTCCGGCGTCGTACGGCCCGTCAAAAAACCGGGGCCTGACGGCCAAAAGCCAAGCTACAAGGCAATTTTTGCCACAATCGAGGGCCAAGGGTGATGACAGGGATGTTCGCAGAATCGTTGAAGAGGGCAAGAAAGATGCGTTTTGTCATTGCCGCGCTCATGGCCACCGCCGGCTTGCTTTCGCCTTTATCCGCTCTTGCGGAAAGCGCCGACGTGGAAGCTACCATTACGGGTGTCGATACCGAGCGCCTCAGCCTCCAGCTCGATGACGGCAAGAGCTACCAGGCGCCTGAAGAGTTCAATTTCGAGGGCCTGAAGGCAGGCGTGAAGGTTCTGGTCTTCTACACGGAAGTCGATGGCAAACGGGTCATCAACGATCTCGAAATCGTACAGTAAAGCAGCGATCCGCCCTTCTCTCCGGGGGCGGCTCCTTCATTTCAGCGGTCAGATCCAGCCAATGGTCCCGCCGGAAATACGCAGAAGGCGATCCTGCGGGATCGCCGCAGACGCGGCCTCCTCGGCCTCCATTTCTCCAAAGAGCTTGAAAAGCGATCGGATGACACCGCCATGGCTGACGCACACGGTCGGCTTGGTCACATCCTTGAGCCAGGCGGCAACACGCCAGGACAGAATCTCATAACTCTCGGCATCGGGTCCCGGCGGGATGAAGTCCCATTTCACCGCGCGCCGTTCGGCGATTCTTTGCGGCGCCGAACGCTTGAGTTCTGGAAGCGTGTGCCCTTCCCAGTCGCCGAAGGAAACTTCCTTCAGCCGTTCGTCCGTCCGGTAGACGGTGGGATCGAGCCCCATCGCCAGCCTCACGCGCTCCATGGTCTCGCGCGTGCGGCCAAGCGGGCTCGCAACGAAGTCGAAATGCGCGGCGTCGGTGCCGAGGATAGCGGCAAGTGCTGCGCCATTGCCGGTCGCCTGCTGGCGACCGAAATCATTGAGCGGGATGTCCTTCTGCCCCTGGAGCCGGCTTTCGGCATTCCAGTCGGTCTGTCCGTGACGGATCATATAGATCAGCACAACATGTCTCCGGGCAGCAGGCCGTCGACCGAACCCGTGGAGGTTCGGTCAGTCCTTGATCACGGAGATATCGGGCGCGTCCACGGCCTTCATGCCGACGACATGGTAACCGCTGTCGGCATGGTGGACTTCACCGGTAACCGAACGCGACAGGTCGGAGAGCATGTAAAGGCCGACATCACCGACTTCTTCGATCGTTACGGTCCGGCGCAGCGGCGCGTTGTACTCGTTCCACTTGAGGATATAGCGGAAGTCGCCGATGCCGGAGGCAGCCAGCGTCTTGATCGGACCGGCCGAAATCGCGTTGACGCGGATGTTCTTCGGGCCGAGGTCGACCGCGAGGTACTTCACGCTGGCTTCGAGCGCAGCCTTGGCGACACCCATGACGTTGTAGTTCGGCATGACCTTTTCGGCGCCGTAGTAGGTCAGGGTCAGCATCGAGCCGCCATCGGTCATCAGCTTTTCAGCGCGGCGGGCGACCGAGGTGAACGAGTAGACCGAGATCTGCATCGTCTTGGCGAAGTTCTCGGGCGACGTATCGACGTAGCGGCCGGTCAGTTCGTCCTTGTCGGAGAAACCGATCGCGTGAACGACGAAATCGATCTTGCCCCAATGCTTTTCGAGCGTGTCGAAGACGGCGTCGATGCTGGCCTCCTCGCTGACGTCGCAATGGCCGGCCATGAAGCCGTCGATCTCGGCGAGCAGCGGCTCGACGCGCTTCTTGAGCGCGTCGCCCTGATAGGTCAACGCAACTTCACCACCCTGCGCGTGGATGGCCTTGGCAATGCCCCATGCGATGGAACGGTTGTTTGCAACGCCCATGATGACGCCGCGTTTGCCCTTCATCAGACCGGATGCCTGAGCCATGGTAAGTCCCCAATACTATTTCCAGCAACTGCCGGCGCCGTTGCCGATTCACAAATGTCGCAGACGCACCGCCGGAACGGGTGCGGCAAAATGTCGAGAATTGCCTATGGCATAGCCGCCGGAGTGGTTCAAGCGCGGCCGACATCAGGAACTGTTAGTCCCCGTAATATTGGTTCAAAGTGTCAGAGAACTGTCACAAACGGACCGTCACAGATAGAGTCCGTCGCGCTGCGACTTCATCAGATCGGTCACCTTCTCATCCGGCGTTTCATTCAGAACCAGGCGCAGCTCGACCAGGAGGTCGCCGTGGGTGCCGTAGCTTCCAGGCAGGCCGTGGCCCGTGAGACGGATGGTCTTGTCCGACCCGGACCAGGCGGGCACGACGACGGTCACCGGCCCGACTGGCGTTTCGATGCGCTCCTCGCAGCCGAGGACGGCGCCCTGAAGATCGATCGACAAGGTCGTCAGCAGATCAAGACCGCGGGTGCGGAAAGCGCCACCCTGATCGACCCGAAGCGTAACGACCACGTCGCCACGACTCATGCCGGTGACGCGATAGCCCTGTTCAGCAAGGCGAATGGTTTGGCCGTCGACGGCACCCGGGGGAATTTGAACCTTCAGGCTCTCGCCATCCGGAAGTTCGACTGTCAGGCGCTGGCGATTGATCAGATCCTCGATGCTGACGGCCAGATCAACGGCCAGATCGGGCACCTTCTCGGCGGTCTTCGCGGCCCGACCGCGGATGCGCCGGACGATGGCTGCGACGAGTTCGGCTGCGGGCGCTGCGGCGCGCTGCATGAACGGCGATTCCGCCTTGGCGGCGGCTTCTTGCGGCACCTCGCCCGCGGTTTGAGGCTTTGCCTCGGTTGTCTGAGCAGGCCGCTCCGGTTCCTTCGCCGCTGCCGGCTTCGGTGCTGGCTTGGGCGACGGGTTCGACGTGGGGTTCGATGACGGCCGGGCCGACTTGGCCCGCGCTTCCGCACCAAAAATCTGCGAGATGGCGTCCTCGGCGGTCTCCGCGTCGACAGGCGCCTCCTCCTGCACATTACCGCGCATCTTTGCCTTCATCGCCTCCATGCGACGTAGCTCGGCCTCGCGGCGCGCATAATCGTAGCGGCTCCTGAGCTTCGGATCGCGCAGAAGTTCGTAGGCCTTGCCTGCCTCGGCAAAGCGCTCGGCCGCGGTGGGATCGTCCTGATTATGGTCCGGATGCACGGCCTTTGCCAGCGAACGCCAGGCCGCCTTGATTTCGTCCTGGCCGGCATTGCGCCGGACACCGAGGATCACATAGGGATCACGCATGGCTTCTACCATCTTCTCTGATCGGCGGCCTCTCCCTGACGCCCGCCTCATGCCCCGATTGAAGGCGTCGTTGCCGCCCGTCCACTGAGCACCGATGATCCGGAGAACTTGCTAAATAGTGGTTAGCCGCAGCGGCGCCGCACGCTCTGGAATGAGCACCAAGGATGATCGTTCGCACCTTTAGAGAATTGTGGTTAATCGCCGATTTCCGAGCCTTGACTCAATCGCGCGGACCGAAGCTCGTCAGATACCAGGCGCCATCGCCGCCCTGGCACGTGCTGCCGTCGAACTTTGCGATACCCTCATAGGAATGGCGCGTCGTGGTGAAACGGCGGCAGAGCATGCCGCTCGCGCGGTCTTCCTGAATGCTGCTGATGACACCGGCACTGCCCGAAGTCGCATTGGCCCAGGGGATCGGGTTGATCATGCCGCCGCCTAGTTCCGCCGAAGTCACGGCATTGCGAACCATCACGGCGTCGGAGAGGCCATCGGACGTCTTGGCAACGGGAACGGTACCGGTGGAGACCGTGCGGTCGACGCTGCTGCCGAAGAGGTCGAGTCCCGCGCCCATGCAGCCGGAAAGCGCCAGGACCGGCAGGCAAATTGCCGCGCTACGCAGCAAGGCGAAGGAATACCCCTTCTTGGCGTCGATCCACTTTGCTATGTCTTGCACGGCAATCCTGTCAGACTCGCTGGAGCCGCACGTTTCTCGACAAGGTCAACATACAGGCTCCGACATTTTCGATGCGGAAATACCGGTCGGGCTCATCCCGAAGCATTTCCGCGCCAGACATCACGGCATTGGAACGCAATATGGCGGCGAATGAGTTAACAAGCGGTGACTTCACCGAATCAAATGAACCCTTTTCCCTGTTTGGCACATGGCTGAAGGACGCGGAAGGCAGCGAAATCAACGACCCGAATGCGGTCGCTCTCGCCACCGTCGACAGCGACGGATTGCCGAATGTCCGCATGGTCCTTCTGAAGGGCTTCGACGCGCGCGGCTTCGTTTTCTACACGAATTTCGAGAGCCAGAAGGGCCAGGAAATCCTTGGCGCGCGCAAGGCGGCCATGTGCTTCCACTGGAAATCCCTGAGGCGGCAGGTGCGCGTGCGCGGTCCGGTCGAGATCGTCACCGACGAAGAGGCGGACGAATATTTCAAGAGCCGGCCGCGCGGCAGCCGCATCGGCGCCTGGGCATCGAAACAATCACGCCCGCTTGAAGGCCGCTTCGCGCTGGAAAAGGCCGTCGCCGAATACACCGCCCGCTACGCGCTCGGCGAAATTCCGCGCCCGAGCTACTGGTCCGGTTTCCGGATCCGCCCGACGTCGATCGAATTCTGGCACGATCGTCCGTTCCGGCTGCATGATCGGTTGGAATTCCGCCGGGCAACACCCGAGGGCGGTTGGGAAAAGGTACGGATGTATCCGTGATTGGCCGCCGTTCAAGCGTCCGCTGCTGCATGTTTCCTTTGATCGTAGCCCATTGAAGGACGAAAAATGCAGCACTTCGAAATGCTGCAGCGACCATTGTGCGTCTAAGGCGCGCGGCGCTGCAGGCGGAAAGGGATGCCCGAGGCCAGTGCCGAGACGTAACGGGCCCGCTGGAAATGACCATTCAGCGAAATGCGCGGCAGCGCGTGAAGCCGGGAGTGGGCCCGTGCGGCTAACGTACCGGGTTGGGTCGTGACCGCGAGAGTGAAACCGAGATCGGCGACGATCCGATGGTCGCGCGGCGAGACCGCCGGTGCGTCGCCATAGGGATAAGCGAAAGTTAGGGGCCGGCGACCGGTGATAGCCTCGACACGCTCCGCCGACTCGCGGATCTCTCGTCTGGCATCCGCATCGCTCAGGCGTGCAACGGAGCGATGGCTGATCGTGTGGGCGCCGAGGCTTGCCAGCGGGCTTTCGATCAGCCGCCGCAACCCCGTCTCATCCAAAGTCAGCCGTTCGGTGATCGCCAGCGGATCGATGCCGTGTTCGATCGCTGCGGCGTTCAGCAATGCAATGGCCGTCGCCTCATCGCGGCCATGGACGAACGCCGCGACACGATGGAAAGCCGCCTGCCTTTCCGCTGTCGCGCGCGTCTGCAGTGTCTCGGCACCGCCGCCGAAGTCGAAGCGCAGCGTCTCGTTCGTCGAGAGCAGGTCGGCGAGCGTTTCCCACCAGAGCGTATGGGTGCGGTCGATGAAGCCGCCGGTGACGAAGACGGTGAAGGGCATCTGGTGGCGCTCGAACACGGGCAACGCATGCTCGAGATTGTTCCGGTAGCCGTCATCGAGCGTGAAACAGGCGATCGGCCCGCCCCCAGTGGCCAGCGCATCCGGCAACTGTTCGAGCGCGACGAAACGATTGCCGTCGCGCTTCAGCGTCGTCAGCGTCGCGTCGAGGAATTCCGGCGTGATCTCCAGATGGCCATTGGGATCGAAGGCACGCACAAGCTTCGGCCGGACATGGTGCAGCGTGAAGATCGCGCCCTGCCCGCGCGCGCTAGCCATCAGCCCGGCGCGGCTCAGTCCGCCGGCGACCTCCAGCCCGCCGGCGATCGCGGCGCGGCGAACAATCGTCCTGATCGTGTTCTTGATGGTCGGCCCCATGTTTCCCCGTGCGGCGCCAGAGCGTCGTTCGTGCCGCGCTCTGCAGGCTCCAAGGTTAACGAGGAGGGCGTTAAACCTTGTTGAACGAGAGAACATTTATCGCCCATTTACCACAACCTCGAAAACAGGGTAGAACTGTAACATTCAGCCCTAAAGTTGCAGCAAAGACACGGATCTTGTCACAAAACGAAACAGCATCGCGCCTGTGACCGATGGCGCTTTTTCGACGGGGATAGACATGAAAGCTCTGCGCTGCCTCCTGCTGGCAACCTTCGCATTCGCACTTGGGTCGGCGACAGCGGTCGCCGGGACCGCCTCGCTGGTGCTCGACGCGCGCACGGGCAAGGTTCTGTCGGCAGAAAATCCTGACGTCCTCAACCACCCGGCGTCGCTGACCAAGATGATGACGGTCTACATGGCCTTCGAGGCGCTCAAGCGAGGAGAACTCTCCTGGGACAGCAAGATCAAGGTCTCGAAGGCAGCGGCGGCCAAGCCGCCGATGCGCCTCGGCCTCAAGCCCGGCATGACCATCACGGTTCGCGAGGCGGTACTCGGCATGATCGTGCGCTCGGGCAACGATGCGGCAGCGGCCATGGCTGAGAAGCTTGGCGGCACGGAAGCCAACTTCGCGCGGATGATGACCGCCAAGGCGCGGCAGCTCGGCATGGGCAAGACGGTCTTCGTCAACGCCTCGGGCCTGCCGGCGAGCAAGCAGGTGACGACGGCACGGGAAATGTCGACGCTGGCGGTCGCGCTGATGCGCGACTTCCCGAAAGAGTATCAGCTCTTTGCGACCGAGAGCTTCAATTTCCGCGGCCGCAAGGTTCGCGGCCACAATAACCTGATGTATCGCTACGATGGCATGGACGGCATCAAGACCGGCTATACCAACGCTTCGGGCTTCAACATCGTCAGCGCCGTCAAGGACGGCAATCGCCGGGTGGTCGGCGTCGTGCTTGGCGGCAGAACGGCACGCAGCCGCGATGCCAAGATGGCGGCGCTTCTCGATCGCCATGTCGGCAAGGCGGCAAAGGGCGGACGGCAGCTCGTGGCGTCGACGCGCGGTGGCAAACCGGCCGAAAGTGCAGTGGAAGTGGCATCCGTAGCAACGGCCGAAGCTCCGATGCCCTACGCCGCGCCGCAGCGCGCCAAGCAGGATTCCGTTGCGGCGCTGATCGCAGCGACATCCGCGACGGCGATCCCCGCGGAACGGCCGACCGAGGTCACCGAGATCGAAAATACCGCGGCGACGCCCGTACCCGGCGGCTGGCAGATCCAGATTTCGGCGGCACCTTCGGCTGAGGCGGCGCGCATGCTGCTTGCCCAGGCGCGCTCCGAAGCGGGCGCTCCGCTCGCCGGAGCCACGCCCTATACCGAAGCTGTCGGCAAGGGCGCAAATGCGGTCTATCGCGCCCGCTTCGTCGGCTTTTCGAGCCGGGACGCTGCAGCGGCCGCCTGCAACGCGCTCAAGCAGCGCTCTTATGATTGCATGATGCTGCCGTCACGCGGCTGACGGCGGCGGCTCGACCACGCCGCTTTTCAATTGCGGTTTTGCGGACGCAATTGGCAAGCCACCAGTCGCATTGCTGCTCCGTGTCCAAGGAGCAGTCCTTCCTCGCCAGCATCCCCTTCGAACCGTCGTTCGTGGCCAGGCGTTGCGGTCTTCGGCGACAGAAAGGACAGCACGAAGACCGCCATCGCTCTCCTTATGCCTGCGTGCCGCCTACTGTGATCTGGTCCATGCGCAGGTGCGGCTGGCCGACGCCGACGGGCACCCATTGGCCGGCCTTGCCGCAATTACCGATGCCGGTGTCGAGTTTGGTATCGTTGCCGACCATGGTCACCCGCTTCATCGCGTCCGGACCGTTGCCGATCAGCATGGCGCCCTTCACCGGCGCGCCGATCTTGCCGTTCTCGATCAGGTAGGCCTCGGTGCAGCCGAAGACGAACTTGCCGGAGGTGATGTCCACCTGGCCACCGCCGAAGGAAACGGCATAGATCCCCTTCTTGACCGAGGCGATGATTTCCTCGGGCGTGCGGTCGCCGGAGAGCATGTAGGTGTTGGTCATGCGCGGCATCGGCACATGGGCGTAGCCCTGGCGGCGGCCGTTGCCGGTGGGCTGCATGCCCAACAGCCGGGCATTTTGGCGGTCCTGCATATAGCCGACGAGCTTGCCGTCCTCGATCAGCACGTTGTAGCCGGACGGCGTACCTTCGTCGTCGATGGAAATGGAGCCACGACGCGCCTCGATGGTGCCGTCGTCGACGACGGTCACGCCCTTGGCCGCAACCTGTTCACCCATAAGGCCGGCAAAGGCCGAGGTCTTCTTGCGGTTGAAATCACCTTCGAGGCCATGGCCGACCGCTTCGTGCAGCATGACGCCCGGCCAGCCGGATGCCAGCACCACGTCCATGGTGCCGGCCGGCGCGTCGATCGCCTCGAGATTGACCAATGCCTGGCGCAGCGCCTCATCGGCGCCCGTCTTCCAGTTTTCCTCCGTGACGAAATCGCCGAAGCCGCGGCGTCCGCCGGTGCCGTAGGAGCCGCTCTCCTGCCGGTCGCCGTCGCCGGCGACGACGGAAATATTGATGCGCGTCATCGGCCTGACGTCGTGGACGCGATGGCCATCGGCCCGGAGGATATCGACGACCTGCCAGCTCGCCGCGATCGAGGCGGTGACCTGGCGGACCTTCGGATCCTTGGCGCGCAGATAGGCGTCGATCTCCTGCAACAGCGCAACCTTCGCCTCGAAGCTCGGCTCGCCGATCGGGTTTTCATCGCCATAGAGCTTCTTGTTGGTACGTTGCGGCGCGGCGGCATAGGAGCCGGCGTAACCGCGCGTTACCTGCGCCACCGCATCGGAGGCTCGACGGAGGGCAGACAGGGAAAGCTCGCCGGAATGGGCGTAGCCCACCGCCTCGCCGGCGACGGCGCGCAGGCCGAAGCCCTGGTCGGTGTTGAAGCTTCCGCCCTTGAGGCGACCGTTGTCGAAGGACAGCACCTCGGCCTGGGCATGTTCGAGGAACAGTTCGCCGTCGTCGGCAGCGGCGAGCGTCTCCGAGAGAACCTTGCGGATCGTCGCCTCGTCGGCATCGAAGAGGCTCATCAGATCGGTGTTCATGTGCTGCGCTCCCGCATCAAGATATCTATGGCCCCCATTTAGGAAGGCCGCGGGTTCAAGCCAAGGAAAATCTCACCTAGAGCGGGATGAGGAGTGTGTGCGGTTTTCCTCATGCCACTCTAACCTATGAGAGACGATCACGATGATTTTTGGTCGATGAGACCAAAAATCATCGTGATCTAAAGCGCCGCGTTCCAGCCTTCGAGGCGCTCGACTCGATCGACGCCAGCAAAACGGGCGACACGGTCGAGCTCCGCATCGATGCGTTCCAGGCGGCCCGCCGACGCCCGGACGCCCTTCTCGAGCCAGAGCTTGCGGACGTCGAGGCTGCCGCGCTTGCGGTCCGCCTTCATGTCGATGCGGCCGATCATCCGATCGCCTTCGATCAAGGGAAAGACGTAGTAGCCATATTCGCGCTTGGCCTCGGGTACGAAGATCTCGATGCGATAGAAGAAGCCGAACAGGCGCTCCGTGCGGCTGCGGTCGCGCAGCAGCGGGTCGAAGGGGCTGAGCACCCGGACACGGCCCGGCGGTTCAGGAATATCACCTAGCGTTTCCGGAAAACCGGTGAAAGCAAAGGCGGCGCGCGGACGCCCACCATCGATCGCCTCGATCGCGACTTCATCGAGCTCGTCGCGATGCTCGGCAACCCAGGCCTTGGCTTCATCGGGAGACACCAGATCCCAGAAGGCGGCGATCTCGCCGTGGGTGGCAAAGCCCAGGCGCTCGAGCGCGCTGCGGCAGGCCCAGTCGATAAACTCCTGATGGCTGACGTCGCCATCCTGATGATGCGGCGGGATCACCCGCTCGGTCAGATCATAGACCTTCTGGAAATTCTCGCGCCTTGCGATCGCCAGCTTGCCCGTGCGCCAGAGCACTTCAAGCGCCGTCTTCGAGGGATGCCAGTTCCACCAGCCGCCGGACTCGTGTTCGGCTTCCTTGAGGTCGCGGGCGAGCACCGGGCCGCCCTCGGCGATGCGCTGATAGGTCTCGTCGCAGCCCTTTTCGAAGCCTTCGCCGCGCCATTTCCGCCAGCGCTCGACAATCGTCTCGCCCTCCCATTTGAAGCGATGCTTCCAGTAGCGGAAGAAGCTGCTCGGAATGATCGAGGCGTCGTGGGTCCAGTGTTCGAACAGATCGCGATCATCTTCCAGCAGCGCGGTCAGATGCTCGCGCCGATAGGTCTGGTTGCGGGCAAACAGGATCTGATGATGGGCGCGCTCGACCGTGGCGATGCTGTCCACCTGCACGAAACCGATGTCGTGGATGAGTTTGAGCAGCCCCTCCTTGCTGAGCGCACGGTTCGGCGCACCGGAAAGGCCCTGCTTGGCGAGGAAGATGCGACGGGCGTCGCTGTTGGAAAGGCGAATCGTCATGGCGACAAGAATAGGCTTTTATTCCCATAATTCAAATTGGAACAGGCTGAGGAAACGTGCGCCGTATTCCTTCCGCATCCCGCTCCTGCTCCAGACACCGCATTGCCCTTGTTGTCGGACTTGGCCTATAGAGCAACCCGAAAACGGCGCGAGCCGAAGACAGCGAGGACGGAATGGACATCCGCTTTACCGATTGCGCGGTCCGCTTCGGCGAGCGGGTGGCGTTGCACCCCCTGACCCTCACGCTCGGCGAGAGACGCGTCGGCATCATCGGCCTCAACGGTTCCGGCAAGACCACGTTCGCCCGGCTGATCAATGGCCTGGTCAAGCCTTCCTCGGGACGAGTCACGGTCAACGGGCTGAATACCGTCGAAGATGATCGCGCCGTGCTTTCCGAAGCCGGCTTTATCTTCCAGAACCCGCAGCACCAGCTCATCATGCCCATCGTAGCCGAGGATATTGCCTTCGGCTTGAAGAACCGCGGCCTTTCGCGCGAGGAAATCGATCGCCGCATGCAAGGCGCGCTGTCGCGCTTCGGCATCGAACATCTGGCACGACGGCGCGTGCATGAGCTTTCGGGTGGCGAGACCCAGCTCGTCGCCATGGCGAGCGTCGTCGTCACCGACCCGAAGATCCTCATCCTCGACGAGCCGACGAACCAGCTCGACCTCAGGAACCGGCGCCGGGTGGCCGCGGCAATCGATGAATTGCCGGAAGATACGGTGGTGATCACCCACGATCTCGCGCTCGTCGAGAAAGTTGACCGGCTGCTGCTCTTCCACGAGGGTCGGCTTGCCGCCGACGGCAACCCACACGAAACGATCCGCCACTACCACGAGATCGCCGGATGCTGACGAGCCTGCACATCGAGGGCGATAGCCTGCTGCACCGCCTGCCGGTGAGGTTGAAGCTCATTGCGCTCCTGATACTCAGCATCGTGCTTTTCCTCAGCGCGTCTCTTGCGCTTCAGGCAATCGCCTTCGCCATTGCCGCCGGCCTCTATCTGTCGGTCGGGCTCTCCTGGAAGGAGGCGTTCAAACGCGTCGGCTTCGTCTTCCTGACGATCTTCTTCCTGGCTGCCGTCAACCTCTTTCTCCTGCCGGTTGCCGAGGTCGCGGCTTTGACATTGCGCCTGATGGCGCTGGTGCTGTTCGCCGCCGCAGTCACGGCAACGACGACGATCAGCGCCTTCATGGACGAAGTCACCATCCTGCTGACGCCGCTCGAACGGCTGGGCTTGGTGCGGGCGGCGGATATCAGCCTGGCGCTGGGGCTCGTGCTGCGCTTCGTCCCGGATATCTTTGCGCGCTACGAGGCGATCCGCGAGGCCCATCGCGCCCGCGGTCTGCCCGTCAGGCCGTTGACGATCATCGGCCCGCTCATCATCCTGACGCTTAAGGATGCCGATACGATTGCCGCGGCAATTGACGCGCGCGGCTTTCGCCGTCAATAAATTCGCACCCACTAATACACAAGGGAACCGGACCCGCATGAATACCAGAGACCTCGTCCTCATCGCCCTCTTCGCCGCGATCGTCGTCGTGCTCGGCCTCATCCCGCCGATTACACTCGGCTTCATTCCCGTGCCGATCACCGCACAGTCGATGGGCGTCATGCTCGCCGGCTGCATTCTCGGCGCCAAGCGCGGGGCGCTTGCCTTCCTGCTGTTCCTGCTTCTGGTCGTCATCGGCCTGCCGGTACTTTCGGGTGGGCGCGGTGGCCTCGCGGTGATCGCCGGACCATCCGGCGGCTTCATCATCGGCTGGGTCGTCGCTGCTTTCGTCACCGGCCTCATTGCCGAGCGCATGGTGCGCGAGGGCCAGGCGGAGATGCGCCAGTTCATCGGCTTCTTCCTCGCCTCCGTTCTCGGCGGCATCGTCGTGCTCTATGCGATCGGCATGCCCTGGGTTTCGGCGGCTACCGGCACGCCGCTCCTGGCGGTCGCCACCGGTTCGCTCGCCTTCATTCCAGGTGACCTCTTGAAGGCTGCGATCGCGACGCTTGCCGCGCGCGCGGTCTATGCCGGCTATCCGCTGCTGCCGGTTCGCACCTGAGCCGATGCCGTTTGCCGCCGCGGTCAATCGCCACGCGGATGAACATCCGTACACCCCGGCCTTCCAAATCGAGGGCCGGGTCTTCACTTTTGGCGAGTTGCAACGCCTGGCCGGACAGCTTGTTGCAACATTCGACGAACTAACCGGAAGCACCTTGCATAGCAGCGTACTTGGCAACCGCTCGCGCCTGATCGCGCTGGAAGCCGGCAATCACCCGCTTTTCGCTGCCGCCTTTCTCGCCGCCACCAGTGCCGGCCACTGTGTCGCGCTGATCGATCCGCATCTGCCGGCCTCAACCCGAGAGGCCATGCGCGATCGCCTGTCTCCCGATCTCGTCATCAGCGCCAATGGCGCCGACCTGTCTCTGCAGGCTCCGGCAAGCGGCGAGACGCGATCCTTCCGCGAGACCGATGGCAAAGAGCGAGCGCCGCTTGCAGCCGGCGCCGATACCGAGCCATTTCTGATCGTCTTCACATCCGGAACGACGGGCACGCCGAAAGCGATCATCCGCGATCGCGGTTCATGGCGGCGGAGCCTCGCGACCGGTGAACGTTTCTTCGGAATAGACAGCGAGACCCGCACATTCGCCCCCGGCCCGCTGGCACACGGGCTGACGCTCTATGCGCTGGCCGAAACGCTCGTCGCCGGCGCCGAATTCATCGGCACCGCCCATTTCGACGCGGTGCGATCGCAGCGCCTCATCGAAGCGGGAGCGGTGAAGCGTCTCGTACTCGTGCCGACGATGCTGCGGCGGCTTTGCGCCGCCACCGGCGGCAACCGATACCCGTCCGTCACACAGATTACGGTCGCCGGTTCAAAGCTGACGACCAGCGATCGCGCCGATGCCGCCATTGCCTTTCGGGAGGCTGCCGTCATCGAATATTATGGCGCCTCGGAACTGGGTTTTATCAGCGTCGCCTCGCAGAACGACACCGCTTCGGCCACCGCCGTCGGCCGCGCCTTTCCCGGCGTCACGCTCAGCATTCGCAGTGACACGGGGAACGAAGTGCCTACAGGCGAAACGGGGACGATCTTCGTCGACAGTACGCTCGTCTCCGACGGCTATCTCGGCGACGCCGACGGTGCCGGTTTTCGCCGCCTTGGTCGGCTTGCGACGGTCGGCGACCTCGGCTTTCTCGACGAAGACGGCACGCTTCATCTGCTCGGCCGCGCCGGCGGCATGGTGCTTTCAGGCGGCAACAACATCTATCCGCAAGAGGTGGAAGCGACGCTGACCGCCCATCCCGGCGTACACGCCGCCCTCGTCCTCGGACTGGATCATCCGGATCTCGGCAGCGAACTCGTTGCCGTCATCGAGCCGGAAGGCAGCGCGTTTGACCGGGAAGCGCTTGAACGCCATCTTGCCGCCCACCTGCCCCGCTATAAACATCCGCGTCGCCTCTGGCTCTGCCGGAAGATGCCGATGACGCGCTCGGGCAAGGTGGCGGCTGGCCTACTCAGACAATGGATCGCGGACGAAAACGATGGCCTCGAACACATCGACTGATCCATCGCGCGTGCCGGTGATAATCGCGGCACTCAGAACGCCGATCGGCCGCGTCAATGGTACGCTTCGCGACGTCGAGCCATCGCGGCTGGCGGCGGCGCTGATTACCCGCCTCGTTGCGGATGTCGGGCTGGCAGCGACCGATATCGATGACGTCATTCTCGGCAACGCCGCCAACAGCGCCGGCAATCTCGCGCGGCTTGCAGCGCTCGAAGCAGGCCTGCCGGTTTCGACCCCGGGCGTCACCGTCGATCGCCAATGCGGATCAGGGCTGGAGGCGATCACGCTTGCGGCGCGCATGATCCAGGCCGGCGCGGGTCGATTTTATCTCGCCGGCGGCACCGAGAGCGCCAGCCGCGCGCATATCCGTCTGCGGCCGCCGCTGGAGCGTGGCGGCGAACTTGCTCCGGTCAAGCGCGCCCGCATGGCGCCGGACGAGATCGGCGATCCGGACATGGGCGTCGCCGCCGAGAATGTTGCTGTAGCCTGCGGCATTTCTCGGGAACGGCAGGACAGCTTTGCGCTTCAAAGCCATCGCCGCGCCGTGGAAGCCGAACTTGCCGGTCGCTTCCTCCGCGAAATCGTGCCTATCGAGACGGCGGCTGGTGTCGTGTCACGGGACGAATGCCCGCGCCCCAATGCGTCGATGGAAACGTTGCAGCGGCTGAAGCCGGTCTTCGTCGAGGGCGGCACGGTGACGGCCGGAAATGCCTGCCCGATCAACGACGGCGCCGCCGTGGCGCTGGTGACGAGCCTTGCCGAAGCGCAGCGGCTGGGCGCGCCCTTCGCGCTCGAATTCGTTGATGCGGCGACGGCAGGCGTCGATCCCAACCTGCTCGGTCTCGGCCCGGTTCTCGCAATGCAGAAGCTCAAGATGCGACAGCCTGCGCTCGAGCCGGCAAAAGTCGATTTCATCGAATTCAACGAGGCCTTCGCTTCGCAGGTGCTCGGCAGCCTCGACCAACTCGACATTCCGGCGGAGAGGATCAACCTCGATGGCGGCGCCATCGCGCTCGGCCATCCCTATGGCGCCTCGGGCGCGATCCTCACCGTTCGACTCTTCTCGCAGATGTTGACGGCGCCATCGGGTGCGGAGGGGCTGGCGATGATGGGCGTTGGCGGCGGGATGGGTATCGTCGCGCTGTTTCGCGCGGTTTGAATGCACGCGATTGCGGGCGACCATTGCCTCGCACTTTTCGCGGAATGGCGGTCGCTAGACAGAAAAGGCTGCCAGCCATTCCCGCGTCGCGGTCGGCAGCGGCAGCGGCGTGTGCCGTTGCGGATCCACCGCGACCCAGACGACCTCGACTTCCGCCACGAGCTGACCGCGTGCTTCGACCTTGACGGCAAAGCTGATCGAGCTGCCGCCGATCTTCGCCACGTTGACCGTGAAGCGCGCCGGCTCGTCGTAGCGCAGGCCGCGGTGATAGACGCAAGCAGAGCGGCGCACGAGATAGCTCGGTTCGTTCACCACATGCGGGCGATGGCGCCACAAACTGGACAGAGCGGCTTCGGCGTGGGCGTAGTAGGCGGCATTGTGCATATGGCCGTGCATGTCTATATCGCGAAACGGAATACGAATTTCCGTGACGTTCTCCAGTTCCCTGCCGTCCATGCGAGGCTCCCTGACGATGCGCTCCACCCTCGTTAGACAGTTCGGCGACCCCCGGCAAGTAATTGCGCTTGTCGATGCTGAACGTATGGCCCCCGCCGCCGGTGAAGTCGAGGTGGCACTTTCGCTTGCCGCCATCAACCCGTCAGACCTCATCCCGGTGACCGGCGCCTATAGCGCTCGCACCAGCCTGCCCTTCGTGCCGGGCTTCGAAGGCTTCGGCACGGTGACGCGCGTCGGCGCGGGCGTCACGTCGCTGAAACCCGGCGACCACGTGGTTCCGATCGGCGCCAGCGGTCTTTGGCAGGAGTATCTGATCAGGCCGGCCGAATGGTGCTTCGCCCTGCCCGACGACATCAGCGAGACCGACGCGGCGACCTGCTACGTCAACCCGCTGACGGCGCTGCAATTGATCGCGGCGCTGCGCGGACATTTCGGCTCACTTGACCGACGCCGCATCGGCGTCACAGCCGCCGGATCCGCAATTGGCGGCATGCTGATGAAGCTGCTTGCCGGCGAAGGGGCGGAGGCCACCGGCATCGCCCGCAGCCAGCGCAGCGCCGAGCGGCTCGCGCGTGAAATTCCCGGCCAGATCGCGCTTGGAGACGAACAGCGCCTGCCGGATCTCCGCTTCGACGCGATCATCGATGCCGTCGGCGGTCCTTTTGCCGGCGACCTTATCCTGCGAACGCTCGAACCCGGCGGCGCCTTCATCCAGTATGGCGCGCTGAGCAACGTCCCGGTCCCGCAGGCGGCGATCCAGGCCCGGCCGGACATCCGCTTCTCCTTCCTGTGGCTGCGCACCTGGGTGCATTCGGCCGGGCGTGCGGCGATCGAAGCCGCTTTTGCGAAGAGTTTCGAAGGCTTGCGGAGCGGCCTCTTCAGGAGCCGCATCGCCGAGATCTATCCGCTGAGCAGGCTCGATGCGGCACTGGCCCATCAGGCGGATTCCGGCCGCGACGGGAAGCTGCTGCTTGATCCGCGCTGTTGAAAATTCCGCCTTTCCGCCGCCTTGCCATGGACCTTGACACGTTACAGCACTAGTTTCCCGGCATGACCACGTTCCTCTACGAAAACCCAGTCTTCCTGGAACACGAGGTTCCGGAGGGACATCCCGAGCGGCCGGACCGGCTGAAGGCGCTGAACATTGCGCTCGAACATCCGAACTTCGCCGATCTCAAGCGGATCGAGGCGAAGAAGGCGAGCGAAGACCTCGTCCTGCTCGCCCACCCGGAAGAGCACCTGACCGCCATCCGGCGCGCCATTCCGGAGGAAGGCCTCAATCATTTCGAGGCGGACACCTATGCGAGCCCCTCAAGCCTCGACGCGGCGCTGACCGGCATCGGCGGCGCGGTGGCGGCGGTTGACGCCGTCTTTACCGGCGAGACCGACAACGCCTTCGTGGCAGCGCGACCACCGGGACACCACGCCGAGAAGAACAAGGCGATGGGCTTCTGTCTTTTCAACACGGTGGCGATCGCCGCCCGATATGCCCAAAAGGTTCACGGCGCCGAGCGCGTCGCGATCGTCGACTGGGACGTGCACCACGGCAACGGCACCCAGAACATCTTCTGGAACGATCCGTCGGTGCTCTTCTGCTCGACGCATCAGATGCCGCTTTATCCCGGCACCGGCGCCAAGGACGAGACAGGCGTCAAAGGCAACATCGTCAACGCGCCACTCTCGCCGAACAACGGCAGCGAGCACTTCCGCGAGGCGTTCCGCACCCGCGTGCTTTCGGCACTCACCAATTTCCGGCCGGACTTCATCCTGATCTCGGCCGGCTTCGATGCGCATCACCGCGATCCGCTGGCGCAGATCAACCTCGTCGCCGAGGATTTCGACTGGGCCACCGGACGGCTGCACGAGATCGCCGATCGCAGCGCCGGCAACCGCATGGTCAGCCTGCTCGAAGGCGGCTATGACCTTCAGGGCCTGGCCGAATCGGCCGGCCTGCACATTCTGAGACTGATGAGAGGGTAACCATGAACACCACCACGCAACCGGACGTTTCCGCCCTCTCCTTCGAGCAGGCCGTCGAGGAACTGGAGCGGATCGTCTCGGCGCTGGAACGCGGCGACGTGGCGCTCGACAAGTCGATCGAGATCTACGAGCGCGGCGAGGCGCTGAAGAAGCATTGCGAGGCGCTCTTGAAGGCCGCTGAAGACCGCATCGAAAAAATCCGGCTCGACCGCGCCGGCAAGCCGCAGGGCGTGGAGCCGCTCGACGCCGACTAAGCCATCAATCTGCCTGGAGCGTCCTTCACGCGCTCATCTGAATGCATGGCGCTCCAGCAGGATTGACCGCCCCGCGGAAACGCTGCGTATCGGCCTGGTCTCTAGCCGCCTCAGAGTGCAGGCGTTAGTTATTGAGGCGACAGCAAAAAACGGGAGCACGCGCATGTCCTTCTTTCCAGGCCCCGATCCATTGGCCGGCGACAAGCCCGCCTGCGACGCTATCGAACACCTGATCGTTCCGCGCACCAGCGATATCGGCGGGCTGCAGGTTCGGCGCGCGCTGCCGACTGCGAAGCGGCGCCTCGTCGGACCCTTCATCTTCTTCGACCGCATGGGACCGGCGCTGTTGCGGGCCGGCGAAGCGATCGATGTGCGCCCGCACCCGCATATCGGCCTTTCGACCGTCACCTATCTCTTCGACGGCGAGATCAAGCACCGCGACAGCCTCGGCACCGAGATGGTCATCCGCCCCGGCGACGTCAACCTGATGACCGCGGGCCGCGGCATCGTACATTCCGAGCGTTCTCCTGAAAACCAGCGCGGCCATGCACGCTCGATCTCGGGCCTGCAGACCTGGCTGGCGCTGCCCGACCACAAGGAAGAGATCGACCCGATCTTCAGCCACACCGAGGAGCGGGCACTGCCGCATATGAGCGACGACGGCATCAAGGCGCGGGTGGTGATCGGCAATTTCGAGGGCGCCAAGTCGCCCGTCTCGGTCTTCACCGACACCATCTACGTCGATCTCAACATCGCGCCAGGCAAAAGCGCCCCCTTCGCCGCGCAGTGGGAAGAGCGTGCGCTCTATATTCTCTCCGGCGAGGCGATCATCGCCGGCGACCATTTCGCCGAAAACCAGTTGCTCGTCTTCCGCCCGGGCGACGAGATCACCGTGACCGCCGGGCCGCAGGGCTGTCACGTCATGCTCTTCGGTGGTGCCGCGCTCGGTTCGGCCCGCCACATCTGGTGGAACTTCGTCTCCTCGTCCAAGGAGCGCATCGACAAGGCGAAGGAAGAGTGGCGCACCGGCCGCTTCGACATCGTGCCCGGAGACGAGGAAGAATTCATTCCGCTGCCCGAAGGCTGATTTCGACCAAAAGTAGAGGCGGGAGGAGTGCATAAAACCGCGCAACATTGCCTCATCCCGCTTGAATCGATTTCGATTCACAGAATCATGCGCTAGTCTCTTGGTCGACGACGCAGGAACGCCTAATTTTGCATTCAGCAACGATTGCGTCTAAAGAGCCGCTTCGACGGTACCACTAACTATCGCGCGCCTAATCCCGCGGCGCGCATGAGGCATGCAGCGTGACACAACTGCCAACCAATCCGATGCCGGCTACTCCCTTGCTCGACAAGGTGACCTTCCCCGACGATCTGAAGAAGATCGACGACAAGGACCTGCCGCAGCTTGCCGGAGAAGTCCGGGCGGAGATGATCGACGCGGTGTCGCGTACCGGCGGCCACCTCGGCGCGGGCCTCGGTGTCGTCGAGCTGACGATTGCCATCCACAAGGTGTTCAACACGCCGCATGACCGACTGATCTTCGATGTCGGCCACCAGTGCTATCCGCACAAGATCCTGACCGGCCGCCGTGACCGCATCCGTACGCTTCGCCAGGAAGGCGGCCTTTCCGGCTTCACCCGTCGCGCCGAGAGCGAATACGATCCCTTCGGCGCCGCTCATTCCTCGACGTCGATTTCCGCCGGCCTCGGCATGGCCGTCGCCGCCGATCTCGACGGCGAGAACCGCAACGTCATCGCCGTCATCGGCGACGGCGCGCTTTCGGCCGGCATGGCCTATGAGGCGCTGAACAATGCCGGCGCGCTCGACGCGCGGCTGATCGTCATCCTCAACGACAACGACATGTCGATCGCACCGCCGACCGGAGCGATGAGCGCCTATCTGGCGCGCCTTGCCTCCGGCCGCACCTATATGGGCATCCGAGAGGTCGGCAAGAAGCTGACCGCCTATCTCGGCAAGACCGTCGACCGGGCGATCACACGCGCGGTGGAACACGCCCGCGGCTACGTTACCGGCGGCACGCTCT
Organism: Ensifer sp. 38_S197; assembly: GCF_056924495.1. Lineage (NCBI taxonomy): Bacteria > Pseudomonadati > Pseudomonadota > Alphaproteobacteria > Hyphomicrobiales > Rhizobiaceae > Ensifer > Ensifer sp. 38_S197. Next base: position 1,741,142 of record NZ_JBXOVZ010000002.1, on the reverse strand, counting down.
TCGAAGAGATGGGCTTCTACCATATCGGCCCGATCGACGGGCATTCCTTCGACCATCTGCTGCCGGTGCTGCGCAACGTGCGCGACAATGCCAAGGGGCCGGTGCTGATCCATGTGGTGACGCAGAAGGGCAAGGGCTATCCGCCGGCGGAAGCCGCCGCCGACAAGTATCACGGCGTCAACAAATTCGACATCATTACCGGGGCCCAGGCGAAAGCCAAGCCAAATGCCCCCGCCTATACCTCCGTCTTTGCCGATGCGCTGACGCAGGAAGCGAGCCTCGACGACAAGATCGTCGCCGTCACTGCCGCCATGCCCTCCGGCACCGGTCTCGACAGGTTCGCCAAGGTCCATCCGTCACGCTGCTTCGACGTCGGCATTGCCGAACAGCATGCGGTGACCTTCGCCGCCGGCCTCGCCGCCGAGGGATACAAGCCGTTCGCGGCCCTCTACTCGACCTTCCTGCAACGCGGCTATGACCAGGTGGTGCATGATGTGGCGATCCAAGGCCTGCCGGTGCGCTTCCCGATCGACCGCGCCGGCTTCGTCGGCGCCGACGGACCGACCCATGCGGGTTCGTTCGACACGACCTATCTCGCGACGCTTCCCGGTTTCGTGGTGATGGCAGCCGCCGACGAGGCGGAATTGAAGCACATGGTGCGCACCGCCGTCGCCTATGACGGCGGTCCGATCTCCTTCCGCTACCCGCGCGGCGAAGGCGTCGGTGTCGAAATGCCGGAACGCGGCCAGATCCTGGAGATCGGCAAGGGCCGCATCGTCAAGCAGGGATCGAAGGTGGCGCTGCTCTCCTTCGGCACCCGTCTTGCCGACTGCCTGATGGCGGCCGAAGATCTCGATGCCGCCGGCCTCTCGACCACGGTCGCCGATGCGCGCTTCGCCAAGCCGCTCGACCATGACCTCATCCGCCAGCTTGCCCGCCACCACGAGGTGCTGATCACCATCGAGGAAGGCGCCGTCGGCGGTTTCGCCAGCCATGTGCTGCAGTTCCTCGCCGAGGACGGCCTGCTCGACGGCGGCCTCAAGGTGCGCCCCATGGTCATGCCCGATATCTGGATGGAACAGGCCAAGCCCGAGGCGATGTACGCCGCCGCCGGCCTCGACCGCGCCGGCATCGTCTCGACCGTTTTCAAGGCGCTCGGCCAGAAGCAGGATATCGGCATCGGCGCTGCCGGCTAATCCTCCAACACGAAGGTCACCTCACGCCTTGGGGCGCCGACCGTAAGCGCGACGCAGTTCATCCTTCGCGTCTTCCAGAATTTTCTTCCTGTCGTCCGGCAGGTTTTTGCCCGCGCGATTGACATAGAAGGTCAGCATCGACATGGCAGACCGAAAGGGCTCGGCCTTTCGCCTCCTGCTTCTGTCGGCAGAACGCTTCAGCGACGCTGCGATCTCCTTCGCATCCTCCTTTTCGAACAGGTGAGGCTCGAGTTCGAGAGCGTTGCTGTGGCGCGTGACGTCTCGGGACCACTGTTTCTGGCTGCGGGTCATCGCTTCTCCCGTTTGCTGGCTCGGCTGCCTCGCAACCTGGAGGCAACTTGGAGCGAACTCAAAATGAGCGGCAATGTTCCAAACCGCGCTTATCCGTGATCTGGAGCCGGCCTCCGAGCGCGGGGGGCTTGCCATTACAGCGGCAAATCGCCATGAGAAACGCATGTCAGAAGAACGCCAGAACGAAGAACACAGAAACCGGGTCCGCCTCGACCAGTTGCTGCTCAATACAGGATTGGTCGCCAGCCGCGCCCGCGCCCGCGACGCGATCCAGCGCGGCACCGTCAAGGTTGACGGCCGCACGGTCAACAAGCCGTCGTCGATGTTTGCCGAAAGCGTGACGATCACCATCGATGATCCGGCGCAGGACTATGTCTCCCGCGCGGCGCTGAAGCTCGTCGCGGCGCTCGATCACTTTGCGCTGGATCCCGCCGGCGAAAGCTGTCTCGACATCGGTGCCTCCACGGGCGGCTTCACCGAAGTCCTCTTGAAGCGCGGCGCCGAGCATGTCGTGGCGGTCGATGTCGGCCATGGGCAAATCCACCCACGCATCGCCGACGACGAGCGTGTCACCAGCATCGAGGGTCTCAATGCGCGCGCGATGACGCCCGAAGACATTGACGATCGCGAGGTCACCTTCGTCGTCTCGGATGTCTCGTTCATCTCGCTGAAGCTTGCCCTCCCTCCGGCGCTCGACATGGCGCTTCCCGGCGCACGCTGCATCCTGCTGGTAAAGCCGCAATTCGAGGCGGGTCGCGACGCGATCAGCAAGGCCGGCCTGCTCAAGGATCCCGACAGCGCTCCGGCCGTTGCTGCCGAACTTGAGCGCTGGCTCGTGGAGGACATGGGCTGGCAGAGCCTCGGCCTCATCCCCTCGCCCATTGCCGGCGGCGACGGCAATGTCGAGTTTCTACTGGCGGGGAAGAAGCCATGAGCACCGAGACCGTCAGAATCAACCGCCTTGGCGCCCAGGGCGACGGCATTGCCGAAGGCCCCGATGGGCCGATCTATGCGCCTTTCACGCTGCCCGGCGAGAGCGTGGCGCTGGCGGTCAACAAGTCGCACGGGACGCTGATCGCGCTGAAGGAGCCTTCCGCCGAGCGCGTCGAGCCGCGCTGTCGGCACTTCGGGCCTGACGGTGTCAACGGCACCTGTGGCGGCTGCACGATGCAGCACGCCTCGGATACGCTCTATCAAGAGTTCAAGCGCGATCTCGTGATCGCTGCCTTGAAGTCGAAAGGGCTGAAGCCGGAGATGGCGCCACTGATCGTCGCCCATCCCGGCCAGCGCCGCCGTGCGGTCTTCACCGCCCGCAAGACCGAGAAGGAACTGCTTCTCGGCTTCAACCAGGCGGAAAGCCATCACATCGTCGCGATCTCCGAATGTCCGATCGCGAGCCCGGGCATCGTCACGAAGCTCGCAACGATCGCCAGGATCGGCGCCGCCATGGCCGTCAACGCCGAGCCGTTTCGTATCACCGTGCTCGAGACCCTTTCGGGCCTCGACCTTGCCGTCGAAGGCATCAAGAAGCTCGATGACCGCGAACGCCGCCGCACGGTCGAGGCCGTCCTCGGCGAGCGCGGCATCGCCCGCGTCAGCCTGAATGGCGAGATCATCGTCGAACCGGTGAAGCCGTTGATCGATTTCGGCGGCGTTTCCGTTTCGCCGCCGCCGGGCAGCTTCACGCAGGCAACGGCCGAGGCCGAGGAGGCGATGGCGAAGCTGGTGCTTGATCACCTCGGCAAGGCCAAGCGCGTCGCCGATCTCTTTGCCGGCTGCGGTACCTTCGCACTGCGCATCGCGCGCAAGGCGCGCGTGCATGCGGTCGAAGGCGAGGACAAGGCGCTGAAGGCGCTCGATTTCGCTGCGCGCAACACGCAGGGACTGAAGCCGGTGACCGTGGAGAAGCGTGACCTGTTCCGCCGTCCGGTCATGGCGCAGGAGTTGAAGGTCTACGACGCGATCGTCTTCGATCCGCCGCGCGCCGGCGCCGAGGCGCAGTGTCATGAGATCGCCCGCTCCGGTGTCAAGAAAATTGCTGCCGTGTCCTGCAATCCGGTCACGCTGGCACGCGATCTTTCCATCCTTACGGCTGCAGGCTACCGGATCACTTCGGTGACGCCGATCGACCAGTTTCTCTGGTCGGCCCATGTCGAGGCGGTCGCGACGCTCGAGAAATGAGAGACGGCCGGGAGGCCAGTCTGCTGTCTGGCCCTGTCCGGCACCATCGCTCATCTTCTCCGCCACGGGTTGAGCCCGATGAGGACAGGAGCGGCACACAAAAAACATCAATGAGAAAGGCCCGGTTTCCCGGGCCTTTCTCATATCGGGCTTGAAGCAATTGCCATAGTGATTCACGGCAATGACCGATCCCTTTGTTGTTCCGGCGTTCTGCCCCCGGGGGCGCGGACGTCAGGCCGCGCGACGACGGGCACCGCTCCCGACGTAAACAGCTTGCGTTTCGCCGAGGTTGAACTGGGCGAGCAGTGCATTGAGCGAGGCGGCCTCGGAGGCAAGACCGTGGCTTGCCGCCGTCTGCTCTTCCACCATCGCCGCATTCTGCTGCGTGCCCTGGTCCATGGTGTTGACCGCCGTGTTGATCTCCTGGAGACCCGTCGACTGTTCGCGCGTCGCCGTGACGATCGCGCTCACATGCTTGTTGATCTCCTGGACCTCGGCAACGATCGTCTCCAGCGCCTTGCCGGTGTCGCCGACCAGCGTCACGCCGTTCCTGACCTGATTGCCCGAGGTGGTGATCAGTGCCTTGATCTCCTTGGCCGCATTGGCCGAACGCTGGGCGAGTTCGCGCACTTCCTGGGCAACGACGGCAAAACCCTTGCCAGCTTCACCGGCACGGGCCGCCTCGACGCCGGCGTTCAGCGCAAGCAGGTTCGTCTGGAAGGCGATGTCGTCGATGACGCCGATGATGTTGGAGATCTCCCCCGAGGACTTCTCGATCGCGTGCATCGCTTCGACGGCGTTGGCAACGACTTCGCCGGACTTTTCCGCACCGGCACGGGTGCGGGCGACGAGCGCACCGACTTCCTCGGCCCGGCGGGCGGAATCCTTGACCGTCGTGGTGATCTCTTCGAGTGCGGCTGCAGTCTCTTCAACCGAAGCCGCCTGCTGCTCGGTGCGGCGGGCGAGATCGTCGGCGGCCGAGCGGATCTCGGAGGCCCCGGCGTCGATGCCACGGGCATTCGCACCGACGGCGCGCAGCGTGTCATGCAGCTTGGCGACGGAGTTGTTGAAGTCGGCGCGCAGTCGGTCGAGGCGATCCGCGAAGGGGGTATCGATACGATAGGCGAGGTCGCCATCGGCCAAACGGCCGAGGCCGGTTGCCAGGCCATCGACGGCCTGCTGGATTTCGGCCGCATCCCGTGCCTTCTGCGCTTCGCGCTCCAGCCGCTCGCGTTCCGACAGCGACCGATTGGCATCCGCTTCGGTCTCGAGGCGGGCGCGTTCGACGGCGTTCGCCTTGAAGACGGCGACTGCCGCGGCCATCGAGCCGATCTGGTCGCGGCGCTCTTCGCCGGGGATTTCGACGTTGTGATTGCCGGCAGCAAGCTTTTCCATCGCACCGGTCATGTCCGTCACCGGACGGATCACGAGACGGCTGAGGAAGGTCGCGAGGAAGACGATCATCACGCCGACCGCAAGGATCGTGGCAATGGTTGCGGCAATACGGAACTTGTCGATCGCGGAATAGGCGGCATCGGCGTCGATGACGAAGCCGACATACCATTCGACCGAGGGAAGGCCCTGTACCGGAACGAAGCTCACCAGCATCGGCTTGCCGCCGAGCTCGGTGTTCATGATGCCGGAACCGATCGTCGGCGTGTCGATCGGGAAGGCATCGGCGAGCGACTTGGTGACGAGCTTGGCATCCGGATGCACGAGGATCTGGCCGTCCTTGCTGGCGAGGAAGGCAAAGCCTTCGCCGCCGACGTCGACGCCCTTGATCATCGATACCAGCGTATCGAGCGAAAAGTCGCTGGCAGCAACGCCATAGAGCTTGCCGTCACGCTTGACCGGCACCGCCGCACTGATGATGAGCGCACCGCTCGAAGCGTCGACATAGGGCTCGGTCAAAACGCGGGCATCGGCCTTGACGGCCTGCTGGTACCACGGGCGCTGACGCGGGTCGTAGCCGGCCGGCATCGGGTTGTCCGGCCAGGTGATGAACTTGCCGCTCTCGTTGCCGACATAGGTCGACATGAATTCGCTGGTCAGCACGTCGTTCTTCAGGATCGGCTGGATGGCGCCGTCATCGGCCGCGCGGCCGGTGGCATCGGCGACCATCGCGGTCAGCGTGACGCGGCCGTTCAGCCACTTGGCAACGCTCTGCGCGGCCTGCGTGCCGGAGGACGCAATGTTCTCCTCGACGGCCTTGGTGGTGGTGCTACGCTGCAGCGTGTCGATGTAAACGGAAAAGCCGGCAAAGGCGCCGACGACGACACAGGACGCGGCGACGAGGATGCGCGTCATGAGATTCGATCGCTTGGACAAGATGGGCTCCCAATGGATGCCGGCGACCGCCGCCGGACATGAGCTCTCGTTGATTTTCGCGCAGCATCCATCGTCCGCCGGAGGGGCGGAGCGCTGACGTCTACGGGAAAACGTTGAACATGCCAGAAGGCGGAGCCAGCCATGCTTCATGCGGCTGGGGCCCCTCGAAATGAGGATAGGCCTATCGCGCCGCACGCTACCGATCGCTATTTAAGAAGCAATTAAAATTGATTTATGCAAGTTCGCGATGCCGGCGGCAACGGGATCTTTACCCAGTCGCGGCTACTGCATGTTTCCTTTAATCGTCGCCGATTAAAGGACAAAAACATGCAGCACTTCAAAGTGCTACAGCGACCTTTGCGCGTCTGATAAGACGCGCGGCGCTGTGGGACGCTCCCCGAACACGAAAACGCGTGCACAGCGGCACCCGTCTCACCCACACACAAAGCCTGGATAGTTTAGCGGCGCATGAAGGCCTCAAAGGCCGCACGCGCCTCGGCGCTCTGCAACTGCGCCGCAAAGTGCTTGGCTTCCTCGTCGATGCGCGCAAGGACGTCGCTGCGGTCGCCGCGGACGAGGTCGCGGGCGATGCGAAGCGCCTCCGGCGGCTTCTTGGCAAGACGGGCGGCAAGCGCCAGCGCCTCCCCTTCGACGGCATCCTGGGCGACGACCTTCCAAATCAAGCCAGCCTCCAGCGCCTCGCGGGCCGTCAGAGGCTCGCCGGCGGCAAGCAGTGCAAAGGCCCGCTGGTGGCCCATGATGCGCGGCGCGATCAGGCTGGAAGCCGCTTCCGGCACCAGCGCCAGATCGACGAAGGGCGTCTTGAACACCGAACGCTCGGACGAGACCGTCAGGTCGCAATGGAGATGGATGGTCGTGCCGATGCCGATTGCCAGCCCGTCGACGCCCGAGACGACAGGCTTGGTCGCAGTCGCCAGCGCCTTCAGGAACTCGATCACCTCCATGCCCATGGAACCGCCCATGGCGAAGGCGAGGAAATCCGCCATGTCGTTGCCGGCGGAGAAACAGCCATCGGTGCCGAGGAAGACGGTGGCGCGTACGGCCGGGTCGCTTGAGGCGACCGTCAGCGCATTGGTCATCTTCGCGTACATGTCGCGGGTGATGGCGTTCTTCTTCTCCGGGCGGTTGAAGCGGATCACCTGGACGCCGGGATAGGCCTCCGGTCGTTCGATGAGGACGTGGTCGGTCATGGGTATTCCTCTCAAGCCAGAACGGCGCGGGCGACGGCCAGGCTGTCGGCGCCGTTGACGACACGATCCTTCAGCGCAGCGGTTTCCGCCAGAAGGTTTTCCGCCGTGAAGCGGCAGAGCGCGATGCGCTGGTCTTCCTTGCCATCGCTGACTTCAGCCAGACCACCCTTTGCGAGATAGGCACCCGTCAGCGCCAGGCCGAACAGGCGCTGATAGGCCGTGGCGCCGGCCAATGCTTCGGCGAGCCTGCCGTCGGCGACGGCGGCGACCAGCCACTCGGTCGCAGCCGACAGATCATCCAGCGACGCATCGAGACGCGCAGCCGTCTCGCCGAAACCGCTCCGGTTCGAAGCGCGCACGGCAGACGCGATTTCGCGCAGGTCGCCGATGAAGCCGCGGACATGGGCGCCGTCGGAAAGCGGCAGCTTGCGGGTGACGAGATCGATCGCCTGGATGCCGTTGGTGCCCTCGTAGATCGGAGCGATGCGGGCATCGCGCAGGTAGCGCGCGGCACCGGTTTCCTCGATGAAGCCCATGCCGCCATGGACCTGGATGCCCATCGAGGCGACGTCGACGCCGGCGTCGGTCGAAAACGACTTGGCAATCGGCGTCAGCAGGCTGGAACGCTCCTGCCAGTATTTCGCCTTCTCGCCTTCGGCCGCATGCGCCATGTCGACGGCATGGGCGCAGGCATAGGAGATCGCGCGCGAGCCTTGCGTCAGCGCCTTCATCGTCAGAAGCGTGCGGGCGACGTCGGGATGCTCGATGATCGGGCTCATGCCCTGCCCCGTCCAGCCCGGCGCCTTGCCCTGGGTGCGCTCCTTGGCGAAGGCAATCGCCTTCTGCGTGGCGGCGTCGGCAATGGCGACACCCTGCATGCCGACGGCGAGCCGGGCGTTGTTCATCATGGTGAACATGCAGGCAAGACCGCGATTTTCCTCGCCGATCAGGTAGCCGATCGCGCCCTTCTCGGCGCCGAACTTGCCATCACCATAGATCATGGTGCAGGTCGGCGAACCATGGATGCCGAGCTTGTGCTCAAGCGAATGGCAGAAGAGATCGTTGCGGTCGCCGAGCGAACCATCGGCCCTGACCAGGAATTTCGGCACCAGGAAGAGCGAGATGCCCTTGGTGCCGGCGGGCGCATCGGGAAGCCGCGCCAGCACCAGATGGACGATATTGTCAGTGAAGTCGTGCTCGCCCCAGGTGATGAAGATCTTCTGGCCGAAGATGCGGTAGGTGCCGTCGTCGCGGCGCTCGGCGCGGGTCTTCAGGACGCCGAGGTCGGAACCGGCATGCGGCTCGGTCAGGTTCATCGTGCCGGTCCATTCGCCGGAAACCATCTTCGGCAGATAAGTGGCCTTCAGCGCGTCGGAACCATGCTTTTCCAATGCCTCGATCGCGCCCATGGTAAGCGTCGGGCCGAGCGCAAAGGCCATGGAGCCGGCGTTCCACATTTCCATGGCGGCAACATGCAGCATGTGCGGCAGGTTCTGGCCGCCGAATTCTTCCGGCGCCGTCAGGCCGTTCCAGCCGCCGCCGATCCAATTGTGGTAGAGGTCGCACCAGCCGTCCGGCGTCTCCACCTTGCCTTCGACGAGGCGCGAGCCCTGACGGTCACCGACATCGCCGAGAGGTGCCACCTCTTCCGTCGCGAATCGGCCGGCTTCGGAAAGGATGGCATCGACCAGGTCTTCGCCGAGGTCGCCAAGGGCGCCCGATTGCAGCGCGTCGCTCATGCCTGCCACGTGTTTCAGCGTGAACGCAATCTCTTCGACGGGTGCCTTGTACATGATGATCCTCCCAGATAGCCAGGTCGCGCAGAGCGCATCCTCGTTGCGCGGAACACTATTGATTTTTACGTAAACGTCAACGTCAATTCCCGCCCCTGTGCGCGGACACGGCGTCATGCTCGCCTGTAACAAAACTGTCATCAACCGGGCATAGAAGCCAAGGCATACAGCGCCGCGCGTCTTGGTAAGACGCGCTAAGGTCGCTGTAGCATTTTGAATGGCCGCATGTTTTCTCCCTTAAATCGGTGGCGATTTAAGGGGACATGCGGTAGGCCCCTGCCAAGGCATTCCGATGAACCTGATTTCCCCCGAAATACCCGGCATCGTATGGGCCTACCGCTTTCTGCCCGGCGAAAGCCGCTGCCGGCGTATCGCCACCGACGCCTCGATCGACAGCCTGCTTGCCGGCGAAGGATGGGTCTGGGTTCATCTGGCGCTCTCCGACGCACGCACACCTGCCTTGATCGAGCGGATCGGCAACCTTCCGCCACTCGCGGTCGCGACGCTGACCAGCCACGACACGCAGGCCGCGATTACGGTTTCGGACGATATCGTACACGGGACGCTCGTAGACTTCGAGCGCACCTTCGACGCAGTGACCAAGACGATCGGCTGGCTGCATTTCGCCGTCAGCGACAGGATCATCATCACCACGCGTCTGCATCCGCTGCGCAGCATCGATCGCGTCAAGGCGGCGGTCGAGAAGAGCGCGAAATGCGCCCGCCCGATCGATCTCTTCGAGATGATCGTGATCGAATTCCAGCGCACATTGATCTCGCTGGTTCTGGAACTGACCGAGGACCTGAACGTCATCGAGGATCACGTCTATGGCGAAGCGGGGCATCGACAGCAGCCAGGCCTCGCGCCGCTGCGCCGTACGGTCGTGCGGCTTCACCGCCATCTGCGCACGATCCTGGCCTTGCTGAGACGGGCTGCCGCCTCGGACGAAGACGAGGTGCCGCCCGGTTTCATCGACGCCGCCGAGCGGCTTTCAGACCGGCTCGAAACGGTTGACCGCGACGTCTTCGCCCTGCAGGAACGGGCGCGTCTGCTGCACGAGGAGATCGACAGCAAGATTTCCTCGGAAACCAACCGGCACCTCTACATCCTGTCGCTGATGACCGCTTTCCTGCTGCCGCCGACGCTCGTCACCGGCTTCTTCGGCATGAATACCGGGGCGCTGCCCTTCGCCGATGGCACCGGCACGCTCTATGCGGCGCTGTTCATCGGGCTCTCCATGGGCTTTGCCTGGTGGATCCTGAGGCGGATCGGGATTCTGTGAGCCTGCGAGGGAGGGCCGGAAGCGGAAGCCCCGGCCCGCTCACCCTTAGCTATAAGGCGAGTAGCATTGCCGGCGCGGGCCGCCATAGGGCTGGTAGGTATTGTCGTAGGCCCTGTAGGAACGGTAACGGTCATAGCACCACTGCACATGACGGTTGCCATAGCCGGCAGCAGGACGCTCGTAGCGTGGCGGCTGGGCGATCGCCCCGCCGATGATTACGCCGGCACTGAAGGCAGCCATCGGGTACCACCAACCGTCATAGTAGCGATAGCCCGGGCGATGGTAGCGATAGCCGCGATAGCCGTTGTAGTAGTAATAGTTGCCGCGGCGTTCATAGCCCGGCCGGCGATACTGAACGTTCGTCGCATCGTTCGGCCGTTCGACGCGCGTCGGCGCCGGCATGAACGCCTGCGACGGGGCCGCGGACGTCATCAGGATTGCCGCGGCAATGATCGAAGAAAACCACCGGCTCTTCCCGGTCCTCAGAAAAATCTTCATTAAAACCTCCGTAACCGAATCCACGCTCCGCAGTACACCGAGAAATTGGGCAACCGCGGCACCTTGAGCCTTTTCATGATTTCCCCCGGATCGTTGCAAAACCGGGGGACGCCCCTCAGCCGGGAAACCCGAAACCACCGAGCAACGTGTAAGCCACCGGTTTTGTTCCATATTCAGGCGTCGCGGCCCACGCTCCCGCACAAGAGATCGCCAGCGGCAGGCCGGTAACAGCGACGGTTTCGATCCACCTGTTGATCGGTCTGCCGGCATCCACGCCCTCTTGCGACACACCAATATTATGAAAGATATTGCTCATATACAGCCGGAGGTCGGTATACATTCACGCGCCGCTCCAGCACAGTCCTGCTCGGGGGCTGAGATTTACGATGCATTAACGATACTGTCGGCAATCTCAGAGAATGGCTAAGCGGTATATCTCCACCACAGGGATGATTCTGCGCCTCGCGACCTTCCTGGGTCTGATTTTCGCGGCGGCGACCGCACGCGCCGGTGAACTGGAACCCTGGAAGACAAAGTCGAATTCCATCATCGTCGACGCCTATGAAATGAACAGCATCGACTGGGAAGTCATGCTCGCCGACAAGCGCATCTCCGGCTTCATCGCCAAGGCCTCCGACGGTTTGCCGGAGAGCTTCTCCTGCACCGGCGACCACAATGGCGACACCTTCAACCACTGCAAGACCATGTGGCGCAAATACGCGGTCAGCCGCGAGCTCTATCAGACCCGGCGCATGATCGCCCGCTCGCACGGGCTGCTATGGGGCGCCTACCATCTCGCCCGTCCCGGCAACCCCGTGGACCAGGCGAACCATTTCCTCGACTACGCCGAGCCGCGCGACGACGAACTGATGGTTCTCGATCTCGAAGGCATCGATCCCGACAAATACATGTCGCTCGAGGATGCCGCCATCTTCGCCGGCCACATCAAAACCCGGACGGGACGCTATCCGATCCTCTATACCAACCACATCACGGCCCAATACATCGCCACGCACCGCGCCAAGCACCGGCTGCTATCGCGCCTGCCGCTCTGGTATGCGCGCTACAAGCCGGATATCCGCCAGGTCTTCCCGATGGGCAACTGGGACAGCTATGCGCTGTGGCAGTTCTCCTCCGGCGTCAATTGCGGCAAGCGACGCTGTCCCTATCGTGTGCCCGGCACCTTGGACGACATCGACGTGAATGTCGCAGCGATGTCGCCGCTGGCGCTGAAGGCGATCTGGGCGCAAGGCGCGTTGCTGCCGGAAAAACCAATGCCGATCACCCTCGTCGCGCAAGCTGCGCAAGGGACCGGAGTGCACGCGGTCGCACGGGCGGCCGCAACGCTTGGCGAGCCACTGCTCGTCAGCCGTGCCGGCGCCACGAGCAGCGCCGGCAGCAGCGTCGACATGCTGGTGACCGGGTCGATCGATTTCGCCCGCCACGAGCGCGCCCTGCAGGTGGCAGTCGCGGCCGATGACGCCGCGCAGGGCGGATGCCCCAAGCCATCGACCGGCAGCCCAGGGCTCGCCACCGCCCAGCCACCGCCCTGTAGCACGCCCTAGCCCCTTCAGGCTTCGATCTGGACATCTCCCAGCGGCCGCGAGCAGCAGGCGAGGATGTAGCCCTCGTCGATCTCGTCATCAAGAATGCCGCCATTGTGGCTCATCTCGACTTCGCCTGCGACCTTCATTACACGGCAGGTGCCGCAGATGCCGCCCTCGCAGGCAGCACCGATCCGCACACCGTTGGCGCGGGCCGTCTGCAGGATCGTCTGGCCGGGCTTTGCCACCACTTCCTTGCCGCTCATGGTGAAGGCAACCTTGGCCACCTGGCCCTCGCCGTCGTCGCCGATACCAGCGCGCACGGCGATTTCTTCCGCAGCAGGCGCGGCCGCCGGCTGGAAGCTCTCCTCGTGATAGCGGCTCATGTCGAAACCGGCTGCCTTCAGCATCTCGCGCACACCGCGCATGAAGGGTTCCGGCCCGCAGCAGAACACCGTGCGTTCCAGGAAGTCGGGAGCGAGCAACGGCAACTTGGCACCGTCGATGCGGCCACGCAGGCCATGCCAACCGTGGCGCGCCTCATGTCCCTCGACGATGAAGCCGAGGTTCAGCCCGGACATCTGCGTTGCCAGGACTTCGAGCTCCGAGCGGAACAAAAGATCCTCCGGCCGACGGGCGCAGGAGATGAAGGTGACGTCCGTCTCCGGCACGCAGTCCGCCATCCAGCGGGTCATCGACATCATCGGCGTGATGCCGGAGCCGGCCGAGATGAACAGGTACTTATCGCCCGGATGGCGGACGAAGCTGAAATCGCCGAGCGGCCCGAAGGCCCTCAGCTTCATGCCGGGCTTGAGATGGTCGAACATCCAGCGGGTGCCGATGCTGTCGGCCTGTGCCTTCACCGTGACCGCGATCGAGAGCGGCCGCGATGGCGTCGACGACAGGGTATAGGTGCGCATGACCGGTTCGTCCGCGACCGGCAGTTCGAGCGTCACGAACTGGCCGGGCAGGTAGCGAAACCAGGCTGGCTTCTCCGCGCGGAAGGTGAAGGTGATGACGTCGGCGGTCTCGACGACCGCCGACGTGCATTCGAGCATCTGCTGCCGGTCGATCCAGACATGCAGTTCGTCGAAATGGTGGAAGGAGGGTGCCATCTGCATGTCAGGCGACCTTCGACAACGGAGCCGCATCGCCCTCGAGGCGCTGCTCCATGAACTTGCAGTACCATTCGACGAACTGCATTACGCCGCCTTCATGCTCCGGCGAATAGGGGCCGGATTCATAGGCCGGCGACCGGATGCCGAAGGCGTTTTCCTCGACGATCTGGCGATCCTGGTCGTTGGTCTCGGTCCAGACATGGGTCAGGTCATCGAGTGTATAGTCGACGCCTTCGACCGCATCCTTGTTGACCAGCCACTTCGTCGTCACTTGCGTGAGCTCCGGCCCGAGCGGCAGCACGCGGAAGGTGATGGCGTGATCGGAAAGCACATGGTTCCAGGTGGTCGGGTAATGGAACATCAGGAGCGTGCCGATCTGCTTCTGCCGGACATCGGCTGACAGCGCGCGTTTAACGGCGGGCGCACCCGACATCGTATAGCTTTCGGCATCATCGACCAGCGGCATGCGCGCGGCGCGGAACTGGCCGGTCGGCGACATCCGGAACTCGCTCGGCAGGCCCTCTGCCTCGCATTTCGCCCAGTGAGCGGCAATCACCGGATCGTCCTTGGCGCCCTGCACCCCGGTCGCGGTCGGCGCTTCCGGATATGTGCGGCAGAGTTCAGGGTGATTGGCGGCGCAATGGTAGCACTCGCGGTTGTTTTCCCAGACGAGCTTCCAGTTGCCCTTCTCGATGATGGTGCTTTCGAAGGCAACCTTGGTCTCCCCAAGCCGGTGGGGAGCGAGATAGGGGGTGACCAGTTCACGGAAGGCCGCGAAATCCGCCGGTGTCTCCGACAGGTTGATGAAGATGTAGCCGCCGACCGTCTCGCAGTGGATCGGTTTCAGGCTGTGGGCCGCCTTGTCGAAGTCCTCGCCCATCTGGCGCGCGAAGAGCAGCGAGCCATCGAGTTCGTAAGTCCACTGATGATAGGGACAGACGAGCTTCGCCGAGGACCCCTTGTGCTGCGTGCAGACGCGGGAACCGCGGTGCCGGCAGGAATTGTGGAGCGCGCGGATCGTACCCTGGCGATCGCGGGTGACGACGACGGGAAAATCGCCGACCTGGACGGTGAAATAGTTGCCGGCCCGCGGGATCTCGCAGTCATGGCCGATGAACAGCCAGTCCTTGTACCAGATGTTTTCCAGATCCTGCCGGTAATAGTCGGGATCGATGTAGAAGGCCCGATCGAGGCTGTAGCCGTCACGCCGGCCCTTCAGCTTGCGAAGCATATCGGTCTTGGTATCCATGTCCTGTCCTCATGCGCCATGTTTCGGAGAGGCAGGACAGGAACCCGCACGGGCGCGCACCCATGCGTTTCAGGCTCCGATCCGGCTGCCCGCCGCAACCCGTTACGGTTATGTCCGTCAAGGCTGGTTTCCGGGCTCAGGAGCCGTCCTTTGCGGACCAGCCCGGCGCCTTCCCGGACGGAACCGTCCAGTGGCCTTTTGCCGAGGCTTTCGCTCCACCACCGTTGCGGGGGCAGCGCCGGGATTTGACCGGCTTCCCAATTCTCCGCCTTCCCCTCGGAAGACGACACCTTGAGCAAGGATATGTAAGCGCGGAAGGCACCCTGGCAGGCGCCGGATAGCGACATCCAATTCCAGAATGACGACACAGTGGAAACCGTCCCCCTTGAACGGAGTCGAAAATTTTTCTATTTATAAACAGATAGATAGATCAAATATTGGGCATATGCCACTTTTCGCGGCCGATATGGCGCAGGCACGGGAAGACTTCGCCCGTTTGCGACATTTTCATGAAAGTGCCGGCGCATCTTCCGCCAACGAAAGGAAATCCTTCATTAACCATAAGGCACTAGGCTTGCCGGCGGACGAAGATGTCCGGCAGGCAGATGGCGCATGGCAAAATTCAGATATTACGACGCAGCGGCCGAGAAGCCGCCGGCCGTCGTGCCGAAGACGGCGGTTCACAGCGAGTTCCTGCGCACCGGCAGGATCAACCGCCGGCAATGGGCGCCGAGCGAACGACGGTATCTGAGTTATGAGGAAGTCGCGGACAGAACCGCCAAGAAGCTCGCGACCGCCGGCGACACGACGCACAAGCGGATCAACGGCTTTCACGCCTCGATCCAGTTCCCGAAGCTGATCTTCCACCGCACGCTCGTCGGCAAGCCGCATCTCGGCTATTGCCATGTGACGGCGGCGCGGACGGCGGTCACGCCTTCCAAGTACATCACCTGGTCGTTCTATTTCGCCAATTTCTTCAGCGACCTTGGTGACGAGACCCATTTCTTCGACCGCATCCAGAGCGGCTATTCCCGCATGTATTTTGCCGTCGCGATCGAGCCGAGCGCCGAAGACGGACAGATGGTCATCAACCGCAACGTCCGCGACAACGGACTGCTCTTTCGCACCGACGACCCCAAGGTTGCTCTCAAGAACGTGCTGATGCTGGGTGCCCGGGACGACGCGCTGCGCCGCATCATCCGCAGCCTCTGAGCCAGTAACCGTTTCCCGCAAAGAAAATCGTTCTGTTTTCCCGGCACGTCCGCTAAGGAAGCGGCGGAAAGGAAACGGCATGGCAGAGATCATCGACACGGGCATTGAACCGGACCGCGCAATCGAACGCGCCTGCGCCGTTCTTGCCGAAGGCGAGCCGGTCGCCATTCCCACCGAAACCGTCTATGGCCTTGCCGCCGACGCGACCAACCCCGATGCGATCAGCCGCATCTACGAGATGAAGGGCCGGCCGCGTTTCAATCCGCTGATCTCGCATGTTTCCGACATGGCCATGGCCGAGGCTCATGTGCGCTTCGACCCCGTGTCCCGACGCCTGGCGGAAGCATTCTGGCCCGGCCCCCTGACATTGATCCTGCCGCAGCGGCCTGAGAGCACCGTGCATGCACTCGCCTCGGCCGGCCTCGACACGCTTGGCATCCGCATGCCCGACGGCTTCTCGCGGCGGGTGATCGCACGGTTCGGGCGACCGCTCGCCGCGCCCAGCGCCAATACCTCGGGCAAGATCAGCCCGACCAGTGCGGCCCATGTCGACGCCGATCTCGGCGAGAAACTGAAGCTGATCCTCGATGCCGGCCCGGCCGAAATCGGCCTGGAGTCCACGATCATCAAGGTCGACGGCGACGAGATCCGGCTGCTGCGCCCGGGCGGTCTGGATGCCGCCGAGATCGAGCGCCTGCTCGATCGTCCGGTGATCCGACCGGAAACGGCGGGCGCAACGATCGAGGCGCCGGGCATGCTGGCCTCCCATTACGCGCCGGGCGCTGCCGTGAGGCTTGATGCCACCGATGTGCGCAGCGGTGAGGCGCTGATCCGCTTCGGTGGCGACCGGATCGCCAACGAGGAACAAGCGGCCGTGGTTCTCGATCTCAGCCCGACCGGAAGTCTTCGCGAAGCGGCAGCCAATCTCTTCGACTACATGAAGCGCGCGGACGCCAGCGGCGCTGCGACGATCGCCTTCGGGCCGATCCCTTCGGAAGGGTTGGGAGAAGCGATCATCGATCGGCTGCAGCGGGCGGCGGCACCGCGCGGGTGAGCTTGCGTGCGGCATCTCCTCCGCACCGCGATTGCGGTTATGATCGCAGTCGATACGAACCGAGGATCGTGTCTTCAGATCGACCGGTCCGATAGCGCGCGCAGGCGCCATATGAAGGCAGGCCCATGACGACCCTTCCCTCCCCCGAACTCATCGCCTCCTTCGTCAAGATCGTCGGCAGCGCCAATGCGCTCACCGCCGAAGCGGACAAGGCCCGCTATCTCGTCGAATCCCGCGGCCTCTATCGCGGCACGACGCCGATGGTGCTTCGTCCCGGCTCGGTCGACGAGGTCTCGCGCATCATGAAACTCGCCAGCGCGACCCGCACGGCGATCGTGCCGCAGGGTGGCAATACCGGCCATGTCGCCGGCCAGATCCCACGGGAAGGCAAGGCGGATATCGTGCTTTCGCTCGAACGGCTGAACCGGATTCGCGACGTCGACCCGGTGGGCAACGTGATCGTGGCGGACGCCGGCTGCATTCTCGCCGACATCCAGAAGGCGGCGGACGACCACAATCGCCTGTTCCCGCTGTCGCTCGGATCGGAAGGCTCCGCCCGCATTGGCGGCAATCTCTCCACCAATGCCGGCGGCACGGCGGTGCTCGCCTATGGCAATATGCGCCAACTCTGCCTCGGCCTCGAAGTGGTGTTGCCGACCGGCGAAATCTGGGACGGGTTGCGCCGGCTGAAGAAGGATAATACCGGCTACGACCTGCGCGACCTCTTCATCGGCGCTGAGGGCACGCTTGGCATCATCACCGGTGCCGTGCTCAAGCTCTTTCCGAAACCGCTCGGCCACCAGGTGGCTTTCGCCGGCGTCGGCAGCGTCGAGCATGCGCTCGCCCTCTTCGAGAAGGCCTCCAGTCTTTGCGGGCCGGCGCTGACGGGGTTCGAACTCATGCCGCGGCTCGGCGTCGAATTCACGACAAAGCACATTCCCGGCGTCCGCGACCCGCTGGAAACCGTCCATCCCTGGTATGCGCTGATCGACATCTCCGCCTCTGATTCGGCCGAAAGCGCCGAGCGGATGGTCAACGACCTCCTGGAACAGGGATTTGCAGCCGGCCTCGTCGAAAATGCCGTGATCGCTGCCAACGAGACGCAAGGCAAGGCGCTGTGGCATATGCGCGAAAGCATGTCGCCGGCGCAGAAGCCCGAGGGCGGCTCGATCAAGCACGACGTTTCGGTGCCCGTCTCCAGCGTTCCCGCCTTCATGAAGGATGCGGATGCCGCTGTCATGAAGGCAATCCCCGGCGGGCGCATCTGCTCCTTCGGCCACATGGGCGACGGCAACATCCACTACAACATCTCGCAGCCGGTCGGCGCCGACAAACAAGCCTTCCTCGATCGCTGGCGCGAGATCAACGCGATCGTCCACGGCATCGTTCTCAAGTACAACGGCTCGATCTCGGCCGAGCATGGCATCGGCCAGTTGAAGCGCGACGAACTCGCGGAGATCCGGTCGCCGATCGAGATCGAGCTGATGCAACGGATCAAGCACGCCTTCGATCCGGCGGGCATCATGAACCCTGACAAGGTGTTGCGCGCGGATCGGTGATTGCGGACAGTCTTATGCTGCAGGCTTGCGCACCTGGACTTCAGGCGACCCGTGTCAGCGACCACCTGCGCGTAATTGCGAGAGGGACAAGAGCGTCTCGGCGCTGACGCCGCCACCGCCGCTACCGCTGAGGATCGCCAGCCCCGGTGAAACGTCCGTGTTGTTTTCGACGTCATAAAGCGCCGTGAACCGCTGCAGGAGCTTCCCGAGCTTCGCAGGGTCCTGCAGATCCTTGATGTCGATGACGCGCTCGATATATGCGGCCTGCGCCTCGATCTTGGCATTCTGCAGGCCCTCCGGCATGCTGTAGGCCGTCTTGATAACCTGGAACAGGGCGGTCTCGGCCAGGATGTCGTAGGCCGTGTTGATCTCCGGGGCCTTGCGCTTGAAATAGAGCGCCAGGCGAACACCGCCGTTGTCGGCGCCTTCCGACTCCTCGAGCGACTGATTGAGATAGAGGTCGACCGTGGTGATCAGCCCGCGCCGGGTCTGGATCTGGCCGGCTTCGCCCCGGACGATCTTACCGGCTGTGTCGAAGTTGAAGGAGGCGACGATCTCGCGATATCTGAGCCCGTCCGGATCGGTATTGATGAAGCTCTTGGGATCGTCGAGATCGGACGTGAACATATCCTTGAGGTATTCGGTCTTGACCGTTTCCGGATCGATGCCGGCGCCGACCAAAACGAAATCGACCAGACGCCGGTTCGCGAGAAAGGCGTCGAGCGTTTCGATCTTCTCAATCTCGGCGGTGTAGTATTTGGCTTCCTCCTGCGCCTTATCCTTAGCGACCTTCTTCTCTTCGTCCGTGCCGAAGCGGGACTTGGCGATCACATAGGCCTTGGCCGTGTTCATGATGTCGCCTTCGCTCTGCGCCAGCTTCGGTGCGCCGAGCGTGCCGTCCGGATTGAAGTTGAATGCCTTTACGAGCTTGACGTAGCGCTCATCGCGCAGCGTGTTGGCATAGCTCTTGGGATCGTTGAGGTCGCTGGTCAGAATACGCTTCAGCGTTCGCGTGCTCAGATCCTCGTTTTCGAGGCCGAAGGCACGCAGCATGAATTTCTTCATGTCATTGTTGGCGAGCAGTTCGTCGACCGATTTCATCGTACCGATCAGCAGCTTGAAGCGCTTGACCAGAGCTTCGTCCTCGGCATCGCTCTTGTCGTTGTAGCGCACCATGTATTCGTCGGACGTCGTCTTCATCTGGTCCGCATCCTGCGCGGTCTTGCCGGCTTGCAGCGTACCGTCGGTCTGGAAGTTGAAGGCGGCGAGCATCTTCTTGTAGGCGGCGTTGTATTCGCCGCCATATTTGTTCACGTAGCTCTGCGGGTCGTTGATGTCGCTGGTGAGGATGTTCTCGACCGTGGAGGGCATCGTCGTCGCGGATGGCAAGCCGAAGGCCGTGACGATGTAGTTGAAAAGACGGCTATCGCCGACCAGATCCGAGACCGTGGTGATGCTGCCGATCTTCTGTTCGTAGTATTCCTTGTTGAGCAACGCCCCGGCGCCGGTCAGTCGTGCGGCGCCCGACGGCGTGACGCCAGGCCGCTGGAAGACATAGGCTTCGTTGAGCAGCGCCTTCTTTTCGTCGCTGATGGCCTTCTCGCCGGCGGGCACGCTGCCGTCGGCATCGAAGTTAAACGTCGAGGCGAGCTGGATATAGATGTCGAGACTGCGGACCTGCCTGTCGAGCGTCGTCAGTTCCAGTGAGAGCTGCGCCTTCAGCGCGGGCGCCTGGTCGCGCGGTGGCAACCTGGCGTCGAGATCGGCCACGATCGCGTTCTGCTCGTCGATCTTGGCCTGGATGGCCGGTTTCTCGGCATCGGGCGCAGCAGCCAGCTGCTCCGTCAGGCTGGCGATCTGCGAAAGCGCGGTATCGCGCGCCCCGAGGTCCGTCAGCTGCTTCGTCGCCTCCGTCATCCTGGTCTTGGCGGCCGTCTGGTTGGCCGTAAGCGTCGCGGGATCGCTGGTCAGCGCATTGCGAACGTCCGTGTAGGAGAATGTCTTCGGGTCCAGTCCGAACACCGTGAAGGCAAAGCTGCGCAGCTTTTCGTTACCCAGGAACTGGTCGACATCGGTGACCAGATCCATGGCCGCGCCAAAATAGGCCATCTCCTGCCGCATGACTGTATCGAGATTGGCGATACGGTCGTTGTAGAGGCCGATCAGCGCATCCTGCTGTGCGTTGGTTTGGGCCACCGCGGTTGCCGAACTGAAGTTGAAGGCCTGCGCAAAATTGCGGTAGCGTTCATCCGTGAGACGATTGGCGAAACTGTTGTCGTCCTTGAGGTCGCTTTCCAGAACCTTGCGCATGAAGGCCTTGGCATAGATCATGTCCTCCAGGCCATGCGCCTTCATCGCGTAGGAATAGAGCCGATAGTCGTCGAGGAACTCGTCGACGGTTTTCACGCTGCCGATGTTTTCCCGGTAATACTCGGCTTCGCGCGCGATCTGCGGCTGCTGGGCAACACGGTTGAGGCTGCTGCGCAAATCACGCGTGATGCGACTATAGTCGAGATAGGTCGATACCATGCCTGGCCCCGTCGGTTACCCATGGGGTGGGCGAGCCATCCCCGAAACAGAATTCTGACGCGTCATGATTGCAGCACTGGCTTGTGTGTGGCTTTTCGTCGACGGCCGGCGGCCCGCGTGCGCCCGATCGGGACAAGACGGTCCGACCCGTTGACGAAACGGAAACCCTGAGCGGTCGGCTTTTGCTAACCATCGAAAAACGCAAAGTTTTCTTAACCGCGATTCTTAAGTCGTTCGGAAAGGGGGGCGCCTATTCTCCAGCCCATAGAGGACGAAAAGTCCCGAAGAGAAGACCGGAAACCGGCTCTCAAGGAAAAACAAGGGCGATTGAAATGCGCAATACACTCTCTCAACCCGCATGGGTCGAAAACACGCTCCGTCTTGATCCGAAGCGCTTTCCACAGCAGGCAAGCTACGCTTTGCGCGGTCATACGGGTAATGTCACGATCAGCCTGGACGAGCGTGGCGCAGTTCTGCGCAAGGTGCTACCATCGAGCGGCCTGCCGCTTTCGATCGCACTGCCGGCGCGGGCATTCAAAGGGGTCGCGGCTCGCGCGATCGATCACGGCGACGGAGACGTTACAGTGACGCTGGAACTTCATCACGACGACCCGGACCTCTGCGTTCCGCTGCTCGTCGCACACGACCTGTCCGACATCGCGGCCGACTGGCGCGCCTGGGCGGAGGCCTATCGCATTCCGATGCTGATGGTCGAAGCGGACGGCGTTGCAAGGCCGCTCGAAGAACATCTTGGCGACGTGCGCACCGCACCGGTCAAGCCGCGACGCCGCCACTCGTTCTTCGCCGAGCGCCGGCCACGTTTCCTCGTGCGTCGTTCCACCGGCAAGCTTGGCGTTCACATGAAGATCGACGGGCGCGAGATCATCGCCCGCAGTTGATCCGCAGCAGTACTTCCAGCGCGACAGCCGGCCGTTCCCTGCGGTCGGCTGTTGTCGTTTTCCGAGCCGCCGATTTTGGAATGCGGTTCCGAACGGCAAGCATTCACAGTTTTCCTGGGACTGCTCGAGATGTTCCCACGGAAACAGCTCCGTCGCCTTTTTCGTGCCATATCGGCTTCATAGCCAAGATCACGAAAGAAGGAGAAACCCGATGCGCAAGCATATCGCCGCCGCCGTTGCCGTCATCCTGTCCAGCTTCCGTGCGCGCCACGAGGCGAAGGAGCGCAAGGCCGCCCGCGAGATCAGCTGGGCCTGACGCTTTTACGGGCCCGCCACTACAGCGCCGGGCGCCCTATCAGACGCGCAAGGTCGCTGTAGCGAACCGAATGCATGAAGAGGATCCTCCGCCGCGACGGAGGATTTTTCATATCAGGCGAACAAGGAACGCCAGCACCAGACCGGCAAAGATAATCAGGCCGACGACCCCATTGAACTTGAACAGCGCCAGACACTGCGCCGGATCGTGGATGTTCAGCACCAGGATCTGGTAGGTCAGCATCGCCGCGGCAATCAGAAGGCCGATGTAGGCGACAGCGCCGGCACCGGCAGCCACGAAGGACATGAGCAGCAGCAGCGTCGCGATGCCGTAGAGGCCGATCAGCCACGGCCGCGGATTTTCGCCGAACCGCCGAGCCGTCGAGCGTACGCCGATCAGCTCGTCGTCCTCTCTGTCCTGGTAGGCGTAGATCGTGTCGTAGCCGATCGTCCAGGCAATCGCCGCACCGTAGAGCAACACGGCTGCCAGCGAGAGCTTGCCGAATTCGGCCGCCCACCCCATCAGCGCGCCCCAGGAAAATGCCAAGCCCAGGAAGAATTGCGGCCAATCGGTAAACCGCTTGGCGAAGGGATAGATCGCCACGATCGCCAACGACAGGATGCCGAGCACGATCGAGAACGTGTTGAACTGCAGCAGCACGACGAGGCCGACGAACGCCTGCAGCACCATGAACACCTTCGCCTGGAGACGCGAAACGCGCCCCGACGGCAGCGGCCGCGAACGGGTGCGCGCAACCTCCATATCGATGTCGTGGTCGACGATGTCGTTGTAGGTGCAACCGGCGCCGCGCATGGCGATCGCGCCGGCGGTGAACAGGACACAATGGTACAGGAAGCGGCCGAACGAGAACGCCTCGGTGCCCGCCACCGCGCCCGTAGCCAGCGCCACCGACCAGAGGCAGGGCAACAACAACAATTGCCAGCCGATCGGGCGGTCCCAACGGGCGAGCTGCGCATAGGGCCAGATCGCGCGCGGCAGCACGCGATAGACCCAATTGTTGGACGGCGCATCATGGACGCGGCCGGAATCGGCGGAAAAGGTGTTCATGCTTCTGTTTGACGCCGCGCGTCCGGCCGGTCAAGCGGCGAGATCGTCGCGGCGCCGGACCAGCGTAGTGTCACGGAAGGCTGAAGTCGAAGCGGTAGGTTGCCGACAGGCCGACCAGGACCTGGTTGCGGCTGCCGCGCTCGCGAACGAGGCTGGAATCGGCAGCAGGGCCGAGCAAACGCCGGTACTCGGCATAGGCACTCGTTTCGAGCTTCTCCGTTGCCTGCCAGGTGATCGCGGCGCCGACGCCGGCGGATCCGATGCCGCCATGCGGATAATACGTGGCGAGGCCGGATGCGGCAGACTCGCGGTCGTTCACGCCATAATAGGCGCCGTAATAATCGCTGGTCGCAGCGCTCAGGCGCGGACCGCCGGAGATGCGGACATTGCTGCTGACGTCGGTGAAGGCGTCGGCCGCGACGTCGGCGACGACGCCGTGGTGGCTGCGAATGCCCTGGCGGACTTCGGCGCGCACCCGCAGCCAGTCGGTCGGATAGACCTCCGCAAAGCCACCGACTTCACCGCCGAACTTGATCGGATCGAGACCCTTCAGATCGCTGGAGGTGCCCGCATCGCGCTCGAAGATCAACTTGCCGACGAGGCCGGCACGGAAACTTCCCTGGTCGACCAGCGCATAGGACATGTTGTCGTTGCGCGAGGAGAAGCGGACCGTGCTGCCGGCCTTGCCGAGCGAGATCAGCGGTGCGGCCTGGAACATGCGCTTCGAGGCGCCTTCGTACTTCGGGCCGAGGAACCCGGTGGCTCCGACCTTCAGATACCAGTCACCGGACCAGAAATACTGGCCGTCACCGGCAGAGGCGGCGTTCGCCGACAGCAAAAGGGTTCCAGAAAGGAAGACAAGAGAACGGATACGCAAGAAACAACTCCGGAAGAATCATTCGCCGGGGCGAAGTTTTGATCGTGCCGACAGGTCGAGGGAGGCAAAGGTGGACTGGAACGGCACAGGGCGACTTATTGCGGCTTGTTCCTACGATTCCGTTAACCAGGTCAATTCAACCTTCCTTTGCCATACCCGACGTGCCAACGCCGATCACTGCCCAAGATAGGTCTTGAGATAAACACTCGGCGGGCTGCCGAGCATGCGGCGGAACATGGTGGTGAAGGCGGCGACGTTCTCGTAGCCGGCATCGAGCGCCACATTGGTGATCGGTTCGCCATCGGCCAGCAGCGGCAAGGAGGCGAAGATACAGGCCTGCTGGCGCCAGGTGACGAAGCTGACGCCCGTCTCCCTGCGGAAAAACCGCGTGAACGATCGCCGGCTGAGACCCGTCCGGTCCGCCCACTGGTCGATGCTCGCTGCCGCCGACGGCGCCTGCAGGAACTGTCGGCACAGCGCTGCAAGTTTCTCGTCGCGCGGGAACGGCAGGCCGAGCGGGCGTTCCTGCAGCCGGCCGATTTCTTCCAGAAGCAGATCCGTGACCAGTTGCTCGCGCCGCTCCGACATCGTCTCGTTCTCGACGCCGACGAGCGCATCGACGAGGCTGCCGGCGAGAGGGTTGATTTCCATGACCATGGGCCGCTCGGCGCGAAGCAGGTCCGGCGCGAAGTAGATCGAATGCATGCGCACGTCGCTGATCATCTCGGCCGAGTGCTCCATGCCGGCCGGGATCAGCAGGGCATGGCCGGGCGGAACCATCCAGCGTCCGCGTTCGGTGCGCATCAGCACGACGCCGCCGCGTGCCCACCAGAGTTGCGTGCGCGTATGGCTGTGGAAAGGGACGAGAAGGCCGGCACTGTAGTCTCGCCCCAGTGCCAGCACCGGAGCGTTTCCCGCCTCGATCCAATCGAGGTTGCGGAAGTGATCCTCATCGGGAAGCTGCGGCAAGGGAAATCGGCGGATCGGCATCTGGCCCACTCACGAAAGAACTCGACCAGATCACAAAAGCAGGCCAATCGCAACCTCAGTACAGATAAGCACGCCGCATACAACCTTCGAGACGGCAAGGAATCACCCATGTCTACCGTGACCTCAACTTCCGGGATCACCCCAGAAAAGACGGCCTTCTCCGTCATCCTGGCTGTCAGCTTCTGCCATATGCTGAACGACATCATGCAGTCGCTGCTGACCGCGCTCTACCCGCTGCTCAAGGCGAACTACGCCCTCGATTTCGTGCAGATCGGCCTCCTGACCTTCACCTTCCAGCTCACGGCGTCGATGCTGCAGCCGGCCGTCGGCATCATCACCGACCGCTGGACGCTGCCCTATTCCCTGCCGGTTGCGATGCTCTCGACCTGCAGCGGCCTGATCCTGCTTGCCAATGCCCGCGACTTCTGGGTTCTCCTCGTGGCGGCAAGCCTCATCGGCATCGGTTCGGCGATCTTCCATCCGGAGTCCTCCCGTATCGCCCGCCTCGCCTCCGGCGGCCGCCACGGCCTGGCACAATCACTGTTTCAGGTGGGCGGAAACGCCGGCAGCGCCATGGGGCCGCTGCTTGCCGCCTTCATCGTCATTCCCTTTGGCCAGGGAAGCCTTAGCTGGTTCTCGATCGTCGCGATCATCGGCTTCTTCGTGCTCTCCTGGGTCAGCACCTGGCATGTCCGCCATCGCCGCACGACGATGAGCCGGCCGGCGCCGAGCCGCACCCTTCCCCTGCCGAAGGGACGGGTGATGTGGGCGGTCGCCGTGCTGGTGCTGCTGACGGCCACGAAGAACGTCTACATGGCCAGCATCTCCAGCTATTTCACCTTCTTCGTCATCGAGAAGTTCGGTGTCGGCGTTCAAGAGGCACAGCTCATGCTGTTCCTGTTCCTCGGTGCGGCCGCGGCCGGAACCTTCCTCGGCGGCCCGATCGGCGACCGTTACGGCGCCCGCTTCGTCATCTGGTTCTCGATCCTCGGCGTCATCCCCTTCGCCCTGCTGCTGCCCTATGCGAATCTCTTCTGGACCGGGGTCCTGTCGATCGTCATCGGCCTGATCTTCTCCTCGGCCTTCTCGGCGATCGTCGTCTTCGCCCAGGAACTCGTCCCGGGTCGGGTCGGGCTGATCGCCGGCGTCTTCTTCGGTTTCGCCTTCGGCTTCGGCGGCATGGGCGCGGCCGTGCTCGGCATCTTCGCCGACCGGCAGGGCATCGAGTTCGTCTACACCATCTGCTCCTATCTTCCGCTGCTTGGTATCCTCACGATCCTGCTGCCGAAGATCCCGGCGAGATAGTGTTTCGCGCAAAGATTGTCCTTGCAAATAAACCGGGCGCCGCCATGCGGCGCCCGCTATTCGTTTGAGCGGCAAGCAGCACCCGACACCCCGCCCTCGCCGCAGCCCCACGTAATCATTCATCAATTTTTGCGCGGTACGGTCGTCTGACGGGCTTGGGCAGAGGTGTGCAATGCAGGGGCGAACGGTGATTCCGGCCTTTCTGGCGACGTTGCTTTTTGCAACGGCGGCACCGGCCGAGACCCTGAACCTGCTGATCTGGGAATCCTATATCGACCAGAAGATCCTCGACCGCTGGACGGCGATCACAGGCGTCGCGGTGCATCAGGTCTATTATGACAGCGGCGACACGCGCGACGAGGTGCTGGCCGACCCGAACAGCCGCGTCGACCTCGTGGTCACCGGCGAAAACAGCGCCGCCCTTTTCGGCCGCAAGGGGGTGCTCGAAAAGCTCGACGAGACCAATGTCGCCTCTCTGCGGGACTACGACGAAAGCTGGCGCAAGCGCTGCTCGGGCCGCGGCGTGCCCTACCTCTGGGGCACCATGGGCATCCTCTACCGATCGGACGTCGTTACGGTGGCGCCGACCTCCTGGCAGGATCTCATGCGCCCAGCGCCGGCGCTCGCCAAGCATGTCGCCATGTACGACGACCACAACGAGGCCTTCGTCGCGCCGTTGATGCTACTCGGCCAATCGATCAACACCAACGACAGCGCGACGCTGAAAGCGGCCTTCGGGCTGATGAAGGAACAGGCGCCTTCGGTGCTCACCTACGAATACGTCATCAGCTCGATCCAGAACCCGACGGTCGGCAAGGACATCTATATGGCGCTGGGCTACAGCGGCGACCAGCACGTGCTCAACGACAAAGCCGGCACGCCCGGTGTCTGGCGCTACGCCGTTCCCAAGGAGGGCACGCTTTCCTGGCTCGATTGCATGTCGGTCGTCGCCAACTCGCCGAACAAGGATCGCGCGCTCGCACTCCTCGACTATCTCGGTTCGCCCGGAAGTGCCGCCGCGAACGCGCTGGCGCTCAACATGCCGACGGCAAGCCGGGCCGCCTATGCGCTCCTGCCGGAAGAAGTGCGCGCCGACCCCGCCATCTACCCCTCGCCCGACATCCTGGCCAGGAGCCAGTATCAACAGGAACTGTCCACAGAGTCGGTGCAATTGCGCCGGCGCATCATCAGCACATTGGCGAACTTCCAGTGAATCTCGGCAAACGCGCGCTCATCCTGATCTTTCCCGTCGTTCTCGCAGGCTACCTGCTGGCGGCTGTCTCGGTCCACGTCACGCAGAGCCGCTCAATCCGTGCGCTCGAACACGCCAAACTGTCGCAGCGACTGGAACATGCGGCCGCCGTTTTTCAAAACGAGATCGGCCGCAGCAAGGGTTTCCTCAATGCGCTCTTGAATGGCAACTCGCTGCGCCAGTATGTTTCGGAAACGGACGAGAACTACCGCGCCAATGCGCTCGGCGTCAGGCTGCAGGAGAGCCTCAAGTCGCTTCTGGACGACCCGACAAACTATGTCTCGCTGGCGCTGCTGACCTCCGACCTGAAAACGGACTATTATTTCGAGAACAGCTGGGATCCCTTCGCCCAGATCGACGATGCCCAGCTCAACCTCGCCCGCCGGCTCATCCGCGAAGACAAGCTCGCCGACTGGACCTATCTCTACGAGGCCGGGCAAAGACCGCGCATCGTCTATTCTTTCTTCCTCGATCCGGTTGCCTTCACCCGGCCTCTGCCCAGCAAGAAATCGAGCGCGCTGCTCGTCCAGGTCGCGATCCGGCCGGACCGTTTTCTCGACATGCAGCAGGCGCTGAAGAAGGAATACGGTTCCGACATGGTGCTCCAGCCCTGGCCGCTGGCGACCACCGATGACCTTTCGGCAAGCGTCCATCTCGGGCCATCGCTCTACGCGACGCTGACCGTTTCCAGCAAGCATTTCGATGCACTGATGGCCCGGCAGAGGTTTCTGCTGGCGCTCGGCGCCGTCGCCATGAGCCTGTTCTCGATCTGGCTGATCATCGTGCTGATCCGCCGCTTCATCACCGATCCGATCGCCACGCTTGACGCCAATGTGATGGCGGTGATGGTGGGCGCGCGCGACGAGATCCGCGACATGGAGGAAAAAGGCGAGATCGGGCGGCTGACGGAAAATATCCGCGAACTCCATCGGCAGTCGGTGCAATCGTTGAAGCTGGTGCAGCGCAGTTCCTGGACCGACACCCTGACCGGCATCAGCAATCGCGGTCATTTCAATGCGCTTGCCGCCGGTGCCTTGCGCGAGGCGATCGCGGCCGGCGAAAAGTGCAGCCTGCTGTTCATCGACATCGACAACTTCAAGTTCGTCAACGACAAGCATGGACACGAGATCGGCGACGAGCTTCTGAAGACGCTGGCCGTCCGGATCGGCGAAAGGGTCGATGCGATCACCGAGCGGCGCGGCCAGAAGCCCGCTATTCTCGCCCGTCTCTCCGGCGACGAATTCGCCGTATTCGTGCGGTCGCGGCCCGGCGATGGCACGGTCCGGGAAATTTCGGCGGCCATTCTGGGGCTGTTCGAGGACGGCTTCGAAGTCTCCGAAAAGCGCTATCCGGTGACCGCGAGCATCGGCGCGGCGATCTGCCCCGACGACGCAACCAACCTTGCCGAGCTGATCTCGAACGCCGATGCCGCGATGTACCAGGCCAAAACCAGTGGCAAGAACCGCTCGGCCCGCTTCTCCCGCGCCCTTCACGACAAGCGCACGCGGCTGCGCCAGATCCAGGACGAACTGCGTTCGCTGGATCCGGACGAACAGTTTCACCTCGTCTATATGCCGATGGTCGACACCGATGGTCACGTCACCGGCTGCGAAGCGCTCTTGCGCTGGTACTCGCCCGTTCTCGGCAACGTTACTCCGGATGAATTCGTGCCGATCGCCGAAAGCTCGGGTCTTTTCACCAAGATCGACTGGTGGGTGATCAACAAGGCGATGTCGGATTGTGGCCAGCTCAAGGCCCTCTTCGGCCCGGAAACGGTGCTGGCGATCAACATCTCCTCGGCCGAACTGCATTCGAAGGCGATTGCCGACCATTTCTCCGACTGCCTGGAGACGCATGGGCTGGAGGCGCGTTCGATCGAAATCGAGCTCACCGAAACCTTCGCCGTCAAGTTCAGCGATCAGCTTCGCCGCAACATCGACGCCCTGCGCCAGAGGGGCTTCCGCCTTTCGATCGACGATTTCGGTGCCGGCTACACCTCCGTGCAGCAGATCATCGAATACACGGCCGACACGATCAAGCTCGACCGGGCGCTGGTCTCGAACCTCACCGCCTCGCAATCTCTGCCGGTGCTCAAGGCACTGATCGCGCTCTGCCACGCCAAGGACGTCGCCGTCGTCGGCGAAGGCATCGACACGCCGGAGAAGCTCTCCATGCTGACGGCTGCCGGCTGTGACCTGTTCCAGGGCTATCTCATCAGCAAGCCGCTGCCGATCGAGGACCTGGCGATCTGGGCGCTGACACGTACCGCCCGCTACGCACACGGCGATGGACAGGACGACCTGCAAAGTCGGCAGGCCATCGCCTGAACGGCGGCGATTGCGGGAATCGCTGGTCGGACTCCCGTTTTCCCTTGACCTTGCCGCCCTGCCGTCCTAACCGCAGCGCAGCAATTTCGGGATATCGGGGGCTGCAATGAAGGTTCTTCTGATCGGATCGGGTGGGCGCGAGCACGCCCTTGCATGGAAGATTGCACAGTCTCCCAAACTGACGAAGCTCTATGCGGCACCGGGCAATCCCGGCATTGCCGAAGACGCTGTTATCGTCGCGCTCGACACGGACGACCATGCGGCCGTCGCCGCCTTCTGCCGCGAGGAAGCGATCGATTTCGTCGTGGTCGGTCCCGAAGGGCCGCTCGTCGCCGGTCTCTCCGACGTCCTGCGCGCAGCCGGCATCGCCGTCTTCGGCCCGTCCGCAGCCGCCGCCCAGCTTGAAGGCTCCAAGGGCTTCACCAAGGATCTCTGCGCCCGCTACGGCATTCCGACCGGCGCCTATGGCCGCTTCGCCGATGCCGAGACCGCAAAGGCCTATGTGCGCGAACAGGGTGCGCCGATCGTCATCAAGGCCGATGGCTTGGCTGCCGGCAAGGGCGTGACCGTGGCGATGACGCTCGACGAGGCGCTCGCCGCCGTCGACGATTGTTTCGCCGGCGCCTTCGGCGCGGCCGGCGCCGAAGTGGTGGTGGAAGCCTATCTCGATGGCGAGGAAGCGAGCTTCTTCTGTCTCTGCGACGGCAAGACGGCGCTGGCGCTTGCCTCCGCCCAGGACCACAAGCGCGTCGGCGACGGCGATACCGGACCGAATACCGGCGGCATGGGCGCCTACTCACCCGCCCCGGTCATGACCGCGGAAATGATCGAACGCACGATGAAGGAAATCATCGAGCCGACGATGCGCGGCATGACGGAAAGCGGCCATCCCTTCTCCGGCGTCTTCTTTGCCGGGCTGATGATCACCGCCAAGGGACCGGAGCTCATCGAATACAACGTGCGTTTCGGCGACCCGGAATGCCAGGTACTGATGATGCGGATGAAGAGCGACCTGCTGCCGCTGCTCTATGCGGCGGCAACCGGCACGCTCGCCGGCATGAGCGCGGAATGGCGCGACGAGACGGCGCTGACCGTCGTCATGGCCTCCAAGGGTTATCCCGGAAGCTACGCCAAAAACACGCCGATCAACGCCCTTCCCGCGGCCTCCGACACCACCAAGGTGTTCCATGCCGGCACAGCGATGAAGGACGGAGCCCTGGTCGCAACCGGCGGCCGCGTGCTCAACATCACCGCAACGGGTGAAAATGCCGGCATGGCCAAGGACAGAGCCTATGCGGCGGTTGCAGCTGTTTCCTGGGAGAATGGCTTCTACCGACACGATATCGGCTGGCGCGCGGTTGCACGCGAGAAAGCGTGAACCGGAGCGGAACTACTTCAAAGTGCTACAGCGACTTGGCGCGTCCGATGGAGCGCGCGGCGCTGTAGTTTCCGGATCATTCTATTTTTACCAATTCTTCTGACGGGAAAGTAAGGGAGAGCGCATATTCTCGCCGCCAACAATTGCGGGAGAAGCCTATGCGCCTGTTGCTGATCACCACCGTTCTCGGGCTTGCCGCCGGCAACGCGGCGGCGTCGTCGATCGAGTCGGTCGCTTCCGGCACGACCGACAACGCCAGTGTCGCCACGGTCTCTTGCGTCGCGTGCCCGCCGCTGCAATCGAAGAAGAAGGTGACCTATGTCGTGCCGACGATCGCGGCGGGCGATGAGACGGTCGAGCTCAAGAAAATCAACGGCGAGATGAAGATGGTGCGCACCGAGGCCTGGCTCGGTGGCTCGCCGGTCGTCTTCGTGAGCAAGCCTTCGCAGGAGTTCATCAAGGCGGCTGCTGTCGAAGGCGATGCCTCCCCGACGGTCATCGTCTCGACGAATGCGAACGACCAGAATCCGGTGGCGGATGACGCGAAGATGATCGCGGTCGACCGGACCGCAAAGACCGCCGCGGTCACGCCTGTCGGCGCCTCCATGGGCGGCACGGCTAAAAAGGCGACGGCAGACGGCTCACAGCAATTTGATCCATCCACCCTCGAACTTCGGCTAGACTGATCCCCTATCGGGAAAGTTCCCTGCCCCGCTCAGCTGTCCCCTGCATGCAAGGCTGACGGGCGTTTCGCTGCAAGAGCGAGAGATTGCGCCCCTGAGAGAAGCAGGGGCGCAATCTTTTATTCTGGGCTTTCCAATGCCTCGACCCGCGCGACCAGCGCCTCGATCTGCCTGTCCGAATAGACTTCGATGCCATTGCCGGCGAGCAATGCTGCCGCGACGCCCTGCCCGGCGTGGCGGATGCCGGTAAAGCTCCCGTCATAGACGAAGCCGGAGCCGCAGGACGGACTGCCATCGATCAGCAGCGCGAAGCGGCAGCCCGTTTCCCGCGCCAGCGAAAGCGCGTTTTCGGCGGCTCGCACGAAACCTTCGGTGACGTCGCGGCCATTGATCTCCAGCACCTTTGCACTGCCGGCCAGCACATCCTTGCCGACGGCGCCGGCGGCGATCTCGGCCGGCGGACGTGGCACCGGCATGCCGGCAGACATTTCCGGACAGATGGTCACGAGACGGCCCTCGGCCCGCCAGCGATCGATCGCCGGATGAATGAGCGGCTTCGACTGGCCGTCGTAGCGGACGGCATGGCCCATGAGGCAGGCGCTGACGAGGATCTTTTCGGGCATGTCCTCCTCTACCCCGACGCCATGCCGATCAGCAAGCGCCTTCATGCCGTGCCGATCCCAAGCGTCAGATCCAGCGGTCGTTTTCCGCCGTGCGTTCGCCGCCTTCGTGGCCGGTGTTGAGGGTGCCGCGCGGCTCAATCAGCAGCATCTTCACCTCGCGCTCCGCACAGGGCTTGTGCTCCACGCCCTTCGGCACGACATACATCTCTCCCGGGCCGAGCGTCACCGATCCGTCGCGGAAGTCGATGCGCAGCGTGCCTTCGAGCACGATGAAGGCTTCATCGGTATCCTGATGATCGTGCCAGATGAAGTCGCCCTCGATGCGCACGATCTTGAACTGGTAGTCATTGAGTTCGGCAATGACGCGCGGCTGCCACTGATCGCTGAAGAGCGAGAGCTTTTCGGCGAAATTGATCGGCTTGTGGGTCTTCGTCGCACTGTCCATAGGCTGTCTCCATCGGCTTGATCGAGACAGGATATAGGTCGCCCGGCGGCAGCCGGCTTGAACGTTTGTGCGAAGGCAATGGCCAGTGCCGCCGGAGAACCGGCGGCCGACCGGCTCGTCTTAGCCTGCGATCTTGGAGAAATCCGCAACGGTGCCGGTTGCCGAGCGGATCAGGCCGAGCAGCGCCAGGCGGTTGGCGCGGATCGCGGCATCGTCGTCATTGACCAGCACGTCGTTGAAGAACTGGTCGACCGGCTCGCGCAGCCTTGCCAGCGCTTCCATCGCCGAGCGGAAGTCTTCCTTGGCAATCGCATCGCGCGCTTCGCCCGAACCAACTTCAACGGCCTGGTGCAACGCCTTTTCGGCATCGAGCCGGAAGAGGCCAGCATCGACGGCATCGGCGACGGTCGTTCCCTTCTTCTCTTCGGCCGCCAGGATCTGCGTCGCACGCTTGGTGCCGGCCAAGAGGTTCCGGCCTTCCTCGTCGGTGATGAAGGCCGTCAGCGCCTCGACGCGGCGGGCGATCATCAGCAGGTCGTCCGAATCCGGCGTCAGCACCGCGTCGATCAGATCATGGCGGGCGCCGAGATCGCGCAGATAGACCTTGAGGCGGTCATGGAAGAAGGAAAGCAGATCGGTGGAAACGTCGTCCGCGAGTGCCGGCTTTTGTGCCCGGAGAGCGACGAGCGCGGCTTCGAAGGCCGGCCGCAACGCCAGGCGCGCCTTGCCTTCCAGGATCAGGCGGATGACGCCCAGTGCCGCGCGGCGAAGCGCATAGGGATCCTTGGAGCCGGTCGGCTTTTCGTCGATCGCCCAGAAACCGACGAGCGTGTCGAGCTTGTCGGCAAGCGCCACCGTCACCGCCACCGGATCGGTCGGCACCCGGTCGGACGGGCCCTGCGGCTTGTAGTGATCCTCGAGCGCATCGGCGACCGATCGCTCTTCGCCCTGCAGCAGCGCGTATTTGTGGCCCATGATGCCCTGAAGCTCGGGGAACTCACCGACCGCTTCCGTGCGCAGGTCCGCCTTGGCGAGCACCGCGGCGCGGTCGACGAGTTTTGGGTCGGCACCGGTCACCTTGGCGAGTTCGCCGGCCAGTGCCCGGATACGGGCTACGCGTTCGCCCTGCGTGCCGAGCTTGGCGTGGAAGGTGACGTTCAGCGCATCGAGCTTGGCCATGCGCTGGTCGAGCGGCTTAACGAGATCGAGAGCGAACTTCTTCGCGGAGGCCTCGAGCGTTTCGAGGTCCGGCAGGTTGCCCTGGTCGCGGTGCCAGAAATGGGCCGCGTCCGAAAGGCGGGCGCGCACGACCTTGCCGTTGCCGTGCACGATCTCCTTGCCGCCGTCCTTCGCCTCGATGTTCGAAACGAGGATGAACTTGTTGGAGAGCGTCTCGGCGCCGGGAGCGCGGGTGACGAAGCACTTCTGGTTGGTCTTGATGGTCAGCCGGATGATTTCCGAGGGGATTTCGAGATAGGCGTCCTCGAAGCTTCCCATCAGCACCTGCGGCCATTCGACGAGACCGGAGACCTCTTCGAGCAGGCCCTCGTCTTCAACGAGTTCCAGACCGTTGGCAAAGGCAACGTTGTGCGCGTCGGCCGAGATCATCTGCTTGCGGCGCTCGCCGTCGAGCACGACCTTCGCCTTTTCGAGCTTTTCTGCGTAATCGGCAAAGCGACGAACGATGATTGCTTCCGGCGCATGGAAACGGTGCCCGTAGGTGACGTTCGACGCGACGATGCCGTCGACTTCAAACGGGATCACCTGCGTTTCCTCGGTCTCCGAGCCGAAGGTGCAGACGATCGACTGCAGCGGACGGACCCAGCGAAGCGCGCCGGGCCTTGCCGACGCCGCGCCGGAGCGCATCGGCTTCGGCCAGGGGAAATTGCGGATGATACCCGGCATCGCCTCGGCGATGATCTCTTCGGCCGGGCGGCCCGGCTTGACGATATGGGCGACATAGAAATCGCCTTTTTTCGGATCGCTATGGACATGCGCCTCGCTGATCGAGGAAAGGCCGGCGCCGCGCAGGAAGCCTTCGATCGCCTTCTCGTTGGCGTCGGTGCGCGGGCCCTTGCGCTCTTCGCGGATATCGGCGGAGCGGGCGTTGAGGCCACGGATGTCGAGCGTCAGTCGGCGCGGCGTCCAGTATTCGCGCGCCCCTTCATAGGTCAGGCCCGCCTCGACCAGGGCATCGGCCAGCAGCTTCTTGAGATCGCCGGCCGCCTTGCGCTGCAGGCGGGCAGGAATTTCCTCGGAGCGGAGTTCGATAAGAAGATCGGGCATGGGGGTAACTTTTTCTGTTCCTGACGGTTGCGGCGGACTTAGCAATCTCTGGCAAGAATGTCACCAAGCCCATCGATGAATTTGGCTGGTCCGTGCACGGGCGCGCAGGCGGTTTCACCAACCGCCGCCGCCGCCGCCACCTCCACCGCCGCCGGAAAAGCCGCCGCCGGACGAAAAGCCTGACGATGACGATTTGGGCGGGGGCGGCAGGGACGATGTCATCGTCTCCGCCATCGAGCCGGCAAAGCCGCCAATGCGGTCGCCGAAGGTGTTGGAGCCGAAACTGTCGCCCTGATACCAGCTCGGTTGATAGGCGGCTGCCGCGGCCGCTCCTGCGGCGGCAGCGAGCAACCAGCGATCGAAGGTCTCGGTCCAGGGCTTTTCGACGCCGAGCGCCACCGCATAGGGGAGCAGCGTTTCGAAATGCGGGGGCGACATTTCGGGCGCGCCCTGCATGTTCATCCGGTCCTTCTCCGCGAGCGTCATGTACTGTCTGAGCCCGTCGATGCCATCCATCATCCGCGTGCCGAGCGGCGTCGGCGCGCCCATCAGGAAGAAGAAGAGCACATTGACGAGAACGATGGCGCCGATGACGAACAGCAGGGGCAATTCGTCCGTCTCGGCCGCGGAATAGAAGACGGCGGCGAGGATCGCCGAGAAGATCGTGAAGGCCACGAAGCCGATGAAGGCGACGACCACGATCGACATGATCCGGCTCATCAGGCTCTTCTCGCGGCGGAGCGACTTGCCGAAGGAGACGGCGAGGATCGATACGAAGAAGGCGATGAAAACAGGAACGATCACCAGCGGCAGGCTGTCTTCGCTGAGGTCGCCGAAGAAGAACACGGCCGCGACGGCCAGCACCGACAGGATGACGCCGGCAACCACGTAGCCGGTGTTTTCCAGATAATATTTGCCGCGGTGCTCACGCTCCATCGCACTGCGGAAATCGGCTCCGGTCGCCTGCACCCGCGTGCCATGGGCGCGATCGATGGTGAGTTTACCGCCCGCGCCGTTGACCGCCTTCATCACGGCCGCTTCACCGGTCGGCAGTTTTTCGTCGCTTTTCTTGCCGGTCGCGGCAATGACGATGGCGTTCTTCAGGTCCTCGAGGACCACATGCCCCTTGACCGCAAGGTTGAGCGCGGCCGCCGACAACGCCGTCCAGCCCTCGCCGGAGAAGCCCCTGTTGTCGATATAGTTGACGAGCGCCGGCGAGATGCCGTCCGGCGGATCCCAGCGCGGCACCATGACGCCGCGGTCCGGGTCGCGCCCGACCCTCAGCCAGGCTTGGCCGTAATAAAGCAGCACGACGACGAGCCCGGCACCGGCGATGACCAGCGCGAGGTGATCGCGCAGCCACCAGGCGTTCTCCTGGCTCGAGGAGGGCCTGTCGATGCTGCCCTTCGGCATCTTGATCGCGATCGTCAGCCCTTCCCGCGGATCGAGGCGGCGGGTGGTGGCGAAGAATATCTCGCTGCCATCCCGCGATGCGCGGGCGTCCTTGCCGGTCGCGCCGTAGCCGCCGGTGAAGAAATCCAAGGCTTCGGCCCTGACGCCTTCCGGCAGTGTCACCGTCGCGCTTGCCTCGTCGATCGGAAAGTCCCACTCCGTACCGGTCACGTTCCAGTAGAGTTCGTCATGATCGTCGAAGAAACGGATCTGCCGGCCGGTTTCATAGGTGAACTGAAAGGTATGCTCGCCCGGCTCCAGAAACACCTCCGCCGAGCCGGTGTAGATGCGGATGCCGCCGCTAATCGATTCCGTGCGGTGGGGCTCCTCGTCGCCGTCGCGCTCGACCGACAGCAGCTTGAAGTCCACCTTGCTGCGCTTGCCCTTCGCATCGGTGAAGGTCAAAGGCAGGTCGCGATAGATGCCGCGGCGGATCTTGTTGCCCTCGACGGTCGCCGTGATCGTCTCGGTGACCGTCATCGTGCCATCCTTGGCGA
Source organism: Ensifer sp. 38_S197 (assembly GCF_056924495.1). Lineage (NCBI taxonomy): Bacteria > Pseudomonadati > Pseudomonadota > Alphaproteobacteria > Hyphomicrobiales > Rhizobiaceae > Ensifer > Ensifer sp. 38_S197. The sequence goes on along the minus strand of NZ_JBXOVZ010000002.1, from coordinate 1,703,678 downwards.
CATCGATGACGGAACGATAGGCGGAGAAGACCTCCTCCGCCCGGCCGATACCCGCGGTTGCCAGCAAAAACACCAGAAAGGCAAAAGCGGCAGCAAGACGGGCCATGCGGATCAAGCTTTCTTCCGGTTGAAGTTCAAGGCACGTGGTCGATCTGATTGGTTAGAGCGGGATGCGCTCACACGCGTTCGCGCCGCCGCTCTAACCCTTTGTTTTTGCCGCATTTGTGCGACGTCAGGTGATTCCACCTGACTGCAAAATGCTCTAGACCGGGTGCGGGCGGAAAACCGCATACACATTTCCTCATCCCGCTCCGGCTTAGGGGCGGTCGCCGGTGAATTCGACGCCGAGGGAGGTAAGCGCATCCCAATAGGCCGGATAGGTCTTCGCAACGCAGCCCGGATCCTCGATGGTGATGCCGTGGATCTTCAGGCCGGCAAGCGCGAAGCTCATGGCGATGCGGTGATCGGCGAAGGTGTCGATCGAGGCCGGCAAGGTCTGGCCGGCAAGCGCCGGATCGGAAGAGACGATCAGGTCGTCGCCTTCCTCATGAGCCAGGCCCGGCCGGATTGCGGTGAGCCCCAGCGAAAGCGCGCGCACCCGATCGCACTCCTTGACGCGCAGGTTTGCGAGACCGACGAAGCGCACTGGGGTGTTGTTGAAGGCGGCGAGCACGGCGATCGTCGGGATCGCGTCCTGCATCTGCGAACCATCGATGACAGCAGGCAGGTTCGGGAAGCTGGCGATCACCGCATGGGCGCGCGCATCCGGCTGCGAGAAGGCCGTGGCCGGCACGCCGAGATCGATGGCACCGCCGGTCAGGACTTCCGCAGCCCAGAGATAGGTCGCAGCCGAAGCGTCCGGCTCGATGACATAGTCGGCCGCCCGGTATCCTGTCGGCGCAACCTGCCAGACGGACGGGCTCACCTGCTCGACTTCGGCACCGAAGGCCCGCATGGCGGCAACGGTCAGGTCGATATAGCCGCGCGCGCCGATCTCGTCGCCGGCAAGCTCGATGCTGACCGGCCCTTTGGCGCCCGGCGCCGCCATCAGCAGGGCCGAGACATATTGGCTGGAAAGACCGGCATCGATGACGACGCGGCCGGCCGGGAACCCGCCCGTACCCTTGACGATAACCGGCGGGCAGCCGGTATCGGAGGTAATCTCGACGCCGAGGGTGCCAAGCGCCTCGACCAGCGGCTTGATCGGCCGCTTGCGCATATGCTGGTCACCGTCGACGACGACGGTGCCGTCGACGAGCGCCGCGGCCGCGGTCAGGAAGCGGGTCGCCGTTCCCGCATTGCCGAGGAACAGCGGTGCAGCCGGCGGCTTGAGCTTGCCGGTGCTGGTCACAACGAAGGTGGTTTCATCCGGCTCGTCGATCTCGACACCCATCGCCCTCAGCGCATCCGCCATGTAGCGGGTGTCGTCACTCTTCAAGGCACCCGTCAACCGGCTCGTGCCTTTCGCAAGGCCCGCGAGCAGCAGCGCACGATTGGTGATCGACTTCGAGCCCGGGGGGCGCACATGGCCGCGGAGCGGATGGTCGGTCGGCAGGATGGTCAGCTTCTTCATGGTATCGGTGGTCATCGAATGAGGTCTCTTGATGCGAATTGAGCCGCGGCGGGAGCCCGCGGCCGGAATGTTCATGGTGACCGGAGTCGCGGATGGAAGCGGTCAGAACTTGACCTGCGGCACGGCGCGATCGGCCTCGTTGGTGATCTCGAAATAGCCCGCCTTGACGAAACGGAAGGCATTGGCGATGAGGTTCGACGGGAAGCTCTCGACCTTGACGTTGAGATCGCGGGCAGCACCGTTGTAATAGCGGCGCGACATCTGGATCTCGCCTTCGATCGTCTCCAGCGAGCGCTGCAGCTCGGCGAAATTCTCGTTGGCCTTCAGGTCCGGATAGGCTTCCGCGAGCGCGAACAGCTTGCCGAGCGCCTGGGACAACGCACCTTCGGCCTGGGCCCGCCCCTCGATGTCACCGGCCGGCACCGCCTGCGCGCGGTTGCGCATGGCGATCACCTCTTCGAGCGTCGATTTCTCGTGCGCCGCGTAGCCCTTCACCGTTTCGATCAGGTTGGGAATGAGATCGGCGCGACGCTTCAATTGCACATCGATGCCGGACCAGGCCTCCTCGGCGATCTGCCGCGCCTTGACGAGACCGTTATAGACGAAAACCAGATACAGGATCACGACGACGGCGATTGCCAGACCGATCATAGGGTACCCTCCAAAGAATTCGCGCAGAGATTAGCATCCGCGTCTCAGCTTCATAGCGCTTTCTGCAGTATTCGGGCCGAGAAACGCACTCCTCCCCAATTGCCATCCGCAGCGTGAACGCACTGTTCACCACAGCAACGCGCCCCCACGCCAAAACACTTCGAATCCTGTTCCAGCGGTAACGGCGACCGGGCGGGCGATCGGCGATAGTCGCCCCATCGAACAACCCGAAACCGAAGTGAAGATCATGAAAACGTTCGCAACCTTCATCAACGTGATCGCCTTTACGGCGCTCTTCGTTGCCTATGCGAGCGTTGGTTCCGCCGAACGGCCGACCGGTGTTCGCCGCGCCCTGCAGACCTATTCCGGCCAAGTCTACACCGGCGCCTATCCCACGCTGAAGCCGTTCTGCAAGAACGACATCAGCGCCACGCAGATCATCTGACCGCCGGTGGAGCGGCGATCTGCGCCGCAATCGCTTCGGCCGCCGCATCGGCACCGAGTGCCGTAACGTCTATCTCGATCAACTGATCGCTCTTGCCCCGCAGCAGCCTGTTCGCTTCCCGCAATCCCACGAGGACCCCGGGATCGGTCAGCTTTTGCTGTTTGGTCCGACCCGCCCGTGTCAGCCGCTTGAGGTTTTCCTCGAGATCGCCATCGATGACGACCGCGACAAGCGGGCTCCGCGCTTTCGCGCGAGTTCGGCACAATCCTCGAAGGTACGGCTATCGAAGGCATCGTCGGACAACGCGTCGGTGAAGACGAAGGATTGTTCCGCCGGCGCCTTCGCCAGGTGTTCGAAAACGCTCTCGCGGATCGCGGCGCGCAATGAGCGATAGAGCGGCGTGCCGCGCGCAAACAGCGCTTCGGCCGGATTGATCAGCGTGTGATTGTCGGCGAGCCGCGCACCCAGCCTCTCGGCCAGATGGCGCGCGATCGTCAGTTTGCCGGTTCCGGGCCAGCCGTTGATGTGAACGACGAGCCCAGGCGTTTGCGCGGTCAAGCAGCGTTCCGGTTGAAGTTCGCGCCGCCGGCGTCGGTCAAGAGGAAGGCTTCGCCGCAGGCCTTGGCCAGCGTGCGGACGCGCAGGATGTAGCTTTGGCGCTCCGTGACCGAGATGACGCCACGGGCATCGAGCAGATTGAACACGTGGCTCGCCTTGATGCACTGGTCATAGGCGGGGAAGACGCACTTGTGCAGGTGATTGTTGCTGTGATCGCCCGGCGCGCCGGCGGCCAGCAACGCCTGGCACTCCGCTTCGGCATCGATGAAGTGCTGATGCAGCATCGCGGTGTTGGCGTATTCGAAATTGTAGCGCGAATATTCCTGCTCCGCCTGCAGGAAGACATCGCCATAGCTGATCTTCTCAGCACCCTCGCGGCCGTTGAAGTTCAGGTCGTAGACGTTGTCGACGCCCTGAACATACATGGCGAGACGTTCGAGACCATAGGTCAGTTCGCCGGAAACCGGCGAGCATTCGATGCCGCAGACCTGCTGGAAATAGGTGAACTGCGACACTTCCATGCCGTCGCACCAGCACTCCCAGCCAAGGCCCCAGGCGCCAAGCGTCGGGCTTTCCCAGTCGTCCTCGACAAAGCGGATATCGTGCAGCAGCGGGTCGAGGCCGATCGCCTCCAGCGAGCCCAGATAGAGTTCCTGCAGGTTGGACGGGTTCGGCTTCAGAAGCACCTGATACTGGTAGTAGTGCTGCAGGCGGTTGGGGTTTTCGCCGTAGCGGCCATCGGTCGGGCGGCGCGACGGCTGCACGTAGGCGGCGCGCCACGGACGGGGGCCGAGCGCGCGCAAGGTCGTTGCCGGATGGAAGGTACCGGCGCCTACTTCCATGTCGTAGGGCTGCAGGACGGCGCAACCCTTGTCGGCCCAATAATTGTGCAAAGTCAGGATCAGAGCCTGAAACGAGCGCTTCGGGTTCATGTGATCGGGCAGAGTGGTCATGGATCGCGTCCGAATTTCTTCCAAAAATGAGCCGGACTGGTGCCACGCCTGATGGCAGGGGTCAAGCAACTACAGCGCCGGCCCGCCAATTAGACGCGCCGGATCCTCTACCCCTGCGATCTCATCATTCGTCGTCGCGTTTCAGCCTGTACTCACCGGTCTCGGGATCCTGGACCAGCGTGCCTTGCGCCCCGGTCCGTTCCTCGCGGCGGGTCTGTTCACGATGGCGCGTCAATTTCTGTGCATCGGCCACGAACTTGCGATAGCCGAGCCAGAAGATGAAACCTGCGATCAAGAGCAGGATGAGTTGCGGCATTTTTCCTCCAAGGGCAACGCGCGCGGGCTAAAGCCCGAACCGCGCCCACAATGCCCTTTCCTCGATTGCTTCGGCAAGACCCGCTGCTGCCGACGCCGCCAGGGGCTCGACAATGGCGCCGGCAACGGCCGCGCCGGCCTGCCGGCGGCCGAAAAGGCTGCGCACCGGCTGGATGAGTTCGAGCCGCGCCTTTTCGCCGTAGCGCTTCTTCACCTCGCCACGCAGGTCGCCGAGACCGTCGATGAGCCCCAGTTCCAGCCCGCGTCGTCCGGTCCAGAAAAGCCCGGAGAAGATATCCGGATCATCGGCGAGCATCTGCCCGCGACGGGCCTTGACCATCTGGATGAAGGTATCATGGATGTCGAGCTGCAGGTGCTTCAGAAACGCGATGTCGTGTTCCTTTTCCGGCTGGAACGGATCGAGCATCACCTTGTTTTCGCCGGCGGTATAGACGCGCCGCTCGACACCGATCTTCTTCAGCAGTTCCGGAAAACCGAAGCCACCCGAGACAACACCGATCGAGCCGACGATCGAGGTCGGATCGGCGATGATCTCGTCACCGGCGAGTGCGATCATGTACCCGCCCGAGGCGGCAACGTCCTCGACAAAGATCAGGACGCGCTTCTTCTTTTCCTGGGCGAGGTCCCGAATGCGCTGGTAGATCAGGCGCGACTGCACCGGGGAGCCGCCGGGCGAATTGACGGAGATCGCAACGGCGGGGGCGTCCTTCACCGCGAAGGCCTTTTCCAGAAGCGGTGCCGCCGTCGCCAGGTTGAGCACGGGCCGGAATTGCCCGCCGCCGGCCATGATCGCTCCGTGAAGCCGGACAACGGGGACCGTCACGCCTTCCCTGCGAAACCGCCTCGGCAACAACCGTCTCAGGAACGCCTTCATTTCAACTCCTGCCTGCTAGATCGCGATGATTTGGCTCGGATCGAGCCCAAAATCATAACCGTGACCGCTTCCCATAGGTTAGAGCGGGATGCGCGCGGAAACCGCATACATTTTCCTCATCGCACTCCGACAGCCAAGTATCCTGGCCTGTCCATGTCATGTAAGCGCCGGCACGGCAAACGCAATCCACATACGGTAAATCAGCGGCGGCGATAGGCCGCGCGGCCATTGTTGAGATCGTCGACATGATCGGCGAAGCGGTGCCCTTCTTCATGCATGACGAGCGGCGCTCGCAGCACCAGCCGCTTACGGCTCTGCTTGATCGCCGTCACCAGGATCCGCACGGCGTTTTCGCCGACGCGTGGATGAAGCGCCGTGATCTCGATACCGCCGAAACGGCGGCCGCAGGCGGCGATGATCTGCGCGATCGATTCCGGCCGGGCGATCAGCGACAACTGCCCGCCCGGCTTCATGATCGCGCCGGCGGTCTTCACCCAGACCTCGAAGAGGCCGTCGCTCATCGCATGGGCCTCCGCCTTGAGACTATCGGGCGTCTTACGGTCGGAAGCGTCATTGAAGGGCGGATTCATGATCACGTGATCGAAGCTGTCATCGGCCAGGCCAGCGGCGACACGCGCCCTGCCGGCAAGCGAGACATCGGCCTCCAGCACAGAGACCCGCGACGCAAAGCGGGCGTTTTCGATGAGCTGCAGGCTGCGGCGGGCATAGTCCGCCATGATCGGCGAGCGCTCCACCAGGACCACCTCCGCACCTTCGATCCGCGAGGCGACGGCCATGCCGGCAGCACCTGCACCGGCACCCAGATCGGCGACGCGGCAGGGATGGGCCGCGGAAACGAGCGACGCCAGCAGCATCGCATCCATGCCGGACCGATGCCCCTGCCCCAGCGGCTGGACGACATGGAACTTGCCGCGATGAAAGGCATCGACGGTTTCAGTCGCAGCAGCAGTCATTAGTCTTGCACCTGCAGCATGGCCAGTTTGCATGGCACCCTCACGGCCGCAACTCCGCCTCGAGCCCGGCGTCGATCAGGATCCGCCGCGCGGCTTGCGCGTCTTCATCCGCAACCAGGAAACGGCGGGGCAGCAGGCCGAGCGAGCCTTCCAGAATACTCATCCCCTGATCGGCAATGAGGCTTGCGATGCCGGCATCCTTCATCAGGCTCTCGGCAAAGGAGAGCACGACGGCATCGTTGGTACGGATCAATTCCTTCATCCGGCGGTTTTCCTGTCCTATTTCAGCAAGCGGGACAATTCGCCTCTTGCCGCACGTGGCACCCCTTCCTATTGTCGAAAGCGACAATGAAAACAGGAGTCCCGGTGTGGGCGTAGTGATACCGCTGGAAGACAGCAAAAACAAACAGGCGTCCGTTAAGCCGCTCGTCGACCTGACTGCGCCGGACATGGAACGCGTCAACCAGCTCATCCTGTCGAAGGCCGGCTCCGACGTTCAGATGATTCCCGAGGTCGCCAACCACCTGATTTCTTCCGGCGGCAAACGGCTGCGCCCGATGCTGACGCTCGCCTCCGCCTCGATGTTCGGCTACGAGGGCGACGCCCACGTGAAGCTCGCCACCAGCGTCGAGTTCATGCACACGGCGACGCTGCTGCACGACGACGTCGTCGACGAAAGCGACCTTCGCCGCGGCAAGTCCACCGCACGCACGATCTGGGGCAACCAGGCAAGCGTTCTCGTCGGCGACTTCCTGCTCGGCCAGGCGTTCCGCATGATGGTCGATGTCGGCTCGCTCGACGCGCTCGACGTGCTGTCGACTGCAGCTTCCGTCATCGCCGAAGGCGAAGTCCTCCAGCTTTCCGTTGCCAAGAACATGGAAACGACCGAGGACGACTATCTGCAGGTCATCCGCGCAAAGACCGCGGCCCTCTTTGCCGCTGCCGCCGAAGTCGGGCCGATCGTCGCCCGGACCAGCAAATCCGATCGCAACGCGCTGAAGTCCTACGGCATGAACCTCGGTCTCGCCTTCCAGCTCGTCGACGACGTGCTCGACTATGGCGGCTCGTCAAGCGATCTCGGCAAGAATGTCGGCGACGATTTCCGTGAAGGAAAGATCACGCTTCCCGTGATCCTCTCCTATCGTCGCGGGACAGCGGAAGACCGTGCGTTCTGGCGCGAGGCAATCGAAGGCGGCGACAGCAGCGATGCCAATCTCGACAAGGCGCTCGGCCTGATCAAGCGCTACGGCGGCTTGAGCGATACCATTGCGCGCGCCCAGCACTATGGCACGATCGCCCGCGATGCATTGGCACCGCTGCCGACTTCTCCCTGGAAATCGGCTCTCACGGAAGTGATCGACTTCTGCATCGATCGGGTAAGCTGACGGGACCTCGACCGTACCGGGACGAACGACAGGAATTTCTTGCCGCATTGCGCCAAAAAAGCCATTCTGTTCCTCAAGAGTTGTGCTGGGCTATATGTGGCTGACTCCGATAACAACCCTTAGTGGTGCGCAAGGCCGAGCAATCGGCACGAAAGGTTTGACATGCGGCAAATGACGATCCTCCGCCTCCTCAGCGGCGCAGCACTGCTGGCTCTCGCCGCAGTCAGCGGCAGCCACCAGGCCTTCGCGGAAGACAAGGCCGCCGCGGTTGAGGAAAAAAGCGAACCCTTTGACATCAAGTCGGTGAACACCTTCGCGGGCGCCTTCCTCGCTGCCCGTACGGCCGATACGGACCGCGACTTCGCATCCGCGACCGAGCTCTACAAGATCGCGTTGCAGTTCGAACCCAATAACAACGACGTCAAGCAGCGTCTGATGATCACGCTGCTGATGGCCGGCCAGTTCGACGAAGGCGCGAAGATTGCCGATCAACTCAAGTCCGACCCGGCCGTCGAACGCATCACCACCGTGATCCGCGCGATCGAAGCGATCCGCAAGCGCGAGTATCGCAATGCGCAGAAGCTCCTGAACTACCAGGGCCCCAACGATCTCGACCGGCTGATGAACGGCCTGCTTTCGGCCTGGGCGAAATTCGGCCAGGGCAAGCCGAAGGAAGCGCTGGCACAGATCAACGGCCTCGAAGGTCCCGACTGGTTCCGCGTGTTCAAGAACTATCACGCGGGAGCGATCGCGGTTGCGGCGGGCGACAAGCAGACAGCCCGGACCAGGCTCAACGATGCCATTCTGGATCGCGAAGGCGGGAGTGCGGCGCCTGACACCTTCATGCGGGCGGTCGAAGCGCTCGCCCGTTTCGAGGCGCGCGAAGGCAACAAGCAGAAGGCGCTCGACACCGTCGCCGTCGGCGAAAACATGGTCAACAACTATACGCCGCTGCAGGCGCTGAGGGCCGATATCGAGAACGGGGTTCCGCAGGAACAGCAAGTCAAGAACGCCAGCCAGGGTACGGCAGCGGTGCTCTTCTCCATTGGTGCCGCGCTCAACCGCGACGGCGCCGAGGACATCGTTTCGCTCTACCTGCAGACCGCTCGCCGGCTCGACCCCGACAGTGCCGACATTCTGGTGATGCTCGGCGGCATTGCCGAGAACCTGAAGAAGCCGAACGAGGCGATCGAACTCTATAAGGCGATACCGGAGACCTCCCCGATGCGGCGGGTCTCGGAACTGCAGCTCGGCTTGAGTCTCGCCAGCATCGGCAAGGTCGACGAGGCGAAGAAGCACCTGAAAGCGCTGATCGACGTCGATCCGAAGAACATCCGCAACTATCTCGCCTATGGCAGCGTGCTCTCCGATGCCAAGGACTACAAGGAGATGGGCGAGCTCTACGACAAGGCCGTGGAACAGATCGGGCCCGTGCCGAAGCGCAGCGACTGGACCGTGTTCTTCCAACGCGGCATCGCCTACGAGCGCCAGAAGCTCTGGGACAAGGCCGAGCCGAACTTCCGCAAGGCGCTGGAACTCAACCCGGACCAGCCGCAGGTGCTGAACTATCTCGGCTATTCCTGGGTCGACATGAACATCAACCTCGACGAAGGCCTCGAGATGATCCGCAAGGCGGTCGAACTGAAGCCAGACGACGGCTACATCGTCGATTCGCTCGGCTGGGCCTATTTCCGCATGAGCCGCTTCGACGACGCGGTGGTGGAACTGGAAAAGGCGGCTGAACTGATGGCCGGCGACCCGACGATCAACGACCACCTTGGTGATGCCTACTGGCGTGTCGGCCGCAAGCTTGAAGCGGTGTTCCAATGGACGCAGACGCTGGAATTGAAGCCTGAGGAAGCCGAAATCCCGAAGATCAAGGCGAAGATCGAAAACGGTCTGCCGCCGCTGAAGGAAGAGGTTCCGGCCTCGGCCGATGCCAAGGAAACCGCGCCAAAAAAGGCAGTCCCGGAAGCGCCGGCGCCGGACAAGAAGTCCTGATCGATCCATGACCGAGGACGGCATTGCGGGCTTCACGCTGACGCGCGCGGCGCCCGCAAAGATCAATCTGGCGCTTCACGTCGTCGGCCAGCGGGCCGACGGCCACCATCTTCTCGAAAGTCTCGTCACCTTTGCCGATCGCGGCGACCGGATCGGGTTTGCATCGGCAGACGCCGATCTCTTCACCGTGTCGGGGCCCTTTGCGCCCGAACTGCCGATGGATGCCAGCGCTGAGGGCGGAAATCTGGTTCTAAAGGCGCGAGACCTCCTGCGTGAAGAGCTGCGGTCCCGCAACCCCGCCGCTGCCGGGCCTGTCCATCTGCATCTCGAAAAGAACCTCCCCCTCGCTTCCGGCATCGGCGGCGGCTCCGCCGACGCGGCGGCAACGCTTCTTGGACTGCTCGAGCTTTGGGGCGCGACGATCGAACCCTCCCGACTCGATTCGATGGCATTGACGCTCGGCGCGGACGTACCGATGTGCCTCGCCGGCATGTCCCTCTTCGCGAAAGGTATCGGCGAGGACATCACGCCGCTTGCCGACCTTCCATCCCTGCCCCTGGTTCTGGTCAATCCGCTCGTCGGCGTTTCGACGCCTGTCGTCTTCCGGACGCTCGCGAACAAGACCAATCCGCCGCTCGTCCTGCCTCAGGACATGAAGACGATGGACGACTGGCTGTCGGCCATGGCAACGATGCGCAACGACCTGCAGCCGCCGGCGCAGCAATTGCAGCCCGTGATCAGCGACGTCTGCCAGGCGCTCACGGAAGCCGGAGCGATTCTGGTCCGGATGTCAGGTTCGGGCGCCACCTGCTTTGGCATTTTCGACGACAGTGAACGCGCGGTTGCGACAGCGCGCACTCTTTCGGCGGCACAGCCCGGCTGGTACGTTCTCGCCTGCAACACGACAGGGAGAGACAGGTAGAATGGCCGGCATCGACGAAAAGCGCCCTTTCATTCCCGTCGGAATCGCCATTCTTACGGTGTCCGACACGCGCACGCTCGCCGACGACAAATCAGGCGACACGCTGGAATCGCGCGTGCGCGACGCAGGCCATCGCCTGGAAGCACGCGCGATCGTGCCAGACGATCAGGCGAGGATCTACGAGCAGGTGAAGGCCTGGACGCTCGAGCCAGCGATCGACGTGGTGATCACGACGGGCGGTACGGGATTTACCGGCCGGGATGTGACGCCGGAAGCGCTGGAGCCACTCTTCGAAAAACGCATGGACGGCTTCTCCGAGGTTTTCCATCGGATCTCCTACGAGAAGATCGGCACCTCCACCATCCAGTCGCGTGCGACCGGCGGCGTCGCCAACGCCACCTTCATTTTCGTTCTGCCGGGATCGCCGGGCGCCTGCCGCGACGCGTGGGACGGCATCCTGAAGCAACAGCTCGACTACCGGCACATGCCCTGCAACTTCGTCGAGATCATGCCGCGGCTCGACGAACACCTGAAACGCGGCTGAGCCGAAGCCGCCACGCTCCTCGCTCGTCGGGCGCATCTGTTACCGTTGTAACAGACAGCCATTTTTCCCGTCATTAGCGTCCGATGTCAGCCCAGCGAGATCGGCCGCCGCACCTTTCTTCGGGCTGCAAAGACGCCTCCCCCGGCTATTCCCCGGGCGGGGAGGACAAGGGAATACGACGTGCAGCCAGAATGCTGCCCGGCAAGAAATTTACCAGACACGGTCATTTGAGAGCCACCTTGAGGTGCCGTCCCCTGGGGACTGGCACCTTTCTCATGCGGCAATCAGCGAGGCCCCGGCACCTGCCTGTTTTCGACGGCAACCCAGGCCGGAACGAGTTCCGTCGAGAGTTTGCGAACGGTCCGGACATTCGTCATGTCACCAAGGCATCGGTTGCCCTCAGCCGCCGTCAGCGCATCGTGTTTGCTCATCAGGAAACCCGCTTCCAGCGGTTTCTTCCGCCGGACCAAGCGGCTGAGGAACGGCTTGCGGTGGATTCTGGAATCGGAGAAGCGCGCAGGTGCCCTGTTGAGCGCGACATACTCGGCAAGCTCGTCGACCCACCGGCCGATCGGACGGGCACCGGGTTCCAGCAGCATCAGCCATTCGCCGCGCGCCGAACGCACGATTTCGCAGAGATTCCAGTCGACGCAAAAGCGGCAGCCGGCCGCTTCCGCCACGCGCGACGAGCCGTCCTTGGAGCCGTGATCGAGGATGATCACATCGCTGACCAGGCCCTCCACGGCGCCGGCGACGAGCACAGACAGCGTCTGAACCAGCTCGGCTTCGTTGTCTTGCGTTTCCATGATGATCGTCAGCATAGCTCGTCCTACCGCATCACCGCCACAATTGCTACATGCCCGGCCGGCGTTGGTCGCGAACCGGGAAGCGCGGATCCCCGACCAGACCGGCCCTGTTTTTTGTTCTTGAATTGTTCTCGTATTCGCGATAGGAAAATAATCAGAACAAAACGGGATCAAAGATCTGATTCCGGGGAGATTCCAATGAACGAGCTGTCTCAGATCAGGCAGGGCGCGCTTGCGCCCGCCAATACGGCGGATGTCGCCGAAGCGATGATGAGCGCAACGGGCCTGCGGATCGACATCGACCGCCGCCGTGGACGCGGCGCGGGGCTCAACATGTCCGGCCGCTTCGAGCCGCAGGCGCGGGAGAGCTTCGACGATGGCTGGGAAAGCCTGGAGGATCTGCCGCCCTTCAAGACCGAAGTCCAGGTCGAGAAGCCACGGACGGTGATCACCCGAAACGAATCCCCCGACATCTCCTTCGATCGTTCGATCAATCCCTATCGCGGCTGCGAGCACGGCTGTATCTATTGCTTCGCCCGGCCGACGCACGCCTTCATGGGCCTGTCGGCCGGTCTGGATTTCGAGGCGAAGCTCTTTGCCAAGCCGGATGCGGCGCGGCTGCTGGAGCGCGAGTTGGCGCGACCGGACTACAAGGTCAGGCCAATCGCCATCGGCACCAACACGGACCCCTATCAGCCGATCGAAAAGGAATGGCGCATCATGCGTCAAATCCTCGAAGTGCTGAGAGATGCCAGCCATCCGGTCATGATCGTCACCAAGTCGGCGATGGTCACCCGCGACATCGACATTCTCGCGCCGATGGCCGAGAAGGGGCTGGTGCGGGTCGGCATCTCGGTCACGACCCTGGACCGCAAGCTGGCGCGAACGATGGAGCCGCGCGCCGCGACACCGGCCAAGCGGCTGGAGGCGATTCGCGCCATGGCCGAGGCCGGCATTCCCGCCGGCGTTCTCGTCTCGCCGATCATCCCGGCACTCAACGACCATGAGATCGAAAGGATTCTGGAAGCGGCGAGGACAGCCGGGGCGACGGAGGCGAGCTATGTGCTCCTGCGGCTGCCGCTGGAGGTAAGCCCGCTGTTTCGCGACTGGTTGCTGCGCAACTATCCGGATCGCTACCGACACGTCATGTCGCTCGTCCGCTCCATGCGTGGCGGCAAGGACTATGACGCCGAATTCGGCAAGCGCATGAAAGGCGCCGGTCCCTATGCCTGGCAGATCGGCCGCCGCTTCGATCTCGCCATCAAGCGCCTCGGCTTCAACCCGACGCGCCGGCAGCTTCGCGACGATCTGTTCGTGCCGCCACTCGGAACGGGGGTGCAACTCTCGCTCCTTTGAAGGTTCTCCGGAATGGCCTTCGCGATGGCTATTCCGGATTTGTGACCGACGACACGCGCCGAGGATGCCCGGGAAATGGGAGAGCTATCCCTCCCTCCCTTCAGGTAACCGGTGTGAACATTGGAAGGTCACAAAGCAGTTCCGATGCCCTGCCCCCGCCTGGGGCATCGGTTATCCCCCCGTCCGCCGCCGCACTCGGACCTGGGGGCTTGAAGAGAATCGGTCGATCATGCGAATTAAACTCATGTCTCGCAGGTCGTCCGATTCTCCCCTTTTTCCCGATATCATCGAAGCGCCCGATTTCAGTTTTGAACTCTCGGCAAAGGGCGACGGTTTCTGGCCGGTCGCTGGCGCCGATGAGGCCGGCCGCGGCCCGCTCGCAGGGCCGGTCGTGGCAGCCGCAGTCATCCTGAATCCGGACGCCATTCCCGAAGGCCTCGATGACAGCAAGAAGCTCAGCGCGCAGGCGCGCGAGAAGCTGTTCGAGGAAATCCTCGCGACATCGCACGTATCGATCGCCTCAGCCTCCGCCGGCACGATCGATGCCACGGATATCCGCAAGGCAAGCCTGGAGGCGATGCGGCGTGCTGTGGCGGGCCTTCCCTCCGCCGCGCGCTTCGTGCTCGTCGACGGCCGCGACGTGCCGCCTGGGCTCTCTTGCCACGCCAAGGCTGTCGTGAAGGGTGACGCGCGGTCGCTATCGATCGCGGCCGCTTCGATCGTCGCCAAGGTTACCCGCGACCGCATGATGGCCCGCGCCGATCTGGCCCACCCAGGCTATGGCTTCGCGGTCCATGCCGGCTATGCGACCGTGACCCACCGTCGCGCCATAGAGACCCATGGCCCCTGCGCCCTGCACCGTATGAGCTTCCGTCCGCTGCGACAGGACTGAAAGCCGCGCAGGGTTCTCGGAAGTGCGCCGGCCGCCTACTTGCAATAGTAGCGAGACGCCAGCACGCGCCCAGTGACACCACGCGCCGACGAGGTTACACTTTCAAGCAGAAGTTTTTGCGGGAGCTCGCTGGTGCCGCGCAAGATGCGCTCGCCGCGAACCGGGGACCTGTGCCCAAAAGACCTCCGCGACCGTTCACCGCATCGCCGGCAAGCCCGAGCCTGCAGCCGATCCCAGGCGCATGGCTCAAAGAGAAAGCCCCGCACGGGGCGGGGCTCTCTTCAATCGGAAATGTGCCAGGACTTAGTTCAGGCGCGCCTTGACGTCGCCGAGTGCCTTCTTGAACAGGTCGTTCTGTGCACCGGCGTCGGCCTTGGCGGCAACGACCTTCTCGGCAGCGGCGATGGCCAGATCGACGGCAGCGGAGCGAACGGCGTTGATCGCGTCGCTTTCGGCCTGCTTGATCTTCTGCTCCGAGAGAGCCGTACGACGGGCAACGTATTCCTCGGTCTTCTGCTTGGCTTCCGCCGTCAGCATTTCGGCTTCGCGCTGAGCCGCAGCGACGATGCCGGCAGCTTCCGCCTCGGCATCCTTACGCTTGCGCTGGTATTCGGCGACAAGGCTCTGTGCTTCTTCGCGCAGACGCTTCGCCTCGGTCAGCTCGTTGCCGATCTTTTCGGCGCGGGCGTCGAGCGCCTTGCCGATCATGCCCGGAACCTTGAGATAGGCGATCAGCGCGAGGAACAGGATCAGGCCAACGAAGGCATAGAAAGTTGCATCAAGATGCATAGCTCAGTGCTCCTCAGTTGCCAGCCGATGCCTTGACGGCAGCGGTGATCTCGGCCTTGGTGACGGTTCCACCGATCAACTGCTTGACGACAGCGGTCGCGGTTTCCTCAGCGATGGCACCGACGTCAGCCAGGGCCTTTGCCTTGATGTCGGCGATGCGGTCTTCTGCAGCCGAGATCTTCTTGGCGAGATCGGCTTCGACGGCCGTGCGGTCTGCCGTGGCCTTGGCCTTTGCGGATTCGCGGGCGTCGTCAGCGATCTTGTGACCCTTGGACTTGGCCGCTGCCAGGTCCTGCTCGTAGGAGGCGATGGCCGCGTCGGCTTCGCCCTTGAGGCGGGACGCTTCATCGAGATCCTGAGCAATCCGATCGTGACGGGTTTCGAGAATTCCGCCGATGCGCGGGATGATAACCTTCGACATCAGAAGATAGAAGAGGCCGAACGTGATCGCGAGCCAGAGCAGCTGCGATGCGAAATGGGTCGAATCGAAGGGCGGGAACACGCCGGAGCCAGCCTCGCCTTCGTGGGCCACACCCGTTTCGGTGTGCACCTCACCGGCCGCAGCGGCATCGTGTGCTTCGGCGCCTTCAGTGGTGGTTGACTGCTGGGCATAGGCCGCGGTCACAAACATGCTCACCTCCAGGTGCACTCAAGAATATGCGCGGCCGCGGCCGTTTGACGGGCCGCGGCCGAAACTCCAGCCGATATTAGACGGCGAAGAGGAGGAGCAGGGCTACGAGCAGCGAGAAGATGCCCAGAGCTTCCGTAACGGCGAAGCCGAATACGAGGCGGCCGAACTGACCGTCAGCAGCCGACGGGTTACGCAGCGCGCCGGACAGGTAGCTGCCGAAGATGTTGCCGAGGCCGAGAGCCGTGCCGGCCATGCCGAGGCAAGCGAGACCTGCGCCGATGTACTTTGCTGCTTCCGCTTCCATGTTTGAACTCCTTCGAATGGTGTTGCGGCTTAGGATTGCGCTTCCGGCGGCGGGCCGGCCGGAAGCAAGCGACTGTTATTCCTTAGTGGCTTCCGGGATGGACAGCGTCGTTGAGGTACATGCAGGTCAGTACCGCGAAGACATAGGCCTGGAGGAAGCAGACGAGGAATTCAAGACCGGTAATGGCGACGGTCATGATGAGCGGCAGGACGGCACCACCGATGCCGAGCGCGCCAAGGGCGCTCAGCGAGGTGACGAAGCCTGCGAAGACCTTCAGCGTGATATGGCCGGCCAGCATGTTTGCGAAGAGACGGACCGAGAGGCTGATGGGGCGGGAAAGGAACGAGATGATTTCGATCGCGACGACGAGCGGCAAGAGCACGCCGGGAACGCCATGCGGCACGAAGAGCTTCAGGAAGCCGAGACCGTGCTTGTAGAAACCATAGAGAATGACGGTGCCGATAACGAAGACGGCGAGCGCGAAGGTGACGATGATCTGGCTGGTGACCGTGAAGAAGTAGGGCATCATGCCGAGCAGGTTCGCCGTCAGGATGAACATGAACAGCGAGAACACCATCGGGAAGAACTTCATGCCGCCGCTGCCGGCGCCTTCGCGCAGCATCGAGGCGATGAATTCGTAGGACATTTCGGAGACCGACTGCATGCGGGTCGGGATCAGACCGCGCTGCGACGTCGTCAGATAAAGGAAGCCTGCGGCAGCACCCACGGTCGCGACCATGAACAGCGACGCATTGGTGAAGGAAAAGTCAATTCCGCCAATCTCGATCGGGACAATCTTGTTGACCAGGAACTGGTGGGTCGGATCGTTTGACACCGCGCTTCTCTTTCGTTCTGCCCGCCCGAGAGCGGAAACCGTTTTCTTCGGGACAACGCCTCAGTGGGCGTCTCCGTCCTTCTTGTCATTCCCAGAGCCATCTCTTCCGGCTTCCGATGTCGCCACCATACCGGCCGAGCGCAGCACATTCAGCACGCCGGCGCAGAAGCCAAGAAGCAGGAAGACGATCATGCCCCACGGCCCTGTACCCGCAAAGTGGTCCAAAAGATAGCCCAGAAACGCCCCGACAACGATGCCGGCGATGAATTCGCTCGAGAGCTTCATCGCCGCCGCATAGCCCTTGCGGCTGTCGGCGGCACGGGCCTCTGCTGCATCAGACGCATGAGGCTTCTTGGCCTCAATCTTCTCGCCGAGCTGCTTCAGCCGCGCTTCCAGACTTTCTTCAGGTTTCTCCGCCACGTGGCCACTCCCTTGCCGTCCTAATCGGGTCTCAGACCGCGATTTCGGTCATACAATAGGCCATCGTTCAAGCCACGTTTCGGCCCCATTTGAAGTCGCGCGCAACATAGTTTTAGGCACCCGCATAGTCAAGGCATGCGGGCTGCTTGGGCGTGGACAATATTATTATGATAATTCAAATGGTTAGAGGCACAAAGCATGATCCGCGACAAGGTTGTCGCAGGATTCCTGCGCTCTGCCGGCCGGAATCTCCGCTCTCCGGCCAGGCAGAAAAAGACGGCGGAATCGCGTCCGACGCCGGTCAGCTCCAGCCACCACCATAGGTCCGGTAGAAGACGTGCATGCCGATCTTGCCGACCCGCTTCATCGTCTTTGCCCACGGCGGATTGACGTAGGTCGCATGGTAGTGGGTGGCAGATCCCACTTCCGGCAGCCAGATTTTGCCGGCCGTGACCGCCATTGCGACTTCCTTGGCCATCTTCCAGTGCGAGCGGGAATAGATCAGGTCGCGGATCATGTCGCACGCGAAGGAAAACTGGCAACGATTGCGCCAGGTCTTGTTCTGATAGACGACGCCGCAGATGGTCTTCGGATAGGTCGGATTGCGAACACGATTGAGAATCACCTGGGCGACGGCTGCCTGGCCCTTGAGCGACTCGCTGCGCGCTTCGAAATAAATGCCTTCGGCAAGGCAGGTCTGCTCTTCCTTGCTGAAGACCGTCGACGGCAACACGGTTGCTGCCCAGGCATGATCGTCGGGTGAGATTTCGGGAATGAAGCGACCCGCGTTCTTGTCTTCGCGCAGGATCGAGTCGAAGGGCGATTCACGCGCATAGTCCGGCTCGGGCCGGACATAGGCAGTCGCAAGAATGTCGGGCTTGTCGTTGGTCACGAGCTTGGCCAGCATGGGCGAGACGCCGGGATCCGCCTTTGGTGGCTTCTTTCTGTAGAAGGCCGTGGCTATCTCGATCTCCTTGCCCTTGATGCGTGACTTGGCGAAGACCATTTTCTCGCCCTCCTCGAAGCGCGGCTCCGTCAGAGAACTCGTACGCTGCAGGATGGAGCCAGCGGTGAAATCCTTCGGCGGCGTCACCGGCGTGACCGCGACGATGCGTCCCTTCTTGTCGCGACGATTGATCCGTTCCTCGTCGGGCGTGCCGGAGTGTTTCGTCTCGGAAGTGAGTGCGACGCGGCTGCCGTCGGGCATGTTGATGCCGGCGCCGCCATCGAGCGCGCCCGTCGTGATCGGATCGGCAAAGACCATCTCGACTTCGTGGATCGAGCCCGCCGGCGACGGCGTCATGTACATGCGCCAGCGTTCGCCGCCACGATTGATGCCGGACAGGAACGTCGCGAGATCCGCATAGGCGGCGACGGAGGGGAAGCCGAGATAGAGAGCGAGGCCGATGATTGCAGGCGCCATCCACGTGGGCACGTTCAGGCGAGACTTTTGACGCAGGTTCCGACTCTTACGCACCAACCGACTCCACGCAACGCTTGACTGACGGCACGGCTCCGCCCGCGCCGGCCAGAAGCCAGCGCCGGAGATTCCGCGCGGGAAGCTAAGACAATGAGGCGGCCGGACACCCCGCCGGAGCCGCTTCGTTCGTGCCATGAAAATGAAGCATTAACCTTGATGTTTGGTTAATGCCGCCTCGCCGAAGGACATGACCGCAGAAAGCGAGCGGAGCCGCCCCGGCCGGGAACGGCTCCGCTTCATCTCGCTGCATAGGCGAAGCCCCCTGCCCGGCCCACCCGGGAGGGCAAAAGGATCAGATGATGACGTGCGAACCGAGTTCGACGACGCGGTTGGTCGGCAGGCGAAAATAATCGGACGGGTCGATCGCCGCGTTGGCAAGCGCGATGAACAGCCGGTCCTGCCAATGCGGCATGCCGGATTCGGCATCGGGCACGAGCTTGCGGCGACCGAGATAGAAGGAGGTCGACATGATGTCGAACTTCAGCCCCGACTTGCGGAAAAGGCCGAGCGCCTGCGAAACGTTCTGCGTTTCCATGAAGCCGAAGCGCATCTCGAGCAGCGTGAAGCGATCCGAAAGCGGCTGCATGCTCACCCGCTCGGATTTCGGAACTTTCGGCGTGTTGGCGGTTCGGATCGTCAGAATGAAGTTCTGATTGTGCAGCACATGATTGTGCTTGATGTTGTGGAGCAGCGCGGCCGGGGTCGATTCCGGGTCGCTCGTCAGGAATACGGCCGTGCCGGGGACGGCCACCGGCGCATGCTCGCTCTTGCGCTCGATCGACTTGATGAAGCTCGCCAGTGGAATGTCGATGTGGCGCGTCTTGGCGTGCAGGATTTCGGTTCCTCGCCGCCAGGTCCACATGATGATGATGAAGGTGGCGGCGATCAGCACCGGCACGTAGCCGCCGTCGTGGATCTTCAGCATGTTGGCGCCGAGGAAGATAAACTCCAGCGCGAACAGGGGCAGCAGCACGGCGGCCGCCCAGACTGGCGACCAGTTCCAGCGCGTGCGCAGGAACTCGAAGGAAAGCACCGTCGTCACCACCATCGCGCCGGTGACCGAGATGCCGTAGGCGGTGGCAAGCGATTCCGACGAACCGAAGACGAAGACGAGCGCCATGACGCCGAACATCAGCAGCGTGTTGACGTTCGGCAGATAGATCTGGCCGGTGTGCGTTTCCGACGTGTGGAAGATCGCCATGCGCGGCAGGAAGCCGAGGTGGATCGCCTGACGCGTCAGCGAAAAGGCCCCGGTTATCACCGCCTGGCTGGCGATGATGGTGGCGGCCGTCGCCAGAATCACCGCCGGCAACAGCGCCCATTTCGGGAACATCAGGAAGAACGGGTCAGACATGCCTTCGGGGTTCTTGAGTACGAAGGCGCCCTGTCCAAGATAGTTGAGCGTCAGCGCGGGAAAGACGATGACAAACCAAGCCCACTGGATCGGGCGGCGACCGAAATGTCCGAGGTCGGCGTAAAGCGCCTCGGCTCCCGTCACCGTCAGGAAGACGGCGCCGAGCACAATGATACCGACATAGCCCTCGCTCAGCATGAAGCTCACGGCATAGTAGGGATTGAACGCCTTGAAGATCGACATGTCATCGGCGATGTGGACCAATCCGACAGCACCCATGACCAGGAACCAGACGAGCGTGATCGGCCCGAAGAAGTTGGAGACCGCCGCGGTCCCCTTGGATTGCACGGCGAAGAGCAGCAGCAGGATGACCACCGCAATCGGAACCACGTAATCCGATAGCGCCGGCGTCACCAGCTTCAGACCTTCGACAGCCGAAAGAACCGACAGGGCCGGCGTGATCATCGCATCGCCGATGAAGAGCGCTGCACCGGCAATCCCCATGAAGAAGAGGATCGACGCGTGGCCGTTGGCGGACTTCATCAGAAGGGCGAGCAGCGACAGCGTGCCGCCCTCGCCCTGGTTGTCGGCGCGCAGCAGGAACAGCACGTATTTGATCGTGACGATGATCGTCAGCGTCCAGATCATCAGCGAGATCAGGCCGATGATCTCCACGTCGGTCACGCCGTCGTGGGAAACCGGGCGCAGCGCTTCGCGAAAGGCGTAGAGCGGGCTGGTGCCGATATCGCCATAGACGACACCGATCGAGCCAAGCCCGAGGATCAGCAAGCGGCGCAGATCCTTCGGCTCGTGGGAGGGGGCATGCGGTTGGGTCATGCAAACCTACTGGCCATCAAAGCCAGCCTTTCCAGCGGAAAAAGAAGAAGGGGATCACAGCCGATATTACCATTGCCGCAAGCGCCCAGGGATAGCCGAGATGCCACTCCAGTTCGGGCATGACACGGAAGTTCATGCCGTAGACCGAGGCGACCAGGGTCGGCGGCAGAAGGACGACCGATGCGATCGAGAAAATCTTGATGATAGCGTTCTGCTCGACGTTGATCAGGCCCAGCGACGCGTCGAGCAGGAAGGTGATATTGCCGGAAATGAAACTTGCGTGTTCGGAAAGCGACTGGATATCGCGTGAGATCGAACGGCAGAGTTCGCGCGTGTCCTTGTCTTCCTGAACGACCGGAACGGTGTAGACGAAGGTCAGCAAGCGCGAGAGCGAGGCAAGGCTGTCGCGAGTCTTGGCGACAAGGCGATGATGGCCGGCGACATCACGCAAGCGCGCTTCGAGATAATGCGGCGGCCGGCGCTTGCCTGCCGCCTTGTCGCTGAAGACGTCGATCGACAGATCGTCGATCTTCGTGACCGCTTGCTCGAGAATCTCCGCGGTCCGGTCGGCAATCGTTTCCAGAAGCCGGGTCAAGACGACCGCACCGTCGCGGCAACCGCCCGGGAAGCGATGCATCGATGTCTTGAAGAGGGTGAAGGACCGGGGCTCGGCGTAGCGGATGGTCACAAGCCGGCCACCGGACAGGATAAAGCCGACATCCGTGAGGCCAGGCACTTCCGTATCCGAACGGAACACCAGCGACGCCGTCATGAACACGGCATTGTCTTCGACATAGAGGCGGCTCGAAGGTTCGATATCCTTCAGGTCGTCGCGCGTCGGAATGGAAATGCCGAGAAGCTTCTCCATCATCAGGTCTTCTGCCTTGCTGGGCTCGAACAGATCCAGCCAGATGATATCGGGACGCAATTTCTCGGGTGGTTCGGCCGACGCCAGAACGACGGCAGTCCCATCGGCGCAATAGCCGGTGATCATGCGACCGTCCTCGTCGTGCGAATTTGACAGCGCCGCCCGTCTGCCAACATGCTCAAACGTGGCCGTAGCACAGTGAGCGGCCGCATAATTTCATCCTTAAATCCATTCCGGTTTGAGGATTCATGCAGTGTGCCGAACCGCGAAGGCGAAAGGTCGTGCGCCACAAAATACCCACAATAGAGATCCATCGGATGGAGCGTTCCGCCAGTCAGGACAAAGTCTTCAACTCAGTCATCGCGCGAGGCCAAAATCTCCGGCGAGAGGGCGTCAAGTTGGGCACCTTCGCAAGTGCGGCAAGGCATATGGCGCAACGCAAACGCAAAATCAATGCCCCCTTGCAATCCGGCACACGGGCGTGTGCCGCCATATCGGCTCCACCCTACCGCATGTTTGCTTAAATCAAAATCGAATCAAGGGCAAAACGATTCGGCGCCCGGCGCGACGTCATGGCTGACATGCAAAGTCGCAGTAGCACCTTGCATTGCGGCCTGCGCCAGGCCCGAGAGTACCGCGGCGCGGAAAGGCCAACCGACCTCCGCGTAATCGGTCACTCGAAGACGATGGTCGGCGCTGCGCGGCTCTTGTCCTGCTGTGTGGCGGATATCTGGTCCCAGACCTTGGTCGCGATATCGCGGTAGATGCGAGCGACCTCGCCGGCCGGGTCGGACGCGACGAGCGGCGTCCCGGCATCCGATGTTTCGCGAATTCCCATGGTCAGAGGTACTTCGCCGAGGAACGGGACGCCGATGCGCTCGGCTTCCTTGCGGGCACCGCCATGACCGAAGATATCGTAGCGTTTGCCGGTGTCGGGCGCGATGAAATAGCTCATGTTCTCGACGATGCCGAGAACCGGAACTTCCACCTTGCGGAACATGGTAAGGCCCTTGCGGGCATCGACCAGCGCCAAATCCTGCGGCGTCGAGACGATGACGGCGCCGGCGAGCGGCACCTGCTGCGCCATGGTGAGTTGGGCATCGCCTGTGCCGGGCGGCATGTCGACGACCAGCACGTCGAGATCGCCCCAGGCGACTTCGCGCAGCATCTGCAGCAGGGCCGACTGGATCATCGGCCCGCGCCAGATCATCGCCACTTCCTCGTCGACGAGGAAGCCCATCGACATGACCTTGAGGCCATAGTTCTCCATCGGGCGAATGAGGCGTCCTTCGATCTGTTGCGGCCTTCCGGAAATCTTCAGGAGGCGTGGCATCGAGGGACCATAGATGTCGGCGTCGAGCAGGCCGACCTTCAGGCCGTTCGCCTTCAGCGCCAGCGCCAGGTTGACCGAGGTCGTCGACTTGCCGACGCCGCCCTTGCCGGAGGCAACCGCGATAATGGCGCCGACACCCGGGATGCCGGCCTTGGCGGGCGGGCCACCGGCGGGACGCGGCGCATGGGAATGGCCGGCATGAGGCGCTGCCGAGGGCTGCGGACGCTGCACCGGCGCACCGGCGGGCGCCGCCTTGCGGTCGGCGGTCAACGCCACCATTGCCGCCGTGATCCCCGGGATGTCGCGCACGACGCGCTCGGCTGCGGCCCGCATCGGCTCCAATTCCTTGGCGCGGTCGGCCGGCACCGTAATCGAGAAATAGGCCTTGCCATCGGAGATGAAGACATCAGACACGAGCCCGAGATCGACGATGTTGCCTTCCATGTCCGGGCCACGCACCGTGCGCAGCTTCTCAAGGACCACTTCTTTCGTGACTTCCGGCATCGCGCCCTCTCATTCTTTTGTTATCCCTTAGATAGTCGAGGCCGGGCGCTTCGCCAATGCGACATATCGGAAAAAGGAAGGGCCACCACCCACCCCGGTGTCCGTACATCCGGGATCACCTTGAGGCGGGCAGTGGCCCTTTCGATCGCGACCTTCGTGGGCGCTGTCTTCTTTTTAGTCCCCTCTGGACACGCCAATAGTAAAGCAGGATGCGTGCCAGATTCAGAACAGGCGAAAACAGCTATAAATTTCAAATAGATGCGCGAATTTCCAGCGAAAGACGCGGCCAGGGCATCTGCTCAGAATCTGAGCAACCATCTGCAGATCGTCCAAGGATGAAGCAGGTCGGCCGGCGATCGCCTAAGAATTACGGCGCATCGCGCTCTTTCCGATCGCTCCTTGCGCTTCAAGCTCTTGATATTTTTTCGTGCCCTTATCGCAAAACAGCTGCGCACTTCTGCGCGACAGGCTGCAGAATTCCGGCGGCTACGATGGTTGGTCCCCGTCGCGAACGCAGGACAGGGAGCGCCCGAGAAAAAGGCAGCGGCCTTCGGCACCAGGAGGGTTAGCTGATGTAGCCCTTCTTCATCGCCTTCACGACCGCCTGCGTGCGGTTCACGGCGTCGAGCTTCTTCGTCACATGATTGAGATAGTGATTGACCGTGTGTTCGGAGAGCCCGAGGATTCCGGCGATCTCAGCGCTGGTCTTTCCGGCGGCAGTCCAGCTCAGGCACTGGATCTCGCGCTCCGACAGCGTCGCGCCACTGCTCTTCCACACGGAGCCGATCTCGGCGAGGCGATTGTAGACATGGATCGCAATCATCTGCAGCTCCATGGTCACCGTCATCGGCAATTCGACCAGCGGCCCCATCAGGATGACCGCGCCGCGGCCGCCCTCGGCGTCATGAACCGGGAAATAGCTCGCCTGGAAGATGCCGTTCTCGCGCAGCATCGTGATGTATTCGGACGCGGTTTCCGGTTTTCCGCCCTCGCCTTCCCAGGCTTCGAGCGTCACCTGGAATGGCGTCGTCGTCTCGCGCAGGCGACGAACGCCGGTGCTAAAGCGCAGCATCGACAGGCTGTCGTATTTGTTCAGCAGTTCCGCCGGCATGTTCGAGATGACGGTGCTCGCGGCCAGACGCTCCACGTCGATCGAGGGAATCGAGCAGATCAGAAAGGTCTTGAAGCCGAAGACCTGCGTAATCCGCCGCATATAGCGGATGATATCGAACTGGGTCTCAAGCGTTGCGATCTCGGACGCGAAATCGCCGCCCCGGGGCAGATCTGCGTCAGTCATCCCGGCCGTCATCGTATCCTGCATTCGCGCGTTCCATGGCATTCATCAATTATCAAATAGACCGAGCGGCCTGCCAATGCCAACAGATGATCGAGAATCCCTGCCTCCGCGGCCCAAAAGTCTGTGTATTTCCTTCGCGAAGGGCATACGGGCCGTCCGCTTCAGGCGCGGCCGGCACCGATCGTCAATTGATGAGGCCGGCGCGCACGGCCTTCGCGACCGTTTGGACGCGGTTGACCGAGTCCAGCTTGCGCGTCGCGCGGTTGAGGTAATGGTTGACCGTATATTCGGACAGCGCCAGGATTTTCGCCATCTCGCTGGTGGTCTTGCCGGCAGCCGCCCATCGCAGGCACTCCACCTCACGGCGTGAGAGGCTGCCCGCCCCGCGCCGACCGCGCTCACGAACCTCCATGTACTTGCTGTAGAGCACGCCCGCCCACAGATTGAGCTCCTGCAACTCGTCGTTGGAAACGACGGGGCGATCGCCGCCGAAGGCGATCGCCGCGCGATGCCCGTTGGCGTCATGCACCGGCAGATAGAGGCCGCGCGGCATGTTCGCCTGCTCGAAAACGCAAATGGCCGCATCCCCCTTGCCGTCGGAGCGGCGACGCGCCAGTTGATGCGCGTCATAAGTGAAGGGAATGGTACTGCGGCGCAGACGCTGGATCACCGGACTGCCATTGATCAGGCCGGCGCTGTCATAGCCCTGCAGAAACGCAGTCGGATAATTGGTCATAAGTGCGTTGGCCGACAGGCTGCTGGAGCCCGTATCGGGGACTGCAAGCACCAGAAAGCCGCGGAAACCATAGGCATCCGCGACCTGGGCGATCACTCGCCGAAAGTCTTCTTCACAACAGATCGGCCCCCTGATGCTCCGCCCATCAGGAAGCGTCAACGACGACAAATTCGCGCTGAAATCGATCATCTTCCGCCCTTCTCCACATCCGGCGCCAAAAGGGGGCCGGCCGCTGACGCCGCTTGAAGATCACGTCAAAAATTCTACAAATACCAAAACCAAACCAGACTAAGACCATCCACGAACCTGAGTCTGATATATTAAAAGTTATCGAGCTTGACGCGCCGCGTCCAGTCGATGTTTCTAATTTACCGTAAAGTGAATTCAAGGTCCACCACGCCCGGGTCCGAGCCGGATTGCCGCCTCCTCGGCGATCGCCCGAGCCGCCTCGCGTACAGGCGTTGCCCAGGCCACCAGTTGTTCCATGCTGACCCGGTAGGCCGGCCCCGTCACCGAAATTCCGGCGGCAAGCTCGCTCCCGGGAATAGCGATGGGTGCAGCCACGCAACGTATCTCCGCCTCATGCTCTTCGCGATCGAAGGCATGGCCGTCGCGCCGGATTTGCTCGACTTCCGCGAGCAGTGTCGCCGCCGAACGATGCGTATGCGAGGTGAACGGGTGAAATTCGGTCCTCTTCAGCACATGCTCCAGTTCCGGCTGCCCCAGCAAGGACAACGCCGCCTTGCCGATGCCGGTACAATAGGCCGGTGAGGCCTTGCCGATCTGCGAGCTCATGCGCACCGTCTGCCGGCTCTCGACCTTGTCGACGTAGACGATCTCCGTTTCGCGCAGGATGCCGAGATGCACGGTCTCGCCAGTCAATTCGTGGAGGCGCTGCAGATGCGGTTCGGCGACGTCGCGAAAGCGGTTGGCAGACCAGGAACGATAGGCAAGCGTCAGCAGCCGAAGGCCGGGCTCGTAGGACAGATCGCGGCGCTGAACCAGCAGCCCTTCTTCGACGAGGTGGCTGAGCAGCCGATGCAATGTGCCACGCGGCTGGCCGGAGCGGGCAAGGATATCGGTAAAGCGCTGCGGGCCATCTGCAGTAACCACGGCTTCCAGCACCGCGATCGCCTTGCCGAGCGTGCCCGTGCTGGCCTCTCCGCGCGCCTCAGGTGCTGCCATCATCTCGTTTGTCATCGTCATTCGCTTGTCTCAAGTGGCTGTCGCCGTCGCGCGCCTGATCTTGACAAGATAGACGCTTCGATCCGATAATTCCACATACTAAAATCAAGTTCCGAATAATGGAACTAACTGAAACCTTAAACGGTCTTCACGGGGGAGTGCGGGACATGCCGGCGCCCAAGGTACAGTTTCACGACTTGCGTGACCGCTGCGTGCTGGTAACCGGCGGCGGCTCGGGTATCGGCGCCGCCCTGGTCGAGGGCTTCGTGCGCCAGGGCGCGCGGGTCGCCTTCGTCGATATCGACGAGCGGGCAGGCGCCGATCTTTGCGAACGGCTCGACGATCAAACCGGCTACAAGCCGCATTTCATTCCCGGAGACCTGCGCGATATCGAAGCGGTGCGTCACACGGCGGAAGCCGCGATAGAATCGCTCGGCGCAATCCATGTGCTCGTCAACAATGCGGCGCGCGATGATCGCCAGGCATTGGAAGCCGTGACCGAAGAGAGCTGGGACGAAAGCCAGGCGGTCAATCTCCGGCACCTCTTCTTCATGAGCCAGGCGGTCGCGCCGCACATGCGGCAAGCCGGCGGCGGCTCGATCGTCAATTTCTCGTCGATCGCCTTTCTGCTCAACATGGGCGAAATTCCAGGCTATGCGACGGCGAAGGCTGGCATCGTCGGCCTGACCAAATCGCTCGCCGGCAGGCTCGGGCCGGACAATATCCGCGTCAACGCAATCCTGCCCGGCATGATCGTCACCGAACGGCAGAAGCGGCTGTGGCTCAGCGACGTGGCAATCGCCAAGATGCAGGAAAGGCAGTGCCTGAAACGCAGCCTGACCGCCGACGATCTCGTCGGGCCCTGCCTTTACCTCGCGTCGGACTGCTCCTCGGGCATGACCGCACAAACAATGATCATCGATGGAGGCGCACTTTGATGACGGCAGCCTATTATGCCGCAGTCGACTGGGGAACCACGAGTTTCCGGCTGTGGATCGTCGGCGAGGATGGCTCGGTGCTTGCCGAACGCCGCAGCGGGGAAGGCATGACGACCGCCAGCAAGAGCGGCTTCCATGCGGTTCTGGAAAAGCACCTGGCGGCCGTCGAGGCGCCCGGCCATCTGCCCGCGATCATCTGCGGCATGGCCGGCGCCAAGCAGGGCTGGGTCGAGGCCGGTTATCTCGATACCCCGGCGGCCCTGACCGACATCGCCGCCCGTGCGGTGGCAGTACCGGATCTCGATCGGGACATCCGCATCCTGCCGGGTCTCGCGCAACGCGACAGGCGACACCCGGACGTCATGCGCGGCGAGGAAACGCAATTGCTCGGCGCCGCCAGCGAACTCGGCCGCGGCCGGCACCTCGTCTGCATGCCGGGAACGCACAGCAAATGGGTTCGCCTCGAAGACGGCGCAGTCAGCGGCTTCTCCACCTTCATGACCGGCGAATTGTTCGACGTGATCTCGAAACATTCGATCCTCAGCCACTCGATTGCGGACGCGCACGCCTTTTCCGGCGATCATCCCGCTTTTGCGGCGGCCGTCGCGGAGGCCAGCACCAATCCGGCGCTTGCGACCAGCCTGATCTTCGGCGCGCGTGCCGGGCAATTGCTGCACGGCGCCAGTGCGACCGACGCCAAGGCGTTGCTGTCGGGCACCTTGATCGGCCTCGAGATCGCCGGCGCACTGGCCTCAGCCGAGACGATCGACGGCATCTGCCTCGTCGCCTCCGGTTCACTTGGTACACTTTATCAAGCCGCGCTCGAAAGCCTCGGCCGCCCGCTCAGGGTCGTCGATGCCGACACGGCGGTCCGCGCCGGCCTCTCGACCGCCGCCCAGGCGATCTGGCCCCTCTGAACGAAAGACAAGCTCATGAACCGCATTCCCTTTCCGCCGATGAAATATCCGCTGATCGCGATCTTGCGTGGCCTCAAGCCCGAGGGGACCGAAGGCGTCGTCGGCGCGCTGATCGAAACCGGCTTCACCGCCATCGAGATCCCGCTGAATTCCCCCGATCCGTTCCGCTCGATCGAAACCGCCGTGAAAATGGCGCCGGAGAATTGCCTGATCGGCGCCGGCACGGTGCTGACGACGGCGCAGGTGGAGCAGCTTGCCGATGTCGGCGGGCGGCTGATGGTGAGCCCGAACGTCGAGCCGGCGGTCATTTCCCTTGCGGCACAAAAGGGCATGGTGACCATGCCCGGCGTGCTTACCCCGACCGAAGCGCTTTCGGCGGCGGCAGCCGGCGCGACCGGCCTCAAGTTCTTCCCGGCGAGTGTGCTCGGGCCATCGGGCATCACCGCGATCCGCGCGATCCTGCCGCCCGACCTCGAGATTGCCGCCGTCGGTGGCGTTTCAGACGCGAATTTCGGCGACTACGCCAAGGCCGGCATCCGCAGCTTCGGCCTCGGCTCCAGCCTTTACAAACCGGGCATGAGCGCCGCCGAAGTCGGCGAACGCGCTGTCGCAACCATCAAGGCCTATGACGCCGTCTACGGAGCACGCTGATGAGCGATACCATTCCTTTTTCCGGCAGCATCCTTTGCGAGGCGACCTCGATCCTCGGCGAAGGCCCGACCTTTGACCCGGCCACCGGTACCGCCTGGTGGTTCAACATCAAGGGCCAGGAACTGCACGAACTGCATCTCGAAACCGGCCGCAAGGCCGTGCACAACCTGCCATTCCTCGGAAGCGTGCTCGCCGTCATCGATCCGTCGCGGCAACTGGTCGCGACCGACCAGGGCCTCTTCGTCAGGGACGCGCGGACCGGCGCCTTCAGCTTGCTCACCGCGCTTGAGGACAAGCCCGGCAATCGCTCGAACGACGGCCGCGTCCATGCTTCCGGTTCGCTGTGGATCGGCACCATGGGACGCAGCGCCGAGAAGGGCGCCGGTGCGATCTATCACGTGGCCGGTACGACGGTGACGAAGCTCTACGACAGGATCACCATTCCGAACAGCATCTGTTTTTCGCCAGACGGAACCGTCGCCTATTTCGTCGACACCGACATCAACCACCTGATGCGCGTCGATATCGACGCCGGGACCGGACTGCCGAAAGGTGAGCCCAGCCTCCTTGTCGACAGCAGTGGCGAAGCCGGTGGCATCGACGGCTCCATTTGCGATGCCGATGGCCTGATTTGGAACGCCCGCTGGGGCAGCGGCACGGTCGACGTCTACCGGCCCGACGGTATGCGGACCGCGCGTTATGCGGTGCCGACGACGCAGCCGAGCTGCACGGCCTTCATCGGCCCGAAGGCCGACCGCATACTGGTGACATCCGCCTGGCAGGACATGGACGACGCCACGCGCGCCACCGACCCCCATGCCGGCAAGACCTTCGATCTCGGCATCAGCGTCAAGGGCCGGTTTGAACCGTCCTTCCGACTCTGAACGGAACCTCTTGGCGAAGCGCCAATAAAAAGTCATACAATTCAGCCACCCGTTTCATCGCATGGTGAGGAGGAGCTCGCATGAGCGACAAGAAGAAAGAACTGCGCAGCCGCCACTGGTACGGCGGCACCCACAAGGATGGCTTCATCCATCGTTCCTGGATGAAGAACCAGGGATTTCCGGATCATGTTTTCGACGGTCGCCCGATCATCGGCATCTGCAATACCTGGTCGGAACTGACGCCCTGCAACAGCCACTTGCGCATTCTGGCAGAGGGTGTGAAACGCGGCGTCTGGGAGGCCGGCGGTTTTCCGGTCGAGTTCCCGGTGTCCTCGCTCGGCGAGACGCAGATGCGGCCGACCGCGATGCTCTTCCGCAACCTGCTCGCCATGGACGTCGAAGAAGCGATCCGCGCCTACGGCATCGACGGCGTGGTGCTGCTCGGCGGCTGCGACAAGACCACGCCCGGCCAGTTGATGGGGGCTGCCTCGGTCGACTTGCCGACGATCGTCGTCTCCTCCGGCCCAATGCTGAACGGCAAGTGGAAGGGCAAGGACATCGGCTCCGGTACCGACGTCTGGAAATTCTCCGAAGCCGTGCGCGCCGGTGAGATGAGCATGCAGGAATTCATGGCGGCCGAGAGCGGCATGTCGCGCTCGCCGGGCGTCTGCATGACCATGGGCACCGCCACCACCATGGCCTCGATTGTCGAAGCCATGGGCCTGTCGCTGCCGACCAATGCGGCCCTGCCCGCCGTCGACGCCCGCCGCATGGCGCTGTCGCATATGACCGGCAAGCGCATCGTCGAGATGGTGCATGAGGACTTGCGCCTGTCGAAGGTGCTGACCAGGAAGAATTTCGAGAACGGCATCATCGCCAACGCCGCTGTCGGCGGATCGACCAATGCCGTCGTTCACATGCTGGCCATTGCCGGCCGTGCCGGCGTCGACCTCTGTCTCGAAGACTTCGACCGTGTCGGAAGCCAGGTGCCGTGCATCGTCAATTGCATGCCGTCGGGCAAGTATCTGATCGAGGATCTCGCCTATGCCGGCGGCCTGCCGGCAGTGATGAACCGCATCCAGCATCTGCTGCATGCCGATGCGCCGACGGTCTTCGGCGTGCCGATCAGCAAGTATTGGGAAGATGCCGAGGTCTACAACGACGACGTCATTCGCCCGCTCGACAATCCGCTCAGGGCTGCCGCCGGCATTCGCGTGCTCAAGGGTAACCTCGCGCCGAACGGTGCCGTCATCAAGCCGTCGGCTGCGAGCGAGCATCTGCTCGTACACGAGGGCCCGGCATATGTCTTCGAGACCATTGAGGACCTGAAGGCAAAGATCGACGATCCGGATCTGCCGGTGACCGAGGACACCATCCTCGTGCTCAAGGGCTGCGGACCGAAAGGCTACCCGGGCATGGCCGAGGTCGGCAACATGCCGATCCCGCGGCGACTGGTGGAAAAAGGCGTGCGCGACATGGTGCGCGTTTCGGACGCCCGTATGTCCGGTACCGCCTTCGGCACCGTCGTCCTGCACGTCAGCCCGGAATCAAACGCCGGCGGCCCGCTCGCCATCGTCAAGACTGGCGACCGCATCCGCCTCGACGCGATGAAGGGCGAGCTCAACCTGATGATCAGCGACGAGGAGTTTGCGACGCGCATGGCCGCCTGGCAGGCCCCGCCGCAGAAATGGACGCGCGGCTACTACAAGCTTTACCAGGACACGGTGCTGCAGGCCGACAAGGGTGCGGATCTCGACTTCCTCGTCGGCGGCAGCGGCAGCGAGGTCCTGCGGGAAAGCCACTGACCGCAAGGCATCCAAAGGACCACTGACCAGATACCCTGCCAGACCGGCGGGGTATTTTTATCCGGCAACGGGACGGGAGTTGATGGGGCGTCCTGCTGACGATGCCGTCACCGGCGAACGAAGACGCGACCAGGTCTGAAAGCCGTAAATCGCAAGACCAAGGGCAATGAAGAATTCCTTGTATTCCGTCGGGTCCCAGAGTTGAACGAGCTGCGAAGCCCGCAGGACAAACAGTTCCTGAAGGGCAACGATCAGAATGGCGCCAGCCGTCAGCACGATGAACTCGCGCCAGTGGCCCGCCTTCAATGCCATATCCGCGATCACCAGCAACATGATGACGGTCATCATCACCATCATCTGCGTCGGAAGCATGCTCCAGTTGTCGCTGTTGAAAGCGGCCATTGGCGCGCTTGCCACCAGCACGAGGACGCTCGGCGCGAAGGCGTCGAGCCGGCCGAGGATCACACCCTTCCGAAGATAGAGCCAGACGAAGGGTGCGAGCGTCAGCAGGACGAAACTGCCGGTGTAGTAGAGCAACTCCGAGAAACCGGTTGAAATATTGTGCAGGTTCAATTCCTGCTGCTTGTTGACGGCCAACAGCGCTTCCGGCGTGGAGATGCCGAAGATGCGCTGCATCCAGGATATCTCCTCCATCCCAATCACGAAGAAGCCGGTACTCAGAAACGCCGCAGCGCCTGCGGCGACGAAGGCAAGGCGCCCTGCCCCGGTCCAGGCGGCACGAAACTGGCCCGCGGCAACTGCCGCAAGGAATCCGCACGCGATGAAGATCAGCATGGCGGATGACCACTCGACCGGGCCGTCTTCGCGCGCCAGGAGACTGAAGGCGTGTGGGTCCACGGCGAAAATCAATGCCGTGACCGTCGCAAGCGTCCACACCGCCACGCAGATCCATAGCTCACGACGCGAGGCCAGCCGCAGCACCGGCTCTCCAAGCCCGGAGACGTCTCGGGTGAACCCCTGAACCGCGGCGAGCGACAGGCTGAGCGCGACCCAGGCATGCCAGAGGTTATAAGGCTGGAGCTGGGGAACCCGCTCGGAAAAATAGCGGGCGCCAAAAAGGTTGCGCTCGATCGAAACGAGAGCGGCCATGACCAGGACAGACAGGAGGGAGACCGAAAGAAAGCGGCGCGGCAGTAACATGGTGATTGTCGCCCAGGGGATACCAGGACGAAAGCAGCGGCGCTCCCGATCCTGTCTTCACCGAAGTATCCGCAAGAACAATCAAGAATCAATGAACGAATAGAAGATCATTCTAAACTTCTAAAATACATATATACCGAGTATAAGATCGCCGTCCCTGCAAGATATCCGATATTCTCCCATCAAATTCCAAGGGATATGGAAGATTGAACCCAAGTCCGGCCTTACCCATTGGGACTTGGACTGTTTTTCCGGAACCGTTTGGGCGCTTAAGCGTTGACGTCGTATCACCGGTGCGGTGGAACTGGCGGCAGCGGCCAGGCCCGTGCCTTGATCGGAAACGTCAAGGAAAGGCAGTTTGACATGACTAAGAAACTCGTAACAACCGTCGCGGCTGGCGCGCTCTTCGCGGGTCTTGCTGTCGCTCCGGTAGCTTACACCCAGGATACGACACAGCCTCAGTCCGACCAGACGCAGACCATGAAGCCCAAACAGCCGGCCCCGGCTACGGAAGCTCCGGCCAACGAGGCTCAGACGACGACGCCTCCGGCAGCAGGTGAGAAACCTGCCGATGTCGCGAAGTCCGATGCTACCTACCTGACGGAGCAGGCGAGCGACCAGATCGCTGCCAGCACCTATATCGGTCAGAGCGTTTACAATGCCGGTGACGAAAGCATCGGCGAGATCAACGACCTGATCATCAAGAAGGATGGTGGCGTTGAGGCAGCCGTCATCGGTGTCGGCGGCTTCCTGGGTCTCGGTGAAAAGGACGTAGCGGTTCCTTTCGATCGCATTTCGATTGCGGAACAGCCGAATACGGACGCCCTGAAGCTGACGACAACGGAAACCGCAGATACGTTGAAGGCGGCCCCGGAGTTCAAGACCAAGGCGCAGAAGATCGCCGAGCAGAACGCCAACCAGCCGGTTGACACCTCGACGACCTCTTCGACGGGCACGACACCGGCGCAGCCGAAGCAGTAAAGAGTATCAGGTTGTTCGATGCGCCGAGAGGGCGGCGGTACGCACCGCCGCTCTTTCTGCGTTCACACGAAGCACCCCATAGCGAAGGGCGTCATAGATGCCCGCGTGAATAGTGCGGAAATGGCGTCGCCGATCCGGAACATGTCGAAGCCGGCTCTGGGACTTAGCCCTTGGGAAAAAAGCGATGCGCCGGCTCGCGTACCGGCGATGCCGAAACACCGGCAGCCGGTCACCCTTGTTCCAGCCGGTGCGGCTTCCAAGATGGGTGAGCTGGATCATCACGGCGCAATCATGTTTCATGACAGTCGGCGGCGACTTTCTTCAGCCATGGCACGATCTCATCCGAATACGCAGGGAGATTGCCGAAAGCCGGCGGGGAACCCTCCGAGACGATCGCCGAGCCCGCGATCATCGTCAGCGCCATGCCGCCCCTTGGCCTTTTCCAGGTTGATATAGCCGATAGCGATCCTTTGGCATGCCATTTTCGGAATGGGCGGGTTCATGAGCCATCGACATGATCCGCTTCTTGAGCGTCAGATGCTTGAGGCGATAGGGCTGCAGCAGTTCGACGATGTCATTTCCTGTTCCTTGAAAGGCGTCCGAGCATACCGGTTTCATCAATACCAGGCATCGGCCATACTCTCCTTACGGCGCGTGACATAATCGATCAGCGCCTCGTCGAGCGCCACATCCAGCGGCGGCGCTTGGTACTCGGCGAGCGTCTTCTTCCAGGCGCGGTTCGCCCGCGTCGCCATGTCCGTCTCGCCTTGCTCGACCCATTTCTCGAACGGTTCGTTGTCGGAGAGCGCCGAATCCCAGAAGGCGGTCTGGTAGTTGCGCATGGTGTGGTCGCAGCCGAGGAAATGGCTGCCGGGACCGACCTGCAGGAAGGCGTCCATCGCCAGCGTGTTATCGTCGACGACCACGCCTGCGAGATAGGAATGCAGCGCGCCGCAGAAGTCCGTGTCCATGACGAACTTCTCGTAGGACATGGCCAGCAAGCCATCGACGAAGCCAGCCGAATGCAGGATGAAGTTCGCGCCGCAATGCACCGCCGACAGCATCGACATCGCGCCTTCCTGCATCGCCTGCGCATCGGGCAGCTTCGAGTTAGAGAAGTTGCCGGCGCAGCGCAGCGGCAGGCCAAGCCGGCGCGCAAGCTGGCCGACGACCATGCTGCCGATCGCCGGCTCCGGCGTGCCGAAAGTCGGCGAACCCGAGCGCAGCGACATCGACGACAGGAAATTGCCGAAGATGACCGGCGCGCCCTTGCGTTCGAGCTGGGTCAGCGCACAGCCGGCGAGCGTCTCGGCATAGGACTGGGCGATGGCGCCGGCATTGGTCACCGGTCCCATGGCGCCGCCGAGAATGAACGGCACGATGACGGCAGCCTGGTTCGCCCGCGCATAGGCCCGCAGCGACTTCGTCATCGTCCCGTCCCAGACCAGCGGCGAGTTGACGTTGACGTTGCCGAGGATGACGCAGTTCCGGTCGACGAAATCACGGCCGAAGAGAATGCGCGCCATTTCGATCGAATCCTCGGCCCGCTCTTCCGCGGTGATCGAACCCATGAAGGCGCGGTCGGAATATTTGATATGGCTGTAGACCATGTCGAGGTGGCGCTTGTTGACGGGCACATCGACCGGCTCGCAGATCGTGCCGCCGGAATGGTGCAGCCAGGGGCTCGACTGCGCCAGCTTGATCAGGTTGCGGAAGTCCTCGATCGTGCCGTAGCGTCGGCCCTTGTCGAGATCCATGACGAAAGGCGACCCATAGGCCGGCGAGAAGACGACGTTGTTGCCGCCGATTTCGACATTGCGGGCGGGATTGCGGGCGTGCTGGGTGAACTGCCTCGGTGCGGAGGCGACGATCTCCTTGAGCATGCCCGGCTCGAAGGTGACCCGCACGCCATCGACCGTCGCACCAGCCCGCTTCCAATGGGCGAGTGCTTCAGGGTCGTCGCGGAACTCGATGCCGACCTCGGCGAGGATGCGATCGGCGATCGCCTCGATCCTGACGAGGCTCTCTTCACCAAGGATATCGTAGGTCGGAATATTCCGGACGATATAGGGAACGCCGAGGCTCTGGCCTGCGCCTTCGCGTCGTTGCGGCCTTGAGCCCCGCGTCCGTCTCGGGGCCGCCTCGCCTGCTGCCGGTGCCGTATCCATTTTGCATCCTCCCATCACTCAGGATGATGCTATTGGCGAAAAATTCCGTTGTAACGCTGGAAAAATTCGATCCATGCGATAAGCATGAGTTATGGAAAACCTCCGCCGCCTGCTTCCCTCCGCCGCCAGCCTCATCGTTTTCGAGGCGGCCGGCCGTCATCAGAATTTCACCCGTGCCGCAAACGAACTCGGCATGACCCAGGCTGCGGTATCCTATGCCATTCGTGGCCTCGAGGAACAGTTGGGCGTGCCGCTCTTCCATCGCGTGCATCGGGCCGTAGAACTGACCGAAGCCGGCGAGAAGTTTCACGCCGACGTGTCCGTCGGCCTGTCGCGCATCCAGAAGTCGGCTGAGGACATCCGCGCCAAGGGCCGCGAAACCAACGTGACGCTTGCGGCTTCTACCGCCTTTGCCTCGATGTGGATGCTGCCGCGCCTCAACCGCCTGCGCGAGGATCTGCCGGAAATCGATCTCCGGATCCAGACCAGCGTGCGCGATCTCGATCTCGAGGAAGAGCCGATTCCGCTCGGCATCCGCGGCGGCGACCCCGGCCACTGGCCGCGCTACCATGTCGCCCAGCTCGCCGAGGAGGTGGTCAACGCCGTCGCAACGCCCGCCTATATCGAAGAGCACGGGCTGCCGAAGACCGCAGCCGACCTGCAGCGGCACAACCTCATTCATCTCGAGGAGCCGGTACGGCGCGCCTGCGACTGGACCGAATGGTTCGCGAGCGCCGGCCTCACCTATCCCAAGCAAGCCCGCCGCCTGACAATCAACGACTATGTCCTCGTCATTCAGGCCGTGCTCGCCGGCGAAGGCGTGGCGCTCGGCTGGGAACATCTGATCAACCCGCAAATCCGCTCCGGCGCGCTGATGCCGGTCGCGGGACACGTGCTCAAGACCGGCCTCGCCTTCTATGTCGTCTGGCCGCGGTCGCGCGAGCTCAACGCCCAGGCGAAACGGGTCCGCGACTGGTTATTGGAGGAAGGACGGAGGGACCGCGTGGCGTTATCGGGAGCCGGTGAATGAATAGACCGGTTCAGGCCTGGGCCGAGACGTCGCGATAGCGATCGGAAAGGTACCGCATCGTCGCCACAGCATCGGCCGGCTTTCCGTAGAAGTAGCCCTGCCCGAGACCGCAACCGAGCGCCTTCAGCTTCAGTGCCTCGGAAAAGTCCTCGATACCTTCGGCGACGACCTCCAACTCCAGGCCCTCACACATCGCGACGATCGCCTTGATGATGTGTTCCGAGGCACGGTCGGCGGAAATACGCGAGACAAAGGCGCGATCGATCTTGACCTTGTCGAAGGAAAAATCGCGCAAGCGACCCAGGCTCGATTGCCCGGTGCCGAAGTCGTCGAGCGAGACGCGCACGCCGGCGGCCCGCAGTTCCGCAACGATCTTCTGGGCAATGTCAGCATCGGCCATGACCGCCGTTTCGGTGATCTCCAATTCCAGTCGCCGCGGGTCGAGGCCGATCTGATGGATGATCGAAAGCAATCGATGACTGGTCGCCGGATCCATGAGTTGCGCCGAGGAGAGGTTGAAGGAGAGGAAGAGCTCCTTCGGCCAGGAGAGGGCCGCATGTGCCGCCTTGCGCAACAGCACTTCCGCCAGAGATTCGATAAAGCCGCGCTCCTCGGCCAACGGCACGAACACCGCCGGCGAAACATAGCCGAGGTCGGCATCACACCAGCGCGCCAGCGCTTCGAACCCGACGACCGCGTCGTTGCGCAGATCGACGATCGGCTGGAAATGCACGTCGACTTCATTGGCGATGATGGCATTGCGCAGCGCCTGCTCGAGCTGCGTCGCGCGTTTCATCTCCTGGGCGATTTCCTGCGAATAGACGGTGATCTGGCCGCGGCCGCGACGCTTCGAACGATAGAGCGCAGTATCGGCGCTCTTCAACAGATCCTCGAACACTTCCCCGGCAAAGGGATAGACCGCAAAGCCGAAGGACGCGGAGAGACGCACATGGCGGTCGCCGAGATCGAAGGGCGCCGACAGTACCTCCTTCAACATCTGCCCGACCTTCTCCGCCCCCTTGCGCTCGAAGACGAGCGGCAAAACGAAGGCGAATTCATCGCTTTCCGAACGGGTGATCGTCGCCCCCTCGGGCGCGCAGGCTTTCAGCCGATAGGCCACCTGGCAGAGGATCTCGTCACCGGCCGCCGGTCCGAACAGATCATTGATCGGCTTGAAGCCATCGATGTTGGCAAGACCAATGGTGAAGGGCGCGGGATCGCTGGCGCGCTCCCTGGCGAGATCAAGTACGGTCTGGCGCAGGCACCGGGCATTGCCGAGCCCCGTCAACAGATCGACATTGCCCGTCGCAGCGGGCATCTCGATACCGATGCGGTGATAGGGTGTCTCTATGGCCGTCATAACCGCATCTCCGCAGCCCGATCGGCGGACTGCAAACGATGCTTCGCGACCCGCGAAACCCCACGCCACGGCGCGAACCGGCAATGTCGTTCCGACACGGTCCGGACATGAGCAACGGGATGGGCGCAATGCATTTCGGGCGAGGCTCTACACTTTAACGGCAATTCGGCGCAGACGATCGCAATCGGCGGTTAACAATCCGATATCGCCCTGCTCCTAGATCTGCCATTAGCCTCCCCAATTCTAGCGAATTGACACGTCTTTCTTTCAACCTGCCGTCCGCATTGCCTTTGCCGGCATGAATTTTCTAAGCACGGCCTCGATCATGTCAGGGCTCACGGGCTTCATGATGTGGTCGTCCATGCCCGACGTCTTGCATTGCTGCAGGTCGATATCGAGCGCCTGCGCAGTGACCCCGATGATCGGCGTTTTCTGCCCCCTGGCACTCTCAGCCGACCTTATCGCGACCGTGGCGTCGAAGCCGTTCATGACCGGCATCGAGACATCCATCAGCACCAAAGCGGGCTGCAGCTCGTGCCAGAGTTCGACGGCTTCGCGGCCGTTGGCGGCGATCCGATGCGAGACGCCGAGCCCCTCCAGGATCTGCGTGAATACGAACTGGTTGATCTGGTTGTCTTCGGCAACAAGCACGTCGACTTGCGGTGTCGGCGGCGGCGCGGCGATCCCCTCGCCTTCAAACGACAGCGACCAATCCGGCTGCGGCGTCGGAGAAACCGCCGTCCGCTCGGAGCAGACGCGGAAGATTTCCGCCAGCACCGCGGCGCCGTCCTGCTCAGCCGAAAGCGGGAGGATCGGGCAGTGGCGCCAAGCCGCAGCGATTTGCGGTTTCTCGGAAAATGCCAGGTCGAGCAGCAGGACATCGAGCTTGATGCCGGCGTCCTCGGCCGCACGGGCGAAGGCGCGAAGCTCACCGGCATCGCGAACGGCGCAGGCGTCGAGCCCCGAGCCACGCAGGCGCGCGACGAGCCGGTCTTCCATCGCCCGGTCGGCCGTGGCGACGAGGACACGAAGGCCGCGGGCGGGCAAGGTCTCGATCATCGACCCTGCTTCCACAAGCTGCTGGACGTTCAGCGCCCGGAAGGGATCATAGAAATTCTGCGCCGCTGCGAAGATGCTGTAGTCGCGGATCTGCAGGCCGACCTCGGTCCGGGCCTCACCGCTGCTCTGATGCAGGACGGCGATATCGGTCACGTCGTTCATGCAGGTGACGACGAAGTGGCGGCCGGGCATGCCGACACGGTACTTGCGCGTCAACACCCAGAGGTCACTGCCATCGGCGCGCACGACGTGCTCGGCCTGCGAGTACGGCTTGCCGGTTTCGAGCACCATACGGTCCGACTGTTCGAAGCGTTCGGCAAGCTCGCTTTCGACCAGATCCCAGGCGGAGCGGCCGAGGATGGCATCCTGCTGCAGATCATGGATCAGGCAGAAGGCCTTGTTGACGGCGATATAGTTGAGATTGCGGTCCTTGACGCAGATCGGATTGGGCTGGGCGTCGAGGATCTGCTCGGTGAGCTCGACGCGCTCCAAATCCGTCTGAAGCTGTTCGTCGCGCTTCTTCTGATCGGAAACGTCGCTGATCGACAGGATGCCGATGCCGCTCGACAGGCGGCGCTTGC
Organism: Ensifer sp. 38_S197; assembly: GCF_056924495.1. Lineage (NCBI taxonomy): Bacteria > Pseudomonadati > Pseudomonadota > Alphaproteobacteria > Hyphomicrobiales > Rhizobiaceae > Ensifer > Ensifer sp. 38_S197. The sequence goes on along the minus strand of NZ_JBXOVZ010000002.1, from coordinate 1,663,300 downwards.
GCATCGACACCCAGCGCGTCCGGCCGGCGCGCTCGACGCTCTCGTAGCGCTCGCGCCAGTGCAGCGCCATATGCTCGGCGATCCAGTCCTCGCGATTGGTGCGCCGACGGCTGCTTTCCGGAACGGTTCCGGGTCGGACGCCGGTATCGTAGACGGCGCCAAGAAAATCTCGAAGACGCGTGCCGGGCATCAGGATTTCCGCCGGCACCGGGAAATATTGCAGCATCGTGCGGCTGGCAAAGAGAATGGTGTCGTCCCGGCTGCAGACAAGCACGGCGATGCCGAGCGCGTCGCAACTCGACTCCAGAATGATCCGGTTGATGTCCGCGCCGTTCGACGCCCCATCGCTCATTGCACTGTCCTCACTCGCCCACTGCACGCTTCGATCGCCTTCGATCTGAGGAAGCATGCAGCCATTCACAATGCTGCAGCGACCTCGGCGCGCCCAAGGGGACGCGTGGCGCTGTAGCGGCGGTTTCATTTCGGGACATGCTGGGAGGCCTTGGCAGGCGTCTCTTCGCGCGGAGGGAGTACGGCGTCCAGCTACGCCGCAATGCTCGAAAGACAAAACCCGTGGTCATTCAGGTTGTTGTGGAAAATCGCAGCAGAGTGTTAAGGGGCGATTAAACCCTCGCTCATTTTTCCGGGTCGACGACCGCGTGTGTTCGAGGCCGGGGACGAGGTGCCATTCCCCCTTCCGTTTCCCAAGCGAATCCGGGAAAATGGCACATGGCCATCAAGCAGCTTTCAGAAACTCTCATCAACCAGATCGCCGCCGGCGAAGTGATCGAACGCCCCGCCAGCGCCGCCAAGGAGCTGATCGAGAACGCGCTCGACGCGGGCGCCACACGCATCGAAATCGCGACCGCCGGCGGCGGCAAGACGCTGCTGCGCGTGACTGACAACGGCTCGGGCATGACGCCGAACGACCTCGAACTTGCGGTCCGCCGTCACTGCACGTCAAAGCTCGACGACAGCCTGTTCGACATCCGCACGCTCGGCTTTCGCGGCGAGGCGCTGCCTTCGATCGGCTCGGTCGCCCGTCTGTCGATCACGACGCGCACGGCCGGCGCCAGCGAAGGCGCGGTCATCGCCGTCACAGGCGGCAAGACCGACCCGGTTCGCCCTTCGCCCGCCAATACCGGCACGGTCGTGGAGGTCCGCGATCTCTTCTTCGCGACGCCGGCGCGGCTGAAGTTCATGAAGTCCGAGAAGGCGGAAGCGGCCGCGATCTCCGAGATCGTACGCCGCATGGCGATTGCCTTCCCGGCGGTGCGCTTCGTGCTCTCGGGCAGCGACCGCTCGACGCTCGAATTCCCGGCAACCGGTGACGACCGCCTGGCGCGCATGGCCCAGGTGCTCGGCAGGGATTTCCGCGACAACGCGATCGAGATCGATGCAGAGCGCGAAGACGTGGGTCTCACCGGCTTTGCCGGCGTGCCGACCTACAATCGCGGCAACTCCCTGCAGCAATATGTCTTCGTCAACGGCCGCCCGGTGCAGGACAAATTGTTGCTGTCGGCGATCCGCGCCGCCTATTCCGAGACGATCCCGAGCGGCCGCTACCCGGTTGCGGTGCTGTCGATCACGCTTGATCCGGCGCTGGTCGACGTCAACGTGCATCCGGCGAAGTCCGACGTGCGCTTCCGTGACCCGGGCCTCATCCGCGGGCTGATCATCGGCGCGATCCGCGAGGCACTGACGCGCGAAGGCGATCGGGCGGCAACCACCGGGGCACGCGGCATGATGCAGGCCTTCCGGGCCGGGGCCTATCGCCCGCAACCCTGGACCCCCGAGACATCCCCGTCCCGACCGGCCCAATTCGATGCCATGCTGCGTGGCCTCGGCGAAGCGCCGCAGGCGAGCTTCGCCGCCTTCGCGGCACCATCGGCACGCACGGCCGTCCCGACCGAGGCGCTGGTATCGCAACCGGATGCGCCGACACCAGCGCCGCAATCCTTCCCGCTCGGCGCGGTACGGGCGCAGCTCCACGAAAACTACATCGTCGCCCAGACGAATGACGGTCTCGTCATCGTCGACCAGCATGCCGCCCATGAGCGGCTGGTGTTCGAGGCGATGCGAACCGCCCTGCATTCGCGACCCGTCGCGGCGCAGGCGCTGCTGATCCCGGAGATCGTCGATCTGGCTGAGGACGATTGCGACCGGTTGATGGCCCATGCGGCGGAGTTCGCGCGCCTTGGTCTTGCCATCGAGCGCTTCGGTCCGGGTGCCATCGCCGTGCGCGAGACGCCGGCGATGCTCGGCGAAATGGACGCCGTCGGCCTGGTACGCCAGCTTGCCGACGAGCTTGCCGAATGGGACACCGCCAACGGCCTCACAAGCCGGCTCGAATATCTTGCGGCGACGATGGCCTGTCATGGATCGGTCCGCTCCGGCCGACGCATGCGCACCGAGGAAATGAACGCTTTGCTGCGGCAGATGGAGGCAACGCCCGGCTCCGGTCAATGCAACCATGGGCGGCCGACCTATATCGAGCTCAAGCTTTCCGATATTGAACGGCTGTTCGGACGAAGCTGATCGCGCGCGGCCGCGAAATGCGGCTGGCATTTTGCCTGATGGCGAGCTAGACCAGAGAACAGACCACAGGACGTTACAGGCAACGAACATGATGAACCGGTTTGAAGGAAGTACGTCGCGCGAGGCGAAGATCCGTTATCTCGACGGCGACTTTCAGATCGTCCTCGCCGGCTCGCATGTGATCTGCGCGATGACCGGCAGAACCATTCCCGTCGACGAGTTGCGCTACTGGAGCGTCGCCCGGCAGGAAGCCTATGTCGATGCGGAAGCCTCCGTCGAGGCGGAAAAACGCGCCGGCGCATTGCCGAACCAGCGCCGCTAAGGCGACGTCCCCAGGTCTCTTCCCCGGATACAAATAACCGTTACTTGCCTGCACCTTCGCGCAACTTGCGGGCGCGTGCGGCGACAAGCGCCGTCTCGATGATTTTTGACGGCGCCATGGGATCGTCGAAACGCACGTCGATCTCGATCACTCGGCTGGCCGCGGCCAGCTCGGCCGCGCGGCCATGGCCGGGCTCGAGCCGAACCATGTCCTTGGCGGTGGTGACCAACGTGCAGCCCAAGGCCGTCGCCCGATCGAGCAGATCGGCGATCTCGTCATCGGAAAAATGATGGTGATCCGGAAAGCTGCGGGTTTCCTCGACGATGGCACCGGTCTCACGCACCGTGCGATAGAATTTTTCCGGATCGGCGATACCGGCCCAGGCGAGGACCTTGACGCCCTTCAGCGACCCTTCGTCGAGCCTCACCACATCGGCCTCGTAGATCTGCTTGCCGGCGCGGGCCGCACGGCGGATCAGGGCATCGGCCTCCGTGCCGTCGCCGATCTTCAGAAGTGCCGTTGCATGGCGCAACTGAATGGGAAGCGGCGCCCGCACAGGACCGGCCGGCACCAGATAGCCATTGCCGATGCCGCGGCGCGAGTCGATCACCAGAAGCGCAAAGTCGAAGGCGAGACGCGCGCTCTGAAAACCGTCGTCCATGATGATGATATCGGCACCTTCCTTCACCAGGCGGCGGGCGCCATCGACACGGCGGCGGCAGACGACGGTCAACGCCTCGCGCGCCAGAAGCAACGGCTCGTCGCCGACGTCGCGGGCGCGGTGATGCTCAATGTCCACGATCGTGGTCACGTCGAGAGAGCCGCCATAGCCGCGGCTCAAGAAGCCGGGCTTCAGTCCTTTCTGACGGATGACGCGGGCAAGGGCGATCGCCGTCGGCGTCTTGCCGGCACCGCCGACGGTGAAGTTGCCGATGCAGATGATCGGCACGGGAACCGATGCACGGTGGGCGCGGTCCATGCGCATGCCGGCAATCCGCCCGTAGAGCCATGAAAACGGCCACAAGGCGCGGGCACGCCAATCCGCCTTGGTCCACCAGAATGGCGGCGCTTCCGATACCATCTTCCTTCCGTGGCCCCCAGCCGGTGTCGTCCATCCGCTTTGGGAGGACGCATGTCTTCTTGCCGTCGCAAGCCGACGGATTGCCCAAAAAACGTCAGAACGTGAAAAAACGCAAGCTATGGATACGATTGCGGCCGGGTTCAGCTGGCCCGCTTCACGCGTTTCCTGGGTTTGCGCCTGCTGCATAATTCCTTAAATCGGAATCGATTTAAGAACAAAATTATGCAGCAGCTCAAAGCGTTACGACCTTAGCGCGTTCACAGACGCGCGGCGCTGTAGAGGACGGCCTCAAGCTCGGTGATGTCGGCGAGGCAATGGTCCGAGGCTGCAGCGAGCGATTGGCGTGAACCGGTCCCGGTCAGCACCGCGACCGTCATGCCGACACCGGCACTGCGGCCCATGTGCATGTCGTGATTGTTGTCGCCGACGACAACGACCTGATGCGGCTCTAAACCCGTTGCGGCGCAAAAGCCGAGCACCATGCCGGGCTCCGGCTTGACGCCGTAGCCGCTGTCATAACCCGCCACATAATGCAGGTATCCATCAAAGCCGAAGCGCCTCGCGGTCTCGCGGATCGATTTTTCGTTGTCGCTGGAGGCGACGCCAAGACGATAGCCCTTGGCATGCAGGCCGGCGAAGAAGGTGCCAAGGTCGGTGACCGGGACGGCATATTCCGCCGAGCGCGCGAACAGGCTGTCGAACAGGGTCGTCAGATCCTCCACCGTGAAAGGCGCGCCCGCGCCCACGAAACCGGTCGCGATCTCGATCGTGTTGCCGGCGGCAAGAAGGCTGTCGGGCAACACATGGCCGGTATCGGCATCCATGCCGCCCGCTTTCAGCAACGTGCGGGCCAGCACCTCGTCGCCCTTGGCCGCGATCCGCGCCAGCTCATAGTTCACCGGCACCCAGCTCTTGGCATAGTCGAGCAGGGTTCCATCCTTGTCGAACAGGATACCGGCGATGGCTTTGGATGCAGTCATGATGAGAGGTCGCCTCCTGCTTGTGTCAGCTTTCGGTCGGGGGATTGAGCCGCGCCTTGACGATGAGCGGATTGATGTAGGGTTCGAGCCCCTTCATCGTCGCCGACAGAGCGCCACGCATTTCTTGCACGGTTTCGAGGCCGGCATCGATCATCGAGCGACGCATGTCGTCGTTGGCGAGCAGATAGTTGACGCCCTTCGCCAGCATCTCGACGTCGCGGACGATCTTGGCGCTGCCGTTCTTCGCCAGCGTCTGATAGGTCTCGCGAAAATTCTGGACATTGCCGCCGGACAGGATCGCGCAGCCGAGCATCGCCGGCTCCAGCGGATTCTGGCCGCCTTCGGCAAAGAGCGAGCGGCCGACAAAGGCGACTTCGGTCAGGCGGAGATAGAGGCCCATTTCGCCGATGGTGTCACCGAGGAAGATATCGACATCCGGCGTCAGCGGCTCGCGTCGCGTGCGGCGCGCGACCTTCAGGCCCTTGGCCGTCAGCGCCGCCTCAATCGCATCGCTACGCTCGGGATGGCGCGGCACGACGATCGTCAGGAGGCCGGTCCGTTCCTTCAGCGCGCGATGCACGACGCCGGCAGCGTTCTCCTCGCCGTCGAAGGTCGAGATCGCGGCCCAGGTCTTGCGCGTGCCGATCTGCTGCTCGTACTCCCGCAGCGCCTGCGGGTCGTGCGGCGGCGCGTCGGTATCGACCTTCAGGTTGCCGGAGACCATGACCGGCAGGGCACCGAGCGTGCGGAAGCGTTCCGCGTCGACATCGGACTGGGCGATGACCAGCGCCAGGTTTTCAAACAGCGCGTCGGCCAGCCCCGGCCGCCGCTTCCAGCGGGCGAAGGTGCGATCGGACAGGCGGCCGTTCACCAGAACCTGCGGAATATGGCGCCGGCCGAGCTCCAGGATGGTCATCGGCCAGATTTCGGACTCGGCGATGATTGCGAGATCCGGCTCCCAATAGTTCAGGAACCGGCTGACCGCCGGCTTGAAATCGAGCGGCACATACTGGTGGATGACGCTCGTTCCCAGGCGCTGGGCGACGACACGTGCCGAGGTCATCGTTCCCGTCGTCAGCACGACGTTGATGCCGCGCCGACGGATTTCCTTGATCAGCGGGATGACCGCATTGGTCTCGCCGACGCTGGCGGCGTGAAACCAGACGAGCGGCCCCTGCGGTCGTGGTGCGCTGGCATGGCCGTAGCGCTCGCGACGGCGCGCCGGGTCCTCCTTGCCCTTCGCCGCGCGAATGGCAAGGTAGGACCAAACAAGGGGATAGATGGCCGAGCCGATCCAGCGGTAGCTGGAGAGCGCCAGGCGCGCGCGAAAGCCGCTCATGACGAGACACCTTCCTCAGCCGTCTCGGCCGGGAGAAATTCAGGGGCGACTGGCATGCGGGTTTGCGCCGCGCATCCCCACCTCATCGGCATCAGCCGTTTTCCGGGTCGAGCAGACGATGCATGTGGACGATGAAATAACGCATGTGAGCGTTGTCGACGGTCATCTGCGCCTTGGATTTCCAGGCGGCAAGCGCGCTTTCATAGTCCGGATAGATGCCGACGATATCGAGCTTGTCCAGGTCGCGGAAATGGACGTCCGTCAGCGTGGTGAGTTCACCGCCAAAGACGAGGTGCAGACGTTGTTTCTTCTCGGATTCGTGAGCCATCGGAATTCCATTTTTTATTTTTGGGTGTGGGCGTTGATTTGAGGCATTCGGCCCCAAAGGTCAATGGGGCTCCATCGACCGCGATGCGGCGATCAAGCCCGGCAAGAGCGGCTTTGCCGCCGCGCAAAGCACCCCGTGAACGACGGTGGAACGATTGTAGGACAAGGGCCGATCGTCGAGATCGACGAGCGCGCCGCCTGCCCGGGCAAGGATGAGGTCGGCAGCAGCCAAATCCCAATCATGGGAATTCTTCTTCACCAGCGTACCGTCGATCCGCCCGTCGGCAACCATGGCCAGCCGATAGGCAAGCGACGGCACATGCGGCACGCGCGCGACGGTGTCGCGGTAGGGGGGCGGAAGTTTGCCGACCGTGTCTTCGGCAGCCGCCAGATGCAGCATTTCCCCGGACTTTGCCTCACGCACCGAGATCGCGGCACCGTTCTTCAGCGCGCCGCCGCCGGCGACCGCCTCGAAGAGTTCGTCAAGCGCCGGGGCATAGAGGACGCCGGCGACGGGCTGTCCCCGATGGACGACGGCGACACTGACGCACCAAAGCTCCTTGCCGGCGATGAAGGCACGCGTGCCATCGATCGGGTCTACGACGAAGACCGTTTCGCGGATCAGGCGGCTGGAGTCATCGTCGGTCTCTTCCGACAGCCAGCCATAGCCCGGCCTCGCCGCAAGCAGCCGCGTCTTCAGTACATCGTTGGCCGCGAGATCCGCTTCGCTGACCGGCGAGCGGCCCTCGTTCTTCCAGCGGACATCGGGCGCTTTGCGAAAATAACCGAGTGCCGTTTCGCCGGCGAGGACCGCGGCGGCGCGGATCAACTCGAGATCCGGCTTCCAATCCGCGCCCAATGGTGCTGTGTCAGACATTCAAAACCTCGTCAGCCCGCCTCTCCATACCATGAGGCGGGATCGGCGCGGAGCACCCGCACCGTTTTTCCCTCGGCTTCCAGATCAGTTCAGTGAACCAATGTGCTGATCCAGCCATTTGTGACGCAACTGCACGGCGCTCTAGAGACCCGCGAGCGTCATGCCCTCGATGGCAAGTGTCGGCGCCGCAACACCGAATTTGCGATCGATGTCGTCTGCGGGCGTCAACGCCATGAACATGTCCTTGAGATTGGACGCAATCGTGACCTCGGAGACGGCAAACGAGAGTTCGCCGTTCTCGATCCAGAAGCCGGAAGCGCCACGGCTGTATTCGCCGGTGACCATGTTCACGCCCTGGCCGATCAGTTCGGTGACGTAGAAGCCGGTGCCGACATCCCGGATCAGGTCCTCACGCGAGATCGAACCCGGCTCGAGCGCCAGATTGGTCGAGGCCGGATTGACCGTCGGGCCGCCGCGCACACCGCGGCCGTTGGTCCTGAGGCCGAGTTCGGCGGCGGCCGATGTCGACAGGAACCAGTGCTTGAGCACACCATCCTCGACCATCGCGAGCTTCGAGCCGCTGACGCCCTCTCCGTCGAAGGGGCGCGAGGAGGCGCCGCGCACGATCAGCGGATCGTCGGTGACGGAAAAGCCGGCCTTCATCACCTGCTTGCCCATCCGGTCACGCAGGAAGCTCGTCTTGCGGGCGACCGACGCACCGTTGATGGCGCCTGCCAGATGGCCGACGAAGCCGCGCGCCATGCGCGGATCGAATACGACGGTGACATTCTTGGCCGTCGGCACCTGGCGCGGATTGAGGCGTGCCACCGCGCGCTCGCCGGCAAGCCGGCCGATCTCTTCGGCCGGCCGCAGATCGCCGACATAGAGGCGGCTGTCGAAATCGTAGTCACGCTCCATCTTCGTGCCTTCGCCGGCGATCGCGCTGACGGAGCAACCGAAACGCGTCGCCATGTAGGAACCGGAGAAGCCATGCGAGGTGACGAGCACCAGACCACCCATGCCGGCCGAGGCGCCGGCGCCGCTGGAATTAGTGACGCCCGAGACCGCAAGTGCCGCCTCTTCGGCGGCCAGCGCCGCCTCCGTCAGCGATTCCGTGGAAACCGGGGTCGGGTCGAAGAGATCGAGGTCCGGATAGGACTTTGCCAGTTGGTCCACATCGGCGAGCGAGGCAAAGGGATCCTCCGGCGAGGCCTTGGCCATGGCGACGGCGCGCTCGGCAAGCAGCTTCAGATCAAAGCCCGGATTGGCCGACACGCTGGCGACGCGCCGCCCGACGAAAACGCGAAGAGAGAAATCATCGCTTTCGGAGGCTTCCGTCGCTTCGACCTTGCCGACGCGTACGGAGACGGAACGGGAGCGCCCGCGCACCACCACCGCATCCGCCGCATCCGCGCCGGCCTTGCGGGCGAGGTCCACGAGTTCCGAGGCGCGTTTTTCGAGGTCGGCAGAATTGATCGTGTCTGACATGATGTAGCCTTTCATTCCTGCCCCATTTATTGTGCAGTGACGCAGGCATCAAGGGCATCGGCCTGATTCCCGCCCATACACCGCAAATGACCGCTCTCGAAAGCTCCCTCATCGGGGGGCCGGGTGCCCCAATAGTGAAAGCCGCAGGCATGGCAACGACACCGATCATCTATTCTCAAGCGCTGATGCTGCTTGGCGGCGCAGTGGTGGCCGCACCAATCTTCAAGCGGCTCGGCCTCGGCACCATCCTCGGCTATCTCTGCGCCGGCGTGCTCATCGGTCCGGTCGCCCAAAGCATCACCGCGGGCGAGCAGATCCTGCATGTCTCGGAACTCGGCGTCGTGTTCCTGTTGTTCATCATCGGCCTCGAACTGAAACCGTCGCGCCTCTGGCAGATGCGGCGCGATATCTTCGGCCTCGGCACGGCGCAGGTGGTACTGACCGGCATCGTGCTCTCTTCCATCATCTATGCCTTCGGGCTCCTCGGCCAGGGTGGCAGCATCATTGCCGGCTTCGGCCTGGCCCTGTCGTCAACTGCCTTTGCGATGCAGATCCTCGACGAAGGCAACGACCGCAACACGCGCTACGGGCAGCGATCGTTCTCCATCCTTCTGTTGCAGGATCTGGCGATCGTGCCGCTGCTGGCGCTGATCCCGCTTCTGGCGGCGCAGGCGCCCGAGGATACGACGCCGCCACTCGAGGATTTCGCAATCGCCACCACCGCGATCGTCGTTCTCTTCGCTGCCGGCCGCTACCTCGTGAATCCCCTGTTCCAGATCATCGGCCGCACGGGCGCCCGCGACGTCATGATCGCAGCCGCCCTGCTCGTCGTCATGGGCGCGGCAACCATAATGCAGCTCGCCGGACTTTCGATGGCCATGGGTGCCTTCCTCGCGGGCGTGCTGCTGGCGGAATCCTCCTATCGCCATGAACTCGAAGCGGATATCGAACCGTTTCGCGGTATCCTGCAGGCACTCTTCTTCATGGCCGTCGGCCTGTCGCTGGAACTCGGCGTCATCGTCGAGCGCTACCAGTTGATCATCGTTGCCGTGCCGCTCTTGATGGCGTTGAAGAGCCTGGTGCTCTACTGGCTCTGCCGGCTCACCGGAACGCACCACAACGACGCGGTGCGCATCAGCCTGCTCCTGCCGCAGGGCGGCGAATTCGGCTTCGTGCTGTTCACGGCGGCAGCCAGCGCCGGTGTCTTCTCCGACGGCGACGCCTCGCTGCTGGTCGCGATCGTCACGCTGTCGATGGCGCTGACGCCGCTGGCTTCGATGCTGGCGCCGAAGCTGATGCGCGAGCAGGACGAACTGGACGAGGAGATCGACGAAGACTTCGAGGGCGCCGGCGCCGACGTGTTGATGATCGGCTTCTCCCGCTTCGGCCAGATCGCCGCGCAGATCCTGCTCGCCGGCGGCCGCGACGTGACGATCATCGACCATTCCGCCGCCCGCGTGCGCCAGGCCGCGACCTTCGGCTTCCGCATTTACTTCGGCGACGGCAATCGGCTCGACGTGCTGCGCGCCGCCGGCATCGAGCGGGCAAAGATCGTCGCCGTCTGCACCCAGAAGAAGGAAACGACCGACCACATCATCGACCTCGTGCAATCGGAATATCCAAACGCCCGCATCTTCGCCCGCTCCTACGACCGGCTGCATACGCTGGAACTGCGCGCCAAGGGCGTCGACTACGAACTGCGCGAAACCTTCGAGTCCGGCCTCTTGTTCGGCCGCAAGTCGCTGGAGGCGCTTGGGGTTGGTGACGACGAAGCGATCGCGATCATGGACGATATCCGCAAGCGCGACGAGGCACGTCTCGTGCTGCAGGAGGCCGAAGGCATCACTGCCGGTCGCGACATGCTGCATTCGCGTCCCGTCAGGCCGGAACCGCTGGTCAAGCCGAAGCGCGAGGTCGATCACTCCCAGGAGACGGGCGAACGGATCCTGCCGGGGCTTCCTGCGGACGAGCGCGAGAGCGCGTAGCCTCGCCTGCAGCGACCCTGCTGGCCGTCAATCGGCGGAGCTCACTTGCGCTTCGGCGCGCATCCGTTCGTCAAGGGCCCGTTTCAACTGGTCCTTGATCGCGACGGTTCCGTTCAGCACGTCCTGGGCCCGCAGGAAATCCATCACCCGGTAGCGGCCGACATCGGGGCGCAGCAGGATATCCGGCGCGCCCTCCTTGAGCTTCATCGCGATGATCGACTGCATCATCAGCTGGCTCGCGCCGAACAGGCTGTCGATGCGGCTCGGGATCGTCCTGCCATCGCCATCAGGACCACCGACGACATCGACGGCGATGACGATGTCGGCCAGGCCGCGCAGATGATCGAAGGGGATAGGGTTGTAGATACCGCCGTCGATCATCACGCGCCCGCCGATCTTCACCGGGATGAAGATCGCAGGCAGGGCGGCGGAGGCCGCCAGCGCCTGCCACAGATCACCCTTTTCACAGATATGCTCGGTCTGGCCGTAATAATCGGTGGCGACCACCTTGAGCGGAATGCCGAGATCCGAGAACTTCGGCGGAATGGCCTCCGGCAGAAAGGCCCTGAGAACGCGCTCGACATTGAATTGCCCGAAGCGAAAACCGTTCGCCATCGCCTCGGAAAGGCTCGACGGCCGCATCTGCCAGAGCCGATTGACGACCTCGCGGCGATGGCCGACGGTCGCAAGCGTGTGCGCCCTGATCTCTTCCCCGCGCATACCAGCGGCCATGCCGGCGCCCATGATCGCACCGATCGAGGAGCCGGCGATCGCCACCGGGCGAATGCCCAGCTCATCCAGCGTTTCGATGACGTGAATATGCGCGAGCCCCCGTGCGCCACCGCCACCCAGCGCCAGCGCGACGGTCGGTTGGCTGGACGCCTGCGCGGCCTCCTTCGTCATCGAAAGATCCTGCTTCATCGGCATGTCCTCCGCTTCTGCATCTTTCCCTAAGTCGAAATCGATTTGAGGGCAAAATTATGCAGCAGACCTGAACGTTACAGCGACCATGGGCGTCTCAGAAGACGCCCGGCGCTATAAGCGGGATAAGGGAACTCGCATGGTCTGCGACAGCCTATCTTCGCAAGGAAATCGAAAATATGACGGTCAGGCGCCGCGGAAGCGGTAGAAATGCATGCGGGTATCGCCGAAGACCCTGACGTCGAGCCGCTCGAAGACGGCGGCAGGCGCCGGCTGGACGTCCGCCCGCTCTTCGAGGATCACCAAGGCATTAGGGACCAGCCAGTTGCCGGCGGCGGCGGATTCCAGCGCCTTCTCGCCGAGGCTCCTCGCATAGGGCGGATCGGCGAAGACGAGATGGAACGGCTCCATCGTACCGACGGCGCCGAGGTTCGTGGCATCACGCCGGAACACCTTTGCCCGTCCCTGCAGGCCGAGCGTCTCGATGTTCGTCTGCAGCAGTCCCCTGCCCTCGACGCCCTGCTCGACGAAGAGTGCCTGACGGCACCCCCGTGAGAGGGCCTCGAAGCCAACGGCGCCGGTGCCCGCGAAAAGGTCGAGCACACGGGTGCCGTCGAGCGCTTCCGGATAGGAATGGCTCAGGATGTTGAACAGGCTTTCGCGCGTCCGGTCCGTGGTCGGGCGGATATCGTTGGACTTGGGCGTGGCCAGGCTGCGGCCACGAAACTCTCCACCGACGATACGCACGACCCGTTAGTTCCCCTTGCCGCGCGGCTTGCCACCGCCCGGACGGGCGCCACCAGGCCGACCGCCGGGTTTGCCCCCAGGCTTACCGCCGCGGGGTGCACCAGACCGTGCGCCGAAGGACTTGCCGCCAGCCGGCTTGCCACCGGAGGGTTTACCAAACGGCTTTCCACGCGGCTTGTCGCCGAAGGGACGATCGCCCTCCGTGCGGGGTGCGCGCGGCCGGTCGGAGCGAACGCGTTCACCACCTTCTGCCCGGGCCGGACGGTCGCCACGCGACCGGTCTGCGCCTTCACGACGCGGCCGATCACCCTCGGCGCGCGGGGAACGCGGCTTGTCGAAGCGGCTGCGTTCGCCGCCCTCAGCACGGGCTGGACGATCTCCACGCGGCCGATCACCACCCTCGCGGCGCGGCGGACGATCGCCGTGATCGCGCGAATTGCGTTCGCCACCTTCGAAAGACCGGCGGCGACCGAAGCCGCCATCCCTGCCTTCGTCGCGACGGCGCACCGGCTCGGCGGCGCTGATCCACTCGCCGTCCTCGTCGCGGCTCTTGACGAACGGGCGAGCCGGCTTGTCGGCGCGTGCAAAATCCTTGGCGCCGCCCTTGCGGTCGGGATCGAATTTGCTTGTTGTCTTCGTTGCCAGCCCGTCCTTGTTGCGGCCATAGCGCTTGGTCTTCGGCGCGCCTTCCGGACGCTCGCGACGGACGGGCTTCTCGGTGGCGTCGCCGTCAACGGATTTCGGCTTCTTCTCGGCCAGCGGACGGGCACCAGGCGCCATCCAGACATTGGCCGTGCGGGCACGCGTAGCCGGCGCGCGCTTCGGCCGATCTTCGAACTTGCTGTCACGCTCGTCACGATCACGGCTGCCGCGCTTGCCGTCACGGCGATCGTCGCGGCGCGTGTCGAGCCGTGCCAGAGCACGCTCGCGCTTGTCTTCGGGCTTTTCCCAGCGACTGCTCCTGCGCTGCTCGGGCTCATCCTCTTCGTGCTGGTCCCGCGCGGTCGTAGCCGCCTGGTCGTTGTAGAGCGGCGCGTCGAAATTCGCCTTGGCATCCTCGATCAGGCGCGGTCCAAGCTGATCACGCAACGTACGGCCACGGATTTCCTGGACATGTCCCTCCGGCAATTCGCCGAGCTGGAAAGGTCCATAGGAAATACGGATGAGACGGTTGACGTCGAGACCGAGGGCGCCAAGCACGTTCTTGATTTCGCGGTTCTTGCCTTCACGCAGACCCATGGTGATCCAGACGTTCGAGCCCTGGACCCGGTCCAGCGTCGCCTCGATCGCGCCGTAGAGCACACCATCGACGGCGATGCCGTCCTTCAGCCGGTCAAGCGCCGCCTGATCGACGTCGCCGTGGGCGCGCACGCGGTAGCGGCGCAGCCAGCCGGTCGAAGGCAGCTCGAGCACGCGGGCAAGACCACCATCATTGGTCAGCAGCAGCAGGCCCTCGGTGTTGATGTCGAGGCGGCCGATCGACAGGACGCGCGGCAACTCGTCAGGCAGGTTGTCGAATACGGTCGGGCGGCCTTCCGGATCGGCATTGGTGGTCACCAGGCCGGCCGGCTTGTGATAGAGCCAGAGGCGGGTGCGCTCGATGCCGCGGATCGGCTGGCCATCGACTTCGATCGCATCGGCTAGCGTCGCGTTGACGACCGGCGTGTCGAGAATGACGCCGTTCAGCTTGATGCGACCTTCCATGATCATGCGCTCGACATCGCGGCGCGAGGCGACACCGGCGCGTGCCAGGATCTTGGAGATGCGTTGCGGTTCGTCGATACCCGGAGCAGCCGCGTTCGGGCGCTCCCTGACCGGACGCGAAGCGCCAGACTTGGGGCCGGAAGCCTTCGGCCCGGAGGTCTTGGCGCCAAAAGTCTTCGAGCCGGCAACCTTTTTCGGTGCTCCAGCCTTCTTGTCGGCGAAATGCGGTTTCTTGTCCCGGCCGGCGGACTTGCCGCCAGGCCGCGTGGGCTTGTCTTTGGATGTCATTTGTGTTGCCTGCCTTTTGCGGCTGTCCTATCAGGTCGCGGCCCGTGGGTTAAGAGAAATTATTGTTTGAGCGATGACTGATACGACACGCTTCATGGATGCGGCCCTTGAGGAGGCCAGGAAGGCGGCAGAGCGCGGCGAAGTACCGATCGGCGCCGTGGTCGTTTTCGATGGTCAGATCATCTCCCGCGCAGGCAATCGCACCCGTGAACTCAACGACGTGACCGCACATGCCGAGATCGTCGCCATCCGCGAGGCTGCGGCCGCCCTCGAGGACGAACGGCTGACGGGCGCCGATCTCTACGTCACGCTCGAACCCTGCACCATGTGCGCCGCGGCAATTTCGTTCGCCCGGATCCGCCGCCTCTACTACGGCGCGGACGACCCGAAGGGCGGTGCGGTCGACAGCGGCGTGCGCTTCTTCGGCTCGCCCACCTGCCATCACGTGCCTGACGTCTATTCGGGCCTCGCCGAGCGCGAGGCCGCCGAGATCCTCAGGGACTTCTTCGCCGGCAAGCGGTGAAACCGGTCCGGGCTCTCACGAGATCCCGCTTCAATTTTTGTTGAAATCGCCTCAGTCGGCCGCGAAACTTTCGAGGGCCGCGCCGGCCAGCCGGTAGCGCGTCCATTCGGACATCGGCTCGGCGCCAACCGACTCGTAGACCCGGATCGCCGGCTCGTTCCAGTCGAGCACGCTCCATTCGAAGCGGCCGCAGCCTTCGTCGACGGCAATTTTCGCGAGATGCTTCAGCAGCATCTTGCCGGCACCCGAGCCGCGGCAATCCGGCGTGACGTAGAGGTCCTCAAGGTAGAGGCCCTTGCGCGCCTGCCAGGTCGAGTAGTTGTAGAACCACATGGCGAAGCCCGCAGGCTTGCCGTCCTTCTCGCAGATCACGGCACGGGTTATGGCACCCGGGCCGAAGAGCGAGGCCTGCAGCATCTCGACTGTCGCCTCGACGGCGTCAGGCTCCTTCTCGTAAACGGCAAGTTCGGTGATGAAGCGCAGGATGGTTTCCGCGTCTTCCGGGCGAGCATCGCGAATGGTGATCGTCATGGCTTATACGCAGCTTAGAAGGGCCAGTACCACTTGGTGCCGGTGTTCTTGATCTGCGCCTCCTTCTTGCGGCGGCGCTCCTTGTCCTTCTCCGGCTCACCAAGATCGGTCTCGGTGCCCTCCGGCAGGCGGCGATATTCGAGCGGCGGATCGCTCAGGAAGCGGCGCTTGTCGGAATAGGCGCCCTGCTCGATCTTGCGCGCTTCACGATAGGCCTCCTGCTGCTCCTTGGCCGAGAGCCGGCGGCCGTTGGCGCTGGCCTTGGCGAGCGGGGAAACGTAGTTCGGGTTGTTCTTGTTCGCGTCGGCCTCTTCGCGCAGACGATTGCGAACCTCCTCCGGAGACTCGACCCATTCCGGGTTCGCCTCACGGCTGGCGAGCGACTTCTGCGGCTCGACGAGAGCGGTCTGCTGCGCCGACGGCGGCAGAACGAGACCTGGGCGCGGCTGATACTTGACCGGATCACGCTTCGGCGGGCCGAAGCTGGCGACGCTGCCGAGGTCGTCCATGAGTTGTTCGCCGGCGGTCTTGTCCGTGCCGTAGGTCGGGCCGCCGATGCAGCCCGAAAGCACAAGGCCGCTCGTCAAAATGGCGGCCACGCTGGCAAACACTCGCAACTCTCGCGTCATTTCCATGAGATTCCTTCCAGCCGGCCACCGGTCAGCGCGGCCACTCAAGCGCCCATGGCGGAGAAATCCGCCAAATTTCGGGCAGGTTTTACCGGATGAACGCAACGAGTGCAATTCATCCGGTAACAATGCGTTAAGCCTTGAAACCAAGTTCACGCAGGGCCGCGGCGTCGCGGGCCGACACGTCCGGGTAGAGCGGGTCGGAACCGACATCGGTCGTGATCCGCCAGGAACGGGCGCATTTCTGACCTTCTGCGAGCTTCGGCACGACGCTGACCTTGGCCACGTCGGCGAGGCGGAATGCATCCGCCGGGCCTTCCGTGGCTTCGATCACGATGGCCGAGGTGATGCAGATCTCGGCGAAGTCCTGCCCTTCCAGCGCCTTCAAAAGCTCCGGATCGGCGACGTGGACGACCGGTGCCGCTTCCAGCGACGAACCGATGCGCTTGTCCTTGCGCTCGATCTCGAGCGCGCCGGTGACGACGGTGCGGACCGCACGGATCTTGTCCCATTTGGCTTCGAGCGCATCGTTCTTCCATTCCGCCGGGATTGCCGGGAACTGTTCGAGATGCACCGAAACCGCATCGGGCTTGCGCGACAGCCAGGCTTCTTCCGTGGTGAAGGGCAACATCGGCGCCAGCCACAGAACCAGGCAGTCGAAGAGCTTGCCGATGACCGCGAGCGCCGACCGACGGCGCAGGCTCGACGGCGCGTCGCAATAAAGCGCATCCTTGCGGACGTCGAAATAGAAGGCCGAGAGTTCGACGTTCGAGAAATCGATCAGCGCACGGGCGATCTTCTTGAAGTCGAAGGCATCGTAGCCTTCGCGCACGAGCTGATCGAGCTCGGCCAGGCGATGCAGCATCAGCTTTTCGAGTTCCGGCATGTCGGCATAGGCGATCTCCTCGCCCTTGTCGTGGGCGAGCGTGCCGAGCATCCAGCGGATCGTGTTGCGCAGCTTGCGATAGGCGTCGATGTTGGTCTGGATGATCGTCTTGCCGAGACGCTGATCTTCCCAATAGTCGGTCGTCATCACCCACAGGCGCAGGATGTCGGCGCCGGCATCCTTCATCACCTCCTGCGGCGTGACGGTGTTACCCTTGGACTTCGACATCTTCTCGCCCTTCTCATCCATAGTGAAACCATGGGTGACAACGGCGTTGTAGGGCGCGCGGCCGCGCGTGGCACAGGCCTCGAGCAGCGAGGAATGGAACCAGCCACGATGCTGGTCCGACCCTTCGAGATAGACGTCGGCCGGCCACTTCAGATCCGGGCGGTCTTCGAGCGTGAAGGTGTGGGTCGAACCGGAATCGAACCACACGTCGAGGATGTCCATGACCTGGTGCCACTTGGCGTGGTCGTGATCGTTGCCGAGGAAACGGTCCTTGGCACCTTCGGCAAACCAGGCATCGGCACCTTCCTTTTCGAAGGCTTCGAGGATGCGGGCGTTGACGGCCTCGTCGATCAGGATCTCGCCCTGGTCGTCAGCGAAGATCGCGATCGGCACGCCCCAGGCGCGCTGGCGCGAGAGAACCCAGTCCGGGCGTCCCTCGATCATCGCGCGCAGGCGGTTCTGGCCGGCGCCCGGCACGAAGCGGGTATCGTCGATCGCCGAGAGTGCACGCGAGCGCAGCGTCGTGCCATCGCCGAACGCCTTGTCCATGTAGACAAACCATTGCGGCGTGTTGCGGAAGATAACCGGCTTCTTCGAACGCCAGGAGTGCGGATAAGAGTGCTTCAGACGACCGCGCGCAAAGAGCGCGTGACGGGCGATCAGCGCCTTGATGACGCGATCGTTGGCGTCGCCCTTCTTGCCCTTGTCGTCGATGACGCGGCCGGCGCCGCCTTCGGCGTCGGGGCCAAAGCCATGGGCGTCCGCGGTGAAGTAGCCGGCGTCGTCGACGGTGAACGGGATCGCCGAGGAGATCCCGCGGGCTTCGAGCGCACGGGCGCTGTCCATCCAGGCGTCAAAGTCCTCGCGGCCGTGGCCCGGGGCCGTGTGCACGAAACCGGTGCCGGCATCGTCGGTGACGTGGTCGCCGTCGAGCAGCGGCACCTTGAAGGCATAGCCGCCGCCGAGACCATGCAGCGGATGGGCGCAGGTTACGGACGACAGTTCATCGGCTTCGAGGTCACGAACGAAATTGAAGGTGAGCTTGGCCTTGGCCGCGGATTCGTCCGCAAGGCGCTTGGCGAAGATCAGCTTCTCGCCCGGCTGCGGACCGAAGTCGTTCTCGGCTGTCGCGACTTCATAGAGGCCGTAGGCGTAGCGCGAGGAATAGGCGATGGCGCGGTTGCCCGGGATGGTCCAGGGCGTGGTCGTCCAGATCACGACGAAGGCGCCGGACAGTGCGTCCGGACCTTCGGTGACCGGGAACTTCACCCAGATCATGTCGCTTTCGACATCGGCATATTCGACTTCGGCTTCGGCAAGCGCGGTGCGCTCGACGACCGACCACATGACCGGCTTCGAGCCGCGATAGAGCTGGCCGAGCTTGGCGATCTTCATCAGTTCGCCGGCGATGCGCGCTTCGGCGTGGAAGTTCATCGTCGTGTAGGGATTGTCGAAGTCGCCCTCGATGCCGAGGCGCTTGAACTCCTCGGCCTGGACCTGGATCCAGCCGGAGGCGAAGTCACGGCATTCCTTGCGGAACTCGTTGACCGGCACCTCGTCCTTGTTCTGGCCCTTCTCGCGATACTTCTCTTCGATCTTCCACTCGATCGGCAGACCGTGGCAGTCCCAGCCGGGCACGTAGTTGGCGTCGAAGCCGCGCATCTGGAACGAGCGGTTGATAACGTCCTTGAGGATCTTGTTCAGCGCGTGGCCGATATGGATGTTGCCGTTGGCATAGGGAGGACCGTCGTGCAGCACGAACTTGTCGCGGCCGGCGGCCGAGGCGCGCAGCTTCTTGTAGAGGCCCATCTTCTGCCAGCGGGCCACCGTTTCCGGCTCCTTCTGCGGCAGGCCAGCGCGCATCGGGAATTCCGTCTGCGGCAGGTAGAGGGTCGAGGAGTAGTCGATCTTTTCAGCGGTGTCGGTCATGGTCTTTGCAATCGCTTCTTCGCGCGAAGGGTCGCGCATACGCAATGGGCTCGGTATCGAGAGATGACTGGGGCGTCGGAAACGCCGAAATCCCGGACCTTCCGGCTGACTAAAGCGCGCGGAAGGCCGGGCCAATAATTCGCTGATCGATGATCAATCGACGGTGCCGGGTCATAGTGGCCGGTTGTTTAAGGCGTTTTCCGCCTTTTGAAAAGGTCCGCCACTACGCCAATGCCGAAATTTATCGGGCGAAGTTGAGCCTGCGGTCGATGTCGCCGAGCGGCTGCACACCGGAGAGCAGCGCGCGCGCCTCGGCTTCGTCCTGACGGATCTGCGCCACCAGCGGATCGAGCCCATCGAACTTCAGTTCGTCGCGCAGGTGGCCGAAGAAGGTGACCGTACAGATCTCGCCGTAGAGATCGCCCGAAAAGTCGAAGACGAAGGTTTCGAGCAATGGCTCGCCGTCGCTGTCGACCGTCGGGCGGCGCCCGAAGCTTGCGACGCCGTCATAGAGCGAACCGTCGGGCCGGCGGAAGCGCACGGCGTAGATGCCCGGCCTCAGCTCCACCTCGGGCGCAAGCCGCATATTGGCGGTGGGAAAGCCGAGCTCGCGGCCGAGCTTCTTGCCGCCGATTACCTTCGCCTCGACGAGGTAGCGATAACCGAGCATGCCGGCAGCTTGCGAGACATCGCCTTCGCCGAGCAGCGAGCGGACATAGCTCGACGAGATGACCGATGCGTTTTCGTCGCGGAAGGCATCGACGAGCGTCACGCCAAAACCGTTGTCGCCGCCGGCGGCCATCAGGAAGGCGGGACCGCCCTCGCGGCCCTTGCCGAAGTGGAAATCGAAGCCGGTGACGACATGCGAGGCGTGCAGCCATTCGAGCAGGATGCGATGGATGAAATCCGATGCGGAAAGCTGCGAGAAGGTGCGATCGAACGGATATTCGATGACGGCGCCGAAACCCATGCCTTCGAGGATACGGGCCTTCAACGGCGCCGGCGTCAGCCGGAAGACCGGGGTTTCCTGACGGAACACGGTCCGCGGGTGCGGCTCGAAGGTCAGGACCAGCGCCGGCACACCACGCGCTTTCGCCTCTTCCAGCGCTCGATTGAGCACCGACTGGTGACCACGGTGCACGCCGTCGAAGTTACCGATCGCGACGACGCCGCCGCGCAGATGCTCCGGAAGCGGATCACGGGTCTCGTTGCGATGAAATACCGTCATCTCCGTCTTCCCGTCAGGCGAGCCGCGGCATCCAATACTTCGGCGAGGCGCCCTCCTTCTTCAGGAAGGCGGCCAGTTTCGCCTCGTCGGTCCGGCTTTCGTTCATGTATTCCTGGGCGTGGATGCCGGCGCTGATGTAGAGCAGATCGAAGCCAGCATCCTGGGCACCCTTGACGTCCGTCGGCATGCCATCGCCGATGGCAATCACGCGCGACAGGTCGAGCGCGCCGCGCACGGCCTTCGCCTCGGTCAGCGCCGCACGGTAGATGGCGATATAGGGCTTGCCGGCGATCCGGGCCTCTCCGCCCAACTCCTCATAGAGCTTGGCGATTGCGCCGGCGCAAGGGATCAGCCTGTGGCCGCGCTCGACAACCAGATCGGGATTGGCACAGATGAAGGGGATCTCGCGCTTGGCGAGGCCCGTCAGCGTCGCGCGGTAATGCTCCGGCGTTTCGGTCTCGTCGTCATAGAAACCGGCGCAGACGACCGTCTCAGCGTCTTCCGACGACACGATCTGCGTTCCGAGACCTTCGAGCAGCGGCAGGTCGCGCTCGGCGCCGATGAAGAAGATCTTCTTGTCGGCGGCGGCGATCAGCGCCCGCGTCACGTCACCCGAGGTCACGATCCGGTCATAGGCTTCGTCGGGAACGCCGAGACCGCGGATCTGGATCTTCACACCCGGATGCGGACGGGGCGAATTGGTGATCAGCACCACCGTCAGACCGGCCGCGCGCGCTTCGGCCAGCGCCTCGCAGGCGGAAGCGAAGGCCTGCACGCCATTGTGAAGAACACCCCAGACATCGCACAGCGCGACGTCGTAGCGTCCGGCGATTTCCCGAAAACTGTTGATCCTTGCGGCCATCCTGGCTTCCTGCAAACACGGTTTCCGGCTTGCATGGCAAGGAAGGCACAAGAATACAAGTGTCGCCGTTGGAAAAAGGGAACCCTTCCCGGGCAAAAAATCTAAGGGCCAATCCTTGACTCGTTCCGGAGCGAGCCTTATTTCGGCGTCGCTGGCACTCGACAAAAGAGAGTGCTAACACCCATCCGTCGGATCGGTCAGCGATCCGTAATGTCATTTGATCGAGGGATTAGACTAATGGCAAGCACCAATTTCCGCCCGTTGCACGACCGCGTCGTCGTTCGTCGCGTCGAGTCTGAAGAGAAGACCAAGGGCGGCATCATCATTCCGGACACCGCCAAGGAAAAGCCGCAGGAAGGCGAAATCGTGGCAGTCGGCTCGGGTGCTCGTGACGAAAGCGGCAAGGTTGTTCCACTCGACGTCAAGGCTGGCGACCGTGTCCTGTTCGGCAAGTGGTCGGGCACCGAAGTCAAGATCAACGGCGAAGACCTTCTGATCATGAAGGAAGCCGACATCATGGGCATCATCGGCTGATCGGCCGTCGTCCACACCTTTCCATGACAACCAATGGGCAATGAGCCCGGGAGTTTTCTCAAATGGCTGCAAAAGAAATCAAGTTCGGCCGCACTGCGCGCGAAAAAATGCTGCGTGGCGTCGACATCCTCGCTGACGCCGTAAAGGTCACGCTCGGCCCGAAGGGTCGTAACGTCATCATCGACAAGTCCTTCGGCGCTCCGCGCATCACCAAGGACGGCGTATCGGTCGCCAAGGAAATCGAACTCGAAGACAAGTTCGAAAACATGGGCGCCCAGATGGTCCGCGAAGTTGCTTCGAAGACCAACGACATCGCCGGCGACGGCACCACCACCGCAACCGTTCTTGCCCAGGCGATCGTTCGTGAAGGCGCCAAGGCTGTTGCTGCCGGCATGAACCCGATGGACCTGAAGCGCGGCATCGACCTCGCCGTCAGCGAAGTCGTCAAGGATCTCCAGGCCAAGGCCAAGAAGATCAACACTTCGGAAGAAGTTGCACAGGTCGGCACGATCTCGGCCAACGGCGAACGTCAGATCGGCCTCGACATCGCAGAAGCGATGCAGAAGGTCGGCAACGAAGGCGTTATCACGGTTGAAGAAGCCAAGACCGCCGAAACCGAACTCGAAGTCGTCGAAGGCATGCAGTTCGACCGCGGCTACCTGTCGCCCTACTTCGTCACCAACCCGGAAAAGATGGTCGCTGACCTCGACGACGTCTTCGTTCTCCTCCACGAGAAGAAGCTCTCGAACCTCCAGGCCATGCTCCCGGTTCTCGAAGCTGTCGTCCAGACCGGCAAGCCGCTCCTCATCATCGCTGAAGATGTTGAAGGCGAAGCCCTTGCGACGCTCGTCGTCAACAAGCTGCGTGGTGGCCTGAAGATCGCTGCCGTCAAGGCTCCGGGCTTCGGCGATCGCCGCAAGGCCATGCTCGAAGACATCGCCATCCTGACGGGCGGCACGGTTATCTCCGAAGACCTCGGCATCAAGCTCGAAAACGTCACGCTCGACATGCTCGGCCGCGCGAAGAAGGTTTCGATCTCCAAGGAAAACACGACGATCGTCGACGGTGCCGGCCAGAAGGGCGACATCGAAGGCCGCGTCGCCCAGATCAAGGCCCAGATCGAAGAAACCACCTCGGACTACGACCGCGAAAAGCTGCAGGAACGTCTTGCCAAGCTCGCTGGCGGCGTTGCCGTGATCCGCGTTGGCGGCTCGACGGAAGTCGAAGTGA
This sequence comes from Ensifer sp. 38_S197, assembly GCF_056924495.1. Lineage (NCBI taxonomy): Bacteria > Pseudomonadati > Pseudomonadota > Alphaproteobacteria > Hyphomicrobiales > Rhizobiaceae > Ensifer > Ensifer sp. 38_S197. The sequence goes on along the minus strand of NZ_JBXOVZ010000002.1, from coordinate 1,640,123 downwards.
AGGAAAAGAAGGACCGTATCGACGACGCCCTCAACGCGACGCGCGCTGCTGTTCAAGAAGGCATCGTACCGGGCGGCGGCACCGCGCTGCTGCGTTCGGCCTCCAAGATCTCGGTCAAGGGTGTCAACGACGACCAGGAAGCCGGCATCAACATCGTTCGTCGCGCTCTGCAGGCTCCGGCCCGCCAGATCGCTGAAAACGCTGGTGACGAAGCTTCGATCGTTGTCGGCAAGATCCTCGACAAGAACGAAGACAACTACGGCTACAACGCCCAGACCGGCGAATATGGCGACATGATTGCCATGGGTATCGTCGACCCGGTCAAGGTCGTTCGCACCGCCCTTCAGGACGCAGCTTCGGTTGCTGGCCTCCTCGTCACGACGGAAGCCATGATCGCTGAACTGCCGAAGAAGGACGCTCCGGCAATGCCGGGCGGCATGGGCGGCATGGGCGGCATGGACATGATGTGATAAAGGCGTAAGCCTTTCACAGCATCGTCCATAAAGCTTCGCCCATGCACTTAAAGCGGTTCAGCGCGTCAAGCGCGCTGAACGGGCGGCATGGACATGATGTGATAAAGGCGTAAGCCTTTCACAGCATCGTCCATAAAGCTTCGCCCATGCACTTAAAGCGGTTCAGCGCGTCAAGCGCGCTGAACGGGCGGCATGGACATGATGTGATAAAGGCGTAAGCCTTTCACAGCATCGTCCATAAAGCTTCGCCCATGCACTTGAAGCGGTTCAGCGCGTCAAGCGCGCTGAACGGGCGGCATGGACATGATGTGATAAGGCGTAAGCCTTTCACAACATCGATCCATCTGGATCGGAAAGGCGGCCCTCGGGCCGCCTTTCTTGTTTTTTATCAATACCATTGTTCGGCGGAGCACCCGGCAGCCTAGCTGCGGGCACAAAAACTCCACTGGTTGTAGTCGGGCTTCAAAAAACCGTTGAAGTCGAAAAAAAACGAACTATAACAGCGCCCCAAGTGAACGGAGATTCACAGGAGACTGGATAGCGGATCAAGGCGGGCGGCCAATCGCTTAAGCTTTTTCGTATTAACCGTGTATCCGGAATCTCTTCGAGAAAATCACGATAAGCATATAAGTATTTAATCGCAAATTTAGCCGCCCTCTCCAGCGAAATCACTTCGTCGGAGAGCTTCATTACTATCTCGCGACCTTTCGAGTGGTGAAACGCCCACGGTCAGTGGCGTGCGCTTCCCTATTGGTCGATGGCGGGCGCGATTTGCACAATGGGACGTGTTTTCTTGAGGCGCCGATAGGGTGCCCAGGAATGCTGCTGGGGTAGACCGTGTTCAAGATCACGAGAGCAAATTCCGTTCCCCTCGGCTCTCCGGGACAGCCGCACCTCGATCTGCCGCACCATGAGTTCCTGCAACAGTTCTGCGCGTCGGAGGGATGGTCGGGTGACTTGTCCACCGGACTGTTCCGGCTTGGCGAAAAGGCTGCCGCCATCCATGGCCTGCGCGACGGCGAATGCGGCCTGCTCAATTTCGTGCGCTGCTACGATCCGGCCGACCGCAACCACGTGCTCGAACTTTTCGAGCAGGCGGCGACAAGCTGCTCGTCCTTCTGCTTTTCGACGACGATCGCGCTCGAAGAACACGGCCAGAAACAGCCCCTGTTCTGCATCGGCGAATCCTCAGGCCTGGAACAGCGCTATTCCGGCACGATCACCGGCGTCTTCTTCTTCCCGCGCTTCCTGGTGGAAGGTGCCGGCCGGACATTGCTGCGGCAATAGCGCAAGCCTTGGCCCTGCCGACGGTTGGCGTCAACAGGACGTGAAATCCCCGCAAAAATGGTACGCGATCAGCGATCGCCGCAGACGCGGCCTTGATGATGCGCCGCCCGATCAGGCGGCGGCTGCCTCGTCGTCGCCGTTAAGCAGAAGCGTTATTGGGGCCGGGCGTCCGAGCAGGTAGCCTTGTGCCTCGTCGCAGCCTTCCGCCTGCAGGATATCGAGCTGCTTCTGCGTCTCGACGCCCTCGGCAAGAACCGGCACGGACAGGCTCTGACCGAGCGCCAGGATGGCGCGAACGATCGCCTTGGCCTGCGGACTGCCCTCCACCTCCCACATGAAGCTCTTGTCGAGCTTGATCTTGTCGAAGGGGAACGACCGCAACGTTTCGAGCGAGGAGTATCCGGTGCCGAAATCGTCGATCGCGATCGTCACGCCGAGCTCCTTGATCTGACGCAGCGTCAGCAGCGCGCGCTCCTTGTCGTCGATGATCGTCGATTCCGTGATTTCGAGCTCCAGCCGGTTCGGGTCGAGCCCGGTTTCGGCAAGCACGTCCTGCACCAGGCTGACGATATCGCCGTTAGCGAGTTGGACCGGCGACAGGTTGACGGCAATCTTGTGGTTGCTCGCCCAGCCTGCGGCCTCGCGGCAGGCTTCGCGCAACACCCATTCGCCGATCGGCAGGATCGCGCCGCACTCCTCTGCGAGCGGGATGAACTCGTTCGGCGGTACCATTCCGCGTTCGGGGTGATGCCAGCGCAGCAGCACCTCGTAGCCGATGACGGTGCCGGTCATCACCGACTTCTGCACCTGGTAGTGCAAGGCAAGCTGGTTCTTGTCGACGGCATCCCAGAGATCGTTGGCGAGCGCGCGCCGCTGGCGCGCCGCCTCGTCCATCGAGACCTCGTAGAAGCAGACCGTCTGGTTGAGCGCGGCCTTCGCCCGGTACATCGCAAGGTCGGCATTGTTGATCAGCGTATCGGCCGTCTCCGCATCCTGAGGATAGATGGCGACGCCCATGCTGCCGCCGGACTTCAGCTCGAAATCGCCGAAGCGCATTTCCTCGTGCAGGCTCTTTTCGATACGGCGCAAGAAGTCGTTGAGCTCGGACAGTTCCTCGAAACGCTTCACCGCAGCGAACTCGTCGCCGCCAAGGCGTGCTACGAACTCGCCCTCCTGCAGCAGCCCCTTCACGCGCTGGGCAATCGTCACCAGAACGAAATCGCCGGCGGCATGGCCATGCAGGTCGTTGACTTCCTTGAACTTGTTGAGGTCGATGCCGATGACGGCAACCTTGCGGTTGAACCAGGCTGCCGCATCCAGCTCTTCTTCGAGATAGCTGTTGAACTGAAGACGGTTCGGCAAGCCGGTCAGGCTGTCGTGGCGGGCGAGGAAGGTGATCTGTTCCTCGGTGTCCAGCCGCTCGGTGATGTCCTCATAGGTGCTGACCCAGCCGCCATCGGGAAGGGTCCGATGCTTGGTCAGGATCGAACGGCCATTCGCCAGCTTTTCGACGATGTCGCCCCCACCCTTGCCAACCATCTCGATCCGGTGCTTCTGATAGAGTTCCTCGGCCTTGGCCCGCGCAATTTCGGGCTCGGCGTAAATGCGGGCGAAGACAATGTCGAGAATCTCACGGAAGGTGAGCCCTTTGCCGGCGAGCGTCTCGGAAAAGCCGAAGATCTCGCGGCAGCGCCGGTTCGACAGCAGCAGCCGGTCATCGCTGTCGAACAGGCAGATACCCTGCGACATGTTCTCGAGCGCGACATCGAGGTTGTTGCTAACCTCGGCGATGCGATCGGCATCGGCCTTCGTCTTGGTTATGTCCTTGACGATCTTGATGAAGCCGGCGTGCTTGCCGTCTTCGTCAAGGAACGGGTCGATCACCACATGCGCCCAGAAACGCGAGCCGTCCCTTCGATAGCGCCAACCCTCGCTCTCAAACTTGCCCTCGGCCACCGCAGCCTCCAGTGCGCGGCGCGGCAGACCGTTGCGCTGATCGTCTTCGGAATAGAAGCAAGCGAAATTCTTGCCGATGATGTCCTCGGCCGCATAGCCCTTGTTGGCCTCGGCGCCGGCATTCCAGCTCGCCACACGGCCATCGATGTCGAGCATGTAGATGGCGTAGTCCTTCACGCTGCGGACGAAGCGCGTGAATTCGCGTTCGGCGGCGGCGGCGGAGAGCTCGGCATGATGGGCAAAGCCGGCCGCAACCAGCACCAGGGACAGGAGGAAGAAGGCGGTTCCGGCGATGACGAAGGCGAGGAGATGTGGCTGGATCATGCCTTCAAGGGGCGGAGTGAGAAGACCGACCTCGATCGTCACGGCGCCCATGGCGGTAAAATGCAAAGCGACGATGCCGAGCGTCATCAGGAGCGTCGCGATGATCTTCGCCTTCAGCGGCTTGCCGACACGGGCAATCGTGTTGAGTGCGCCGATGTCGAACAGCGAGCCGAGCACGATCGACGCGACAACAAGCGTGGCGTCCCAGCGCAGGTTGCCGGGCACGTCGAGGGCGGCCATGCCGAGGAAATGCATGCAGGCAACGCCGGCGCCGAGCACCAGGCCACCGGCAATCCAGGCCAGCGGATCCTGCAGACGGGTCGCGATCAGCAGCGCCGTCGTGGTCAGTACGATCGCAATGGCCAACGACAGGGCCGTCAGGTCCATCTGGTAGCCGAGGACGACACCGGGATCGTAGGCCAGCATGGCGATGAAGTGCGTGGCCCAGATACCGAAGCCGCTTGCAATGCCTGCCGCCACCGCCCAGATCGCCCGCGCCTTGCCGGACGATCCACGGGCGCGCTGCAACAGCGTCACCGCGCCGTAGCTGGACAGGAAGCATATGAGCGCCGCCAACGCGACCAGCTTCGGATTATGCTCCACCACGAGGCATGTAAGAACCTTGAACATCGCAATCGCCCAAATCAACAACCGCTGAGAAACGAGACCTCTCGCCTCCAGTTTAGCGGCCTGTGTTGGCGCATTGTGATTTAAGGAAATGATAAATCGCAGTTCTGCCTCGCAAATTGCGAGGGAAAACAATCGTTTCGTCGTTAACGAAAATTGAACCGGACCGCCTCCAGGTCGCACCGGATGCGCAGCGCCGCCAGGCGTGGCCCTATGCCTGAGACACCAGCGCCTTGAGGTCCGATTGCGGGTCGGCGATGACGGCCCGGTCCGGATTGATGCCGGTTTCAAGCAGCTTCTTGCCGGTCACATAGGCCTTGGCGTCATTGATCGCGTCGACCGCGATCAAGCGTCCCTGCTTGAAGTACCATACGGATACGCTGCCCTCGCGCTGGCCGGGTCTGACGATCGTTTCGTCATGGCCGAGCCCAAAGCCGGCGATCTGCAGCTTGACGTCGTACTGATCGGACCAGAACCACGGCTTGGGCTCATAGGGATGTACGCCGCCGGCAAGGATCGCCGCGACGGCCTCGGCCTGGTCGACGGCGTTCTGCACCGATTCCAAGCGGATGCGCAGGCCTTCCCAGGGAAGCACGGCACAATCGCCCATGGCGAAAATCGCAGGGTCGCCGGTTCGCCCGAAGGCATCGACGACGATGCCGCCGGCGGTTTCAAGCCCGGCATCATGGGCCAGGCGGTCGTTGGCGGTGACGCCGATCCCGACGATGACGACGTCGACGGGCAAGGTCGATCCGTCCGACAGTTCCGCTGCGGTCACCCGGCCGTTCGCGCCGACGAGACGATTGAGGCCGGTACCCTCGCGGATATCGACGCCGCGGGCCTGGTGGATGTCACGCACGAGACCGGACGTCGCCGACGAGGCGACGCGCTGCAGGATGCGGTCGGCCATTTCGATGACCGTGACTTCGAGCCCGCAGGTCCGGGCGACGGCGGCCGCTTCAAGACCGATGTAACCGCCGCCGACGACGAGGGCGCGCCGGCCGGGCTTCATTTCCTCGGCAAGGCGATCCGCATCCCTGAAGTCGCGCACGACGAACACGCCCTCGAGGTCGCCGCCGACGGAAGCCGGCAAGCGCCGCGGCGTGGCGCCGGTGGCAAAGGCCAGCACCTCGTATTCGAGCAAGGTCCCATCGCTGAGCGTCACGCGCTTGGCGGCGCGATCGAGGCCGGTCACGGTCGTCTCGAGCCGCACGTCGACGTTGTGCTCGCCGTACCAGGCTTCCGGCCGGTAGAGCAGCCGATCGAGGCTCATCTCGCGCAGAAGATATTTCTTCGAAAGCGGCGGGCGTTGATAGGGCAGGCTCGCTTCGGCGGCGACGATGGTGATCGGCCGCTCGTCCTTCAGGGCACGGAGCTTCGCAACCAGGGCAAAGGCGGCCTGACCGCCACCGACAACAACAAGCCTTCCCGACACGCTTCTCACCTGCTTCTTGTTCAATGTACGGCAAGGCCTAGCCTTGCGCCCGAGCTTCGTCAACTCGGGCACATGGCCACGGTTGTTGCTATTCCTTGCGCGGCACTTCCATGCCCTTTAGAGCCGCCGGGCGCGACAGGCCGCGCTCGACCCAGGCCATCACGTTCGGAAAGCTCTTGTAATCGAGCACCTCGGCACCGCCATAGAACCTGCGTGCGCCTTCAACCCAGGGGAAGGTGGCGATGTCGGCGATCGTGTAATCGTCCCCCATCAGCCATTGCCGCCCCTCAAGGCGCGCTTCGAGCACGCCGAGGAGGCGCTTCGATTCGTCGCGGTAGCGCTCGACGGGATAGGAATTGTTGGCGACCTTGTCGGCGGCAAACTTGAAGAAATGGCCGAACTGGCCGAGCATCGGGCCGACGCCACCCATCTGGAACATCACCCAACAGATGGTCTCGTAGCGGCCGGCCGCATCGGCCGGCAGCAGCTTGCCGGTCTTTTCCGCCAGATAGATCAGGATCGCGCCGGACTCGAAGAGGCCGATCGGCTTTCCATCCGGACCGTTGGGATCGATAATCGCAGGGATGCGACCATTCGGGTTGAGCGAGACGAACTCCGGCGATTTCTGCTCGTTGGCATCGAAGGCGATCCGGTGAGGCTCGTAGGCGAGGCCCAGCTCTTCGAGCGCGATCGAGACCTTCACGCCATTCGGCGTCGGCAACGAATAGAGTTGGATGATATCGGGGTTCTTCGCCGGCCAACGCTTGGTGATCGGGAAGGCGGAAAGATCGGCCATGAAGGTCTCCTGGAACGGAATGGCGGGGAACGGCAGTGTGCCGTGCGCGCGACTTACATAGGAGCGGAGGGCGCGCTTTTTGAGGGCCCTACCTAATTATTGCAGGTCCTCAGGGCCGCCGGGATTGCCGCAGGCCCCGCCCTGCCCCGTTCGCAGCGTCAGAGCACGCCGCGAACCGCCGCGATGACCCGCGCCACGACCGGGTTTCCGTCATGGCTCGCCTTGCGCGCCCGCACCAGGCAGGCCTCGGAACGCAGGATCACGCCGTCCGTCAGGATCTTCAGATGGTTCGCCTTCAGCGTCGAGCCCGTCGAGGTGATATCGACGATAATGTCGGCCGAGCCCGACGCCGGCGCGCCTTCGGTGGCACCGAGGCTTTCGACGATGCGATAGAGTTGAATGCCGTGGCTTCCCGAGAAATGATTCTGCGTCAGTCGCCAGTATTTGGTGGCGATCGCCAGGCGGCGGCCATGGCGCGCGCGGAAGTCCGCAGCAACGTCGCCGAGATCGGCCATGGTGTCGACGTCATACCAGATCTCCGGCACCGCGACGACGACATCGGCATGACCGAATCCGAGACGGGCACAGAACTCGACGCGGGCATCGGCATTGGCGAGCCCCTCGCGCACGAGATCCTCGCCGGTGACGCCGAAATCGATCGAGCCGCTGCCGAGTTCGCGGGAAATCTCCGAAGCCGAGAGGAACGCGATCTCCACGTCGTCCGCGCCTTCGACCCGGCCGCGATAGGAGCGATCGTTGCCGACGGCGACGATCTTCATGCCGGCCCGTTCGAAGATCGCCGAGGCGTCATCCTTCATCCGCCCCTTGGACGGCAGCGCGATGGTGATGGTCATTGAGCGCCTCCCTCAGAGGCAATCGCCTTTTCGATGCGGTCGAGCCAGAGCGAGAAACCGACGGCCGGAATGTGTTCACGGGCGCCGAGCAGCGTCAGCAGCCGGTCGAAGCGCCCTCCACCGGCCAGCACCGCCTGGAGACCGGCGACTTCCACCTCGAAGACGAGGCCGGTGTAATAGTCGAGCGGACGACCGAAGGCGGCGCGATAGCGGATCGCGCCGATGTCGGCACCGGTCTTGGAAAGCGCGGCGACACGGGCATCGAAGCGGACGAGCGCGTCATCGAGCTTGAGGCCGGACTTCTTGGCGAAGGCGTAGAGCGCGGCCGGAGCATCGGCGAGCGGCACGTCGAGCGCCAGGAACGCGCCAACCTGATCCAGCGTCTTGCGATCGAGCCGCGTGTTCGCCAGTTCCATCTTCTCCTTCAGCCGCCGGGCGATGTCCTCGGGCGAGCGGCTGGCATTGGTGGAGTAGCCGGTCGCCTCCATCGTCTCGCCGATATGGGCGACGAGGCGGGCTTCATCTTCAAGCAGTCCGTCCATCGACAGGCGTACCACTTCAGGACCGAAGACACCGACTGTCCGGGGATGGGCGAGCTCCGTGAGCAGCTTCTGCAGATGCTTCTGGTCGCCGAAGGCATGGATCAGCCGCTTCTGCCAGCCGGCCGGCAGGCCGCAGGCGCCGACGACGGCTTCGAACACCGCCTGGTCGCCCAGCGTGACGTTGAGGCGCCGTCCCGGCAGGCGGTTGGCAACCACACGCATCGCATCACCGACAGCGCGCGCATCGGCGGCAGCAGTATCGGTGTCGCCGAGATCCTCGATGCCGGCCTGGTAGAATTCGTTGCCGCCCTCGCGGCGCTGACGGAAGACCTCGCCGAGATAGGCGTAGCGCTTCGGCGTGCCGGTCACCGCCTCGATGTGGCGCAGGCAGACGGGAATGGTGAATTCCGGGCGCAGGCAGAGGCTTTCGCCGGTCTCGCTCTCGGTCATGAAGATGCGACGCCGCAGATCCTCGCCGGCCATGGCGAGGAATGGTTCGGCCGGCTGGATCACCGGTGTGTCGACACGCAGCGTGCCGAGGCTTTCGAACTCGGCAAGCAGCTCGTCGGCGAAGGCGGGTAGATTGATGAGGGCCATGACAGTCAGCCCCTTGCCCGATCCTCGGCCTGAGCCGCCAGCATCTCGCGCACCTTTCCGACCAGTTCGGCGGTCGGAACGGAAACCTGGGCCACCCGCGCTTCGCGCCAGGCCGCATTGTCCTCGATCTCACCCGACAGGCGCTTGCCTTCGATCAGATCCTTGATCTGTACCAGACCGGCGGCGCGCTCGTCGCCCCCTTGGATGATCGCCAGCGGCGAGCCGCGACGGTCGGCATATTTCAGCTGATCGCCAAAATTCTTCTTGTTGCCCTGGTACATTTCAGCGCGGATGCCGGCATGGCGAAGCTGCTGCACGAAGCGCTGGTAGTGGCCCATGCTCTCGATGTCGCGATCCATCACGCAGACGACGACCGGAGCGATCACTTCGGAGGCGCCGAGCTTGCCAAGGTTCTTGAGCGCCGTCATCAGGCGGGAAACGCCGATCGAGAAGCCGGTTGCCGGGACGGGCTGGCCCATGAAGCGCGAGACGAGGCCATCATAACGACCGCCGCCGCCGACCGAACCGAAGACGACCTTTTCGCCCTTCTCGTTGGTGACTGCAAACTGCAGCTCGGCCTCGAAGACCGGGCCGGTGTAATATTCGAGACCGCGCACGACCGAGGGATCGATCTTGATGCGGTCGGCCTCATAGCCGGCGCTTAGGACCAGGCTGCGGATCGTGTTCAGCTCCTCGACGCCTTCGCCGCCCTTTGACGTACCCGCAACGAGAGCGGCGAGTTCGGCAGCACTTTCGGCATAGTCCTTGATGCCGACGAAGAAGAGCACCTTGTCGATCTGTTCGGCGCTGAGGCCGGCACCCTTGGTGAAGTCGCCGCTTTCATCCTTGCGGCCTTCTCCGAGCAGGAGTCGCACACCTTCCGTCCCGAACTTGTCGAGCTTGTCGATGGCGCGCAGCACCGTCAGGCGGGCATTGGCCTTGTCGTCGCCGCCAAGACCGATCGCCTCCATGACGCCATCGAGCACCTTGCGATTGTTGACGCGGATCACGTAGTCGCCGCGCGCGATGCCGAGCGCTTCCATGGTGTCGGCCATCATCATGCACATTTCGGCATCCGCCTGGACGCCTGCGGCACCGACCGTATCGGCGTCGAACTGCATGAACTGACGGAAGCGACCGGGGCCCGGCTTCTCGTTGCGGAAAACGTAGCCGGCACGGTAGGTGCGGAACGGCAACTGGATCTCGTTGAAATTCTCGGCAACGTGGCGGGCGAGCGGCGCCGTCAGGTCGTAGCGCAGCGACATCCACTGGTCGTCGTCGTCCGTCAGCGAGAAGACGCCTTCGTTCGGACGGTCGCTGTCGGGCAGGAACTTGCCGAGCGCGTCGGTGTATTCGAACAGCGGCGTTTCGACCGGATCGAAACCATAATGCTCGTAGACCGCACGGATCTTGCCGATCATTTCGTCGGTCGCGCGGATATCGGCGGCGGAGCGATCGACGAAGCCGCGCGGCAGGCGCGCCTTGAGCTTCTGCGGTTTCTTCTGTTTCTCGGTCATGGGAGCATTCCGGACTGTCAGAGTGTTGGCTGCTTTCCCTATCGGATCAAGGCAGGGGCGGCAAGGGTTTGGACCGCGCAAAGCGCGCGCCGGTCCGGTCGCAGCAGGCTATACGGAGCATGGGTGCGAGGCGAAGCTGAAGCCGGTGATCCTGCCTCTATCGGTCGGAACTCGCTTGCCTCAACCATAAGGCGCACTATACCGGCAACAATCACCAAAAGTTTATCGCCAGATCGATCGCCGACGTTTCGATCATGGAGGCGATCGGTTATCCTCCGGATCCCGGAGCGTTTACCGGCGAATGACGCCGGATGCAATGAGGGCATCGGACCCAAGCCTCCAACCGCAAATGGAACGGCGAACCATTTCACTGGGAATGGCGGATTTCTGCGGAGACGTGGCGCGGGCGGAGCGAAGAGAGGAAATGGGTATCATGTTGAGATTCATGACACCTGGTTGCGGGACTATCCGGCCCGGACATCTGGGCGCACATGACAATTGGCTACGGCACCTCGACGAGGGGATCTACCTCAAGGAAGCCTGGCGCTGCGATCTCGCAACCGGCGTTTTCCAGCTTGGCCAACACACCTCCGCCTTACTCGGCACCTCCGCTCCTTCCTGCGGCGTCATCGATCTGGTGCGCGCCTATGACCGAAAGGATCGCCCAACCGTGCTCAACATTCTCGAACAGGCGACCTCCTCGTCATCCTCGTTCTGCTTTACCGCCATGGTGCGTGCGCCGACGTCGCAAGCGGCGCAGCTCTATTGCGTCGGCCGGTCCGTGCTCGACACACCAGGCTGCAAGGATCTGCTGCAAGGCGTCTTCGCCCTTCCGCGCGAGTGCGTGATGCTCTGCGCTTGAGCGCAGAGCTTGAAAGCGCTGACACCCCTTCCCTATGGCACCGCGCAAAGGTCGCTGTAGGACTTCGATCTGCTGCATGTCTTCGTCCTCAAACCGAGATATGCAGTAGGTTGAACGGCTCCAAGGATTACGCCTCGGCGGCGCTCCTCAAGGGCCGACCGATTGCAGAAGGAAGGAAACATCATGTCGCTGAAACCGCTGACAACGGCCCTCGCGCTCACCGCCTGCCTCGCCTTTCCGGCAGCGGCCGAAGACACGAGCCACGACAGCATGCATCACGGCTCGGCGGAGGCTCAGAGCCCGGCGGCCGACGCCTCGCCTTCGAGCAGGGCCTTTGCCGAAGCCAATGCCCGCATGCACAAGGACATGGACATCGCCTATACCGGCAAGACGGATATCGACTTCGTGCGCGGCATGATCGCCCACCACCAGGGCGCGATCGACATGGCCAGGGTCGAGCTCGAATACGGCAAGGATGAAACGATCCGCAAACTGGCGGAAGAGATCATCAAGGCGCAGGAAGGCGAGATCAAGTTGATGAAGGAATGGCTTGCGAAGAACGGCGGCTGAACGACAACGCCCATCAGCCGGGTTTGAACAACCAGTCAGCCGGGTCTGTCTTAGCGGGGTCGGGTCGCGCCCCTGTCAGGCCACCCGGCCCAGAGGCCTGACAAGCTTGTCTCGCATCTCCTCCACGACCGCGCGGCAATGGCAGCCCTCGATGTGATCGTTGACGAGGCCCATGGCCTGCATGAAGGCGTAGATCGTTGTCGGGCCGACGAAAGTCCAGCCGCGCTTCTTCAGGTCCTTCGAGATCCGGATAGAGGTCGGCGTCGTCGGATTGGCGACGATCGCCTCATAGGTCACCTTTGCCGGGCGCTCGGCCGCCTGTGGTTCGTATGACCAGAAATAGCTCGCGAGAGAACCGAATTCCTGCCTGAGCTCCTGGGCGCGACGGGCATTGTTGATGGTCGAAACGATCTTGCCGCGATGGCGCACGATACCGGTATCGGCGAGGCAGCGTTCGATATCCGTCTCATCAAATGTCGCGACCTTGTCGAAATCGAAGCCGGCGAAGGCCGCGCGGAACGCCTCGCGCTTGCGCAGGATCGTGAGCCATGACAGGCCGGACTGGAAGCCTTCGAGGCAGATCTTCTCGAACAGGCGGCGGTCGTCGACGACCGGGCGTCCCCATTCGTCGTCGTGGTAGCGACGATAGTCGTCGAGGTTGCCCTGCCAGGCGCAGCGCTGAAGTCCGTCCTCACCAATCACTATGCCTTTGACCGTCATGCCCGCTCCATCCTGTTCATTTTCCTGCCTTTTACCATTTACAAACCAGATTCCTAAAGCGACGGATAACCCTACCCAAAGCTTTATCGGCACCTTCGCCTTTTAATGAAGCGCCGTTTACCATTCGGTGGCTCCCCGGTGACACGATCGCGCCATTGCCAAGGCGCATACCCCCGCTCGAGCGTCCGGTTCTTCGGCTGTCTGCGCCCCTTTGATGAATTTCGGCGAAAGGTAGCGAGTCCGTCCGATGTTGAAAAAGCCCCTTCTTATAGCCGCCTCCGTTCTGACCCTTTTTGCCGGCTCGGCCGTAGCCCAGGACCGGTACCAGAACCGGCCTCCGGTCGTCGTCAGCCCCGATCTCACCGCCCCCTGGGTGATGCAGCTCGGCGGGCAACAGGCCGGCACGCGGCAGGTCATCTACCGGCAGCAGATTCCGGCGGCCACCCGAAAACAGTATTATCAGGGACAGCTCGCGCAGCCGCAGGTGAAACGTCGCGTCGTCAACCCGCTGATCCAGCCGGCCAATGCCATGCGCGCCCAGCGCCCGGTGAAGTCGAAGTTCGACCCGCAGTTCCTGCCGCAGACGGTCTCCTATGAGACCAAGGAAAAGCCGGGCACGATCGTCATCGATACCAACAACCGCTTTCTCTATCTGGTGACCGGCAACGGCGAGGCACGGCGCTATGGCGTCGGCGTCGGCAAGCCGGGCTTCGAATGGGCAGGCGCTCACAAGGTCACCCGCAAGGCGGAATGGCCGAGCTGGACGCCACCGCAGGAGATGATCACCCGCGAAGCGGCCAAGGGCCACTATCTGCCGGCGCGCATGGACGGCGGCCCGGAAAACCCGCTTGGCGCGCGCGCCATGTATCTCGGCTCGACGCTCTACCGGATCCACGGCACCAATGCGCCCTGGACGATCGGCTATGCCGTTTCCTCCGGTTGCATCCGCATGCGCAACGAAGATGTCGTCGACCTCTATGAGCGCGTGAAGGTGGGCACGAGGGTTATCGTCATATAGTTGGAGCATAGCATAGAATATTTCCCGACCCTCGCACGTGTTGCTGTTGCCTGCCGCATGTTTCCTTAAGTCGTCTCCGATTTGAGGACAAAAGCAGGCAGCAACTTAAAGTGCTGCAGCGACCTTTGCGCGTCTAATACGACGCGCGGCGCTGCACGCGTGATTTTCAGGCAACAGCAGCATGAACAGATATAAGTCCGGCGGCCCGCCGGCGGTATCGCAGGCTTGAACTTCGCCGCATTTTGCATAGCCTGCCTGCAACGAGGGTTCAGAGGGAATCGTATATGAAGCGTCTTGCCAGCAAAGCGGTCGCGATCGCCATCGCGACCAGCACTATTCTTGCCGCCACCAGCGCCTCGGCTTTCACGCCGACGCCAGCCACAGGTCCCAAAGTCAAGTCATCCGACGTTGTACTCGTGGCCATGCCGAAGAAGCCGGCAAAGCAATACTGGCGCACCAAGGTTCGCTTCCGCACCGACGAAGCCCCCGGCACGATCATCGTCGATACCAACAACAAGTACCTTTACTACATCGACGGCCCGAACCGCGCGACGCGCTATGGCATCGGCGTCGGCCGCGATGGCTTCGGCTGGTCGGGTGTCGTGAAGGTCGGCCGCAAGGCCGAATGGCCGACCTGGACGCCGCCGGCCGAAATGCGTCGTCGCGAAGCCGCCAAGGGCCGTATCCTGCCGATGACCCAGGAAGGCGGCATCGACAACCCGCTCGGCGCGCGCGCCATGTATCTCTACAAGGGCGGCCGCGACACGATCTTCCGCATCCATGGCACCAACCAGCCCTGGACGATCGGCCAGAACATGTCGTCGGGCTGCATCCGCATGATGAACGAGGACGTGGAGCACCTCTACGACCGTGCCGATATCGGCACCAAGGTCATCGTCATCGGCCCGGGCAGCAAGCCGGGCGACACCTATTTCGACGATCGCGGCGTCGATATCTTCCGCCAGATCTTCGGCGGCTGATAGCCCTCCGGGCCCCCATAAAAGGCCGGTTCCTCGCGGAGCCGGCCTTTTCTTTTTCCTCAGAGCCCTTGTGGCTTTACCCCGCCATAGGCCCAGTCGAGCAATTCGACCGTGTGCAGGATGGGGATCGCGGTCCCGCTGGCGATCTGGGTGATGCAGCCGATATTGCCGGTGGCAATCGCATCCGGCTTCGTCGCCTCGATGTTCTTGACCTTGCGCGCCTTCAGCTTCGCCGAGATTTCCGGCTGCAGGATGTTATAGGTGCCAGCCGAACCGCAGCAGAGATGCCCTTCGGCCGGATCGCGGACAACGAAGCCGGCGCGCTTCAAAAGCTGCTTCGGCGCAAAAGTGATCTTCTGGCCGTGCTGCATCGAGCAGGCGGAATGATAGGCAAGCGTCATGCCCCTCGCATCCTGTTCCGGCAGGTCCAGGGTAGACAGATACTCGGTGATGTCCTTGGCCAGCGCCGAGACCCGGGCCGCCTTTTCCGCATAATCAGGATCGAGCCGCAGCATGTGGCCGTAGTCCTTGATCGTCGTTCCGCAGCCCGAGGCGGTGATGACGATGGCATCGAGCCCGCCCTCGTCGGCGACCTTCAGCCAGGCGTCGACGTTGCGGCGCGCCGCCGCGAGCGCCTGGTTCTCGCGGCCCATGTGGTGCACCAGGGCGCCGCAACAGCCTTCGCCGGCCGAAACAACCACTTCGACGCCAAAGCGCGTCAGCAGCCTTATCGTCGCCTCGTTGATCTCCGGCTTCAGCACCGGCTGGGCGCAGCCGGACAACAGCGCGACCCGACCGATACGCTTGCCCTTCGGCGCATGGGTGCCTGGCACGGCCGAAGCGGAAGGCTCAGGCACGGCCCCCGGCGCCAGATCCAACATGACGCCAAAGGTCTTCAGCAAGGGCATACGCTTCATGAAAGCCGCGAAGGGCCGGGCAAGGCCGGCCGCCTTCAGCGACAGGCGGAAGCGCTGGGGATAAGGCAGAACCGCCGCGAGCACGGAACGCGCCACCCTATCCCTGAACGGGCGGCGATAGGTGTTCTCGATGTGGACGCGCGCGTGGTCGACGAGATGCATGTAGTCGACGCCGGAGGGACAGGTGGTCGTGCAGGCGAGACAGGAGAGACAGCGGTCGATGTGGGTGACCGTTTCCTTGTCGGCCGCCCGCCCGTTCTCCAGCATGTCCTTGATGAGGTATATGCGCCCGCGCGGGCTATCGAGTTCGTCGCCCAGCGTCACATAGGTCGGACAGGTGGCGGTGCAGAAGCCGCAATGCACGCATTTGCGCAGGATGGCTTCGGATTCGGCCACATGCGGGTCGGCAAGCTGCGCGGGTGTAAAATTGGTCTGCAAACGCGAACTCCACTCTGCGGTTCTGCGAGACCGCACACGTGATGCGTGCTTCGGTCACCACAGTATTCTGATTTCAGCATCCTGAGACCGGATCCGGTCTCAGGGGTTGCGCCATGGCTTACACCATCCAGCTTTCGGGGTTGGTGATCGGCTCCTGGCGCGCCGCCCGTTGCAGGCCGACGACGCAGCGCACGACGATCCAGACGGCGGTGGCGATGAAGCCGAGGATGCCGACCAGCAGCACCGTCAGCAGCAGCGAGATCAACCCGAACAAGAGAGCGATCCAGAAGGTCCGGATCGCCCATTCATAATGCGTCTGGACCCAGGGCGTGCCCCTGCCGCGATTGAGATAAGCCATCACCACGCCGATGATCGGGGTGATCCCGACCGCAAAGCCCACGAGATAAAGGACGTAAATCACCTGGACGTTGATCTTGCCCGGCTCCAGCCAGCGATCGGTTTCCCGGGAAAACGGTGTCTGCGGACCATTGTCGCTCATCATTTCCTCCCATGTTCCATCGTCGCTGTCTCAGGACACCGCAGCCATGCGGCCGGGATTGAAAATCCGGTGCGGGTCGAAGCTCGCGCGGACGCGCTCGCTCAATTGTGCCACGGCCAAGGGTTGTGGTTCAAACGCCGGGATGGCGGCACGGTAGCCATCCTCGGCCCTGACGAGCGTTGCATGGCCGCCACCAAGAACCTTGATGTAACGACGCACCAGTTCCACTTCGGGGTCGGCCTCCATGCGCAGCCAGACGAGACCGCCCTGCCAGTCATAGAAGGCATCGACGCCGGTCTGCAGCCTGAGCGCCGCCACAAGCTGATGGCCGAGCGATGGGGCGACGGAGACGCGCCAGAGCGGCTTCTTCGTGCCGTCGGCATAGGGTTTGACGTCGCGGATCTCCGCCCAGAGCTTCGATGTCTGCGGCCCGTCGAGCCGCGTCACCGCGCCGAAGCGCCCGACGGCGCTCGTCAGCTTGTCGGCCCGGAGCGCGACCGATGCCTCCAGTCCTTCGAGCCTGAGCATCGTCGCGGCCCCGTCCGGAAGGCCACCTTCGAGGAACCGCCCGCGCACGCTCTCCGGCAGATGCGCGGCACCGGAAACCTCGACCGTTTGTGCCATCGCCTCGGCCATGACCGCAGCGGCTTCGGCATCGTTGAGACCGGAGACCACGACGGTCTCGGATGCCGGCGGCAGCGGCAGGACGCGGAAGGTAACTTCGGTCAGGATGCCGAGCGTGCCATGCGAGCCCGCTTGCAGCTTGACCAGATCCAGACCGGTGACGTTCTTCATCACCCGGCCGCCGGCCTTGATCGCCTCGCCGCGACCGTTGACGAAGCGAACGCCGAGCAGGCTGTCGCGGGCGGCACCGGCGACATAGCGCCTGGGACCCGACACATTGGCGGCAAAGACCCCGCCGATCGTCGGCTCTCCCGACGAAGCAAAGATCGGCCGATGGTCCACCGGTTCGAAGGCAAGCATCTGCCGGTTTTCCGCCAGCGCCTCTTCGATGTCGCGCATCGGCGTTCCCGCAAGCGCGGTGATCGTCATCTCGGCCGGGTTGTAGCTGACGATGCCGGAAAGACGGCGCGTCGACAGCACCCGGTCGGCACGCACGGGATTGCCGAGACCAGAGCGCGTGTTGCCGCCGATGACCGCGAGCGAAGCCTTGTCGGCCGCCATCGCACGAACGACGGTCGCAATCCCCTCTTCGCTTGCCGGTTCGAAATGCACGATCATGCGGCGGGACGCCCTTCGAGCGGGAAGACCTTGGACGGGTTCAGGATCCATTGCGGATCGAAGGCAGCCCGCGCCGCCATCTGCTGGTCGAGGTCGGCCTGGTTGTACTGGTGCAGCATGAGGTCCCGTTTTTCGATGCCGACGCCATGCTCGCCCGTCAGGCAGCCACCGGCGTCAACGCAGAGCTTGAGGATGTCGTTGCCGGCGGCTTCGGCACGTGCCGCATCCTCCGGATCGTTGATGTTGTAGAGGATCAGCGGATGCATGTTGCCGTCGCCGGCATGGAAGACATTGGCGACGCGCAGGCCGTAATGCGCGACGATCTCGCCGGTGCGGGCGAGCACATGCGAGAGCTGGCTGAGCGGCACGGTGCCGTCCATGCAGATATAGTCGGCGATGCGACCGGTGGCGCCGAAGGCGGATTTCCGCCCCTTCCAGATCGCTGCCGCTTCCATTGCCGACTGGCACTCCTTGATCGTCGCGACGCCGTGACGGCGTGCGACCGCGACGATGCTGGCGAGCATCGCATCCATTTCCGGCTCGGAACCTTCGACCTCGATGATCAGCAGCGCTTCGACGTCGAGCGGGTAGCCGGCATGGGCGAAGGCTTCGCAGATCTCGATCGCCGGCTTATCCATGAATTCGATCGCGACCGGGATGATGCCGGAGCCGATGACATCGGCGACGCAGGCGCCGGCCGCTTCCGACGAAGCGAAACCGAAGAGCACGGGACGGGCACCTTCCGGCTTGGCGATCAGCCGCACCGTCGCCTCGGTGACGATGCCGAGCTGGCCCTCCGAGCCGCAGACGAGGCCGAGCAGGTCATAGCCCGCCGCATCCAGCGCCTTGCCGCCGAGCTGGATGACGGTGCCATCGAACAGTACCATCTTCACGCCGAGCAGATTGTTGGTGGTGACACCGTATTTCAGGCAGTGGGCGCCGCCGGAATTCATGCCGATATTGCCGCCGATCGTGCAGGCAAGCTGCGAACTCGGGTCGGGCGCATAGAAGAAACCGTCGACGGAGACAGCTTCGGAGATATTGAGATTGGTGACCCCCGCCTGGATGGTGGCGGTGCGATTGAAGAGGTCGATATCGAGAATGCGCGACATCTTGGAAAGACCGATGACGACCGCATCCTCCTGCGGAATGGCGCCGCCCGAAAGCGAGGTGCCGGCGCCGCGCGGCACGACCGGAATGCCGTAGCGGCTGCAATATTTGAGAAGGGCAGCGACCTGCTCGGTCGTCTCCGGCAGCGCGACGGCGAGCGGCATGCGACGATAGGCGATGAAGGCGTCGGTCTCGAAGGGCTTCAGCCCGCGCTCGTCACTGATCAGACAGCCCTCGGGCAAGAGGTCCGCGAGGTCGGCGACGATCTCGCGGCGCCGAGTGATAACAGCCTGTTTCGGTTGCAGAAAACCGATTGTCTCCGCCATCAGCGCCTCCGGCCGCATCTCAATTGGTTCATTTTCTTTACCACTAGGAGAGAGCCCTCGCAAATGCTATGAGCTTTTCCGTTTTGGAAACAATGGCAACGATTGATGACGAATTTAGGCGATCTTGAGATTTTTGCACGGGTCGTTTCCACAGGCAGCATGTCGGCTGCCGGGAGGGTGCTGGGGTTTTCGCCAGCCGTCATCTCGAAGCGCATCAAGAGGCTCGAGGATCGGCTCGGCACACGGCTTTTGCAACGCACGACGCGCCAGATCTCGCTGACGGAAGCAGGCCAGGGATTCTACGACCGGGTGCTCGGCATTCTGACCGGCATCGAGGAGGCCGAGGCCTATGCTTCCGGGCGCTCGTCGCATGCGCTCGGCGTGCTCCGGATTTCGGCGCCGACTTCCTTCGGCCGGATGCACATCGCGCCGCATCTGACGAAATTCATGAAGGACCATCCGGACCTGAAGCTGCACATCGTGCTGACGGACGAATTCACGGATATCGTCGCCGAAGGCTTCGACATGGCGGTCAGGATCGGCGAGCTGGTGGATTCATCCCTGGTGGCAAGGAAGCTCGCGCCGGTGCGGCGACTGCTCTGCGCCTCCCCGGAATATATCGCCCGCAACGGCGCGCCGAAGGAGATCGGCGATCTGGCCAACCACCTCTGCCTGCCGGCGCACAACAACGACAATTGGAAGCTCGAAGGGCCGGAAGGGGCGTTGGTCTGGCACCCGGAGGGGCCGCTCGTGACCAACTCATCGGAAATCGTGCGCGCCGCCGTCATCGCCGGCGCCGGCATTGCGCTCCGCTCCACCTGGGATATCGGCCCGGAATTGCGCAGCGGCCAGTTGGTGCAGGTGCTGCCGCAATGGGAAGGCTCGAAGCACCTGACGCTTTCGGCCGTCTATCCGAGCCGCCAGTTCCTGCCAGCCAAGGTGCGGCTGTTCATCGACTACCTGGCCGGGCTGTACGGGCCGATTCCCTATTGGGAGCAATAGTTCCTGCGCTGGTTATTTGCTTCTCGCATTCCCGACGCAAGACCGATGCACCTTCGCTGGAATTGCTTGTTTCTCGCAATTCCGGACGCAAAACCGAGCACACTTTTGCTGGAATTGCTTACTTGTGCTCGCTGTCCTCATGATGGCGGCGGATGCGGCGCACGACCAGCCAGACACCGGCAACGGCGAAGGGAACGGCAAGGCCGGTGAGCAGGCCCGGATCGATGGGCAGCTCGTGGCTGACGGCCTTGGCGAGATAACCGAACAGCCCGACCACGTAGTAGGAAATGGCGGCGACCGACAGGCCCTCGACTGTCTGCTGCAGGCGTAGCTGCAGCTTTGCGCGCCGGTCCATCGAATTCAGCAGCGCACTGTTCTGCCGTTCGAGTTCGACATCGACCCAGCTTCTGAGAAGAGCCGTGGCGCGGGCAAGCTTGCGCGACAGGTTGGCTTGGCGCTCCTCGACCGACTGACAGGTGCGCATCGCCGGCGCCAGGCGCCGTTCGAGGAAGGTGCCGATCGTCTCGTAGCCCGGCACCGGGGTCTCGGCGAGCGTGCGAATACGCTCCTGCACGATGCCGTAATAGGCGCGGCTGGCGCCGAAGCGATAGAGGCTGAGTGCTGCACCGGCTTCGAGATCGGCGGCAAGCCGGGTGATCTCGGCCAGCATGTCGTCGGCCTCCTCGCGCACATTTTCCTTCATGCGCTGGGTGATCCCGGTCAGGCCGTCCTCGGTCCGGCGGATCTCCGGCGATAGCGACTGGGCGAGCGGCAGGCCCATCATCGCCAGAGTTCGGTAGGTCTCGATGTCGAGCAGGCGCTGGACGAGCGCGCCGGTGCCCGCCTCCGTCATGCCGCGGTCGATGACCAGGATCTGCGTCAGGCCATCGCCGTTCTGGCGGAAGTCGGTGACGATCACCGCCTGGCCGTTCTTGGTTTCGCTGTAACAGAGGCTCGTCGGATCGAAAAGGCCGATCGCCTCGCGGGTCTCCGGCGTATCCGGCCGGATTTCCAGCCGGATACCCGAGATCAGCGAGCCAGGCGGCGAGAATCCGTCGCCAAACGGATGGATCGGCACCTCGCCGCCAAACTTCTCCGGCGGCGGTGCATCCCAGAAATAGGTGGAGAATTCCGTGTGCCGTTCCCAGCGCAGCGTGCCCTGCCCCCAGGACATCGCATGATGGTTCGCGTCCCGCCCCGGCGGGGCAATCCCGCGCGCCCGCGACAGCTCCGAAAGCACGGCGTGATCGACGATCGAGCCGCCCTCCGTCAGGAAGGCGAGTTGGAAGATCACCCGCGGCGTGGTCACCAGCGCATAGGGGCGCGAATGAACCTCACCCAAGGCCAAGGCGCGCATCGGCGCCACCGGAAATGCAAAACTACCCTTTGCCATGAAGCGCTCTTGTCCCCCTCACGCGTTCATCACGACTTTCTTATCAATCGAACGAGCAAAAGAAAAAGGACGCATTGCCGCAGTTTGACTTTTGTCATTCAGTCCAAAGTGGACAAGCAAATTGACCACTTGGTGCCGGCTGCCTAGATTGCGGCACAGTGCAGGGTGAGGAACCTGGGTGCGGCTTTCCGCCCTCTTCCGCTCTAACCTATGAGAATCACGATGAATTTTGGCCAAAGAGACCGAACTTCACCGGGATCCGGGAGACCAAGACGTGACCGACGACCAGATCGACCTCTTCGCCCGCATCAGCCACAGCCGCACGGCCGACGAAGTCGTGCAGCAGATCGAGCTGCTGATTCTCGAAGGCGTGCTGCGCGACGGCGACCGTCTGCCGGGCGAAAGGGAGCTTTCCAAACGCTTCGACGTATCCAGGCCGATCCTGCGCGAGGCCCTCAAGGAGCTCGAAGGACGCGGGCTCGTCGAGAGCCGCCACGGCGGCGGCACTTTCGTCG
The DNA here is from genome assembly GCF_056924495.1 of Ensifer sp. 38_S197. Taxonomy (NCBI): domain Bacteria; kingdom Pseudomonadati; phylum Pseudomonadota; class Alphaproteobacteria; order Hyphomicrobiales; family Rhizobiaceae; genus Ensifer; species Ensifer sp. 38_S197. Next base: position 1,618,123 of record NZ_JBXOVZ010000002.1, on the reverse strand, counting down.
CCGACGTCGTCGGGCAGATTTTCTCCAAGCCGCTGATCGACCTCATCGCCCGCCACCACAAGGCGACGCAGGACTATCTCGAATACAGGCGCGAGCTCGAAGGGCTGACGGCGGAACTGGCCGCCACCCGGGCCACGGATTTCGACCGGGACATTCTGACGAGGATCATCGAGCGCATGCGCACGGCGCACGCCGCCGGCGACTTCGACGCGGAACTCGAGGCCGATATCGAGCTCCACCAGGCAATTGGCGAAAGCGCCCACAACATCATCCTGATGCACACGCTGCGCGCCTGCTATCGGCTGCTCCAGCAAGGTATTTTCTTCCACCGCAACTCGGTTTTCGATGCGCCGGGCGCGCGCGATCGGCTGCTTGCCCAGCACGAGGCGATCTACGACGCGATCATGGCGCGGGATCCGACAGAGGCGAAGGCCGCGTCGCAGAACCATATCGACTTCGTTGCCGCCGCAACCCGCGAGGCGGAACGCACCGGCGAATGGAACCGTATCGCCCGCCTGCGCCTGCAGCAACGCGACCGCGCGAGCTGACGGAACAGGCCTACGCCCAGTTGCCGGCGCTTGGTAAACCGCCGCGGAAACGCCATATCCTGTCGTATCTGGACCACAGTTCAGCGGAAAGCTGGCTCCATATCGGTTGCCCACTGGCGGCAACATTTACACGCAACAGGACGCTGCCATACTGGCTTTGACAGAAAACAAAAACACTGATTCGCCGAGAGGAGCGCAGACGACCTTGAACTTCTTGAACAGACTCGCATCCGATGTCCAGTTGATGTTGCGCCGCCCGGCGCGCATGCAATATGCCGCGCTCTGCTATCGGATCCGCAAGAAGACCAAGGCCCTCGAAATCCTCATGATCACCAGCCGCGACACCGGTCGCTGGGTCATTCCCAAGGGTTGGCCGATGCAGGGCAAACGCGCCCACGAGGTGGCCGAGCGCGAGGCCTACGAGGAGGCCGGCGTCAAAGGCCATGTGCAGAAATCGACGATCGGTTTCTATCTCTACCAGAAGCGCATGGACCACGGCCTGAAGATCTCGGTCAAGGTGCAGGTTCATGCTCTCGAAGTCGACGACCTTTGCAAGCACTTCCCGGAGGAAGGCCGCAGGCAGCTCGAATGGGTCGACTACAAGGAAGCCGCTTCGCGAGTGGCCGAGCCGTCGCTGAAAGACCTTATTCTCGCCTTTGGCGAACGCATGGTCGCGGCGTCTGCGCCGATGCCGAAAGCGGCGAACGGCTAACCTTCCAGGTTACCCCTACTGCATGTCTCCTTAAATCGAACGCGATTTGAGGACGAAGACATGCAGCAAATCAAAGTGCTACAGCGACCTTTGCGCGTCTTAAAAGACGCGCGGCGCTGTAGGGCATCCAATGCCCCTCAACGCGGGTTCCGGACGCGCGGGCACCGATGTCCATCAAATCCACTTGAATGCGTGTTGCAGTGGCCTTAGTGGCCATGGTGACAATGGAGTTCCAGGCAGTGGCACAGCCGCGCATACGCCTCGCAAAACAGACGATCGACAAAGATCTCGACAAGCTCAGCCTTGCCGAAGAGGCATCGCAGCATGTCCGCCGCAGCCTGGCGGCGCCGGCGCTCGCCGGTCTCTTTCTGCTCTTGAGCATGGCCTTTGCCGCGAGCTTCGTGACGAGTTCCGCGACCGCGCCGCTCATTCTGGCCGCGGCTGCCATCGCCGGCTACATGGCCATGAACATCGGCGCGAACGACGTGACCAACAACGTCGGCGCTGCCGTCGGCGCCAAGGCGATGTCGATGGCGACTGCACTTGCCATCGCCGCCGTCTTCGAAATTGCCGGCGCAATGCTGGCCGGGCGGGAGGTGGCGCTAACGATCGAAGCCGGCATCGTTTATGGCGAAGACGTGCTCGGTCCACAGACGATCGTCTGGATCATGATGGCGGCGCTGGCCTCTTCGGCGGCCTGGATCAACATCGCCACCTATTCCGGGGCGCCGGTTTCGACCACGCACTCGATCATCGGCGGCATCGTCGGGGCGGGCATCGCGGCAGCCGGCTTTTCCAGCGTGCAATGGTGGTCGCTCGCCGGCATCACGCTCAGCTGGTCGGTCTCGCCGCTGCTCGGAGGCACGATCGCCGCCGCCTTCCTCGCCTTCCTCAAGGAATTCATCATCTATCGCGAGGACAAGATTGCCGCCGCGAGGCGGTGGATGCCGGTCATTCTTGGTGTCACCGCGGGCTCGTTTACCGCATACCTCGCGGAGATCGCCCTGGTCCAGGTGATCTCGATCAATTTGCCAACGGGACTCGGCCTGGGCGCCGTCATCGGCACCGCCATCTATTTTCTGACCAAGCCGTGGATCTACAGACAGTCCGAGGGGCTGGACAATCGCAACCAGTCGCTTCGCAAGCTGTTCCGTGCGCCGCTCATTCTGGCCGCGGCGCTGCTCTCCTTCGCCCACGGCGCCAACGACGTTTCCAACGCGATCGGCCCCTTGTCCGCGATCGTTTCGGCCCTGGACGGGGTCATTGCGACGGAGAAATCACCGGCTCCCCTGTGGGAACTGGCGATCGGCGCGCTCGGCATTTCGATCGGTCTGCTGCTCTATGGACCGAAGCTCATTCGCGTCGTCGGTGAGGAGATCACCAAGCTCAATCCGATGCGCGCCTTCTGCGTCGCGCTCGCCACTGCCGTCACGGTGCTGCTGGCATCGGCGCTCGGGCTGCCGATCAGTTCGACGCACACGGCCGTCGGTGCCGTCTTCGGCGTCGGTTTCTTCCGCGAATGGTACATCCGCAATTCCAAACGTCGCATGCAGTTTGTCCGGGAACGGACGGGCCAGACCGACTTCATGGAAACGGCGGAAACCAACTTCGCCGAAGTCCGGCGCCGGCGCCTCGTACGCCGCTCCCACTTCCTGACGATCGTCGGCGCCTGGGTCATCACCGTTCCCGCCTCGGCAGCGCTATCGGCCGTCGTCTATTTCATTCTCTCCGGCATTTTCATTTGAAGGCACTCCATATGCGCGCCAATTTTCGCATGCAGCGACTGTTCGTCGAACATCCCCTTGACGCGGGCTCGGCCCATGAGGCGACGAAAGAGCAGTTCAACTATCTGGTGAATGTGCTGCGCTATGAAGAGGGCTCTTCGATCCTCGTCTTCAATGGACGTGACGGCGAGTGGCGTGCGGAACTCTCCTTCGCCAGCAAGAAGAAGCTGGTGCTGACCGCCGTCGAGCAGACGCGACCGCAGCCGAAACCCTGCGACCTCGTCTATCTTTTCGCACCGCTCAAGGTCGGCAGGCTCGACTATCTTGTGCAGAAGGCGGTCGAAATGGGCGCAGGCGCGCTGCAGCCCGTCATGACGCAGCATGTGCAAGGCAAACTCGGCAATATCGAGAGGGTCCGCGCCAATGTCATCGAGGCGGCCGAACAATGCGGCGTGCTCGGCATTCCCGATGTCGAGGAGCCGCGCCGGCTGGAGGACGTGTTGGCCACCTGGCCCAGCGACCGACGCATCATCTTCTGCGACGAAGGCAGCGATAGCCAGAACCCGTTGCCGATCCTCTCGGCCGTCAAGGAAAAGAAACTCGCTCTGCTGATCGGTCCCGAGGGCGGTTTCTCGGAAGATGAGCGGACGCTGCTCCGCAGCCTCGACTTTGTCAGCAGCATTCCGCTTGGACCGCGGATCCTCAGGGCCGATACCGCCGCAGTCGCGGCTATGGCAGTCATTCAGGCAACTGTCGGCGACTGGCGATAGCCGGTCGTTCCGGAGCAGGCCGGGTGCCGCGCGTTCTCCTAAAAGAAGAGGAATCTCTCAAGACAAGGCATGGTGGATCGAGGATACCTCGTTCCATGGAGCTTGCTCCAGCGCAAGCAATCGTCCTACTTTTTTTGATGAGATCTTGAAAGAAATTGACTTGCACCGCACCTGATTACGGTTCAAGCAGCCTTCATCAATTCCCGCTATCCAGCGAGAGCCGCCCAAACAAAAGAAGACGCTCATGGCCCGAGATACCACCGACCAGACGCCGGTAACCTCTATCGCTGACCTGACCGCCTACCTGGCAGCAGGTTCGAAACCGGTGGAACGGTTCCGGATCGGCACGGAGCACGAAAAGTTCGCCTTCTTTAAGGCGGACAACAGCCCCGTCCCCTATTTCGGCGAGGCCAGCATCCAGGCGCTCCTGAACGGCATGGCCGCCAAGAGCGGCTGGGAGCCGATCGTCGACGAAGGCAACATCATCGGCCTTGCAGAACAATCGGGCAATGGCGCGATTTCGCTGGAGCCCGGCGGCCAGTTCGAGCTATCCGGCGCGCCGCTCGAAAACCTGCACCAGACCTGCAAGGAGTCGAACCAGCATCTCGCCGTGCTGCGCGAAATCGCCGAGCCGCTCGGCATCCGTTTCCTCGGCATCGGCGGCAGCCCGAAATGGACCTTCGCCGAAACGCCGCGCATGCCGAAATCGCGCTATGGCATCATGAGCCGCTATATGCCCAAGGTCGGCACCAAGGGCCTCGACATGATGTATCGCACCTGCACGATCCAGGTGAACCTCGACTTCTCCTCGGAAGAGGACATGCGCCGCAAGATGCAGGTGTCGCTGAAGCTGCAGCCGCTGGCGACCGCGCTCTTCGCAAGCTCACCGTTTACCGACGGCAAGCCGAACGGACTCTTATCCTGGCGCGGCGACATCTGGCGCGACACCGACAATCAACGAGCCGGCCTGCTGCCATCCGCCTTCGGCCCGGATTTCGGCTTTGCCGACTATGTCGAATGGGCGCTCGACGTGCCGATGTATTTCGTGGTGCGCGACGGCCACTACCACGACTGTACCCACGTCACCTTCCGCCAGTTCATGGCCGGCGCGCTCAAGGGCGAAATTGCCGAGTGGCAGCCGAACATGGGTGACTGGACGAACCATCTCTCGACGCTGTTCCCCGACGTCCGGCTCAAGCGCTTCCTCGAAATGCGCGGCGCCGATGGCGGTCCGTGGCGGCGGATCTGCGCACTCCCGGCCTTCTGGGTCGGCCTGCTCTACGACCGCGAAGCGCTTGCTGCCGCGGAGACCCTGACGCGCGACTGGACCTTCGAGGAGGTAAGCGCGATGCGCGACGCCGTGCCCGTGCAGGCGCTCGCGACCAGGTTCCGCGCGGGCAATCTCTACGACATTGCCCGCGAGGTCATCGCCATTTCACGCGGCGGCCTGAAGCGTCGCAACCGGCTGAACGGCGAAGGCATCGACGAAAGCCAGTTCCTGGCGCCGCTTGACGAAGTGCTCGCCAAGAAGGCGACGCTCGCCGAAGACCTGTTGGCGCTCTACAACGGTCGCTGGAACGGCTCGGTCGAACCGGTTTTCGCCGAATACCAATATTGAGGCGACCGCCGGGCGCCCTCAAAAAGCGGTTTCCAGCTCCCGATTTCCCGTTATAGTGCAAGGATATGCGTCGCTTGCAGCGCCGCGCGTCGAGATGCCGAAGGGGAACTGGCATGGCACCGCTTTTTGACATGTTCGCACAGGCGCAGAACGGCAAGGCCATCGAACTGATGGCTCAACAATTCGGCCTCGCCCAGGAGCAGATGACGAAGGCGACGGCGGCGTTGCTGCCGGCCTTTTCGGCCGCCTTCAAGCGCAACACGGCCAACCCTTACGATTTCGGCGCGCTGCTCACGGCGCTCGGCAGCGGCAACTATGCCAAATACTTCGAAGACATCAGCCAGGCCTTCACGCCACAGGGCATGGTCGACGGCAACGGTGTTCTCGGACAGCTGTTCGGTTCGAAGGAAATGTCGCGCGCGATCGCCGCGCAGGCCGCCCAGGTCACCGGCATCAGCCAGGAGATCTACAAGCAGATGCTGCCGGTCATGGCCGATACGCTGATGGGTGGGCTGTTCAAGCAGACGACCGGGCAATTCGCTGCCGCAAGCGACGCCTTCGCCAACAACCCGATGGCAGCGGCGATGCGCCAGTGGATGGAAGCGGCCGGCTTTGCCAAGAAGCCGGAGCCGCAACCGAACCCCTTCGACAACCCCTTCACGCAGGCGATGCAGGGCTTCTTCGGCATGGCCAAGAAGGAAGAAAAGCCCAAGACGCCGGACGTCTTTGCCGACAACCCCTTCGTCAAGGCGTTTCAGGATATGATGCAGGCGGGTGCCACCGGCGCGCAGAAGCCGGCACCGGACAATCCGGCGCTTGCCCAGTTCTCCCAGGTAATGAACAGCATGTTCGACACCGGGCTGGAACTGCAGAAGGAATACCAGAAGAACGTCGAGGCTCTGTTCGACGCCTACAAGGCCGGGCCCGGCACAAAGAGCTGAAACGCCCCTTCCCTATCCAAGCCCCGTTGGCCGGCGCCGCCTGCTGCGTCTGAGGGGACGCGCACCCTGAGAAAATCTCAAAAGAAAAAGGCCCGGTACATGTCTTGGTCATGTACCGGGCCAAGCGGCAGGGTCTATTGGCTCTACCCTGCGGGGAACGTTGGGGCGCGCGACCTCTGGCGATCAGCAGCACCGAACTTGGAAATTCGCAGCATGATCCGCGGCGGCGGCAGGCTTTCGCGGATCATGCTCGACTGGCACACCCTAAGCGGCGGGATGCGCCGTGAAGCAGGCCAAGGATGCGGCTTCCCGCCTTCACCCCGCTTCAACTCGTCAACGGTCAGTCGTGGCGGGTCCCCTTGTAGAAGAGGCTCGCCCGGTTTCGCGAGGCGCGGGTCAGATAGCTCGCCGGATTGTCGAAGAAGGGCGAGGTGATCGCCTCTCGCACATCTTCTCGCTTCAGCCCCATATCGAGGAGCTGGCGGTCATCCAGGTCATTCAGACGGCCGATCGCATATCGGTTTCGCAGTTGGCGCCATACGGACGTCAGCATCCCTGCGACGCCGACGGCGCGGGAGGCATGGGACTGCTTTCCTGCAACGAGGTCGAGATCGAGGACGTGAGTCGTGCGCATGACGGTACTCCTTTTCTTTCAGGCACGAAGAGGCCCATCCCCTGCGGGGAGGTCAAACGCAGGGGCGGGCCAAAGAGTTTGGGAATTGCCGGCGATTGCCGGCCGGGGATCGATGAATTTGCCCCTGATAGATCGCAAATCCTTATTGATCAGTCCAACGAATGTTTTTAATGATATTCATCAAACAATCTTATGGATGCATCACGGCCATGTCCGCACCGCTCGATATCGACCAGCTCCAGACCTTTGTCGCGATTGCCGACACGGGTAGCTTCACCAAGGCGGCCGACCGGGTCTTCAAGACCCAATCCGCCGTGTCGATGCAGATGCGCCGCCTGGAAGAGCGCATCGGCAAGCCGCTTTTCATGAAGGATGGGCGCGGCAACCGGCTGACCGTCGAGGGCGACCGGCTGCTCAATTTCGCACGCCGCATGATCCGCCTCAACAACGAAGCGATCGCCTCCTTCGACGACAATCGCCTCGAAGGCACGTTGCGCATCGGCACGCCCGACGATTACGCCGACCGCTATATGCCCGAGATCATCATGCGCTTCGCCAAGACGCATCCGAATGTGGAGCTCAATATCGTCTGCGAACCCTCCGTGGATCTCGCCGAAAAGATGGCCAAGGGCGACCTCGACATTGCGCTGGTCACGCACAATCCGCGCGCGCGCGCTTCCGATGTCGTTCGCACGGAACCGCTCTGCTGGGTCAGCTCGATCAACCATCCGCTGCCGGAGAACGCACCGATCCCGCTCGCCGTCGGGCGACGTGACTGCCTCTGGCGGCAGGCCGCCTGTGCGGCGCTGGATGCGACTGGGCGGGAGTATCAGATCCTGTTCACGAGCTGGTCTTCGACAGTGGTCGCTGCGGCGGTGCTGGCCGGCATGGCCGTGTCGGTCCTGCCGGAATCGGCGCTCCGTCCGGGCATGAAGGTGCTGACGCTCGCAGACGGCTTCCCGGCGCTGGCGCCAGTGCAGATCGGCATCATGAAGCGTCCGGGCCTCTCGCCCTCGCTCTCGAATGCGATCAGCAACCACATCACCGCCTGCCTCGACAACATCACGCCGATCAGCACCAACGACGATATCGATGGCGATATCAAGGGCTTCCCACGCTATCCACGGCTCAGGCAGAGCCATATGTTGCCGGGCTGGTAAGACCCAAACGACAGAAGGCCATGCACTCGAAGGAGCGCGTGGTTTTTATGCGGCTGTCCACGCGGCAGCGCGCTCGCCGATCCGTTCCGTGGCCGTGCCGACCGTATCCGCTTGGCGGGTCCGAAGCGCGGCCCGGCCACCTTGGCGAGCCTGTTTTTCATCGCCGGCGATAATCTGCGATTGCATTTGAACTCAAATTTGATAGGGCGTTCCTATCATGCTCACACTCCGCCAGATGCGCTACTTCGAGGCGCTTGCCTCCGTTCGCCACTTCGGCAAGGCCGCCGAACTCGTTCACGTCAGCCAGCCGGCGCTCTCCGCCCAGATCATGGAAATGGAAAACCATCTGGGCGTGAAACTGGTGGAGCGCAGCCGCAGCGGCGTTTTTCTCACCCGCAAGGGCGAAGAGGTGCTGGCTCGCGCCCGCGCCATTCTTGCCGAGGTGGATCTGCTCGAGCAGAGCGCGCGCGCCAGCGCCGGGACGCTCGAAGGACGGATCCGGATCGGCGTCATCCCGACGCTCGCCCCCTACCTCGTACCGCGTCTGGTGCCGCATCTGCGCAGCGTCTATCCGGCAATCGAGATCGAGTTGAAGGAATCGGTGACATCGCGGCTGGTTGGTGATCTCGGCGAGGGCCTGCTTGACGCGGTCGTTGCAGCGCTGCCGATCGACGCGGAAGGACTTGCGACGAAGCCGCTCTTCTCCGACCGGTTCTACATGGCGATGGCCGACGATGAACGCAACATCCTGATGTCGCCGCTGACCGAAGATCAGGTCGATGTCGAACAGTTGCTGCTGCTCGAAGAGGGCCATTGCCTGCGCGACCAGGCGCTGGCCGTCTGCAGCACGGCCGGCAAGCGGCGCCTCGTCAGCTTCGGTGCCACGTCGATGACGACGCTCCTGCAGATGGTCGCCAACGGCATGGGCATGACGCTGATCCCCGAGATTGCCATTGCGACCGAGGCCGCGCGCAACTCGATCCGCATCGTGCCGTTCGCAGCCCCCGAACCGGCCCGCGAGATCGGCCTCGTCTGGCGCCGCAGCAGCCCGCGCGAACGCGACATGGAGGCGCTCGCGGCGGCCATCAGCGGCTGCGCCGACGATATCATCCGGGCGGCGGCCGCCTGAGCCGAACCCGCGTTCAGGCGAGCTTGGCCTTCAGGAACTCCACCGTCCGGCTCCAGGCGAGATCGGCGGCAGCCTTGTCATAGCGCGCGGCCGAGGTGTCGTTGTTGAAGGCATGGTTGACGCCGTCATAGACGTAGATCGTTGCGTCCTTGCCATTGTCCTTGAGCGCCTTCCGATAGGCGTCGATGCCGGCATTGATACGCTCGTCGAGCCCGGCATAGTGGAGCAGCAGGGCGGCTTTGATCTTCGGGACTTCCTCCGCCTTGGGCTGGGCGCCGTAATAGGCAACACCAGCCTTGAGATCGGGCGAGCCGACGGCGAGCCGATTGACGAGGCCGCCTCCCCAGCAGAAGCCGATGGCACCGACCTTCCCCGTCGATTGCTGGTGCCCTTGCAGAAAGGCCACGGTCGCAACGGCATTCGCCGTCGTTGCTGTCGCATCCAGCGCGCCGATCATCTCGCGCGCCTTGTCCTCGTCCGTCGGTGTTCCGCCCGATGGCGACAGGAAGTCGGGTGCAAGCGCCAGGAAGCCTTCGAGCGCCACGCGCCGCGCAACGTCGCGGATATGCGGATTGAGCCCGCGGTTTTCATGAATGACGATCACCGCCGGCAGCTTGCCGCTCATTTGCGCCGGGCGAACGAGATAGCCTTTCATGTCGCCGGCCGCACCGGGATAGGTAATGTCTTCACCAGCGACCCGTGTGTCGGTCGCGGCGATGATCTCCGCCTTGGCGCCGTTCGCAGCAAGCAGCGGTGCGATCGCCGCTGCCGCGGCGGCAGAGCCGGCCAGCCCGGTCAGCTTTTCCATGAAGCGGCGGCGATCGAGGGTCAGATGCGTGTATTCGTCATAGGCGTCGATCATCGCCTGCGTAATTTTCAATTCCTGCATGTCGGCCTCCTTCGGTTTCGTTCTCCCGTGGCGGCAGACAGAACCGCCCGCGACAGAATAGGTGCGCGGGCGGAGTGGAACAGACAAACTTGCGTTACCAATCGTGAACGGCGTCAGCCGTTGAGGTCGAGCACGATCCGGCCGTCAATCTTGCCTTCTTCCATGCGGGCAAAGATCGCGTTGATGTTCTCGATCTTGTCCCAGGTGAAATGCGAGGCGACCTTGCCTTCGCCGGCGAACTCCAGCGACTCCTCGAGGTCCTGGCGTGTGCCGACGATGGAACCGCGGATGGTGATGCGCTTCAGCACCGTATCGAAGATCGGCAGGCACATCTGGCCGGGCGGCAGACCGACCAGCGCCATGGTTCCCTTGGAGCGCAGCATATTGAACGCCTGCTCCATCGCCTTAGGCGCCACCGCCGTCACCAGTGCTCCATGCACGCCGCCGGTCGCCTTTTGGACCTGATCGACTGCATCCTTGTCGCGCGCATCGACGACGAGGTCGGCACCAAGCTTTCTCGCCAGCGCCAGTTTCTCCGGAAAGATATCGACGGCGGCGACATGCATGCCCATCGCCTTGGCGTATTGCACCGCCATGTGGCCGAGCCCACCGATGCCGGAGATCAACGCCCATTCGCCGGGACGCACCTCGGTCTCCTTCAGGCCCTTGTAGACGGTGACGCCGGCGCAGAGGATCGGCGCGGCCGGTCCGAATTCAAGCTTTGCCGGCAGGCGCCCGACGAAATCCGGATCGGCAAGGCCGTATTGGGCAAAGGTGCCGTTGACGGAGTAGCCGGTGTTCTGCTGGCTGCCGCAGAGCGTTTCCCAGCCGGTGCGGCAGGGCGTGCAGCCACCACAGGCCGTGTGCAGCCACGGCACGCCGACGCGGTCGCCTTCCTTCAGGCGCGCGACGCCGCTGCCGAGCTTGGCGACATAACCGACGCCTTCGTGTCCGGGGATGAAGGGCGGCTTCGGCTTGACCGGCCAGTCGCCGTTGGCGGCGTGCAGGTCCGTATGGCAGACGCCGGTCGCCTCATATTTGATCAGCGCCTGCCCGGGGCCCGGCTCCGGTATCGGCACTTCCTCGATTACCAGCGGCTTGCCGAATTCGCGCACCACGGCGGCTTTCATCGTTGCGGTCATCTCGTCCTCCGATGCGTTGTCGTCCAACGTCAGCAGACTACCCGCAAGGGCAGCACCGGGTACTTGATGCGTATCAAAGCGCGAAAATCACTTTGGCAAACTGTCTCAGATCTGAGCCAGTCGCGACCCAAGTCGGGATCAGCTCATCGCCATCCAGACGGCAAGCCACACCCACATGACGAAGAGTGTCGCAGCGCCCGCCATGAACAGCGGCCGGCGATAACGGATGCGGTTGCTGTTGACATGCACGAAGGCATGCACATAGCGCAGCGCGACGAAAAGCCAGGCAAGACCCAGCGAGACGATGTTGTCGGCCTCGGTGATGTAGAGCAGCATGCAGCAGACGTAGAAGAGAACCGGCAGCTCGAACTGGTTGGCGATGCTGTTCTTCACCACCAGGCTTTCGCCCGGCTCGTCGCGGTTCTCGCGAAACTGGGCCGCATGCACCTTGCCGGCGCGGACAAGCCTCACCCGGCGGAGGGAAAGGAGAGCGTACAGGCAGAAGACGAGAAAAACATGGACCACGATCGGCCAGAAGATCTCGAAACCCGTCATGCGCTGCTCCCTGAAATAAGCTCATTCTAAAAAAACTTGATCTGAAAAGGCGAAGGGCGCCGCGAGATCTCGCGGCGCCCTCCGAATGCAATCGCGATCAGTGCGCGCCCGGATAGTTCGGGCTCTCGCGGGTGATCGTCACGTCATGGGCGTGGCTTTCGCGAAGGCCGGCGCCGGAGATACGCACGAACTGGGCGCGCTCCTGGTATTCCTTGATGGTCGGGCCGCCGACATAGCCCATGGACGCCTTGAGGCCGCCGGCGAGCTGGTGCAGCACGCCTGCAACCGGGCCCTTGTAGGGAACCTGGCCTTCGATGCCTTCCGGAACCAGCTTCAGCGTATCGCGTACTTCCGCCTGGAAGTAGCGGTCCGCCGAGCCGCGGGCCATGGCGCCGACGGAACCCATGCCGCGATAGGCCTTGAAGGAACGGCCCTGATAGAGGAACACTTCGCCCGGGCTCTCATCGGTGCCGGCAAGCAGCGAGCCGATCATGACGGCCGAAGCACCGGCGGCAATCGCCTTGGCGAGGTCGCCGGAGAACTTGATGCCACCGTCGGCGATGACGGGAATGCCGGCCGCCTGTGCGGCTTCGACGGCGCTCATGATCGCGGCGAGCTGCGGAACACCGACACCGGCAACGATGCGGGTGGTGCAGATCGAGCCCGGGCCGATACCGACCTTGACCGCATCCGCACCGGCATCGATCAATGCCTTGGTGCCGGCGGCGGTGGCGACGTTGCCGGCCATGATGCGAACCGAGTTCGAGAGCTTCTTGACGCGACCAACGGCGTCGAGCACGCGCTGCGAGTGGCCGTGGGCGGTGTCGACGACGATCAGGTCGACGCCGGCATCGATCAGCCGCTCGGCGCGCTCATAGCCGTCATCGCCCACCGAAATGGCAGCGGCGGCGCGAAGGCGGCCTTGCGCGTCCTTCGAGGCGTTCGGATTGAGCTGCGCCTTCTCGATGTCCTTGACGGTAATCAACCCGACGCAGCGGCCATCGGCATCGACGACCAGCAGCTTCTCGATGCGGTGCTTGTGAAGAAGCCGCTTGGCTTCCTGCTGGTCGACGCTTTCCTTGACCGTGACCAGATTCTCATGGGTCATCAGCTCATGGATCTTCTGGTTCGGATCCGAAGCGAAGCGAACGTCGCGGTTGGTGAGGATGCCGACGAGACGGCCCTGCTTCTGGCCACCGGCGCCACCGTTCTCGACGACCGGGATGCCGGAAATGCCGTGCTGCTTCATGAGGCCCAGCGCGTCGGCGAGCGTGGCATCGGGGCCGATCGTCACCGGATTGACGACCATGCCGCTTTCGAACTTCTTGACCTGACGGACCTCTTCGGCCTGTTCGGCCGGCGTCAGGTTGCGGTGGATGACGCCGATGCCGCCGGCCTGTGCCATGGCGATCGCGAGGCGGCCCTCGGTCACCGTGTCCATCGCCGACGACAGGATCGGCAGGTTGAGGTCGATGTCCTGCGCAATGGTGGTCGCGATGTTGGTCTGACCCGGCATGACTTCGGAATGTCCGGGCAGGAGCAGAACGTCGTCGAAGGTCAAAGCCTCCAGACCAGTTGCCGTTTCGATGATGCGCGCCATGGCCAATTCCCTTCAATAAACGAAAACCCCCGGGGACGGGCTGCGATTTGTCCACCGGGTGACTTCAAAGCGTGTCTTGGAAGTTGGCGAGGGCTCGTAACACGGATATGTCAGGATGAAAATAGCCAATGCCGGGAAATGTCCCGCCTTCGACCGATATTTGTTGCAGAGCAACAATTTCGCGAGACACAGCCCGGGAGTCGGTCAGATATCGAGCTGATAGCTGACGGGCACGAAGCGATAGCCCTCGCCCAGTTTCTCGACGAAGCCGACGGCCGGGAACGGCATGTGGTAGCCGATGAAGGGCAACCGCTCGCTGGCGATCATGTCGAAAACCCTGCGGCGCGTCTCTGCCGCCTTCGCCTTGTCCATGTCGAAGCGCACTTCCCAATCCGGGCGCTGCAGCGACAGCACGTAATGGTTGGCGGTATCGGCCGTCAGCATCATGCCCTTGCCGTCGGAATCGAGCCGGAACACCATGTGGCCCGGCGAATGACCGAAGGCGGCAACAGCCGAGATACCGGGCACGACCTCGGCGCCATCAGCGATGAAGGTCGCCTTTTCCGCAAGCGGCACCACCTTCTCCAGTACCGCCTTGCGCCCGTTTTCCGCCGGCGTGCCGGCGCGTGCGGGATCCGTCCAGAAGGCGTATTCGGCTTCGCCCATCACGTAACGGGCATTCGCGAATGCCGGCTTGCCGGCTTCGATGAGACCGCCGATGTGATCGCCATGCATATGGGTCACCACGACGACCGAGACCTGCTCCGGCGCGTAGCCTGCGGCGCGGATACTCTCGGCGAGATGCCCCAGACCGGCTTGGCGGCCGCTCTCGCCCATGCCGGTATCGAAGAGCACGACATCCGTTCCGGTATCGACGAGAACCGGCGAGAAACTATTGACCAGCGCCTCGGTCGGCAGAAAGTTCTGTTGCAGCAATTCCGCAACCGCCTGCTGCGGCTGGTTGATGCCGTAGATCTCATGCGGTTTCTCGATGACGCGCCGGCCGTCATTGACGACGATGACCTTGAAGGCGCCGAGCTTGAGAGATCGGATCGGGGGATGGCTCGCGTACATGTGGGTCTTTTCCGCCTTTTCCTCAGCCGCTGCAACGCCGGTCATCAACGATGGCGCAGCCAGAACGCCAAGTGTTCCTGCCCCCATCGGGGTCCTGCGCTTCATCGACATTTCACTCATGATCCATTCCCGCCTTGCTGCCCTGTCGAATCCCGTTGCCCCAATGGACAACCGGGCCAGAAGTAGCGTCTTGACAGCAAAGGCCAGCCGGGATCACAGGCTTTTGATCCGCAATCACCGGTTTCGCCCCGACAAAAGCCATCACCAGCATTAGCTTCTCGCCATCGCTGACTGTCTCCGAAGCACCATTCCATGAACCGTATCGTCCCGATGATCCTCGCCGTCGCTCTCTTCATGGAGCAGATGGATTCCACCGTAATTTCCACGTCGCTGCCGGCCATCGCCCGCGACATCGGCGTCGGGCCGATCACCCTCAAGCTGGCGCTGACGGCCTATATGGTGGCGCTGGCGATCTTCATTCCCTTAAGCGGCTGGATGGCCGACCGCTTCGGCGCCAAGAAGATTTTTCGCGCGGCGATCCTCGTCTTCATCGCCGGCTCTGTTCTCTGCGCCATCTCCAACAGCCTCGTCGCCTTCGTCTTCTCGCGCTTCCTGCAGGGCATGGGCGGCGCGATGATGACGCCGGTCGCCCGCCTGGTGCTGGTGCGCGGCACGCCCCGCAGCGAACTCGTCTCGGCCATGGCGCTCCTCACGATCCCGGCGCTTGTCGGCCCCCTCGCCGGGCCGCCGCTCGGCGGCTTCATCACCACCTATTTCTCCTGGCACTGGATCTTCCTGATCAACGTGCCTGTCGGCATCGCCGGCTATATCCTCTCCGGCATCTATCTGCCGACCATGGAGCCGCGGGATCCGCCACCGGTCGATGTGCTCGGTTTCGTGCTCGGCGGAATTGCCGCGTCCGGCATCGTCTTCGGTCTCTCCGTGATCAGCCTGCCGGCTCTGCCGCCTGCCGTCGGTATCGCCTCGGTGGCGGTCGGCACGCTTTCAGCGCTGCTCTATATCCGCCATGCCCGGCGCCATCCGGCGCCGGTTCTCGATCTCAATCTCTTTAAAGACAGCGCGTTTCGCGCCGCCTCGATCGGCGGCACGATCTTTCGCATCTCGGTCGGCGCGGTGCCCTTCCTGATGCCCTTGATGCTACAGGTCGGCTTCGGGCTCAATCCGTTCCAGTCCGGCCTCATCACCTTCATCGGCGCGGTCGGCGCCATCACCACCAAGTTCTACGCGCGGCGCGTGCTCGCCTTCGCCGGCTTCCGCACGACACTGATCCTCGCCGCAATCCTCGCCGCGATCACCACCTTCGCCAACGGCTTCTTCACGCCGGCAACGCCCTACCTGCTGATGATCACCATCTTGCTGATTGCAGGCTTTGCCCGTTCCTTCTTCTTCACCAGCGTCAATGCGCTCTCTTTCGCAGACATAGACGATGCGGATGCCAGCAAGGCGACCTCGATGAGCGCGGTGCTGCAGCAGATCAGCCTGGCGCTCGGCGTCGCCGTTGCCGGCGCGATCCTCGAAATCGAAACCAAGCTCAGCGGCGGCCCGCTGCAGCTCGACGATTTCCACACCGCCTTCATGATCATCGCCGGCGCCAACCTGATCGCGGCGATCCCGTTCCTCACCATGGCGAAGAACGCCGGCGCCTCGGTTTCCGGGCACCGGCTGCCGGTGCGCGAAGTCGAGTCGACCGCGGGCAAGTAGGAAATTTCAGGACTTCAAGTGGCGACCTGCGTGCGAAGGAATGCGCCCGTCCGTTGCGAGAGCTATTCCGGGCGCTCGCAGACGGCGGCGATCTTGTTGCCGTCGAGATCGCGCACCCAAGTGCCGTAAAAATTCGCATGGAACGGACGCAGCCCCGGCGCGCCCTCGTCCGTGCCGCCATTGGCAAGGGCTGCCGCGTGGAAGGCATCGACGGCCGAGCGCGTCTCGGCTCTGAGCGCGATGCTCACGCCATTGCCATAGGTGGCGGGCTCGCGGTTGAAGGGCGTCACCACCCAGAAACGGATGCGGTCGCCCTCGGATCCATAGCCGATCTCGGTCTCATCCTGCCGCTGGCGGCGGTAGCCGAGCGCCGGTAGCACTGCATCATAGAAGGAGCCGGCGCGCTCGAGATCGTTTGTTCCGACGGTCACGTAGAGCAGCATGCTATTCAGCCGCCTCGTCTTCGGTTTCCGTCTCGCTGCCGGCCTTCTGGCGTCCCTTGAAGCCCTTGGCGAGCAGGAACATTTCGACCGATTCGGCGCGCGACGACGCCGGTTTCACATGGATGACCTGGCGGAAATTCTGCTTGAGCATGTTGAGCAGGTCGCGCTCCGTGCCGCCCTGGAAGGTCTTCGCCAAGAAATGTCCGCCCTCGGCGAGCACGTCGACCGCGAAATAGGCGGCGACCTCGCAGAGATGCATGGTGCGCAGGTGGTCGGTCTGGCGATGGCCTGTCGTCGGCGCCGCCATGTCGGAGATGACCAGGTCCGGCGTGCCGCCGATCGCTTCCTTGAGTTTGCCCGGCGCCTCCGGGTCGAGGAAGTCCATCTGCAGGATACGCACACCCGGGATCGGGTCCACTTCGAGGAAATCGATGGCGGCGACGCGCGGATCGGCATCGGTCGAATTGGTGACCTTGGCGGCGATCTGCGACCAGCTCCCGGGGGCGGCACCAAGGTCGATGATGCGGCGGGCGCCGTTCAGGATCTTGTGCTTCTCGTCGATCTCCAGGAGCTTGAAGGCCGCGCGGGCGCGATAGCCTTCGAGCTGGGCGCGCTGCACATAGGGATCGTTGATGTGGCGCTCCAGCCAGCGGCGGGAGGATGCCTTGAGCTTGCCCTTCTTGACCTTCTGGCCAAGCTTGCGGCCGCTGCGGTTGCCGCCAACAGGGGGTTTTGTCATGCCTTGTTTCCTTCCTGGCTGCCGGCATTGGCGCCGCGCTGGTGACGGCGCGGCCGCGAGCGGCGCCAGGCTCCGTCATCCGCCATCATATCGGTCAGCAGCCCCTCGCGCAGGCCGCGATCGGCAACACGCATGCGCGTCGACGGCCAGCGGCGGCGGATAGCCTCGAGAATTGCGCAGCCGGCGAGCACCAGGTCGGCGCGATCCGGACCGATGCAAGGATTGGCGGCGCGCGCATTGAAGTCCCAGGAGAGCAGGCGCGCCTGCATGGCCGAGACTTCGTCGTCGGTGAGCCATAGGCCATCGACGCGGCGGCGATCATAACGCGGCAGGTCGAGATGCACGCCGGCAAGCGTGGTGACCGTGCCCGACGTGCCGATCAGGTGGAATCCACTGCCGGAAGCGCCGTTTGCCAGCGCCTCGACCGGGGGGCTTTCGAAGCGGGCAAGCATGCCCTCCACCTCATTCACCATCGCCTCGAAACTTGCCGGCGTCACATGCTGGCCACCATGGCGCTCCGAGAGCGTGACGACGCCAACCGGCAGCGAGGTCCAATGGGTGATGTGGTTGGCAAGCCGGTTCGAGCGCGAATCACCGATCCTGATGACGGCGATCTCTGACGAACCGCCGCCGATATCGAAGAGCACCACCGAACGCGTCTCGCGATCGACGAGCGATGAGCAGCCGGAGACGGCAAGCCGCGCCTCGGTTTCGCGGTTGATGATCTCCAGTTCCAGCCCGGTTTCGCGCGCCACCCGCTCGAGGAAGCTCTCGCCGTTTTCGGCGGCACGCGCGGCTTCCGTCGCAATCAAGCGGCTGCGGCGGATCGTGCGGGCGCCGAGCTTCGAGGCACAGATCTTCAACGCCTCCACCGCGCGCTCCATCGCCTCGTCCGACAGCCGGCCGCTGGCACCGAGCCCCTCGCCCAGGCGAACGATGCGCGAAAAGGCATCGACCACCCGGAATTGGCCCGGGCGCGTCGGCTGCGCGATCAGCAGGCGGCAATTGTTGGTGCCGAGGTCGAGCGCGGCATAAAGCGGCGCCGGCGGTTCGCTGGCGGCAACATATGGCGTGCGCGGCTGATCGGCGCGCTGGCCCGGCCGCGGCTGTGACGCCGTCTGCCCATTGGAAGCGGAAGCCGCGGACCGCGCGTTGCCGCCATCGGCAGCCCTTTGCTGTACCGGCTGGCGCTCGCCGCTCGTCAGCGGACGGCCCTGGAGGCCACGACGATGCCGGGCCTTCTTGCTGCGCTTGTGGCCCTTGCGCTCGCCGAGCGACGGCTCGACGACTTGCGCGCTGCCGCCCTGCTGCGCGGACGGGCCTGTGGCCTGCTGCTTTGCGGATTTCGAACGACGACGCCGTTTGCGCTTGCGCGCCGGTTCCGCATCGTTCTGTCCTGCGGGACGCCCTGCCATGCCGGCAGTGCCGGGCTGGCTGGCAATTGCAGACGGCGAAGCAGACGACTTGCGTCGTTTCCGCTTGCCCTTGCCGTTGCGCGGACCGAGCCTCGATCCATCACTGCGGCCTGCTGCCGACGCCCCGGATTCGGACGGCTTTTCGCCGTGATCGGGGTCTTTCACTTGTCTCAACCATGGCGCCGCGCAAGCCCTTGGGCCGCTCAAGGCGCTCTCTCGATTTTTCGTTGGCGCGACTGTACCAGCGCAATCCCCATTCGCCAAACTGTTTTTGACTGCGTCGCCAAGGGCTAAGCCCGGATGCGGCCAACTCTGCGGACAACAATATGCTCAGCACCTCTGCCTCGGCACGCTCACCACTGCCGCTCGCCCGCCAATGCGCGGCACCACCGCGCACCTTCGACGCCGCAAATCGGTGCAAAAATCCTGCCGCCACATCGAGATCGCATTTTTTTGCCAAAAGGTATTTGCATTGGCCGCCGTTTTGTTTATAAGCCCGCCACACCGACGCGACGGGCAGCGCCCGACAGCGCACCTTGGGGAATAGGTTAACGGTAGACCAGCGGACTCTGACTCCGTTAGTCCTGGTTCGAATCCAGGTTCCCCAGCCAATCTCTTCCGCAATAGACGCAATTTTGCCGCGCACCCGGCACCGTCGCATGTTGTCGCGTGCGATGTGCCCAACGGCAGTCCGCCAACCCTAAAATGCCAACGCGCAGCCGTCCTTGCGCGGGTCCGAGCCTGCCTGCAAGACGCCGTTGATCGAATCGATCAGGATCGCCTGGCCGCCGCCATGCGGCATCTCCGCCATCTTCACCTCATGGCCGAGCGCCGCGAGCCCTTTCAGCACGTCCTCGCGGATGCCGCGTTCGGCCTCGAAGCGGCCCATCTGGTGGAAGCCGCGGGCGCAGTCGATCGCCTCCTGCACATTCATGCCGAAGTCGACGATGTTGGTCAGCACATGGCTCTGCCCGACCGGCTGGAAGCCGCCACCCATCACCCCGAAAGACAGCCACGGCCGGCCATCCTTCATCGCCATCGCCGGGATGATGGTGTGCAGCGGGCGTTTGTGCGGCCCCACGCAATTGGGGTGCGCAGGATCGACGCGGAAACCGATGCCGCGGTTATGCAATAGTACGCCGGTCTTCGGGCTGCTGATGCCGGTGCCATACGACCAAAACAGCGAATTGATGAAGGAACAGGCATTGCCCTTTTCGTCGACCACGCTGATGTAGACGGTGTCGCGATAGGTGGTGGCACCCGCCGGACCGGCGACCGGCATGGCCTTCTTCAGGTCGATGCGGCTGCGCAGCTCGTCGGCAAAGGCAGCGGAAAGCAGCTTTTCTACCGGCACATCGGCAAAGTCGGGATCGGCGACATATTTGTCACGCGCCTGGAAAGCGAGCCTCGTGGTCTCGGCTTCAATATGGAAACGCTCGACGCCGACCGGATCGTATCTCCCCAGATCGAACCCGCTCAGGATATTGAGCATCAGCAAGGTGGTGATGCCGACGCCGCTTGGCGGGATCTCCAGAAGTTCTATCCCGCGATAGGTCGTGGAAATCGGATCGACCCAAAAGGCCTCTTGTGCGGCGAAATCGTCGAGCGCGTGCGTGCCGCCGAGGCTGCGCAGGTAGCCCACCATGTCCTCGGCGACCCAGCCTGAATAGAAACCGTCACGGCCATTGGCGGCGATCTCACGCAGAACCTTCGCATGCTCGGGCTGGCGGAACAGTTCGCCCGCTCTCGGGGCGCGACCATCCCTCAACCACATGCGCGCACTGTTTGCGTCCGCTTTCAGCTTGTCTTCGTTGCGGCTCCAATCGACGGCAACCCGTTCGGTGACCGCAAATCCCTCCTCGGCATGGCAAATGGCGGGCTGCAGCAGGTCGCCCAGCGGCATGGAGCCGAAACGCTGGTTCAGCTTGCTCCAAGCATCGACCGCGCCGGGAATGGTGACCGCATGCACCGAGGTGAGCGGGATCTCCTTCAGTCCCTGCTTCAGCAGGTGTTCGGCGGTGAGGCCCTGGGGCGCTCGGCCCGATCCGTTGAGGCCGAAGACCCGACTGCCATTGGCAACATCGGTGCCGGCGGGAGCGAAGAGAACGAAATTGTCGCCGCCGATGCCGGTCGAACCCGGCTCCACCACGCATTGCACGGCGCAGGCGGCAATCGCGGCATCGGCGGCATTGCCGCCGCGGCGCAGGATCTCGATGGCCGTGAGCGTGGCAAGGGCGTGCGAGGTGGCGGCGGCGCAATGCCGACCCATGACGACGGAGCGGCCAGGCAGGTGCAGGTCACGCATGGGGCAGGAACTCCAAAAAACCGAGAACAACTCAGGCGCACGAACCTAAGCGTCTGCCGGGCGGATGGAAAGGCTGCAGTTGATGCGCCTGCGCCGCAACCGGTCGCCCGGCGCTTGGCGCAGAAGCGAATAGCGAAACAGCACGTCCGGGCTGCCCAACGTCCCGCAAGAGGCGCATAATCTCGTCCCTTCCAAGCGATCAGGCGGAGGACGGCCGATGTTCGATGCTGGCAAAAAGACGGACGCTGAATATGCAATCGAGTACATCCAGGAAAATCCGGAAGCCGGTCTTTGTTGCGAGGATCAGCGCTGGTGGATTACGCCGAACGCGAACGAGACCGATCAGCAGATCCTGTTCCTCGACGCCGTCGAGGCGGAGCGCCTGAAGGACGATGCACGCCTTCAAGCTGTGCCTGACATCGCCCACCCTGGCCGAGCTCTCTGGATCATGCGGAAGATGACTTAAAGCACGTCGCGATCCTTCGGATTCGCTCCTTGCTTTAAGTCCTTGATATTTCGCATGTCGTTATCGCAAAACCGCCGCACACTTTTGCGCGACATGTTTTAAGGGCGTCGAACGGACTGCGACCGACGGAGGAAAAGCTGGCCTGCGCTAGAGCAGCCCCCGTCCCGCAAGGTTGCGCATCAGCGCCGCCGCGCCGAAGCTCCAGGGCGCACAGTCCGTCGAAAGCCGGACGGTGTTGGTCAACCGGCCGAGCTCCGCGTTGGCGATCGTCACGACGTCGCCCAGCTTGTGGGTGAAGCCCTGGCCGGGTTCGTCGCGGTCTTCGACGGGAGCGAAGAGCGTGCCCATGAACAGCATCAGGCCATCGGGATATTGGTGGTGCGGGCCGATGGTCTGGGCGACGAGGTCGAGCGGGTCGCGGCTGATCTCCGCCATCGAGCTTCGGCCGGTGAGCCGGTAGCCGTCCTCCCCTTCGACGAACAGGGTGAGCTCGGCCTTGCGGACATCGTCGATCGCGTAGGTTTCGTCGAACAGGCGAATGAAGGGGCCGATGGCACAGGAGGCGTTGTTGTCCTTGGCCTTGCCGAGAAGCAGCGCGGAGCGGCCCTCGATGTCGCGCAGGTTGACGTCGTTGCCGAGCGTTGCGCCCTTCACCTGGCCGCTGGAGGAAACCGCGAGCACGATCTCCGGCTCCGGATTGTTCCAGTGCGAGGCGGGGTGCAGGCCGACATCGGCGCCGGGACCGACCGCCGAAAGCACCTGGGCCTTGGTGAAGACCTCGGCATCCGGGCCGATGCCCACTTCCAGATATTGCGACCAGACGCCCTCCTCCTGGAGTGCTGCCTTGACGCGGGCGGCCTCCGGCGAGCCGGGCTTCAGGTTGCGCAGGCTGTCGCCGATGACGGCGGTGACGCGGCTGCGGATCGCTTCGGCACGGGACGCATCGCCCGCCGCCCGCTCCTCGATGACGCGCTCGATCATCGAGCGCGCGAAGGTGACGCCGCAAGCCTTCACCGCCTGCAGGTCCGAGGGGGCAATCAGATGCAGGGTCGATGCATCCGCCTTCCGCGCGAGGCAGTCCTCAAGCGAGGCGAGTCGGTCGCCGGAAACGGAGCGCAGATGCGCGACCGGATCCGGAAGCTCGAGCAGGTCGCACATGGTCGGCGTCGTTTTCGAGGTGATATCGAACAGAGCGCCGTCGCGGATCGTGACAAGCGACGGCCCGCCGAGATCGGGCCGCCAGACGCGGCCGACAAAAGTGCCCTTGCTAAACGCTGTATCGGTCATGCTACCTCTTCCTCCATGAGCGCTCTATCTCTTGCAGCCGAGAAGAGGGCTGTAAAGCCGGCGGCGGGGTGAACGTCCCCTGGGTTGCAATATCCGGAACATTGCAAATTTTCACGCGTTTACGGTTATGCCACGCGCCCACCGGGCGCCCTTGTCGCTTCGCGACGGCGCGAAATCCGTTGCCCCACGACTGTTCGGGAAGGTTCAGGAGCAGTCGTCTGCGGCCAGGAGGACGCCAAGAAAAGGATGAACGCAATGAACCAGCACGAAGAGTTCAAGGACAAGCCGGTAATCGATCCGGTGACCGGTCAGCCTATGCCGCAAACGCAGATGAGCGATGTGCCTCCGGCCCGCTCGGGGCGCAGCAACTGGCCGATCGTCATCATCCTGCTCGCCGGTCTGGTATTGGCGCTGATCGCCTGGCTGCCGGCCGAACTGAGCCGCGATACGGCCGACACGGCCGCACCGCCGCCGAAAGCGGACCAGCCGGCTACTGGCCAGGCAACCCCTAACACGACGGCACCGGGCACGACGGGCCAGGCTACTCCGCCGGCTGACACCGGCACGGCACCTTCCAGCGGAACGGCGACGCAGCCGGCGCCGCAGCAGGGCAGCCAGACACCCGAAACACAGGGTTCGACCCCGAACTCCACCCCGGGCACCACGCCCAACATGACGCAGCCCGCGCAGTAACGGCTGACCGATACCCGTGGCCCGGAGGGCACGCCCTCCGGGCCATTCGCGGTCAGGACGGCAAGCGTCACGCGGCAGACCGAGCGAGCGCTCAGTTCGGCTTGATCGATGCCGCGATCATCGCATCCCACCCCGCGGCGGCGCAGTCGGCGACTGCCAGCAGGGTTTCTCGTGTCGCCCCGTCGCGCGCTTCGATCGACATTCCGTGCTGAAGCGAAGCGACATAGGCAGCGATTGCCGCGCATGGGGTGCCTTCCGGCAAGTCGCCTTCGGCGACGCCGCGCTCAAACCGACGCTCCAGCGCAACCTGTTTCTCGAGCCGACGCATCTTCAACGCGTCGCAGACTTCCGCATCCCCACCCTCCATCTGCGGCGCAGAGAGCACGACCATGCAGCCGCGCGGTTCTCTGCCGCGGGTGAAGTTGTCGGCGGTCCGCCTCAGAAGGTCGTGTACCGCCGCCTTGGCCGTTGGCGCCGCCTCCAGATCATCCCAGATGCCGGCGCCATCCGTCCGGCCATAGAGATCGACCGCTTCGATGAAGAGCCGTGCCTTGCTGCCGAAGGCGGCGTAAAGGCTTGGCGGCTTCAGCCCCATTGCCTGGGTCAGATCCGCAAGCGACGTGTTGTCATAGCCCTTATCCCAGAATAGCTGCATGGCATGCGCCAGCGCCTCCTCTCGGGAAAAATTGCGTGGACGACCGCGGCTCGGCATGAGAGCAATTCCTTTCTGTATCGATCAATACATAAATCGCTTGACAGCGCCTGGCAAGTTGTCTCTCCATATGTGTATCGATCACTACAAATATGGAGAGACGCGGTGACGAATCTGAAAGACAAGGTGGCGCTGGTGACGGGCGGCAGCCGTGGCATCGGCGCGGCGATCGCAAAGCGGCTGGCGACGGAAGGCGCGACCGTGGCGGTGACCTACAGTCAATCCAAGGCGAAGGCCGAGGCGCTGGTGACGGAGATCACGCGGGACGGCGGCAGCGCGTTGGCAATCAAGGCGGACAATCGCGAGGCGGGCGCCGTCGAGGCCGCCGTCCGGACGGTCGCCGAAAAACACGGCCGCATCGATATCCTCGTCAACAATGCCGGTATATTCGATGCCGGAACGGTGACGGAGGTGACCACTGAAGACTTCGACCGCACAATCGACATCAATGTGAAGGCCGTGTTTCTTGCGACGCGCGCCGCGGCTGCGCATATGCCCGAGGGCGGACGCGTCATCTCGATCGGCAGCAACCTCGCCGCCCGCGTTCCCTGGCCCGGCATGAGCCTCTATGTGCTGAGCAAGAGTGCACTTGTGGGATTTACCAAGGCGGTGGCGCGCGACCTCGGGCCGAGGGGGATTACCGTCAACGTCGTCCATCCCGGCTCGACGGATACGGACATGAACCCCGCCGATGGCGCGCACGCCGGTCCGCAGCGCGGGCTGATGGCGATCCCGCGCTTCAACGAAGCAAGCGATGTGGCAGGTGTCGTCGCCTGGCTTGCAGGTCCTGACGGCCGCAGTGTCACCGGCGCCGAATTCACCATCGACGGCGGCACCAACGCCTGAAGCCGCTTGCAACAAACGAACAAGACCGGAAACATTGCTCCGGCCTTGTTCAAACGTTGCGCGCAGCCTGCCCGCACATGCTTGAAACGACGCGTTTCCGCACGGAAAACCACCCGATATCCTCGCGGGATTGCGTCAGGCCAGAAAGCGTTCCGGGCGGTAGGGCGCGATATCGATCACGGTCTTTTCGCCGGTCATGGCCTCTGCCAGCGCCCTGCCCGTCACGGGCCCGAGTGTCATGCCATGATGCGCATGGCCGAAGGCGAACCACAGGCCCTCGTGGCGCGGCGCCTTGCCGATAATGGGCATCATGTCCGGCGTGCAGGGACGCGCCCCCATCCACGGTTCCTCGTCGCGGCGTTCGGCGAGCGGGAAGAACTCGCGCGCCACCCGCTCGGCGCGCGTCAATTGCACTGGCGTCTTCGGCGCGTCGCGCCAGGCAAACTCGGCGCCGGTCGTGAGGCGCACACCGCGCAGCATCGGCGCCAGAAAGTAACCTCTCTCGGCGTCGAGCACCCAGTTGTTGAGCTCAGCGCCCTCCTGCATGCCGTAGTGCATATGGTAGCCGCGCTTGACCGCGAGCGGGAAGTGATAGCCGAGCTTGCGGGTAACCGTGTCAGCCCAAGGGCCGAGCGCCACGACGACTTCGCGGGCCTCGAGCGGGCCCTCCGGTGTCGCAACACGCCAGCCGGGACCTTCGAGCACATGCTCGGTCGTGGCCGCGTCGCCGGACACCAGGCGCCCGCCGAGCGATTGGAAATAGGCGAGATAGGCCTTGTTGAGGCTGTGCGGGTCGCGGATCGACCAGGGATCGCTCCAGCGCAGACCGCCAACGAGGTCGGCCCTGATCGACGGTTCTATCGTCTTCAGCTCGCTGGTCGAGAGTTTCTGGTGATTGACGCCGAAGCCGGCCGAAAGCTTTTCCGCCTCCTTGTAGGCGGCGTCTCGCTGCTTCTCGGTGCGGAACACCTTCATCCAGCCGTCTTTGCGGATGAGTTCGCCGGCTCCGGATGCTTCGATCAGGTCCTGATGTTCGCTGATCGAATGCTCGATCAGCGGGGCATAGAGATGGGCGATGCGCTGGTGCTGGGTAAAGCCCGAATGCCACCAATAGCGGGCCAGGAACGGCACCAATCCCGGCAGGGCACGGAAGTGGTAGTGGGCATCGATGGTGTTGTTCAGCGCGTAGCGGAAGAGCGCCCCGAAGTCGTGCGGGAAGCCATAGGGAAACACCCCTTCGCGCTGGATCAGGCCCGCATTGCCGTAGGAGGTTTCCTCGCCGGCACCGCGACGGTCGAGCAGCACCACCGACTTGCCGCGCCGCGCCAGATGGATGGCGGTGGAAATGCCGACGATGCCGGCGCCGAGAACCACTACATCAGTCTTCATTTGCGGCTGCCCCATTATCCGATCAAGTCAAGCCGCGGCTTCGCCAAAGCCAAGGCGCCAACGTCATTTCTTCTTCAGCGCGCCAAGCGGCATGGCAGAGACGACGAAGGCAAGATGCGTGATCGTCGCCCCACGTCTGATGTTCGCTCGAATATTGCTGCGTGCTCAAGAAGATCCGCAGCACATGGGTGGAGTAGGTTGCCACGATCGAAGAGGCGACCTTGATCTTCAGCCACATTCCAGCGATTTCACGATGCTCGGTACCCTCAAGCAAAAAGCTGCGGTTTCGGCATCAATAGCCAAGCGGGGCCGCAAGGGCAAGCAGACCAAGCCGAGGGTCAGATGCAGGAAGGGCGACGTTGCCGCCGCCCGTGTCGAACCCGCTCAAATTTGCGACCGCTCAGCCTCGACGCACCAGACCCGCAACCAGCGAAATCACCAGGAAGACGAGGAAAAGGAAGAAAAGGACCTGCGCGATACCCGCGGAGGCACCCGCGATGCCACTGAAACCAAGTACACCCGCTATGATTGCCACAACGAGAAAGACAAGTGCATAGTATAACATAGCAATTCTCCTTGCCAGGATCACTGCAGAGCAAACGCCACAACTATCACTTTGTTCCGAATGGCATATGGAATGCGATCTACGAGAACCTTCATCTCCACAGAGCATTAACCCATCATTTACCACGATAAACAAAAGAGTCCCGAATCGAGACTGTTTGTACAGGAAACGCCCGGAACCTTCGCGATACTCTGACGTTCCTCCTCCATGGAATATGCAGGGTCGAAATGAAAATGCCGGCAGCACATATCTGGAAAACGGCGGTTGAAGCGGGTCGGGAGAGAAGGGATATCCGGGACCGGAATCTCCACATCGGCAAGACGATGCGCGAGCTATACCTCAACAGCAGCGAAGATCAGAGCGCGAAACTCGATCATCTCCTCAAAGAACTTCACCGGCGCGAACGGATAAAAAAGAAGAAATAGGCCAAACGCCGCAGGTATATAAAGAGCATCCGCGACCAACATCGGGCGTGTGGTTTTATTATATTTTCTCTTTACCGCATTCGCATTTGAACATCACTGGGAAATAATTCCCCCCTTGAAGTGGCGCGATATCCAGTGCTTCCCTATAACCCGTCGCGATCCTTCAGATTCGCGCCCTTGCGTCTCATGTTTGGACATTTCGCATGTCCTTATCGCAAAATCGCTGCGGACTTTCGTGCGGCATGCCTCAGCGCCGAGACATCCATTCGTCGATCTGTCGCTCCGCTTCGTCGCGCGCGACCCCGTAACGGGCTTGAATGCGCCCCGCAAGCTCCTCCCGGCGACCATCGATGATCTCGAGGTCGTCGTTGGTGAGCTCGCCCCAATGCGCCTGGACCTTGCCTTTCAGTTCATGCCATTTGCCTTCAACGATATCCCAATTCATTGCTTCGCCTTTCGGTTGATGACGCCGCGGCGCGGCGCCTCGTGAACTCAATTGCGGCCCTTCGCATTGCTGTCGCCGCGTGCAGCGACGGCATAGCTGCCGTCATCCACCTGCACCTTGACCTGCAGGCGACCTGAAGCGGTAACGTGCCACTCGATCGTCGCATCCTCCACAAACAGGGCCGGATCGACCTCGGCACAGGCACCATAGGCATGCTTGAAGCTCCCGGCGGTCGCCTCGATCGCGGGCGAAAGCAGTTCCCGGCATTCGTCTACGGTTTCGAAGGCTTCGATCGGCGCCGGCACCTCACGGCAGGCATCCGTGGCCTGCGTGCAGCCGACCAGGACCATGATGGCAGCGATATGTTCCATGGGCATGTTCCCAACGTCAAACCTGAGAACGGCAAACGGCGATGCATGCCCTCCCGTTCCGCCGGCCGAGATCAAATTTTTGTTGGAACCTTTGCCCGCGCAATGCGTTCGCCGCGCCCGTGCCTCGCGCCTTAGATTCGAAGAAACACCACTCCGGCAGCGGTCACTGCCGCCGACGAGGACGACTGTCCGATACAACTGCCGTCGCTAGATGCGATGCCCGAGCAGAGGCTATGGAACAAAACGCCGCAGTCGTCGTTTTCGCAACGATAACAAGTGCTGCGACTGCGGCCGAGCGATGGAGGAGAGGCTGGGAGGCAAACACACACCACACGGAGCTCGCTCTTTGCGAGCAAGTCAAAGCTGGCCAATGACGCGGCACGGGGTACGAGAGATGCCTCATTGTCGTCATTCTGTTCGTCATCAGTCCCGGCAAATCAATTTCTAGCAACCGATTCTATGTTCAACAGAGCAACCTTCGGATAGGAACGCGTCATGAAAAAGATACTGATCGTAGCAAGCCTCATTCTCCCACTGGCCGCCTGCACGCAGACCGAAAAGGGTGCGGCAATCGGCGCAACCGGTGGCGCCATCATCGGTGGCGCAGCAACCGGCAATGTCAGAGGTGCAGCCGTCGGCGCAGCGGTTGGTGGTGTCGCCGGTGCGCTCATCGGACATGCCAACGAGCCGGGCCGCTGCATCTATCGCGACCGCTACGGCCGCCGCTATGAGGCCGCCTGCTGATCGGCATGACAATGGAGAGACGGGCCAAGGCCCGTTTCTCCACAAAGCGGGTTAGGACGCGCGTTCCGCCGCTTCCGCTTTCTCCAGCTTTTCAAGTAGATCGATGAAGAGGTCGGGAACCGGCTCCTGTTCCAACGCCTGGTATAGCGCCTTCAATCGGGCGCCGATCAATTCATGGGCATCCGGGACCTCTGCGGCCACACCCAATTCTCTACCCCGCCCATCCCGTCTTTCGATCGCGTCATCCATGCTCAGCCTCTACCACCGCTTGCCGTCTTTTCCATCCACCCGCGCGGGAGACCGATTCGGGAGTTCGCCGGATTTGCTCTAGGCCGAAAAACGTGTTC
Source organism: Ensifer sp. 38_S197 (assembly GCF_056924495.1). Lineage (NCBI taxonomy): Bacteria > Pseudomonadati > Pseudomonadota > Alphaproteobacteria > Hyphomicrobiales > Rhizobiaceae > Ensifer > Ensifer sp. 38_S197. Next base: position 1,588,713 of record NZ_JBXOVZ010000002.1, on the reverse strand, counting down.
AAAACCATTCACGTATTCCGTCGGATCTCTCCTATCCTCAGAAAACAAACGAATCGTTTTGCACCTAAGGAAGTCGTTGATGTCACTTTCGACCCGGATCGCGCCACATCTGCCCTTTCTGCGCCGCTACGCCCGCGCCGTCACCGGTTCGCAGGCCGCGGGTGACGGTTATGTAGCCGCCGTTCTCGAGGCGCTCATCGAAGACATCAGCCTCTTTCCGGACACGTCGAACGATCGAATCAGCCTCTACAAGCTATTCTGCTCGCAGTTCGAGAAGATTTCGATCGATCGGACGGAAAACGCCTCGCCGTTTGCCTGGGAGCAACAGGCGGCCGCCAATCTCTCGCTGATTGCGCCCGCCCCGCGCCAGGCCTTCCTGCTCATCTCGGTCGAAGGCTTCTCGATCGCCGATGCGGCCGAGATCATGGGGCTGAGCCAGGGCGAGTTTTCAAAGCTGTTGACGGCTGCCTCGGAAGACATCTCGCGCCAGGTCGCGACCGACGTGCTGATCATCGAAGACGAGCCGCTGATCGCGCTCGACATCGAAGACATGGTAACCAGCCTCGGTCACAAGGTCACCGGTATCGCCCGCACCCATACGGAGGCGATGGATCTCTATCGCAAGACGTCTCCGAAGATGGTGCTCGCCGACATCCAGCTTGCCGATGGCAGCTCGGGTATCGATGCCGTCAACGAAATCCTCACGCAGGCCGCGGTGCCGGTGATCTTCATCACCGCCTTCCCGGAACGGCTGCTCACGGGCAAACGACCGGAACCCGCCTTCCTCGTCACAAAGCCGTTCAATCCGGACATGGTCAAGGCGCTGATCAGCCAGGCCCTGTTCTTCGATGAGCACGCACGCTCGGCCCGGCGGTGACGTGAACTAACCGGGAAGCTGTCGTTCCGACGGCTGCTCGTGCATTTCCTCTACAATCGCCATGGCGATCAGCGAAAGCGGAAGCGCCAACATGGCGCCGACGGCGCCCCACATCCATGTCCAGAAGATGATCGCCAGGAAGACGAGGAACGGGTTGACGTCGAGCCGGTGTCCCAGGATCGCCGGCATCACCAGATTTTCCATGGCAAGATGTACGACGAAGAAGGCTGCGGCCGGAGCGACGACCAGCAGAACCGTCTCGTGGGTCATCAGGCCGCCCACCAGCAATCCCGCGGTCATGGCGGTGACGCCGAGATAGGGAATGAAACTGGAGACGAAGGCGAACAATCCCCATAGCAGCGGCATGGCAAGCCCACCGACGAGCGCGATCAGCATCGTGACGACACCGAGCGCCAGATAGACCAGGCTGGCAATCGAGAAATAGCGCGCCAATGCCTCCTCGATCGCGTTCATGATGCGAATGGTGTTCAGGCGGCTTTCCCGGCTGGTAAACGCAAGGATCAGGGCCCGGCGCAATTGCAACCGTCCAAGCAGGAAGAAGCCGAGCGCGGCGAGGAAGATCAGTGTCTGAACCAGCGCCGGCGTCAGTCCGGCGACGACGAGACCGAGCATCGGCCCGGCATTCTTGATAACCGTGTCGGCCACCGCGTCTTCGCCCGCCCCTCGGGCGAGCGCCAGCCGGCCCCATTCGAACCGCTCGATGAACGGCAGCAGGCGCTCCATGACGCTCTCTGCGAGGCGAGGCGCCTGCTGAGCGAGGTCGCTCAACGGGCCGAGCAACGTGTTGACGATCGCCGATAGGCCAAGAGCGAAGAACGCCGCCAGAAGCAGGCCCCCCATGATGGGCGGCAAGCCGAACCGCGCCAGGCTATCGGCAGCACGCCCCAGCACGATGCCGATGACGATCGCCAGCGCAACCGGCATCAGGATCGTTTCCATGGTGTAGACGGCGGCCGAACAGGCAATCACGAAGAGGCCAACAATGCTCCAGGCCACGAGGATTTCGATTGCGTCGCGCTTCGGCGCGGCTGAAGGCGCTGCTGTTACGACCGCGATTTCCTCGTCGATGAGGCGCTTCGCCCTGTTCCGGGACGCGACCTGCCGCAACATTTCCACCATCATGCCTCGCTTTCTCTCATCCACCCGGATAGCGCCTCCCTGTGACGCGCGACGCGCGACCGCCTGCCAAGGCCTGATGCCCTGGCGGTCCAGCACTCATCGCAGAGAAGGACAGTTGTCGCCCGGCGCTCGATCAATGATGCTCCGGCGGGAAGACGTGCAGGGTCAGCGACAGCAGGCCGAGCCCCAAGATGATGATGAGCAAAGTATGGGCGACACCTGCTGCGGTGTACGGAACGAGACCAAATCCGATCAGGATGCCTGCGACAAGAAGGACACAGACCCGTGGCAGCCAATAGAGCATCGACAGTCCTCCCAAATGCGTTCGCCTGGTTTTTTGGCCGGTTTCTTGGATCGGACAGTTAACGTGCGGGCGTGTCGATTGGTTCCGCTGGCGCGCGCACGCAAGGCAACGAAAAACGCCGCCGGACCCGAGGCCCGGCGGCGCGGAAGAATGCGACGGTCGTACCGCGGGCCTTAGGCGGCGGCAGCGACGACGATAACTTCGACCAGATATTCCGGGGTCGCGAGCTTGGCTTCGCCGGTGGCGCGCGCCGGGGTATGGCCCTGCGGAGCCCAGGCGTCCCAGACCGAGTTCATCTTCGGGAAGTCGGCCATGTCGGCGAGCCAGATGGTGGCCGACAGAATACGGGTCTTGTCGGTGCCGGCGAGCGCCAGAAGACGGTCGACTTCGGCAAGCGCCTGCTTCGTCTGCGTCACGACATCGTCACCGGCATTGCCGACCTGGCCGGCGAGGTAAACGGTGTTGTTGTAGACCACGGCCTGGCTCATACGGGGGCCGGTTTCAAAACGCTTGATTTCCATGATCGTGTTCCTGAGGTTGGGCCGAACGGGTCCGTCCGGCCGAAAAGCGGCTGCCCGCCGCCGAAAGGCGAGAAGTGAAGGCGGCGCGACACCTCTACACGATCGCGCCCCCGAGTCAAAGAAGCCGGACAGTGGCTGCCCGGCTTCCTTGTTTCATTTCATTGGCGAAGGTTCAGGCGGCCCGTTTCTTGGCAAGCCGGGCCTTGATGCTCTCCACATCCGCACGCGGCGTCGCGGCAAACAGGGTCTTGGTGTAGCTGTGCTTCGGATCAGCAAAGACCTCGTCGCGGCTGCCATATTCGACGGCCTCGCCGAAATACATCACCATGACGTCGTCGGCGATGTAGCGCACGACCGAAAGGTCGTGGCTGATGAAGACGTAGGTCAGCTTGAACTCGTCCTGCAGGTCGGCAAGCAGGTTCAAGACCTGTGCCTGAACCGAAAGGTCGAGCGCCGACACCGGTTCGTCCAGCACCAGGAGCTTCGGGTTCAGCATCAGCGCGCGCGCAATGGCGATGCGCTGGCGCTGGCCGCCCGAGAACATGTGCGGGTAGCGGTTGAAGTGCAGTTCGGTGAGACCGACCTTCTTCAGCATCGTCATCGCCCGATCCCGGCGCTCGTCGGCGGGCGTATCGGTGTTGATGACCAGCGGCTCCATCAGGATATCGCCGATCTTCTGGCGCGGATTGAGCGAGCCATAGGGGTTCTGGAAGACGATCTGCACCTTGCGGCGCATCTCCGCCGTCATGTCGCCCTTGGCGATGTCGATCTTCTTGCCCTCGATCAGCAGTTCGCCCGAGGTTGCCGGGTCGATCAGGGTGAGAATGCGGCCAAGCGTCGACTTGCCGCAACCGCTTTCGCCGACGATCGCCAGGGTCTTGCCCTGTTGGACGCTGAAGCTCACGCCCTTGAGCGCGTGAACGGTCTTCGCCTTCTTCAGCAGACCGCCGGGGATATGGTAGTCGCGCACCAGGTTGCGCGCTTCGAGAATCACGCTCATTGGGCAGCTCCCTCATCGACGAAGAGTTCGGAAATCGTCGGCAGACGATCGCCGGTTGCGTTGTCCGGCAGGGCCGCCAGGAGTGCGCGCGTGTAGTTGCTCTTCGGGTTCTCGAAGAGCGTCAACACGTCGGCTTCTTCCATCTTGCGGCCCTTGTACTGGACGACCACCCGGTCGGCGGTTTCCGCAACCACGCCCATGTTGTGCGTGATCATGATCAGGCCCATCTTGTGCTCGGCCTGCAGCTTCATCAGGAGGTCGAGGATCTGCTTCTGGATCGTCACGTCGAGCGCGGTGGTCGGCTCGTCGGCGATCAGCAGCTTCGGGTTGCAGGCGATCGCGATCGCGATCATCACGCGCTGGCACTGGCCGCCCGACATCTGATGCGGGAAGTGGTTGAGCCGCTCGGCCGGATCGGGGATGCCGACCGCCTCGAACAGTTCGATCGCCCGCTTACGCCGGGCGGCCTTGTCGAGGCCCATATGGACGCGGAGCACTTCCTCGATCTGGAAGCCGACCGTGAAGCACGGGTTGAGGCTGGCGATCGGCTCCTGGAAGATCATGGCAATGTCCTTGCCGACGATCTTGCGTCGCTCATTGGCCGACATGCCGAGCAGGTCGCGGCCGTTGAAGGCCAACTTGTCGGCCGTGACTTTCGCCGTCCACGGCAGAAGTCCCATGGCCGCCAGCATCGACACGGACTTGCCCGAGCCGGATTCACCCACGATCGCCAGAACTTCGCCCTCGTGGACCTTCATCGACACGCCGTTGACGGCGCGGAAGGGGCCGGAGGCCGTCTGGAATTCGACGACCAGGTTTTCGATTTCGAGAAGCGCCATGATCAGGACCTCTTCAGCTTGGGGTCGAGCGCATCGCGCAGGCCGTCACCCATCAGGTTGATCGCCAGCACCGTGATCAGGATCGCGATGCCCGGCAGCGTGACCACCCACCAGTGGCTGCTGATGAACTCGCGTGCTTCGGCGAGCATCGTGCCCCATTCCGGTGTCGGCGGCTGGGCGCCCATGCCGAGGAAGCCGAGGGCCGCAGCATCGAGAATGGCGCTCGAGAAGGAGAGCGTCGCCTGGACGATCAGCGGTGCCATGCAGTTCGGCAGGATCGTCTTGAACATCAGGCGACCATGGCCGGCACCGGCAACCTTGGCGGCAACGACATAGTCACGGGTCTTTTCGCTCATGACGGCAGCGCGCGTCAGGCGCACGAAGTGCGGCTGGAAGACGAGCGCGATGGCGATCATGGCGTTGACGAGGCCCGGGCCGAGCACCGCGACGAGCACCAGGGCCAGCAGCAGCGACGGGAAGGCAAGGATGATGTCCATCACGCGCATGATGACGGTATCGACCCAGCCACGGAAGTAGCCGGCGATGACACCGAGCGCGATGCCGCCGACGAGCGACAGCGTCGTCACGATGACGCCGACGAACAGCGAGAAGCGGGTGCCGTAGATCAGGCGGGACAGCATGTCGCGACCGACGGCGTCGGTGCCGAGCAGGAAGTCGGCGCGGCCGGCCTCCTGCCAGACCGGCGGGACCAGCACCGCATCGCGGTACTGTGCCACCGGATCATGCGGGGCGATCCACGGCGCGAAGACGGCGAGCAGAACGAGGAAAAGGAAGAACACGAGGCCGATGACGGCGCCACGGTTCTCGGAGAAATAATACCAGAACTCGGCCAGTCGCGCCCGGCGGGACGGATCGGTCGAAACGGCGCTTGTTGCAGCAGCTTGAGACATGACGCCCTCCTTAGTGCCGGATACGCGGATTGATGAGACCGTAGAGCAGGTCGACGATGAGGTTGACCAGCATGATCACCGCGGCGATGACCAGGAGACCGCCCTGGATGACGGCGTAGTCACGACGCGACACCGAATCCACCATCCACTTGCCGATGCCCGGCCAGGAGAAGATCGTTTCGGTCAGGATCGCGCCGGCGAGCATGACGCCCACCTGGAGGCCGATGGTGGTAACCACCGGGATCATCGCATTGCGCAGCGCATGAACGCCGACGACACGGAAGGTCGAAAGCCCCTTGGCGCGCGCCGTGCGCACGTAATCTTCAGAGAGCACTTCGAGCATTGCCGAGCGCGTCTGACGCGCGATGACCGCAAGCGGAATGGTGCCGAGCACGATCGTCGGCAGGATCAGATGGCTGACCGCCGACTTGAAGGCACCGGCCTGACCGGACAGCAGCGAGTCGACCAGCATGAAACCCGTGACCGGCGGGAAGAAGTACATCAGCGAGATACGGCCCGAGACCGGCGTCCACTGCAGCATGCCGGAGACCAGCATGATGAGCAGCAGACCCCACCAGAAGATCGGCATGGAGAAGCCGACGAGCGCGGTGCCCATCATCGCCTGATCGACGGCCGAACCGCGCTTGATCGCGGCGACCACGCCGGCGGGAATGCCGAGGATGACTGCAAACAGGATCGCGCAGAGCGAAAGCTCGACGGTCGCCGGGAACAGTTCGAAGAACTGGTCGATGACCGGCTTCTTGGTCACGATCGAGGTGCCAAAATCCCCCTGGAGCACGCCCCAGAGATAATCGAGGTACTGGACCACGATCGGCCGGTCGAAACCGAGTTGATGAGAAATTTCCGCATGTCGCTCCGGCGACATGACGCGCTCGCCCGAAAGCAGCGCTACGGGATCGCCCGGAAGCAGGCGAATGAAGGAGAAGGCGATGATGGAGACCCCGATGAAAGTCGGAATCAGGACAGCCAATCGCCCCATGAGAAATCGGAACATGTTAAACCCCGCGCCACGTTGCCGCGGCATTGTTTCCCGCCGCTGGCACCACTGCATGCTTCCTTAAACCCTATCGGACCCAAGCGCAAAAACATGCAGCAACACTAAATGTCACAGCGCCCCTGCTGCGTCGGGTGACGCGTGGCGCCGTGGTAGATGCAAAGAGGGGCGCTTGCCCTATGACAAACGCCCCCTTAAGGATCTGTTAACTAAATTACTCGACGATGTCCACGCCGTCGAAGGCAAAATCGCCGAGCGGGCTCTGAACGAAGCCTTCGACATTCTTGCGCATCGGAACGACGGAGAGCGAGTGGTCGATCGTCGCCCACGGCGCTTCGCGCTTGAAGACGGCCTGCGCCTCTTCATAGAGCTTGGTGCGCTCGGCGATGTCAGAGGTTTCCTTCGCCTTCTTCACGAGCTTGTCGAATTCCTCGTTGCACCACTGCGCGCGGTTGTTGCCGCCGACAGCGTTGCAGCCGAGAAGCGTGTCGAGGAAGTTGTCCGGATCGCCGTTGTCGCCGGTCCAGCCGAGGATGACGGCACCGTCACGATCCTTGGCCTTGGACTTGTCGAGATATTCGGCCCATTCGTAGGAGACGATCTCGGCCTTGACGCCGACCTTGGCGAAGTCCGACTGCATCAGTTCGGCTGCACGGCGAGCGTTCAGCATGTACGGACGCGAAACCGGCATGGCCCAGAGCTTCATGGACAGGTCCTTGACACCTGCATCCTCGAGCATCTTCTTGGCGACTTCCGGCTCGTAGGTGTCGTCTTCGAGCTTGTCGTTGTAGGACCACATCGTCGGCGGGATCGGGTTGACGGCCGGCTGGGCAGCGCCCTGGAACACGGCGTCGACGATTGCCTGCTTGTTGATCGCCTTGTTCAGCGCCTTGCGGACTTCAACCTTGTCGAACGGAGGCTGGGTCGTGTTGTAGGCGAGATAGGAGACGTTGAGGCCGGCCTGTTCCATGACCTTCAGGTTCGGGTCTGCCTTCATCTTTTCAACGTCGGCAGCGTTCGGGTACGGCATCAGATGGCATTCGCCGGCCTGGAGCTTCTGGAAGCGAACCGAAGCGTCGGTGGTGATCGCGAAGACGAGGTCGTCGATCTTCTGCTTGCCACCCCAGTAATCCGGATTCGCCTTGTAGCGGATGACGGCGTCCTGCTGGTAGGCGACGAAGGCGAACGGACCGGTGCCGAGCGGCATCTGGTTCATCTGTTCCATCTTGCCGTCGGCCTGAAGCTTGTCGGCATATTCCTTCGACAGGATCGAAGCGAAGGGCATCGCGATGTTGGCGAGGAACGGCGCTTCCTTGCGCGTCAGGGTGAACTTGACGGTCAGGTCATCGACCTTTTCGACCGACTTGATGACTTCCGGGAAGCCCATGCCGGCTGCGTATTCCCACGAAGCGCCAGCGATGTACTTGTTCCACGGGTTGTCGGCCTTGAGCTGACGCTCATAGGAGAAGACGACGTCGTCCGCATTGAGGTCGCGGGTCGGCGTGAAGAATTCGGTCGTCTGGAACTTGACGCCCGGACGCAGCTTGAAGGTGTACTCGAGACCGTCGTCGGAGATCTTCCAGCTCTCGGCGAGGCCCGGCTCAACTTCGGTCGTGCCCTTCTTGAACTCGAGCAGGCGGTTGTAGACCGTGTGCGCAGCCGCGTCGAAGGTCGTGCCGGCGGTGTACAGGCCCGGGTCAAAACCCTCAGGCGAACCTTCCGAGCAATAGACGAACGTCTTCGACCAGGCAGAGCCGGCCATCAGCGTGGCAAGCGCCGTCGCTGCAAAGAGAGTAGTGAGCTTTTTCATGAGCTTTGCTTCCCAGATTTGTTTTTGTTCTCGTGTTTTCCTGACGCGGAACGCCGTTGCCCCCGGTCAAGGCCGGATGGAACGACATTTGGCGTCGCATTGCAATAAGTCGCCGCATAAATTTGTCTATGCGAAAAATTCGTCCTCAGGTAGAGCCGGGATATCTGTCCACTGTTTTAGAATCGGCTGACGAATCAGTGCAGCGCGACGCTTTCGAACCAAGGCTTACCGCCTGCTTCCGCAGGGTTTGGCACACGCCTGGTCCGTCCCTCCACCGGGGCTGGCCTCACCCCGGATGCCCAACTTCTATTCTACCGCGAACGGCGGGCTGGCGAAATACGCGATCATTCGCCGTACGAGGACTCGATTCGGTCGCCACAGCTTTCCGTCAATCCCAAGATACTATGGTAGAAATCACCAACAGGATTGTGCAATAAAATGTATACAAACTCGGGGGAGACAATCGACGTGCGCAGACGTCCTTGGGAGGGACCGGCAGCCGCCTTTTACCGTTCGCCGTCTTTCGGCAGGATTGCCGAGGAACGGATATGACGCTTGCTGCCAGCAATGCCGCAGCCGGTCTTAGCCGGTTGATTGCGCCGGTGCGCCGGGTAGACTGCCGCGCGACGACAAGGGGATAGCCATTCCGTGGCGGCTTTGCTGGAAAATCACAGGCGGTACGACCTTCGCGACGACCTTGAGAAAGCGCTGAACCGCGTCGACTTCTTCCGCATCTTCCACACCATGGCACTCCGCTTCGGCTTCAGCCATTTCGGCATTCTCCAGCTCGGCAACGAGAACGACGCGTGCATGCTGTCCAGCCGCCTGGTGCTGCATGATCTGCCGTCCGGTCTCGCCGAGGAGTACGACAAGCGCCACCGCTTCGGAGACTCTCTGTTCTACAAGACGCTGCACCGGTCGGTGATTTCCTCCGTCTGGCGGACGGACGACCCGGGTTGCGACGCCGGCCAGAATTTGCTCGTGCAGCTTGGCTTCGAGCTGCTCCTCAGCGTGCCCGTGCATGCGGCCGCGAGCGGCGCCCGCTACGCCGTGCTCTTTCTTGGCGATGGCGACGACATCGGCCGCGCCGAACATTTCGAGCTTGCCTATGACGCGGTCTCAGCCTTCGACTATTTCTATCGCGTCGCCCTGGCCAACAAGACCGGCATGGGCTTGACGCCGCGGGAGACCGAAATTCTCAAATGGATCTCGCACGGCAAGACGGCAAGCGAGATCGCCCTCATCGTTTCCGTGTCGGAGCACACCGTGAATTCCCACACCGCAACGATCCTGAAGAAGCTCGACGTCGTCAACCGCACCCAGATGGTGGCGAAGGCGATCCGAGAACAGATCATCCAGTGACAACCGATGCGTGGTATTGCATGAGGCCACGCCCCACGAACAGGACGCCTGCAAGTCAGCAAGGGTATCGGTCATGACGCGAAATGCTCACATCCTGCTCGTTGACGACGATCCGACGGAAAACCTGATCCTGCGCGGGTTGATCCGCAAGGTAAGCAACATCGCGATCGAGCTGCATTATTGCCAGACGATGGAAGACGCGCTGGCGTTCCTGCGCTCGGGCAAACCGGTGTCGATGATCCTGCTGGATAACCGGCTTCACCCACAGCTCGATTTCCGCGAGACCGTGCCGGCGCTCCGGCGCCAGGGTTACATCGGTCCGATCGGGGTAATTTCAGCGTCGCTCGCCGATCCGTATTTTCAGAATCTGGAGCAGTACGGTGCGGATTTCCGCATCGACAAGGCGGAAATCGACCCGACTGCGATCGATTTCATATTGCGGGAGTATCTACCGCAGGCGTGAGAGCCGGCGAACTCCGCCACGGCGCCCCGCGCCCTATCAGACGCACAAAGGTCGCTCTAGCACTTTGACATGCAGTGCGTCTGGGATCGTCAGGCGGCCGTCGTCTGCGGACGCTTCGTCTCTTCGAGGCCGAGCAGGAAGTTGATCTGCGGACGCGCCTTGACGAGGTCGTCGATCGTATAGCCCTGCAGCACCTCGAAGAAGGCATTGAGCGCCTTGCGGAGTGCCGCGTTCAGGCCGCAGCTATCGACGAGCGGACAGTCGATCTCGCCCGCCTCGAAACATTCCGCCATCGCGAAGCTGTCTTCCGTCACCTTGACGACATCGAACAGGGTAATGGCCGACGCGGGCTTCGGCAGACGCACGCCGCCATTGCGGCCACGAACGGTCTCGACCAGGCCGGCCTTGGTCAACGGCTGCAAAATCTTGAAGAGAAACAACTCGGAAACGCCATAGGCCCTGGCGATTTCGGGAATGCGGCTGAGCTTTTCTCCGTTCGCGGCGCAGTACATCAACATGCGAACCGCGTAGTTCGTTTGTTTCGTCAGACGCATCATTCACTCCGGCATTCGAGAGGTTCACGAGTTCATCATATAGGACGGATCGTAGTTTGGAACAATTCCAAAAACCTTGAAAAATCACTTCTTCTTGAGTGTTGACGGTTTCCCGATTGACTGTTTGCAGCGTCGACGTCAGAAAGATGAGCGATTTTGTTAACTTAGATCAAACAAGAAAATGGAGGAAGCGATGTCCGTTTCAAGAGCAGCGATGGGCGTTTTGTCCCTGACGGCAACCCTGCTTACGACGAGCGCCGCCTGGGCCGACGGTGAGGTCAATATCTACTCCTACCGGCAGCCCGATCTGATCAAGCCGCTGCTCGATGCCTTCACCAAGGAAACCGGCATCACCACCAACGTGCTCTTCCTCGACAAGGGCCTCGTCGAGCGCATCCAGGCCGAAGGCGCCAACTCGCCGGCCGACGTGATCCTGACCGTCGACATCAGCCGCCTGACGGAAGCCAAGGACGCAGGCGTCACGCAGCCTGTCGTCAACGAGACGATCAACAAGGACATCCCGGCACATTTCCGCGATCCTGACGGCAACTGGTTCGGGCTCACCACGCGCGGCCGCGTCGTCTACGCCTCCAAGGATCGTGTCGCCCAGAACGACATCACCTATGAGGAGCTTGCCGATCCGAAGTGGAAGGGCAAGATCTGCACCCGCGACGGCCAGCACTCCTACAATATCGGCCTGTTCGCCTCGATGATCGCTCACCACGGCGAAGCCGAGACCGAGAAGTGGCTGACCGGCCTCAAGAACAATCTCGCCAAGAAGCCCGACGGCGGCGACCGCGACCAGGCCAAGGCGATCCTCGCCGGCGAATGCGACCTGGCGCTCGGCAACACCTATTACGTCGGCCTGATGATGACCAACGAACGGGAGCCGGAGCAGAAGGAGTGGGCGGCCGCCATCAAGGTGCTCTTCCCGAACGCCAAGGACCGCGGCACGCACGTCAACATCTCGGGCATGGCGCTCGCCAAAAATTCCCCGAACAAGGAAAATGCGCTGAAGCTGATGGAATTCCTCTCGGAAGGCGAAGCCCAGAAGATCTACGCCGAGCAGGTGTTCGAATATCCGGTTCTGCCGGGCGCCGAACCGTCTGACGTCGTGAAGTCCTTCGGCACGATCAAGCCGGACGAACTGCCGCTCGCCGAGATCGCAGCCAACCGCAAGAAGGCGTCGGAACTGGTCGACAAGGTCGGCTACAACGACGGTCCGCAGGACTGATCGCAAGCCAACTGATTGAGTGCGAACAGCGGGTCCCGGCCCGCTGTTTTCGTTTGGAGCCTCACGCCGGCAAGTCCGATAGCAGCAGCATATTTGCCATGCGCCGGATCCAACAAGTCATAACCTCCACCAGAGGTGGAGGTTTGAAACGCTGCGCTTGAACCGCTAGAAGCGGTTTTGCTATAAGTTAGTAGCTACGGTTAAAGAGGTCGGCAAAGTCGGAAGCTTTGTCGGCCTTTTCTTGATTGCGGATATAACGTCTGACGACCTGCTCATCATAGCCAGCCGTTGAGACGAAGTACCCTCGCGCCCAAAAGTGATACCCTTTGTAGCGCCGTTTGCGGGCGTATTTGTTGGCCACGTAAAGGGCGGTCTTGCCCTTCAAGAAGCCGACAATGTGCGACACCGAATATTTCGGCGGGATCGATATCAGCATATGCACATGGTCGGGCATAAGATGCCCTTCCTCGATCCGGCAGTCCTTTTGCAGAGCAAGCCGATGCAAAAGGTCACCCAATTCACGTCGCACGTCACCGTAAAGACGTTTCGTTCGGTACTTACTCGCGAAGACCACATGGTATTTGCAGTCCCATGTCGCGTGTGATTGCGATCGTTCATCCATAAAACCTCCGTTCTATGTCTCGGCCAGCCTAGCGGTCCAAGCACGGAGGTCTCTCAATCACAATGTAGAACCCGTCCAGTCCTCCACCGGAGGTGGAGGTTTACTTTGCTTACAAAAAGGGCCTCCCGAAGGAGGCCCCGAGGCGGGAGGATCTGTTGTCCCGTTACTTCATCGTCGGCATGACGAACTCGGCACCATCCTTGATGCCCGAGGGCCAGCGCTCGGTGATGGTCTTCGTGCGGGTCCAGAACTTGATCGAGTCCGGGCCATGCTGGTTCAGGTCGCCGAAGGACGAGGACTTCCAGCCGCCGAAGGAATGGTAAGCAAGCGGAACCGGGATCGGCACGTTGACGCCGACCATGCCGATGTTGATGCGCGAGGCGAAGTCGCGGGCAGCGTCGCCGTCACGAGTGTAGATCGCGACGCCGTTGCCGTATTCGTGCTTCATCGGCAGATCGAGCGCTTCCTCGTAGGTCTTGGCGCGAACGACCGAGAGAACCGGTCCGAAGATTTCCGTCTTGTAGATGTCCATGTCGGGCGTGACATGGTCGAACAGGCAGCCGCCGATGAAGTGACCGTTCTCATAGCCCTGGAGCTTGAAGTCGCGGCCGTCGACCACGAGTTTCGCGCCCTGCTCGACACCGCTGTCGATCAGGTTCCGGATGCGCTGCTCGGCTTCCTTGGTGACGACCGGGCCCATGTCGGCCTTCTCGTCCGTGTAGGGACCGATACGCAGGCTTTCGACCATCGGGGTCAGCTTCTGGATCAGGCGGTTGGCGGTTTCTTCGCCGACCGGGACGGCAACCGAGATCGCCATGCAGCGCTCGCCGGCCGAGCCGTAGCCGGCGCCCATCAGCGCGTTGGCGGCCTGGTCGAGGTCGGCGTCGGGCATGATGATCATGTGGTTCTTGGCGCCGCCGAAGCACTGGGCGCGCTTGCCGTTCATCGCCGCCGTGCCATAGACGTAGCGGGCGATCGGCGTGGAGCCGACGAAGGAGACGGCGGCGATATCCGGATGGGTCAGGATCGCGTCGACCGCGCCCTTGTCACCGTTGACGACATTGAGGATGCCGGCAGGCAGGCCCGCTTCGATCATCAATTCAGCGAGGCGGATCGGAACGGACGGGTCGCGCTCCGACGGCTTCAGGATGAAGGCGTTGCCGCAGGCGATCGCCGGGGCGAACATCCACATCGGGATCATCGCCGGGAAGTTGAACGGCGTGATGCCGGCACCGATGCCGACGGCCTGGCGGATCGAGTACATGTCGATGCCGGGGCCTGCGCCTTCGGTGAATTCGCTCTTCTGCAGGTGCGGAATACCGATGACGAATTCGCAGACTTCAAGGCCGCGGACGAGGTCGCCCTTGGCGTCCTCGATCGTCTTGCCGTGTTCGCGCGAAAGGATTTCGGCAAGCTCGTTCATGTGCGCGTTCAGAAGCTCGACAAACTTCATGAAGACGCGGGCGCGGCGCTGCGGGTTGGTGGCCGCCCACTTGGGCTGCGCCGCCTTGGCGCTCTCGACCGCTGCCGCCAGTTCCGCGTCGCTGGCGAGCGCTACCGTACCCTGTACTTCGCCGGTTGCCGGATTGAAGATGTTGCTGACGCGGCCGCTCTTGCCGACAACGCGCTTACCATCGATGAAATGACCGATTTCGTACATGGTGGTTCCTCCAGACCTTGATTGTGGCGGCATGATCGCACTACGATTTCAACAAATCAATTTCCTATATTCAGCAACCGTTGTGCAGAAATTAAAGCCCACGGCTGCGCACCGAGGTCTCGACACTATGAACTGGGACGATGTCAGAATGTTTCTAGCCGTCGCGCGCACCGGACAGATCCTGGCGGCGTCGAAACGGCTCGGCGTCAACCATGCCACTCTCAGCCGCCGGGTGACGGCGCTTGAGGAAACGCTGAAGACGCGGCTTCTGGTGCGCCGGCCGAACGGCTGCGAGCTGACGGCCGAGGGAGAGATTTTCGTCACGGCAGCCGAGCGGATGGAAACCGAGATGCTGGCGGCGCAATCGCAGATCGGCCGGATCGATACTGCGATCGCCGGCACCGTTCGCATCGGCGCGCCCGACGGTTTCGGCGTGTCTTTCCTGGCGCCGCGCCTCGGTCGGCTGACCGCCCGCTATCCGGAACTGAAACTGCAGCTCGTGCCGGTGCCGCGTTCCTTCTCGCTGTCGCAGCGCGAGGCCGACATCGCAATCACCATCGAGCGACCGGAACAGGGGCGTCTCGTCTCCTCGAAGCTCACGGATTACACGCTCGGCCTCTACGCCTCGTCAGCCTATCTCGAAAAGCACGGTACGCCGCGCACGATCGACGACCTCAGGGAGCATCGCCGCATCGGCTATGTCGAGGACCTGATCTTCACGCCGTCGCTGAACTTTTCCGCCGAGATCATGCGAAGCTGGGATGCCTCTTTCGAGATCTCCAGCGCCACCGGCCAGACGGAGGCGGTGCGCTCCAGCGCCGGCATCGGCATCCTGCACAATTACATCGCCCGCCACACGCCGGAGCTCAAACGCGTCCTGCCGGAGACGACCATCCGCCGTGCCTACTGGACCACCTATCACGAAAGCGCCCGCGACCTCGTACGCGTGCGCACGGTGGTCGCCTTCCTGCAGGAACTGGTGACGGCGGAGCACCAGATCTTCGTCTGATACGCCTCAAACGGAGAAATCCGCGGACCAATCGCGCTACAGCGCCGCGCTTTTCGGGCGTATAAGGGCCGCTGTAACACTTTGCACCACTGCATGTTTTATCCTTAAAGCGGATACGATTTAAGGAAACATGCAGCAGCAACCCGGCGGCCTCGTCGAGCGAATTGCCGCTGTCAATGTGCGACTTGCGAAGCAGCCGCCATCAACTCCTCGGGATTGAGCGCCTGGCACAGGTTTTGGCCCTGGTCCTCAACTTCCGTAAAGCTCCAGCGCACCACGCCTTCACGATCGAGCAGGAAATGACCGACAAGCTGCATATGACCGGGTATCCTCACCTGCTGATCGGCATCTGTGATTTCGTACCCGTCCTTTTCGCTCAGGAGGTCGCCGGCCGTCGCCGGGTCCATCGCCTCGGGCAATTCCCCCGGCAGATCGACCCGCATCGTCGTGACGAGGTCCATCCCGACCCTGTGTGGCCAGTCGGTCTCATCCTCGGTGAACTCGAGGAGAGGCAGGCCGAAGGCGCGGTGTGATGCCCGCTCCGGGTCGGATGCAGCAAGAAGGCCGGGTATCGGATGATAGCGGAAATAAAGCCGCGCGCGTTCGACCGGGGTGTTCACCACTGCTAGAGACTCCACGCCTTTTTCGCGCAGGGCCGGGTTGAACTGCGCCATCGCCGCGACATGGCGCCGGCAGAAGGGACACAGCAGGCCCCGATACAACCCGACCAACAACGGACGACGGCCGCGAAAATCATCAAGTGCGATCTTGCCCTCGCGGGAGATCGCATCCAGCACAAAGTTCGGCGCCTGCTCGCCCAATCGCAACGGATGTTCCAAATATTGTGGAGACATGGTCAACCTCCTCCCCGAAGGACCAATAAAAAGAGGCAGCACGGCAAGCGCTTCGAGGTTGAGCTCAGCGCAAACGCCCTGCTCTATTGCATGTCTCCTTAAATCGACCTCGATTTGAGGACGAAGACATGCAGCAAATCAAAGTCCTACAGCGACCTTTGCGCGTCTGATAAGACGCGCGGCGCTCCAGCGCAAGATGCACTCGGCCCCCGTCATGGTGCGGGGTCGAGACCAAGCGTCGACCGGCCTGACCTCTCGCCTTAGCGCATGGCCATGATCAACTGAGAATGGCCCCACATCGGCTCGCGAGCAAGCAGCAAAAAGGTTCCTGATCCGTTCACGGGACGCTACGCCAGCGAGGCCGCATCGACGTCCCGGCACGCGTCTTCCCCTACTTGATGCGCGATGGACCAGAGCATCTCGGAATGCAGGTCCCCGCGTCGCATCTAAAGGGAAATCCCGGCTTCGCGGAGCCCGTCCACCAGCCGGCCCAGAACGCCCGGATCCTTGTAGGGCATGGCACGCTTGAAGTGATCTATCGAGAAATTCGGATTGACCTCGAACACCTCATGCCAATAACGCCGCGCCTCCTCGTGGCGCCCGGTGCGGCCGTAGAGACAGGCGAGATAGAAACGCGTCATGTCCGAGCGTGGAGCCAGCGCCAGCCGCCGCTTGAAGGCGATCTCGGCCTCGTCGAAACGGCCGAGATTGAGCAGGGTCCGCCCGAGGAAGTGCAGCGAAAGGTCGAATTGCGGATCGAGCCGGTGGGCTCGCGTGTAATAGGGCAGCGCGTCCTCGAACTTGCTCTGGAAGTCCCGGATCGAGCCGAGAGCCGTGTGACCGCCGGCGGAATTGGGGTCGAGCTTGAGCATGCGCTGCGCCGCGACTTCCGCCTCGTCATAATGCCGTGCCCAGCAGAGCGCGAGCGACAGGGCATGATGGCCGTGTGCCTCGTTCTCGTCGGTTTCGATAGCCTTCTCGGCAAGCTCAAGGGCACGCGAAACATTGTCGAACGTCCCGCCGTTCCACCGGTTGATGTAGTCGGTCAAGGCAACGATCGAGAGCGACGCATAGGCAGCGGCAAGGCCCGGATCGATGGCGATGGCGCGTTCGAGCATGCTGCGCGCCTCGGCGGACGATTGTACGTCGAACCGCAGGATGGCCTGGCGGGATCGGACGAGCAGGTCATAGGCTTCCGGATCGACCTTGTTGCGGCTCTCGCGCCGCTCCTCTTCACCGGCCGTCAGCTTCACCTTGAGCGCGGTGACGATGGTGCGGGTCACTTCGTCCTGAACCTCGAAGATATCTTCTATTCCACGGTCGTAGCGTTCGGCCCAGAGATGACCGCCTGTCGTTCCGTCGATCATCTGGGCATTGATCCGGATCCGATTGGCGGCACGGCGAACGCTGCCTTCAAGCACGTAGCGAACGCCGAGATCGCGGCTGACCTGGCGGATATCCGGCGACTTGCCCTTGTAGGCGAAGGAGGAATTGCGGGCGATGACGAAGAGGCCTGAAACCTTGGAAAGATCGGTGATGATGTCCTCGGTGATGCCGTCGGCGAAATAGCCCTGTTCCGGATCGCCGGACATGTTGTCGAACGGCAGCACGGCGATCGACGGCCGGCTCGGGAGCTGCGGCGGCGCTTCGGGCACAACCTTCACCGGCGCGTCATATTCGTCCGGCGACCAGCTCCAGATGTGCACGGGGCGTTCGATGTTCTTGACCTCATGATGGCCGCTGTCGACGAAATCGAGGTCGATGCGGCCATGCACATATTCGTGCACCCCGTCCGAGATCGCCACGCCGCCCGGTTTGGCAAGCGCTTCTATCCGGGCGGCGACGTTGACGCCATCGCCGTAGAGATCGCTGTCGGCGACCATGATATCGCCCATGTTGACCCCGACGCGCAGCACGATTGCCTGATCCGCCGGTACGTCCCGATTTGCGGCCGTCATGGCTCGCTGAAGTGCTGCGGCGCATTCGACGGCATTGACGGCGCTGGAGAATTCGACGAGCACGCCGTCGCCCGTTGTCTTGAAGACACGGCCCTGATGGGTGGCGACAAGCGGCTCCAGAACCTCTTTCCAGCGCGCCATGAGCTGCGTGTAGGTGTTTTTCTCGTCGCGCTCCATCAGCCGGCTGTAACCGACGACGTCGGCAGCCAGGATCGCAGCGAGCCTGCGCGTGATGGATTCGTTGGCCATGGGATTGCAGCGCCTTCCGAGAATCCGTTGTCGAAATTTTACCGACGGATGGCGCCAATGTCTATTCGGACGGAAGGTGCCCGCGGCCGCTTATTTCAGCCAGAAGAGGACCGTCGCCCTCGCCCCGTAGGCGACAGGCATTCGCGCAATAGGAACAGCTTCATCTCCGCCTGACTGCGGCAGCGTCACCGGTCAACCCGTTTTGGGTATCACAGCACAGGAACAGAGCGCCGTCTCCCAGCGTTTCTGCTCAATGGGAGACTCCCATGCGATGGTTCAGGGCGATCGCCCACGAACCAGCGCGATCGCGCGGAAGCGATTCGTATGTGGAGTCGAGCAAGGAGGATGGAACGATGCTTGTCGCTGTTACGGGCAGGCCAATCCTGCCGGGTGAATTCGTCAAGATCGACGACGTCTTCAACGATGCGATACGGGAGAGAAATCTCCCGCGCCGCTCACCCGAGGCCATTGCATTGGCCGCCCGGCTGATAGAACTCTACCAGAATGGCGTTGATGACGTGACGGCATTGAGAGCGATGGCCAAGCTGTTCTGAGAGCGCGCGATGCTTGTGCCGGCGGCTCGACAAAATGCTTCAACATCAGAGAGATAGAGAAGAAATGGTACGGTTGAGTGGGGTCGAACCACTGACCTCAGGTGCCACAAACCTGCGCTCTAACCAACTGAGCTACAACCGCACGGCTGGCGACGTCGTGTCGCTTGGCGGCTCACATACGGAGACTTCCGTCGATTTGCAAGCCTTAACTTGAGATTATCCTGCAAAAAGACCGGATGGCAACCCATCCGGTCTTTTTGAATTTCGGCGCGCCCCGGCAGATCCAGGGGCAACAGCGGCCCGTCGCCACCCGCCACGCAGCGCAATCGGTCGGCTTAGGCCTTCTTGAAGGAGGACATTGCCTTTTCGGCAGCTTCCTTGCCCGGCTTTGCGACGTTCTCCGCAACCTTCTTGGTCGCTTCCTGCATGGTCTTCGCCTGCTCGACGGCGAGCTCGGCCTGCTTGCGGATGAAGCCCGTTTGCAGCTCGACGAGTTCGGAGAGCGACTTCACGCCGAGCAGCGCTTCCATGTGCGAAAGCGAGTTTTCGGCATTCGTGCGCAGCGCATCGATTGCCTTGAGGCCGAGCTCGACGGTGCCGGTCTGAGCGTTTTCAAGCGTGGCTTCGACGGTCTTCGTCGCCTCTTCGGCGGCCGTCTTCATCTTGGCATAGGCTTCCTTCGACTGGGCGGCACCCTTTTCCGCGAAATCGCGGAAGCTGTCGGTGAACTTCGCCGGGTCGAACGAGGAAAGGGAAAATACGTCGTCGGTCTTCTTGGTAGCCATGAAAGCGCTCCTTGGTGTCAGGCCCTCTTTTGAGGCGCCGTTGCTTGATGCGCACTATATAATCGATCTCCTTGTGCATTGCAATAAAATTGTGCACCGCACAAAATCCGAGGCATTAACCTTTCGCGGTGAAAGCCGGGACGAAGCTCCGGGCCTCGCTGGACCCTCGCGGGCGGGCCGGGTATTAATAGAGTGTTAACCCGTAAGCGATCCGTCAATAGGCCAGTCCATGCCCGCGAGACAGTATCCTTTCATCGACATCGCCGTGCATGCGCGGGTGCGAGAGCATTTCGCCCGCGGCGATGCGGCGATCCTGTTTTCGCGGGACTTCGAACGCATCCTCTGGGCAAACGACCAGGGCGCCGCGTTCTTCGGCGCCGGATCGATCTATGACTTCATCGATGCGGGGCCGGACCAGAACGATCTTTCGCTGCGCCAGTTGCGCGCCGCGGCGGCGCAGCTCGTGCGCGTCGGCGACCGCCGCCAGCTTTCGATCCGGAAGTTCTCGGGCTTCCGCGGCACGCCGCTCAATGTCGCCGTCGAGATGATCCGCGTTCGGCCGGACGAGGATGCCGTGCTCTTTACCGCGCCGCATGCGGGCGCGCCGCTTTCGATCGAGGATCGGGCCGCGCGAATGATCGCCGGCCTGGACGGCCCCGATACCCACATGGCGGTGCTCGATGGTGAGGGCGCCATTGTCGCGCACTCCCCGGGTTTTCCCGGCCTCGGCATGTCGGACGAGACGCGCAGGCAACTCGTCGTCGCCGTTTCGCGCGATCACGACTGGCTGATCAAACGCCCGGTCGCCACCCGGAAAGGACATCTGCCGGCCGCTGTCGGCAAGATCGCCGACGATCCGTCACTGCATCTGCTCTTTGCCGTCGAGACCATTCTCGGCACCCTCGACCCCGAGGAAGAGTCTCCCGTGGCGGAACAAGTGCCGGTGCCGCCGCCCGTCCAGGGTCAGGATCCGGGCGAAAGCGGGATTGCGACCGAACCCGAATTGGCAACCGACGAAATGGACGACGAACCGGCGGCAAGCCTGGCGCCGGTCGAGCCGTTGGAAACAGTCGTCGAACCGGAGGCATCGGACGTAGAACCGCAGGCCGGCGACAGGGCCCTGGTCACGGACGAGGTGGACACTCCCGCGGAGACAGTCATCGAGCCGGACCCGCTTAACGCCTCCGGTGAGGCGACAGCCTTGCCGGCCGAGGGCGAAACCGACGCTGAGGACCTGAGCGCCGAGACCACAGAGACCGTCGCCCGAGCGGCAGCCGCCGAGGAGGCCCTGGTCGAAGAGGAAGCCCGGGCCGAAGGGAAGCCCCAGGCCGAAGGCGAGACGGGCGAAACCGGCGCGGACGACACGGCTCCCACCGAGGAGGCCGATTTCGTCTTTACGCCTGGCGGCCGTGCGGTGCGTTTCGTCTGGAAAATCGATGCCGAGGGCCGCTTCAGCGAAATTTCCGAGGAGTTCGCGACCGCGGTCGGGCCGCGCGCGGCCGATGTGATCGGCACGAGCTTCACCGATGTCGCGGCGCGCTACGATCTCGATCGCGACCACAAGATCAGCACGCTGCTGCAGCGCCGGGACACCTGGTCCGGCAAGACGATCTTCTGGCCCGTTCAAGGCACGAGCCTCAAGGTTCCGGTCGATCTGGCCGCTTTGCCCACCTATTCCCGCTCGCGCGAATTCGACGGCTTCCGCGGTTTCGGCATCGTACGCCTTGCCGATGCCGTCGAGGACGAGAACGCCAACGGCCTGGCGCTCGGCCCCGAGGCAAAGGTGGATGAGCCTGTGGACCCATCTCTGCCGGAAGAGGCCGGGAGAGAAGGACCAACCGGCGAGATCGAGGCGGAAAGCCAGGTTGCGGCAGAGCCTACCCCGGATGACGGCGACGCTGCCGAACACGAAGACCTGCCGCTCTTCTCGGTCGCGCCGGAAGCAACGGATCTTACGCCTGAAGATGAAAGCCCTATTGACGAGCCTGCGTCTCCCCCCGGTCCTTCCCAAAGCGAGCGTCCGGCGCTGCGCGTCGTGGAGACACCAAGCCCCCGAACCTCCGACAAGATCGTCGAGCTCGAGCAGCACCGTGCGGCGAGCGGGCTGACGCGCGGCGAACAGGCGGCCTTTCGCGAGATCGCCCGCCAACTGGGCGAGAATTTCGGCAAGCCGGCCGACGCGGCGGAGGCGGCGCCGGAAAACGGCGAAACAGCCAGGGCGACAACGGCTGAGCCCCTCCCCCCGAGCGAGGACGACAGCACGGCTTCAATGCAGCCGTCAGGTGAGCCGGAGACCGAAGACGCTGCACCCGTCGAGGCAGACGGAAGCGAAACCGCGCTCGACGCGGAGACACACGACGACGCGGCCGGCGAAATCGAAGGCCAGCAGCAGACGGCCGATATCGGTCTCAGCGGCGAGATCCTCGACAGCCTGCCGATCGGCATGCTCGTCCATCGCGGTGACCAACTGCTGCACGCCAATCCGGAGTTTCTGCGGCTCACCGCCTATGACGACCTCGACGCGTTCGCACAGGAAGGCGGCATAGACGCGCTCTTTGCCAATGGCGAAGAGGCAATCGACGGCGAGCCCGACGGCACCTTGACGCTGATCCGCAGGGACGGCCAAATGCGGCCAGTCACCGCCCGCCTGCACTCGATCCGCTGGGACGGCAAGGGCGCCTTGATGCTGGCACTGACACCGGCGAGCGCGCCGAGCGCCGAACCGGCCAAGGGTGGCGAGGCGGTCGCAGGGGGCCAACAGGTCGAGAGCCTGAAGACGGAAATCGACGAGCTCAAGTCCATTCTGGAAACGGCCACCGATGGCGTGGTCGTTCTCGGCCATGACGGCGATATCCGCTCGGTGAACCGTTCGGCCAGCGCCCTCTTCAACTATGACGAGGGCGAGATCCGCGGCAAACCCTTCGCGGCGCTTTTCGCCCATGAGAGCCAGAAGGCGGTCATCGACTATCTGCACGGTCTTTCCGGCCATGGCGTGGCGAGTGTGCTGAATGACGGTCGCGAGGTAATCGGACGGGAGGCCAATGGCGGCTTCATTCCGCTGTTCATGACCATCGGGAGGCTTTCGGCATCCAACGGCTTCTGCGCCGTGATCCGCGACATCACCCAGTGGAAGCGGACGGAAGAAGAGCTCCGGAACGCCAAGCGCGCGGCAGAAACGGCAAACGCCCACAAGACCGAGTTCCTGGCCCGCGTCAGCCACGAGATCCGCACGCCGCTCAACGCGATCATCGGCTTCTCCGACATGATGGCAAGCGAGCATTTCGGCCCGGTCGGCCATCCGCGCTATATCGAATATGCCGGCGATATCGGCCGGTCGGGACGCCACGTGCTCGATATCGTCAACGATCTCCTGGATATCTCGAAGATCGAAGCCGGAGAGATGGAACTCGACTTCGGCGCCGTCGAGATCAACGAGGCGGTTTCGGAGGCCGTGTCTCTCGTCCAGCCCCAGGCCAACAGCCAGCGCGTCATCATCCGCACCTCGCTTTCGGCGGCCGTGCCGAACGTCGTCGCCGACGGTCGCTCGATCAAGCAGATCGCGCTCAACATCCTGGCAAATGCCATCCGCTTCACGCCCTCGGGCGGTCAGATCGTCGTATCGACCTCCTACGAGGCGAACGGCAGCGTCATGCTGCGGATTCGTGATACCGGCGTCGGCATGACGCGCAGCGAACTGGACCAGGCGATGAAGCCGTTCCGGCAGGTGACGACGGGCGGACGCAAGCGCGGCGACGGCACCGGGCTCGGCCTGCCGCTGACAAAGGCCATGGCGGAAGCGAACCGGGCGCACTTCTCGATCACCTCCGCGCCGAACGAAGGCACGCTGGTGGAAATCTCCTTCCCGTCACAACGCGTCTTGGCGAACTGAGACCGGATGTTATAAGGAAATGTTGACTTGCGGCGGCCAGTTTGCTGGGCGCCGGTTAGCTATTCCTGCCGTCTCGCTTCGGAATCGATCGATTGCAGTCCACCTCTCAGAGCACAAAGCGGCGTCTTGCACGGGCAGGAACCGGTCTTTCCCATCCTCTCCTGGCGACCTGGGCCGGCCTGACGTCGGTGATCGTGCTGATGCCGATCATCGCGATCGCTTGGCTCGCAGTGTCGGGCGGCGGCGGCAACTGGCCGCACCTCATGGAAAACGTCATTCCACGCGCAACCGGGCGAACGCTCCTCCTCGTTTCGCTGACGGGTGCCAGCACTGCGATCATCGGCATCCTGACCGCCTGGCTGGTGGCAAGCTGCGAGTTTCCGCTCCGCCGGTTTCTCTCCGCAGCCCTCGTGCTGCCGCTCGCCATTCCCGCCTATCTCGCAGCCTATGCCTTCGGTGAACTCCTCACCTTCACCGGGCCGGTGCAAAGCATGGTCCGCGTCATCTTCGGCTTCAAGACGAGCCGCGACTATTGGTTTCCGGATATCCGTTCGCTCGGCGGCGCGGTGCTGGTGTTGAGCTCGGTGCTCTATCCATACATCTATCTCGCCTGCCGCTCGATGTTCCTGATGCAGGGGCGGGCGGCTGCGGACGTCGCGCGCACCCTCGGCGCCGGTCCGCTCAAGGTGTTCTTCCGCATCCAGATCCCGATGGCCCGCCCGGCGATCATGATCGGCCTGACGCTGGTGGCGATGGAGACCCTGAACGATATCGGTGCCGTCGAATTCCTTGGCGTGCAGACGCTGACCTTCTCGATCTTCGATACTTGGCTGAACCGCGGCAGCCTTGCGGGTGCAGCGCAGATCGCCTGCATCATGCTGGTCTTCGTCATCGGATTGATGATGATCGAACGGGCCGCACGCCGCCGCCAGCGCTTCTCCAGCCAAAAGACGACCTCGGCCGTCCACGATGCCGTCCGGCTGTCTTTGACCGGCTGGAAGAAGTGGGCGGCGATGTTCGCCTGTCTGCTGCCCGTCCTCTCCGGTTTCGCCGTGCCGTTCTTCATCCTCGGCAACTTTGCCCTGAAGCGGATCGACCAGTTCGTGGAACCCCGTCTCCTGAACGCGCTTTTCCACAGCATCCTGGTTTCGGGCGCGACGGCGATCGCCACGGTGCTGCTCGGCTTCGTGCTGGCCTATGCGGCGCGCACCGGGCACTCCCGGGTCTCCGACACGGCCGGGCGGCTTGCCTCCTTCGGCTACGGCGTGCCCGGCACGGTGCTGGCGATCGGCGTGCTCTTTCCGCTCGCCGCGCTCGACAACGCGATCGACGCCGGCATGCGGGAAACCTTCGGCATCTCCACCGGCCTGATGATGACCGGCACCGGCTTTGCCATCATCTATGCCTGCAGCGTGCGCTTCCTGACCATGGCGGAAGGCACCCTCGAAGCCGGCTTCCAGAAGCTCTCTCCGCATCTCGACATGGCCGCGCGTGCGCTCGGGCGCACGGGCGGACAGACTCTGCGCACCGTGCTGCTGCCGATGATGCGTCCGGCCGTTCTGACTGCGGCCCTGCTCGTCTTCATCGAAACGATGAAGGAGTTATCCGCCACGATCATGCTGCGGCCCTTCAACTTCAACACCCTCGCCACCCTCGTCTACGAGGATGCCTCGCGGGCAAAGGTCGAGGATGCCTCGGTTGCCGCCATGATCATCGTCATCGCCGGCATGATCCCGGTCATCGCGGTGTCGCGCTCGCTCGAAGGTCGATCCTGATCGGCCCCGGGCTCCACTCGTTTCTGACGGTCGAAACGGCATAAAAAAAAGGTGGCTGGGAGGCCACCTCGATAGTCGAATGCTAAATCAACAAGTGCTCGAGAAGGGATGACATCATGTCTGCGGCGGCATCGCTGCCGAACGCCGACCTACATCGACCGGCCCCAAGTTGACATGACAATGCGCCCCAAATTCTTAACAAGACCTTACCAGGCGACTCCGCAATTTTAGTGATTTTTCAGCAAGTCTGAAGGCTTGGTTAATTCGGGGAGCGCCAACAAGTTAACGCGCCCTCAATTCTTAAGGGCCTCGAGACCGGCAAAAAGATCGAGCGCCTCGGGGTTGGCGAGCGCCTCCTTGTTCTTCACCGGACGGCCATGCACGACATCGCGAACGGCAAGCTCGACGATCTTGCCCGACTTGGTGCGGGGGATGTCGGTGACCGCGATCACCTTCGCCGGCACGTGGCGCGGCGACGCGCCGACGCGGATGCGGTTCTTGATCGCCTTGGTCAGATCGTCGGTGAGCGTGATCCCGGATGCGAGGCGGACGAACAGAACGACGCGAACGTCGTCTTCCCAATCCTGCCCGATGCAGAGCGCCTCGACGACCTCCTCCATCTGCTCGACCTGATTGTAGATCTCCGCGGTGCCGATGCGCACACCGCCCGGGTTCAACGTCGCGTCGGAGCGGCCGTGAATGATGATGCCGCCGTGTTCGGTCCATTCGGCAAAGTCGCCATGGCACCAGACGTTGTCGAAGCGCTCGAAATAGGCGGCGCGATACTTGGCGCCTTCCGGATCGTTCCAGAACATCACCGGCATCGACGGGAACGCCTTGGTGCAGACGAGCTCGCCCTTTTCGCCGCGCACGGACTGCCCCTCGTCGTTCCAGACATCGACGGCCAATCCGAGGCCCGGCCCCTGGATCTCGCCGCGCCAGACCGGCTTCAGGGGATTGCCGAGCACAAAGCAGGAGACGATATCCGTGCCGCCGGATATCGAAGCGAGCTGGACGTCCGCCTTGATCCCTTCGTAGACGAAGGAGAAGCCTTCCGGCGACAAGGGCGAACCGGTGGAGGTGAGCAGCCTCAGGGTCGAGAGGTCATGGGTCTTGGCCGGCACGAAACCGCCCTTGCGGACCGCATCGATGTACTTGGCCGAAGTGCCGAACACCGCGAACTTCTCGGCCGCGGCATAGTCGAAGAGCACGTTGCCGTCGGGGTAGAAGGGCGAGCCGTCGAAGAGACAAAGCGTGGCGCCGACCGCCAAGCCCGAGGCCAGCCAGTTCCACATCATCCAGCCGCAGGTGGTGAAGTAGAAGAGCTTTTCGCCGCGGCGAAGGCCGCAGTGGAAACGGTGTTCCTTCAGATGCTGCAGCAAGGTGCCGCCGGCGGAATGCACGATGCACTTCGGAACACCCGTCGTGCCCGACGAAAACAGCACGTAGAGCGGATGGCCGAAGGGCAGCCGTTCGAACGTCAGGGCCTTCGCCTTGAAGGGCGCGATGAAATCTCCGAGCGTCGCAGCGCCCGCGATCGAGGTGGCGAGCGCCGTGCTGTCGCCGGCGTAGGGTACGATCAATGCCGGCACGGCAAGGCTTGCCGAGACCGCGCGCACCTTCGCGTCGACGTCCTGGCGCTTGCCGTTGTACCAATAGCCATCGCAGGCGACGAACAGCTTCGGCGCGATCTGGCCAAACCGATCGAGAACGCCCTGCTCGCCGAAATCGGGAGAGCAGGAGGACCAGATCGCTCCGATCGAAGCGGTCGCCAGCATCAGCGCGATGGTTTCCGGCATGTTCGGCATCATCGCCGCGACGCGATCGCCCGGGCCAATCCCTTGCGCTTTCAGCGCCTGCTGCAGTCGCGACACCAAGGCCCGCAGCTCGTTCCACGACAGGCGGTAGTCGACCTTGTCCTCACCGCGGAACACAAGCGCATCGCCATCGCCGGTTTCGCGAAGCAGGTTCTCGGCGAAGTTCAGCTTCGCTTCAGGGAAGAAGCGGGCATCGAGCATCCGCTCGCCATTCACGAGGGCGGTCGTGCCGCGCTCGCCGATGACGTTGCAATGCTCCCAGACTGCGGTCCAGAAATCGCCACGCTCGGCCACCGACCATGCATGGAACGCGTCATAATCCGCAAAGGTCCTGCCGAAGCGTTCGCTGCACCAGGCGATGAATTCGGCCATGGGGCTATGCGCACGGATCTCGGGACCGGGAACCCACAACGGCTGCTCTGCTTGCATGCTTTTCCTCCACTCCTGCTCCAGGCTCTCTA
Source organism: Ensifer sp. 38_S197 (assembly GCF_056924495.1). Lineage (NCBI taxonomy): Bacteria > Pseudomonadati > Pseudomonadota > Alphaproteobacteria > Hyphomicrobiales > Rhizobiaceae > Ensifer > Ensifer sp. 38_S197. The sequence goes on along the minus strand of NZ_JBXOVZ010000002.1, from coordinate 1,561,050 downwards.
TACCATGCTGCATCGCAAAATAAACAGTGCCCGCAATCGCCTCGGCATCGCGCCGGCGACATTTACCTGTCTGTTTCCTGTCCGCCGCATTTGATTTCTGAGGGCCGAAGGCCTATCCAACATGCGTGACCCAAGCGACGGCGACCAGGCGGACATGACACGGAAATTCCTGCATATGATGCGCGACGCACGCCTGCGGTCGCGGTTCCGTCGTCGCCACTTCCTATGGGCAGCGGCGATCGGAGTGGGGCTTGCTGCCGCCTACAATGCCGCGCTGCCTCTGCTGATTTCCACCGCCGATGTGCGCCCAAGGGTGGAGCACATGCTCGACGCCTGGTCCGGCGGGAAGAGCCGGATAACAGGCAATCCCGAGATCAGCTTCTGGCCGGAACCGACCCTCACGCTCCGCTCCGCGACCATCGAGACGGCAGACGGCACATCGCGCAAGCTCGCGAATATCGGCAGCATAACCGCTTCCTTCAGTCTGCTCTCGGCCATCGACGGCGATCCGGAACTCGAGGACATCCACTTGATCGAGCCGGTCGTCACGCTGGAGAGACGAACGGATGGCACGCTCAACTGGCAACCCCCACACTGGTTGACTGCGCCGGAAAGGCCGACCTCCAGCGACGATACGCCCTTTGGTGACGTCACGGTCGAAAACGGGCGCCTGCAGGTCATCGACCTCATCACCAACCAGACCCGGGAATTTTCCAGCATCGCCGGAACGGTCAAGTGGCCCTCCTTCACCGAGCCTCTGGGCGCCGAGTTCTCGGGCAGCCTTGGCGGACAGCTGGTGACCTGGACGCTCGACTGCAACGAGCCGCTGGCCCTGCTCGCCGGTCGCAACACGACGCTCAGGACATCGCTGAGCTCAACTCCATTGAACCTCTCTTTCGAAGGCACCGGCAGTCTCTCGCAGACGCCGATCAGTTCGGGTCGGCTCCAGCTTTCGACGGCATCTCTGCAAGCGCTGGCAGCCTGGTATCAGGGCAAGGCTGGCCGCGCCCTGCCCGACAGCAGCCTCAACCTCAGCGCCAATGTCACGACAGGCGATCGCTCCCTGAAGTTCGACGATCTGCAGCTTGCTCTGGGCGGCGCCAATGCGACCGGTGTCCTCGACGTCTCCATACCGGCCAACGATACGCCCCGCATAGAGGGTACGCTCGCGTTCGACCATATCGGCCTCAACGGCCTGCAGCCACTCATCGATCAATTGCCGGTAGAGCCTGACGATGTCACCAAGCAGCTCCGCGACGCTTTCGCGCGGACCTGGCGCGCCGACCTCCGCCTATCGGCGCAGGAGGCATCGATCGGCCCTCTGCGGCTGACGGATGTGGCCGCCGGCGTGATCATCGATCACGGGCGCGCTTCCGTCGACATCGCCGACAGCACCTATGCCAATGGTCGGCTCAGCGGCCGGATCGCCGTCTCGGAAGCGGGATTGGCAAAGGGCGGCAAGCTCGAACTGGTCCTGAAGAATGCCGACCTCGCCGCAGTGCTAGCGGATTTCGGGTTTACAGGCCCGATCCCGACCGGCCGAGGAAACGTCAACTTCGACCTTGTGACCGAGCATCCGTTCTGGACCGAGCAGGCGGCCGAAGCCTCGGGCAGCATCAGGCTCTCGCTCGCCAACGGCAGCCTCTCCGGCTTCGACGCAAACGCCTTCGCGAACCTTGTCAGGGCGGGAGAGTTCTTCTCGCTGGCTCAGGCCAGCGATGGCAGCTTCGCCTTCCAGACCGCCGACATCGAAGCGAGCTTCGGCCAGGGGTCGGCGCGGCTGAACCAGGCGCTTTTCACCGGCCAAGCCGGCAGTCTCTCGGTCAATGGCGTCATTCCCTATCGCACCGGCAGCCTGGCGCTCGCCGGCACCTTCATCGACGCGCTCAACGCCGGACAAAGGCTGCGCTTCTTCGTCGGCGGTTCCTGGCCAAATGCAGTGATCTCGCCCCTGTCGGTCCTTGGCGAGCCCAATTGAAAACGGCCGGCGTCAGAAACACCGGCCGTTGGCTTACAGTTCACAGCGACAAAAGCCGCCCACGCTAAGCGCGGGGCTGCTCCCGCTCAGGATTGGGCAAAGGCAGCCCGCTCGTCTCGCTCGCGCTGCGCCTCGCGCTGCTTGGTAACGATGGAAGCAACGACCACTCCGATCGCCACGACACCGATGAGGATGGTGCAGATCGCGTTGATTTCCGGCGTCACGCCGAGCCGCACCTGGCTGTAGATCTTCATCGGCAGCGTCGTGGCGCCCGGTCCCGTGGTGAAGCTCGAAATCACGAGATCATCCAGCGACAGCGTGAAGGCCAGCACCCAGCCGGAAAACACCGCCGGCGCGATAACCGGCAGCGTGATCGCAAAGAAGGTCCTGACAGGAGTAGCGCCGAGATCGAGCGCCGCCTCTTCGATCGACCGGTCGAAGCTGAGCAAGCGGGACTGCACGACTACGGCAACGAAGCACATGGTGAAGGTGATATGCGCCAGCGTGATCGTCCAGAAGCCGCGATCGAGGCCGATGGCGACGAAGAGCAGCAGGAGCGACAGGCCGGTGATCACCTCGGGCATGACGAGCGGCGCATAGACCATGCCGGAGAACAGCATGCGGCCGCGAAAACGCGTGTAGCGAACGAGCGCCAGTGCCGCGAGCGTTCCCAGCACGGTTGCACAAGTCGCAGAGATCAACGCGACGCGGATCGTCACCCAGGCGGCATCGAGCAGCGCCTGATTGTGCCAGAGCTGCGCATACCATTTGATCGAAAACCCGGCCCACACCGTGACGAGTTTCGACTCGTTGAAGGAGAAGATCACCAGAAGCACGATCGGCAGGTACAGAAAGCCGAAGCCGAGCACGATCGAGGCAATGTTGAAGCGTGACCAGGTGCCCATGTCCTACCTCCCCTCGCTGTCGGCTTTCGCCTGCGCGTTCTGGAAGTAGACGATCGGCAGTACCAGGATCAGAAGCAGGATCGTCGCTACGGCGGAGGATACCGGCCAGTCGCGGTTGGCGTTGAACTCGTTCCAGAGCGTCTTGCCGATCATCAGCGTTTCCGAGCCGCCGAGCAGATCGGGGATGACGAATTCGCCAACGGCCGGAATGAAGACGAGCAGGCAGCCGGCAACCACACCCGCCAGCGACAGCGGGAAAGTCACGCGCCAGAAAGCGGTGAACGGCGTGCAGCCGAGGTCGAGCGCGGCCTCCGTCAGCGTGTGGTCCATCTTCTCCAGCGAGGAATAGATCGGCAGCACCATGAAGGGCAGATAGGAATAGACGATGCCGATGTAGATCGCCCAGTTGGTGTTGAGAATGATCAAGGGCTGGTCGATCACGCCGGTCGCCAGGAGGAACTGGTTGAGCAGGCCCTCGGGCTTCAGGATCGCGATCCACGCATAGACGCGGATCAGGAAGCTCGTCCAGAACGGCAGGATCACCAGCATCAGCAGCGTCGGGCGGACGGTCTTCGGCGCCTTCGCCATGCCGTAGGCGATCGGATAGGCGATCAGCAGCGTCAGGACCGTCGAAACCGCCGCGATGATGACGCTCGACACATAGGCGTTGAAGTAGAGAACGTCTTCGGTGAGCCAGACGTAATTGTCGAAATTGAATTCCCGCGCCTTCTCGACAATGCCCGACAGGCCGCCGAAGAGGTCGAAAACCGGCGTATAGGGCGGCATCGCCACGGCCGTCTGCGACAGCGAGATACGGAAGACGATGAAGAAGGGGATGAGGAAGAAGAAGAGCAGCCAGGCATAGGGGATGATGATGACAAGGCGGCTGAAGAGAGCGGATGCGACGCGTGTCATGGTCTCAATCCTTCAGAACGACGCCGGCGTCTTCGCCGAAGGAAACCCAGACTTCCTGATCATAGCCGAGCGGGTCCTCGACCGCACGCACCGCGTTCAGCGACGACGCCTTGATCACCCGTCCATCCTTCAGACGTACGTGAAAGACGGTCATGTCGCCAAGATAGCCGATATCCCAGATCTCGCCCTGGACGGCGTTGACGGGCGCATTTGCCGGCGGCTGCCGGCTGACGCGGATCTTTTCCGGACGGACGGCGACCGCGGACCTGGTGCCGGTCGCCGGTCTTTCGGGGGACGCCATGCGGATGGGAAAGCCATTGGCGCCTTCGAGCCGCACATAGCCGCCCTCGGCTCCAGAAACCGCTCCCTCGAAAATGTTGACGTCGCCGATGAAGTCCGCAACGAAACGGGAATTCGGCGCCTCGTAAATCTCGGCCGGGGTCGCGACCTGGATGACCTTGCCGTGGCTCATGACCGCGATGCGATCAGCCATGGTCATCGCCTCCTCCTGGTCGTGCGTCACGACGACGAAGGTGAGGCCAAGTTCCTGCTGCAGATCCATCAGTTCGAACTGGGTTTCCTCGCGCAGCTTCTTGTCGAGCGCGCCGAGCGGCTCGTCGAGCAGCAGCACTTTCGGCCGCTTGGCGAGCGAGCGCGCGAGCGCGACGCGCTGACGCTGGCCACCGGAAAGCTGATGTGGTTTGCGCTGGGAGAATTTTTCGAGCTTCACCAGCTTCAGCATCTGCGCCACGCGCGCGGCGATATCCGCTTTCGGCATGCCGTCTTGTTTCAGGCCGAAGGCGATGTTGTTCTCGACCGTCATGTGCGGAAAGAGCGCATAGGACTGGAACATCATGTTGACAGGCCGCCGGTAGGGCGGAATGCCGGCGAGGCTTTGCCCGTCGAGAATGATCTCGCCTGAGGTCGGCTGTTCGAAACCGGCGAGCATGCGCAAGAGCGTCGACTTTCCGCAGCCGGAAGCGCCGAGGAGCGCAAAGAACTCGCGTGTGTAGATGTCCAGCGAGAGGTCGTCGACGGCGGTGAAGTCGCCGAACCGCTTTGTCACGTTCTTCACGGAAATGAATGGCTTGGAAGCGGGATCCGCCCAGGGGGCAAAGGACCGCCGGATACTGCCGAGAGACTTCATCATCAATCCCCGAATGATACAGCCGATCGGGCGCTCTCGTTTTCCCCGGCGCCCATTAAGAAAATTGCCCGGATCTTGAGGTCCGGGCAATTCGTTCTCCGCTCTTACTGGCCGGTTACGACCTTTGTCCAGAGTCGGGTCAATACCCTCTGTTCTTTCGCCTCGAAGGGCGTCACCGTGAACAGTTTCTGCATCACCTCGTCCGACGGATAGATGGCGGTGTCTTCGAGAACGGCCTTGTCGAGGAACTGCTGCGATGCCTTGTTGCCATTGGCGTAGAAGACATAATTCGATGCCTTGGCAACCACCTCCGGCTTCATCATGTAGTTGAGAAAGGCATGGGCTTCCTCGACGTGCTGCGCATCGGCGGGGATCGCGAACATGTCGAACCACATCTGCGCGCCCTGCGACGGGATCGCGTAGTCGACCGTCACGCCGGCCTTTGCTTCCGCCGCACGGTCGCGCGCCTGGAAGACGTCGCCGGAGAACCCGACGGCCAGGCAGATGTCGCCGTTGGCGAGCGCGTTGATGTATTCCGACGAATGGAACTTGCGCACATAGGGGCGGATGCTTGCGAGCAACTCGGCCGCCTTTTCCAGATCGGCGGCATCGTGGCTGTCCGGATTGAGGCCGAGATAGGCGAGTGCCGAAGGCATGACGTCGGTCGGGGAATCGAGGATGTGGATGCCGCAATCCTTGAACTTCGCCGCCAGTTCCGGCTTGAAGATGACATCCCAGTTGGGCTTCGCGTCGGTGCCCAGGATCTCTTTCATCTTGTCGACATTGTAGCCGATGCCGGTCGTGCCCCACATGTAGTCGACAGCATATTCGTTGCCCGGATCGTACTTCGCCGTACGCTCCATGATCACGTCCCACATGTTGGAAAGGTTCGGCAGCTTCGACTTGTCGAGCTTCTGGAACACGCCGGCGGCGATCTGCCGCTGAAGGAAGGTTGCCGTCGGCACGACGACATCGTAGCCCGAGCCGCCGGCGAGCAGCTTCGTCTCCAGGATCTCGTTGGAATCGAAGACGTCATAGACGACCTTGATGCCGGTCTCCTTGGTGAAATCTTCCAGAATGCTGCTGTCGATGTAATCCGACCAGTTGTAGACGTTGACCACGCGCTCCTGCGCCGAGGCCAGCATGGTCGAACCGGCCAGTACGGCTGCCGCCAGGGTTGTGACGATGAGCTTGGACATACAACTCCCCTCTTGGTTTTCATTTCGGGGCCCCGGCATGCCAAGGCACCATCCAATCCGTTTCGCTCAGGCGGCGAGGTTAGGCATGTTTCTCGATAACCTCAAGCGCTTTCGTGGCGATAAAAGACCGCTCCGCGCCAGTCGGTGTTTTTCACAAGTCGAGGAAAAACGGGTACTTATGACGAACCGCCGTGCCGCCGCTTAAGCCTGCCGGTACTCCCTGCCGCAGTTAACCATGTCGGATGCTCGACATGTACGAACCGATGTTTACAATTGATTAACCATGATCGCCGTGCGAATTTTCCGCCGGTTGTGCATCAAGGGTTGGGTATTGCGATGGGCGAGAAGATCATAGGCGAGAGCGCCCCGGGTGGGCGAAGCCGCAGGATCGATCCCAGGGAGTTGAAACGCCTGTCAGCGCTCGAGCCGCGGAAGGCGCTGGGCGCTATCGCTTTCGATTGGGCGATGATCGCAGCGGCGATCGCCGTCAGCGAATATGCCGGCAATCCTCTCGTCTATCTGATCGCCGTGGTGCTGATCGCTGGACGCATGCATGCGCTCGGCTGCATGATCCACGAGGCGGCGCATTACCGAATCATCCGCAACCGAAAACTCAGCGACGGGATGAGCGACCTGCTGCTCGCCTGGCCGGTGCTCGCAACCGTCGACGGCTATCGTCAGAACCATCTCGCCCACCACCAGCACGCCAATACCGACGCGGATCCGGACTGGACCGCGAAGCTCGGCATGCCACAATTCACCTTCCCGCAGAAACTTACGCGCGGCATCGCCCAGTTGCTTGGCTACCTCATCGCGGTCAATTCGCTGCGCGACATGTTGCATATGGCCAAGCGGATGGGAAAGAACGATCGCTCGACGCTCCAATACAAGCTGCTGCGCATCGGCTTCTACGTGGCCGCCGCAGCGGTCTTCACGCTGCTCGGCATCTGGCGGGAAGTGGCGCTCTATTGGGTCGTGCCGTTCCTCACCTTCTTCTGCCTGTTCCTTTACATACGCAGCGTCGCCGAGCATTTCGGCAGCATGGACTATGGCGACGAGTTGACGAGTTCACGGACCGTCTACCCGCATGCCTGGGAGAAGCTGTTCTTCGCCCCCCACAACATCAACTATCACCTCGAGCACCATCTCTATCCGGGCGTGCCCTTCTACAATCTGCCGGAACTGCACGCGATCCTGATGCGCAACAAGGCCTATGCGGACAAGGCGCACATTACCCGCGGCTACACCACCGGGCTGCCGGCGGAATGTTTCGCGCCGAATACACCGCTGCTGCCCAACCAGCATCCCGTCAGCTACTGAAAATCGAAGACGCTGAGCCCTGTCGCCATCTCATCGAGCCCAAGTGGTCGCGTGACCGGCGGTTCGGCGCGTGCCAGACAGCCCTGCCGCTCGCAGAGCCGGCAGGCAGCTCCAACCGCGACCGCCGGCGGCAGCGCCGAAGCGTAGACGACCTCGTCGGCGAAGGATGCCTCGCAACCGAGAAGCAGGGCCGTGCGCCTGACCCGCTCCTGGAACGCCGCCTGCGGGCCATCCAGCGTGCGCGCCACCGTCAGAAACGCAGCGCCATCCGGCATTTCGACACGATCGACCAGAACCTGCCCGGGCACCGAAAAGGCGGCATGAATATTGAGCTTCGGACAGCCGCCGCCGAACTTCGCCTGCGGGAAGCCCGCTGCGCCGGCCCGCCGCAAGCGGTGGCCGGCATTGTCGATCTCCATCAGGAAGAACGGCACGCCTTGTGCTCCGGGTCGCTGTAGCATGGTCAGCCGATTGGCGGCCTGCTCGAAGGAGACCTGGAAACGGGCACGCAACATATCGATATCATATTTCGCCCGCTGCGCGGCGGCGAGGAAGGCGGCATAGGGCATCATCAGCGCATGCGCGCCATAGCGCGCAAGCTCGAAACGGGCGATGCGGCGCGCCTCCGCGGTCGAGAAACGCAAAGGCTCGAGTTCGGCGATGATCGCTTCGTGGCAGGCGATCGACACCGCCTCCATGGCGATCTCGCGCAGTTGGTCGTAGGGCGACAGCCGCTCGGAGATGAAGAGGCGCATGGAATGCCGATCGAAACGGCGGCGCAGATTGGGCATAGCATGCACCGGCAGGCTGCGAACGACCAGGCCATGTTCCTTCTTCAGCCAGTTCTTCAGAGCGCCCACGAGATCATCGCCGGGCGACAGCGCCTCGTGAAAGATCTCCGCCGCCGCCTCTATCGCAGCAAAGTGGTTGGGCCGCGCCTCGAAGGTTTCGCGCACCTCGTCCATCGGCAGCCGCGTGCCGGAAAGCGCCTCCATATGCCCCTGCCCCGCCAGCAGATCGGCAAGATCCTTGAGGCGCGCCGCCTGCTCGCGATAGGCGCGATAGAGCTTGACGACGCCGCCCGCGGCATTGGGAGCGGCCTCCGCCACCTCGATCAGTTCCTGCTCTCCCGGCAGCTCGGCTGACAGCAGCGGATCGGCAAAAACCTCGCGCAACTGTGCGAGACTGCCGCCGGTTTCTCCCTGCAGTTCGTCGAGATCGACCTTGTAGACCGAGGCCAGTTTCAGGAGCAGTTGCACCGTCAGCGGCCGCTGATTGCGCTCGATCAGATTGAGGTAGGACGGCGAGATGCCGAGTGCCTCGGCCATGGCCGTCTGCGTCAGCGACAGGCCATTGCGAATACGCCTGACCCGAGGACCGGCGAAGATCTTGTTCTCGGCCATTTGTAACTACCTTTACAACTCGCGAAGCACATAACGCTTTACACTTTTTACAAATTTACTTCGCACTTCTGTCAAAGGCAAGACAAGATAACCCTTTTGGTCGCGCCATTTCATCGTTTCCAATAGCCGAATGCCGCAGCGCAATGTAAAAACTGTCACATGAACTCGAAACACGAAGCACCGTACGACGAAAGTCGAATGGATGAGAGATTTTGACAGGAGGATGTAATGACTGATTTTTACAAGCTTGTTCCGAGCGCACCGCAAGGCCGCTTCGATGGCGTCGACCGCCCCTATAGCGCAGAGACCGTGAAGCGGCTGCGCGGGTCGGTCGAGATCCGCTATTCGCTGGCCGAAATGGGCGCGAACCGCTTGTGGAAACTCATTCACGAGGAAGACTTCGTCAATGCGCTCGGCGCACTCTCCGGCAATCAGGCCATGCAGATGGTCCGCGCCGGCCTGAAGGCGATCTACCTCTCCGGCTGGCAGGTCGCGGCCGACGCAAACACCGCCTCGGCCATGTATCCCGACCAGTCGCTCTATCCGGCCAATGCGGCGCCGGAACTCGCCAAGCGCATCAACCGCACGCTGCAGCGCGCCGACCAGATCGAGACCTCCGAAGGCAAGGGCCTTTCGGTCGATACCTGGTTCGCACCGATCGTCGCCGACGCCGAAGCCGGCTTCGGCGGCCCGCTCAATGCCTTCGAGATCATGAAGGCCTTCATCGAAGCCGGTGCTGCCGGCGTCCACTACGAGGACCAGCTCGCTTCGGAAAAGAAGTGCGGTCACCTGGGCGGCAAGGTGCTGATCCCGACGGCGGCCCATATCCGCAACCTGAACGCCGCGCGGCTTGCCGCCGACGTCATGGGTACACCGACACTGGTCATCGCCCGTACCGATGCGGAGGCGGCAAAGCTGCTCACCTCCGATATCGACGAGCGCGACCGTCCATTCGTCGACTATGACGCCGGCCGCACGGTCGAGGGCTTCTACCAGGTGAAGAACGGCCTCGAGCCCTGCATCGCCCGCGCGGTCGCCTATGCGCCGCATTGCGACCTGATCTGGTGCGAAACCTCGAAGCCGGATCTGGAACAGGCCCGCAAATTCGCCGAGGGCGTGCACAAGGCGCATCCGGGCAAGCTGCTCGCCTACAATTGCTCGCCGTCGTTCAATTGGAAGAAGAACCTCGACGACGCGACGATCGCCAAGTTCCAGCGGGAACTCGGCGCGATGGGATACAAGTTCCAGTTCATCACGCTCGCCGGCTTCCATCAGTTGAACTTCGGCATGTTCGAGCTGGCGCGCGGCTACAAGGCAAGGCAGATGGCCGCCTATTCCGAGCTGCAGGAAGCGGAATTCGCGGCAGAAGCCAATGGCTACACCGCGACGAAGCACCAGCGCGAGGTGGGCACCGGCTATTTCGACGCCGTCTCGATGGCAATCACCGGCGGCCAGTCCTCGACAACCGCCATGAAGGAATTGACCGAGCACGACCAGTTCCGCCCGGCCGCAGAGTGAAAGACCGGCGGGAGCGCGGCAATCCCTGCCCGCTGCGCTCCTGCCGCTTCTCATAAATCAGAGTGGAATGGGAGGGCTGCCCCCATCCCACAATAGCCTCGAACCTCAAGGAGAAGTCCAATGACAGTCCAGACACGCGTCAAGGAACGGGCCGAGGAACAGTCTTCGGCGATGACCCCGGACCAGCAGGCAGCGATCCGCATGGTTGCCAACGACCTGCACCGCCTCAACCAGTCGGTCATGAAGGCCGTCGATGCCGGCGTATCGGTCGAGCTCGTTCGCTCGGCCCGCCACCACGGCGGTGAAGGCAATTGGGGCGATCTTCTGATCCCTGTCATCGTAACTCAGGGCAGACCATGACACTCGTTGCGGTGACGCTTGCGATGGCCCTGCTTTCGTCCGCTTCATTTCAGCCGGCGGCGGCAATCAGAGTGGCGACAGCAATTTCAGGTTGAGAGCCGCACATGTCATGGCGCAGATGCGACGTTGCCAGAGATTGGAATGGCCGGCGAGAATGCCGGCCATTCGGCATTGCGGCACCGAATCATGATTCAACATCTTCTTCGATATGCCATTTCAAGTTGATCGCACGGCGCGCAGCGGCTTATATTAGCCCAGCCTATCTCAGGTTGGGGCAAGCATGTATCGATCGACGAAAGCTGCCGATACGGCCGAATTGACGGAGCTCATCTACGGCGCCGCCTTTGGTGACTGTGGCTGGCAGGACTTTCTTGACCGGCTGACGACGACAATGCCGGACGGGCGCTCGGCGCTCCATTACCACGATCTCACGTCGCCGACGGCATGCGTGCCCTATGTCTCCGGCTTTACGCCGGATGCCATCGATCAGTTCAACAACCACTTCGCGGCGATCAATCCCTGGATACCGAAGTCGGTGCTGGTGCCGGTAGGGCGCGGTCTCGCCGGCGAACACATCGTCTCGCGCGCGGACCTGGTGAAATCGGAATTCTACAATGACTGGCTGAAAGGCCAGACCGGCTGCGAAAGCACCGTGGGCGTGACCATCGTGCGCAGTCCGACGCGCACATTGCTCGTGTCGACCTGCACGTCATCGACGGACGAAGAGCTGAACCGGCGGGCGGCCGATCAATACACCCTTCTTGCTCCCCATCTGAAGCGTGCCTTCGACTTCCTGCGCCGGCGCGACCTGATGATGGCCGAACAGCATGAAGGCCGGACGCTGCTCGATACGATCGGCGTCGGCGTCATCTATGTCGGCGACAATCTCCGCATCCGATCGATGAACGACAACGCCGAACAAATGGCGGCGAAGGGCTCTCCGTTTCGCGTCACGATCAACGGGCGCCTGGTCATGGACGAACCGGAAACCAACGCGACACTCGAGCTTCTGGCCTCGCCGGTCGGCACTCCGGCTCAGCCGCAGGTTCGCCTCGTCAGGACCGCAGAGGATGGCGCGTTTCGGATCACGCTGGTCCGGCGGAGCGCGAACATCTTTACCGAACTTCTCGATGGCCCCACCGTCGCCGTGCTGATCGAGCCGGCGACCTCGCTCGTTTGCGACCAGCGCCTCAACCACCTGAGAGACAGCTACGGCCTTACGCCGGCCGAACTCCGCATCGCGTCCGGCGTCGCCACCGGTCTGACGCTGAAGGAGATGTCGCAGGCCAACGGCGTCAGCTACGAGACGATCCGCACGCAGCTCAAGAGCATCTATGCCAAGACCCGGGTCAATTCGCAGGCCGCCCTCGTCAAGCTCCTGATGCGCTGACCGAAGGCGCCGTCATCCAATTTGGCATTCCTGCAGCACCAAGCTGGCCCTACGCGCGCTCAGCCGCGGCGTGGCCTCTTTCCGGCAAAGACGTCGGCATGGCTGCGCAACAGCTTCGTCATGCGGTCGACCACGGTGCGGATTTCCTTTCGGTGCCGGTCCTCGTTGTTCATCACGATCCATTGGCGGTGTCTCAGCGCGGGGATTTCCTCGCCTGCCCGCTCCAGCATGGGCTCGAGGTCGCCGACGAAGCAGGGAAGCACAGCGCAACCGGCGCCTGCCCGGGCGAGGTCCAAGAGCGAACGCGGCCGTGTGATGGTCGCGACAATCCTGCCTTCTGCCTGTTGGTGGGGCCAGCGAAGATAGGCCGAGATCGCCTCCTCTTCGCCCACTGCCACCCATCGGGTGTTGGCAGCCGCCGGTGCGTTCTTCTGGCGATAGGCGGCATAGGCGACGTCACCGACCGGGCTCGCCGCCAGATAGGTTTCCTCGGGCTCGAATGCGCGGATGCCGATGTCGGTCTCGCGATAGGCGAGGCTGGCGCGCGTCTCGCCGACGGTCATCGCCAGGCTGAAACCATCCCTCTCCGTGCAAAGCGCCGGAAAATTCTCCGCGAGCAGCCAGGCAATCCAGGTGCCGACGGTGATGCGGACGGTCGCGCCTTCACCCTCGCGCCGCCAGCTCTCGACCCGACGCGCCGCCGCCTCCATCTCCTGAAGCTGCTCGAACAGGAGCTCGCCGTCGCCGGTGAGCTGGTAACCGGTCTGGCTGCGCAGAAACAGGGAGCGGCCCGTCCGCTCCTCGAGCTCCAGCATCCGCCGCCCGACCGTGGCAGGGCTCGAACCAAGCGCCCGTGCGGCGCCGGTAAGGCCGCCGGTACGCGCCACGCTCATGAAACAGCGGTAGATGTCCCAATCCAGGTTTTTCATTTCTGAAAAACATAGGCCGATTTCCGCTGTATGTAAAACTGCTTTGGATGCATAAAAGGAGTGATGCCCATCAAACGAGGAGCATCACCATGGAAATGATGGCAATGGTCTATATCGCCGACATGGCCCTGAAAAACCGGCGTTGGGACGAAGACTTCGATCCGAAGCCGCCGGGACTTCTTCGGCGCATGTTTGACGCCTTGGCCGCCAAGATCGTCGAGCAGCGCAGGAGACGCCTCGGCGCCGAAAAAAAGAGCACCGCGGAGCCCTGCGGCCACGCGGTGCAATGTTAGCCCCTGCCCTTGTTATATCGCACGGCGATACCGATTGCCGTGCTTCCGTCCGAAGGCGGACGTCCGCCGTCGGCGAATTCGATTGCCGGCCGCCTCAGGCGGCCCGGTAACCGTAATCGTCCGCCTCCGGCTCCAGCCGGAACTGCTCGACGAGCATCATCAGTGTGTCCGCCTGGTGCGCGAGCGACCGGCTCGTCGCCGTCGCCTCTTCGACCATGGAAGCGTTCTGCTGCGTCATCTGGTCCATCTGGTTGACCGAACTGTTGACCTCGTTAAGCGCTACGGCCTGATCGCGGCTTGCGGTTGCGATCATCTCGACATGCTGGCTGACGGTGACGATCTGCGCGCTGATCGATGCCAGCACTTCGCCCGTTTCCTTGACCAGGTGCGAGCCGGCATTGACCTCGTTAGTCGATTTGTTGATGAGGCCCTTGATCTCGCGCGCGGCTTCCGCCGAGCGCTGCGCCAGCTCACGCACTTCCTGGGCAACAACGGCAAAGCCCTTGCCTGCTTCCCCGGCACGCGCGGCCTCAATCCCGGCGTTCAGCGCCAGGAGATTGGTCTGGAAGGCGATGTCGTCGATCACCTCGATGATCTGTTCGATCTGGCGCGAGGCCTCCTCGATGCGTCCCATGGCGGCGATCGCGTTGGTGACGACGGTCGCCGAACTGTCGGCGCTGCGCTTCGTCTGGATCACGGCATGGTTGGCTTCCCCGGCACGCTCGGCAGACGAGCGAACCGTCGCGGTGATCTGGTCGACAGCAGCCGCCGTTTCTTCGAGCGATGCAGCCTGGGCTTCCGTCCGCTTCGACAGCGAGTCCGCGGCATGGTGCATGCTGGAGCCGCTTTCCTGGATCGCCTGCGCATTGGCGCGGATCTGCGACAGCGTGTCCTGCAGGCGGATCAGCGAGCCGTTGAAGTCTTCGCGCAACTGTTCGAGACGACCGTGGAAGGGAACCTCGATCTGGCGCGAGAGATCGCCCTGCGCCAGGCGGCCGAGACCGGCGGCCAGCTCGCTGACGGCCAGATCGATCTGGCGATCGAGCTCGCGCTTTTCCTGGTCGTTACGGCTGCGCTCGATTTCGGCGCGGGTCCGCTGCTCTTCGCTCTCGGCCTCGATGCGGACCTTGGAAAGCGCGTTCTCCTTGAACACGCCAAGTGCCCGCGCCATGTCGCCGATTTCATCGCGGCGCGCATCGCCGTCGATCGCTGTGTCGAGGCGGCCGTCTGCGAGGCGACGCATCGCAGCAGTGATCTGGCCGATCGGCTTCTTCAGCGTCAGCGTCAGCGCAATGCCGGCAAGCAGCGCGATGACGACGCCGGCGACGGTTGCCGCCACCGAGATCTGGTTCGCTTCCTGGCGTTCCGTTCCGGCGGCGACCTTCTGGCGCTCGGCAAAGCTGGTGAGATCGCCCCAGATCTGGTCGATCGACTGACCGGCGGCGTCGAAATCGGCGGTCCGCTTGACGGTGATCTCGACGAGCGCTGCGGCATCCTTCTTCATCGCGGTCAGGATCGGCATCAGCGTATCGGCGATCTTGTCGAAGGAAGCACCGTCGCTGGCAACGCCACGCAGCGTTGCCATGTTCTGCTGAACGGCAAGCGACTTATCGAGCAGCTTCTGGCGGTTTTCTTCGTTGGTCTGGCCCATGAAGGTGGCAGCGGAAATCTGGATGTCCGTGATCGACCCGGCGAGCCGGCGGGTCGCGGTCAGCACCGATTCCGTCGTGACGATCTGCTCGTCGAGTTCGGCGAAGATCCGCGTCGCGTCACGCATCTTGCCGACCGATGCCGCCTCCAGGCGGAAGCTTGCGGTGCGGAAACGGTCGACATATTTGGAGATGCCGGCGAGCGTCTCCGGGCCGGCCGGCGCCTTCAGCAGCGCGCCGATCTCGCTCGAGGCGGAGGTGATCGTTTCCGCCAGCGACTTCTCGTCCTTCGGCAGCAGGCGGAAAATGTCGCGCTCGGTGCGGCCGATCATCGGGAAGCGCTCCTTGACCGCCTTCAGCTTGTCCTCGACGGAGATCGCCTTGCTGACTTCGGTGCCGAATTCGTTGAAGAAGCGGCTGGCGCGCATCAGCTTCTCGGCTTCGCGCAGCATGGTCTTTGCGGCGTTTTCGTTTTTCCGCACGGCATATTGCAGCCGGTTCGACTCCTCATTGATCTTGGAGCGCTCAATCAGCAGCGCGTCGAGGTTCGCCGCCATCGCCGTGCGCAGTTCCTGCTCACCGACATGCAGCTTCCAGAGACCGTCGATGCGCGCCTCGATGTCGTTTGTCGCGGCGATTGCGGCCGTCAGTTCGTCCTGGCCGCTCTGACCGGCAACCTGGGCCGCCGTCGCCGCAAGCACGTCCTTCTGGGCCGAAATCTTCGACTGGACGGCTTCCCTGGTTTCCTCGGTCGTCGAATGCAGGAAGGCGTTCATGCCCGCGTAGACATCCTTGAAGCCGCTCAATGTCTGCAGCACGCTGTTCGAAATCTCCATGCGCCCCTGTAGCAGGCCGGACGCATAGAGGCCGGTGATACCGACGGCACAGATGCTGACGACGAAGGGAAGGATGAAAAAGAGCACCTTCGTCTGGATCTTGAAACGGGCAAGAATTCTATCAATGAACATGGAAAACACCTTGGCTCGCAGCTCGCATTCGCCTCCCCGGCCGCTCAAGACGTCTTCGCATTCAACGACTGGGCGTGAAGGCGCGGACGATCGAGAGCCACCCGATGCGCAAAACAGGCTGATGTTTTTCGGAAAATCATACGGCGAACGCCGTCAGTCCGTCGGCAATCATTGCGGATCCACGTCACCGCTCCTAGGCAACGCGAACCTGACGAAACTCACTTGGTCGCACTATTTAATTTGAACGATTAAAATTTGTATAAGCGCGATCGCCTGCGGCAGAAAATCCGAAGGAGCGCTGAGGCGCCTCAACTGCGCCCGAGGAACCGGCCGTCTAAAGCCGGTCGCCTGAGATCAGAACCAAAGGGCCGGAAGAGCTGCGAGAGCGGCAACGGCGAAAAAAGCGATCAGTGCGAGGCGCGTGATTGCGGCCTTCTGCTGACGGCTTTCGTCGGTGCGGGCGATCGCTATGGCGCGGGGACGGCGGCGTGGTTGGTTCATGGCATCCTGTCCTTGTCACATTGACCGGCAACCATCGACCCGGACGAACCGGCTTGCCAGTCACACATATATTGCAGCCATGCCGTGGTGGAGGAAAGTCAAAAAATAGGAAACAGTGTTATTTCCGTTTATGTGACAATCCGATCTCACCAACCGCCGGCTGTGCCGACGAAAACAAAGGTTCGACCAGATCCGTTAACAATCGCTGAAGCACGGCCCGCCAAAAGCGGGGAGATCACACGTCCTGCCCGGCGGCAAAGCCCGATGCCCAGGCCCATTGGAAATTGTAGCCACCGAGCCAGCCGGTCACATCGACGCACTCGCCGATGAAGTAGAGCCCCGGCACCGCCTTCGCCTGCATCGTCCTGGAATCGAGCCCGTTGGTATCGACGCCGCCGAGCGTGACTTCGGCGGTACGATAGCCTTCCGAACCGGCGGGCTTGATCGTCCAGGCCTGGATCGAGGACGAAAGCTGGTTGATCGTCTTGTCCGAGAGGTCGGCCAGCTGGCGCCCGGTCAGCTTCGCGCCTTCGACGAAAAACTGCGCAAGCCGGCGCGGCAGGATATCACCGAGCGCCGTCTGCACCGCCTGCTTGCCGTGGGTGCGCCGGATTTCCTTGAGGATTGAAGCGATGTCGATGTCAGGCATCAGCCGCAGCACGATCTCCAGTCCTTCGCGCCAATAGGACGAGATCTGCAGGATCGCCGGGCCGCTCAGGCCACGGTGGGTGATCAGCACCGCCTCGCGAAAGGCTGTCTTGCCGCAGCGGGCTTCGGCGTCGGCAGCGACGCCCGACAGTTCGCCGATCGTTTCGAGCTGCGCCGGATCGAGGGTCAGCGGCACGAGGCCCGGCCGCGTTTCGACGATGCCAAGCCCGAACTGCTCGGCGATCCGATAGGCGAACCCGCTCGCTCCCATCTTCGGGATCGACTTGCCGCCGCTGGCAATGACGAGCGACTGCGCATCCACGGGCCCCTCGCCGGTCATGACACGGAAGCCCGCACCATGGCGTTCGACGCTTTCGATCGTTGTCTCCAGCCGCAACTCGGCGTGCACGTCGCGCATTTCTGCGAGCAGCATCCTGATGATGTCCTTGGCCGAATGGTCACAGAAGAGCTGGCCAAGCGTCTTTTCGTGCCAGGCGATGCCGTGCCTTTCGACCAATGCAAGGAAATCACGCGGCGTGTATCGCGCCAGTGCCGACTTTGAGAAATGCGGATTTGCCGAAAGGAAGTTCTTCGGCCCCGCATGGATGTTGGTAAAATTGCAGCGCCCACCGCCGGAGATGCGGATCTTCTCGCCGGGCGCCTTGGCATGGTCGAGCACGAGCACGCGGCGCCCGCGCTTGCCCGCCTCGATGGCGCACATCATGCCCGCGGCACCGGCGCCGATGATGACCGCATCCTTCTTTTCAGCCACGAAACACCCCAGCTCTTTTGTCCTTCCTTCCCGGTGGCGGGGACGAAAGTCAATGACGAAGCCCATCTAGCCAATTGCCAATCTACGGTTATGATGCGCTATCCGAAGCCAAAACCGGTGATTTATGCCCTCCAAGAGAAGTGCTGCCCAACAAACAACGAAAATCAGCAAAACCTCGAAAATCCCCCCCGCCCTGCACTCCCTCCGCGGCGTGAAGACCTGGAAGGAAGCCACGGACTGGCTCAAGATACGCGGCATCGAAGACATCGAATGCATCACGCCCGACCTCGCCGGCGTGCCGCGCGGCAAGATGATGCCGACCTCGAAATTCACTTCCAACACCTCGCTGGCACTGCCCTCGGCGATCTACCGTCACACGATTTCGGGCGAATATCCTGATGAAACCGGGCAGTTCCGCTACGATTCCCGCGATAGCGACATCAAGCTCGTACCCGACCTTTCGACCCTTTCGGTCGTGCCCTGGGAAACCGACCCGACGGCGCAGGTGATCTGCGACATCGTCGGCTCGCAGGGCGAACAGATCAGCTATACACCGCGCAACGTGCTGAAGCGGGTGGTCGATCTCTACAGGCAGAAGGGTTGGAAGCCGGTGGTGGCACCGGAAATCGAGTTCTATCTCGTCGCCCAGAACGACGACCCGGACTATCCGCTGCATCCGCCGAAAGGCCGCTCGGGCCGCTCCATCCTTGGCGGCCAGGGCTACTCGATCGCCGGCATCAACGAGTTCGACGAACTGATCGACGACATCTACCACTTCTCCGAAAAGCAGGGCCTCGAGATCGACACGCTGATCCACGAGGAGGGCCCGGCCCAGCTCGAAATCAACCTTCGCCACGGCGACCCGATCGAGCTTGCCGACCAAGTGTTCCTGTTCAAGCGCACGATCCGCGAGGCGGCGCTGAAGCACGGCATCTACGCGACCTTCATGGCCAAGCCGATGCAGGGCCAGCCGGGTTCGGCGATGCACATCCACCAGTCGGTGGTCGAGATCAACACCGGCCGGAACCTGTTCTCGAACCCGGACGGTTCGGCATCGAAGGAGTTCTTCCACTTCATCGGCGGTATGCAGCACTACGTGCCGCGTACGCTGGTCATGATGGCGCCCTACGTGAATTCCTATCGCCGGCTGACACCCGACATGTCGGCGCCGGTCAACACCGCCTGGGGTTACGACAACCGCACAACGGCTTTCCGCATTCCGGTGTCGGAACCGATCGCCCGGCGCATCGAGAACCGGCTGCCGAGCTCGGATGCCAACCCCTACCTGGCGCTCGCCGCCTCGCTCGCCTGCGGTTATCTCGGCATCATCGAACAGCGCGAGCCGACGGCACCGACCGAGGACACGGCGAACGAAGGCGAGATCCTCCTGCCGCGCGGCCTGCTCGAAGCCGTCGCCCTGCTGGAATCGGCACCATCGCTTGCGGATGTGCTGAGCCCCGAGTTCATCGCCATCTATGCCGGCGTCAAACGCGGCGAGTTCGAGACCTTCATGCAGGTCATCAGCCCCTGGGAACGCGAATTCCTGCTTCTCAACGTCTGATCTCAGAGGTTCTCCATGCCCTGGCAAAGCCCGATCTCGCCCGGTTATTCCTGGTATGAGGCAACGGTTCCGGATCGACCGGAGTATCCTGCCATGCCGGGATCGCGGAAAGCCGACATCGCGATCGTCGGCGGCGGCTATACCGGGCTGCAGGCTGCCTACAACCTGGCGCGCCAAGGCGTCGATGTGACCTTGATCGACGCCTGCCGCTTCGGCGACGGTGCCTCTGGCCGCAATGGCGGCCAGTTCGGCACCGGGCAGCGCGCCTGGGCGGACGAGACCGAGGAAAGCCTCGGTCATGAGCGGGCACAGGCACTCTTCGACATGGCCGAGAATGCCAAGCGCTATGTGCTCGACTTCGCAAGCACGCACGACATCGACATCGAATTCGTGCCCGGCCAGCTTTCGGTGGGCCACAAGAAGGCTCTCGAAAAAGACTACCGCGACCATGCGGAAGCCATGGCAACGCGCTTCGGCTATCCGCATCTGTCCTTCATGGGCCGCGAGGAAACCGCAAGCCGGCTCGGATCGAGCCATTACCACTTCGGCATCCGCGACGCCGGCACCGGCCACATCCACCCGATGAAGCTTCTGGTCGGTCTCGCGAAACAGGCCGCCCTTACCGGCGCCAATCTCTTCGAGCAGACGAAAGCCCTGAAGATCGATCGCAGCAGCGGTGCGATCGTCATCACCACGGACCGTGGCACAATCACCGCCGATCGCGTGCTCGTCGCCTGCAATGCCTATATCGGCAACCTGGAGCCGGTGAGCGCCAGCCACGTCATGCCGATCCGCTCCTTCATCGGCGCGACCACGGTGCTTTCCGACCACCCGACCGTCATACCCGGCGGTGAATCGGTCGATGATTCGCGCTTCGTCGTGCGCTATTTCCGCAAGTCACGGGACGGGCGGCTGCTTTTCGGCGGCCGCGAGGCCTATACCGCCGACAACCCGCGCGACATCTCGACCCACATCCGCCGGCAGATCAGCGAGATCTATCCGGAACTCGCCAATATCGAGATCACCCATGCCTGGGGCGGCTCCGTCGGCATCACCATGCCGCGCACGCCCTTCTGCCGCGAGGTCATGCCCGGCGTCACCTCGATCGGCGGCTATTCCGGCCACGGCGTGATGCTTTCCAACTATTGCGGCAAGCTCTATGCGGATCTCGCGCTCGGCAAGGACACCGAGCTCGACCTCTTGAAAGCCCTGAAAATCCCCGCTTTTCCCGGTGGTACACGGTTCCGCTCCGCCCTTCTCTTCCTCGCGTTAAGCTGGTACGCATTACGGGACAGGTTCTGAAACGCGCTTCCGCGGCATTTTATTGCACCGCACTCTAGCGCTTTTAAATCGATTAGATTATATGTGCCCGTGACCTGAACAGATCGAGATATCCCATGAGCAGCCAGATCATTCCCGTCGAACCATTTGATTATGTGGTGTTCGGGGGCACCGGCGATCTTGCGGAGCGCAAGCTGTTGCCGGCGCTCTATCACCGCCAGTTGGAAGGCCAGATCACCGAGCCGACCCGTATCATCGGCGCGTCGCGCGCAGCGCTCAGCCATGAGGACTATCGCAAGTTTGCCGTCGATGCGCTGAAGGAACACCTGAAGGCGGACGAGTACAAGGAAGAGGAAGTCGCGAAGTTCGCTGCGCGCCTTTTCTACGTTTCGGTGGACGCCAAGTCGGATCAGGGCTGGGATGCACTGAAGAAGATCCTCGAAGAGGGCAAGGACCGCATCCGCGCCTTCTATCTCGCGGTCGGTCCGGCGATCTTCGGCGACATTTCCGAACGCATTCGCGATCACAAGCTGATCACCAAGAACACCCGCATCGTCGTCGAGAAGCCGATCGGCCGCGACCTCGCGTCAGCGACCGAACTCAATGACACGATCGGCAAGGTCTTCCGCGAAGAGCAGATCTTCCGCATCGACCACTATCTCGGCAAGGAGACGGTGCAGAACCTGATGGCGCTGCGCTTCGCCAATGCGCTCTACGAGCCGCTGTGGAACTCCGCCCATATCGACCATGTGCAGATCACCGTGTCGGAAGCCGTCGGCCTCGAAAACCGCGCCGGCTACTATGACAAGGCGGGCGCGCTGCGCGACATGGTACAGAACCACATCCTGCAGCTCGTCTGCTTCGTCGCCATGGAAGCACCGACCTCGATGGACGCGGAAGCGGTCCGCGACGAAAAGCTCAAGGTTCTCCGCGCGCTGAAGCCGATCACCTCGGCGAATGTCGAGCAGGTGACGGTGCGCGGTCAGTACCGCGCCGGTGCTTCGGCCGGCGGCCCGGTCAAGGGCTACCTCGAAGAGCTCGAAGGCGGCATCTCGAATACCGAGACCTTCGTGGCGATCAAGGCCGAGGTCAGCAACTGGCGCTGGGCCGGCGTGCCCTTCTACATCCGCACCGGCAAACGTCTCGCCGGCCGCATGTCGGAGATCGTCATCACCTTCAAACAGATCCCGCACTCGATCTTCGACAACAATGCCGGCCGCATCTCGGCCAACCAGTTGGTCATCCGCCTGCAGCCGAACGAAGGCGTGAAGCAGTCGTTGATGATCAAGGACCCAGGCCCGGGCGGCATGCGCCTGCGCAATGTTTCGCTTGACATGAGCTTCGCCGAGGCGTTTGCCGTGCGCAATGCTGACGCCTATGAGCGGCTGCTCTTCGACGTCGTCCGCAACAACCAGACGCTGTTCGTACGCCGCGACGAAGTCGAGGCTGCGTGGAAGTGGGTCGACCCGATCCTGAAGGCCTGGGAGGAAACCGGGCAGCAGGTCCAGGGCTACACCGCAGGCACCTGGGGTCCGAGCCAGTCGATCGCGCTCATCGAGCGTGACGGCCGCACCTGGAACGATGCGATATAGGTGCCCGATGACGACGCAACTTCATACCTTCGAAAACGGCGCGGCATTGGCGGACGGCCTGGCTGAAGCCGTAAGCAGTGCACTTTCTGCCGGCATCGCGACGCGCGGCGCCGCGAGCATCGCGGTTTCCGGCGGCTCAACGCCCAAGGCTTTCTTCCAGGCGCTGTCCAGGAAGGACATCGCCTGGGACAAGGTAACGGTGACGCTCGTCGACGAACGTTTCGTGCCGCCGGAAAGTGACCGATCGAACCACGGCCTGGTTGCCGCCAACCTGCTTCAGGGCAAGGCGGCCGAGGCCAAGTTCCTGCCGCTTTACCACGCGGCCCCGACCGCCGAAGCTGCCGCCGAACTTGCAAGCCGGGAAACGGCCGCGATCGGCGCACCGTTCGACGTGGCCATTCTCGGCATGGGAACGGACGGGCATACGGCGTCGTTCTTCCCCGGCGGGTCGCAACTCGCGCGCGCCATCGACCCGGCAACGCCGCGCGGGGTGATCACGATGGAGGCGGAAGGCGCCGGCGAACCCCGCCTGACCTTCACCTTTGCCAGCCTTCAGGATGCGCGGCTACTGGTGCTGCACATCGAGGGCGAAGGCAAGAAGACCGTTCTCGCCAAGGCGGAAGAGGCCGGCGACGAGAAAGATATGCCGATCCGCGCGATGCTGCGCCGTGCGGCATCGCCGGTGCAGATTTACTGGGCGCCGTAGATCGAATGCTGTTGGGTCGAATAGGCCCAATAACAAAGTGGAGACACGTTCAGCCTGTGGTGCGCCCCACCGGAACGGACACGTGTTTCTGACAACATGCCGGGACGCGACGTGCGCTCTCCCAAGCTCGCCGCGCTCCGGACCGATGACTGGATGAAGATGAGGAGTCCCAAGGCTCCGGAACAGGATTTGCCATGTCCGCCGATTCCCGCATTGCCTCGATCACCGCTCGCATCGTCGAGCGTTCGAAACCGCACCGCGAACCCTATCTCGACCGCATCCGCCTTGCAGCGTCGAGCGGCCCCCACCGCAGCGTACTCGGCTGCGGTAACCTTGCGCACGGCTTTGCCGTCTGTTCCCCCGCCGAGAAGGTAGCGCTTGCGGGCGACCGCGTGTCCAATCTCGGCATCATCACCTCCTATAATGACATGCTCTCGGCGCACCAGCCGTTCGAGACCTATCCGGCGCTGATCCGCGAAGCCGCACGCGAGGCGGGTGGCGTCGCGCAGGTTGCCGGCGGCGTGCCGGCCATGTGCGACGGCGTCACGCAGGGGCAGCCGGGCATGGAGCTGTCGCTCTTCTCGCGCGATCTCATCGCCATGGCCGCAGGCGTCGGCCTGTCGCACAACATGTTCGATTCCACCGTCTATCTCGGCGTCTGCGACAAGATCGTACCGGGCCTCGTCATCGCGGCGCTGACCTTCGGCCATCTGCCGGCCGTCTTCGTGCCCGCAGGCCCGATGACTTCAGGCCTGCCGAACGACGAGAAAGCGCGCGTTCGCCAGCTCTTCGCCGAAGGCAAGGTCGGCCGTGACGAGCTTCTCGAAGCGGAATCAAAGTCTTATCACGGACCAGGCACCTGCACCTTCTACGGCACGGCCAACTCCAACCAGATGCTGATGGAGATCATGGGCTTCCATCTGCCGGGCGCCTCCTTCATCAATCCCGGCACGCCGCTGCGCGACGCGCTGACCAAGGAAGCGGCCAAGCGGGCGCTGGCGATCACCGCCATGGGCAA
The DNA here is from genome assembly GCF_056924495.1 of Ensifer sp. 38_S197. Lineage (NCBI taxonomy): Bacteria > Pseudomonadati > Pseudomonadota > Alphaproteobacteria > Hyphomicrobiales > Rhizobiaceae > Ensifer > Ensifer sp. 38_S197. Next base: position 1,536,997 of record NZ_JBXOVZ010000002.1, on the reverse strand, counting down.
CGAGTTCACGCCCGCCGGCGAGATGATCGACGAGCGCTCGATCGTCAACGGCGTCGTCGGCCTGCATGCGACCGGCGGCTCGACCAATCACACCATGCATCTCGTCGCCATGGCGCGTGCCGCCGGCATCGTGCTCACCTGGCAGGATATCTCCGAGCTCTCCGACATCGTGCCGCTTCTGGCGCGCGTCTATCCGAACGGGCTTGCCGACGTGAACCACTTCCATGCCGCCGGCGGCATGGGCTTCCTGATCAGCCAGCTGCTTAGCGCCGGCCTGCTGCACGACGATGTACGCACCGTTTTCGGCCAGGGGCTCGACGCCTACAAGATCGACGTCCAGCTCGGCCCCAATGGTGGCGTCGTGCGCGTGCCGACACCAAAGGAAAGTGCCGATCCCAAGGTGCTGGCGACCATCGACCAGCCGTTCCAGCACACGGGCGGCCTGAAGATGCTGACCGGCAATCTCGGCAAGGCGGTCATCAAGATTTCGGCGGTCAAGCCGGATCGCCATGTCATCGAAGCTCCGGCAAAGATCTTCCATGATCAGGCCGAGCTCAACGCCGCCTTCAAGGCCGGCAAGCTCGAGGGTGATTTCGTCGCCGTCGTGCGCTTCCAGGGTCCGAAGGCCAATGGCATGCCGGAACTGCACAAGCTGACGACCGTGCTCGGCATCCTGCAGGATCGCGGCCAGCGCGTCGCCATCCTCACCGACGGGCGCATGTCCGGCGCCTCCGGCAAGGTGCCTGCGGCAATCCACGTGACACCGGAAGCCAAGGATGGCGGCCCGATCGCCCGCATCCAGGAAGGCGATATCGTCCGTATTGACGCCGTTGCCGGAACGATCGAGGTACTGGTCGAGGACATCGCGCTGAAGACGCGTGTGCCCGCACATGTCGATCTCTCGAACAACGGGTTCGGCATGGGGCGCGAGCTTTTCGCGCCGTTCCGGGCGATTGCAGGTGCTGCCGACCAGGGCGCCAGCGTTCTCTTCCACTGAGGCGTAGAGAGCGCCGCCTCCTGATCGGGGCGGTGCTTTTTCTATGGCCGAACTTTTCTTCGGGGCCGCAGCGATCCGTGCGCCCATACGATCCGTTTACGGCAACGGACCGGGGAACATGTCATTGCGGCCATCGTAGCGCTCGATCTGCAGCACAAAGACATCGACGCCTTCGATGCAGCGGGCATTGATGGAGATCCTGTCGTCCGGGTAGCCGCTGCGCATGATCGGCGTCGAGCAGGTCGGGCAGAAATGGTGCCCCTCGTTGAGGCCGCGCCATATGTAGCTCGACAGGCGACGCTTCTCGGTAAGCAGCTTCACTTTGGCCGCATCCACCTTCCAATGCAGGAAACCGGAGCGCCGGCAGGTCGAGCAATTGCACTCGATGAGGCCGGTTAGCTCCTCGTCGACCTCGACTGCGATTTCGCCGCAATGGCACGAAAGCCGATAGGGTCGCTGCATGGCTATGGTCCGATCCGTTGACGAAGAACACAACCATCCATTGAGTTCTGCGGGACAGTCAAGCCCGAGGTCACTGGTTAACGGTAGATGTCGAGCGTCCGGTTGCGATGATTCGGATGGGTGCTGTAGACGAAGATGCGATTGAGATCGCGGTCAGTCAGCAGCCGGAGAAACCGTGCTTCGATGACGTTGTTGGCATGCACGCGCTTCAGCAGGCAGCCGATCATCTGGATGCGGGCACTCGGGATATCGAGATAGAAGTTCTGCGGAAGCTGGTACTGCGTCAGAATGCTGAGGACGGCACCGCTCTTCGACAGCTTGATGATTTCGCAGCGCCGCGAGCTTAGCTGCGTCATGCCCTTCTCGGTATACTCGATGCGCGCCTCGTTCCGTGTGTCCTCCATCGGAAAGTTCGCTTCCCGATCGTACATGAAGGACTCTTCCTTGTTCAGGAAGTGCCGCTGCATTACAGGCGTCGCGCCTCTCATCGATATGCCTTTCCTATCCCCTTTTGAGACAGAATAGCGGCAGAGATTTAACAGAGGGTTTGATCTGCAGGTTGCATTGAAAAAACCCGTCCGATTTCTCGGGCGGGTCGAAAAGCGCGAGATCGGTATCGTCACTCAGGCGCGATAGCTGCGCCCATCGGCGTCAAAGAGGTGCAGCTTGGCCTTGTCGGCGGTGAAGCGCACCTTGTCGCCGCGATGAACCGACAGGATGCCGGGGATCTTGGCGATGATCGGCTCCTTGTCGACGAGCCCTTCGATATAGAGCAGCGTCACTTCGCCGAGCGCCTCGACGATGGAGACTGTGCCTTCAAACAGGAAGTCCTCGCCAGTCGTGACCTGCAGGTCTTCCGGCCGCGCGCCGAAGCTCGCCGTCTTGCCGTTTTGCGATGAGTCTGTCGGGATATCCAGCGTCACGCTCTTGCCGCCGGTCAGCTTCACCGTCGTTTGCGCGCCGGTGGCGGTAACAGTTGAAGGAATGATGTTCATCGCCGGCGAGCCGATGAAGCGGGCAACGAAGAGATTGGCCGGACGCTCGTAGAGCTCTAGCGGCGCCCCCACCTGCTCGATGTGGCCCTGTGACAGCACCACGATGCGATCGGCGAGCGTCATCGCCTCGACCTGGTCGTGGGTGACGTAGATCATCGTCGTATCCGACATCTGCTCGCTGAGCTTGGCGATCTCGATGCGAGTGGCGACACGAAGCGCCGCATCCAGGTTCGAGAGCGGCTCGTCGAACAGGAAGACCTTGGGGTTGCGGCAGATCGCGCGGCCGATGGCGACGCGCTGGCGCTGGCCGCCGGACAGCGCCTTCGGCAACCGGTCGAGATATTTGGTGAGCTGCAGGATTTCGGCGGCGTTGCGCACGCGGCGGTCGATCTCCTCCTTCGTCTCCTTGGCAATCCGCATGCCGAAGGCCATGTTGTCGTAGACCGTCATGTGCGGGTAGAGCGCGTAGGACTGGAACACCATGGCGATGCCGCGCTTCGACGGCGGCACGGTGTTGACCCGCTCGCCGTCGATGAACATGTCACCGCCGGTGATCTCTTCGAGACCGGCGATCATGCGCAGCAGCGTGGACTTACCGCAGCCGGAAGGGCCGACGAAGACGATGAACTCGCCCTGCTTGATGTCGAGATTGATGCCATGAATGACATCGACCGCGCCGTAGGACTTGCGGATATCTTTAAGCAGCAGACCTGTCATCACACCCTCCCCTTCGGTTCTTCCCGTCTGTCCTTGCTGTCATAACTCGGTCCTCAGACCAGCCGCGCGAAAAACGCGCCCCAGGCCGGCACGTTCACCGTTCTGTCCTTGACCTCTGCGACGAAGCCGTGTCCTTCCAACGCGGCAACCGGCTCGTTCGGCAAGTTGGCCTTCGCCGGTGTGGCGCTCATGTTGAACAGGCAGAAGAGCTTCTCGTTGCCGTAGCTGCGCACGAAGGCGAGGACCTCTCCGTCCGTGCTCAGGAACTCGATCTCGCCCTTGGCGAAAGCCGGATGGGCTTTCCTGAACTGCAGGAACCGGCGGTAATGTTCGAGAACAGACGCCTGGTCGCCCTGCTGCGCCGATACGGCACGCGCCAGGTGTTCCGTCGGCACCGGCAGCCAGGGTTTCGCGCTGCCGAAGCCGCCGTTTACCTTCGCACCGTCCCAGACCATCGGCGTGCGGCAGCCGTCACGGCCCTTGAAATCGGGCCAGAACTGGATGCCGTAGGGATCCTTCAGATCCTCATAGGCAAGTTCCGCCTCCGTCAGCGCCAGTTCCTCGCCCTGATAGATGCAGACCGATCCCCGGAGCGACATCAGCAAGCTCGCGAGCAGCTTCGCATGCGCGTCGCGATCGGCGACACCGTCGCCCCAGCGGCTGACATGGCGCACGACATCGTGGTTGGAGAAGGCCCAGCAGGCCCAGCCCTCGGGGGCGGCCTTCTGGAAATTGCGGAGAACCTCGGCGACGGTGGCCGGCGTCAGCGGGTCCGGCGCCAGGAACTCGAAGGCGTAGCACATATGCATCTTGTCGCCGCCGGAAGTGTATTCTCCGGCAATCTCGAGACCGCGCTGGCTGTCGCCGACTTCGCCGACCGCCGCGATCGCCGGAAACTCGTCCATGACCGCGCGGAAGCGCTTCAGGAAGTCCAGATTCTCCGGCTGGTTCTTGTCGTAGAGATGTTCCTGATAGTTATAGGGGTTCACCGCCGGGGCAGTCTGAGCATTGCGGCGCTCGGGCGCCAGCGCCGGATTGTCGCGCAGCTTTTTGTCGTGGAAGTAGAAGTTGATGGTGTCGAGACGGAAACCGTCGACGCCGCGTTCGAGCCAGAATCGCTCGACGCCGAGCAGCGCCTCCTGAACGTCCGGATTGTGCAGGTTGAGGTCCGGCTGCGAGGTCAGGAAGTTGTGCAGGTAATATTGCAGGCGGGTCGGATCCCAGGCCCAGGCCGAGCCGCCGAAGATCGACAGCCAGTTGTTGGGCGGGGTGCCATCCGGCTTCGAGTCGGCCCAGACGTACCAGTCGGCCTTGGCGTTCGCCCGGCTCGACCGGCTTTCGACGAACCAGGGATGCTGGTCGGAGGTGTGCGACAGCACGAGATCGATCATCACCCGGATGCCGAGGCGGTGCGCCTCTGATATCACGGCGTCGAAATCGGCAAGGCTGCCGAAGATCGGATCGATGTCCGTATAGTTGGAGACGTCGTAGCCGAAGTCCTTCATCGGCGAGGTGAAGAACGGAGAAATCCAGATGGCATCGGCACCGAGTGCTGCGATGTGCGGCAGCCGGGCAACGATGCCCTTGAGGTCGCCGATGCCGTCGCCGTTCGAGTCCTGGTAGGAGCGCGGATAGATCTGGTAGATCACCGCGCCGCGCCACCAGTCCCGGTCAGGCTGTAACGTGGATTGGCTCATTTCGGTCATGCTCATTTTGGTCGAAAGTCCCTTTTGTCAGCCGCCCTTGACCGATCCCGCCAGCAGACCGCGCACGAGATAGCGCTGCAGGCTGAAGAAGACGATCAGCGGAACGACGATGGTGATGAATGCGGAAGCCGTCAGGATTTCCCAGTTGCCGCCGCGTGAACCGAGCAAGTTGACGAGCCGGCCGGTCAGAACCAGTTCGTCGGGGCCTGCGCCCAGAAACACGATCGCGACCAAGAGGTCGTTCCAGGTCCACAGGAACTGGAAGATCGCAAAGGAGGCCAGCGCCGGGAAGGACAGCGGCAGGATGATCTTGACGAAGATATCGAAATCGCTGGCGCCGTCGACGCGGGCGGATTCCATGATTTCGCGCGGCAGGCCGGCCATGTAGTTGCGAAGCAGGTAGATCGCAAGCGGCAGGCCGAAGCCGGTATGCGCAAGCCAGATGCCGACATAGGTCTTGGCCGGCACACCGAAGAAGGCACCCACGCCGTTGTAGAGCTTCAGCAGCGGGATCAGCGACATCTGCAACGGCACGACCAGCAGGCCGACGACGACGGCGATCAGGATCGCCCGGCCAGGAAACGGCATCCAAGCGAGCGCATAAGCTGCGAAGGCAGCGATCATGATCGGGATGATCGTCGCGGGAACGGCAACGGTCAGCGAGTTGATGAAGGACCGGCCGATGTTTTCGGCGCCCAGCACCTCGGCATAATTGTCGAAGGTGAAACGTGGCGGTGACGACGCCGTGACGAAGATACGCTGGCCGCGCGAACCCTCCATCTTCTTGTCGGAGACGATCTCGAAACTGCCATCCGCCTGAACGGTCAGCTTTTCGCCGTCGTTGAGTTCGGCGGTCTCGCCGGCCTTAAACGCGGTCGGCTCGCGGCTCGAAAAGCCGAAAGCGGAGATCTGACCGGTCTGTCCGTCGAGCAGGTTGCCAGAAATCACGAACTTGCCGTCGCGCTCCACCTGCGTGTCCGGACCTGGCGCCCGGACGACGATGTTTTGCGACGATGTCGACAGCGCCGTCCACCAACCGGAAACGGCAAGCTGATCCTTGTCGCGCAGCGACGAGATCAACAGGCCGGCGGTCGGCAGCGTCCAGAGCGCGACGATCAGCAGCACCGAGAGGTGGACGATCCACATGAGGGGGGAGCGTGTCGCTGGATTCATCTCAGTGCCCCTTCATTTCCTTGGCCGCATTGCGGATGTTCCAGACCATGATCGGAATGACGAGGACCATGATGACGACGGCGATCGCCGCGCCGCGACCGAAGTCACCGCCCCCGCGGAACATCCAGTCGAACATGAGGTTGGCGAGCACCTGGCTCTGCCATTGGCCATTGGTCATGGCGAGAACGATATCGAAGACCTTCAAAACCAGAATGGTGATGGTCGTCCAGACGACGGCGATCGTGCCCCAGATCTGCGGCACCATGATCTTGAAGAAGATCTGCCAGCCATTGGCGCCGTCGATGACGGCCGCTTCGATCGTTTCCTCGGGAATGCCGCGAAGCGCCGCGGACAGGATGACCATGGCGAAACCGGTCTGGATCCAGACGAGGATCGCCATCAGGAAGAAATTGTTCCAGAAGGGCAGCGTGATCCAGGCCTGCGGGGCGCCACCGAAGGCGACGACGATCCCGTTCAGGAGGCCGATCTGTTCCGCCCCCTCGGGGCGAAAATCGTAGATGAACTTCCAGATGACCGCGGCACCGACGAAGGAGATCGCCATCGGCATGAAGATCAGCGTCTTGGCGATATTGCCCCACCAGATACGATCGGTCAGCGCAGCGATGATAAGACCGAAAAAGGTTGCGAGCGCGGGGACCACCAGCAGCCAGAGGAAGTTGTTGTAGATCGACTGACGGAACTCGCCATCATTGACCATCCAGGCATAGTTGCTGGCGCCGACGAAGTTCTGTCCCGCGCGATCATGAACACTGTACCAGAGCGACATGAACACGGGATAGATAAGATACACCGTCAGCGCAAGGAGCGCCGGCCCCAGGAACAGCCACGGGCGGATGGCGTTGGTGATACGCAGGTTCCTTGAGGCGACGGCACCGGATTTCCCTTTCGACGGGAAGATCAGGTCGAGAATGAAACTGGTTCCCCAGAAATAGGCGGCACAGCCGATGACCCCGCCCAGCATGAACCCTGCAGCCTTCACAAGCTGAAACAACATGACATGTCCCTCCCCCCGGTGCACGATCACGTGCAGGGCTGGCGATTGTCGCCGTTCTCATTGGGGCCCGCCACTTCTCATCGTTAAGAGCGGGAAGCGAACGGAAAACCGCATACAATTTTCCTCGTCCCGCTCAGGCGTGCCCGGGTCGGCAACGGGCGGCATTTCTGCCGCCCGTCATCGGTTGTGTTACTTGATGGCGTCCCAGGCCTTCTGAACGCCGTCGGCGACGTCGGCCGACGACTTGCCGCCGACGAAATCGACCATGCCGGTCCAGAACGCGCCCGCGCCGATCTTGCCCGGCATCAGGTCGGAACCGTCGAAGCGGAAGGTGGTGGCGTTCAAGAGGATCTCGCCCTGCTTCTTCAGCGGCGGGTTGCCGTAGGTCTCGACGTTGACGCTCTTGTACGGTGTCAGGAAGCTCGTCTGCGCCATCCAGACTTCATGCGCGATCGGCGTCTTCAGGAAGTCGATGAAGGCGCGTGCGGCCGGCGAATCCTTGGTGATCATCGCCAGCGTGCCGGCGCCGAGCACCGGATTGCCGAGGTCTTTCTTGCTCTCGTATGGCGGCATGTAGAAGAAGTCGGCATCTTCGCCGATCACCGTTCCCTCCGGGAAGAAGGACGGGATGAACGATGCCTGGTGGTGCAGATAGCACTTCGGCGGCGATGCGAAGAGGCCCTTCGGGCTGTCGCGGAAGTCGGTGGAGGCAACGGCTGCGGCACCACCATCGACGAACTTGTCGTTCTTGGCGAACCAGCCGAATTCGTCGAGCGCGCCGACGACGGCGGGATCGGTGAACGGAATCTCGTTCTTGACCCACTTGTCATAGACGTCGGCCGGCTGCGTGCGCAGCATCAGGTCTTCCACCCAGTCGGTCGCCGGCCAGCCGGTCGCGCCGCCGGAACCCAGGCCGATGCACCAGGGCTTGCCGCCGTCGGCGGCGATCTTCTCGGTCAGCGCCTTCAGCTCTTCCATGGTCTTCGGCACTTCGTAGCCGGCGTCCTCGAAGTTTTCCGGCACGTACCAGACGAGCGACTTCACGTCGATCTTGTAGGGAAACGCATAGAGCGCGGCGTTGCCGTCCTTGCCCTTGTAGGTCGAAAGATCGACCCAGGACTGCCCGGCGGCATAGTTGTCGAGCAGCCACTTCTGGGTGTCGTCGCCAAGCGGCGTCAGGTAGCCTTTGGAGGCGAGATCGGCGATCAGGCCCGGCTGCGGGAGGATCGAGATTTCGGAGGGGCTGCCGGCCTGGGTGTCGATGACGATCTGTTGCTCATAGTTTTCCGAGGACGAATACTTGATCTCCGCGCCGGTCGCCTCGGTGAAATAGGCATAGACGCTCTTGAACAGAGCCTCGTCCTCGCCGCGCCACGGACCGAAGATGGTCAGCGTCTGCCCCTTGAGGTCGTGGCCCTTCTTGAATTCCTCGAAGCTTGCCCAGTTGAACTTCTTGTCTTCACCCGGCTTGAACTTGAGGTCCGCGGCGCCTGCAGCACCTGCCAACAGGGCAAACGCCGCCACGCCCAACAGCAATGATCTCTTCACGTCCTTCTCCTCCCAAGATGAACCCGGATCCCGCCGGGCAGACGACAATGCGCAAAAATTCAAAGCGCTTTGAGTTCGCTAACAAACCATTGCGACACTCCAGGAGTCAAGAGTTTTCCCATCCCTGTCCTCGATGCGACGAATTTGTGCTTTGCGGTAACATTTTGCACCGCGCAATGGTTGAATTCCGCTTTGTTGCTCGAAAAACGGATGCTACACAAACCTCGGCGCTGGGACCAAACACCAAAAATCATACGGATATCCAAAGCGCTTTGGGAGGAATCCTGGCCATGGCGGTCAATCTCAAGCAACTTGCGGAATTACTCGGCCTGTCGCAGACGACGGTCAGCCGGGCACTGAACGGCTACCCGGAGGTCAATGCCGAGACCCGCCGGCGCGTGCTGCAGGCCGTGCGCGAGACCGGTTACAGGCCCAACCGCGCCGCCCAGCGGCTGGCCACAGGCAAGGCCTACTCGATCGGCATGGTCATGCCGATCGCTCCCGGCATCGATTCCGACGTGCATTTCGGCGAGTTCCTGGCAGGCCTTGCGGAAGAAGCGGTCAAGCACGACTTCCACTTCGTGCTCAATCCGAGCGCGCCGGAAGACGAGGAAGTGACGTTCCGGCGGCTGGCGGCGAGCGGCAATGTCGATGCCCTGTTCCTTGCCTATATGCGCGCCAACGACCCGCGGATCGCCATGCTGAAATCGCTGTCGATCCCCTTTCTCGTCCATGGCCGCTCGATCGGCGAAAGCCGGGACTATCCTTTCCTCGACATCGACAATACGGCCGCCTTCTACGACGCGGCGCGGCTGCTCATCCAGCTCGGGCATCAGCGGATCGCGCTGATCAACGGCCCGGAATATCTGACCTTCTCCATCCGCCGTCAGAAGGGAATGCTCAGGGCACTCTCCGAACACGGCCTCGCGCTCGACGAAGCGCTGGTCCAGCATTCCTTGATGACGGATGAACACGGCTACCGCAGCATGCAGCGCTTTCTGCAGCATTCGCAGCCGCCAACGGCGGTTCTGTGTTCAAGTACGGTATTGGCCCTCGGCGCCGTCCGGGCGATCAATCAGGCGGGATTGAAGATCGGCGAGGACATTTCGCTGATCGCGCATGACGACGTGTTGCCGATGCTGAAGCCCGAGAATTTCAGCGTACCGCTGACGACGACGCGCTCGTCGCTCCGGGCCGCAGGAGCCCGGATCGCCACACGCCTGATCGGCGGCATCCTGAAACGCGGCGACTACCCGGAACAGGAACTCTGGCGCGCCGAGCTCATCGTGCGCGCGTCGACCGGGCCGGCCCCGCAAAAATGAAAACGCGCCGCAATCGCGACGCGTCTCGTCAATCCATGTGAACCGGGATCAGAAGCGCGGCGGCTTGCGGCCAGCCTTGCGATAGGCGGCAATCACCGTGTTCGCCATCAGCATGGCAATCGTCATCGGGCCGACACCGCCCGGGACCGGCGTGATCACGCTCGCCACTTCGGCGGCTTCGGCGAAGGCCACGTCGCCAACCAGCTTGGATTTACCCTCGCCCTTTTCCGGCGCCGGTACCCGGTTGATGCCGACATCGATGACCGTCGCGCCGGGCTTCACCCAGTCGGCCTTCACCATCTCTGGGCGGCCGACGGCGGCAACGAGGATATCGGCATTGCGGCAGACGGCCGCCAGGTCCTTGGTGCGTGAATGGGCCGTCGTCACGGTCGCATTGGCAGCGAGCAGCAACGCCGACATCGGCTTGCCGAAGAGGTTCGAACGGCCGATAACGACAGCATTCAACCCGGAGAGGTCCTCGCCGTGGGTCTGGCGCACGAAGACCATGGCGCCGGCCGGCGTACAGGAGACGAGACCGCCTTCGAGATCACCGGTGGCGAGCTTGCCGGCGTTGACGACGTGCAGGCCGTCGACGTCCTTTTCCGGCAGGATCGACTGGATGATCGGCTCGGACTTCAGGTGCTTCGGCAACGGCAATTGCACGAGAATGCCGTGAATGGAGGAATCCGCATTGAGCTCCGCAACCAGGGCGGCGAGCTCTTCCTGCGTGGTTGCCTCCGGCAGGGTGTGCTGGATCGACAGGAATCCGCACTCCTTGGCCATCTTGCTCTTCGACGAAACATAGGCGTGGCTTGCCGGATCGTCGCCGACGATGACGACGGCGAGACCCGTGCGAACACCGGTATCCGTCTCGAGCGCCTTGGTCGCAGCCTTCACAGTCTCGATGACCGAAGCGGCGACTTTCTTGCCATCAATCACAGTCGTCACTGCATGTTCCTCCTGGCTTCCTGTTCACGCGGCACACTCTAGTTCGCCCGGGAAAAGGCGATGGCCTCAAAGCGCCCTATGCTGTCCCAAACGCATAAATGCAAGAGGCGATGGAGCGCTCGGCGTTCGTTTCGCTCCGCCTGGCGGCATTTCCTTTCACAGGTGAGAGGCGAGCTTGGCTTCGCTCAAAGGCATGAGAGCGCAATCCCTGCACGATTGCGGGTGAATGAGCCCACGCTCGGGGACGGCCTAGCCACGCGCCAGTTTCTGGCGGGAGTAATGCTCGACGCGCGACCTCAGCGCGCGAAGATCTTCCTGTACCTTGGCAATATCGCTCCCGGCCTCTGCGTTGGGTAGCGGATGCCGCGGCGTAGAGCCCCCCGCTTCGCCACGACGGGCGGCGGCATAAGCGGCCGTCAGCGATTGAGCATGATGCGCCGCAGGGCTGAACGGCGGCGGAAGATCGGACTTGGCGGACGCCGGCTCGGACCGCGGCTGCGTGCGTGGCGAGGGCTCGGGATCACCCTCCGGCTCCGGTGGTTCCGGATCCTGATCGCGCTGCGGCCGTGCACCAGGGGCGGCAAACAAACCGCGCATGCTGCGGTAGATGCCGAGCAGTACGCCGAGGCCGAAGCCGGCGAAGAGGCCGGCCATTGTGGCGGCAACCACGATGATCTTGCGGGAGGGGCCTTTTGCCTGCAACGCCGGCTCCGCCTTGGAGATCACCCGGATGTTCTTCGCCGTCAGCTTTTCCTCTTCGCGCGTTTCGCCGGCGCGCTTCAGGAAGGATTCGTAAATTTCGCGGGTTGCTGCGGCTTTCCGCTGCAGCTCACGCAGTTCGACGAATTCCGCGGAAGAATCGATCTGTCGCGCCTTCTGCACGGCAAGCTGCCGCACCAGGTCCTGTTCGGTGCGCTGGGCGCGATCGAGCTCGGTTCCGGCTGCGGCCGCAATGCGCCGCAGTTCATTGGCGATTTCGGAGCGCGAGGCTTCGAGCGCCTGCTGGGCTGCAATCCGTTGCGGATGGCGTGGCCCGAGGCTCGCGTCAAGCGCGCTCAGTTGCGCTCTGGTCGCGGCATATTGCTTGCGCAGTTCGGACAGCGCCAGCGAGCTGATTTCCTCCGGATAGGCGCCGGTCAGTACGTCGTTCAACTGCACCTTGCCGGAGGCTTCCGCTTTCGCTTTTGCTTCGGCGATGCGGTTGCGGGCGGCGGCCACCTGGTCGCTGAGGCTCAGGAGCTGCTTGTCGGCGATCAACTCGCCGCCGGCGCCGACGATGTCATTGGTCGCCTTATAGTCCTCGACCGCCTTCTCGGCCGCATCGAGCTCGGCCTTCAATTCCTTGATGCGGGCGTCCAGCGCCACCGTCGTCTTCTGGAAGAAGCCGGACTGCGCTGCGGTTTCCTCGCCAAGGAAGGTTTCGACCAGCCGGTTGGTGATCAGCGCCGACTTCTCCGGGTCGCGCGTCTGCGCCTCGACCGTGACGATGAAGGTCTTCGGGTCGCGCCAGACCTGGATCGCTTCGCTCAGCTTCTTCAGCACACGAGCGGATGCGTCGCCGCCGCCCTTGCCTGCAAATTCCGCATCCTTCTCGAGGTCGAGGCCGGCTGCAACCTTCTCCATGACGGTGCGCGAGCGCAGCACTTCAAGCTGGCTGTCGACGAGCGCGAGAATGCCTTCGGTTGCCAGTGATTGTTTCGACAGATCGGAATCGGTGAGCCGCACCTCGCGCGGATCGATGTAAAGCTTGCTTTCGGAGACATAGACGCTGGGCGTTGAAAGCGCGAGCAATATGCCGCCCACGGCACCGAGCGCTGTCGTTGCAATAATGATCTTGCGAAGCTGCCAGACGGAGCGCAGGACCGTCTCGATGTCGACGAGAGGACGGTCGCCCGGTGCGTCAGCGGCGGGCGCGGCTGCCGCCTGGGCATCGTCCGATCGGCTGTCGGCCAACCATCGCACCAACCTGTCACCCACGCCGCTCAAGCGGCGGCGATGCTTGGTCGATCCCTTGCTTCCCTTCAGAGCGTTCCCGCCACTTGTCGGCTGCGCCGCGGAACGGTTCGTGTTCCGCGCGCCGGGCCGGCCACTCGGGCCATCGGCTGCGGACAGGCGATTGAGCAAAGGAGAATTGGCCGCGGATGCGCCGGCCGCACGCGGCTTTTGCGCGCGCGTGGAACCGCGCGTGTCGTCGGCTACGAAATCGAGCAACGATGCACGCGGAACCGGGCGTTTCTCGTCGTCGATGTCGAACATGACTGATCCCGCGGCTGCCGAGACGGCGAATTCCGAATAGTGAAGCCAAGCTAAGCAAACATGGAAAACAAATGGTTAATTTCGGCAGATCAGCGGGTGCAAACAGGCCGATCTCACGCCTTATTAAGCTTTCCCGGCTATGACCGTAGACGGAGAGCCGTTCCAGTAGAAGGCACTGCAGGCCCTGCATCCGGAACTGCGTAAAAACAAAGAGATAGAGCGCGTCCGTCGCCCCCGAAGGAAAATGCGCTATTGGAACGTCGGCCGTGCCTCATCGCGTCAAAGCGCTATACTTCCGCCACCGGGCGCTGATCCACGCCTACCTGTCCATGACCGGAGGTTCGGCCGGGCGGCTCGTGTTGTCGCTCGTCTACTTCATCGCGGTCGCGAACACGCTTGCCATCGCCGATTTCGGTCTCTTTGCCACGGCGTCGGCGGCCGGCATCATGATCTCGCGCGTGCTTGCCTTCGGCTTCATGTCGCCGCTCTATCGGGTCGCCACCGTCAAGCCCCTGCTGGTCGGAACCTACAGCGCCGGCTTCCTCGTCGGCGCGGTAATCTCGCTGCCGCTGATTGCCGTGATCTGTGCCGCCACCTTTGTCGCCCTGTTTTCCCGGGACATGACGGCGGGCGCCTTCTCTGCCTTCATGCTGGCCGAGATCATCTTCTGGCGCGGGTTGGAAACCGCGGTCATCGTGCTGAACGGCCTCGGCCGCTTCGGTCGTGGGGCGTTGCTCGTGGTGATCGGTACAGCGATCCGCACCGGTGCCGCACTGCTCTTCGCTATCCTGTCCTGGAAGACGCTTGAGGCGTGGTCCTATTTCTACCTGGCTGCGAATGCGCTTGGCCTCGCCGTGGCGCTCCTGTGGTTCTACCCTCGCGTCCGGCTGCGCTGGAAGCCCAGGCTCTATTTCCGGCGCTGGGCTGATTCCGTCTCCGTCGCCGGTGCCGAGGTGCTGTTCTACATCCAGTCGGAATTCGACAAGATCGCCGTGCTTGCCATCGGCGGTCCGGCGGTCTCCGGCCTTTATGCCATCCTGATGCGGCTTGCGGACCTGACGGCGCTACCGGTCAGGTCGTTCAATACCCTGCTCGTCCAGCGCATCATGCGCACGCCCGAGGCGATCGCGCGCTGGCGGACCAGATTGTCGATCGAGCTTCTGGTGGCGCTGGCTTCGCTCGCGGCAATCGCGGTCATGGCTCTCTATCTCTGGATCTTCCCGAACGGCCTTGGTCATAACGTCTCTGCCGCCGCCCCGATCGTCGCGATGGTCCTTCTCGTTCCCTCGTTCCGCAACCTGATCGAATATCACTCCGAACTGCTCTATGCGACGGGGCGGACGGTGCGGCGCATGCTCAACCTGCTGATCGCCGGTGTGGTCAAGGTGGCCCTGCTGGTGCTGGTGCTGCGGACGACGACGGACGTCGCCGCATGGGCGCCGGCACTCAACGGGATCTTCCTGGCGCTCTACGCCCTGTCCTTCACGCTGACCTACACGGCACTCAGGAAGCCGGCTGAACGCGTCATCTGACGCCGGCCGAACCTTCAGGCGGCAAGTTCGACGACCGCCCGGCGGATGTCGTCGAGGTCGTGCCCGACGAAGGATTGAACGCCGATGCCGATCTGATGGGGCGCCATGTCCTTCAGGAAGTCCCTGAGGCCGGAAAGGTCCTGCCGGTAACTGTCTTCAAACCAGAGCACGTGGCAGAGCGCGGCATCGGAGGGCACATGTCCCTCCCCGGCGAGCACCTCGTCAACGAAGCGGCCATAGATCGTGCATTCAGAGAAGGCACGCGTGCGTGTGATCGCCCGCACCCAGTTCCGCCCGTGCCGGGCCTCGATATGGTCCAGAAGTTTCCGGCACGTGTCGGTGCGCCAGGCGATCAGCGTGTTGATATAGTCGTTGGCCGGCAACCGATAGGGACCAATGCCGAGAAGGCGGTCGGAATGGGCGAGCCACTCGAGATGGTTGGAACGCATATGTGCGTCGATCGCTCCATCCTTGCGATAGAGCGTCAGCCGATCCGCCTGCCAGAGACTGGCGGGATCGAAGGGACGCAAGAAGACGACATCGGAGTCGACCGCAAACATCGCCGCCTCGTCGATATGGCGCGCGAGCGCCAGGCGACGAAGCTGTTGTGCATGCCAGCCACGCAGCGGCAGGCCAAAGGGACTAAGCCACACTTTCCTGCGGCCGGCGGACAAGGGATCCGTAATCGGATGCAACCACCAGGGCAGAAGATCGCGCTCGCTGACGACCACCCGCCGCGCCCCTTCCAGTTGCCGGAAGAGCGCGACGTCGAAGTCGGCGACCAGCAGATAGTGCTTCCAGTCGCCCTGAAGCTTGCGGTCCATGCTTTCGCACATGAGCCTGCAACGCTCGAAATCGTTCGCATAGGACGCTGTGACAACCGCGGTGCGCATGGTCTGACCGTTCACGATGTTCCCGTTCGAAGGCTGGTGTCGGCGATCGTATCGCGCGAACGTCCCGATAATTTGTGCCAGAGGACATGGCACAGGAAAAGCGGGTTTCCGAGAACGTAGCGGCGCCACATGCGCCGCGGTTCCATCGCCAGGCGAAAGAACCATTCCAGCCGCAGCCGGCGCAGGAATTTCGGCGCCCGCGGAAACTCCTGCGCGACGAAATCAAAAAGCGCACCGACGGTGATGACGAGCCGAGCATCCTGGGGGCCGACATGGGCATCGACCCATTTCTCCTGACCCGGACTGCCCATCGCGACCAACAGGACGTCGGCCTTCGCCGCGCGGACTTCAGCGAGAATCTCCTGCGACCGGTCCCGATCGAAGAAGCCATCCGAAACCGGCAGGAACTCGTGCCACGGCGCATGCGCGCGAAAGTTCTCGGCGGCACGCGCGAGCACCTTCGGCCGCGCACCGATCATCGCGATGCGTAGCGGCCTTTCGACATAGGTCAGCAATGCCGGCACGAAGTCGGTGCCATTCAGATTGGCAGGAAACATGCGGCCGTAAAAAAGATAAGAAGCGATATCGACGCCGTGCCCATCCGGAAAGACGACCTGGCGCGCCAACGCCGCGCGGTACTCCGCGTCGCGCATCATCAGGTTGGCGTTGTTCGCATTGAGGAAGGCAAGGACCGTTTGCCCGTTGGGCCGCGAAAGCGCTTCGGCGGCGAAGGCGAAAGCCTTCGCCCAGCCGAGATCGACAACCGGCATTCCGAGGATCAGACGCCGCGACAGAGAACCGTTGTTTGCAGCAACGGTCTTCGTCACGATCGCCCCCCTTCATGAATCGTCAAGTCCGGCGGCAGCGACGGCCCCTCCGCAGCGCTCGCAGGCGCAAAGCCCACCAGCACGTTGCGCATCACCCGCATCAGTCTCACTTTCTGGGCACGATGGAAGGCCGAGCCGTCGAGACGTTGACGGTCGCCGGCACGCGCCTTTGCAACCTTGTCGACCAGAAGCCGCGCGAATTCCGAGGGATCGTCGGCCGCGGAGCAATTGTCGGGAACCGCGTCGATGCCACGCAACGACGCCTGCGTTGCTACGCAGGGCATGCCGAGTTCAAAGGTCTCGAGGCTTTTCAGTTGCACGCCGGTGCCGCCGCGGCTGATGAGCGGGATGACCGCGCTTTCGGTTATGAAGGCACGCGCGTCCGGCACCCGCCCGACGAAACGGACGCCCGGGTGAGACACCGAAGGCACGCCGTCCAACTGACCGGCAATTGCGATCGACATGTCCTCCGGCAGATGCGGTACAACCTCGGCGAGGAACCAGTCGAGGCCCAGCCTGTTCGGCCGCCAGCTCCACGTGCCGATCAGGCCGAGATCGTGACGGCGGTGTTGATCAGCTTCGCCAGCCGGGACCGTCGGCGTGCCCCAAGCCGTAACCAGCGGCAGAACGAAGGCCCGCTCGCTGACGGCGCGGCCGAAACCGAAACGATCCGCCTCGGCAAAAGTCCAGACGGCGACCGCATTGTGCGCCAGGTGCTGCTCGTAGTGTTCGAGATATTGCGCCTCGCGCCGGAAGAGAAAGCGCTCGATGGTTCCCTTTGCCCGCTCGGCGTTCTCGAAAGCGGAATCCGCCTCGACATTGTGCGCGACATAGATCGACGGATAGGGGCGGAAGACCTGCGCGAAGGCAGCCGGCAATTGCACCGAATTGAGCACCAGCCCATCGAACGGGGCGAGGCTGTCGAGAATCGACTGAATCCGATTTGCCGATACAGTGAGCATCTTGCCCGATGAAACCGACGTGCGGTTGAGGAAGGCGGTCGCGAGCCAGCGCAGTTTCTGAAGCTTGCCGACCCTGGCATTGGTGACCTCGAGCTCGCCGAGGAGATGCATCTCGCAATCGTGCGCGGGCGTGCGCCCTGGCTGGAGAAAACCGATGACGCTGACCCGGTGACCGAGTGCACGCAGACCGTCAAGCACGGCCCGGTTGGCGATGTCGAAACCGGACGCCGGATTGGCGACGGGAACGAGCGAGGAAACCAGGACAAGATGCATTTTGCCACACGTCATGAATGGAGCTGGGCACTTCTTTAGCAGCATGAGGTGAAGGAGCACTTAAAGCCCCCTTTCAAAATCCGCCGGACAGGTTCAGCATCTGTTTAGGAAGATTTGTTGTATTGCCCGTCAGTTTTGCTTGCACAGGTTTCGCCATGACGTCGACCGGCCAGGACATTTCCGTCTATTTCCGGACAGAATTGGAGGATGCCGGCGACATCGAAGTCGTCGTCGTGCTGCCGACGTTTCGCCGGCCCGAACACGTCGTCAAGACGCTGAAAACCATTGTTTCCCAGAGGCCTGATGTCTCCTTTGCCACCGTCGTGGTGGAGAACGACGATGAAGGATTGGCCGGCGCTCAGGCCGCCAAGGACTTTTTCCTGGGCCATCCATCCGAATCGATCGTCATCGTCGCGCACCAGCGCGGCAACTGCCATGCCTACAACGCCGGCTGGTCGATGGCGCTCGAGACCTATCCGAATCTCAAGGCGATCGCGATCATCGATGACGACGAGATCGCGGCGCCCGAGTGGCTCGATTGCCTCATCACGGTACAGGAAACGACGGGTGCGGACATGGTCGGAGGGCCGCAACTCCCGGTCTTCGAGGGTGATGGCGGACAGAAATGGAAGCGCCACCCGGTTTTCACGCCCCACTATGATACGACCGGGCCGGTGCCGATCCTCTATTCCTCCGGCAACGTGCTCGTTACCCGGCCCGTGCTCGACACCATGCCGCGGCCCTTCCTGGACCCGGCATTCAACTTCATCGGCGGCGGCGATGCGGATTTCTACAGCCGCAGCAAGGAACAGGGATTCTGCTTCGCCTGGGCTGCCGATGCCTGGGTCGCCGAGACCGTGCCGGCACGCCGAACCAGCGCATCCTGGATCCGCGCGCGTAGCCTCCGCAACGGCGCGATCTCGACAATGCTCGAACATCGACGCGACCCGAGCTTCCGCGGGCGAATGAGAACCTTCGGCAAATCCCTGGCACTGCTCGGTGCATCGGTCCCGCGCGGCATCGAGCTCTGGAGCAAGAGCGGCCTGGCAGGCGCAGGGCTCTACCACTTCTACGTGGCGCTCGGCCGGTTGATGGCAGAGTTCGGCCTCGTCAACGAACAGTACCGCAGCCCTGAGAAAAACTGACGAAGCGGGGTTCGGAAGAGCGTCTCCAGGAAAAGCCTGGAAGGGCTTTCCGTCCGGAATATCGCAACGTCAAAATGAAATGATCGAGATCGGCAAGCGAGCGGACAAGTGCCCGCGTTCTCCGGTCAATGCGTGCTGCTCGCCTTGACGGCGCCCTCCGGCAGCCTGTCGCTGGCGACATTGCCGTTCTTGTCGACGATCGGAACCGGCTTCTGCCGCGGCACGTTCTGGCTGTTGGCGACGCGCTTGACGTCGTCCTTGGTGAGGTATTCGAGCTGCTCGACGAGCACCTCGGTAATCACCTCGTCGCCGAGCTTCTTGTTCAGACCATCCTTCACCGTGGTCTTGAAGGTCGGCAGATCGAAGGTGCCGGTGTCGGCGACATCGATGAATTTCGAGCCGACGAGCAGATCGTAAAGCTCGTCGGTGACCATCTGCCGGAGCGGGGCACGAAGATTGTTGATCCCCTCCTTGGTCGCGGAGAAGGAAAGCTTGGTGAGGAAATAGCCCTGGACGGAGCCTTCCCTGATCACCGGAATGGTGATCATCTCACCGGGAACATATTGCTCCGATGCGCGCCGGGCGGCCTCGCCGTCCGGGACGGCGGGCGCCGAGGCGCTTTGCATCGAGAAATAGACCGATCCGAGCGTCACCGCGCAGACCCAGACCCCGGTGAGAATGAGCTTCAGCATCAGAAATCGCTATAGCGGAACTGCGCTTCGGAATAGATGCCGTCCGCATCGGCATCCTGTGCGGCCGTCTTCAGGAGATCGACGACGGAACGCACCGCTTCGAGATGCGCTTCCACCTTCTGCGAGTTGACCGCCAGCTTGTCGCGAAGATGACGGGCGTGCGAGGTAAAAGTCGACGACGTCTCTCCCGGCTGCATGTCGCGATGCAACATCGTCAGTTCGTAGAGGCAACGGCTCTTGTGTGCGTTCGACGTCTTGATGTCGAATTCCGGGTCGATGCCGATGCGGCTGTTCTCGTTGTCGAGGATCATTTCCAGTCGCCCGAGCACGTTCTGGATCCGGACGTCATTGGATGCCACAGCTTCCATCAATCAACTCCCAATTGGATCACGATGATTTGGGGTCGGATCGGCCCAAATCACAAACATGATCAATTCCTATGAATTAGAGCGGGATGCGGGCGGAAAACCGCATACACTTTTCCTCATTCCGCTCTAGGCCTGCTTGTTCTTGTCGTCGGTCGCAAAGCCGGTCAGCGTCTTGCGCTCGTATTCCTGCACGAGGCTTGCGGCGAGGTTCCGGCTGTTGCCGTCGAGCGAGGCCTGGACCCGATCTGTCGCACTGCCGCTCGCGAGCTGATCGGCGATGCCGATCCCGCCGTTCTTCGACAGCACGTCGCCGATCTGTTCGGCCATCATGCTTTTCCAGATGTCGCCGGCCGTCCCCTTGCCGAAGACATTTTCGCTATCCGTCGGCAACATCGATTTCACGAAGTTCTGCAGCACCATGGCCTCGAACTTGCGATAGGTTTCGGGGATCTTCTTCTGCTCGACACGATTGTTGATGTCGCCGAGCCCGGTCGACCCTTCGGAAGAATTGAGGATATTGACGGCGGCGGCGAAGCCGTTGCCATTCTCCGCAAGGCTCGTCGCCTTGAACGCGGCGCGATTGGCCTTCAACCGCGCCTGCGCTTCCTGCACTTCGGTCGGGTCGGCGGCGCGCACGACATCCATCACCAGGTCGCTGGGCGGAGAGATGGCCATGACGAATCCTCTCAAAATCGAGCCGGCATCGACCAAGGGCGATGCACAAAGGCAATAGTCGGACCGGTATTGCTCCAGCGTCGGAGCGTCCCCGGATGGCGTACTATCGCCCGTCAACCTTACCGGAAGCTGGCGCCTGTCCCGTAAGGTGTTGATCGATCAGGTCATAGATGGAGTTGTCGGCCTCTTCGCGCTCCTCGGACTGCCGCGCATCCTTCATGTTTTCCTCGAGCCGGTCGGCCTTTGCCCGCTCCCTCAGCATTCGCGCCTCGTGCGTTTGCTGGATGCCAAGCAACATCTGGTCCTTCTGCACCAGACGTCCGACCTGCGAGGAATAGTGGCCAGAGAACATGCGGTGCATCGGGTGGGCCGAGCCCATGGCGTCGACGACCACGTCGATCGTCTCGGCCAGCACTTCGCGCTGCCGCACCATCTCAACATAGTCGGCCTCGGCCATCTGCTCGAGATGGCGCTGGACGGCGACCAGGCGCTTGAGCTTCTGCGAACGCGTCTTCATTCGCTATCCTCCCTGCATGACCGGCGCGAAACCGTCGCCGAACAGGCGCAGCATCGCGGCGATGCCGAGATAGAGCAGGAACAGGCCACCCATGATCAGATAGGGCTGCGAGATGAAGTAGATCGGGATCTGCGGTGCGAGCTTGTTCACCATGCCGATCGCCACGTTGAAAAGCAGACCGTAGATGACGAAAGGGCTCGCGAGCCTCAGCATAATCATGAAGGTTTGCGCCAGAGAATCCGTGAGCGTGATCAGCACGCCCTGCGGATCGAAGGCAGTACCGATCGGCATGGCGCGATAGGATTGCACGATCGCCTCGATCATCACGTGATGGAAGTCGAGCATGAAGAGCACCATCAAGCCGGCGACACTGATGAGGCTGGTCAACTGGTTCTCGGGCGTGTCTTCGATCACGTCCGACGAAGGCGGCGGACTGAAACCCATCAACATGGTGATCGCCGTGCCGGCGAACTGCAGCCCGAGCACGTAATAGCGCGCAACGAGACCCATGACGACGCCGACGGCCGTCTCGGCGGCGATCAGGTAGATATAGGTATGTCCCTTGCCGGTCACCTGCGGATAGATGTCCGTCCACATGACCGGCAGGATCGCCATGGACACCGCAACCGCGATGAACAGCCGGACCTGCATCGGAATACGAGCAGAAGAAAACCCGGGCATGATCATGATGCAGCCGCCGATCCGGCAGAAGGCCGCGAACAGCGCCAGCACCGTGCCCTCCGGGTCGGTGATCATGAAATCGAGCCGATGATCTTGATCTCGAGGCCCTTGGCAAGCTCGACATGCGAGAGCACGGGCAAAGTGGCAAAGAGGCGCTCGATGATCATGCGAACATAAGAGCGGGATTCGGGCGAACTTACCAGTACGAAGGGCATGCCGCGATCGAGATGTTCACGGATAACTTTGGTCGCCTGTTCGCTGAACTCTTCCAGATGGCGCGGGTCGATGTCGAACTCGACGACTTCGCCCTTGGCGTCGCGCTTCAGTGCCTGGTGGAAGACCATGTCCCACTTGTTGCCGAGCCTGAGCACGCGCAGGACGCCGTTGTCGGCAAGGTCGCCGCAGAGCTGCTGCGACATGCGCACGCGCACATGTTCGACGATCTGCTCGGTCTTGCGCACATGCGGCGCAAGCTCGGCGACGGCTTCGAGAATCAGGTGCAGGTTGCGGATCGAGACGCGCTCGGCAAGCAGCAGCTTCAACACGGCCTGAAGACCGGAATAGGACATGTGCGAGGTGCAGATCTCGTCGGCGAGCTTGCGGTATTCCGGATCGAGACGCTCGATCAGCACCTTCACGTCCTTGTAGGAAAGAAGGTGCGGCAGGTTGTTGCGAATGACCTCGCTCAAATGCGTGAGCACCACCGAGACGTTGTCGATCGGGTGGAAGCCCTCGCGTTTCAAGTCTTCGGTGAAGGTTTCGAGGATCGAGACCGCCGGCATGCCGAAGGCGGGTTCGCGAATCTCGTCGCCCGGCACGCTCGGCCGGCGACCGCCGCCGGTCACGACAAGCACTTCGCCGACGCGCACCGTGTTCGAGGCGATCGTCGTGCCGTGGATGCGGATATGGTAGGCTTTGTCCGGAATGCTGATGTCGTCGGAAACCTTGATCTCCGGAATGACGAGGCCGTACTGCCCGGCGAATTTGCGGCGCATCTTGCCGACCCGGAAGGCCAGTTCCTGGTGTGCGCCGAGCAGCCGGGTCGAGACCTGCTTGCCGAGAAGAAGCTCGATCTCGGCGGTTTTCAGCACCGACTTCACGGAGTCCGCCTCGCCTTCCTTGGTCTGCTGCACCTTTGCCGCTTCCTCGGCACGGCGGGCAACATTCGCCGCCTCGATCTGGCGCGGCACGAGCCAGCTCAGGAACGCCATGCCGCCGCCGAGCACCGCGAAAGGCAGGAACGGCAGGCCGGGAACGACGGACAGGAGAATGATGAGGCCGGAGGCGACCATCAGCGCGCGCGGATAACCGCCGAGCTGGCCGACGACGGCCTGGTCGGTCGAGCCGGCGGTGCCGCCGCGCGAAACGAGCAGGCCCGCGGCGAGCGATACGATCAGGGCTGGGATCTGCGAGACGAGACCGTCACCGACCGACAGCTTGACGAATACGTCGGCCGCTTCGCCGATCGGCATGCCGTGGCGGAGATAACCGATGATGATGCCGCCGAAGATGTTGATCGCGGTGATGATGAGGCCAGCGATCGCGTCGCCGCGCACGAATTTCGAGGCACCGTCCATCGCGCCGTAGAAGGAGCTTTCCTCTTCCAGCTCGCGGCGGCGGCGCTGCGCTTCCTTCTCGTCGATCAAGCCCGCCGAGAGGTCGGCGTCGATCGACATTTGCTTGCCGGGGATCGCATCGAGGGTGAAGCGCGCGCCGACTTCGGCGATACGTGTCGCGCCCTTGGTGATGACGATGAAGTTCACGGTGATGAGGATCAGGAAGACGATCAGACCGATGACGAAATCGCCGGACATGACGAGGCTGGCAAAGCCGGAAATGACGCCGCCGGCAGCGCCGTGCCCTTCATGCCCGTGCGAGAGGATGACGCGGGTCGTGGCGATGTTCAGCGACAAACGCACCATGGTCGAGATCAGCAGGATCGTCGGGAAGGACGAGAATTCGAGCGGGCGCTGGATCCACAGCGCCACCATCAGGATCAGCACGGAAAAGGCGATCGAGAAGGCGAGGCCCAGGTCGATCAGGAAGGTCGGGATCGGCAGGAAGAGGATCGACAGGATCGCCACGATCCCGAGCGCGAAGCCGACGTCCCGGCCCTTCGGTGCTACCTTCGGGATGATCAGCGCTGCTTGTTGTGCCATGTCTCTTCCGTCTCGTCATGAGAACAAGGCAGCATTCACACGCGCTGCCCCACGATAGGAACGGAGATAACGGCCCAAGCTTGCGCGAGGGTTTCACGCGCGGGACGTCCGGATCGCCTCGCGCCGTGCGCGGTCAGAAGCCGGACTGGATGCGTGAGAAGATGATGTCGGTGAAGATGGAGATCTGGGCGCCGATGAAGGGCGCGGAGACCGCGACGGTGATCATGACCGCAAGAATCTTCGGGACGAAGGTGAGGGTCATTTCCTGGACCTGGGTCAGCGCCTGAATGAAGGCGATGACCACGCCGACGATCATGGCGGCGAGAACGGCGGGGCCCGAGGCCACGATCACGGTCCAGATCGCGGCCTGTACGATATCGAGGGCATCCGCCTCATTCATGAATGTGTCACTTCACCTTGACGCCCGGGCCGATAATGAGCTCCTTGCCACTATCGAGCACCGCAATGATTCCGTCGGAGTATAGTTTCACTTCCTTAACCACGCCAGTGGTCTTGCCGTCCTCGCTGGTGACGGTGCGGCCGATGACGGCATCCGCTTCGCTGAGCGAGGTGCGCTGCAGAAGACTTTCGAGGTTCTTGTTCGTCTTGATCGTCTGCTCAACCTGCGAGAAGGTCGCAAGCTGGGCGATCTGCTGCGTCGCATCCATCGGCTGCGTCGGATCCTGATTCTTCATCTGAGCGACGAGCAGCTTCAGAAAGCTCTCGTAGTTGAGCGATGCCTTGGCGGCGTCGCCACCCGAATCCTGGCCGGAAACGATCGGGGTGTAGCTGTTGTTGTTGACGCCGCTTACCGCCATGGTGCGATTTCCTTGCGAATCTGCTCGACCGTCGCCGGCGTGATTTCCTGCGTGTTGAGAATGCGGTCTTCGATCGGATAGAGGCCGCGGATCGCCTTCAGCGCCTCGAAGGCACGGCCGTTGGTGACGAGACCGTCGACACGCTTCAACTCGGCCAGGACCTCTTCGTTCTTGAAGCAGTTGAGCAGCATGACGATCGACTTGCGGAACATGGCGGTCGACTGTTCCGCACCTTCCGGATTGATGAGGATCATCTGCGCGATGAAGTAGAGCTGCTTCAGCGGCGTGGTTGCGTCTTCCGGCTGCAGCACGTGGTTTTCGAGCAGGAAGGTGACATCATTCAGGAATTCGACCGCAACCTTGCGATCTACGCGAAGCACCGCGCCGTTAACAAAGATCCGTTCGCCCGATTTCAGCGAAATACGCAGTGTGCTCTTCATTTCAGTCCATCCCTGATGATGGTGGTAATGTCAATTATGCCCTGGAAGTTGGAGGATTCGCGTTTGCGGATCTTCTCCGTCTCATTGAGTATCCAGATGGCGATCGAAATCAGATTGGCGCGCAGCTCTTCGTTGAGCTGGTTTTCCGGAGCGCGCAGATCCTCGATGAAACGGATCCACAGGCGCCGGGTGAAGTAGATGGCCTCGATGGCCTCTCTCGAATACCCTTTCTGCTGTTTCGCTGCTTCCATGAGCGCGATCGAGCGATCGAGTACCTGCCGTTCTCGATTTTTGGAGTCGGCAACGCCGTCCTCCATGATCTCGGCATAGGAAAACTGGTACATTCAGACATCCTTCATGTTTGTCCGGTTCCCCATACTAGAGGAAATTAAGCAAGCTCATCTGCTGCAGTCGCGACGTTAGTGTATAGGACGTTTCCAACTGCACCTTCAGCGTGTTGATCCGGGTCGATGTCTCGATCGGATCGACGCCCTCGATGTCGGCGACATGCGTGTTGACGAGCTTGAGCTGCGCTTCGATGGAGGTGTTCGCCTTCTTGACGCGCGACTCGGAGATACCGAGCGAACTACGCTCGGCGTTCAGGCCGGCGATGCCCTGCTCCACATAGTCGAGCGCTGCGACGCCGATGGCCGAGCGCACCTCGGGCGTTACGTTCTGGTCCATCAGTTCGGCGGAGATCACGCTTGCCAGCGCGAACATCCGGAAACCGCGGGTATTGGCGTTGGTCGAGCTTTCGATGACTTCGCTGGCGCTGATCCGGCTCGTCATGTTCTGGTTCGAAGCGTCGGACCAGTTGGCATCCCAGCCCGGTCCGGTAAACATCGGTTCGACCGTGTTCTTGATGAAGTCCTGCATCTGCGTGACGGAGAACTGGTCCATGCCGGTCAGCGGCGGAACCTGTACGGCCATGAAGGTCGAGAGGGCGTTATCGAAAGCTGTCTTGGCGGCCGACGGCGGTGTCGTGCTGTAGTCGGCAACCGGCTTGGCGTCGGTGTTGATGCCCGAGAACAGGAACTCGCCGTTGAAGGACGTATTGGCGGCAGCGGTAAAGGTCTGCAGCGCGCCCATGATCTCGGTCTTCTGGATCTTCAACTGGCTGGCAGCATCGTTGCCCTTGTAGGTGACGAGCGTGTCGCGCACCTTTTCCGCGGCCTTCGCCATCGTATCGAGCGCACCCTGCGAACCGGAGAGACGCTGGGTCACCACCGAGTTCGTAGTCTTCATCGAGTTCAGCCGGTCCAGTTCGCGCTGCAGGTTGAGCGAGCGCGACGCCGTCGCCCCAAGCGCCAAGCCAACGTCATAATGGCGTCCGGTGGTCTGCTCCTGGGTGAGTTTAAGCAGCTCCGACTGATTCTGCTGGATCGTCAGGCGCATAGCGCTCTGGATCGCCAGATTAGAAACGTAGGACGTCTTCATGATTACCTCACGGCTTCCATAAGGGCTGCCATCATGGCATCCACTGTGCTGACCAGCTTGGCCGATGCTTTGTATGACTGTTCGAGATCGAGCAGCAGCGACAGCTCTTCGTCGATGCTCACGCCCGTCTGCTTGCTGAGTGCTTCCTGGGTGCGGGCCAGCATTGCCTGCTTGTTGTCGTCCGCAGTCGAAGCCGTCTTGCGTGTCTGTTCGAGCCAACCGACCGAACCGGTCGCAAAGTTCAAAAGGCTGCTGTTGCTGTCCAGGCCCGTCGACGGGTCGAACGACATGTTCTCGCCCATCTTGTTGATGAAGCCATCGAGCAGATCGGTATAGCCGGGGCTCGGGCTTGCGGCCCCCCCCGGGTTCGAGACCACACCGTTGAAGCCACCGTCGCGCAGCAGCAGCGGGTTCGCCTTGGCCATGGCGTTGACGGTGATCTTCGATGCAAGTCCGGGGACGACGGTGCCCGCCGCCGGAATGCCGGCGCTTCCCCAGGTGAACAGGCCGGGCTGATAGGCTATCGCCGGCGGATTGCCTTCCTTGAAGAGCTCGACCAGGCCGCGCGCGATTTCGTCCAGCTGCGACTGGAACTTCGGCGCGATGTCGTCGCGCAACTGCACCAAGCTTGCGAGCTTGCCCTTGGCAGTGGTGTCAGCACCTGTCCCGGCCGCGATCGGCACGCCATCGACAAAGATCTTGTTGCCGGTGACGGTCGCGTCAAAGGTGGTGGTCGGGGCGAAGGTAACCTGACGCGGAATATTCTCGAAAAGCACCGTGCCGTCGGTGGTAAAGATCACCGTGTCGTTGTTGCCGCGCGTCACGGTGGAGATACCGATGATCTCCGAAACCTGCTTCAGGATCTTGTCGCGCTGGTCGAGCGCATCGCTGGCGTCACCGCCTTGGGCCGTCGCCGACTTGACGGCGTTGTTGGCCTTCTCGAAATCCGCCAGCAAGCTGTTCAGCTTGTCGACTTCAATCGCGATCTCCTTGTCGGCATCCTTGCGCAGATCCTGCACCGTGGTGGAGGTCTTGTTGAGCGAGTCGGCGAGATCCTGCGCATCGGAGACCGCCGTGGCGGCGATCGTCTTGTTCCCCGGCGTCGCGGCAAGGGTCTGCAGGCTGTTGCGGAAGTCGGAGAGCAGCTTGGAAGGCGCCGTCTCATAGTCGTTGCCGCCGAGCGCCGACTTCAGCAGTTCCAGCCCATCGCGAAGCCGGGCCTGCCCCGAGGCTTCGCCAATGCTGGCGATGCTCTGCTTGAGCAGCGCCTCGTTCTGGGCCCGGTAAATGGACACGACCTGCGCCCCGTTCGGCGTGCTGCCCAAGAGCGCGAGCCGACGCGAATAATCCGCATTGCCCGCATTCGCGATGTTCTTCGACACGATCGCGGTCTGCTGCGCCGTGTTGCTGAAGGCCTGCTGTGCGATGGATATTGCGGAGGACAGCGACATGACGCGGACCGTATCTCTTTCAATTACCGTTTCAGGTTGACCAGCACGTCAAGCAGGTCCGAGGCGGTCTGGAACACCTTGGAGTTTGCCGTGTAGTTGCGCTGCGCCTCGATCATCGAGGTCAGTTCGTTGGCGATGTCGACGTTGGAGTTTTCGAGCGCCTTGGACTGGATGCTGCCGAAGGCGCCAGAGCCGGCAAAACCGGTGACGATGACGCCGGAATCGGTGCCCTGCGAGTAGACGTTGCCCGACTCCGGCAAGAGCTTGTCCGGGCTCTGAACGGTCGCCAGCGCGATGCGGAACTTCGGAATGAGGTTGCCGTCGCCGTACTTGACGTAGACGATGCCGTCCTTGTCGATCTCGAAGCCCGACATCTTGCTCGGCTTGCTGCCGTCGATGCCGCCGCCGCTGCTGGTGAAATCGCCGCCGAGCTGGGTTGTCTTCGTCGTGTCGATCGTCAGGGCATTCAGGTCGGCGCCCGTGCCAGGAAGACCCGTGATAGCGGTCGTCGTCAGCGTCGCAGGCGTTGCCGAAATGCGCTTGCCGGCCGCATCGAAGGTCATGGTCTGCGTGCCGAGCACACCGGCCGCCGGAGGGCCTGCCGAATAGGTGTCGCGGTCACGGACTTCGAGCGACCAGGCGTTCACACCGGTCTTCTTGTAGACGAAGTCGAGGATGCGGGTGTTACCCTGACTGTCATAGACGACGAGCGACGTTTTCAATTCATCGCCGACTGCAGCCCCCGACGGAAGGTTTGCTTCCATCGCACCCTTGGTCGAGCCGGAGGCGACGAGGCCTTCGTCCTTGAGCTTGACTTCGGTCAAGCCATCGAAGCCATTGACGACGACCGTCGGGTCGGCGCCGGCCTTGTATTCGTAACCCATCAGCTTGTAGCCGGCGGTGTTGACGAGGTTGCCGTCCTTGTCCGGCACGAAGGAGCCGGCACGCGTCAGGAAATTCTGGCCGCCATTGCCCTGGACGATGAAGAAGCCGCCGCCATTGATGGCGAGGTCACTTGCCGAGGTCGTGTAGCTGGTGCCGCCCTGCTGCGAGATGCTGTAGCGCAGCTGCGTCTCGACGCCGCCGGAATTGTAGTTGCCGCCGCCCGACGGCAGGATCATCGACGAAAACTCGGTGGAGGCGCGCTTGTAGCCCGTCGTGTT
The DNA here is from genome assembly GCF_056924495.1 of Ensifer sp. 38_S197. NCBI lineage: Bacteria > Pseudomonadati > Pseudomonadota > Alphaproteobacteria > Hyphomicrobiales > Rhizobiaceae > Ensifer > Ensifer sp. 38_S197. The sequence goes on along the minus strand of NZ_JBXOVZ010000002.1, from coordinate 1,507,825 downwards.
CGCATTCGCGATGTTTTCGGCAACGGTGCCCAGACGGTTGGACTGGGCGTTCATACCGGACACGCCCGTTCTCATGCTGCCATAGAGACTCATATCGGATCCTCATTTCCTCGTTGCGGCGACACTAGGAAGCGGGCCTTGCGTGAACCTGTCTTGGCTCGGCGCCCGCTCTCCCGCGCGGCGCTCAATTCCAGTCGATGCAGTAGCCAAGGAAACGCTTGGAATCGATCGGGTCGAAACCGAGCTTCTTGCGCAGTTTCTTGCGCAGCTTGCTGATGTGGCTCTCGACGACGTTCTCTTCCACGTCCTCGTCGAAGATCCCGTAGATCGCGTTGAAGATCTGCGACTTGGATACGCGGCGGCCGCGGTTTGCGACCAAATATTCGAGAATGCGCCGTTCGCGGCGGGGCAAAGCAAAGACTTCGCCGTTGATCTCCGGATCACGGCCGTCGGCAAAGACACGGATCGGACCGATGTCGGTGTAGTTGGTGATTGCTTTCAGGCGCCGGCGGATCGCAGCGACGCGAGCAAGAATTTCGCGGGGATGAACCGGCTTGCGCACGACGTCATCGACGCCGCAATCGAAGAGCGCAAGCGTGTTTTCGAGCGAGGGTGTGTCGCTGACGGCGATGACCGGAGCCATGGAGCGATCGCGGATGGCGCGAGGCAAGGTGAAGGTGGCGTCGCCCTGACCGATCAGGAAGGCTTCGACGGCATCGATATCCGAATCAGCCGCCGCATTTACCCACTCACCAAACTCCCTCGGGTCGAAGCCCGTCGAGGGAATTCCTTCACGCCCGAAGAGCGACGTATAGCCGTCCTTAACGAGCTCTCTTTCATCAACCACTACGATCATTCGTCCGCCTCCGAATCAGTATGGCACCGCACTGAACGAGAGGTACGAATCGAAGGATTCATGAACAACTAGAGGAAGTTACTGGGTGGAATTAATAATTGATTAACCATGTTTCGCCGATTTGATCTATATCTAGTGGCACCCCGTTAACGTCGGCACTAAAATAATGTGGAAAAGTTAACAGGCCACGACAAATCCGCTTGCCGTCACATTGTCCGCGCATTGTCGCCACAATGCGGCATTGGCATCAAAAATACAAGTAAAGGTTGCTTACTGGCAGAACTGCGTGGCGTTCGGCGTCCACTTTCCGTAGCCCGTCGCGACGAGATTCGCGATCACCCGACAGACGTATTTCTTCTGCGCCGGATCATTGTTCGGACCCGCATGATAGCGGGCAACGGCCATGGTCCAAGTCTCATGCTTGGCGTGCAGGTTGGCCAGGAAGCGCGCGGCATATTCGACATTCTTGTGCGGGTCAAGCATCTCCTGCGGCGAGCTGAAATGCTCGCCATGGAAGTAGTAGTTGATCTGCATGCAGCCAAGATCGATGAGCTTGGCGCCCTGCGCACGGGCATTGCCGAACTGCATGAGAACGTCCTGTTCGCTGGTGCCGAAATAGGCCTTGCCTTCGATGTTCATCGCATAGGGCTGCAGGGAGCCTTTGCGGCCGGTTTCGGTCAACCCGACAGAGTAGAGTATTCCGGCAGGGATGCCGTACTTCGCCGCCGCGCTGACGATCTCGCGTTCACAGATGCCGGCGTCGGCGAAGGCACTACATGTAGACGTGACCAGTACGAGAGCGCTCAGTGCCGGCAGCCGCATCGTCCGTCCCGCCATTGCCAACCCACCTTTCCGCCATCGAAGCCTGGCCGTCTTCCTGTCGCTGCTGGCGCCCCTGGCCGTTCCCGTCGGCCCGCTCGCGTCCCTGCTGCCCGGGTTGGGCCTGAGCCTGGGTCTGCGAGCCGCCGCCCGAGGACGTGTCGCCGCCCGAATTGAACACGATATTGACCTGGTCGACCGAAAAGCCCTGCGCGCGCAGGGCCTTCACCATCTCGCTCTGATCGTCGCGCAACTGCCTGAACGCTTCGCCGGTCTCGACCTTCAGCTCGACCTGCAATTCGTCGTCCTTGAGCCTCAGCGTGGCGGTGACGAGACCGAGTTCGATCGGATGGAGCTGGATCTTCAGCGTGTTCAGCGTCTTGCCTGCCTGGGTCCATGCGCCCGGCTGGCTGAGTGCCGCGCTCGGCTGCAAGGCGCTGGCGCCGGCTTCGCCTGCGATCGCGTCCGCCACGGCGCTCGTGTTCGGATTCATCGAGATGCCCAGATAGCGCCGAGCCTCGAGCACGGTGACGTTCTCAACCTTGGCCGCCTGCGAACGGGTGCCGTCGAACGCCGCCTCTCCATCCTTCGAAAGGCTCATGGTCACGGCCTGTCCCTTGCCGTCGGCCCGGGCGAAACGGAAGAGCCGATCCGGCTCACCCTCGCCTGCCGCAGCTTCGGGTGTCGCGCCGTGCTCGCCGGTTCCGGCGACATGCATGCCGGCGCCTTCGCCGGGTCCGCCCGCTGCCTGATGGCCGGTCCTGCTCGTTTCACCGAGCGCCTGCCCGGGTGCCTGGCCGCCGCCGAGCAGCGTCAACAGGTCATCCATATCCGTCTTCGAAGCCGACGTGGTTTCCCCGGCCTCGCCAGTGGCGGCATCCGCGTCGGCCCCAGCCGTCGCCTCGCTGTTTGCCTGCGCCTTTGCCAGCCGCTCCGCAAGGGCCGCGATGCGCTCTGCGAGCTCGTCCGGGACGGTCGCGTTGTTCATGCCAGTCGGATCAGCATTCGCCTTGGCCGGATTGGCCCTGCCCGCCGCGCGCCTTGCGCTGACGTCACGTTCAGTCGTTGGAAAACGACCATGGGGCGTATGTTCGCCAAGTGCCTGCTCGTCGCGGCCGATGGCAATGCTGCGCGTGGCTGCGCCGTGCCGGCCGGCGGTCTTGGCAAGGTTGTCCTTGTCGATCAAGCCCCCGGCCTCCGTGTCATCGCCGGCAGCGGTGTCGCCGAAGCCGTTGCCCGCCCCGGCCGGATCATTCGCCTTCTGCCGTCCAGCGTTCGCCACGGCATCCTCGAAGGCGCCACCCGCCTGCTCCTTGCCGCCGGCACGCCCATTGCCCTTGCCGGCAGGGGCCGGGGGCAGACCGCGCAGGCTATCGTCCAGAGCCCTCATTTCCCTTCTCCCTTCAGAAGGGCATCGATCTCTTCGATCTTTGACCTCCCCTTCGCCACGAACCCGTCGTGTTCGGGATCGCCGGCCGCACCGGCACCGATTTCCGCTGCGCCTTCGGCTGCCGCCACCGGGATCGGCGCATTGCCGAAGGGGCTCAGGCCGCTGCCGGTCTCCTCACCCGTTTCCGCGCGATCGGCTTCGATCGGTCTATCGGGTTTAGACGCAAACGCTTGCGTGAGGCTTTCAGCATCCGGTGGCCGGACCACCGCATCTGCAACCGCCCTTGCAGCATCACGCAGGGCGCGGTCGCGTGGCGAAAGCTCCGTGTCCGGTATTGCCGCTATGCTCGCCGTTGCGGCAAACACATCATTCGAAGGAACGGACGCCAGTCCGGCATAAAAGCCGGCAAGCACTTTCGGTTGCGCTGCCCCGTCCGCCCCGAGCGCTTCGGCCCGTTCGGAAGCCAGCTTCGCCAGGGCCTGCTTGCCGGCGATCGCCGCGCGCCGGGCGACACGCAGATAGACCTCGCGCTGGCGCGGCGCGTCCATGAAGTCGAGGATCTCGGAAATCCGTCCCTGAGCCTCGCCGTCGAAATGCGCGACGGCAAGCTCGACGAAGACGTCGGCGAACTGGCTGGCATAGGGAGACGTAAGGTAGCGGCGCGCATAGGTCAGCGCGTAGTGGAAGCCCTTGTCCGGCGCGTTGGCCTGCACCGCAAGGAACACGGAGCGCCGCAAGGCCGCCTCCTCGATGATCGTACCCGGAGCCGTCAAGCGCGCCCAATCGTAATATTTCATCGCCGCAATCGGATCCTGCTGCGACGTCGCATTGCCGAGGATGAGATAGAGATACGGACCGATGCGGGCGGTTCGATATTCGGGAGCGGCCTTCGACAGGTTCTCGACGATCAGCCCGCCTTTACCGTTCAGATATTGCCGCAGCGCATCGGTGACGCGGGAATCGAAATTGCCGGCCACGTCATGATCCGAAAGGTATTTCAGCGTCTCGGGATTGCCGCCGCTCATCGCATAGACAAGAGCCGCATCGACATTGCGCGGATCACGAAATACCGACGGGTCGGCGGCGCGCAGCCGCTTGTCGATCGCACCGAGCATGAAACGCTGCATCTCGATCGCGGAGTGATCGCCGAGCACCACGGAATCCTGCACATATTGCAGCGACCGGATCATCTTGAAGGGCGCGAGTTCCTCGATATCGTTCGCGCTTGCGGTCCCGGTTGCAAACGGGGTCGCCAGCACGCAGCAGGTCATCAGGATCGATCGCAGGCGTCTCAGCATCGTGTTTAACCCGGAGCCGATTGCAGCAGGATCTCAATGCGCCGGTTGCCCGGGGCATAGGGGTCGCCAGGGATCTGCAGCCGCCTGTCGGCAAAGCCGCTGATCTGGCTGACGCGGTCTTCCTTCAGGCCGCCGCGAACGAGCATGTAATAGGCACTTTGGGCGCGCGCGGCGGAGAGCCGCCAGTTGTCGTAGGTACCGTCCTTGAACGGGCGACCGTCGGTGTGGCCGCGGATCGCGATGGCACCCGGGCGCTCGGCGAGCAGATGGCCGATCTTTTCCATCGCCAGCACCAGTTCCTTCTGCGGCACGGCCGAGCCGATGGCGAACATCTGCGCATCCGTGCGCTCGCTGATCGTAACCATGAGGCCGCCCTCGGCCGGGGTCACGACCAGGCCTTCCGCCAGTTGCCCGGCCTCGCCGGCAAGCTCCTTCTTGAGCTCGGCCTGGAGTTCTTCGGCCTGCTTGTCCGCGTTCGCTTCGGCCGTCTCGGTCTTCGGCTTGTCGCCGGCATCGCTCTCGGCCGTTTTGCCGGTGTCATCGGCCTTCGCCTGCTCAGCCTGCTTTTCGCTCTCGGTCTTGTCGACCGCCGGCGCGCCACCCGCCTGCATCGCCTTCGCAGCGGCGAGCTCGACGTCGCTCTTGGTCGTATTGCCCGCGTCCGACACCTCGACCTGCTTGGTCCAGAAGTCCGGATCGAACGGATCGCGATAGGCTTCGCCGCCATCGGCCCCGGTTGCCGGCCCGGATTGCGCCGCGCCACCCTCGCCCTTGACGCTGATATTGGCCTGCTGGCCGACCTCGCGGGCGATTTCAGAGAGCACCGAATAGGGGTTCTCGAAGAAGTCGGCGTCGGAATACTTGGTCTCTTCGCCCGAGGTCGCCGTCAACTGGTCACCGGTCTTGGCCGATCCGCCGGACTTTTCCTGCTCGCCATCGACCTTGGAGCGCTGCTGTGTCTCCTCGCCCTGCGCGTCCTTCGCCGGATCCTTCAGGCCGCGCTCGGCGGGCTTCTGGTCGGTCAACTGCACCGGATTGAAATAGGAGGCGATCGCCGCCTTCGTTTCCTCATTGGCCGCGTTGATCAGCCACATGACGAGGAAGAAGGCCATCATTGCCGTCATGAAATCTGCATAGGCAATCTTCCACGAGCCGCCGTGATGCCCGTCATGGCCGCCGTTGTGGCGCTTGACGATGATGATCTCATGCTTGCCGTTGTGATGGTTTTCGTCGCTCATGCGAGAACTTTCCGGACAGTATCGGCCCAGGCGGCCATGCGCGTCACCAGGATCGTGCCGTCCATTTCGACAGCGAGATCGATGTCGTCGGTTTCGACGTGACGGAACAATGGCATGTCGTCCCCGAGCTGGCGCTTCAGCGCCTCGAAGAGTGGGGTCGGGCCCTTGACGACGATGGTGCAACCTTCGCCGGCCACCAGGCCCTGCTTCATCATCTGCGCCATGTCGGCGACGGCACGCTGCAGGAGGGCATCCTCCATGACCGGCGCCAAAACCCGAGCGGTCTGATCTCCGAGCGCCGTGACCAGACCTTCGGCCATGTCGGCAAAACGTTCGGCGAGGCGACTGGCCGTTTCCGCTTCGAGGCGCTGGGTCAACGCCGCGAGTTCCGCCGCATGGGCCGCCTGTAGGTCGGCGATCTGGCGCTCGTGTTCGAAGACAAGTTCGGCCGTCGCCTCGGCGCGGCCTTCTGCGAAGGCCCGTCGGCGCTCCGCGTCAATGTCGATCTCTGGCATGGCTGGCCTCGCGCCGGGCCGATCGCCTTCGGCATAGTCGCTATCCAGGTCGGTGAAATACTTTGGAGGCATCAGCGACAGCTCGACCTTCGGCGCGCTGAAATCCTTGAGATAGCGGGAGAGCATCGCACTCATGACCGATCACTCGCGGCAGCACAGCGATGCGGCAATACCCGTCTGATCGCGAGGCGGCACCTACTGGAGCGGACTTCCATTGCTGCTGGCACTGCTGACATGTCTCCCTCGGGTCCGGCCGCGGATACGGAGAACCCAACATTCTTGACGTACATCGGCGCGTTCCGGACACGCGGTCCCCGGAGCGATTCGATGCAGGCGGCGGCGCAAGATTCATTTTGGCCGGCAGTCATCCGACAGGACTGCGAGAGAAGGTTATTCGGTCAAACTTGTGCGAAAATGAATGTGTTGGACCGCGCCAGGGCAATTAGCGCGGTCCAACCGTTTCCACCGGGTGCCGTGACCGACGACGTGGCAGAACTCAATTTATGCCGCCTCCCGTCCTGGAAAGCGGAAGCGTCTTGGCGGATCGCGTGGCCGCAGCCGGCCACTCTCCGCCGATACGCCTTACTGCTGGAACAGGCGCAGGATGTTCTCGGAATTCGTGTTGGCGATCGACAGCGCCTGGATGCCGAGCTGCTGCTGCGTCTGCAGGGCCTTTAACCGCGTCGATTCCTCGTTCATGTCCGCGTCGACCAGTCGACCGACGCCCTTGTCGATCGTATCCATGAGGTTGGCGATGAAGCTTTCCTGCATGTCGATGCGCTTGGTGATGGCGCCGAGCGTGGAGCCTGCATCCGTCAACTGGCCGAGGACGTGGTCGACGACGCGGATCATGTCGTCCATCTCGGCATCGGTTGTCGACGACGTCAGCTTGATTTCATCCGACGTTGCCGTGGTCGAACCAATCAGATGGAAGATTCTTGCGCCCGTTGCTCCGGCCGGGGAGGTCAGCAGGGCAGCATCATAGCTTCTGGTCAGGAGGCCACGGCTGGCATTGGCCGTGTCGATCAGCATGGATTGTGCGGTGTCGAAGTCGAGGGTCGTGACGGACACATTGCCGTTCGCATCGCGGTTGAACGACGCAACAATCGACTTGGTACCGACGGAGGCGGCATTCGCGTTGTAGAGCCAGTTCTCGCTTGAGAAGGATGCGGACTGAGCGGCAGCCATCAGCTGGTTCTTGAGCTCGGTGATTTCCTTGTCGATCTTCAGCTTGTCAACGCCCGGCTCGCGCGCGGCAACGAGCTTGCGCTTGATCTCGCTGACGACGTCGATCGACGAATTCATCGCCGCGTAAGCCGTATCGATCTTGGCTGCACCGAGGCCGAGTGCGTCTTCGACGGTCGACAGCGCGGCATTGTCGGACCGCATGGTGGTGGCGATCGACCAGTAGGCGGCATTGTCCGCGGCGGTCTGCACGCGGTAGCCGGAGGAAATCCGGTCCTGGACCTCGGCCATGTCAGTGTTGATGGAGCGCAAGGTCTGAAGCGCCGCCATGGCGGCGGTATTGGTCATGATGCTGGTCATTGGTCACCTGCCCGGAATGAATTTCTGAAGACATTCCGGAGTGCAGAACCGGCAGCGATGGGACTGGCATCATGCGAATCGCCCCTGTTTTGCCCTGGAGGCGACCCTTCGCTCTTAACCAATGTGTAACGATCGCATGGTTAACAAATGGTTAACGCCGTTAGTGACTCAGTAACGAAGGTGAACAAAAATAAGGAAATATGGATGAAGCGTTAAGGCGGATCGCACCATCCGCAAGCGCCTATGGAAGGCGGGAACGCGAACGAAAAAAGCCGCACAGCCCCGATGGGTGTGCGGCCTTTTTGCGCTGTGTGCGAGGAGACGGGCGAAAGTCGCCCGACTTTCCCGGGTGTTCGCTTAGCGGAACAGCGACAGGATGTTCTGCGAGTTGGTGTTGGCGATCGTGAGCGCCTGGATGCCGAGCTGCTGCTGCGTCTGCAGGGCCTTCAGGCGGGTCGACTCTTCGTTCATGTCGGCGTCGACGAGGCGGCCAACGCCCTTTTCGATCGAGTCCGAGAGGTCGCGAACGAAGTTCTGCTGCAGTTCGACGCGGCTGTTGAGCGCACCGAGGTCGGCGGCAGCGTCGGTCATCTGCAAGAGCGTTGCATCGACACCCGAGATGGCTTCGGCCAGAGCGCCGGTCGTCATGTTGGTGATGTCCATGGTCAGGACGCTGTAGGCGGCCGTGACGGTCGCGCCGTTCGATGCCAGCTTGTATTCCATGTTGCTGGACAGCAGGCCCGTGCCGGTCGTGACGTAGGCGTTGGAGGCGTTGACTTCGATCAGCGAGCTCTTGTTCGTGTCGAACTGGAGCGTCGTCAGGCTGACATTGCCCTGGGCGTCGCGGTTGAACGAGCCGACGATCGACTTGACAGCAGCCGTGTTGTTGGCGTCGTTGTAGACCCAGTTTTCGCCGGAGAACGAAGCCGACTTGGCAATGCTCACGAGCTGGTTCTGCAGCTCCTTGATTTCCTTCTGGATCTTGCTCTTGTCGACGCCCGGCTCGCTGGCGGCAACCAGCTTCTTCTTGATTTCGTCGACGACGTCCTTGGAGTTTTCCATGGCCGTGTAGGCAACGTCGGTCTTGGCAGCGCCGAGGCCGAGGGCATCTTCAACGGTCGAGAGAGCCTTGTTGTCCGAACGCATGGTGGTTGCGATCGACCAGTAAGCGGCGTTGTCGGCAGCGCTACCGACGCGCAGGCCCGACGAAATGCGGTCCTGGGTGGTTTCCATCTGCGAGTTGATCGAACGCAGAGTCTGAAGCGCGCCCATTGCGGCGGTGTTCGTCATGATGCTGGTCATTGGCTGAGTGCCCCTTGTTGGCTGATTTGAAATGGAAAGGGACATTCCGGGATTACCGGGAAGCGGTGGTCAGCCTCATGCCTGTTAACGTTCATTAACCCGCCGCTTCGTTGGCCACAGAAAACACCATCGTGGTTAACAAAAACTGAAGCGGAGCCGATATTTCGATAGGAGCTGCTGAATTCGAGCAAAAAGAAACCGCGCCTCTTACGAAGCGCGGTTTCGATTTTCTGCGGTCGGGCGCGGGCCGGAACCCGCGTCGCCTGGGCCGGATTAACGGAACAACGACAGGATGTTCTGCGAGTTCGAGTTGGCGATCGTGAGCGCCTGGATGCCGAGCTGCTGCTGCGTCTGCAGAGCCTTCAGGCGGGTCGACTCTTCGTTCATGTCGGCGTCGACGAGCTTGCCGATGCCCTTCTCGATCGAGTCCGAGAGGTCCTGAACGAAGTTCTTCTGCAGTTCGACACGGCTATTGAGCGCACCGAGGTCGGCGGCAGCGTCGGTCATCTGCAAGAGCGTTGCATCGACACCCGAGATGGCTTCGGCCAGAGCGCCGGTCGTCATGTTGGTGATGTCCATGGTCAGGACGCTGTAGGCGGCCGTGACAGTCGCGCCGTTCGATGCCAGCTTGTATTCCATGTTGCTGGACAGCAAGCCCGTGCCGGTCGTGACGTAGGCGTTGGAGGCGTTGACTTCGATCAGCGAGCTCTTGTTCGTATCGAACTGGAGCGTCGTCAGGCTGACATTGCCCTGGGCGTCGCGGTTGAACGAGCCGACGATCGACTTGACAGCAGCCGTGTTATTGGCGTCGTTGTAGACCCAGTTTTCGCCGGAGAACGAAGCCGACTTGGCAATGCTCACGAGCTGGTTCTGCAGCTCCTTGATTTCCTTCTGGATCTTGCTCTTGTCGACGCCCGGCTCGCTCGCGGCGACCAGCTTCTTCTTGATTTCGTCGACGACGTCCTTGGAGTTTTCCATGGCCGTGTAGGCAACGTCGGTCTTGGCGGCACCGAGGCCGAGGGCGTCCTGGACCGTGCCGAGAGCCTTGTTGTCCGAACGCATGGTGGTTGCGATCGACCAGTAAGCGGCGTTGTCGGCAGCGCTGCCGACGCGCAGGCCCGACGAAATACGGTCCTGGGTGGTTTCCATCTGCGAGTTGATCGAACGCAGAGTGGAGAGAGCCGCCATTGCGGCGGTGTTCGTCATGATGCTGGTCATTGGCTGAGTGCCCCTTGTTGGCAATACTCGTGAAAAAGGGACATTCCGGGAGCTACCGGGAAGCAGCGGTCAGCTTCATGCCTGTTAACCGGTTAATGTTGTTGGTTAACCCGCTCCTTCGATGGACACAGCAAACACCATCGTGGTTAACGCCGACCTAAGACCCAGCGATTATTTTCACAACGCTCCAGCATCCGGTAGAGGATGACAAAAAACCGCGCCTCTTGCGAAGCGCGGTTTCGATTTTCTGCGATCGGGCGCGGGCCGGAACCCGCGCCGCCTGGCGTTCGATTAACGGAACAGCGACAGGATGTTCTGCGAGTTCGAGTTGGCGATCGAAAGCGCCTGGATGCCGAGCTGCTGCTGCGTCTGCAGAGCCTTCAGACGGGTCGACTCTTCGTTCATGTCGGCGTCGACGAGCTTGCCGATGCCCTTCTCGATCGAGTCCGAGAGGTCCTGAACGAAGTTCTTCTGCAGTTCGACACGGCTGTTGAGCGCACCGAGGTCGGAAGCGGCATCGGTCATCTGCAGCAGCGTTGCGTCAACGCCCGAGATGGCCTCGGCCAGAGCGCCGGTCGTCATGTTGGTGATGTCCATGGTCAGGACGCTGTAAGACGCGGTGGCGGTCGCGCCGTTGGTTGCCAGCTTGTATTCCATGTTGCTGGACAGCAGACCCGTGCCGGTCGTGACGTAGGAGCCGGAAGCGTTGACTTCGATCAGCGAGCTCTTGTTCGTGTCGAACTGGAGCTGCGTCAGGCTGACGTTGCCCTGGTTGTCGCGGTTGAACGAGCCGACGATCGACTTGGTCGCAGCCGTGTTGTTGGCGTCGTTGTAGACCCAGTTTTCGCCAGAGAACGAAGCCGACTTGGCAATGCTCACGAGCTGGTTCTGCAGCTCCTTGATTTCCTTCTGGATCTTGCCCTTGTCGACGCCCGGCTCGCTGGCGGCAACCAGCTTCTTCTTGATCTCGTCGACAACGTCCTTGGAGTTTTCCATGGCCGTGTAGGCAACGTCGGTCTTGGCAGCGCCGAGGCCGAGGGCGTCCTGAACGGTCGAGAGAGCCTTGTTGTCCGAACGCATGGTGGTTGCGATCGACCAGTAAGCGGCGTTATCCGCAGCGCTACCGACGCGCAGGCCCGACGAAATACGGTCCTGGGTGGTTTCCATCTGCGAGTTGATCGAACGCAGGGTAGCAAGAGCGCCCATTGCGGCGGAATTGGTCATGATGCTCGTCATTAGAGTGTCCCTTTATTACTTAAGACGATTGGGGGACATACCGGACTGTTTACACTACCGGTGATGGCGGATCGGCTTCATGCCTCTCGGTTCCAACGACTGTCTCGGAAGAAACCAAACCCGTCATGTGAGGCCGAATATCGAGCCCAATGCTTGCGAATTCCTTAAATGCCCGAGCCGTGTCGACGAGAGATAGTTTATACTTAACAAGGCTTTAAGTCGGCTTCCCGAGCTGAGGTCAGGACCTGTTCGATGGCTCTCCTCGAGACAGAAACGACGGCTTTACATGGGCCGGCGGCCTCATGCCTGAGGCAAGGTTTCGCCTCTACGATGCCCGCAAGACCTGCTTTGCGACATCGGGGTGTCTCGCCCCGAGCCGGCCATGCACATTCGACGGAGCTCTTAGTGAACGCCCAAGCCATCTTCTCGACCGCTTCCCGGCAATATCAGAAAGGCCAGTACACGGACGCGCTCGACCAGCTCAACATCCTGATGAACATCAATCGGGATACGAAGACCTATGTGCTGCTTGCCAAGGTGCTCCTGAAACTCGGCTTCAAGCCCGAGGCGGCGCGCGCCTACCAGCTCGCCGGAGAGGCCGGCGGTTCGCGGTCGCAGGACTATCTGACCGAGGCGATGAAGCTCTATTTCGTCAACGGACACGAGGACGAAGCGCTGGCCATCGGCCTTCCGCTGCTGGAGAAAGCCAAGACCGATCCGGAGATCGCATTCATCATCGCTTCGATCTTCCTCAAGCGCGACCAGAAGGAGATACTCGGCCTGTTCAAGGCGCCGCTGTCGACCAGCAGCAACCGTCATCATCAGGCGCTGGCCTTCAAGCTCCTGACCGCCGACGTCGGCGACCTGCAGGACCGCGAGGCAGTCGCCAATCTGTTCAAGGCGCATCCCAAGAATACGACGCTGCGTTCCGCCTATCTCGTCTATGCCCGCGAGGCCAATGACTACGCGGAAATCGAGAAGCATGATCGCGATATCCAGCGGTCGCTCAAGCTTGGCCAGTTCGATATCCTCGCTGCGGAAGCGCCCTACTATCACGTCACCTGGTGCGGCGACGAAAAGCTCAATTACATCGCCGGAGCCATGCAGCGCGCCCTCCCGGAGGAACTGGCGAAGGCGCGGCGGAGCCAGCCGCACAGCTGGGGCGAGCGCATCCGCATCGGCTATGTCTCATCCGACTTCTGGCACGACCACGCGACCATGAAGCTCCTCGCGGCCGTGCTGATGGCACATGATCGCTCGCGTTTCGATATCACTCTCTTCTGTCACACATCGCCCGACAACGTCGCGCGCGACAACGGGTCCCGCGAAAAGTGGGGCAAGATCGTTTCCATCAACGAGCTTGGCGACGACCAGGCGGCGGAGGTCATCCGCGCCGAGAATATCGACATTCTCGTCGACCTGAAGGGGCACACGCTCGAAAGCCGGGTGAACATCTTCAACCGGCAAGCGGCTCCCGTCCAGGTGAGTTGGCTCGGCTTTCCCGGGACAACGGTCAACGTCGACCTCGATTATATCATCGGCGATCCGCACGTGCTGCCGGACGGCAGCGAACCGCACTACTACGAGAAATACTGCAGGCTTCCTGACACCTACCAGCCGAACGATCCGATCAATCGCCCGCTTCCGCAGCCGATGTCGCGTCGCCAGCTCGGCCTTCCCGAAGACGCCTTCGTCTTCGCCTCGTTCAACGCCAACCGCAAGATCTCGTTGCAGACGATCAACCTTTGGATCGAGATCCTTCGGCAGACCCCGGACAGCGTGCTGTGGCTGATGTGCAGCCGCCCGGACGCGCGCGCGAACATCATCGCAAAGTTCAAGAGCGCCGGCATCGACCCCAAGCGCATCATCGTCTGCCCCAAAGTCGTCTATCAGGACCACATCAGCCGCATCCCTGTCGCTGACATCGGCCTCGACACCTATCCCTACAATGGCCACACGACGACCTCAGAGCAGCTCTGGGCCGGCCTTCCGGTCTTGACCTTCAAGGGTACAAACTTCGCCTCGCGCGTGAGCGAGAGCCTGCTCAACGCCATCGGCGTGCCGGAACTCGTCGCCGCGGGACCGGAAGACTATGTTCGCGAGGCAGTCGCGCTCTACAACGACCGCGGCAAGATCGCCGACTACCGCAAGACACTCGAGGAAAACCGGTTCCGCATGCCGCTGTTCGATGCCGAACGCTTCTGCCGCCACCTGGAACAGGGCTACGAAATGATGGCTGACCGGGCAAGGAAAGGTCTGGCGCCCGATCATATCGACGTTCCGGCCCTGCCGGCGCGGACTGGCCCCTTCGAGCGCTAAGCAGTCCGCCACGCAATCTGGACGAGGAAAGGCAGTGCCAAGGCGCTGCCTTTTTGTTTGCGCCTTTTCGAAGCGCGCCAAACGTTCGATGAGGGGTGCCTTACCTAGCTGAAGGAGCGCACCAGGCTGCCGACGAGCAGGTTCCATCCATCGATCAGCACGAAGAACAGGATTTTGAAAGGCAACGAAATCGCCGTTGGCGGCAGCATCATCATGCCCATGGCCATGGTGATGGTGGCAACGATCAGGTCGATCACCAGGAACGGCAGCATGATCAGGAAGCCGATCTCGAAGCCGCGACGGATTTCCGAGATCATGAAGGCCGGCACGACCGCCCTGAGGTCGACCTTGTCGTCGACGACGACCGTCTGGCCCTTTTCCTTGGCGATATCGATGAAGAGTTGCAGGTCCTTGTCGCGGGTGTTGGCCAGCATGAACTCGCGGAAGGGCTCGGTGATCCGAGGGATCGCCTCGGTCTCGGTGATCTGGTTCTTCATCAGCGGGTCGATGCCGTCGCGCCATGCGCGATCGAAGGTCGGCCCCATGACATAGAAGGTCATGAACAGTGCCAGCGAAACCATGATCATGTTGGACGGCGTGCTCGCGAGACCCATGCCGGTGCGCAGGATAGCGAAGGCGATCACGAAGCGCGGAAAGCTGGTGACCATGATCAGGATCCCCGGTGCCACCGACAGAACGGTCAGAAGACCGAAGGTGCGGATGATCCACGAGGCGGCCGATCCGTCGATCGGCGTATTCAGGATGCCAGAGGGAAAACTCTGGGCGCCGGCAATACCGGACATCGCCGTCATGGCGACTATGAAGGCGACAAGCCGGACCATTTATCGAATCATTGGATGACGAAGGTTCTGAACATCACATTGGTTACGCGCCCATCGGAGCGCAGGTCAACCCGCTCCTGGATGTCATCCCTGAGATATTGAAAGCCGCGCGGTCCCTGGATCTGCTGCAGGGAAACCGTCTTCAGATAGGCGGCGATATCCTGGTGGATCTGCTCCGCCATCTTGGGATCAGGCGCGCCATCGAACTGCAGCGCCACCTCGAGCCGTACCCAGTTTTCCGAGGGATAAGCAAGGTTGGTGGTGATCGGCTCGAGCTGGACGACGCCGTTCGCTTCGGTCGCAACCTTCGGCAGCCCCTCTTCGCCGGTGGCATTGGCGGCCGGTTCCCTGGTCGCCTCGACCTCTGCCTTCGGCGGAGGCGGAGCGAGCAGGCCGCCCACCAGCCAACCGCCGCCGCCGGCGACGAGCGTCAGCACGGCAACGATTGCGGTCGTGATGATCTTCGACGGCGACTTCGAAGCATTGGCGGGATCGAGTTCTTCCATCTTGCCGTTCCCTGCCGATCAGATCGGCGAAAATAGATCCATGAACTGCTGACCGTAGGGCGGCTGCTGCACCTCGGTCAGGCGGCCGCGGCCGCCATAGGAAATGCGCGCCTCGGCGATGCGGTCGTAGGAGATCACGTTGTCGGCGTCGACATCGCGCGGCCGGACGATGCCGGCGACGTTGAGGATGCGCAGTTCATGGTTGACGCGCACTTCCTGCGAACCGCTGATCAACAGGTTACCGTTTTCGAGCACTCCGGTCACGACAGCCGCAACGAGCAGCCTCAACTTTTCCGAGCGCTCGGTCTTGCCGTCGCCCTCGGTCTTGGTGTTCGAGCCATATTTCAGCTCGCCGGACCAGTCGAAGTCGCTCGACTGCGACTTGCCGTTGGCGCCGATGTTGAAGCCGCTGGCGTTCTTGCGGCTGCGATCCGTCTTGTTATCGAAGGTCGCGCCTTCGTTGATCTTGATGTCGACCGTCAGAATATCGCCGACATTGATCGCGCGCGCGTCCTTGAACAGGGCCGCCTGCTGATCGTTCCACAGCGAGTAGCCGTTCACCACCTGGCGCGGCTGCTTCGGATACATCGCGAGCTGCGGCGTCTGGGAATATTGCAGACCGCTGCCGATCGGGCTCATCGAAGGCGCCCGTCCGATCTCGTTGAACGCCTGGTTCTGACACCCGGCAAGGAGACCCGCCGTCAGCACGGCCGTTAGACGCATATTCATGATGGTTCCTTCGAGGTGTTCGGATCGCTGGCGCTCGAGATGATGTTGGTAAGGGTCGCCGCCTTTTCGTCCGTCATTTCGCTGAGGATCAGCGACGACTGTCGTGCCGGCAGTTGCATGACGATCGCCGCGGCAATCTCCGGATTGACCATTTCCAGCTTGCCGGCAGCCGCATCCGGCTTCATCGTCTTGTAGATGTCGACAAGGCCGAGCTGGGCCTGTTTCAGGAAATCATTGCGGCGTTTCAGCCAGTCCTCGTATTCGTCGCGCCGCTTCTCCAGCGTCGCGATGCGTTCGTCGATGCTTGCCTGCAAGGTCTCGAGGTCCTTGCGCTGCAGCACGTAGCGCTGGTCGCGGGCAGCATCGGCAATGTTGGTGCAGAACTGCTGAATCTCGTTCTGCGTCGCGTCGGTTGCGGGAGGCGCGGTGACGTCCTGGGCGAAGGCGCCGGGCATCGTCAGCATCGAGGCCGCGGCCGCGCCGGCAAGCAACAGGTTGCGGACCTTGCCGAGAGTTGGGTTCATGTTTGCCGTCATTGCAGCACTAGCTCCGCCTGAAGGGCCCCGGCCGTTTTGATGCTTTGCAGGATGGCGATGATGCCGTCCGGTTTGACACCGATGTTGTTGAGACCGGCGACGAGGGAGCGAAGGCTCGATCCGTTGAGGATCGCCACCGTGCCGCCGTCGGACTGCGCGTTGATCGTGGTGTTCGGCTCCACCTCCGTCCGTCCGCGCGAGAATGGCAGCGGCTGAACCACGGTCGGCGTCTCGCTGACCTCGACGGTCAGGGTGCCGTAGCTCACCGCCACTTCGTTGATGCGAACGTCCTGGCCGATCACGATCGTGCCGGTGCGTTCGTTGATGACGACCCGGGCCGGGACGTCCGTCTCGATCACGATGTTTTCGATATCGGCCATCAGCCGGGCGAGGTCGGCCATCTTCGGCTTTTCGACGAGCACGGCCTGGGAATCGCGCGCCTCGGCAATGCGGCCGCCATATTGCTGGGCGGCATATTTGTTGATCGCCGCCGCCATGCCGACAGCCGTCGAGAAGTCCGGGTTGCGCAATTGCAGAACGAGGTTGAAGCCATCCTTGAATTTGGACGGCAGCTCGCGCTCGATGATCGCGCCGTTGGGCACGCGGCCGGCCGTCGTCACGCCCTGGTTGAGGGTTGCAGCATCACCCTGCGCGGCGAAGCCCGTTACGACGACGGAGCCCTGGGCGACCGCGTAGATCTGGCCGTCCGCGCCGGATAGCGAGGTCATCACCAGGGTGCCGCCGCGAAGCGAGGTGGAATCGCCGAGCGAGCCGACGGTCACGTCGACGCGGCTGCCGGGACTGGCGAAGGGCGGCAGCGTCGCCGTCACCAGCACCGCAGCAACGTTGCGCGTGCGGGAATCGCCGCCCTGGGTGGAGATGCCGAGATTCTGCAGCATCGCGCGGATCGACTGGTCGGTGAACGGCGAGGAACGCAGGCTGTCGCCGGTTCCCTGGAGGCCGACGACGAGGCCGTAGCCGATGAGCTGGTTGTCTCGCCCCGCCTGGAGCGAGGCGACGTCCTTGATCCTGGACGCGCCGAAAGCCGGCGTCAGCGCCGCGGAGATCGCGACGGCCAGCGTCAGGAACCATTTGCAGGCAAGCATTTTCATTTCGCCACCACATGGACAGTGCCGTCGGCCATCACCGTTCCGGAAACGATGACACCGGTATCGATGTTGCGCGCCCGGATCAGTTCGCCGACGGCGGCATCCTGGAGCGGCGATCCGGCAGCGCTGATGGTCAGGCCGCCATTGCTGAAGACGAGGCGCACGGTGGAACCGCGCGCGACGGCATATTGCTCACGCAGCGCGTTTGCGAGGATCACCCGGCCCGGCAGGAGCGTGCGCTTGGTAACCTTGCCCTCGATTTCGCTGAGGGTCCTGACGTAGCCGTCCGCGAGATCGGGGTTGGTCACGTCGACAATTTCGACGCGGCTGCGGTCGAGCGTTTCGCCCGGATAGATGGTCCGCGTCGGGATCACTGCAGTCAGCCGTTCTGCGAGGCTCGCCGAAGGCAACAGGAAAGCGGCGGCAAGCAAGGCGCCAGCCGCCAGACGAAGCGCCGCGGATGCGCTGTCGCCTTTCGATACCTTGATGTCTGCGGATCGGCGAAACATCATGTTTGCCCCTCTTTTCGTTACCGGAGGTTCTTGCTCACCGTGGCCGCCATTTCATCGGCCGCCTGAATGATCTTGGAGTTCATCTCGTAGGCGCGCTGTGCCGAGATCAGGTCGGTAATTTCCTTGACCGGATCGACGTTGGACGCTTCGAGATATTTCTGCTTGATCTGGGCGAAGCCCGGGTCCGCCGGGGTGCCGACGATCGCGTCGCCGGAAGCCGGGGTCTGCTTGAAGAGGTTGTCGCCCTGCGGCTCGAGGCCGGCCTCGTTGACGAAGTTGGCGATCGTCAGCTGACCGATTTCCTGCATTGCGGGATCGTTGCCGATACGCACCATCACCTGACCGGAGCTGGTGAAGGCGATTTCCGTCGCGTCCTGCGGAACCGTGATGCCGGGAACCACCGTGTAGCCGTCGATGGTCACGAGCTGGCCCTGGGCATTCTTGTTGAACGCGCCCGAGCGCGTATAGACCGTCTCGCCATCCGGCGTCTCGACCTGGAACCAGCCGCGACCCATCAGTGCCAGGTCATAGTCGTTGCCCGTGTTGACCAGGCTGCCCTGGATATGCAGGTTGCGCACGGCCGCCGTCTGGACGCCGAGACCGATGATCGCGCCTTCCGGAACGATTGCCTGGTTGGAGCGGTTCGGCACGCCCTGGGCGCGCTCGGTCTGATAAAGCAGATCGGAGAATTCGGCGCGCGCACGCTTGTAACCGGTCGTGTTGATGTTCGCGATGTTGTTCGCGATCACTTCGAGGTTCAGCTGCTGGGCGTTCATGCCGGTGGCGGCAATGGAAAGGGCCTTCATGTCTCGTTCCTTCAGATCTGCATACGCGCGATTTCGAGGTAGGCGGTGACCACCTTGTCGCGGATGGCGATTGCGGTCTGGAGCGACTGCTCGGCATTCATGACAGCATCGACAACTTCACGGGTGTTTGCCTGACCGCGAATGCCCTCGAGCGATGCGCCCTCGGCCTTTTTCATCGCGTTGATGGTATCGGTCGCCATATCCCCGAGGACCGAGGCGAAGCTTTGCCCCTGCGGCACGCCCGGCGTGGCCGCCGGCATGCTGAAGATCGACGAAGAGGAAGATGTGGAACGGGTGCCGTCGGTCTCCTTGGTGACCGAGAACGCGCCGAGGGATTTGATTGCGTCGATCATTATTGCGAGGCTCTCAACAGGTCGATTGTCTGTG
This sequence comes from Ensifer sp. 38_S197, assembly GCF_056924495.1. Taxonomy (NCBI): domain Bacteria; kingdom Pseudomonadati; phylum Pseudomonadota; class Alphaproteobacteria; order Hyphomicrobiales; family Rhizobiaceae; genus Ensifer; species Ensifer sp. 38_S197. The sequence goes on along the minus strand of NZ_JBXOVZ010000002.1, from coordinate 1,488,662 downwards.
AAATCAGATCACGGGACTGCTTGATGGTCTGGAGGTTGGCCTCATAGGCGCGGTTGGCTTCGCGCATGTCGGCCATCTCGACCAGGATGTTCACGTTCGGCATCTTGACCATGCCCTTGTCGTTGGCGGCCGGATTGCCCGGATCGAACTCGATGTTGAAATCCGAATCGTCCGTGCCCTGCCGTTCGATCTCGACCAGCGAGGCGCCGCTTGCGCGATCCACCTCGGCTGCGAAGCTGATGGTCTTGCGACGGTAGGGGTCCGAACCCGGCGTGTCGCCGGTCGAGCGGGCGTTGGCGATGTTCTCGGAGACGATGCGCAGACGGGTCAATTCCGCCTGGAGACCGGAGGCCGATACCTTGAGGGCTGAGGTCAATGGATCCATGGTTCTTATTTCCGTACCGTCATCAGCATCATGCGGTGAAACGCCTTCACAAGCCCGGCGCTGAGCTCGTAGTCGCGCTTGATCTCGCCGGTCTTCATCATTTCCTGCTCGATCGCGACGCTGTTGCCGGATTGCTGGATCTGCACGCCGTCGACCATGCCGACTTCCGCCACCTGCGAGGCTTCGAGGCCTTCGGTGAAATGCGCCTTGTGGGTCGCGGCCATCTGCATGCCGGTATCCTGCAGCACGCTTTCGAACGGCTTGACGTCCTTCGCCTTGTAGTGCGGCGTGTTCGCATTGGCGATGTTGCCCGCCACCACGTTCTGGCGAACGGTCAGCCACTGGGCCTGCCGGGACGCGAGTTCGAAAAGCTGAATTTGCATCAGAAGCTCCATGCTTGGTGATGCGAACCTAGGCCGGTAATCTTGCGTGGGACTTTCGTCGGAAGCGGCGGCGACCGGGATGCTTGCATCCCCCGGGCGAACGGCAGCAAGCCGCGCATCCGAGGAGATACGCGACCAGCATTCTGACGATGTGCTGCTAAATCAGTCGGCCTGGTAGACTTCGCCTGACGAGGTGATCATGACCCAATGGCCGTCGCGCTGCTCGAGCGTGGCAAGCCGGGTGTTGTCAGGCAGGGCCGAGCCGATGCGCACGATGTACATGCCGCTCGCGTCCTCGATCAGTGCCCGGCCATTGGCGACATGCATCAGCTTGAAACCCGACTTGCCGGGAAAGGGCTGGGACAGCCCCTCTTCCGCTGCGGTCCCCTCGGGACCCGGACCGGCACCGATGCCCGGCACCGTCGCCGTCGTCAGCTGGTCGATCGCGGCAAGCGTCTCGCCGTCGGCATCGGGCATCGCCAGCGGCGAGACCGAGACGACGTTGCGGGCGGCGCGCTCCGGCAGATCGCGGGTGGAACCCTGCCAGAGCGGCGGCATGGTGAACTTGTCCTGGTGGAAGAAGGCATACCAGGGAAAGAAGGTCGCAAAAGCGGCAAGCGCGACGCCGGTCGCGGCCAGGAACTTGTCGGTTATCGGCATGCGGCTGCTTCGCTTGCGCTGATGCACCTTTTCGTCCGCATCGTAATCAGTCACCGCCATTACCTCGCTCTCGCGCCCGGTTGATTGCCCATCGCCGCCGCCTTCAATGCATTGGCGAGATCGGCAAAAGCGTCCTGCGCCGGGCGCTCACCGGCGGTCTGCGTCAGCACGTCATAGATGACCGGCACCTGCTTGATCGCCATGTCGAGGTCGGGATCGCCACCGGGGCGGTAACCGCCGATGAGGCGAAGATCGCGGGTTTCCTCGAAGCGGTGGATCAGCGCCTTCAGACGCGCCACCAGCTTTTCCTGGTCCGGCGTCCAGGCCTTGCGCGCCAGACGCGAGATGGAAGCAAGCGGATTGATCGGCGGATAACGCCCCTCTTCCGCAAGGCTGCGCTCGAGCACAATGTGTCCGTCGAGAATGCCGCGCGTCGAGTCGGCGACCGGGTCGTTGTGGTTGTCGCCGTCGACGAGGATGGAGACGATCGCCGTAATCGTGCCCGTGCCTTCGGTGCCGGGTCCGGCACGCTCCAGCAGGCGCGGCAGTTCCGTGAAGACGGAGGCCGGATAGCCGCGGGCGATCGGAGGTTCGCCGGAAGCCGTCGCCACTTCGCGGATCGCATGGGCGAAACGCGTGACGCTGTCGACGATCAGCAGCACGTTGTCTCCATTGTCGCGGTAATGCTCGGCGATGGTGACGGCCGTCAGCGGCGCCATCTTACGCAGCATCGGGCTTTCGTCGCTGGTTGCCACCACCGCGACCGACTTTGCGAGATTGTCGCCGAGCGTGTCCTCGATGAATTCGCGCACTTCGCGGCCGCGCTCGCCGACCAGTGCGATCACCGCCTTGTCAAAGGCGTCTGCGCGCGCCAGCATGGAGAGCAGCGTCGACTTGCCGACGCCGGAACCGGCGAAGATGCCGAGACGCTGGCCGAGGCAGAGGGGGGAGAAGATGTCGATCGCCCGAACGCCGGTGAGAAAGCCCTTCTCGACCCGCTTGCGGCTCATCGACGGCGGCGCCGTGTTCGCGATCGAGCGGCGCACGTCGCCTTGCAACAACGGCCCGAGACCGTCGATCGGCTCGCCGAGCGCATTGATGGTGCGGCCGCACCATTGATCGGTCGGCGCGACGCGGAAGGCCCCCTTGCGGATCACGGTGTCGTGGATACCGATGGGATCGCCCGGCTCGATCGGGCAGACGACCACCCGCTCGGGCTCGACCCGCACCACTTCGCCGAGATGGGTGCCGGTGACGCTCTTGTGGGCGACGAAATCACCGAGCCGCACATGCCGCGACAGGCCGGTCACCGTGTAGTGACCGGGCGAGATCGTCTGCACGTGACCGCCGGGAGCGATCGAGAACTCGGGCTTTGCATAGCGCTCGACGAGGCCGGCAAGTGCTGCCAGTGAGGTCGATCCCGCGCTTGTCTTCAGGCCTTCGCGTTGCATGCCGATACCCGTCAGAATTAGCGACTGCCGCCGAGCGTCTTGACCGCTTCCTCGAGCGATCCTTCGCTGTCACGCAACAGGGCGGTGATGTTGTCGAAGGCGCGCGTGACCATGATCAGCTGCGACATTTCCTGGACGGCATTGACGTTGGACTCCTCGACGAAGCCCTGCATCACGCCGACATCGAAGCGATCGACCACCGGCTCCGGCTGCATCGCCGGCTGAACGGCGCTGTTGTCGAGACGCACGAAGCCTTTGCTGAAATCGGCCTGGTAGAGGCCGAGCGAGGCGACAGCGACGCCGTTCTGGTGGAGTGCGCCATCGGCACCGACCGTGATTTGCCCGCTATTGCCGTCGAGCTGGATCGGCGCGCCGCCGGCATCGAGCACCGGATAGCCGCGGATCGTCACGAGTTCTCCGGTGTCGGTCAGCGTGAAGCGCCCGTCGCGCGTGAGCGCCGGGCCGGCAGGCGTCTCGATCTGAAACCAGGCGTCGCCCTTGACGGCAAAGTCGAGCGCCGAGCCGGTCCGCGTCAGCGAGCCATTGCTGGTGTTCAGGAACTCCTCGCCCTTGCTGACATAGGCAACCTTGGTCGGCTTCGTGTCGCCGAGCATCTGGTTGAACTTCACTTCGGTGCCGCGGAAGCCGACGGTGCTGGCATTCGCGATGTTGTCGGCGAGCGTGTTGAGGCGCTTTTCGAGCGCCATCTGCGACGAAATCGCGACGTAAAGACCAGTCTGCACGTTCAGCGTCCCCCGAGTTTCAGGCTGTTGATGGACAGGAGAAGATCGGAAGAGATGCCGTAGCCGCTCGAAGAACCGAAGACTGCGAGCGGATCATAACCGTCCGTTGAATTTTTGGTTTCCCAGAGCGCCGTGAACCGGTCGAGAAACTCGGTCACCTTGCTCGGGTTCTGGAAATCCTTGAAATCGATCGCCTCTTCATAGGCCTCGGCCTGACGATCGACATCGGTCGCGGCGAATTCGTCGGGCAATTGCAGGGCGGTGCGCACCACCTGGGCCAGAGCCTCGTCGGCGATGATGGCATAACCACTGCTGATCGTCGGCGCCATGCGCGCAAAATAGAGGGCAAGCCGTACGCCGGCATTCTCCTCGCCGGCATTCTGCTCCAGCGTCTGGCGGGCATATTTGTCGGCGACGCCCTTCTGCGCCCGGTCGAAGGATGTGGCGGCCGCACCCTGGGCGGCAAAGTTCAGCGACTCGACGAGCTGCTTGTAGCGGTTGTCGGTCAGCTTGTTGGCGAAGGCGTCGTCATTGTCGATGCCTTCGGTCAGCACCTTGCGCATGAAAGCCTTGGCATAGGCCATGTCTTCGAGACCGTGGGCCTTCATGGCGTAGTTGTAGAGCCTGGTATCGGCAAAGAAATCGTCGATCGTTTTCACGTCACCGATCTTCGACAGGTAGTATTCCGTCTCGCGCGCCACATCCGGCTGCTCGGCAACGCGGGCCAGCGACTTCGTCAAGTCGGCCGTTATCAGCTTGTAGCTCGTATAGGTCGTGGTCACGATCGGTTCGCCCCTGCCGGAATGACTGAGACAGAGCATGCACCCTGCCTTGGCAATTCCTGACCGGATAGCCTTGCGCGAACCTGTTCCAGCGAAGGGTTCCGCCGCCCGTACCGGCCAGCCTCACGCAAGGATGAAACCGTATCCCGTTAGCGGAAAATAAGATCGCGACAGGTATCGAAAATGAACATCATCATCGGGCTTCTTGTGACGTTCGGCTGTATTCTCGGCGGCTATCTGGCCATGGGCGGCCACATGGAGGTCCTCAACCAGCCCTTCGAACTGCTGATTATCGGCGGAGCCGGCGTCGGCGGCTTCATCATGGCCAATTCGATGAAGGTGGTGAAGGATACCGGCAAGGCGCTCGGCGAAGCCTTTCGCCACAGGGTGCCGAAGGAGCGCGAATATCTCGACACGCTCGGCGTTCTCTATTCGCTGATGCGGGACCTGCGCACCAAGTCGCGCAACGAGATCGAAAGCCACATCGACAACCCGGAAGAATCCTCGATCTTCCAGTCGGCGCCGACGGTTCTGAAGAACAAGGAACTGACGGCCTTCATCTGCGACTATGTGCGCCTGATCATCATCGGCAACGCCCGTTCGCACGAGATCGAAGCGCTAATGGACGAGGAAATCCAGACCATCACCCACGACAAGATGAAGTGCTACCACGCGCTGACGACGATGGGCGATGCCTTCCCGGCCATCGGTATCGTCGCGGCGGTTCTCGGCGTCATCAAGGCGATGGGCGCGATCAGCGAGGCGCCGGAAGTTCTCGGCGCCAAGATCGCTGCCGCACTCGTCGGCACGCTGCTCGGCGTGTTCCTGTCCTATTCGATCGTCGCGCCGCTGGTCGCCAACATCAAATCGGTGCGTGAGAAGCAGAACCGGCTCTATGTCATCGTCAAGCAGACGCTGCTTGCCTACATGAACGGCTCGGTTCCGCAGGTCGCTCTCGAATACGGCCGCAAGACCATCTCGGCCTATGAGCGTCCGTCGATCGACGCGGTCGAGCAGGAAATGATGAACCCCGGCGGTGGCAGCGAAAGCAAGGCGGCCTGATCCCATGAGTTCCAACGTTCACGCATTCGACCGGAAACTCCTGGCGCGCATGACCGGCGCGCTCGGCGACGACCGGGTGATCGGCCGGCTGGCGCTCGAACTCGGCCAGGTCTTCGGCGAATTCCTGCCCGACATCTGCCGGGCGGAAACGGGCCTCGACATCACGATCGGCTATGCCGGCTTCCGGACGGGGCTCCGGCAGGAGTTGATCGCCGGCCTCGGCACCGGCGTGGTGATCAGTGACGTCTCCTTGCGCAACTGGTGCGCGGATTTCCAGATCGGCTGCGACAGCCCGATCATCATCACCCTCGTCGAGGCGCTGCTCGGCGCAGAGCCGGCCGGGATCGAGGAGCCGCAGCCGCGTGCGCTTTCTCAGATCGAGATCGACGTCGCCGTGCCGCTTTTCGAAAAGATCGCCGACGTGCTGCGCACCGCCGTCAATGCGCCGGGTGGTTTCGAACCGATCGTCGAACGCCCGCTCAACAGCGCTTCGCGTCCCAAGCCCGATCCGATGATCGAGGACATCCATGCGGGCGCCATCGACATGACGATCGGCTTCGGCCCGGTCATGTCAACCTTCTCCGTCATCGTCCCGCAGAGCGTGCTGCTGAAGACCACCATCGTCTTCCCGAAGGGTAGCGGCCAGCAACGCAGGGCGAAGGCCGAATGGACCGAGCAGCTCGAGGAACAGGTGCGCCGCTCCGCCGTCACGATCGAGGCGCGGATCCGGCTCGAAAGCCTGACGCTCGAAACGATCAGCCGGCTGCAGGCGGGTGACGTCATTCCCTTCCACGACGCCCAGGACGTTCGCGTCGACGTCAACGCCAACGGCCGTGACCTCTATGTCTGCGAATTCGGACGGTCGGGATCGAAATACACGGTCAGGGTCAAGGATACCCACGGCTCGGAACAGGACATCCTTCGCCACATCATGAGTTAAATCGGCCTGCCGCGCGCTCGCAGCATGCCTGAGGCAAGCTTCAACTGGAATAGTTCTCACATGGCACCCAAGAAAGCACCCATCAACGAGGCAGACGTCGCGGTCGGAGACATGGAACTCGACCAGGCGATCAATGACCTGCGCGGTGTCCTCAAGCAGGATTCGGATGCGCCGGCAGCCTTCGGCTCGGATTTCGGTAGCGAACCCGCTGGCGTAGCGACGGACTTCGGTAGCGAATTCGGCGCACCGGCCGGCGGCCTCGACGCCTTCGGCGGCGACTTCGGCTCCAGCGATTTCGGCGCCGATCTCGGCGGCGGTTCCGTATCGGGCGACTTCGGCGGCACGGATTTCGGCGCGACGTCCTTTGATGGCGCCGAAGCCGCGATCGATGCGCCGCCCGGCAGCGGCATGACGGCCAATCTCGACCTGATCATGGATATCCCGATCGATGTTCAGATCGTGCTCGGCACGAGCCGCATGCAGGTTTCCGGCCTCATGGGTTTGAGCGAAGGTGCGACGATCGCGCTGGATCGCCGGATTGGCGAGCCAGTCGAGATCATGGTCAACGGCCGGGTGATCGGCCGCGGTGAAATTACCGTTCTCGAAGGCGACGACACGCGCTTCGGCGTCAAGCTCATCGAGATCAAGGGCAGCAAGAAGTCATAGAGCCCGATGACCGGGCGAAGGATGAATCCATGATGGATTTCGAAAGTTTCGAGGCACAGGCGCTATCAAGGCCGCTGAGCCAGACGGACAAGGCAGCGGCCGTCCTGCTTGCCATGGGCAAGGGCGTCGCAAGCAAGCTCTTGAAGTTCTTCACCCAGAACGAGTTGCAGTCGATCATCGCCGCGGCGCAGTCGCTGCGCGCCATTCCGCCGCATGAACTCGAAGCGCTCGTCAACGAGTTCGAAGACCTCTTCACCGAGGGCGCCGGGCTGATGGACAATGCCAAGGCGATCGAAAGCATCCTCGAAGAAGGCCTGACCCCGGACGAGGTCGACGGCCTGCTCGGCCGCCGCGCCACGTTCCAGTCCTACGAGGCCAGCATCTGGGACCGCCTGCAGGAATGCGATCCGGTCGCCGTATCGGTACAGCTTGCCAAGGAGCATCCGCAGACGATCGCCTACGTTCTGTCGATGATGCCGTCGGGCTTCGGCGCCAAGGTGCTGCTGCAGCTTTCCGAAGAACAGCGCCCGGACATCCTGAAGCGCGCCGTCAACATGAAGGACGTCAACCCGAAGGCCGCCGCGATCATCGAGAAGCGCGTCATGGAAATGATCGGCGAAATGGAAGCGGAACGCAATTCGGCCGGCCCGGCCAAGATCGCCGAGGTGATGAACGAACTCGACAAGCCGCAGGTGGACACCCTGCTCGCATCGCTCGAATCGCTCAGCACCGCTTCCGCCAACAAGGTGCGCCCGAAGATCTTCCTGTTCGACGACGTGCTCTACATGCCCCAGCGCAGCCGCGTACAGCTCTTCAACGACGTGTCGACCGACATCATCACGATGGCGCTGCGCGGTTCGACAGCCGAACTGCGCGAATCGGTACTCGCCTCGATCGGCGCACGCCAGCGCCGCATGATCGAATCCGATCTCGCCATGGGCGATGCCGGCATCAACCCGCGCGACATCGCGATCGCACGGCGTTCGATCACCCAGGAAGCCATTCGCCTCGCAGCCAGCGGCCAGCTCGAGCTCAAGGAAAAGGACGCGCAAGCAGCCTGATCGCACAGCGCGCAGACGGCCCGACGCCCCTTCGCCACTGTATTTCCTGTTGAGCCCCGGCCTATGCCGGGGCTCAACGCTTGTCTGCCCTGCCTTTCGGGTTCACTACTGCACGACTCCCGAGATCGGAATCGATTGAGGGCATAATTATGCGGCAGCTCAACGTGTTGCAGCGAGCGTCTTGCGTCCGAACAGGCGCGCGGCGCTGATGGAAAACGCGAACGACGCTGCGCTGGTGTAACCGGAGCCTTCCTGCTTCATGTCTGATGATCAGGATAAAGACAGCAAAACAGAGGCCCCGTCCGAGAAGAAGATCTCCGACGCCGCCGAGAAGGGCAATGTGCCTTTCTCTCGCGAGGCGACAATGTTCGCCTCGACGCTGGCGATCTACATCTTCTTCGTCTTTTTCCTCGCCGACGGCGTCAGCACCATGGCGGAGGCCCTCAAGGACATCTTCGAGCAGCCCGAAGCCTGGCGGCTGGAAAATTCGACCGACGTGGTGGCGCTCATCACCCATCTCGCATGGAAATCGACCGCGCTGCTCGTCCCCGCCTTCGTGCTGCTCATCATCTTCGGCGTCGGTTCCTCGATCTTCCAGAACCTGCCGCGGCCGGTCCTGGACCGCATCCAGCCGAAGCTCAATCGCATTTCACCGATGGCCGGGTTCAAGCGCATCTTCGGCGTGCAGGGACTGGTCGAGTTCGGCAAGTCGCTGTTCAAGATCATCATCGTCTCCATCGTCGTCGTGCTGGTGCTGTGGAACGACTACTTCGCGACGCTGGACCTGATGTTCTCCGATCCGGTCACGATATTTTCGACGATGACGAGCGATCTCAACGAGATCATGATCGTCATCCTGTTTGCGACCGCAGTCCTGGCGATCGCCGACCTCTTCTGGTCGCGCCATCATTGGTACACCGAACTGATGATGACCAAGCAGGAAGTGAAGGAGGAAATGAAGCAGGCCCAGGGCGATCCGATCGTCAAATCGCGCCTGCGCTCGATGCAGCGTGACCGGGCGCGCAAGCGGATGATCTCGTCCGTACCGCGGGCGACGCTGGTCATCGCCAACCCGACCCACTACGCCGTCGCCTTGCGCTATGTCCGCGAGGAAAACGACGCGCCGGTCGTCGTGGCGATGGGCCAGGATCTGGTTGCCCTGAAAATCCGTGAAATTGCAGAGAAAAATGGCGTTCCCGTCTTCGAGGACCCGCCACTTGCGCGCTCCATGTTTGCACAAGTCTCGGTCGATAGTGTGATTCCACCCGTGTTTTACAAGGCTGTTGCCGAACTCATTCACAGGGTGCATGCGTCGCAACCAAAACGGATGACATAACTCCGATGAAAAAGTGCGAATTCTCCGAGAAACGGGAACAGATCGTCGCCGAAGCAATCCGCCCCGTGGCGACCGAACTGCGGCTCATCGACGCCGCCGATTTCATCGCACTCTTGCGCTTTGAATCCTACGCAAGCCTCGCCGATCTCGTCGAATCGGCGGCAGAACTTTACTTTCTGCCCGGCACGGTCAACTTCGGCCTCGGCGGCAACTACAATCTGGATTGGGATTGCGAGCCGGAGATCGTCCTCGACCTGGAGCTCAAGCCCCGCGGCGTCACCATCTATGCGCGCCTGTCGCTCGGCAACGAGACGGCCGGTATCGAAATCAGCCATATCAGCTTCCAGAACCCGTCGGCCGACCCGGACGAGAACACGGCCTTCCTGGCCCGAAGCCTGGCGGACGCAAAATTCATCAAGTCCTACGAATTGCCGCTCGCAAGCTGAGAGAACGCACCAGAGCCCCCTCAGTTTGCCGAGGGCGCCAGCCTTCAATGCTCTTGTGGGAGGCGCGGCGCCCGATCCCGCCGGGCGCTCTTAGCTGATGTAGCCAAGGCGAATGGCCTTGGCGATCGCCTGGATGCGGTTGACCGAGTCGAGCTTGGTGGTCGCCGCCCCCAGATAGGCGTTAACCGTATGAACGGAGAGGCCCATGCGCTCGGCGATCTCTTCGCTGATATGGCCGTCACCTGCCATCTGCAGACAGGCGATCTCGCGGTCGCTCAGGGTCTCGGCCGGCGCCATACGCTTTTCGTCGGCGGCCAGCAGGTCGGTCATGATCATGCAACTGCGACCGTGGAGATCCACCACCTGCTCCGTGGAGGCGTCAACGTAGCTGCCAGCAAAAATCACGTAGCCATTGCCCTGGGCGCCGAGCCTCACGGGAAAGGCGATGCCCGAATAGGCGAGCTTGCGTGCTTTCAAGCGGTACGCAAAGGGCGCGAGTTCCGAGACCTCGGCCGCCTGGTGTTCCCCTGCCCCGTTCCAGAGCACCGGCAGCAGCGACTGATCGAGATGGGTAACCAGCTCCTCGCCATAGGCGGTGATGAGATCATGCGCGTTCGCTTCGGCCGAAATGCCCCAGTTGTCGAGGACGCAGGTCAGCTTTCGGGCCGTGCCCTTGCCGTTGAGGCGCAGCACGGCGAAGTGCTTGGCATTGATCTGCCTCTGCATGGCTTGAAGACGCGTGACCAGGGTTGCGGCGCGAGCGGCGCGGTTGCCCTGTCTGGCGAGCTTGTGGTCGTCGTCAATCCGCCCACCACCGAGAAAATGCGTCATTCGCGCCCGTTCCTTACACAAGATTGTTGCGTACCGCGTAGGCGATCGCCTCCGATCGCGTCCTGGTCGCGGTTTTGCGCATGACGCTGGTGATGTAGTTGTTGATGGTGTTGCGCGAAATTCCGAGGATCACCGCGATCTCTTCGCTGGTCTTGCCCTCGGCGATCCAGAAGAGGCATTCGAGCTCGCGTTCGGTCAACTCGAAGTCCCGGTCGTGCCGGACCTCGGCGCGCGTCGTGAAGCTTGCGAGGTAGCCTGCAAGCAGCGTGACATCGCGCAGGCTCTCCTGCGACAGGATCACGTCTTCCGGCACGAGCAGCATCAGCGAGAAGCGCAGGCGTCCGACATTGAAGGTGATCGCGCAGTATTCGCGGCTGATGCCGCGCGGCAGCTCGATATCATCGGGCAATGCGTAGAAGCACGGCTGCAGCACCGCCAGACATTTCTCTAGCTCGGTCGTCTTGGCGTGGAGCGACGTGACGACGCCGGAGAGTCGTCGAACGACATCGAAGGGCCAATCGGAGCAGACCACGAAATCGAGCCCGTTGTCCTGCGAGATGTCGTAACGCGCCAGAAGATAGTGGCTCGCACCGACATATTCCGTCAACGCCGAGAGACCGCTGCCGAGACCGCCCCGCCCGGCGACTTCCCCCAGCCTTCGCAAAAGCTGCTCGCGCGAGAACCCGCCGCCGCGCGCACGTGTCGGTGCCGTCGGCAAAGGCCAGACAGCGATGTCTGCTTGCGAAATGTCCATGAATTCAGCCCCCGTACCGGATTCACATCCCGGAACTGCACTTGCACTGTCGCCGCCAACAGCCGGCCGAAGCCGATTATTACCACCAGTCGCAGATCAGGACGCGAATCAACTGTTAAAAATGTACATGGACGCGAGAAAAATACCACCGCCCTGGACTGGCTATCTACTTCACATCCGGCGCTCGGGCCAAGCACGTCTCGCACGTTCGGGTCGGCTATGTTCCTTGCCGGCGCCAAAGCACAACACATTGATAGGAAACGTATTTCCGCTCGAAATCTTGGCTTTTCCCCGCGATTTCCGCAATTCCGGACAGCACTGCCGGCGTGATTTTGCCCGGAAAACAGGCGATTATTGCCGATGTCCGAAAATTAGAACCTCGAGAGATTATACTTTGTCTTCAGAGCTGTTGCTGAAATGCACCAGGAGATTTTCGGGTTCTTCTCATTTTACCGATATATAAATTGTGATTTCGTCAGAACAAAGCATGATGTCCACAAAGTTATATTTCGATTTGACTATGTATAGCCGGAATCCGGTATAGTACATGACCGCCGCCGATGCACGCCCTGGGCGCGCGCCGAATCTATAAATTAAGATATCGTTAAAATATTACCATTCGCGGCATCCGACGGGACTCAGCGGCCCCGCTTCGAAACTTGAAGCAAATTTTGCGACGATGACGACGGACGCGCTCGGACTCTCGTAATATTTGGCTCGAACATGAACGCCGCCGCGAAGGATGCCGTGGTGGCGCCCACAAACACAAATCCCGCCACAGGGGCGGGGTTGGTGTTTGTGGACGGCCATGGCTGCGGCGGAATCAGGCGGCCTTGTCGAGGGCCCATTTGCGCAGGATCTTCGCCGCGCGTTCTTCGCTGATCTCGACCATCCGGGCCAGGCGCCTTTCCGGTCCTTCCTTGACGCGGCGGTTGAAGCCACCGTCCTCGCCCATGTTGAGCAGGTCGTCGGTGCTGTCGAAGCCGAAATCCGACCCGAAGCCTTCCATGAGCGCCCCGCCGGCACCGGCATTGGCCGGAGAGAAGTCGGGCAATTCGAGGCCGGCGGCTTCGCCTTCGAGCTGACCGGCGGTGCTGCCGAACCCGAGCTGGCGGGCGAGCGGCCGCATGCCCCAGACAACCAGAGCGGCCACCACGACAAAGGCGAGGGCATTGATGATGCCGCCGAGATTGCGGGTCAGCGTTTCCATTACGCCGGGGCCGGCGACGGCCTGGTCGAGCAACTGCGTTTCGACGAAGTCCATGGCCGTCAGGGTTACGACGTCGCCGCGGCTCGTATCGAGGCCGGCGGCGGACGCGACGATCTTCTGCATGTCCTGGAGATAGGCGTCGATCTTCGCCTGATCGGCCGGCTCACCAACCATCGCGGCCAGGCGGCCCCGGTTGACGACGACAGCAACGGAGAGACGTTCGATCGTGTAGCTGTTCTTGACGGTGGCGATCGTCTTGCTGTTGATCTCGTAGTTGGTCTGCTCTTCCTTCTTCTCGGCCTCGTCGCTAGACTTCGGGCCGGCGCCGCCGCTCGGAGCAGCCTGCGGAATGTTCTGCTGGACGGTCGCGGCATTGTCCGGCTGTTGCTGGCTGGACTTCTGCTCTTCCTTGGTCACACGCGTGGAGCGCTCAACCCGCGATTCCGGATCGAAGACCGTTTCCTGGATCTGCTGCGTATCGGTGTTCAGCCGCGCAGTGACGCTCGAACGGAAATTGTCCATTCCGAGGAAGGGCGCCAGTGCATTGTCGATCTTCTTCTCAAGTTCGGTCTGGACGTTCTGGACAACGCCGAGCGACTGGTTGAGAGCGCTGTTGGCCGGGTCGTCACCGGAGGCGAGCAGCTGTCCCGTCGAATCGAGCACCGTCACGTCATCGACGTCGAGCCCCGGTACCGAAGAGGCGACGAGATGGCGGATCGAGGCGGCAGCGCTGCGGCCGACGGTTGCGCTGGCACGGATCATGACCGAGGCCGTGGGATTCTGGTCAGCCTTGCGGAAACTGCCGCGCTCCGGCATCACGATATGGACGCGGGCGGCGGCGATGCCGGAAATCTGCTGGATCGTGCGGCCGATTTCGCCTTCGAGGGCACGCACCCGCGTCACTTCCTGCATGAAGGAGGTGAGGCCGAGCGAGCCGACATTGTCGAAGAGTTCGTAACCGGCATTGGCACTGCTCGGCAGGCCGCGCTCGGCGAGCAGCAGGCGGGCCTTGCTCGTCATGCCGACGGGAACCTGGAGGCTGGCGCCATCGGCGCCGACATTGAAGTCGATATTGGCCTCGGCCAGCGCGATGCTGATCTGGGTGACATCACTGCGTTCGAGCCCGACATAGAGGGTTTCGAACGAGGGTCTGTTGACGTAAATGCCCGCCCCGAGCACCAGGCCGACCGCGACAACGCCGGCTGCCGCCAGCGCCATCAGCTTGCCCTGCCCGAGATTGCTCAGGTTCTTCGTAACCGTCGAGAGTTGATCCAACAGACTCATTCTGTTTCCGCACCCAGTATCGCAGGACATTCGGGCCGGTCATCGGCCGAGCGCCCTGCGCAGTTCCAACATTCGGGTTTGCTGGGTATCGACATGCTTCGTATCGACTTCCAATGCGCACGAATCTACCAGCCCCGGTCGGGACCGTAGGAAACGAAACTTGCGCGAACTTGGCTTGATCCGGCCTGATGGCCGATCAATTGGCGGCGCCGGCGAAGTTGTCCACCGGCCTCAAAAGAGCCCACGGCGACGGGTATCCAGGGCAGGCAGCCCTGCCGGAGCGCTGACTCTCTCGCCGTTAAGAAGCTGATTTTGAAGCGTTATTTTCCATGCACCACGTCGGAAGGGCTCCCGACGAGCGTCAGAAGGCCTCGAAATCGCCGGCTGCCTTGGTCAGCGGCTGGGAGTGGCCGTGGCGCAACATGCCGTTGCCAAGTGCCTTCTTCATATCGGCAAGCTTGACGAGGCTGACCGCGGTGGTCACGTCGACCAGCCAGTGATCGGGGATCGACGCCGTTATGGTGTCGATGAATTCCGCGAGGCCGCGCGTCTTCTGCACGGCGAGGTCGATGCCCTGGAGCACCATCATCTTGTCCGGGTTGGCGAGCGCATCAACGCCCTCGTCACCCAGAAGCTGCGGTTCGATCCGTTCGATCAGATAGGCGACGTCGTGCAGTTCGGTGACGATTCGCATCAGCACTTCGGGCAGTGCTTCTTCCACGTGCGGCATGTGGCCCTGGTAGTCAGTCTGCATGGATATGTCTCACGTGGCTCGGGGCTTCGGTAGAAGGTCGTAAATGCGGCCTGCGAGGCGCCTGCCTCGCGGGATCAGAAGAATTCGATCGAGCTTTCGGCCGGCTTCGGCGCGATGATCGGGCGCTGCTCCATCTGTACGGTGCGCTGTGTCTCGACGCCGGTCAGGGCATATTGCCGGGCCCGGCCGCTGGACGGCCAATATTCGAGCTTGCGGCCGTGCTCGCCGCCGGTGCTCTCGCCAACGATGCGGATGCCTTCGTCGAGCAGGAACTGCCGTGCGAATGCGGCATTCTGTTCGCCGACATTGGAGAAACGCGCGATCGTCTTGGCGCCGCCAAAGATCTTGGCTTCGAGACGATCTCGGCGCGCGCCCTGCTTCAGCAGGCCGTTGATCAGGAGTTCCATGAGATGGACCCCGTAGCGCGTGGCGTCGCCGCCGGAAGCAGGCGACGTCGCGGAACCAGGCAGCAGGAAATGGTTCATGCCGCCGACGCCGACCACGGGATCGCGCATGCATGCGGCCACGCAGGAGCCGAGAATGGTCGACAGTACGATATTCGGATCGTTGAAGACCTTGTACTCGCCCTGGATGACATGCACGCGCTTGCCGGCGGCTTCCATGTTCATTTGAGCGCCCCGAATACCGCCTCGATCGCAGCCTTCATCTTTTCGATGGTGAAGGGTTTGGCGAGTACGTTGTTGGCACCGAGGGCCGCCGCCTTCTGGACCAGTGCGCGGTCGCCCTGGGCCGTCAGGATGATGAAGGCCGCCTTCTTGGTCGTCGGGTTGGAACGGACCGCCTGCAGGAGGCCAAGACCGTCCATCTTCGGCATGTTGAAGTCGGAGATCACCAGATGATGCGGGTTCTGGGCCATGATCTTCATGCCCTGTTCCCCGTCACCGGCAGCGGTGATCTGCTTGAAACCGAGCTGCTGCAGGGCATCACCCAGCAGCAGGCGGCTCGTCACCTGATCGTCGACGATCAGAACTTTGATTTTTTCGGCGATGGACATTATTCGCTTCCTTCCTTGCGGAGCGCCGCTGCTTTCAGGACCTCCTCCCCGATCGAACCGAGGGGAAGCTGGGTTTCAACGGCGCCCAATTCATAGGCGACTCTCGGCATGCCGTAGACGACACATGTCTTTTCGTTTTGTCCGAAGGTCTTTGCTCCGGCATGCCGCATTTTCAGGAGACCGGAGGCGCCATCGCGCCCCATGCCGGTCAGAATAACGCCGATCGCATTGCGGCCGGCAAGTTCAGCAACGGAATCGAACAGCACATCCACCGACGGACGATGTCCGTTGACCGGTTCGCGATCGACCAGGCGGCAGCAAGGTGCCGTCGCGTTCGCGACCTGCAGATGGCGCTCGCCGCCGGGCGCCAGGTAAACCTTGCCGATTTCGAGCCGCGCGCCATCCATCGCCTCCTGCACCGTCGGCGCGCACAGGCGATTCAGCCGCTCGGCAAAGCTCCTGGTGAAGGTGTGCGGCATATGCTGCGTGATGACGGTCGGCGGGCAATTGGCAGGGAACTTCTGCAACACCGTGATCAACGCCTCGACGCCGCCGGTCGAGGCACCGATGGCGATGATCTTGCGGCCGGCCCGGTATTCCGAAGCCGTGTTCGCATTGGCGGCAGCGGGCGAGCCCGCGATCTTGTTGCCGGTGATGATGAACTTGCGCTGCGAACGAGCGGCCGCCTTTACCTTGTCGACGAGGCCGGCGAAGGGATGCGGGTCGCCCGGATGCGGCTTGCCGACGCAATCGAAGGCGCCGATTTCGAGCGCGGCGATCGTCGCTTCCGCGCCCTTGTGCGTCAGCGTCGAGACCATGATGACCGGCATTGGCCGGAGCCGCATGATCTTGTCGAGGAATTCGAGGCCGTTCATGTTCGGCATTTCGATGTCGAGCGTGACAACGTCAGGGTCGAGCTGCTTGATCGCCTGGCGCGCTTCCATGGCATCGGCCGCCTGGCCGACGACGGTCACGTCGGGGTCGGCGTTCAGGACAGCGGTGATCAGGCCACGCATGGTGGCCGAGTCGTCAACGACGAGAACACGAGCGGGAGCGGTCATGCCCGTCCTCCATGAAACTTGCCGGTATGGCGGTAGGTGGTGATGCCGATATTGTCGAAGTGCGACTTGGCGTCACCCGACACGCGCTCGGAATGGCCAATATAAAGATGACCGTCGGTGTTCAGCATGCCGGCGAAGCGCGACCAGATCTTCATCTGCGTCGGCTCGTCGAAATAGATGACGACGTTGCGGCAGAAGATCACATCGAACGGACCCTTGAACGGCCACTGGGCCATCAGGTTCAGCTCGTTGAAAGTGATCAGCCGCTTGACGCGGTCATCGATCTGCCACTTGAAGCGGCCGCCAACATTGACCTCGGAGAACCATTGCTTGCGCATCGCCGGGTTGACGGTTTCGAGCGCCGTCGCGTCGTAGGCGCCGGCGCGGGCGAGCGCCAGGATCTTCGGATCGATATCGGTCGCGAGGATGCGGAAATCGTAGTCGGCCGCGTTCGGCAGCATCGACAGGACCGTCAACGCGATCGAATAGGGCTCCTGCCCGTCCGAGCAGGCGGCCGACCAGATGCGCACGCGACCGCCGGCCTTGGCGCGTGCGATCAGGTCCGGCAACACCTCGGTCTTCAGGTGCTCGAAGTGGTGGTTCTCGCGGAAGAACCGCGTGAAGTTGGTGGTCAGATGCGAAAGCATATCGCGGCGTGCGGCGGCGCCGGCGGGCGAGGCCACCAGCTGGCAATAATCACGGAAGCCCTTGAGCCCGAGATTGCGGATATGCTTCGACAGCCGCGAATAGACCAGCGACGCCTTGCTCTCGTTGAGATAGATGCCGGCATCCGCATAGATCATCGCGGCGATCTCGTTGAGGTCACGACGGGTCAACGGGTACTCGCCGCTTGCCAGGCATTCGTCCGGCGACAGTTTCTGTTCGAATGCGACCTGGTTCCTCATGCCGCTTCCCTCTCTTCCTGTGGGAAGATCGCTTCCAGCTCGATCAAGCAGATCATCCGGCCTTCGATCGCGAGCACGCCGCGAGCGAAGCTCTTCTCGAACTCCGACGACACGACATCCGGCGTCGGCTGGATCTTGTCGTCGGTGATCGTCAGGATGTCGGAGACGGCGTCCACCAGAAGGCCGACGACCTGGCTCTTAACCTGCGCGACGATGATGACGTGGCGGACCGTCGGATCGGCCGGCGTCATGCCGAGCCGGGCCGAAAGATCGACGATCGGCAGCACGGCGCCGCGCAGATTGATCACGCCGAGCACGTAGGACGGCGCATGCGGCATCGGCGTCGCGGGCGTCCAGCCACGGATCTCGCGCACCGACATGATGTTCACGCAGAATTCCTGAGCGCCGACGCGGAAAGCGATCAGCTCCCGTCCGTCCGTCGTCAGATTTTTTGCGGCATAGGTCATTGTCATTATCCGACTGCAGCAAGTGACATTTCAGGCTTCAGCGATTGCCCGCGCGAAGCGGCGACGATCGCATCGACGTCGAGGATGAGCGCCACGCGGCCGTCGCCGAGAATGGTCGCGGCGGCGATGCCCGGCACGTGGGTGTAGTTGGCCTCGAGGCTCTTGATCACCACCTGGCGCTGCCCCTGGATCGCATCGACCATCAGGGCGCGCTGGCCGCCGCCTTCCAATTCCACCAGCAGCGCGACGCCCTCGACCGGGTTCGCCTGGATGGCGCGGAAGTTGAGGATGCGGCCGACGTCGACGAGCGGGCAGAAGGAGTTGCGGATCGAGATCAGCCGCTGGTTGGCGCCGAAAGAGTGGATCGCCGACGCTTCCGGCTGCAGGGTCTCGACGATCGCGGTCAGCGGCACGACGAGCGTCTGGTTGGCAACGGTGACCACCATGCCGTCGAGCACGGCCAGCGTCAGCGGCAGGCTCATGGTGAAGACCGAACCGTGGCCCGGTTTCGAGGAGATGTTGATGCGGCCGCCAAGCGCCTGGATCGAGCGCTTGACCACGTCCATGCCGACGCCGCGGCCGGAAATGTCGGAAATCTTGTCCGCCGTCGAGAAGCCGGCGTGGAAGATCAGGTTGTCGATCTCTTCGTCCGAAAGATTGGCGTCGGCAGCGATCAGGTCGTTGTCGATCGCCTTCTGGCGCACCTTCTCGCGGTTGATGCCGGCGCCATCGTCGGCAAGCTCGATGACGATGCGGCCCGAACGGTGCTTGGCCGTCAGGCGCACGGTGCCTTCGGCGCTCTTGCCGGCGGCAAGGCGCTTCTCCGGCGTTTCGAGGCCGTGGTCGACCGCGTTGCGGATCATATGGGTCAGCGGCTCGGCAAGCTTGTCGATGACCGTCTTGTCGACTTCGGTGTTTTCACCCTCGGTGACGAGACGGACCGACTTGCCGGTCATGTCGGCGATTTCGCGGACGATGCGCGACATACGCTGGAACACCGGCTTCACCGGCTGCGCGCGGATCGCCATCACCGAGTCCTGGATCTCGCGGGTAAGCTGCTGCAGCTCTTCGAGGCCCATGTTGATGGAGGACGTGCCGTTGGTGTCGTTCTCGACGACGCTCTGCGACAGCATCGCCTGGTTGATGACGAGCTCGCCGACGAGGTTGATCAGACGATCGACACGGTCGAGATCGACGCGGATCGTCGGCGTGGCGGCCGATGCGGCGGCCTGTTGGGCGGCAGCGCTCTGAGCGGCGGCATTGGCGGCGGGTGCTGCCTTCTCGGCCGGGGCGCGAGCTGCGGATTGCGCCATCTGCAGCACGTTGCTGGCAGTCCTTGCAGCCGAAACCGCGGCGTTGCTGAGCTGCTGGGACGCAAGCTGTTCTTCCTCCTCGACGACACCGACCGAGATCGCGGGCTCATCGTCAAGGATCGACAGATCGAAGGGCACCGGCTGCATCGGCAGCTCTTCGTCGGACGACGCGGCCTCGTCCGAAACGAGGGAAATCTCCAGGTCGCAATCCCACTCGGCGAATTCAAAGACGGCACGGATCGCGTCCTCGCCCTTGTCGGTGGTGAGCGCGATCTTCCAGAAGAAGTAGGCGCTCTCCGGGCTCAACCGATCGAGTGTCGGCAGGGCGCCCATATCGCAATGGATGCTCATATCGCCAAGGCGGGAGAGGTCGCGCAGAAGCAGCGTTGCCTCATTGCCCTTGGCATAGAGATCGGACTTCGGCCTGAAAACGATCTCGTAGGTGGGCGGTTCCATCAGCGGCGGTTCTTCGGCCGCTTCAAAGTCGTCAAAGGAGAAGGCGACCGGCTGGAAACCTTCCTCGTTAACCGGCGGCGCGGCCACGGCGGCAACGGGTTTGGCGACCACTTCGACCGGCGCTGCGGATGCTTGCGGCACTTCGCCGTTCGCCAGAGCTTCGAGTTCCTTGATGAGCTGTCGGCTGCGCGCCTCATCGACACTGCCGCCATCGCGAGCGGCATTGGTGAGGTCGGCCAGAACGTCGGCCGACTTCAGCATGACCTTCAGAACTTCCGGCCCGGGATCCAGCCGGTTGGAACGAACGCAATCAAGGGTCGTCTCGAACACATGCGCGAACGAGACAAGGTCGTCGAGCCCAAAGGCGCCGGCACCACCCTTGATCGAGTGCACCGCGCGGAACACCGCGTTGACCGTTTCCGGGTCGCGGTCGCCGTCATTGAGCTTCAGCAGACCCGATTCCAGCTCGGCGAGTTGCTCCTCGCATTCCTGGAAGAAGATCTCTTTGATTTCGTTCATATCCATTGGAGGCTATCCCCGGACTTCAGGCCGTTACGCGCTCGATTGCATCGATGAGTTTCGTCGGGTCGAACGGCTTGACGATCCAGCCGGTTGCGCCCGCCTGACGCGCACGGTTCTTCTTCTCCGCGTCGCTTTCGGTGGTCAGCACCAGGATCGGAATGGCGCGGTAGCGATCGTTCTTGCGCACGCCTTCGATGAAGCCGAAGCCGTCCAGACGCGGCATGTTGATGTCGGTGACGATCACATCTGGATTGGCCTCCTCGAGAACCTCGAGGCCCTCGACGCCATCCTCGGCCTGGATCGTTTCGAACCCGGCATTGTTCAGCGTGACCAGCAGCATGTTTCGGATCGTCCGGGAGTCGTCGACCGTCAGAACTCGCTTCTTCATTTCTCAAATCTCCTTTGCCACCAGATGGTCGATCTCGACCCCGATGAGCTGTGTCGTTTTCTCGAAAGCGTCCGACACCCTGCTGAAGGTGAAAGACAAATGATCCTCTTCCCAGGTCTTGGCGCCAGCCATCAGCACCTGAACACAAAGCGTGCCCACCCGCTCGACCGCCGAAGCGTCGATCACGATGTCGCTGCCCTTGAGGGCGACCAGCTTCTCGTGCAACGCCGTCGCCTCGTTCAGATCCAATACCGGGGCGAGGCTGAGCGTCTTTTGAGCGTTCTTCTTGCTGGCCATTCCTGTCTTCCTCGACTGCTAACTCTGTGCTGCTCTCGAAATCAGCGCTGCCATCCGGCGAGCTGGCGCTGCGGCCCGTCGTCGAACAGCGCGACCGTCGGCTCCTCGGCAATCACGCGCGGAGCCGGCCTGTGCGGCTCGCGGCCGGCGGCTGACGAAACAGGATGACGCCGCTCCAGGCGGAACCGGCGGATCGTTTCGCCAAGCTCGACAATGACGGTGTGGAGATCGTCCGACGAACGGGTGGCTTCGCTGGCCAGGGCGGCGCTTGCCTGCACGCGCCCAGAGATCGTGCCGATCTCGGCAGCGACGCCCCGGAGGTCACCGACCTGTTGCTCCGCTTCGCGGGCGATGCCGGAAACCGCCGAATTGATCGACGTGACCTGCTCGACGATGCTGCTGATCGCGTCCTGGGTGCGGCCGACGATCTCGACGCCGGTCTCGACCTGCGCCTTGGTGCCGGAGACGAGCTGCTTGATTTCACGGGCCGCCTCACCGGAGCGCTGCGCCAGGGCGCGCACTTCCTGGGCGACGACGGCAAAGCCGCGGCCGCTGTCGCCGGCCCGCGCCGCTTCGATGCCGGCGTTGAGCGCCAGCAGGTTGGTCTGGAAGGCGATCTCGTCGATGACGCCGATGATCTGGCCGATCTTTTCGGCGGACGCTTCGATATCGGCCATGGCGGTGATCGCCTGGCCGGCGATTTCGCCGCTGCGCTCGACAGCGATGCGGGTTTCGTTGGCCTTCGTTTCGGTCGCGCTGATGCGGCCGGAGCCTGACGCCATGCGGCCGGCCATGTCCGAGAGCGCTGCAAGTTGCCCGGACAGCGCATCGGCTTCGGCGCTCGCCTTGTCCGAGAAAGCGGCCGCGTTTCCACGCATGCGATCGACGAGGGCCTCGGCAGAACGGTTGTGGCGATCGGATGCCTGCAGGCTCTGTTGAATCTGTTCCAGCGCCGTATTGAGGCTGGCCACGATCGGCTGGTACGCCTCCGCTGCCGATTCCGGCAGGCGCGCGCCGAGATCGCCCTGGCTCAAACTCTCGGCAAAGTCGCCGAAGAGCGCCTTGACTTCCTGTTCGTCGGCGCTGCGCTGCTCGGTCAATTGCCGCTGGTGCTGCTGGCGAAGGGCATTGAAACGGAGCGAAACGCCGATCTCCGTGTCGACGAAGACGGTACGCACGAGCGCGGCGACGAGGTCGCAGAGCTCGCGGCGACGCGCCTTGCCCATCGGCAGGAAGGATCTGGGCCAGGCCTCTTCGATGAGACCGACGAGGAGATGTTCGAGCACGACCGCATGGCTTGCCATCTGCCAGCGCGGATCGAGACCCATGCGGCTGGCCGTATCGGCGAGCACCTTGACGCGCTCGGCATAGAGACCGTCGAAACGCGCGTCTGTCAGCACGTTCCAGTGCGACGATTGCAGGTCTTGAAGACGATCGATCTGGCGATCGCTATCGAAATGGCGGGCGGCATCGGGATAGGTCTGCAGGCGCTGGAAAAGGTCACGAAGCGCCTGGTCGATGCGGGGAGAAAGCTTCTGTCTGTGGTCCCGGACGCGGTTGCAGCTCTCGTCGTCAAGCCCGGCAAAACGCAAGCGCTCCAGCAGGCTGCCTGCCTGGCCCTTCCTTGCCTGTTCTGACGACGCTTCCTGCCTCAACGCTGATCCCCGGGTATTGCGCGTTCGGAATTTGCCTGGGGAGGATCAAGGGGAGCTACGGTCCACCGGACGTGCACGCCACATTGATGAGATCAGCCCCCGCCGGCGGCGTCTGCTATCGTTCATCCCGCAAGTAAATTCGGTGAAGATTGATACCGGACCGGAACCGGTACGGCGGGGCGGCATCATGCCTTGAGGAGACTTGTGAATTATCCCATTCCGACGTGTGGGACCATGTTTATGGTTAATTCCTTGCTTGAAGGTTAACGGTCCCTCGCCTCTAATCGGATTCACTAAAGTTCGCAGGGTGTTTTCGCGCGTGTTTTCGCACTGCAACAAAACTGTAATAAAGACCCCTGAAACCAACAGGTTCTCAATCACAAGAGTTTAGAATTGTACTTCGACTTGCGCTCGCGTATCGAAGCGAAAGTGAAGTGGGCGCCGAGTGCGCGAAGAAACCTTCGCGAGAATGGGATGGGGAAAAGTGTGTGCGGTTTTCCTCCCGCATCCTGCTCTAACTTATGAGAAATCGATCACGTTTATGATTGGGTCGGTGCGATCCAAATCACCGTGATCCAGGTAAAGCGACATCATGACGATGCGCTTACAGGAAACGAACAATGATTGTTCTTGGAATTGGCGCCGCACTCACCGCAATCCTGACAATGATGGCAGTATCGATCGTGCTCAACATCGAGCACAACCGGTCGGTAAAGCGCAGCTCTGTGTTTTGATCGGGCCCTGGCTCGTCTCTTACTGACACAACCAAGCATCTTGCGACCGTGAGCGGATGTTCTACGGCCGCTTTTCTTTGTCCGCATGTTCGAGCGCCATCTCGCGCCATGCGCGCGCATAGGTAACGAAGCTCCCGGGAACCTCGCCCGCAACCGGCCGGACCCCGGTCCTGACCCTGGATCCACTGACGAGGCAGGCTGCCCCGAGGCTCGTACCCGTAACGTTGTGGGGATCGGCGAATATCGGCCGGCCCGTCGCGGCTGCGAGCATACGCAGATAGGCCGTATTGACCGCAAACGGTCCCTCGACGACGACCTCCCCGCGCGCTCCGATCAGATCGAGGCAGGTGGCCGTCATCAGCGCCAGGTGAAACGACACGACGGCAAAACGCTCGGCGGGGCCAAGCGCCTTCTCGTCGGTCGTCCAGATCGCCTTTGAAGCCGGAAAGGGACCGGAGCCCTCGGGTATCGACGGCAGCAGCATATGGCCGGCTTTGGCGACGGCCGCCTCCACGTCCGGCGTTGCGGGAACCGCCCCTTCCCCCAATAGAAGCTGGAACGCCCGGCCGCCCATGAAGCGGGCCGAGGGCACGGGATCGCCAAGCGCATTGACGTTGATGAGCGTGTCGCGATGTTCGTCGAGTGGCTTCGGCTCCGCGCCGACCGCCAGCATGACGACCCAGGTGCCGGTGGAGACCACCGTGAA
This sequence comes from Ensifer sp. 38_S197, assembly GCF_056924495.1. Classification (NCBI taxonomy): domain Bacteria; kingdom Pseudomonadati; phylum Pseudomonadota; class Alphaproteobacteria; order Hyphomicrobiales; family Rhizobiaceae; genus Ensifer; species Ensifer sp. 38_S197. The sequence goes on along the minus strand of NZ_JBXOVZ010000002.1, from coordinate 1,464,395 downwards.
GGGCGAGGCCCGCGTCAGCAGATGCGGGAGAAGCGAGGCGTTGGAGTCATGGATCCCGCAATAGACAGGCGTGTCGGCCGCAATCCCGGTCGCGGCGCAGAGTTTCGGCCGCAAGGCGCCCGCGATATCGCTTGCCTTCAGCACCGGCGCGAAAAGCGGCCGCCAACCCTGCCGCTCGACCAGGGACGAGAAGGTCCCGGCTCGCGGATTCCAGAGATCGGTATGGCAGCCGAGCGAGGTCAGTTCGTTGCAAAGCACGCCCGTCAGGCGATAGGTCCAGTATTGCGCATAGGTGAGGATCGAGGCGACCCGCGCAAAATCATCCGGAAAGGTCTTCTGCTGCCAATAGAGTTGCGCGCCGACATTGAGGCCCATCGGCAGGCGTGCGGAGCCGGTCTCGGAAAACGGCGGCCGCGCCGCATCATATTCGGCAGCAAGGCTGTCGGGGCCGGCATATTCATAATCCAGCACCGGAAGCGCCAGATCACCGGCCGCATCAAGCACCACCGCCGTCGCGCCATGGGTGGTGATCGAGATTGCCTCTAAGGCGTGTTCGGCATTGAGCGCCGTGAGGCTCTCGAGCAGGAAGGCCCAGAGATGGTCGATATCGAAATGCGGATAAGGACCGTCAGCGAGTACCGCATTCGCCGTCTTGCGAACGGCGATTTCCTCGAAACGGTCGAGATCGACTGCCGCGACCTTGGCATTGGTCTTGCCGATATCGATAACGCCAACGGCCCGCATCACATCAGTCCATATGAAAGACGGTCGTGAGCGGTACGGCCACTGGCTCGTTGTCGCCACGGGTTTCCATGATATCGGCCATGTAGGCCCACCATTTCTGCATGAGTGGATGGGATGGCAGGTCGGCCATGCGGTGATCGTCGGTCCGCCAGAGCACGCCGAAGAGCAGGTTGGTCTCCTCGTCCAGATGGATGGAATAATCGGAGACGCCGGCCTCCTTCAGAAGCGCCGCCAGCTCCGGCCAGATCGCGTCGTGCCGGGCCTTGTATTCGGCCGCCATGCCAGGGTTCAGCCGCATGCGGAACGCATATTTTTCCATGGGAACCTCAATGCGCAAGACGGTGGCGCGCGCGCCGCCAGAGGATCGGAAGCGCGATCACCGAGATCAGCAGCAGGCCGATGAAGATCGACATGACAATGCCAGGCACGTTGAGCAGGCCGAAGCCGAAGGTCACCATGCCCATGATCAGCGCCGCGAGCACGACGCCGGGAATGGTTCCGGAGCCGCCGAGAATGTTGACGCCGCCGAGCACGACCATCGTCACCACTTCGAGCTCCCATCCGAGCGCGATCGAGGGACGAGTGGAGCCGAGGCGTGAAGTCAGGCAGATCGAGGCGAGCCCGGCCATCAGCCCGGTCAACAGGAAGAGGATGAACTTGATGCGTGCGACCCGGATGCCGGAGAAGAGCGCCGCCGTCTGATTGTTGCCGATGGCATAGACCGCACGGCCGAAATTGGTCTTGTGCAGCACGACGCCGTAGACGACAGCAAGGAGGACGAAGAGCGTGAACTCGAAGGAGAACACCCACCAGACATATCCCTGGCCAAACCAGGAGAAGCTGTCGGGATAGCCGGTGAAGGCCTGGTCGCCAAGGATGATGAAGGAAAGCCCGCGAAAGAGACTCATGGTACCGATGGTCACCACGATGGACGGAAGCCCGAGACCGGTGATCAAAAGGCCGTTGATGGCGCCGCATACGAGGCCGACGGAAAGGCCGATCGCCACCAGCGCCGGCGTATCGAAACCGAGCTGGACGGCATAGCCCATCGCCGTCGAGGCGAGCGCAATGACCGAGGCCACCGAGAGATCAATCTCGCCCGAAATGATCACCAGCGCCATGGCAAAGGCGATCATCGCCTTTTCGGTGAAGTTGAACGTCGCGTCCGAAAGGTTCCAGGGGTCGAGGAAGTACGGCGATGCCAGCGAGTTGCCCAGGAAGATCAGGCAGGCGACGACGAAAAGCAGACTTTCCCAGCTCTTCAAGAGACGCGCGCCACGGCCTTCCAGGCGATCGGGGACGTTGCGCGGGGTAAGGTGGGTCTCAGCCATCAGACAGCCTCCGCCTTTCTCAAGATGACGCGTCCCTTGCGCCGTTCGGCGCGAGCGTTGACGGCAACGGCAATGATGATGACCATGCCCGAAATCGCCATCTGGGCGAAGGGCGAGATGTTGATGACCGGCAGGGCATTCTTGATCACGCCAAGAAACAGCGCGCCGAGCACCGCGCCTGCGACAGTGCCGATACCGCCGGCGATCGATATGCCGCCGATGACGCAGGCCGCGATGATATCGAGCTCGAAACCGGCAGCGATGTCGACATAGGCGACGGCGTAGCGCGACACCCAGAGATAACCGGAAAGCCCGGCGAGCGCACCCGAAAGGCAATAGGCCGAGAAGCGGGTTCGGCCGACGTCGATGCCGGTATAGACGGCCGCATGCGGATTGCCGCCGACGGCATAGAAGGCGCGCCCGAGCGCCGTTCGGCTCATCAGCAGGAAGACGAGCCCGATCATGACCAGCGACAGCCAGGAGAGAACCGGAAATCCGACAAGCTCGTCACGCGGCAGCGCCTTGAACGCGTCGCTCATCTGGTGGGCATTGATCCACTTGCCGCCGCTCAGGAGGAAGATCAGGCCGCGATAGATGGTGAGGGTGCCAAGCGTGACGACGATCGGCGGAATATCGAGCTTCCAGACGAGCGCCCCGTTGATCATGCCGAGCGCCGTGCCGAGCGCGATCGCTGCAAGGATGATCAGCGGGATCGGCAGGCCCGGAAAGGCCGCGTTCAGCATCGCGGCCACCATGCCCGAAAGCGCCAGGTTGGCGGCCATCGAAAGGTCGATGCATCGCGTCAGGATCACGGCCATCTGGCCAAGCGCCAGAATGATCAGGATCGACGTATCGTTGTAGACGCGCGCAAGATTGGCGGGCGCCACGAAGGGTGGAAAGCGCAAGGTGATCAGCGCGAGCAGCACGGCGATCGCGCCGACGAGCAGGAGCTCACGGTTCTTGAGAAACTTCGCCATCATGCGGCCTCCTGAATGCCGGCGGCGGCGCGCACCAGCTTTTCCGCCGTCAGTTCGGCGCGCTCGAACCGCCCGGCAATCCGGCCCTCGCGCATGACGATGACGCGGTCGGACATGCCCATGATTTCGGGGATTTCCGAGGAGACCATGATGACGCTCAGACCTTCGGCCGCCAGCTCGCTCATGAAGGCATGGACCGCCGCCTTAGAACCGATATCGATGCCCTTGGTCGGCTCGTCGAGTATGATCACCTTCGGCCTCGTCGCGAGCCACTTGGCGATGACGACCTTCTGCTGGTTGCCGCCTGAAAGCGTGCCGACATCCTGGTCGAGCGAAGCGGCGCGCAGGTCGAGACGCGAGGTGTATTCGCGGGCAAGCGCGAACTCGTTGGCAAGTTTCAGGAAACCCGAGCGCGAGGTGCGCGACAGCGACGGCAAGGTGACGTTCTGGAAGATCGGCAATCCGATGATCGCTCCCTGCCGGCCGCGCTCTTCGGGCACATAGACGATGCCGCTGCGGATCGCTTCGGACGGGCTGCGGATTACCAGCACCTCGCCGTCGAGCCGAACCGCACCGGCGGAAGGCCGGGTGACGCCGATCAGCGACTGCATGAACTCCGAGCGGCCGGCGCCGACGAGGCCGTAGAATCCGAGGATTTCGCCCCGGCGAAGCTCGAAGTTGATGTCCTCGAATTCGGTCGGGTGGCGGTAGCCCGAGACGGTCAGCACCGGCTCGCCGATCGCCACGTCCTTCTTCGGGTAGACCGAGCCGACGGCGCGGCCGACCATGAGGCGCACCAGCTTATCCTGGCTGACATCGGCGATCAGTCCCTCGTCCACCATGGTTCCGTCGCGGAAGACGGTATAGCGATCGGCAATGCGGAAGATCTCGTCGAACTTGTGGCTGATGAAGAGGATCGCCTTGCCGTCGGCCTTCAGTCGCTCGACGAGAGCATAGAGCTCATGGATTTCCTTGTGCGACAGCGCGGCGGTCGGCTCGTCCATGATGACCACCTGGGCGTCGACGGAAAGGGCGCGGGCGATCGCGACGAGGTGTTTCCTGGCGATGCCGAGATCGCGGAGCCGGATCGTCGGATCGAAATCGGCACCGGCTCGCGCCAGCAGGGCGCGCGCATCGGTATTGAGCTTCTTCCAGTCGATCAGCCCGAAGCGGTTGCGCGGGGCGTGGCCGAGGAAGATGTTCTCGGCAACCGAAAGCTCATCGAAGAGTACGGTTTCCTGGTGGATCGCGGTGACGCCGGCGCGGGCCGCGGCAAGCGCCGTCGGGAAATGCACCTCCTGATCGCCGACGGAGATCGTGCCCTGGTCCGGCTGATAGATACCGGTCAGGATTTTCACCAGCGTCGATTTGCCGGCGCCATTTTCGCCGATCAGCGCGGTCACCGATCCCGGATAGAGCGACAACGAAACGTCGGAGAGCGCCTTGACGCCAGGGAAGGACTTCGAGATCCCCTTAAGCGCGATGGCGGGCTTTATCCGCGATGTGAGCGTATCCTGGAGCAAGAGTCAGTCCACCAATTCAGTCGTTTCAAGTAGGCAGCGGTCTTTACGACGAGGCCGCCTTCATCTTCTTTCGGAGAAGGAAGCCCCCTCACCCTAGACCTCTCTCCGCCAGCGGGGAGAGGGACACGCTAGTGGGTGCCGACGCTCATGAAGGGCGAGGCGTCGCCACGTGTTCCCTTCTCCCCGTCGGACGGGGAGAAGGTGGCCGGCAGGCCGGATGAGGGGCAAACTCCCTTCGCAGATCAGAAGATCTTGGCGAATTCCTCGACGTTCTTGGCGTCGTAGACGAACGGATCGGCCATGGCGCCTTCATTGTTGTCGTCGAGCTTGACCGTGCCCATGCGGCCCATCTTCAACTCGGCACCGGGCTTGGCCTCCGCACCGTTGATCAGGTCGTAGGAAAGCATCGTCGCGGAATAGCCGAGGTCGATCGGGTTCCAGATCGCAAACGATTTGGAGGCGCCCGACTTCACGTGGCCGGCCATTTCCGAGGGAAGGCCGAGTCCCGTGACGTTGATCTGGCCGATCTTGCCGGCGTCGGTGACGGCCTGCGCCGCCGCAACGATGCCGACGGAGGTCGGCGCGATGATCGCCTTCAGGTTCGGATAGGACTGGATGAGCCCTTGTGTCTCGCGATAGGATTTGTCGGCAAGGTCGTCGCCATAGACGGTCGCGACGACGTTGATGCCCTTGTAGTTGCCCTGGACCTTCTTCATCTCCGCGATCCAGGTGTTCTGGTTGGTCGCGGTCGCCGAAGCGGACAGCACGGCGACGTCGCCGCCCTCAGGCAGGTTGTCGGCGGCAAGCTTGATGATCATGTTGCCGATCAGCGCATTCGAGGACGGGTTGAGATGCATCATCCGGCCTTCCTTGGCGACGCCGGAATCCCAGGAGATCACCTTGATGCCGCGGTCCATCGCCTTCTTCAGCGCCGGCACCAGGGCGTCGGTGTCGTTGGCGGAGACGGCGATCGCGTCGACCTTCTGGGCGATCAGCGAATTGATCACTTCGATCTGGCCTTCCGCCGTCGTCGAGGTCGGGCCGGTATAGATCACCTCGACATCGCCCAATTCCTTGGCCGCTTCCTGAGCGCCCTTGTTGGCAGCCTCGAAGAAGCCGATGCCCAGCGCCTTGACGACGAGGGCGATCTTCTTGTTTTCCGCATGTGCGGCATTGGCCATCAGCGCCAGCGAAACGGCGGCCGTGACCATCAGTGACTTCAGGATCTTCATGCTCATTTCCTCCCATTGACCGTGCGCGAAACACGCAGCCGGCGCGACTTCCTCCGTTCGGCAACGACCCGGCCCCTTATCGACCGTGACCGTCACCTTCCCCTCACCTCGCCCGCTTCAGGCGGACGAGGACATGTTCTCCGCATCCATGCCGGCCCTGCTGCTAGCAACGACCAGCCTCACCCCGGCATTTTCGAGCATCGCGGCATGCCTGTCCTCGATGCCCGAATCCGTGATCACCGTGGCGATCCGCTTCAGCCCGCAGAGGATGAGGCTGGAGCGCTTGTGAAATTTCGACGAGTTGACCAGCACGACGAGTTCGTCGGCCTGGTCGATGAGCTTCTGTTCCGCCTGGATCAGAAGCGGATCGGCCTCCATCAGGCCGAGCGGCCCCAGCCCTTGAGCCCCCATGAACATACGGCGCGCATAGAAGTTGCGCGTCACGTCGTTGTCGAAGGGGCTGAGGATGATGTTCTGCTCGCGGTAGATCGTGCCGCCCGACAGCATCACCGTGTTCTTCGAGTGCTTCAGCAGATGCTCGGCGATCGGGAAGGAATTGGTGAACACCTGCATGCGGCGATTGCTAAGGAAATGCACCATCTGGAAGGTGGTCGTGCCGCCATTGATGATGATCGGCTCGCCATCCTCGCAGAGTGCCACCGCCTCCTTGGCTATCGCCTGCTTCTCGCGGGCATGCAGTCCCTCGTTGACCTTGAACGGACGGCCGGCAAGCCCGACGAATTGCGGCGGGTTGATCGCCTCGGCGCCGCCGCGCACGCGGCGCAGCTTCTTCTGTACGTGAAGCGCTGCGATGTCGCGCCGGATCGTCGCCTCGGAACTGTCGGTCAGATCGACCAGTTCCTGGACGGTGACGACGGGTTTTTCCTGAACCGCCGACAGAATGATCCGGTGTCTTTCTTTCTCGTGCATACGCTCCTCCGATACCATCAATGCTTCCATCACGATCGACCATTGTCAATCACAATCAATCATATTTTTTCATTGTGCAGCGCAATATGCGCGAACTTGATCGTTTTTGATTGACTTTAACACTCAAGTCCTGTGATCTGATGCCAACCACATCTCTGCGCGGCCGCCAAGCCGCGCGGCATCAGACCGGGAGGAATTCGAGATGCTCGACAAGCAGCAGGGCGCACGACTTGCAAACCTTTGGGACGAGGCAAAGGCTGCCGGCATGAGCGAATCCGAGCGTTTGCTCTACCGCTCCAACCTGCTCGGTTCCGACAAGCGCATCACCAATTACGGCGGCGGCAACACCTCGGCCAAGGTGATGGAGAAGGATCCGCTGGGCGGCGGCACGGTCGAGGTTCTCTGGGTCAAGGGTTCGGGCGGCGACGTCGGCACGATCAAGCTCGACGGCTTCGCGACGCTCTACATGGACAAGCTCAACGCGCTGAAGTCGATCTATCGCGGCGTCGCGTTCGAAGACGAGATGGTCGGCTACCTGCCCCATTGCACCTTCAACCTCAACCCGCGCGCCGCCTCCATCGATACCCCCCTGCACGCCTATGTGCCGAAGAAGCACGTCGACCACATGCATCCCGACGCGATCATCGCGATTGCCGCATCGCAGAACAGCCGCGAGCTGACGGCAAAAATCTTCGGCGACGACATCGGCTGGCTGCCGTGGAAGCGACCGGGCTACGAGCTCGGCCTGTGGCTGGAGAAGTTCTGCCTGGAAAACCCCAAGGCACGCGGCGTGGTGCTCGAAAGCCACGGCCTTTTCACCTGGGGCGACACGGCCAAGGAAGCCTACGAGACGACGATCGAGATCATCAACAAGGCGATTGCCTGGTTTGAAGCCGAGAACACCAAGCCGGCCTTCGGCGGCGCGGTGAAGCCGGTGCTTGATGATCTTGCCCGCGCCGATGTCGCCCGCAAGCTGATGCCTGTCATCCGTGGGCTGATCAGCGCCGACGAGCGCAAGGTCGGTCATTTCGACGACAGCCAGGCGGTGCTCGATTTCGTCACCGCGCGCGACCTGGAGCCGCTCGCAGCGCTCGGCACGAGCTGCCCCGACCATTTCCTACGCACCAAGATCCGGCCGCTGGTGATCGACTTCGACCCGGCCAATCCCGATATCGACAGGACGCTTGCCGCCCTTCCCGAGGCGATCGCTGCCTATCGCGCCGACTATGCGGCCTATTACGAGCGCTGCAAGCATGCCGACAGTCCTGCCATGCGCGACCCGAACGCGGTCGTCTATCTCGTGCCCGGCGTCGGCATGATTACCTTTGCCAAGGACAAGGCAACCGCCCGCATCTCCGGCGAGTTCTATGTCAACGCCATCAACGTCATGCGTGGCGCCTCCGGTGTCTCCACCTATGTCGGCCTGCCGGAACAGGAGGCCTTCGACATCGAATACTGGCTGCTTGAGGAAGCCAAACTCCAGCGTATGCCGAAGCCGAAGAGCCTGGCCGGCCGGATCGCGCTCGTGACCGGTGGCGCCGGCGGCATCGGCAAGGCGACCGCCAACCGGCTGATGCAGGAAGGCGCCTGCGTGGTGCTGGCCGATATAGACGAGGCTGCGCTCGCCGCCGCTGCGAGCGAGCTTTCCGCACGCTACGGCAAGGATTTCGTGCGCTCCGTCAGCATGAACGTTACCAGCGAAGAAGCCGTGGAGAACGGCTTCCGCGACACGATGCTCGCCTTCGGCGGCCTCGACATCCTCGTTTCCAATGCCGGCCTTGCTTCCTCCGCCGCGGTCGAGGACACGACACTGGCGCTTTGGAACAAGAACATCGAGATCCTGACGACCGGCTATTTCCTCGTGTCGCGCGAGGCCTTCCGCATCTTCCGCCAGCAGAAGGCCGGCGGCAACGTCGTCTTCGTCGCCTCCAAGAACGGCCTTGCTGCCTCGCCCGGAGCCTCGGCCTATTGCACCGCCAAGGCGGCCGAGATCCATCTGGCCCGCTGCCTGGCGCTCGAAGGTGCCGCGGCACAGATCCGCGTCAACGTCGTCAATCCGGACGCGGTGCTGCGCGGCTCGAAAATCTGGACGGGCGAATGGAAGGAGCAGCGCGCCGCCGCCTACAAGATGGATGTCGACGACCTGGAAGCGCATTATCGCGAACGCTCGATGCTGAAGCTCAGCGTCTTCCCGGAGGACATCGCCGAGGCGATCTACTTCCTCGCCTCCGACATGTCGGCGAAATCGACCGGAAACATCATCAACGTCGACGCGGGCAACGCCCAGTCGTTCACGCGCTGATCGAGGAGAACGCCATGACGACGATGATGATCAGCCAGGCAACGATCGAGGCCGACAACGACAGCCGTCTTGCGGCGCTTCGGCGGGACTATGAGAGCCTCGGCGAGCGGCTCGACCGGCGCGGTATCGCGATCGATGAAATCAAGCGCAAGGTCGCCGCCTATGGTGTCGCCGTCCCCTCCTGGGGTGTCGGCACCGGCGGTACGCGCTTTGCCCGCTTCCCCGGCAAGGGCGAACCGCGCAACATCTTCGACAAGCTCGAGGATTGCGCAGTCATCCAGCAATTGACCAGGGCGACGCCGACCGTTTCGCTGCATATCCCCTGGGACAAGGTCAGCGACATCTCCGAACTGAAGCAGAAAGGCACGTCGCTCGGCCTCGGCTTCGACGCGATGAACTCCAACACCTTCTCCGACGCGCCGGGCCAGCAACATTCCTACAAGTTCGGCTCGCTGTCGCACGTCGACGCCGCCACGCGCCGCCAGGCGGTGGAACACAATCTCGAATGCATCGAGATTGGCCGGCAGCTCGGCTCGAAGGCGCTGACCGTCTGGGTCGGCGACGGCTCGAATTTTCCCGGCCAGAGCAATTTCACCCGCGCCTTCGAGCGGTATCTCGATGCGATGAAATCGGTCTATGCGGCATTGCCTGATGACTGGCGCGTCTTTACCGAGCACAAGATGTTCGAGCCGGCCTTCTATTCGACCGTCGTGCAGGACTGGGGCACCAATTACCTGATCGCCCAGGAGCTCGGCCCCAAGGCCTTCTGCCTCGTCGACCTCGGCCACCATGCGCCCAACGTCAACATCGAAATGATCGTCGCCCGCCTCATCCAGTTCGGCAAGCTCGGCGGCTTCCATTTCAACGATTCGAAATACGGCGACGACGATCTCGACACGGGCGCGATCGACCCCTATCGCCTGTTCCTCGTCTTCAACGAGCTGGTGGATGCGGAAACGCGCGGCGCCAAGGGCTTCAGGCCCGCGCATATGCTCGACCAGAGCCACAATGTCACCGATCCGATCGAAAGCCTGATGACGAGCGCGACCGAGGTCTGCCGCGCCTATGCGCAGGCGCTGATCGTCGACCGCAACGCGCTCGAGGGCTGCCAGGAAGACAACGACGCGCTGATGGCGAGCGAGACGCTGAAGACCGCCTTCCGCACCGACGTCGAGCCGATCCTTGCGATGGCGCGACTTGAGAATGGCGGGGCGGTGGCGCCGGTCGCGGCCTATCGAAACAGCGGCTACCGCGCGAAAGTCGCGGCTGAGCGCCCGGCCGTTGCCGGCGGCGGAGGCGGCATCGTCTGATACCATCGAGCGGCGCCGTGTCCGCGGGGGCCGGCGCTGCCGCTTACGCCCAAGCGCTCAAAAAATCGCCTTACGATGAAATTGCCCCCTATCTGATTTCGATTCCTGATCTATCTTTCCAATCGAGATCCAATGGAAAGGGGACAATTCATGGGTATTGAAAGCATTCTCGTCTTCCTGATCGTCGGCGCCGTGGCCGGCTGGCTCGCCGGCCTCATCGTCAAGGGCGGCGGGTTCGGCCTCGTCGGCAATATGGTCGTCGGCATCATCGGCGCCTTCATCGCCGGCTTCCTCTTTCCGGCGATCGGCATCACCCTCGGCAGCGGCATTCTCTCCGCAATCCTGCACGCGACAATCGGCGCGATCATTCTCCTGGTGCTGATCCGAATCGTCAAACAGGCCTGATCCAGACCGGCGCGGTCACCCTTCGCGCCTGCGTTCCATCTGGACGCGCGAAGGGGGCTGTAGCACTGTAATCTGCTGGACGGGTCACCGGACGGAAACCGCATATTGCCAGAGGGAGGCCAGCATGAACGCGCTTTACACCGACAAGATCGAAACGGCGCTCAAGTCTTTCATCGCGGATCATCCGGGCATGCAGACGCGAGACCAGGCGATCATCGCAATCCTCGAGAACTGGTTCACCAGCCACGGCTACCTTCCCCCGCGGCAGGAAGGTCTTCGCCCGGAAGACCTTGACGCCTCCAACGACGATTGAGAGATTTGCGCACCCGGCGCAGAAGACGACCTTTGCCCCGCAGCTGATCGCCCTAGCTTTTTCAATAACGTGAACCGTTCGCCATGAGCCTTGCCTCCGTCAAAGACTTCTTTTCCCAGCATGCCCCCGACATCGACGTCATCGAGCTGCAACAGAGCACCGCCACGGTTGCGCTTGCGGCCGAGGGCCACGGTGTCGAGCCGGCGCAGATCGCCAAGACGCTGGCGCTCCGTGTCGGCGACGACGTGATCCTGATCGTTACGCGCGGCGACGCCCGCCTCGACAACAAGAAGTACAAGGCCCGCTTCGGCACCAAGGCCCGCATGCTCGGCTTCGACGAGGTGGAAGCGGAGACCGGGCATCCGGTCGGCGGCGTCTGCCCCTTCGGCCTTGCCAAGCCGCACAGCATCTATTGCGACGAGTCCCTGAAGGCCTACGACATCGTCGTGCCAGCAGCCGGCGCCACCAATGCGGCCGTGCATATCAGCCCCGCCCGCATCGTCGAACTGACGGGCGCCGAGTGGATCGACGTTTCCGAAGCGTGATCTCCGCGCCTTGGAATGGCCACAATGCTTAACTGAAACCGCAGGCGCGTCCGGGAGTGATTTGCCGGGACCGGTTCTTTTTCATCGCAGGAATTCGTCGAGCATGAAGACAATCGCGTACCCGCTCATCTTCGCCGCCACATTCTCCCCGGCATCGGCGATGGACCAATCCCTGGTACGCCAGTTCGAAAAGCTTGACCCTCAGACCCGCTTGGAACAGCGATGCGACACCGAGGCGATGGAGCGCATCAACGCCGACAAGTCGACCTTCAAACCGGACAAGGTCATCGCCTACACCTTCGCCGAACCCATCGTGAAGGAAGACAAGATGAAGGCGCCGGGCGCAGTCTTCCGCAGCCAGGGGGAGTGGTACAAGCTGAAGTTCAAGTGCCGTACCGACGCGGAGCACCTACAGCGCCGCGCGTCTTAGCTGACGCGCAAAGGTCGCTGTAGCACTTTGATTTGCTGCATGTTTTGTCCTTTAATCGGTTACGATTAAAGGAAACATGCAGTGGATGTCCTGTCGTTCGAATACAAGATCGGCGAGCTTGTACCGCACGAGAGCTGGGACCAGTTCTACCTCTACCCCTGACGGACGCGCCGCCCGAACTACTGGCCGTTGTTAGAGAACGGCCATCAGAAACAGCAGCGAGCCGAGCGACAGCGCGGCCATGATGCTCATCAGCATCTTCATCATATGAGCTGCCATTTCGTACATCCTTCTCTGCTCCCTTAGGAATGAACGAATGCGTCTGCTTTGGGGCGGGTCGCTCGATGAACACGGGGTTCGAGCGTCGTTGTACAGCCATCGAGACTGCCTCAGCATGGTTAACAAATCGCTAACGGAGGGTTCTGCTCCCCTTCTATAACCGTGGCCCGCCGCCCCACCTCTGTTCAAGATAAGGCTCACGCAAGATCGAGGCGGAATAAGGGAACGTCGGATGGACCCTTCGCGCATTGCCCCTTGCGCCTGGAGGTGTCCGGCCCTGCCGATGCATCGCCAGCCACTGCTGTTTCGCGCCGGCGGTGCAAGCAAACGCGATGCGAGCGGTCTGCCGAGGGCTCGATGTCGCATGACTGTCAATGGAGAGGCGAGTGAGCCAGGTTAAGCTGAGCATCTGCATTCCCACCTATAACCGCGCGCCCTTCCTCGAAAAGGCGCTCGACTACTTCGTCGCACTCTACCAGTTCTCCTACAAGTACGAGATCGTCATCTCCGACAATGCCTCGACCGACAGCACCCGGGAGATCGTCGATCGCTTTATCGCCAAGGGGCTGCCAATTCGCTATTTCCGCCAGTCGGAGAATTTTGGCGCGATTTCCAACGTCATCAGCGCCGTCAGCCGCGCGGTCGGTGAGTACACGGTCTATCTGGCTGACGACGACGTGCTCATCAACGATGGCTTGCGCGAGGCGATCCGCTATCTGGATCTCAATCCCGAAGTGACCGCCTGCTTTGCGCCCTGGTACACGCATGACGAGATCGACGGATGTGACGGTGCGCCGTTCTACTCCGTCGACAAGGATATGAAGTTCAAGAAACGGGAATTCGAGCCGGTTTTCGATTTTCTCATCGACCGACATGTCTTTCCCGAGATCGGCATTTACCGGACCGCAGCTCTGCGCTCCGCTTGGGCACCCCGGCACATCGCCTATTGGGCCTTCGCCTATCTCGCGCATTTTCTAGAACTGGGCGCCGTCGCCTTTCTGAAGAAGCCGTTCTATCGTCAGGTGATACGGTCCAAGATCGTCCGCGATCGGGCGCAGGCTGGCCACGCTGAAACACTGACGGGCTGGGACACGTATCGCGGCGGCCTTGAATACTTCCTCTATAGCGGCGCCAAACGCGGCGCTGTGAAGCTGACTGCCGATCGCCGCGCCTACCTCGACGCGCAGATCAAGGACTTCACCATGGTCCGCATGAGCGTCGCCTTACGCATGTGGATGATGAAGAAGGACTACGTTCGCGCCTATGAACTCTACACGCGGCTGATGCTGGGCGGCTTCGAGCACCATCCCGAAGTGCAGCAGGTACGAGGGGCGCTGCCCCTCCTGGTCGCTCTCCAGACCGTCACGTGGCACACGAACGCGATCGCGGAAATCGATCGGCTCGTCCTTCACGGCGTGGACGACCATGGCGCGATCGAGGCACTGTTGCGCGAGCTTGGCCTGCGCTCCGAAATCGCCGTCATTCCGCCAACGACACAAATGACAGCGGACGAGATTGCCCGTACCGCCGTGTTCATTACCGCCGATAGCGACCGCAAGCATTATCTGCGCAACGGTCACCCGCCGAACCTGGTGGTCAGCGAAGGCGATATTCTCAGTCATGTTCTGATCTGAAACGAAAGGGCGCCACGGCGCCCTTCCTTGTTTTCATGGATGTCATCGTCTGAGAGACAGACCGGCGGTCGATAGCCAAGCGGCATTTCGGCCCATCGGCTTCCTCTCACGTGCTCTTCCTACTTGCGCATGATGCCCTTGTAGTAGGAACCGTTTCTCGGCGGCGGGCGATTTACGGTCTTTCCGGGCGGATTGTACTTCTCGCTCTGGTGGCCTTCATTGACCGGCGTCGGTGACACGCCCTTGTAGTAGCTGCCTCCTGCGAGAGCGGGAACGGACGCACCGGCGGCGATCGTTGCTGCGACGAGCGTTGCTAAAGAGAGCCTGGCAAATTTACGCATTTCTAATCCTCGGTTGACCCTGCCACGACCCTGTTTTTATTGCGGTTTCGTGACATCGATTACGCGGCGAAGACGTTCGCCGCTCAGGTCCTCCCGGGCGTGAGAATAGGCGGAAGCTGCGACGGACGTGTAACGCAGGTAACAGCCGCCCGGTCTCGTCTGCGATGTAGTGGACGATCAATGCAGATCAGCGATGGGCCGGAGTTGTTACGCAAGCCTACTCAACGCTCGGCTGGCATACGCTGGTCATCGCTCCCTTCGCGCAAACGCGACCACTCAACGGGAATGACTGCAGGATGCTCGACGCCGCTTCGATGGTGGCCGTCAGCGTCTGAGCGAAAGTCGATTGCTACGAGATGCGCTTCCAAGCCGGTTTGGGAAACGGGGTGACAATGAACGCGTTCCAGCGCTCGCGGTCGTCTCTCGTCCTGAAGCAATCTCTGGCTTCCTTAAAAATCTCTTGGACGCATCGCGTCATTGACGCTTCAAGCGCCATGGAAACCAGATCTTCGAGAAGAAAAATGGTGCCCGGAGGCGGATTTGAACCACCGACACGCGGATTTTCAATCCGCTGCTCTACCAACTGAGCTATCCGGGCATCCTGCCGTTTCGGGCAGCGGTCCCTTGCGGAACCATCGGGGCGCTTGTGTTTGCCCCGGAAGCGAGCGGGGTTATAGCATCTTGTTCGGCGGTGTCCAGCGCCAAATGAAAGTTTTTTGACCGAAATCCTGTGGACAGCTGAAAAAACCAAAAAGACAAAGAGATTCAGAGAGATCGTGTTCGCCTCCCCCGGTACGCTGCACGAGGAAATGGTCTTCGGGGGCCGAAAACGGCGGCCGCATTCACCGGCGGCGCGCAGGAACTTCCGGGCGTCGCTCACGGCAGAGATGTGCAGAGGGGAAGGCCGGGCCTGCGCCCCGGCCGCAGCGGTACGCCCTAGCGATCGTCGCCGTCGTCGGCCTTCGACTCATCGTCAGCAACCGGAATGGCATAGGAGCCGGAAAGCCAGCGGTTGAGGTCGACGTTGCGGCAGCGGTCGGAGCAGAAGGGATAGTGCTCCCGATGCGACGGCCGGCCGCATTCCGGGCAGGGTCGAGGCGCCCGCAGGGGCGCGACGTTCGAACCGCTCTTCTTCGTTTCCTCGGTCACCGGTCTCAGCCTTCCAGCCAACGATTGTGCACATCGTAGCCTTCGCCGACAAGCAGGCCGACGGTTTCGTAGAGTGGCAGGCCGACGACGTTGCTGTAGGAGCCGACGAGTTTCACCACGAAGCTGCCGGCAATGCCCTGGATGCCGTAGCCGCCCGCCTTGCCGCGCCATTGGCCCGAGGCGAGATAGCTTTCGATATCGAAACCGGACAGGCGCTTGAAGCGCACCTTGGTGTCGACCACCTTCTGCCTGAGCGTCTTGTCCGGGGTGATCAGGCAAACGCCGGTATAGACGCGGTGGCTGCGGCCGGAGAGCAGGTGCAATGCGCTGGAGGCTTCGCTGACGAGTTCCGGCTTCGGCAGGATACGCCGGCCGACGCAGACGACCGTATCGGCCGCCAGGATATAACTTCCGTCCCAGCCGGGCTCGCCCTTGATCGCCGCAAGTGCCGCCCGCGCCTTCTCAGCCGACAGGCGCCTTGCGAGCGAACGCGGATGTTCGGCACGCTTCGGCGTCTCGTCGAGATCCATCGGCATCAGGCGCGCGGGCTCGATGCCCGCCTGCGCTAGAATTTCGACGCGACGCGGCGAGCCGGACGCCAGTATCAGTTTCTT
Source organism: Ensifer sp. 38_S197 (assembly GCF_056924495.1). Classification (NCBI taxonomy): domain Bacteria; kingdom Pseudomonadati; phylum Pseudomonadota; class Alphaproteobacteria; order Hyphomicrobiales; family Rhizobiaceae; genus Ensifer; species Ensifer sp. 38_S197. The sequence continues at coordinate 1,448,336 of NZ_JBXOVZ010000002.1, read as the reverse complement.
GGCCACTGTCATCGGAACGAACCGTCACTCCAGAGCAATTCCAGCAAAAATGCGTTAGGCGGTTTTGCGTCTGGAATTGCAATCCAAACCGAAGGTTAGAGCGTTTTCGCGATTCGAAGAAGAAGCGGAAATGCTCCAGGAATTGCGTAGAGCCGGAGCGGCTTACTTGAAGCGGTAGGTGATACGGCCCTTGGTGAGGTCGTACGGGGTCATTTCAACGAGAACCTTGTCGCCGGCCAGAACGCGGATACGGTTCTTGCGCATGCGGCCGGCCGTGTGAGCAATGATCTCGTGCTCGTTTTCGAGCTTCACACGGAAGGTCGCATTGGGAAGCAATTCCGTGACCACGCCCGGAAATTCAAGGACTTCTTCTTTCGCCATGTAGGACTGTTCTTTCCATCTTTGTTTAGGGATACGTCAGGCATCCCGAAAAATTCGCCGGAAACTACACAATCGACGAGGATTTGTGAACCGTCTAACGCCGGCTTTTGCGCTTTTGTGACGGCTACGGCGCCGCGCGTCCTATCAGAGGCGCAGAAGTCGCTATAGCACTTTGAACCGCCGCATGTCTTTAGCCTCAAATCGGTTGGAATCTAAGAAGACATGCAAAAGAGCCGTCGTCGGAAACCAGCCACGGATTTCGATGAAGCTCTTAAGTTTTCCCTCGTCTGTGCGAGCCGACCAACCGGTGCTGGATCAGCGTCGAAAGGTGATCGCGTACGGCACGGTAGGCATCGACGATCTGCTCGCGGGTGCCGACAGCCACCGTCGGGTCCGGCGTCGGCCAGTAGACCACGTCGACGGCCATCGAGCGAGTCAATTCGAGCGCCTTGTGGTGCGCCTCGGGCGCCAAGGTGACGATGAGGTCGAAGTAATCGTCTTCGAGTTCGTCCAGCGTGTGGGGCTGGTGACGGCCAAGGCTCAGGCCGACCTCGGCCATGACCACGTCGACAAACGGATCGCGTTCACCGTGCCTCACACCGGCGGAGGCGACATAGGTCCCCGCTGGCAGCGCCGCCTTGGCCAGCGCCTCGGCCATCGGGGAGCGGATAGCATTCATGCCGCACATGAAGAGGACCGAGCGGTGCGTTTTCAAATGCGGTGCCTCGGTTCCCGTCATGCCGGTCCCGCCTCTACCCGCGCCAATAGAGCACGCAGACGAGCGTGAACAGGCGGCGGGCGGTGTCGAAGTCCAGCCGGATCTTGCCGGACAGGCGATCCATCAGGGTCTGAGAACCCTCGTTGTGGATGCCGCGGCGGCCCATATCGATCGCCTCGATCTGGCTTGGTGTCGCCGAACGGATCGCCTCATAATAACTCTCGCAGATCATGAAGTAGTCCTTCACGATCCGGCGGAACGGTGTCAACGAGAGGATGTGGGTGGCGACGTCGCCACCTTTTTCGGTCGAGATCGCGAAGACCAGCTTCGCATCGACGAGCGAGAGATTGAGCCTGTAAGGTCCGCCGGGATGGCCGACGGGTTCGAACAGGTTCTCTTCGAGCAGGTCGAAGATCGCAACTGCGCGCTCGTGCTCCACGTCAGGCGTCGAGCGGCCGATGGTTTCGTCCAGAACGACATCGCAGAGGCGCAGGTTGCGGTCCGCCTTCATCCAGCATCCCCGAGATTGAGGCGAATGGCGACGGAGCGCGCATGGGCCTCAAGGCCCTCGGACTTGGCAAGCACGATCGCCGCCGGCCCCAGGATCCGCAACTGCTCGGGATCAAGCCGCAGGATCGACGTGCGCTTCATGTAGTCGAGCACGCCGAGGCCGGAGGAAAAGCGCGCCGAGCGCGCCGTCGGCAACACATGGTTGGAGCCGCCGACGTAATCGCCGATGACCTCCGGCGTGTGACGGCCGACGAAGATCGCGCCGGCATTGCGGATCTTGGCGACCATCGGCTCGGGATCGGCGAGCGCGAGCTCGAGATGCTCGGCGGCGATGCGGTTGGCCAGCGGCACGGCCTTTTCGAGATCGGGCACGAGAATGACGGCGCCGAAGTCGCGCCAGCTTGCCGATGCGGTATCGGCGCGCGGCAGCGTCTTCAGTTGCCGCTCGACGGCATCCTCGACCGCCTGGCCAAAAGCCGGATCGTCGGTGATCAGGATCGACTGGGCGCCGACATCGTGCTCGGCCTGGGCGAGAAGATCGGCGGCGATCCAGTCCGGGTCGTTGTTGCGGTCGGCAATCACCAGCACTTCGGATGGGCCGGCGATCATGTCGATGCCGACGGTGCCGAAAACCTGGCGCTTGGCGGCGGCCACATAGGCATTGCCCGGGCCGACGATCTTGGCAACCGGCGCGATCGTCTCGGTGCCATAGGCAAGGGCGGCTATGGCCTGCGCGCCGCCAATACGGTAGATTTCCTCAACGCCGGCAAGCCTTGCTGCGGCAAGCACCGCCGGGTTGATCTGGCCGCCGGTCGCCGGCACCACCATGACGATGCGGGGGACGCCCGCCACCTTCGCCGGCAGCGCGTTCATCAGCACCGAGCTCGGATAGCTCGCCGTACCACCAGGCACATAAAGGCCGACGGCATCGACCGCCGTCCAGCGCGAACCGAGGCCGACGCCCATGGCGTCCTCATAGACATCATCCTTCGGGCGCTGGCGGGCATGGTGGGCCTCGATGCGCGTGGCTGCGACCTTGAGCGCGCCCAGAACCTCCGGCTCGACCGCCTGGATCGCCGCATCGATCTCGGCGGCGCTGACGGCCATCGGCGTCACGGCGAAATCGACGCCATCGAAACGCTTGGAGTATTCGGCGAGCGCCGCGTTACCGCGCGCGCGCACGTCGTCGATGATCGCCTTGACCACCGCATTGACGTCCTCGGACACCTCACGCTTGGTCGTCAGGAATGACGCGAACTTTTGTTCGAAGTCACCATCGAGAAAATTGAGCCTGATTGCCAAAGGGGACGTCCTTGTATGCCAGTGTCGTTCGGGTCTACAGCGCCGCGCGTCCTTGTGAGACGCGCTAAGGTCGCTGCACACTTTAAAGCTGCTGCATAATTTTGCCCTTAAATCGATGCCGATTTAAGGACCTATGCAGTAGCAGGCTCAAGCACCTTCGGGATGCTTGGGCTTGAAAGCGGTTTCCCACGCCCCGCCAGTATCCGCAAGCTGCGTTTCGATGCATTCGACGTCAAGCGCGATCGACGCATCGCCGGCAAGAACCAGTTCGAGCTTGCCTTCCGGCCCCTCGCCGCTGACCGTGAACTTGAGCGTCAGCAGGTCGAGCACCGCTTCATCGTCGCGCCGGTCAAAGCCGACCGAGCGGACCGCATTCACCCGCTTGAACAGGAGCAGCGCGCGCCGACGCTCGAAAGAGCGCCGCTTGCCGTCGGCCGTCTCCCAGACGAAGCGGTTGACGACGAGCGAGAACTGCTTGCGGCGGGCATCGTATTCGAGACCCGATACCTTGAACACGGCGTCCTGGACGTGGGCGGAGACGACAGCGAGATCTTCCTCGTCGAGCGCCAGCAGCTTCAGACCATTCATGCCGTCCATTCCTTTCGTTTCGCCGCACATTTTCCGTGCCACAATTGAAATGGACATAGGATGTTGCGCCTGAAACCGCAACGGTATCAGGCGCAACCGATCAAATCAGTCGCTGACGCGCTCGACATGCGCGCCGCAACGGGTGAGCTTCTCCTCGAGCCGCTCAAAACCGCGATCGAGATGATAGACGCGCGAGACCATGGTTTCGCCTTCGGCAGCAAGACCGGCGATGACGAGCGAGACCGACGCGCGAAGGTCCGTCGCCATGACCGGCGCGCCTTTCAGCCTGCTGACGCCCTCGATCTTGGCCGTCTGGCCGGAGAGCGAGATCTTGGCGCCGAGGCGGGCAAGCTCCTGCACGTGCATGAAGCGGTTTTCGAAGATCGTTTCGGTGATATGCGAGGTGCCGTTCGCCTTGGTCATCAGGCCCATGAACTGCGCCTGCAGGTCGGTCGGGAAGCCCGGGAAGGGATCGGTGACGATATCGACCGGCTTGATGCCGGCGCCGTTGCGCACGACGCGGATGCCGCTGTTCGTCTCGGTGATCTCGGCACCAGCCCGGCGGATCGCTTCCAACGCGGTGTCGAGCAGCGCCATACTGGTGTCTTCGAGGATGACGTCGCCGCCGGTCATGGCAACGGCCATGGCATAGGTGCCGGTCTCGATCCGATCCGGCAGCACGCGGTGGCGAGCGCCGGAGAGCGAACGGACGCCTTCGATGGTGATCGTCGGGGTGCCTTGCCCGGTGATCTTGGCGCCCATGGCGTTCAAGCAGTTGGCGAGGTCGACGACTTCAGGCTCGCGCGCGGCGTTGCCGAGCACCGTCGTGCCGTTTGCAAGCGTCGCCGCCATCATCAGTACGTGGGTGGCGCCGACCGATACCTTCGGAAAGGTGTAGCGCGCGCCGATCAGGCCGCCTTCCGGCGCCGTCGCGTTGACGTAGCCGCCGTCGATCTCGATGTTGGCGCTGAGCGCCGTCAGGCCCTCGATGAAGAGATCGACCGGGCGCGTGCCGATGGCGCAGCCGCCCGGCAGCGAAACGCGCGCCTTGCCTTCACGGGCCAGCAGCGGGCCGATCACCCAGAAGCTCGCGCGCATCTTCGAGACCAGCTCGTAAGGGGCGGTCGTATCGACGATGTTGCGGCAGGTGAAATGGATGGTGCGGGCGTAGCTTTCGCCCTGGCGCTCGCGGCGGCCGTTGACCGAGATGTCGACGCCATGGTTGCCGAGGATGCGGATCAGTTGCTCGACGTCGGCGAGATGCGGCACGTTTTCGAGCGTCAGCGTGTCGTCGGTCAGAAGCGACGCGATCATCAGCGGCAGGGCCGCATTCTTGGCGCCGGAAATCGGGATGACGCCGTTAAGCTGGTTGCCGCCTACAATCCTGATGCGATCCATGAGGCCTCTCGAACGGGCTTGGCCCGCCTTTCCAAAAATTTTTCGTGTTGTCTGAAGGCGCCTCTTTAGTGGAGACGCCGCGAAATTAGAAGTGCCTTGAACGCCGCGCGCCCATTCGGACGCGAAGGTCGCCATAACGGTGAAGTCGCTGCCCTCGGCCGACCCGACCGAGGGCATTTATGCAATTGGACGCCAGACGGCTGAGCCGCCCGCAAACGGGAAGGAGCCGGCGAATGCCGCCCCTCCTCCGTACTAATCTTGGGATTCGTCCGTTTTTGCGGCAGGAAGGCCGTTTGCCTCGTCGGCGGCGCCCGAACGGCGCGCCCGCATCTGCTGCTTGCGGCGCTGGAGATTGTCGCGCAAGTTCCTGGCAAGACGCGCCTTTTTCAGGTCCGCTTCGGTCGTATCCTTTTTCTTCGTCTGGCGCGTCTCGCCTTCGGCCCGCAACCCATCGGGCTCCGGCCGGCTTTTTTCGCCATCTTTGTCGTCTATCTGCATGGTCATGCATTAGCGCAAAACCAGGGTCTTCGGAAGCGGCGGGAACTTTTCTCACAGGTCTTCACGAAAAACTTTGAAAACCGGCTTGCACTCCCCGCTCAGCTATGGCAATAGCCCCCTCGCTTGATGCGGCTGACACACCAACCGGCCGCCAGATGCTGCTATAGCTCAGGGGTAGAGCACTCCCTTGGTAAGGGAGAGGCCGAGAGTTCAAATCTCTCTAGCAGCACCAGTTTCTCTCAAGATATTCAATCGCTTGCCTCTTGCACGGCCACTGCAATGCCTGACCGGGCTTTACCATTGAACCGGCTGCTCGGCGTCAAACCTACGGACGGACCGCGAAGACTGCTCGCGTCGCGGGGTTGCCGATGAAACTGTGCGGGCAACGAAGAGGCCCGGTTCCAAGCCGTGAGCTGAGGCGGCACGCCGCCCGGCCCGACACCGGGGGGAACGTATCTCCCGATGTCGCGTTACCGTTTCAAAGGCAGTCACGTGGAGACTTTCAAATGAAGGGTATCATTCTCTGGCTCATGGGCGTGCCGCTCATCGTCATCATTCTTCTCTACATGTTCGTGTTTTAGAGAGATAAAACGCAACGGCAGGTTGGCGCCTTAACGCAACCTTAAGATTTCACTGCCAGATTTGACATTGCGATGATGGACAGTCGCAACATCTTTGATCCCCTTTTGAAACCGGCGCCTGCCGGTTTCTTTTTTTGAGCGACGGAAAGCCGCTCACACTTTCCTGCAATCGCCTTGCGGCTAGACCTTGACGGCCTGTTCGACGAAATCTTCCGAGCCGAAGAACTTGAGGTAGCGCTTAACCTCGGCCGGGTCGCCGGTGGCCTTGCGCGGATTGTCGGAGAGCTTGACCGCCGGGCGGCCGTCGGCCTCGCTGACCTTGCAGACGATCGAGATCGGATTGAGGCCGCTGATTTCCGTTGGGGCGCAGCCGGCGAAATCGTTGGTGAGATTGGTGCCCCAGCCGAAGCTCATGCGCACGCGTCCCTCGAAATGGCGGTAGGTCTCGATGATCGTGTCGACGTCGAGGCCGTCAGAGAAGATCAGGAGCTTCTCCCGCGGGTCTTTGCCCATCTTCTTCCACCAGGTGAGGATCTTCTCACCACCCTCGATCGGCGGCGCGCTGTCCGGGCGGAAGCCGGTCCAATCCGCAACCCATTTGGGCGCATTGCGCAAGAACGCCGCCGTTCCGAAAGAGTCGGGCAGCACGATCAGGAGGTTGCCGCCATAAAGCTGATTCCAGTCCTGCAACACCTTGTAGGGTGCAGCCGCAAGTTCCTTGTCGTTTCGGGCAAGGGCGGCCGCCACCATCGGCAGTTCATGCGCGTTGGTGCCGAGCGCTTCCAGATCCGTATCCATGGCAAGCAGCACGTTGCTGGAACCCGAAAAGGAGCTTCCGATCCCTTCCTTCAGCGCCTCGACACACCAGCGCTGCCAGAGGAAGCTGTGCCGGCGTCGCGTGCCGAAATCGGAAATGCGCAAGTTCGGATATTGCCGGAGGCGCTCGACCTTGGACCACATCTTCGCCTTGGCGCGGGCATAGAGTACGTCGAGGGTAAAGGGCCCGAGCCCCTTCATCGCCGAGCGCGAACGCAACTCGTTGATGATCGCAAGCGCCGGGATTTCCCACATCGTGGTCTCGGCCCAGCGGCCGCTGAACGTCAGCTCGAACTGGCCGTCGCTGCGCTTCAGCTCGTATTCCGGCAGGCGGAACTTCGCAAGCCAGGCCAGAAATTCCGGCGAGAAGATCTGCTTGCGACCGTAGAACGTGTTACCGGCGAGCCAGATCATCTCCTTCTTGGAGAAGCGCAGTTCGCGCGCATGATCAAGCTGGTCGCGCAGTTCCTGCTCGTCGATCTCGTCGGCAAGCCGCACCGTCTTCGTGCGATTGATCAGCGAGAAGGTCGCATCGACATCCGGATAAAGCTGCCAGATCATCTGCAGCATCAAGAGCTTGTAGAAATCCGTGTCCAGCAGGCTGCGCACGATCGGGTCGAGCTTCCAGGCATGATTATAGACACGCCTGGCGATATCGGTCTTCGTCATTGGTGAAATCGCTCCTTCCTCAAAGCGAGGCTCGACACTAGTTCAGCTCGACACCGGCATCCCGCATGCGCGTGACCATTGCCTGAAGCGAACCGTTGAGGTCGATGCCTCGACAGGCTTCGAGAATGACGGATGTCGAGAAACCCTGCGCAACCGCATCGAGCGCAGAAAAGGCCACGCAGAAATCCGTCGCCAGCCCGCACAGCGTCACCTTCTTGATGCCGCGATCCCTGAGATAGCCCGCAAGACCCGTCGGGGTCCGGCGGTCGTTTTCGAAAAAGGCGGAATAGCTGTCGATCTGAGGCCGGAAGCCCTTGCGGATCAGGAGCTCGGCCCGCGTCCATTCGAGCATCGGGTGAAAATCGGCACCGGCGCTTCCCTGGATGCAGTGATCCGGCCAGAGCGTCTGGGCTCCGTAGGGCATGGCGATCATCTCGAAGGGTGTCTTGCCGGGATGGCTGGAAGCAAAACTCGAATGGCCGGCGGGATGCCAGTCCTGAGTCAGCACCACATGCTCGAAACGGCCAATCAGGCCGTTGATCATAGGCACGATCTCGTCGCCGCCTGCGACGGGAAGCGCTCCGCCCGGGCAGAAATCGTTCTGCACATCCACGACGATCAACGCGTTATCCGCCATAATTCATCCCTGCCTGCCAATGCCCATCGATCACCAAAATCGATTTAAGTCCAAGATCAATCACAGAATTTGAGCGACGACAAGCCGCTTCCGCATGCTTTGGAAATCAGGGCGATAGATAAGCGAAGGGCGCCGACCTTGCGGCCGACGCCCTGGATAAACCATTGACCGGGATCAATTGCCGTTGATGTTGTCGGCGATCGCGAAACCGGAATTGGCAATGCCGACCGGCTGCGCGATGAAGTTGAGGAACTTCGAGAAGTCAACCGACGGATGGCGCGATGCATAAATGACGTCGCGGTTCTTGACCGGGAAGGTCTGGCCGACGATCAGGCTATCCGGCTTGCTCATGTCGAAGCGGTAGACGATCGGATAGCGGCCCATGCTGTCGGTCTTCATGCCCTTGCGCAGCATCTCATTGAAGCGTTGCTGGCCGAGCAGGCTCATGACGACATCAGGCTCTTCGTAACGGAAGATGAAGTAGCCTTTCATATCGAGCGTATAGTCCGCGCCGCCGCCAGCAAGACCCATCGCCTCGAGCAGGTTCAGGTCGTTGGCGCCGAATTCCACGCGCTGGTTGGCCTTGACCGCACCGAGGATCGTGAAGCGACGCGGATCACGCGTCACGAAGATCTGGTCGCCCGGCTTGACGTGGATGTTTTCCGACGGATGTTCGATGATGGACTTCAGGAGGACCGTACCGGTCTTCTTGCCGCGCACCAGCGTGACATAGGTCTCATAGGGTTGAGCGACCGGGCCACCCGCCTTGGCGATGACCTCGTTGATCGTTTCGTCGACGAGGCTGAGCGGCACAACCGACGATTTGCCGACAGCGCCGGAAACAGTGACGTTTCGCGATGCGGTGCTCATGCTGGTGACGATAACGTCAGGCTCGACCGCCTTCTGCTTCAGCGCCTCCAGGATCTCCTGGCGCGCCTGCTCCAGCGTCAGGCCGGCGAAGTTGACCGGACCGACATAGGGGATAGCGGCCTTGCCATCCGGCTGGACGACCAGATCGATGCTTGTCTGCTTGGATTCGGAGGTTGAGAAGAGGCCGTCGCTGCCGGCTTCGAAGATAGAGACCCTGAGCTGGTCGCCAACGCCGATCACGACTCGGCCGACGCCGCCGCCAATGCCGAAGCGGCGGTTGAGCGTCGAAGAAACATAGTCGGAAACGAGGCGCGCGGAGCGTCCGTCCACATCGACAATATCAAAGACGGTCGCATTCTGCCGGCCGATCTCGGCGCCCGAATGGCCGGCATCCTTGACGATCGCTCCGGCCAGCGGCCCTTCGCCCGGAACAGCCTGGCATCCCACGAGGGCGGTACAAAGCAGAAGGGCACTGACTCGTTTCAACTACGACACTCCAAATTCGACACAGCCATGATTTTACTCACAGTTCCGCGCCGCATCATCTCCCGACCGGGAATTCGCCGGTCTCTGAAAAGCACAATCGCCGTCCCACAACAAGTCACCCGAAGACCAAGACGGCCAAAATATTTGGGGCCGCGTCTTTCTGGTCATACCTTCTCTACCTTGAGCGTGGTTTATCGCCCTATCCGCCTTGGACTGGCGTTGACAGCGTGTATATCTTCAGTCTTTAGGGTTGAAAGCTAGGGACTTTAAGTTAAAAGCTGACTAATGAGGCGGAACGAATATAGCTGGGGAAAGCCCCGCAGCATGACGATTGGCGATTGCATTTCGTCCCTCGACGCGCAATCGCAGATGCAACTTTAACGGCAGTTTAGAGCGTTCGATCATATATGGCTGTTGAGATTATTGGGCGTGCATGCCTCGCCCCTGGAGCAGAATCGCCTTCGGCGTTGTTCAAACTTCTTCGTCAGGGCAAGTGCACCGTCACCAGCATTCCGTCGGATCGCTGGGACGTTGCGCGATTCTGGCATCCGGTCATGGGCACGCAGGGCAAGACCTATTCCTTCGCCGCCGGCGTCCTGGACCAGCTCTATGATTTCGACCCTGCCGTGTTCGGCATGTCGCAGCGCGAAGCCATGTATATGGATCCGCAGCAGCGCGTATTGCTGCAACTCGCCTGGCGCGCGCTCGAAGATGCCAATATCTCCGCCACCTCGCTGCAAGGTGAGAATGTCGGCGTCTATATCGGCGCATCGAGCCTCGACCACGCCAACCTGACGGTCGAAGATCCGGCCGCCGCCGGCCCTTACTTCATGACCGGCAACACCTTGTCGATCGTATCGAACCGCATCTCGCACATCTTCGGGCTCAGCGGCCCGAGCATGACGGTCGATACCGCCTGCTCCTCCTCGCTGGTCGCACTGGACCAGGCGATGCGGGCTCTGACGGCGGGCGAAATCGACACCGCGATCGTCGGTGGCGTCAATATTCTCGCCCATCCCCTGCCCTTCGTCGGCTTTGCGCAGGCGCGCATGCTTTCGCCGGAAGGGCTCTGCCGCGCCTACGACAACGATGGCGCCGGCTATGTGCGCGCCGAAGGCGGCGTTGTCTTCATCCTGCGCCGCTCGGACCGGGCCCGCCGGGAGAAAGACCGCAGCTATGCGCGGATCGTCGCGACCGGGGTGAATTCGGCCGGACGCACCAACGGCATTTCGCTCCCCTCCCGCGAGGCGCAGGCCAACCTGCTCAGGGCAATCTACGAAGGCAATGGCATCGACGCCAACCAGGTCGCCTTTGTCGAGGGCCACGGCACCGGCACCAAAGTCGGCGATCCGGCCGAGGTCTGGTCGATCGGAACGGTCATCGGCGCCAAGCGCCGCGCACCGGTGCCGATCGGTTCGATCAAGTCGAATATCGGCCACACCGAACCCGCTTCCGGTCTCTTCGGCATGCTGAAGGCCGTGATGGCGCTCGAAAACAACTATCTGCCGGCCTCGCTGCACTTCGACACGCCGAACGAGCACATCGACTTCGACGGTCTCAACGTGCGGGTCACGGCAAACCCGATCGAGCTCCTGCGCGGCAAGCGCGCCCGGCTCGCCGGCATCAATTCCTTCGGCTTCGGCGGTGCCAACGCACATGTCGTCATCAGCGATCCGGAACCGGCCGCCGACGAAAGGACGTCGAACCCGTCGTCTTCGGGGCATGTCTTCCTGGCGAGCGCCCACACGGCATCGAGCCTGGAAGCGCTTCTCAGCGACTACAAGACGGCTTTCGCACATGCTTCCAAGGGTGAGGCGCGCGCGATGATCGCCGCATCGGGTGCAAACCGCACCCATATGCGCCATCGCTTCGCCGCCCGCAGCGACCAGCCCGAAGATATCCTCCGCGCGATCGCCAGCCATCTGGAAAAGCCGGGCTCCGGCATCGGCGAGGTCGGCGAAGCCGTCGTCCGCGACGCCAAGGTCGCCTTCGTCTTCTCCGGCAACGGCTCGCAATGGGCCGGCATGGGTGTCGAAGCCTTCCGTGAAAACCTGCATTTCCGCCAGTGTTTCACGTCCGTCAGCGCGCTGTTCAAGTTCCACTCCGACATCGCATTGACCGATCTCCTCACCGATCCCGATCTCGACAAGAAGCTTGCCGACACGAAGATCGCGCAGCCGCTGCTCTTCGCGGTCCAGGCTGCCCTTTCCGATTCGCTTGTCGCCATGGGCATCAAGCCGGTCGCGGTCTTCGGTCACTCCGTTGGTGAAATTGCAGCCGCCTACGCCGCCGGCGCGCTGTCGCTCGTCGACGCCGTTTCGATCGTGGCGAAGCGCTCGCTGCATCAGGACCTGCTGGCCGGGAGCGGCACCATGGCCGCCGTGATGCTCGGCGAGGAAGCCGCTCGCGCCTTTGCCGAGGCGCGCGGTCTCGACGACATCTGCGTCGCCGCGGTCAATGCCCATAACTCCGTGACGATATCGGGGCCGGCAGACCAGATCTCGACCTTCCGCGACGCTGCGCGCAAGGCAAAGATTCCGGTCCAGATCCTCGACATCAACTATCCCTTCCACCACCCGATCATCGATCGGGCGAAGGACGCCTTCCTCTCCGACATCCCGGACATCGCACCGCGCCGCACCGAGCTCGCCTATCTTTCGACGGTCACGGGCGCCGCACTCGAGGGCACGCAGCTCGACCCGGACTACTGGTGGAAGAACGTGCGCGAGCCGGTCCGCTTCCAGGCGGCGGCCGAGGCCGCAATCGAGATGGGTTGCCGCCTGTTCATCGAAATTTCGCCGCGCCCGATCCTGTCCTCCTATGTGAAGGAGACGATCAAGCAGGCCGCGGCCCCGGGCATGGTCGTGCCGACCCTTTTGCGGGATGTCGGTGAAACCGGCCAGGATCCGATCTCGGCGGCGATGGCGCGTGCCGTCGCGCACGGCGCGGTCGTCGACACGACCCGTGTCTTCGGCAAGCGTAACGCATCGATCGCGCTACCCAGCCTGCCGTTCGAGCCCGTCGAACTGCGCCCCGCAGCCACGACGGACGCCACCGACCTCTTCGGCCGGACCGCCAAGCCCTACCGCCTGACCGGTTGGCGCAGCGACCCCAACAGCGGCAGCTGGAAAAACCACGTAGACGCCCATCTCTTCCCCGACCTCGCCGAACACGTCGTGGACGGCAAGGCGATCCTGCCGGGCAGCGGTTTCATCGAAATCGCCGTCGCTGCTGCGCAGCAGTTCTACGGCAGCGACGAGGTCGAGATCACCAATCTGGAGATCGTTCGTCCGCTGGAACTCAGCGATACGAAGATCATGGAACTGTCGACGGTGCTTTCGCCGGAGACCGGTGACATCGAGATCCGCTCGCGCGAACGTCTTTCGGAAGACGATTGGGCCGTGCATGCGGTTGCCCGCTGCCGCAAGCCATTGCCGGCCGAGGAGCGCGCCTATCCGTCGCTCGCCGGCTTGGCGAAGACTGCAACGGTTGCGCCTGCGCGTGCCTATGAGACGGCAAAACAATTCGGCCTCGACTACGGCCCGCGCTTCCAGCTGCTGGCCAAGGCCGTTGCCTATGGCGACCGGCTGGTCGATGTCGAGCTGAAGACGCCTGATGCTGCCGGCCACCCGCTCGTCACCTACGCCTTGAACCCGATCTCTGTCGACGCGACCTTCCACGGTCTCGTCGCCCTCTTCGATCGTTTCACCGGCGACAAGAGCGGCGCCCCCTATATCCCCGTTCGCTTCGGTTCGGTGCGGGTCGTCAACGGCAGCCAGCCAATCGCGCGCGCGATGATCGAGATCGAGCGCGTCAGCGCCAATTCGATCAAGGCAAAATTCCATTTCTTCGACAAATCGGGCGCACCGGTCGCACATTTCGAGGATTGCCGCTTCCGCCGGACCTATCTGCGCAAGCACAAGACGCTCGATGCGCTGTCCTTCCACTACGAGGCAGTGCAATCGGAAGCCGCACTGCCGGGCCTGCAGACCAAGTCGCCGGCGCCGATCAAGATCGCCATGCCCGCCGCCCGCGAAGCCGGCGTCGACAACACGACCTTGCTCTTCAACGCGGCCATCTACCGTGCCTGCCAGGAGATTGCCCTCAAACTCGCCAAGGGTCGATCGACCATCCAAGGCAACAGCCTTCCTGGCGATTTTGCGTTCCAGTGTTTCCTGACGAGCTGCCTCTACGTGCTGGAGGACGCCGGTCTCTGCGAGCACAAGGACGGCGTCTGGACTGTTGCTCAAGACTTCAACTTGCCAGGCGTCCCGGAGATCCTGCGCGAACTCTACGGTGAGCGGTCCGACCGCGCCGTCGAGGCGGTATTGATCAACAATGCCTATGCGGAGGCCCTTGCGCGCCTCGATGCTCTCCAGGCCGGCGACGAAGCGGCTCTTGGCGCCAACTTCATCAGCGACGCGACGCTCGATCATCAGGCCGTCCATTCGGAAGCGAGCCGGGAACGAATGGCGTTCGTTCTCGAAGCGCTCGAAAAAGCGCTCACCGCACAACCTGCCGGCGCTCGCCTTCGCATCGTCGAACTCGGCAGCGTTTCGTCCGCCTTCACCCGCCGCCTGGCGACGCTCGCCGAAAAGCACGGCGCAAGCCTCACTGTCTTCGAAGCGCGGGACAATGCCCAGCGCGGCCTTGAGCTCGCCTTCGAGAACGATGCCCACGTGCGCATTCTCAAGAAGGGTGAACTCGCGACGCTCACGTCCTTCGACCTCGTCGTCAGCGCCTCCGATGGGCTCTACAGCCTGATCGAGGACGACGTGACGGTGCGTACCGCACTTCGCTCGGCGCTGCGCGGCACCGGCGGATTGATAGCCGCCGTCAGCGCGCCGTCGCTGTTCAACGATTTCGCCCTCGGACTTTCCGAAGGATGGTTCGCCCGCAGCCAGACTGCGGAATTCCCGATCGGCAATCTTGCGGCCGTGCCGCACTGGCAGAAGTGCCTCGGCGATCTCGATCTGCGCGACGTCAATATCGCCGACCGCGAATGCGCGAGCGGCAATGTCATCCTGCTCGAAGCGCGCGGTGCCGCCGCGGCTTCCGTGACTGCCGAGGCACCGGTTACCGGCGCCTATCTGCTGCTGCAGATCGCGGGCGACAAGGGCAGCGCGCCTCCGGCACCGGCTATTCCGGTCGATCTCAGCGGTGATATCGCAGCCGACAAGGCGGCGCTTCTCAGCAGCTTCGAGGCCCTTGGCGGACAGCCGCTCCGGGCAATCTTCCTTGCGTCGCCGACCGCTCAATCCCGGGCGGACGATTCCGCTTCGCTGCAGACGCAGATCCTTGCTCTCGGCGCCTTCGCCGAAGCCGTGCGTCAGCATGTCGGCGGAGCCGAACCGGTCGGCGACAGCCGCCCGCGGCTCGTCCTCGTCGCGCCGGGCGGAGCGCCGATCGCGAGCCGGGCAACGGGCGCAACGGTTGCAAGCGATGGCGTCAATGCCGGTCTCTGGGCCTTCGCCCGCGTGCTTCAGAACGAATACGAGTTCATCGATGTGCACGCGCTCGATATCGACGGTTCTCCGACCACGATCGAGCAGATCGCGGCAGCGTCTCCGCTGCTCGGCAGTGCCAGCGCCAACCGCGAGTGGCTGCTCGAGGGAGAAGACGCGGCGCTTTCCGAAATCCGCGCCGTGCCCGGCCCGGTCGACAACGCCCATGCGGCGATCGATAGCTTCAAGGCCGCAACCATCCGCCAGCGCGTCAGCTCGCAGGTGGGCAGCATCGTCTGGGAGGAAAGCGACATTCCCGCCGCAGGTCCGGGTGAGGTCGTCGTCGCGGTTGCGGCGACCGGCCTCAACTTCCGCGACGTGATGTGGGCGATGGGTCTGCTGCCCGAAGAGGCACTCGAAGATGGTTTCGCAGGCGCGACGATCGGCATGGAACTCTCCGGCCACGTGGTTGCCGTCGGCGCAGGCATCGACGACCTCGTCGTCGGCGACGCCGTCATGGCGATCGCATCCTCAGCCTTCTCGACCCATGCCGTCGTCTCGCGCGCCGGCGTCGCTAGGCTGCCGCAGTCGGTAAGCCCGGTTGCCGCGGCAACGGTGCCTGTCGCGTTCCTCACGGCCTACTACGCCATGGTGGAACTTGGCCGCATCCAGCCAGATGAGACGATCCTCATCCACGGTGCTGCCGGCGGTGTCGGCCTCGCCGCACTGCAGGTCGCCAAGCTCAAGGGCGCCAAGGTTATCGCCACGGCTGGCACGCGCGAGAAGCGCCGTTTCCTGTCGATGCTCGGCGCCGATCATGTCTTCGATTCCCGCTCGCTCGGCTTCGTCAACGACGTTCGCGCGGTCACGGACGGAGAGGGTGTCGACCTCGTCCTGAACTCGCTCTTTGCCGAAGCCATGGAACAGAGCCTGGCGCTGGTGAAGCCTTTTGGCCGCTTCCTCGAACTCGGCAAGCGCGACTATTATGCCGACAGCAAGATCGGTCTTAGGCCCTTCCGCCGCAATGTCAGCTATTTCGGCATCGACGCCGACCAGTTGCTGGTCAACCAGCCGAAGCTCACCAAGCGGATCTTCACCGAGATCGGTGCGTTGTTCGAAGAGGGCAAGCTGACACCGCTTCCCTACCGTGCCTTCGACTTCGACGAAATCGGCAACGCCTTCCGGCTGATGCAGAATGCCGGTCATATCGGCAAGATCGTCGTGCTGCCTCCGGTTAGGGGCAAGCATCGCGTCGCCAAACGCCCGCATGGCGGCATGAAGGTCGACCCGAACGGCATGCATCTCGTCGTCGGCGGCATCGGTGGCTTTGGTCTCGCTGCTGCCAACTGGCTCGTCGAAAAGGGAGCGACGAAGATTGCTCTCTGCTCGCGCCGTGGGCAGGCAGATGCCGAAACGACGGCGATGATCGAAGTCTGGGCGAAGGCCGGCGTCTCAGCCACCGTACACGCATGCGACGTCACCGATCCCGCGGCGACAGAGCGTCTCCTGAAAGAGTTGCGCGCGATTGCGCCGCTCCGTTCGATCGTCCACGCCGCGATGGTGCTCGACGACGCGCTGATCAGCAATCTCAATCGCGAGCGCAACCGCCCGGTCATCGATACGAAGGCCAAGGGTGCCGCCGTTCTCGATCGGCTGACCAACGAGGACAAGCTCGACAACTTCATCCTGTTCTCGTCGGCGACGACGCTTGTCGGCAACCCCGGGCAGGCGAACTACGTCGCCGCGAACGGCTACCTCGAAGGCCTCGCCCGCGCCCGTCGCGCCCGCGGCCTTGCCGGTCTTGCCGTCGGCTTCGGCGCGATCGCCGACAAGGGTTACCTGGTCCAGAACACGGATGTGAACGATCTGCTCGCCAAGCGCATCGGCAAGACGGCGCTGAAGGCACAGACGGCACTCGACATGGTCGAAAGCCACCTGGCCTTCGATCCGGGCACTGTCGATGCGGCCGTGGTCATGATCTCGGAGATCGACTGGTCGGCCGCGCGCAATCTGCCGGTTGCCCGCAACGCCCTCTTCGAAGTCATCCTTCGCAGCGCCGACCAGCACGCCACCGGCGGCGAAGGCGCCCAGATGGACCTCGTGGCGATGATCGAAGGCAAGTCGCCGCAGGAAGCCGAGGACATTCTCTTCGACCTCGTCGCCGGAGAGATCGCCGGGATCCTGCGCGTGTCGAAGGATACGGTCACACGAGCCAAGGTGCTGAAGGAAATCGGCCTCGACAGCCTGATGGCGGTGGAACTCGGCATGAGCTTCCAGCAGAACACCGGCTTCGACATGCCGCTCAGCGGCGTCGCAGACAACACGACAGTTGGCGATGTCGCACGCAAGCTCTATGAAAAGGTGAGCAAGCGCGACCAGAGCGACGATGCCGAGCCCGCCGATGACAAGATCGTCAGCGAACTTGCGCAGCGGCACGTCGGAACGGCGAAGGAAAAAGCACAGAGCCAATGAGCACGAACGGAAACGGCCCAGGCGCATCCAAGATGACCAGCAGCCTCAAGGAGAACCTGCTGGACCGGATGAGAAACACGCATCAATCCTCCGAGCGCAACCGCATGGCGCGCTCGGAGCGGGAGATGCCGCCGCCGGCCCGCCGGCAGCAGGCCCGTTTCGAAGACCTGCCGGAATACAAGCAGGTCATGACTCAGAAGTTCGCGAGTGAGCAGCTCGGCATCGCCAATCCGTTCTATCGCGCGCACCAGACCGCGGCCGGGGCGACCACCGTCATCGACGGTCGCAAGCTCATCAACTTCGCCTCCTACGACTATCTCGGTCTCAACCGCCATGCGGAAGTTCTGGCAAAGGCAAAGGACACGATCGGCACCTTTGGGATCTCCGCCTCGGCCAGC
This sequence comes from Ensifer sp. 38_S197, assembly GCF_056924495.1. Classification (NCBI taxonomy): domain Bacteria; kingdom Pseudomonadati; phylum Pseudomonadota; class Alphaproteobacteria; order Hyphomicrobiales; family Rhizobiaceae; genus Ensifer; species Ensifer sp. 38_S197. The sequence goes on along the minus strand of NZ_JBXOVZ010000002.1, from coordinate 1,430,568 downwards.
CGTCTCGTCGCCGGCGAGCGGCCCGTGCATGTGGCGCTCGAAGAGAAGATCGCGAGCTTCTACGGCGTCGATGCCGCCGTCTGCTTCGTCAGCGGCTATCTGACCAACGTCGCCGCCATCAGTTGCCTGATGGGCCCGAAGGATCTCGTCGTCCATGACGAATTCATCCACAACAGCGCGCTTGCCGGCATCAAGCTCTCTGGCGCGACCCGGCGGCTGTTCAAACACAACGACGTCGCCGATCTCGAGCACGTGCTGCGCACCGTCGCCGGCGACTATCGCCGCATCATGGTCATCGTCGAGGGCATCTACTCGATGGACGGTGACGTCGCCGATCTGCCGGCTCTTCTGAAGCTCCGGGCCGAATACGGTTTCTGGTTGATGGTCGACGAGGCGCATTCGCTCGGCGTCCTCGGGAAAACCGGCCGAGGGCTTGCCGAGCATTTCGGCGTCGATCCGCACGAAATCGACATCTGGATGGGCACGCTTTCAAAGACCACGTCGAGCTGCGGCGGCTACATCGCCGGCAGCGAGGCGCTGGTCGAGGTGCTGAAGGCATCTGCCGGCGGCTTCGTCTACAGTGTCGGGCTTGCGCCCGTGCTGGCGGCCGCCGCGACCGCGAGCCTGGACGTGCTGGAGCGCGAACCGGCGCGGACGGCGGCGCTGCGCCGCAATGGCGCCCTCTTCCTGAAGCTTGCCAAGGAAGCGGGCCTCGACACCGGCCTCTCCAGCGGCTTCTCCGTCGTGCCGGTCATCGTCGGCGATTCCCTGCGGGCCGTTCAGCTTTCGAACGACCTGCTTGCCGAAGGGGTGAATGCACTGCCGATCATCCACCCGGCGGTGCCCGAGGGGCTTGCGCGCCTGCGCTTCTTCATCACCAGCGATCACACGGAAGAGCAGATCCGCCGAACCGTAACGCTGACGGCCGAACGGCTGACGGACCTCACCGAACGCAATTTCGGACTCGGCGGCATCGACATCGATCAGATGATGAAGGCACTCTCGGCGCGCTGACCCGAGATCAGCATCGCCACCGCATTGTTTTCGCGCAATTCCGGACGCAAAAGCGCTTCGGACTTTCCTGGGATTGCTCTTGGGCGGGATATCAGCATGACGCATGTGATCATCACCGGTGGCTCGAGCGGGATCGGATTCGCAGTTGCATCGATCTACGCGGCCCGGGGCGCCCGCATCTCGCTGATCGCGCGCTCTCGCGACCTTTTGGAACGGGCGCGCGCGGACCTCGCCCAATTGAGTGGGAGCGGCTCCGACAATATCAGGATCGAGCCTGCGGATGTCGCCTCGGAAGACGCGCTCATAGCGGCAGTCCGGAGATGTGAAACCGTCTTCGGACCGTGCGACATCCTCATCACATCGGCCGGCATCGTCGAGCCGGGGCGCTTCGAGGAACTCGACAGCGATGCCTTCCGGCGCCAGATCGAAACCAATTTCTCCGGCACGGTGCATGCGGTCCGTGCGGTCTATGACGGGATGAAGCAACGTGGTCATGGCCGGATCATGATGATCTCATCCGGCGCCGGCCTCATCGGCATCTATGGCTATTCCGCCTATTGCGCGTCGAAGTTCGCGCTCCACGGTTTCGCTCAGGCGCTACGGTCGGAGGCCCGTGCCCACGGCGTCGGCGTCTCCGTGTGTTTTCCGCCGGATACGGAGACACCGCAGTTTCAGCGCGAGCTCGCGAGCCGGCCCGCGGAAGCGGCCAAAATCATGGGCACGGTCCGTCCCTGGCCGGCGGACGCCGTGGCGAGGACGGTTGCCAGGGGGATCGATCGGGGGCGGTTCGAAGTCTATTTCGGCACCACGCTCTTTCTGCTCGGTCGCTTCGCGCCCGCCGTCCGCCCCTTGCTCAACTGGTGGTTCGACAGGGCGATTGCGCGTTGCGGCAACACCGCCGCGCATAATGGTGGAGTGTCGGAGCGACGGACCTGACAGCGCTTGTACGACCAAGCGATAAGATTTAAGTGTCGGGCGGATGCTGTGCCGCATGAAGCGGCGTCGGCCGGCATGAAGACATGAAGGTTTCCGCTTGGCGTTGCTTCCCTTTCAACTGCACGACTACCCCATAACACTGACGCTTAGTTGTTATCTGCTGTCCTGTGCAGTGATCTTCTTCACCGACCGATTTGCGCTTCCGAAGCGGGAGCGGCGCGCCCATCCCTCGCCGTTCGGGCGGACGCAGGACGTGGTCGACGCGCTCGCGCGCCTGCCGGTCATCGCGCTGGTCTTTGCCGGTTTCTTCGCCGGCTCGTGGCGACCGCTTTATGCCGCAGCCGGCACGATGAGTTTCTTCATCATCTTCACCGGCATTTCCCGCGCCAAGTTCAAGTTTATCCGCGAACCGCTGATCTTTTCGGATATCGCGCTCGTCGTCGACGTGTTCAAGTACAAGACGATATTCTACGCGAGCTCTTTGAACGTCGTCTTCTGGACCGTCGCCTTCCTCTATGTCTTCGGCGTGTCCGGCCTCTACATGTATTTCGAGCCGGCCATCCTCCCGGACCGGGGCAAACTGTTCTGGATCCTGCTGATGCTCGGGATCGCCTACGGTCCATGGCTCCTATTGTTCTACGGCCCGGTCAATCGGCCCACGGCAGCGCTGGTGCAAAGGCTGCTGAAGGTGCTCGACGTCAAGATGAACACGGTGCGTTTCGGCACCTTCGGCTCGGTCGTCTTCCGCTTCATCGTCTGGCTTGGCGTCCGGCGGGAGAAGATCGTCGCGGAACTTTCGGAGATCGTCAGAGCCGCCGTGCACGACCTTATTGGCGATGACGGCTCACCGCTGATCGTCGTCTGGCAGTCCGAATCCTTCATCGACATGCGGCATTTCGGCGTCGAGACCTTGAAGATGCCGACGCTGGACCGGCTGCGGCGCGAGGCGGTGCAATGGGGCCGGCTGAGCAGCGTGTTCGAAGGCGGCTATACGCTGCGCACCGAGTTTGCAGTCATCAGCGGCCTCGTACCTGACGACATCCACGTCGACGCCAGCTACCCCTATCTCAGGGCCTCGCATTATGCCGACGTGGTCTGGCCCGGAAAGATGAAGCGTGCCGGTTGGAACACGCATTTCATCCATCCCTATGACCGCACCTTCTTCCTCCGGCACAAGGCGATGCCACAGCTCGGTTTTTCGAAGCTGACAATGCTCGACGGTTTCGACCATCGGCCTGAGAGAGATGGGCCGTACGTCTCCGACGAGAAACTCGCGGCGAAAGTGATCGACGCATGCGACAAGCTGCCGGAGGACGAAAGCGGCTTCGTCTTCGTCGCGTCCATGGCCAATCACGGCCCATGGGAGCCGGGTCGCGTCGGTGATCTTACCAAGCCCGTCGATATCTACCTGGCCATTCTGGAACAATCAGACGCAGCGCTGAACACCCTGAGCGAGCACCTCGACAAGCTGGACCGCCCGGTCTGGCTGGTCTTCTACGGCGACCATGCGCCGCTGCTCAAGTCCTTTGCCGACCCCTTCCCCGACCCGCGCACCGACTACCTGATCGTGCCGCTTGCCAAGGCAAAGTCGTCCACCCACAAGCCGGTGGAGCCGAGCAACGTCGAAGCCTGGAATCTGATCGAGGCCCTGCTGAACCACGCCAACCTCAGAAAGGATACGCTGCGATAGCGGCGGTGGTGGACGGATGGAAAACGCTTCGATGACATCGACTGGGGCGGTCGATCGGCCAAAGCGACGAGTGTTCCTGTTCCTGCAGGGCCCGTCCTCGCCGATTTTCCGCAAGATCGCCGATCGGCTCGAAGCTCGTGGACACACCTGTCTGAGGATCAACCTCAATGTCGGCGACCAGATCATCTGGGGCCGCAAGGGTGCCTCCAACTATCGCGGCACGGCAGCCGACTGGCCGGCCTATCTCGAGGCATTCATCGCGCGCCATGGCGTCACCGATATGCTGCTGCTCGGCGAGGAACGTGCCTACCACCAGGCGGCAACCAAGGTCGCGCGCCGCAGAGGTGTGGCAGTCGCCATCGTCGAAATGGGGTATCTTCGGCCGGACTGGCTGACGCTCGAGCGCGACGGCATGTCCTCGAATTCGCATTTCCCCTCCGACCCCGCGCGCATTCTTGCGGCGGCAGCGGGCGTGCCGGAGCCGGACTGGCGCAAGCATTACAGCCAGACGTTCCTGGCGGATGCGAGTTACGACCTGCTCTACAATCTGCCGAACGTCTTTCTCTGGTTCCTGTTTCCGCACTATCGGCGCCACGCGATCTTCCATCCGCTTGCCGAATATGCGGGCTGGATCCGCCGGCTCCTGTCCGAAAAGAAACGCAACGCCGAAGCCGAGGCGACCGTCGCCAAACTGCTTTCGGAGGACGCCCCCTATTTCGTCTATCCGCTGCAGCTCGAAACCGATTTCCAGCTCAGGGCACATTCGCCGTATCTCAGCCAAAAGGACGCAATTGCCGAGGTCCTCGGCTCCTTCGCAGCCTTCGCTGCCAATGACGCGCGCCTCGTCTTCAAGGTGCATCCGCTCGACAATGATCTGATCCCCTGGCGCAGGATCGTCAAAGAACGAGCGGCCGCCCTCGGCCTGAACGGTCGCGTCTTCTACCTCGACGGAGGCAATCTCGATACGCTTGGGGAGGCAAGCGCAGGCATGGTCACGGTCAATTCGACTGCGGGCCTGCACGCGCTGAAGCAGGGGCGGCCGGTGAAGGTACTCGGCACAGCGGTGTTCGATATCGCAGGACTGACCGACCAGCAACCGCTCGACGCTTTCTGGCGCGCGCCGCAGGCGCCGGAAGCGGAATTGGCCAACGCGATGTTCCGTCTGCTCGCAGCCTCGATCCAGGTTCGCGGCAATCTCTATTCGCGCGCGGGGACCGATGCCGGCGCCGAGGCGATCGCCAAGCGGCTGCACGAAAACAGCCTCAATCAGCCAGGCGCCTTCGTTGACCCGCCGCCGCGCCGAAAGCCGGAAAAGCGGCCGAGGATCACCCCTCCCCTGTGAAGAAAACGGGCGCGGTGGCGGACCGGTCGGCCGTAGAGCCAAAATGACGCCCTAGGTCTTTGATTCCAGAGCATCTTTCCGCTTCAAGTGATTGCACTTGAGAGCGGGATGCTCTAGCGCCGCGCGGTGGCGACGGCGAAAGCGGCCAACAGCATCAAACCCGCGGCGACCAAGGGCAGCACGAAGAAAGATGCCCGGGCATAGACCGCGCCGAAGCCTATCGTGCCGACAAAGAGGGCGAGATAGGTGACCCCGCTGTTCAGCCCCATGATCGCGCCGCGCTTGGCAGGATCGAGCCCGGTAAGCCGCATGATGAGCACGTTCAATCCGAAATGATTGGCAAGCCCCCAAAGGAAGACGACGACCAGCATGCCGGCGTAGGAACCGCCCGCCACCGCCATTGCAACATAAACGCCCCCTACTGCCAGGAAGATCAACGGCAACAATCGACCCGCGCCAAAGCGGTCGATCAGGCGGTCGAGGAAAGCGGCGGCGCCGAATCCGAAGCCGTAAGAAACGGCGATGAGACCGTTGGCGGTGACAGGCAGGCCGAGTGCGGCATGCAGATGCTCGCCGATATAGGCGTAGACGCCATAGAAGGCGGCCATGAAGGCGGCGCAGGCGACCAGCAGCGGCGCGACGCCGCGAACACTTAGCGCGGCCAGCGGCGATGTCACTCTACCGGTGGCAACTTCCTGCACAACCGCAAACTTGACGACTGCGCAAGCGATCATCGTTGCGGCGGCGACAATGACATAGACCGTGCGCCAACCGGCAAGATCGGCGATTGCGGCCGATAGCGGCACGCCCGCCACCATGCTGAGCGTCCAGCCGGTCAGCACCAGGCCGATCGTCTCGCTCTCGCGTCCGACCGGCGCGATGACCGAGGCCAGCGTATAGATCGAAGGCAGCGCAATGCCTGCGGCGAGACCGACGACAAGCTGTGCGACGACAAGGAACGCAAGCGACGGCGCCAGCGCACTGCCGCAGAGCCCCGTAGCCAGAAGCAGGAGGGCCGCAGCCAACATGCGGCGCGGGCCGTAACGGTCGATGAAGCGGCCGAGAAAGACGGCACTGACGGCCGTGCCAAGGCCGAAAACAGCGGAGGCCGTCATGACGCCGGGGACATCGGCGCCGAGGCTTCGCGCCACTTCCGGCGCGATCGGCCCAAGCGCGAGCGAGTTGGAACCGATGACGCCGATACAGATGGTGAGCACATAGGCAAAGGGCGGGATACGCGCCCTGTCCACGGATCGATCAGAAATGGATTGATTGATGTTCGTCATTACCTCATGTTTGCAGAATGAAATTCAGCCGCAAGAGGAAACATCGGAATGGATCAAAATACAGATGACGTTCGGCGGAAGCGTCTGCCGGAGCGCGACCTCGACGCGATGGACCGAAAGCTGTTAGGCGTTCTGGTCGAGGATGCGACGACGAGCTACGTCGAGCTTGGCGAACGGGTCGGACTTTCGCCGCCGGCGGCACATGAACGGGTGAAGCGCCTCAGGCGTTCGGGAGCGATCCGCCGGGTGGCGGCGCTGATCGATCCCGAGGCCGTCGGCAAGACGTTGCTTGCCTTCGTCCATGTAGACACGACCGGTTGGGGGAAGACCCAGGCGCTGCTTGCCATCGAGGAATACCCCGAGGTGGAAGAAATCCATTCGGTCGCCGGCGATACCTGCATGCTGCTCAAGGTCCGCACCGAAAACACGCACGCGCTCGAGGGGCTGCTGGCACGCCTCTACGACACGCCAGGCGTCAAGGCGACGCGCAGCTACGTGGTGCTATCAACCTATCTGGAACGACCGGTCCAGCCGGGCGCGACGAGCGACTGGCCCGCCGTGGTGAAGGACTAGGGCAGCTTCTGCAAGGCGCACGGCGGTCGCAGGAGCAGCCTCTTGCGACCGCAAGCGCTCAGACGACGCCGGCGCGCAGCAGGTCGTGAATGTGGAGGATGCTGACAGGCGCCCCGCCATCGTCGACGACGAACAGCACCGTCACCTTGTGCTGCTGCATGAACTCCATGGCGCCGCTCGCGAGCACGTCGCCGCGGATCACGCGCGGATTGCGCGACATCACCGCCTCGACCGGCTGCAAGAGCAGATCGCCCGACATATGGCGGCGCAGGTCGCCGTCGGTGATCACGCCGACGAGCTTGCCATTGTCCTCGACGATGCCGACGACGCCGAAACCCTTCGACGACATTTCGATGAGGGCCTCGCTCATCGGCCGGCCGGTCTCAAGGAGCGGCATTTGTGCACCCTCGTGCGCCAGTTCGCGGACCAGCCGCAATTGTGCGCCGAGCTTGCCGCCGGGATGGAATGTCTTGAAGTCTTCCGCCGAAAAGCCGCGACGTTCCAGAAGCGCGATCGCCAGCGCGTCGCCGACGGCGAGCTGCAGCATGGCGGACGTCGTCGGCGCGAGGCCGTGCGGGCAGGCCTCCTGCACCTTGGGCAGCACGATCGGCACTTCGGAGTTCCGCGCGAGCACGCTCTCGCGGTTCGCACAGATCGAGACGATCGGCACGTTGAAGCGCTTGGCGTAGGTGAGCATGTTGGCGAGCTCGGCCGTCTCTCCCGACCAGGAGAGCAGGATCAGCACGTCCTGCGAGGTGACCATGCCGAGGTCGCCGTGGCTCGCTTCGGTCGGATGCACGAAATAGGCGGAGGTGCCCGTCGATGCCAGGGTCGCGGCGATCTTGCGGCCGATATGGCCGCTCTTGCCGACGCCGGAAACGACCACGCGTCCCTGGCTCTCGCCGATCAGTTCGACGGCATCGACGACGCTGCGGGCAAAGACTTCGTCAGTGCCGAACTGTTCCGCCAGCGCCTTGATGCCGGTCATCGCGGTCGTCAGTGTCCGGCCGATCGACTCCAAAGCCGCGACCGCGGTGCGCTCACGCGCCGATGCTTGTCTCAAACCCATGATGACCCCGATTCTGCGAAGACCTAAGCGGCAGGCTGCAACGCTGCCCGCCGGACCATTGACGGCAGATAAGCGCTTTTTCTTGGCAAACCAAGCCTTGGAAGCAGACTTCGGGGGAAAACTGGCGCGATCGGCGACGTTTTCGTCAGCCGGCCCGCTTTTCTTCCAGCGTTTCGAGCGGCATCGACTTGTCTGCCGCAAATTCCTCGAGCGTCATCGAGTCGAGGATCGCGGCGACGGCGTCACGCACCGTGGTCATCGACACCCGCACCTGACAGGTCTCGGGATCGTTGCAGTCCTCGCAGACCTCATAGGCCGTACGGCTGGCACATCGGATCGGCGCGAGCGGCCCATCCAGCGTGCGGATCACGTGACCGATACGAATCTCGGCGGCCGGCCGCGACAGCGAATAGCCGCCGCCCGGCCCCTTTTTCGAGCGCAGCATGCCGGCGTTGCGCAGCTCAAGCAGGATCGTATCGAGGAACTTCTTCGGGATGTTGTTGCGCTGGGCGATCTCGGTGATGAAGGCGGTCTCCCCCGGCTCCAGCCGCGCAAGATCGACCAAAGCCTTCAGTCCGTATTTTCCCTTCTTCGTCAGCATTCCGGCACGCTTTCCCTGCGGCTCCCACGAACGGGAATCATCCGCGCAAATGCAAATATATCTTGGCATAGCACAAGAAACGTACTGCCAACATATAATTATAGTGGGGAATTGGCCGAAGTCGCGGCTGCCGGCATCTCTCGCCGAGACTGGTACGATGCGGAATGTTTCAGGAAAAAACGTTCGCTCCCAGAGGGATGCGGGAGGAAAGCCGCAAACGGCTTTCCTCACCCGTGTCAGGCGGCTGCGCTATGACCACGCCGTTCCGCCGATACGGCCTGGTGGGCCAGCAACTGGCGGATGGCGGCGCGCGCCTCGTCAGCCGAGCGGAAGCGCTTCGCGTCCAGATCCCAGACGTGATACTTCACCGCCAGGAACTTGAACCGGTCCGCATCGGGGACGACGACTCCGACGGCTTCGCCGCCATATTCGATAACCTGCTTGCTCATACAAATAACGCTCCTTCCACACCCGGAGGCGCGGACACTTCAATTTCGGCAAAGATGAATTGAGGGCTGGACGATCACATTCGGCAAAGATTGCGAATGAGACGTTTTTTCTCTGTTGCGCGACAAAGGGGACGCGTGCCGCAGAAGGCGGCGGTCGAGACGTTTCCGAACATGTCACTCTCCTTTGGCTGGCCCGGCATCAGAATGCCGGTGCGTTTGATGAACAACCGTGAGGCGGACTCACTGCCTCACATATTGGCAGACTAGAATAATCTACCAATTCCGTCAATTAAAAAGATGAAGAAGTGAAAAATAATTCTCACCCTTCAAATTTCATGGGTTCAGGACGCAAAATCCGTCTTCCAACCCCGAAACCGGAGACCCCTGCTATGTAGGTAGCGAAGAATCAGTCTGCAAGGCACGGTGGGATAAAGCCAGCACATTCGGACAAAAAAGGGGCGGCCCGGCGGGCCGCCCCTTCACGTTTTATATCTGCCGCTCGGGATCATGCGGCTTGCGCCCGCATCCCGACCCGGCCTTGCAAGCCGCTCACGCAGCCGGCGTGCCCGCCTGCGGCGTGCTTGCGCCGGTACGGGACCCTTCGCGGTCCTTCCACCAGCGATTGAGGAAGAGCAGGATCGGGCCGCCGATATAGATCGACGACGTCGTCGCAACGATAACGCCGAAAATCATCGGCCAGGCGAAGCTCTTGACCGCGTCGCCGCCCCAGATGGCCATCGGCACCAGCGAAAAGGCCGTCGCCATCGAGGTGAAGATGCATCGTGCGATCACCTGGTTGATGCTCATGTCGATCAGGTCCGAGAACGGCATCGACTTGTACTTGCGAAGGTTCTCGCGCATGCGGTCATAGACCACGACCTTGTCGTTGACCGAGTAACCGATCATCGTCAGCAAGGCGGCAATCGCCGTCAGGTTGAAGTCGATGCCGGTGAGCGCGAAGAAGCCGATCGTCTTGGTGATGTCGAGCAGCAGAACCGCGATCGCGCCAACAGCAAAGTGCCACTCGAAGCGGAACCAGATGTAGAGCAGGATCGCCACCATGGCGAGACCGACGGCAAGGAAGCCCGACCGGGCAAGCTCGGTGCTGACGGTCGGACCGACGACCTCGGTACGCTCGAAGGTCGCATCCGGGATCGTCTGGGCGACGGTCTCCTTGATGCGGTTCAGCGCCGCCGTCTGCTCCTGCTCGCCGCCCGGCTGGCGCTGAACGCGGATCAGGACCGACTTGTCCTGGCCGAATTCCTGCAGCGCCACTTCGCCGATGTTGAGCGCTTCGAGATTGTGGCGCAGCGTCGGAAGATCGAGCGTGTTCTTCGAGGTGGTCTCGACCTGAATACCGCCGACGAAGTCGATGCCGTAGTTGAGGCCCGGCGTGAAGAACAGCACCACCGAGCTTACCGACAGGAACGCCGACATGCCGATGGCGACGAAGCGGCCCTTCATGAAGGAGAAGGATGGAAGCTTCGGCACCCGGCCAAACAGCGACGGGATCTCAAGCTTCTTCATCTTCCGGCGGACGACGACCTCGCGCATCATCAGGCGCACGACGGTGATCGACGTGAACATCGAGATGATGATGCCGAGCATCATGGTGACGGCGAAGCCCTTCACCGGGCCGGAGCCGAAGGCGAACAGGAGCACCGTGCCGGAAAGCGTCGTGACGTTGGAGTCGATGATGGTCGCGTAAGCCTTGTTGAAGCCGACATCGAGCGCCTTCATCGCGCCCGCGCCGCCTTCCGTCTCTTCGCGGATACGCGCGTTGATCAGGATGTTGGCGTCCACCGCCATGCCGATCCCGAGAATGATACCGGCGATACCGGGCAGCGTCAGCGTCGAGCCGAGCATCGCCAGGAGCGCGATCGTCAGGATCGTGTGCAGCACCAGGCCGATATTGGCGATCATGCCCCAGGCGCCGTAGAGCACGACCATCAGGGTGACGACGAGCGCGAAGCCGGCAAGGCCGGTATAGATGCCCATACGGATGGAATCGCTTCCGAGATTCGGGCCGACGGAGCGCTCTTCGATGACGGTCAGCGGAGCAGGCAGTGCGCCCGAGCGCAGGAGCGCCGAGAGAACGGTCGCTTCCTGGGCGGTGAAGTTGCCGCTGATCTGACCGTTGCCGCCGATGATCGGCTCACGGATGACCGGCGCCGTCAGGACCTTGCCGTCGAGCACGATCGCGAAGGGCCGGCCGACATTGGCCTGGGTGATTTCCGCGAACTGGCGCGCGCCGAGCGAATCAAAGGTGAAGGAAACGATCGGCTCGTTGGTGCGCTGGTCAAAACCGGCCTTGGCGTCGGCCAGACGCTCGCCCGAAATCGCAACACGGCTTTCAACGGCGTATTTGTTGGCGTCGTGCGCACCCGGCAGAATGTCGACGCCGCGGGGCGCCGGCTGGTTGGGATCCACGGTCTGATCGACCATGTGGAAGCTCATCTGCGCCGTCGAGCCGAGAAGCTGACGCAGCGCTGTCGGATCTTCGAGACCCGGAAGCTGGACGAGGATGCGGTTGGACCCGACGCGCTGGATCAGCGGTTCGGCAACACCGACGGTGTCGACGCGCTGGCGAATGATTTCCAGGCTCTGCTCGACAGCCTTGGTGGTGCGGTCGGCGAGGCCGGCCTCGGTCATCGCGACCGTGATGGTATCACCATCTTCGGTGACCTCGATATCGGAAGCCGAGCCGCCAAAACCGAGCGTGCCGACGGGGGCAGCCAGTTCCTTGAGCTTCGGCAGAACCTTCTCGCGGTCGGCCGGGTCTTCGATCTTCACCGTCACGGTATCGCCGGCGATGCGGGCCGACGAAGCCGGAACGCGCTCGGCGCGGAGCGCCCTGCGCGTATCGTCGAGCAGGGTTTCGAGGCGAGCCTTGCGCAGGCCGGCGGAATCGACTTCGAGGACGAGATGCGAGCCGCCCTTGAGGTCGAGGCCGAGCGTCACCGGCTTGACCGGCAGCCAGGCGGCGAACTGTTCACGTTGTGCCGGCGTCAGCACGTTGGGAAGCGCCGCGATACATCCGAAGATGATCACGACGACATAGACGAGAATCGCCCATTTCGATGTACGCATGTTGTGGTTCCAGAAGAGCCTGCACGGGCACAGGGCGCGTCGCCAGGACTTTGTTTCATCAAAGGCGGTGCTGCGGTCAAACCGACAGCCAGCCGGAATAGCTTGATGGATCAGGCGCGCGGAGGCGCGCGAATATGGGGACCATGGCGCAGCGCACCGCCGACGGCGAGCGCGATGCGGTGCAGGAACCGGTCGCCCGAAAGCGCCGGAAACGCAAGCCCGGCGGACGCCGCCAGCAGCGCCGGCAGGCCATCGGCAGCCGCGGACTTGGCGTCCTTGCGATCGGCCGTAAAGCGAAGTTCGGAAAGCGGTGTCGCCCGCGAGATCTGCCGGGCCGCGGGACGATCGGTCGAGCCGGTATCGGTGACATTGCCGGCCTGGGCGCCGGACGACGAGCGGGACGGGATGCTCTGTCCGACCGAGATGACCTGCATCGCGAAGGAAGCACAGAACAGCCACAGCACGGCGAGAAGCCGGCCGGCCTGCATGTTCTTGCTGCCACCACCCGTGCGGTCCATCGAGGACGCGGTCCCTTTCCTTGGCTACTGAACGCCAGCGAGACGAAATTCAGCCCGAACGTCCGACCTTAACGAAAGAACGTGGCCGGAATCGAACATGGGCGCCCTTAACACCATTGCGGGCCGGAAAAGTCAAATCCGGCCCGTCAGGCGGCACGGCGCCGTCAGGCGGACAGGCCGGCCGTTCGCCGTTCGTGGATCTCGATGAGCGACGGTCCCTTGCGCTTCGTCGCATCCGCGAGTGCCTGTGAAAGATCGGCGATGGAGGCAAGCCGCTGTCCTTCGACACCATAGGCCTTCGCCGCCATCAGGAAGTCCGGAGCCGAAGGCTTGACGCCCTCCGGCGTAACACCGGCATCGACCATGTAGGACTCGATCTCCTGGTAGCCGTCATTGTTCCAGACGAGGAAGATCACCTTCGCCTGCGCATCCACCGCCGATCCGATCTCGGCCAGCGAGAACTGGAATCCGCCGTCGCCGACAAGGCACACCACCGGCCGCGACGGATCGGCGACCGCAGCGCCTACCGCCGCCGGCGGGGCGTAGCCGAGTGAGCCGTAGCCGGTCGCGGAATTGAACCAGCTTCGCTGGCGCGGCGCGTCGCAATAGAGGTTGCCCGCATAGACGGCCTGGGTCGAGTCACCGACAACGGTGCAATCGGGCAGCGCCCTGTAGACCGCGTCGATGACGGCGATCCCGGCCCGCATCTTCGGCGACAGTTCCTTCAGCGCCGCCCGTCGCGCGCTTTCCGCGCGCGCCACCCCATCCTTCGCGGTGTGGCCAGGCAGGAAGGCGAGGATGCCCGCGGTGGCCGCCTTGGCGCCGGAGAGGATGGAGAGGGCCGCATGCGGCCCGCGCGCAAGCTGCGCCGCGTCGATGTCGGTGCGGATGAGATTGCGCAAGGCCGGGAAACCGCCATCGGCATACATGTCGTAGTCCGTCTGGCCCATTTCGGTGCCAAGCGCCAGAACGAGGTCCGCCTCCCTGAGCAGCGCCCGCACCGCCTTCAGGCTAGGGCTGGCGGGAACGCGCAAGGGGTTTGCGGCCAGCATGCCGCGGGCGTTGACCGTGGTGACGACGGGCGCCCCGATCTTCTCGGCAAGTTCCTTGACTTCGATCTCCGCCGTCAGCGCACCGCCGCCGCAGATGATCACCGGCCGCGAGGCATCGGCACAGAGGATGGCGGCGCGCTGCAGCGTCTCGCTGTCGGAGCGTGGGCGCGTCGCCGTCGCAGGCCGCACAGCCTGCGGCGCGATCTTCGCCGCCATGACATCGGTCGGGATTTCGATATGCACCGGTCCCGGCCGGCCGGAGACCAGCACCGAGAAGGCGCGGTCGACGACGAAGGGCAGGTCTTGCGGATTGAGCAGCGTGTGCGAATAGAGCGCCAGCGTCTTCATCATGCCGTGCTGGTCGGGCAGTTCGTGCAGCAGCCCGCGACCGTGGCCGAGCGAATCGCGGCGATTGACGCCGGAAATCACCAGCATCGGGATCGAGTCCTGGCGGGCCTGCGCCATCGCCGTAATCGTGTTCGTGAGCCCCGGTCCGGTGATGACGAGGGCAACGCCCGGCTTGCCGCTGACGCGGGCATAACCGTCGGCCATGAAGCCCGCGCCCTGTTCATGGCGCGGGGTCACGTGGCGGATCTTCGATGCCGCCAGTCCACGATAGAGCTCGACCGTGTGCACCCCGGGAATGCCGAAAACCACCTCGACGCCGTTGGCCTCGAGCAGATCGACCAGGACTTCGCCAACCGTTTTTTCCATGGTCATGCACGGCGCTCCTTGCGCAGGCTGCAGCGCTCGGCGAGCGCGGTGATGCGCCGGCAAGCCTCGTCGATAGCGCCATCGGGCACGGTGAGGCTGACGCGCAGATAGTTCTGCGCCTGGTCGCCAAAGGATGATCCGGGCATGACGGCAACCCCCTCCTCTTCGAGCAGCGCCCAGGCAAACGCATCGCCGTCGAGGCCGGTTCCGGAAACGTCGATCAAAATGAACATGCCGGCTTCCGGCGCGAACACCTCGATGCCGGGCGCCGCGGCGAGGCCTGCCACGATCTGTGCGGCACGGGATTTATAGGACTCGCGCATCCGGCGGGCGGTATCGATGTCATGCGACAGCGCATAGGCCGTCATGTCGGCGATGAAGGGCTGGGTGCCAAACAGCATCGTTTCCGAAACCGGCAGCAGCCGGTTGGCGAACTCGACCGGACCGACCGCCCAACCGCTGCGGAAGCCGGGCGCGGCATGGGACTTGGAGATCGACGAGACGACGACGGTACGTTCGGCCAAATCCGGATTGTCGAAGGGCGAGGCGAACGCCGCGTCGAACACCAGTTCCTCGTAGACCTCGTCGCAGACGATCCAGAGATCGTGACGGCGCGCGACTTCGCCGATCGCGGCAATTTCAGCGGCCGTCAGCACGGCACCGGTCGGATTGTGCGGCGTGTTGAGCAAGAGCACCCGGCTTTCCGGCGTGATCGCCTTTTCAAGGTCGGCGGCCTGCATGTGGAAGCCGAATTCCGGCTTCAGCGGCACCAGCACCGGATGAGCGCCCGTGGAGCGGATCACGCCTTCGTAAGTGGCATAGAGCGGGTCGCCGACGAGCACGGCGTCGCCGGCTTCCGCCAGACCCAGCATGACGGCGAAGAGCGCCGTCTGGGTGCCGGGGAAGCACAGCACGTTCTCGGTGGTAACATCAGCGCGGCGACGGCGGTACTTTTCGGCAAGCGCCGCCACCACGGCGGACTCGCCGCGGCCGTTGGAATAGCGATAGCGACCGGCATTCATCGACCGCTGGCATTCGTCGAGCAACGCACGGTCCGGCGGAAGATCCGGCTCACCGATCGTCAGTTCGATGATGTCGGCACCACTCGCCTTCAATTGGCGGGCACGAATATGCAGCGACCATTTTCCCGAACCAAGATCGGCAAGACGTTCGGTGATGGACGCGTAGCGCATGGTGCTTTCTCCCGTTTTCATGGTTTTGCAGTACCGATCGACGTGCCGAGCAGCGCTTCGACCGAAGACATGGCGATGGCGACCAGTTCGCCCTCGCGAAAGAGATCGCCGGCAAGGCATCCCTCGACCCAGAGACCGTCGACCAGCCCGTTGATGGCGATGGCGAGCGCCCGGCAGGTTTCTGCATCTGCCGGTTTGCCCTTCGCAGCCAGGAAGTCGGCGAGCAGTTCCTGCAGCGTATTGCGGAAGGCGAGATAGCCTTCGCGGTGGATCTCGGCGAGTACCGGATCGACCCGCACCTGGCTGATGAAAGCGGCCCACAGCGAAATGCTGCGGCTGTCGGCCACCGGCTCGGTCAGGTTTATGGCGATGAAATCCCGAAGCCTCGTTTCCGGATCGCCCTCGACCTTGCTCGCCTTGTCGGTCAGCGAGGCAATCACGGCGCGATAGGCCTCGGCGACCATCTGATCCTTCGATTCGAAATAGTGGCGCACCAGCCCGGCGGTCACGCCGGCGCGGATCGCGATCTGCCGTACCGTCGCACCCTTGAGGCCGAATTCGGAGATGCAATCGAGCGTCGCCTCGATCAGTTCCTGGCGGCGTTCGCCCTCCGGGGCGCGGTGAAAACTGCGCCTGTTCATGCCGCGTTCCGCTTGGAAACATGCCTCGGCGCGGACGGCAATGGCATCGGCCGGAACGGGGGCATGGGCGGCTCCTTCGGGAATTCGAGACTCTTGGCGGGCGTCAAAAAATCGACGACGCTTGTTATTATACGCTTGAACAATAGCGGCACAAGTGCAACCATGCCGGCCAACAAAGACCCGCGACAGGCCGAAGATGCCGCGCGGAAAACGACAGGGGAACTGTTCTCATGCTGACAGAAAAAGCTCGCAGAGCCGTTGGAGCGGCGTGCCGATGACGGATGCGGCCCAGGCAATCGCGGTCACTGACCTGCACAAGCGTTTCGGGCCATTGGAAGTGCTGAAGGGTGTTTCGCTGACGGCGAAGCAGGGCGACGTGATCGCCATCATCGGCGGCAGCGGCTCCGGCAAATCCACCTTCCTGCGCTGTATCAACCTTCTGGAACTCCCGTCCGCCGGCAGCGTCAGCGTGCATGGCGAAAAGATCCGGATGAAGTCCGACGGGCGCGGCGGCCTGATGCCGGAGGACCGCAAGCAGGTCCAGCGCATCCGCAGCCAGCTCGGTATGGTCTTCCAGAGCTTCAATCTCTGGCAGCACATGACCATCCTCGAAAACGTCATCGAGGCGCCGATCCATGTGCTCGGCAAACCGAAGGCCGAAGCGGTCGCCACCGCCGAAACGCTGCTCAAGCGCGTCGGCCTCTACGAGAAGCGCGACGCTTACCCCGCCTTTCTCTCCGGCGGCCAGCAGCAGCGCGCGGCGATCGCCCGGGCGCTCGCGATCCAACCGCTCGTCATGCTCTTCGACGAACCCACCTCGGCGCTCGATCCCGAACTGGTCGGCGAAGTGCTTTCGGTCATCGGCGACCTCGCGCGCGAGAAGCGCACGATGATCCTGGTGACCCACGAGATGAAATTCGCGCGCGACGTCGCCAACCACATCGTCTTCCTCCACAACGGCGTGATCGAGGAACAGGGCCCGCCGGAGGCCATCTTCGGTTCGCCGAGATCGGAAAAGCTCAAGAAGTTCATCAGTTCCATTCACTGAATTCCGGAATGCTAAACAACCAAAAAGGGGAACAGCATGAAGAAGGCATTGAAAGTCCTGGCCGTGGCGGCGGCAATCGCCGTCAGCGGCGGCGTCGCCGCTTCCGCCGAAGCGCTTAAGGTCGGCGTCGCCGCCGAGCCCTACCCGCCGTTCACGGCGCCCGATGCCAGCGGCAAGTGGGAAGGCTGGGAAGTCGAGTTCATGAATGCGATGTGTGCCGAGGCGAAGCTCGAATGCGTGCTGACGCCGGTCGCCTGGGACGGCATCATCCCGGCGCTGACCTCGAAGAAGATCGACATGATCATCAGCTCGATGTCGATCACCGACGAGCGCCTGAAAACGATCGATTTCTCCGACAAATACTACAACACGCCGACCGGCATCATCGGCACCAAGGGCGAAGACATCAAGCCGACACCGGAGGGCCTGAACGGCAAGACGCTCGGCGTCCAGGTCTCGACGGTCCACCAGGCCTATGCCGCCAAGCACTTCGCGCCGGCAGGCGTCGAGGTTAAGGAATACCAGACGCAGGATGAGGCCAACAACGACCTCGCCGCTGGCCGTCTCGACGCCGTCCAGGCGGACGCCATCGCGCTCAAGACTTTCCTCGCGACCGACCAGGGCAAGGAATGCTGCGACTACAAGGGCGACGTCGCCGAAGACGTTGCCGTAATCGGCCCGGGTGTCGGCGTCGGCCTGCGCAAGGGCGAAACCGAGCTCAAGGACAAGGTCAATGCCGCGATCAAGGCGATCCGCGACAACGGCACCTACGACACGTTCTCGAAGAAGTATTTCGACTTCGACATCTACGGCAAGTAAGGCGCGATCGGCCGGCGATCGATCCGCTGCATCGTTGCATGTCTGAACGGCACACAGCGCTGTAGCGACCGCCGGCCGGCGCCATCGGAGCTCGACGTATGGCTGCGGATTCCCTCGTTAATTGGGGCCTGCTCTCGCTTTCAGCACCCGGCTGGGGCGGCGTGTTGCTGCAGGGCTTCTTCAATTCCATCCAGATCGCTGTCGGCGGTTTCACCCTCGGCCTGGCGCTCGGCGTCGGCGGCGCCTTCGGCAAGCTCTACGGCGGCCCGGTGCTACGCGACCTGCTCGAATGCTACACGACGGTGGTGCGCGCGGTGCCGGAACTGGTGCTGATCCTGTTGCTTTATTACGCCGGCACCGACCTTCTCAATCAGGTGCTTGCGCTCTTTGCGATCGGCCCGGTCGACATCAGCGGCCTTATGGCCGGCATCTTCGTGATCGGCGTCGTGCAAGGCGCCTATTCGACCGAGGTACTGCGCGGCGCGATCAAGGCGGTGCCCGCCGGGCAGATCGAGGCGGCGCGTGCCTATGGCATGTCACCGACCAAGGTCCTGCGCCGCATCACGCTGCCCGCGATGTTGCCCTATGCCATTCCCGGGCTTTCCAATCTCTGGCTTATCGCCACCAAGGACACGGCCCTCCTCGCCGTCGTCGGATTCAGCGAACTGACGCTGGTCACACGCCAGGCGGCCGGCACGACGAAGGCCTATCTCCTGTTCTTCCTTGCCGCCGGCGCGCTCTATCTGGCGCTGACGCTCATTTCCAATGTCTTTATCGGCATGATCGAACGCCATGCCCGACGCGGTTTTGCGGGGAGCCGATGACCGACGAAACCACCCACGCCGTTGCCTTCACGCCCGAAGACCTGCCGACGGCCAAGAGCTTCCTCCTGCCGCATCGCATCGTCATGATGCTGGTCTTCGCCGCCTTTGTCGTCGCCGTTGCCGTCTTCATGCGCTGGGATTGGCTGCCGCGTTACCTGCCGCGGCTCGGCTGGGGCATTCTCGTCAGCCTGGTGATGCTGTTCAGCACCGCCATCCTCGGCTTCCTGCTGGCGGTGCCGATCGGCCTCGTCCAGGTGACTGGTCCCTGGTTCCTGAAGCTGCCGGCCAAGGTGTTTTGTACGGTGATCCGCGGCACGCCGCTGCTGCTGCAACTCTGGCTGCTCTACTATGGCCTCGGCTCGCTGTTCCCGCAGTTTCCGGCGATCCGGCACTCCTTCCTCTGGCCCTATCTGCGCGAGGCCTGGCCCTATGGCGTGGCGGCGCTGACGATCTCGTTTGCGGCCTATGAAGGCGAGGTCATGCGCGGCGCCTTTGCCGGCGTACCGCATGGCGAGCTGGAGGCGGCCAAGGCCTATGGCATGGGCCGCTGGACGATGTTCCGCCGCATCTGGCTGCCGCGCGCCATCCATCGGGCGCTGCCGACGCTGAATGGCGAGACCGTGCTGCAGCTCAAGTCGACGCCGCTCGTCGCCACCGTAACCGTCGTCGACGTCTATGCGGTGATCTCCAAGGTCAGGCAGGAAACCTTCCTCACCTACGAGCCGCTGCTTCTTCTCGCGCTCATCTACATGTGCCTCACCGGCATTCTGGTGGTGGCCTTCCGCACGTTTGAAAATCGCATCCCAACCCGCGGTGCCTGACATGAAGCTCTCTTCCTCGATCACCAATGCCATGCCGGAACTGATCGCCATCCGCCACGACCTGCATGCCCATCCGGAGCTTGGACTGGAGGAGAAACGCACCTCGGCCTTCATTGCCAGACATCTGGAAAACCTCGGTTACGAGGTGAAGACGGGTCTCGCGCAAACCGGCGTCGTCGGCACGCTCCGCAACGGCACCGGCACCCGCTCGATCGGCATCCGCGCCGATATCGACGCGCTGCCGATCCTGGAGGAAACCGGCCTCGACTATGCCAGCAGCACCTCAGGCCTGATGCATGCCTGCGGCCACGACGGCCACACGACGATGCTGCTCGGCGCGGCGCGAGCGCTTGCGGAACGGCGCAATTTCGACGGCACGATCCATCTGATCTTCCAGCCGGCCGAGGAGAATTTCGGCGGCGCCAAGATCATGATGGACGAGGGCCTGTTTGAGAAATTCCCCTGCGACGCCGTGTTCGCGCTTCACAACGAACCGGGTCTGCCCTTCGGCCAGTTTGCCCTCCGGGAAGGCCCGATCATGGCGGCCGTCGACGAGGCCCGTATCACCGTGCATGGCCGCGGCGGCCATGGCGCGGAACCCCAGGAAACGGCCGATCCGATCGTCTGCGGCGCCTCGATCGTCATGGCGCTGCAGTCGATCGTCTCGCGCAACATCCATCCGATGGATCCCTCCGTCGTCACCGTTGGCGCCTTCCATGCGGGCTCGGCCAGCAACATCATTCCGGAACGCGCCGAGATCGTCGTCGGCATCCGCTCCTTTGATCCCGCCGTACGCGACGAACTCGAACGGCGCATCCGCATGATCGCCGAAGCGCAGGCCACCAGCTTCGGCATGCGCGCGACGGTCGACTACCAGCGCAGCTACGACGCGACGATCAACCACAAGGCCGAGACCGATTTCGTGCGCGATCTGGCGGTCCGTTTTGCCGGTGCCGACAAGGTGATCGACCTCGCCCGTCCCTTCATGGGCAGCGAGGATTTCGCCTATATGCTGCAGGAGCGGCCGGGGAGTTATTTCTTCCTTGGCTCGAAGGTCAGCGACGACGACAAGCCGCTGCATCACCCGGGCTACAACTTCAACGACGACCTGCTGCCGATCGGCGCCGCCTTCTGGACCGAACTCGCGGAAGCCTATCTCCCGATCCGCTGAGACGCACCCGTTCTCCGCCAATATGCCGCAGGGCAACATTGCCGCAGTGTGACAACGTGGCGAGCGCGCTGTCATTGACGTTTGGCAAATTTGGCTCAGATTCAATCCGATGCTGAATAGCCGGTGCAACCCAAGGATTTGCCTCGGCCATAGGCCAGGAAAAGCCCTCTGATCGGAGCCCGATCGAGGACGATCATGCAGCAGCCAGAGCGCTACGGCCTCGCGTTACGAGTGACGCGCGGTGCCGTATGTCTGAAAGGATTGCGCCCGTGTTTGAAAGTTTCGATGCGACCTTGCTCGCTCGTTTTCAGTTCGCCTTCACCGTTTCCTTCCACATCATCTTCCCCGCTTTTTCCATCGGGCTTGCGAGCTACCTCGCGGTACTGGAGGGGTTATGGCTGCTGAAGAAGGACGAGGTCTATCTCGAGCTCTTCCATTTCTGGAAGACGATCTTTGCAGTCGCCTTCGGCATGGGTGTCGTTTCCGGCATCGTCATGTCCTATCAGTTCGGCACCAATTGGAGCGTCTTTTCCGACAAGGCCGGGCCGATCATAGGGCCGCTGATGGGCTATGAGGTGCTGACGGCCTTCTTCCTCGAGGCCGGCTTCCTCGGTGTCATGCTCTTCGGGCTCAACCGCGTCGGACCGAAGCTGCATTTCTTCGCGACCCTCATGGTCGCCACTGGCACGCTGATCTCGGCCACCTGGATCCTTTCGGCGAATTCCTGGATGCAGACCCCGGCCGGCTTCGCCATGAACGATGCGGGCCAGTTCATCCCGGTCGACTGGTGGAAGATCGTGTTCAACCCCTCCTTCCCCTATCGCCTCGTGCACATGGTGCTTGCGGCCTATCTCACGACCGCCTTCGTCGTCGGCGCCTGTGGCGCCTGGCACCTCATCCGCAAGACGGCGCCGCGCCGCGCACGAAAAATGTTCTCGATGGCGATGTGGATGGCGGCGATCGTCGCGCCCGTTCAGATCTTCGCCGGCGACATGCATGGCCTCAACACGCTGGAGCACCAGCCCGCCAAGGTGATGGCGATGGAAGGTCACTATCAGAGCCATCCGGATGGCGCGCCGCTGATCCTCCTCGGCATTCCGAATTCGGCGGAGAAACGCGTCGACTATGCGATCGAGGTTCCAAAGCTCTCGAGCCTGATCCTGAAGCACGATCTCAACGCGCCGCTCGCCGGCCTCGATACGATCCCGGAAGAGCTTCACCCGCCGGTCAGCGTCGTGTTCTGGTCCTTCCGGGTGATGGTCGGCCTTGGCTTCGCCATGCTCGGCATCGGTCTCTGGTCGCTCTGGTGTCGCTACCGCGGTACGCTGGACAGCAATGTCTGGCTGCATCGTGCTGCGATCGTCATGGGGCCGGCCGGTTTCGTCGCCGTGCTTGCCGGCTGGGTCACCAC
Source organism: Ensifer sp. 38_S197 (assembly GCF_056924495.1). Taxonomy (NCBI): domain Bacteria; kingdom Pseudomonadati; phylum Pseudomonadota; class Alphaproteobacteria; order Hyphomicrobiales; family Rhizobiaceae; genus Ensifer; species Ensifer sp. 38_S197. The sequence goes on along the minus strand of NZ_JBXOVZ010000002.1, from coordinate 1,408,306 downwards.
CGAGGTCGGGCGGCAACCCTATACGGTCTACGGTCACCTGCTGACGGCGAAATCGGTGGCGCCGATCGCGGCACCCGCCGTCGCCGCCTCGCTGATCGCCTTCATCGCCGTTTATTTCTTCGTCTTCGGCGCCGGCACCTTCTACATCCTGAGACTGATGGCGCGCCTGCCGCGTGATCCGATGCCGGATCTCGATGAAGGGCCGTTGCGCAGTTCCGGCATCATGCCCGGCCTCGCCGCCCACGGCACCACGCACACCAACATTCAGGGAGGTCGTCATGGCGTTTGATTTGCCGTTCATCTGGGCCGCCATCATCGCCTTTGCGGTCCTCGCCTATGTCATTCTCGACGGCTTCGACCTCGGCGTCGGCATCCTCTTCCCGTTCTTCCCGGAGAAGCACGACCGCGACGTGATGATGAATTCCGTCGCCCCGGTGTGGGACGGTAACGAAACTTGGCTGGTGCTCGGTGGCGGCGGCCTGATGGCGGTGTTCCCGCTGGCCTATGCGACAATCCTGCCGGCTCTTTACGCCCCGATCATAGCCATGGTCATCGGCCTCATCTTCCGCGGCGTCGCCTTCGAATATCGCTGGCGCACCAGGCGCGCCGAATATCTCTGGAACTGGGCTTTCTCAGGCGGATCGATGCTTGCCGCCTTCGCGCAGGGCATCACGCTCGGCGCGCTCGTCCAGGGCATCCCCGTCGAGAACCGCGCCTATGTCGGCGGCTGGTGGGACTGGCTGACGCCGTTCTCGATCATGACCGGCGTCGCCGTCGTCGTCGGCTATGCCTTGCTCGGCGCCACCTGGCTGGTCCTGAAGACCCATGGTGAGCTTGCCGATCGCGCCCGCGATCTCGCGCTCAAATGCTCGGTCGGCACCGTCGCCGCCATGGGCATCGTCAGCCTGTGGACACCATTCCTAGTACCGCAATACCTGGAGCGCTGGTTCGGCTTCCCGACGGCAATCTTCAGCGTCATCGTGCCGGCACTCGTTCTCGGCTGCCTCTATGCGCTGATCACGGGCATTCGCAACCGCCACGATGGCCGGCCCTTCATCGCCGCACTCGGCCTCTTCGTGCTCGGCTATACCGGCATCGGCATTAGCTTCTATCCCTATATGGTGCCGCCATCGCTGACGATCTGGGATGCAGCCGCACCGGAGGAAAGCCTCTCCTTCCTGCTCGCCGGCGCGCTCATCCTGGTGCCCGTCATCCTCGCCTATACCGGCTATTCCTATTGGGTGTTCCGCGGCAAGGTCGATCCGGAGGAGGGTTACCATTGACTGATGAAACCGGAACCGGCCGCAAGCTTCTCTGGTTCGTCGCCCTCTGGTGCGCGGGGGTGGCGGCGGTCGCCGTGGTCGGTCTCGCGATCAAGCTGATGATCGGAACGTGAGCGGCGGTGAAAACGGATGCTGGCGGAAAGCAGCATCTTACTCATCCCGCTCTAAAAAGCCTCGCTCAAGCTTGGCCGGCTACTTTCTCTGAACACGTCAGCAGGCGATCGCCGCAGACGGAGACAGGACCGCACCCTCCTCCTCTGCCCAGCGATCGCCTGCTGAGGTGACCACAGGACAGTCGCCCGCTGCGACCCTGTTACCCCTTCTCAGAAAGCTCGCCGTTTGTTAGCAGTGCGCCGCAAGAGCGCCCCGCTTGCTGAGAGCCGAGGGACGCTCGAACACCCTGGATCTGCGCCTGGCCGCGACGGCCGTGCACCAGGCAATCGGACGAGACAGATGCAAAAGACCCCCGCGCAATGCACCACCATGGCCGATGTGCGTGCCGAGATCGACCGGCTCGACCAGGCACTGATGACGCTGTTTGCCGAGCGCTGGGGCTATATCGACCGGGCGGCCGAGATCAAACGGCCGCTGAAGCTGAAGGCCGACATTCCGGCGCGGGTGATGGAAGTGCGCGAGAACGCACGCAAGAACGCCGCGCGCTTCAATCTCGACCCTGACTTCTACGAGGATGTCTGGGCGCGGCTGATCGGCCACGCGATTGCCCACGAGCAGAAGCTGCTAGGCGAGACGGACGACGAATAATCGCCTCGCCTCTTCGGCCATGCATCCCGGCGTCAGCCGCCAAGAATATAACGCTGCAGGCGGTCCGCCGCTTCCTTCACCTGGGCCGGATCGCGCAGGAAACAGGCGCGCATGAAAAGCGAGCCGCCATCGCCGAAAGCGGTGCCAGGCGCGAGACCGACGCCGGTCTTGTCGACAATATCGATCGCGGCCGCGCGTGAATCCGTGACGCCGTCGATCTTCAGGAACGCATAAAGCGCCCCATCCGGCTTCAGCGTTTCCACCCGGTTGGTGGCAATCAACGCATCGCAGAAGACGTCCCGATTTTTCGTCGCCTTGGCCACGTTCGCGTCCAGGAAGGCATCGCCCTCGTCGAGCGCCATGACGGCGCCGCGCTGCATGAACTGGGCGACGCCTGACGTCGAATACTGCACCAGGTTCTCAAGCACCTGTCCCATCTCCGGCGGGGCGACGATCCAGCCCACCCGCCAGCCGGTCATCGACCAGTTCTTCGAGAAGGAGTTGACGAAGAGGATACGGTCGCCTTCCTCCATGACGTCGAGGAAGGACGGCGCGCGGGCGCCGGCATAGTAATAGAGCGCGTAGATCTCGTCGGCGATGATCCAGAGGCCGTGCTTGCGCGCCAATGCCAGGATCGCCGCCAGCTCTTCCTTGTTCGCGGTCCAGCCCGTCGGGTTCGAGGGCGTGTTGATGAACAGCGCCCTGGTCTTCGGCCCGATCGCCGCTTGCAAGCGTTCGAGATCGAGCTGCCACTTTCCGTGTTCAAAACGCAGTTCGACGGAGACCGGACGGACGCCCGAGAGGTCGGCGGCCGCGGCAAAGTTCGGCCAGGCGGGCGTCAAGAGCACCATCTCGTCTCCCGGCGAAGCGATCGCCTCGATCGAGAGTTTGATCGCCTGCATGCCGGAGCCGACAACGTAGAAATGCTCCGGCGACAGCGCTTTGTGGAAGCGCCGCTGATAGTAGCGCGAGAGCGCTTCGCGCAGCGGCGGGATGCCCCGCTGCCAGGTGTAGAAGGTTTCGCCGGCGGAAAGCGCCTCGCGGGCCGCATCACTGATGAAGGCAGGCGTCGGCAGATCGCCTTCGCCGACCCAGAGCGGGATCAGCCCTTCGCGCCCACGAGCGTAGTTCACCACCTCGACGATGCCGCTTTCGGGCGCCGCAAGTGCGCGGGGGCTGATGGTGCTGAGGATGGTCATCGGCGAGCTCCGGACAAACGACGGTCCCGCGCCGGATCGCCCGAGATCATCGTGAAAGATTCCAATGGATTAGAGCGGAAACTGACCGCTCCAGGCTGTCCATCGCTTCTAGCCGCTTTCGCTTCAGCGATCACGCGACTTTATCTGACCGGTTTATCGATTTCTGTGATGTTTCGCGGCCCCGGCAAACCGAGGCCGCGAGAAATGACTCAGGCGCGCTGTTTCAACAGGTCGCGGATCTCCGAGAGGAGCAGTATGTCTTCCGGCGGAGGAGCAGCCGGTGCTGCTTCCTTCTGCTTTTCAAGCGAGGAGCGCATGCGGTTCACGGCCTTGATCATCAGGAAGATGATCCATGCGAGGATCAGGAAATTGATGAGGACGGTGATGAAGTTGCCATAGGCAAAGACCGCGCCCTGCTGACGGGCAGCAGCGAGAGAGGTCGCCGTCACGTTGGCCGAGAGCGGCAGGAAGTAATTGGAGAAATCGAACCCCCCGCCGGTGAGTGCACCGACAATGGGCATGACGAGGTCTTCGACGACCGACGTCACGATCTTGTTGAACGCAGCGCCGATGATGACACCGACCGCGAGATCCATCACGTTGCCGCGGGCAATAAACTCCTTGAACTCATTCAGCATACGTCTCTCCGTATATCCCCGTTGAAAGCGACCGCCGGCGCTGTCCCGCGCTGCAACCGTTTACGGAAACTAAACCAAAGCGAGAAGCGAGAAAACCTTTCTTTGCCTTTGGTCAGGTCGCGCCTGCGAAAAGAAGGATCAAACTCCCTTCCGCATCCGGCAGATCATTTTCTCTTGCAGCGTCTTGGACTTAAGACTCATGCGCCGGGCAATTCTCAACCTCACGGACTTGTCCTATGCTTCCAGTCGGAGGAGTGAGGCATGCTTTCGGGTTCGGTCATCTTTGCCTCGGCCTTCGCCTATCTGCTGCTGCTGTTTGCAGTCGCGAGCTATGGCGACCGGCGGGCCAGGAGGAAGAGCGCTGCGCTGAAAGGCAGGCCGCTCGTCTATGCGCTCAGCCTTGCGATCTATTGCACGTCCTGGACCTATTTCGGCGGCATCGGGCTTGCGGCCGAGCGCGGGCTTGAATTCACCGGCATCTACATCGGGCCGATCCTGATGTTCACGCTGGGCATGCCGCTGATTCGCAAGATCATTCGCCTTGCCAAGACCGAGAAGCTGACCTCCGTCGCCGACTTCATCGCCGCGCGCTACGGCAAGAACCCGGCGGTGGCGGCGATCGTCGCGCTGATCTCGCTGGTCGGCGCCATCCCCTATATCGCGTTGCAGCTCAAGGCGATTTCGAGCTCCGTCGCAGCGATGATCAACACCAGCGACTATGGCATTGGCGCGGGGCAGAGTTTCATCGACCTGCCCCTGCTCGTGACCTTGTTCCTCGCCTGCTTCGCCATCGTCTTCGGCACGCGCCATACGGACGCTACCGAACATCAGGACGGGCTGATCCTGGCGATCGCGATGGAATCGGTGGTCAAACTCGTCGCGCTCGTCACCGCCGGCTTCTACATCGTTTTTGTGATCTTCAACGGGCCGGCGCATCTCTGGTCATTGGCCACCGAGAGCCCGGCGGTGCAGTCGGCGCTTTCCTATGAGACCCCGACCGCCCGGTGGATCCTTTTGATCGTTACCTCCGCCTTTGCGATCATCATGCTGCCGCGGCAATTCCATGTGACGGTCGTCGAAAACCGGACCGACGGGGAACTGCGTACCGCCGGCATCCTCTTTCCGCTCTATCTGCTCGGCATCAATCTCTTCGTGCTGCCGATCGCGATTGCCGGCATCCTCACTTTTTCGGGCTCCGGCGACGCGGATCTTTACCTGCTCACCCTGCCGCTCGCCAACGGCCTGCCGCTTCTGACGCTCATCACCTTCATCGGCGGCTTCTCGGCAGCAACGGCCATGGTCATCGTCGCCTCCGTGGCGCTGTCGATCATGATCTCCAACGATATCGTCATGCCGGTGTTCCTGCGCCGCAACCTCGGCCAGCGTGGCGGCCTGCAGGAAGATCTCGCCGGGACGCTGCTCAACATCCGCCGTTCGGCGATCTTCGTCGTGCTGCTGCTTGGCTATGGCTACTATCGCTCCGCCGACATCAGCGCCGGGCTTGCGTCGCTCGGGCTGCTCTCCTTCGTCGCCATCTCGCAGATGGCGCCGGCGATGCTCGGCGGCCTCGTCTGGCGCCAGGCGAATGCGCGCGGCGCGATCACCGGCATGGTTTCCGGCTTCTTCGTCTGGGCCTATCTCTTGTTCCTGCCGAGCCTCGGCGGACCGGACAACTCCCAAGTCGCGGCAACGGTGCTGAGCTTCCTGCTGCCATTTACCGACCTGTTCTCGGGCCCCGGCGCCGATCCGCTGGTGAATGCCACGACGCTGAGCTTCCTCGTCAACTGCAGCGCCTATGTGCTGGCCTCGCTGACCCGGACGCCGAAGCCGATCGAGCGTTTTCAGGCCGGCATCTTCATCACCCGACGGTCGCGCACCGAGGGCACCTTCCGCGGCCGCAAGACCAAGGTCACGGTGCGCGACCTCAAGGCGACGATCGGCCGCTACATGGGCACGGAACGCATGCAGCGCTCCTTCCACACCTACGAACGTCAATCCGGCCGCTGGCTGGACGACAACGCGCCGGCAGACATGGCGGTCGTGCATTTTTCCGAGCAATTGCTCGGCAGCGCCATCGGCTCGTCCTCGGCACGCCTCGTGCTCTCGCTCGTCCTGCAGCGCGGCGACGATACGTCATCGGACACAGCCTGGCTGCTCGACCAGGCAAGCGAGGCACTGCAATACAATCAGGACATGCTGCAGACCGCGCTCTCGCAGATGGACCAGGGCATTGCCGTCTTCGACAATGCCAACAACCTGATCATCTGGAACCGGCGTTTTCGCCAGTTGCTCGACCTGCCGGAAGCCGCCGGCCAGGTGGGCTTTCCGCTTGCCGACATCGTTTCGATCCTCGCCAGACGCGGCGATATCCGCAAGGACCAGGAAAAAGGACTGATCGCCAACTTCCTGACGCTCGACAAGCCCTTCCTGCTCGAACTTGGCAATGGCGAACGCATCATCGAAGTGCGCACCAATGCCATGCCCGACAAGGGCATCGTCACCACCTACACCGACATCACCCAGCGCGTTGCCGCCGATATGGCGCTGAAGCAGGCGAACGAGACGCTGGAACTGCGTGTTGCCGAGCGCACCGGCGAACTCACCCGCGTGAACCGGGAACTCGCCGAAGCCCGCGCAGCGGCGGAAGAGGCCAATATCGGCAAGACGCGGTTCTTCGCGGCCGCCGGCCACGATATCCTCCAGCCGCTCAACGCCGCCCGCCTCTACTCGTCCTCGCTGGTCGAGCGACTTGGCGATTCCGACGACAGCACGCTCGTCGAAAACATCGATTCCTCGCTGGAATCGGTCGAGGCCATTCTCGGCGCCGTGCTCGACATTTCGCGTCTCGACACCGGCGCGATGAAGCCGCGGCTGCAATCCGTACCGCTCAGCGACCTGCTCCGACGCATCGAAACCGACTTCGCCCCGATCGCGCGCGCCAAGGATCTCGAACTGGTGGTCATGCCGACCTCGCTTACCGTGCGCAGCGATCCGAACCTGCTTCGCCGCGTGGTGCAGAACCTGGTTTCCAATGCAATCAAGTATACGCTCACCGGCAAGGTGCTGGTCGGCGTGCGCAGGCATGGCGCGATGGCGACGATCGAGGTGCACGATTCCGGCATCGGCATCCCATCCTCCAAGTTCCGTACCGTCTTCAAGGAATTCGCCCGGCTCGACGAAGGCGCGCGCACCGCCTCCGGTCTCGGCCTCGGCCTATCGATCGTCGACCGCATCTCGCGCGTGCTCAATCATCCGGTCAGCCTGCAATCGACGCCCGGCAAGGGCACGGGTTTCAAGGTGACCTTGCCGCTGGACGCAAGCGCCGGCGAACAGGTCCCGGTCCGCCCGGCCGTTGCCAACAAGGCGAGCGAGGCGCTCAACGGCCTGCGCGTGCTCTGCATCGACAACGAACCGCGCATCCTCGAGGGCATGAAAGTGCTGCTTTCGGGCTGGGACTGTGTCGTCGCTACGGCGGAATCGGTTGCCGCCTGCGCCGACCTGGCGGGACAGCCGGCCGAAAAGCCGCACGCGATCATCGCCGACTATCATCTCGACGACGGCACCGGCATCGAGGCGATCGCGAAGATCCGGCTTTCGGCCGGCGAAGCGATCCCGGCCTTGCTGGTGACGGCCGACCGTTCGCCGGAAGTGCGCGCCGCAGCCGAGCGCGACGGCGTTTCGATCCAGAACAAGCCGGTGCGGCCGGCGGCGATGCGGGCGTGGCTGACGCAGCTTTCGACGGCGGCAAGAGCGGCCGCGGAATAAGCTACTGTCCTCGATTTAAGGACAAATGTATTCAGCCGTTCAGAGTGCTACAGCGACCGTTGCGCGTCTGACAAGAGTACACGACACTCCCGTTTTCATGGTGCGGTTTTGCGTGCAGAAAGGGCGAAGGTATCTATCCCGCTCAACATAACTGGCGTGTACTCTGGCGTCTTAAAAAGACGCGCGGCGCTGTAGGCTCGGCGTCGCGCCTCAAGCGGCGGCAACGGTGCCGATCTTCGAGAGCTGGATCACCGCCTGGGTGCGGCTGTCGACATTGAGTTTCAGCAGGATCGCCGAGACATGGGCCTTGATGGTCGCCTCGGAGACGCCGAGCTCATAGGCGATCTGCTTGTTGAGCAGGCCCTCGCCCAACATGCTGAGGACGCGCGACTGCTGCGGTGTCAGCGTCTGCAGCCGCTGGAGCAGATCGGCGACTTCCGGTTCGTATTCCTGGGCCTGATCGTAACCGGCCGGCACGAAGACCTCACCGGCCATCACCTTCTCGATGCCCTCGCGGATCTCCTCGATACCGGCCGACTTCGACAGGAAGCCGGACGCGCCGAGGTCGAGCGCGCGGTGGATCGTCGCCGGGTCATCATGGGCGGAAACCACCATGACCGGCAGGCTCGGAAACTCGGCGCGAAGCGCAATCAGGCCGGAAAGACCGCTGACACCGGGCATGGTCAGGTCCAGCAGCAGGAGATCGGCATCCGGACAATCGGCTGCGGCCTTGCGCGCGGCGGCGAAATCGCCCGCCTCGACGATGGAGGGGGCCCCCTCCATGCCGCTCAGCGCCTGGCGCATGGCGCCCCGAAACAGCGGATGATCGTCCGCAATGATGATGGTCATGTCCGGCGTCATGTCGCTCCCTCCCAAGAGCCCGGTCTGCGACCTGCACGCCTCCACGCGCCGATCCGCATCCCGCATGGCCGATCCGGTGTCTCAGGTCTTCTGCGACTCCGTCGCGGGGTCGCTGCCTTCGAGATCCTTCACGATATCCATGAACTTGCGCATCATTCTTTCCATGATGCCCATTGTCCGGTCAATCTCTTCGTCGGTCGGAAGGTTCGGTTTCGCGATGCTTTCACCGGATTTGACGGCCTTTTCCAAGGTCTCCACCCGTTTGGTCAGGAGGTCGATCTCCAGCTCCAGCGCTGAGCGTTCGTCCGCTGCCATGCGGCAGACGAGTTCGCCATTCCTTTCCTGGCAGAGCGACACTTCGCCGGTTTGCGTATCAAGCCGGGCAATCCCGGTCTCGGATTTCTGCATGCTGTAGCGGCCGGGCGCCGGATCCTGCGCCAAGGCGATGCCGGCGGATGCCAGGCCGGCTCCGATCAGAAGTGCGACAGTAGCTTTTCTCATGACGTCCTCTCCGTTGCGGTCCTTGCCAGATGACGTCCGGCACATGAACGGGAAGAGCGAAATCGATCTTCACCACCGATTATGCGCGAATCGACGCCCTTCTGCGATGGACAATCGCCGATATTTGCGGCAAGGCCACGACAGAAGATTACGGGGGCAGACGGGCACAATGGGTTCCATCATCTACAAGATCGTTCCGGCCTCGCTGTGGCAGGAAGCCAAGCGTAGCGGACGCTTCGACGGCGCACCCGTCGACCTCGCCGACGGCTTCATCCATTTCTCCACCGCCGAACAGGCCGTGGAAACGGCAGCGCGGCATTTCGAGGGACAGGAAGGCCTGCTTCTGGTCGCTGTCGACGGAGACGCGCTCGGCGAGGAACTGGTCTACGAACCCTCGCGCGGCGGCGCCCTCTTCCCGCATCTCTATGCCCCACTCTTCCTGTCCGCCGTGGTCTGGGAAAAACCCCTGCCGCTTGGCGCCGATGGCCTGCATATCTTCCCGGAACTTGACGCATGAATCCGCTTACCAATCTCGCCCGCCGCGGCCTCTTCCTGTTCGATCCCGAGGCCGCGCACGGCCTGTCGATCAAGGCGCTAAGGTCCGGGCTTGTGCCGAGCTGTCCGGCCAAGGCCGACAAACGACTTTCCCAGACGGTCGCCGGCATCGACTTCCCGAACCCGATCGGCATGGCTGCCGGCTATGACAAGAATGCCGAGGTGCCGGAGGCGCTCCTGAAGATCGGTTTCGGCTTCACCGAGATCGGCACCGTCACGCCGAAGCCGCAAGCCGGAAACGACAAGCCGCGCATCTTCCGGTTGGTCGAGGACGAGGCCGTCATCAACCGCCTCGGCTTCAACAACGAGGGCCACGGCGCAGCCCTGGCACGGCTCAAGGCCTGCTCGCGCGCGTCGCTGATCGGCGTCAATATCGGCGCCAACAAGGATAGCGCCGACCGTGTTGCCGACTATGTGAACGGCATTCACACGTTCTATTCCGTCGCCCGTTACTTCACCGCCAACATCTCCTCGCCGAACACGCCGGGGCTGCGCGACCTTCAGGCGCGCGAGAGCCTCGCCGCTTTGCTGTCCGCCGTGCTCGCCGCCCGCGACGAGGAAGCCCGCAGCAGCAACCGGTATGTGCCGGTGTTCCTGAAGATCGCGCCTGATCTGACGGAAGAAGGCATGGACGACATTGCGGCCGAAGTTCTCGCCCACAATCTCGACGGCCTGATCGTCTCCAATACGACGCTGTCGCGCGAGGGCCTGAAGGACCAGCGCCAGGCGAAGGAAGCCGGCGGCCTCTCCGGCAAGCCTCTCTTCGAGAAATCGACGGCGGTCCTTGCCCGCATGCGCAAGCGCGTCGGGCCAAATCTTCCAATCATCGGGGTCGGCGGTGTCAGTTCGGCCGAGACCGCGGCGGAAAAAATCCGCGCCGGCGCCGACCTGGTCCAGCTCTATTCCTGCATGGTCTATGAAGGCCCTGCCCTGCCGGGCCGCATCGTGCGCGGCCTTTCCGATCTCTGCGACCGCGAGCGGCTCACCTCGATCCGCGACATCCGCGACAGCCGTCTCGACTACTGGGCCGGCCGGAAGGTCTGACGCGCCTTCGCCGGAATTCTCGATAGCAGGAACAGGCCGCGCATCAGCAGGAAGAGGTTGAGGCCGGTCCAGAGCCCGTGGTTGCCGAAGGCGGGCACCAACACGGCCAGCGCCGCGACGTAGCCGACGAAAGCCGCGACCATCATGTTGCGCATCTCGCGCGACCAGGTGGCGCCTATGAAGACGCCGTCCATCAGGAAGGCGAGCGCGCCCGTCACCGCCGTCATCGCCGCCCACGGCAGATATTCGTAGGCGACAGCGCGAACGTCGGTCGCCGTCGTCAGGAGATCGATCAGCCGGTCACCGAACAGCAGCAAGCCCGCGGTCGTCAGGAGCGCGAGCCCCAGCGACCAGGCGGCCGTCAGCCGCAGCGCACGGTCGAAAGCCGGACGGTAATGGGCGCCGATCGAACGGCCGATCAACTGTTCGGCAGCATTGGCGAGGCCATCGAGGTAATAGCCGGCCACCAGGAAGATCGTCATCAGCACCGCGTTTGCCGCAAGCGTCACCGGCCCGAAGGCGGTGCCGATGCGCGTCATCAGCGTGAAAGCAGCGAGCAGAACGAAGGAACGGATCATGATGTCGCGGTTGAGGCCGAAGAGCGGCTTCAAGCGTTCGCGATCGAAGATCAGCGCCCAGCCCGGTGCGTCCTTACGATCGAAGCGACCATAGACGATGGCAAAGCCGGCGAGCGCGCCGATCACCTCGCCGGTGACGGTTGCGAGCGCCACACCCATCACGCCCCAGCCGAGGATGAGACCGAGCAGGATCGACAGGACGATGTTGATCCCGTTGATCAGCGTCTGCAGCATCAGACCGATCGTGCCTTCGCCGCGACCGAGGACAAAGCCGAGAATGGCATAGTTCGCAAGGGCGGCCGGCGCCGAAATGATGCGACAGAGAAAATAGGTACTGGTCACGGCGGCCACCTCCGGCTCAGGCCCCATAAGCCAGAGACCGCCGGACAACAGAAGCGGCGAAATGAGAAGACTGACCGTGCCGCAAATGAGCGCGATGATCAGCGACCGCCAAAACACCGCCTGCTGCTCGCGCCGGTCGCCACGGCCATAGGCCTGGGCGACGAGACCGGTGGTCGCCGCGCGCAGGAAATTGAAGGTGGTGAAGATCAGGTCGAACATCACGGCGCCAACCGCGAGCCCCGCCAGCAAAGTCGCCTGCCCCATGCGCCCGACGACGGCCGTATCGACGAGACCGAGCAATGGTGTCGTCAGGAAGCCGAGCGTCATCGGCAGCGCAATCGCCAGGATCAACCGATGGGTGACATGAAAGGCTCCGGCGGTATCGCGCGGCAGGGCGGAGGAAGCGGTCATCGAACGGTCCGGCGTGATGGGTGATGTGACGACCGTTGTAGGGACAGAGGATGGGCCGATGCAAGTTAGCATGCACGGTTATGGCGACAAACGTCTCAGCGCCTCAACTGCCCCTCACCTACCCTCCTCCCCAGGCAGGGAGAGGGGACGTGCGCAGCCGCAGCGCCGCATCCCGGAATGCCGACGGAGAAGCTGTGTCATCGAGGCAGAATTGGTGGACCGAGTGATTGCCGCGCGTGCCCTTCTCCCCGCCTGCGGGGAGAAGGTGGCCGGCAGGCCGGATGAGGGGCAAAGCTCTATGCGAGCGGAAGAGCGCTCAGCCCGACAGCACCATCGCCCAAAAGGGGCGGTTGTCGGAGGCGGCGTTCTGGGCGACGGCAACGCCGAGGCCGCGATAGTTGCCGAGCATGTTTTCGAGATGCTTCGGCGACTTGTACCAGGCGTCATAGGCGCGTTCGGCGTCGTCCTGGCCCATGGCGATGTTTTCGGCCGCCGGCAGGGTTACGCCCTGGCCCTTCATGCGGTCGTAGAAACTGTCGTTCCAGCCGATGAGATGCTGCATTTTGCCGATCTTGGCCATGCGCACCGCCTGATTCATTGCTGCGAGCGAGGCCGCGTGGTCCGCCACGAGCTCGGTCAGTCCCTTGCCCTTGCGCAGCTTGTTGACATAACCGAGGCTCGCCTCGGTCTGGTCGCTGCTGGTGCCGCTTTCAGGCGTCAGCACCTTCGACGTCGTGCAGCCGGCCAGCGCGCCGAGCGAGATAATGGCGGTAGCACGCAGCAGGCCGCGGCGTTCGATCAGAAGAAACCGGTCGTGCATCATCAGCGCCGGTAGCTCAGAACACGCAGGATCACGAAGGCCGGCACGACGATCGCGGCACCCAGCAGCAGATAGTCACCCACCCGGCCAAGCGCGGCAAAGCCGGTGTACCAGAGGTCGAGCAGGAAGTTGCGGACCGCGAAATAGATATCGGTCGGATACCAGCCGAAGACGGTCATGACGAAGCCGACGAGGATCGACACCACGACGAGCTTGACCAGCACGCGCAGCGGCGAGTCACCCAAGAATCTGTTCATTCCGTCCGACATCCGCGAACTTCTCCTGTTTGTCTTCACATAAGCCGCGATCGGCAGCGTCGCAAGTCATTGGATCCGGCAGGCACGGCCCAAGCTTCCATTTGCGCCAGATTCCGCTTGTGTTTTGCGGCTTCCGGCGTCAGAAGCGCTGATCGCAACCAATATCTCACATTGATGACGCTCAACCAGCTCTCCTCCGGCGACCTGATCGCCGACCGCCGCGCCGACTACGCAAAAATGCTTGCCGATGGCGGCGAGCCCGGTAGCGCGGCCGAACTCATGGCACAGGCGCTGGAACGGGCGCCGGACTGGGCAGCCGGCTGGTTTCGGCTCGCGGACTATGAGGAGAAATCGGGCCGGAAAGAGGCGGCAATCGACGCACTCAGAAAAACCCTGGAGCTCAGCCCCGAGGACATCTTTGGCGCCGGCCTGAAGCTGGCGCTTCTCGGCGCCGCCGCGATGCCGGAACAGCCGCCGAGCCTCTATGTCGAACGGCTCTTCGACGACTATGCCGACCGCTTCGACAAGGCGCTGGTGGAGAAGCTCGGCTACACCGTGCCGCAGAAGCTTGCAGCACTGATCCAAAGCCGCACCGGAGGCCTCATCTTCGAGCATGTGACGGATCTCGGCTGCGGCACCGGCCTCTTCGGCGAACGCATCCGGGATCAGGCGCAATTTCTCGAAGGTTTCGACATCTCCATCAACATGCTCGCCAAGGCCGAGGCGAAATCCACCTATGATCGGCTGGCACGCGCCGATCTTTCACTCCCGCCGGAGACCTCCGGCATCTTCGGCAACTTCGCTCCCGCCCGGGCCGATCTCGTCAGCGCCGCCGACGTTCTCATGTATCTCGGCAATCTCGACAGCGTCTTCGACATTACCCTCCGACTGCTTGCCGCCGACGGCTACTTTGCCTTTTCCGTCGAGGATGCGGGCGATGGCGGGGATTTCTTGCTGCGGCCCTCGCTGCGCTATGCCCATAGCGAAGCCTATATCCGCGGCCTCTGCGCGGCGCATGGGCTGGAGCTCAAGGCCATCGAGCGCACTGTCATCCGCATGGATGCCGGCGAGCCGGTTTTCGGCATCCTGTTTTTGGCGCGCAAGCCTGCGTAAAACGCAAGGCAGAGTTGCAAAAATAAGTCAGCATTACTGACATATTTTTCTTGATTGTTGTTGTGCATTGCAGCATTGCTGCGGTCATCGCAATCGAGGTTTTGCCATGGCTCAGATCAGCAGCGTTTTCGGTCTCTGGAACACCAGCCCGACCCGGCACACGCCGGTCGAGGACCTGCAGGGAATCTTCACCGGCAGCCTGATCGCCGCCCTCGGCCTCTACTTCCTCGCAAGCGCCGGCCTGCTCACCGGCAGCACGGCGGGCGTCGCCTTCCTGCTGCACTATGCGTTCGGCATCAATTTCGGTCTCGCCTTCTTCCTGCTCAACCTGCCGTTCTTCTATCTCTCCTGGAAGCGGCTTGGTCCCGCCTTCACGGTCAAGACCTTCATTGCAATCGGCCTCACCTCGTTCCTCACCGACGTCCAGTCACGTCTCTTCCAGATCGGCACGATCCAGCCCGCCTGGGCGGCATTGCTCGGCGGCCTGCTGCTCGGCTACGGGTTGCTGGCGCTCTACCGCCACCGCGCCAGCCTCGGCGGCGTCGGCATTCTCGGCATCTACCTGCAGGAGCGTTTCGGCATCCGGGCCGGCCTCGTGCAGCTTGCGATCGACATGGTCGTGCTTGTCGCCGCCTTCGGCGTGACATCGCCCACCGTCGTCGCCTGGTCGGTGCTCGGCGCGGTCGTCCTGAACCTGTTCGTGGCCATCAACCACCGCGCCGACCGTTACATCGCGCTTTAAGAGCGACGCAAGAACTAAGCAGCCTTTGCCGGCGCGTCGACCGGATGCTGGGAGCGGAAGCCGACGGCGATCCGGTTCCAGGTGTTGATCACGCCGATCGCGACCGTGATCTTGGTGATTTCGGCCTCGGTGAAATGTTCCTTCAACGGCTCGAAGTCTTCATCCGGCGCACGCGTCTGGGCGATGTTGGTAAGCGCTTCCGTCCAGGCGAGCACGGCGCGTTCGCGCGCATCGTAGATCGGCGATTCTCGCCAGGTGCAGATCAGGTGAATCCATTGCTCGCTGAGGCCGCTATGGCGCGCCTCCTTCACATGCATGTCGACGCAGTAGGCGCAGCCGTTGATCTGCGAGGCCCGAAGCTTGATCAGGTGGATGAGGCGGGGCTCCAGGCCCGAGTCCTTGACGACGTATTTATCCAGCGCCACGACGGCCTTGTACGCATCCGGGGCAGCTTCGACGAAATTGAAACGCGGTTGCATGCACTTCTCCTTGGGTTGAAGGGAACTTCTGGGGTAGCGTCGATCTCAAGCGCCGGCGGCTGACCGGCGTTCGTGGATCTCAAGGAACGCATTGGTTCTTGCGGCAATGCTGCCGTCATCCTTGGCGTTCAAATCGTCCAGGATGCCGGCGATCGTCATCCGCCGGAGTTCGGCGCGATAGGCCTGCTCGGCCTTCAGCATCGCGACATTGATCGTGCAGGGCGCGGTCGGCTTGCAGGCATAGGGGTTGGGACCGCGCAGGCGGATCTCGTTGCAACGGAACGCCGGCTCCGGTCCCTCGACCGCGAGCACGATGTCGAGCAGGGTGATTTTCTCCGGCTTGCGGGCAAGGCGATATCCGCCCTTCGGTCCCGGCACGGCTTCCAACACCCCTGCTCCCGACATCGCCTGCAAATGCTTCAGGAGATAGCTGGTCGAGACGCCATGAAACTCGGCAAGTGCTGCAGCCGACAGCGTGCTGCCCGGCTGCAGGCAACTCAACATGGTCACGCTGTGAATGGCCTGCTCGACCCCATCACCGAGTTTCATGCCTGCCTCCTTAATCGTGGATAATTTTTATCTACGATATGCGCGGTCGTCAACTCGGTTACTGGTGGTCTCGCCTGCAGGCTTCTCTTTTGGTGGATTTGATCTACCTTTGTTCTCCGTGAACAGGATCGATTCCCCAGAGCTGCAGGGCGACGCCCTGACCCTGCCCGCCCCCTTTCTACGCTGGTTCGGCGAAAAGGGCTGGCGGCCCCGCGCCCACCAGCTCGAGCTGCTCGCACGCGCCGAGGCAGGCGAAAGCACGCTGCTGATCGCGCCGACGGGCGCCGGCAAGACACTGGCCGGCTTCCTGCCGTCGCTTGTCGATCTCACCCGTCGCGGCAGGATCCCGCCCGGCTCCGCCTTCGTCGGCATCCACACGCTCTATATCTCACCCTTGAAGGCACTTGCCGTCGATATCGAGCGCAACCTGATGAAGCCGGTCGGCGAAATGGGCCTGCCGGTCCGCGTCGAGAACCGCACAGGCGACACGCCGACCGCCAAGCGCCAGCGGCAGAAACTCAATCCGCCGGACATCCTGCTGACGACACCGGAACAGCTGGCACTGTTGCTCGCCAATGGCGAGGCGACGCGCTTCTTTCGAGACCTGCGCTATGTCGTCTTCGACGAATTGCATTCGCTCGTCACCTCGAAGCGTGGCCATCTTCTCTCCCTCGGCCTCGCGCGGCTTCGCCGGCTGGCGCCCCGGCTGCAGACGATCGGGCTTTCGGCGACGGTTTCGGACCCGATGGATCTGCAGCGCTGGCTGGCGCCACAGGAACCGGACACGAACAATCATGCCGGTCTCGTGCTTGTCGAAGGCGGCGCCAAGCCGCAGATCTCCATCCTCAAGACGGAGGAACACGTGCCCTGGGCGGGACACTCGGCGCGCTATGCCATCGCCGATGTCTACGCCGCGATCAAGGAGCACGGCACCACCCTGCTCTTCGTCAACACCCGCAGCCAGGCGGAGCTTCTGTTTCAGGAACTCTGGACGATCAACGACGACAATCTGCCGATCGCGCTGCATCACGGTTCGCTCGATGTCGCCCAGCGCCGTAAGGTCGAGGCGGCGATGGCGGAGAACCGGCTGCGCGCCGTGGTCGCCACGTCGACGCTCGACCTCGGCATCGACTGGGGCGACGTCGATCTCGTCGTGCATGTCGGCGCGCCGAAGGGCGCAAGCCGCCTTGCCCAGCGCATCGGCCGCGCCAACCACCGCATGGACGAACCGTCGAAGGCGATCCTGGTGCCGGCCAACCGCTTCGAGGTGATGGAATGCCAGGCAGCGCTCGACGCCAACTATATCGGCGCGCAGGACACGCCGCCGGTCGGCAAGGGCGCGCTCGACGTGCTCGCCCAGCATGTGCTCGGCATGGCCTGCGCCGCACCTTTTGACCCGCTGGCGCTCTACGACGAGATCACCACCGCCTCGCCCTACATGACGCTTGCCTGGGAGACCTTCGAACGGGTGATCGACTTCGTCGCGACCGGCGGCTACGCACTGAAAACCTATGAGCGCTATGCCCGCATCCGCAAGACCAAGGACGGGCTCTACCGCGTCTCCAATCCGCTGGTGGCGCAGCAGTACAGGCTGAACGTCGGTACCATCGTCGAGTCGCCGATGCTGAACGTGCGCATGGTCAAGCGCAACCAGCGCGGCTCGCTCGGCCGCGGCGGCATGTCGCTCGGCAAGGTCGAAGAATATTTCCTCGAAATGCTCTCCCAGGGCGACACCTTCATGTTCTCCGGCAAGGTGCTGCGCTTCGAGGGCATCCGCGAGAACGAATGCCTCGTCAGCCAGGCCTTTACTTTTGACCCGAAGGTGCCGAGCTATGCGGGCGGAAAATTTCCGCTCTCGACATATTTGGCGCAGCAAGTGCGCAAGATGCTCGCCGACCCGGCACGCAGGGCAGCGCTGCCGGAACAGGTGCGCGACTGGCTGTCGCTGCAGAAGGACATCTCGATGCTGCCGCGCGAGGACGAACTCCTGATCGAAACCTTCCCACGCGGCAGCCGCCACTACATGGTCGCCTACGCCTTCGAAGGACGACTGGCGCACCAGACGCTCGGCATGCTGCTCACCCGTCGCCTCGACCGCGCCGGTTTGAAGCCGCTCGGCTTCGTCGCAACGGATTATTCTCTGGCGGTCTGGGCGCTCGACGACCTCGGCGCCACCTTCGAGCTTCGGCGCGGCGCACTTGCCGAACTCTTCGACGAGGACATGCTGGGCGACGACCTCGAAGCCTGGCTGAACGAATCCTTCCTCCTCAAACGCACCTTCCGCAATTGCGCCGTCATCGCCGGTCTGATCGACCAGCGCCATCCCGGCAAGGAAAAGACCGGCCGGCAGGTGACGGTTTCGGCCGACCTCATTTACGACGTATTGCACGCGCACGAGCCGGACCACCTGCTGCTCGAGGCGACCCGCAACGATGCGGCAACGGGGCTTTTGGACATCGCCCGGCTGGGGGATATGCTGAAGCGAATCAAGGGCCACATCACCCATCGACGGCTTGACCGGATCTCGCCGCTGGCGGTGCCCGTGATGCTGGAGATCGGCAAGGAAATGGTTCAGGGCGAGGCCCAGGACTTCCTGCTTTCGGAGGCCGCCGACGACCTGATCAACGAGGCGATGGGCGTCGGACATGATGTGGATCGATAGGAAAGTCGTTTTGAGCAAGAGCAGTCTGTCGCGTCGGGCGGGTTACCCCCCTCTGGCCATGCAACGTGCGAGACCGTGACCATGCACCGCCTCGCTCGCACCCTATCGGCTGCGATGACAGCCCCCCTCCTCCAGGCGCAGACGATCATCAACGGCGTCGCGGCGATCTGCGATCCGCTCGGCGGCCTGTATCTGCCGGAGACGGGCACGCTCGTCGTTTCCGACCTTCACCTGGAAAAAGGCTCCGCCTTCGCCCGCCGCGGCATGCTTTTGCCGCCCTACGATACGCTTGCGACCCTGCGCGTGCTCGAGGCGGCGATCGCCCGTCATGACCCGAAGCTCGTCATCAGCCTCGGCGACAATTTTCACGATCGCGTCGGCTCGGCGGTGATGCCGGATACCTTCCGGCACATGATCGCATCGATGGCACATGGACGCGAATGGGTCTGGATCAACGGCAATCACGACCCGGACGGTGCCTTTGGGCTGCCGGGCGCCTCGATGGACGAACTCAGCCATGCGGACCTCGTCTTCCGGCACGAGCCGAGGCGCGGCGAAGCCGTCGGCGAAATCGCCGGCCATCTGCACCCGGCAGCAACGGTGGTGAGACGCGACAGGGCCGTGCGCCGCGCCTGCTTTGCGACGGACGGCACGCGCATGCTGATGCCCGCCTTCGGCGTTACGACCGGCGGGCTCGACCTCCGGCATCGGGCGATGACCGGCCTTTTCGACCGCAGCAAGCTTGTCGCCCATATGCTTGGACGCGACCGGATCTATTCGGTGCGCTTTGCCAATCTCATTGCCTGACGTTTGGGAAAGCGTGCGGTTCCGTCCGCACGCCGCCGCGGCCCCGGTCAGAACGCGTTGAAGGTCAGCGTCGTCAGCGAGCGCGAGATGCCCGGCACTGTGGCAATGTTGTCGTTGATGAACTTGCCGATGTCCTGGCCTTCCTCGATGTAGATCTTGATGATCAGGTCGTAGTCGCCGCTCGTCGAGTACATTTCCGAAACGATTTCCTTGCGGTAGATCTCGTCAGCGACCTCGTAGGTCTTGCCGGGAGCGCACTGCAACTGGACAAAAATCGGTTTCATCGGGCTTCCTCTGCCTGTCTCGCGTCGCTTGCCGCCACAAGTGCAAGCATCGCATTCTCGAACCCTGCGCCCTTAGGCGCGGCGCGTTCAGATCAACATCTTAGGGATGTCCCGGTACTTTATCCCTGAAACATCCTGCTGCCCTTTCTTTAAACGCGCGCCGGGAAAAAGGAAACGCAAGGCCAGCGCCTGCCCCAAACTATTCCTTGCGGAAGATGAAGCTCGCACCCCAGCCGGTAACGACTGCGAGCAGCACGGCAACGAGGCCGTAGAAAAGCGGTTGCTGATGCGCCGCCTGGGTAATGAACTGTTCCAGGCCAGTCTTGACGACACGCAGCGGCAGCGCCTTGGCGGCAACGAAGACGCCATCGCGAAAGAGATAGGCGCGCACCACATGGACACCGTTCGGGACGTTGGCCGGCAGGCGCACGGAAGCCTTGAACAGGCTGGCACTGATGAATTGCACGCCGCCCGGATCGCGTTCATAGACGCCGCTCGTCTCACGGATGCGGCGGAAGGCGTTGCGGAACTCGCCGAGATTGCTGCCGTCGCCGACGAAGCCGAGCGGCACCAGCCGCATGTGATCGACGCCGATGCCCATATTGCCCATCTCGCCGGGCGGCGCGATCGTTTCGATATCGCGCGTTGATGACAGCGAATAGGATTCCGGCACCAGTTCGAAGGTCATGGAGCTGGTGTTTACCCAGATGCCGAAGACGCGCTCCTTTTTGCGCACCGTCGCATTGTCCTTCGGACCTTCGAGCGACACGATGATGTTGTACCTGCCCTGGGCCAGTAGCCCCTGGTCGAAACCGTCGACGGCGCCGAAGATCGTCAGATCCGCGCCGCGAAAATCCGACGTGATGGCGATCTCGTCGGTGGAGATGCCGATCTCCAGCTTTTCAGTGAGGTCGGCGTTTTCGTCCTGAAGCGCGGCATCGGCCGGCGCCGCCAGGGCCAAGGCGAAAAGAATGAAGGCTGTGCGAGCGAAGCGGATCATCAGAAACCGAACCCCGCTGATACGACCGAATAGATGTCCTTCGGCGGGATGACGAGTTCGATCGCCAGACGAATGCCGACGGCAAGAACGAGGAGCGCCAGCAGCGCACGCAATTGTTCGCCGCGCAGCTTCTGGCCGACACGCACGCCGTATTGTGCGCCGATGACGCCGGCGATCATCAGGACGAAGGCGAGCACGATGTCGACGGTGTAGTTGGTCGATGCCTGGACAATCACCGTATAGGCCGAGACGAAGACGATCTGGAACAGTGATGTGCCGACGACGACGTTAGTCGGGATGCGCAGCAGATAGATCATCGCCGGCACCATGATGAAGCCGCCGCCGACGCCCATGACCGACGTCAGGATGCCGATGCAAAAGCCGAGGAAGGCGACCGGAATGACGCTGAGATAGATCTTCGACTTCTTGAAGCGCATCTTCAGCGGCAGGCCGTGCACCCAGTTGTGCTGGCCGGGGCGACGCAAGGTCGTCGCCTGGTTCTTGGCGGCCTTGCGCATGGCGGTGATGCTTTCCCATAGCATCAGGCCGCCGACGGTACCGAGCAGCAAGACGTAAAGCAGCGAAATCACCAGATCGAGCTGGCCGAGGCGGCGCAGCAGCGAAAACAGCCAGACGCCGACAGTGGCGCCTGCAAGACCGCCGCATAGGAGTACCGTGCCGAGCTTGATGTCGATGGTGCCGCGCCGGAAATGGGTGATCGCGCCCGAGATCGACGAGGCCACCACCTGGTTGGCGCCGGTCGCCACCGCCACGACGGGCGGAATATTATAGAAGATCAGGAGCGGCGTGATCAGGAAGCCGCCGCCGACGCCGAACATGCCGGATAGAAAGCCGACGGCTGCGCCCATACCGAGAATGATGAGTATGTTCACCGACAACTCTGCGATGGGCAGATAGATCGTCACGCCGGGTCCTCGATATGCCAATGGCCCGCAATGCGGGCAAACCGGTTAATGTGGCAAGCAATTCACCACGAATGAGGGATTATTCGAAAGGCCGGCACCTCTCCCGAGGGCGAGGCGGCCTCCGTCATGCACTCCTGCAGCGTTGCGCTTCCACCAGGACGTGCCAAGGTCACGGTCGGACCTTGATTGCTGCATCAATTCTTCCCTAGCCTGATTCCGATTAAGGAATTATGCAGCAGGCCTGACATTTCAACCTTTTCAGCCACATGGCAGACAGCTTCGCCACCCGCAATCCGTGTCGCCCGGTTCTGCGGCTTTATTACGGCGCAAGCCCAAAGCTCAGGAATTGCGCTTCAGCAATTCCTTGACCAGTTGTTCGGTGATTTCGCCCGTCGGCTCCTGGCCGATCGACTTCTGGAAGGCCTTGATGGCAGCCACGGTCTTCTTGCCCATCTGGCCGTCCGGTTTGCCGGCGTCGAAGCCATTGTTGTTCAGGATCGCCTGGATGTTGCGGACCGCCTTGGTCATGTCGACGCTGGCAGTCTTGTTGGCCGGGCCGACCCAGGCATCCGGAACATCGACCGTGTTCGCCTTGGCGTCGACCGGCTGCGCCTTCCAGGCATCGGCCTTTGCCTTGGCGCTTTCGAGCTGCTCAGGCTTCATCGCCTTGGCAACTTCGTCACGCTTGGCGGCGGCATCCATATCGCCTTCGCGGGCAGCGGCCGAGAACCACTTGTAGGATTCCGTCAGGTCCTGCGGCACGCCGTTGCCCCGCGCATAGAGGACGGCGAGATTGAACTGGCTGTCGCGAATCCCGAGTTCGGCCGCCTTCGCGAACCACTTCGTTGCCTCGGCAAAGTCAGGCGAACCATTGCGGCCGCTCGCCAGCATCACTGCTAGATTGTGCATGGCGCTGGCGTTGCCCTGGCCGGCGGCGGAAAGATAGAGCGCCTTCGCCTTGGCGGCGTCACGCGTTACGCCCATGCCTTTTTCATACATGCTCGCGAGACGGTACTGCGCCGGAACGACGCCGGCGTCTGCGGCGCGCTGATACCATTTGGCGGCTTCCGCCATATTTTCAGGGACACCGCGGCCCTCGCTGAAGCGGGCGCCGATTTCGAAGAAGGCAAGCGGGTCTCCGCCCTTGGCGGCCGTCACCAGAGCGGCCGGGCCGAAACCCTCCGGCAGCACGATCTCGCTCGGTGCAGCCACCGGCGCAAGTGCCGTCACCGCCGCGCCATCGGCCGGCGAACTGACAACAGCGGCGCCATCGGCGGGTGCGTTGCCGACCGGCGTCGGCTGGAATTCGGAGGCTGGTGACGCCGTTTTCGTTTCTGCGGCCGGCGCAAGCATCGGTGCTTTTTCTTCAGCCGGGGTCGCGATGGTGGTCGTCGGCACGGCCGTTGCCGGTACCGAGATCGAAGTTTCGGATACCTTCGCTGATGCTTCGACGGAATCGAGAGGTGCTGCGACAGCGGGCTCGGATGCCGTGACGGGGGTCGCAGCCGGGGCCACGGCCGCCGTCTGCGGCAGGAGGTCGTCCACGATCTTGTTTTCGCGCGATTCCGGCACCGCCCGCTGCTCGATGATCGCCGCCGGCTCCATCGGTGCGGTCTCGTGCTTCTTCAGCATGTTGCTGACCAGCGGGTAGGACATGATCGCCAGCAGCACCGCACCGACGGCCATCAGGATCGGCCGGCGGTGCCGAGCGAAAGCGCCACCGATGCCGGAGGCCTTGCCGCCTTGCCCCACCTTGTTCAGGGTGTCGGCTTCTTCGACCGCGAGCTGGGCGGCACGGCGGGCGGCGGCGATGAAATCCGACTTGTCGCCGTCGGCAGGCTGAACACCCGCCTTGCTCATCTGGCCGGCGCGCACGCGTTCCAGGATCTTCTTGACGTCGGGAACGCCGGAACCCGGCTCCAGGAGCTGATTGGCTTCCTCCGGCGCAAGCATTTCGGAGGGATCGATCGACGGCGCCGGCTCGACAATCTGCCGGGCCTGTTCCGACACCGGCTCGGAGCGCTTGCCAGAGAAACGCCGGGTGAGACCGGCAAGCAGGCCGGTGCGGCTTGCCGCGGCCGGTTCGCGCACGTCTTCGACTTCAACGGTCGAGACCTGCTGCTCATCGGCAAAAGCCGTTGCCGGCTCGCCGGTCTGCGCAACCACAGCCTGATCTTCGGCCTGCAAGGCGCGGACGTTGCGCTGCAGATCCTCGTAACGGTCGTCGAGATCGTTGCCGCGGAAGGGATCGTCGAATTCCGGCTGTACGGCCTTGGGCATCTGCGCGGGTTCGCGCAGCACCGCTGTTTCTGCCCGCACGG
Source organism: Ensifer sp. 38_S197 (assembly GCF_056924495.1). Lineage (NCBI taxonomy): Bacteria > Pseudomonadati > Pseudomonadota > Alphaproteobacteria > Hyphomicrobiales > Rhizobiaceae > Ensifer > Ensifer sp. 38_S197. The sequence goes on along the minus strand of NZ_JBXOVZ010000002.1, from coordinate 1,384,407 downwards.
GCATTGCCGGCTCGCGATTTTCGATGCGCTCCAGCTTGTCGGCGATATGCACGAGGGTCTCGTGCAGCGCCTCGAAGGTGCGCGCCGTGCGCTCTTCGCTGGAGCGGCTCAGGTCTTCCAGCGTGCGAAGATCCTCGGCAAGCGCCGAGATGGCGGCGAGATCTCCGCCGGCGCCCCGGGGAGAGCCGTTCTTGGCATAGGCTTCCATCACCGCTTCGGCCGCCTGGCGGGCGGCCTCGACGATGTATTCGTCGCTGGTCGAGAGGTAATCCTCAAGCGCACTCATGCGGTTTTCGAAATCGACGGGCATGGCGCTCGCGGCAATGTCTGCGCGCGGCTGGCTGACCAGCGTCGACAGATTGGCGATCTGCGCTTCGAGGTTCTGCAGGGCGGCGCGATCGTCGAACGGAGCAGCATGGGTCTCTTCCAGACGCTGCGCGATGCCGACCAGCCGATCTTCCAGGCGGTCGAAACGCGGGTCGGATGCCGGTTGACCGCCATGGGTGTCAAGTTCGTCGATGCGGCGTGCCAGATAGTCGAGCCGTTCGGCCAGCGCGTCGTTGACGCTGCCCTGATCCAGGGCCTCGATCTTGCGAGAAATGTCCGACAGGTAATCGCCGAGATCCGCCTGCGCGGTCCTGTTGCTGCGCTCCATCAGCAGCGAAAGCTGGTCGAGACGTTCCTCCAGCCGCGCGGCAGCCTTTTCGCTCGCGAGGTCCTCGACCCGGGCCGTCAAGGCCTCCAGGCGTGCGCCGAGCCCGGAATCGTTCGGGCGCGACAGGTTGTCGATCTGGCGGGAAAGGTCGCCGAGCCGGCTTTCCAGCCGATTGACGAAACCACCGTCGAGACCGGTCGTCGTGCGGCTGTTGGCGGCGATGGCGCGGCTGATCTCGTCAAGCCGGCTGTCGAGATCGGCAAATTGCGAAACGAGACGACGGTCGTCGGGCTGGATCTGGCGGCCCAGCATTTCGATCGCCTGGGCAACGGCGATCAGCTTGTCTTCCAGCGCGTCGACGGCGGAGCTGTTCTTCAGCGAACCGATCTGCGACTTGATCTCGTCAAGCCGATAGGCGAGCGCCACCAGTTCGTCGTCGCGGTTCTGGTCAAAGGCGATCAACCGGTCCTCGACGCCGTTCCAGCGGCTCTCCATGCGGCGCATGCTGTCTTCACGCGCCAGGCCGTCGATCATGGCGCGCAGCTCGTCGAAGTCGCCGCGCAGCGCGTCGGCCTGGGCCGGGGAGGCCTGGCGACCGAGCTGCTGGATGCTGTCGGCGAGGCGCTGCATGTCGCCGCGCACGTCTTCGGCGAAGCTGTGATCCTGCGCCTGGGCCTTGATGCCGCGAATTTCGGACCGCAGCGAATTCATCTCACGCGTCAGCCCGTCGGTGATGTCGCGCTTGAGATCCTGGCGCAGACCGACCAGCGCTTCGGCAATATCGTTGACGGCCGACGACGGACGCTGCGGCTGGCTGTGAAGCGGCTGCCGGCTCGGCTCGTCGACGAAGAGGTCGGAGACCGGGCGCTCAGCAGTGTAACGTTCCGGCTCGCGCTGCGGCAGCCGGTCGCGAAGGGAGGGGCGCTCGCGCGAAGCGCTGAGGCTGCGCTGGCGCTGCATGATTTCGGCGACGGCGTCGCGGGGCGTTACCGGTTCTCTGGCTGGTTCGCGGGCGGGCAGGCGCTCGCGCTCGGGCGGCCTTGGCGCCGTCTCGCGCGCGGCGCCGCTCATCAGGCCTTCGATCCGCGCCTCAAGTCCTTCGATGGTGCGGTTCAAGGCGTCAAGCGACGGCCGCTCGCTATAGGACTGGCTGCCTGCGCGCTGAGGATTTGATCGCGATCCATTCATGGTGTTCTTCGCCCCTGTCGTCGGCCATCTCGAAAGTCGTCACGGAAGAAAACAGCTTTCTTCACCCCTGTGGCGCTTCCGACGTGGGCAAAGCTACAACGACACGACGCCAGGACTCGTTGCAGCTTCGACCATCTCAACACGCACCTTTCATGAAACGTGGTAAACAAGCCGTTAACCTGCCCGTGATTTTTTAACGATTTGGCAGGATCGGCCGTGAGCGCAGGTCTCCGGCGCCTCTCTCCGCTCCCCCGGGTATCCGCGACGAAACTTCGTAGTCCGCACTTTTTGACGTTTACGCAAACGTCAAAATTTTGTAGCATCCTGCCAACGATGCGAGACCGCCTAGAGCATCCGGCTTTCACGTGGAATCACTGGAAGCGGAAAGATGCTCTAGAATCAAAGTGCTAGGGCGTCCCTTATACGTTCGTCCGAACGCAGGGCGCCCTAGAGGAGGGCGGCGCATCCGGCATCCTGCAACCGGGCGTCGACGACGAGACGCCCGAAGCACCAAAGGCGAGGAAAGAATGCCCATCTACAAGGCTCCAGTCGACGACACCCTTTTCATCCTGAACGACGTGCTCGGCATCGAACGCTACAACAATCTTCCGGGCTTCGCCGACGCGACGCCCGACATGATCGAAGCGATCGTCGGCGAAGCCGCCAAGCTCGCCGAGGAGGTTCTGTTCCCGATCAATCTTTCCGGCGACCAGGAAGGCTGCAAGCGCCACGACGACGCATCGGTCAGCGTGCCGAAGGGGTTCAAGGAAGCCTTCGATCTCTACCGTGAAGGCGGCTGGCTCGGCCTTGCCGTTCCCGAGGAATTCGGCGGCCAGGGCCTGCCCTATACGCTGCACACCGCCGTCGGCGAATACATGTCCTCGGCCAACATGGCGCTGACCATGTATCCGGGCCTCACCCAGGGCGCGATCGCCGCGATCCTCGTTCACGGTTCGGACGAACAGAAGCAGGCTTATCTGCCGAAGATGGTGGCCGGCACCTGGACCGGCACGATGAACCTGACCGAACCGCATTGCGGCACCGACCTCGGCCTGCTGCGCACCAAGGCAGTGCCCGCCGGCAACGGCACCTACAAGATTTCCGGCCAGAAGATCTTCATCTCCGCCGGCGAACACGACATGTCGAACAACATCATCCACCTGGTGCTTGCCCGCATCGAGGGCGCGCCGGAAGGCGTGAAGGGCATCTCGCTGTTCATCGTGCCGAAGTTCAAGCTGAATGCCGACGGCGAACCGGGCGAACGCAACGGTGTTTCCTGCGGCGCGATCGAACACAAGATGGGCATCCACGGCAACGCCACCTGCGTCATGAACTATGACGGGGCCGAGGGCTATCTGATCGGCGCCGAGAACAAGGGCCTCAACGCCATGTTCGTGATGATGAACGAGGCCCGCCTCGGCGTCGGCATGCAGGGCCTCTCGATCGCGGAAGTCGCCTACCAGAACGCCGCCAACTATGCCCGCGACCGCATCCAGGGCCGCTCGCTTTCCGGCCCGAAGGCGCCGGACAAGAAGGCCGACCCGATCATCGTGCATCCGGACGTCCGCCGCACGCTGATGACGATCAAGGCCTTCAACGAAGCCGGTCGCGCCTTCACGCTGTGGACCGCGCTGAAGTCCGACATCGCCCACCGTTCCGACAATGAAGCCGATCGCCAGACCGCCGATGACATCCTCGGTCTGATGACGCCGATCCTGAAGGGGGTGCTGACCGACAAGGGCTTCGACCACGCCGTCATGGCGCAGCAGATGTTCGGCGGCCATGGCTACATCGAAGAACACGGCATGAGCCAATATGTCCGCGATGCCCGTATCGCCATGATCTACGAAGGCGCCAATGGCATCCAGGCGCTCGACCTCGTCGGCCGCAAGCTGGCCTTGAACGGCGGCCGTGCCGTCATGGCGCTGTTCAAGGAGATCGGCGACTTCTGCGAGGAAAACCGCAGCAACGAGAAGCTCGCCGCCTATACCAAGGCGTTGAAGAAGGGCCTCAACGACCTGCAGGCCGCCACCATGTGGTTCATGCAGAACGCCATGGCCAAGCCGGATAATGCCGGCGCCGGCTCGACCGACTACATGCACCTCTTTGGCCTCGTCGTGCTCGGCTATATGTGGGCGAAGATCGCCAAGACCGCCGAGGAAAAACTTGCCTCTGGCGAAACGGCGCGCGCAGACTATCTGAGGAACAAGCTGATCACCGCGACCTTCTTCATGGAAAGGATCCTGCCGGAAACGGCCCTGCGCAAAGCCCGCATCGAAACCGGTGCCGACACGCTGATGGCGCTCGACGCGGCCGCTTTCTAATCTCGCCGCGGACTCGATCTAAAATGTTTTGACTGGCGGCACCTTCCGGTGCTGCCGAAAGGGAGATGAGACATGACGAAAGTCTTCGTTTACGACCACGTGCGCACGCCGCGCGGCCGTGGCAAGAAGGACGGATCGCTGCACGAAGTGCCCTCCGTACGCCTCGCCGCCAAGATGCTGGAAGCGGTGCGTGACCGCAACGACCTCGACACGTCGACCGTGGACGACATCATCATGGGCTGCGTCGATCCGGTGATGGATGCCGGTTCGGTTATCCCGAAGGCCGCCGCCTTCGAAGCGGGTTATTCCACCCGTGCACCGGGCATGCAGATATCGCGCTTCTGCGCCTCCGGTCTCGATGCCATCAACTTCGGTGCGGCCAAGATCGCCCAGGGCGCAGACGACATCGTGATTGCTGGCGGCGTCGAGAGCATGTCGCGTGTTGGCCTCGGCATGTCCGGCGGCTCCTGGTTCATGGACCCCTCGGTCAACCTGCCGGCGTTCTTCATGCCGCAGGGCGTCTCGGCCGATCTGATCGCCACGAAGTACGGCTTCAGTCGCGACGACGTCGATGCCTATGCGGTGGAAAGCCAGAAGCGCGCGGCGCATTCCTGGGAGAAGGGCTACTTCAAGAAGTCCGTCGTTCCGGTCAAGGACCAGAACGGCCTGACGATCCTCGACCGTGACGAACATATGCGTCCCGGCACCGACATGCAGGCGCTCGCCGCGCTCAACCCGTCGTTCCAGATGCCGGGTGAGATGGGCGGCTTCGAGGCCGTCGGCATCCAGGCGCATCCCGAAATCGAGAAGATCAACTACGTGCACCATGCCGGCAACTCCTCCGGCATCGTCGACGGCGCCGCAGCCGTGCTGCTCGGCTCCAAGGCCGGCGGCGAGAGCATGGGCCTGAAGCCTCGCGCCCGCATCCGCGCCTTCGCCAATATCGGCTCCGATCCGGCGCTGATGCTGACCGGGCCGGTCGATGTCACCGAAAAGCTTCTGAAGCGCGCCGACATGAAACTGTCGGACATCGATCTCTTCGAGCTCAACGAAGCCTTCGCCGCAGTCGTGCTGCGCTACATGCAGGCTTTCGACATCCCGCACGACAAGATCAACGTCAACGGCGGCGCGATCGCCATGGGCCATCCGCTCGGCGCCACCGGCGCGATGATCCTCGGCACCGTGCTCGACGAACTGGAACGCCGCGATCTCAACACCGCGCTCGTGACATTGTGCATCGGTGCCGGCATGGGCACGGCCACGGTCATCGAAAGGGTCTGACGATGGATGTGATGCGCCGCACGCTTCTCGGACTGATGGGCCTGGGGCTGCTTGCAGCCGCCGGCTGCGTCTCCGACGAGGAAGAGGGCGGCGACAGCTTCACGCTCACCGGTGCGATCACCAATGTCGCCGACGGTCCGGTTCCGGCCGGCACCGTCACCATAAGGCTCGAGGAACAGGGCGTCGCCGACGCCGCCGCCAAGCTGATTGCCGAGACATCGGTCGTCAGCGACGGCAAGGCTACCCGCGTGCCCTTCGTGCTGCAGGTGCCGAAGCCCGAGGTCGACAAGGCCGCCGATGCGGGCTTCACCATCCGCGTCGAGCGCGACGGACGGCTGATCGCCACCAACACCAGCAAACAACGTTACAGCGGCGGATCGAACGTCTCGCTGCAGATCGAACCCATTCTCTACTGAGGGGGAGAACCATGACGCAATACACCAATTTCAAGATCGAGACCGACGCCGACGGCATCGCGCTCGTCACCTGGGACATGCCTGAGAAGTCGATGAACGTCTTCACCCAGGAAGTAATGGAAGAACTCAACGCCATCGTCGATGCGACCACCGCCGACGCAGCGGTCAAGGGCGTCGTCTTCACATCCGGCAAGTCGAGCTTCTCCGGCGGCGCGGACCTGTCGATGATCAAGTCGATGTTCACCTTCCAGCAGGAGGAGAAGAAGAAGGATCCGGACAACGCCGCCCAGAAGCTCTTCGACCTGGTCGGCCGCATGACCGGGCTCTTCCGCAAGCTCGAAACCTCGGGCAAGCCCTGGGTCTCGGCGATCAACGGCACCTGCATGGGCGGCGCCTTCGAGCTGTCGCTCGCCTGCCACGGCCGCGTCGCCTCCAATTCAAAATCGGTGAAGATCGCTCTTCCGGAAGTCAAGGTCGGCATCTTCCCGGGCGCCGGCGGCACCCAGCGCGTGCCGCGCCTCACCAACGCGCAGGACGCGCTGCAAATGATGACGACAGGCTCGTCGCTGACGGCGGCGCGCGCCAAGGCGCTTGGCCTCGTGCACGAAGTCGTCGACGCCGACAAGCTCATCGACGCCGCCAAGGCGATGATCAAGAATGGCCTGAAGCCGGTGCAGCCCTGGGACGAGAAGGGCTACAAGGTTCCGGGCGGCGGTATCTGGACGCCGGCTTCGGCCCAGCTCTGGCCGGCTGCCTCCGGCATCCTGCGCCGCGAGACCTATGGCAACTATCCGGGCGCCATCGCCATCCTGAAATGCGTCTATGAGGGCCTGCAGGTGCCGTTCGATACGGCCTTGAAGATCGAGCAGCGCTACTTCACCGAGATCCTTCAGACGACCGAAGCCTTCTCGATGATCCGCTCGCTGTTCGTCTCGATGCAGGAGCTCGGCAAGGGCGCTCGCCGGCCGGCCGGCGTGCCGAAGTCGGAGTTCAAGCATGTGGGCGTGGTCGGCGCCGGCTTCATGGGCGCCTCGATCGCCTATGTGACGGCCGCCGCCGGCATCGCCGTGACACTGATCGACCGCGACATGGAAGCCGCCGAAAAGGGCAAGGCCCACTCGGAAGGCCTGGTCAAGGATTCGATCGGCAAGGGCCGCCTGACCAAGGAAGAGGGTGAAGCGCTGCTTGCCCGCATCACGCCGTCGGCTGACTACAACGACCTCAAGAGCGCCGGCCTCGTCGTCGAGGCGGTGTTCGAGGATCGCCAGGTCAAGAAGGACGTGATCGAGAAGGTGGAAGCGGTGATCGCCGAAGACGCGATCTTCGCCTCCAATACCTCGACGCTGCCGATCACCGGCCTTGCCAAGAACTCCAAGCGCCCCGGCCAGTTCATCGGCATCCACTTCTTCTCGCCGGTCGAGAAGATGATGTTGACGGAAGTGATCCTCGGCAAGGAGAGCGGCGACAAGGCGCTCGCCACGGCACTCGACTATGTCGCCGCGATCAAGAAGACGCCGATCGTCGTCAATGACACCCGCGGCTTCTATGTCAACCGCTGCGTCTTCCGCTACATCCACGAAGCCTATGACATGCTGATCGAAGGCGTGCCGCCGGCGATGATCGAGAATGCCGCCAAGATGGCCGGCATGCCGGTTGGTCCGCTGTCGCTCAACGACGAGGTGGCGATCGATCTCAGCCAGAAGATCCTGAAGGCCACCGTCGCCGACCTCGGCGAAAAGGCCGTCGATCCCAAGCACATGGCGCTGATCAACAAGATGGTCGACGAGCTCGACCGTCGCGGCCGCAAGAACGGCAAAGGCTTCTACGAGTACCCGGCAAAGCCCGCCAAGAAGTACCTGTGGCCGGAGCTGAAGACGCTCTATCCGCAGAAGAACGCCGAAAAGATCGACGTCGAGGTGCTGAAGCAGCGCTTCCTGGCGACGATCGCGCTCGAGGCCGCCCGCACCATGGAAGAAGGCATCGTTACCGACCCGCGCGAAGCGGATGTCGGCTCGATCCTCGGCTTCGGCTTCGCGCCTTACACCGGCGGTACGCTCTCCTACATCGACGGCATGGGCGTGAAGGCCTTCGTCAGGATGTGCGAGAAACTTGCCAAGGACTATGGCGACCATTTCAAGCCGACGGCGCTCCTGAAGGAGATGGCCGAACGCGGCGAGACCTTCTACGGCCGCTTCGACCCCTACGGCGAGAAGAAGCAGGCGGCGTAAGCCAAGTTCATCGAAGGAAACAGGCCCCTCGCGGGGCCTGTTTTCATTTCGGGCCTCGGCTTTCCAGCGACGCGCGTCGTTGCTGACATCCGCCCGCGCGAAGGTCTCCGCATCTACGAGGAAACGGTGGAGCGCCGCTACATGACCTCTGAGGCCGTCCGATCCACGGGAAGCCGTCCAGGTTTAGGCAACAGCGCCGGCGCGGCGATGCGCCAGGCGTTCGCCGACGATGATCAGCAGACCGGCCGCGAAGATCAGGCCGGCGCCGGCAAAGACGTTGACGGCCGGGACGTCACCCCAGATCAGGAAGCCGAGGCCGAAGGCCCAGACGAGCGAGGTATATTCGAAGGGCGCGATCACCGAGATCGGCGCCCGGCGCATGCCCTCGAACAGCGCGTACTGGGCGATGCCGGCGATCACGCCGGTTCCCGCCATCAGGGCGACGTCGAAGAGCGCCGGCGGCGTCCAGAAGAAGCCGACGGCAAGCCCGGTCATCGCGATGAAGAAGACGTTGGAGATCGTCATCTGCACCAAGGTCGTTTCCTGCAGCGCGGTCTTGCGCAGCATGACGGTTCCGATCGCCCAGAAGACGGCGGCGGCGAGCGCCAGGAACACGGGCAGCGACAGCTTCATGCCGGTGCCGAGCGGATCACAGGCGATGAGCACGCCGACGAAGCCGACGAAAACGGCGAACCAGCGGATCGGCGGCACGTCCTCCTTCAGGATCGGCACGGCGAGCAGCGTCACGATGATCGGCGCGGCATAGTAGAGCGTCGTCATCTCCGCGAGGCCGAGATCACGCGCCGCGTTGAAATAGGAAAGCCAGGCGGCGAGCAGCAGCAGATTGCGCACGAACAGCGGCTTGATCACCGGGGACGCGATGGCGTTGCGCACCAGCTTGCCGCGGCCAATGATTAGGCAAAGCGCGAGGATGGTGATGCTGCGGGTAAACAGGATCTGCCAGACCGAATAGCCGACGACGAGCCATTTGACCGACGCATCCTGCAACGAGAACAGGAAATAGGAAAACGTCGTCATGACGATGCCTGACAGTACGGTCTTGTTCATGGAAACCTCGATCGCGCCGGCGGGAAGAAGAGCGGCGGCGACGGTCTGATAGCGCGACCGCGATACACGCGGAAGGGGTGTTTCGCGGCTGGTTGTGGCGATTTCTTGGGATGGTTTTCTGGAAGGATCGGAGAGTGCGCTTGATGGAGATCAAGACCGGGCGCTTGCGCGGTTGCTAGAAGACGGCGATAACGGCCACGAAACCAGGTCCAACGAGATGCAGCCGCTCGCCTTCGCCCTTGCCGCCCTGATCCTGCTCGCAACGCCCGGGCCGACAAACACACTGCTCTGGCTCTCCGGCGCCTCGATCGGGTTCCGCCGTTCGCTGCCGTTGCTGATCGGCGAGCTCGGTGGCTATCTCGCCGTCATCATTCCGGCCGTGGCGCTTCTGGCGCCATTCCTCGCCGCCCATCCGCAGCTCGGCCTTGCGCTGAAACTCGTCGCCGCCTGCTGGGTTCTCTACCTCGCCTATGCACTCTGGACCACCGATGCCGAGCGCAGCGAAGGTGTCGTCATTTCCATCCGTCAGGTCTTCATCACGACGCTGCTCAATCCGAAGGCGTTGATCGTCGCCCTGGTGCTGCTGCCGCAAACCGGACTGGCAGCCGTCTGGTCCTGGATCGCGGGCTTCTCACTGCTGGTCGTCACCGTTGGAGCGAGCTGGATCGGCGCCGGCGCCATGCTGGTACAGATGTCGAAAGGTATGTCGACATCACATCTGCCGCGCCGGATTGCCGCCGTCTGCCTCACGCTCTTTTCCATGGGAATTGCCGGCAGCGCGATCGCGGCCATGCATTGAAGCATCAACGGAAGACCGGATCGGTCTCAATCACCAGTTCTCCGCGAAAACCTGACAGCCGTCAGGCCGCCCCAACCGTCTCGCCGACTTCCTTGGCCAGCGAGCCGATCAACGTTTCCCAGCCCTCACGTCGGTAGTCGAGTTTGTCGAGCCCATCGAGGAAGGCGGCTTGCTCGGTAAAGACAAGGCGCGATCCACGACCCTCAGGCCGGATATCGACCGTGGCGACGGAGGCGGAAATCCTCCTGTCGTTCTGGGTCATCGTATAGGCGAAGATGATCCGGCGGTTCTCGACGATGTCGAGATAGACAGTGTCGTCATAGTAGATCGTCTCGCCGTCCTGGCTGAAGCGACCGCTTTCGCGGCCGCCGACACGGAAGTCGTGGCTGAATTCGGCCACCGGCCAGCCGTCAGCAGAGACGAACCAACGTTCCTTTGCAGCCGGCTCGGAGAACGCCCTGAACACCTGTTCCGGCGTCGCCTTGAAGCTGCGCTCGATGGTAAAACTCGAATGTTCAACGGATCGCTCGGTCATGTTCCTCGCTCCTCTTGGCCGGTAACGGGTGGCCTTTGCCTAACTGATTTCATATTAAAACTGATATAATTTTGAAAGCAGTTGCACGATAACTCCACTGATGCGATAATGCAAGCGGTTTTGAAGAGGTGCCAATGAAGGACGACATTCGCTCGGGTTGCCCGATCAATCTTTCGCTCGAAGTGTTCGGCGACAAATGGAGCCTGCTGATCATTCGTGACATGATCTTCGGCGGTAAACGGCACTTCCGGGAATTGCTGCGATCCCAGGAGGGCATCTCTTCGAACATCCTTGCGGACCGGCTGAAGATGCTGGTCGAGCAGGGCATGCTGACCAAGGCCGACGACCCCAGCCACAAGCAGAAGGCCATTTACAGCCTGACGGAGATGACGATCGCGCTGGTACCGATCATGGCCCAGCTCGGCGCCTGGGGACGGCGCTATCTACCGGTCAGCGAAGAGCTCAGCATCCGCGCCGAACTGATGGAAACTGGCGGCCCCGAGCTCTGGGATCGCTTCATGGACGAGCTTCGGCACGATCATCTCGGTGCGCCGCTCGATGGCCCGCCGCGGGTGCGCGCCACCCTGCAGGCCGCCTATGAAGAGGTGGTGGCAAGGAAGGCGCGAGAAAGGGCCACGGTGTGACCGACGCGAAAGTAACCTTCACCGCTCAAAGCCCGATCGCCGAGAGCATGACGAAGGTGGCGAACAACACGAAATGGGTCATACCTTCGATGGCGTTGGTCTGGCCGTCGTTGAGGTTGATCGCCGCGACAATCAAGGTAATCGTCACCATCACCGTCTGCACCGGCGACATGGCCATCAGGAAAGGCTGACCGGTGTAGAGCGCGATCGCCTCCATGACCGGCACGGTCAGGATGACCGTCGAAAGCGATGCGCCAAGCGCGATGTTGACGACCGCCTGCATGCGATTGGCAAGAGCTGCGCGCATGGCCGTCATGATTTCCGGCGAGGCGGAGATCGCCGCAACCACGATGGCCGTGACCGCCGGCGGGGCGCCGCTCCCCTTCAGGCCCGACGTCAACAGCGCCGACATCACCTCTGCCAGCATGCCGATCAGCACGATGCCGAAAATCAGGATCGCGATCGACGGCAGCACCGGCTGGTCCGCGCTGACCTGTGTCGCGCTCCCCTCGCCCTTCGCCTTCGGATAGCTGTAGCTGAAGAAATAGCTGTGCACGCCCACCTGCATGCGCAGGAAGAGGGCGTAAAGCGTGATCATCGCGCCGATGGTGAAGACCGAATAGAGATGCCATCTCGCCGCCGGCACGAATTCCGGCACGACCATCGATATTCCCATCGCCGTCAGGATCATCACGCTGTAGGTGCGGGCGGAATCGTCGTTATAGGGCTGCTCGCCGTGCTTCAACCCGCCAAGCAGGGCGGCCAGACCCAGGATGCCGTTGATGTCGAGCATGACGGCCGCATAGATCGTGTCGCGCACCAGCGTCGGTGAGGTCTCGCTGCTCATCATGATCGCCAGCACGACAACCTCGACCAGGACCGCCGACAGCGTCAGGATCATCGTGCCATAGGGATCGCCGACCTTGGACGCCAGCACTTCGGCATGATGCGAAACGCGCAGCGACGCCAGCACGATCGCAATCACGAGACCGGCGGCACCGATCAGCGTTGCCAGGCGCCCCATCTCAAGAAGCTGATGCTCCAGCGCCATCCCGACGATCGCGGCGGCCAGGGCAACGAACAGCAGACGCTCAGATCTCATGCGCGCCAACAAAGCGTTCCCTCCGATGAAAGCCTGTCCTGTCCGTCGAGCAAACTATAGGGCCCGTCGCCCCCAAAGCAAATGACGGAGAAAGGACTATTTTCCTTCGGATTCTTTACCGGAACCCGGGGTTTCGGTAGTGTGGCGCAGATCAAACCAGCAAGCGGCCGCCCCGTTCGGCCCCGGATCCTTCGCATGTTGTCTCACGGCACGATCTGGCACGCCATCGATGCATTGGCCGAGCGCAATCAGCTCTCGCCTTCGGGTCTCGCCCGCCGCGCCGGGCTCGATCCCACCTCCTTCAACAAGTCCAAGCGCCACTCCGCCGACGGGCGGGAACGGTGGCCTTCGACGGAATCGATCGCCAAGGTGCTCGAGGCGACGGGCGCGACGATGGACCAATTCACCAGCCTGTTGAGTCCGGATGCCACGCAGGCCCCTGCCCCGGCGACTGCGGCGATCCCGCTGATCGGCTTTGCCCAGGCGGGCGCGGGTGGCTTCTTCGACGACGGCGGTTTCCCGGCCGGCCAGGGCTGGGACGTGATCGATTTCCCGACGGTCGCGGAACGCCGGACCGGCATCTACGCGCTCGAGGTCCAGGGCGACAGCATGCTGCCGCTCTACCGCGACGGAGACACCCTGATCGTCGATCCGGGCGCGCAGGTTCGGCGCGGCGACCGCGTGGTGGTCAAGACGCGCGAAGGCGAGGTCATGGCAAAGGTCCTGACACGCCAGACGCCGCGCACGATCGAGCTCCTTTCCCTCAACCCGGAGCACCCGAGCCGGAGCTTCGAGATCAGCCAGATCGAATGGATCGCCCGGATCATCTGGGCCAGCCAATAGGACGTTCTTCCTGATGCGGCAGCATTTATACACCCTTGCCGGCGGCATCGCCGCAATCGCGCTTTTCACCGGCATCCTCTATGCGGGTGCAGCCGCCATCCGCGACCGCGAGAGTGTTGCCACGCCGGACCTCGTTCTCGAAACGCCCGACATGACGGAAATCGAGCCGGCCCCGGATCAGGCCGAAACGGGCGAAGACGTGCCGCTCGATCCCGGCACGTCGTCTGGCGGCGCTTCCGTGCCAGACGCCTCTGCGGCCGGCGAGCAACCCCAGTCCCCGACGACGGAAAAAGCCGCGCGCGCCATCGAGCCGCAGCAGTTCGGCCTGCCCGACACGGTCACCAGCGCACCGCTTGAACGGGCGGAGCCGCGCGCACCCTTATCGGAGCCGGAGAAGCAAGCAAAGGCCGCCGCCGGCTCGACCATCCTCTATCGCCCCGTGGCGATCGCCGCCGGCGTGATCCAGTTCGACAAGCTGACGGTGCAGATCGATGGCATCGAGCCCGAGCAGGCGGAAAGAACCTGCGAAACCGGGGGGAAGAGCTGGCCCTGCGGCATCGTCGCACGGACAGCCTTCCGGAACTTTCTGCGCGCCCGTGCCGTGAGCTGCGACATGCCCGAAGGGAGCGCCGGCCCATCGGCCACCGCTTCCTGCTCGCTCGGTGGGCAGGACCTCGCGACCTGGCTGGTCGACAACGGCTGGGCGACGCCGGTACCCGGCTCGTCGCTGGAGAAACGAGCCGACGCCGCGCGTAAGGCAAAGCTCGGCTTCTATGGCGAGGATCCGCGCGACCTCAGCCACACGCCGATGACATCAGATGATCCAACCCTCGGCACCGGTATGGAGGAGCCGCAGCCGGACTTGTAAACGGCCGCGGCAATTCCCAGCTCTCAGCCATCTGGATCGTCTCGCCGTTTCATTGAGATGATCTGGCTCTTTGAAACGCCACAATTCCGCATGGAAACCGCTTCACGCTTTTCCTGGAATTGCCCTACCGTCGGAAAGCCCCATGCTGCCAAGCCTCAGTCACCACGAAGCCCTCGTCTATGTCATGGTGATGATGTCGGCGGTCGACCGCGAGATGAGCGACGACGAATTCGCCCGCATCGGCCGGCTTGTGCAGTTCCTGCCCGTTTTCGACGGATTCGACGAGAACCAGCTCGTCCAGATCGGCCACGAATGCTCCGCCCAGCTCGCGGCTCCCGAGGGCCTGGACATCGTCCTGGAGATCGTGCGTGAGGCGCTGCCGGAAAAATTCCATGAGACCGCCTATGCGCTTGCCGTCGAAATCGCCGCGGCGGACCAGCGCATTCGCAACGAAGAGATCCGGCTGCTGCAATTGCTGCGCGATCGCCTGGGTCTCGACAAGCTCACCTGTGCGGCTATCGAGCGCGGTGCGCTTGTCCGCTTCCGCCGGTAGTGCCTTCAATTGCTGGCGGTCACAACCCCACCTGGCGCTCAGTAAATGCCATTCGGGAAGTAGCGCAGGTAGATTTCCTCGAGCCGGCCGCTGCGTGACAGCGCCAGCAGCGCGTGGTCGATAGCCTGGGTCAGGGCCGGTTCGGATTTTCGGTTCATGATCGTCAGGCCTTCGCCGAGAAAGCGCTGCGAGAAATAGGCGCCATCAACGAGCGCGCAGCAGCCGCCGGCAGTCGCGCCTGAGACCCAGAAGGAAAGCTGCAAGCCGTCGGAAAAGACCGCCGGCACCTCACCTTTCTGCAGAGCGGTCAGCATGGCGTCGCGATCCGGGAAGACCTTGGCCTCGATCTTCGGGAAGAACGCCTTGAACATGGCCTCATGCGTCGTCCCCGCCACGACACCGACGGATTTTCTCCTGAGGTCCTGCGGACCCGCCACGGCGCCGGCCGCCTTGGAATTGATGGCGAAGCGCGCCGGAAGCCGCATGAAGGCACGCGAGAAACCAAAGCGCTGGCGCAGTTCCGGGCCGACGGCGATGCCGGCGGCAACAGCTTCGCCTTGCCCCTGCTCCAGCGCCGGCAGAAGTTCCGCATAAGTGACGGCCTGGATCTGGCATTTGGCTTCGATGTCGAGTTCGCGGCAGATCTCGCGCACGAGGTCGACGTGAAAACCGGAGAGCTTGCCTGACTGGTCGATGAAGTTGAACGGCGGAAAGTCCACGGTCGTCAGAAAGCGCAAGCGGGCAAGGCCCGTAAGATCGGGCTTGGCGATGCGTTCGCGCGCATCGAACAGAATGGGCAGGTCCTTGGGCTGTGCCGCCAGCGGCGTTGCGATCAAGGACGCGCAAAGGGCAATCAGGGAAAGAAATCTCATGGGCAGCGGGCCGGCACGTCTCATGTGGCAAGGGGCGGCCCTTAGAACCGCTTGATGATTCATCGCGTACCAAGTTATCCGTCGCGATCGCAACTGGCCATAGCCTCTAGAAGTACGAGGCAACACAAAGGATCAGCGAGAATTGGAGCGGGTGATCGGGATCGAACCGACGACATCAAGCTTGGGAAGCTGGCGTTCTACCACTGAACTACACCCGCGAGACTTGGGAAATTTCCCGAACCGCGACGATCTGTCAAGGACCCTTGCGCGGTATTGCATGAGGGTCCCGTGCAAAATCGCCTACTCGGCGCGGAAATGCTTCGAAAGCTTCAGGCCCTGCGCCTGGTAGTTGGAGCCGACGCCGAGGCCGTAGAGACCATCGGGACGTTCCAGCATGTGTTCATAGATCAGCCGGCCGACGATCTGCCCATGCTCGAGGATGAACGGCACCTCGTGGCTGCGGACTTCCAGAACGGCGCGGCTGCCGCTGCCGCCGGCAGACGCATGGCCGAAGCCCGGATCGAAAAAGCCGGCGTAGTGCACGCGGAATTCGCCCACCAGCGGATCGAACGGCGTCATCTCGGCCGCATAAAGCGGCGGCACATGCACCGCTTCGCGCGAGACGAGGATGTAGAACTCGTCCGGATCGAGGATCAGCTCGTCGCGGCCGCGGCTGTAGAGCGGCTCCCAAAAGTCGAAGATCGCGTGCTGCGCCTTCTTGTCGACGTCGATGACCGCCGTGTGGTGCTTGCCACGGTAGCCGATCAGGCCATCCGGGCCGGTGCCCTTGAGATCGATCGAGAGCGCAATGCCGCCGCCGCTGACATTCGGGCGCTCGCTCGCCACTAGAACGTCGCTCTCGTGCAGCGCCAGCAACTCCTGCTCCGAGAGCAGCGACTGCCCCATACGGAAGCGGATCTGCGACAGGCGCGAACCGCGGCGCACGACGATCGGGAAGGTGCGCGGGCTGATTTCGAGATAGAGCGGACCGCTGTAGCCGGCCGGGATCTTATCGAATTCCTGGGCACGGTCGGTGATGACGCGGGTGAAGATGTCGAGGCGGCCGGTCGAGCTTTTCGGATTGGCCGAGGCCGACATGCCCGCAGGCAGCGCCAGGCTTTCCATCAGCGGCACGATGTAGACGCAGCCGGTTTCCAGCACCGCGCCGTCGGTCAGATCGACCACATGCAGCTTCAGCCGGTCAAGCTTGTCGGCGACGAGATGTGATGGGCCAGGCATGAAGCTCGCGCGGACGCGGAAGGCCTTGGCGCCTAGGCGCAGGTCGAGGCTTGCCGGTTGGATCTGATCGGCATCCAGCGGCCTCTCGCTCTTCAGGCGTCCCGTTTCGAACAGCGCGGCGATCGCGCGGTCGGCCAAAATCCCAGTGTCGCGGCCCATTGCAGTCCTCTTTCCAGTTGCGAGACAAAACCAAACTCCGGGAATTGACGCAAGCGCACCCAAGCAGTATTGGAGCTTTATCCCGTGGTGATTTGGCCGGTCGGCTTGCAGCCACGTTAAACAAGTAGCTAAAAAGGCCGGGTGTCAAACCGGCCCTTCACGCGGCCGGTTTTTTTGTTTTTGAAAGTGATCGTCACATGAGCAAAAACTGGCGCCCGGCAACGCAACTGGTCCATGGCGGAACCACCCGCTCGCAGCACGGCGAAACCTCCGAAGCGATCTTCCTGACTCAGGGCTTCGTCTACGAAACGTCGGAAGCGGCCGAAGCCCGCTTCAAGGGCGAGACCGAGGGCTTCATCTATGCCCGCTACGGCAGCCCGACCAACGACATGTTCGAAAAGCGCATGTGCATGCTGGAAGGCGCCGAAGACGCGCGCGCCACGGCCTCGGGCATGGCTGCCGTTTCCGCGGCGATCCTGTGCCAGTTGAAGGCCGGCGACCACATCGTTGCCGCGCGCGCGCTCTTCGGCTCCTGCCGCTGGGTGGTCGAGACGCTCGCGCCGAAATACGGCATCGAATGCACGCTGGTCGACGGCCGCGATCTCGCAAACTGGGAAAAGGCGATTCAGAAGAACACCAAGGTCTTCTTCCTCGAAAGCCCGACCAACCCGACGCTCGAGGTGATCGATATCGCCGGCGTGGCGAGGCTCGCCAACCAGATCGGCGCGAAGGTCGTCGTCGACAACGTGTTCGCGACCCCGCTCTTCCAGAAGCCGCTGGAACTCGGCGCCCATATCGTCGTCTACTCCGCCACGAAGCACATCGATGGCCAGGGTCGTTGCCTCGGCGGCGTCGTGCTTTCCGACAAGGAATGGATCAACGAGAACCTGCACGACTACTTCCGCCACACGGGCCCGGCCATGTCGCCGTTCAATGCCTGGACGCTGCTGAAGGGTATCGAGACCCTGCCGCTGCGCGTACGCCAGCAGACGGAAACCGCACGCCGCGTCGCCGACTTCCTGGCAGAGCAGCCGCAGGTGGCCAAGGTCATCTACCCCGGCCGCAAGGATCACCCGCAGGCCGATATCATTGCCAAGCAGATGACCGGCGGTTCCACCCTCGTCGCCTTTGAACTGAAGGGCGGCAAGGACGCAGCCTTCGCGCTGCAGAATGCGCTTGAGATCGTTCGCATCTCCAACAACCTCGGCGACAGCAAGAGCCTGATCACCCATCCGGCAACGACGACGCACAAGAACCTCACCGACGAGGCCCGCGAAGAACTCGGCATTTCCGCCGGCACGGTGCGCTTCTCCGCGGGGATCGAAGACAGCGAGGACGTTGTCGAGGATTTTGCCCGCGCGCTGAAGGCCGTCAAGGCCTAACCCCGCCGAAACATACGGCCGCCGCAGCAGGCGGCGGCCGTCGATCCCTTGCGGCAGATCTCCGCGTTACGCAGCGGCGGCAGCGGGAACGAGGGGGCTCAAACACCCGCTCATGAGGCCGCAAGCCATTGCCCCAGAATGGGTACGCACAATCTTGCCGTTATTCTTGACGAAACCATCTTGCTGTAGAATACCCTGAAAGACCTGAAGCAAGGTGTTGCCCATGTATCGCGCTTTGACCCGCGACATAGAAGTTACGGTGGAGCCGTACTATCTCGAAGAGCAGTCGGATCCTGATGACGGCCGCTATGTCTGGGGCTATCGCATCGTCATTTCCAACCATTCCGATGCAGCCGTGCGGCTGATGACCCGCTACTGGCATATCACGGACGAGAACGGGCAGGTCGACGAAGTCAGCGGCCCCGGCGTGATCGGCGAGCAGCCGCTGCTCAATCCCGGCGATACCTACGAATATTCATCGGGCTGCCCGCTGGATACGCCATCGGGCGTGATGTTCGGCCACTACAGCATGGAATCGGAAGGCGGAGAGACCTTCAACGTGGCCATCCCCGCCTTCTCGCTCGATTCACCGGGGCTCGTGCGCACCCTGAACTAAAGCATGTCGCGCAAAAGTGTGCAGTGGCTTTGCGATAACGACATGCGAAATATCAAGGGCTTAAAGCGCAAGGAGCGAATCTGAAAGATCGCGAAGCGCGCTTTAGTTTGTCCGGAGTGACGCCCGCTCCTGCGGACGCACTTCGCTGGCTTCGAAACGGTAGGTCGTCGAGCAGAATTCGCAGGTGACCTTCACGACGCCATCCTCGATGGTGCTTTCGAGATCATCCGCTTCCAGATTGGCGAGCACCGAACGGAGCTTCTCGCGCGAGCAGCTGCAACGGTCATAGACCGCCTGCGGCTCATAGACGCGCACGCCGCGCTCGTGGAACAGCCGGTAGAGCAAACGTTCGGTTCCGACCGTCGGGTCCGTCAGCTCGTCGGTGTCGATCGTCTCGACCATCACCTTGGCTTCCGCCCAGTGATCGTCATCCTCGACGACGCTTTCGCCGTTGTCGCCATCGCCGCCGGAGAGATCAGGCTGGCGCATGCGCTCGGGCGCTTCCGGCAGGAACTGCGCGACCATGCCGCCGGCGCGCCAGCGATGGCGCGGCTTGCCGTTCTCATCGCGGTCGAGCAGCTCGGCGACGCCGAGCCTGACCTTGGTCGGGATCTGCTCCGATTGGCGGAAGTAGACGCCGGCGATTTCTTCCAGCGTGGCGCCGTCAAGTGCGACGATGCCCTGGTAGCGCTGGGTATGAGCGCCCTGGTCGATGGTAAAGGCGAGCACGCCCTTGCCGAGCAGTTCATGCGAAAGGGTGCGGCCATCCTTTTCGGCGGCGGCCAGCGCATCCGCATCGTAGCGGGCATAGGCGCGCACGCGGTCCGGCGTCGAGAAATCGGCGACGACGAGATCGACCGGGCCGTCTCCTTGCGTCTGGACGATCAGCTTGCCTTCGAACTTCAGCGAGGTGCCGAGAAGCACCGTCAACACGATGGTTTCGGCAACGAGCCGCGCGACGGGAAGCGGATAATTGTGGCGCTCCAGAATTGCGTCCAGCATCGGGCCGAGTTGCACGGCGCGGCCGCGCACATCGAGGCCTTCCACCTGGAAAGGCACGACGTGATCGTCACCGGCAAAGTCGAATTCACCAAGCCCTGGTGTCATGTCAGTCATGTCTTGCTCCTTGCATCAGCCAACTGCGTTGCGCCCGGGACATTCGTATCCTCCCGGCGCAACGTGCCCGCTGTCTCAATTGATCCCGCAATGAACGGATAGTCCATCGGGTATGTGCCGTTCGCCAACGCGCCGCGCACAACCCGTTGCAGTCGGCGCTTCACCGTTGTCAGGAGCGCCCCACATGCCGCCTAGATCGTGTCGCGCGGCGGCGATGTCAATAGCCCGCCCTCGCGCAGCAGCTACTGAAGGGCTGCGCCAGCGCGCACCACGCAGCATCCGTGCCGGCAAGGGGCTTAGACAAGCCCCATGCACCAGGCGATGATCGACTTCTGCGCATGCAGGCGGTTTTCGGCCTCGTCGAAGACGACCGACTGCGGACCGTCGATCACCTCGTCGGTCACTTCCTCGCCGCGATGCGCCGGCAGGCAATGCATGAACAGCGCATCGGAGGCCGCGTGCTTCATCAGCGCTTCATTGACCTGAAACGGCTGGAACACGTTGTGGCCGCGGGCACGATGCTCCTGGTTCATCGACACCCAGGTGTCGGTGACGACGCAATTGGCGTTGGCCACGGCCTGCTCGGCTTCGTGACACAGCAGGATCTCGCCGCCGTTGTTGCGGGCCCAGTTCAGGATCTTGTCCTGCGGCTCCGAGCCCAGCGGCACAGCCATGTTCATGCGATAGCCGAAACGGGCGGAGCCTTCGATCAGCGAGTGCAGGACGTTGTTGCCGTCACCGGTCCAGGCGATCGTCTTGCCCTTCACCGGTCCGCGATGCTCTTCGAAGGTCATGATGTCGGCCATGATCTGGCAGGGATGGGTATCGTCGGTGAGACCGTTGATGACGGGTACCGTCGCATGCTCCGCCAATTCCAGCAGGCGGCGGTGGTCGGTGGTGCGGATCATGATCGCGTCGACATAGCGCGACAGGACCTTGGCCGTATCGCCGATGGTCTCGGCGCGACCGAGCTGCATCTCCGTGCCCGACAGGAACAGGGTTTCGCCGCCGAGCTGACGCATGCCGACGTCGAAGGACACGCGTGTGCGGGTGGACGGCTTTTCGAAGATCATCGCCAGCATCTTGCCGGCGAGCGGCTTCTCGGCGGTTCCGGCCTTGGTCGCCGCCTTTCGGACGCGGGCGTCGTCGATGATCGTCCGGAGATCGGCGGCCGTCACGGCCGAAAGATCGAGAAAATGTCTGGTGCCTGCCATCGTACTCGGTTCCTGTCTGAAAAATCGATCCGTGGTGCGCCCGCATTCCGCGTGAACGCACGAGGGTCATTCTAACACCCTGTGTCGGCGTCGGTCCTATCCGTTAAGCAGCGGCGTTGCCGCCGGCCTTCCGAACTGCTTCGGCAGCGCGCTCGATGCGCGCAAGGCCCTCGCGCGCTTCCTCCGCCGTCACCGTCAGCGGCGGCAGCAAGCGCAGCACATTGTCGCCCGCCGGCACGGCCAGGAGCTTCTCGGCGCGGATTTCCTTCAAAAGATCGGCCGAGGGGCCCTTTACCTTGATGCCCAGCATCAGGCCGTCGCCGCGGATGTCCTCGATGACGTCCGGGTAGCGGTCTTTCAGCGAGGCGAGTCCCTGGCGGAAGACGAGCGCCACATCGCGCACATGGGCGAGGAAGCCGTCAGCGAGGATGACGTCAAGCACGGCGTTGCCGACGGCCATCGCCAGAGGGTTGCCGCCATAGGTGGAGCCATGCGTGCCCGCCACCATGCCGGCCGCCGCCTCTTCCGTCGCCAGGCAAGCACCGAGCGGGAAGCCGCCGCCGATGCCCTTCGCAACGGCCATGATATCCGGGCGGATGCCCGCCCATTCATGGGCGAAGAGCTTGCCGGTACGGCCGACGCCGGTCTGGACCTCGTCGAGGATCAGGAGCAGGCCGAACTCGTCGCAGAGCGCGCGCAGTTCCTGCAGGAATTCCTTCGTCGCCGGGCGAATGCCGCCCTCGCCCTGGATCGGCTCGATCAGGATCGCGGCGGTCTCTTCGGTGATCGCATTCTTGACGGCCGCGAGGTCGCCGAACGGAACCTGATAGAAGCCCGGGGCCTTTGGTCCGAAACCTTCGATGTACTTCTGCTGGCCCCCGGCGGCGATCGTCGCGATCGTGCGGCCGTGGAAGGCGCCCTCGAAGGTGATGACGTGAAACTTCTCCGGCTGGCCCTTGGCGAAGTGATAGCGCCGCGCCGTCTTGATCGCGCATTCCAGCGCTTCCGCACCGGAATTGGTAAAGAAGACCCGATCGGCGAAAGTGACGGCAGCCAGGCGGCGGCCAAGGCTTTCCTGCCCCGGAACTTCGTAAAGGTTGGAAAGGTGCCAGACCTTCTCGGCCTGCGCCTTCAGCGCCTCGACGAGATGCGGATGCGCGTGGCCGAGCGAGTTCACGGCAACGCCGGCGGCGAAATCGAGGTAACGCGAGCCGTCTTCGGCGATCAACCAGACGCCCTCTCCTCGCTCGAAACGCAACGGCGCGCGCATGTAGGTATCGTAAAGCGGCGTGGTTGCAGTCATGCGAGGCTCTCCTTCACTCCAATCGGCATCGGTACCGCAGCTTCATGCGGCCCGATAAAAATCAAAAATGCCGCCTTTCGGCGGCGCAGGCACTATTCCCATTTCGCACCGCAATGTCAACAAAACCAAGCCTTGCAGCGCGATGGCGAGACCCGTTTCCCTGCGACGAAAAAATCGGCCGGAAGGGCTTGCAAAAATGCAACGCTGATCGAGCAAGTTGGGGAAAACTACGAATTCGATTCGGCGTGATTCCCCGGACTCTTGCCACGGAGTCCAGCGGTCAGTACGTTAACATTCAATTACTAGACGCATGCGGCGGACCTAGTCACCAAAAGAGTTATCGCGTTTGCAACCTCGGGGTTCAGCCGGGGTGCGGTGAGGGATTCTGCCATCCCCAACGCTGAGAACGGAGAGTGCAGAGATGAACTGGACTGACGAGCGGGTGGAGAAACTGAAGAAGCTTTGGTCCGAGGGCCTGAGCGCAAGCCAGATCGCGGCGCAGCTCGGCGGCGTCAGCCGTAACGCTGTCATCGGCAAGGTTCACCGCCTGAGCCTTCCCGGACGCGCCAAGGCTGGCGGCAGCGCCACGGCGGCGGCCCGCCCGAAGCGGCCGACCTCGGCCCCGCGCGCTCCGAACTACGCCTCGCGCGTTTCGACCCGCACCGTTGCCCGTCCGTCCGGCGCCACCGTTCTCAAGGAAGAGATCGAAGTCGATCTCGTGGCCGAGCAGAACTTCAGCATCAGCACGGACGTGGTCGTGCCGATGTCGCGCCGCCTTGAGCTGACCCAGCTCACCGAACGCACCTGCAAGTGGCCGATCGGCGATCCGCTGAAGGAAGAATTCCACTTCTGCGGCAATGACTCGCCGGAGTCCTCGCCCTATTGCAACTTCCATGCACGGCTTGCCTACCAGCCGTCGGCCGAGCGTCGGCGGATGCGCTGAAGCTCCGCACAGGAACAAAAGAAAAGGGGCTGATCGGCCCCTTTTTAATTGCCTGTCGTTGGCCCCTCTCAGCTTTCGAGCGAGTAGCCGGCGCCGCGGACCGTGCGAATGACGTCCGGCATGGTCGAGAAGTTCAACGCCTTGCGCAGGCGGCCGACATGCACGTCGACGGTCCTTTCGTCGACATAGATGTCGTGACCCCAGACGCCATCCAGCAACTGCGAGCGCGAGAAGACCCGGCCCGGAGAGGACATCAGGAACTCGAGCAGGCGGAATTCCGTCGGTCCCAGGCGAACCTCGCGGCTGCGGCGATGAACGCGATGGGTTTCCCTGTCAAGCTCGATGTCGCCGCAGCGCAGCAGCGTCGAGAGCACTTCGGGCTTCGCCCGGCGAAGCATCGCCTTGACGCGAGCCATCAGTTCCGGCGTCGAGAAGGGTTTAACCACGTAGTCGTCGGCACCGGTCGCGAGACCGCGAACGCGCTCGCTTTCCTCGCCGCGCGCCGTCAGCATGATGATCGGCAGCCGCTCCGTCTCCGGGCGCTGGCGCAGCCGACGGCAAAGCTCGATGCCGGAGACGCCGGGCAGCATCCAGTCGAGGATCAGAAGGTCGGGCAGGCGTTCCTGGAGCCGGATCTCCGCCTCGTCACCCCTGAGGATCGTATCGACGTCGAAGCCTTCCGCTTCCAGATTGTAACGCAACAGGACGCTCAGCGCCTCTTCGTCTTCGACCACGGCGATTTTTGGCAACATCAGGTAACGTCTCCTTACCGCGAGCGCCGTGCGGCTCCAGTGGCCGGGCCGGCGCTCAGACACTCTAAATCTGGAGCATTTCCGCGTTTTTCAAAGGCAGTGCGAAAGCCGCATGCTTCAGATACAGGAATTCGGGGCCGCGACCGGAGCCGCGACCAGGTGATATTCACGGGGCATGCATTGCGAACGGCGCGTCTAACGCTCAGTCGTTGACCGAGCCCAACGTCGACGTATTGTCATCCTTCGGACGCTCGCCTTCCGGCTGGGCACCCGTTGCCATGTAATAGATCGTCTCGGCGATATTGGTCGCGTGGTCGCCGATGCGCTCGATGTTCTTGGCGCAGAACAGAAGATGCGTGCAGGGCGTGATGTTGCGCGGGTCTTCCATCATGTAGGTCAGCAGCTCGCGGAACAGCGAGGTGTAGATCGCATCGATCTCCTCGTCCCGCTCGCGAATGCTGTTGGCCTTTTCCGGCGAACGCGAGGCATAGACGTCGAGTACTTCCTTGAGCTGCACCAGGGCAAGCTCGGCGAGGTGCTCGAGACCGCGGGCAAGCTTGCGCGGGATGCCGGAACCGGCGACGGCGATCACGCGCTTGGCGGTGTTCTTGCCGAGGTCGCCGACACGCTCCAGGTCGGAGGCGATGCGGATCGACCCCATGATCTCGCGAAGGTCGGCGGCGACCGGCTGGCGCTTGGCGATCGTGACGATCGCCTTCTCGCCGATCTGGCGCTCGGCATCGTCGAGGATGGTGTCGTCCGAGATCACCTTCTGCGCCAGAGCCAGGTCGGAATTGACCAGGGCGCGAACGGATTCGGCGACCATCTGCTCGGCGAGACCGCCCATTTCCGAGATGCGGCGCGTCAGGTACTTCAGTTCTTCGTCATAGGCGGACATGATATGCATGGACATGATCGTCGATCCTTGCGGGCGCTTTCCAGTTACTGTTGCAGCCGTCATTGGCCTCAGCCGAAGCGGCCCATGATGTAATCCTGGGTGCGCTGGTCATCCGGATTGGTGAACATCTTGTCGGTGTCGTTCTCCTCGACGAGATTGCCGAGGTGGAACATGGCGGTGCGCTGCGACACGCGGGCGGCCTGCTGCATCGAGTGGGTCACGATGACGATCGTGAAGTTCGTGCGCAGTTCGTGGATGAGCTCCTCGACCTTGGCCGTCGCGATCGGGTCGAGGGCCGAACAGGGCTCGTCCATCAGGATGACTTCCGGGCTGACGGCAACGGCGCGCGCGATGCAAAGGCGCTGCTGCTGGCCACCGGAAAGGCCGGTGCCCGGTTCATGCAGGCGATCCTTCACTTCGTTGAACAGGCCGGCTTTCTGCAGGCTGGTTTCGACGATCTCGTCGAAATCCGCCTTGGTGCGGGCAAGCCCGTGGATGCGCGGACCGTAGGCGACGTTGTCGTAGATCGACTTCGGGAACGGGTTCGGCTTCTGGAAGACCATGCCGACGCGGGCGCGCAGCTCGACCACATCGATGGTCGGATCGTAGATGTCGTCCTCATCGAGCGTGATCTTGCCGGTGACACGGCAGTTCTCGATGGTGTCGTTCATACGGTTCAGCGTGCGCAGGAAGGTCGACTTGCCGCAACCGGACGGGCCGATCAGAGCCGTTACCGTATTCTCGCGGATGTTGAGGTTGACGTCGAAAAGCGCCCGCTTCTCGCCGTAGTAGACCGACACATCCTTGCCGATCATCTTGTAGGGCACAGTGTTCATTTTCTGATCCAAGGCCTTCTCGACTGCTGCTTCTGACATGATGTTCATAGAAATTACCTCACTACCAACGGCGCTCAAAGCGACGTCGCAACAGAATGGCGCCAAGGTTCATGACGACGAGGAAGATGAGAAGAATGATGATCGCGCCGGAGGTGCGCTCGACGAAGGCGCGTTCGGCCTCGTTGGCCCACATGTAGATCTGCACTGGCAGCGCCGTCGACGGCTCCATCGGCGAACCGGGATAGTCGACGACGAAGGCGACCATGCCGATCAACAGCAGCGGCGCGGTTTCGCCAAGCGCGTGGGCAAGGCCGATGATCGTACCGGTCAGAATGCCCGGCATCGCCAGCGGCAGAACGTGATGGAAGATGGTCTGCATCTTCGAGGCGCCGAGACCGAGTGCCGCCGAGCGGATGGACGGCGGAACCGCCTTCAGGGCCGCGCGCGTGGCGATGATGATCGTCGGCAACGTCATCAGCGTCAGCACGAAGCCGCCGACGACAGCCGCCGAGCGCGGCATGCCGGCAAAGTTGATGAAGACGGCGAGGCCCAACAGACCGTAGACGATCGACGGAACGGCTGCGAGGTTGTTGATGTTGACCTCGATCAGGTCGGTGAGCCGGTTCTTCGGCGCGAACTCTTCGAGATAGATCGAGGCGGCAACGCCGATCGGCAGCGACAGCGCGAGCACGATCATCATCATGTAGAACGAGCCGAGGGCGGCGACGCCGACGCCCGCCGCTTCAGGACGGCTGGAGGCGCCGAAGATGAAGATGCCGGTGTTGAAGCTCTTTTTCAGGATACCGGCCTCGGCAAGCTGGTTCATCCAGGTGACCTGCTGGTCCTTGACCTTACGCTTGCTCTCTTCGACCTTGAGGTCGATCTGCCCCTTGTAGGCGGAGTCGATGTTGGCTTCTGCCAGCAGGGTGACCGGAACGGTCTTGCCGATGATGGACGGATCCGCCACGACCATGTCGCGCAGCAGCGTACGGGAGCTCGCAGAGACCATGTCGGTCGCCTGCTTGACCAGCGGCCGCTTGCTCGCATCGATGCCGAGCTGCTTGACGAGCGCCTCGCGCACCAGCAGCGGATAGTTGGCAGTCATCAGCACCTTGCTGTCGCTCGTGCGTTCGCCCTTGGGGTCGATGACCTTTTCGGTGAATTCGATCGGCAGCGTGATCGTCGTCTGCTGGAACGCGGTATAGCCGTTGGAAATGACGGTCCACAGCAGCAGCGCCAGGAAGAAGAGACCGATGCTGATGGCGGCAATGCCGTAGGCGCGGAACCGGCGCTCGGCGGCATAACGGCGCTTGATGCCGATATCACGCTTGGCGGATGCGGGACGGGCGGAAATCCGGACGGTCGGGGAAGCGATGTCGGTCATTCGTACTGTTCCCGGTATTTGCGCACGATGTAGAGCGCGTAAATGTTGAGGCCGAGCGTGATGACGAAGAGCGTGATGCCCAGTGCGAAGGCGACCAGCGTCTGCGGCGAGGTGAACTCGAGGTCGCCCGTCAACTGGTTGACGATCTTCACGGTCACCGTCGTCATCGGCTCGAAGGGATTGAGCTGCATGCGGGCTGCGACACCGGCCGCCAGCACCACGATCATCGTTTCGCCGACGGCGCGGGACGCGGTCAGAAGCAGCGCGCCGACAATGCCCGGAAGGGCTGCCGGAAGGATGACCTTCTTCACCGTTTCCGAGCGGGTGGCGCCGAGGCCCAGCGACCCGTCACGCAGCGCGCGCGGCACCTGGGTGATGATGTCGTCGGAAAGCGACGATACGAACGGGATCAGCATGATGCCCATGACGATGCCGGCGGTGACCACGCTCTGCGCCTGGATGAAGTTCTGGTAGTTGCCGGTGACAAGACCGTTGAGCTGCGCCGAGATGTCACGCAGGAACGGGCCGACGGTCACCAGTGCGAAGAAACCGTAGACGATGGTCGGGATGCCGGCGAGCACTTCGAGCAGCGGCTTTGCGGTCGAACGCAAGCGCGGGCTTGCATATTCCGCCATGTAGATGGCCGCGAAGAGACCGATCGGCACCGCGAACAGCATGGCGACGAAGGCGATGTAGAGCGTGCCTGCGAGAAGCGGCAGAAGGCCGAACTGACCGGAGGCGCCACCGCTGCCGGCTGCAGCGAAACGCGGATCCCAAACCGTGCCGAAGAAGAACTCGAACGGCGAGACCATGGTGAAAAAGCGACCGGCTTCCGACAGCATCGAGGCGACAATACCGACGGTCGTCAGGATGGCGATCGAAGACGCGACGATCAGCGAGCCGAGAATGACCCGCTCGACCTGGTTGCGCGCACGGAAGCGGGTGGCAATGTTGCGGATGGCGTAGATGCCGCCGGCGATCGCGACCAGCAGAACGGCGGCCGTCATGAACCAGCGATTGGCAACAGTCATCGCGTTGAAATGCTGGGCGACGGTGACCATGTAGGGCTCGCCTTCGCCCGCAAGGGCAACGCCCTTGGATGCGAGCGTCGAGCGAAGATTGGCGTTACCGCTTTCGAGCGCCGAAAGCTCCTCGCCGCTCAAGCGCAGCAGGCCGCCGGCAACGGATTTGACCTGGCCGAGCGCGAGCTGAACAGCGGCCGCACCCTGGCTCTGGACAGTATCCGGCAGGGCGGCGCGCGTGCTTCCGTCGATATAGATGGGTGCCGCAATCAGCCAGGTGCCGAGAACGAGCGCCGCCGGCAGCATCGCCCAGATGGCGACGTAGCTACCGTGGTAGCCCGGCAAGGAATGGAGGTTGGAGAGCTTGCCGCCAGACTGCGCCAGCGAACGTGCGCGACCGGCAAAATAGGCAATGAAACCAATAATAACAATTAGCAAAAGAAGGAGCGAAGTACTCATCGGCACGTCTCCCCGGCGTCGCCCGTCCTGAGCCGCCGGCAAATCGAATGAAGGCATGCCCCGGCGCGAGGAAGGTCGCGCCGGGGCTTGTCGTTATCAGAGCATGTTGCCGGCTTCGAAGCCCTTGCGAATTTCTTCGCGCTCGGCGTCCGGAGCAGCAACCAGGCCGTACTCGGCGAGCGGGCTGTCCGGGCCGATCATCTGGTCGTCGATGAAGAACTCAACATATTCCTTGAGGCCCGGGATAACGCCGAGATGTGCCTTCTTGACGTAGAAGAACAGCGGACGGGAAACCGGGTACTCGCCGGAAGCGATCGTTTCGGTCGACGGTGCGACGCCGTTGACGGTCGCGACCTTCAGCTTGTCGGCGTTGTTTTCGTAGAAGGACAGGCCGAAGACGCCGATGCCGTTCTTGTTGGCAGCGATACGGGCGAGCGTTTCGGTGTAGTCGCCGTCGATGTCGACAGCCATACCGTCCTTGCGGACGGCGACGCACTTGCTGTGCTGCTGCTTTTCATCGGCAACGGCAGCCTTGATGACGTCAACGGCGCCAGCTTCCTTGCAACCTGCCGCGAGGATCTTCTCTTCGAAGACTTCGCGGGTGCCGTGCTTTTCGCCCGGGATGAAGGCGGCGATATCAACGTCCGGAAGCGCGGAATTGACTTCCGACCACTTCTTGTAGGGATTGGCAACGATCTTGCCGTCGACGACGACTTCAGCGGCGAGCGCCTTGTAGAGATCGACCGGCTTCAGGGCGAGGTCGGCATTGCCGGCGTCGGTTGCGAAGACGATGCCGTCATAGCCGATCTTGACTTCCTGGATTTCGGTCACGCCAGCGGCCTTGCAGGCCTCGACTTCGCTGTCCTTGATCTTGCGCGAGGAGTTGGCAATGTCGATGGTGTCCGGGCCGACGCCCTTGCAGAATTCCTTCAGGCCGGCGGAGGAGCCGCCGGATTCGACGACCGGGGTCTTGAAGTCGGGGAAGGTCTCGCCGAACGTCTCGGCGACGATCTTGGCGTAGGGAAGGACGGTCGAGGAGCCAGCGACCTGAACCTGGTCACGGGCGGCGGCTGCGCCGGCAAATGCGGCAGACGCTACCAGCGCCGCGACAGTGAGTTTAAGAGCTTTCATAAAAGTTCTCCCGGAATGGGCTTGTGTTGGTGTGCGCCAAGCGTTGCAGCGCTCTTCGCCGTCTTATCGGCTGCCCCCTAGTTAGCCGCCGATAGCCACACCTTTTATGTCAGTTTGACGAAACATTTATGACAGCTCATGTCATTGAAAATACTAAGGGAAAATGAACGGTTCCGAGCTTTCCCGCGTCAATATGTCAGAACCGGACCGTAAAAGTCGTACCTTTGCCGATCTCTGAATGGATCAGCAGCCGAGCACGGTGGCGGGTGAGGATGTGCTTGACGATGGCGAGGCCCAATCCGGTGCCTTTTTTCGACCGGCTGGCCTCGACATTGACCCGGTAAAACCGCTCGGTAATGCGCGGTACGTGCTCGGCGGGAATGCCCGGCCCGTAGTCCTTCACGATCACTTCCACCTGGGCGCCTTCTTCGCCGCCGTAAAGGGTTATGTCGACCTTCTTGCCCTCCTGGCCATACTTGCAGGCATTCTCGATCAGGTTCTCGAAGACCTCGATGAGTTCGTCGCGGTCGCCCTGCACGACGACGGGCTTGTCCGGCACCACGAGAGAGACCGCGACATCGAGGTCCTTTGCCAACGGCAGCAGGCTGTCGCGGACATGGCCGAGCAAGGGCGCGAGGTCCACCGGATCGTCGGGCGCGATATGCGAGCGCAGTTCCAGTCGCGAAAGCGACAGGAGGTCATCGACGAGGCGGCTCATGCGCGTGACCTGCTCGTGCATGATGCCGAAAAATTTCTCCTGCGCCTTCAGGTCGTTGCGGGCCGGACCCTGGAGGGTCTCGATGAAGCCGCGCAGCGATGCGAGCGGCGTGCGCAATTCATGGCTGGCATTGGCGACGAAGTCCGAACGCATGCGGTCTATGCGGCGTGCCTGCGAGATATCGCGGTAGGTCAACAGGAATATCCGCCTGCCCGCCCCATCGCCGGGAACCTCGGCCGGCGCAACGCGCACGATGTAGACCGCATCCGACGGCAAGCGCTCAGTATGTTCGATCTGGTTCGCCTTGCCGGTCGCCATCGTCTCGCGGACCATGTCGAGGATGCCTGGCGCGCGCACCCGAGCGGCCAGATAGGTGTTTGGCGGGATGGTGCCGAAGGCCTTCTCGGCGGCGATGTTCTGGAAAACCACCGTCTCGTCGGCAGCAATCACCAGAACAGGCATGTCGAGCGCGTTCAGCGCGGGCGCCAGCGGATCGCTCGTCGGACCGGCCGCAACCACAGCCTTGGCGGGGCTCAAGATCACCGAAGCCGGCGCGCTGCGGTTCAGCAAAGCTGCAACCAGAACGATCCAAAACGGCAAAACGATGAGAAAGTGGATGCCGGCGATGGTCGCAAGGATTGCCAGCAGCAGAGTAAGGCTCAGCAGCCAGCGCTCTGCTTTCAGCCGCGGAACCAGGTCCCGCCAGAACGCTTTCGAACCGTCCACCGCGACATCCTCATGAATCACTTTCTCTTCCTCCCGGACCAAAATGACCGAGGAATAGCGACCCTTCATGACATGATTTTCACGACCGGCTTGAATCCGCAATGCAATTGTGGCCTCCTCCAAGGAAATCGAGCCTTGGGCACCGCGTCTTTTCGGCGCTGCCCGGAGCTCCGAGAGTTTGAAAACGCGCATGATCCCGCCGATGATCGAAGCCGGTTTTCGGAGCCGTGCGCCAGGCCGAAGGGGCGAGCAGATGGCGTTAGCGGAGACGACGGGAAAGGCGGAAAGCCGCGCTGTGGAGCTGCAGATCGGCGGCAAGAGCCGCATCTTCGACATCGACAATCCCGAGTTGCCGAAGTGGATTGACGACGCTGCCTTCTCCTCCGACGACTATCCCTACAAGAAGAAGCTCGACGAGGAAGAATATCTGGCGACGCTGGAGAAACTCCAGATCGAACTCGTCAAGGTTCAGCTCTGGCAGCAGAAGACCGGAAAACGCATCATGGCGCTGTTCGAGGGCCGCGACGCTGCCGGCAAGGGCGGCGCGATCCATGCGACGATGGGCAACCTGAACCCACGCTGGGCCCGTATCGTCGCGCTGACGAAGCCGACGGAGACCGAACACGGGCAATGGTATTTCCAGCGCTACGTCGCGACCATGCCGACGGCCGGCGAATTCGTGCTTTTCGACCGCTCCTGGTACAACCGCGCCGGCGTCGAGCCGGTCATGGGTTTCTGCACGCCCGAGCAGCACAAGCAGTTCCTGAAGCAGGTGCCGCGCTTCGAGAAGATGATCGTGCATGAGGATATCCAGTTCTTCAAATTCTGGATCAACATCGGCCGCGAGATGCAGCTCAAGCGCTTCCACGATCGCCGCCACGATCCGCTGAAGATCTGGAAACTCTCACCGATGGACATTGCCGCCCTCAACAAATGGGACGACTACACGGCAAAGCGTGACGAGATGCTGAAGGCGACGCACACGGACCACGCACCCTGGACCGTGGTGCGCGGCAACGACAAGCGGCGCGCACGCCTCAATCTCATCCGCCATATCCTTTGCGCGCTCGACTATGACGGCAAGGACAAGGACGCGATCGGCGATGTCGACGACAAGATCGTCGGGTCCGGCCCGGGCTTTCTGAAGTAGCGTTCATACGTCGGTGGCCGGACGCTACGCCCGAACGGGCGGCCAGCACGCTCGCCCGACCGGCGCCCCAGCGGTTCGAAGGCCTTGGGCTTTCGAACCGGGAAGCTTACTGGCCCGGAAGAACGCGAATGGCGTAAAGGTTGAGGCTCTTGCCTTCGCCGCTGATATCGCTGTTGATGACGATCCGGCCGGCGGAATTCGGCGCAAGGCTGCGATCGAAGGTGATCTTGAACAGCATGTCGAGCCGCTCGTCATGCACCGTGAAGCGATGACGGCCGCATTCGCCGAGCGAGGAGAAATTGCACTCGACGGCAAACTCGGTCGTCTTGCCCGGCTGCGCCTGCACTGTCAGCGCCATGGTCGAGGTTTTACCGGAAAGCTGCGCCAGGACGGCCGCCGGGATCTCGATGGTGATGTCGCCTTCCGTTTCGGCGGAAGAAGAGGTGAGTTGGATGCGCTTGCCGCCATCGTCATCCACAGGCTCGGCCTTGGCGCGCAAGCCGGGTGTGACTGCGCCGGCGTTTGTCGGCGCGAAGACCTCCACCCAATCGCCGGTGAAGCCCTGCTGAGCGCCGAGCGTTTGCAGGCCCGCCGCCCCGTCGAAATTTTCCGATGCCACCGACGCCGGCGGGTTGGCGACATTGGTGTCGCGTTCGGCCGCGGATTTCAGGAGGCCATTGGTCTGCACCCACCAGATTGCGGCGCCTGCGGCGGCGGCGAGGGTGACGACGACCATGGTGAAGGACAGGAAGCGGCTGCGCTTGCGGCGCCGCTTTCGATCGGTATCCCCGCGAACCTCGGGCGCGGCTGCGGTGGCCTCGGCGCCCTTTGCCATTGTATCTGCAGCGGCACGCGTCGAGACGACCGGGCCGTCACGCTCGGCGCGAAGGCCACCGAGACCACCGTCTGTCGCCGCGGAACGCGGCGCATCGGCCGCAAAGCCCGGCTCGCGGCGGTCCGCCTGAGGAGACTGTGGTTGGGTTTGAGCCCGGGATTGCGGCTCGGCACGCGCCTGCTCCGGTCCGCGTGCGCGGACATTTTCGTCGACGCTGACGGCGGGAGGCGTGGCGACGGGAGGCGTGGCAGCGGGAGGCACCGGCGGCCGCGCCCGAAGGGCCGCCCGCTCCTCCGTTTCGATCGCATGGATCACCGCCTCCAGCCGATGGCGCTGCTGGGTAATGACGTTGACGTCGTCAATTCCCTGCTTCTGCAATCCGGCTTCCAGCGCCTGACGGGCCGACTGGTAGATGCGGGCACGTGTTTCCGCGCTGGCGCGGTCGGAGCGCTCCAGCGCGTTTCTGATTGCAGTCTCAAGTCCGCTCACATCAAGTCCTCTGTGTAGGCAGGGCTTTGGGCCTGCCGGCGCACTCTCGCCGATCGGCCCCCTCGAACCGTCCCCAAGGGCCTCAACGGTTAAATCTGGAGGCACGCCGTTGGTTTTGTTAACAATTGCGTAACCGCTGCTTTCGGAATCCGCAAGTCCGGCGGCCAAGTCGACCGGCCAAGCCCGGGGAAAACGCGACAACTTCGCGGACCGTCTCAAGGATAGGCCCGCGTCGCCTGCGCGAAAACCACCTCTTTGCAAGCGACGAACTTGCTGCTATCTATTTTGACGTTTACGCAAACGTCAAAATTTCGATGCGCCAATCGAGGGATGGAGAAACCGATGCCGCTTCCGCCAATTCTTTCCGGAACGACGAGACTGCCTGTCGTTGGCGCCCCTCTGTTCATCATCTCGAATCCGCAGTTGACGATTGCGCAATGCAAGGCCGGCGTGATCGGCGCCTTCCCGGCACTCAACGCACGCCCACAGTCGCAGCTCGACGAATGGCTCGCCGAGATCACCGAGACGCTCGCCGATCACGATGCCAGAAACCCGACGCGGCGCGCGGCACCCTTTGCCGTCAACCAGATCGTGCACAAGTCCAACGCGCGGCTCGAGCAGGACCTGATGCTCTGCATCAAGTACAAGGTTCCCGTCGTCATTTCCTCGCTCGGCGCGGTGCCCGAGGTCAACGCCGCCATCCATTCCTATGGCGGCATCGTGCTGCATGACGTCATCAACAACCGCCACGCCAATTCGGCGATCCGCAAGGGCGCCGACGGCCTGATCGCGGTTGCCGCCGGTGCCGGCGGTCATGCCGGCACGCTTTCGCCGTTTGCGCTCGTCCAGGAAATTCGCTCCTGGTTCGACGGGCCGCTGCTCCTCTCGGGCGCGATCGCCACCGGCGGCGCCATCCTGGCGGCGCAGGCGATGGGCGCCGACATGGCCTATATCGGCTCGCCGTTCATCGCGACGGAAGAGGCGCGCGCCACCGACGCCTACAAGCAGATGATCGTCGACAGCAACGCCGCCGACATCGTCTATTCCAATTACTTCACAGGCATTCACGGCAACTACCTGAAGCCCTCGATCGCTGCTGCCGGCATGGATCCGGACCATCTGCCGGAGGCGGACCCGTCGAAGATGGACTTCGGCGCCGCGACCGAAGGGGCGAAGGCCTGGAAGGACATCTGGGGCTGCGGCCAGGGCGTCGGCGCAATCAAGGAAGTGACCTCCGTCGCCCGTCTTGTCGATCGGCTGGAGCGCGAATACGATGCGGCACGCACCCGCCTTGGCCTGAACGCCATGCCCGTCGCGGCCACCAACAAGGAATTTTCAAGTTCTCGAAACTGATGGCTT
Source organism: Ensifer sp. 38_S197 (assembly GCF_056924495.1). NCBI lineage: Bacteria > Pseudomonadati > Pseudomonadota > Alphaproteobacteria > Hyphomicrobiales > Rhizobiaceae > Ensifer > Ensifer sp. 38_S197. The sequence continues at coordinate 1,349,300 of NZ_JBXOVZ010000002.1, read as the reverse complement.
GAAATCTTGGCGCTTTGCGTTTATCAGCGCCTCACATTCGTTCCGCGGTCTTCCGCGGAACCGCCTCCGGGCCGCTTTAGCTCAGTCGGTAGAGCACATCATTCGTAATGATGGGGTCACGTGTTCGAGTCACGTAAGCGGCACCATTTCCTTTCAAGAGCATCTAGGAACTCGCGCAAGAAAGCGGGCGTGGCAGTAAACACGGTGAACCGCTCCGGGCACGATGCTCGCGTGAGCAGCGTCGACAAGATGGGGCGACCACTGGTGATGATCGGCGCCCGACGAATGACGAGCCCCTGACGCCCCAGATATCGCCGCGATCGAGGCTGTCACCCGGCCGGCATGTTCTCATGAAGGCTACTTGTAAGCCCTTCGCCACCCGGCTTCGCGAGCAGCCTCCTCAGAGCAGAACCACCGCTCTCCGTCCAAGTAATTGACGCGCGTTTGGCTGTAATATTCCTGCCCCGGGAGATGGTAGATCCGCTCCTCAGTGTTGTCACTGATGTTGCCCTTTATGTCGCAGCCAGGAATCAGCGGCACGTACTCAGAAATGCCGAAGAGACCAATTGCTGTGATCATGGCGATGCCGGGGATCCAACTGTTGTCCTTGCAGTGCGGCGATCGCCGCGGCGCGTGGGGGCTGCGCTGACTTGGCACATTGTGCCCCGTCTTCCATTTCCGACGCTTCCGTGGGTCGAAGTCGACAACTTTCCCCATGTCACCCCCCTGCAGCGGACGATAGCACACGTTAAAATTTAGGAAAGCCTAAATAAGACTTGACTATAACGTGCGTTATGGGACCATGCACCTTCATGGTTGTAGTGTATTGGGGGCAAATCATGAATCTTTCCACTGCTGAACAGCTATTGGTCGAGCAGCGTGTGACGAACGAGGCGAAATCGACAGCGGTCGCCTACCTATTATGGATTCTCTTTGGCGGCTTCGGAGCGCACAGGTTTTATATCGGCCGCACCGGAAGCGGCATCGCAATGATCGCCTTGCTCGTGATTGGCTTCGGCACCGCGAGCGTCGGAATCGGGGCACTGTTCATTGTCGCCTTGGGTGTGTGGCTGCTGGCCGACCTGTTCCTCATCCCCGGGATGATCCACCATCACACGAAGGCAGTGCGAGAGAACTTGAGCGCGCAGGTCTATGCGCAGCGCATGGTCGCCGTCGAACGTGCCGGGCGGGCGACACGATGATCAGGAAATACGGGAAGTTTGTCTGCTTCTATGCTTGCTTGACGTTGTTTTCAGCCAATCAAGCGTTCGCGTTCACTCTTACCCGCCGGATAAGAGTCCCGGACTGGATGGACATTTATCTGATCGAGCTTCTGGTGGCTTTTTTATTCAGCTACCTGGGATTGTTGCTGACGAAACCGCGTGGTGTGCCTGTTAAACAGCTTTCTCGGATGCATCTTCCTCCGTTCGCAAACTTCTTTCGCGTCCTCTCAATCACCACTTATCTGATGATGATGACCATGTTCTTTGTTGGCATGCTCCTTCGTCGCTACCCAGAAGCCGTATCCTGACGCGTCATGCCGCCGATCCTCCTGGTGATCTGCCGCCATAGATCCTGGCGAGGCGCATGTCGTCGTCGCCATGGTTATCACGCTGCGCCGCTCTCCTTCAGCCGCGGCTTGAGCTTGCCTCGCGGAAGCTTCGCAGCGTCCTCGGCCTCACCGACGCGGCATGCCGCAACTCCGCGTTCTGCCTTCGATGGCGGACAGTGCCGTTCGGATCACAACTGCCCTATGCCGCGCGAACCTTCCAACCGTGGCTGCGATCCGACAGGATTCCGGGTGTCTCCACGCCGTCCAATGCGACTTCCAAACCTCGAGCGCCCGGCAATTGGCGCTTCTGCGGGAACCATGGGCGGCTTGGGTCGACGGCGATAAGCAGCCCCTCGTCATTACCGATAGCGGCAAAACCCGAAGTGGCCGGTCCGAGCGTTCCGACCCCGAACGTGCTGATGGCTTCGGCCACAGTGCTCGCGACATTCTCGCTTGGAAGGCCGACCTCGCTGAGGCAGCTTAGCTCAGACCCGCCGAATGGCCGCTTTCGGGCAGGATCGACCAGCCTGCGGCGGCCGATCAATTCAAGCACTGAACTGTCGGGACCATCGAAATAGACGGATCGTGACTGCCAATACCCCTCCAGCACGTGGCATTCACGACCATCCGGCTCTTTTTGCAGAGCCGTGCGCCCCTTCAGCCATGCGATTGCCGCATCAAACCGGTCGTAGGGCACATTGAACGCCAAATGCACGCCGCGGGGCGCCTCTTCAACGGCGGGGATCAGCCGGATTTCGCTCCACCCCACCTGGATGACGCTCCCGTTTGCCGGCAGTTCCAGCGTGTCGCGAAAAAAGGCTGCGCTCGCCGAGACATCCGATGCCGGCAGTGTGAGTTTCCTGATGCGCATGAAATCCGATCCTGCCGATTAGCTCTATCGGGTGCCTTGTTACGACCTCGACATAGGTTGAGGTCAAGAGTTCGCGAAGCCAACCCAACGCCTGTTCCTGTTTCCGCACCGATTGAATCTGAGCGAAAGTTGAATTAGTCGGGATTCATCCATCCTCAACGGAGAGGCGACGAACCGACATGAACTTTGTTGAGCAGCTCGCTCGGAACTTCCTGCGCAAGCGGGGCTACTCCGTCTCGCACGGTGGTGGCGAGGACTATCGAGGCGATTACCGCCTGATGCAGTATTCAAGCTACGAGCAGTATGTCTCGGTTCAGACCGAGGGAAACAAGCGCAAGATCGACCAGGTCTGGGCCGACGAGGCGACGATCGACGTGATCTGTGACTATGTTCGCAAGGCCATCCCAAATGCGAAGCGGGGCCTCTGCCACGGCTCCAGGAATGGCACCGAGGTCAAATGGTTCTCGGATCGCCTCGGCATCGACGTCATGGGCACGGATATCTCGGACACGGCGTCCCGGTTCGGGCTCACCCAGTGGGATTTCCATGACGAAAATCCGGATTGGAAGAAAGCCTTCGACTTCGTCTACACGAATTCCCACGATCACGCCCACGATCCGCAAAAGGCTTTCACGACCTGGGTGGGCCAATTGGCGGACGGAGGGAAGCTCTTCATCGAGCATACGCTCGGACACGCCCCGGCGAGCGTCAGCACGCTGGATCCCTTCGGCATCGAGCCCAAGGTTCTCCCTTTCGCCGTCCTGGAGTTCGGCGAGGGCAAATATGCCGTGACGAAGGTGATCAAACCGGCCCATCAAAAGGGCGGTAGTCCGATCTGGGTGTTCGTGATCGAGGCGATCCCGCTCGGCTGATCGCCGCGATCCGATGTCGCCGGTTCAGGGCGAGCTCCGTCGCCAGGCAACCGGCAGCCGGCCGGTCGCCCGAACGCGCAGCCGCCCTTCGCGCGCCGCGGCGCCAGTCGAAAGCGTCACTTCAGATTGCCGTCGCCGCTTCGATCCGCCGTCTTGAAGTCCGCCATCACCCGGTCCAGAAATTCGTTCCGGGTGATCTTGCCGTCGCCGCTTGCGTCGGTGGCGGCAAACTGCTGGGCATTCAGCGCCTGCTTCGTCTCGTCGGAGGTGAGGCTGCCGTCCTTATTCCTGTCCAGATTGACGAAGGCGGTCGTCATGAAGGCCTCGTATTCGGACCGGTCGACCGCACCATCCTTGTTGCGATCGAGCGCATCCATCTGCCCCTGGCTCATTGTTGCGGCTTGCTGCGCGACAGCGAGACCAGCCGGACAGACCACAAGCACACTCATAAGAACGAGTTTTCTCATCCCTCACCCTTCCGCGATCAATAGTAGCGGCACGTCAGAGCGTTGCCGGCCGCAGCGCCCAACGTAGCACCACCGCCAACAGCCCATAGCTGGCCGGTACCTGAACCGATCGTCGAGCCGATCAGGCCGCCGACGATTGCGCCGCCGACTGTTCCGGCAATGCAGCCGAATTCGTTGCCAGTCGGACCGCTCTTCGACACGTAGGCAGATTGGCACCCCGACAAGGCTAGAGCGCCGGCAAGAATGATAGTTACGGTCTGCTTGCTCATTTTATCCTCCAATATGGCCGTCTGTCTGGAATAGAGATCGGGCGGAGGCGCCATTGAGTGGCGTCGGATGTAAATAGCTTCCGAGTATGCTCCCCGGATGGGGGAGACTCTTCTGTTCAATCAGAAGCAGCTCACGAATAAAACACGCGGTCCGGAGACGAAGACCTCCAAACCGCGGGCGAATACTACCCTGAGCGGCCAGCAATGACAATGTTGTGCGTGGTATTAGCTTTGTATCGCAAATAACCCGTGACGCGATCAGGCACTGCACTCACTTAACGAATGACCCCTAGCCCTAGATTTATTTATATCTCCTGCGAGATATCGTCGTTTGTGGCGTGGCGATGGGCGGTCTAGGTCTGGCTTGCTCCTGGCTGAGGTTCCTTGCTTTCATTCGCATATCTCCGGACGAGCTTCGGTCGAAGGCCCAATCAACAGGCTGACCCGATGGACTTTCGCCCCAGGGACCTGGGCCGGGCCAAGCATGGGGCATCCCCGCCTCGCAAGAAAGAGTACACGCAATGGATAGAATGACGACAATCAAATTAGGGCTTACTACTACAATCCTCTTTTCGTTCGCCGCGACTGCCTTCGCCGGGAACGACGAGCAGGCCCGGATTGCCGCCGCCGTGGACAAGGCGATCCGACCGATCATGCGCGAACACAATGTACCGGGCATGGCGATTGCAGTGACCGTTGACGGCCAGCACACCTTCGTCAACTACGGCGTCGCTTCCAAGGAAACGAAGGCGCCGGTTACGGAGAACACGCTGTTCGAGCTCGGCTCGATCAGCAAGACTTTTTCCGGCACGCTCGCCGCCTACGCGCAGGCGCTCGGCAAGCTGTCCTTCGAAGACCATCCCGGCAAGTACATGCCCGAGCTCCGTGGCAGCGCCATCGACAAGGCGACCCTCCTCAATCTCGCCACCTATACCGCCGGCGGCCTACCCTTGCAGTTCCCCGATCAGGTCAAGAGCGACGGCGACATGCTGACTTACTTCAGCAACTGGAAACCGGATGCCGAGCCAGGGACGAAGCGTCGCTACTCCAACCCGAGCATCGGCCTCTTCGGCCATGTCGCCGGCCTGGCGATGGGCGGCAGCTTCGCCAAGGTGCTAGAGACCGAGCTGTTTCCGAAACTCGACCTCAAGCACAGCTATGTCATCGTGCCCGCAGGTGCGATGGGCAGCTACGCCTGGGGCTACGACAAGGCCGACAAGCCGGTCCGGGTCAGCCCGGGCATGTTCGACGCCGAAGCCTACGGCGTGAAATCGTCCGCGGCAGACATGATCCGCTTCGTCGAAGCCAATATCCGGCCGGAGCAATTCGACGGACCCGTTCGCAAGGCCATAGAGGGAACGCATGTCGGCTACTTCGATACCGGCAAGATGATTCAGGGCCTCGGCTGGGAACAGTATCCCTACCCGGTTTCGCTTGAGCGGCTGCTCGACGGCAACTCCCGGACCATGGCCATGGATACCAAGCCGGCCACGGCATTGGTTCCTCCGAAGCGCCCCGATGGCGCGACGCTTTACAACAAGACCGGGTCCACCAACGGCTTCGGCGGCTATGTCGCCTTCGTGCCGGAAAAGAAGATCGGCGTCGTCATGCTGGCAAACCGGAACTTCCCGAATGCGGAGCGCATCAAGGCGGTGCATGCAATTCTGAAGACGTTGGCCGCCCTGGCGGAATAGGCGGCGAAGCATCCATTCAAGGCCCCCCTTTGTTGCGGCAGTTCGCAACAAAGGGGTATCTGCATTCATCAACAACCTAGCAGCGAAACTTCAATCACCGCCCGCTTGCATATTAGCGCCGAGTGTTGTCATCTTCCTTTCGCGAAAGCGCGATCAGATGCAGCGAAGTTCAGGCGTATGTGGGGATGCCGATGTTCGAGCGGGCGGGGTTTCAAGGTTTGCTGCAGCAGGTGCGTGCACGAGAAGGACGGGCGATCTTCGTCGTGGCGGCCTTGGCATTGGTTGCCGGTTGCGGCGGTCATGCCAAAGGCGTGATGACACCGGTGGCGCTTACCGCGCCGGTACCCGGAACCTCGACCGTCGACATGCTCGTCGCGACCACGCGCCGGCCCTCCGGCGATCCGGCGACGCTGTTTTCCGGCGAGCGTGACGCCAACACCTTCCTGACCGACGTTGCGGTGTCGATCCCGCCGGACACGGCGCGCAAGGCCGGCACGGTGCAATGGCCACGCAAGCTGCCGCCGGACCCCAAGAAGGATTTCACCGTCACCCGCGTGCGTGAACTCACGTCGCTTGATGAAGCCAAGTCCTGGTTCTTGCAGCACGACGTCGGCGGACAGGCCTTCGTCTTCGTGCACGGTTTCAACAACCGCTACGAGGATTCCGTCTACCGGCTTGCCCAGATCATCCATGACTCCGACGTCCAGGCGACGCCGGTACTGTTTACCTGGCCGTCACGGGCCAATGTGTTCGACTATAATTACGACAAGGAGAGCACGAATTATTCGCGCACAGCCCTTGAAAACATCCTGAAGAAACTCGCCGACGCGCCCAAGGTCAAGGGTATCACCATCCTCGCGCATTCGATGGGCACCTGGCTGACCATGGAAACGCTCAGGCAAATGGGCATCCGCGACGGCAACGTGCCCTCCAAGATCGAAAACGTCATCCTCGCCTCGCCTGACATCGACCTCGACGTCTTCGCCAAGCAGTTCGTCGAGATGGGCCACAAACGACCGAAGTTCACGATCTTCGTTTCGCAGGACGATCGCGCGCTCGCGCTCTCCAGCTTCATTTCCGGCGACGTTTCCCGCCTCGGCGCGATCGACCCGTCTGCCGAGCCCTATCGCACCCAACTGGAACGGGCCGGCATCACTGCGATCGACCTGACCAAGGTCAAGACCGAGGACGGCCTGCACCACGGGAAGTTCGCGGAAAGCCCGCAGATCGTTCAACTCATCGGCACCCGGCTGGCAACCGGGCAGACACTCACCGATTCCGATATTTCCGTCGGAACCGGCATTGCAGCGGTTGTTGCCGGTACGGCCAGAAACGTCGGCAATGTCGCTGCAGCCACCGTATCGGCTCCGGTATCGATCCTCGAGAATCCGCAGCCTGCGCCCAAGAAGAAGCAAGTCATCAGCGAAACGCTGGCGACCGATATGCCGCAGCCGGTAAAGATCAAGTGATGGTCGGCTGCCGCCCTGGCGGCAGCTCGCGGTCAACCGTCGTCGCCGACGAAGCGATAGCCGACACCAGGCTCGGTGCGGATGATCTTCGGGTCGGCCGGGTCGCGCTCGATCTTGCCGCGCAACTGGCCGATGAAGACGCGCAGATAATGCAGATCCTCGCCATGCGCGACGCCCCAGACCGAAGTTAGAAGCGTCCTGTGGGTGACGACGCGGCCGGCATGGTGCGCCAACATGACCAGCAGGTCATATTCCTTCGGCGTCAGCCGCACCGGCTCGCCATCCTTCGTCACCACGCGCTTGATCGTGTCGATCGACACGCCGCCGGCGGAGAGTTGTGTCTGGCCGCCATCCATTTGCACCCGGTGGCGAAGCGCTGCGCGGATGCGGGCGGTCAACTCGCCGATGCCGAAGGGCTTTTCGATATAGTCATCGGCGCCGAGATCGAGGGCGGCGATCTTTTCGCTCTCCCGGTCGCGTGCCGAGAGGATGATGATCGGCACCTGCGACCAACCGCGCAAGTTCGCGATGACCTCCTTGCCGTCCATGTCCGGCAGGCCGAGATCGAGGATGACGACATCTGGCGCACTCGTCGCCGCCGCCTTCAGCGCCTCGGCGCCAGTCATCGCCTCCAGTATGTCGTAGCCGGCGGCGCTCAATGCGGGTTTCAGGAAACGCTGAATCTGGGGTTCGTCGTCGACAACGAGGATACGCTCCACGCTCATGCACGGTCCTTTTCGGAGATTTCAGGCTTGGCGGCGGGGAAACGCATGGAAATGCGCGTGCCGCGGCGGCGCAGCGCCGGGCTCTCCGCCTTGATCTGGCCGCCCATGGCCTCGACGAAGCCCTTGGCGATCGAAAGCCCCAGCCCCGTCCCCGGCGTGCGGCCATCTACCTTGCCGCGGCGGAAGAATTTTTCAAAAACCTGCTCGATATCCTTCGGCGCAATGCCCTTGCCGAGATCCGTCACCGACAGCACGATTTCGTCGCCGTCCGGGCGGGCATAGATGCTGACCGGCTCTCCGCCGCCATATTTGTTGGCGTTGTCGAGGAGGTTGAACAGCACCTGCCCGAGAAGCACGCTGTCGCCGCGCATCAAGGGAAGATCCGGTGCGATGCTGGTCTCGATCTCGCGCTCGGGGAAATACTTGCGGGCACGATCGACGGAAGCGCGTACCGCGTCGGCGACATCGACCCAGTCGCGCTTGGCGTTGACCGTGCCGGCTTCGATACGGGTCATGTCGAGCAGGTTGGCGACAAAACGGGTCAGACGCCCGCCCTCCTCCTCGATCGATTTCAGCAAATCGTCACGGCTTTCCGGCGGCATGCGGTCGCCGAGTTGCCGCAGGCTGGTGACAGCCCCGGTAATGGTGGCAAGCGGCGTCCTGAGGTCATGCGAAATGGACGACAGGAGGGCCGCACGAAAGCGTTCGCCTTCGAGCTTCGCCGCCTGGTCGAGGCTCTCGCGCGACAGCCGTGCCCGGTCGACGGCGATCGCCGTCTGGTCGAGGATTGCCGCCAGGGCTCGCTCTTCGTTGATCTCCAGCGGCCTGTCCGCCTGGACGAAACCGCAGACGCCGACGACGCCGTGCGGGCTCATCAGCGGGCGGAAGTGAAACGGGCTGTTCGGCAGCGTTCCCGTGCCATTGCCGGCCGGCTCCTGCTTGTCCATCGCCCAGCGCGCGGCCATGGTATCGGTGACGTCGAGCTCGGTGTCCGGTGGCCAGGCGGCCTTCAGCAGCAGGTCCCCCTCCTCCGGCAACAGAAGCGCAGCGCTGCGCCGCAATGTCGTCTGCATCTGCGTCACCGCCGCCCAAAGCACATCGTCCACCTTGGCCGTGCCCGAAAGCTTGCGAGAAAAATCGTAAAGCGCCTGGGTCGCGGCGGCGCGCCGGCGTGCGGCCTTTGCCTGTTCGCGCACTTGAAGAGGCGAGGCTCCCGGCAAGAGCGGCCGCCACAAGAAAGATGAACAGCGCGAAGACTTCGTGCGGCTCGGCAATGGTGAAAGTGCCGACCGGTTCGATGAAGAAGAAATTGTAGGCCAGAACTGAAAACAGCGCCGCGGCGATCGCCGATATGTGGCCGGCATAGGTCGCCGACGCCAGCACGGCGAGCAGATAGAGCAGCGAGATGTTCGGCAGGATGATGAAGCGCTCGATCAAGAGGCCGAGGGCCGTCGCAGCGCCCACCGCGCCGGCGGCTATGGCGATGGCGCGCCCGGTCCCGGGCGGCAGAGACTTCTTCGCGGCCGGCCGCGGCTTCGGTGCCGCCGGCGCGCGGTCGGTCACGAGGTGGATGCCGATACCCGATACCCGCTCTGCCAAGGCGTCGGGGAGCGACTGGCGGAAGTAGCGCGTCGGAAAGGATTGGCGACGCGCGCCGATGACGATCTGCGTCGCATGTTCGCGGCGCGCGAGTTTCAGGATTTCCTCGACGAAGTCGTTGCCGACGATGCGGCGCGTCTCGGCGCCGAGTTGTTCGGCGAGACGGAAGGTCTCGTCAAGCCGGCGCACGTCCTCGCCGTCGCCGCTTTCGCGGTCGGCGCGTTCGATGAAGACGACGATCCAGGGGGCGTTCAATCCCTCGGCGAGCCGGCTGGCGGTGCGGACCACTTTTTCCGACAGGGGATCGGAACCGATGCAGACCAGCAGGCGCTCGCCGCTCGCCCACACTCCTTCGATCGCGTTCTGCTTGAGGTAGTCGACCATCTGATCGTCGACCCGGTCGGCCGTACGCCGGAGCGCCAGTTCACGCAATGCCGTCAGATTGCCGAGGCGGAAAAAGCGATCGACCGCGCGCTTGGCGCTGTCGGGCAGATAAACCTTGCCCTCTTTCAGCCGCTCGATCAGTTCGGCCGGCGGCAGATCGACCAGCAGCACCTCGTCGGCGCGCTTCAGCACCGTATCCGGCACCCGCTCGCGCACCGGCACGCCGGCGATCTGGGCGACGATGTCGGAGAGGCTTTCGAGGTGCTGGATGTTCAACGCGGTCCAGACATCGATACCCGCGGCTATCAGTTCCTCAATATCCTGATAGCGCTTCGGATGACGGCTTTCAGCCGGGTTGCTGTGGGCGAGTTCGTCGACGACGATGATCTTGGGACGTCGGGCAAGGGCCGCGTCCAGATCGAATTCGGAAAGCACTCGACCGCGATGGTTGACATCGCGGCGCGGCAGGATTTCCAGTCCCTCGACCAGCGCGGCGGTCTCGCCGCGCCCGTGGGTTTCAACCAGCCCGATGACGATATCGACGCCGTCTTCCTTCAGACGCCGGGCCCGGGTCAACATCGCATAGGTCTTGCCGACGCCGGGCGCGGCGCCAAGGAAAACGGTCAGTTTTCCCCGGCGATCCTGCGCGGCAAGGGCCAGAAGCGCGTCTGGGTCCGGGCGACTTTTGGCGTCACGTTCACTGTCGGGCATTCGTCATCTCGGGCATGCGTTCTCAAGCCTTGGCCTCATGTTCGAGGCCCATCAAGGGCCAGGTTCAGTTCTAGCACATTGACGCGCGGCTCGCCTACGATCCCGAACAGACGACCTTCCGTCACCCTGTCGACCAACGCGGTGACATCCGCCTCGCTCAGGCCGCGCGCCTTGGCGACGCGAGCGATCTGCGCCCGGGCAAAGGCCGGCGTGACATGCGGGTCGAGGCCGGAACCCGATGTCGTCACCGCGTCTGCCGGGATCTCGCCGGCAAAGCCGGCGGCCTTCAGCCGCTCGACGTCGGTGGCCACGCGATCCCTCAGCTTGACCGAAGTCGTACCGAGGTTGGAGCCGCTCGATGCGCCGGCGTTATAGGCCTCCGGGCCGGTCGCAGACGGGCGCGGCAAGAAGTACCTGTCGGAGGTGAAGTTCTGGCCGATCAGCTCGGAGCCGATGAGGATGCCGTCCTTCTCGATGAGGCTGCCGTTTGCCTGTGCCGGCATCAATACCTGCGCGGCGCCGGTGATGGCGAAGGGGTAGGCAAGCCCGGTGATGGCGGTGAGCAGCACGATCATCACGATGGCGGGACGAATTTGGTTCAGCATGGTTACACCAGATTGAGTGCGTTGACGGCGAGATCGACGAGCTTGATGCCTGCGAAAGGCAGAAGGATGCCGCCGAGACCGTAGACGAGCAGGTTGCGACGCAAGAGCGCAGCCGCACCGACTGGTCGATAGGTGACGCCTTTCAGCGCCAGCGGGATCAGCGCGACGATGATCAGCGCATTGAAGATGACCGCCGACAGGATCGCCGATTGCGGCGAGCCGAGGCCCATGACGTTGAGCGCGGCGAGCGCCGGATAGGTGGTGATGAACAGCGCCGGGATGATGGCGAAGTACTTCGCCACGTCGTTGGCGATGGAGAAGGTCGTCAGCGAACCGCGGGTCATCAGAAGCTGCTTGCCGATCTCGACGATCTCGATGAGCTTGGTCGGACTGGAATCGAGGTCCACCATGTTGGCGGCCTCGCGCGCGGCCTGCGTGCCGGTCTGCATGGCGACGCCGACATCGGCCTGGGCAAGCGCCGGCGCGTCATTGGTGCCGTCGCCGCACATGGCAATGAGGCGACCGCCCTGCTGCTCCTTGCGGATATAGGCGAGTTTGTCCTCGGGCGTCGCTTCGGCGAGGAAATCGTCGACGCCCGCTTCGGAGGCAATGGCGGCAGCCGTCACCGGGTTGTCGCCGGTCACCATGACCGTGCGGATGCCCATGGCGCGCAACGCCGCGAAGCGCTCCTTGATGCCGGGCTTCACCACGTCCTTCAGATGAATGACGCCGAGCAGGCGTGGGCCGTCGGCAACGGCGAGCGGCGTGCCGCCGCTGCGCGCCACCTGGTCGACCGCGCGGCGGAACTCGCTCGGTACGTTCTCGTCGCGGATGCCGGTAAACTTCAGGATCGAGTCGACGGCCCCCTTGCGCAGCCGGCGGCCGGCGAAGTCGACGCCCGAGAGCCTCGTTTCCGCGGCAAAGGGGATGACCGCATCGATCCGGGTTGCGCCCGCCTGGCTTGCGCCGCCGCCGACGGCAAGCGCCACGACCTCACCCTTGCCTGCATCGGGCAGCGAAACGACCGGTAACTGGCGGCCGAACTCGCCGGTCGCAAGCGCCGCGATCGAGCGGCCCTCCGGCGTTTCGTCGGCAAGGCTCGCCAGTAGCGCGGCGTCGGCAAGCTCCGCCTCGCTGACGCCCGGCACCGGCATGAAGTCGGCGGCCATGCGGTTGCCGAAGGTGATCGTGCCCGTCTTGTCGAGCAGCAGCGTGTCGACGTCGCCGGCAGCCTCAACCGCACGGCCGGAGGTGGCGATGACGTTGAAGCGGACCAAGCGGTCCATGCCGGCAATACCGATCGCCGAAAGCAGGCCGCCGATGGTGGTCGGGATCAGCGTCACGAGGAGCGCGGCCAACACGGTGACCGACAACACGGTGCCGGAGTAGCCGGCAAGGCCCCAGAGGGTGACGACGGCGACGAGGAAGATCAGTGTCAGGCCCGAAAGCAGGATCGACAGCGCGATCTCGTTCGGCGTCTTCTGGCGCTGCGCGCCTTCGATCAGCGCGATCATGCGGTCGACGAAAGTGTTGCCGGGCGCGACGCCGATGCGGACCTTGATCCAGTCGGAGAGGACCTGCGTGCCGCCGGTGACGGCCGAACGGTCGCCGCCCGATTCGCGGATAACGGGCGCGGATTCACCGGTGATGGCGCTTTCATTGACGGAGGCGACGCCTTCGACGACCTCGCCGTCGCCGGGGATCAGTTCGCCGGCCTCGACCAGCACGAGGTCGCCGACCTTCAGCGAGGTCGCCGGGATCGACTGGGTTTCGCGGCCCTCGGCCGATACGAGCTTGCGCGCCGTCAGCTCGGACTTGGTGCGCCGCAGGCTGTCGGCCTGGGCCTTGCCGCGCCCTTCGGCGACGGCTTCGGCGAAGGTGGCGAAAAGCACCGTAAACCACAGCCAGGCGGCGATCTGCCCGGAGAAGAGCGGGCTGCCGGTGGCGGTCATAAGATCGCGGACAAAAAGGCCGGTGACCACGGCCGCAACCACCTCGGTGACGAAGATCACCGGATTGCGCACGAGCTGGCGCGGGTCGAGCTTGACGAAGGCCGCCTTGACCGCCGGCAGGAGGATCGCCGGATCCAGAAGACTGGGAGCGACTGGTTTGGAAGACATGTGTCGAATTCCTTTAGAAGGTCTGGCCGGCAAGCATCGAAAAATGCTCGACGATGGGACCGAGAGCGAGCGCCGGGAAGAACTGCAGCCCGCCGAGAATGAGGATGATGCCGACGAGCAGACCGACGAAGAGCGGCGTGTCGGTCGGGAAAGTTCCCTTGGAGGCCGGCACGCGCGTCTTGACGGCGATCGAGCCGGCGATCGCCATGACCGGAACCGCATAGGCGAAGCGGCCGAGCAGCATCGCGAGCCCAAGCGTCGTGTTGTACCAGGGCGTATTGCCGGTGAGCCCGCCGAAGGCCGAGCCGTTGTTACCGGCTGCCGAGGTGAAGCCATAGAGGATTTCCGACAGGCCGTGCGGACCGGCGGTGCCGACGCTCGCCACCGCAAACGGCAGCATGGCGGAGACGGCCGTAAAGCCGAGGATCGTCACCGGCAGAATGAGGACCGCAAACATCGCGTATTTCATCTCGCGGCTTTCGATCTTCTTGCCGAGCAGCTCCGGCGTACGGCCGACCATCAGGCCGGCGACGAAGACGGCGAGGATCGCGAAGACGACCATGCCATAGAGGCCGGAGCCGACGCCGCCGGGCAGGACTTCGCCGAGCTGCATCAGGAACATTGGCACGAGGCCGCCGAGGCCGGTCAGCGAACCGTGCATGCCGTTGACGCCGCCATCCGACAGGCCGGTCGTGACAGCCGCATAAAGCGCGGTCATCGCCTGGCCGAAACGGACTTCCTTGCCCTCCATGTTGCCTAGCGTGGCATCGAGACCAAGCGCGGTCAGGATCGGGTTGCCCTGGGCTTCCGCCCAGTAGACGACCGCGACGCCGGATATCAGCAGGACGGCGGTAACGGCGATGAAGGCCCAGCCCTGGCGACGGTTCCCGACCATCTGGCCGAAGGTGTAGATGAGCGCCGCCGAGATCGACAGCATCGAGAAGATGTTGAGGTAGTTGGAGAACGCGGTCGGGTTCTCGAACGGATGCGCGGCATTGACGTTGAAGAAGCCGCCGCCGTTGGTACCGAGCTGCTTGATCGCTTCCTGGCTTGCGACCGGCCCGAGCGAGATCGTCTGCTTGGCGCCCTCGAGCGTCGTTGCGGTGAGATCGGCGTGGAAGGTCTGGGGCAGACCGGTCCAAACCATGGCAAGGGCCATGACCACGGCGATCGGCAGCAGCACGTAGAGGGTCGAGCGGGTGAGATCGACCCAGAAATTGCCGACGGTCGCGGCGTTCGACCGGGCAAAGGCGCGCGTGACGGCGAGCGCCATGGCGATGCCGGTCGCGGCGGATACGAAGTTGTGCACCGTGAGCCCGGCCATCTGGCTGAAGTGGCTGAGCGTGGTTTCGCCGCCATAGTTCTGCCAGTTGGTGTTGGTGACGAAGCTGACCGCCGTGTTGAAGGCGAGGTCGGACGGCATGCCGGCGAAGCCCTGCGGGTTCATCGGCAGGTAGGCCTGCAATCTCAGGATCGCGTAGAGCGATGCGAAGCCGGCAAGGCTGAAGGCGAGCATCGACATCGTATAGGCAAGCCAGCCCTGCTCCTTGTTCGGATCGACGCCGGCGGCGAGATAGAGACCGCGCTCGACGGGACCGAGGATGGGCGAAAAGACGTTGCGCTCGCCGGAGAAGACCCGCGCCATGTAAAGCCCCAGCGGCTTGATGACGATCAGGACGGCGATGAAGAGGAGGCTGATCTGCAGCCACCCGATGATAGACATGGGATTTCTCCGCTCAGGAAAATGTGCGGTGCAAAGGGCAACCCGGGTCTGGAAGCGTTGACCCGAGCCAAAACCTTCGACCGGCGTCAGAACCGTTCCGGGCGAACGAGGGTGACGACGAGATAAGCCGCAAGTGCGACGGCGACGGCGAGACCGATCAGGGCTTCGAACATCGTGCCCCTCCCTAGAGGCGGCTCAGGGCGCGCGCATAGAGCGCAAACACGACAAAGCCGCCGATGCCGGCGGCAAGGAAAAGAATATCGGACATGCAAATTCTCCGGACTGTTGAGGTCCGGATCTTGCATCCGATGCAGGTCAATTATCGATTGCGATGGTCGGAAGGGCGCATAAGGAAAAGATAAAGACGCCCGCTGAAGCCTGCCAGGAACCGTGTGAGGCGGCTTCCCGTCCGCGACCGCGCTTCGCGGAGATCGGATCATCTCATCGCATCATGGAACGACGGATCGTTCGAGACGGCTGCGCTTGGCGGCCTCTGGCTCGTGCTCAAGGCTCTTAGCCCTTGACGATGTGATTTACTGTCGCTTCGGGTGACGTGGCGACTTCGCGCATCCACTCGCGCCAGATGGCGACCAGCAGGGCCATCAGCACCGGGCCGACGAAGAGGCCGAGGAAGCCCATGGTCTTCACGCCGCCGACCAGGCCGAAGAAGGTCGGCAGGAAGGGAAGCTTGATCGGACCGCCGACGAGGCGCGGGCGCAGCGTCTTGTCGACGATGAAGAGCTCGGTCGTGCCCCAGGCAAGCAGGGCGATACCGTGAACCGGCGAGCCGCTGGCGACGAGATAGATCGAAACCAGCGTGAAGCAGAGCGGCGCGCCGCCGGGGATCAGGGCCATCAGGCCGGTGATGATGCCAAGCGTGACCGGCGACGGGACGCCGGCCAGCCAGTAGGCGACGCCGAGCACGATGCCCTCGCCGATCGCGATGATGCCCATGCCTGTGACCGTCGAGCTGATCGTCAGCGGCACGACGCGCGACAGCCTCTCCCAGCGCATCGGGAAGATGCGCTCGCCAAGGCGGTCGAGCTGGGCGGAGAAGGACTGTCCGTCGCGGTAGACGAAGAACAGCGTGATCAGCATGAAGAGCAGCGTCAGGAAAGCGTGGAACGTCGAGGCCCCGACGACCAGAACGCCGCGGTAGATGTTGCCGATGTTGGAGCCGCTGACGAGCTGGACGAGCTCGCCAAGAGCGCCCGGATGACCGATATGCTTCACCCATTGTTCGCCGAGCCAGACGCCGGCAATCGGAATGCTGGTCAGCCAGGCGGGCACCAGCGCACCATTGGCATTGGTCTCGACCGCCCAGACAACCCAGTCGCGCACTTCATCGACCGCATAGACTGCGGCGATCGAGATCGGCACGACGATGAAGGAAATGACGCTGACGATGGCGATGGTTGCGGCCAGCGTGCGGTTACCGTTCACGGCGGCGAGCAGCCGGCGATAGATCGGCCAGCTGGCGAAGCCGATGACGACGGCGGCCAGCACGGGCACCACGAAACCGTGGAAGAAATAGACGCCGGCCAGAAGAACGAAGACCAGCATCCAGCGGGCAGCGGTCATGGGACCGACGAGGGCATGACGCGAAATGGCAGTGTGCCCGAGAAGCCGTGGCTCCACCGCAAAATTCTCTCGTTCGCGATTACCCAACTGCACCAATGATCCTCCGTCTTCCGACGAGCTTACAACAAACCCGCGGCCTTGCCAGCCTACCTAACACCGCGCGCCGCCCCTTTGCCCCTGCTTTACGGTAGTTTCAGGGCCACCGCGACGCTAGCGGCGGGACATGACAGAAAAATTTAGGAGGGTTCAAGTTTCGCCGGCCTTCTTTCGCCAAAACCGGTCATTCCGCCGCAGGCTTTGCTGCCATGCGAGCCGGTTGCGCGCGGTCGACGAACACGGATGCGAGGAAGATGCCGAAGCCGGCAACGCCGAGAACGGCGCCGACGAGGCCGGTGGACGTCCAGCCGTAGCAGGCGGCAATCGAGGCGCCGCCGAGCCAGGCGCCGAGCGCATTGGCGAGATTGAAGGCGGAATGGCTGAGGGCTGCGGCCAGCGTCTGTGCCTCGCCGGCGACATCCATCAACCGCGTCTGCACGCCGGGCACGACGGCGAAGCCGCCGCCGATGAAGAGCACGTTGACGATCGCGATCCAGGGATTGCCCATGGTGAAATAGAAAAGCACATAGGCGAAGATATTGAAGGCGATGGCGATGCCGATCGCCGGCAGCAGCGCCCAATCGGCAAGCCGCGCGCCGACGATGTTGCCGAGGATCATGCCGGCCCCGAAAACCGAAAGCATGACGGGCACATTGGCAAGGGAAACGCCCGCGACTTCGGTGAGTGCCGGCGTGATGTAGCTGAAGACGGCGAACATGCCGCCGCAGCCGATGGCACAGATGCCGAGCATCAGCCAGACCTGCAGCTTGCCGAGCGCGCCCAGTTCGCGAAGCGGCGTCGCCTTCGGGTTGCCCTTGTCCCGCGGCACATGGACGAAGGTCAGCGCCATAGTCAGAAGGCTGATGCCGCCGACGATCGCGAAGGCGGACCGCCAGCCAAGCGCCTGGCCGAACCACGCGACAAGCGGCGTGCCGAAGAGGGTTGCGATCGTCAATCCCATCATCACCCGGCCGACGGCGCGCGCCCGCTGGTTCGGCGCCGCGAGGCCCGCAGCCACCAGGGCGGCAACGCCAAAATACGCACCGTGCGGAAGACCGGCGAAGAAGCGCGCCGCAATCAGCGTGTAGAAATCCGGGGCGATCGCGCTGGCAAAATTGCCGATTGCGAAAATCAGCATCAGTGCCAGCAGCACGCGGAAGCGCGAAAAGCGGGCGGCGAGCACGGCAATCAACGGCGCACCGACGACGACGCCGAGCGCATAGGCGCTGATCACTGCCCCTGCCCGCGGCACCGAAACGGCGACGTTCTCGGCGACCTGCGGCAAGAGACCCATGATCGCGAATTCGCCGGTGCCGATGCCGAAACCGCCGACGGCAAGCGCCACTTCGGCGGCAGAAACGCCCGCGCGGCGCGGTTCGACGGCGGAAGAATAAGCTTCGTCACACATGAGCAATGGCCTGCATCGTCCGGCCCGAACGGACCGGAGAAAAATCTGGGGGATATGTCGGCGGGCGTTGGATGGACCAACAGGGATATGCTGCAATGCAATACAGAATTTTGCCTTGGCAGGCAAAGCTTTTGCGGCTCTCGTCATACTTTTTCAAAAGCGCCGGCAGCGCCTGTTAATCGCAAGCCAAGTTGACGTTTACGTCAAAGTCATATAATCCCGAATCTCAGCTTGAAGCGGTGTCTCAAAAGCATCATCTTCATCGGCATGAGAAGGTCGGGAGGGATTTTCTCAGGCCGCGAGCAGGCCAGCCTGTGGCGACCAGAGGGAGAGAGGTCATGGTGGAAGTCAGCGCACAACAAACGGGGACCAGCCCAGGCAAGATCTGGCTGAAATCCTATCCACCCGGCATTGCCGCCGAAATCGGCTCCCTGCCCTATAAATCGATCGGCGAGTTCTTCGACCACGCCGTCGCCCGCTATTCGACCCGCCCGGCCTTCACCTGCATGGGCAAGACCCTGAGTTTTGCCGACCTCAATGCCGAATCCGCCAAGATCGGCGCCTGGCTGCAATCTCTCGGCTTCGCCAAGGGCGACCGCGTCGCGGTGATGATGCCGAACATCCTGCAGAACCCCGTCATCGTTTACGGCATCCTCCGAGCGGGCTTTACCGTCGTGAACGTCAACCCGCTCTATACGCCGCGCGAATTGCAGCACCAGCTCATCGATTCCGGCGCCAAGGCGATCTTCGTTCTGGAAAACTTTGCGCACACCGTGCAGCAGGTGGCCGACAAGACCTCCGTCAAGCACGTCGTCGTCGCCACGATGGGCGACATGCTGGGTCTCAAGGGCGCGATCGTCAATCTCGTGGTCCGCCGCGTCAAGAAGCTGGTGCCTGCCTGGTCGATCCCCGGCCACCTCTCGTTCAAGACCGTGCTCGCCAAGGGCGGTCGCAGCACGATGAAGAAGCCGAACGTCGCGCCCGGCGACGTCGCCTTCCTGCAATATACCGGCGGCACGACGGGGGTGTCGAAGGGCGCAACGCTCACCCATTCGAACCTCTTGTCGAACATGGCGCAGATGGAAATCTGGTTCCAGACGGCGTTCCGCTCGCGGGCGCGGCCGGACAATCTCGTCTTCATGTGCGCGCTGCCGCTCTACCACATCTTCGCGCTGACGGTGAATTCGCTGATGGGCCTTGCCACCGGCGGCAACAACATCCTGATCCCCAATCCGCGCGACATCCCGGGCTTCGTCAAGGAACTCGGCAAGTACAAGACCAACATCTTCCCGGGTCTCAACACGCTGTTCAACGCGCTGATGAACAATGCGGAGTTCCAGAAGCTCGATTTCTCGTCGCTGATGCTGACATTCGGCGGCGGCATGGCGATCCAGCGCCCGGTGGCGGAACGCTGGAAGCAGATGACCGGTTGCTCGATCGCCGAAGGTTACGGCCTGTCGGAGACCTCGCCGGTGGCAACGGCCAACATCCTCGATGCGACCGAGTTCACCGGCACGATCGGCATGCCGATCCCCTCCACCGACGTCGAGATCCGCGACGACCAGGGCAACACCTTGCCGATCGGCGAAGTCGGCGAAATCTGCATCCGCGGCCCGCAGGTGATGGCGGGCTACTGGCAGCGCCCGGACGAGACAGCCAAGGCGATCTCGCCGGATGGTTTCTTCCGCTCGGGCGACATCGGCTTCATGAATGCAGCCGGCCTGGTCAAGATCGTCGACCGCAAGAAGGACATGATCCTCGTCTCCGGCTTCAACGTCTTCCCGAACGAGATCGAGGAAGTGGCGATGACCCATCCAGGCATTCTCGAATGTGCGGCAATCGGCGTTCCGGACGAGCATTCCGGCGAGGCCGTCAAGCTCTTCGTGGTCAAGAAGGATCCGGCGCTGACGGAGGAGGAGGTCAAGCGCCACTGCGCCGCCAACCTCACCAATTACAAGCGACCACGTTACGTCGAATTCCGCACCGAACTACCGAAGACCAATGTCGGCAAGATCCTGCGAAAAGACCTGCGCGGCTGAGTTAGTCCAAAATTCAAACGATTTAAAAAATCCTGAAAACCGCCGTTTCGGCGGTTTTACGGACTTGATTTGGGCGGCTTAAAGCGAATAGCTACGCAGGCGATTGTCCGACACCCCTGTCCGACCAAGGAGCCCTGCGATGAAAGCGCTTGTCGACCAACTCAAAGCAACCGCCGCTGAGACCAACGCAACCGATATCCGCGCCGCCTTCGCCAGCGACGCCGAACGCTTTCAGCGGTTCAGCACCACGCTCGACGACCTGCTGTTCGATTATTCGAAATGCGCCGTCAACGACAGGGTGCTCGACGGCCTCGAGGCGCTCGCCAAGGCCGCCAAGGTCGCGGAGAAGCGGGACGCCATGTTCCGCGGCGACATCATCAACATCACCGAAGAGCGCGCCGTGCTGCACACGGCGCTGCGCAACCGCGACAACCGCCCGATCCTCGTCGACGGCAAGGATGTGATGCCCGACGTCAACGGCGTGCTCGATGCCATGGGCGCCTTTGCCGACGGCATCCGCTCGGGCGCGCTCAAGGGCGCGACCGGCAAGAAGATCACAGACGTCATCAATATCGGCATCGGCGGCTCCGACCTCGGCCCGGTCATGGCAACGCTGGCGCTTGCGCCCTTCCATGACGGCCCCCGACTTCACTTCGTTTCCAATATCGACGGCGCCCACATCGCCGACACGCTGAAGCTGATCGATCCGGAAACCTCGCTCTTCATCGTCGCCTCGAAGACCTTCACGACGATCGAGACGATGACCAATGCCCAGACGGCCCGCGCCTTCATCGCCGGCAAGCTCGGCGAAGCGGCCGTCGGCCACCACTTCGCAGCCGTCTCGACCGCACTCGACAAGGTCGCCGCCTTCGGCATCGACCAGGCCCGCGTCTTCGGCTTCTGGGACTGGGTCGGCGGGCGCTATTCGATCTGGTCGGCGATCGGCCTGCCGCTGATGATCGCCATCGGCAAGGAGAATTTCGGCCGCTTCCTCGATGGCGGCCATGCGATCGACGAGCATTTCCGCACCGCGCCGATCCGTGAGAACATACCGGTTCTGCTCGGCCTTCTCGGTTTTTACCACCGCAACGTGCTCGGCTACCCGTCGCGGGCGATCCTCCCCTACGATCAGCGCCTGTCGCGCTTCCCCGCCTATCTGCAGCAGCTCGACATGGAATCGAACGGCAAGGCGGTGACACTTGATAGCACCGCGGTCGAGTACTCCACTGGCCCGGTCGTCTGGGGCGAGCCCGGCACCAATGGCCAGCATGCCTTTTACCAGCTCATCCATCAGGGCACGGACATCATCCCGGCGGAGTTTATGATCGCCGCGAATGGCCATGAGAAGAACCTGCGCCATCAGCACGAGCTCCTGATCGCCAATTGCCTGGCGCAGTCCGAGGCGCTGATGAAGGGTCGTACGCTCGCCGAGGCCAAGGCGCAGCTCACCGCCAAGGGTATGGCGGACGCCAAGGCCGACAAGATTGCTCCGCACCGCGTCTTCACCGGCAACCGCCCGTCGCTGACGATCGTCTACGACCAGCTCGATCCCTTCGCGCTCGGCCGCCTGATCGCGCTCTACGAGCACCGCGTTTTCGTCGAAGGCGCGCTGTTCAACATCAACTCCTTCGACCAATGGGGCGTCGAGCTCGGCAAGGAGCTGGCAACCGGCCTGCTGCCGGTCGTCGAAGGCAAGGAGAGTGCCGCCGGCCACGATTCTTCGACCGCGGGCCTGGTGGCGGCCCTGCTGAAGGCCGCTCGCTAAGGCGCAGTTCCAAGCAGTTCCACCGGGGACCGCACCGCTTCAAATAATGAGGCCCGAGGCGCAGATCGCGCCTCGGGCCTCATCATATGATGCAGGCCGGCACCAGCACTTTTTCGGAAAAGCGAACAGATATGGCACGCCACCAAGCTCACAATTGACGAGAATTACTTATTGTCTTACGATAAAAATACAAGCAAAAACGATAAAGGAATTTTCATGACGGACTCCGCTGAGAGGCTGCGCAAGCTCAGCCGCTTCATGAAGCTCATGATCCTATTGGGTGGCGCGGTGTTCTGCTCGGCCGTCGTCTATATGCATTGGCAGATCTTTTTCGACCGACAGGGTTTCGAGCAGGGCATTCGTGATATCGTCTTCCCCCGCGTGGGGGCGATTACCCTTTCCTACCGCGCCATCGCCACGGTCATCTTCCTGACTGCCATCAACAATGCGCTCGTTATTGCCGGCCTCGCCTTCGCCTGGCAGCTTTTCGACAGTTTCCAGCGCGGGGAGATTCTCTCCGGCCGCAATGGCGTGCTGTTGCGGCGGGTGGGGTTGACCGCGCTTGCGGGAGCTCTGTCCCTGACGATCAGCAACGGCATCGGCATCCTGGCCGTCACCTACGACAACCCGGGCGCCACGGGACATGCGGTGATCTTCGACATCAATGGCGGCACGATGATCGTGCTGCTGATGGCCGGCCTGGTCGTCGGCCTTGGCCACGTCGTCGTCATCGCTTCGGGGGTCGAAGCGGAGAACAGGAGCTTCGTCTAGCGCATGCCGATCGTCGTCAATCTCGATGTCATGCTGGCGAAACGGAAGGTCCGCTCACGCGACCTCGCCGAACAGGTGGGGATCACCGAGCAGAACATCTCGCTGCTGAAATCGGGCAAGGTGAAAGGCGTGCGCTTCGATACGCTGGAAAAGATCTGCGCCGCGCTCGGCTGCCAGCCGGGCGATATCCTGGAGTATCGCCCGGACCCGGAAGAATAAGAAAGCTCAGAGACCGATTTCGTGCTTCCACGGCGGATTTGCGCCGGCGCGCGAGACGGTGACCGCAGCTGCCTTGGCGCCGAGCGCCAGCGCGTTACGGACCGCGGTTTCGCCGAGAGCGGCAACGTCGGCCTTGGTCAGGAGACCGCTGAGCTTCAGCGACGCCAGCACGCCGGCATCGAAGGTATCGCCGGCACCGACCGTGTCGACCACCGTCACCTTTTCGCCGGCAACCTCGACCTTGTGGCGCGCCGTATAGCCGACGGCGCCGTCGGCACCCTTGGTGATCAGCACCAGCTTCGGCCCGCGCTTCAGCCATTCGGCAGCGAGGTCGTCGTGGCTCCCTTCCATGCCGAACCAGGCGAGATCCTCGTCGGAGAACTTGATGATATCGGACATCGCCGCCATGCGGTTCATGCGCGCCAGATGGGCGTCCCTGTCCTTGATGAAACCGGGACGGATGTTCGGGTCGAAGGAGATCACCCGCTTTTCGTGCTCGCGCGTCATCAGCGCCTCGTAGGTCGAGCCGCAGGGCTCGGGGATCAGGCTGATCGCGCCGAAGTGCAGCGCCTCGCAGAAATCACCCAGCGCCGGCAGGTGCTCGCGCGTGATCATCCGGCCGGCGGTGTTCTCGTCGAAGAAGGCGTAACTGGCGTGGCCGTTGACCAGCTTGACGAAGGCGAGCGTCGTGTGCAGCGAGAGCGTCGCACAGGGACCGAAATCGACATTCGCCGCCTTCAACGTCTCGCGCAGGATATCGCCGAACATGTCGTCGGAAAGACCGGTGAAGAAGCCGGTGGGAATACCGAGGCGACCGAGCGCGATGGCCGTATTGAAGATCGCGCCGCCGGCATAGGGCGCAAAGGCGCTCTCGCCCGCGGTCGTGTCCCGCGGCAACATGTCGATCAGCGCTTCACCGCAACATACGATCATCGGCTTTTCCTCCTCAATGACACTTCAATCGATTTAAAAAGAGTAGCTCAGGCGTTGCGACGCCCCGGCGGCACCGGGGCCTCGTCGAATTTTACGCCAGCGCGCTCACGCCGCCGTTGCGGCCCGACCAGGCGAGCGGCGCATTGAGGAAAGCCTCGACCTCACTCAGCGTCTTCTCGTCGAACAGCGCCTGCTCGCGGGCAACCGCAAGGACGTTGCGCCAGGTGGCGATCCAATGCAGGTCGACGCCCTTGCCCTTCATCTCGCCGACCGCCTCCGGGAAGATGTCGTAGTAGAACAGCGCAATGCCGTGGTCGACGATGCCGCCGGCCGCGCGAATGGCATCGATGAACTTGAACATCGACCCGCCGGCCGTCGTCAGGTCCTCGATGACGAGCACGCGCGCGCCTTCCGGCATATGGCCTTCGATCTGGGCGTTGCGGCCGTGGCCCTTCGGCGCCTTGCGGACGTAGATCATCGGCAGGCCGAGGCGTTCGGCAAGCATGGCGGCAAAGGGAATGCCGGCGGTTTCGCCACCGGCGACCACGTCGAACTTCTCGAAACCGGCCTCGCGCAGGATGGTCGCTGCGGCAAAATCCATCACCGCCGAACGGATGCGCGGGTAGGAGATAAGCTTGCGGCAGTCGATATAGACGGGGCTCGCCATGCCGGACGAGAGCTTGTAGGGCTCATCGGCGCGGAAGTGTACGGCCTTGATCTCCCAGAGCATCTTGGCGACCAGCTCGGCCATCACGGCCTTGTCGGTGAACGCGTTGGAAAACATCAAACTCTCCTTCAAAACTAAAGCGATCAGACGACGGCCCAATGGAGCGGGAACATCGGATCGAACACGGTAACCAGACCGGCGCCGGTCTCGATCTTCTTGGGATAGGTGACGGCTTCAGCCTGCTTGCGCAGCGTGATCGTCTCGTCGTTGACCGGCAGGCCATACCAGGCAGGACCGTTCAGCGAGGCAAAGGCTTCGAGCTTGTCGAGCGCGCGCTCCTCCTCGAACACATGCGCCAGGCAGCTCATGGTGTTGATCGAGGTGTAGATGCCGGCACAGCCGCAAGCGCATTCCTTCAACGGATCGACATGCGGTGCCGAGTCGGTGCCAAGGAAGAAGCGCTTGTCGCCGGAAACCGCGGCGGCGCGCAGTGCCAGGCGGTGGTTCTCGCGCTTGGCGACCGGCAGGCAGTAGTAGTGCGGCTTGATCCCGCCGACGAGGATGGCGTTGCGGTTGATGATCAGGTGATGGGTGGTAATCGAGCCGGCAAGGTTCGCCCTGGAGGCCTTGATGTAATCGATGCCGTCCTTGGTGGTGACGTGTTCCATCGTCACCTTCAGTTCCGGCAGGCGCTTGCGCAAGGGATCGAGCACGGTCTCGATGAACACGGCCTCGCGATCGAAGATGTCGACATCGGACGTCGTGACCTCGCCATGCACGCAGAGCGGCAGGCCGATCTTCGCCATGCGCTCCAGCACCGGCATCGCCTTGTCGATATTGCGAACGCCGCTGTGCGAGTTCGTCGTGGCGCCGGCGGGGTAGAGCTTGACCGCCTTGACGAGGCCGCTCTTGTGGCCGGCCTCGACGTCGTCAGGATCCGTGCCTTCCGTGAGATAGAGCGTCATCAGCGGCTCGAACCGGTCGCCCGCGGGAAGCGCGGCCAGGATGCGCTCGCGATAGGCTGCGGCATCCGCGACCGTCACGACTGGCGGCACCAGGTTGGGCATGATGATCGCGCGGGCGAAATGGCGGCTGGTATCGGCGATGACGCCCTTCAGCATGTCGCCGTCGCGCAGGTGAAGGTGCCAATCATCCGGGCGGCGGATAACGAGGTCTTGCATGGTCAGCGTTCTCCTAGGTCAGAGCAGGCGCAGACGGAAAACCGCCGCTCCAGGCTCGCGCCCGATCCACGCGCGCAGCTTTGCAGCCGGCAGGTGCGGGTCGCGGGCGGTTACTCATGTGGTGGAACCGCGTCTCGATATCACCAATGCGCCCGGAAACACAATCCGCAATCCGACCATCGCTCAGAAATCCGTCAGCACCAGATCGGCAGGCCGCTGACGGCCGACCACGCGATGCGCGTTCGGGATGTCGTTGCCGAGGGCTTTGCGCTTCGCCGCCTCCTCGTCATAGCCGTGATCGTACCACCGCTTCAAAAGCCGCCGCTCCAGTTCCTCGATGCCGGGATTGATGAAGATCGAGAAATCGAAGGCATTTTCGAGCCGGTTCCAGGGCGCCTCGTCGAGCAGCAGATAATTGCCCTCCACCAGGATGATGCGCGTCTCCGGCGCCACAATGCGGGCGGAAGCGATGGCGATCTCGCGCGAGCGGTCGAAGACCGGAACCAGCACTTCGCCGTCATTGGCGCGAACCGCCGCAATCGTCGACAGGAAGGCCCTGACATCGAAGGTCTCCGGCGCTCCCTTGCGGGGGAGCAGGCCCTTTTCCTCCAGAACGGCATTGTCCATGTGGAAGCCGTCCATCGGCAGCACCGCCGCCTTCTCACCCCCGGCGACCAGTGTCTCGGCGAGCGCGTCCGAAAGCGTCGACTTGCCGGCACCGGGCGGGCCGGCAATGGCGACGACGAAACGGGCGGCGCCGGCCGCCCGTTTCAGGATTTCGTTTGCGATCGGCTGGACATTCATGCCGCAAGCGCCTCGCGCGGCGGCTCCTTCGCCCCCGTCATGAAGGCGACCGCATCCGACATCGTATGCTCCTTCGGATTGATGACGCAGAGCCGCTTGCCAAGGCGGTGGACATGGATGCGATCGGCCACTTCGAACACATGCGGCATGTTGTGCGAAATCAGCACGATCGGCAGGCCGCGGGCGCGCACGTCGAGGATCAGTTCCAGCACCCGCCGGCTTTCCTTGACGCCGAGCGCTGCGGTCGGCTCGTCCATGATCACCACCTTGGATCCGAAGGCGGCGGCGCGGGCAACGGCAACGCCCTGGCGCTGGCCACCGGACAGCGTTTCCACCGCCTGGTTGATGTTTTGGATGGTCATCAGCCCGAGCTCGGAGAGCTTTGCCCGCGCCATCTTTTCCATCGCCGAACGGTCGAGCGTGCGAAACAGCTTGCCCATGATGCCGGGTTTGCGGATCTCGCGGCCGAGGAACATGTTATCGGCGATCGACAGCGCCGGCGACAGCGCCAGGTTCTGGTAGACCGTCTCGATGCCGGCGGCGCGCGCATCCATCGGCGAGCGGAAGTTGATCGGCTGCCCCTCGAGCTTGATCTCGCCCTCGTCGGGCGTGATCGCACCGGAGATCGCCTTGATCATCGAGGACTTGCCGGCGCCGTTGTCGCCGATCACGGCGAGGATTTCGCCGGGATAGAGGTCGAAATCGGCATGGTCGAGGGCGGTGACGCGACCGTAGCGCTTGACGAGGCCGCGGGCGGTGAGAATGGGTTCCTGTGTCATCAGGCAGCTACCTTTCTGATCCACTGGTCGATGGCGACGGCCGAGATGATCAACACGCCGGTGAGGAAGACCTTCCATTGCGGGTCGGCGCCCAGCATGTTGAGGCCCATGGAAACGACGCCGACGATCATCGCGCCGATCAGGGTGCCGAGGATCGAGCCTCGGCCGCCGAAGAGCGAGATGCCGCCGATCACCGCTGCGGTGATGGCCTGAAGGTTGTAGTCGGTGACGGCGGCGGAGGGCGAGATCGAGCCGTTTCGGCCGATGGAGACCCAGGCGGCGAGCGCGGCGATGAGGCCGGCCAGCGTATAGGCGCTCAAGAGCACGCGGCTGGTGCGGATACCCGAGAGTTTCGCCGCTTCCGGATCGTCGCCGACGGCATAGAGGTGGCGGCCCCAGGCGGTATGGTTCAGGGCGTACCAGAGGCCGAAGACGAGGGCGACCATGGTGATGACGCCGAGCGTCAGCACCGCGGAGCCAACCTTGAAGCTGACCCCGAAGACATGTAGCATCTGGGTAACGGCGGCGACGTCGGCCTCGCGGATCGTCTCGTTCGCCGAATAGATGAAGTTCGTCGACATGATCACGTACCAGGTGCCGAGCGTGACGATGAAGGGCGGCAGCTTGAGACGCGAGACGAGGAAGCCGTTCAGGAAGCCGCAGGCGCTGCCGACGCCGAGGCCAATCAGGATCGCGAGCGGTGCCGGAAGCCCGTAGGTCACCGCACAATTGCCCATGATCACGGCCGAAAGCACCATGATCACGCCGATCGAAAGATCGATGCCGGCCGTCAGGATCACCAGGGTCTGCGCCGCACCGAGGATGCCGACGATGGCGATCTGCTGGAGGATGAGGGTCAGCGTGTAGGACGAGAAGAACTTCCCGCCGATCGCAATACCGAAGATCAGGATCGCAGCGACCAGCACGATGAACGGCACGGCGGCCGGGGTCGAATGCAGGAAATGCTGGATTTTCTGGATCGCGGTCTTGTCATGCGTGTCGAATGACGCGACCTGCGTCGAACTGTTGACCAGGACTTTTTCGAATTCCTGGGATGGCTGTGCGGCTGTGTTGGGCTCGCCCATGGACCTTCCTCCCGTGAACCCCGCTCCCAAGGGGTTGAGATCAAAGTATTACAGCGACTTTTCACGCATCGAACCGGCGCGTGGCGCTGTGGCGCGTGGCCCGCCCATCAACGTCGCGGGCATTTGCACGCTCGCAAGAAGCTGCGCGGTTTTTATCGCCTTGTCAAAGACATCGGCGCTTACGCGAAGGGCGGCCGGGGCCGCCCTTCCGTTGCTGGCTTGCGTCCGAAGAGCGGAGGCGATCAGCCCCAGCACTTCTCCGTGCCGACCTTGGTGTCGATCGATTCGACGCCGGCAGCCGGCTTGTCGGTAACGAGCGAAACGCCGGTGTCGAAGAAGTCCTTGCCTGGGGTCGGCTTCGGCTTCTCGCCGGTATCGGCGAACTTCTTGATCGCCTCGATGCCGAGTGCGGCCATCATCAGCGGGTATTGCTGCGAGGTGGCGCCGATGACGCCTTCTGCGACCGACTTGACGCCCGGGCAACCGCCGTCGACCGAGACGATCAGCACGTCCTTTTCCTTGCCGACGGCCTTCAGCGCCTGGTAGGCGCCAACGGCGGCCGGCTCGTTGATCGTGTGGATCACGTTGATGTCGGGATCCTTCTGCAGAAGGTTTTCCATCGCCTTGCGGCCGCCTTCTTCGTTGCCGTTGGTGACGTCATGACCGACGATGCGCGGATCGTCTTCGTCGCCGATCTTGTTCGGATCCTTCGGGTCGATGCCGAAGCCCATCATGAAGCCCTGGTCGCGCAGGACGTCGACGGTCGGCTGCGACGGCGTCAGGTCGAGGAAGCCGACCTTGGCGGACTTCGCACCGTCACCCATGGTGGCAGCGGCCCACTGGCCGATCAGCTTGCCGGCGAGCAGGTTGTCGGTGGCAAAGGTGGCATCGGCGGCGGTCGCCGGATCCAAGGGCGTGTCGAGCGCGATCACCAGAAGACCGGCGTCCTGCGCCTTCTTCACCTGGTCGACGATCGCCTTGGTGTCGGAAGCGGCAATCAGGATGCCCTTGGCGCCGTCGGCGATGCAGGATTCGATCGCAGCCACCTGGCTGTCATGGTCGCCGTCGATCTTGCCGGCATAGGCCTTCAGCGTCACGCCGAGTTCCTTGGCCTTGGCGGTCGCGCCCTCCTTCATCTTGACGAAGAACGGGTTGGTGTCGGTCTTGGTAATCAGGCAGGCGCTGACATCGGCAGCCTTGGCCGGCGCAGCGAAGACGACGCCGAGCGACAGCGCGCCGAAGGCAGCGGAAAGAATGGTCTTCTTCATGAAATCCTCCCAAGGATTGAAAAATCGTGCCGGCGGACCGGCCCAGGCCTCGCCGACGCAGCATTGTCCTCCGCTGCAATTGGCGCTTCCGAGACAAAAACAAACACTAAATTTCCGGGGTGTCAATAAATAAATCAAATTGAATTATTATTTCGATGTGGCATTCTTGCGATGACCGCACGTCACCCTGGGATCGGAGCGTAAGGCAAATTGACAGGGGCGCGACAAGCGGAAACAACAGACCTGCGCCAAGCGGGCACCAGAGCGTGATGAGGAAAAGTGTTTACGGTTTTCCGCTCGCACCTCGCTCTAACATATGAAAATCGATGCCAACGGGAGGAGACGGTGGCATGTCACTGACAGACGGTTCCGATCGGGGACCGACGCAACCTGAGGTCATCGACCCGAGCGGTGGTGCCAATCAAACGCGCGTTCGCGCTTACAACGAGCGCCTGGTCATGTCGCTGGTCAGGCGTCACGGCGGCCTCTCCAAAGCCGACATCGCCCGGCGTTCCGGTCTTTCGGCGCAGACCGTTTCGGTGATCATGCGCGCCCTTGAAAGCGATGGCCTGCTGATCAAGGGCGACCCCGTGCGCGGCAAGGTCGGACAACCCTCGACGCCGATGCGCCTCAATCCCGACGCGGTCTTTTCCTTCGGCGTAAAGATCGGCCGGCGCAGCGCCGATCTCGTGCTGATGGATTTCGTCGGCACGATCCGGCTGCAGCTGCACCATGTGCACGCCTATCCGTTGCCGGGCGATCTCGTCGACTTCATCATTTCAGGCATGACGAAGCTTGAACTGCAGCTCAACCCCGACCAGCGCAAGCGGATTGCCGGCATCGGAATTGCGACACCCTTCGAGCTCTGGAACTGGGCGGAGGAAGTTGGAGCGCCGCGCGAAGAAATGAACAAGTGGCGCGATGTCGATTTGCAGGCAGCGGTCGCGGCGCGCACGACTTATCCGGTCTTCCTGCAGAACGACGGTACCAGCGCCTGCGGCGCCGAACTCGCCTTCGGCGTCGGCGCCAGCTATCCGGATTTCGTCTATTTCTACATCGGCTCGTTCATCGGCGGCGGCGTCGTCCTCAACTCCGCACTCTTTTCCGGACGCACCGGCACCGCCGGCGCCGTGGGCCCTCTGCCGGTCTCGGGCAAGGACGGCAAGACCATTCAGCTCCTCAAGATCGCCTCGGTCTTCGTACTCGAGAACCTGCTGCGCGAACGCGGCATCGATCCGCGACCGCTCTGGTACTCGGCCGACGACTGGATCGACTTCGGCGAGCCGCTCGACATCTGGATCGACGACTGCGGCGCGGCACTTGCCCAGGCGGTCGTCTCCGCCGTCTCGATCGTCGACTTCTCCGCCGTCGTCATCGACGGCGGCTTCCCGCCCTGGGTCCGGGCCCGTTTGCTCGCCGCCACGCGCAAGGCACTCCACGAGCTCGACCTCCAGGGCGTGACCATTCCGGAACTGGTGGAAGGCCTGGTCGGCAGCCACGCACGCGCCATTGGCGGCGCCAGCCTGCCACTTTTCTCCCGTTACCTGCTCGACACCAACGTCCTCTTCAAGGAGCTCGGCTGATGCTGAAAGGACTAAACCCGATCCTCAGTCCCGAACTGCTCGCGACACTCCGGGCCATGGGGCACGGCGATGAAATCGCGCTGGTCGACGGCAACTATCCGGGCCAGGAACATGCGCGCCGGCTGGTCCGCCTCGACGGGCACCCGCTGATCCCGGTGCTCGACGCGATCCTCAGCGTGCTGCCGATCGACGATTTCGTGCCGGCGGCAATCTTCCGCGCCACGGTCAAGCAGGACAAGGACGCGCTCGATCCGGTGCACCGCGAGATCATCGAATGCTGCGGCCGACACGAGCCGGACCGCCAGGTCGTTCCCCTGCTCGGCGCGGATTTCTATCCGCGAGTCAGGGCGGCGCATACGGTGGTCCAGACCAGCGAGCCCCGGCTTTACGGCAACGTCATCCTGCGCAAGGGCGTGATCTATCCCTGAAACGCGAAAAGCCCGCCGGCGACCGACGGGCTTTCTGTGATTGCGGTGATGCGCTATCAGGCGCCGCGCTTGTCGACCGACAGAGCGCCGGGGCCGAAGGCGGCGAGCACGAGGAAACCGCCGGCGATCGCGATGTTCTTCATCATCATCAGGCCGTTGAAGACGGTCAGCAGGCCATTGGCTTCCGGCGGGAAGTTCGGGATGTTGATCCCGCCGCTGTGGAAGGCGAAAGCCGTGACCAGGCTGAACGCTGCCAGGAGGTAGGCAGCAATCTTCGTCTGGAAGCCGACGAGCACGGCAAGACCGGCGACCAGTTCGAAGAGGCCGGCAAGGTAGGCGAGTGCGGTCGGTGCCGGCCAGCCGGCGCCGGTGATCATCTGGGCCGTGCCCGACGGGTCCATCAGCTTGCTGAAACCGGACATGATGAACATGATAGAGAGCAGGACGCGTCCGACGAGGACGACAACATTCTGAGGCATGCGAGGCTCCTGTGAGAAACGGGTGTTGGCAACAGAAGTATCAGCATTTTCAAATTCATCTAGCCGCTCCGCGGGCGACAGATCGTTCACGAAAATGAAACGATCGGCCGGCATCGTCAACCTTCGAGCTCAACGTTCTCTCGTTTATCCGCGGACGAACTTGGAACTACATAGTCGCCGTATCGTTCTTTTCTATTGCAAGGACGAAGCGGCTGGGCGAAGAATTTCGGCGCGGCAGGGGACGCCGCGCGCGGGGTCATGTCATGAACGAAATCAACCGGAGCCCGACATTCTGGCGCTCGTTTCCGATCTTTGAAGAGTTCGACAAGAATACCATTGCCGAGCTCGCCGACATCGCGACCTACAGGAAGTGGCCGGCCGGCACGGTCATCTTCCAACGGGGCGACGAAGGCAACTACATGATCGTCGTCATCTCCGGGCGCATCAAGCTTTCGCTGATCACCCCACAGGGCCGCGAGCTGATGCTGCGCCAGCACGAAGCCGGCGCGATCTTCGGCGAGATGGCGGTGCTTGATGGCCAGACACGCTCCGCCGATGCCACGGCGATGACCGCCTCCGAGGGCTACGTGATCGGCAAGAAGGCCTTTCTCGATATCGTCACCAATCGGCCGGAGGCAGCAGAGGCCGTCATCCGCTTCCTCTGCGCACAATTGCGCGACACGACGGAGCGGCTGGAGACCATCGCGCTCTACGATCTCAACGCCCGCGTCGCGCGCTTCTTTCTCGCGACGCTCCGACAGATCCACGGCAACGAATTGCCGGAAAGCGCCAATCTCCGGCTGACCATGAGCCAGACGGACATTGCCGGTGTGCTCGGCGCGAGCCGGCCGAAGGTCAACCGCGCCATCCAATGGCTGGAGGAGAGCGGCGCAATCAAGCGGAGCGACGGCATCATCGCCTGCAAAGTCGGCCGCCTGCAGAGCATTGCCGATCCGGAGGAGGACTAGACCGCATGGCCTCTGAGCCGCGCCGGCAATTGCGTTTCACTCCGCTTGCCGGCGGGTTCCTGACGAGCTTGCTGGTTGCCGTCGCCCTCTATCTTTTTGCCGAATCGGTGTTCGAAACGCAGCGCGAGCTGTTCTTCGACAGCCTGACACAATGGATTCCCGCGCCGCAGTCGCCTGACATCGTTGTCGTCGACATCGACCGCCAGGCCAACCAATCGCGCCCCTGGGACAGGACGGCAACCGCCGAACTTCTATCGCGGCTTGCGACGGCGGGCGCCAAGGCTGTGGCGGTCGACTTCGTCTTCAGCGCCGATTGCAACCCGGCCAGTGACGGCAATACAGCCCTCGCCTCCGCGCTTGGACGCGTCCCCGTCGTTCTCGGCTTTCTGATCGCCGATACGGTCCAGGAGCAGCCGCGGCCGGTACCGCCGCTGGCATTGAGCCGGCCCTTCACCCCGCCCGAGCTCTGGTTTCTCGACGGCGCCGAAACCTCCTGTGCCGCGTTCATGGACCGCGCGAAAGCGGCAGCGGCCTCGTTTCTCGTTGGTGACGAAGACGCGCGGATCCGCCGGGTGCAGGCCTATGCCATCCTCGGCAACGACGCTTTTCCGACATTGGCGGTCGAGGCGACACGACTGATGCGTGGAGCCGGCACGCCGATCCTCGGTGGCGAGCCCGCCTGGCTGCGCCTCGACGGACAGGTGATCGCGCTCGACGAAACCGGCAGCCTGCGCTTCGCCGCAAGTGCCGCGGACCGGCTCGCCGCCCGCACCGTTTCCGCCGCCGACGTGTTGTCCGGCAAGGCGGCAGCGGACCGCTTCGCAGGCAAGCTCGTGCTCATCGGCAGCAGCCTGCCGAACCTCGGGGGCTTACGGCCCAGCGCCTCGATGCCGCTCGAGCCCTCGGTGCAGATCCACGCGGATATCGCCAACGCGATCCTGACCGGCTTCATACCGAAGCGCGACGATCGACTTCCGCTCGCCGAAGCCGGCATCGCGTTTCTCGCCAGCCTCGCCGTTGCCTACGCCGCCGCTCGCCTTCGACCGCTGGTATCGGCAGCCCTTGGCCTCGGTGCGGTCGCCGCCGTCGTCGCGGCAGCGGCGGTTATCTATGGCGCCAGCGGCTGGCTGATCGATGCGGTCGGCATCTCGGTCGCCCTCGCCGTCGTCCTGGCGGTGACGAGCGTGCTGCAATTTGCTCGCGTGCGGCGAGCCGAAGCGGCGGCGCGGCAGAAATTCTCGCAATACCTGCCGCAATCGGTCGTCGCCCGCTACATCGACAATCCCGGGCTTACACGCGTGGCCGGCGAGGAACGGCAGGTGACAGCGCTCTTCACCGATATCGAGAGTTTTTCCTCCCTGTCGCAGAGGCTGAAGCCGCGGGACCTCATTGCCTTGCTCGACATCTACTTTGCCGAGGTCAATGCGCTGGTGGCGGCGCATGGCGGCATGGTCGACAAGGTGGTGGGCGATGCGGTGCACGCGTTTTTCAATGCGCCCGAGGATCTCCCCGAACATGTCGACCGGGCCATCGATTGCGCCAAGGCGATCCACGCGCTGACGGAAGAGATGCGCCGGCGTCCGCAGTTCGCGGCCAACTCTTTCGGCAGAACCCGGATCGGCGTCGAGACCGGACCGGCCGTTGTCGGTGAAGTCGGCGCCGGCGGCAAGCTCGACTACACGGCTCATGGCGACGCGATCAATCTGGCCGCGCGCCTGCAGGAGGCGAACAAGTTCCTCGGCACCGCCATCTGCGTCGGGCCTGCTGCCGCGGCGGAAAGCAAGCGGCCGCTCCGCCGCCTCGGCAGCCACGAAATCCGCGGCTTTTCGACGATGGAATTGTTCACGGTTGCGGACTGAGGCGACGGCTGGCCGCGCGTCTCAGTGCGGCTCCAGTAATAGCGGACCGGTTTTCGCGATTGCGTCAACTCAACGTGTCAGGCCGACGCTGGCATAGGCTTCCGTGATACGCGGCTCGCCCCAGTTGACGGGCTCGCTTGGGGCTTCACCGCGGCGATGAAACTCCACCCCCTGCCCCGCAGCCACGATCCGGGTCACCCCGCCACGCGCGACCGAAACGCTTCCATGTTCGACGAAAACGGCAAATGCGGCTCGGCTCGGTCCGCAGAAGAATTTGGTGCCGCGCACGCCGATCATGCCGAAGGCGGTGCGGACCGCCACATCGACCTTCGGCAGCCCCTCGGGCCGATCGAAGACCATGCGCCCTGTTCCGAGTTCGAGCGTGCCACCCTGACCGGCGATGAAACTATCGACGAGCAGCTCGGTCTCGGCGCCGAGCAGCACGCGCGTGTCCGTACCGAGGCGCAAGGTCGCGTAGCTCTCGGCATTCGTGTGCACGCGGTCGTTCTCGTAAAGCTGGCTACCGACCGTCAGCGGCTCGTCCTTTTGCGCCTGCTTCCGTCGCACATCGCCGCGGACCTCGGTTGCCTCGCCAAGTGAAGGGCTTGCCCAGGAGGTGGCGATGCCGCCGCCCGCCGCCGTCAGCAACAGGCCACCAACGACAACGCGTCGGCTCACCAGCATCTTGCGCATCGGCGCGGCCAGGTTTTCCATTGCCCCTCTCCCGTTTGAGCGTTGCGACATTCGAGGATAGCCCCGGCATTCCCGGATGCAAGCCGGCTCGCGCGCCGTGTCCCGATGATCGTCCAGCAGTTCGCCAGAGCTTTCGTTGTCGGGCTGTTACCCCCGGAACAGCCCGACCTGGCAGGCGCGGATAAATTCACCGTCAAGACAAGGGGAGAGCCTCATGGAAAAGCGCAGCACATCCGGTACCGGCATCATCAACGCACTGCTGCTGGCGGTCGTCAGCCTGCTGGCTGTCGCGGCGATCGCGCTTCCGTCGGCACGTGCTGCCGAGCTCTCCGCCGCCGACGTCTGCGACCGCGAGGCCGGCAGCATCTTCGACCTGCAGCGCAATCAGGCCTTCCCGGCCGTTGCCACCGAGGACATCAGGATCGGCGTGGCGCTTTCTGCCTGCCGCGAGGCCTATAACCAGAAGAGCGGCGCTCGCACCGAATTCCAACTGGCCCGCGTACTCGACAAGGCCGGCCAGAAAGCTCAGTCAATGCGTATTCTCGGCGAAGCCGCCGAACACGGCCACGCGCTGGCGATGACCAACTATGCCGTTCTCCTGGGCGAGCAGGGCGACACGACAGCCGAATTCGCGCTGAACCAGAAGGCCGCTGCAGCCGGCAATATTCTCGCCGCCTACAATCTCGGCGTTTCCTATCGTGACGGCATGGGCACGCCGGTCAACGGCAAGCTGGCGATCGAGTGGTTCGAACGGGCATCGCTCGCCGGCGACGACGTCGCCGCCTTCAACCTCGCGGTCATGCTGGACGAAGGCAAGCTGGTCCCGGAAGACAACAGCAAGGCCGCCAAATTCTACCGGTTGGCGGCCAACCGCGGCAATGTCGATGCCATGGTCAATCTCGGTCTGATGCTCGAGCACGGCGAAGGTATCGCGAAGGACATCCCGGCAGCCCGCGCGATCTTCCGCAAGGCTGCCAACGAAGGCGACGCGTTTGCCGAACGGAAGCTTGCCGAACTCGACGGCAACGACGCCTTCCAGACCGCCATGCTCGGCAAGACCAGCCGCATCAAGTAACCCAACACGCCTCCCAAGGGCCACGCGGGCCGGAGATCACTGGGATCTTCGGCCCGTGTTTTCGTTTAAGAGGAGGAGATTGGGCTGGTTAGCGGATCTCGCCGGCCTGGGGCCCCCAGGTATCGGTGAGCGCAAAGCCGTCGGCCAGCGGATCGAACGGATCGAGCGCCACCTGATGCAGCCCGAAGGTCCAGCCGCGGCCGGCAATCGTCGGGATGATCGCTTCGCGGCCGGCAACCGTCGTGACACCTTCGAGACCCACCTCAAATTCCGACCCGATGATCGAGCGCGACTTCAGAACGTCGCCGACCTTGACCTTACCGCGCGCATGCAGCGTCGCGAGATTGGCCGAGCTGCCCGTGCCGCAGGGCGAGCGGTCGACGCGGCCCGGCCACATGGTGGTGCAGGTCCGGATCGTGCCATCAGGCTCGACATCGCGGAACATGACATAGGCGACGCCCTTGATCTCCGGGATTTCCGGATGGACGACGGGGATCGTGCGGTTGACGATATCCTTCAGGATCATACCGGCCTCGACGATCTCGCGGGCGTTCGCCTTGTCGATCGTGGTGCCGATCTGGCCGACGTCGACCAGTGCATAGAAGATGCCGCCGTAGCAGAGATCGAGCTTGATCTTGCCCCACTTCGGCGTATCGACCTCGACGTCGAGCTCATGGACGAAGGACGGAACCATCGTCAGCTTCACCTTCTCGCAACGGCCGTCGCGGCAGGTCGCGGTCGCCTTGACGAGACCGGAGGCTGTGTCGAGCATTACCACCGTCTCCGGCTCCTTCATCTCGATGATGCCGGATTCGAGCAGGGCGGTCGTGACGCAGATCGAATTCGAGCCGGACATGGCATGCGCCTGGTCGGCCTGGAGAATGATGAAACCGGCATCGGCTTCCGGGCGCTTCGGCGGCACCAGCAGGTTGACCGAGCCGATCGAGCCGGAGCGCGGCTCGAGGCAGAGGAACCGGCGCAGGCTGTCATCGACCGTGTTGATGTGGTTGAGCTGCTCGGCGATCGAGTTTCCCGGGATTTTCGGCACGCCGCCGATCGCGACCTTGCCGATCTCACCCTCGCAATGAACGTCCAGCAACTGGATCGTGCGCTTCCACCGCATGCCGTTTCTCCAACTCGCTTGCCATCGCCCTATCGGCGATCATGGCTGATATATCAGATGCGCTTGCATTAGCGCTTTCCGGGAGCCGCCGCAAGGAAAACCGCCAGTGCTTGAGAGTCGCCCCGAAGTTGCCGCTTGACGCATCAAACGCCGCGCGACAGCTTGAGCCATTCGCGACGCAACCTTCTGGATCTCCATGACAAAGCTGATCATCTTTACCGACCTTCACATGGTGCCCGAAGGCACGACGATCATCGGCCTCGATCCCTACCAACGCCTCGCCACCGGCATCGAACACGTCAACCGCTACCATGCGGACGCCGACCGGGTGATCTTTACCGGCGATCTCACCCACTACGCCGATCGCGCCTCCTACGAACGGCTGAAGCGACTCATCGATCAGCTCGTGCCGCCGGTCGCCATCACCATCGGCAACCATGACCGACGCGAGGTTTTTCTCGACGCCTTCCCCGACGCCGTGACGGACGAGAACGGGTTCGTGCAGCAGGCAATCGATTTCCCGGACTGCCGCGCCATCCTGCTCGATACGCTCTTTGCCCCACCCTATGATTACCCTACCAGCCATGCGGGCGTTCTCTGTGCCAAACGGCTCGCCTGGCTCGACCGGCAGCTTGCCGACGCCGGCGACAAACCGGCGCTGCTGTTCATGCATCACCCGCCACACAGGACGGGCTTTACCGGCATGGACATGATCCGGCTCGCCAATGAGACCGAGTTCTACGATCTCGTCAAAAGGCATTCCAACGTCCGCCATATCTTCGCCGGTCACGTGCACCGCACGATCAGCGGCTCCTCCCGCGGCATTCCCTTCTCGATCTTCAAGAGCCCGGTGCACCAGCAGCCTATGCCCTTCGACGCACCCGACGCCTCCTTGTCCGTCGATGAACCGGCGGCCTACGGCATCGCCGTGGTGACCGACGACGGCGTGCTGGTCCATACCGAAGACTACGAGATCGCCCGCCGGGACGCCGCCATCGCGTGAGGCCATTTCGGACCGCCGGCCTTCATGCTAGTTTGGCGCATGACCCAATCTACCGACGAGAGCTTCGACTGCCAAAGCTGCGGCGCCTGTTGTGCCTATTCGGCCGACTGGCCGCGCTTCTCGCTGGAGACGGACGAGGAACTCGACCTGATCCCGGCGGAATATGTTTCCGCCGATCTCGGGGGCATGCGCTGCGAGGACGATCGTTGCTGTGCGCTCGGCGGTAAGCTCGGCGAACACGTATCGTGCAAGATCTACGCCATCCGACCGATCGTCTGCCGCACCTGCATGCCCGGCGACGACGAGTGCCTGATGGCGCGCGAAAGGCATTTCGGCAAAGCGGCGTGATCTACAGCGCCGCGCGCCTTATCAGACGCGCGAAGGTCGCTGTAGCACTTTGGTTGCATGTTTTATCCTTAAATCGGCCAGGATTTGAGGAACCATGAACTAGGATCATCCGGCAGTTTAGCAAAGATTCCGCATTCCTTACGGCGACGTGCCAATGGAACGGTGAAACATTCCGCCAAACACGAAATTTGCCGGATGGATGTACGGCGGAAGGAAGCGTATTTTCCGCCCACGATCGGGGGCGCGCCGCGCCCTTGGAAACCGCTTCCCGGAGGATAGCGCTCGATGAGCCAGACACCGCTTCAGAAGATCACGACCGAGACCGGCGCGCCGCAGGCTCCCTTCGCCGAGTTCGCTCCGCCGGTGCGACCGCAGAGCACGCTTCGCCAGGCAATCACCGCCGCCTACCGTCGCCCGGAAACCGAGGCGCTGCCGGCACTCGTCGAAGCGGCGACGCTGCCTGCCGCAACCCGCCAGGCGGCCGCCAAGACCGCGCGCAAGCTGATCGAGGCGCTGCGCGCCAAGCACAAGGGCTCCGGCGTCGAAGGTCTGGTGCAGGAATATTCGCTCTCGAGCCAGGAAGGCGTGGCGCTGATGTGCCTGGCCGAAGCGCTGCTGCGCATTCCGGACACGGCGACGCGTGACGCACTGATCCGCGACAAGATCGCCGACGGCGACTGGAAGTCGCATATCGGCGGCGGCCGCTCGCTGTTCGTCAACGCCGCCACCTGGGGCCTCG
The DNA here is from genome assembly GCF_056924495.1 of Ensifer sp. 38_S197. NCBI lineage: Bacteria > Pseudomonadati > Pseudomonadota > Alphaproteobacteria > Hyphomicrobiales > Rhizobiaceae > Ensifer > Ensifer sp. 38_S197. The sequence goes on along the minus strand of NZ_JBXOVZ010000002.1, from coordinate 1,309,345 downwards.
TCGTCACCGGCAAGCTCACCTCGACCGTCAACGACCGCAGCCTTTCCGCCGCGCTGACGCGCCTGATCGCCCGTTGCGGCGAGCCGGTCATCCGCCGCGGCGTCGATATGGCGATGCGCATGATGGGCGAACAGTTCGTGACCGGCGAGACAATCGACGAGGCGCTGCGCCGCTCGCGCGCGCTCGAACAGAAGGGCTTCCGCTACTCCTACGACATGCTCGGCGAAGCGGCGACGACAGCGGCCGACGCGGAGCGCTACTACCGCGACTACGAGGCGGCGATCCACGCCATCGGCAAGGCATCCGCCGGCCGCGGCATCTATGAGGGTCCGGGCATCTCGATCAAGCTTTCGGCGCTGCACCCGCGCTATTCCCGCGCCCAGGCGTCGCGCGTCATGAGCGAGCTGCTGCCCAAGGTGAAGGCGCTCGCCGTCATCGCCAAGAAATACGACATCGGCCTCAACATCGACGCCGAGGAAGCCGACCGCCTCGAACTCTCGCTCGACCTGCTCGAAGAACTGTGCCTCGACAAGGACCTCGCCGGCTGGAACGGCATGGGCTTCGTCGTCCAGGCCTATGGCAAGCGCTGCCCCTTCGTGCTCGATTTCATCATCGACCTCGCGCGCCGTGCCGGCCGCCGCATCATGGTGCGCCTCGTCAAGGGCGCCTATTGGGACGCCGAGATCAAGCGCGCCCAGCTCGAGGGTCTCGAAGATTTCCCGGTCTATACCCGCAAGATCTACACGGACGTCTCCTATATCGCCTGCGCCAAGAAGCTGCTGGCCGCGACCGACGTGATCTTCCCGCAGTTCGCGACCCACAATGCGCAGTCGCTGGCGACGATCTATGAAATGGCCGGCAAGGACTTCAAGGTCGGCAAGTACGAGTTCCAGTGCCTGCACGGCATGGGCGAGCCGCTCTATGACGAAGTGGTCGGCAAGGGCAATCTCGACCGCCCCTGCCGCATCTATGCGCCCGTCGGCACGCACGAGACGCTGCTTGCCTATCTCGTTCGCCGCCTGCTCGAAAACGGCGCGAACTCCTCCTTCGTCAACCGCATCGCCGATCCGAAGGTCTCTGTCGACGAGCTCATCGCCGATCCGGTTGAGATCGTACGCGCCATGCCCGTCGTCGGCGCACCGCACGACCAGATCGCGCTCCCCGACAATCTCTTCGGCGAAGCGCGCCGCAATTCCGCCGGTCTCGATCTCTCGAACGAAGCGGGCCTTGCCTCGCTGACCGCAGCGCTGCAGGCCAGCGCTGCCGTCGACTGGAGAGCCGTTCCGCAACTGGCAACGGGCACCGCGTCCGGCGAAACGCGCGCCGTCGTCAACCCCGGCGACCACCGCGACGTGGTCGGCTCGGTGACGGAGGCTTCCGAGGCCGACGCCCGCCAGGCCGTGACCCTTGCCGCCGAGGCGGCCGCAAGCTGGGCTGCCGTCTCGCCGGCCGAGCGCGCCGCCTGCCTCACGCGCGCTGCCGACCTGATGCAGGCGCGCATGCCGACCCTGCTCGGCCTCATCGCCCGCGAAGCCGGCAAGTCGCTGCCGAACGCCATTGCCGAAGTGCGCGAGGCGATCGACTTCCTGCGTTACTACGCCGAACAGACGCGCCGCACCCTCGGCCCGGCCCATAAGGCACTTGGGCCCATCGTCTGCATCAGCCCGTGGAACTTCCCGCTGGCGATCTTCACCGGCCAGATTGCCGCGGCACTCGTTGCCGGCAACCCGGTGCTGGCCAAGCCTGCCGAGGAAACCCCGCTGATTGCCGCCGAAGGCGTGCGCATCCTGCACGAGGCCGGCGTTCCCGCCGCCGCGCTGCAACTGCTCCCCGGCGACGGCCGCATCGGTGCGGCCCTGGTAGCCGCGCCGGAAATCGCCGGCGTGATGTTCACCGGCTCGACCGAAGTCGCGCGCCTGATCCAGGCGCAGCTTGCCGACCGGCTGTCGCCGGCTGGCCGACCGATCCCGCTGATTGCCGAGACCGGCGGCCAGAACGCCATGATCGTCGACAGCTCGGCGCTTGCCGAACAGGTTGTCGGCGACGTCATCGCCTCGGCCTTCGACAGCGCTGGCCAGCGCTGCTCGGCGCTGCGCGTTCTCTGCCTGCAGGAAGACGTGGCCGAGCGCACGCTTTCGATGCTGAAGGGCGCGCTGCATGAACTGAAGATCGGCCGCACCGACCGGCTGTCGGTCGATGTCGGCCCGGTGATCACCGCTGAGGCCAAGGGCATCATCGAGAAGCACATCGACGCCATGCGCGGCCTCGGCCGCAAGGTCGAGCAGATCGGCCTTGCGTCGGAGACCGAACAGGGCACCTTCGTGCCGCCGACGATCATCGAGCTCGACAAGCTCTCGGACCTGAAGCGCGAAGTCTTCGGTCCGGTGCTGCACGTCATCCGCTACCGCCGCGACGATCTCGACCGGCTGATCGACGACATCAACGCCACCGGCTACGGCCTCACCTTCGGCCTGCACACGCGCCTCGACGAGACGATCGCCCATGTGACGGCACGGGTGAAGGCGGGCAACCTCTACGTCAACCGCAACGTCATCGGCGCTGTCGTCGGCGTCCAGCCCTTCGGCGGCCGCGGCCTCTCCGGCACCGGCCCGAAGGCCGGCGGCCCGCTCTATCTCGGCCGCCTAGTCGCGACCGCACCGGTGCCGCCGCAGCACAGCTCGGTCCATACCGATCCGGCGCTGCTCGACTTCGCCAAGTGGCTCGACGGCAAGGGCGCGAAAGCCGAAGCCGAAGCTGCCCGCACCGCCGGCAGCAATTCCGCGCTTGGCCTCAACTCCGAGCTTCCGGGACCGGTCGGCGAGCGCAACCTCTATGCGCTGCATCCGCGTGGCCGCGTGCTCCTGGTTCCGGCGACGGAAACCGGCCTCTATCACCAGCTCGGCGCCGCCCTTGCCACCGGCAACACCGTCGTCGTCGATGCCGCTTCCGGCCTGCAGGCCGCGCTGAAGGACGTGCCGGCGAGCGTCGCCGCACGCCTCTCCTGGTCGAAGGACTGGGCGGCGGACGGCCCCTTCGCCGGTGCACTCGTCGAAGGCGACGGCGCACGGGTGCGCGAGGTCGGCAAGGCGATCGCAGGCCTGCCGGGCCCGCTGGTTCTCGTCCAGGCGGCTTCGACCGAGGAGATCAGCAAGAACCCCGACACCTATTGCCTGAACTGGCTGCTCGAGGAGGTCTCGACCTCGATCAACACGGCGGCCGCCGGCGGCAATGCCAGCCTGATGGCGATCGGCTGATTAGGGCCGCGTCCGCGGAACAAGGATGCCTCTCCCGAAGGCGGGAGAGGCGATGGAGGATTGGGCCACGCCGCTTGCATGGCCTTGGCCCCGCACCTCTCCTCGTCATCTCTATGTTTGTCACAGAGATCCAGCCGCGCCGCCTCGGCGGCGCGAAAGAACCGTATCTGTAAAATGCGCACAAACGAGTCTCCTCACGGCGCAGACGCGCCGTGACTGGATTTCTGTGACGAGCACAGAAATGAGGGGTCGGGAAAGTTCGCTGCGATCCGTTCATCAGCCAAGCCCACGACCCACCCAAACCGTGGTGGCGCAATTGCCCTCAATCCGTTATCAGCAATGACAAAACGGAAGCGGCCATGTTCACCCTCAAGCGCACGGAAACGGCAACCCAGGACGTCAAGAAGAGCCGGTTTCTGGCAATCGCAGCGCCGGTTGCCGACGAACAGGCAGCGAAGGACTTTCTCGCCTCCCACTCCGACCCCACGGCCAACCACAATTGCTGGGCTTGGCGCATCGGCCAGGCCTATCGCTTCAGCGACGACGGCGAGCCGAGCGGCACGGCCGGCAAGCCGATCCTGGCGGCGATCGACGGCCAGGAGCTCGACCGCGTCGCCGTCGTGGTGACGCGCTGGTTCGGCGGCATCCTGCTCGGAAGCGGCGGCCTGGTGCGCGCCTATGGCGGCACGGCGGCGCTCTGTCTCAGGGCGGCGGAAAAGATCGAGATGATCGAAACCGTGCGCGCGACCGTTGCCGTCGATTTTTCCGACATGGCGCTGGTGAAGGCGCGGCTTCTTGCCCGCGACGTGACCATTGCCGGCGAGAGCTTTACGGACAAGGGCCCGATTCTGACCGTCAACCTGCGCAAGGATGAGGCGGAGGCGATCCTCGCGATGGTCGTCGATCTCAGCCGCGGCAAGGCCGTGGTCTCGCTGGACGATTGAGCCCGTCAGCACAGCGCCCAACAATCGACATCGAGCCGCCAGAGAACCGCCAGCGAAAACTGTATGCGGTTTCCCGCTGCACCTGGCGCTCTCATTTACTCGATCGAGCTCGTCATACCAAAGCGCGTCGCGATCTTTCGGATTCGCGCCTTGCGCTTTAAGTTCTTGATAGTTCGCATGTCGCTATCGCAAAACTGCGCACATGCTTTAGAAGCGCTCCACCCCAGCTATGATCGACGACGCACAACAGGAGACAGCACCATGAAGACGAGAGTTCTTGGCAAGACCGGCGCCACCATTTCCGAGATCGGCTTCGGCGCCTGGCAGATCGGCGGCTCCTGGGGCGATGTCAGCGAGGCGGACGGCAAGCGCGCGCTCCATGCCGCACTCGATGCCGGCGTGACCTTCGTCGACACGGCCGATGTCTATGGCGACGGTCGGTCAGAGAAGATCATCGCGGCCGTATTGAAGGAGCGCGGCGGCGACAAGCCCTTCGTTGCGACCAAAGCCGGCCGCCGGCTCAACCCACATGTCGCGGAAGGTTACACGGGCGAAAACATCGAGGCCTTCATCGATCGCAGCCTCGCCAATCTCGGCGTCGAGACGCTCGACCTCGTGCAGCTCCATTGCCCGCCGACCGAGGTCTACTATCGCCCGGAGCTGTTCGCAGCCCTGGATCGGCTCATCACCAAGGGCAAGATCCGGCACTACGGCGTGTCGGTCGAAAAGGTGGAGGAAGCGCTGAAGGCAATCGAATACCCGGGCGTGGCCACGGTGCAGATCATCTACAACATTTTCCGCCAGCGACCGCATGAACTGTTCTTTGCCGAGGCGCGGAACAAGAATGTCGGCGTCATCGTGCGCGTGCCGCTCGCCTCCGGACTGCTTTCCGGCAAGATCACCCGCGAAACCGCCTTTGCTGCCGACGACCATCGCAACTTCAACCGGCACGGCGAGGCCTTCGATGTCGGCGAGACCTTTGCCGGCGTACCGTTCGAAGCGGCGCTGGAGGCGGTCGAGCAGCTCCGCCCACTGGTGCCCACAGGCGTGCCGATGGCACAGTTCGCGCTGCGCTGGATCCTCGAGCAGCAGGCAGTCTCGGTCGTCATTCCCGGCGCCCGCAACGAGGCGCAGGCGCAATCCAATGCCGCTGCCAGCGGGCTCGCCGCCATCGACGATCAAACCAAGGCCGCGATCGCCGCAGTTTACGAGCGACTGGTGAAGGTTCATGTTCATCACCGCTGGTAACTGACGCCCCCGCCGACAGGCGAGCGCGATCAAGGGAGGCGCAGCCATGACTGATCCCTTCGATCTGCAACGGTTCATCGACGCCCAGGACCGCGTCTATGCCGCGGTTCTGGACGAGCTCACCCACGGCCGCAAACGGACGCACTGGATGTGGTTCGTCTTCCCGCAACTTGAAGGTCTCGGCCATTCGCCGATGGCCGAGCGCTACGCGATATCGGGTCTCGAAGAAGCGTCCGCCTATCTGGCACACCCAGTACTCGGCGCGAGGCTTCGGGAATGCACCGAACGCGTCAATGCGGTTGCCGGGAAATCGGCCCACGAGATCTTCTCAAGCCCCGACGACATGAAATTCCGGTCATCGATGACCTTGTTCGCCGAGGTCGACGAAGCCGGAAGCCTGTTCGAGCAGGCCCTTGAACATTATTTCGCGGGAGAGAAGGATCGGCGCACTTTGGACATCCTGGCGCAATGGCGCTGATATCCGGCGCTCAAGCCCTGCTGCGGCGCCGATTGGCGGCCGTCAGAGGTTCGGTGTCGAGTTGACCAGGAAAAACAGGATGGTGAAGGCACATATCGAGAGGCCAGCGACGATCACCAGCAGTTCTTTCATCATGTAGCGATACATCCGGCACCTCCTTTCCTTCCATGGCCGCGGTATCTCCCCGAATATAGGAAGTCATTGGGCCGATTCTCAGACACAGGCGTCAAAAGTTCGTGAAGGCGCTCCCGCTTCTTCTGATCCGGAGTCACCATCCCCCACAGGCTCCGAGACGGGTTCAACGCCTCCACGACGTATGCAAATTAAGTTATACTAATATATACTGTTTGTCACCTAACCACTTCGGAGGATTGAACAATTGCTCCTCCCGCGATGCGACGAATACGTCGCACGGCAAAGCTTCATCGTGGCCGATCGGCGACTTACCGATGGCAATCATCGGAAACAGCGCGTCGGCTGGGGTTGTTTTGCGCTTTCCGGATTTGCACTCGCCTATTTCGGCAATGGAACCATTGCCGCGCTCGGCAGCCCGCGACGGCCGTCTATCGCCATTCGCTTGCTTTCAGCACGCCAGAAAGCGGCAGCGAAGCGCCCAGCGACAGTCTGTGGGGCGCTGGCGCGCAAACGAAGTTACCGGCGGGAGGCAACGGCCTGAAGCGCAAAAATCGACACAGGGGACGTAGATTGGTGTAAACTGCCAGGAAGAAGAAAAAGAAGAAGAATGGCGCACCCGAAGAGATTCGAACTCCTGACCCCCAGATTCGTAGTCTGGTGCTCTATCCAGCTGAGCTACGGGTGCTTTTGCCTGAAGCGGCGGAACCGCTTGCGTGAGCGGTTCTCTAAAGGGTCCTTTCGGGGATTGCAAGCGCCGTTCGGCAAAAAATTTCATTTTTACGACGATGGCCCGACTTGCTGTGGACAGTCGCGGTAACACCGATGCGGCAACGCCCTGAAAAGCAGGGCATTCCGCAAGGGAAGCAGGCGCGAAAAAATTATCGCGGGCGTCAGACCTTGCGCTTCATTCTTTCTAGTGACGGAATTTCGAGCGGAAGGCGTCGAGCGGCACCGGCCGGTCGGGCAGTTCGATGCGGAAGAGCGTGCCGGGCGTCGGCTTTTCGACAAGCGCGATCGTGCCGCCATGGGCGAGCACGAGCTCGCGTGCAATCGCGAGGCCAAGACCCGTGCCGCCGGAGCGTGCCGAACCGCGGAAGGCGGCGAACAGGTTTTCCCGGGCCTTGGGCGGCATTCCGGGGCCGGTATCATCAACCGAAATGGTGACGACGCTGCCGACCCGCATGGCGGAAACGGTAACAAGCCGCGGACGGCCGTCCTCCGGTTCGTGATTGGTCAAAGCCTGCACGGCGTTGCGGCAAATATTGTGCACCACCCGGAAGAGCTGCTCGCTGTCCGCATCCACCTCGATGTCGTCCTGCATCTGGATCTGGAAATCGATGCCCGCCTGGGGATCGATCGCCAGCAGTTCGGCGACATCGGAAACGAGCGGTTTCAATGCGACGAAACGGCGATGCGGCTCGGCCTCAGTCGTTCGGCCATAGGAGAGCACCTCGCGCGTATAGCCGACGGCCCGGTCGATGGTGCGCAGCAGGGTCGGGGCAAACCGCTTTACCACGGGATCGTCGACATCGGCCAGGCGGTCGGAAATCAATTGCGCCGAGGACAGGATGTTGCGCATGTCGTGGTTGATCTTCGACACCGCAAGGCCAAGTTCCGCAAGGCTCTTCTGCTGCTTCAGGGTCTTTTGCAGTTCACGCTGCATGCTGGCGAGATGCTGACCGGCGACGGCAAGTTCGTCGCGTCCCTCCGGCGGCACGAGCACCCGACCGGGATCGGCCGGATCGTTGGAAAATTCCTGCATGTTCGCCGTCATCCGCCGGATCGGCGTGATCAGCATGCGATTGATGGCGAGGAAGATCAGAGCCGCGGTGATCAGCGAAATGATGAGCGATAGGACAAAGACGTTGCGCGAGTAGACGAGCATCGCCTTGCGCAGGCTCGCATCCTTCATCAGAAGCTCGATCGTCGCGTCGCTCTCGCCAAGCGGCCCATAGACACGGATCACACGATCACCGCCGAAGAGCAGGGTATCGAAGGCATCGCGGATGGCGCCAAAGGCGGTCGAATTGGCGACGTCGTACTCACCCTTGATCTCGAGAGGCATGTCGGTCAGTGCGATCATGCGCGACGCGTCCTTGCGCCGGATGACGATCGCCTTCGTGCCGGTCGCCATCAGCGTGTCCTTCTGCACGCTGCGTGGCAGCTCGACGTTCTGCAGACCGTCGACGACAACGGCAGCAGCGGCAGCCGTGTTCAGCCGATCCTCAAGCCAACGAATGCGCATCGTCGCGACGGACGGCGCGAAGATCAGCACCTCCGCCAGCATGACGAAGACGATGGTCAGCAGGAGCAGCTTTCCGGAAAGGCCCCGGAAGAACCCCGCACTCGTCTTCAGTGACTCGCTTGCCGTTACCGGACGCGTCTCTTCCGCCATGCCTTACAGACTTCCCTGCCCGTCAACAAAAACGCCCGCGACCCGCACAAGTGCCCGAGCCAAGGGGCTTCGCGCCAGGGGCAATAATAGGAGATGGCCGCCCGTTTTCCAATCTCGGAGCGGCCGGGCGGGGTGCGACATAGGCGCGGACATCATTCGGCGTCACGCCGTTGGCAGCCGCAAAGCACCACATCCCGATCATCTCCCTCCCCGCATCGCCGACGCGAAATCTTCGGCGCGCTGTCGCCTCGCTCAGGTCTAGCTGCACAGAATCCGGATCGGTGTAAGTCACCCAGGGAACAGTGGCATCGTCAGGTACCGGCGCATTGCCGCGACGGCGGGCATGGGTGGCGATAGAGTAGAACGGCTATGGCGTTCGGGGCAGCCAAAACAGCGAGCCCGCGGCACCATAACGGTACCGCGGGCTCCGAACACCTGACGAGGCAAGTTGCCGCTCAGAACTCTTGCCAGTCGTCCTTCGCGACAGCCGCAGCGGAGCTGCCGCCAAAGGCGCGGGCGACGTTGCCCATCATGCGACGCGCCGGCGATTCGATCGGGCGAGCGGCGGTTTCGCGGGCGACGACCACCGGCCTTGCGGCGGTATTGTCCACCTTGAAGTAGGCGATCAGGTTGGCGAGGTTGTTGGCCTCGGCGGAGAGCTTGTGGGTGGCGGCATTCGCCTCCTCCACCATCGCCGCATTCTGCTGGGTCACCTGGTCCATCTGGTTGACCGCGGTGCTGACTTCGCTCAAGCCCGTCGACTGCTCGCGTGCCGCAGTTGCGATCGAGTGGATGTGATCGTTGATCTTCAGGACGCGGTCTTCGATCTCACCGAGCGCCGAACCGGTTTCCTGCACCAGCCGGACACCGGTCGCCACTTCGCTGCCGGACTTCGAGATCAGCGCCTTGATGTCCTTGGCCGCACTTGCCGCGCGCTGCGCCAGCTCGCGCACTTCCTGGGCGACGACGGCAAAGCCCTTGCCGGCATCACCGGCACGCGCCGCCTCGACGCCGGCGTTCAGCGCCAGAAGGTTGGTCTGGAAGGCGATTTCGTCGATTACGTTGGTGATCTGGCCGATCTCGCTCGACGCCTGCTCGATACGGCCCATGGCATCGACGGCGTTGCGCACGACGGCGGCAGACTGCGCCGCGCTATGCTTGGCCTCGTTGACCATGACGGTCGCTTCCTGCGCCCGCTCGGTCGAACTCTTCACCGCAACGGTGATCTCGTCGAGGGCGGCCGAGGTTTCCTCGAGCGCCGCTGCCTGCTGCTCGGTGCGCTTCGACAGATCGTCGGCGGCAGCGCGCAGTTCGGACGAGTTGCCATTGATCGTGTCGGTCGTCACACGGACTTCACGGAGCGTCTTCTGCAGGGTCGACAGCGTCTCGTTGACGTTCTTCTGCAATTCGGCGAAGGCACCCTGGAAGTGGCCGTTCATGCTCTGGGTCAGGTCGCCCGCCGCCAGGCTCGCGACGACCCGGCGGGTCTCGGCAATGCCGGCATCGACGCTGCCGACCAGTTCGTTGACGCTCGCGGCGAACCGGTTGAGATCATCGTTTTCATAGTCCTTGCCGATGCGCTTGGTGAAATCGCCGCGGCCGCGGCCGCCACGACGACACCGATGCTCGACTGCAGATCGGCGCTCTTTTCACGCAGCACCGCTTCCTGCGCGTTGAGGTCACGAACGGCGAGACCGTTCTGCTTGAACACCTGAACGGCCTCGGCCATTTCACCGATCTCGTCCTTGCGGCCCGCGAAGGGCACGTCGACAGTGAGATCGCCGCCAGCGAGCTGCTTCATCCTGCCGGTCAGCTCGAGAATCGGGCGGCTCAAGTGGTTCGTTGCGATATAGAAGGCCGCGCCGAGGCCGGCGAGCATGCCGAGGCCTGCGATAGCGAGGATAACGATGACCACCGATCGCTCGAAAGCCGCAACCTCCGCGGTGACGACTTCGAGTGTCTTCAGGTTGATATCGGCGGCGGAGTCGATCTGCTGTTGGAAGGCCTTGCGGTTGGCCCGGTTGGCATCGTTGTTGCCCTGCTCGCTGGCAGCCTGGGGCGAAACCTGTTCGCCGAGGCGCGCCGTTTCCACCCGGAACGTCCTGAACTCCTTGGCGCGATCGACCAGCGTCTCAAAGGAGGCTTGCGTGTCGGCGGGGATCAGCGGGCGCCATTCGGCAAGCAGCGCGTCGATCTTGTCGAGATTCGTGCGAATGCCCTCGGCAAAGGGCTTCGCCTTTTCGACAGTCGGGGCGGCGTAGATGCCGCGCGATTCCATCACCACCGTGGTCACCAGGCGGTTCAAGCGTTCCGCCTTGAAAGCGCGCGCAGCGACATTTTCATATTGCTGGAATTTCTCGTTGTACTTGACGACCGTCACGAGCGACATTCCGGTCACAGCAACGGCCAGCAGGCTCATGATCCCGACGATCAGATAGATTTTACCGCGTATTTTCATCCCGACCTCCACGAGGCCGCGAGAACTGTCCGTTTATCGGACATCTCGCCACCCCATTGCACCGGGGAGACCCTAAAATAGCCGTGGTTAATAAAGGTCATCGCCGCCAACCGGCATTCTGGGGAGCGCCGATTAGAGTTCTGTTTACCAATCTCGGCTAGTTGCCCACCTTTTTGCGCACCTGTCAGGCACCGCTTGCCAGGGATCCGTCACTTTTGCGATGCCGCTGCCACTGAATCGCCGGCTGCAATTGACTTTCCGGGAATTTTCCTCTTATAAGCCGCGCACGTCCGGTCAAGCCCTCCTGCCCGAGAAGGCGGAGCCGTGCCCGGTAACGTAAACGCTCCTTGCTACACGCAAACCCAAGAAGGGCCGCACACCGCGGTATTAAATAAATGAAGCGTACCTACCAACCGTCCAAGCTTGTCCGCAAGCGTCGCCACGGCTTCCGTTCGCGTATGGCTACCAAGGGTGGCCAGAAGGTCCTCGCAGCCCGCCGGGCTCGTGGCCGCAAGCGTCTTTCGGCTTAAGCCGAAACTGCCCGAAACCAGTGTCCGGGCACATGACGTCAGATAAAGACAAAACGACTGTCGGGCGGCTGAAAAGCCGTCCGCAGTTTTTGGCCGTTCGGGCTGGAGAAAGCCGTAGAGGCCCGCTGTTTCTCCTCGAAGTGCTCGACCGCAACGATCCGGAAGGTGAGGCCCGCGTCGGCTTCACCGTTACCAAGAAACACGGCAATGCCGTCGAGCGAAACCGGATGCGCCGGCGCCTGAAAGAGGCGGTGCGGCTTTCCGCCGGGTTTGCAATGAAACCCGGACACGACTATGTGATTGTCGCCCGACGCGATCTCCTGAACGCCCCCTTCGACGCCTTGACCCGGGGGCTTCGCGAGCGCATCGAAAACAAGCCGAAACAGAAGCGGCCGCCGGCCGGTTCCAGGAAACCATGATGGAAAAAAACCGCAACTATTTCGTGGCGATCGGCCTGTCCGTGCTGATCCTCATTGCCTGGCAGTTCCTTTACGTCAATCCGAAGATGGAAAAGGAACGCATCGCTGCGGAAGCCCTGCGAGCGCAACAGGCGCAGTCGCAGTCGCAGCAGCAGTCGGCGACCCCGACGCAGCAGCCTTCAGGCCAGGCTCTCCCGGGCAGCGGTGCAATTCCCGGCGCTGGTGAGAACCGCGACCAGGCCATTGCCAAATCGGCGCGCGTTGCGATCGACACACCGGCCCTTTCCGGCTCCATCAACCTGACCGGTGCCCGTTTCGACGACCTCAAGCTCAAGGAATACCGTGAGACGGTCGATCCGAAGAGCCCGGTCATCACGCTCTTCAGCCCCGCCGAGACGACCGACGGCTACTTTGCCGAACTCGGTTATGTCGGCAGTGATGCGACCGGCAGCGTGCCGGGCCCGCAGACCGTCTGGACGCTTTCCGGCGGCGAAAAGCTGACCGCTGCGAACCCGGTGACGCTGACCTTCACCAACGAGAAGGGCGTCACCTTCACCCGCACGATCTCGGTCGACGACCACTACATGTTCCAGGTGGTCGACAGCATCAAGAACGGCACGGCCGAGTCGCTCGCGCTGTCATCCTATGGCCGCGTGACGCGCTTCAACAAGCCGACGACGCCGAGCGTCTACGTGCTGCATGAAGGCTTCATCGGTGTCCTCGGCGAACACGGCCTGCAGGAACTGAAGTACGGCAAGATCGAGGACCAGAAGTCCGTCGAACCGGGCAAGGCGACCGGCGGCTGGCTCGGCATCACCGACAAGTACTGGGCGGCAGCGATCGTGCCGCCGCAGGCGACCCCTTACGACACCCGCTTCACGCACTTCACCGACGGCCGCGCCCGCTACCAGAGCGACTACAAGAGCGACGCCGTCACCGTGGCTCCCGGCCAGACGTCCGAGGTCAAGAACCTCGTCTTCGCGGGTGCCAAGGAAGTTCCCGTCGTCGACAATTACGAAGTGGCCTACTCGATCCCCAATTTCGACAAGCTGATCGACTGGGGCTGGTTCTACTTCATCACCAAGCCGATGTTCAAAATGATGGATTTCTTCTTCCGTCTGTTCGGCAACTTCGGCATCGCGATCCTGATCACCACGATCGTCGTCAAGGGTCTCTTCTTCCCGCTCGCCAACAAGCAATACGCATCGATGGCGAACATGAAGAAGGTTCAGCCGAAGATGGAAGAACTGAAGAAGAAGTTCGGCGACGACCGCATGGGCCTGCAGCAGGCGATGATGCAGCTCTACAAGGAAGAGAAGATCAATCCGCTGGCGGGCTGCTGGCCGATCCTCATCCAGATCCCGGTGTTCTTCGCGCTCTACAAGGTGATCTACATCACCATCGAGATGCGCCATGCGCCGTTCTTCGGCTGGATCCACGACCTCTCGGCGCCGGATCCGACGACGATCGTCAATCTCTTCGGCCTGCTGCCCTTCGACGGTCCAACCTTCCTGCATCTCGGCGTCTGGCCGATCATCATGGGCATCACCATGTTCGTGCAGATGCGCATGAACCCGACGCCTCCGGACCCGACCCAGGCAATGCTGTTCACCTGGATGCCCGTGGTCTTCACTTTCATGCTGGCATCCTTCCCGGCCGGCCTGGTGATCTACTGGGCCTGGAACAACACCCTTTCGGTGCTCCAGCAGTCGATCATCATGAAGCGCCAGGGCGTGAAGATCGAGCTCCTGGACAACCTGAAGAGCCTGTTCGCGAAGAAACCCAAGCCGGCGGAATGACGCCGGCCGGCACGACAATCCCAGAGCCCCGGACCCAAGGTCCGGGGCTCTTTCGTTTTGACGCCATCGCGCGACACGTTATGGCGTTGACGCGGGCGCGCAGGGCAGGCATCAGGCGCTATCGAAATCACTGCGCCTCGCTCCAGGACAATTTGCCATGACCGACCCGTCGGCCACCTCCGTTCCGTTCGCCGCCAGCGAGAAGCTTGGCGCCGTGCTCGTCTTCGGCTCCGCTTTCTTCTGGAGCTTCGGAGGGGCGATCGCCCGGTTCCTGGAGATCCCCGATAGCTGGACGATCGTCTTCTGGCGTTGCCTCTTTGCCGGCCTCTTCCTGCTCGCCTTCATGCTGGTGCGCGACGGACCGCGAGGCACGCTTGCGCTTTTCAAGGGCATGGGCTGGCCGGGGATTGCTGTCGGGCTCTGCTTCACCATTGCCTCGACCTCCTTCATCATCGCCATTTCCTATACGACCATCGCCAATGTGGTGCTGCTCGGCGCCGGCGTGCCGCTGTTTGCGGCGCTAATGAGCTGGGTGCTGTTTCGCGAACGGGTCTCGCGTTTCACCTGGGGCGCGATTACCGCCGTCATCGTCGGCGTCGCGATCATGGTGTCGGAGAGCCTGACGGGCAGCGTGTCGCCGATCGGCGATGCACTGGCGCTGCTGATCCCCGTGGTCTTCGCGCTGGCAACCGTCATCACGCGCCGCTATCCACACGTGCGGATGACGCCGGCCACCTGCTTCGGCTGCTTCGCCGCCAGCGCCATTGCGGCAAGCCAGTCATCCGGGCTTGCAGTGACCTCGAGCGAACTCGCTCTCCTCTTCGTCTTCGGCGCCTTCAACCTCGGGCTTGGCATGGCGCTCTTCGTCACCGGGGCCCGGCTGGTGCCTTCGGCGCTCGCCGCCCTCCTCGGCACCGCCGAGACCGTGCTCGGCCCGGTCTGGGTTGCGATCATTCACGGCGAAGTGCCGAGCGGCCGGACGATCATCGGCGGCACCTTCATCTTCCTGGCGCTGCTCGCCTATCTCTTCAACGAGTTCCGGCGGACGCAAACCATCCCCACACGGCCGGTCCGCACGCCGACGCCTTGACATCCACGGCCAAAACCGGGAAGCCATGAGCTTTCTCGATGAAGGACCGACCGCCGATGGCCGAAACCAGAACCAAAGACGACAAGCCGCTGTTCGGCCGGCCGTGGATTTTCATTCGCGGCGTGCCCGCCATGAAATTCCTGCCGCCGGAAGGTCCGGTGGAAATCGCCTTTGCCGGTCGCTCGAACGTCGGCAAGTCGTCGCTGATCAATGCCCTGGTCGGCCACAAGGGACTGGCGAGAACTTCGAATACGCCGGGCCGCACGCAAGAGCTCAACTACTTCGTGCCGGACGGATTTTCGGGCGAGGCCGACGATCTGCCGCCAATGGCGCTCGTCGACATGCCCGGCTACGGCTATGCCCAGGCGCCGAAGGAACAGGTCGACGCCTGGACGAAGCTGGTGTTCGACTATCTGCGCGGCCGCTCGACGCTGAAGCGCGTCTATGTGCTGATCGATGCCCGCCACGGCATCAAGAAGAACGACGAGGAGGTCCTCGGCCTGCTCGACAAGGCGGCCGTCTCCTACCAGATCGTGCTCACCAAGACCGACAAGATCAAGGCCGCCGGCGTGCCGCGGCTGATCGCCGAAACGCTCGACAAGATCAAGAAGCGCCCCGCCGCCTTCCCCGAGGTACTTTCAACCTCTTCTGAGAAGGGCCAGGGCATCGACGAGCTGCGCGCCGCGATCGGCACGGCGATCGCTCGCTAAGGTGATCCCATAAACGTTCGAAGCGCACCGTGACGTGCGCGCTGCGCAGAGGTCAATCAACTCAAAGTCTTTGATCTCTGTC
This sequence comes from Ensifer sp. 38_S197, assembly GCF_056924495.1. NCBI lineage: Bacteria > Pseudomonadati > Pseudomonadota > Alphaproteobacteria > Hyphomicrobiales > Rhizobiaceae > Ensifer > Ensifer sp. 38_S197. Next base: position 1,293,803 of record NZ_JBXOVZ010000002.1, on the reverse strand, counting down.
ACTACCCCGACATGCAATACGCTCTATCTCTGCGTTGCGTCCGGATCGGTGGCGCGGCCAGAGATAGGAGAGACACATGTCCGAATTGATTGTTGTCGGATTCGATTCCCCTGAGGAAGCCGACAGGGTTCTGGTCCGGCTCGCCGGGCTGAAGAAGGAATACCTGATCGACCTCGAAGACGCGGTCGTCGTCGTGCGCGACACGGAAGGCAAGGTTCATCTCAAGCAGAGCCTGAACCTGACAGCAGTCGGCGCAACGTCCGGACTGCTTTCCGGTTCGATCTGGGGCGGGCTCGTCGGTCTTCTGTTCCTCAATCCGCTGGCGGGCTTTGCGATCGGCGGCGCGCTCGGCGCCGGCGCCGGCGCCCTTTCCGGATCGCTGACAGACTACGGCATCGACGACGAGTTCATCAAATCGCTCGGCAACACCATCCCAAACAATTCCTCGGCACTGTTCATCCTCGTGCGCAAGGTCCAGCCCGAGAAGGTGCTCGCCGAATTCCCGGACCTGCGCGGCCGTGTCCTGAAGACGTCGCTTTCGCCGGAACAGGAGCAGAAGCTGCAGGCTGCGCTTTCCGGCGCGGCCGCGTCCTCGCCGCCGGCCGGGTCGTTCTGAACGTCCGACGCTACGCTCCACCAGCAGGAGTGCTTAGCTGGATTTGACCGCCGGTACGAAGGCAAGCGCCAGGCCGTTGATGCAATGGCGCTTGCCGGTCGGCGGCGGGCCGTCATCGAATATATGGCCAAGGTGCCCGCCGCAGCGGCGGCAATGGCACTCCGTGCGGGTCATGAACAGGGATGTGTCCGTTCGCGTTGCCACGGCAGCGGGCAGTGATTGCCAGAAGCTTGGCCAACCGGTGCCGCTGTCATACTTCGCCTCGGAAGAATAAAGTGGAAGCGCACAGCCGGCACATTGGAAGATGCCCTTGCGCTTCTCGTGGTTGAGCGCGCTGGTGAAGGGGCGCTCCGTATCCTCTTGCCGCAGGATCCGGTACTGGTCGTCCGTCAGGATCGCCCGCCATTCGTCATCGGTCTTGGCGATCTCGAAGGCCTGCGCCGCACCCGCCGAGGCAAAGGGCGCGAAGCCACGGCTCGCCGCCGCCGCGGTAAGCACGGTACCTGCCATCAAGAGCACGCGCCGACTGATCATGGAACCTCCCTTCGGTCCCCCTGCTCGCGGTCAGAACTTTCGCGCCTTGCCGACAGCGATAAACGGCCCCGTCGGCGATCCGGTCGGCGACCCTCCCGGGCTCTCGACGCTGACGGCGAAGACCGACCCGGCGGACATTCTTTCCTGATACAGGGACGGAACGGCGATCTCGCCCTCGCCCGTCTGCGGCAGAACGCCAAGCGAGATCGCAGGATTGTTGCCGTTGACAAGCCAGAGTTCGAGGGATTTCTGCTCAGGCTGCATCGCGGCAATCGGCGTCAATTTCAGATGCCCCGTGACCCGGTCGAAGCGGGCGACGAGGTCGATGGCATTGCCCTTGCCTGACAATTCGGCCACCAGCGACGCTTTGGTCGTCGGCGCCTCGAAGAGGCCGGCCATGGAAGCAGCCATCATCGCGAGCGCCGCAAGCGAAGCCAGCGCGAGGTTGCGCCACAGCGCCAGCGAACTCCAGAGTCCCCGGTGCTGCCCCGCCAGTGCTGGTCTCGACTGTTCGAGAAACCGCCGCTCGCTGGCCGAAAGCATTCTGGGAGGCGGCGCAAGCGCTTCGTAGGCTTCGTCGAAGGAAGAAAGATTGCTCTGCCACCGGTCGACCATGGCGGCAAAATTGCGATCGGAGGCAAGGCGGGCCTCGACCTTGCGACGATCGTCGGCAGACAGGACGCCGAGCACATATTCCCCCGCGATCACTTCGTCGCGGCGGAAATCCCGGCCCTCTGGGGTTGGTGCAGTCATCGCTCCCTACGCTCTCGTACCTTCATGAGGCTACGCCTCAACCAAGACCGCATCGTGTCCAGCGCGTTGTGAAACCTCCTCCACCTCCCGGTAAGCAGGACTTTCGCCGCACAGTGCTTGCAGTCCTTCAAGCTCCTCCCTGCAGGCGCCCATCCGCCTGCCCCGTGCGCTCGAAAACCGCCGATTTTTCCGGATCCGCAGCAGGATCAGCCAAATTGCGGACTTCGTCAATCGCGTTCCCTGCTGGTTTGCACCTGTCGACAAGGTAGGGCACGATGCGGCGCGTACCAGCCTTGTCATTCCGGTTTTATCTTGCCCGCCGATCATTCCATCGGTCCGGAACTTGCGCTAAACAGCAGCCGGTATATTTCGAGGGTCCGCCATGTCCGCCAATGAAAGTGAAATCCAGGCACGCCTGCTCACCCAGGCCCTGCCTTATATGCAGCGCTACGAAAACAAGACGATCGTCGTCAAATATGGCGGCCACGCCATGGGCAACACCGAACTCGGCCGCGCCTTTGCCAGCGACATCGCACTCTTGAAGCAGTCAGGCGTCAACCCGATCGTCGTGCACGGCGGCGGCCCGCAGATCGGCGCAATGCTGACGAAGATGGGTATCGAATCGAAGTTCGAAGGCGGTCTGCGCGTCACCGACGAGAAGACGGTCGAGATCGTCGAGATGGTGCTTGCCGGCTCGATCAACAAGGAGATCGTCGCGCTCATCAACCAGACGGGCGAATGGGCGATCGGCCTTTGCGGCAAGGATGGCAACATGGTCTTCGCCGAAAAGGCCCGCAAGACCATCAAGGACCCGGACTCCAACATCGAGCGCGTGCTCGATCTCGGCTTCGTCGGCGAAGTGGTCGAAGTCGACCGCACGCTGATCGACCTGCTCGCCCGCTCGGAAATGATCCCGGTCATCGCGCCGGTGGCACCGGGCCGCGACGGCCACACCTACAACATCAATGCCGACACCTTCGCGGGCGCCATCGCCGGTGCGCTGAACGCCACGCGCCTTCTGTTCCTGACGGACGTTCCGGGCGTTCTCGACAAGCAGGGCAACCTGATCAAGGAGCTCTCGGTTTCCCAGGCGCACGCGCTGATCGCCGACGGCACGATCTCCGGCGGCATGATCCCGAAGGTCGAGACCTGCATCGACGCGATCAAGGCGGGCGTCCAGGGCGTCGTCATCCTCAACGGCAAGACGGCCCACTCGGTTCTGCTCGAAATCTTCACCGAACGCGGCGCCGGCACGCTGATCGTTCCCTGAGCCGCTTAAACGACCTGGTAGCAGACAAAGAAGCGGGAGAGGCTCGATGCCTTCTCCCGCTTTCCTTTTGAAGGGCGATATCCGATCAGCCCTTGTAGACCTCCGTCGCCGCTGCCTTCAGCTTTTCCATCATCGCCCGGTAGGGGCCGGGGCCATAGCTGATGCGCGCGACGCCGGCGCGGGCGAGCGCCTTCAGATCGGGGGCGGCCGGCCGCATCATGATGTTGACCGGCAGGCTGGAGGCGGCGCAGACCTTGGCGATCAACGCTTCATCGACCAGCCACGGCACGAAGAAGCCGTTGGCGCCGGCCTCGGCATAGGCCTTGCCGCGCACGATCGCCTCGTCGACGAGGCCGGCATGCCGCGTCTCGTCGCCTTCCTGCAGGAACAGGTCAGTGCGGGCATTGATGAACAGCGGGATGCCCCGCCAGTCAGCCATCTCGCGGATGGCGCGGATGCGCGCCGTCTGCTTTTCGATCGGATGCACGCCGCCCTTGCCGACGATCTGATCCTCGAAGTTGATGCCGATGGCACCCACATCGAGGATGCGGGAAACGTTGGCCGCACCGGTCGCCGGATCGTCGGAATAGGCACCCTCGAAGTCGACCGTGACGGGCAGTTCCGTGGAGGCGACGATCAGCCGGGCCACGTCGGCGAGCCACGCCATCGGCACCTTCTCGCCATCGCCGAACCCATGGGCCGCCGCCACCGACCAACTCCCGGTCGCAAGCGCCTTGGCGCCGGCTTCGGCCACGGCCTTGGCGCTGCCGGCGTCCCAGATGTTGTAGAGCACCACCGGATCGCCCTTCCGGTGCAAGGCAGCAAAGGCGACCGCCTTTTCCTTCTGGTTCATCGTATTTCCTCCACGAATCCCATGAGCGCGTATTCCCGGAACGGTGACAGCCGCCTTCCGCCCGGAATTGCGCCGTTTCACTGAATGAGAGTCTTGCCTTCGTGCCGGAGCAGCCATTGCTTCCGCCAGAGCCCGCCGCCATACCCCGTCAGTGAACCGTCCGAACCGATGCAGCGGTGGCAGGGGATGACAATGGCGATCCGGTTGGAACCGTTGGCCTTGGCCACGGCACGAACGGCCCGGATCGTATCGACCTCGCGAGCAATGTCACCATAGGATCGCGTTTCACCGGCGGGAATTTTTGCGAGCTGCGCCCAAACGTTGCGCTCGAAGGTGGTGCCGCCGGGCGCAAGCGGCGTTTCGAAAGCACATGCCTGGCCAGAGAAATAGGCTTTCAATTCGCTTTCGATCTGGTCGATCGGCGCTGTCCTGCCAGGCACGATGGCCGAACGTGTGCCTTTTTTCAGTTTCTCCAGTTCCGTTGGCAGCGCCTTGCGATCGTGAAACTCGAGCAAATGCAGATGCGTGGCATCGGCGACGGCTACCATGGGCCCAAGCGGCGTTTCGATCCAGTCGGAGAAGAGCAAGGCTCTTCCCTGCGCCGCCGCCGGTGCGTCACCGAGCAGGTTCTGGAATGCGGCGCGAAAGCCGCTCGGCAATTCGTAACCGGCTTCAAGCTGGGCATCGATCACCCTTCCGCCGTCTGCGAGCTGGCGGGCGGCGAGCCCCAGGCGGCGATGGCGCGCGAGGTCGAGGAAGGTGATGCCGAGATTGCGCTTGAAAGCGCGCCGGACGGTCGACGGATCAAGTCCGCGGCGAACGAGATCATCCTCGCTCCAGCGGCGCTCCGGTGCCGCCTCCAGCGCCTGCAGCAGGTCCTCGACGAGCGGATCCTTGGCGCCGTAGGTGGCGAGCGGCCGGCAACGCTGGCACGGACGGAAGCCTGTCTCCAGACAGGTCCCGATGGAGCCCACGAAGATCGTGTTCTCACGCTTCGGCTTGCGGGCGGGGCAGGACAGGCGGCAGAAGACGCCTGTCGTCTTGACGCAAACGAAGGCGGCGCCTTCGTATTCGGTGCTTCGCGCAATCAGGGCGTCGTAAAGCGTTTCGTCGGAGGGAAGATCGAACAACATGCCGCCGTTCTACCATGCCTGCATCCACGGGGGCGCCGGTTTTCGGGCGCCTATTTTCAGATCAGCACCAGCATCACGACGCCGAGCACGATCAACAGGCAGCCGAAAAGTTCGAGCCGGTTAATCCACTCGCGGAAGATGAAGAAGGACGAGGCGAAGGTGAAGAGCATTTCCACCTGAGCCACGACCTTGACGACGGCCGCCTGCTGCAGCGTCATCGCCATGAACCAGCCGAAGGAGGCGGAGGCACCGACGAAGCCGACGACGACGGCCGGTTTCCAGCCGGCGGCGATGCGCGGCAGCTCGTCACGCTCGCGAAACACGATCCAGATCAGCATGAGCACGGTCTGCAGCAGGATGACGAAACCGAGCGTATAGCTCGCCTGCATAATATAGTCGGGCGCCGGCAGGCTCGGCGCGAGCGCCAGTGAGGCCGAACGATAGGAAACGGCCGAAAGGCCGAAGAACGTGCCCGAGAGCAGACCGATGCCTGCCGTACGGGAGAATACCGAGGTTACCAGCGTGCGCGGACTCAGGGTCGTGCGCGCCACCGAGATCAGCATCACGCCGACGACCGAGATGGCGATCGCCACCAGGGTCCCCTGGCTTGCCCTTTCCCCGAGGAAGATGAGGCCAAACAACGCCGCCTGCGCCGGCTCCGTACGGGAATAGGCGGTGCCGACGGCGAAGTTGCGGAAGGAGAAGAGGTGGACGAGCAGGAAGGTCGCAGCGATCTGCGCCAGCCCGCCGATGACGGCCCAGAGGAAGAAGGTGCCGTTCGGTACCGGCAGCTGGCGACCCGCCACCTGCCAGAGCAGAAACAGATAGAGGAAGGCGAAAGGCAGGCCGAAGCCAAAGCGAACGAAGGTCGCGCCCGTCGTCCCCATGACGCCTTTCAGATGTTTCTGCATTGCGGAGCGGACATTCTGAAGGAATGCCGCGGCGACGGTGATGAGGACCCAGGTTTCCATGGCTGCGAGCGAGAGCAATTCAGGAAGAGCGTGAAACGGTCGTTCGCCTGAAATTGCGCAATTTCAGAGCGTTGGATCACTTCACTGTTGCAAGGAAGATCGGGCCATCTAACACGCGGGTCCGGCCATTGCCAAGAACTCAGTCCGCCTTCTCGGCGGCCTCCACGGGAAGATTGACCTGTTTGAAGGTGAGCGGCGGCGCTTCTTCTTCAAACGTCTTCACCCGCTGATCGTAGTGCGGCGAGATCGTTCCCAACACACGGTCCCAGAACGAGAAATAGTTGCCGTAGTTGTAGCGGAACGCGGAATGGTGCTGATCGTGGAACGTCGTGCACAACAGCGGCGAAGGGTAACGCGCCGTCGATGCTGCGAAATATTCGAAGCCGCAATGCCCGAACATGCCGTTGAAATGTTCGAACAGCCGGTGCCCGACGAGGATCACGGGCGGAAACGGGACGATGAAGACGACGGCGGCCGAATAGCTCTGCAAGAGGAAGTTGTCGAAGACATCCTCCGAATAGGTGCTCCAGATCGTTGGCGCGACGCTTTTGTGGTGCAGGGCATGCAACGGATAGAGCCACTTGGTGTGCAGCAACCGGTGCATGAAATAGAACCAGGTGTCGTAGAGGAACATGCACAACACGAAGAGCGGTACTGCTGCCCACCAATTGAAGGCCCAGAGCGCCGGTGCCCAACCCTTCTGCTGGACGTAGAGGCCGATCGTCAGCGGCAGGCAGGCGCTGAACATCGACGCCAGGCTCTGGCGAATTTCGGCGTTGCGCCGCTTGTCGGAGCCGCGCCCCTTCTGGATCTTTCGCTCGGGATTGCGTTCGTTGAACCAGGTCAGGCCGTAGCCCAGGGCAAAGTAGGTGACGACGGTGAACGTATAGAACCCGAACAGGAAAAGCAGATAGAACAGTTCGTCAGACATTGGCACCTGCATCCCCGAGCCAAAACCGTGTGCCGGAAGATGACACGCCGTTTTGACAATTCAAAGTGGAATTCCATGCACTGGCATTGCGGCCCGAGCAGCGATTTGCATTTTTCTCGTTTGCCGCCACCTTTCCCCATGCCATAAGGCGGTCATGAAAAAGCTCGACCGCCTGCCGAACCATTCCGACTTCGCCCATGTCACCGACTGGGTGTTCGATCTCGACAACACGCTCTATCCGCACCACGTCAATCTGTTCGCGCAGATCGACCGCAACATGACGGCCTATGTGGCGAAGCTGTTGTCGCTGGACCCGGCCGATGCGAAGAAGCTGCAGAAAGACTACTACCGCGACCACGGCACGACGCTCAAGGGCCTGATGGTCAACCATGGCGTCGACCCGAACGAGTTCCTCGAGCAGGCCCACGCGATCGACTACTCGATCGTTCCGCCGGATCCGGCGCTTGGTGAAGCCATCAGGTCGCTTCCGGGCCGCAAGTTCATATTCACCAACGGCAGTGTCGCCCATGCGGAGATGACGGCCCGGGCGCTCGGGATCCTCGATCATTTCGACGACATCTTCGACATCGTCGCCGCCGACTTCGTGCCGAAGCCGGCCGGTGAAACCTATGACAAGTTCATGAGCCTGCACCGGGTCGATACCCGGAATGCCGTGATGTTCGAGGACCTGCCGCGCAACCTCCTGGTGCCGAAGGCGCTCGGGATGACGACGGTGCTGCTGGTGCCGCGCAATCTCGAATACACCTTTGCCGAATCCTGGGAAAAGTCGAACGACACGGACGAGCAGATCGACTACGTGACGGAAGATCTGACCAGCTTCCTGCGCCGTCTGGTCACCGATCTCTAGATCGGGATTGGAGTGCGAAGCGGGCGGAAGCCCGCAAACAGATTCCCCCGCTTCGACACAATTCGGCCGCCGAAAAACCCCTTTTCGGCCAATGACTTATTACAAAAGTTTAACTGGTGCAGCGCGCGCTGCCGTCTATCCTTTCGATCAGGGCAACCCGATCGAAAGGAAGCATGATGTCGAAGAAGACCCTGATCCTCGGTGTGACCGCGCTGGCCGTCGCCATCACCGGAATGGCCGCCCCCTCCTTTGCAGCGCGCGAAAAGCTGACGCCGGAACAGCGGGCCGAGCGCATGATCCAGCGGCTCGACGCCAACAAGGACCAGAAGGTTTCGCTTGCCGAGTTCCAGGCGCGTGTCGCCACCAACTTCAAAACCTTCGACGCCAACGGTGATGGCCAGATCAGCGCCGACGAGATGAAGGCGAAGCGCGAAGCCTTCCGCGAGGCGCGCAAGGCCTGGCGCGAAGCCAAGGACAAGGGCGGCACGGAGCGCGAAACAGCCCTTGCCAAAAAGGAAGTCCACCCCGCCATGCTGCCGGGTCTGCGACCGAAAGCTTTCAAGCGTGTCGACACCGACGGCAACGGCTCCCTCAGCACCAGCGAAGTTTCGAACGCCGCCGAGGCCATGTTCAAGCGCCGTGACAAGAACGGCGACGGTGTCATCGACGCCGCCGACTTCACCAGGAAGATCTGAACCGGATGACGATGCCCTCTCCCGCCCGGCAGAGCGTGTCGTCTGCGTGGCGCCTCCCCCTCGCATCGGACGCGATCGCCAGGGGGAGGCGTGAACTCCCGATCCTCCCAAACGACAATGCCGTGCGCCAGCTAGGGCGCACGGCATTGTCGTTTCATCTGACGGCCCAATCGGACAGCTATCCCCGGAACGCCGTGCGTTCGGATGAACGCACCAGCGTCGCCCAGCGCTCTGCTTCCAGAGCACCTTTTCGCCTCCGGTGATTCCGCCTGGACACAGAGGCTCTAGCGTCGTCCGCTCGCCATCGGCACCGACTTCGGATCGACGGTTTCATAAAAGCGGGAAATGATCTCCCAGGCCTCTTCCGCCGTTTCGACGAAATGCACCAGATCGATGTCATTGGGCGCGATCGTGCCGAACTCGGCAAGCGCCTCGAAATTGATGATCGAACGCCAGAACTTTTCGCCGAAGAGAATGAGCGGCACCAGCGCGAGGCGCCCGGTCTGCATCAGCGTCATCGTTTCAAAGAGTTCATCGAGCGTACCGAAACCACCGGGGAAGACGGTGACGGCCTTGGCGCGCAAGAGGAAATGCATCTTGCGGATGGCGAAGTAGTGGAAGTTGAACGACAGTTCCGGCGTCACGAAGCGGTTCGGCGCCTGCTCGTGCGGCAGTACGATGTTGAGGCCGATCGACGGTGCACCGACATCATCGGCGCCGCGGTTGCCCGCCTCCATCACGCCCGGTCCACCGCCTGTGACGACCACATATTCCTTGTAGTGCAGCTTGGCCGAATGCTCGGAGCAAATCCGTGCGAACTTGCGCGCTTCCTCGTAATAGACCGAGGCGGCTTCAAGGTTCTTGCGCTGCGTCTCGTTCTTTGCCGCCCAGGCGTCGCCGCCGGGCTCGGGAATGCGGGCGCCGCCGAACATCACAACCGTCGAGTTGATGCCGCGTTCTTCCAGCATCATTTCGGTCTTCAGCAATTCGAGTTGCAGCCGAACCGGGCGCAATTCCTCGCGGCAAAGGAAATCGTCGTCGATGTAGGCGAGACGATAGGAGGGCGAGGCCGACTGCGGCGTGACCGGAACCGTCAGCACTCGCTGCCGGCTCTGCGAGCTGTCGGCCAGAGGATCCCAAACCCCGTCCTTGCGGCGCAGGGCGCGCTTCTTCATGCGTGCCATCGTGTCGTCTTTCCCGTCGCGTTCCGGACAATCGGCATCTCGTCCAGACGCGTCCTATCCTCATTTCTCGATCATGAAGGCCGTATGCGCATTTCCTGGATCGGATCCGGAAATGGCGCAGCAGACCAAGGCGCTGCCGCGGCCCTTGCGCATCTCGCACAGGCGCGCGGCGCTGTAGTGCCGGAGTCGCCCGACTTTGCCAAGCCCTCGCGGCCCAAGGGACCTGAAAAGCCCTTCAACTTTTCAGGATCACGCGCCGAAGGGCCGCGCGTTCTTCCGCTCACGCCAAGGTCGCGCGACGCCTACTGCATGTTTCCTTTAATCGTAGCCGATAAAAGGACAAAAACATGCAGCAATTCAAAGTGCTACAGCGACCTTTGCGCGTGTGATAAGACGCGCGGCGCTGTAGACCTGCTGCATTATTTTGTCCTCAAATCGATTCCGATTTAAGGAATTATGCAGTAGAGCTTTCGCAGGATAACCGCCGAACTTTAAGGAATTCCGATGACCAACCACGACCTCGCCTCCCTGTCGCAGACGATCGAGACCGCCTTTGAAGACCGCGATTCCGTGAACACCGCTACGCGCGGCCCGGTGCGCGATGCCGTCGAGACAGCGCTCAACCTGCTCGACAGCGGCAAGGCCCGTGTCGCCCAGCGCGGCGAGGATGGCGTGTGGACGGTCAATCAATGGCTGAAGAAAGCGGTGCTCCTGTCCTTCCGCCTCAACCCGATGGAGATCGTCAAGGGTGGCCCGGGCCAGTCCGTCTGGTGGGACAAGGTACCGTCGAAGTTCGATGGCTGGAGCGTCAACGAATTCGAGAAGGCCGGCTTCCGCGCCGTTCCGAATTGCGTCGTGCGCCGCTCGGCCTATATCGCCCCCAACGCGATCCTGATGCCCTCCTTCGTCAACCTCGGCGCCTATGTCGGTGAAGGCACGATGGTCGATACCTGGGCGACCGTCGGCTCCTGCGCCCAGATCGGCAAGAACGTGCACCTTTCGGGCGGCGTCGGCATTGGCGGCGTACTGGAGCCGATGCAGGCCGGTCCGACGATCATCGAGGACAATTGCTTCATCGGCGCCCGCTCGGAAGTCGTCGAAGGCTGCATCGTGCGTGAGGGCTCGGTTCTCGGCATGGGTGTCTTCATCGGCAAGTCGACCAAGATCGTCGACCGCGCCACCGGCGAAGTGACCTACGGCGAGGTTCCCCCCTACTCCGTCGTTGTCGCCGGCTCGATGCCGTCGGGCTCGACCATGGCCAACGGCCAGCCGGCGCCCAACCTCTATTGCGCTGTCATCGTCAAGCGCGTCGACGAGAAGACCCGCTCGAAGACCGGCATCAACGAACTGCTTCGAGACTGATGCGATGACACCGGAGGGGCCACAGCCGAGCATGATCTGGCTGTTCTTCAGCCCCTCCGGTCGCATCGGCCGCCTGCCATTCTTTCTATCGTGGCTGTTCTGGTTCCTGATCGGCGGTTTCGTCGTCGCCAGGATGCTCGCCAACGAAGAACACGAGACGGCGCTGGCCCTCTGGACGCTGGCGTTCGTCGTCTCGGCTCTCATTTCGCTGCCGTCGATCGCCATGCTGGCGATCAAGCGCCTGCACGATATCGGCTACCCTGGCCCGCTGTCGCTCTGTCTGTTCATTCCCGTCCTGAGCCCCGTGGTTTTCATTGCGCTTTGCCTGTGGCCGGGAGAACCGGGACCGAACGAGTTCGGCGCCCATAGCGACGAACCCGGCCCCTGACGTTCGCCCCTGTACAAGAACCGCGCGACCGCGTATGTAGCGCGCCATGACAGGCCCGCGACGTGTTGGCCGCGGCAATTGGCGCCTGTGACGATCCTCTCGTCCAGGGCATGACGACCGAAATCCGAAAGACAAGATATGATTGAGTTCGAAGGGATCGCGCCTGCGATCGCCGAGGCGTTGGCAAAACGCGGTTACAACGAATTGACGCCCGTTCAAAAGGCGATGCGCGATCCGGAACTCGCCGACAGGGACGCACTCGTCTCGGCGCAGACCGGCTCCGGCAAGACGGTCGCCTTCGGCCTGGCGCTGGCGCCGACCTTGCTCGGCGACGAGCGCCGCTTCGGCCCGGCCGCCGCTCCGCTGGCGCTGGCGATCGCGCCGACGCGCGAACTGGCGCTGCAGGTCAAGCGCGAGCTCGAATGGCTCTACGGTGAGACCGGCGCGACCATCGCTTCCTGCGTCGGCGGCATGGACATGCGCACGGAGAAGCGAGCGCTGGAGCGCGGCGCGCACATCGTCGTCGGCACGCCCGGACGTCTCTGCGACCATATCCGCCGCAACTCGCTCGACATTTCGTCGCTCCGCGCCATCGTGCTCGACGAGGCCGACGAGATGCTCGACCTCGGCTTCCGCGAGGACCTCGAATTCATCCTCGAGGAATCCCCCGACGATCGTCGCACGCTGATGTTCTCGGCAACCGTGCCGAAATCGATCGCCACCCTTGCCAAGAACTACCAGCGCGATGCCGTACGCATCAGCACCGCTTCCGAACAGAAGCAGCATGTCGATATCGAATATCGCGCGCTGACGGTGGCGCCGAACGACCGCGAAAATGCGATCATCAACGTGCTGCGCTACTACGAGGCCAGAAACGCGATCGTCTTCTGTTCGACGCGCGCCGCGGTCAACCATCTGACGGCCCGCTTCAACAATCGCGGTTTCTCGGTCGTGGCGCTTTCGGGCGAACTCAGCCAGAACGAGCGTACCCATGCATTGCAGGCCATGCGCGACGGCCGCGCCCGCGTCTGCATCGCCACCGACGTCGCCGCCCGCGGCATCGACCTGCCGGGCCTGGAACTGGTCGTTCACGCGGATCTCCCGACCAACTCCGAGACGCTGCTTCACCGCAGCGGCCGCACCGGACGCGCCGGCCAGAAGGGCGTCAGCGCACTGATCGTGCCGGTCAACCAGCGCCGCAAGGCCGAGCGGCTGCTCGACGGCGGCCGGATCACCGCGACCTGGGCGCGGCCACCGTCGGCCGACGAAGTCAGCCAGCGTGACGACGAGCGCCTGCTGGCCGATACGAGCTTTGCCGAGCCGATCCGCGAAGACGAAGAGGCGATCGTGGCAGCTTTGCTCGAGCGGCACGGCGCCGAACAGATGGCCGCCGCCTTCGTGCGCCAGTTCCGCTCGGGGCGTTCGGCTCCGGAGGATCTGGTCGAGGTCGCCGTTGGCGACAATCGCGCTAAGACGCGCCGCGACGAGCGGTCGGGTCCGCGTGAGGATTTCGGCGCCGAGCGCGCCGACTTCAGCGACGGTAGCTGGTTCTCGCTGTCGGTCGGCCGCAAGCAGAGTGCCGAGCCGCGCTGGCTGATCCCGATGCTCTGCCGCCACGGCAAGCTGACCAAGCGCGACATCGGCGCCATCCGCATGCAGCAGGAAGAGACCTTCGTCGAGATGACGGCCGAGGGCGCCGAGCGCTTCCTGTCGGCGATCGGCAAGGACAAGACGCTGGAAAAGGGCATCCGCGTGAAGCCGCTGGCGGGTGCGCCCGATCTTTCGCAGCAGCGTCAGGAAAAACCGGCCTTCGCCAAGAAGCGCCCGCGCCCAGAGGACGGCCCGCGCGACGAGCGCAAGGACTTCAAGCCGAAGCGCAAGTTCGACAAGAAGCCCGCCTATTCCGACGGACCGGCTTACACCGAAGATCGGCCGCCGGCGAAGGCCGCCGACAAGCCCTGGGGCAACAAGAAGAAGGGCAAGCCGGATTCCGGCAAAGACGGCGGCTTTAAGCCCAAATCCAAGTCCAAGGGCAACGCCAAGAACCGCCAGGGCTAAGCCGGCACGGCAGAGTAATAAACAGTCAAAAGCGCCGCGAGCCGATCGCGGCGCTTTTTCGTTTTGAGATCAACGATCCGCGATGTTCAGGCTTCCAGGAAGCGCAGGCCGGCGACGGCGACGATGATCATCGCGATACAGGTGATGCGCATCCAGGAGACCGGGTCGCCGAAGAGCACGATGCCGAGCACCGTGATGCCGACCGAACCGATGCCGGTCCAGGCGGCATAGGCAGTGCCCGCCGGCAGGTCACGCATCGCTATCGTCAGGAGATAGACGCTGCCGAGGGCAGCGGCGATGCCGATGGCGCTCGGCACCAGCTTCGTCCAGCCCTCCGCATATTTCAGTGCCAAGCCCATGACGATCTCGATGAGGCTCGCCGCTATCAGAATGATCCATGCCATGTTCGTCTCCATTTGGAATTCTCACATGGCGAAGAAGCTGGTAGCGTAGGCACCGAATGACAATTACGCACCTTTTGGTAACTATGGAAAATTCCGACAAGCCAGCGTCCGCGACCTCCGTTCCCGACGTCTTCGATCCGACCTGTTCGTCACGCCATGCGCTGGAACTGATCGCCGGCAAGTGGCCGATGCTGATCCTCTCGGCGCTCGAAGGCGGGCCGATGCGCAATGCCGGGCTGATGCGAAGGCTCGGAGACATCTCGCAGAAGATGCTGACGCAGACGCTGAAGGAATTGGAGCGCAACGGCCTGGTCATCCGCGAGGACAAGAAGACGGTGCCGCCGCACGTGGAATACAGCCTGAGCCCGCTCGGCCGCTCGCTCAGCGAAACCCTGCTGGTGCTCGACCGCTGGGCGGAGACGCATTTCGGCGCACTGGATGCGGCACGCGAGCGCTACGATGCCGAACGAAACCGGTGAGGATCAGGCGGCATCGAGTTGCGACTGGGCAACGACCTTGACCAGCCAGTCGGCAAAGACGCGCAGGCGGCTGCTGAGGTGCCGGTTCGGCGGATAGACCAGATAGATCGGCATGGGTTCGACCTCCCAGTCCTGGAGAACCGGCCGCATGGCCCCGGACACCAGGTCGTCGCGCACCATGAAGCGTGGTGCCTGGATGACGCCCAGGCCAGCGCGTGCGGCGGCAAGATAGGTCGTCGTTTCATTGGCCGCCACCGCGTAGCGGCCATTCACCTCGATCTCCTCATTGCCGCGCTTGAAATAGAACGGCATCTGCTGCCCAGTTTGCGGCCGGAAGTAACCGACGACGTAGCAGTTCTTCGAGAGATCGGACGGGTGCTGCGGTATTGCGTGACGCTGGAGATAATCCGGAGCGGCGCAGGCGACGAAGCTCATCTCGGTGATGCGGCGTGCGATCAGCGACTGGTCGGTGAGCGTGCCGACACGGATGGCGCAATCGACGTTCTCCGCGACATAGTCGATGGTTCTGTCGGAAACGCCGAGATCGATCTGGATATCCGGATAGCGCTTATGGAACTCGGGCAAGGCCGGGATGACGATCAGATTGGCAATCGCGCTGGCCATTTCCACCCGCAAACGCCCCTTCGGCAAGGTCTGGGCGCTGGAAAGGCTGCCGTCGAGTTCGTCGAGATCGGTCAAAAGGCGTGCGGCGCGTTCGTAATAGAGCGCACCATCGGGCGTTACCAGCACGCGGCGGGTGGTGCGGTTCAAAAGTTTTGTGCGCAGGTGCGCCTCCAATCCCTGAATGAGATTGGTGAGGGTCGCCTTGGGCATATTCAGCGAAGCGGAGGCGCGGGTGAAATTACCGGTTTCAACGACCCGGAGGAACGCGCGCATGGCCGTGAGCTGGTCCATTTTCAAGAGCCGTGATTGTTCGAGAATACGAATAGTGTAGTCAGTTTGAAAATACTATTCCAGACAGAAGACAATGTTATTCTCCTATCGTGGCGTGTTGCCGCCACATGTGGGTTGACCTCTGGCCGAAGGCAAGAGAGATGGGCGAACTGTTCAAAGTGGAGACGATGCAGACCGGCCAAGGCTGCTGCACGGCACGCGTCTACCGCGGCGAAGCTTTGCTCAATCCGCCGCCGGTCGTGTTGCACCTGCACGGCGGCTCCTTCGTCGGCGGAACGATCGCCGCCGGCGAGCGCGTCGCCGAGGCGCTTGCGGCGGCTGGAGCGGTGGTGATCTCTCCGGAATATTCCGCGGCTTGCCTCAATCCATTTCCCGCGGCGCTCGATGTCGCCTACGCCATGCTGTCGTCGATGCGCTCGCGCTGCCCGCAGTTCGCGCACAAGAAGTCGTCGCTGTTCGTGGCCGGCGAAGAGGCAGGCGGCAATGTTGCCGCCGGCGCCGCGCTGATGGCGCGTGACCAGTATCTGACCGATCTCAAGGGCCAGATCCTGCTGTCGCCGATGCTCGACCCTTGCCTGGCAACGGAATCGTTCCGGCAGCACTGTCCGCAGTCCTCGGCGCAATCGATCGCCGATGGCTGGCAGCGCTACCTCGGGCAAAGCGGTGGCTTCACCCATCCTTACGCCGCGCCGGCCCACTGCACGCGGCTTGCCGGCCTCGTGCCTTCGCTGATCGTGACCAGCGAAGAGTGTCCGATGCGCGACGAGGCCGAGGCCTATGCCGAGCGTCTGCGCAAGGCAGGTGTGATGGTTGAATCCCATGTCCTGCCCGGACGAGCCGGATGGCTGCCGCAGAATGCGGGTTCCGGCGAAGGCTGGTCGGCACAGCAGAAAGAGATTACCGGCATCTTCTCCCGCTTCTTCCAGAAGGCAGGGGCAAAGCCGGCGGAAATGACGGTGCGTTAGACGGGGGTGGTCACCCAGCCCAATCCCTCGATCTGACGTCGAAAACAAAGCGCCGGCTCCCAACCGGCAAGGAGAGAAAGATGACATCGACAGTGACCCGTCGGGCCCTTTGGGGCGCCGGCCTGAGTATCCTTTTGTCTGTCGCCGGCGGTGGTGCCGTCATGCTCGGCTTGCCGCAGCATTTCGAGGCCGACGCCGCCACCGAGACCGCCGCGGCGCCACCTCCGGCCGTGCCGGTTTCGGTGGCGCGGGCGCAGTCCAAGCGCATCACCACCTGGGAAGAATTCTCCGGCAGGCTCGAAGCGATCGAGCGCGTCGAGGTTCGCCCGCGTGTCGGCGGCGCCGTCCTCAAGGCGCACTTCCGCGAAGGCGCGCTCGTCAAACAGGGCGATCTCCTGGTGACGATCGATCCGGAGCCCTATGCGGCGGCCGTCGAGCGGGCGAAGGCCCAGGTCGAAGCGGCCGAAGCGCGCGTCGCGCTTGCCAAGATCGAACTCGAGCGTGGCCGCAAGCTGGTGACCACGAGCGCCATTCCGCAGAGCGGCGTCGACCAGCGCGCCAGCGCCTATGACGAAGCCCAGGCAGAGGTACGCTCGGCCAAGGCGGCGCTGCGCACCGCCGAACTCGACCTGCAATATACCGAGGTGCGCGCGCCGATCTCCGGCCGCGTCGGCCGGCTCGACGTCACCGCCGGCAACCTGGTCGCCGCCGGCTCCGCCTCGCCTGTGCTGACGACGCTCGTTTCGGTCGATCCGATCTATGCGAGCTTCAACGCCAGCGAAGAGGTGGTCACGACGGCACTCGCCAAGCTCGCGGCCTCGGCCGGCGGCAACGCGATCGAACGTCTTCCGGTCCAGGTCGGCACCGCCGCCGACGAGGGCACGCCGATCACGGGCCATATCCAGCTCATCAACAACGAGGTGGATGCGGCAACCGGCACGATCCGGGTGCGTGCGGCGCTCGAAAACGCCGACGGCAAACTGATCCCAGGCCAGTTCGTCCGCATCCGCATCGGCGAGCCGGACCCCGAGGAAAAGCTCGTGATCAGCGACCGCGCCATCGGCTCCGACCAGGACAAGAAGTTCGTCTTCGTCGTCGGCACCGACAACAAGGTCGAGTATCGCCAGGTGAAGCTCGGGCCGAATTCCGACGGTCTGCGCATCGTCGAAAGCGGCCTGAAGTCCGGCGAGAACATCGTCGTCAACGGCCTGCAGCGGGTCCGCCCCGGCGTCGTCGTCGCGCCGCAGCAGGTCGAGGAAACGACCGCTTCGATCGCCAAGTAGATTAGTCGACCCTTCGTGCAGGCGAAGGGTCCGCCAGCCAAGGCATCACTCAGCAGACAGCGCCGCGCGGCGAGGATTTCGCCGCGCACGCTTGAGGTCTGCCCGAACTCGTCCCAAGGGGGATACCATGAACTTCTCACGCTTCTTCGTCGACCGCCCGGTCTTCGCGGGCGTCCTTTCGGTCCTGATCTTCGTGGCCGGTCTGATCGGCATGACCGGTCTGCCGATCTCCGAATATCCCGAAGTCGTTCCGCCGCAGATCGTCGTGCGCGCGCAATATCCGGGCGCCAACCCGGCGGTCATCGCCGAAACGGTGGCAACCCCGCTCGAAGAACAGATCAACGGCGTCGAAGGCATGCTCTACATGCAGAGCCAGGCGACCGCCGACGGCCTGATGACGCTCACCGTCACCTTCGAGCTCGGCACTGATCCCGACCAGGCCCAGCAGCTCGTGCAGAACCGCGTCTCGCAGGCCGAGCCGCGGCTGCCCGAGGAGGTACGCCGCCTCGGCGTCACCACCGTCAAGAGCTCGCCCGACCTGACGCTGGTGGTGCACCTGATCTCGCCGAACGGGCAATATGACATCAACTATCTGCGCAACTACGGGGTTTTGAACGTCAAGGATCGGCTGGCCCGCATCGAAGGTGTCGGCCAGGTACAGATCTTCGGCGGCGGCGACTATTCGATGCGCGTCTGGATCGACCCGCAGAAGGCCGCCGAACGCGGCCTGGCGGCAAGCGACATCGCCAATGCGGTCCGCGGCCAGAACGTCCAGGCGGCCGCCGGCGTCATCGGCGCCTCTCCGTCCGTTCCCGGCCTCGACCTGCAGCTTTCCGTCAACGCGCAAGGCCGCCTGCAGACCCCTGAGGATTTCGCCAACATCGTCGTGAAATCCGGCGCCAATGGCGAAGTCACCCGCCTCGGTGACGTCGCCCGTGTCGAGATGGGTGCCGCCGATTATTCGCTGCGCTCGCTGCTCGACAACAAGCCGGCCGTTGGCATGGGCATCTTCCAGGCACCGGGCTCGAATGCGATCCAGATCTCGGAAAACGTGCACAAGGCCATGGCCGAGCTGAAGCTCACCATGCCCGAGGGCGTCGACTACGAGATCGTCTACGACACCACCCAGTTCGTGCGTGCCTCGATCGAGTCGGTCATCCACACGCTGCTCGAGGCGATCGCCCTCGTCGTCATCGTCGTCATCGTCTTTCTGCAGACCTGGCGCGCCTCGATCATCCCGCTCGTCGCCGTGCCGGTCTCGATCGTCGGTACCTTCGCGGTGATGTATGTCTTCGGCTTCTCGATCAACGCGCTCAGCCTCTTCGGCCTGGTGCTGGCGATCGGCATCGTCGTCGACGACGCGATCGTGGTGGTGGAAAACGTCGAACGCAACATCGAGCGGGGCCTGTCGCCGGTTCAGGCAACCTATCGCGCCATGCAGGAAGTCTCCGGTCCGATCATCGCCATCGCGCTGGTGCTCGTCGCCGTCTTCGTGCCGCTCGCCTTCATTACCGGCCTCACCGGCCAGTTCTACCGCCAGTTCGCGCTGACGATCGCGATCTCGACCGTCATCTCGGCCCTCAATTCGCTGACGCTGTCTCCGGCGCTGGCTGCCCTTCTGCTCAGGGACCATCATGCGCCGAAGGATTGGCTAACGCGGGCGATGGACAAGCTCTTCGGCTGGTTCTTCCGCGGCTTCAACCGCTTCTTCGGAGCAAGCTCGGAAGCCTATGGCCGCGGCGTCGGCCGGATCCTGACGCGCAAGTCGCTGATCATGGTCGTCTATGTCGTGCTGCTCGGCGTCACCTTCACGCTGTTCCGCGCCATCCCCGGCGGCTTCGTGCCGGCCCAGGACAAGCAATACCTGATCGGCTTCGCCCAGCTTCCGGATGCCGCGACGCTCGATCGCTCGGAGGACGTGATCAAGCGCATGAGCGAGATCGCGCTGAAGCATCCGGGTGTCGAAAACGCCATTGCCTTCCCGGGCCTGTCGATCAACGGCTTCACCAACTCGTCGAACTCCGGCATCGTCTTCGTCGCCCTGAAACCCTTCGAGGAACGCCAGACACCCGAACTGTCAGGCGGCGCGATCGCCATGCAGCTCAACCAGGAATTCGGCGCGATCCAGGATGCCTTCATCGCCATGTTCCCGCCGCCGCCCGTCCAGGGTCTCGGCACGACCGGCGGCTTCAAGCTGCAGATCGAGGACAAGAACGGTCTCGGCTACCAGGCACTCGACGAGGCGGCCAAGGCTTTCCTCGCCAAGGCCCACCAGACGCCGGAACTGGCCGGGCTCTATTCGAGCTACCAGATCAACGTGCCGCAGCTCTATGCCGACCTCGACCGCGTCAAGGCGCGCCAGCTCGGCGTGGCCGTCACCGACGTCTTCGAAACCCTGCAGATCTACCTGGGCTCGCTCTACGTCAACGACTTCAACGCTTTCGGCCGCACCTACAGCGTGCGCATCCAGGCGGACGCCAACTACCGCAGCCATGCCGACGACATCGGCAAGCTGAAGGTGCGTTCGCAGTCCGGCGAGATGATCCCGCTGTCGGCGCTCTTGAAGGTCGAGCAGACGGTCGGAGCCGAGCGGGCGATCCGCTACAACGGCTTCCTGTCCGCCGACATCAACGGCGGCCCGGCACCGGGCTTCTCCTCCGGCCAGGCACAGGCTGCCATCGAGAAGATCGCCGCCGAAACCCTGCCGCCGGGCATCAGCTTCGAATGGACCGACCTTACTTACCAGCAGATCCTGGCGGGCAACTCCGGCATCCTGGTCTTTCCGCTGGCGCTGCTGCTCGTCTATCTCGTGCTCGCCGCCCAGTATGAAAGCCTGACGCTGCCGATCTCGATCATCCTGATCGTGCCGATGGGCATCATGGCGGCGCTGATAGGCGTCTGGCTGACGGGCGGCGACAACAACGTCTTCACCCAGATCGGTCTGATCGTGCTGGTCGGCCTGTCGGCGAAGAACGCTATCCTGATCGTCGAGTTCGCCCGCGAACTGGAACTGTCCGGCAGCACGCCGGTCAAGGCTGCGATCGAGGCGAGCCGGCTGCGTCTCCGCCCGATCCTGATGACCTCGATGGCCTTCATCATGGGCGTGGTGCCGCTGGTGACGTCCACCGGCGCCGGTGCGGAAATGCGCTCGGCCATGGGTATCGCGGTCTTTGCCGGCATGATCGGCGTCACGGCCTTCGGCATCTTCATGACCCCGGTCTTCTACGTGCTGATCCGCAAGCTCACCGGCGAGCGGCCGCTGAAGCACGCCGGAGCCCAAATCGAAGCGCCGCATCTCGCGCCCGGCGAGTAAGGCCCTCCCCTCCTTTCGCGATCTTCAGGCGGGCCGGATCACTCCGGCCCGTCGAAGCTGCGGCGCCGCGCCTCCGCCCAGGCCCGGCGCCGTTTTGCGTCCTGCGTGACGGTTCCCATCCCACGTGACAGTTCCTTGGCGATCGGATAAACCAGCAGCCTCCATTCCTTTGGCCCAGCGGCCATGCAGACGGCATAGCGTTAGATGACCCCCACCGATCCGATCGCCAATCTCGCCACCCTCATTCGCTGCCCCTCGGTCACCCCGGCCGAAGGCGGAGCGCTTTCCGCCCTCGAAGCCATGCTGAAGCCGCTCGGCTTTACGGTCGATCGCGTCTTGGCGAAGGACGTCGGCACGCCCGATATCGAAAACCTCTATGCGCGGCTCGGAACCGAGGGCCCGCACCTGATGTTCGCCGGTCATACCGATGTCGTTCCGGTCGGCGACGAAGCCGCCTGGAGCCACGGACCATTCTCGGCCGAGATCGCCGGCGGCGAAATGTACGGCCGCGGCGCCGTCGACATGAAGGGCGGCATCGCCTGCTTCGTCGCGGCGGTCGCCCGCCACATCGAAAAGCACGGGCTCCCGAAGGGCTCGGTCTCCTTCCTCGTCACCGGCGACGAAGAGGGACCGGCGATCAACGGCACAACGAAGCTCTTGCAATGGGCGGCTGACAAGGGCGAGCGCTGGGATGCCTGCCTCGTCGGCGAACCGACCAACCCGGAGAGCCTCGGTGACATGATCAAGATCGGCCGGCGCGGCTCGCTCTCCGGCCGCATCACCGTCAACGGCGTGCAGGGACATGCCGCCTATCCGCATCTCGCCGACAATCCGGTGCGCGGCATCCTGCAACTGACGCAGGCGCTGATGGATCCGCCCTTCGACAACGGCACCGAGAGTTTTCAGGCATCGAACCTGGAGGTGACGACGATCGACGTCGGCAATAGCGCGGTCAACGTCATTCCGGCCAAGGCCACTGCCGCCTTCAACATCCGCTTCAACGACACCTGGACGGCCGAAAGCCTGATGGCGGAGATCGCCGCGCGGCTCGATCGCGCCGCCGCCGCCGGCAGCCTGCGCCCGGATCGTGCCCCCGTCCGCTACGAGATCACCTGGGCCGAGAGGCCGAGCCACGTGTTCCTGACGCGCAACAACGCATTGATCGATTCGCTTTCCGGTGCGGTCGAGGCGGTCACCGGCCGGCAGCCGAAGCTGTCGACGACAGGTGGTACCTCGGATGCGCGCTTCATCAAGGACTATTGCCCGGTGGTCGAATTCGGTCTGGTCGGCCAGACCATGCATATGGTCGACGAGCGCGTCGCCGTCGCCGACCTGGAGACTTTGACCAATATCTACGAGACCTTCATCTACAGCTGGTTCGGTCATGCCGCTGCTTGACGAGGTGCTTGCCTATATCAAGGGCCTCTGGCTCTTGACGCAGGGCAACGAGGAGGGTTTCCGCTGGCTCGACTTCAGCGAGAGCGGCCTCTGGCGATCCTTCGCGTCGATGCTCTGGTGCCTGCCGGCGATCGCCGTCACCTGGGCGTCCTGGCGGCTCTATTATCTCTCGGCGATGCCCGCCGGCACGACCATCGGCGCCGGCTTTATCTTCAAGCTGCTCGTCGTCGATCTCGTCAGTTGGCTGCTGCCGCTGGTGCTGATCGCCTTTTTGTCGCGTCCGCTCGGTTTTGCCGGAGCCGTCGTCCCGATCGTCGTCACTACCAACTGGCTCTCCGTTCCGCTTTCCTATGCGATGGCGATGCCCGCGGCGATACGGCTCACCATTCCCGGCAGCCAGGGCCTGACGAGCCTGATCTGGCTGACGCTGCTCGTCGTCAGCATCGCCGTGCTCTTCCGGCTTCTGCGCATGGTGACGGGCAACCAGACCCTGCTGGCCTCGGCGCTGACCGCCCTCTTCCTGCTACCCTCGATGATGATCGGCGATCTCTTGCAGCGCATCTTCGGCCTGATCCCGAGCTAGAGCTTCGAGATCAGTAATCCACCTGAAGGAAATAAAGCCCCTCGGGCGGGGCTACGGGGCCGCAGGCCTTGCGGTCGCGCGCTTCGAGCGCCGCCTGCAGGTCGTCCGGCGTCCACTTGCCCTCGCCCACCAGCTTCAGCGAACCGGCAAAGGAGCGGATCTGGTTGTGCAGGAAGCTCTGCGCCGTCGCGCGGATCTCGATGACGCCGCCGATGAGCGCGACGTCGAGCCGGTCGAGCGTGCGCACCGGGCTCGTCGCCTGGCAATGAGCGGAGCGGAAGGTGGTGAAATCGTGATGACCGACGAGGCGCTGCGCGCCTTCGTGCATCGCCGCGTGGTCGAGCGGCTTCGGCACCCACCAGGCCCGCCTGGCTTCGAGCGCCAGCGGCGCCGGCCGTGAAATGATCCGGTAGAGATAATGTCGGCGCAGGGCCGAGAAGCGCGCGTCGAACTCCGGCGACACTTCTTCGGCTTCCAGGATCGCCACCCGCTCGCCGGCAAGCCCCAGATGCGCGTTCAGCGCGTTGCGCAGCGTATAGGGTTTCCATGGCCGCGTGAGATCGGCGTGCATGACCTGGCCGCTGGCGTGCACGCCGGAATCGGTACGGCCCGCACCGCGGATCGAGACGGTCTCACCGGTCAAGGACAGGATCGCCTTTTCGATCGCCCCCTGCACGGATTGACCGTTGTCCTGCCGCTGCCAGCCGACATAGTCCGAGCCGTCATATTCGACGGTCAGCTTGAACCGCGGCATCAGCCGACCCTCGTACCGGCGGCCACCGGCGTTCCACGCAGGAAGTCGGCGGCGCCGAGCGCCTTGCCGCCGGCGCGCTGCAGGCGCGTAAGCCGCACCGCACCTTCGCCGCAGGCGATCGTGAGGTTGTCGTCGAGCACCGTGCCGGGCTCGCCGGAGCCTGAGGCCGGTTCGGAGTTCAGCACCTTGATGCGTTCCGGCTTGCCGGCAATCTCGAGCTCGAACCAGGCGCCCGGGAAGGGCGACAGGCCGCGGATATGGTCGTGCACCTCGCGGGCACGACGGGAGAAGTCGATGCGGGTTTCCGCCTTGCTGATCTTCTGGGCGTAGACGACGCCTTTTTCGGCCTGCTCCGTCAGCGGCAGATCGCCGGCCGCGAGCTTCGCCATCGCCTCCCGCATCAAGGTAGCGCCGACCTGCATCAGCCGGTCGTGCAACTCGCCCGCCGTCATCGTCTCGCCGATCTGGACCGCCTTCGTCAGCGCGACCGGGCCGGTATCCAGCCCCTTGTCCATCTTCATCACCATCATGCCGGTCTCGTGATCGCCGGCCATGATGGCGCGCTGGATGGGCGCCGCACCCCGCCAGCGCGGCAGAAGGGAGGCGTGGCCGTTGTAGCAGCCGTATTTGGTGCCGGTGAGAATCGCCTCCGGCAGAAGCAGACCATAGGCGACGACGACGGCGACATCGGCCTCGAAGTCGCGGAAGGTCTGGCGATCGGCCTCGTCTTTGAAGTTGACCGGCGTCAGCACGCGTACACCCAGAAGCTCCGCCGCCTGGTGTACCGGCGATTTCTGCAAATCGAGCCCGCGACGGCCGCCCGGTCGCGGCGGCTGCGTGTAGACGGCGACGATCTCATGGCCGGCTTCGGCGAGTGCTGCCAGCGTCGGCACCGAAAACTCCGGCGTGCCCATGAAGATGATGCGAAGCGACAAGGCGGTGGACTCCGTCCTCTCAGTTCAAATTGCGCAATTCCGGACGGAAAACCGTTTCACACTTTTCCTGGAATTGCTCCAGAGATTCAGGCCTCTTCAAACGGGTTTCCCGCCCGCAAATCAAGCCCTCGGCGCAATTCGTCTCGGCCGCTGCCCGTTCGGCGGCTCAGATCGCTTTCGCGCCGCGGGTCTTGGCGGCCTTGGTAAACTTGCGGATCACCATGTCGCGCTTGAGCTTGGAAATATGATCGATGAACAGCACGCCGTTCAGGTGATCGATCTCGTGCTGCAGGCAGGTGGCGAGCAGGCCATCGGCCTCGATCGTCTGCTCCTTGCCGTCACGGTCGAGATGCTTGACGGTGATCGAAGCCGGGCGCTCGACCTCCGCGTAATAATCCGGGATCGACAGGCAGCCTTCCTCGTAAACCGAGCGCGCATCGGACGAAGCGACGATCTCGGGGTTGATGAAGACCAACGGGGACTTCTCCTCACCCTCCTTCGATACGTCGAGCACCAGCATGCGCTTGGCGACGCCGATCTGGATCGCGGCAAGGCCGATACCAGGGGCGTCGTACATGGTTTCGAGCATGTCATCGGCCAGGCGGCGGATGTCCGCGTCGATGGTTTCGATCGGCGTGGAAACCTGCCGAAGCACAGGATCGGGAAGGATGATAAGCGGCTTGATCGTCATGCTGCTCCCATAGCCGATCTTTCCATCGGCGCGCAAGGAAATTGCCTTGCTGCCTGCGCCACCCGCTCGCGCTTCGCTTGACGTTAACCGCCCCATGCAAATGTTCTCGTTTTGATCTACACTTCACGAGAGAATCTGTTAGGTTTGGCGCATGGAACCTGCGCCCCTCCCCCTTGCCCAACCGCTATTTTTCGTCGGCTCCCTGCCGATCACGCTGGGCCATCTCGCGATTGCCGCCGGGCTTGTGGTCATCGTCGCCGTCCTGATGGCGCTTGCGCGGCGGCGGGATACCCGCGACGAGGAGCGCCAGGAACAGATGGCGATGCTGCTTGCGGCGCAAACGGAGATGCAAGGGCGGGTCGCCGCCATGGCCGAGGTTTTCGGCGCCCGGCAGGCGGAACTCAACCAGACGCTCAGCCAGCGCATCGACGGCATGACTCACCGCATCGGCGCATCGATCACGGAGCAGACGAAGGCGACACACGAGAATCTCAGGCGGCTTCAGGAGCGGCTGGCGGTCATCGACACCGCCCAGAACAATATCCAGTCGCTGGCCAAGGACATGGCCGGATTGCAGGCGATTCTGTCGAACAAGCAGACGCGCGGCGCCTTTGGCCAATCGCGCATGGAAGCGATCATCGCCGACGGGCTGCCCATGGGCGCCTTTGAGTTCCAGACGACGTTGTCCAACGGCGCGCGGCCCGACTGCACCATCCGCATGCCGAATGGCCAGCCACCGCTCGTCATCGACGCCAAGTTTCCGCTGGAAGCCTGGAATGCAATGCGTGATGCAGAAACCCCGGAGCGTCGCCAGCAGATCGCCCAGCTCTTTCGCCGCGACATGGAAACGCATGTACGCGATATAGCCAGCAAATATCTGATATCAGGAGAAACGCAGGACACCGCCTTTCTCTTCGTGCCATCGGAATCGATCTTCGCCGAGATCCACGAGCATTTCGAAGCGATCGTACAGAAGGCGCATCGCCAGCGGGTCGTCATCGTCTCGCCATCGCTGCTGCTGCTCTCGATCCAGGTGATCCAGGCGATCCTCAAGGATGCGCGCATGCGTGAGCAGGCGCATCTGATCCAGGGCGAAGTCGCCAGGTTGATGGAAGATCTGGGCCGCCTTGACGAGCGCGTGCGCAAGCTTCAGGGCCACTTCGCCATGAGCCAGAAGGATGTTGAGGATATCCTGGTTTCCTCCGGCAAGTTGACCCGCCGCGGCGCCAAGATCGAGGCGCTCGAGCTCGAGGCCGAGGGGGGCACGCGAGAGGCAAGCGATCAGCGCGCCGCTGCCGACAACCGCGTCGGGCAATTGCGCCTGCGGGTGGTTGACGAGGACTGACGCAGTCGGGCACTCTCCGGCCCACTTTGCCAGTCAACAGGATGTTCACATGATCACTGTTTTTGGGTCCATCAACATGGACCTGATCGCCACCACCGCACGCCTTCCAAAGCCCGGCGAGACCGTCGCCGGAACGGGCTTCTCGACCGCCGCCGGCGGCAAGGGCGCCAATCAGGCGCTTGCCGCACGACGCGCCGGCGCGACGGTGCAGATGGCGGGCGCAGTTGGCGCCGACAGTTTCGCCGACGGCGCGCTGGAACTCCTGAAGGGCGCCGGCACCGACCTGTCTCTGACCAAGACGGTAAACGAGCCGACCGGCACCGCGCACATCCTCGTCGGTGGCGACGGTGAAAACGTCATCGTCGTCGTCGCCAGCGCCAATGCGACCGTCGACGAGGCCGATGCGGTCAAGGCCGTCGACGGCATGACGCCCGGCGACACGCTGATGCTGCAGCTCGAAATCCCGGCCACCTCGGTCGAGAAGGCACTCACCGCAGCGAAGCAGAAAGGCGTGCGTTCGGTCATCAACATCGCCCCGCTGACGCCGGAGGCAGCGCGCCTCGGCCGCATGGCCGATATCGTGATTGCCAACGAGACCGAGTTCGAACTGCTCGCCGGCAGGAGCGGTATCAGCACTGCCGAGCGCGAGGAGGCGATGAAAGCACTTCATGCCGAAACGGGGCAGACGGTCATCGTCACGCTCGGCGCCGAAGGCGTCGTGGCCGTACATGAGGGTGAGATCCAGCGAGCCAAGGGCCTGAAGATCGAACCGGTCGACACGGTCGGCGCCGGCGACACCTTCTGCGGCTACCTCGCCGCCAGCCTCGATGCCGGCATCGCTTTCCCCGACGCGCTGCGCCGTGCGGCCGTTGCCGGTTCGCTCGCCTGCCTGAAACGCGGCGCACAGCCCTCGATCCCGCTTGCTTCGGAAGTGGCGGCGCGCCTCTAGTTCGCGATGGGTTTGAGCCGGAGCGGCCAAACACGCAAACCAACGCATCGCAAAATCGAGCTTGGCGTGGGCGGAAATCTGCCCGCGCTTTTTCTTTGTCGCCTCCAGCGTTGCGTTGTTTTCACCCCTCGAAATCACCGCTTGCGCAATCCGGACAGCCGATGTCGCGGAGATAAAACTTCGCGCGCAATTTTATCAAAGCAACACGTAAAACAACGTCCGCGTTGGCCCTATCTTAAGATTCTCCAGTCTATTCAGGACCCTGAGAGAGCCGGCTCGAAAGACCCGGTCGCCTCCAACATGCCGGTCGGCATCTGACGCTCCATGATGGAGTTCACCCCCATTGCGAAATGCGTCCGCCGCAGGTGAAAGCCTGCGGACCTCCAGCACGTGAGGATTTCATGTTCAAGTTCCAAGCCAAATCGCTGGCGACCAAACTGATCGCGGTGACAGGCGGCACGATCGCACTTGTCCTGCTCGCCTCGAATTTCGTTCTCATCTCCCAGACCCAGGATCGCGTCGAAACGCTGGTCCTCGAACAGGCGAGCGGTGAAGCCCGGGCAATCGCCTCGGACATCGCCGGCGACGTCGGCGAGCTTGCCAGCGCTGCCCGCTCGATGGCCGGCATCCTCGGCCGCGCGCATGCCGAAAAGTCGCTGGAGCGTACCGGGGTGATCAACATCCTCAGGGCGAACCTGGAGCAGAACCCCTTCGCCTTTGGAAGCTGGTTCGCGGAGGAGCCCAAGGCCTTTGACGGTCGCCAGGAGGACGTCGTCAACAACAAGGAACTGGGCGGCAACGACCAGGGCATCTTCACGCCCTACTGGTCGAAGAGCCGCACCAATGAAATCCAATACTCCACCTTCGGCGCCGATTACGCGGCCGAGTGGTACAAGCTCGCGGCTAAGAGCGGCAAGGGCGCGATCACCCAGCCCTACACCGCACAGGACACCGACGTTCCGACCGCGATGAGCTCGATCGCCTACCCGGTCATGTCCGGCGGCAAGCTTCTCGGGGTCACCGGCGTCGACATTTCGCTCGCCTCGCTGGCCGACGGCCTCGCGAAGCTGAAGCCCTTCGAAACCGGCCGCGTCTACCTTCTGTCGCAGAGCGGCAAATGGCTGGTCGCGCCGATCCCCGACCTCCTGCTCAAGCAGTATGACGGCGAGGGCAACGACGTCGTCACGAACGCGCTCGCCTCGGGCAAGCCCGGCATCATCTCCAACCTTACCTATGATGGCAACGAGCCCTTCGACCGTCTCGTCTATCCGTTCGCCCTGTCTGGCGTGAACACCAACTGGGTCGTGCTCGTCGACGTGCCGCGCTCGGCGATCAATGCGCCGGTCAAGGACCAGACCTATATGATGATCGTCGGCGGCCTCGTCGTGCTCGGCGCCGTGCTTCTCGGTCTCTATCTCGCCGTCCGCGGCTTCGTGCAGAAGCCCCTCGCCGCGCTCGTCAAGGATGTGAACAGCCTCAGCCACGGCGATTATGGCAAGGCAATCACCGGCCAGGATCGCTCCGACGAAACCGGGGAAGTTGCCAAGGCGCTCGAAGGTTTCCGCCACCAGCTCGCCGATACCAAGCGCCTCGAAGGCGAGGCCCGCCACGAGCGCGAACAGGCCGAGCACGAACGCAACCGCTCGGAAACCGAGCGCGCCGAAAGCAGCGCGCTGCAGCGCGACATCGTCGCCCGGCTCGGCAAGGGCCTGTCGCACCTCTCCTCCGGCGATCTCGCCTTCCGCATCACCGACGAGTTTCCGGGCGAATACGCCCAGCTCAAGCGCGACTTCAACGCGACGATGGAAAGCCTCGAAGAGACGATCCGCACCGTCAACCACTCGGTCGTCAATATCGGCAACGGCACGAGCGAAATCAGCAGCGCCGCCAACGACCTTTCGCACCGCACCGAACAGCAGGCCGCAAGCCTCGAAGAAACCGCGGCAGCCCTCGACGAGCTAACGTCGCAGGTTAATGCCAGCGCCGAAAACGCCAAGGTTGCCGCCAAGTCGGTGGAAGTCGCCAGCGGCGACGCCGAACAGTCCGGCGAAGTGGTGCAGAAGGCGATTGCCGCCATGCAGGGCATCGAGCAGTCCTCGCACGAGGTCAGCCGGATCATCGGCGTCATCGACGAGATCGCCTTTCAGACGAACCTCCTGGCGCTGAATGCCGGCGTCGAAGCGGCCCGCGCCGGCGAAGCCGGCAAGGGTTTTGCCGTCGTCGCCCAGGAAGTACGCGAGCTCGCCCAGCGTTCCGCCAATGCCGCCAAGGAGATCAAGACGCTGATCAACACCTCGGCCGGCCAGGTGCGCGAAGGCGTCGAGCTCGTCGGCAAGGCGGGCGGCGCGCTCGAGAAGATCGCCGAGCAGGTGGTACAGATCAACGGCCTCATCCGCCAGATCTTCGAGCTCGGCCTCCGAGCAGGCCGTCGGCCTCAAGGAGATCAACTCGGCCGTCAACCAGATGGATCAGGTGACGCAGCAGAACGCCGCCATGGTCGAAGAAACGACGGCCGCCGGCATGGCGCTCAACGAAGAGGCGCGCACGCTCAACGCGCTGGTCGCACGCTTCCGCGTCGCCCAGTCCCCGGCATCGGCCCAGCCCTCGTCCTCCGAGATGCTGCGCGGCACGGCCGAGCGCATGCGTGCCGCCGAACGTCCGGCTTCCGCGCCGGCCCGCGAGGCGCGGCCGGCCTCGGCAAGCCCGGCACGAAGCAGCTACTCGGCTTCGACACAGCGGGTGCTCACCCAGACCTCGGGCGCCAACGCCCTTGCCCAGGATAACTGGGAAGAGTTCTGATCAACAGATCGGACCAAACGAAAACGGCGCCTCCCGGGGCGCCGTTTGTGTTTGGAGCATAGTGATCGAACCCAGGCTCAGATGCGCGCCAGGCGCTCGGTCAAGAGATCGAAGAAGCCCTGGTCGTCGACGAAGCGCATGACCTTGGCATTGTGCGGCCGGCCGGTGACCTGCCACCAGTCGACAACCGTCATGCCAGCCGTGAGCTCCGACTTGGTTTCAATCTCGACGTTGCAATCCCGGCCGGTGAAGAGCTCCGGCCGCAGCAGATAGGCAATGACCGTCGGGTCGTGCAGCGGGCCGCCATCGGTGCCGTATTTCTCGATGTCGAAGCGCTCGAAGAATTCGAGCATTTCGGCCATGGCGATCGCCGGGCGGCTGCCGATGTCGCGGATCTTCTGCACGCGCGCCTTGTGCGTGAGCACGCGGTGGGTGACGTCGAGCGGCATCATCACGATCGGAATGCCCGAGCGGAAGACGATGTCGGCGGCTTCCGGATCGACATAGATGTTGAACTCGGCCGCCGGGGTGATGTTGCCACCCTCGAAGAAGCCGCCGCCCATCATCACCAGTTCCTTGACCCGCGGCGCGATCTCAGGCGCCTTCTGAAGCGCAAGCGCAATGTTGGTGAGCGGCCCCAGCGTGCAGAGCGTCACCGTGCCCTCCGCCTCGTTGCGGAGCGTCTCGACGATGAAGTCAACCGCGTGCTGCTCCTCGAGCTTCATCTTGGGCTCGTCGAGCGTCGGGCCGTCGAGGCCGGTCTTGCCGTGCACATGCTCGGCGGTTACCAGCGCGCGGGCGATCGGCTTGTCGGCACCGGAGAAAACCCGGACCTTCGGCCGGTCGCAGAGTTCGCAGAGAATGCGCGCATTGCGGGCCGTCAAGGCCAGCGGCACGTTGCCGGCAACGGTGGTGATGCCGAGCAGGTCGATCTCTTCCGGGCTGCCGAAGGCGAGCATGATGGCGGCGGCATCGTCCTGCCCGGGATCGGTGTCTATGATTATCTTTCTCGGCGCGGGCACTCTTTCGTCCTCCCTGGATCACGTTCGTTTGTTCGATCTGGCCCAAAGCCGACAGCGCCGCGCGTCCGATCAGACGCGCGAAGGCCGCTGTCGCACTTTGAAGTGCTGCATGTTCCGATAAAGGGAACATGCGGTGAGCGCGATCGATTTCAATGTACCGGAGCGGAAACGAGGCAACGTCTGCGGCGCGCTGCTCGCCTCACTCTTGGATTCTGCGAGAGCGGACTATGATTTGCGTGCACGTCGGAGGCAAGCGGCTTGCACTCGTTGCGCACAGCTACCATATTGCGGCGAGGATGCTGCTGGGCAGGTCCGAACAACGGTCGCTTGATCTCGCAAGGACTTGAGGAATGAGCCGAATTACGCCCTTTACGAGCCCGCTGCTGCTGGGTTTCGACACGATGGAAAAGACCCTTGAGCGGATCGCCAAGGGCAATGACGGATACCCGCCGTACAATATCGAGCGCATCCGCGGCGATGCAGCCGTTGACGCTCCGGAGCGTCTCAGGATCACGCTCGCCGTGGCCGGGTTCTCCGAAGAAGACCTCGAAGTCACGACCGAAGAGAACCAGCTCGTCATTCGCGGCCGCCAGGTCGATAACGGCGATCGCGACTATCTGCACCGCGGCATCGCTGCGCGCCAGTTCCAACGTACCTTCGTTCTGGCGGACGGCATGAAAGTGCTCGGCGCCGAGCTGCGCAACGGCCTGCTCTCCGTAGACCTCGTCCGTCCCGAACCGGTGCGTATGGTAAAGAAAATTAACATTTCAGTCCCAGAGTAGGATAACCGGCGGGATTTTCCCCTGGCCGGCGACCACGGAGTATCACCATGGGACTGAAAGCCATCAGCTCGTCACTGTCGAAAAACGACCTCGCACATCTCGGCGAAGGCGAAATCGGCTACATCCGGAAAATGCGTTCGGAAGAAGTCTCGCGCTGCTTCCCGGAAGCGCCCGAGATGGGACCGGGCATCGATCTCTGGGCCCTGTTCGGCGCCGACGGCACGCCGATCCTCCTGACCGACAATCGTTCCAGCACCTTCTTCAAGGCTGCCGAGGATGACCTGAAGACGGTCACCCTGCATTGACCTCGCGCCCGTCTTTGACGGTGCGCCCCGATCGAACGGGATGACGCCTCCGCTCTCGTGACCCCGCAATTCCGGCGGAAAACCGCTTCACACTTTCCCTGGAATTAGCTTTCCAGTGCCCGCAATTCCGGACGGAAAACCGCTTCGCACTTTTCCTGGAATTGGCTTTCCAGTGCCCGCAATTCCGGACGGAAAACCGCTTCGCACTTTTCCTGGAATTGCTTTCCAGTGCCCGCAATTCCGGACGGAAAACCGCTTCGCACTTTTCCTGGAATTGCTTTAGACGCGCCGGAAAGTGAGATAGGCGGAACTGCGCCCTTCCCGGCGTGCCTTGGCCTCGTAGCGTGTGCTCGGCCACCCCTCGTACGGCGTCAGCCAGTCGGCTGCCTTCTCCGCCGTCCAATCGAAGTCCTCGTGATCGCGGCAATGCAGCAGCGTCCAATTGACATAGGTGTCGATATCCGAGGCGAAGCAGAACAGCCCGCCCGGCTTCAGCACGCGCGCAAACCGGTCGAGATTGACCTTGGAGACGAAGCGGCGCTTCCAATGTTTGCGCTTCGGCCACGGGTCCGGATAGAGCAGGTCGATCTGGTCGACGGATGCGGCCGGCAGCCAGTCGAGAACCTGCGTGGCGTCGTCGTCATGGAGACGAATGTTGCTGACGCCGCGATCCTCGATGTGGCCGACGAGTTTGGCCATGGAATTGACGAAGGGTTCGACACCGATGAAACCGGTCGACGGCGCCTCGGCGGCGCGGTGAATCAGGTGTTCGCCACCGCCAAAGCCGATTTCCAGCCGGATGCGTTCGATATCCCCGGGAAACAGCGTCTTCAGTTCCGCCGGAGCCGCATTCGAAAGATCGAGCTTCAGCGTCGGCAGCACGGTTTCCAGATGCGCCGCCTGCCGCTCGCGCAACGGCTTGCCCTTGCGGCGGCCGAAGAAGGCCTCGGTTGCTCTGGCACGGCGCGGTTCAGTCATGTCGTTTGTCCCTTGGTCACGCTGATCCGGGTCAAAGACCCAGAATCAAAATGAACGAAGCGGGCGCTCCTTGCCGGAGCGCCCGCCCTGAATATCGCAAGCGCCTGATAGCAGGCGGCTGCGCTATCTTCAATGCACGGCGCTAAAGCGCCGCACCAATCGCACGCTTAGGCAGCGACCCGGCCATTGACCGCACCGCTCTGCTCGATCGCCGCCTTCAGCGGCTTGACCAGATCGAGCTTCTCCCAGGAGAAGGAACCATCGCGACCGGCCTTGCGGCCGAAGTGACCGTAGGCGGACGTCTTGGCATAGATCGGCTTGTTGAGGTCCAGGTGACGGCGGATGCCCGACGGTGACAGGTCCATCGTCTTGCGGATCGCCTGTTCGACCTGGTCTTCCGAGACCTTGCCGGTGCCGTGCAGGTCGACATAGATCGACAGCGGCTGGGCAACGCCGATGGCGTAGGAGAGCTGGATCGTGCAACGGTCCGAAAGGCCGGCAGCAACGACGTTCTTCGCCAGGTAGCGTGCGGCATAGGCGGCCGAACGGTCGACCTTGGTCGTGTCCTTGCCCGAGAATGCGCCACCGCCGTGCGGTGCTGCACCACCGTAGGTGTCGACGATGATCTTGCGGCCGGTAAGGCCGGCGTCGCCGTCCGGGCCGCCGATGACGAACTTGCCGGTCGGGTTGATGTACCAGGTGCAATCGTCGGCGATCTTCAGATCGTCAAGCGCTTCGCGGATATAGGGCTCGACGACCGAGCGAACCTTGGCCGAATCCCAGGTGTCATCGAGGTGCTGCGTCGACAGAACGATCGAGGTAACTTCCGTCGGCTTGCCGTCGACATAGCGCACGGTGACCTGGCTCTTGGCGTCCGGGCCGAGCTTGGCGACCTCGCCCTCGCCCTTCTTGCGGGCGGCGGCGAGCAGATTGAGGATGCGGTGCGAGTAGTAGATCGGCGCCGGCATGAGTTCTGCGGTTTCGCGGCAGGCGTAGCCGAACATGATCCCCTGGTCGCCGGCACCTTCTTCACCCTGCTTGTCGGCAGCGCTGTCGACGCCCTGGGCGATATGGGCGGACTGGAAGTGCAGAAGCACGTCGATCTTGGCCGTCTTCCAGTGGAAGCCGTCCTGCTCATAGCCGATCTCGCGGATCGCCTTGCGGGCGGCGGACTTGAACTTCGAGGGGTTGATGACGTCGTTGCCGTCCTTGTCCTTCTTTAGAAGGCTCGGCGGCAGGCGCACTTCGCCGGCGATGACGACGCGGTTGGTGGTCGCCAGGGTTTCGCAGGCGATGCGAACGCCCCACGGGTCGACACCGGTCTTGGCCGCTTCGCGGTAGACCAGATCCACGATCTCGTCGGAGATACGGTCACACACCTTGTCCGGATGACCTTCGGCTACGGATTCACTCGTGAACAGGTAGTTTGCACGCATGCGGGAAGTCCCCTCAATGAAGAAAAGCGCTGGCATGGTGTTAGTGGTTTTGCGTCCGAAAAACAAGCGCACAACGACATAAATATATCTTTATATCATCATCGGCGCCAATCACTTTGAGGCGCCCGGGAAAAAGCGCGTATGAAAAAAGCGGCACAAAAGGCCGCTTTGTTTTCAAGTCCCGACGGGAACGTTGGAACTATTCGCTTTCCGCTTCCGCAGCGAGCGCCTTGACGAGATCGACGAGGCGGCGACGAACTTTCGGGTCCGTGATCTTGACGAAGGCACGGTTGAGTTGCAGCCCCTCGGAGGACGAAAGGAAATCCACAACGTAGTTGGAGCTGGAGGCTTCCGCCATGCCTGACTGGCCGCTGGTGCCTTCTCCCGGCGCATCTTCGAAGAAGAAGGAAACCGGTACGTTCAGAATGCCCGAAATGTTCTGCAGCCGGCTGGCGCCGACGCGGTTCGTGCCCTTCTCGTACTTCTGAATCTGCTGAAAGGTGATCCCCAGACTTTCGCCGAGCTTCTCCTGGCTCATGCCAAGCATCGTGCGGCGAAGACGAATCCGACTACCGACATGAATGTCGATCGGGTTCGGCTTCTTTTTGTTTTCGATCATATCTGCGTTCCCAAACACGCTGTTTCGTTGATCCATCGCCTGACACACGGGCAACGCTCACCGGAGCAACCGCCACGGTGATTAGTGCAAAGCCGCCACAACAAGGACGATGGTGCGGATCACTATGCAATTTTAGGGGTTTTAGGTCAATTCTTCCTAATATTAAAACCAAAACGCGAAAACACTGCAACCAGAAGGAGGAAGAGTGCAGTCAGCCAGAAGATTCGGCTTCGCATAGCGTCGTCCAAAAGCGTAGGCATCTTTCCCGGCAGAAGTGTGTCGACCACTCCCCTATAATTGTAAGACAATCCTACCATTAAAACCCCACGTGCATCAACAATTGCTGATATACCGCTATTGGCTGCGCGGATAAGGGGGGTTCCGGTCTCGACGGCGCGTAGCTGCGCCTGATGGAAATGCTGGCGCGGACCGGGCGTATCGCCGAACCAGGCATCGTTGGTGATGTTGAGAAGCGCATCCGTTCCGCGGGCGGCGCCGTCGATTTCGTCGGGGAAGATCGCCTCATAGCAGACCAGCGGGTAGAGCGTCTTGCCGCCGGGCAGCGTCAGCAGCGAGCGGCTCTTTGCAGCCGAGAAGCCGCCGGGCATCGAAGCGGCGACGGAACTCAAGCCCCAGGAGGACAGCACCTCCTCGAACGGCAGATATTCGCCAAACGGGACGAGATGCACCTTGTCGGCCGCACCAACGATCTGGCCGCGACCGTCGATGACATAGATCGAGTTGTAGTAGCGCGGCGGCAGTCCGGAGCCGGCATCTTCGGCGCGCACGGCACCGGCGATCAGGATCTGATCGTCGTCGAGCACCTCGGCGATGCGTGCCAGGGCGTCCGGATTGTCGGTGAGAATGAAGGGGATCGACGTCTCGGGCCAGACGACGATGTCCGGTCGCTTGCCGCCGTTTTCGGGCGCGGCGGCGGTGAGCGAAAGATGCTCCTCGAAGACCGCGGCACGCTCGCGGTCGTCAAGCTTTTTCGCCTGGTCGATCACCGGCTGGACGAGACGGACCGTCAGCGGCGGTTCGGGCACGGCCGGGGCCGGCTGTGCCAGGCGATAGAAGCCGAAGCCTACGTGAGCCGTCAGGAGGACGAGCGCTGCCGCCAGTCCGATCCGGCTCCCCCGGCCGGTGGCGATGAGCGCGGGCGCCGCGAAGACGAAGACCGCCAGCATGTTGATGGTCGCCAGGTTGACGACACTTGCCGACTGCATCATCAGCGGCATCTGCGTAGCCGCGTAGCCGATGGCATTCCAGGGAAAGCCGGTGAAGAGGAAGCTGCGCAGCCACTCGCAAAGACCGAAGGCCAACGCAAGCGCCGCGATCCGCCCCACTCCGTCGGACCAGAACAGGCGGGCGATCAGCGTCGCAAGCGCATAGAAGAGCGCCAGAAAGGCCGGAAGACCGACGACGGCGAGCGGCAACGCCCAGGCGAATTCGTCGGCTTCCACCAGGAGCGCGTTGCCGAGCCACCAGAGGCCGCCGAGGAAGTAGCCGAAACCGAACCACCAGCCGATCGCCGCCGCGGGCCAGAGCCGCCTGACGATGCCTCCATCCGGATTTCCGGTCGCGCCGTCGAGCAGCCAGACGAGGATGGGGAAAGCGACGAAAGCGAAGGCGAAGATGCCGAAGGGCGGCTGTGCCAGAACCGCGAGAAGCCCTGCGAAGAATGCGAGCAATGCCCTGGGGAGCCCGGAGAGAAGCATCACCCTGCCAGCCAGTCTTACCATGCAGCCTCCCGTCGATTCCGGCCGCCAGACACGGCGCCGGAGCGAAACAACAACCGAATCAATCGGCGCCAGTCTTCCAAAAAACGGGCTGCTTGTCCCCGTCAGGGGCGGAATTGGGTGCGGAAGGCATGTCTTGCCGTTCGGTCGGCAATAGGCGACGGGGCCTCACGAACCTTGTTCAAGCCGGGAGAGGTCAAGCGGATGGGTGGGAGGCATCTGCCCGCGCACGTGGAACGTGCGCGGGGGCCGAGCGATCATTGCTCGTCGGCCGTTGCTTCGGTAGGGGCTGCGCCGTCGGCACGATTGACGATACCCGTCTCCGGAACGGTTTCGCCCTCCGGCCGCGACACGCGGCGGCGCGCCGGCGGACGCTTGCGCATGATGCGAACGCGTTTCACCCGGCGCGGGTCCGCATCGAGGATCTGGAACTCGAAGCCCGGAATGGCCTGGACGACCTCGCCACGCACCGGGATGCGGCCGAGCGAGGCGAAGATCAGACCGCCGAGCGTGTCGACATCTTCGAGCTGCTCGCGCACGTCGAAGTCCGGACCGATCGCCGCGGCGAACTCTTCCAGCTCGACGCGGGCATCGGCGACGAAAACATCATCCGAGGTGCGGGCGAACATGACTTCGTCGTCGTCGTGCTCGTCCTCGATGTCGCCGACGACCATCTCGACAATGTCTTCGAGCGAGACGAGGCCATCGGTGCCGCCATATTCATCGATGACGAGGGCCATCTGGATACGGGCGGCCTGCATGCGCTGCATCAGGTCCGAAGCCAGCATCGAAGGCGGCACGAACAGGAGCTGGCGGACGATGCCCGCCTCTTCCAGCGACTTGCCGAGATCGACGCGGGAGAGGTCGAAGTTCGCCTTCGGCGAGCGCGGTGTCTTCTCGGTCTTTTCGCTTGACGCCGGCACGGCAGCCGGCGCCTTGCCGTTGCGGCGACGGTTGCGGGCCTGCTTGGTGACGTAGGAAAGCAGGTCGCGGATGTGCACCATGCCGCGCGGGTCATCGAGGCCGTCGTTATAGACCGGCATGCGCGAGCGGCCGGATTCCTCGAAGATCACCATCAATTCGCCGATGGTGATGCTCTGGTCGACCGCTTCGATGTCGGCGCGCGGAACCATGACGTCCTCGACCCGGATCTCGCGGAAGCGCAGGATATTGTTGAGCATCGCCCGTTCGCCGGGCGAGAAGGCCGTGTTGCTGTCGGCATCGGTCTGAAGCGCGTCGGCAAGATCCTCGCGCAGGCTCGATGGGCTTGCGCCGCGCAACAGGCGCGCGGCCCGGCTCCAGAAGGAAGAAGTGGATTTCGTGCCCTCGTGTCGAGTGGCGGTGCTACTACTGCCCGCCTCCGCCTCTCCGGAGGCGTCTGCCTCCTCGGTCGCCAGCGCGACGGGCTGTGTTTTGTAATCGCTCATCGGTCCAAACTGTTAATCCGGGGTACGATCCCCGTAGGGGTCAGATAAGCCAAGACGCGCCAAAATGCGAGTCTCCAGGCTTTCCATTCTTTCGGCTTCGTCATCGTCCATATGATCATAACCGAAAAGATGCAGGAATCCATGCACGAGAAGATGCGTCAGATGCGCATCGAAGGACTTCTCCAGTTCCACGGCCTCGCGATCAAGCGTCTCACGGGCGACGATGATGTCGCCGAGCATCGGCCCGGGCATCGCACCCGGCGTCACCGGAAAGGCAGGAAAGGACAGCACATTCGTCGGCTTGTCCTGGTTGCGCCATTCGGCGTTGATCGCCCGCATGGAAGCGTCGTCGGTGAAGACAAGGGAAAGTTCCGGCGGCGCTTTCGGCAGCGGCTGTTTCTCTTCGGCCGCAAGATAGGCTGCTGCCGCTTCGAGAACGGGCGCGCAGAAGGCAAGCAATGCCTCTTCCTCGGGCCAATCGCCTTCTTCCACGCTGATTTGAATGTCCAATGCCGTCATGATCGCAACGACCGCCGATCAGCGGTCGCTCTGCTCGCTTTCGTCGTGAACGGCCGTGTGCGACTCGTATGCCCTGACGATCCGCGCCACCATCGGATGACGGACGACGTCGACGTCCTTGAAGCGGACCACCGAAACGCCCTCGACGCCCCTGAGGATCTGCAGAGCCTCGACCAGGCCCGACTTGACGCCGCGCGGCAGGTCGACCTGGCTCGGATCGCCGGTGACGATCATGCGGCCGTTTTCGCCGAGACGGGTCAGGAACATCTTCATCTGCATCGATGTCGTGTTCTGCGCCTCGTCGAGGATGACGGCGGCATTGGCAAGCGTTCGGCCACGCATGAAGGCGAGCGGCGCGATTTCGATGACGCCGGCGGTAATCGCCCGTTCGACCTTGTCGCCCGGCATCATGTCATAGAGCGCGTCGTAGAGCGGCCGGAGATAGGGATCGACCTTCTCCTTCATGTCGCCGGGCAGGAAGCCCAGGCGCTCGCCCGCCTCGACTGCGGGACGCGACAGGATGATGCGATCAACGGCGCCGCGTTCCAACAACTGCGCGGCATGGGCAACGGCAAGATAGGTCTTGCCGGTGCCGGCCGGGCCAACGCCGAAGACCAGTTCAGCACGCTCCATCGCGCGGATATAGGCATCCTGTGTCGGTGTGCGCGCTGCAATCGTCTTCTTGCGCGTCGAAATCTGCGCCATTGTCAATTTGGCTTTACGCTCCATGGTCGGCAATTGTAGCTGATCGTCGGCGGCAACCGCCATACGGATCGCGCCCTCGACATCCGAAGAATCGATCGACGCGCCGCTCTGCAACCGCCCATAGAGATAATCGAGGGCACGGCGCGCCTGATTGGTGGCGACGACGTCACCGGAAATCGCGACGGAATTGCCGCGCGGCCGGGCGTCGATGCGCAGGCGCTCCTCGAGAAGCTTCAAGTTCTGGTCGAACTGGCCGAAGAGCTCGCTGGCGAACCGATTGTTCTCGAATGTCAGCACGAAGTGATTGGCGTCTGTCGCAGAGGTTTTCGACTGGCGCGAGGATGAAGAGATCAGTTCGTGTCCGTTCAAGCGGTTCAGGCTCCTTGTTTTCGGTCCTTACCCGATCATCTCCGCAAACAGGCTGTTCGGCCCGGCCTTGATGATTCGCACCTTGATAATGTCACCGATTTGCGATGCTTTTGCATCAACATTCACGGGCTGCAGCCAAGGGGAACGCCCGACGAGCTGGCCCGGCATGCGTCCTTCTTTCTCCAAAAGTAGGTCGATTTCGCGGCCGACGCAGGATTCGGCAAAGGCGCGCTGCTGCGAAAACAGCAAAGCCTGCAATTTTTCCAAGCGCTTGGCTTTCACGTCCTCGGGAATCTGGCTGCCGAGTTCGGCGCCGGGCGTTCCGGGACGCGTCGAATATTTGAACGAAAATGCCTGTGCATAACCCACCGTCTCGACGAGGCGCATGGTGTCTTCGAAGTCCTCGTCGGTCTCTCCGGGGAAGCCGACAATGAAATCGCCTGACAGAGCGAGGTCCGGTTGGACGGCGCGGATACGCTCGATCAACGCCAGATACTCGGCCGCCGTATGCCTCCGGTTCATCGCCTTGAGGATGCGGTCGGAACCGGACTGCACCGGCAGGTGCAGATAGGGCATCAGCTTCGCCATCGAGCGGTGCGCTTCGATCAGGCTGTCGTCCATGTCCCGCGGGTGGCTTGTGGTGTAGCGCAGCCGGGCAAGGCCTTCGATCTCGCCAAGCCGCCTCAGCAGATCGCCAAGTCCCCATTCGCGGCCGTCGGGCCCGACGCCGTGCCAGGCATTGACGTTCTGGCCGAGCAGGGTGATTTCACGAACGCCGCCGTCGACCAGCTTTTCCGCTTCCGAGACGATCTGCGCGACCGGGCGGGAGACTTCGGACCCACGGGTATAGGGCACGACGCAGAAGGTGCAGAACTTGTCGCACCCCTCCTGCACCGTCAGGAAGGCGGTGACGCCGCGCGCGCGGGTCTTTGCCTTGTCGGGCGCCGGCAGGTGTTCGAACTTGTCCTCGACGGCATAGTCCGTCTGGACGACGCGTTCGCCGCCGCGGGCACGCCTCAGCGCTTCCGGCAGGCGGTGATAGGTGGTCGGGCCGATCACGAGATCGACCGCCGGCGCGCGCCTGAGGATCTCGTCGCCTTCGGCCTGCGCAACGCAGCCGGCAACGCCGATCACCATCTCGCGGCCTTCCTTGGCTTTTGCTTTCTTGAGGTCGCGCAGGCGGCCGAGCTCGGAATAGACCTTTTCCGCCGCCTTCTCGCGAATATGGCAGGTGTTGAGGAGCACGAAATCGGCATCCTCGAGCACGTCGGTCGAGACGTAGCCATCGCGCGACAAGGCATCCGACATGCGGTCGGAATCATAGACGTTCATCTGGCAGCCGTAGGTCTTGACGAAGACCTTGCGGGCCGGCGCGCGCTCGTCGCCCGTGGCGGGCGTAGTCGACAGAAGGGCTGTTTCCTGGGTCATGGCCGGTTACTTAGTGCAAAGTGGCCCGAAGTTGAAGTATTTTCGGCAAGACTGCCTTTGCCGGCAGACGTCAGGCGCGCCCGCGCAAGCGATCCGACAGCATGCCGCGAATGCGCTGCTCGATCTTGCGGCTCACCTCCTTGCGATTGGTGTGCCGGTCGTAGTCGACCGCTTCGCCGAAATCGACGTCGACCTCGATCGCGCCTTCTCGCAGTATCCCGAGCAAATGCGGAACCAGGCCGATATCGCCCGGCCATGCGGCAATCGGTCTGTTGTAGCGCCCCATGGGCATACCGTGGATGCCGGTATAGGAAATGGCGACCGGCTGGACGTGCACCAGACCGGTCGGCGAGTGCGGCACGGCCGAGGCGGCCGCGCCGAAGAGGGAGGTCTTGATCTCCAGCAGGCGATTGCCGTCCGACGTCGTTCCCTCCGGAAAGAGCACGACGATCTCGCCCGCCGCCATGCGCCCGCCCATCTCGTTGACCTGCTTGCCGGTCGAACGCTTCTGCTCGCGCTCGACGAAGATCGACGCCTGCAGCCGTGCGAGAATGCCGAAGACAGGCCAGCTCTTCACTTCGGACTTCGCGACGAAGACGACGTCGGCGACCGAGGAGAGCACAAGAATGTCTTTCCAGGAGGCGTGATTGGCGCAGATGAGCAGCGGTCGCCGGCGCTCGACCTCGCCGTGGACCCGCACCTTGATGCCGAGAAGGTAGCAGGCGAGCCGATGCCAGTATCGCGGCAAGCGGCGGCGGGGTTTCAGATCGAGCCAGAGGCAGACGACCTGGATCGGCATCAGCACAAGCGAAACCAGCGCCAGAAGCGCTGCGAAGATCGCAATCCGTAGCCAATTGATCATCCGGAAAGAGTTCCCGCGCGCGACCCTAGAAAGTTAAAGCGGGATGCGGGCGGAAAACCGCATACACTTTTCCTCATCCCGCTCTTGTGCGCTTGGGACTAGCGAAGATCGAGCCGCATGACAAGCG
This sequence comes from Ensifer sp. 38_S197, assembly GCF_056924495.1. Taxonomy (NCBI): domain Bacteria; kingdom Pseudomonadati; phylum Pseudomonadota; class Alphaproteobacteria; order Hyphomicrobiales; family Rhizobiaceae; genus Ensifer; species Ensifer sp. 38_S197. The sequence continues at coordinate 1,251,056 of NZ_JBXOVZ010000002.1, read as the reverse complement.
CGGCGGTCCGTTGACCGGCCTTGTCCTGGTAATAGGCGCGACGTTCGCCGACCTTGTTGAAACCGAGCTTGCGATAGAGCCCGATCGCCGCCTGATTGGTCTCGTCCACTTCGAGGAACAACGCCTCGGAGCCCTTGACCAGGGCCTCGCGCATGGCCGCCTGCATCAGCCGCCAGCCGAGACCGGAGCGTGCATAACGTGGCTCGACGCCGATCGTCAGGATTTCGGCCTCGCCGGCGACGGCGCGCGACAGGACGAAGCCGCCAAAGGCCGGACGGAAGCTGCCATTGGTCTGCCGCGCGACGAAGCCGAACACCGTGTCCTGAACGAGCAGCGCGTGAATTTCGCCATCGCTCCAAGGAGAAGCGAAACGCTGGCGATGCAGCGCCGCCGCCGCGAGCAGGTCGGCTTCCTCCAGCGGGAAGATGTCGAATTCGGTGCGGCGGGTGAAGTAATCGGTGAAGCTCATCTCAGTCTACGCTCGGGCAATCGCGAAGCCCGCCTGCGGCTTGGCATCGGGGCCTCTCAGATATAGCGGTCGCGGCTTGGCCGAGGCTGGATCAGCAGCGGCGCCGAGCGCCGCGACGAAGGCAACATCGATGAGTTCGGGGGGCTTGGACGGCATGTCCTCAGCGATCAAATGCGCGCCGGAACCGCCGATGACACCATCAAAACCGGAGTAGCGTTCGCGCGCCGCTTCGACGGAGAGCGCCTCCGGCTCGCCCGCCGCAACGCCCGCCGCGTCGAAAGCCTGGAGATAGACTTCATCGCGCTTGGCATCGATGGCAGCGAGAACGGGCTTTCCGGGCGTAGCCGCTCGCAACCCCTCCGCCAGAACCGCAAGCGTCGAGACGCCGACTGCGGGTTTGCCAAGCGCCAGCGCCAGCCCGCGGGCAGCCGCCACGCCGACACGAATGCCCGTGAACGAGCCCGGACCGACGGTGACCGCGATGCGATCGATATCGGGAAGCGCGCGACCGGCCAAGGCCAGTGCCTCGTCGACGAACTCCATCAGCCGCTCGGCATGGCCCTTGCCGAGATCGGCACCGGAGCGCCCGAGCACAACGGCCGTTTCGCTGTCGTAGACGGCAGCGGAGCAGCCGGAGCCGGACGTGTCGATCGCAAGTACAATCATTTCAACGCTGGATCTTTCAGACGCCACAGGCCGCAAAGCCGACCGGTTTTGCGGCAAATCAATACTACTACAGTGCCGCGCGTCTTAGCAGACACGCAATGGTCGCAGTAGCACTTTTGAAGCGCTGTGTGTCTTTGCCCTTAAGCGGCTCGGATTAAAGGAAGCATGCACCAGGTTGGGTCCGGATACAGACGGAAAACCGCGCACACTTTTCCCCACCCCGCCTTCGTTCACAAAACGCCGGACGACGTCCGGGGTCAGACGGACTCGACGGCTTCCACCTCGGGAACGAAATGGCGCAGCAGGTTCTGCACGCCATGCTTCAGCGTCGCCGTGGACGACGGGCAACCGGAGCAGGCGCCCTTCATGTTGAGGAATACGGTGCCGTCCTTGAAGCCGCGGAAGGTGATGTCGCCACCGTCCTGGGCAACGGCCGGGCGCACGCGGGTTTCCAGCAGTTCCTTGATCGTCGCGACGATCGTCTCGTCACCCTCGTCGAAGAACTCGTCCTCCTGGTCCGACTGCTCGGCGCGGCCGCTGCCGGCCATGATCGCCTGGCCCGACATGAAGTGCTCCATGATCGAACCGAGGATCGCCGGCTTCAGATGCTGCCATTCCTGGCCTTCCTTGCTGACGGTAATGAAATCATAGCCGAAATAGACACCGGTGACGCCCGGGATCGAAAACAGCCGTGCCGCCAGCGGCGAGCCGGCGCGCGCTTCTTCCTCGTCGCGGAACTCGGCGGTGCCGTTTTCCAGAACAACCTTGCCCGGCAAAAACTTCAGTGTGGCCGGGTTCGGCGTGGCTTCGGTCTGAATGAACATGTCTGTCTCCGTTTCGCCGGGAGCGGCTTTCGCCCAGCTCTTTAGAATAATTCAAAAGAATATAAGGGCATGGCCCTGCGGCCGCAAGGGCACATAGCGACGCAGATCAACTGAGCGCGTCGATCTCCTCATCCGTCAGCGCATCGGGGATGACGGTGACGGGAATCGGGAAAGCTGCAGCCTTGCCCGCGATCGACGACACCAGGGGACCTGGGCCCTCTTTCGCCGATCCTGCGGCCAGCACCAGAATGGCGATGTCGCGGTCCTCTTCGATCGCCGCATGGATCTGCTCCGTGGCAGTCCCCTCGCGGATGACGATCTCGGGTTCGATACCGATCCGCTCGCGGACCGACTGAGCCACCTTGGCGAGCGTCGCCTCGGCTTCCTCGCGCGCTTCCGCACGCATGATTTCCTCGACCCCCAGCCATTGCTGGAAGTCGCCATCGGCGATCACATAGAGCAGGACGAGACCGCCATTGGAGTTCTTGGCGCGCATGCCCGCATAGTGCACGGCGCGGTCGCATTCCGGGGTATCGTCTATCACCGCCATGAATTTGCGGCGGTGACCTTCAAGTCGAGAGAGTCGGGTCGAGACCATAGGGTGAACATTACATCCCGGGCGTGCCGCCGCAAGGTCTCATTTTGGCGTTTTGGAGCGGGACGAGGAAAAAGTGCATATGGTTTTCCACCCGTCCCGCTCCGATCCGTCAGGATCGATGGCAACGGTGATTTTGGGTCGTGGGACCCAAAATCACCGGATTACTGCAGAAAACCGATGATCTCGCGCACTTCGCGCATCGTCTTTTCCGCGCGCACCCGCGCACGCTCGCCGCCATCGCGGAGAATTGCGTCGATATGGGCGGTGTCGCCCATCAGGCGCCGCATCTCGCCGGTGATCGGCGACAGGACCTCGACCGCGAGGTCGACGAGCGCCGGCTTGAAGACCGAGAACTGCTGCCCGCCGAACTCGGCAAGCACCTGTTCCTTGGTCTTGTCCGAGAGCGCGGCGTAGATGCCGACGAGATTTTCCGCCTCCGGGCGTCCCTTCAGGCCATCGAGCTCGCTCGGAAGCGCGTCCGGATCGGTCTTGGCCTTGCGGATCTTCTTCGAAATCGTCTCGGCATCGTCCATGAGGTTGACGCGCGAAAGATCCGACGGATCGGACTTCGACATCTTCTTGGTGCCATCGCGCAGCGACATGACACGCGGCGTCGCGCCACCGATCAGCGGCTCCACCGGCGGGAAATAGGCATGGATCGGCTCCTCGCCGACGACGATGTCGACACCGCAGCCGGCGCTGCGAATATGCTCCATGAAATCGATATTGAACTTCTGCGCGATGTCGCGCGTCAGCTCCAGATGCTGCTTCTGGTCATCGCCGACAGGAACATGGGTGGCGCGATAGACGAGGATGTCAGCCGCCATCAGGCTCGGATAGGCGAGCAGGCCGAGCGAGGCGTTCTCGCGGTCCTTGCCGGCCTTGTCCTTGAACTGCGTCATGCGGTTCATCCAGCCGATGCGGGCGACGCAGTTGAAGATCCAGGCGAGTTCGGCGTGCTGCGGCACCGCCGACTGATTGAAGACGATATGTTTCTTCGGATCGATGCCCGAAGCGATGAAGGCGGCGGCGATCGAGCGGATCTGCCCCTTCAGGTCCTCGTGCACGAGCTGAGCGGTGATCGAATGCAGGTCGACGACGCAATAGATGCAGTCGTTGTTTTCCTGCAGCGCCACGAACTTGCGGATCGCGCCGAGATAGTTGCCGAGATGGAGATTGCCCGTCGGCTGAACGCCGGAAAATACGAGCGGCTTGAATTCGTTCATGTCGTCCTCAATAGGCTGGTGGAGGGCCCCAGGGCCGGCTGGCCCATGTTGCTAACGGCATGGCTTATGCACGGGTCCCGGGAGGCAATCAAGAGGGCGAAACGCGGTCTACTCGGCAGGCTGCAGCAGGTCCCAGTGGTTGCCGAACGGGTCGCTGAAGACGGCAACGGTGCCATAGGGCTCGTGACGCGGCGCTTCGAGAAAGACGACTCCCTCGGCAAGCATCGACCTATGGTCTCGGGCAAAATCGTCGGTAAACAGGAAGAAGCCGACGCGGCCTCCGGTCTGGTTGCCGATCGCCGCCTGCTGGCGTTCGCCATCGGCCTTGGCGAGCAGCATCGATGTTTCGACGGCCCCCTTGGGACGGACGACGACCCAACGCTTATCTGCGTCGAGTGCGGTGTCTTCGACGAGATCGAAGCCGAGCTTGCCGCAATAGAAGGCGATGCCCGCGTCGTAGTCCGGCACGACCAGGGCAATGCGTGCGATGGTCTGGCGCATCAGTCCCCTGTCTCCGGTGCCGCGACGGGCGCCGCGGGCGCTTTCGCCCCGCGTTTGAGATTGCGACGGATCATGCCGAGGCTGGCACCACCAAGGCCGAAAGCAAGCGCGAAGTAGATGACCATGGCAACAGCGACCAGACCCGATAGCGTCACCGTCCGGGTGAGCAGCGGCGCGGCAGAGGAGAGCTCGAAGGCAAACCAGTCGATGGCGAAATAGAGCGCCGCGGCCATGCCCGCCGCCGCTATGACGAGACGCGGGATACGGGTGAGCAGCGGCATGTCCCTGCCCCAATGGCCGCGCCAGACGAGTGTCGCAAAGAGCAGGACGGCATTCACCCAGCCGGCAACGATCTCGGCCGTCGCGATGCCGCTGGCGCCGAGCCGCGGAAACAAAGTGAGCGCAAGCGACACGTTCACAACGACGGAGATGGCAGCGAAGATCATCGGCGTGCGCGTATCCTCGCGCGCGAAGAAGCCGGGAATGAAGGCCTTGATCAGCACGAAAGCCGGCAGGCCGAGACCGTAGATAGCCAGGATGTGACCGACGATGACGGTCGAATCCGGCGAGAACTTGCCGCGCTCGAAGAGCAGCCGAACGATCGGCTCGGACATGACCAATAGCGCGGCCGCGGCCGGAAGCGTCAGGAACAGCGTGAACTCGACCGAGCGGTTCTGCAGGTTCGACGCTTCAGCGAGATTGCCGGAACGCAGCGCCCGGGCGAGTTCCGGCAGAAGCACGGTTGCGACCGCGATGCCGACGACGCCGAGCGGAAGCTGGTAGATGCGGTCGGCATAAACCAGCGACGAGACCGCGCCTTCGCTCGCCGAAGCGATGTTGGTGTTGATCAGCAGGTTGATCTGGGTGATGCCGCCCGTGATTGCCGCCGGCAGGGCGAGCACCAGCAGGCGCCTGACGCTGGCGGTCATCTTCGGTCGGCGGAGGCCGATCTTTATGCCGGCGTCGCGTACGGCGAACCAGACAATGGCAAGCTGCACCAGGCCGGCCGCCATGACGCCCCAGGAAAGGGCATAGCCGACGGCCACCGGATCCTGCCCCGCAAACCAGGCATAGGCCAATACCCCGATCAGGATGACGTTGAGGAACACCGGCGCAATCGCTGCCGCGAAGAAGCGGTGCAGCGAATTCAGCATGCCGCCCATCATCGCCGCCAGCGACATGCAGGCGAGATAGGGGAACATGATGGCTGCAAAGACGATGGTGTTGCCGAGCTTCTCGGGATCGTCAGCAAAGCCCGGGGCGATCAGGTTGCTGACGATGAAGGGCATCGTCAGTTCCATCGCGATCGTCAGGAACAACAGGACAGTGAAGAGAACGCCGAACACTTCCTCGGAGAAACGCCGCGCGCCCTCCATGCCGTTCGCCTCGATCTCCTTGGCAAAGAGCGGCACGAAAGCGGAATTGAAGGCGCCCTCGGCAAACAACCGGCGAAAGGTGTTGGGCAGGCGAAAGGCGGTATTGAAGGCGTCGGCGACCGGGCCTGTGCCGAGAGCGGCGGCCATGAAGGTTTCGCGGATGAAGCCGAACAGGCGGCTTCCAAGGGTCGCGCCGCCGACGGTTGCAAATTTCTTGACCAGACTCATGTTTCGGCTTTTGTCGTTCTTTGAGCGGAGGAGACGCCCGGTGGCGGCGCGATGATGCCGGAGGGCATGCGGTCGCGGGCTTCGTCACCCTCGCCGGCCATGACGGCCTTGAGGCGGGCGGCAATGTTCATCTGACGGTTTTCGCTCGTCACCTTCTGGCCGACGAGGTCGGTGACGTAGAAGGTATCAATCACCTTCTCGCCGAAGGTGGTGATGTGCGCCGAGGCGATGTCGAGCGAGAGATCGGAGAGCACAGCGGTGATCTCGGACAAGAGGCCCGGACGGTCGAGACCCTCGACCTCGATCACCGTGAACTTGTTCGACAGCGTGTTGCTGATCGTCACCTCGGGCGTCACGGTGAAGGCCCTGGTGCGCTTCTTCACCTTGGTTCTGCTGGCGATCACTTCCGGCAAGCGCTTGCGGCCGGCAAGCACATCCTCGATCAGCTTGCCGATGCTGGCAGCCCGCCGCATCTCGTCCTCGTCCACGGAGAACTCGCGGTTGACCAGGATCGTATCCAGCGCCCGACCGTCCGACGTCGTGAAGATCTGGGCGTCGACGATGTTGGCGCCCGCAGCCGCGCAGGCGCCGGCAATCACGGTCAGGAGACGCGGATGGTCCGGTGAGAGCACCGTGATTTCGGTGATCGCATGGAACTGGTGCGTGCGCACCATGGTCGCCAACGCCTTGCCGGCGGCATCGGCCTCGCGGATGAAACGCGCATGGCGCATCTGGTCTTCCAGCGCCACCGTCAGCAGATAGGGCTGATAATGCAGGCGAACATAGGCGTCGCGCTCCTTCTCGGACCAGTCCGTCAGTGCCTCGCCCAACATCGTCGCAGCGTGGGCCGCGCGCTCCTTGCGTGACAATTCGGAGAAACCGCCCGACAACAGCAGCTCGGTCTCGTAGTAGAGCGTGCGCAGAAGCTGGCCCTTCCAGCCGTTCCAGACACCGGGGCCGACGGCCCGGATATCGCAGACCGTCAGCACCAGCAGCATCTTCAGCCGGTCGAGCGACTGCACCCGTTCGGCAAAGTCGACGATCGTCTTGCGGTCGTTGAGGTCGCGCGTCTGGGCGACCATCGACATCGTCAGATGTTCCTCGATCAGCCAGGCGACGAGTTCGGTCTGTTTCGGCGAAAGCCCGAAGCGCGGGCAGAGACGCCGGGCCACTTTGGCGCCGGCGACCGAATGGTCCTCCGGCCGGCCCTTGGCGATGTCGTGCAGGAGCACGGCGACATAGAGCGCCTCGCGATCCTCGATCCCCGGCATCAACTTGGCGACCAGCGGATGCGCCTCTTCCTCGATGCCGCCCTCGATGCGCGAGAGAACGTCGACGGTGCGCAGCAGGTGCTCATCGACCGTATAGTGATGATACATGTTGAACTGCATCATCGAGACGATCTTGCCGAAATCCGGAATGAAGCGGCCAAGCACGCCCGCCTCGTTCATGCGCCTGAGGATCAGCTCCGGCTTGCGGCGCGAGGTGAGGATCGACAGGAACAGACGGTTCGCCTCCTCGTTCTCGCGCAGGTGCGGTGTGATCAGGCTCAGCGAGCGCGTCACCTGGCGCAGAGCCGCCGGATGAAACTCGAGCCCGTTGATATCGGCGATGTGGAAGAAGCGCAGCAGGTTGACCGGGTCGCGCTTGAAGACATCGGGGCTTGCGAGCGCGATGCGGCCGCCATCGTCGACGAAATCCAACGTGCCGGCGATCTTGCGGCTGCGATGGGTGAAACGGCCGATGATCCCGGAAATGCCGGGCGCGTCCTTCGCCTGCTGGTCTTCGAGCGCTGCGCAGAAGATGCGCGTCAGGTCGCCGACATCTTTCGCCACCAGGAAGTAGTGCTTCATGAAGCGTTCGACGGCAGAGAGGCCGGGATGGTCGTGATAGCCGAGCGCTTCTGCGATCTCGCGCTGGATGTCGAAAGACAGCCGCTCTTCCGCCTTGCCGGTCAGGAAATGCATGTGGCAGCGCACGGCCCAGAGGAAGTCCTCGGCCTTCTGGAAGAGCTTGTATTCCTGCCGCGACAAGACCCCAAGCTTGACGAGGTCGGCGGTATCCTTGAGCCGGTAGAAATACTTGGCGATCCAGAACAGCGTGTGCAGGTCGCGAAGGCCGCCTTTGCCTTCCTTGACGTTCGGCTCGACGAGATAGCGCGTATCGCCCGCCTTGCGGTGGCGCTCGTCACGCTCGGCAAGCTTGGCGGCGATGAAATCCGGGCCTGTGTTGCGCACGATCTCGTGGTCGAAACGCGTTTCGAGCTCGGTGCTCAGCGCCCCGGAACCGCAGATGTAACGCGTCTCCAGAATGGCCGTGCGGATCGTCATGTCGGCGCGCGACAGTCGGATGCATTCGTCGATGGTGCGGGTGGCGTGGCCGACCTTGAAGCCCAGATCCCAGAGGATATAGAGCATGAACTCGATCGCCGGCTCCGCCCAGACGGCCTTCTTGACCGGTAGCAGGAACAGAAGATCGATATCCGAACCCGGCGCCAGCGTGCCGCGGCCATAACCGCCGACTGCAGCCACCGCGATGCGCGAGGCCAGCGGCGCGTTGGCGGCGTCGAAGATCTCGTTCAGCACGAAATCATGCAGCACGGTGATCAGCTGATCCTGCAGCCAGGAAATGCGCTCGGCGCAGAGAATACCGGCGCCGTCGGCGTTGAACAGCTCGCGCGCCTTCGTCCGGCCAGCGGTATTCGCCTGCTTGAAGGCGGCAAGCAGCGCCTGGCGCATCGGCTCGCGCTGCTCGGCATGGGCCGAGGCGATGAAGTCGCATTTCGCCCGCAGCGCTGCGACGTCGAGGATCTCGGGGAAGGATATTTCGTGTCTGCCCATGAAGTGCCGAGGGGCGTCCTGTCCGACTGGTTGCGTGGTCGCTCTAGCAAGAGCTCCTGCATGATCCTTGCGACCGAGGCCGAAAAAAGACCACACAGCATTTCAATCGCCGCGCCGGCAAAGGCGCGCGGCGCTGTATAGCCTTTTTACCGGCACCTGCACAGGAAAAAGGCGCGCACCGTTTCAGCCCATTTCAACGGTTGGCGGGATGCCGGCGGAAAGCCGCACACACCTTTCCTCATCCCGCCTTGGCGGCGCTCAGTTCCTTCTTCAGCGCGTAGAGCGCGTCGAGTGCTTCGCGCGGCGTCATGTCGTCCGGGTTCAGCGCCTTCAGCGCCTCCTCGACCTTGGACGGACCTGCGGCCTTCACCTCTTCGCGGCGGATCGCCACCTGGAAGAGCGGCAGATCGTCGATCAGCTGGCTCGCCGGGTTCTTGCGGTCGGCATCCTCGAGCTTGGCGAGCACGTCCTTGGCGCGCGCCACCACCGAGGCCGGCAGGCCGGCAAGGCGGGCGACCTGAATACCGTAGGAGCGGTCGGCAGCGCCCGGCCCCACTTCGTGCAGGAAGATCACGTCGCCGTGCCATTCCTTCACGCGCATGGTCGCGTTCGAGAGACGTCCGAGCTTTTCCGAAAGCACGGTCAGCTCATGGAAGTGGGTGGCGAACAGGCCACGGCAGCGGTTCGCCTCGTGCAGATGTTCGACCGCCGCCCAGGCGATCGAGAGGCCGTCGAAGGTGGCGGTGCCGCGGCCGATCTCGTCGAGGATCACCAGCGAGCGGTCGGTCGCCTGGTTGAGGATTGCCGCCGTCTCGACCATCTCGACCATGAAGGTCGAGCGCCCACGCGCCAGGTCGTCGGAGGCGCCGACGCGGGAGAACAACCGGTCGACGATGCCGATATGGGCGCTCGCGGCAGGAACGAAAGTCCCCATCTGCGCCATGATCGCGATCAGCGCGTTCTGGCGCAGGAAGGTCGATTTACCGCCCATGTTGGGACCGGTGAGCAGCCAGATCGCGCCGCCCTCCTCGCCGTCCGGCGGCGAGAGATCGCAGCCATTGGCGACGAAGGCATTGGCCGCCTGGCGTTTCAAGGCCTGCTCGACCACCGGATGGCGGCCGCCGTCGATGGCGAACATGCGCGAGCGGTCGACGGTCGGGCGGGCATAGGCCTGCTCTTCGGCAAGCACGGCGAGACCGACCGAGACATCGACCGTCGCAAGCGCCAATGCCGCCGCCTTGAGCGTCTCGGCGGCGGCGACGACCTCGGCCGTCATCTGGTCGAAAGCCTCGATCTCGATCGACAGTGCCCGGTCGGCGGCGTTGGCGATCTTGCTTTCGAGCTCGGCCAGTTCCGTCGTGGTGAAGCGCATGGCATTCGCCATGGTCTGGCGATGGATGAAACGGGCACGGCCGGCATCCGTGTCGGTCATCGAGCCGGCATTGCCGGCGGTTACCTCGATGAAATAACCGAGCACGTTGTTGTGCTTGATCTTCAGCGACTTGATGCCGGTCTCTTCGGAATATTGCAGTTGCAGGCCGGCGATCACCCGGCGCGACTGGTCGCGCAGAGCTCGCACTTCGTCGAGCTCGGCATTGGCGCCTTCGCGCAGGAAACCGCCGTCGCGTTTGAGGAGCGGAAGTTCCTCGCCAAGCATGGCGTCGAGCAGGCCGAGCAGACTGGCGGGCAGCGCGTCGATCGCGGCCCGCGCATCCTTCAGCTCATCCGACAGCGTGCCCGCCGCCATCAAGCGTGAAATCGACGCGGAGGCACGCAAGCCGGCCTGAATGGCGCCGAGGTCTCGCGGGCCGCCGCGGCCGAGCGCCAGCCGCGACAGGGCGCGCGGCATATCCGGCGCCCGCCGCAGCGCGTCGCGCAGGTCGCCCGCGAAGGAAGGCTGGTCCGCAAGGATCTCGATCGAGTCGAGACGCTGGTTGATGCGATCCGGATCGGTCAGCGGCGACATCAGCCGCTCGGCGAGAAGCCGTGCGCCGCCGCTTGTTACCGTTCGGTCGAGCGCCTTCAGAAGCGTCCCTTCGCGCGCGCCCGACAGGGTCTTGACCAGCTCGAGGTTGGCGCGGGTCGCCGGATCGATGAACAGCGTCGATGCGGCGCTTTCGCGCTCGGGGATGCCGAGCGCCGGACGCTCGGCAAGCTGGGTCTTCTCGACATAGGAGATCGCGGCCGAGGCGGCCGCCAGCTCCGCACGCGAGAACGTGCCGAAGCCATCGAGCGTCTTCACGCCGAAATAGCGGGCGATACGCCCCTCGGCCGTCGCGCTGTCGAACAGCACCGCCGGCTGCGGCACCGCCACGCGGCCGAGCACGTCGAAGACAGCCCTCACTTCCGGGTCGTGGAAGACGGTATCGGCAAGGATCAGTTCGCGCGGCTCGATACGCAGGATATCGGCGAGGAGCCGGTTTTCCGCGGTCTCGGCCAAGCGGAAGATGCCGGTGGAGATATCGATCCAGGCGAGCGCGTATGCCGGTTCGGATCCGCTCCTGATCCGCGCCAGGGCCATCAGATAGTTGGTCTCCGACGGCGACAGAAGCTTCTCTTCGGTGATCGTGCCAGGCGTCACCAGGCGCACGACGTCGCGGCGCACCACCGACTTGCTGCCGCGCTTCTTTGCTTCCGCCGGATCTTCCACCTGCTCGCAGACGGCAACACGGAAGCCGAGCCCGATCAGTTTCTGCAAATAATCGTCGGCGGCATGCACCGGCACGCCGCACATCGGGATCTCCTGGCCCATGTGCTGGCCGCGCTTGGTAAGCGTGATGCCGAGCGCCCGCGACGCCTCGACCGCGTCCTGGAAGAACAGCTCGTAGAAGTCGCCCATGCGATAGAACAGGAGCGAATCCGGGTTGTTCGCCTTGATCTCGATGAACTGCTCCATCATCGGCGTCGCCGAGGAGCGGCTCTCCTCGGTCGCCAGATCGGCTGCGGACAACACCTCGCCGGCGCGGTTCGATTGGTCTGACACGAAATTCATGATTGTCCCGAAAAAAGAGATGGCACACTATCCCCAAGCAATTATAGACGACAACCATAAAGAGGCGCGCCGCAAGGCTCGCCCACAGGAGGATGGAGTAAACATGCCGGCTACCGACAAGACCGATCGCGCCGTGACGACCGTCACCGCGCAGGAAGCGCTCGACTTTCACTCGCAGGGCCGTCCCGGAAAGCTGGAGATTTCCCCCACCAAGGCCATGGCCACGCAGCGCGACCTTTCGCTCGCCTATTCGCCTGGTGTCGCCGTTCCGGTAAAGGCCATCGCCGAGGACCCCTCCACCGCCTACGACTATACGACGCGCGGCAACATGGTGGCCGTGATCTCGAACGGCACCGCCATTCTGGGCCTCGGCAATCTCGGGGCGCTCGCCTCCAAGCCGGTCATGGAAGGCAAGTCGGTGCTGTTCAAGCGGTTCGCCGACGTCGATTCCATCGACCTCGAGGTCGATACCGAGAATGTCGACGAATTCATCAACTGCGTGCGCTTTCTCGGCCCCTCCTTCGGCGGCATCAACCTCGAAGACATCAAGGCGCCGGACTGTTTCATCATCGAGCAGAAGCTGCGCGAGGTCATGGACATTCCGGTGTTCCATGACGACCAGCACGGCACCGCGATTATCGCCGCCGCCGGCCTCATCAACGCGCTGGCACTGACGGGTCGCGACTTCAAGACCACCAAGCTCGTCTGCAACGGCGCCGGTGCTGCCGCCATCGCCTGTATCGAGCTCATCAAGTCGATGGGCTTCAACTCGGAAAATGTCATCCTCTGCGACACCAAGGGCGTCATCTTCGAGGGCCGCACCGAGGGCATGAACCAGTGGAAGTCGGCGCATGCGGTCAAGACCGACCGCCGCACGCTCGCCGAAGCGCTCGATGGCGCCGATGTGGTCTTCGGCCTTTCGGCCAAGGGTGCGCTGTCGGAAGACATGGTCCGCTCGATGGCGCCGCGGCCGATCATCTTCGCCATGGCCAATCCGGATCCGGAAATCACGCCGGAGGAAGTCACTCGCATCCGTGACGACGCGATCGTCGCCACCGGCCGCTCGGACTATCCGAACCAGGTCAACAACGTGCTCGGCTTCCCCTACATCTTCCGCGGCGCGCTCGACGTGCGCGCGACGACGATCAACGACGAGATGAAGATCGCCGCCGCGCAAGCGCTGGCGAGCCTTGCCAAGGAAGACGTGCCCGACGATGTCGCCGCGGCCTATCAGGGCAACCGGCCACGCTTCGGCGCGCAATACATCATTCCGGTTCCCTTCGACCCGCGCCTAATCTCGGCGATCCCGATGGCGGTCGCGAAGGCGGCAATGGAAAGCGGCGTCGCCCGCAAGCCGATCACCGATCTCGAAGCCTATGGCCGCCAGCTCTCCGCCCGGCGCGACCCGATCGCCTCGACGCTGCAGCGTATCTACGAACGCGTCCGGCGCCAGCCGAAGCGCATCGTCTTTGCCGAAGGCGAAGAGGTGCAGGTCATGCGCTCGGCAATCGCCTATGCCAACCAGCAACTCGGCACCGCCATCCTGCTCGGCCGCGAGGAACGCATGCGCGAGACGGCGGAGCGCGAGGGCATCGACCTCGACCGCCCGGGCATCCAGATCGTCAATGCACGGCTTTCCAAGCGCGTCGGCGCCTATACGGACTATCTCTACGCCCGTCTGCAGCGGAAAGGCTTCCTTTTCCGCGACGCCCAGCGCCTGATCAACAACGACCGCAACCACTTCGCCGCCTGCATGGTGGCGCTCGGCGATGCCGACGGCATGGTCACGGGTATTACCCGCAACTATTCGACGGCGCTCGAGGACGTGCGTCGCTGCATCGATCCGAAGCCAGGTCACCGCGTGATCGGCGTCTCGATCGCGCTCTGCCGCGGCCGCACCGTGCTCGTCGCCGACACGGCAGTGCACGACATGCCCTCTTCGGAAGAGCTTGCCGATATCGCCGAGGAAGCCGCCGGCCTCGCCAAGCGGCTCGGCTATGTGCCGCGCGTGGCAATGCTTGCCTATTCCACCTTCGGCCATCCCTCGGGCGAACGCTCCGAGCGGGTGCGCGAAGCGGTCAACATCCTCGACAAGCGCCGCGTCGACTTCGAGTATGACGGCGAAATGGCGGCAGACGTGGCGCTCAACGCCCGCGTCATGGAGCAATATCCGTTCTGCCGCCTCTCGGGCACGGCCAACGTGCTCGTCATGCCGGCGTTCCACTCGGCATCGATCTCGACCAAGATGCTGCAGGAACTCGGCGGCTCCACCGTGATCGGTCCGCTGCTCGTCGGCTTCGACAAGTCGATCCAGATTGTTTCGATGTCGGCCAAGGATTCCGACATCGTCAACATGGCAGCCATTGCCGCCTACAATGCCGGCATGTGACCCCGACGAATGTACTATTTTGACACAGGCCTGGCACTCGAAGTCGCCGGGCCTGCCGAAATAGTAACAAATCGGCACAATTTGTAAAAAGAAGAGCTCGCATCTCCCGTAGAGAAGAGGCGAGCTCAAAATCAGGCAACAGTACTACGTTTCAGGTAATGAAAGACGGAGGATTTTGGTCTCTATGCCGACCGATCTCCGGAAATGATCGGCCATTCCTCCGTTATTTTCTCTATTCTCTCGTCATGAAATTAGAGAAGAACTTGACAATACAAGTCTCTCTTTCAGGCTAGAAAGTCAAACTCGTCATTAATATTTGGTTAATCCCGGCAGGCGCCCGTCAGGAGACGGACGTCGCGAACCGCCCGGCATCGGCGCCGTAATAATTGAGATAGCGGCCGGAAATATTGCTGATCGGCAGGACGATCAAAACATCCGTCGTATGGAAGGCATGATCGACCACCGCGCCGTCGCCAACCATTGCGCCAAGGCGCATGTAGCCCTTGATCAACGGCGGCAGGGCGGCGAGAGCCTTTTTCGCATTGATCGCCTCGGCCGGCATCAGGTCCATGGTCCGATGCAGTTCCGGACGCGCGCTCACCGCCCATTCGTCACGGGCGCGAATGTTGTGGTGCAGGAAGGAGAGCGCCAGCGCGTGCTCGGCCGGCACGACACCGGGGAAGGAGCCGCAGCCGAACATGGCGTCCATGCCGTATTTAAGGGCATAGGCCCAGTTTCCCTGCCAAAGCAGCTCCACCGTCCGCTTGGTGCGGTAGTCCGGCAATACGCAGGAGCGGCCGAGCTCCATGAAGCGCTTGGTCGGGTGGCGCGCGAGAAGCTGATCGATCGCAAATTCGGAAGCCGAATAGAAGCCGCCTGCCCGCTCGGCCACATCCTGGCGCAGCAAGCGATAGGTGCCGACGATCTGATCCTCGGTATCGCCCTCGATCGAGGTGTCGAGAACCAGAAGGTGATCGCAGATCGCGTCCCAGCTATCGACGTCGCGCTTGCGGCGGTCGGCTTCGGCGCCAACCTGCGCCTTCATCTCTTCGACGAAAACCCTGTAGCGGACGGCCTGGGCAGCATCGATCTCCGATGCCGTGCGCGCCAGGCGCGTCTCGAGATTGGCGATCCGGCCAAGAACGTCGGTCGTCGGGACGGCGGCCTTCTTGCCGATGCAAGCCTGAGAAGTGTCTACCACGTTCGCCGAATCCAGTAGCTCGATGGCCATCCGCGTCATCCCGAATCAATTCCGTCTGCCGGGCTTAGACCACGTTTCTGCAACAACATAGTGACATGAAGGCGGCGCACAACCCCCGCTCCCCGATCGATACCGTTACCACTGCCGAAGTTACCGTTTGCGCAGCAGGCGGTCGATCTCCGAAGTCAGCAGTTGCGGATCGGCGGGCTTCGACAACACCGCGTCCGCACCGGCGCCCATCAGCTTGTCGCGCATATCGGCGCGCACATCCGACGTCAGGATGATCACGGGCAAGCGTGGCGCCGAACGCGCGGTCTCGTCGGCGCGCAGGTGCTGCAGCAGCGAAAGCCCGTCGCCGCCCGGCATGTTGAGATCGGTCACCAGCAGTTCCGGAAGTGGACGCTCGCCGGGCGCATGCAGGGCCTCGGCAACGGCGCCGAAGTCGCTGACGACGCGGACCGAATGCCCCGAGCGCTGGAGCACGGTGCGAACGATCAGCGCGTTGACCGGATCGTCTTCGGCCAGAAGGATCCCATTCGCCCTGTTGCGGACGGGAGCGGTCGCCGGCTCCTCCCGCAGGACGGGCCGGTTGTCGTTGATCGCGTCGCGCTTCTCGATTCCCTTCAGGCGACCGAGCAGCACCTCGACCAGGGATTTTTCGCGCAGCGGCCGGATCAGCCAGGCCTCGTAGCCGTCCATCTGGTTGACGGGATGGCTGTTGCGTTCCTCCGGATTGATCAGATAGGTGCGCCGCACTTCCAACCGCGCGATCGCCGGCTGCAGCGAAAGCAACTGCTTGTATTGCTGGGCGTGGCGGTGGTCGACGATCACGTCGGTCAAGGGCGCACCGCCGGCGAGCACGTCCGCAAGGACATGCTGGGCCGCAGCAAGCGTGGTCGCGCGGTGGCACCGACCGCCGAGTGTGGCGATCGTCGCCGCGAGCGCCGCCGAGGCCGGACCATCCGGCGCCATGACCAGGACATGGGAGCCGGCAAGGCACGTCTGGCGCTCCGGCGCCACCGGCTCGATCTCGGCAAAAGGCAGGCGAATTTCAAAGCGACTGCCGCGCCCGGGCGCGCTTGCCGCCGTGAGGCTGCCGCCGCAGGCCTGCATGATCCGTCGGGAGATGGCGAGGCCAAGCCCGGTCCCCTTCGCCCGCTGCTCGTCGTTGCCGGCCTGCTCGAACTCCTCGAAGATGCGTTTCAGATCTTCCGGCGACATGCCCGGGCCGGTGTCGTCGATGCGAATCCGAACGCATTCGTCGACCGTATCGGCGCTGACAAAGACGCCGCCGACTTCGGTGAATTTGACCGCGTTGCCGATGACGTTGAAAAGCACCTGACGCAGACGCGCCGCGTCGAACGCCATTTCGGCGGGCACGTCGACGGCGACCGTCGCGCCGATCTCGATGCCTTTTTCATGCGCCCGGTTGGAGAGCATCTCCACCACGCTCTCGACGACGGCGCGCGGATCCTGTCGGGTCGGGCGGAACTGGAAGCGGCCGGCCGAGAGCGACGAGAAATCGATCAGATCCTCGACGAGCTGGACCAGCGCATGGCCGGATTGCTGCATGCCGGCGAGGTAGTTCTTCTGCTCGCTCGACAGTCGGGTCTGGCCGAGAAGATGGCTCATGCCGAGGATGCCGGAAAGCGGCGTGCGGATCTCATGGCTGACGGTGGCAAGCAGCCGCGACTTCGCCTTGCTCGCCTCCTCCGCCCGCCGGCGTGCCGCTTCGCGTTCGCGCGCGGCCTTCGCCTCCTCGGTGACGTCTCGGGCGATGCTGTGGCGCATGAGCTTGCCGCTGGCCGGATCGCGGGCGATCACGTCGTGCCAGTCGTAAAGACGCACGCCATCCGATACCGCAATCCGCACCAGGTAGTGATTGGGCGCGACCTTCGGCTCGAAGCTCAGGCCAAGCGTCGCACAATCGAGGCCGCGGACATCGGAGCGGCCGCAGACCTGATGGAAGACCGCGTTGGCATGAACGATCTTTCCGTCCATGCCGCGCATGATCGCGAGGTCACCGAGCGCATCATGAATGGTCGAGAGCAACGCGGACGTTTCGGAGCGGTGCCAATCGCCATCCCTGTCCGCTTCGTCGCGTGCCTGCCTGCCATCGAAAGACCGTATGGCTTCGACGACGAGTAGGAGCACGCCGACCGAGCCTGCCGCCGCGATCGCCGCCGAAAACAGGTAGAAGCCGGCACTCATGCCGATGACGAGAATGAGCCCGGAAGCGATCAGGCCGAGCAAGGCCAGCGAGGCCTGACTGACCGCATGGCGCTTGCCGTCGACGGGTGCTTCCTGCGCGGGGACCGGAGGCGGCACCTCGACAGGGAGCGGAGCAACCAGCGGCGCTTCTCCTGTCCGGCCCCCTCTCCGGAAGCCGGATTCGATCCGCTCCAGCAATCGTGACGGTTCGCTCATGCGATCCGGCTAACACGACAAGCGTTCCGAATGGCTTCAATGCACCGATAAAATCTTAACGATCGGCCTTTTTCGCGTGCAACAGCTCGTCAAGGATGATCGCGCCTGCGCCGATGGTGATGAAAGTATCGGCGAGGTTGAAGACGGCGAAGGACCAGGTCTCCGTATAGAAAAGGATGTAGTCGATCACGTAGCCGAAGATCAGGCGGTCGACGAGGTTTCCGAGCGCACCGGCGATGATCAGCGCATAGCCCAAATGCGCGAAGAACCGGTCCTTCGGCGTGCGCTTCCAAAGCCAGAGCACGAAGGCGACGACGGTGAGCCGCATACCGACGATGAACCAGCCCTCCATGCCCGACAGCATCGAGAAGGCAACGCCGTAATTATAGGTGCGGTAGAGCGCCAGCATCGGCACGACATGGACCGCCTGGTTGAAGGGCAGGTAGAGCTCGACCAGATACTTGATCACCTGGTCGGTGATGAGTGCGAGAAGGATGAAGACCGCGATCGGCAGCGGCCGGGAAAACAGCACCTGCTTCTCGCTCATGCGCGGGCTTCCAATGTGAGCAGATGACGGCGTGCCTCGAACAGCATGATGCCGGTGGCGATCGCCAGGTTCAGCGAATCGGCGCGCCCGGCCTGCGGGATGCGTGCGAGCGCACCGGCCTCACGGGCAAGTTCTTCCGGCAGACCCGCCTGCTCGTTGCCCATCAGGATCACCACGGGCTTCGACTTGTAATCGATGGTGCGGTAGTCGACGGCGCCGGCAAGATGGGTTGCAACCACCTTCGCACCGGCGGATTTCTGCCAGCGGATGAAATCTTCGGCACTCGCGCGTGCCACCGGCATCGCGAAGACCGAGCCCATGGTGGCGCGTACGGTTTCGAGCGAAAACGGATCGGTGGTCTCGCCGACGAGAATGATGCCGGAGGCGCCGGCGGCATCGGCCGTGCGGATGATGGTGCCGAGGTTGCCGGGGTCGCGGACCCGGTCCAGTGCCACATAGGTTTCGCCCAGCTGCGGCTTCAGATCCTTCAGCGACTGGTAGCGCTGCTCGAAGATGCCGACGACCATCTGCGGATTGTCGCGCCGGGTGATCGCCGACAGCACCTTCTCGCTGACTTCGAGCACCAGGCCGCCCTTGGCGAAGGTCTTCGCCGCCACCTGTTCGACATGCGGCTTGCCCTTGGCAGCCTTGGCATAGATCAGCGTCTTGATCTTCCAGCCGAGATCGAGCGCGTCGATCACCAGCTTCAGGCCCTCGGCCATGAAAGACCGCGTCTCGTCGCGGTGTTTCTTCTGTGCCAGCGCGCGGATGTCCTTGATGATCGGGTTGGTGAGGCTCGTGACCTCCTTCACCTGACCGACACGACCGGCGCCGTGTTCGCTTCTGTCGTTCGTCATTGCGGCACCCAGCGGCTGAAGAGAGAGGTCGAAAGCGCCCTGCCCGGCTCGCGGCCGTCAAGTCCGCCCTCGCGGATGATGAGCTCGCCCGATTCCACCCGGCCGCCGCGGCCGCGCATCGTCTCGCGCATCAGTTCATGGATCGAGTAGAAGCTCGCCCGGATCGAATAGGCGGTCAGCACCAGGCCGCGCGCTTCCGGCGAGAGGATCTCGCGGCAGATATCGAGCATCGCGGCCAGATGATCGAAGAGTTGCCAGACTTCGCCATTCGGACCCCGGCCGAACTTCGGCGGATCGGTCAGGATGATGTCATAGCGGCTGCCGCGGCGCTCTTCCCGCTGGATGAACTTCATCGCGTCGTCGCAGATCCAGCGGATCGGCAGCTTTTCGGCGCGCGCCAGTTGCTGGTTCTCGCGCGCCCAGCCGATCGCCTTCTTCGAGGCGTCGACATGGGTGACCTCGGCGCCGGCCTTGGCGGCGATCAGCGAGGCGACCCCGGTGTAGCCGAAGAGGTTCAGAACCTTGAGCGGCCGCCCCGCCGCTTCCACCTGATCCTTGACCCAGCTCCAGTGCGCCAATTGTTCCGGAAAGACGCCGACATGGCGGAACGAGGTAAAGCGGCCGTGGAAATCGGTTCCGAGAAGCTGCATCGGCCAGGTTTCGCCGAGCACGGCGCCGGGAAAGCGCCAGCGGCCCATGCCGTCCTCATCGGTGTCGCCGGTGAAGATCGCGTCGGCCTTTTGCCAGACGCCGTCCGGCAGGCTTCGCGGCCATAGCGCCTGCGCCTCCGGGCGCACGATGCGATAGGGGCCGTATTGCTCGAGCTTCTCGCCGGCCCCGCTGTCGATCAGATGGTAACCCGAAGCGCCTGTTGTCTCCAGGATGAGCGGCACGCGTTCGGCCGGCTTTTCGCCGGTTCGCCGGGCGATCTCCCGCGCCGGTGCTTCCTGCGCAGGAGCCTGCCTGACAGGCTTGTCGCGCGTCTCCGTGCCCTGCGCTGTCGCTGGCCGCGGCGGCCGTTCCTTGAAGCCACCGCCCTTCGGCGGAACCGGACGCTTCTGGTCATGACGGCCACCGCCACGCGCCTCGGCGCCGCGGCCCTTGGCCGTCGTCACGGAGGCATTCTTCGACCGCCGGTCCTTTTCCTTCACGTTGAAATCCCTGGGCTTGTTAGAACATGTGTCGCCTGCCCTCCGCAACATCGAGCGCAAGCGGGCGGACGTCATGAGGTTTGTCGCCGCGGCCTCGAGCCACGGTATCCATTGAACGTGCAAATAGCATCGCTGATGCACTTGGCAAAGCCGTTTCCGTTTTGCGAAGATCAGCGCGGAAGAACCCGCCGCGAATATCCTTGGGCCGGAACCGGCTTGGGGACAAAATTCTGGCAGCAGGCCTAATGTGTTACAGCGATTTTGGCGCGTCGATGCCGACGCGCGGCGTGCAACGGGAGGAAAGCGCATGGACATGACCGGCGAAGAGCGGATTTCTGCGGGGCGCGACGCAGTGTGGCGCGGCCTCAACGATCCGGAAATCCTGAAACGGTGCATCCCCGGCTGTCAGTCGCTGGAGATGACTTCGCCGACCGAACTTGCGGCGGTTGTGAAGATCAAGATCGGCCCCGTCTCGGCTTCGTTCACCGGCAACGTCGTGCTCTCCAATCTCAACCCGCCGGAAGGCTATACGATCTCGGGCGAAGGAAAGGGCGGCATCGCCGGTTTCGCCAAGGGCGGCGCCGATGTCACCTTGACGGAGGATGGCGCGGAGACGGTGCTGCGTTACGACGTCAAGGCGGAGGTCGGCGGCAAGCTCGCCCAGCTCGGCTCGCGCCTCATCGATTCGACCGCAAAGAAGCTCGCGCAGCAGTTCTTCACCGACTTCGGCGCGGCTGTTAGCGGCGAGCAGGCAGAAGCGGCGAGCTGAACGCTCGCCACTTCCGCAGTATCAACACCAACGCTCAATTCTGAGGGGCGGCCAAAGTTGCCTGGGTGGCGAGCTTTTCGGCCTGGCTGCGATGCTTCTCAGCTTCGCGGTGCCATTTCAGCGCCTCGTTCGCCTCGGTGCGCGCGCGGCGGCGATACTTGCCCTGACTGAACCAGGTCGCTGCCGCACCGAGGATCACGCCGACGATGACGGCGAGAAAAAGGAAGACGAAGAAGGGCGCGCTGATCGAAAGCACGCTGTCTTCCGGGCGGAAAGGATTGAGCGCCAGCGTCACGCTCTGGCGGTTGGCGACACTGAGAACGATCAGGATCACGCCAACCGGAATGAGAACAACGATATTGATCAGTTTCTTGAACATTCAATCGCTCCAGCTTGCGGGCAGCCACAAGGTTTCCGGTGGCCACATGGGACAACGGGCGTCAATTGCGCCGGACCGCTGAGACCGAGAAAGACGATCAGTCTTCGTCGTCGCCATTCATGCCGGGATTAAGGCGCTCGCGCAATTCCTTGCCGGTCTTGAAGAACGGCACCCACTTTTCCTCGACGAAAACGGAATCGCCGGTGCGCGGATTGCGCCCGGAGCGCGACGGACGGTTTTTGACGGAGAAAGCACCGAACCCGCGCAGCTCCACCCGATTGCCTGCCGCGAGCGCGTCTGTGATCTCATCGAGAACCGCATTGACGATGTTTTCGACGTCGCGGTGATAGAGATGCGGATTGCGAGCTGCAACAATCTGCACCAGTTCTGACTTGATCACTGTCGCCCCCTCAAATTCTTGTTTGTTTTGCTTTTTCGGTCTGCATTGTGATTGCCGCTAGGATATGGCCGACGCTTACGAAAACGTCAGCATCTCCTGACGGCTCAGGCTGGGCATATGTCGCCTTCCTCATTGGCCATCAACCTGCCAAACCGAAACAAGACCGTCAAGAAACAACTTGTCGCCCGCAATTTTTTCAAGCCCGCTCATTGCCGGAAAAGCGTCATATCCCAACATCTTGATCCAATTCGCAGCCACCGCGCCGAGGCCAAAAGGCAGGGTCTTGCGCGGTGCTTCCCAATCGACGATCGGCAGGTCCTTCGATACCTTTTTCTCTGTGAGGAAGGCGCGGATTTCATCTTCGCCGCCGAGCGTGTCGACGAGCTTCGCCTTCAGCGCCTGGCGCCCGGTGAAAATGCGGCCGTCAGCAAGCAGCAGCGCCTCGGGACGCGGCAGCTTGCGGCGCTCGGCGACCAGGTCGACGAACCAGGCATAGCTGTCGTCGATCATTCCCTGGATCATCGACTTGGCCTCGTCGCTTGCCGGATGGAAGGGTGACGGCTCCGCCTTCAGCGGCCGCGACTTGATCGATTCCAGCGATACGCCGAGCTTGTCCATCAGGTCCTTGATCTGCGGATACTGGAAGATGACGCCGATGGAGCCGGTGATCGAGCTTTCGCCGGCGATGATCGTGTCGCCCGCGAGCGCGATCATGTAACCCGCCGAAGCGGCCAGCGTGCGGACGTCGGAAACGACGGGCTTCTTGGCGGCAACCTTGCGGATCGCCTTATAAAGAACCTCGCCGCCGTAGGTGGTGCCGCCCGGGGACGAAATGGTCACGACCAGCGCCTTGACGCTGTCGTTGTCGGCAATCCTCTGGAGCCGCTCGAGGAGCTCCCGGTCGTCCTGGATCAGGCCGCTGATGCTGACACGCGCCACGTGCGCACGGGTGCGGCTGACGTCCTCCGCAGCGCCGGACCAGACGAAGATGGCGAGCGCCGCCAAGAGAAGCAGGCCTGCCACCATCCAGCGCCAGAAGCTCAGTTTCCGACGCAGGCTGCGGCGATCGGCGATGGCGAGTTCGTCCATGTGGGTTTCTCCCGAATTGTTGGCGCAGCTTCTGTCAGTTTCCGCGGGAACGTGCTATCTGCGCGCGCAGAGGCATATTCCATAAACGCGCTTGGCCACGGTTGAAAGCCGCGGCTGGCGTTTTCGTGCTTCACCCGAGTTTTTTTGCAGCGCCATTGTGCAGCAGCAAAAAATATCCATATTTGCGACGACTTACACCAGTGTATGTATATGACCCTTCGCGGGTCAGCGATAAAAAAGCAGTAGAACCGACAGGCCCTTTCATGTTGAACCACGCGCCAGCCCCGGGCATTTTTGCCGATACGGGCGAGAGCTCCGCCGACGCCTATGCGCTCGCTGCGAGGCACTCCGTGCGCGTTCGGCGGCTGAAGGTCATCCTGCCCGTGGCCGCCGGCATCATTGCAGTGATCTTTGCCGCCGTTTCCTTCGTCAGGGCCTTCATTCCCGTTGATCTGCAACTCGAAACGGCGACCATCGAGGATGGAAAGATCGTCATGCAGAATCCGGCCATCTCCGGCCGAAACAAGCAGGGCATCAGCTATTCGATGAAGGCCCAACGGGCGCTCCAGGATATCGCCAACCCGGATATCATCACCCTTCAGACGATCCATGCGGAAATGCCGATGAAGGATTCGTTGGTCGCGACGGTGGACGCCACCAACGGCATCTATGACCGTGGCGCCAATACGCTCGACATGAACGCCCCGTTCACCATTTCCGTCAATAATGGCATGAACGCCGACTTCCAGTCGGCCTATCTGAACATCAATGCCGGCGAAATGGAAACGAAGCGGCCCGTTGCGATCAGCATGAAGGGCGGTTCGATCATTGCGCAGACGCTGCGAATGACGGATAAGGGACGTATTGTAATATTTGAGGGCATGGTGAGGGTGAACGTTGAGCCCACCGCCATCCGCAAGAACGCGAACTAGGATCCGGTGCACTCCATGTCGGCCACAACTGCCTCTTTTTTCAGGATTTCCGCCAGTCTGGCGATTGCCGGCGTCGGCGCCTTGATCATTGCCTCCGGCGCTTCGGCGCAGGCCACGTCCAGCAAGATGAAGGGCCTTGAACTCTCCAACGACAAGCCGATCCAGATCGAGAGCGACAAGCTCGAGATCAAGGATCCGGAGAGCAAGGCTATCTTTACCGGCAACGTCAAGGTCGTGCAGGGCACGACGACGCTTCAGGCCGGCAACATGGTGGTCTTCTACAAGTCCGGCGGCGGCTCGGTTTCGAGCGGCGACGCCGACATCGACCGCATCGAGGTCAGCGAAAAGGTCTTCCTGAGCTCGGGCACGCAGCAGGCGACGGCAGACACCGGTTCCTTCGACATGACGAAGCAGATCTTCGTGCTCAAGGGCGACAAGGTCGTGCTGTCGGAAGGCAAGAACGTCTTCGTCGGCTGCCAGCTCAATGTCCAGATGGAAACCGGAGAGGCTCAACTCGAAGCCTGTGGCGGCCGCGTGCAGATCCAGCTCGACCCGAAGTCCCGCAAGCAAAAGTGACGTAGACCGCTCGTGCACTTTCCCTTCCTTCACAAGCGCAAACGGGTCCGCAAGCCGTCGGCGACAGTCGCGGCCGTTTCCGGACACGCGGTCGACAAGGCGCGTTACGACGGCACGCTGATCGCGCGCGGCCTGACGAAGGCCTATCGCGAACGCCGGGTCGTCAACGGCGTTTCACTGGTGGTGCGTCGCGGCGAGGCCGTGGGCCTGCTTGGACCGAACGGCGCCGGCAAGACCACCTGCTTCTACATGATCACCGGCCTCGTGCCGGTCGACGAAGGCTCGATCGAGATCAACGGCAACGACGTCACGACCATGCCGATGTACCGGCGCGCGCGTCTTGGCGTCGGCTACCTGCCGCAGGAAGCGTCGATCTTTCGCGGACTGACGGTCGAGGAAAACATCCGCGCCGTGCTCGAGGTCCATGACAAGAACCTGGAGCGGCGCGAGAGCAAGCTCAACGATCTGCTGGGCGAGTTCAACATCACCCACCTACGCAAGTCCCCGGCGATCGCGCTCTCGGGCGGCGAGCGGCGGCGCCTCGAAATCGCCCGCGCGCTTGCGACCGATCCGACCTTCATGCTGCTGGACGAACCGTTCGCCGGCGTCGATCCGATTTCGGTCGCCGACATCCAGGCGCTCGTCCGTCACCTCACTTCGCGCGGCATCGGTGTGCTCATCACCGACCATAATGTCCGCGAGACGCTCGGCCTCATCGATCGCGCCTACATCATCCATGCCGGCGAAGTGCTGACCCATGGTCGCGCCAACGACATTGTCACCAATCCTGACGTGCGCCGGCTCTATCTCGGCGACAATTTCAGCCTTTGAGGGCGCTTCGCGGGCAATTCCGCCCGCGACCACGCTTGACCAAACCTTCTCGATAAGCAATTTTTGGGCCAATTGATAAGGGCCCGTCCGATTATCGGAGAAGCATTGCGGCCCCAGGAGATTTCTCGGGAGTTTCGCGTCAGCATGGCACTGTCCGCCAGCCTTCATCTGCGCCAGTCCCAGTCCCTGGTGATGACGCCACAGCTCATGCAGTCGATCCAGCTGCTGCAGATGACGCATCTCGAGCTCAATCAATTCATCGCCCAGGAAGTCGAAAAGAACCCGCTGCTCGAATTTCAGGCAAATGACGATCTGCCGATCACGCCGGAGCGCGGCGAGAACACGGCAGGCGACGAAGCTCCGGGTGACGATTTCGGCGCACAGGCTGACCTTTACGACAATGCGACATCGCCGAACGGCGAACGGCTCGGCGAACAACTCGACGCCGATTTCGCCAATGTCTATCAGGACGATACGGCGCCCCAACGCGCGGACGCGCCCGAACTGCTCGGCCAGTGGAAGTCGATGCCCGGTGGCGGCGAGGGCGAAGACTACGACCTCGACGACTTCGTCGCCGGCCGCAAGAGCCTGCGCGAAACGCTTACCGAACAATTGCCCTTCGCGCTGCCAGCCCCCTCGGATCGACTGATCGCGCAGCACCTCATCGACCAGCTCGACGAGGCCGGCTATCTTCAAGCGGACCTTGACGAGGTCGCCGAACGGCTGGGCGCCGCCCATGCGGATGTCGTGCGGGTATTGCTGACGCTACAGCAGTTCGATCCGCCCGGTGTCTTCGCGCGCTCGCTCGGCGAATGCCTTGCGATCCAGTTGCGCGCCCGCGACCGCCTCGATCCGGCGATGGCGGCACTGCTCGCCAATCTCGAACTGCTGGCGCGACGCGATTTCGCAACACTCAAGAAGATCTGCGGCGTCGATGAAGAGGACCTGATCGACATGCTGGCGGAAATCCGCAAGCTCGATCCGAAGCCCGGGACCAGCTTCGAGACCAGCGTCAGCGAGGCGATCGTGCCCGACATCGTCGTGCGGGCCGCGCCAGACGGCGCATGGATGGTCGAGCTCAATCCGGACGCCCTGCCGCGGGTGCTGGTCAACCAGGACTATTTCGCTGCGGTCTCACGCGGCACACAGAAGAACAGCGCCGACCAGGCCTTCCTCAACGAGTGTCTGCAGA
This sequence comes from Ensifer sp. 38_S197, assembly GCF_056924495.1. Taxonomy (NCBI): domain Bacteria; kingdom Pseudomonadati; phylum Pseudomonadota; class Alphaproteobacteria; order Hyphomicrobiales; family Rhizobiaceae; genus Ensifer; species Ensifer sp. 38_S197. Next base: position 1,224,596 of record NZ_JBXOVZ010000002.1, on the reverse strand, counting down.
ACGCGAACTGGCTGACCCGCAGCCTCGACCAGCGTGCCCGGACGATCATGAAGGTTGCCACCGAGATCGTTCGCCAGCAGGACGCGTTCCTGGCCAACGGCATCGGCCATTTGAGACCGCTGAACCTCAAGACGGTCGCCGATGCGATCAAGATGCATGAATCGACCGTCAGCCGGGTGACCTCCAACAAATACATGCTGACGCCACGGGGGCTTTTCGAGCTCAAGTATTTCTTCACCGTCTCGATCGGCTCGGCCGAAGGCGGCGACAGCCATTCGGCGGAATCCGTGCGCCACCGGATCCGCACGATGATCCAGGAGGAGAGCGCTGAAGCCGTGCTTTCCGACGACGATATCGTCGATAGCCTCAAGAAGGCCGGCATCGACATTGCCCGCCGCACGGTTGCCAAATACCGGGAGGCGATGAGCATCCCCTCCTCCGTGCAGCGGCGACGGGAAAAGCGGGCGCTGGCCAAGGCCTCCGGTTTCTGAGCACCGGAAGTTAAGCCGCATTAACTTTTTTGCGACCTCCAATTGACTCTCCCCGACACAGGCGATATGAGCCCGCCGCAATTGCCGGGGACATGCTCGCCCCGGAAGCGAACCGGTACGACCGGTGGCTGCGACAGAGGCGCGCCCGCAAGTCTGAAAGGCTTGGATGACGGGACCGCTTGGAATAGACTGGCTGCGCAAATCACGAACGAGAGAGGAAACTCCATGAGTGTGCGTGTATCCGGTAAACAGATGGAAATCGGCGATTCGTTCCGTGCCCGCATCGGCGAGCAGATCGAGCAGGCCGTTACCAAATATTTCGACGGAGGATATTCAAGCCAGGTCACTGTGGAAAAATCCGGGTCGCGCTTCAGCGCCGACTGCAAGCTTCATCTCGATACGGGCGTGGTTATGCAGGCGAACGGTCAGGCGAACGACCCCCAGGCTGCCTTTGACGCCGCATCGGATCGCATCGAAAAGCGCCTGCGTCGCTACAAGCGGAAGCTGAAGGACCACCATAACGGCAACGGACAGAACGCTGCCGAGGTAGCCTACACAGTGATGGATTCGGTGCCCTTCGAGGACGACGAAGTCCCCGAGGATTATGCGCCGACGATCGTCGCCGAAAGCACGAAACAGCTGAGGACGATGTCCGTCGCCAGTGCCGTGATGGCACTCGACATGACGGACGAACCCGTCCTGATGTTCCGTAGCCCCGGCAAGGACGATCTGAATATCGTCTACAGACGCAACGATGGAAATATTGGCTGGATTGACGCTGCCAATATCAAGGTATGAGCGGAGAGGGGAGCGCCGGCACGCTGGCGCTCCCCGTTCCCATAATCAGCGGGCAGGCCGGAAAATGTGACTTTTCTGTGCATGGAACCCGCCACGATAAAGATGGTTAGAGCCATTGCGACGCATTTGTGATGATGTTGTCCGGCTCTAACCGGCGAACGAGGACAAAAGAATGGCATTGGCAGGTCTACTGCATCAAAATGCGATCATCCCGGCCATGAGGGCCAACTCGAAAAAGCAGCTCCTCCAGGAATTGGCGGCAAAAGCATCTAAGATCACCGGACTTCCCGAGCGTGAAATCTTCGACGTGATCCTGCAGCGGGAGCGCCTAGGCTCCACCGGCGTCGGCAACGGCATCGCCATCCCGCACGGCAAGCTCAACAATCTTCCCTCGATCATCGGCATCTTCGCGCGACTGGAAACACCTGTCGATTTCGAGGCGCTCGACGACCAGCCCGTCGATCTCGTCTTCCTGCTGCTCGCTCCGGAAGGTGCCGGCGCCGATCACCTCAAGGCCTTGTCGCGCATCGCTCGCGTCCTGCGCGATCAGGACATGGTCGCCAAGATCCGCTCGAGCGATTCCGCCAGCGCGATCTATACGCTGCTCGACGACGACGCGACCTCGCACGCCGCCTGAAGACAGCAAACGGCGCGCGTCCGCCGGACGCGCAGTGCCCGCGTCAGTACAGCTGACGACCGTTCAAATGATCTATGAAAATCCGGAACAAGGCGCCCTGGCTCGAGATTCCGAGCCGGCGATAGATGTTCTTGCGATGGATCCGGACCGTTCCCTCGGCAATGTTCATGACCTTGCCGATCGAAAGGTTGCTGTGTCCCCTGAGGATGAGGCGCACGATGTTGCGCTGCTGCTTCGTCAGCCGGTCTGAACAAAGGCTCTCGAATGCAGCTTCCATCGCGTCGTCGCCTTCCTCTGATGGCGGCGGCGCAAAGGCTTGGCCCTGCTGGCGCCAGTTCGAACGAACCGCCTCGCGCACGATCGGCTCATAGACCCGCAGACGCTCGAGTTCGGCCTCGCTGAAAGGCTCGCCGCCGCGGCCGCGCATCAGCGAATAGGTCGCCTGCAGGCCACCGTCGAGCGGAATGACGAAGCCGACTTCCTCCACCAGAACACCCGATTCCATCGACACGCAGGGATGCACCTCGGCGGACGACGAAAAATCGGACTGGAAGAACCGGTCCGGCGCCAGCTCGCGCATCCGCCAGAGGCCGGCCGGCTGGCCGGCGCAACAGGCGACGTAGAAGGGATCGAGCAGATAGGCGCCACCGAGATAGGCGGAAAGCGCGCTCGCCGATACTTTCGCCGTATAGCCGTCGTGCAACACGATCGGCCTTGCATCATAGGGATAGGCAAAGGCGACGGAGAGATCGAAGCTGGCGACCGATCGCAGCATCCGGTCGAGCGCCTGGCCGAAATCCTGCGTGCCGATCAGACCGATCATCGCCGATATATCGGCGGACTCCCTTGCCAGCATTCCGGTTTCATCCCCCAATCCTCGTATCCCGCATGGGATATCGACAGGTCCTGCTTCGTCAACAATAATTCCCGTCAGGAGAGAGCAACAGGTCGTCGTAGAACGGGTCGCCATTGGCGATTGCCGCGAGCGACGCCGATGAGGAGGGCGCAATGGCAGGCAGGCTTTCAGGCAAGGTGGCACTGATCAGCGGCGGCGCGGGCGGTTGCGGCCTGGCGGCATCGGAGCTTTTCGCGCGCGAAGGCGCCAAGGTCGGCATCGTCGACCTGCCGCGCAGCAAGGGCGAAGAGGTCGCGGCGTCGATCCGCGCCAAGGGCGGCGAGGCGATCTTCGCGCCCGCCGATGTCTCGGTATCCGCGGAGGTGACATCGGCCGTCAAGGCGGTCGAGGCGGCGTTCGGCGCCATCACCGTGCTCTTCAACCACGCCGGCATCCTTGCCGTCGGCCCCTTCCTCGAGGTCGAGGAGGACGAATGGGACCGTCTGATGGCGGTCAACGTGCGCAGCATGTTCCTGATGACCAAGGCGGTTCTACCCGGCATGCTTTCCGCCGGCGGCGGCAGCATCGTCTGCACCTCGTCGATCTCGGCCGTGGCGGCAACGCCGATGGAGGTGCTCTACGACACGACCAAGGGCGCCTGCCACATGTTCGCCCGCGCCATCGCCGTCGAGTTCCGTGACCGCGGCATCCGCTGCAACGCCGTCTGCCCGGGCTTCATCGCCACCGATCATGGCAAGCGCGAGTTGGTCGGCCTCAGCAAATACGGGGTCGACGTTTCCGAGGCCGCCATCGCCGCGCAGCAGGGCCGCATGTGCGACCCGAAAGAGGTGGCAAACGCGGCGCTGTTCCTGGCGAGCGACGAGGCGAGCTTCATCAACGGCACGCATCTGTTCGTCGACAATTGCTTCACCGCGGTTTGAGGGAGGGGAAAATGCTTCAGGCAGGTGGCCACTGGCGCAACTGGGTCGGAAACCAATCATGCATCGTGCGCCATCGCGGCGCGCCGGAGAGCGAGGCGGCACTGGCAGAAATGGTGCGCGAGGCGACCGCGCAAGGGCTGAACGTGCGCTGCGCCGGCTCCGGCCATTCCTTCACGCCGGTGGCGCTCACCAGCGGGCTGCTGCTGACGCTCTCCAGCATGCAGGGCGTCGTCGGCATCGACTACGCGCGCAAGCGGGTGGCGGTGAAGGCGGGCACCACGATCAATCAGCTCGGCAAGGTGCTGAAATCCAGCGGCCTGTCGCTGATCAATCAGGGGGACATCGACAGCCAGGCGCTGGCCGGCGCGCTGACGACCGGCACGCACGGGACCGGCGCGAGGCTCGGCAACATGGCTTCGCAAATCGTCGGCATGCGCCTGGTGCAACCGGATGGCAGCATTCTCGTCGTCGACGAGACCACACCGGACCTGCTCGAAGCGGCGCGGGTGTCGGTCGGCATGCTCGGCGTGATCTCCGAGATCACGCTGCAGGCGATGGATAGCTACAACCTGCATGAAAAACTCTGGCGCTGCACCTTCGACGAGATGATCGAACAGCACGACGAACTGGCGGCCAAGCACCGCCATTTTGGCTTTTTCTGGTGTCCGGTACCGGAGAGCCGGCATTGCTATTGCCTGCCTGACACGGCGTCGGTCTCGACGACGGACAGAACATCCGACGTCTGCGAGATGAAGGTGATCGACATCACCGAGGAAGCACCGACGGAGCGCCGCTTCGAGAAGATCGCCTATTCCTCGGAGATCTACCCGATCGAGTACGTCCCGAATTTCCACGAGCTCGAATACGCGGTGCCCGTCGCCCACGGCAAGGAGGCGGTGAAGGCGGTGCGCAAGCTGATGCTGGAAAAGCACCCGACCTGCATCTACCCGATCGAGTACCGCTTCACCGCCGGCGATACCGGCTGGATCAGCCCCTTCTACGAGCAGGATTCGATCACGCTTTCGGTTTCCGGCGAGCCCGGCACCGACTATTGGGAATACCTGAAGGACGTCGATACGATCCTGCGTCAATACGGCTCCCGGCCGCACTGGGGCAAACTTCACTTCCTCGGCGCGGAAGACGTCACGGCGCTCTATCCCCGCGCCGGCGATTTCCGGGCGTTGAGGGCCAAGGTCGACCCGGAAGGCCGCTTCCTCAACGACCACCTGCGCCAGCTCTTCGGATAGCGATCGCGCGGGCGCCGCCGCTGTCCTGTCCTCCAAACGAAAACGCCGCGCGAAACTCGCGCGGCGTTTTCGAATTCTGACGGGCTGGATCAGACCGCCGGAGCGTCGCCGTTCTCGGCAGCCACGACCTTCGGGCCGCCCTTGGAAACGCCGACCATGGCCGGACGCAGCACACGGTCACCGATGGTGTAGCCGGCCTGAACGACCTGCAGCACCGTGTTGTTCGGCACATCCGCATTGGGGATCTCGAACATTGCCTGGTGGAAGTTCGGGTCGAACTTCTGGCCTTCCGGCTCCAGCTTCTTGACGCCGTGGCGTTCGAGCGCCGCAAGCATCGAGCGCTCGGTCATTTCCACGCCCTCGATCAGAGCGGTGAGGCCAGCCTCGCCTGCTTCCTTGGCCTCTGCCGGAATGGCATCGAGCGCCCGGCGCAGATTGTCCGAAACCGCGAGCATATCGCGGGCAAAACCGGCGACGGAATAGGACTTCGCATCCTTGACGTCGCGTTCGGTACGGCGGCGCAGGTTGTCCATCTCGGCGGCAAGCCGAAGGTATTTGTCGCGCAACTCGGCATTTTCCGCCTTGGCGAGCTCCAACGGGTCGGGCTCGGCAACCGGCGCGGCTTCAGCAGCTTCGGCAGCGTCCGGCGCGGCATCGCGTACCTCGTCGGTGGCCTCGGGTCCGTGCTTGTTCGTATCGTCGGTCATGACGTTCTCCGCAGTGTCGTCTCTATCGTCCTTCGCATTTCCACGCCGCAAGCGCGAGCCTGCGTTTCAGCAAAAATGCCCTGTGACTGGATTTGAAGCCGATATCGAGGTTTGGGGGCGAAAAATCAAGGGTTCAATCACGCGCGCGACCAAAAGCGCGCCTTCAGCGGGAGAGCCGCGACATAAGCTGCGCGGTATAGTCGACCATCGGCACGATGCGGGAATAGTTGAGCCGCGTCGGGCCGATGACGCCGACCGCGCCGACGATGCGGTCCTCGCCATCGCGATAGGGCGCGACGATCAGCGACGAACCGGAGAGCGAAAAGAGCTTGTTTTCCGAGCCGATGAAGATACGGACACCCGGGCCGCTCTCGGCAAGATCGAGCAGCTCGATCAGGCTGTCCTTCTTTTCAAGGTCGTCGAAGAGCATGCGAAGCCGATCGATATCCTCGGCTCCCTCCAACCCTTCCAGCAGGTTGGCCCGCCCGCGCACGATCAGCCGCGCCGGTTTCTCGTCACCTTCGCTGCCCGACCAGATGGCAAGACCGCGCTCGACGAGGTCCTGCGACAGTGCGTCGAGTTCGCCGCGCACCGTCTGCTTCACCTTTTCGAGCTGCGTGCGCACCTCGGCGATCGTCTGGCCGGCAAGGTGGGCGTTGAGGAAGTTTGCCGCTTCGGTGAGCTGCGAGCTGGTGACCCCGGCCGGCAGTTCGATGATGCGGTTTTCCACCTGGTCATGCTCGCCAACGAGAACCGCAAGCGCCTTGGTTGGCGCCAGGCGAATGAATTCGACATGCTTCAGGATGGGATCGGCCTTGGCGGTGATGACGAGGCCCGCCCCGCGCGACATGCCCGAAAGCATCTGGCTCGCCTCCGCTAGCAGGGATTCCACCGGCTGCAGGTGGTCATCACGACGGACATGGCGATCGATCGAAGCCCGATCCTCCGCCGAGAGATTGCCGACCTGCATGAAGGCGTCGACGAAGAACCTCAGACCCGTCTGGGTCGGCAGGCGACCGGCGCTGACATGCGGCGAATAGATGAGACCGAGGTCTTCGAGATCGCTCATCACGTTACGAACGGAAGCGGGAGAGAGCGACATCGGCAGAAGCCGCGACAGATTGCGCGAGCCGAGCGGCTCGCCGCTCGTCAGATAGGTTTCCACGATGCGGCGGAAAATCTCACCCGAGCGCTCGTCCAGCGCGGCGGCGATTTCCTTTGCTCCGGGATTGCGCAGTACCATATCACTCCACACTTGCAGGCACATCCTGCCGTGCCCGGAATATAGTGATCCCGCCGCCCGATGGCAAAAGGGAAAAAACGGCCCCACCCCCGGCCATCCACCGGTTCCCTTTAGCTCTGCCATGCTCTAGAAGGCTCACCAGATACGATAGGAGTTGACGATGCGGCCATCCGGCAGAAAAACCGACCAAATGCGCAAGGTTTCCTTCGAGCGCAATTTCTCCAAGCACGCAGAAGGCTCCTGTCTGGTGCGGTTCGGTGACACGCACGTGCTCTGCACGGCCAGCCTTGAAGAGAAGGTTCCGGCCTGGCTGCGCAACGGCGGCAAGGGTTGGGTTACCGCGGAATACGGCATGCTGCCGCGCGCCACCGGCGAGCGCATGAAGCGCGAGGCGGCAAACGGCAAGCAGAGCGGCCGCACCCAGGAAATCCAGCGCCTGATCGGCCGGTCGCTGCGCGCCGTTGTCGACCTGCCGGCGCTCGGCGAACGCCAGATCTCGATCGACTGCGACGTCATCCAGGCGGATGGCGGCACGCGCACGGCCTCGATCACCGGCGCCTGGGTGGCGTTGTACGACTGCCTGAAGTGGATGGAAGCGCGCAACATGGTCAAGGTCGAGAAGGTCTTGAAGGACCATGTCGCCGCCATCTCCTGCGGCATCTTCGCCAACCAGTCGGTGATCGACCTCGACTATCTCGAGGATTCCGCCGCCGAGACCGATGCCAACTTCGTCATGACCGGTTCCGGCGGCATCGTCGAGATCCAGGGCACGGCCGAAGGCAAACCCTTCAGCGAAGAAGAATTCGCGAGCCTGATGGGTCTCGCGAAGTCGGGCATCGCCGAACTGGTCGCGCTGCAGAAGCAGGCGATCGCAGGCTGACCGCAGGAGAAGAGATGGCCCCGGCACTGGAAGGCATACTCGAGACTGCGCTCTATGCGGCCGATCTCGATGCCGCCGAGGCCTTCTACGGCGGCGTGCTCGGCCTGACAAGGATCACCCGGGCGGGGAACCGCCATGTCTTCTTCCGCTGTGGCCAGGGCGTGCTGCTGATCTTCAATCCGGCCGAGACGGTGAAACCGCCGGCGCCGGACGCCGCGCTGCCGGTGCCGCCGCACGGCACGACCGGCCGGGGTCACATGTGCTTTCGCGTGGCCGCAGAGGCACTCGACGCCTGGAGGGCCAAACTCGAAGCATCCGGCGTCGCCATCGAAAGCGATCTTCGCTGGCCGAACGGGGCGCGGTCCTTCTATTTCCGCGATCCGGCCGGCAACAGCCTCGAATGTGCGGAACCGGGCCTGTGGTCCATCGAATGAACACGAAACGGGACACCATGCGCAAACTGGACAACAAGACGCTGATCGTCGCCAGCCACAATGCCGGCAAGATCCGCGAAATCCGCGACCTGATCGGCCCGCTCGGCTTCGAGGCGAAATCGGCTGCGGACCTCAACTTCATCGAGCCCGACGAAACCGGCACCACCTTCGAGGAGAACGCGACGATCAAGGCGCTCGCCTCGGCCAAGGCTTCCGGCCTGCCGGCGCTTTCGGACGATTCCGGTCTTGCGATCGACGCACTCGGCGGCGCACCCGGCGTCTATACTGCCAACTGGGCGGAGCGCGAGGACGGAAGCCGCGATTTCGCGATGGCGATGGAGAAGGTCGAAAAGGCGCTGCAGGAAAAAGGCGCCATCACGCCGGCCGAGCGCACCGCCCGCTTCGTCTCGGTGCTCTGCCTTGCCTGGCCGGATGGCCATGTGGAGCTCTTCCGCGGCGAGGTCGAAGGCCACGTCGTCTGGCCGCCGCGCGGCAGCCAGGGTTTTGGCTACGATCCGGTGTTCCAGCCGAAAGGTTACAAAACCACCTTCGGCGAGATGAGCGCCGACGAGAAGCACGGCTGGAAACCGGGCGACGCGGAGGCCCTGTCGCACCGCGCCCGCGCCTTCAAGATTTTTGCCGAGACCTGCCTCGGAGCCTGATTGGAGCGGGATGAGGAAAAGTGTGGGCGGCTTTCCGCCCACTCCCGCTCCCTGTGAAAGTGACCATGAGAGACGCAACGATGCAGACGGCCACGCTAACGGCGATCGGTGACGGCATGGACCCCGGTTTCGGAGTTTATGTACACTGGCCGTTCTGCGCGGCCAAATGCCCCTATTGCGACTTCAACAGCCATGTGCGTCACCAGCCGGTAGACCAGCCGCGTTTCGTTTCCGCCTTCCTGAAGGAAATGCAGGAAGCGCGTGAGCTTTCCGGTCCGCGCAGCATCACCAGTATCTTCATGGGCGGCGGCACGCCGTCGTTGATGGAGCCTTCGACGGTCGACGCGATCCTGCAGGGAATTGCTCGCCACTGGCATGTGCCCAACGGCATCGAAATCACCATGGAGGCCAACCCTTCGAGCGTCGAGGCGACGCGCTTCCACGGCTATCGCGCTGCCGGCGTCAATCGCGTCTCGCTCGGCGTCCAGGCGTTGAACGACCGCGACCTCAAGTTCCTGGGGCGGCTGCACAATGTCGAGGATGCGCTGAAGGCGATCCGGCTGGCCCGCGAGATCTTCCCACGCATGTCCTTCGACCTGATCTACGCCCGCCCCAACCAGACGGTCGAGGAGTGGGAGCGCGAACTGAAGGAGGCCGTCTCCTATGCGGTCGACCACCTGTCGCTCTACCAACTCACGATCGAAGAAGGCACGCCGTTCTACGGGCTGCACAAGGCCGGCAAGCTCATCGTTCCTGATGGCGAGCAATCGGCCGTGCTCTACGAGGCGACGCAGGACATCACGGCGTCGATCGGCATGCCGGCCTACGAGGTCTCAAACCACGCCCGACCGGGCGCGGAAAGCCGCCACAACCTCACCTACTGGCGCTATGGCGATTATGCCGGCATCGGCCCCGGCGCCCATGGCCGCCTCAGCGTCGGCCCCGGCAAGATCGCGACCGCCACCGAACGCAAGCCGGAGGAATGGCTGCGTCTTGTCGAGACCTACGGCCACGGCATGATCGAGCGCGAAGCGCTCGATCTCGAAGCGCAGTCCGACGAATTGCTGCTGATGGGCCTGCGCCTCAAAGAAGGCGTCGACCTCGCCCGCTGGCAGAGCCTTTCCGGGCGCGATCCGGACCCGGAGCGCGAACAGTTCCTGATCGACAACGGCTTCATCGAGCGGCTCGGCAACTCGCGCCTGCGCTGCACACCGGCCGGCATGCTGATCCTCGATGCGGTGGTTGCCGACCTCGCCTGTCCCTGAGCCGATAGGACGCAATTCCGGACGGAAAACCGCGTCACACTTCGCCTGGAACGGCTACAGGCGCTTTTCGCCGGCTCAATCGAACGTCTCGCCCGACAGCGGCGTCGCCCGCATGGACGGCCGCCGCTCGAACGCATTGAACCAGTCGGTCAGCCGCGGGCGGCTGCGGAACGACGGCAGGTTGCGAAATGCCATCCAGGAGAGCGTCGTGGCGAGCGCGATCTGCCCGATATCGACGTCTCCCCCGGGCGACAACACCTGCTCCAGCCAATCGTAAGTCGCCTCGATCTTCTCTTGGTACCCCTTGGCGAGTTCCGGATAACGCAGGTGCTCCGGGCGCCTCTCCCATTCCCAGCGCAAACCGATGCCGGTCTGGGCAAGGACCTGCGCCACCGACTGCATGCGCAGGGCCTGCCACCGCGGCTCGCCGCTTTCGGGGATCAGCTTGCGCCCGTCGTGCAGCGTGTCGAGATAGGCGCAGATGACATCGGAATCGAAGATCGGCTCCTGCCCTTCCCGCAGCAGCACCGGAACCTTGCCGAGCGGGTTTTCGGCGTAGACTGCGTCGTTGCGCCGCGTCGGGCTGGTCTCGTGGTGGATGACTTCCAGCCGGTCGGCAAGACCGATCTCGTGCGCGAAGACGAGCGCCTTGCGGGCGAACGGAGAATGGGTCTGATAATAGAGGATCATGTTTGCCTCGCGGGATCCGGCGTGAATTCCTGTTCCCGCGAAGAGATATTGCATTACCGCCGATAAAGGCGCTCTGTTTTACCGGTCTTACTGCAAGTTTGTATCGCGAAGCGCTACTTCATCGGATCGCCCTTCAGCCAGTTGAGCGCGATGCCTTTGGCGACGAGCCGGGCGACCTGGCCATCGTCGACATCGTCTATCGCGCGCAGACGGATATAGGCCATGTCGCCCTTGCCGCCGCCCTTTTCCAGACGGGAGTCGAGATCGAGCATATCGGCTCCGCGCCAGAAGCCGAAGGTCACGTGGTCCTTTGCCCCCTTGAACAGGCAGACGGGCCCACCGGCCTCATAGATGGGGTGGCCCCATTTGACGATATCGGTGAGCCCGCCTGCGGCAATGAGCGCCGCATGCAGGCGTTTCGCGACGTCTGCCGGAACGCCCGAAAGGCCGGCAATGTAGTCTTCGACAGTCTTGGTCATGGTCGTTTCTCACTCGTTCGGCTAGGGCGGCCGTCAGTTCCTGAACGGGATCAGGTTGCGTAGCCGCGGGTCTCTGAGCCACAAGCCGCCCCAGGCGATGACGCCGAGATAGAAGCCGAAGAGCAGATGGGTGAAGAGCGGGCTACCCGCCCGCAAATGCGTCGCCATGGCGCCACCGAGGTAGCCGGTGAGCAGAATGGCACCGAGGATCGAAGTCCGCGGGATCACATAGAGCAGCGTGCAGAGAAGCGTCAGCACACCGAGCAGTCGCGCCAGGTCCGAATCCGCGGGATAGCCGAGGGCAACCATGGTTTCGGTGACGACCTCAAGCGGCACGAGCTTGATTGCCGCATCGAAAACCAGGAACGCGACGAGCACGCCACTCAGAACGCGGCCGAGGATGACGGACCTTGCCGTCGGAACAGGCATGACAAGACTGGTGTTCATTGGTGTCTCTCCTTGGATCTCGTTTCGGTCCAAGGACGAAGCTGCGCGACCGATCCCGACAGAGCCACCGAACTTTTATCTCTTTTCGGCGTGGCCGATTTCGATGCCCGGCTCCTCGCCGAGCTTGTCGAGTTGCATGCGGATATAGGCGCACTCGGCGGCATTGGTCGCGAGCGCGATGGCATGATCGAATGCGACGCGCGCCTCGCGAACCTTGCCGAGTTGCTTCAGGAGGTGTCCGCTGAGGCCGTGGAAATAGAAGTAACCGGACAGTTTGTCGGCCAGCGGCTCGATCATGGCGAGCGCTGCTTGCGGACCGTCGCGCTTCGATACCGCCACGGCGCGGTTGAGGGTGATCACCGGCGAGGGCTGCAGCCTTTCGAGCGCCTGGTACAGCAGATCGATCTGCGCCCAGTCGGTATCCTCGGGGCGCTCGGCCCGCGCGTGCAGGGCAGCGATCGCCGCCTGGATCTGATAGGCGCCGGGCTGGCGATGGCGCATCGCCCTGTCGATCAGCGCCAGCGCTTCGTTGATCAGCGGCCGGTTCCACAATCCGCGATCCTGATCTTCGAGCAGGATGACTGCCCCATCGGCATCGAAGCGCGCGCGCGCACGGGAATGCTGGATCATCATCAACGCCGTCAGCCCCATGATCTCCGGTTCCGCGGGAAAGAGCTGCAGCAGCAGGCGCCCAAGGCGGATCGCCTCCTCGCAGAGATCGGCCGAGACGCTTTCCGGGCCGTTCATCGCCGAATAGCCTTCGTTGAAGACGAGATAGATCATCGTTGCGACGGCGGCGAGCCGGTCGGCACGATCGGCTGCATCAGGCGTCTCGAAGGCAAGACCAGCGGCCGCGACGCGGGACTTGGCGCGGGTGATACGCTGCTCCATCGCCGCTTCGCTGACGAGAAAGGCGCGGGCGATCTGCTTGACGGAAAGGCCCGAGACGATGCGCAGCGCCAGAGCGATCTGCTGCGTGGCGGGGAGTGCGGGATTGCTGCAGACGAACAGCAGCCGAAGAATATCGTCGCGATACTGCGACCCATCCAGCCGGTCAGCGAGACCGCTTTCCTGATCCTCGAGATCGGAGAGCATTTCTTCGGGCGGCAGCGCCGTCTCGCGTGACTGGCGCCGGACCTTGTCGATGCCGCTGTTGCGGCCGACGAAGATCAACCACGCCGCAGGATCGCGCGGCGGCCCGCTCTTCGGCCATGTCTTCAAAGCCCGGATGCAGGCCTCCTGAAACGCTTCCTCGGCCGTATCCAGATTGCGGAAATAGCGCAGCAATGCGCCCACAGCCTGCGGCCGGGCTGAAACGAGTGCGAGGTCTATCCAGGCGGTGTCTGTCATGAAGCAAGCTCACTGGGTTTGTAGAGGGCAAGAGGTCGGATTTCGTAGGAGCCGGCGGCCGGGTTGGCAGAACTCAAATCACGAGCGAACTCGAGCGCTTCGTCGAGAGATGCGCAATCGACGACATAGAAGCCGAGTAGCTGTTCCTTCGTCTCGGCAAACGGGCCATCGGTGACGATCGTCTCGCTATGGCTGTGCCGAAGCGTCATTGCCGCCGTTGTCGGCTGCAGGCGCGCCACCGGTCCAAGTCTGCCAGCATCGGCATATTTGCTTTGGACGGCTGCGAGATCACGCATGACCTTTTCGTCCTGCTCTTTGCTCCAGGCACTCGTGACATCTTCTTGGTTATAGCAAAACACGGCGTAAAGCATGGAACTCACCTGCTCCTCGGTTCAAAGACGATGGCATCGACAGATAGCCGACAACTCCGGTGAAAAAAACAGGGCCGGTAGTGCTTTCGCCTACCGGCCCGCAAGACGTGTGAGCGTGAACGTTCAGGCGTTCTCGCGGCATTCCAAGTTGGGCTCGACAGCCGGCCGACGCAAGAGGCGGAGAAGGCGCCCATCGATCGCCGCAAGGCCCACCGCAATCAGCGCCATGCCCAAGAAATGCTTGGGCTCCAGCGTCTCGCCCAGGAACATTGCGCCGAGCAGGATGGCGCTGACAGGGATCAGGAAGGTGACAAGCATCAGGTTGGTGACTCCGGCCGTCTCCAGGATACGGAAGAACAGGACGTAGGCGAGCGCGGTCGAGACCAGGGCGATACCGACGATCGCTGCCCATACGTCGAGGCCGGGCATGGCGAGCGTCCAGGGATGATCGACGAGGAGCGACAGCGGCACCAGCATCACGCTGGCTGCCGAGACCTGGCCGGTCGCGGTAACCAGGGGTGCAACGCCCATGCGCTTGAAGCGGCGGGCAAATACGCCGGCCAGCGAATAGGAGAGCGCCGCGCCGAGAACGGCGAACTGGGCAAGGAGGTTCGAGCCGAGCCCGCCGAGTGCCGCCGGACCGATCATCATGGCAACACCAAGGAATCCGACGACCACCCCGGCGAAGCGATTGACGGTCAGCTTCTCGTCGTCGGTCAGGAGATGGGCCACGAGCACGCCGAAGAGCGGCGTGGTGGCATTGAGGATCGAGGCGAGGCCGCTGGCGATATGCGTCTGACCCCAGACGATCAGCGAGAAGGGAATGAGATTGTTGAGCAGCCCCATGCCGAAGAACGCCAGCCACACGCGCGGATCCCGCGGCATCGACAATCCCGCGAAGCGCACGAAAACGAGCAGCGCGACCGCCGCGAGACTGACCCTCAGCGCCACGATCGTAAAAGGCGGCAGCACTTTGACGGCGATGCCGATGAAAAAGAAGGAACCGCCCCATAGGATGGACAACAGGATCAACATGCCCCATTCCCGGGCGCCCATGACCTTGGCGTGAGTTTCTTGCACCACGACCGTAACCCTCTTTTGTTTGCCTGACTAAATCATAGCGGCTTCGATTGCCTTGACATTGCTGCATTATTCTCAGGATATTAGGTATGGAACAAACGATCATTTCTCGACGCATGATTGAGTTTGATTAAACCATGGCGACATCCCTGCCCTCACTCGCGTCGCTTCGCGCCTTCGAGGCAACGGCGCGACACGCCAGCGTCACCAAGGCGGCGCGCGAACTCAATGTCACGCCCGGGGCCGTCAGCCTGCAGGTGCGGGAGTTGGAGCAGACACTCGGCGTGACGCTCTTCGAGCGGCGGCCGAGGCAACTGGTTCTGACGGAAGACGGCAGCATCTATTTTTCGACGCTCCGGCGGGCATTCCGCATGATGCGGGAGGCGACCGAGGAACTGACCGCACGCAAACGTGCCCCGGTGCTGACGGTGAGTTGCACGCCGACCTTCGCCGCCCAATGGCTGGTGCCGCGCATCGGCGCTTTCGAACAGCAGGTGCCTGGAATCGATGTCCGCATCAGCACCACGAACCGTTTGACGGATTTCGAGAATGACGGCGTCGACGTCGCCGTCCGGCACGGGCTCGGTCGCTATGACGGTCTCGTCAGCGAACGCCTGATCGACGACGACCCGGTGCCAGTCATCCACCCGGCGCTCAGGGCCAAGCAGCCGCTCGACACGCCCAGCGACCTCGCCCGCCACGCGCTGCTGCACGACGTGCACCGCCAGGACTGGCGGCTGTGGCTGGAGGCGGCGGGGGTCGAAGGAGTGGACCCCGGGCGCGGGCCGGTCTTCGTCAACAGCAACGGCGCGATCGAGGCGGCGAAAGCCGGAGACGGCGTCGCGCTGGTGCGGTTGTCCCTGGTGGCGCGCGAGCTTGCGGAAGACCTGCTCGTCGCCCCCTTCCCCGAGGGCGTGATGACCGGCCTTGCCTATCACCTCGTCTACCCGCCGGCCGCCCTCGACCGACCGCCGGTCGTCGCCTTCCGCGCCTGGATCGTCGCGGAAGCGCGAGCACGGCAGATCATCGAGGACCAACGATCAGATCGCCGCAGCGACCGACGTTGAAGGCGGCGCGCTAAAGCTTTTCGCACGCGAGTGCGCAGCGGCCTTGCGACAGCGACAGCCGAAACATCAAGAACTTAAAGCGCAAGCGGCGGATCGGAGAGATCGCGACACTCTTTGAGAGCCGCTCCAAGCCCAAGAAAAGCGTGAAGCAGTCTCCGTCCGCAATTGCGCCGACTTCATCGTTTCGATGGAACAAGGAAGTGATGCCAACGAAAAAGGCCCGGCAAGCCGGGCCAATTTCCTGGAACAGTCCCGCGACTATTCGTTGATCAGCCGCTTCAGAAGCTCGATCTCGTGGCTGAGCTTGGTATCGCCGGCGATCAACTCTTCGATCTTGCGCACGGCATGCAGCACCGTCGTGTGGTCGCGTCCACCGAAGCGACGGCCGATCTCCGGGAAGGAGCGCGGGGTCAGCGTCTTCGACAGATACATGGCGATCTGGCGCGGCTTGACGATGACGCGGGTGCGGCGGTTGGAGACGAGCTCCTGGCGCGAGACGTTGTAGTGCTTGGCGACGACGCGCTGAATGTCTTCGATCCGCACGCGGCGCGGCTCGCCGGCATTGACGAGATGGCCGAGCAGCTCATCGACGCGCTCGATCGAAAGCTGCGGCTCGAAGGAGCGGCGGAACAGGAGCTGGTTGAACGCGCCTTCCAGTTCGCGACCGCTCGCCGTCACGTTACGGGCGACATGGCTCAGGATATCGCCGGGAATGTCGAGCGATCCGTCTTCCTGGCGGGCGACTTCCAGCCGCCGCTTCAGCATTTCGAGGCGCATGTCGTAGTCCGGGCCGTCCATCTCGATGGCAACACCACCCTGGAGACGCGAACGAACGCGGCTGTCGAGCGACTCCAGCTCCCACGGCGCGCGGTCGGCGGCGACGACGACCTGCTTGGCGGAATCGAGCAGCATGTTCAGGAGATGGCAGAACTCGTGCTGGATCGACTTACCCTGCAGGAACTGCATGTCGTCGATGATCAGGAGATCGATGTTGCGCAGCGACTCCTTGAGCGACAGCGCATCGTTGTCGCGAATGGCGGTGGCGAAACGCCACATGAAATATTCGGCCGTCAGATAGACGACGCGCGGTGCACGCGCGCTCTGCAGCGCCTGGATGGCGATCGCCTGCAGGAGGTGCGTCTTGCCGAGACCGACGCTCGAATGGATGAAGAGCGGATTGAACCGCACCGCACCGGCGCCGGCTTCCGCGATCGTCCGGGCGGCGGCAAGCGCCACGCGGTTCGAGGAACCCTCGACGAAGTTCTCGAAGTTATAGCGCTGGTCGAGCGGCGAGCCGAAAAGCGGCGCCTGGGCCGGCCTCTGAACGCTCGCGACCGCGGCTGCGGCAACGGTCGCAACCGGCTGCGCTGCTGCCGGACGGCGTGCGGGTGCGGCCGGAGCCGCTTCGGCTGCCTGCGGCAGCGCTTCTTCCTGTGTCGTCGGCCGGGCGCCACGGGTCGCGGTGCGCACCAGGATCTCGACCTTCAGAATCTCGCCGTCTTCCTGCTGGAAGATAGAGGTGATGAGATCGAGATAACGATTGTTGATCCAGGACTTCAGGAACGTGGTCGGCACCGAGAGACGCACGACGCTCTTGGATACGGAATGGAGCTTCAGACGCCCAAACCAGCTTGCGAAGACATCCGGACCGACTTGAGCTTTGAGACGCGCACTTACCCGCTCGAACAGTGCGTCGTGCCTCATGTCGAATTTTTCCCCCGCCGCCTGAGATAGATTGCTTCCGGCTTGGAATGCGTCTCCTTCTTTCTGAAGTGCGCCCGCCGTCACCAAATTCATCTGCATTTTGCCGCCTTCCAATTCATGTTCAGATGCCGTCATCGCTGCCGGCGTCATCTCTTATGTCCGTCGCCCGCGGCGCCTCGGAAGGCCATGCCGCATTCGCCGAACGTCACAGTCGCAGTCGACGCCGGGCTCCTCATCTCCCGCCTCGCTGCGCGCTACGCGCATCCACCCGCCTTGTGGCCGGAGGATGTCCCCTCGCGCCTCTTGTCAACAATCCTCCGGTGCGCTTCCCGCACCGCCTCGGATCCTCCTCCTCGTCAACAGCTCTTCGCACCCTCGTACGAAGCGTCGAGCCGCGCGTTGGACTTTGCCGTGCGCCGAGTGCCGCTTGCACCCGCCGTCGACATATGAGCACTCCATCACAACCATAGGTCGAAAGCTTCTCATCCGGAGTGGAACGAACCATCCGGTTTTTCACCTTCGACTTGTCTGATTGAACGACGCGGAGCCGCCCTGATACAAAGGACAGAAACATCGAAACCATTTCTTCGAAATGGCGTCTTCTGCTTCCTTTACAGATGTGGTCCGTGTCCCCTGTGGAGGGCATTTAGGCAGGATCGATGGGCAAGATCAATCGCGATTTTTAAGCAACCTTAAGCACTGACCGTTGACTCTCAGCCTGCCTTTTGCTTGCCGCATTCCGAGTCCGCGAAGAATCGCTGTTGAATCAAGGGTTTTGATTTTTCAGCCTTTGCTTAGCTGGCGAAAAAGAAAAAAAATAAAAAATCGCTTGACTCATTCAGGCGTCAGAGGAGCCCCAACCAGAGACATCCACTTGATAAGGACCTCTCGTAAGTCATTGAATTTATTTCAAAAAATTTGTCATCGCACTGACACAAGGTAATACTGCCGGATTAACCATCGCGATGACAGAAGTATGAATCCGAAAAGCCCGGCGCAAGGGCCGGGCTTTTCATTAACAGATTTTTCTTAGCCGGATTAGGCCGAAAGCGACTTCACGCGCTGTGCAAGACGCGAAACCTTGCGCGATGCAGTGTTGGCGTGCAGAACGCCCTTGGTGGCTGCGCGCATCAGCTCGGGCTGAGCTGCCTTGAGCGCTGCGGCTGCAACTGCCTGATCGCCGGTAGCGATCGCTTCTTCGACCTTGCGGATGAAGTTACGAACGCGCGAACGACGGGCCTTGTTCACTGCGGTGCGGCGTGCGATCTTGCGGGTCGCCTTTTTCGCCGAAGTTGTATTGGCCATTGGTGCCTCTCTTCGAAAACTGACATCAACTCCGCCCTCGCCGTGCCGGGTCACTGCGACCTGTCATCAAAGCAATTCGGGAGTATTTCCGGAAAGCCCAGAATGGCGTTCCAAACTGAGGGCGGCGTATAGCGGGAAACGGCCGCCCCGTCAACGCGCAATTTCCAGAATCTACGAGTCCCCTTTGGCTTGGATCACGATGGTCTTGGGGTCCGGGCGATCCAAAACCATAACGTGACCGTTACTCACAAGCTTGAGCGGGATGCGGACGGGAAACCGCGCGCACTTTTCTCATCCCGCTCTAGCGGTGCTTGAACTCCGGCTTGCGCTTGGCGACGAAGGCGGCCATGCCCTCCTTCTGGTCTTCGGTCGCAAACAGCGAGTGGAAGAGCCGCCGCTCGAAACGAAGTCCCTCGGCGAGCGTCAGCTCCAGCGAGCGGTTCACCGCCTCCTTCGCCATCATGACCGCCGGCAGCGAGAAGGATGCGATCTTCTCGGCAGCCGCCAGCGCTTCCTCCATCAGCTTCTCCGGCGCCACCACACGCGAAACGAGTCCCGCGCGTTCCGCCTCCGCCGCATCCATCATGCGGCCGGTGAGAACCAGGTCCATCGCCTTCGCCTTGCCGACGGCACGCGTCAGGCGCTGGGAGCCGCCCATGCCGGGAATGACGCCGAGGGTGATTTCGGGCTGGCCGAACTTCGCGGTCTCGGAGGCGATGATGAAGTCGCACATCATCGCCAGTTCGCAACCGCCGCCGAGCGCATAGCCCGAGACGGCTGCGATCACCGGCTTGCGTGCCGCAGCCACCTGGTCCCAGCCGCCGATGAAATCCCCGAGATAGCTGTCGACGAAATCGAGCGACTGCATCTCCTTGATGTCGGCGCCGGCGGCAAAGGCCTTTTCCGAGCCGGTGACGACCACGGCACCGATCTCCTTGTCAGCGTCGAAGGCTTTCAGCGCCGCGGCGAGCTCGCGCATGACGGTCGAATTCAGCGCATTCAGCGCCTGCGGACGATTGAGCGTCACGAGGCCGACGCGGCCGCGCGTTTCGACCAGCAGCGTTTCGTAGGTCATTCCTGTTTCCTCCGGTTCATTCGAGATGCCAGGCCGCGGACGGCCGGCGTTCATTTCTGGCAATGCGGGCAATAGAAGGTCGAGCGGCCCGCCTGCACGACACGGGCGACCGTACCGTTGCAACCCGGCGTGCGGCAAGCCTCTCCTTCGCGGTCGTAGACGGAGAAGGAATGCTGGAAGTACCCCAGCGATCCGTCCGCCTGGATATGGTCCTTCAGCGACGAGCCCCCGGCGGCGATGGCATCGGCGATGACCTCGCGGATCGCATCCGTCAGTCGCAGCAGCCCGTCTTTCGGCTTGCCGCGCTTGTCGACGAGTTCACCCGCAGGCTTCAAAGGAGACAGATGTGAGCGCCAGAGCGCCTCACAGACATAGATGTTGCCGAGACCGGCGATGTTCTTCTGGTCGAGCAATGCCGCTTTCAGCGGCTGCGCCTTGCCGGAAAAGCGCGCGGCAAGATAGGCGGCATCGAGCGCGTTTCCGGTCGGCTCCTCGCCGAGTGCGCGGAAATAGGCGTGGCTTGCCACCGTGTCGCGGCGGGCAAGATCCATGAAGCCGAAACGGCGCGGGTCGTTGTAGATCACCCGCACCGGGCCGTCGGCACCGTCGAGATGGAAGATGACGTGATCGTGCTTCTCGTCCTTGCCCCGCGGATGATGAAACGCGCCCGGCGTCGCCGCAGCCGGCCCTGCCTCGATACGGAAGGAACCGGACATCCCGAGATGGGCGATGATCACGTCGCCCGCTTCCAGATCGATCATCAGGTACTTCGCCCGGCGCGACAGCGAGACGATGCGCTGGCCGGCAACGGTCGAGGAGAAATTCTCCGGAAACGGGAAGCGCAGGTCCGCTCGGCGCAACTCCGCATTGACGATCCGCGCGCCCTCCATGGTCGGCGCCAGGCCGCGCTTGACAGTTTCGACCTCGGGCAACTCCGGCATAAATGCACTCCTGCGATCTCAGCCACCGGGATACGGCGGCTGGCATTTCCTTGGCGGCCTTCTTATCCTATAGGGGTGCGCTATGCCGCAGGCGCGGTCCCGTCCACGAGATAGCGCGGATGGGGCCTTTTCGCTATGGTGCCGGAAAAATTGGTTCAGATGGAGTTCTTCGTATGACGGATCAGCGCGTATCGGCCGATGGCGGCATGGAAACATCTTTCGGTTTCCGCAACGTCGACGCCGGCGAAAAGCAGCCGCTCGTCAACGACGTATTCCACAAGGTGGCGAAGCGCTACGACATCATGAACGATGTGATGTCGGCCGGCCTGCACCGCGCCTGGAAGGACGCGATGATCGCCGCGCTCAACCCGCCGCGCCGCGAAGACTATAGGGTGCTGGACGTTGCAGGCGGCACCGGCGACATCGCCTTCCGCATCATCGAGGCGTCCGACCGCAAGGCGCATGCGACCGTGCTCGACATCAACGGCTCGATGCTCGCCGTCGGCGCTGAACGCGCGGAGAAGAAGAAGCTTTCCGCCAACCTCGATTTCGTCGAGGCCAATGCCGAGGAACTGCCCTTCGAGGCGAATTCCTTCGATGCCTATACGATCGCCTTCGGTATCCGCAACGTGCCGCGCATCGACGTGGCGCTGAAGGAGGCCTACCGCGTGCTGAAGCGCGGTGGTTGCCTGCTGGTGCTGGAATTCTCCGAAGTGGAGATGCCGCTGCTCGATCGCTTCTATGACGCCTGGTCGTTCAACGCGATCCCGAAGTTCGGCAAGCTGATTACCGGCGACGAGGCTCCCTACCAGTATCTGGTGGAATCGATCCGCAAGTTCCCGAACCAGCGCGACTTCGCCACCATGATCAAGGAAGCCGGCTTCTCGCGCGTCTCCTTCACCAATTACACCGGCGGCATCGCAGCGCTGCATTCCGGCTGGAAAATCTGATCCCGATGAGCACGCCTGGAGCATATGTCCGCCTCGCGCGGATCGGCTGGGTTCTCGTGCGCGAAGGCGTCGTCTCGGCCATTCCATCGGAGCATCTGCCGCCCTTTGCCCGCTTCGCCCAGAAGGTGGCGGGACTGCTCGCGCGCCGCAGGGTGCTGGGCGAGGAACGCAGCGACCGGCTATCGCGCGCCGTCGCCCGCCTCGGCCCTTCCTATGTGAAGATCGGCCAGTTCCTGGCGACCCGCCCCGATGTCGTCGGCGCGGAGTTCGCAGCCGACCTGTCGCTGTTGCAGGACCGCATGGCGACCTTCCCGCAGACAGAAGCGAAGGCCGCGATCGAAGGCTCGCTCGGCCGGCGGGTCGATGACCTCTATGCCGAATTTTCCGAGCCGATGGCGGCCGCCTCGATCGCGCAGGTGCATCCGGCCATCGTGATGCGCGACGGCGGGCCGGAAAAGGTCGCGGTCAAGGTCATCCGCCCCGGTGTTCGCCAGCGCTTCGCTTCCGACATCGAGGCGATGTATCTCGTCAGCCACATGCAGGAGCGCTTCCTGCCCTATACGCGGCGGCTGAAGCCGGTCGAGGTCACCAAGACGCTGGAGCAGACGACCAAGATCGAAATGGATCTCCGGCTGGAGGCGGCAGCCCTCTCCGAACTCGGCGAAAACACCAAGGACGATTCCGGCTTCCGCGTGCCGAAGGTCGACTGGGAACGGACCGGCCGCGACGTCGTCACCATGGAGTGGATCGACGGCGTCAAGATGTCGGATATCGAGGGGCTGAAGGCTGCCGGCCACGACCTCAACCAGCTCGCCGAAACGCTCATCCAGTCCTTCCTACGCCACACGCTGCGCGATGGCTTCTTCCATGCCGACATGCACCAGGGCAACCTTTTCGTCGATGAAGCCGGCCATATCGTCGCCGTCGACATGGGCATCGTCGGAAGACTTGGAAAGAAGGAGCGCCGCTTCCTGGCGGAGATCCTGTTCGGCTTCATCACCCGCGACTACCAGCGCGTCGCCGACGTGCATTTCGAGGCGGGCTACGTGCCATCGCACCATGATGCAGCGAGCTTCGCCCAGGCAATCCGCGCGATCGGCGAGCCGATCCACGGCCAGCCGGCCGAAACCATCTCGATGGCGAAGCTCCTCACCCTGCTCTTCGAGGTCACCGAACTCTTCGACATGCAGACGCGCCCTGAACTGGTGATGCTGCAGAAGACCATGGTGGTCGTCGAAGGGGTCGCGCGCACCCTCAACCCGCGTTTCAACATGTGGAAGGCCTCCGAACCGGTCGTCGGCAAGTGGATCCGCGACAATCTCGGACCGAAGCGCATCGTCACCGATTTGCGCGATGGCCTGCATGCGGCACTGCGACTTGCGGAGGCCGCCCCAGAAATCGCCGCCCGCACGGAAAAGTTCTCCAGCGAGATCATGGCGATGAGCGCGAACGGCCTGCGCTTCGACGCGGAGACTGCGCACGCGATCGGCAAGGCGGAAGCCAGACACACGCGTTCCGGCCGTGTGGCGCTGTGGCTGATCGCCACCACACTCGTCTACATCGCCTGGCAGGTGACCTGATCGACCTTCACGCCGGGCATCCGACGTGTGCGCACTTGTCTTTCTACTTTCGCTTGCTATTCTTCCGCCATGGACAATCGCTCGATGATCGCAATGGTGCTTTGCACGCATACCCCAGGGGTGTGCGGGAGACCTGTTGCGCTAAGCTAAGCGAAAGTCCCCCACCAACCCTGCCGAGGCGAGCGGGGTTGGGTCCTGTTTCCTCGGACGAAAGAGAGGAAACAATGACCGAAACGCACGCTCCTCCTGAAATCAGCATCCGCGCGGCGCGCGTCGTCGACTGGGAGGCCGTTGCCGCCCTGATGAATCAGCCGGGCATCCGATCCGGAACACTCCGTCTGCCCTTTTCCACCCCGGAGCAGACTCGCAAGTGGATGGAAACCCGATCGGACGACGACGCGGTCATCGTTGCCGAACGCGATGGTCGGATCGTCGGCATGGCGGGCCTGCATCGCAGCAAGGGACGCCGACACCATTCGGCCGCCCTCGGCATCAGCGTCGACGACAATCACCGTGGCGAAGGTATTGGTAAGTCTCTGCTTACAGCTCTGATCGACGCTGCCGACAACTGGCTGGGCATCAGCCGCATCGAACTCACCGTGTTCACCGACAACGAGCCTGCGATCGCACTCTATCGCAAGGCGGGCTTCGAGATGGAGGGCACGCACCGGGCCTATGCGCTCAGGAACGGCGTGCTGGCGGACGTTTTCGCCATGGCGCGTATCCGCACGCCAGCGGCACAGCGCATCTAGAGTCGACGGTCGACAACCGCTACAGCCGGTGGATCGCGCTCCTCCGCAACCACCGGCTTCAGCCTGTTCCATCCGGAACTGCGAATATATCGGCCCCATGCGATCTTCTGCTCATGGATGACGAAGGCTCATCCCAACCAACCCAGAGGAGAGAACATCATGCGCAAGTTCATCATCGCAGCCGCTGTTGCCGTCACCGCCGCCGTCTCCTTTGCCGCTCCGTCGCAGGCCGGCGGTTTCTCGATCGGCTTCAGCGACGGCCATTACGGCCATGGCTGGGGCGGACATGTCGGCTATGTCGGCGACTACTACGACGGACCCTACTACTACGAAGACGAGCCCTATTGCTTCATCAAGAAGGTCAAGCGCTACGACCACTACGGCAACGTTTACTTCAAGAAAATTCGCATCTGCCGCTGATCAGCAGCAAAGAGGGCGAGGGGCAAAAGCCCGGCCGGTTCTCCGGCCGGGCTTTCCGTTGTCCGCCCTCGTGACTTGCCGACGGTAATTCGATTCCGCTTCGCGCAAATCTGTAGTAGCTCCAAGTCCTGGTCATTCTTGAATTCCACATCGAGGAGAAGCGGTCATGGATCTTGGTATTGCTGGAAAACGCGCGCTGGTGCTCGGCGGCAGCAAGGGTTTGGGCCGCGGAATCGCCGAGGCGCTGGCAAGTGAAGGCGTCGCCGTTGCATTGACCGGTCGCGATGCGGCATCGGCCGCCAAGGTGGCAAGCGACATCGGCCCGTCGGCGCGGGGCTACGCGCTCGACCTCTCGAAATCTGAAATGCTCGACGACCTGCTGGATCGTCTCGAAGCCGATTTCGGCGGGATCGACATTCTGGTGCTGAATGGCGGCGGACCGCCCCCTTCGGCTGCCTCGACGATCGAACCCGAATTCTGGCGCGCGCAATTCGAAACCATGGTGCTGGCCGGCATGCGCATCACCGGACGGCTGCTGCCTCACATGCGGGAGCAGCAGTTCGGACGCATCATCGCCGTCGCCTCCACCAGCATCCGCGAGCCGATTGTCGGGCTGACCGCTTCGAATGCGCTCAGAAGTGCGGTCGCCGGCTGGCTGAAGACGCTTGCCGGCGAGGTCGCAGCCGATGGCGTGACCGTCAATCTGCTTCTCCCGGGGCGGCTTGCCACCGACCGCACCCTGAGTTTCGACCGGATGGATGCGGAGAGCGAAGGCGTCGATATCGCAACGGTCGCGGCGCGCAGTCAGCGGGAGATCCCGCTCGGGCGTTACGGCACACCGGCGGAATTCGGGGCAGCCGCGGCCTTCCTCGCCAGCCGTCAGGCAAGCTACGTCACCGGCGTCGCGCTCCCGGTCGACGGCGGCCTCAGCCGCTCGATGCTCTGACGCCGTGCTGAACCTATCCACCTGTGGCAGCTGTGATCCAATCGTCGGATCACAGCTCGCCTGCTGCCTGTCTCCTTAAATCGACCTCGATTTAAGGAGCACTTGCAGCCGGCCACCACAGGCAAGATCATTCAAATTTCCACTTTTACTCATTCATAGATTTAATTTCCAAATAAACTCTCGGCCACCTATGGTTCGCGCGGAGGGCAAATGCCGGACGCGGGAGGCGTTCGGCAAAGACGCATGTCTTGCGCCCTTGAAAAGGTCACGGACCAATTCAAGTAAGCACGAGATCGCAATGAGCGAGAGCGGTACCAGGGGCAACCATTCCCAGGTTCCGAACCTGCTCTCAACCGAAATCGCTGCGGTCGGTGGGGCGTCCGACCGTTCGGCATGATCGGAAAGACGAAATGCGACAAAGACTTTTCGGCTCGCTGGTCGGCGCATCGATCGCCGCCCTCGGCCTTTCACCTGCAGCCGTGGGGGCCTCAATGCTCGAAACCCAACTCATTTCTGCTGCCGAAGCCGGTGATGCGGACAAGATCAAATCGCTGCTGCAGCGAGGCGCGAGCATCGAGACCCGCGATGCCAGCGGCGCAACAGCCCTGCTCGTCGCCACCCATGAAAACCGCGTCGATGCGGCGCGCGCCCTGATCGAGGCCGGCGCCGACGTCAATGCCAAGGACAAGATCCAGGACAGCCCCTATCTCTACGCCGGCGCCCGTGGCCATCTCGAAATCCTGAAGCTGACGCTCGCGAATGGCGCCAACCTCAAGAGCACGAACCGCTATGGCGGCACGGCACTCATTCCCGCCTCCGAGCGCGGCCATGTCGAGACCGTCAAGACGCTGATCGATACCGGCGTCGACGTCGATCACATCAATCGACTCGGCTGGACGGCGCTGCTCGAGGCGATCATCCTCGGCACCGGCGGCGAAAAACACACCGAGATCGTGCGGCTGCTGATCAAGGCCGGCGCCGACGTCAACCTTGCCGACGGCGACGGCATCGGCCCGCTGAGCCATGCGCGCCAGCGCGGCTACGACCGCATTGAAAAGCTGCTGGTCGACGCCGGTGCCCGTTAGACCGTTTCGCTCTTGGAACCGGCGGAACGATCGAACCTCTGAATTACGCAATTCCGGACGGAAAGCCGCTTCACACTTTTCCGGGAATTGCTCTAGCGGGAGTCTCCCATGAACCAGGAACAGACCTATCTGGCCGAGGCGGTAACGCTCGCCCGCCGCAACATCGAGAAAGGCGGTCGCCCCTTCGGCGCGATCGTCGTCAAGGACGGCGAGATCGTTGGCCGCGGCGTCAACGAGATGCTGTCGACCGGGGACCCGACTTCGCATGCGGAACTCAACGCGCTGCGCGCCGCCGCTCGAAATCTTCGCTCCCCGCGGCTCGAAGGTGCCGCTGTATACGCCAGCGGCCAGCCTTGCCCGATGTGTCTGGCGGCCATGCGCATGGCCGGGATCACCGAGATCGCCTATGCGAACTCGAACGCCGATGCAGAACCCTTCGGGCTCTCGACGGCGGCGATCTACGCCGAACTGGCAAAGCCGCTTGCCGAGCAGGCCATGCGCTTCCGCCATGTGCCGGTCGACGATACCGGCGCGGTGCCGCTCTATGCGGCTTGGCAGGAACGGCAGGGGACCAAATGGCCGGCAGTCCAATAGCGGGGACAAGCGCAGCCGTGCCATCTGAGGTGGCCACGACCGATGGCGGCCTCGGTTTTCTGTACTGGTCCAAGCGGAGTGGGAAAGCCAGTTCCCTCGCCGGTTCATCGGCTGACGATGGCTGATCCCCCTTGCCTTGCACACGCGCTGGATGTAGTCGCAAAGAGAATCTCGCGTTCGATTTCCCTCGTTCCGCATTCCACAAGGAACGGAGCGACCTCCAGCCTGCAGGTGCCTGCGATGAATGCCTATTCCGAAAACGCCGGCCGCCGTGTCGCGCTGCTCCTCATCGCAGGCTCCGGCGTGGTGACCATCGCCAAGGGCATGAGCCTGACGTTTCTGGCGATCCGACTGCAGCGTGATTTTGGTCTCAGTCCCGCAGGCATCGGCGCCCTGATCGGCGCCGGCCCGCTGCTCGGGGCCATCGTCAGCCCTTTTGCCGGCACGCTGTCCGACCGTATCGGCCGAAAAGGGGTGCTGACCACAGCGCTTCTCATGGCCGGTCTGGCGCTGACAGGGCTCGGGCTGGCGCAATCGATCGCTGCTTTCGCGCTGGCGCACATCGTTTCCGCCGTAGCCGCCGCCGTTTATGAACCGGTTGCGCGCGCCCTGATGAGCGACGCGGCGCCGGCGCATCTGCGCCTCAAGGTCTTCTCCTGGCGCTATCTCGCCATCAATGCCGGCTGGGCCATCGGGCCGTTGATCGGCGTGTGGGTGGGCGCCGCCTACTCGACGCTCTTCGTCAGCGCCGGCGTCATGCATGCAGCCTTCGGCCTGACGCTCTTCTTGACGATACCCGAAGCCGCCAGCAGGCAGATGATGCAAACCAAGGAGGCATCACAGGCCGCCGGTGGCTGGCGCGAGCTTGTTGCCGCCCTGCGCGACCGGCGGCTGGTCTTCTTCGTGATCGGCGGCACGCTGCTGCTCGCCGTTCATGGTCAGTGGTCGGTGACCCTGTCGCAGTATATCAACACCGGTTTCGAGGATGGCATCGCGCTCTTTGCGCTCCTGGTTTCGACCAATGCTGCAACGGTGCTGATCGCCAGCACGCCGGCTCGATTCGTCATCGAGAGGATCGGCGCCCTGCCGGCGCTGTCGCTCGGCTGCCTCTTGTTTCTGATTGGCGAGATCGGTTTCGCAGCCTCGTCCGGAGCGGACATGCTCATCGCCTCGATGATCCTCTTCACCATCGGCGAGGTGCTCGTCGTGCCCTCGGAATATGTGTTGGTCGACGGTATTTCCAATGCCGGCAACCGGGGTACCTATTTCGGCGCGCACTCGCTGTCGTCGGTCGGAAATTTCCTCGGGCCGCTCATCGGCGGCCTCGCACTTGGCGCCGTCGGAGGCGCCGGCATGTTCCTGCTGTTCGCGCTGCTTTCGGCGGCCAGCGCGCTTCTGTTTGCGGTCGGTCACGCCATGCCGCCACCGCGCCCCGGGGCGGCACGCGCCGATGCGTCCGACAGCGGCGCCATCCACGGGGACCTTCTGCGGCTGGGTCAATTCGCATAGCGCCGTTATCCGCCGTTTGTTGGCCGCGACGCGCTGATCTGCTGCTGCACCCGCTCGAGCGGTCCCGGGGCAAGGGCAGCCGGAGGCTGGTACGGATTGGAGAAGGCATAGATCAGGAACAGGATGATGCCGGTATAGGCGCCGAAGAGACACAGCAGCAGCAGATTGCGCCGCATCGGCGGGAAGGAATAATAGGCGAGCGCGATGAAGATGACGCCGGAAAGTGCCGCGAACCAGAAGATGCTGTCGATCGAGTCCGCGACGTTGCTTTCCCGCTTGGTTCGGCTTTGCGATATGTCATGCAGGCGCTCCAGCATCTGGCTGCGCAGGCTCTCCTGGCGCTTGTCGGCCGGTATGAGGTTCAGCACTTGCTGGTAGGCATGATCCCATTGAACCCAGGCCTCAGATGAAAGCCGACCCTTGTCCGCCAGCGACTGCCATTCGCCATCGATCACCTCCGCCGCATAGGCGGCAATCGCCTGCTGGATCGGCGTCTTGATGGCTTCGCCGTAACGTGCGGCATCGTAGAAAATATCGGCGATCGCACCGGCTTCCGTCGCCATCTCGTACTTGAGCTGCTGGTACTCGACCATCTCCTGCGCGAAGACGAGCGCGAGGATCAGGCCGTGCAGCGCCGAGATGCGGAAGATGACCGAACTCGCAAGTTCCTTTTCGTGCCCTTCCGCCTCGCCGCCCATGATCAACCGCATCAGGAAATAGGCCGCGAGCGTCAGGCCGACCGTACCCAAGACAAACAGGGCACCAAGAAACATTTCGCCAATCATTTTCCCTCCACGTCCTTCGCCACTGGTGACCTCCGGCAATACTGGGCGTGCAGCCCTCGAAACACAACGCTGAGCTTTATTAGCGCGTGCGCGCGGCGACTGTCCTACGAAGGGGCGAAACGCTATGTTTGCACTGGCTGCCACAATTTCGCACCGCCAGCCCCTACGGTGCCACGCCGAAACAGGAGGTAAAAACAACATCATGACGAGTCAGACCGAACAGACTGTGCTCAAACAATCGATCGCCGCGACCATCGTCGTCGGCACGACGGGCGTGCTGTTCGGCCTGTTGTCCGGATCGGTCTCGATCGTGTTCGACGGGGTGTTCTCCGCCGTCGACGCCTCCATGACGCTGCTGGCGCTCGGCGTGACGCAACTGATCCCGAAGCAGAGCAAGCGGTTCCAGATGGGCTTCTGGCACATCGAACCGATGGTCCTGCTCTTCAATGCCGGGCTGCTGACGCTGCTCTCGTTCTACGCGATGATCAACGCCGTAGGGTCAATTCTGTCGGGCGGCAACCACCTCGCCTTCGACTGGGCGATCGCCTATGCCGCCGTCGTCGTCGTGATCTGCCTCGTCATGTTCTTCTATATACGCCGGGCGAACCGGCCGATCGGTTCGGAGTTCCTGGCGCTCGACGTGCGTGCCTGGGCGATGTCCGGCGTGATCACGGCCGCCCTCCTGATCGCGTTCCTGACCGCCGCCACGCTGAAGGGCACGGCATACGAGCACTGGACACCCTATGTCGACCCGACGATCCTGATCGTGCTGACGCTCTGCCTGATCCCGCTGCCGATCCGCACGGTCTTCCAGGCATTGAAGGAGATCTTCCTGGTCGCGCCCGCTGAACTCGACGAACGCGTGCGCCAGGCGGCCGCCAACGCTGTCGCGCGCCACGGCTTTGCCGATTATCGCACCTATGTCGCCAAGGTCGGCCGCTCCAAGACGATCGAGATCTATCTGATCGGCACGCCGGAAACCAAGGTCGGCACGCTTGCCGAACTCGATAGGATCCGTGCCGAGATCGGTGAAGAGATCGGCGACCCCGGCCACGACCGCTGGCTGACGATCGCCTTTACCGGCGAAGCGCGCTGGGCGGAGTAGTTCCCCCTTTCAGGAAAGCTCGATGCGCCGCGTGATCCCGATCGCCTCCAGAAAGGCGTGGTCGTGGCTGACGACCAGCAGCGCGCCGTCATAGGCCCGCAAGCCCGCCTCGACCGCCTCGATCGAATCGATATCCAGATGGTTGGTCGGCTCATCGAGGATCAGGAGTTGCGGCGGGCTGCTGCCGCCGAGCACGCAGGCGAGACCGGCGCGCAGCATCTGCCCGCCGCTGAGGCTCGAGACGACCTGCAGGGCAGCATCCGCCCGGAACATGAAGCGGGCCAACGCCGCGCGGCAGGCATTCTCGCTTGCTCCGGGGTTGATGCGTCGGAAATTGTCGCGAATCGAGAGTGCGGGATCGAGCAGGCTCACCCGCTGGTCAAGCATGGCGTGATCGACCAAGACGCGGACGCTGCCCGACCACGGCTGAAGTTCGCCCGTCAATAGCGACAAGAGCGTCGTCTTCCCGGAGCCGTTGCGGCCGGTAAGCGCCACGCGCTCCGGTCCGACGATCGAAAGCGACAGGCGATCGACGACAGGCGTCCCCGCCTCATAGCCCACGCTGGCATCGCCGATCTGCAGCACGCTGCGCCCGGCGGGGAGCCCGGTCGGAGGCAGGCGAACGCTCAGTGGCTGCAGGATCTCGATGCGTTCCCGCGCGTCCGCCAGGTCCCCGACCGCCTGATCGCGCCGGCGTTCCACCAGGCGGGCATTATCGCCGCCGGTCTTCTCGCTGCGCTCCTTCCTGGCGTCGAGGAGCAGCAACGGTTCGTCGCCCCTGGCGCGCTTGCGGCGGCCGGCGGCATCCTTGCGCGCCTTGCGTTCGGCCGTTTCCTGGGCCTTGCGGTCGACCTCGGCCAGACGCCGCTCGGCATCGGCCAGATCGTGGCGGGCCGAGGCCAGCTCGATCGCCTTGCGCTCGCGGTAGTGGCTCCAATTACCGCCATAGGTCGTCGCGCCAAGTGTCGTCAGCTCGACGATCGCGTCCATCGTTTCCAGGAGTTCGCGATCGTGGCTGACGACGACGGCGCCGCCGCGCCAACCGGCCATCAACGCGGCAACGGCGGCTCGCCCTTCACGGTCGAGATTGTTGGTGGGTTCGTCGAGCAGGATGAAATCCGGCTCCTGGAAGACGAGGGCCGCGAGTTTCACGCGCGTCATCTGGCCGCCGGAAAGGGCGGCAAGGCGCGTCTCTGCCGCAGCGTCGAGACCGACGCGGGCGAGCGCGGCTTCCAGCCGGGATTCGAGCGTCCAATCGGCGGCGGCAAGCTCGTCCATGCCGGCCAGCCCCTCTTCCGCTCGCTTGAGGACGGCGAGCGCCCTGGAGACGCCGAAGAGGTCGGCTACGGTCTCATCGGCCGCGACCTGCACCGTCTGGCTCAAGACGCCAAGACTGCCTTCGACGGAGACCCTGCCTGTCTGCGGCATCAGCGAACCTTCGATCAAGCGCAAGAGCGTGGATTTGCCGACGCCGTTGCGGCCGACAAGGCCGGTGCGCAGCGGACCGAAGGTCAGGTCGAGATCGGAAAAGAGGCTTCGGCCCTCAGGCGTGGACCACGAAAGTTGGGAGAGTGAAATCGAAGCAGGCATGGATACGGTTTTCCCTGATGGCAAGACGGTTCGGCTTGGCGGTCAGGGTGAAATCCATCGATGCGTGTATCCTGTTCAAATTTCTATCGGCGTCATAGATAACATCGAATGCGCCCGTTTCAAGGCGGAACATTCGATGTGGCGGGGCGAGGACGAGGCTGTCAGGCGAGGCTGCGCCGTTCCGTGCCCTCGCCGAAGCTCAGCCCCGAAGCGCAGACGCTGCGGTTGCGTCCGTGGCTCTTGGCATCGAGAAGAGCGGCATCGGCCCGCGTCAACAGCGTGGTGACGGGACCGTCGTCCGGGGCCGAGGCAATGCCGATCGAGACCGACACGGTGCCCAGAATCCGGCCGCGATGCGAGAGCGGCGTGGTGCCGATCTTGGTTCTGAGCCGCTCTGCAAGCTCGAAGCCAGCAGCTTCGCCGGCCTCCGGCAACAGAACGGTGAATTCCTCGCCGCCGAACCGATAGGCGCCACCGGCATCGGCCACCGTGTTGACGATGATCTGGGCGACATATTGCATGACCACGTCGCCGGCATCGTGGCCGAATTCATCGTTGAAGCGCTTGAAGTGATCGATGTCGATCATGAGGCAGGTGAGCGGCCCGCCGCCCTGCCCGCGCGGCTGCCGATTCAGCGCCTCGTCCAGGCAGCGCCGGTTGAGCAGCCCTGTGAGCGCATCGCGCACCGCCATATTGGTGAGTTTCTCGCGCAGTTGCAGGTTGGCGACGGCAAGCCCGATATTCTCGGCGATCAGTTCCAGATAAAGGCGCGACGCCTCCACGGCGAACTTCTCCTGCGAATGCTCCTCGAAGTAGAGAAGCCCGATCGTGTCGCCCTGTGCCGTCAGCGGGACGCAGAGGCCTACCGCGCCGTGGTCGTCGAGATGCTGGCAGGCGATGTCGCTCTGGCCGCGATTGCTGACATGCGGCCGACCGCGGCGAAGGCCCCAGCAGGCGCTCGACGGGAAAGATGGCACCGAATGCTGCGGATCGAGCCAGGTGCCGACGCGCGTCAACAGCGTCCGGCTGTCATTCAGCACATAGAGATGACCAGCGAGATTCGGGAAGACCTGCGGCGCAAAGCGGGCCACGACCTCGGCCAGTTCGTCCTGACTCTGACATGCCTGCAGCCGGTGCATCATCTGCAGGATCAGATCCTTGGTTTGCTGGTCCAGCCGCCGTTCGGCATCGAGCCGATCGCGCTCGAGGCCGTTCTCGCGGAAGATGTGGATCGCCTGGTTCATCTCGCCGATCTCGTCGCGGCGCCGATCGACCGGGACCTCCACCGCATAGTCCTGCCTGGCGAGCCGCGTGACGATCCCGCTCATGCGCGTGAGCGGCATGGCGACGCGACGCTTGAGGATGAAATAAAGCACGCTGAGGAACAGCACGGCGGTCACGCCCAGCATCGCCTTGGCGGCGAGCGCGAACCAGTCGCTGCGGCGCTGTGCCTCGCCGAGCGCCGCACTCGTCCGGGTCGTGGTCAATTCGCGAAATCGCGCGACAGTCTCCAACAGCGCCGTCTGCAGACGCTCATGCTCGGGTCCGAACAGCATCTGCTGGCCGCCGGCGCGGTCGCCCTTCTGATAGGTTGCGATGGCGGCGACCTCGACCTTGTCGAGCGCTTCCGCCTCGCGCCCCATCTCATGCAACGCCGCGAGTTCGCCCGGCGTGGCACCGAAGTTCGTCGCGGTCTTGATCGCCTCCTCGCGCCGCCGTTCTTCCCCTTCCGCGCGATGGAAGGCTTCGAGGTGGCGCTCATCGCCGCGCATGACGTAAAGGCGCGCCTCGTCGGTTCGTACTTCCGCGCCGAGCGCAAGCTCTTCGCCTAGCGTATCGAGCACAAGATGCTGCTCGACCGCCTGGCGTTCCTCGATCGCGCTGTTTGTCGACAAGATGAAAGCCGTGCCGGAAAGCCCCGTCAGGAGCACGGTCACGCCATAGGCCCAGTTGGTGATCGCATTTATTCGCATGGTAAAAAGCTTAGCCCCCGCGGATTGAGAGCGCATTAATCGTGATGCCCGGCTTCGGCAACAGGCCCGGAGCATGTCGACGCCGCCAGGGCAGCTTTTGTTCCATTCTGTGCCGCCGGCCGGCGCGAATCGTCGATGATGCCTGGAGGCGTAAACTATCGAAACGCCGTATCGTGCTGATGTCAGCATCACCAATCCCGCTCCGCGCGACACGTTGCGCCCGGCGGATCGCTCAAGTAGGTTCGACGCCAGAGACGCGGTGAGGCTGGCCGTGGGATAGTTCTGGTATAGCGTAGGCTCGGCGGCCCATGCCGGGCAAGAGGGCGGCCGAAAGGCCGGGTGCAAATGACACTGTCGGGCAAGCGCATTCTCCTGATCATCTCCGGTGGCATCGCGGCTTACAAAAGCCTTGATCTCATTCGGCGCCTGCGCGAACGCGGCGCGAGCGTGCGGCCGGTGATGACGGCCGGCGCGCAGCAATTCGTCACACCGCTTGCCGTCGGCGCGCTTTCCGCCTCGCATGTCTACCTCGACCTCTTTTCGCGCGAGGACGAACAGGATGTCGGCCATATCCGGCTGGCGCGCGAATGCGACCTCGTCGTCGTTGCGCCGGCAACTGCCGACCTGATGGCGAAGATGGCGAACGGCCATGCCGACGATCTGGCCTCCACCATCCTGCTCGCGACCGACCGGCCTGTGCTGGTTGCGCCGGCGATGAATCCGAAGATGTGGGCGCATCCGGCCACCCGCCGCAACCGCGCGACGCTTGCCAGGGACGGCATCCGCTTCATCGGTCCGGAGGCCGGCGAGATGGCGGAAAGCGGCGAGGCCGGAGAAGGCCGCATGAGCGAGCCGCTTTCGATCGTGGCGGCCGTCGAGGATCTTCTCGCGGGCGCGCCGAAACCGCTTGCCGGGCGCAGCGCCATCGTGACCTCCGGGCCGACGCATGAGCCGATCGACCCGGTGCGCTACATCGCCAACCGCTCCTCCGGCAAGCAGGGCCATGCAATCGCCGCTGCGCTCGCGAAACTCGGTGCAAGCGTCACGCTGGTCTCCGGCCCGGTGACGATCCCGGATCCGGCGGGTGTGAAGGTCGTGCATGTGGAGCGGGCCGAGGAAATGCGTGATGCGGTGCTTGCCGCCCTCCCCGCCGATGTCGCCGTCATGGTTGCCGCCGTTGCCGACTGGCGGGTGGCGACGGCTGCCGGCAACAAGATCAAGAAGAAGCCGGGCGAAGCCCCGCCGCCGCTGCAGCTTGCGGAAAACCCCGATATCCTGAAGACGGTCGGGCATCACGCCAAGCGGCCGAAACTGGTGTTCGGCTTTGCCGCCGAGACCGAGAACGTCGCCGATAACGGCCGCGCCAAGCTCGAGCGCAAGGGCGCCGACTTCATCCTCGCAAACGACGTGTCGCCGGCGACCGGGATCATGGGCGGCGACCGCAACAAGGTGAAGCTGATCTCGGCTGCCGGTAACGACGATTGGCCGGAGATGGACAAGGACGCTGTGGCGGAGAAGCTTGCGGTGATGATTGCGGCCGAACTGGCGCGGAAGGAGCGGGGCTAAGCGGCCCCCAAATTGCCTTCACCCTAACCTTCTCCCCGCAGGCGGAGTGAGGGGACGTGGCAAACGCGAATGCCCACTTTGTGGCTAGGCGGCAGAGGTTCGGTCGTTAGAGGACAAATCGCGAAGGGTTGTTTTGCGGTCGAGAGAGCGCCGCGGGTCTTCTTCTCCTCGCAGGCGGGGAGAAGGTGGCGGCAGCCGGATGACGGGCCGACACCTTGCGCTGCGATCCTCTATGCGATGCCTTAGGCGAATTGACGAGACTTCGCCGGCGCTCCTTGCGTGGAGAACAGCCGGACATCGACGCCGTTTTCGCCGACGATAACTGCCGTCCCGTCGGGGATTTCGACCCAGGCGTTGTCATCATCGTTGAGCGGCTCGGAGACGAGGCAATAGCCGCCGCTCGGCCCCATGGGCGCGGCGTAGAGCGTCGGCGCCTTCCAGTCGGAGGCGTAGCGCACCGCGTAGAGATCATGGCCGTCGGAGAAGGCGGCGGTGAAGCGGACCAGCACCTGGCGTTCCAGATGTTCGGCAAGCTGCTCGACGAAGGCGAGCGCCTCGGCGATCGCGCCCAGCGGATCGCGGTCGAGCCCGAACTGCATGGCAAGCAGGAACAGGAGTTCCGAATCCGTCGTGCCGGTGCGCGCCGAATAGAGGTCGTTGTCGAGCATGCTCTCCATCGGCCGGCGCAGATGCTCGAAGTCGCCGATCTGGCCGTTGTGCATGAAGGACCAGCGGCCGAATACGAAAGGATGACAGTTGTCGCGCCGCGTGCCGCCACCGGTCGCGGCGCGCACATGGGCGAGGAAGAGCGGCGAGCGGATCTGCCGGGCGATGCTCTTCAAGTTGCAGTCCGACCAGGCCGGCAGGATATCGCGGTAGCGCCCTGGCTCCGGGTGATCGCCGTACCAGGCGACGCCGAAGCCGTCGCCATTGGTGGCGGTCTTCGCCCGTGTCGCGCAATGGGACTGTTCGATCAGCGAGTGCGCCGGGGAGGTCACCAGTTCCTCAAGATAGAGCGGCTCCCCGCGATAGGCTGCCCAGCGGCACATGCTGATTTCACTCCAGCTCCACCCCGTTCACACAGAGGCGATTCGTTAACCATGACGAAGTGCGATGTTCCAACGGAACATGGTAAAAATGCGTTAACACATTCCCCCTTCGTCAAGATCACCCTGGCCGGAACGCACAGATTTGGCTGTTTCCGCCGGCACAGATTCGGTCTTGCGCCCTATTTCGAATAAATATTCCATATTGACAAATCATGCACAAAACATTTCATTTCGAGCCAATACGGCCAGGGAGGAATTCAAGATGGGCAGCAAGCGCAAACTCGGGATCGGCCTGATCGGCACGGGCTTCATGGGCAAGGCCCATGCGCTCGGCTTCACCATCGCGGCGCGGGTCTTCGACCTGCCCTTCGAGCTCGACCTCGTTACGGTCGCCGACGTCACCGTCGAGAGCGCCGAGCGGGCCCGCGGCCAGCTCGGCTTCCGCAAGGCAACCGCCGACTGGCGCGAACTGCTCACCGATCCGGATATCGACATCATCGACATCACCACGCCGAACCTCCTGCACAAGGAGATGGCGCTGGCGGCGATCGCCCACGGCAAGCATGTCTATTGCGAAAAGCCACTGGCGCCGACGGTCGCCGAATGCAGGGAGATGGTCGAGGCAGCCGAGAAAGCCGGCGTCGTCACCCAGGTCGGCTTCAACTATCTCAAGAACCCGCTGATCTTCCTCGCCAAGGACATCATCGAAAGCGGCGAGATCGGCGAGATCCGCTCGATGCGCGGTATTCATGCGGAAGACTTCATGGCCGATGCGAACGTGCCGTGGGGTTGGCGTCTGAATCCGGCCAGCGGCGGCGGCGCGCTTGCCGATATCGGCAGCCATATCATCGCCTCCATGCGCCATCTCGTCGGCCCCATCAAGCAGGTACTCGCCGAAACCATCATCCAGATCCCGGAACGCCCGATCGCCGCCGGCTCCAGCGAGACCCGCCCGGTCGAAGTGGACGACATTACCCGCGCTTTCGTGCGCTTCGAGAACGGCGCCACCGGCAGCTTCGAGGCGAGCTGGATCGCAACGGGCCGCAAGATGCAGCACGATTTCGAGATCTACGGCTCGAAGGGCAGCATCGTCTTCACGCAGGAGCGGCTGAACGAGATCCGCCTCTACAAGACCGGCGACGACATCCGCACCCGCGGCTTCCGCACCATCTGGGCGGGGCCCGAACATCCGCCCTATGGCGCCTTCTGCGTGGCGCCCGGCCACCAGATCGGCTTCAACGACCTGAAGGCGATCGAGGTCAAGGAATTCCTCGACGCCATTGCCGGCGGCACGTCGCCTTCGACCGACTTCCGCGAGGGCTACGAGGTGCAGAAGGTCCTTTCGGCTACCTATCAGTCGGCCAAGACCAACGAATGGGTGCAGATCTAGAGCGGGATGCGGAATGCCTGTTCTATCCCGTTCCCGACTAATCGATTAAGGTGAGGTAACGAACCAGACTTATCCAGAGTGGAGACAAACGAGACATGGCGATGCCGGAAACGACGACAGAAGTGCCGCAGGATTTCGAGGCGCTGAAGGCCGCCATTCTGGAACGCAAGGCGGAGCTGCCGAAACGGCTGCGCCAGGTTGCCGCCTATTCGCTCGACAATCCCGACGAGATCGCCTTCGGCACGGCGGCGAGCATCGCAACCTCCGCCGAGGTACAGCCCTCGACGCTGGTGCGCTTCGCCCAGCATTTCGGCTTCGAAGGCTTTTCCAGCCTGCAGCAGATCTTTCGCGCGCGCCTGCGCGAGCGCACGCCCGGCTATGAGGACCGGTTGAAGGCATTGAGCGCCAATGACCACAGCAAGCTCGAGAGCGGCTCGATCTTCAACGGCTTCGTCGCCGCCGCCCACCGCTCGCTCGACAACATCGCCTCTTCGGTGGATCCCGAAGCGTTCGAGCGTGCCGTCGACATCCTGGCCAAGGCAGACACGATCTACCTGATCGCCAAGCGCCGCTCCTATCCGATCTCCAGCTACATGGCCTATGCGTTTGGCAAGCTGAAGGTGAGATATCAGCTCGTCGGCACGGCCGCCGGCATCGACGACGACATGCTGGCGATGGCGACGAAGAACGACGCAGCCTTTGCCGTCAGCTTCTCGCCCTATGCATCCGAAAGTGCGGCCCAGGCGCGGCTGCTCGCCGAGCGCAAGGTGCCGGTCGTGTCGCTGACGGATTCTGCCTTCTCGCCACTGGCTGAATCCTCGAAGGTCTGGTTCGAACTGGTCGAGGCCGATCATGCGGGCTTCCGTTCGCTTTCCGCCAGCATGGCGTTTGCCATGGCGCTCACGGTCGCCATTGCCGAGAAGCGCCAGCGCCTTGCCGAGGGAAATCACGTCGAACGGAATGAATAGAATGAAAATTCCATATTGACGAAACGTCGGAATTTATGTTTCATACAGCCATCACCCACAGTACGAAAATGGTCGGGCCCGCCAAGGTGTCCGCGGGGAGGTAGCAGT
Organism: Ensifer sp. 38_S197; assembly: GCF_056924495.1. NCBI lineage: Bacteria > Pseudomonadati > Pseudomonadota > Alphaproteobacteria > Hyphomicrobiales > Rhizobiaceae > Ensifer > Ensifer sp. 38_S197. The sequence goes on along the minus strand of NZ_JBXOVZ010000002.1, from coordinate 1,185,577 downwards.
GAGCCAGAACGTTTCGGCACAGGGAGCAAAGCCGCTCGACCTGATCACCATCGGCCGGGCCTCGGTCGATCTCTATGGCCAGCAGATCGGCACGCGCCTTGAGGACGTTTCGAGCTTTGCCAAATCGGTCGGCGGCTGCCCCTGCAACATTTCTGTCGGCACCGCCCGCCTTGGCCTGAAGTCGGCGTTGCTCACCCGCGTCGGCGACGAGCAGATGGGCCGCTTCATCCGCGAGCAGCTCACCCGTGAAGGCGTCGAGACGCGCGGCATCGTCACCGATCCGGAACGGCTGACGGCGCTCGCCATCCTCGCCGTCGAGAACGACAAGTCCTTCCCGTTGCTCTTCTATCGCGACAATTGTGCCGACAACGCGTTGTGCGAGGATGACGTTTCGGAAGAGTTCATCCGCTGCGCCCGCGCCGTCCTGGTCTCCGGCACGCATTTCTCCAAGCCGAACACCGATGCCGCCCAGCGCAAGGCGATCCGCATCGCCAAGGAAAACGGCGCGAAGGTCGTCTTCGACATCGACTATCGCCCGAACCTCTGGGGCCTTGCCGGCCATGACGCCGGCGAAAGCCGCTACATCGCTTCCGACCGCGTCTCGGCGCATCTCAAGACGGTTCTCGCCGATTGCGACCTGATCGTCGGCACGGAAGAGGAAGTGCTGATCGCCTCGGGCGAGAGCGACCTGCTCCAGGCGCTGAAGACGATCCGTGCGCTGTCCAAGGCGACGATCGTCTTGAAGCGCGGGCCGATGGGCTGCATCGTCTATGACGGCCCGATCACCGATGATCTCGAAGACGGCATCGTCGGCAAAGGCTTCCCGATCGAGGTCTACAACGTGCTCGGCGCCGGTGACGCCTTCATGTCCGGCTTCCTGCGCGGCTGGCTCAGGGACGAACCGCATGCGACGTCCGCCACCTGGGCCAATGCCTGCGGCGCCTTCGCCGTCTCGCGCCTGCTCTGCGCCCCGGAAATCCCGACCTGGACCGAACTGCAGTTCTTCCTCGAAAACGGCAGCCAGGAACGGGCGCTGCGCAAGGACGAGGCGATCAACCACGTGCATTGGGCGACCACCCGCCGCCGCGAAATCCCGCTTCTGATGGCGCTTGCGATCGACCACCGCAGCCAGCTCGAAGACATGGCAGCGGGCGACCAGGCCCTGCTTGACCGCATTCCGGCGTTCAAGGTGCTGGCAGTCAAGGCGGCTGCGCAGGTCGCGGCCGGACGTTCCGGGTTCGGCATGCTGATTGACGACAAATACGGCCGCGACGCGCTCTATGCCGCCGGCGCATACCGCGATTTCTGGATCGGCAAGCCGATCGAGCTTCCGGGTTCGCGGCCGCTGCAGTTCGAATTCAGCCAGGATCTCGGCAGCCGCCTGATCGATTGGCCCGTCGACCATTGCATCAAGGTGCTTTCCTTTTACCACCCGGACGATCCGGCCGAACTCAAGGCGCAGCAGGTCGCGAAGCTCCGCTCGGCCTTCGAGGCAGCCCGCAAGGTCGGCCGCGAAATCCTGATCGAGATCATAGCCGGCAAGCACGGCAAGCTTGACGACCAGACCATTCCGCGGGCTCTCACCGAACTCTATGATGCCGGCCTCAAGCCGGACTGGTGGAAGCTCGAGCCGCAGGCAAGCCGCGGCGCCTGGACGGCGATCGACGCCGTCATCGAGGCGCGCGATCCGCTCTGCCGCGGCGTGGTGCTCTTGGGTCTCGAAGCGCCCTATGAGCAGCTCAAGGATGGCTTTGCAGCCGCGCGTACCTCGAAGACCGTCAGGGGCTTCGCTGTTGGCCGCACAATCTTCGCCGATGCCGGCAGGGCCTGGCTCGGCGGTACGATGAGCGACGAGCAGGCGATCGACGACATGGCCGGAAAGTTTGCGGCATTGGTGGATCTCTGGCTGCAACTGGGTGAAACGAAGGCGGCATAAAGTCGACAGGTACCAGTCGATAATGCTGCAGACGACAGCGCCGCGCGTCTGTCCAGACGCGCAAAGGTCGCTGTAACATTTTGATTTGCTGTATATTTTATCCTTAAATCGAGTTCGATTTAAGGAATATGCAGCGAGCGGAACGGGACGATTCCGCCACGAGGAGGAAACAGATTATGAGCCAGAAGACCGTGCGCCTGACCATGGCACAGGCCGTGGCGCGGTTCCTGACCCGCCAGATGACTGTCATCGATGGCAAAAGGGTGCCGATTTTCGGCGGCGTCTTCGCCATCTTCGGCCATGGCAATGTCGCGGGCGTGGGCGAAGCGCTGCATGCGATCAAGGATACGCTGCCGACCTATCGCGCCCAGAACGAGCAGGGCATGGCGAACGCGGCAATCGCCTTCGCCAAGGCGAGCTTCCGCCGCCGCTTCATGGCTTGCACAACCTCGATTGGCCCAGGCGCGCTCAACATGGTGACCTCGGCGGCACTCGCCCATGTCAACCGCCTGCCGGTGCTGCTCCTGCCCGGCGATGTCTTCGCCAATCGCCGTCCTGACCCGGTGCTGCAGCAGGTCGAAAGCTTCGGCGACGGCACGATCTCGGCAAACGACTGCTTCCGTCCCGTGTCGCGCTATTTCGACCGTATTACCCGGCCCGAACAGATCATCCCGGCGCTCCGCCGCGCCATGCAGGTGCTGACGGATCCCGCCGATTGCGGCCCGGTGACGCTGTCGCTCTGCCAGGACGTACAGGCCGAAGCCTATGACTATCCGGAAAGCTTCTTCGACGAGAAGGTGTGGGTGCCGCGCCGCATCGAGCCCGATCTCGACGAACTGGCGAGCGCGATCGCGGCACTCAAGCAAGCGAAGAAGCCCATCATCATCGCCGGCGGCGGCGTGCTCTATTCAGAGGCAACGAAGGAGCTCGGCGACTTCGCCGAACGTCATGGCATTCCGGTCGTCGAGACGCAGGCCGGCAAGTCGGCGCTGCCGCACTCGCATTCGCTCAACATGGGCTCGGTCGGCGTCACCGGAACCTCGGCGTCCAACGCGCTTGCCGAGGAAGCCGATGTGGTTCTCGCCGTCGGCTCGCGCCTGCAGGACTTCACCACCGGCTCCTGGGCGCTCTTCAAGAACGAAGGCCTGAAGATCATCGGCCTCAACGTCCAGCCCTTCGATGCCGGCAAGCACAACGGCCTGCCGCTGATCGCGGACGCCCGCGCCGGTCTCAACCGCATCTCCGGCGGCCTGGGCAGCCACAAGGCCGATCCGAGCTGGACCGCCAAGGCGAAGGCCGGCAAGGCCGAATGGCTGACGGCTGCCGACAAGGCGACGGCCACGACCAATGCGGCGCTGCCCTCCGATGCCCAGGTGATCGGCGCCGTGCAGCGCGCCCGCGGCGGCAAGAACACAACGCTCGTCTGCGCGGCCGGCGGTCTGCCCGGCGAGTTGCACAAGCTCTGGCAGGCGGAAGAACCCGGCGGCTACCACATGGAATACGGCTTCTCGACCATGGGCTACGAGGTCGCCGGCGGCCTCGGCGTCAAGCTTGCCAAGCCCGACTGCGACGTCATCGTCATGGTCGGCGACGGCAGCTACATGATGCTGAACTCGGAGATCGCCTCCTCGATCATGCTCGGCGCCAAGTTCACCATCGTGCTGCTCGACAATGCCGGCTATGGCTGCATCAACCGGCTGCAGATGGGCACCGGCGGCGCCAACTTCAACAATCTCCTGAAGGACACGCACCACGTGGAGCTGCCGCAAATCGACTTCGCGGCGCACGCCGCCGCCATGGGTGCCGTCACCCGCAAGGTCGGCTCGATCTCCGAGCTCGAAGCGGCACTCAAGGAGACCGCGAACGAGACGCGCACGACCGTCATCGTCATCGACACCGATCCGCTGATCACCACCGAGGCCGGCGGCCACTGGTGGGATGTCGCGGTGCCCGAGGTGTCCGGCCGCAAGCAAGTGAATGAAGCGCGCGAGGGCTATGAGAAAGCCCTGCTCGCGCAGCGTTTCGGCTAATTCAGAGATAGCGCTCGCGTTATCCATGCGAGCGCTTTTTCATGTTCGACGACGCCGGATGGATGAGACGGCCCCGCATCGCGCGGATGAGGGGCCACGTTGCCCTCCCCCTCCGCCACAACGAGACTGACAAACCTTCCGCCCCAAGCGGACGACGCAAGAGAAAGTGAAAGACATGATCCGCTACGGAACCAACCCGATCGCCTGGAGCAACGACGACGATCATTCGATCGGCGCGCATCTGACGCTCGAGGACTGCCTCTCCGATTGCCAGAAGATCGGCTTCGACGGCATCGAGAAGGGCCACAAGATGCCTGCTGATCCCGAGGCGCTGAAGCAGAAGCTTGCCTCCTACGATCTCGTCTTCGTTTCCGGCTGGCACTCGACCAACCTGCTCACCCATGACGTCGAGGCCGAGAAAAGGGCGATCCAGCCGCATCTCGATCTCCTGAAGCACAATGGCTGCAAGGTGGCGATCGTCTGCGAGACCTCGAACGCCATCCATGGCGACGATACGAAGTCCGTCGCCAACGACAAGCCGGTTCTGCCGGCCGACCAGTGGAAGAAGTTCGGCGCCGATCTCGAAGCGATCGCTAAGTATTGCGCCGATCAGGGCATCGACCTCGTCTACCACCACCACATGGGCACGATCGTCCAGACCGGCGAGGAGATCGACCTCCTGATGCAGAATACCGGCCCGGCCACCAAGCTGCTGCTCGACACCGGTCACGCCTGGTTCGGCGGCTCCGATCCGGCCGAGGTCGCGAAGAAATACATGCACCGCGTCCGCCACATCCATTGCAAGAACGTGCGCCCGGCCGTGCGCAGGCAAGTCGAGGGCGAAGGCCTCTCCTTCCTCGAAGGCGTACGCCGCGGCGTCTTCACCGTTCCCGGCGACAGCGAGGGCGGCGTCGACTTCCTCCCCGTCCTGAAAATCGCCGCCGAGCACGACTATTCCGGCTGGCTGGTGATCGAGGCGGAACAGGATTCGGCCGTGCGCAACCCGTTCGAATACCAGTCGCTCGGCCTGAAGTCGCTGAAGGCCTTTGCAAAGGAAGCCGGGCTCGACAAGTAAGCCCAGACTTTCGGTCGCCGGACTTGGAGTGAGTGCCCTCATCGGCGCGGTGAGGGAAACGCAGCGCCCCTCATCCGGCTACCGCCACCTTCTCCCCGCGCGCGGGGAGAAGGGATATGCTGCAACCGCTCGATCCTCTCAACGGCAGCGGTAAAGTGCAAACGGTGTCCCTTCTCCCCGCAAGCGGGAAGAAGGCTAGGGTGAGGGGCAGACCGCACGACCGGCACCCCATGATAAAAGAGTTAGGGAGACCGACATGTCCAAGCTGCTCGTCAAACCGAAAGCCAAATCGGGCCTCATGCAAAACGTGACGCCAGAGAGTGCCGGCTGGACCTATGTCGGTTTCGCGCTCGAACGGCTGAAGGCAGGGGAGACGACCGAAGGCGAGACGGGCGACAGGGAAGTCTGCCTGGTGCTGGTTTCCGGCAAGGCAAAGGTCACCGTCGACGGCGAGAGCTTCGGCGAGCTCGGCGAGCGCATGACGCCGTTCGAGGGCCAGCCCTATGCCGTCTATGTGCCGAAGGGCAGCCGCTGGCAGGCAACGGCGACCTCGGACCTCGACCTCGCTATCTGCTCGGCGCCGGGCGGCGACGGCTTCAAGGCGAAGGTGATCGCGCCAGGCACGCATCCGCAAATGACCCGCGGCAAGGGCACCAACACCCGCTACGTCACCAACATCATGCCGGAGGACGACGGCTCGGCACAGTCGCTGCTCGTCGTCGAGGTGATCACGCCCGGCGGCCACACCTCCTCCTACCCGCCGCATAAGCACGACCAGGACGACCTGCCGGCCGAGAGCTACCTGGAAGAGACCTATTACCACCGGCTGAACCCGCCGCAGGGTTTCGCCATGCAGCGCGTCTATACCGACGACCGCTCGCTGGACGAGACCATGGCGGTCGAGGACGGCGACGTGACGCTGGTGCCTAGGGGCTATCACCCCGTCGCCGCGGTACATGGTTACGACGTCTACTATCTCAACGTCATGGCCGGACCTAAGCGTATCTGGAAGTTCCACAACGCCCCCGAACACGAGTGGCTCTTCACCGGCGTGTAAGTTTCTACTTACGCAATCGCAGCGCCACGCTTCCAGCCGCTCCGCCAGTGGCGACCGTCGTCGATCGTCCGGCGTGAGCCATTCCGAGCTCCAACGCGGAAAGCGGCATACACTTTTTGCCGCGCCGCTCTAGCTTCCCTGCTTTCAGGGAGGCCTCGATGCATATCGATGGGCAATGCCACTGCGGCTACGTAACCTATGAGGCCGAGATCGATCCGACCGATGTCGCGATCTGCCATTGCACCGATTGCCAGCAACTGACGGGATCCGCCTATCGCGTGACCGCGGGCACGGCGCACGAGAAGTTCCGGCTGACCGGCGGCGAACCGAAGCTCTACATCAAGGTCGCCGACAACGGTCGCCAGCGGCTGCAATTTTTCTGCCCGAACTGCGGCTCGCCGATCTATACGACCGGCACGGGCGAGGACGCGCTGGAAGTCGGCATCCGGGTCGGCACGATCAACCAGCGCCGGGAGCTCAGGCCGAGATCGCAAATCTGGTGTTCTTCGGCACTGCCCTGGATCGGCGATGTCAGGAGATTGCCCGGCCGCGATCGCGACGAGGCGCCTTACGCTTAGATCACGGTGGTTTGGGGCGGGATGCCGGCGGAAACTGCACACATTCTTCCCGCTCCAGCCGCTCAAGCGGCGGCCAGCGGGCCTTCCTTCAACAACGCCCAGGCTTCTCCGATGACAACCGATGCAGGTGTCGCCGTCATCTGCGACGGGCGTGCATCGGGGTTTGCAGCGAGATAGGTCTTCACGAGGTGATAGCCAATCGTATAGCCGGCCCAGCGCGGCAGTGCGCGATCGCTGCCGAAGAACCAGCCGGCATGATCGTAGCTTTCCGCCCAGAGTTCCCGCTCGGCACGCTCCAGCAAACCTGCCCAATCGCCCGCTGTAATCGCATGGTTCCAGGCATGACCGTCGCCGCCATTGATCTCGACATCGAAAGCATCCGCAAGGCCTTCTGTGACCAGAGCTTCGCCCAGCTTGGAGCCATAGCCGCAGGTCGCGTGGCGGAAGGAATGGTGCAGCTCGTGCGTCAGCATTTTCCGCAATTCGCCGGCTGCCAGGCTGGCTTCGAAATTGGCGTTGCCGGGATCGAGCGTGAGGAAGACCAGCCCTCGGCGATAGCAGCCGCCCGCCACGCCAAGTTCGGGAATGGTCTCGCCCGGCCTGTTTTCGACGGCGATATCGATGGGAGCGGCACTGTCCGACGCAGGAACACGGGCGCCAACCCGTTCGGCGGTCTCGTGCACCTGATGCAGAATTTCCTCGCGCCAGCGCTCAAGCGATCCATACGCTTCAAGGAAATGAACACGCAGGTCCAGCATCTGGCGAATCTCCCGTCGTCGACATCACTCTACAGCGCGGCAAGGTAAGCATGCGGCCGGTGATTGCAATGCCGGGCAGAGGAAAACTTCAACTGGCAAGCGAACCTGCGGCAAAAGGCGTAGGGCGGACAGTGACCATCGGCACCCGCCTGACGCCGAAAGCGGCGCCGATGCCGATCAAAACCGGATCATCATAGCCGATCGCGGCGATGCCGGCGGCAAGGTCGCGCAAGGTGCCCTGCCAGCGCCGCTCGTTGCCGCGGCTGACATTGGCCGAGATGACGACCGGGGTCTCGCCGGATAACCCCTCCTCCTGGAGGTGCGCGGCGATGGCGGGTGCGGTGCGTCCGCCCATGTAGAAGACCGTCGTGGTCCTCGGGTCGGCAATGGCGCGCCAATCCATATCGGCGGGCAGGCCGCCATGGCGGGAGTGGCCGGTGACGAAGCGCACCGCCTGGGCATGGTCGCGATGGGTGAGCGAAAGACCGAGACGCGCGGCCATGGCGCTCGCGGCGGTGATGCCGGGCACGACATCGACCGGGATGCCTTCCTCTTCCAGCCGCGCGATCTCCTCGCCGGCCCGGCCGAAGATCATGGGATCGCCAGCCTTCAGGCGAACGACGCGTTTGCCGGCGCGCGCCAGCGCCACCATCATGTCGTTGATGTCCTCCTGCCGGCAGCTTTCGCGCCCGCCGCGCTTGCCGACCAGCATACGCTTGGCCTCGCGGCGGGCGAGTTCCAGAACCTCGTTCGAAACGAGATCGTCGAACAGGATGACGTCGGCCGCCTGCAGCGCCCGCACGGCTTTCAACGTCAAATACTCGCTGTCGCCGGGGCCGGCGCCGACAAGCGTCACGCGGCCGGTGGCGGCATGGTTCGCCGACAGGCGCTCCATCTCCGCCACCAGCCGCGTATCGACACCCTCCTCCGGTGTCGCCTGAAAAGCGAGATCGACGAAGCGTTCCCAGAAGGCGCGGCGCGGCGCACCGGGCTTCAGCCGTGCGTTGACCTTGTCTCTCAGCGTCTGCGCCAGCGCTGCCCAATCCTTCAGCACCGGCGGCAGCAGCGTCTCGATACGGCGGCGGATCGCCTGGGCGAGGATGGGTGCTGCGCCATCGGTCGAAATCGACACGACGACCGGCGAGCGATTGACGATCGAGCCGAACTGAAACTGGCAGAAGGCGGGTTTGTCGATGACGTTGACCGGCACACCGGCCTGCTGGGCAGCCGCGAAGAAGGTCCGTGCCTCCTCGTCGCTCCCACAATCGGCGATCGCGAGCGCGGCACCGGCCAACGCATCCGCCTGCCAAGGCTCGCGGTGATGAATGAGGCGACCGGAGGGATGAGCAGCACCTTTCTCGATCAATGCGGTGCAGACCTCGCCGAGCTCTTCCGCCGGCGCATAGATATGTACTTCGGCACCACAGGCGGCCAGCAGCTCCGCCTTCCAGGCGGCGGCGCTGCCGCCTGACACCACGGCGCGCTTGCCTTCGAGCGACCAGAAGACCGGCAGCTTGGCGAGCGCGGCCATGCGCGCCGGTTCGGCGCGCGATCGCTCTTCATTCCGCCGCGGCAGCAAGGCATCCATCGATGATCCCCCTGATCTCGGCGCGGCAAGAGCCGCAGTTGGTTCCGGCACTCACGGCCTGTCCGACCGCTTCGACCGAGCGGCAGCCGCCGCGGACGGCGGCGACGATCTGGTTGACGCCGACGTTGAAGCAGGAGCAGACAGCCGCTCCCGGATCCGGCGTGTCGGCACCGGGCCGGCCAGCCACGAGCGCAAAGCGCATGCGCAAATCCGCGTGCGAGACGCTGAGCTGCTCGACCGCCCAATTGCGGGCAACCGCCACGGGCTCGGGCGCGAGAAAGAGCGCCAGCAGCAGACGATCGCCGTCAAAAAAGGCAAGGCGGCGCTGACCGGAGGGGCCGTCGGCGTAGCCGATCGGCTCGATATCCTGAGGCAAACCGAAGGTCCCGCGACACCAGCCGATCCAATCCTCCGGCGCCTCTGCCGTGGCGAACTCCAGGCGCCAACCGCCCTTCGCCTTGGCGACCGCCCAGTAGCCGAGATCAAGACCCGAGGGTTTCGCCGCGCTGACCGCGAAGCCATAGGTCGAGGCGGAAAAGCGGCTGATCGCGACGGCGACGTTCTTGGAGGCCGGCTGGCCGGAGACCGGATCGGTGACCGGCGGGACCAGGGCATCGACGCGCGCCTTCGCGGTGAACTGGTCGTTCCAGTGCATGGGCACGAAGAGATTGCCGCGCGCCTGCCGCTCGGTGATGAGCGCGCGGACGATCGCCGAACCGTGGGGGCTTTCGAGCGCGACGAGATCGGCCGGCGCAATTCCGAGGTCCATCGCGTCGCGCGGGTGGATCTCGGCGAAAGGTTCGGCGAGATGAGCCGAGAGCCGCGCGCTCTTTCCGGTGCGGGTCATCGTATGCCAGTGGTCACGCACGCGGCCGGTATTCAAGGTGAAGGGAAAGGCGTCGCTGACGCGGACCGGAACGCTGCTTGCGACCGCCACGAAGCGGGCGCGCGCATCCGCGTGGAAGAAACCGCCATCGGCAAAGAAGCGGGTCTCAGCCTTCGGTTTTCCCTGTGGCTGTGGCCATTGGAATGGCGCGAGCGCGTCATAGTCGGCAGCGTCGATCTCAGCATGGGCGCCGATATCGAAATCCCGCCGCCCGTCATTCTCAAAGCCCGAAAGGCCGGCATTCTCGGCAAAAATCTCGGCCGGCGAGGCAAAGGCAAAGGCGCCCTGGAAGCCCGTGCGGCGGGCTACCTCGGCAAGCTGCCACCAGTCGGCGCGGGCTTCGCCGGGAGCCGCAAGGAAACCGCGCTGGCGGGAGATGCGGCGCTCGGAGTTGGTGACGGTGCCGTCCTTCTCGCCCCACCCGAGCGAGGGCAGCAGTACGTGGGCGTGGCGGGTGGTGTCGGTCTCTCGGAGCACATCGGAGACGACCACGAAGGGACAGGCCCTGAGGGCGGCCTCGACGGCATCGGCATCCGGCATGGAGACCACAGGATTGGTCGCCATGATCCAGATCGCCTTGATGCGGCCGTCGGCGACGGCGCTGAACATGTCGACGGCCTTCAGCCCCGGCTTTGCGGCGATCGACGGCGCGCCCCAGAAACGGCGCACCCGATCGCGATGCTCGGCCTTCTCGATATCCATGTGGGCGGCGAGCATGTTGGCAAGGCCGCCGACCTCGCGACCGCCCATGGCATTGGGCTGGCCGGTGAGCGAAAACGGCCCCATGCCCGGCCGGCCGATGCGGCCGGTGGCGAGGTGACAGTTGATGATCGCGTTGACTTTGTCCGTGCCGGAGGAAGACTGGTTGACGCCCTGGCTATAGCAGGTGACGACCTTTTCCGTCGTTTCGAACAGGCGGAAGAAGGCGGCGATTTCCGAGACTTCCAGCCCTGTTGTCTGCATCAAAGCGGCCTGGTCGAGCGCATCTGCGGCGGCGAGGGCTTCAGCGAAACCGCTGGTGTGGGCGGCGACGTAGGACTGATCGACAGCAGGGCTTGCCGCCAGATGGGCGAAGAGCGCGTTGAACAGCGCCACGTCGCCATCGGGACGGATTGCCAGATGCAGGTCGGCGATATCGGCAGTCATCGTGCGGCGCGGATCGATCACCACCACCCGCATCTCGGGCCGTGCCGCCTTGGCGGCGGCGAGGCGCTGATAGAGCACCGGGTGGCACCAGGCGAGATTGGAGCCGGTGAGCACCACGAGATCGGCGAGTTCCAGGTCCTCATAGCAGCCAGGAACCGTGTCCGAGCCGAAGGCGCGGCGGTGGCCGGCAACGGACGAGGACATGCAGAGCCGCGAATTGGTGTCGATATTGGCCGAGCCGATGAAGCCCTTCATCAGCTTGTTGGCGACGTAATAATCTTCGGTCAGCAACTGCCCGGAGACATAGAAGGCGACCGAGTCCGGCCCATGCTCGGCGATCGTCTGGGCAATGCGCGCGGCGACGAGATCGAGCGCCTCGTCCCAGCCGGCCTGCTTGCCGCCGATCTCCGGATGCAGCAGCCGGCCGTCGAGGTCGAGGGTCTCGGCCAGCGCCGAGCCCTTGGAGCAGAGCCTGCCAAAGTTGGCGGGATGATCGGTGTCACCGCGAACAGAGACGGCGCCATCCTCGGTGACCGTTGCGATCACGCCGCAGCCGACGCCGCAATAGGGACAGGTGGTCTTGACCTCCCGCTCCATGGTTATTCCGCCGCAATCAGCAGGCTTTCGAGCGCGATGTAGAGCGCGCCGCCGTCGATGCGCACCGGGATGGTGCGCACTGCGCCCTCGTCCGCCCCAAGCGCCTTGCCGGTTTCGAGCGAGATCACCCAGTTATGCAGGGGGCAGGTCACGGCCGCGCCGTGGACGATGCCCTCCGACAGCGGCCCGCCCTTGTGCGGGCAATGGTCCTCGATGGCGAAGACCTCGTTTTCGGCGGTGCGGAACACGGCGATCTTGCCCTGGGGCGTCTTCACGCAGCGCGCGCCCCTCAGCGGAATGTCGGAGATGTCGCCGATTGGATGCCAGTTCATATCCATCACCTCACTCTGCAGCTTCAGAAAAACCGACCGTCGCCATCGGCCGGAACTCGTGCTTGTCCTTGCCGGAGACGCGCTCCGACCAGGGGTCGACCTGGGCGAATTTCTGACTGAAGACGAAGCGGTCGAAATAGGCCTTGCGCTTGTCGGCATCACCGATGATCTGGCGGCGGATTTCGTCGAGGCCGACGCGCTTCGCCCATTTGTAGATGCGCTCGAGGTAGCGCGCCTGCTCGCGATACATCTGCGTCAGCGCCACGATATGCTCCAGCGCCTCGTCCTCGGTCTTCACCAGGCCAAGAACTTCCGTGCCCTTGATGTCGAGCCCGGCCGCCCCGGCGAAATGGATCTCGAAACCACTGTCGACGCAGATGACGCCGATGTCCTTGCAGGTGGCTTCCGCGCAGTTGCGTGGACAGCCGGAGACCGCCATCTTCAGCTTGGCCGGCGTCCAGGAACCCCACATGAACTTCTCGATGCGGATGCCGAGGCCGGTCGAATCCTGGGTGCCGAAGCGGCACCAGTCGGAGCCGACGCAGGTCTTCACCGTGCGCAGCCCCTTGGCATAGGCCTGACCAGAAACGAAGCCCGCCTTGCCGAGATCGGCCCAAACCGCCGGCAGGTTTTCCTTCTCGATGCCGAGCAGGTCGATGCGCTGGCCGCCGGTCACCTTGACCAGCGGGATCTCGAACTTGTCGACGACGTCGGCAATGGCGCGCAATTCCTGCGCATTGGTGACGCCGCCCCACATGCGCGGCACGACCGAATAGGTGCCATCCTTCTGGATATTGGCGTGGACGCGCTCATTGATGAAACGCGACTGGTAGTCGTCGGCATATTCGTCCGGCCAGTCGCAGACGAGGTAGTAGTTGAGCGCCGGACGGCACTTGGCGCAGCCGCAGGAAGTCTTCCACTCCAGCTCCTGCATGACGGCGGGAATGGTCTTCAGGCCCTTGGCCTTGATTAGCCGGCGCACGTCGTCATGGCCGAGTTCGGTGCAGGTGCACATCGGCTGGACGGCGGCGGGATTGTAGCTGTCGCCGAGTGTCAGCGACATCAGTTGCTCGACAAGGCCGGTGCAGGAGCCGCAGGAGGCGGACGCCTTGGTATGAGCCCGCACGTCGTCGAGCGAGCTCAGGCCCTTGGTGCCAATGGTCTCGACGATCTTGCCCTTGCAGACGCCGTTGCAGCCGCAGATCTCCGCATCATCCGGCAAGGCTGCAACGGCCGCCATAGGGTCCAGGGGCGACCCTCCCTGATAGGCCTGGCCGAAGATCAGCGTGTCGCGCATTTCCGAGATGTCAGTGCCACGCTTCATCAGATCGTTGAACCAGGCGCCGTCGGCCGTCTCCCCGTAGAGTACCGTGCCGATGATGCGGTTCTCCTTGAGCACGAGGCGCTTGTAGACGCCGGCGGTCGCGTCGCGCAACACGATCTCCTCGCGCCCCTCGCCATCGGCGAAGTCGCCGACCGAATAGAGGTTGATGCCGGTCACCTTCAGTTTTGTCGGTGTATCGGAATGAACAAAAGCACCACTGCGATCGCCGGCCAGGTGGCGGGCGGCAACCCGCGCCATCTCATAGAGCGGCGCCACAAGGCCGTAGACCATGCCGCCGACCTCGGCACATTCGCCAAGCGCCATGATGTGCCCGTCGGAGGTCTGCATGCCGGCGTCGACGACGATGCCGCGGTTGGTGGCAAGTCCTGCCTCCCTGCCAAGGCCGACATTCGGTCGGATGCCGACAGCCATCACGACCAGTGTCGCCGGGATGATGCGGCCGTCATCGAGCTCGATGCCCTCGACTTTTTCTTCGCCGATGATCCGCTTGGTGTTCGCCTTGGTGATGACCTTGATGCCACGCTCTTCGACCGCCTTCTGCAGCAGGTAACCGGCGGCGGGGTCGAGCTGCCGCTCCATCAAGGTCGGCATGACGTGCAGCACGGTAACGTCCATGCCGCGTGCATTGAGGCCGGCCGCCGCTTCGAGGCCGAGAAGGCCGCCACCGATGACGACAGCCTTTTCGCGCGACTGGGCCGCAAGCAACATCGCCTGCACGTCGTCGAGGTCGCGATAGGTGATGACGCCGCGCAGATCCTTGCCCGGCACAGGAATGATGAAGGGCACCGAACCGGTCGCGATCACCAGCTTGTCGTAGCTCTCGGTGACGCCATGGTCGGATGTGACGGTCTTGGCGTCACGGTCGATGGCGATGATCTTGTGGCCCTTGTAGAGCGTGATGCCGTGCTTGATGTACCAACCATCGCCATGGATGATGATCTGCTCGTAATCCTTTTCCCCCGATAGCACCGGCGACAGCATGATGCGGTCGTAGTTGACGCGCGGCTCGGCGTTGAAGATTGTCACCGCATAGCGGCCCGGTGCCTTCTCGAAGAGTTCTTCCAGCATGCGGCCCGGCGCCATGCCGTTGCCGATGATCACGAGCTTTTCAGTGGTGTGTTCGGCCATGGGATCACTCCGCAGCTTCGACGAAGCGGTGGCGCTCATAGAGAAACTTGAGCACGGCTTCGCGGCATTTGAGGTAGGTTCGGTCGCCGGCAAGCTCGATGCGCCGGCGCGGACGGGCGAGCGGCACGTCGAGGATCTCGCCGATGCGGGCCGATGGTCCGTTGGTCATCATCACGATGCGATCGGAGAGCAGCACCGCCTCGTCGACATCGTGGGTGATCATCAGCACGGTATTGCCGAGTTCGGCATGGATCTGCATCACCTGGTCCTGCAGATGTGCCCGCGTCAGCGCATCGAGAGCGCCGAAGGGCTCGTCGAGCAGCAGCACCTTCGGCTCCATCGCAAGCGCGCGGGCGATGCCGACGCGCTGCTTCATGCCGCCGGAGATTTCGGAGGGTCGCTTGTCGGCCGCATGCGCCATCTGCACGAGTTCCAGGTTACGCATCGCCCAGTCGTGGCGCTCGGCCTTGCTCTTGCTGCCCGCGAAGACCTTGTCGACGCCGAGGCGGACGTTTTCGTAGACCGTCAGCCAGGGCAGCAGAGAATGGTTCTGGAAGACGACGGCGCGATCCGGTCCCGGCTCGTCGGCAACCCGGCCGTCGAGCAGGACGACGCCGGTCGTCGCCTGTGTCAGGCCGGCAACGATGTTGAGCAGGGTCGACTTGCCGCAGCCGGAATGGCCGATGATCGAGATGAACTCGCCCTTGTCGACCGACAGCGACACCTGCTTCAGCACCTCGGTGCGGGTACCGCCGCGCTCGAAGCTTTTGTCGATCAGTTCCAGCGAAAGATAACTCTTGGTCATGGCTTTCCCCTCTCTCACGCGGTTGCAGTGCCGCGAGTGACGACGCGGCCGACGAGGGCGATGAGGCGATCGAGCAGAAAGCCGACGATGCCGACATAGATGAGCGCAACGATGATGTCGCTGATCAGCGAGGAGTTCCAGGCATCCCAGATGAAGAAGCCGATACCGACGCCGCCGATCAGCATTTCGGCCGCGACGATCGCGAGCCAGGAAAGGCCGATGCCGATGCGGAGGCCGGTGAAGATGTAGGGGGCTGCGGCCGGCAGCATGATCTTGGCGAAATACTCAAGGGCGTTGAGGCGCAGCACCTTGGCGACGTTCTGGTAGTCCTGCGGAATATTGCGAATGCCGACAGCGGTGTTGATGATGATCGGCCAGATGGCGGTGATGAAGATCACGAAGATTGCCGACGGGTTGCCGTCCTGGAAAGCAGCCAGCGACAGCGGCAGCCAGGCCAACGGCGGCACGGTGCGCAGCACCTGGAAGATCGGATCGAGGCCGCGCATGGCAAGCTGGCTCTGGCCGACCAGCGCGCCGAGCGCGATGCCGACGACGGCGGCGAGCGCATAGCCGATTGCGACGCGCTGCAGGCTCGCCGCTATGTGCCAGAAGAGCCCCTGGTCGACGCCCTGGCCGGTATAGAAGGGATGGGCGATCAGGTCCCAGCTTTCCGCCAGCACCCGCGTTGGCGACGGCAGGCTGGAATCAGGCGCCGAACAGGCGACCTGCCAGGCGACGAGGATCAGCGCCAGCGTGACGAGAAGCGGCAAGACGTTCGTGGCCGCGGCAACGAGTCTCGCGGTAAGCGGCCGGCCGCTGCCGACGCTCGCCGAGCGGTTGAACGCGATGACGCGCGCGGCTGGTCGAGGCATAGCGTCCTGCTTGAGTTTGAGATTGGTGACGGTCATGCCGTTCTCCTTGGAATTCGGAACGGATGGTCGCGAAGCACTTGCCGCGACCATCGCAATGGTCAGGCGACGCGCGAGATCGAAAGGCTTTTGAGGTAGGCGGCAGGATCCGCGGGATCGAAGATCTTGCCGTCGAAGAAGTTTTCGACGCCGCGCGAGGTGGATGCCGGCATGTCGGTCACCCCCAGATCCTTGGCGGCCTCGCGCCAGATATCCTCACGGTTGACCTTGGCGACGAGTGCCTTGATGTCGGTATCGGGCGCGAACTTGCCCCAGCGGATATTCTCGGTGAGGAACCAGGCGTCGTGGCTCTGGAACGGATAGGAGGCGTGATCGCGCCAGAACTTCATGAAGTGCGGGCTCTGCTCGACGACCTTGCCGTTGCCGTAGTCGTATTCGCCCTTGAGGCGATCGACGATGTCCTTTGGCGGCACGTTGAACCAGCTGCGCTTGCCGACGATCTTCGCCAGCTCGTCCTTGTTGGCCATGTCGTCGCACCATTGCGCCGCTTCCTGGATCGCCATGGTGAGCGCCTTGGCCGCGCGCGGGTTTTTCTCCACCCAATCGGCGCGCATGGCGAAGGACTTTTCCGGATGCTCGTTCCAGATCTCGGCGGTGTTGGCGGCGGTGTAACCGATCTTCTGATTGACGAGCTGCTCGTTCCAGGGCTCGCCGACGCAGAAACAGTCCATGGTGCCGACTTTCATGTTGGCGACCATCTGCGGCGGCGGCACGACGATGGTTTCGACATCCGTGTCCGGATCGATGCCGCCGGCAGCGAGCCAATAGCGGATCCAGAGATCATGGGTGCCGCCGGGGAAGGTCATCGCCACCTTGGCGGCGGCACCTTCGGCCTTCTTTTTGGCGAACGCTTCCTTGAGCGCGGATGCATCGAGGCCGACCTTGAGATCGGCATAGGCCTGGCCGACCGAGATCGCCTGCGCATCGAGATTGAGGCGGGCAAGAATTGCCATCGGCAGCGGCTGGTTGTTCTGGGTAACCTTGCCGGTGGAGATCAGATAGGGCATCGGCGTCAGGATATGGGCGCCATCGATGCCGGAACCGGCGGAACCCAGCACCAGGTTGTCGCGTGTCGTACCCCAGGAGGCCTGCTTGACGACCTCGACTTCGGTCATCCCGTATTTGTCGAAGAGACCCTTTTCCTTGGCGATGATCAGCGGTGCCGAGTCTGTGAGCGCGATGAAGCCGAGCACGGCCTTGGTGGTTTCCGGACCGGAGCTTTGCGCGAAGGCACCGGATGGGAAGGCCGACTTGACCGCGCCAAACAGGGCGGCGGTTGCCGTGGTCTTCAGCAGGCTGCGGCGGGTCAGGCCGCCGGTCGAAAACTTGGTCATGCGCAGGTTCCTCTGCTGGCCGGATAACCGGACATAAAAAAACGCCGCTCGGTGATTGCGTCCGGGATCGGGAGGAATCCTCGGGAACAAAAACCTTGCGACGTCGGTGTCTTCGGCAAACGCGATCTGGCGTTTGATCTCGCTTCGATCGCCATTGACCGAAGCATTTCTAGAAAAGCAAAGGCCGTGCCAGTTCGCTGACTTGACCTTTAGATACTTGAATTCAAAACGTAATTTTCGGACTCAGGTGCAGCGCACATAAATTCGCCTATTGTAGAGTCTGCTGAATTATTGTGCGGCGCACATATTTCGCATCCGGACTCTGCACAAACATGGTGCGTCATCCTCAGCTCTCCTGCTCAACCGAAACGATCGCCATGGAAGCGCGAACGGGAAAAGAGTGGACATAAGCCTCGATATCCGCGGGATCGAAAACATGTCCGTCCATGAAGCGGTCGCCCGGCCTGTCACCCTCGATACGAATAGCGGCATCGGCGGGAATGGCGGCCTCGCCGAGCGCCTGGCGATAGAGGTCGGGGCGATAGGCGGCAGCGGCCAGCGCCTGCATCTCGGGCGACAATCGCGCCTGGCCCCAGCGCACCATCTGGCTGTAGAGCCAGAGCGCCTGGCCGGGACGGGGATAGTTGGCGTGCTCGCGATGGAAGGCGAAGTAGTCGTCAATCACGCGCCTGTTGCCCGCCGCATCGATGGTGAACTCGCCGGCGAGAACCCGGCGGATGATTTCGACCGGGGCGCCCACGTAGCGGGGGGCGGCGAGCAGTTCGGCAAGCGTGCCGCGATTGTCGGGCTCGTCGCACCAGCGCGCCGCCCGGTCGAGTGCCACGATCAGACGCGATACGGTCTCGGCGTTGGTCTCCGCCCATTCCGGCCGCATGCCGATCACCTTTTCCGGTGCCGAAGGCCAGATGTCCTGCTTGGCGGCGACGATGCGCCCGAGGCCGCGCTCGGAGGCCACCATGTTCCAGGGCGCGCCGACGCAGAAACCGTCGATGGCGCCGGCGGCGAGCGCATCGGAGGTCAAGGGTGGCGGCACGACCACGAGCTTCACATCGCGATCCGGATCGATACCGCCTGCAGCCAGCCAGTAGCGGACCTCGTAGTTGTGCGAGGAGAACGGATAGGTGACGCCGAGCCTTGGCGCCGGCTCGCCGCCGTTGCGCATCCGGCCGAGCACCGCAGCGAGTGCACGCGCATGGGCGAGCGCATCCTCCACCTCGCCAAGATCACCCACTTCCTGCATGCGGGCGAAGAGCCGGTTGGAAAGCGTGATCGCATTGCCGCCGCGCCCGAGGGAGAAAGGCGCGATCGTCGGCGAGGGATTGGAACCGAGGCCGAGCATGGCCGCGACCGGCATCGGCGAGAGCATGTGGGCGATATCAAACTGACGAAAAGCGAGCCGGTCGCGCACATTGGCCCAGGAGACATCCTTGACGAGATCGAGCGTCAGCCCCTCCTTGCGAGCGAAGCCGAGTTCCGCCGCTGCGATCAGCACAGCGGCATCGACCAGCGGAATGAAGCCGGCGCGGATCGTTCGTGCCCCCTCGCCACCCAGTCTCACCGGCGCGGGCAGACCCTCGCCCATCGCCGCGCCGGGTCGCGAATTGTCGATGGTCGTCATGATGTTCACTCCGGTATCTCCTTCCGACAGCATCGGAAACCGCGCCCTCACATCAGCAGGCCTGCGGCCGTCACCACGCTTTGCGCGATCTCCGACATCTTCTTCTTTTCGTTCATCGCCGTCTGGCGCAGCAGCGCGAAGGCCTCGTCCTCGGAGAGACCCCGCATCTTCATCAGGATGCCCTTGGCGCGCTCGATCACCTTGCGCTCTTCCAGCGCCGATTTCGCATCTGCAAGCTCACGCTGCAGCCGGCTGAAGGCGTTGAAGCGGCTGACGGCCATGTCGAGGATCGGCTTGACGCGCTCCTTCTTCAGTCCGTCAACCACATAGGCGGAGACGCCCGCCTCCACCGCGGCCTCGATCGAGGCCGTATCGGAGCGGTCGACGAACATGGCGATCGGCCGCCCGACGGTGCGGGTCAGCTGGAACAGATGCTCCATCATGTCGCGGTTGGGGTTTTCGATATCGATGACGATGACATCGGGCCTCAGCGTCTCGATGGTGCGGACCATGCCCTGGACTTCATGGATGACAGTGACCTTGCGATGGCCGGCCTCATGCAGCCCCTCCTCGATGATCGAGGCGCGGATGGCGTTCTCGTCGATCACGAGAATGGTGAGGTCCCGATGCGTCATGCGCCGATCATGATGCCGCGCAGCATTTTTCGCAACAGGATTTGCCTAATGTTTTGACAATCTTTCATTATGCATAAATTTTACTCAACTCGCCGATTGAATTGGCAAGGCCAGGACGATAGCGGGATGCACCTGGACGATGTAGAAGACTGGAAGCAAGGGGATCGGCGCGCAGATGGCAAAGGGTCAGTTCAGGATGCTGCATAGCGTGACCGCGGGCATAGACGCGGTCGAGGCGCAAACGCGCCATTCCTTCGCCCGCCACACCCATGAGCAGTTCGGCATCGGGCTGATCTACCAGGGCGCCCAGAAATCGCTCAGCGGCCGCGGCATGGTCGAGGCCGGCGCCGGCGATATGATCACCGTCAATCCCGGCGAGGTGCATGACGGCGTGCCGATTGGCGACGCCGGGCGCTCCTGGCGCATGCTTTACTTCGATCCTGCCGTCATCTCCGCCGCCGCCGAGGATATCGGCCAGGGCCGCTCGGATGCCGACGAGTTCGCCTCACCCGCTTTCAGGGACGCGGACACGGCAAACGAGTTCTGCGCCCTGTTTGCGGCAATCACAGACCCCACGGCACAGGACGAGGCGATCCGGCGCGAGGAACGGCTTCTTCTGCTGCTGGCGAGCGTTCTTGCCACCGGCAGGGCACGGCACCACGAAAGACCGGCAATGATCACCGCCGCCAAGACGATGATCGACGACGATCCGACGGCGGCGATCACCCTTGCCGACCTCGCCGCGGAGGCAGGGCTCAGCCGCTTTCAACTGATACGCAACTTCGCCAAATCGGTCGGCCTGACGCCGCATGCCTATATCGTACAGCGCCGCATCGATCTCGCCCGCCGCCTGATCGGCGAAGGCATGCCGTTGGCAGAGGCTGCATTCGCCGCCGGTTTCGCCGACCAGAGCCACATGACTCGCGTCTTCGTCAGCAAATACGGGCTGTCGCCGGGTGCTTACGCCGAGGCAAGGAAGTAGCACCCGCAATTCCGTTCAAGACCCGAAATCCTCTCCGGCGCATTGCTGCACCCGCCGCGCGTCGAAAGCGCGGCACTGCAACGGAGGACGGACATGTCGGAAAAATTTCGGGGCTATTTCTATCTGTCAGTGGCGATGATCCTCGTCGGCAGCACGGTGATCGCCAGCAAGATCATTGCTGCTGGTCTGGCCCCTTTCACCGCGACGGCTCTGCGCTTCGCCGTCGCCTTCCCGCTCTTCCTGCTGCTGATGAAGTTCACCGGGACGTCGTGGCCGAAACTCAGGTCGCGAGACTGGCTGATTCTCATCACCCAGGCCGGCGCCGGCAGCGTCGGCTACACCACCCTGCTGATCACCGGCCTGAGCCTGACGGCAGCAACCGACGCCGGCGTGGTGATTGGCACCCTTCCGGTCGTTTCCGCCGCCATCGCCGTCCTCATACTCGGCGAGCACCCCGACCGGCGGATGCTTGCAGCGATCGCGCTCGCCGCCGTCGGCGTGCTCACGATCGTCTTCAAGCCCGGCGAAGGCGCCGGCCATTCTCCGCTCGGTATCGCCCTCATCTTCGGCGCCGTCGTCTGCGAGGGCCTGTTCATCCTTCTCAACAAACGCGTCAGGGCCGAGATCTCGCCGCTGGCGCTTTCGACGCTGATGGCCGGCCTCGGCTTCGCCGTCGCTCTCATCCCCGCCCTCTTCGAACCACATGCGACAGTAGGGATCGACAAGAGCGCGATCTTTGCGGTTCTCTACTATGCGCTCGTTCCGACGGTGGCGGGCTTCGTGCTCTGGTACGCCGGCTCCGCACGGGTGAGCGGCACCGAGGCCTCCGTCTTTACGGCATTGGCGCCGGTTTCGGCTGTCCTCTTCGCCTTCCTGCTGCTCGGTGAACCGGTCGGCGTCCACCAGCTTCTCGGCATCGGCTGCGTGCTCGGCGCCGTTCTTGGACTGACCGTGCCTCAGATCCGCTCCAGCCGAAGGACAGCGGGCGCCTTTCCCGCAAAGGAGGCTTGAGCCAGAATGAACCCACAGGCTTCGAGGATCTCCATGCATTTCCAACACGCAGATGATATCTGGCGCGATTTCCCGGAGCTCAGCGCCGGCGCCGTCTTCATCAACGGCGTATGCAGCGATGTCTCGGTCGAGGACGATATTCGCCGCCTCCACGCGATCGCAAACGACCGCCTCGGCACCGAGGCCGAAAGCGACCTGCCGGAAATCCAGGCCTGGCGCCGGACCTTTGCGAAGATGGGGCTGAAGCCGACGCAATATCGTTCGGCCTCCGAGGCGCTGCTCAGGCGCTTCCGGAAGGAAGGCGGCCTGCCGGTGATCCACCCGCTGATCGATCTCTGCAACGCCGCCTCGCTCGCCTTCGCGATCCCGATTGCGGTCTTCGACCTGTCACACATCGCCGATTTTCTGCAGGTCCGCCGGGCGTTCGGTAATGAAACCTATCTGACCTTCTCGGGAGAAGTGGAAAGCCCGGAACCCGGCGAGGTGATCTTTGCCGATGGCGAAGGGCGGGCGCACGCCCGACGCTGGACCAACCGTCAGAGCGGCCATTCGGCGATCCGGCCGCAGACCACACGTGCACTGATCGTTGCCGAAGCCCTGCACGAGACGGCGCGCGACGATGTCGAGCGTTTGATGATCGCGCTTTCGGGGGTGATCGCGGCAGCGTGGGATGTTCGCCCGAGCATGGCCGTGCTCGATCGCTCGTCACCGCGTTTCGATTTTTCGATTTAGGGGATCAGCTACGGCGCATCAGCGCCGAATTGCCGGCCGGTGCCGTTGGGCACCGGCCGGACGGAAAACAATCAGGCCGCCTTGGCGACGTGATATTCCTTGATCGCGACCATTTTGATCGCCGGGTAGCGCTCCGCCTCGTAGCGCAGCGAGAAGCTGTCCTGCGCCAGGAAGACCGGGTCGCCGTCGAGATCGCGGGCGATGTCGCCGCGGCGCGCCGTGATGAACTTGTCGAGATCGGCGGCTTGATCGGCCGAAATCCAGCGGCAGACGGAGAAGCGTGACATTTCGAAGGAAACCGGCAGGCCGTATTCGGCGCTGAGGCGCTCCTTCAACACGTCGAGCTGCAGCGCGCCGACGACGCCGACGATCGCCGGCGAGCCGTCTTCGGGCGAGAAGAGCTGGACGACGCCCTCTTCCGCCATCTGCTGCAGCGCTTCCTTCAGCTTCTTCGCCTTCATCGCATCCTCCAGCCGCACGCGGCGCAGGATTTCCGGCGAGAAGTTCGGCACGCCCTGGAACACCAGCGGCTCACCCTCGGTCAGCGTATCGCCGATACGAAGCGTTCCGTGGTTCGGGATGCCGACGACATCGCCCGCATAGGCGGTGTCGGCAAGCTGGCGCTGCGAAGCGAAGAAGAACTGCGGGGCGCTGAGGCCCAGTTGCTTGCCGGTGCGCGACAGGCGCGCCTTCATGCCGCGCTCGAGCTTGCCGGAGCAGACGCGGGCAAAGGCGATGCGGTCTCGATGGTTCGGATCCATGTTGGCCTGGATCTTGAAGACGAAGGCCGTCATCTTGTCGTCGGTCGCATGCACGGTGCGGATATCGGCCACCTGGTCACGCGGCGGCGGCGCCATGTCGCCGAGTGCGTTGATGAGATCGCGCACACCGAAGTTGCGCAGCGCCGAGCCGAAGAAGACCGGCGTCAGGTGACCTTCGAGAAAGGCCTTCTTGTCGAAGGGCTTGCAGGCCTCGATCGCCAGCGTCAGCTCGTCGGTGAAGGCGTCGCGCTCGTTTTCCGGCAGGCGATGGGAGGCCATTTCCGGACCATTGACCTTGGTCGGAATTTCCTGCGTATCGGAACCGCGCACGGTGTTGTCGGCCAGATGATAGGAACCGCAGAAGGTCTTGGACCGGCCGATCGGCCAGGTCACCGGCGCGCAATCGAGCGCCAGCTTTTCCTCGACTTCATCCAGGATCTCGAACGGATCGCGGCTCTCGCGGTCCATCTTGTTGACGAAGGTGATGATCGGGATATCGCGCATGCGGCAGACTTCGAAGAGCTTCAGCGTGCGCGGCTCGATACCCTTGGCGGCGTCGATGACCATGACCGCGGCATCCACCGCCGTCAGCGTGCGATAGGTGTCGTCGGCGAAGTCTTCGTGGCCGGGCGTATCGAGAATGTTGAAGACGTTGCCGCCATATTCGAAGGTCATCACCGAGGTGACGACCGAGATGCCGCGTTCGCGCTCGATCTTCATCCAGTCCGAACGGGTCTGGATGCGATCCTTCTTCGCCTTGACCTCGCCGGCGAGCTGGATGGCGCCGCCGAACAGCAGCAGCTTTTCGGTGAGCGTGGTCTTACCGGCGTCCGGGTGCGCAATGATCGCAAATGTGCGGCGGCGGGAGACCGCCTCGGCGAGAGTTTCAGCCATGTCGTAGAATCCTGTGAGTTGCCGCGTCCTTTACAGGCTCGGCCCCGATTATGCAATTGACCGAGGCACCCACGCGCCGGCTTATGCGACCATGAGCACACATCCGTCCGAATCCCGCCCGACCCTCAACCTCGTTCGCCTGCCGCACGGCGAGGGCCTTGAGCTGCCCGCCTACGAGACATCCGGCGCCGCCGGCATGGATTTGCGCGCGGCCGTTCCCGCCGATCGCCCGCTGATGCTCACTCCGGGCAAGCGCGCGCTGGTGCCGACGGGCTTCGTCTTCGAGGTTCCGGCGGGCTATGAGGCACAGATCCGGCCGCGCTCGGGGCTCGCCTTCAAGCACGGCATCACCTGCCTCAACACGCCCGGCACGATCGACAGCGACTATCGCGGCGAGGTGAAGGTGCTGCTCGTCAATCTCGGCGACGAGGATTTCCTCATCGAGCGCGGCATGCGCATTGCCCAGATGGTGATCGCGCCGGTCACGCAGGTCACGGTCCGCGAGGCTGACGGTGCGAGCGAGACGGCCCGCGGCGCCGGCGGCTTCGGCTCCACCGGCGTTTAAACGAGATTTTTCCTAAATCAACGGCGGCAGGCGGCGCTTGACCGGCGACGACTTGACGATCGAGGTGTTGGTCTGCGCCTTCTCGGCGATCCGGTCGAGGATCGTGTCCAGTTGCGCCATGTCGCGCACGAAGAGCTTGGCGATGAAACAATCGTCGCCGGTGACCTTGTCGCATTCGACGATTTCGGGCGTGTCCTGGATCAGCCGCTCGACGATGTGGAGCATGCCCGGCATCGGCCGCACGCGTATGACCGCCTGCAGCGGATAGCCGACCTTCATCGGGTTCAGCGCGATGGTGAAACCATCGAGGATACCGCGTTCTTCCAACTTGCGGAGACGATCCGCAGCACTCGGAGAGGATAATCCCGCCTCCTGCGCCAGTTCCTTCAGCGAGACCCGGGCATTGGCTGCCAGAATGTCGAGGATTCGTCGGTCAATCTCGTCCAGCATCACGACACCATAAGCCACAGCAACAAACATAACTTCGATAATTAGGCAATCTAGCACGATTGCCTTTGTTCATCCATGGGAATGGCCGCAAGCACCGGCTATTCTCCGATCACCAAGATGGAGCAGTGATCATGAACATCGAACTCAAACGCGGCAGTATCGAGATGACGGCGGCCATGCTGATCTCCGGAACCATCGGCTGGTTCGTGCTGATGTCGGGGCAGCCGGTGACGAGCGTGGTGTTCTGGCGCTGCGTCTTTGGGGCCTTCACTCTCGTGGCCATCGCCTGGGCGCTCGGGCTTCTCGAGCGTCGTCACTTCAGCCGCCGGATGCTGTTGCTCTCGGTTGCCGGCGGCATCGCGATCGTCGTCAACTGGCTGTTGCTCTTCGCCGCCTATTCCCATGCGTCGATCTCGATCGCCACCATGGTCTACAACACGCAACCCTTCATGCTGCTGGGCCTCGGCGCGCTGTTCCTCGGCGAGAAGATCACCGCCACCAAGATCTTCTGGCTTACCGTCTCCTTCGCCGGCATGCTGGCGATCGTCGCGGCCAAGCCCGGCCATGGCTTCGCCCCGGAAAGCTATCTGACCGGCATTGCGCTCGCGGTCGGTGCCGCCTTCTTCTATGCGATCGCAGCGATCACAACAAAGCTGCTCAAGGGCACGCCGCCGCATCTGATCGCACTGGTGCAGGTGATCACCGGCACCGTGATGCTCGCGCCGATGGCGCTCGCCGCCCCCGCACCGTCAGGGGCCGCACAGTGGTCGATCCTCCTCACCCTCGGTGTCATCCACACCGGGCTGATGTATGTGCTGCTCTATGGCGCGATCCAGCGGCTGCCAACGCATATGACCGGCGCGCTCTCCTTCATCTACCCGATCGCCGCCATCCTGGTGGACCGCGTCGCCTTCGGCCATCAATTGCAGCCGGTCCAGATCCTCGGCTCCGTGGCGATCCTCGTTGCCGCCGCCGGCATGAATCTCGGCTGGAAACTTCGCCTTCCCTCTTCTATCAAGCGGCAACGCGAAGGGAGAGCCGCATGATCACCTGTTACCTGAAATACGTCATCGATCCCTACAAGGCCGCCGAGTTCGAGCACTACTCCAAGCTCTGGATTCCGCTCGTCAATCGGCTGGGCGGCACGCATCACGGCTATTTCATGCCGCACGAGGGCGCAAACAACATCGCACTGGCTCTCTTCAGCTTTCCGAGCCTTGCGGCCTATGAAAGCTACCGCAAGGAAATGGCCGCGGATGCGGAGTGTCGGGAAGCCTTCGCCTATGCCGAGAAGACGCGCTGCATCGTCAGCTATGAGCGCAGCTTCATGCGGCCGGTTTTCGAATAATCTTCTGCGGAGAGAGCAAGCGCTGGCTCAACGCCGCGCCTCCGACGCCATGCTGAGCGCAAAGCCGAAGAGCGCCGTGCCCATGGCCCAGCGCTGCGCCGCCATGAACAGCGGCCGCCCCGCGAGGAAGGCGGCGATGCCGCTGGCGGCAAGTGCGATCATCGCGTTGACGGAGACGCTGGTCACAATCTGGATCGAGCCGAACACCAGCGACTGGCCGAGCACGTTGCCAAGCTCCGGCCGGATGAACTGGGGCAGCAGCGAAAGATAGAGCACCGCCACCTTTGGATTGAGCAGGCTCGTCAGAAACCCCATGACGAAGAGCTTCTTCGGACCGTCCTCCGGCAGTTGGCGGACCTGAAAAGGCGACCGACCGCCCGGCCTGACCGCCTGCCAGGCGAGGTAAAGAAGGTAGCCGGCGCCTGCGAGGCGCAGCGCATCATAGGCGAAGGGCACGGCCAGAAGCAGCGCGGTGATGCCGAGCGCGGCAGAGACCATGTAGACGACGAAACCGAGTGCGACGCCGCCAAGCGAGATCAAGCCGGCGCCCGGCCCCTGGCTGATCGAGCGCGAGATCAGGTAGATCATGTTCGGCCCCGGCGTCAGCACCATGCCGAGTGCCAGCAGGGCAAAGCCGATGAGATCCTTCACTTCGGGCATGGAAGCGCGCCTTTCGCTCGTTTTTCAGCAAGCTCTACCGATCCGGCGTCGAGGGGCAATGGCGGACTTGTCACCCGGTCAATTTTGCCGACCGGCGGGCACATTGGCCGCCGTTCCGTGATTTCCTTTTTTAGCGGTTTGCGTTAAAAGCCCGCACCACCATTGGAAGGAACGTCCATGACGCTCGCGGCCCTCATCGCCTATAGCGGTGCCCTTTTCATCGCGGCGGCCATCCCCGGTCCTGGCGTGACCGCGCTGGTCGCGCGGGCGCTCGGCTCCGGCTTTCGCGAAACCTTCTTCATGGGCCTCGGCGTGATCCTCGGCGACATGATCTATCTCACGGCTGTCGTCCTCGGGCTGGCGCTGATCGCGCAGACCTTCACCGCCATCTTCCTCGTGGTGAAGTTCGCCGGCGTGCTCTATCTCGGCTATATCGCCTGGAAGCTCTGGACCGCGGGGCTGCTGCCGGAGGACATCAAGGCAAAGCCATCGACGAATGCGGCAATGTCGTTCCTCTCCGGCCTGCTCGTCACCCTCGGCAACCCGAAGACGATGCTGTTCTATGTGGCGCTGGTGCCGACACTGATCGACATTGCCGTGATCGGCCCACGCGACTATGGCCTGCTGCTGACGGCAACCTTCCTGGTGCTCTTGACGGTGCTGGTTCCCTACATGCTGCTCGCAGCACGGGCGCGCTTGCTGCTCAAGCAACCCAAGGCGCTGAAGGCGCTGAACCGTGTTGCAGCCAGCGTGCTTGCGGGAACGGCCGCCTATATCGCGGTTCGCGCGGGCTGAAAGAACTTTTCCCGAACAACGACTTCGCCGGTGATTTTTCCTTCGGCAGGTCATCCTGTCGCGTTCGCCGTTCTGGAATTGGACGGCCGTTGTTCCTATGCTCAGAGACGAACAATCTACGCCCAAGGGAGAGCCTCATGTCCGACACACGCAAGCCCGGCCGCGGCCGCGTCTATTCCTCGATCACGGAAACGATCGGCGATACGCCCATCGTACGGCTGGACAAGCTTGCCAAGGAGAAGGGCGTGAAGGCGAACCTGCTCGCCAAGCTCGAATTCTTCAATCCGATCGCCTCGGTCAAGGACCGCATCGGCGTGGCGATGATCGAGAGCCTGGAAGCCCAGGGCAAGATCGTTCCCGGCCGCACGACCCTGATCGAACCGACCTCGGGCAACACCGGCATCGCGCTCGCCTTCGTCGCCGCTGCCAAGGGCTACAAGCTGATCCTCACCATGCCGGAGACGATGTCGGTCGAGCGACGCAAGATGCTGGCGCTGCTCGGCGCCGAACTGGTGCTGACGGAAGGCGCAAAGGGCATGAAGGGCGCGATCGCCAAGGCACAGGAACTGGTCGAGACCCTGCCCGACGCGATCATCCCGCAGCAGTTCGAAAATCCGGCCAACCCGGAAATCCACCGCAAGACCACGGCCGAGGAGATCTGGAACGATACCGACGGCGCGGTCGACATCTTCGTGTCCGGTATCGGCACCGGCGGCACGATCACCGGCGCCGGCCAGGTGCTGAAGGCGCGCAAGCCGTCGATCAAGGTGATCGCCGTCGAGCCGGAGGAATCGCCGGTCCTGTCGGGAGGCAACCCCGGGCCGCACAAGATCCAGGGCATCGGCGCAGGCTTCGCCCCGGCAATCCTCGACACCACGGTTTATGACGAGATCGTCACGGTCAACAGCGCGGAGGCGATCGAGGCCGCTCGCCTCGTCGCCAGGCTCGAAGGCGTGCCGGTCGGCATCTCCGCCGGCGCGGCGCTCACCGCCGCGATCGAGGTTGGCCAGCGCGAGGAAAACGCCGGCAAGACCATCGTCGTCATCATCCCTTCCTTTGCCGAACGCTACCTCTCGACGGCACTGTTCGAGGGCCTCGGCGGCTGATCGGCCTGCCTCTCCGGTCAAAGGGCGCCGCGGGGCGCCCTTTCCTTTTTCCCCGATCGAACAGCGACGTCGCGTCAGGCTCCCTGCTCCGTAAAGCCCGCAAGGTTGGCGAGTGTCGAGCGCAGGCCAGCGTCGTGAAACACATGGATCGGGTACCGCAGAGCCGACCGTCCGCTATGCTGCCGCCTGCAGCCTTTCGCCGGCGATGCGATAGGAAATCGCTTCGGCGAGGTGAATGCGACCGACCGTTACCGCGCCGTCGAGATCAGCGAGCGTGCGCGCAACCTTCAGCACACGGTGGTAGCCGCGGGCGGAAAATTTCATCTTTTCGGCGGCGTCCCTGAGGAGCTGCAGGCCGGCCGCGTCGGGCTCGGCGATTTTCTCGATCATCGACGTCGATGAGCGGGCATTGCTCGTCAGTTCCGCATGGCCAAGGGCGGCGAAGCGGTCGATCTGCAGAGCACGAGCGCGGGCAACCCGACGGGCCACGACCTCGCTGCTTTCGGCGGCCGCCGGCCTCAGAAGATCGGCGGCGCTGACGGCCGGCACGTCGATGCGGATATCGATGCGATCCATCAGCGGACCGGAGATGCGCGCCTGGTAGTCGGCCATGCAGCGGGGGCCACGGGCGCAGGTGCGGCCGGGCTCACCGGCCATGCCACAGCGGCAGGGGTTCATGGCCGCAACGAGCTGGATCGCGGCGGGATAGCTGACGCGATGATTGGCGCGGGCGATGATGCATTCGGCCGTTTCGAGCGGCTGGCGGAGCGCATCCAACACCTGCGGCGAGAACTCCGGAAACTCGTCGAGGAACAGCACGCCATGGTGGGCGAGCGACGCCTCGCCGGGTTTGGCACGCAAGCCGCCGCCAACCATGGCGGCCATGGTGGCGGAGTGATGCGGCGTGCGGAACGGCCGCCGGTCCGAAAGTTTGCCGCCCGGCAATTGCCCGGCGATCGAATGGATCATCGATACTTCGAGAAGCTCCGCCGGATTGAGTGGCGGCAGGATCGAGGGCAGTCGTGCCGCGAGCATCGACTTGCCCGATCCGGGTGGGCCGACCATCAGCAGATTGTGGTTTCCGGCGGCCGCCACCTCGAGCGCCCGCTTGGCGCTTTCCTGGCCCTTGATGTCGGCGAGATCGGGCAGGTCGGCAGCACCGGAGCGGATCGCCGCTTGAGGCCGCGAAAGCACCTGCGTGCCGCGGAAATGGTTGGCGATCGCGATCAGACTGCGCGGCGCGAGAATATCGATGTCGGCCCCGGCCCAGGCGGCCTCCGCCCCGCTTTCGGCCGGACATATCAGCCCCTTGCCGAGCGCATTGGCGCCGATCGCTGCCGGCAACGCGCCGGCAACCGCGGCGATGGTGCCATCGAGATTGAGCTCACCGATCACGACATAAGGTGCCAGAGCATCGCCGGGAATGGCGCCGAGCGCCGCCATCAAGCCAAGCGCGATCGCCAGATCGAAGTGGCTGCCTTCCTTGGGTAGATCGGCAGGCGCGAGATTGACGGTGACGCGCTTGGCCGGCAGTGCCAGACCGGAAGCATGAAGCGCCGCCTGCACCCGCTCACGGCTTTCGGCGACCGCCTTGTCCGGCAGCCCGACGATCTGCATGCCGACCTTGCCCGGCGCTACCATCACCTGAACGTCGACCGGCAGACCCTCGATACCCTGAAATGCGACCGTGCTGACACGCGCGACCATGATTATCCCCTCGCCCGGGCAGCCCATACTCATGGGCGCCGCAACCGCCTTGGGTTGCAAGACGGAGCCTTGCACGGTTCACGCACAAAAACAAGAACAATTACGGAACATCTGACGACAGGAGGCCGCTCACTGTAGTCGACAAGGACGCACGAGCGAGCGGCCGCGGGCAGAGCCGCGGCAATCGCTATTGGCCGGAAATACCTCTACAGCGCCGCGCGTCTTAGCAGACGCGCAAAGATCGAGGTCGATTCAAGGAGACATGCAGTCGGAAGAGCGTCGGATCAGGCGCGCTTGCGCTCGATCGCGTCCCAGAGCAGGCTCGCTATGTCTGCACCGCCGAATTTCTTCACTTCGCGGATGCCGGTCGGCGAGGTCACGTTGATCTCGGTCATATAGTCGCCGATGACGTCGATGCCGACGAAAAGGAAGCCGCGGGCTTTGAGCGCAGGCGCGATGCGGGCGCAGATTTCCTTTTCGCGGGCCGTCAGTTCGGTCGGCTCGGGGCGGCCGCCGGCATGCATGTTGGAGCGGGCGTCGTGCTCGGCCGGAACGCGGTTGATGGCGCCGACCGGCTCGCCGTCGACGAGCAGGATGCGCTTGTCGCCCTTGCGCACCGCCGGCAGGTATTCCTGGGCAATGAAAGGCTCGCGGAACATCTGGCCGAACATTTCGAGCAGAGACGACAGGTTGCGGTCGTCACGGGTCGAGTGGAAAACGCCAGCACCGCCATTGCCGTAGAGCGGCTTCAGGATGATGTCGCCCATCTCCTGGCGGAAGGTTGCGATCTCGGCGGGGTCGCGGGTGATCAGCGTCTTCGGCATCAGGTCGGCGAATTCGGTGACGAAGATCTTCTCCGGCGAGTTGCGCACCCAGGCCGGATCGTTGACGACCAGCGTCTTCGGATGCAGGCGCTCCAGAAGGTGGGTCGAGGTGATGTAGGCCATGTCGAAGGGCGGGTCCTGACGGAGCAGGATGACGTCCATGGTCGAAAGGTCGACGCGTTCGGCTTCGCCAAGCGTGAAGTGATCGCCTTTGACGTCGCGCAGCGTCATCTGCTGCACGCTTGCATAGACCTTGCCATCACGCAGCGACAGCTTCTCGGGCGTGTAGTGGAAGAGGCGATAGCCGCGCGACTGTGCCTCGAGGCTCATCGCAAAGGTGGAATCACCGGCAATGTTGATGCCCGACACATGGTCCATCTGGACCCCGACATTGACGATTTTCGCCATCTTCCCGTCCCCATTGAATCACGGAAACCCGCGATCGATTTCAAACAGCCAGAACGGAGTGGCCGCGGAAATCGCGCACCATTCTACTCTGGAAAAGCCCGCAACATGTAGAATGCGGGCGGGCCTTAGGCAAGGCGAGGTGAGGTTATTCGAAGCCTTCGACGAGGTAGGTGATGCGATCGTGATCCGAGAGCGCCCGGCCGGACTGATCGAGCAAGGGAATGATCCCGGTTTCGCCGGTCTTCAGCCCCGCGAAGAACCAATCGAGCTTCATCGCGCACTCCGGCCAGCGGGTAATCAGGCTTCCTGTCCACCGGATTACGGATGGCTGTGGACCAGTGACCTTTCAACGACCGGCTGGTTACGCTCTTGTGTCGGAACGATTACAAATTCGAGAATATGTTCCAAGGCGGGGTTCGGGCGGAGCACCGCGATCATTTTCCCTGATCCCGCCCCGGTTCAGAAGGCATCCGGCAGATGCCGCGGCCAGCCCCACGGCGTCACCGTGACGATGTCGTAACGCACTGAAAGCCTGTTGTAATCCGGTTGTTTGGCCAGCCAGAGGTCGCTCGCTGCGCGAATGCGCCTTTGCGCCGTGGCCGTCACCGCGAAGACACCGGCTTCGGCCGAGCGGCGCGCCTTGACCTCGACGCAGGCAATCAGGTCGCCGCGCCGGGCGATGATGTCGATCTCGCCGAGTTTGGTGCGATGGCGCATGGCGACGATGCGGTAACCCTTGAGCAACAGGCAGAGCGCCGCGCGATACTCGGCGAGGTATCCGCGCCTCAGCGCCTTCAGTCTCCGCCGATCGCCCGCATCAGTCGCCATGGCGCTCCTTCAGTTGCAGCAGGCGGTCATAGAGTTCCCTGCGCGGCAGGCCTGTCTGGCGGGCAGCTTCGGTCGCCACCTTGCCGGCCGGCATGTCGGCGACGAGGCTTAGCAGCAGCGCGTCGACATCGGCCGGTTCCGGCTCGGGTGCCGTATCCGGCGGACCGATGACGAGAACGATCTCGCCTTTGACGGCACCTGCCTCCTGATAATGGGCGGCAAGCTCGCCGAGCGTACCGCGGCGAAACTCCTCGAAGGTCTTGGTGAGCTCGCGGCAGACGGCAGCCCGTCTCCCCTCGCCGAGCACCTCGGCCGCGGCCGCTACCGTCGCGGCAATCCGGTGCGGCGATTCAAAAAACATGATCGTCGCCGGCACCGTCGCGAATTCCTTGAGGCGATCGCGCTTCGCCTTGTCCTTGGTCGGCAGGAAACCGGCAAAGAGGAAGGCGTCGTTCGGCAGTCCGGAGCCGACGAGGGCGGCGAGCGGCGCCGAGGCACCGGGGATCGGCACGACGCGGTGTCCCGCCTCGATCGCAAGCTGGGCCAGGCGGTAGCCGGGATCGGAGACCAACGGCGTACCGGCATCGGAGACGAGTGCGACCGATCGCCCTTCGGCGAGCGCTGCCAGCAACCGTGGCCCGACCTCGTCGGCATTGTGTTCATGGTACGCGTAAGGCCGGCTCACGATGCCGTAGCGGTCGAGCAGCACGCGCGTGACCCGCGTGTCCTCGCAGGCGAGCACATCGGCGCCGGCGAGCGTTTCCAGCGCCCGCAGCGTGATGTCGCCGAGATTGCCGATCGGGGTCGCCACGAGGTAGAGCGCAGCATCGAGCGGACGGGCCGGGACGCTGACATTGTGCAGGCGATAGCTGCGCTCTCTCTGCCCGCCCGATGGTTCCGATGTCTTCTGTTTATCCACCTGCAACGTCCTGATCGTGCCCGCCGAAGCGCTGTACCCAAGTTTATGATTTCAGGCCGGGTCGGCCTGAAATCATAAACGTGATCGTTTCTCGTAAGTTAGAGCGGGATGCGGGCGGAAAGCCGCAAACACCGTTCCGCATCTCGCTCTGGTCTCGCCTTTATGAGCGAGCCGGCATGGCGGAGCAAGGGCAAGAGGGCGGGCCAGCGCGCCGCACCTGGGGACAGAAGCCCTCAAACCCCTTGCTTTCCGGGCGCTGTTTCTGCCATTTTGCCGGTCCACATCTTTCCGGTCGGTCGGCCGGGACACTCGCAGTTGACGCTCAGGCGGGCGCCTCGTCCGCCGAGCAATGGTTGAAAGCGGCATCCCATGCGCATTACTCTCGAGCGGTCCAACCTCCTGAAATCGCTGAACCACGTACACCGCGTGGTCGAGCGGCGAAACACGATCCCGATCCTCTCGAACGTGCTCCTGCGTTCCGACGGCGCGAGCCTGGAAATGAAGGCGACCGACCTCGACCTCGAAATCACCGAGGCGACGCCGGCGCAGGTGGAACAGTCGGGCGCGACCACGGTGCCGGCGCATCTGCTCTACGACATCGTGCGCAAGCTGCCCGACGGTTCGGAAGTGCTGCTCGCCACCAATGCCGAGGGCACGGCAATGACCGTTGCCTCGGGCCGTTCGAAATTCTCGCTGCAGTGCCTGCCGCAGTCCGATTTCCCGGACCTCACCGCCGGCAGCTTCTCGCACTCCTTCCGCCTCAAGGCGACCGACCTCAAGATGTTGATCGATCGCACCCAGTTTGCGATCTCGACCGAGGAAACCCGCTACTATCTCAACGGTATCTTCATGCACACCGTCGAGAGCAAGGGCGAACTGAAGCTGCGCGCGGTCGCCACCGACGGCCACCGTCTGGCCCGTGCCGACGTCGAAGCGCCGTCCGGCTCCGAGGGCATGCCGGGCATCATCATCCCGCGCAAGACCGTCAGCGAATTGCAGAAGCTGCTCGACAATCCGGACCTCGTCGTCACGGTCGAAGTGTCCGATGCCAAGATCCGCCTGACCATCGGCTCGATCGTCATGACCTCGAAGCTGATCGACGGCACCTTCCCGGACTACCAGCGCGTGATCCCGGCCAACAACGACAAGGAACTGCGCGTCGATTGCCAGTCCTTCGCCCAGGCCGTCGACCGCGTCTCGACGATCTCGTCCGAACGCGGCCGCGCCGTCAAGCTGGCGCTGAGCGAGGGCCAGATGACGCTGACGGTCAACAATCCGGATTCCGGCAGTGCTACCGAAGAACTGCCCGTCGGTTACGAACACGACCCACTCGAAATCGGCTTCAACGCCAAATACCTGCTCGACATCACCTCGCAACTGACCGGCACCGATGCGATCTTCATGCTGGCCGATCCAGGCTCGCCGACGCTCGTTCGCGATCTTGCTGCCGAAGACGCGCTTTACGTGCTCATGCCGATGCGCGTGTAACCGGGCCTGACGTGGTGCGAATGCCAACCCGTCACGCCTGCGCGTGACGGGTTTTTTATTGGTCGATCCATCCGGCGGCTGTTGATAAGCGGACGCTTTCAGGCGCAGATAGACTTGTTTTTGCCGCAGATGGGGACACATTATTGTTGCCGCCGCCGCGACCGGCTCGAATCAGCGAGCGAGGATCCATAGCGGGCGGCCGTATGAGGAGAGGACGACGGTTTTGAGGGGTTCAATGAATTTGCGCGTGAAGGTGAAGGAACGGCTCGGACGGAAGTTCGACGAGGAAATTCGCTTTTTCAAGGGATGGATGAGCAATGCCAAGGCTGTCGGCGCAATCCTGCCGACCTCTTCCGTTACCGCGCGCCGCATGGCGAGCGTCATCAATCCCGCTTCGGGCCTGCCGGTTCTGGAGCTGGGCCCGGGCACCGGCGTCATTACCAAGGCAATTCTGGAACGCGGCCTGCCCGCATCGAGCCTGGTCTCGGTCGAATATTCCACCGACTTCTATAACCAGCTCAAGGCCAACTTCGCCGGCGTCAACTTTGTCAATGGCGACGCCTTCGATCTGGAACATACGCTCGGCGAACTGAAGGGGCAGACGTTCGACAGCGTCGTCTCGGCGGTGCCGCTTCTGAACTTTCCGATGCACCGGCGCGTCGAACTGATCGAGGATCTGCTGTCACGCATCCCGGCCGGCCGGCCGGTCGTGCAGATTTCCTACGGGCCGCTGTCGCCCGTCGTCGCCATGCCGGACCGCTACAGCATCCAGCACCTCGACTTCGTCGTGCGCAACATCCCGCCGGCTCAGCTTTGGGTCTATCGTCGGGCACACTGACGGAATGTTCGGCGTCTACGTCACCCATCCGCAGGTCCAGATCGATCCAGACGTGCCCGTTCCGCAATGGGGACTTTCCTCGGTTGGCCGCGAGCGCGCGGCCAGGACCGCGACCTTGCCCTGGGTGCGTTCGCTCGGCAGGATCGTCTCGAGTGACGAGACCAAGGCGATCGAGACGGCGCAACGGCTTGCCGATGCGGCTGGGCTGACGGTCGAAATCCACCACGAGATGGGCGAGAACGACCGCTCCGCCACCGGCTTCCTGCCGCCGCCGGAATTCGAGGCGGCGGCCGACTGGTTCTTCGCCCATCCGACGGAAAGCTTTAAGGGCTGGGAGCGCGCGATCGACGCCCAGGCCCGCATATCGGATGCAGTCTTCCGTGTTCTCGACAATCACGATCCCAAGATTCCGATCGCCTTCGTCGGCCACGGCGGCGTCGGCACCCTCTTGAAGTGCCGGCTGCTCGGCGCACCGATTGCCCGCAGTTCCGACCAGAAGGGCGGTGGCGGCGGCAACGTCTTCGCTTTCCGCCTTGCGGATCGCGCCGTCGCATGCGACTGGACCGCCATGGAAAACTGGCAGGGGATCTAGACGATGACCGAAACCGCGCGCGACAGACTGATCGTAGGCCTCGACCTTCCGACGATCGCCGATGCCGAGAGGATCGTGTCGACGCTCGGGGACGAGGTCTCCTTCTACAAGATCGGTTATCAGTTGGTCTTTGCCGGCGGGCTCGAATTCGCGCGCGACCTTGCCAAGAGCGGCAAGAAGGTCTTCCTCGACATGAAGCTGCTCGACATCGACAACACGGTTGCCAAGGGCGTCGAGAACATCGTCAAGATGGGCATGTCGATGCTGACCCTGCACGCCTATCCGAAGGCGATGAAGGCGGCCGTCGAGGCTGCCAGGGGTTCCGACCTCTGCCTGCTCGGCGTCACCGTGCTCACCTCGATGGACGAGCAGGACGTGATCGATGCCGGTTATGAGTACGATCCGCATACGCTGGTGCTGCGCCGGGCCGAACAGGCGCGCGCGGCCGGCATGGGCGGCATCGTCTGCTCGGCCGAGGAATCCGCCGCGGTCCGCAAGATCATCGGGCCGGACATGGCGCTGGTCACCCCGGGGATCCGCCCGGCCGGCGCCGACAAGGGCGACCAGAAGCGGGTGATGACGCCCGCCGAAGCGCTGAAGGCCGGATCCAGCCATCTCGTCGTCGCGCGCCCAATCGTCGCAGCCGCCGAACCCCTTGCCGCCGCCCGCGCCATTCTGGCGGAGATGGACGGGGCTCTCCCGCGCTCAGACGCGCAGTCTTCCTGACGCCGAGGCGATCCCATGTGGAGCCGCTTGACCTCGACCAAAATTTGCCGGAAGTAACTGCCGTCGGCCCCGGCGCCGAAAGACGAGGAGCTCAACATGGCCAAGGGATACTGGATCGCACGGGTCGATGTCCGCGACCCCGAGCGCTACAAGGATTATGTGGCGGCAGCAAAGCCAGCCTTCGAGAAATACGGCGCGAATTTTCTCGCGCGCGGCGGCGAACATCATCGCCTCGAGGGCGGCGTTCGTGCGCGCAACGTCGTCATCGAATTTCCGTCGCTGCAGGCAGCGGTCGATTGTTACAACTCGCCCGAATATCAGATTGCCGCTGCGATCCGCCAGGAAGTCGCCGACGCGGAGATGGTCGTCGTCGAAGGCATCTGACGGCCTGGCATCCCCATCTTCCTATAGGTCCTGCAAGCCGCGTGGATTGGCCTTCACCTCGCGCGGCTGTTGGGCTATGTAGCAATCAATTCTTTCCTCTGCGATCAGGAGTGCGTTTCCCATGACCTTGTCCAACCTTCCGCCGCTGGTGACGATTTTCGGCGGATCCGGGTTCGTCGGCCGTCATGTCGTGCGCGCGCTTGCCAAGCGCGGCTACCGCATTCGTGTTGCCGTTCGCCGGCCGGACCTTGCCGGCCACCTGCAGCCGCTCGGCAATGTCGGCCAGATCTCCTTCGTCCAGGCGAACCTGCGTTATCGCAAATCCGTCGACCGCGCCGTCGAAGGCGCCGACCACGTCATCAACTGCGTCGGCGTGCTGTTTGAAAGCGGCCGCAACACCTTTGACGCCGTCCAGGATTTCGGCGCGCGCGCCGTGGCGGAAGCAGCGCGCAGCGTCGGCGCCACGCTGACACACATCTCGGCAATCGGCGCGGACGCTTCCTCGCCGTCGCAATATGCCCGCAGCAAGGGTCGTGCCGAGGCGGCGATCCTGGAAACGAAGCCTGACGCGATCATCCTGCGTCCTTCGATCATCTTCGGACCCGAGGACGGCTTCTTCAACAAGTTCGCCAGCATGGCCCGTACTTCGCCGATCCTGCCGCTGATCGGCGGTGGTCACACCAAATTCCAGCCAGTCTACGTGACCGACGTGGCCGAGGCCGTCGCTCGCGCCGTCGACGGCAAGATCGCCAAGGGCAAGATCTATGAGCTCGGCGGCCCGGATGTCTTAAGCTTCCGCGACTGTCTTGAGATCATGCTGAACACGATCGACCGCAAGCGTACGCTGGTGTCGCTGCCCTTCGGCGTTGCGTCCCTTGTCGGCAGCATCGCATCGATGGTCCCCTTCGTCACGCCGCCGCTCACGGCGGACCAGGTGGTGTTGCTGAAATCCGACAATGTCGTCTCGGCAAAGGCGGTTTCGGAGGGACGCACGCTCGCCGGCATCGGCATCGAGCCGACCATGCTGGAATCGATCCTGCCGACCTATCTGGTGCGCTATCGCCCGCAGGGCCAGTACACCCGCAGCGGCCGCGCCGCCTGAGCGCTGCGAAGCCATCTTCTTTTGAACGGCCGCCGGCACCCGCCGGCGGCCGTTTTCTGTGGTATCCGGGCAACAGCGTTGCAGTTCTGCCGCAGTTAATAAAGCGATTGGCATTTACCGCAAATTCAACATGTCCTGATATTGATCATGTCATATCCAGCGACTAAACACCGCCTCGCGCCCCGATCGCAAGGCACGGCGGGCGGCAGCAGCAATCTCGAAAGGCATAGCGTCCATGGGCAAGTCGATCGCAATCTTTTTTGCGTCTGCGGCACTGATCATTCTGGCTGGCTCATTCATCGCGCCGAACACGGTCGCGAGCAGCGGCAAGGATTGCGCGCCGGCCTATGGCGTCGATCCGTGCACAACGGCATCGATCGATCTTTCCGGCCACTAAGGCCGGCGCCCTTCAGATCAACCCAATTCCGGACGGAAGGCCGCTTCGCGCTTTTTCCCGGAATTGCTGCGAGGGGCATATTTAGAGTTATTGGCGGGGGCCAGCAGCCGCGTGCGTTTCACCTTGAGACGCACGCGGCTTTGTTTTTGAGGCCCGGTCAGAGATCAAGGAAAACTGAGCCAAAGAAAAAGGCGCGTCCGAGAACGCGCCTTCGTTTGGGAACAGCGATCCCGGTTCAGCCGAGCAGCCAGAGGCCGATCAGGCCGGCCGTGCCGACGAGGATGCGCCAGATGGCGAACGGTGTGAAGCCGCGCCGCGAGACGAAGTCCAAGAGCGAACGCACGACGAAGATACCGGCAACGAAAGCCGCGATGAAGCCGACGGCGATCAGCGTGAAATCATCGAAGGAAAGCGCGTCGCGGTTCTTGTAAAGATCCAGCGTGAAAGCGCCGACCATGGTCGGCATCGCCAGGAAGAACGAGAACTCCGCGGCCGAGCGCTTGTCCGTCCCCATCAGCAGGGCGCCGGCGATCGTGGCACCGGAGCGCGAAGTACCGGGGATCATCGCCAGGCACTGAAACAGGCCGATCTTCAGCGCCAGCGACGGCGGATAGTCCATCACGTCGGTATAGCGCGGCTTCAGCGGCAGATGGTCGATCGCATAGAGGATGACACCGCCGACGATCAGCACGACGCAGATCAGGGCAGGTGTCTCGAACAGCACCGCCTTGATGAAATCATGGGCGATTGCACCGATGACGGCCGCCGGCAGGAAGGCGATCAGAACCGACAGGACGAAGCGGCGCGCCTTGATGCTCGTCGGCAGCGCCAGCGCGATCGACAGAAGCTTCTGGAAATAGACGAGCAGGATCGCCAGAATGGCGCCGAGCTGGATGAGGACGGCGAAGGTGTTGCCCGGCGACTTGAAGCCGAGAAAGTGGCCGGCGAGAAGGACGTGCGCCGTCGACGAGACAGGGATGAACTCCGTCAAGCCCTCGATGAGCCCGAGGACGAGCGCGCTGATGATCGATTGATCCGCCATATATGAGATTTTCCTGACAAGTTTTGGAGTGGGAGGAAAAGGCTGATTCGCTTGTGTTTACCACCACAAATTTCTATAGCTCTATCACAGGAGCCGTGGCCAGACGCTTGCGCCGCCACGCTGACGCCCCCTGCAAAAAGCCGACGCCCCCTGCAAAAAGACTCTGAGAAGCAAGATCATCGATGCCGACACTGTATCATCACCCCATGTCCGCCGCTTCACGGTTCGTACGCCTTATCCTCTCGGAATATGGCTATCAGACGGAATTGTCCGAGGAGCAGCCCTGGGAGAACAGGCGCGACTTCCTGGCCTTGAATCCGGCCGGGACGTTACCGGTGTATGTTGACGACAGTATGAGAGCACTTTGTGGCGCCACGATCATCTCGGAATATCTCGACGAGACGAACGGCATCATGAAGCGGGATCGTCGGCTTCTCGCGGAAGACCCGTTCCAGCGCGCGGAAATCCGCCGGCTGGTCGAGTGGTTCCTGCAGAAGATGGAAGCGGACGTCACCCGGCCGCTGGTGCGCGAGCGGATCTTCAAGCTGCAGATGACGCCGGACCAGGGTGGCGGTGCGCCCGACAGCAAGATCCTGCGCACCTCGCGCGCGAATATCCGCCAGCATATGAAGTATCTCTCCTGGCTCGCGGGTTCGCGCACCTGGCTTGCCGGCGACCGCATCTCCTATGCAGACCTCGCGGCGGCTGCGACGGTGTCCGTGCTCGACTATCTCGGCGAGATCGACTGGTCGGATGCCCCGACCGCCAAGGAGTGGTACCAGCGGCTGAAGTCCCGCCCCTCCTTCCGCCCGCTGCTTTCCGAGCGCGTGCGCGGCGTAACCCCGGTTCCGCATTATGCGGACCTCGACTTCTGAGGCTGAAACCGTGCCCGGCATCGCTGCCAAGGCTGACAGTGGGGATAGACGGCGGCTGAAGCTGACCGAATTCCTGAAGGCCGAGGCGGCAGACAAGGGCTTCGATCTCTGTCGCATCACCCGGCCGGACGCCATTCCCGAGGCGCCGGCACGGCTGCAGGACTTCCTCGACGACGGCTTCCACGGAACGATGGACTGGCTCGCCGAAACTGCCGCGCGACGCTCCGACCCGCGAACGCTCTGGAGCGACGTGCGCTCGGTCGTGATGTTCGCGATGAATTACGGGCCGGAAGAGGATCCGCGCGGAATTCTCGAAAAGACCGATCGCGGCGCGATCTCGGTCTACGCCCAGAATCGCGACTATCACGACATCATCAAGGGCAAGCTCAAGGAAGTCGCGGCGCGGTTTGCCGCGCGCGCCGGCGAGGACGTCAAGGTCTTTGTCGACACCGCCCCGGTGATGGAGAAACCACTCTCGGAAAAGGCCGGCCTCGGCTGGCAGGGCAAGCACACCAATCTCGTCAGTCGCGAATTCGGCTCCTGGCTGTTTCTCGGCAGCCTGTTCACCACGGCGGAACTCATCATCGACGAGCCGGAGCGCGACCATTGCGGCTCCTGCCGCGCCTGCCTCGATGCCTGCCCGACCGGCGCTTTCCCCGCACCCTATCAGATCGACGCGCGGCGCTGCATTTCCTACCTGACGATCGAGCACAAGGGGCCGATCGACCCGGAACTGCGGCCGCTGATGGGCAACCGTATCTATGGCTGCGACGACTGTCTCGCCGTCTGTCCCTGGAACAAGTTCGCCCAGGCGGCTTCCGAAATGAAGCTGAAGGCGCGCGAGGATCTGAAGGCCCCGTCGCTGGAAACCTTGCTCGACCTCGACGACCCGACCTTCCGCAGCCTGTTCTCGGGCTCGCCGGTCAAGCGCATCGGCCGCGATCGTTTCGTGCGCAACGTGCTGATCGCGGCCGGCAACTCCGGCGATCCGGCGCTTGCCCTCGCGGTCAAGGCACGCATCGATGATCCCTCGCCTGTGGTACGGGCGATGGCGGTCTGGGCCCTGTCACGATTGGTCGCGCCGGCAGCGCTTGCAGAATTTGCCGAACAATGCGAGCCAGAGACGGACGAAGACGTCCTCAACGAATGGCAGATGGCGGGAGTGAGCCGATGCATGTCCTGATCCTTGGCGCCGGCTACTCCGGTACGGCAATCGCGCGGGCCATGGCTCCGACGGCGGCAAGCGTTGTCGGCACCACCCGCACCGGGGAGAAGGCGGCGAAGCTTGAAAGGGCCGGCATCCATCCGATCCTGTTCGACGGAGAAACGATCTCCGACGAACTCGCAGCCGCGCTTGGCCAGGCGACGCACCTGATCCAGTCGATCGCGCCCGGCCGCGACGGCGATCCGATGTTCCGCGCTTCCAGCCCGGATCTCGCGCAACTGGCTCCGAACCTCGCGTGGATCGGCTATCTGTCGACGGTCGGCGTCTATGGCGACCATGGCGGAGCATGGGTCACCGAGGACATGCTGCGCAAACCGGTTTCGGCGCGCTCGGTCGAGCGGGTGGAAGCGGAGGACCGCTGGATCGCCTTCGGCGCCAGGCAGAGCATCCCGGTCGCGGTGCTCAGACTTGCGGGCATATACGGCCCGGGACGCAATGCCTTCTGCAATCTCGCAAACGGCACGGCCCGACGCCTGATCAAGCCGGGGCAGGTGTTCAACCGCATCCGCGTCGAGGACATCGGCGCGGCTACCCTGTTCCTTGCCAGAAACGGTACGAGCGGCGTCTTCAACATTACCGACAACGAGCCGGCGCCGCCGCAGGACGTTGTGGCCGAGGCCGCGCGGCTGATGGGTGTGGAGCCGCCACCGGAGATCCCGTTTGAACAGGCGGAACTCTCGCCAATGGCCCGCTCCTTCTA
Organism: Ensifer sp. 38_S197; assembly: GCF_056924495.1. Lineage (NCBI taxonomy): Bacteria > Pseudomonadati > Pseudomonadota > Alphaproteobacteria > Hyphomicrobiales > Rhizobiaceae > Ensifer > Ensifer sp. 38_S197. The sequence continues at coordinate 1,142,420 of NZ_JBXOVZ010000002.1, read as the reverse complement.
TGGCGAGAACAAGCGCGTTTCGAACGCCCGCATGCGCGCCACCGGCTTCGAGTTCGCGTATCCCGATTATCGCGTTTCGCTTGCGCAGCTTTGGCAATCCGGCGCGTGGCGCAACGCCTGAAACGCAACGCGGCGTTCAATCAACAACATAATCCCAAATGCTTATAGAAAGCCGATAGTCTGTTCATCAGTAATGGCGATGGAAACGCCGCCCGAATTGTGACATTCTCTGGATATTCCTTCGATACTTGATGAATTAAATACAACCTAGGCGCTAGTGTAGAATTTTCGACCATCCGGATTCCGGAATTTTCGTCCAATTCGAAATTTTTAATGAATTTTTTCGTTTACCACCGAGTTGCGCCTGCGTGCGGAAGGCCGACAGCGTTCAACCGCTGATTCCAAAGAACTTCCCGACTTCATTTAAACTATTTCAAACGATCTTCGTTTTTGAATTTTCGTCCTTTTTTAATAATTCCTGATAGAACGTAAATGGTTGAAGCACGGTTTTGCCATTTTTCGCCCCAATTAGCGTTTCTCAGAAGATTTTTACCAATCGTTTGACCAGGGGGATCGCCAGTTTGACGCCAGCGAAGATCAAGGCGGCTGCCGCTGCAGCGCTGTTCACGACCGCTATCGGTCTCGTTTCCGTTTCCGATAGCCATGCAGCCGGCGCCGGCTGCGGCGGCGCATCCTGGTATGCGCTGAGTTCCAGGACCGCCTCCGGCGAGCGCATGAATGCGGCACACCTGACCGCCGCCCACCGCAGCCTGAAATTCGGAACCAAGGTTCAGGTCACCAACAAACGCAACGGCAAGAGCGTGATCGTTCGCATCAACGATCGTGGGCCGTTCATTCGCGGACGCGTCATGGATCTTTCCAAGGCCGCGGCCTCGCAGATCGGCATGGTACGCTCCGGCACCGCCAGCGTCTGTTATCGCGTCGTCAATTCCTGATCTTGAAATACTGCCGTCCGACCAATCGTCGGGTGGGTTTACTTGAGAAAGACCGTTCTTAAGCGGTTAATCTTCTCCGCCGTCTTGCTCTTCGATGCCATCGCCGCTACCACGGCGAAAAAGGAGTTGATCGAAGATGCGTTTGGGCGGCAGGCTCGCTGGAGCCATTGAGGTTCTTGAGGATATCGAAAAGCGGAAGCGCCCGGTCGCCGACGCGCTCAAGGATTGGGGCCTTTCCCATCGCTTCGCCGGATCCGGCGATCGCTCCGCGATCGGCAACATCGTCTACGACGCCCTTCGCATGAAACTCTCGCACGCCTACCTGATGGACAGCGACAGCGCCGCAGCACTCGGTCATGCCGTCATGTACCGCCAATGGGGCTTCACCCCGGAAGCGCTCGCCGCCGAACTCGACGGCGACAGGTTCGCACCGGAAGCCCCTTCCGCCGAGCGCATGCAGGCCTTCACGACGCGACGTCTCGAAGACGCGCCGGCCTATGTCCAGGGCGATATCCCCGAGTGGGTTCAGGCCTCCTTCGAGGAAAACTTCTCCGACGACTGGCTCGCGGAAGCCAAGGCGCTCGCCGGCCGACCGACGCTCGACCTGCGCGCCAATACGCTGAAAGCCTCGCGCGCCAAGGTGCTGAAAGCGCTGGAGCGCAGCGGTGCGGAACCGGCGACGATCGCCCGCAACGGCATTCGCATTCCCGCCGGAGAAGGCGCCTCGCGCCTGCCGAACGTGACGGCGGAACTTTCCTTTCAGAAGGGTTGGTTCGAAGTCCAGGACGAGGGCTCGCAGATCGTTGCCGATCTCGCCTTTCCCCAGGAAGGCGAACAGGTGCTCGACTATTGCGCCGGCGGCGGCGGCAAGACGCTCGCCATGTCGGCGGCGATGAACAACAAGGGCCAGGTGCACGCCTACGACACCGACCGCAAGCGCCTCGCCCCGATCATCGAGCGGCTGAAGCGCGCTGGCACCCGCAATGTCCAGGTGCATGAATCGACCGAAAGCCTGGCGCCGCTCGCCGGCCGCTTCGACCGCGTGCTGGTCGATGCGCCCTGCACCGGCACCGGCACCTGGCGCCGGCGGCCGGACACCAAGTGGCGGCTCAACCAGAAGAACCTCGAAGAGCGCATCTCCCAGCAGGAGGAAGCGCTGGCAAGTGCTGCCCAGTTCGTCCGGCCGGGCGGCCACCTCATTTATGTCACCTGCTCGGTACTGCCTGAGGAAAACGAAGCCCAGGTCTACGGCTTCTGCGAAGACAATCCGGAATTCGAGATCCTCTCGGCCGCCGACATCTGGGCGACGCTCTTCGGGACCGACAAGCCGCAGCCCTGGTCGGCCGACATGAAGACGGTGACGCTGACGCCCGCTTCCACCGGCACGGACGGCTTCTTCTTCTGCCTGATGCAACGCAAGGGCTGAGCCCTTCGCCGGTCGCCGAACGCCCGGCATCAGATTGAAAAGTTCTAAACTATACACTTTGACACAAGTTTGCTTTTGGTTCATGAGAGGCGGGCCCGGCCGGGGCCCTTTCTCATGGCCCGACGCCTGAACGACACCCGCGTCTGCGGGCTCGCTCGGCTGCGCCGAAGGAAGCAACAGGAGAGGGTCATGACCAAGAAATTCATCCGTGGCGCCGCGCTGGCGTTGATGACGGCAACGTCGGCGCTGGCCCTGCAGCCGGCCCGCGCCGCCACCGATGCCGCCGCCGTGGTGAAGCATTACACCACTGTCGCCCATGCCAAGTTCGAAGATGCGCTGACGACGGCCGAGGCACTCGACAAGGCAGTCGACGCGCTGATCGCGACGCCGAGCGAAGAAACGCTGAAGGCAGCGCGCAACGCCTGGCTCAAGGCCCGCAATCCCTATCAGGAAACCGAAGTCTACCGTTTCGGCAACGCGATCGTCGACGAGTGGGAAGGCAAGATCAACGCCTGGCCGCTCGACGAGGGCCTGATCGACTATGTCGATCCGAGCTACGGCAGCGAGAGCGACGAGAACGCTCTCTTCACCGCCAACGTCATCGCCAACAAGACGATCAAGATCGACGGCAAGGACGTCGATGCCAGCAACATCACGCCGGAATTCCTGGCGGGCACGCTGCAGGAAGCCGGCGGCATCGAGGCTAACGTCGCGACCGGCTACCATGCGATCGAGTTCCTGCTGTGGGGCCAGGACCTGAACGGCACCAAGGCCGGCGCCGGAAACCGCCCCTATACGGACTACGACCCCAAGGCCTGCACCGGCGGCAATTGCGACCGCCGCGCCGCCTATCTGAAGGCCGCGACCGAGCTGCTCGTTTCCGACCTCAAGGAAATGGTCGCCAACTGGACACCGGACGGTGCTGCGACCAAGGCCGTCGAGGCCGATCCGAAGGCCGGCCTCGTCGCCATCCTCACCGGCATGGGCTCGCTCTCCTATGGCGAGCTTGCCGGCGAGCGCATGAAGCTCGGCCTGCTCTTGCATGATCCGGAAGAAGAGCACGACTGCTTCTCCGACAACACGCACAACTCCCACCTTCACGACGCGATCGGCATCCAGTCGGCCTATACGGGCGAATACACCCGCGTCGACGGTACGAAGATGACGGGCGCCTCGCTCTCCGAACTCGTCGCCGCCAAGGATGCGGCTCTCGACAAGGAAATGACGGCCAATCTCGCCACCACGGTCGAGAAGATGCAGGCGATGGCGAAGCGGGCGGAAACGACCGAGGCCTACGACCAGATGATCGGCGAAGGCAATGCCGAGGGCAACGCCACGGTTCAGGCGGCGATCGACGGTCTGATCGCCCAGGCGAAGACCGTGCAGCGCGTCATTGCGTCGCTGGATCTCGGCACGATCGAGCTTGAAGGTTCGGACAGCCTGGACAATCCTAACGCCGTCTTCCAATAAGCTGAAAAGGCGGGCCGCCCGGCATAGGTGCGGCCCGATCCTCCGTAGATGAAACCTGGCGTCCCCGGCCTCTTCGCGCTTCTTCTCGTTCAAGCGCTTTCTACGGCCCTGCCCGCTCTTGGCGGCGACGGTCTTCCGACCGAACGCACCGATCTCGACAGCAAGGACCGCGCCCGCGTCGAAGCGGTGACGCGGCCGACGACGGATTTCTCCAAGGCTGAGACCTTCGAGGCGATGTCCGGGGGTGCAGCGACCTCGCTCGCGCCCGTCAACGCCGACAGTTTCTCGCAGTTTTCGGCCAATCTTACCTTCCAGGAGGAAGAAGGCTTCAAGGTCGGCAATGCGCTCTTCCGCAAGCTCTGGGTTTCCTCACCCTCCTCGACCCAAGCATCCGACGGGCTCGGTCCGCTCTACAACGCCCGCGCCTGCCAGAGCTGTCACCTGAAGGATGGACGCGGACGCCCACCCGAAGGCTCCACCGATACGACTTCGATGTTCTTCCGCCTGGCGCGCCCGCCGCGCGACGACGAGGAACGTCGGCTGCTCGAAGCCCTTAAGGTCGTCAATTTTCCGGATCCGGCCTATGGCGCCCAGCTTCAGGATAGCGCCGTGCCCGGCCTTGCGGCCGAGGGCCGCCTGAAGGTCAGCTACACCGAGGAGCGCTTCACCTTTGCCGACGGCGAGACCGTGTCGCTACGCAAGCCGAGCTATTCCATTGCCGACCTCGCCTACGGGCCACTCGATCCGGCGACGACGCTTTCGCCACGCGTGGCCCAGCCGATGATCGGGCTCGGCCTGATCGAGGCGATCCACGAGGCCGATATCCTGGCGCTGGCCGATCCCGACGACGCCGATGACGACGGGATCAGCGGCCGCCCGGCGCTGACGCGCGATGCCAGGACCGGCAAGCCTATGCTCGGACGTTTCGGCTGGAAGGCGCAGAACACGACCGTGCGGCAACAGAGCGCCGACGCTTTCGCCACCGATATCGGCATCTCCTCCCCCGACGCCGACCGGCCGCATGGCGACTGCACCGCGGCGCAGGCAAAATGCCTTACCATGCCGACCGGCGAGCAGGCGCGTCTCGGACCAACAGAAGCGCCGGACCCGGTGCTCGATCTCGTTTCCTTCTACTCCAAGAACCTCGCCGTGCCGGCGCGACGCAAGGCGAGCTTCGCCGAGACGCTCCGCGGCAAGAAGGTCTTCTACGATCTCGGCTGCACGCGCTGCCACACGCCGAAATTCGTCACCCGCCGCGATGCGGACAACAAGGCGCAATCGTTCCAGCTCATCTGGCCCTATTCCGATTTCCTGCTGCACGACATGGGCGAGGAGCTTGCGGATGGTCAGCAGGTCGGTATCGCCAGCGGCCGCGAATGGCGCACGCCACCGCTTTGGGGCATCGGCTTGACGAAGACCGTCAGCGGGCACACCTTCCTGCTGCACGACGGACGCGCCCGCAATTTCACCGAAGCGATCCTCTGGCACGGCGGCGAAGGGCGAAAGGCCCGCGACGCTTTCGCCGCCCTTGCCGCGAGCGATCGCCGCGATCTCCTTGCCTTCCTGGAGTCACTCTGATGTCCCCTACGCATATGCTCACCCTCGCATTCTCCCTGGCGCTGACGACCGCATTGCCGGCAATGGCCCAGGAAGGGAGCGCGCTCTCGCCGCGCGTCGTCAACGAGGCCGCCATCCCGACCGTCATGGCCAAGGCCGTCGACGCGTTCATCGTTCCCGGCTATCGCAACCTCACGGAAAAGACCGCCGCCGCAAGGCAAGCGACAGCCAAGCTCTGCGCGGCGCCGTCGCAACCGGCACTCAAGAGCGCACAGAGTGCGTTCTCCGATCTGGTTGGCGCCTGGTCGGCGATCGAGGTCGTGAGGCTTGGCCCGGCTCTCGAACAAAACCGGTTCGAACGCTTCCTGTTCTACCCCGATCGCAAGAGCACCGGGCTGAAGCAAGTGCAGGCGATCCTTGCGAAAGAGGATGAAAGCGCAACGGACGAAGCCAAGCTCAAGGGCAAGAGCGTCGCAGCCCAGGGATTGGGCGCGCTCGAATACGTGCTCTATGGCACCGGCGCCGAGGCGCTTTCGAGCAAGGCGGGGAACTTCCGCTGCCGCTACGGCCTGGCGATCACCGCGAATCTCGACACGATCGCCGGCGAGTTCCTGGCGGCGTGGCAGAAGCCGGACGGCATCCAGGCGGCCTGGAAACATCCGGGCCCGGACAATCCCGAGTTCCGCGACAGCCGCGAGGCGGCCACCGAGCTGCTCGGCATTCTCGTCCACGGAGTCGAGACGGTGAAGGACCAGCGGCTGAAACCGTTCTACGAAGGCAAGGACGACAAGGGCCACCCGAAGCTTGCGATCTACTGGCGCTCCGGCAACACCATGGCCTCGATCGCCGGGAATGTCCGTGGCCTCAAGACACTGTTCGACGTTGCCGACATGCAAAGTCTGCTGCCGGAAGACAGCCGCTCCGTCGCAGGCTCGGCCGACTTCGTGTTCAAGTCGGTGATCGGCGCGGCCGGGAACATCGATGGACCGATCGACGCGGCCCTTGCCGATGACGACAAGCGCGCCAAGCTCGCCTTCCTGTCGCTCAACACCAACGACCTTCTCGACCGTCTGAACAAGGATTTCGGCGGCGCGATCGGGCTTGGCGCCGGCTTCTCCTTTGCCGACGGCGACTGACCAAAACCCCGCTCGGACAGGGTGTTGACAATTCCGGCTTTTAGGCGCAAAGCGCTTTTCGTGTCCGCTTTCGCGGGCACGTTTCACCACAAGGACCAACTCACAATGAACCCCGACAGTCGAAGTCGAGCCTTCACGCTCACGACCGTCCGGTCCTGATTGATCAGGGCTTCATGGCGGTCGGATGACTCGCCCTATGGAGCCCAAAATGCTGCGCATCTACAAAAGCCAGAACAGCCACCTCGTGCTCGTCGACATGCTCGACGGCATCGCCTCCCAGACGCCGGCGATCTGGTTCGATCTCTTCAATCCGTCCGTCGAGGAAACGCGCCTTGTCGAGGGTCAACTCGGCATCGCGATCCCGACCCGCGACGAGATGCAGGAGATCGAGCTTTCCGACCGGCTCTACCAGGAGGATGGCGCCGAATTCATGACGATGACGGCAACCGCGAAGCTCGACAGCGACTACCCGGTCAAGGTGCCGGTGACCTTCATTCTCAAGGGCACGACGCTGGTCACGGTCCGCCATGCCGACCCGAAGCCGTTTCAGACCTTTTCCAATCGCATCCAGAAGGCGAATGGCCAGATCTGTGAGAGCGGCGAACTGGTGATGCTCGGCCTTCTCGAAGCGATCATCGACCGCACGGCGGACGCGCTCGAGCGCGCTGGCAGCGAGGTCGACGCGATTTCACGGGAAGTGTTCCGCAAGACCAATGCCAGCGCCACCAAGAAGACGCGCGACCTGCAGTCGCTGATCGAGCAAATCGGCCAGAAGGGCGATCTCTTGACGGTGATCCGGGAAAGCCTCGTCAGCATCGGCCGGCTTGTCGCCTATCATGTGGCGCTCGAAGGCATGGGACCGCGCAAGGCTGGAAAGGAAAGCCGGCAGCGGATCAAGCTGATCCAGCGCGACGCGACCTCGCTTGGCGATCACGCGCTGTTCCTGTCGAACAAGATCAACTTCCTGCTCGACGCGACACTCGGTCTCATCAATCTCGAGCAGAACCAGATCATCAAGATCTTCTCGGTTGCCGCAGTCGTCTTCCTGCCGCCGACGCTGGTCGCCTCGATCTATGGCATGAACTTCGGCGTGATGCCGGAGTTGCAATGGGAGTTCGGCTATCCTGCGGCACTTATGCTGATGGTGATCTCGGCAATCGTGCCGTATTTCTACTTCAAGCGCCGGGGCTGGCTCTGAGCGCGCAACCCGCTATATCGCAGCCCTGAACGGCGCCTCCGTTCAGGGCTGCGGATTTCCACGACGAGCGAGGATGGCATGAGAGCCGCCACGGGCCTGATCGACCGGCGCAGTTTCATGAAAATGGCGGGTGCGGCCTGGGTAGCAAGCCTTGCGCCCGAGCGGGCGTTCGCCCTGAGACGAGCGGATGCCGTCTTCGCGTCCGCCTTCATGGCGCCCGATGGAAGCTACGGCGTCGCGACGCTGACGGAAACGGGCGAGATCATCGAGCGCACGGCGCTGCCGGCCCGCGCCCATGGCATGGCCTATTCGCCGGTCAGCCGCCGGGCAGTCGCCTTTGCCCGCCGACCGGGCACCTATGCGATGATCCTTGCGACGGATGGCACGGCGGAACCGGTGGTCATCGCCGCGGCGGAGGGCCGGCATTTCTACGGCCACGGCTGCTTCTCCGCAGATGGCAGGCTGCTCTATGCCACCGAGAACGACTTTGCCGCCAACCGCGGCATGGTCGGCATCTATGACGGCACCGACAACTTCGCCCGTATCGGCGAAGTCCCGACCTATGGTATCGGCCCGCACGACATGACGCTTGCCGCTGATGGACGCCTGCTGGCGATTGCCAATGGCGGCATCGAGACGCACCCGGATTTCGGCCGCACCAAGCTCAATCTCGATCATATGGAGCCGAGCCTGACGCTGGTCGACACGCAGAGCGGTGCGCTCGTGCAGAAACACGGACTACCTGATGACCTCAGCCGGCTATCGACCCGCCATGTCGATATCGGCCCGAAAGGCGAGATCTGGTTTGCCTGCCAGTACGAAGGCGCGCGCAACGACCTGCCGCCGCTCGTCGGGCATTTTTCCAGGGGGGAGGACCTCCAGTTCCTGTCATTACCCGAGCGCACGACGGAAGCGCTGGCAAATTATGTCGGCGCGATCGCGGTCAACCGGCACGAGGGGTTGATCGGCCTGACCTCGCCCAAGGGCAACGTGGCCGTAACACTCGATGCCCGGACCGGAGCGGTGCTGAAGGAGGAGCGCGTTGTTGATGCAGCAGGGGTTGCCGCTGCCGATCACGGCTTTGCCGTCTCCTCCTATGATGGCCACTTCAAGCGGCAGCAAAGCCGCGTCGCCTGGGACCAACACATCGTGCGATTGAAGTAGTCCGAAAGAGACGAGACGCCGCGCGTCTAGACGCGCAAAGGTCGCTCTGACACCTGTTTCCAGGCCATCTTTCCGATTCCAGCGATTCCACCTGAAAGCGGGATCTCTAGGCGGCGAGATCCGCGGCACCAGAGAGCCGCGCCAGGTCATTCCAGCGATAGGCGACCTGCTCATGCGTCTCGTCGCCGAGCGCGACCTGTCCCTGGGCGACCGGCACTGCGCCCAGGCGCTCGTAGAAGGATCGGTTCGGATTGGTCGACAGAACCCAGGCGAACAGCGAAGAGCCCCCCATCTCGCGGCTGTGCGCCGCGACGCTTCGCACCAGCGCCGAACCGATGCCGGCACGCTGGAACTCTTCGAGAATGTAGAGCGCGTAGAGCTCCCGGTCGAAGCGCGGCGGCATGGAGCGCGCCTTGCCATAGTTCGCAAAGCCGATCACCTTGTTCGCGTTCATATCGACCGCCACCAGATGAAAGACCCCGGCAACGCGCATTCGCCTGGCGTGGCGCAGCGCCTGCTGCTCGATCGTCATGGCGTCGAGAAACTGATCGGCGATCAGGCCGCGAAACGTAGTTCGCCAGGTTTCGACGATGACAGAAGCGATCATCATGATGTCATCCGGAACGGCCGGGCGAATTTCGATGCGGCGGAAGCTGTTCATGAAGGAGATATAGGTGGGACAAGCGGGCTTAAAAACGGCACGAACGGGAGTGGCGAGGATTTTTCACGAGCGGGCGCAAACACCGTCCAGGGCCGGGCTCTTCCGTCTTTCCGTCTTGTCGTCCTCGGAAGGCCGTGCGACTGTCCGCCGACCGGGGCCGGTAGGCCCGTAGACATTATGCAGGGCCTTTCTCATTGATAGACGACCGTGATCCCCCCGATTTCCGAAAGCGCATCCGCGAGAGTTTCGCACGGCAGGCGGCGATGCGCACGATCGGCGCAGAACTGACCCTCGTGGAACAGGGCACCGTCGAGATCGAGCTACCATTTGACGAGAAGCTGACACAGCAGCATGGCTTCCTGCATGCGGGCGTGATCTCGGCGGCGCTGGATTCGGCCGGCACCTATGCGGCCTATTCGGTGATCGACCCCGATGCCTCGATCCTGACGATCGAGTTCAAGGTCAACCTGCTTTCACCGGGGCGCGGCGAGCGCTTTCTGTTCCGCGGCGAAGTGACCAAGCCCGGATCGACGATCATCGTTTCCGACGGGCGCGGCTATGCGATCCGCGCGGACGGGCCGGCAAAGCTGATCGCGTCGATGACGGGAACGATGATGGTGGTGCGGGGACGCGAGGGGATCGAAGGATGAGTTTTGCCGTAAAGGACGTCGCCGGGCGCAGGATCCTCTACGTCATGGCCGTGGATGCCGAATACGGGCCACACCTCAAGGAGCGGATCAAGCCGCTGATGACCGGCGTCGGCCCGGTCGAAGCGGCCGTCGTGCTGACGCGGACGCTTGCCGAACTCGCCGCGGAGCGTGCGCTGCCCGATCTCGTCGTTTCGCTCGGCTCGGCCGGCGCCCCCAAGCTCGAACAGACCGAAGTCTACCAGGCGGTCTCGGTCGGCTACCGCGACATGGATGCCTCGCCGCTCGGTTTCGAGAAGGGCAGGACGCCGTTTCTCGACCTGCCGGCGATAGTGCCACTACCGCTCAGGATTCCCGGCGTGCCGGAAGCCCGGCTTTCGACCGGCGCCAACATCGTCTCGGGTGCTGCCTATGAGGCTGTTGACGCCGACATGGTCGAGATGGAGACCTTTGCGGTCCTGCGCGCCTGTCAGTCCTTCGGGATTCCGCTGATTGCGCTTCGCGGTATTTCCGACGGCAAGGCCGAGCTCAAGCACGTCAGCGACTGGACGGAATATCTTCACATCATCGACGAGAAGCTTGCTGATGCGATCGACCGGCTGGAGAATGGGGTTTCGACCGGCGAGATCCGGCTCTAGACGCTCATCCCGCCCTGAAACCCAGGAATTGTCGGGGTGCAATTGAATCGTTGCGCTGATGGCGGGCTTTCATTAAAGGCTCGCCATGATCAAGCTTGTTTGAAGGCCCCAAATGACCCAGACAGCCCATCCCGACACCGTCCTCATCGTCGACTTCGGCAGCCAGGTGACGCAGCTCATCGCCCGGCGCGTGCGTGAATCCGGTGTCTATTGCGAAATCGTGCCGTTCCAGTCGGCGGAAGAAGGCTTCCGCCAGCTTAAGCCGAAGGCCGTCATCCTCTCCGGCAGCCCGGCCTCGACGCTCGAGATCGGCTCCCCGCGCGCGCCCCAGGTGATCTTCGATTCCGGCCTGCCGGTCTTCGGCATCTGCTATGGCCAGCAGACCATGTGCGCCCAACTCGGCGGCAAGGTCGAGAGCGGCCATCACCGCGAATTCGGCCGCGCCTTCCTGGAAGTCGAAAAGGACTGCCCGCTGTTCGAAGGCCTCTGGTCGGTCGGCTCACGCCACCAGGTCTGGATGTCGCATGGCGACCGCGTCACCGCGATTCCCGAAGGCTTCGAGGTCGTGGCAACCTCGGCCAACGCGCCCTTCGCCTTCATCGCCGACGAAAAGCGCAAGTATTACGCCGTGCAGTTCCACCCGGAAGTGGTGCACACCCCCGATGGCGCCAAGCTGATTTCCAACTTCGTGCACAAGATTGCCGGCATCAAGGGCGACTGGTCGATGTCGGCCTACCGCGCCAAGGCGGTCGAGGCGATCCGCAAGCAGGTCGGTGACAAGAAGGTCATCTGTGCGCTCTCGGGCGGCGTCGACAGCTCGGTCGCGGCCCTGCTCATCCACGAGGCCGTCGGCGACCAGCTCACCTGCATCCTCGTCGACCACGGCCTGATGCGCAAGGACGAGGCGAAGAACGTCGTTGCGATGTTCCAGGAGCACTACAACCTCCACCTCCTGCACATCGACGCGTCCGACCGCTTCATCGGCGAGCTCGAAGGCGTCAGCGACCCCGAAACCAAGCGCAAGATCATCGGCCGCCTGTTCATCGAAGTGTTCGAGGAAGAGGCGAAGAAGCTCGGCGGCGCCGACTTCCTCGCCCAGGGCACGCTCTACCCCGATGTGATCGAAAGCGTCTCCTTCACCGGCGGCCCGTCGGTGACGATCAAGTCGCACCATAATGTCGGCGGCCTGCCGGAGCGCATGAACATGCAGCTCGTTGAGCCACTGCGCGAACTGTTCAAGGACGAAGTGCGCGTGCTCGGCCGCGAACTCGGCCTGCCCGACAGCTTCATCGGCCGCCACCCCTTCCCGGGGCCGGGCCTTGCCATCCGCTGCCCGGGCGGCATCAGCCGCGAGAAGCTCGAGATTCTGCGCGAAGCGGACGCGATCTATCTCGATGAGATCCGCAAGGCCGGCCTCTACGACGCCATCTGGCAGGCCTTCGCCGTGCTGCTGCCGGTGCAGACCGTCGGCGTCATGGGCGACGGACGCACCTACGAGTTCGTCTGTGCGCTGCGCGCCGTCACCTCGGTCGACGGCATGACGGCGGACTTCTACCACTACGACATGGAATTCCTCGGCCGCGCGGCAACGCGCATCATCAACGAGGTCCGCGGCATCAACCGCGTCGTCTACGACGTGACCTCGAAGCCGCCGGGCACGATCGAGTGGGAGTGAGAGGGACCGTCGGCGCAGGGCATCCGCGCAGTTTTCGAGATTTGCGGAGTCCCTGGCGCGTAGGGGAGCACTCCCTTGCGCTGTCGATCACGTCAGTCCCTGGGCAGCGGCGCGCAGGATGATCGCGCGCGCCTGCCGGCCTTCCGGCGTCGGCAGTCCCGGATAATTGTGCGGCTGACCCCGTCGCAGATGAAGCTCGACCGGCACACCCGCCGCCCGCGCCTTTGCCGCCAGATCGACGCTGTCGGGATAGAGGAGGTCGTGCGTACCGGAAAAGACGAGCATTGGCGCCAGCCCGCGCATATCGCCATTGAGCGGGCTGACATAGGGATGGGAGACGTCGAGGTCGCCGGCATAGAGATGCATGGCTTCGACGGTCCCCGGAATATCCTGCAGCGGGTCGCGCGCGGCGATCTCCACCTGCCCCGGGCGGCTCACCGAGCCGTCCAGCCCAGGCGAAATCAGCACCAGCCCGTCCGGTTGCCGATGTCCGTGGCTTCGCAGCCATTGGGCAGCCGCCAGCCCAAGTCCGGCGCCGGCCGAATTTCCGATCACGGTGACCCTCGCAGGTCCGGCTTCCTCCAGAAGCTTCCGCAACAACTCGCCCGTGCCCGGCACGACCTCCTTCGCGCAGGCACGGGGCGCCAGTGGATAGATCGGTACGACGCAGCGGACGCCGGCATGGCGAGTGAGGTAAGCCACGAAGCGCCAATGGGCGCGGACGATCTCGTTGAAATATCCGCCGCCGTGCAGGAACATCACGTAGTTGCCGGTGTCGGGACTGGCTGACGGCGCCAGGTGATAGACGGGCCAACCCGCCACATTCTCCAAAGTCACCTCGATCCCACGGCCCACCCCCATTGGTTCATAAGACGCGGGCCGTAGGGTCCGCTCGCGCACATGCTCCCGCACGGCAGCGGCAGAGGCCAGCAGCTTCTTGGCGGGGAGAAGGCGCAGCAGCGCGTTGACGCAGCGGCTCTGCCAACTCGGCGGCCTATCGTCCGGCAGAAGCGCCTGCCAGCAATTGCCGCCGTCTTGAAGTTGCGGTTCCGCTGGTGCCCTTAGAACGTTCATGGTTCGCCATGCCCTGTGTGTGAATTCGCGACTTGAGCAGAGCAACGATGCCTGTTCATCCGTCGCCGCCCGAACGTATAATGCGAGTGATAGCTCGTATTTTCTACTCGCATTCGGAACGAGGGACAGGATGGCGCGAAAGCCGTTGACAAAACCCAGGAAGCAGGCCTCCCAGGAGAGATCGCGCGCAACGGTCGACGCGCTTGTCGAAGCGACCGCTCGCATTCTGGTGAGGGACGGCTTCGACAAAGCCAGCACCAACCGAATCGCCGAGGAGGCGGGTGTGAGCGTCGGCTCGCTTTACCAGTATTATCCAGGCAAAGAGGCGCTCGTTCTCGCCGTTATCGACCGGCACAATCACGAAATCATGAAGGTCGTCCGTGCCGCGCTGGCAGAGATCGCGTCGCAGCCGGTCGAGAAAGCGGTGCGAAGGCTTGTTGTCGCGGCGATTGACGCGCATCGCATCAATCCCAAACTGCATCGCGTGCTCGCGGAACAGATTCCGCGCACGGGTCGCCTTGAGAATGTGGAAGCCTTCAACCGCGAAGCCTATGACCTGTTCAAGGCCTATCTCGAGGATCACCGCGACGAACTTCGCCCGGTCGACCTGGGGCTTGCGGCCTTCGTGTGCGCGACGTCGATAGAGGCGCTGGCCCATACGGCAGTTCTGCACCGCTCCGAAGTGCTCACGGATCAGGCGTTTGCGGCGCTCGTCGACGAGAGCACACATCTGGTGGTCGGATACTTGCGGTAGTTTTTGGATGGCTATCGTGAGCGAAATCTCGACCGGTGCGACGGTACTTTTTGCTGCTTCAAGCGCATTCGAGGGATTGCTGAGCGAACCTCGTTCGGTCACTCCCGATAGCCCTGAAGCCCAATTCTCCGCCGCCAACACGATAGCGGTCGCTTGCAAAACACGGGGCGGATCAGACGATCCGCCTTTTTCGCACGCGAATTAAATAGCATTGACTAATCAATCAGCATACACTAATGATTTTTGCATGATGATCGAAACCGCTCCCATCACCGCCGTCATGCGCGCCCTTGCCGACCCCACCCGGCGGGCCGTCTTCGAGCGCATCGCCAATGCCGACGAGATCACCGTGGTGGAACTGACGCGCGGCAGCGGGGTGACGCAGGGCGCAATCTCGCAGCACCTCAAGTCGCTGAAACAGGCGGGTCTGGTCGTCGAGCGACCCGAAGGCCGTAACGTCTACTACCGCGCCGAGCCCGAGGGGCTGGCGCCGCTCGTCGACTGGATGAGCCACTACGGCGCCTTCTGGCGCGACCGCTTTGCCAACCTGCGCAATCTTCTCAAGGAGATCGACCCATGAACGATGCAGCAGCCCTGAAATTCGAGACGCAAGACATCGTCGTCGACGAGATCTTTCCCCATGCACCGGAGACGATCTGGAAAACGCTCACGAACGGCGAATTGATGGGCCGCTGGATCATGCCGCCTTCAGGTTTTGAAGCCGTGGAGGGCACCCGCTTCACCTTCCAGACGACGCCGGCCGGCGCCTGGGACGGAACGATCCATTGCCAGGTGCTGGAGGTGCGCCCGCATGAGCGCTTCGTCTACTCGTGGCAGGGCGGAGACGAAGGCAATGTCGGCTACGGCTCCCGCCTCGATACGATCGTCACCTGGACACTGACGAAGGTCGACAACGGTACGCGCCTTCGCCTCGTTCATTCCGGCTTCGTCACCCCCAAGAACGACACGGCGTTCAGCAACATGAGCAACGGCTGGCCGAAGGTCCTGTCGCGCCTCGGCTCCGTCACCGACGAGCAGAACTAGCATCGACGCCGGATCGATCGTCGCGATGATCCGGCACCTCACAAACCCGAAACGAGCAAGGAGAAGGGTCGGCGCCACGCTTGTGGTCGCACACCAGGCTTTGCCGTGCCCTTAACAGGAGAAATCTATGAGCAAGTCCTATATCGGCGGATGCGCCTGCGGTGCGCTTCGCTATCAGATTTCCGGAGAACCGGTTTTTTCGAACGACTGCCAGTGCCGCGACTGCCAACACGAGAGCGGGACCGGGCATGGATCGCATATGACGTTCCGGCGCGACGGGGTGAAGCTCGAAGGCGAAGCCAAGCACTGGGACATGGTCGCCGACAGCGGCAACGTGAAGACGCGCGGCTTCTGCCCCACCTGCGGCTCGCCCGTCTACATGACCTTTGCCGCCATGCCGGAGTTCTTTACCATTCGCGCCGCAAGCCTCGATGATCCAGGCCGCTACAAGCCCCAGGTCGTGACCTACACTGTTCGCGGGTACGACTGGGACCAACTCGATCCGGCTCTGCCGAAATTCGAGAAAATGCCGATCTAGGACGGCTATGAAGGTTGCGCAGGACTTGCCTTGGCATGCCCTGCACGCGCCCACCTTTTCCCAGACGCCCCACAATCCGCCGTGTCGCGATCATCGACTTGGAGTTGGTCAAGATGCTTGCCAGCTCGCGCGTTTTGCCCGAACGTGGTGCCACCGCCGGGCCGCATCTGCCGCCATCCCGGCGACGATGAACACGGCTGCAGCGTTCGACAACGGCGAACAATAGCTTCGCTTTTCGACCACTAGTTCGAACACCGACCCAATGTCATCTTCTGCCCATCGAAACGCCTTTCGGCACGCCCGACAAACAGGAGAGACAGATGCTTCGTTCCCTCATGACCAGCGCAGCCATTGCTTTTGTCGCCCCGGCGCTCGCCGATGTTCAACCCTATCCGTCGTCCTTCACGACGCAGGAGATCGCCACCAACGGCACGACCCTTCACGTCCGCATCGGCGGATCCGGACCGACCGTCGTGCTGCTGCACGGCTATGGAGAGACGGGCGACATGTGGGCGCCGCTTGCCGCCGAACTGGCGCGCGACCATCGCGTCATCGTGCCCGATCTCAGGGGCATGGGGCTCTCGGCAAAGCCTGAAGCCGGCTACGGCAAGAAGAATGAAGCCAGGGATATCGCCGGCGTGCTGGACGCCCTGCAGGCGGACAAGGTCGACGTCGTCGCGCATGACATCGGCAACATGGTCGGCTATTCGTTCGCCGCGCAGTATCCGTCGAGGACGACAAAGCTCGTGCTGATGGACGCACCTTTGCCCGGCATCGGCCCGTGGGACGAAATCCTCAAGAATCCGCTGCTCTGGCACTTCCGTTTCGGCGGACCCGACATGGAGCGGCTGGTCGCGGGCCGCGAACGCATCTACCTCGACCGCTTCTGGAACGAATTCTCCGCCGACCCGAAGAAATGGGATGAAGCATCGCGCGAGCACTACGCGAAGCTCTATGCCCAGCCCGGGGCGATGCGCGCCGGTTTCGCGCAATTCGCAGCCTTCGACCAGGATGCGATCGATGACCAGGCGCTTCTGAAGAAGGGAAAGCTCACCATGCCGGTTCTGGCTGTTGGCGGCGAAAAATCCTTCGGGCCGACAATGGCCGTCGTTGCCCGCGCCGCCGCCGACAACGTCACGGAGGTGGTCATTCCTGCCTCAGGCCACTGGCTGATGGAAGAACAACCTGAAGCCACGGTGAATGCGATCCGCAGCTTTCTCGATGCGGAGTAGTCAAAGCACCTGACGCCCAAGTCGGGCTCAGCGCCTCGTTGCCGTTCGCAATCGCCGCGCGTCCTGTCGGACGCGCGGCGGGGCCACGCGCCGATGCCGGCCACGCGAGCTCAGGAATGTTTCAACTGCGTGTTGCAGATGCTGTAGTAACCGCCACCCTTCTTGATCCAAGTAAGGTCACCCAAGGTGTTGTTCGCCTTGTCGGCCTTGTACTGGTCGAGGCAGGTATGCATGCGTGCTTTTCCTGCGGTTTCATTTGAATATTTCGGGTCGACCTTCTTCGGGAAAACCACGCCTTTCGGCGCATTTGCAGTCGTCGCCGCCGGCTCTGGCGCATTGTCGGTGTTGGCGGCCGTCGGTTCTTCATTTGTCATGGTCGCCGGTTTGGCAGCAGTGCTGGTTCCGCATTGCGATTTGCGGAAGTCGTTCCATTTCATGCCATTGAGCGAGCCGGCAGCTTGCGCGGCCTTATATTTCGCACTGCATTCCGTCATGCTTAAAGCGTGTGCGGGAGATATGAAAATGAAGGGGGAAAATGCGAGGGCAGCAATGGCTGCAATTCGGGTGATCTTCATGGGGATTCCCCTTATTCAAGAGGCATCAAACGCCCAAGAGGCTCTTGAACGCCAGCCTCGCCCCAAGAATCCGCCGCGTTTGTGACCCGATGATGGAGTTGCGCGCAGCCGGCGCCGCGAAGCCATCACGCCTCGGTGAAGTGTCGGCCTCGCTCACGCAAATCGGCAAAAGTCTCTGGCCGGCGCAACGAAGGGCTGGCTGATTGCCTGGAGCGCGGGGCGCTTCCAGCTTCTCCGCTTGGGCCTGCTGCGGCGCAATCCGTGCCGCCCCCCAGTTCTTAGCGACTTGCGGAGCGCCGTCGGAATGCCGATAAGCGCCACCAGCATAGCGATACGGGAGGAGCCCATGGACATTTCCGAAATCATCATCGCCGGCGATACGCCCGGCATCGAATGGCGCCTGCCCGTCTTCCGCTTCAAGGGCCGGAGCGCTGCGGCACCCAAGACCTATATCCAGGCGGCATTGCACGCCAACGAGCTGCCGGGCACGGCGCTGGTACATTTCCTTCTGCAAAGGCTGCAGCAGGCGGACAAGGACGGCGCCATCCTCGGCGACATCACCATCGTGCCGCAGGCGAATCCGATCGGCACCGCGCAGTCGCATTTCGGCGAGTTGCAGGGCCGCTTCGATCTGGGATCGCGCACCAATTTCAACCGCGATTTTCCGCTGATCTCGCTTACCGACCGCGACACCCTCATCGATGATCTCGACCGCCATTCGGCCACCGATCGGCTGAAGCGCCAGTTGCTGCACATGGCGCTTGGCGCCGACTTGATGCTCGACCTTCACTGCGACGACGAGGCGCTGCAATACGCCTATATTGACGACGCCTTCTGGCCGGAGGCGGGAGACCTCGCCTCCGCGCTCGACATGGAGGCAGTCTTCCTCTCGGATGGCGAAAGCTCCGCCTTCGAGGAGGCTGTCGCCTACGCCTGGAAATATGAGACCGGGCAGAAGAAGGCGCGCCTCCCCGGACGCCTCTCGGTCACCGTCGAGCTTCGCGGCACGCGCGACGTCTATCCGGAGCTTGCCCGCAAGGATGCTGAGGGCGTCTTCCGCTTCCTCGTCGCCCGTGGCGTCGTGACCGGTGACGAAGAGGCGATCGCACCCTTCGCCGGCATCGTCGCGCCGCTCGACAATATCGAGATGATCCGCGCACCGGAGGCAGGCGCCATCCTGTTCCATCGCGACATCGGCGAAACCGTGAAGGCCGGAGACCTGCTCGCGACCATTCTCACCCGCCCGGGCCGAGCCGACGGCGCGCTGGAGGTGCGCGCGCCGCAGGACGGGCTGATCGTCACCCGCGTCTCGACCCGCCTTGCACGCCGACGCTCGGACCTGATGAAGATCGCCTGCGCCGCGCCCTCCGGCGCCGGGCGCAAGCCGGGCCCGCTCGAGGCCTAGCAGACATTCCGGGAAAGCGTAAATCCGTCCCGGCTCACCTGACTC
Source organism: Ensifer sp. 38_S197 (assembly GCF_056924495.1). Lineage (NCBI taxonomy): Bacteria > Pseudomonadati > Pseudomonadota > Alphaproteobacteria > Hyphomicrobiales > Rhizobiaceae > Ensifer > Ensifer sp. 38_S197. The sequence continues at coordinate 1,123,225 of NZ_JBXOVZ010000002.1, read as the reverse complement.
AGCGGCCGTCACCCAAGGTGGCGGCCGTCATCTTCGGGCTGTCGAGAAGTATGGTCGAGCGCAGCGTCTTGATCTCGGCAATCTGCTCGAACTCGCTCCAGAGCAGGCGCTTGTAGTCCGCGACGTCGCGCACGGCGATCTTCAGGAGAAAGTCGAAATCGCCGGCGACGGTGTGGCATTCGACCACCTCCGGCATACGTGAGATCAACTCGATGAAGCGGTGGCCGACCTTGCTGGCGGTGCGCTCCAATGTCACCTCGACAAAGGCCTGGAAGCCGATGCCAGCGGCCTTCGGATCGACCACGACCGTCTGGCGGATGACGCCGGCCGCATAGAGCCTGGTGAGCCGGCGCGACAGCGGCGCCGGCGATAGACCGACGCGGGCTGCGAGCTCGTTGTTGCTCAACGACGCATCCTCGACCAGCAAGCGGATGATCCGCCGGTCGACCTGATCCAGCTCCAGCGATACCTTCTCGACCACGTTTGAACCCCGCATGCGCAAATCAGCAAATGATATGCAGGATTTTGCGCAAATCCTACGACGTCAACATTGTCCCCATGGCAAAAATCGCATCGATTTTGCGCTGATCCTGACCTAAGAAGGAAGCCGCAGGGCAGCCGGAGGAACGGCGGCCGGCTGGCTTTTCGACAGACAAACGCAATCACTGCCACGCCAAGGGGAAATTCCGGCATGTTCGACGCACTGACCCGCCAACCCGACGATCCGCTGCTCGCCCTGATCGGGCTTTATCGCAAGGACGAACGCCCCGGAAAGGTCGATCTCGGCGTCGGCGTCTACCGCGACGAGACCGGTCACACGCCGATCTTCCGCGCCGTCAAGGCAGCGGAAAAGCGGCTGCTCGAAACCCAGGACAGCAAGGCCTATGTCGGCCCCGAGGGCGACCTCGTCTTCATCGATCATCTGTGGACGCTGGTCGGCGGCGACACCATCGATCGCAGCCACATTGCCGGCGTGCAGACGCCGGGCGGTTCCGGGGCGCTGAGACTTGCAGCCGACCTCATCCACCAGATGGGCGGCAGGCGCATCTGGATCGGCCTGCCTAGCTGGCCCAACCATGCGAGCATTTTCAAGACGGCCGGCCTCGAGCCCGCCGGCTACCCATTCTTCGACGTGCCGTCGCAGACGGTGCTCTTCGACAACATGATGACCGCGCTGCAGGGCGCTGCCGCCGGCGATGCCGTTCTCCTGCATGCGAGCTGCCACAACCCGACGGGCGGCGTGATCACCGAAGCGCAGTGGATGGAGCTTGCCGCCATCATCGCCGAGCGCGGGCTGCTGCCGCTCGTCGACCTCGCCTATCAGGGCTTCGGCCGCGGTCTCGACGAGGATGTCGCCGGTCTTCGCCACCTGATCGGCGTCGTGCCCGAAGCGCTGGTCGCCGTTTCCTGCTCCAAGTCCTTCGGCCTTTATCGCGAACGCGCCGGCGCGATCTTCGCGGTGACGACCTCGCCCTCCTCGGCCGATACGGTCCGCTCCAATCTCGCCGGCCTCGCGCGCACCAGCTACTCGATGCCGCCGGATCATGGCGCGGCGATCGTGCGCATGATCCTTTCCGACGCTGATCTCGCACGCGATTGGAAGGAAGAACTCGAAACCATGCGGCTGCGCATCACCAACATCCGCCGGGCGCTTGCCGAAGGCCTGCGCGACCGCTGGCAGGCGCTCGGCGCCGTCGCCAGCCAGGAGGGCATGTTCTCGCTGCTGCCGCTCACCGAGGCCGACGTCATGCGGCTCCGAAACGAGCACGGCATCTACATGCCCGGCTCCGGCCGCATCAACATCGCCGGCCTGAAGACGGCGGAAGTCGAAGGCGTCATCGCCAAGTTCAGGAATCTCTGAGGATCAGATGGCCGAGCGCAGCATCGACGTGTCCGAAGCCCCGGTAGAACGCCACCGCCTCTACGAGGATGCGCTGGCGATCTTGACGGGCACGCTGATCATGTCGCTCGGCGTCATCATCTACAGCAAGGCGATGCTCTTGACGGGCAGCACCTCTGGCCTGGCGCTGCTCTTGCAATATGCGACCGGGGCGGAGTTCTGGCTGGTCTTCTCCCTCGTCAACCTGCCCTTCTACGTCCTGGCGGTCAAACGGCTCGGCTGGATGTTTGCGCTGCGCACCTTCCTCGCCGTCAGCCTGGTGTCGCTGTTTTCGCGGCTGACGGCCGGCTGGGTGGAAATTGGCCGGCTCGACCCCATTTACGCGGCGGTCGTCGGCGGCGGACTGATGGGCACGGGTCTGCTGATCCTCTTCCGCCACCGAACCGGGCTTGGCGGCATCAATATCGTGGCGATCTATCTCCAGGAAAAATTCGGCGTCCGCGCCGGCTACTTTCAGCTCGCGGTCGATCTCGCCATCCTCGCCGCCGCCTACTTCGTGCTGCCGCCGGCAAACCTCGTGCTTTCGGTCGTGGGTGCTGCCGTCGTCAACATGACGCTGGCGATCAACCACAGGCCCGGCCGCTACGCCGGCGTGACCTGAAACAAGGTCAGCGCCTTCCCTCGGGCTCGCCGGGACGCTATCACTGCCGTCACGCTTTGAAGTTGCGCGATTCCGGACGGCCGCCGGAGTTGCTCACGACGATATTGGGGCATGGAATGACGGTTACGATCTACGGCATCAAGAACTGCGACACGATGAAGAAGGCGCGCACCTGGCTCGACGGCCGGGGCATTGCCTACCGCTTCCACGACTACAAGGCCGAGGGCATCGACCGCGCGCACCTCGAACGCTGGTGCAAGGAAGCCGGGTGGGAAACGGTGCTGAACCGTGCCGGCACGACCTTCCGCAAGCTCGACGAGGCTGACAAGCAGGGTCTCGATGAAGAAAAGGCAATCGCGCTGATGCTGGCCCAGCCTTCGATGATCAAGCGCCCGGTGCTCGAAGCCGACAGCAACCTGCTGATCGGGTTCAAGCCCGAGCTCTACGAGGCGACGTTATAACGCTTGATGCGGAGCTAGACGATGTCGAAGACCACGCGTGCCACGCAAACGCTTTCGAAGGCCGGCGTTACCTTCACGGTGCACAGCTATGACTACGATCCCGATGCCGAGCGCGTCGGCCTACAGGCGGCGGAAGCGCTCGGCGAGGATCCGAGCCGGGTGCTGAAGACGCTGATGGCCGAGGTCGACGGCAAGCCGGTCTGCTGCATCGTGCCCTCCGACCGCGAGGTCAGCATGAAGAAGCTCGCCGCCGCTTTCGGCGGCAAGTCGGCGGCCATGATGAAGCCGGCCGACGCCGAGCGGCTGACCGGCTACCACGTCGGCGGCATCAGCCCGTTCGGTCAGAAGAAGCTGGTGCCGACGGCAATCGAGGAAGCGGCGCTTGCCGAAACCGCGGTCTACATCAATGGCGGCCAGCGCGGGCTGCAGGTGCGGCTCGCACCGCGCGACGCCCAGGCCGCACTGAGGGCGATCGCGGCACCGCTGATCGCCTGATCTCTGCCATCAAAATATCATGGATGGCCTATAGGAGCAGCCAGGCGGGAAGGGGAAATCTCCGATGATTTCCGCCCGCAGCGCGCTCACGACCGGGAGCGTGGGGTCGCTTCGGAGTCGTTTCATGGCATCTGCAAGGTTTCTGCGCGCGAAGCGTCTTCTCAAACGCCTCGCCGTCGGCATGGTTGCGCTCGTTGCAGCCCTGGTCCTCTATCTCGTTGGTCTGCAATGGACCGGCAACTTTCACACGCTCGTCGCCGGTGAGGTCTACCGTTCGGCGCAGCCGACCGCGGAAGCAATCGCCGCCTATTCTAAGGCCTACGGCATCCGCACCATACTCAACCTGCGCGGCGAGAAACCGCACGAACGCTGGTATCGCGACGAGGTCGCCGCCGCCGAGCGTAACGGTATCCGGCTCATCAACTTCCCCATGTCCGCTTCGGCGGAGATCGACCGCGCGGAAACCGACGCGTTGATGGCGATCCTCAGGGAAGCGCCGAAGCCGCTGCTGATCCATTGCAAGGCCGGCGCCGACCGCACCGGTCTCGTCTCGACGATCTACCTGCAGCAGATCGCCGGCGTCGACGAGGAGACGGCCGAGTGGCAGCTTTCGCTGCTCTACGGCCATGTGGCGCTGCCCTATCTGTCCGGCACCTTCGCGATGGACGAGACCTGGGAAGCCCTGGAAAAATCCTTCGGCCTGAGTAGCTGAGACAAGTCGAGCACAGATTGGGCGCCGCTGAACTGCCCCTCATCCCGCTGCCGCGACCTTCTCCCCGCGCGCGGGGAGAAGCGACGTTGCTGCACTCGCTCTCCTAGCCACGACCACCAAGGGCTGGCGTAGTGCGCCTCGCCTCTCCCCGCTTACGTGGACAGGGCCAGGTGAGGCGCAAACTTCCGTGGAATCCCATCGCCTCACTGCTACGCCGCTCCAATAGCTGTATCGCGCTTGAAATGCCTTACCGCAGCTTCGCCAGTAGCGCCGCCAACTGCCTCGCCTCGGCCGCGGTCAATCGGGCGCCGACATGGGCTTCGATCGATGGGCCATAGGTCTGCCACATGCGGTCACGCATCGTCCGGCCGGCCTCGGTGATCACCACCCACTGGCCGCGACCATCGGCGTCGAAAGCTTCGCGGCGGACCAGGCCCTCCTTCACCAGCCGATCGATCAGGCGCGAGAGATTGTATTGTGCAAGCAGCGTGCGCGCTTCGATCTCGAAGGGACGCAGACGGCCGTCTTCCGCCTGGACCAGCTCCCACAACACGTCGTACCAGCCAAGCGGCGGCAAGCCCGCAGCCTTGAAATCGGTTTCGATCCGCGCAAGCACGCGCTCACGGGCGCGCATCAGCCCAATCCAGGCCTCGGTCGTTTCCGCGCTCGGGCGTTCTGCTTCGTCTTTTTCCTCGTCGATCATAAATGCAATTACATCCATCTTGAAAGTCGAAGCAAGCTTACATACATGCAATTGCATCTATATTGCTTCAACCGGGAGACTGCCATGCTTACCCTCGTCAGCCACCATCTCTGCCCCTATGTGCAACGCGCCTCGATCGCGCTCGACGAAAAAGGCGTTCGTTTCGAGCGGACCTATATCGACCTCAAGTCCAAGCCCGACTGGTTCCTGAAGATCTCGCCTCTCGGCAAGGTGCCGCTGCTCCAGGTGCCGCAGCAAGACGGCGAAGCCGTGCTGTTCGAAAGCTCCGTGATCGCCGAATATGTCGAGGAAACTCAAGCCGGTCCGAGGCTTCACCCCGAAAATGCGCTGGAGCGCGCCCGGCACCGCGGCTGGATGGAATTCGGCTCATCGATCCTTTCGGAGCTCTGGGGCTTTGAGACGGCCAAGGACCAGGCAACCTACGAGCAGAAGCGCAAGGCGATCGCCGGCAAGTTCGCGACCGTGGAAGCGGCACTCGGCGACGGTCCCTACTTTGCTGGGGCCGGCTTTTCCCTCGTCGATGCGGTCTTCGCACCGATCTTCCGCTACTTCGACCTCTTCGACACACTCGCCGATCACGGCATCTTCAACGGGCTCGATCGAGTCCGTACCTGGCGAAGGGCGCTCTCCGAGCGGCCGAGCGTCAAGGCGGCAGTGACCGCCGATTACGGCGAGCGGCTGATGGCCTTCCTCAGGGATCACGACGCTTATCTGCTGCGTGCGCGAGAGGCATAGGCAGATAGGATCGCAGCCAGCATCCCGTCCTTCAGTTTCGTTCCGCACTGGCCTATGACAGCACCAAGCCATGCGGGAGGAGCTGCACATGACGGACCTGACCTCGACCTTGACGATCCTGGAGCCCTACCCCGGCCTCTTCGCCTATTATGACGGGCGTAACGCCGGGGTGCGGCTTCACGCGGAAGCGCCGAACTGGCTCGATGACGGCGCCTATGAACTGGGCATCGCCTCCTATGCCATCGTCGATGGCCGCGAGGCGCTGGTCTATGACACCCACATCTCGCTTGCCCATGCCCAGGCGATCCGCGATCATCTTGAAAGCCTCGGTGTCACCTCGATCCGCGTCGTGCTCAGCCATTGGCACAAGGACCATGTCGCCGGAAACGCCGTCTTTGCCGATTGCGAGATCATCGCACTCCAGCTGACGGCGGAGAAGCTTGAGGAAAATCGCGAACGGATCGAGATGGCGACGCCGCCCATCCGCCCCCTCGTCATGCCGAACCGGCTGTTTACTGAGACGCTCACGCTCACCGTCGGCGAACGTCCGGTCGAGCTACATCACTTTGCGATCCACAGCGCCGACGGCAATGTCATCTGGCTGCCTGAGGAGAAGCTGCTGCTGGCCGGCGATACGCTCGAGGATACGACGACCTATATCAGCGAGGCCGGCCAGACGGCGACGCATGTCGCGGAGCTTGTGCGTCTGCGGCAATGGCCGATCGAAAGGATCCTGCCTGCCCATGGCGACCGCGAGCGCATCGCCGCCGGCGGCTATGGACCGGAACTGATCGATGCCAACCGCCGCTATATCGAGCGGCTGACGCATGCGATTGAGACCGGTGCAACGATCGGCACGCTCGCGGAATTCGCCGCCGAAGAGATCGGCTCCGGCGCGCTCGTCTATTTCGCGCCTTACGAGACCGTGCACCGGAGCAATGTCGAACGGATGAGGGCTGCCCTCGCGGCACGCTAACCGCGGAACGATGCCGGGCAATCAGCCTTCATTTTCGCCGCAAAGCGCTCTAAGTCTTCTTCTTCCGATTCAAAAGACAGGCAGATCATGACCTATCCCGCCAATACGCCCAATCCCATCGATCCTGCAAAACTCGATAAGCTTGCAGAAGTCGCGATCCAGGTCGGCCTGCAGCTCCAGCGCGGCCAGGACCTGGTGATGACCGCGCCGGTCGCGGCAATGCCGCTGGTGCGCCTGATCACCAAGCACGCCTACAAGGCGGGTGCAGGTCTGGTGACGACGCTCTACTCCGACGAAGACACGACACTGGCACGCTACGCCTACGCTCCGGACGAGAGCTTCGACCGCGCGAGCGACTGGCTGTTCGAAGGCATGGCCAAGGCCTTTGCCGGCGGTGCTGCGCGCCTGGCGATCTCCGGCGACAACCCGATGATGCTCTCGGCGCAGGACCCGGTAAAGGTCGCGCGTGCCAACAAGGCGAATTCGATCGCCTACAAGCCGGCCCTCGAAAAGATCTCCAACTTCGACATCAACTGGAACATCGTCTCCTACCCGAACCCGTCCTGGGCGAAGCTGGTCTTCCCTAACGATCCGGATGCGGTTGCCGTCGAAAAGCTCGCCAACGCCATCTTCGCCGCCTCGCGCGTCGACGTCGCCGATCCGGTGGCCGCCTGGAAGGAGCACAATGCCAACCTCGCCCGGCGCTCGGCGTGGCTGAACGGCGAGCGCTTTGCGGCGCTGCACTTCACCGGCCCCGGCACCGACCTGACGGTGGGCTTGGCCGATGGGCATCTGTGGTGCGGTGGCGCGTCGGAAGCCAAGAACGGCATTACCTGCAATCCGAACATCCCGACCGAAGAAGTCTTCACGACGCCGCACGCGCTGCGCGTCGAGGGCCATGTCTCCTCGACCAAGCCGCTCTCGCACCAGGGCACGCTGATCGACAACATCCAGGTGCGTTTCGAGGGTGGCCGGATCGTCGAGGCGAAGGCCTCGCGTGGCGAAGAGGTTCTCAACAAGGTGCTCGACACCGACGAAGGGGCGCGCCGGCTTGGCGAAGTGGCGCTGGTGCCGCATTCCTCTCCGATCTCGGCCAGCGGCATCCTGTTCTACAACACGCTGTTCGACGAAAACGCCTCCTGCCACATCGCGCTCGGTCAGTGCTATTCGGGCTGCTTCGTCGACGATGCCAAGCTGACGCCGGAACAGATCCGCGGCCAGGGTGGCAATTCGAGCCTGATCCATATCGACTGGATGATCGGCTCCGGCCAGGTCGACATCGACGGCGTGCGCGCTGACGGCAGCCTCGTGCCGGTCATGCGCCAGGGCGAGTGGGCCTGATCGCGCGATCAAGGGCCGACTCATTTCTCAGCACCATCGAGGCCGCCGCAGGAATGCCGCGGCCTCTTCGTTAACAAACCGGCTGGCCGGCAACGCGAGACGCTTGCTCAATGGTTGCAAGCCCGCGCTTAGGCGCGGGCCGGTCGCACCTTGGGCAGCAATTGTGCGCGCTGGCTGAACCAGACACTGGCGAAGACGACGAGGATGCCGAGGGCCTGGACCGGCGTCAGTTGCTCGCCAAGCACACCCCAGCCGAGCAGGATGGCAACGACCGGGCTCAGGAAGCCGAGTGGCGAGACGGCCGACGGCTCGAGGCGTGAGAGACCGCGGAACCAGAGAAGGTAGGTAAATGCGGCGCCGATCAGGCCGAGATAGGCCAGGCCGAGAACGTTTGCCGTCGTCAATGAAGGCAGGGACGGTTCGAAGAACAGCGCTACCGGCACGAGAAGCAGGCCGCCGGCCGCCAGTTGCCACGCGGTGAAGGTGAGCGGCGGCACCGGCGGCGCCCAATGGCGGCTGAGGACCGTACCGAAAGCCATGGAGACCGCGCCGGCGAGACCGGCGATCACTCCGAGCGGATCGAGCGTGGCGCCCGGCGTCAGAACCAGAAGGCCGACCCCGACGATACCTGCAAGGCCGGCCGCGACGCTGAGTGTCCGGATCGGCGAACCGAGGAAGACGCGCGACAGCAAGATGACGATCAGCGGCTGAACGGCGCCGACCGTGGCGGCAACGCCGCCTGGCAGTCGGTAAGCCGAGACGAACAGCATGGCCCAGAAGAAGGAGAAATTGAGCGCGCCGAGGATGAAGGTTCGCGGCCACCAGATACCCTTAGGAAGACGCCGCACGATGAGCAGCAGCAGGAGCCCTGCAGGCAGGGCCCGCAGCATCGCGACCGTCAGCGGATAGCCGGACGGCAGGAACTCCGTCGTGACGAGGTAGGTGCTGCCCCAGATGGCGGGCGCAAGCGCAGTCAAGGCAAGGTCGGCAGTGCGGTTCGTGCTCATATCTCTACCTAAAGAATCTCTATATCAAGATAAATTGAGAATAGCACAGTTTATCTCTACGTCAAGATATCCTATAGCTGTTGGAACAATGGAGGCTCCGGATGGATCGCGTCGACAGGATATTGGCTCAATGGCACCGGGAACGGCCGGATCTTGACGTGTCCGCCATGGGCCTGCTCGGCCGCCTCTCGCGGCTTTCGACTCACATCGGCCGGGAGATCGAAAAGACCTTCGCCGAACGCGGCCTCTCCGCTTCGAGCTTCGACGTGCTGGCGACGCTGCGCCGCTCCGGACCGCCGTACCGGCTTTCGCCCGGCGAACTGCTGGATACGACCATGGTCAGTTCCGGCACCATGACCAATCGCATCGACCAGTTGGAGAAAGCCGGTCTCGTCGAGCGGATCGCCAATCCCGAGGACCGGCGCAGCGTCATCATCGCCCTGACTGACGAAGGGCTGCGCCGGGTCGACGAGGCGGCGACCGCGCATGTGGCAAACCAGCATCGGGTCGTTTCCGAGCTTTCGCCCGAGGAGCGCACGACCCTCGACCGGCTGCTGCGCAAGTATCTGGCGGCGTTCGAATAGCCGCGGCTAGAGCATCCCGCCTTCAAGTGAAATCGCTGGAAGCGGAAAGATGCTCCAGAAGCAAATGCTAGCGAACTTAGTGCGTTCATATGAACGGCGGTCTAGATGCTGGCGACCAGCCGACGGACACGCGCGAGATGCGCCTTGCGCTTGGCGTCGGTCGCTCGATCCATGTCGTGCAGCGCGAGCATGCGGAAATTCAGGCCCTTGGCGCAGAAGGCGGCGATGCCGCGCTTCAAAAGCCGCTTCACCGGATTGCCCATATAGAGTTGCACCACCCACCACGGCGACCCGGTCGTCGTCAGCGCCCAGAAGAGCTTGATGTTGTGAAGGCGCGGGATGATGCGGCCGCCGGCCGGATCGTTGTCGAAGGCGATGCCCGGCGCAAAGACGCGATCGAAGAAACCCTTGAGGATCGCCGGAAAATTGAACCACCATTGCGGAAAGACCAGCACAAGGCCATCGGCTGCCTGCAGTCGCGCAATCCAATCGGTGGCAGCCGTTCGATCATAGGCCTCGGTAAAGTAGCTGGCGCGCTCGGCAACGCTCAGGCGCGGATCGAAATCCTCGCGATAGAGATCGAGCAGGTCGACGATGTGGCCGTTCGCCTCCAGCGCCGCTCGCGCCTCACGCGCAACGCTTGCGGCAAAACTGTCTTCGAGCGGGTGCGCAAGCACGAGCAGAATACGCATGTTTCTCTCATCCCGCCCAACCGGGGACTTAAACGCTTTGCCGGATTCCGACCGGAGATCGTGCGGCTGCCTAGAACAGGCTGCCCTGCTTCGGCGGGTCGCCCGTCGGCTCCGAGGGCTTCATCTGCTTTTTGCGCGGCGCCGGCGTCTGCGGGGCGGGCTCGTCACCGCCTTCGCCGGCAATTGCCGAAACTCGACCATCGGCAAATTCCAGGCTGAGCGCCATGCCGGGGGTCACAGCCGCGGCCTGGCGCACCGGACCGCCTTCGGCATCGCGGATCAGCGCGAAGCCCCGCTGCAGGACGTTGCGGTAGGAAAGCGACTGCAGAACGCGATCCTGAGCGACGATGATGCCGCGCAAGCGGCGAACGTCGGCGCGAACCGCGGCATCGGACCGGGCGGCAAGCCCGGCGACACGATCCGAAGCACGGTGGATCTGACCGATGAGGCGCGACGGCAGGGCGCGCAGCGCGGCATCCGCCGCCTGGACCCGCGCCTCGCCGCGATGCACCTGCCGCTCGACGATACGTTCCGCGCGGTTGATGAAGTCGGCGATGCGCTGGCGGCGTTCGGAGAGCTTGCCCTTGAGAAGATCGGCACGCAGCTCGGCCGAGACGCGCTCGAACTGGCGCCGCTTGTTGGCCGTGTTCAACTGCAGGCCGCGCCCGAGCCCAAGGGCTGCCTCGTCGAAGCGGCGGCGCGGTAGCGCCAGCAACTGATCGAGCGACGGCAGGGCGCGCGCCAATGAACGCACGGCCTGACGGCGATTGTCCATCTGCCGCCCGACGGCGGCCTTGAGACGGGCCGAGAGGCCGGAAACCGCGGCTTCGAGATCAGCCTTCACCGGCACCGCCATTTCCGCAGCACCGGTCGGCGTCGGCGCCCGCTGGTCGGCGGCATAGTCGATCAATGTCCAGTCGGTCTCATGCCCGACGGCGGAAATCAGCGGGATCTCGGAGGCGGCCGCGGCGCGGACGACGGCTTCGTCGTTGAAACCCCAGAGGTCCTCGAGGCTGCCGCCGCCGCGGGCGACGATCAGCACGTCTGGCCGGGCCATCGCGCCGCCGGGCTCGATCGCGTTGAAGCCGCGGATCGCTGCCGCCACCTCGTCGCCCGAACCATCGCCCTGCACCCGGACCGGCCAGACGACGACGTGCACGGGAAAGCGGTCGGCAATGCGGTGCAGGATATCCCGGATGACCGCACCCGTGGGCGACGTCACGACACCGATCACCTTGGGCATGTAGGGTAGCGGCCGCTTGCGGCCGGCATCAAAGAGGCCTTCGGCGGCGAGCTTGCGCTTGCGCTCTTCCAGCAGCGCCATCAGCGCGCCGGCACCGGCCGGCTCCATCGATTCGATGACGATCTGGTACTTCGACGAGCCCGGGAAGGTCGTGACCTTGCCGGTCGCTATCACTTCCATGCCTTCCTCGGGCCGGAAGCGCAGGCGCGAGAACGTGCCCTTCCAGATCACCGCATCGATGCGCGCCCGATCGTCCTTGAGCGCGAAATAGGCGTGGCCGGACGAATGCGGGCCGCGATAGCCGGAGATCTCGCCGCGGACGCGCACCTGGTCGAAAGCCTGCTCGACCGTTCGCTTGATCGAGCCGGAAAGCTCGGACACCGAATATTCGGTGAGATTGCTCGGAGAATCGCTGTCGAAGAAAGAAGCCATGGCTTCTTTTACCGCACCCTCGGCCGAAGGCCAGCACATCCGTTGCGCTTTCCACCCGCCGACGGCAGGCGCGCTCAAGGTTTCAGGGCATAGAGCCGAATGGGCGCGCCTGCCGAAACCGGCAGCGGCGAAAGGAACGCCGGCACGCGCCCGGCGGCAAGCTCCGCATAGAAGCCTTGCGGCGCCCTCTCGGCGATCATTTGCGCCTGAGCGTCCGCGGCGCAGAAGGCAAGCACCGGATGCCCGAGTTGGCGTAGCATGGCCTCCGCTTCTTCCGGCCGCGCCAGGCCGATCTTCAATTCCGCGAGCATGCCGGCGGCATTGCGATGATACGGCGCGCTCAGCACGCGGTGCTGCGTGTGGCGAAGGAGGGCCGCACCAATATCCGATGGCCCGACAACGAACGACAGCGGCAAGCCTTCCAGATCTGTCAGCGACGCCGCTGTCACGCACGCCTCACCATTCGAGGTTACGGTTTCGCCTGCCACGAGTCCTCCGATCCCCTTGTCGACGAGCGTTCCGGCCATGGCCCATAACGCCGGAACCGAAATGAGCAGCGTGCCGACGTAAAGCAGAGAGGCGCCCATGCCTGCCGTTCCGCCGTTTGAGCGGGCGCGAAGGTCGGTGAGCAGCAACGCGATCGGCACAATCGCCAGAAGATTGGAAAAGACCATCCCGCGCACCTGGACGAGCGCAATCATCAGGCTCGAAAACACAAGCGCGAAGAGGATGAGGTTGAGATCGATCCTGTCACGACGCCAGATGCGCCAGACGCAAAGCAGCGCGGCAAATGCACCGGTGAAGTAGTAGTAGCCCACGATGCCCGCTGATTCCGTCCTTGCAACGGCGACGAAGGAACGTGCCTCGGTGACGTTGTCGAGCCACAGCTCGCGAAGCAGCGGATCGAGCCCTGCCAAAGGATTGCCCAGGCATTGCGGCGCCACCAACAGTGCCACGGCAATGACTCCCAGGCCGCAAGCGCCAAGGGCGAAAAACCGCACGACGGTCGGTCGATTGCTGACCATTGCCGCGGCAAGGCCAAGCAGCCCGCCTCCCGCCAGCGCCAGCGAATAGAAGGCGATCGAGAGATTGTCGCAGGTCGCAGCCAGATAGAGGCGCGGCGGCACGGTCACGAAGAAGAAGAGGCTCAAGCTTGCAGCGAGCGAAAGGCCAAAGGCAACGGTGGCCGGCGCAGCCTGCCGGCCGACGGCGGCCCACTGGCAGGCAACGACGGCGCAGACCATGGCCACAAACGGCGTCGTTTCCGCGCCAATCGCGATCGCCAGCGCCGCCGCCAATCCTGCCATTGCGTAGCTGGACGCGCGATACTGCCGATCGACGAGCATCGCCAGCATGACCGCGACCAGGACCAACTGCACGTTATGATGATCGATCGATCCCCCGAGGAACCGATTCGAGGTGGCGATGAACAGCGCCGTCAGCCCCAGACAGAAATGCATGGCCGGCGTGCCGCCGACACGGCGCCCGGCCAGGCCCATTGCCGCGAGCAACGGGATCGCCAGGCAGATCGGCCATATCGCCAGGGCCAGGACTTCCGCCTGCATTGCACCGACAAAGGGCCTGAGGAGAGCCATGAGCCCGGCTATGGGCAGATCAATCAGGCGCGACCAGTGCATCAACGTTCCGCCCTCGAGGCCGAGACGGACCTGCGTCAGATCGAACCAGCTTTGGCCGGCCAGCAGATCGCGCACCTCAACCAATCGCATGACATCGTCATTGTCGCGGCCGACATAGTCGGGCGCCCTCAGGAACTGGGCGACGAGGAAGAGGATGATGGGCGCGCCGTAGACGAGCACCGCCCAGGGCAGGCTCGACCAGAACCGCCTCGGTGCATGCGCCGTCGCCATGTCTGATAGTGCCGCAGTGCCGCTCGGCATGGTTTCCCGCCCCTTTTGCTCTCGCGCCATCATAAAGAGGCGCGATCAAGAAAGCGTAAAACCCGGAGGGCGGGAGCGACCTTGTCAAGCGCTCCGCGCGACGCACTTTGGCGTCTTGTTAACACCCTGATGCCTATGATGACGCCGATCCAACAGGAACCGAGCCGCCTGGATGTTCGAACGTTTCAACATCGCCGTTCTCTTGCCGTGCTATAACGAAGCCTCGACCATCGGGCAGGTCGTTCAGGGTTTCCAAGCGGCGCTGCCGACGGCCCGCATCTACGTCTACGACAACAACTCGACGGACGGCACGGCGCTGAAAGCCATGCTTGCCGGCGCAACCGTCGTGCGCGAACGCCGGCAGGGCAAGGGGCACGTGGTGCGCCGGATGCTCGCCGATATCGATGCCGACATCTATGTCATGGCCGACGGCGACAGCACCTACTGCCCGACGGATGCGGAAGATCTCGTACGCACCCTGATCACCGAGCGCGCCGACATGGTCGTCGGGACGCGACGCGGCGTTCATGACGATGCCGGCAGACAGGGGCACGCCCTTGGGAACCGCCTCTTCAACCTTCTCTACCGATCGATGTTCGGCACGGACTTCAACGACATTTTCTCCGGCTATCGCGTCTTCTCGCGGCGGTTCGCCAAAAGCTTCCCGGCCGTTTCCAACGGCTTCGAGATCGAGACGGAGATGTCGGTCCATGCCTCGCGGCTGAAACTGCCGGTCGCTGAACTCGAACTCGATTACGGCCGGCGGCCCGAAGGCTCCCATTCCAAACTCTCGACCTTCAAGGACGGCGGCAAGATCCTCTGGACCTTCGTGATGCTGATGAAGGAAACGCGGCCGTTCACCTTCTTCGGCCTCATCAGTCTCGCTTTCCTGGTGGCCAGTTCAATTTTCATGACGCCGGTCCTGCTCGAATATTTCGCGACCGGGCTCGTGCCCCGCATGCCCACCTGGGTCTTCTCGCTGGCCCTGCTCCTGGTCTCGATCATGATGTTCACGGCCGGTCTGATCCTCGATTCGGTCTCGCGCGCCCGCACCGAGCAGCTTCGTCTGCACTATATTGCGACGCCCGCAGGGGCTGCGCCGGCTGAGAGCTTGAATGCGGGCATCGCTCCCTCCCCGTTCGACGGCCAGGAAACCGGCCCACAGCCAACACCACGGATTGTTCGGGAACGCCGCGGATGAACCGGGAAACAACCAACCGCATACGCTTCATCATCGAAGACGTCATCCCGCCGATCCTCCGGGATTCGCGGCTTTTCAAGGGCATGGCCAGCCTCGCCTGGGGCAAACATATCGCGCATCTTGCCGAGTTTCGCGCGCGTGCGCCGTTCCTGTCGGCGCGCGAATACGAAGATCTCTACCGGCTGCATCCGAGGGTGCACGAGGGAACGGACAATTCCGAAGCCTGCGTCCGCAAGATCGCGGCAAGCGTCGTCGGCGACAGCGTCTGCGACGTCGGTTGCGGAACCGGCGTTCTGTTGAAGCGTATCCGAGAGGCCAATCCGGGCCGTCGGCGCCTCACGGGCGTCGACTTTGCCATCGACGATGCGGCCCGGATCGAGGGCGTAGAGTATCACGCGGCGATGATCGAGGAGCTGCCGTTTGCCGATGGCGAGTTCGATACCGTCGTCTGCACGCATGTCATCGAGCATATCCTCGACTATCGCAAGGCGATCTCCGAGCTTCGCCGGATCACCCGCCGGCGCCTGATCATCGTCGTGCCGCGCGAGCGCGAGTATCGCTACACGTTCAACCCGCACTTCAATTTCTTTCCCTACACCCACTCCTTCCTTCGCGCGATGCATCCGGTTCCAGCCGAACACGAGTGCATCGATATCGGCCGCGACATCTTCTATCGCGAAGACAAAGCTCTGGCAGTGTGAGGCGTGGCGATGAATCTCAATCTGGCGCCCACCGTCTGGTTCGGACTGTTTTTCACACCGGTGCTGATTTCGGCCGGACAGATCCTCTTCAAGCTGACGAGCGCCAAGACCGGCGACGCCAACGCTCACGGGCTGCTGGCGCTCGCCCTCAGCCCAACATTGCTCATGGCATTGGCCGTCTATGGCGTCGGCACGATCATCTGGATCTTCACGATCAAGTCCGTGCCGCTGACGATCGCCTATTCGTTCATGGCGCTGACATTCTGCCTCGTACCGCTGCTTGCCGCCGTCTTCCTCGGCGAGGCCGTGACGTTGCGCTACGCCCTCGGTGCCGCGCTGATCATCAGCGGCATGATCATCATCAATTCGTAAGGGTGCCCGGGACCATGATCGTCACCGCTTCCTTTCTCCTCGGCATCATCACATGCGGACTGTGCTCGCCGCGTCTCTGCCTTTTGGTCGGTGCGGTCCTGCTGGGCTTGGCTGGCGTCAGCGGCAACTGGATCGAAGCGGCAGCGGCAATCGGCGGCTACAATATGGGTCTCGCGCTTACGCTCTGCGGCGCCATCGCCATCGGCCTGCAGCGCGACAGCCAGTAACGCTCACCCCTTCCGCTCGAAAAACGCCTTGGTCTCCTCGTCCGCGGGGAAGAAGGATTCGATCAGCACGCCTTCCACCAAGGCATCCTGGGTCGAGCCGAAGGTCTGCAGCGTGGTGATGAAGCTCAAGCGCAGACCGCCGACATCGAGCTCGATCGGCAGCACGGGCAGGCGGTCGGTGTCGGGGTGGTTTTCGATCGCCCGCTCGACCATCGGGTTCGAGGCGGCCTTCTCCAGGCGTTTACCGAGGCGGCTGCGCGGCCCCTGCAGCCAGGCCTCGGTGCGCACGCGCTGTACGAGGTCAGCCGCCGCGGCCTCCCAGTTGACGACTAGCTTGCGAGTGTTTTCGTGACCGAGAAAGGTGTCGAGGAAGTTTTCTCCAGGCTGGAACGGAATGTCGGCAGCCACGGCCAGGCTCGCCAGCGCCGGGTTGACGACGAGCAGCGTGTATTCATGGTCGAGTACCAGGCCGGGATAGGGATCGTGGCGGGCCAATATGAGCCTGATGGCATTGGCGACGGCTGGCGGCATGGCGTCCAGCCCTGCGGCCGGACGCGTCGCCATGCGCGGCCGATAGCCGGCTGCCGAAAACAGCGTTCCCTGGTCGCGCGCCGGAATATCCAGCACCGAGGCCAGCCGCAGAATCATGCCTTCCGACGGTTTCGAGCGACCGGTTTCGAGGAACGACAAGTGGCGCGCCGAGATGCCGGCAGCGCCCGCGAGATCGAGCTGGCTCATGCGGCGATGGCCACGCCATTCCTTCAGATGTTCGCCAAATTGCATATGCCTGTTTTCTCCATTTGCCCGACAGAGTGACGTGCATGCCAAGTAAAATCCATTACCTCAGAGGTAATTGGTTCGATGACGTCATCAGAGCAATATCCGGCCATCGACAAACGGATGGAGCCGAAAATGAACCTCTCGAACCGCAGCCTGCTCAACAAGACCTTCCTCGCCGACGGCGCATTCTCGCTGGTCGCCGGCGCCGTCCTGATCCTCGACGCGGCACCCTTGGCTGCGCTGATCAGCCCCGCCGCAACACCTGCCATGATGAAGGCGCTCGGCGCCGGACTGCTGGTCTGGGGGATCTTTCACCTCTCGGCGGCGCGCAATGGCGGCCCCGTAACGGCAGCGGCGCGCATCAGCATTGCCGGTGACGTGCTCTGGCAAGTGGCGAGCCTGGCGCTGCTGCTCACGGCCTATGCCGATCTTTCTGCCGCAGGCATCGCGCTCGTCGTGATCGGCATGATCGGTGTCGCCGACTTCCTGTTCTTCAAGCGGCGGGGACTGGCGCGGGCGCGCGCCGCGATCGCCTGACGATAGTCTCAAGAGATCGGGAAGAGGTCCACCGGCCATGCCGGCGGGCCTCCTCGCATTCTACGACCGGCTCAGATGGTCTCCCAGCCGTCCTTGGCGCTGGCGCGGTAGATCGCGTCGATGAATTTCTGGTTGAGGCGCGAATTCTCGAGCGTCACCACTTCCTCAGGTTCGCCCTTGGCGGCGCGCGCGAAGGCTTCCGCCTGGAGCTTGTACTGGCGCGCATCCTGGAAGCGGAAGAGCTGCGACTGGGCGTGGTTCTGATTGGTGAGTTCCACCTCCTCACGGCCGTAGCGGTCGGCGTTGAAGGGCGATTTCACTTCGATGAAGCCCTTGTCGCCGTGGAAGACCATGATCTGGCGGGCGGCGAGCTGGGTGGAGATATAGAAGCTCAGCTCGAAATCGCCGAAGTCTGCCCGCACGCTCGAATAGATGTCGGTGCCGAATTCCGGATCGCGGTCGGTGTTTGCCTGAACCCGCACCGGCTCCTGGCCAGTGACGAAGCGGGTGGTGATCGTCGGATAGACGCCGATATCCGGCAGGCCGCCGCCACCGAGCGCGGGAATGTTGCGCATGTTGTTGGGGTCGCGGTTGAAATAGGTGAAGGCACCCTGGACGTGGCGCAGACGGCCGATCGCGCCTTCGGCCAGCAGCGCGCGCACCTTGCGCCAGACCGGGCTGTAGGTGACCATGAAGGCTTCGGCGACCAGAACCCCATTGCGATCACGCGCGGCGATCAAGGCGTCTATCTCGGAGGCGCGCAGCGCGATCGGCTTTTCGCAGAGCACATGCTTGCCGGCATTGGCGGCCTTCACCGACCATTCGACGTGCTGTGCCGTCGGCAGCGGAATATAGACCGCATCGATGACGTCGGAGGCCAGCATGTCCTCATAGGAGCCGAAGGCATGCGGCGCGGAGAAGCGATCGGCCATGGCCCGGGCTTTTGCGAAGTCGCGGCTGGCAACGGCGGAGACGACGCAGTTTTCCGCATCCTGAATGGCTGGCACAACGAGGTCGCGGCCGATCTTGGCCGTGGACAGAATTCCAAAACGTAACATGGCGGCGCTCCCTGATTTTTGTGGCCGAGACTACTGCATGTTTCCTTAAATTTCCTGCAATTTAAGGATAAAAACATGCAGCAACTCAAAGTGCTACAGCGACCTTAGCGCGTCTAAAGACGCGCGGCGCTGTAGCGCCGAGGTACGTACCTATCAAGCGGTTGATATCGTCCCGACCGAGATTCCCGTTTCGCAGAAAAAAGCCGGCAACCGGGTGACAATATCAGCTTTTCCGCCCTATCTTTCCCTTCGCAATCCTCCCGATCGCGATATGCTTCCATCCCTTCCAATGGAGCGAACCCATGGAAAAACTGAGACTTGGCCGCACTGACCTGGAAATCGCGCCACTTGTCTTCGGCGGCAATGTCTTTGGTTGGACCGCCGACGAAAAAACGTCTTTCGCCCTGCTCGATGCCTTCTTCGACGCCGGCTTCAACGCCATCGATACCGCAGACGTCTATTCCTCCTGGGCGCCCGGCAACCAGGGCGGAGAATCCGAAACGATCATCGGCAAATGGCTGAAACAATCGAAGCGATCGCGCGACAAGGCAGTCATCGTCACCAAAGTCGGTTCCGAACTCGGGCCCGACCGCAAGGGACTTTCGCGCCGCTGGATCCTGCAAGCGGTCGAAGATTCGCTGAGGCGGCTGCAGACCGACCATATCGATCTTTATCTCTCTCACTGGCCGGACCCGGATACGCCCTATGAGGAGACGCTTGCGGTCTATGACCAATTGCTGTCCGAAGGCAAGATCCGCAACATCGGTGCCTCCAACCTGAATTCGCTGCAACTGCGCGAGGCGCTCGACATATCCGCGACCCACGGCCTGCCACGTTATGCGGTTCTGCAGCCGGAATACAATCTCTACGACCGCGACGCCTTCGAGGGACCGCTGCGCGATCTCTGCATTTCGGAAGAGATCGGCGTGATCACCTATTTCGGACTGGCGCGTGGTTTCCTGTCGGGCAAGTACCGAACACACAAGGACCTCGAGGGCTCAGCGCGCGGCAGCGGCGTCGAGAAATACCTCGACGGACGCGGCATGCGTATCCTTGGCGTGCTCGACGATATTGCCGCCGAAACCGGTGCGACCCAGGCAGAAATTGCGCTCGCCTGGGTCCGGACGCGCAAGGGCGTCACGGCACCGATCGCCAGCGCCACGAACCTCGCGCAATTGCAGAGCCTCATTCGCTCCGCCGATCTCAAGCTGTCGGATGAAGCGATCCAGCAACTCAACGATGTCGGCGAATAACGGGAGAAAACCCAGCACGATGGCATTTGACGGTACGCGCTGCGGCCGGTGGCGCCGAGGCGACCGGCGTCGGCTCTACTGCCGTACCGACGAGCATGTGCGCTACCAGGTCAGTTTCGGCGCATTCCGCAAATCCGGAAATCCGGCATAGGCCTCGGCATGGCTGCCGCCCTGGTTGGCCATGCCGGCCTTCGTCAGGACGCCGCGCGGCTGCACGAAGCTCATGATCCGGCGCGCCGGCCGCTCGTGCCACTGGATGTTGAAAGCCCAGAGCTTCGGGAAGAAGCAGAGCGAGGCATAGGGCAGGTGGTCGTGGATCCACCAGGCGATCGACTGCCAGCCGCCGATCTCGCCGCGCCGGTCCCAGACCCAGGGGATGACGATGCAGGCGGTGGCGTCGATACATCCGTCGGCGTCGCGCATGTCCCAGATATGGTCGGCGGCCGAAGCGGCATTGGTCGAACAATTGAGACCATTGACGTTGCCGAAACCGTTGACGGCGCGATTGCGGTAGCCCGAGCGAATGACGATGCGGCCGAAGGTCGCTTCCAGCGGCTCCAGCAATTCTTCGCAGAGGCGTCGCCCCGCCTCGATCGCGAGATCCGGATCATCAGGGATGTTCGGGATGCGGTAGAAATCCGCGATCTCCGAATGCAGGAACTCCCGGAAGAAGAAGTTCCGGGAGAGCCGCACGCGGCCGAGATCTTCAAGACCTTTCATCGATCCGGGCTTCTTCATCGTCTTCCTTTCTCATCCGAACAAGCGGAATGCGCGAACCAATGGCATTCCAGATCCGGCCCAACCGCGCCACCCGATTCCAGAGCGTCTGCTATCCGCTATGCCGGAAGAAATCGATGAAGGCGCGTAATGCCGGTCGCATCTGCCTGCGGCTCGGATAATAGAGATAGGGACCGGCATAGGGTGCGCACCAGTCTTCCATGACACGCTCCAGCTGTCCTTCGGCGATCGCGGTCTCGACCCGGGAGAGAAAGAGATAGGCAAGGCCGGCGCCGCCGATCGCCGCCTTGATGATCGGCCTGTCCTCGCCGAGGATCAACGGGCCTTCGACCGATACCGTCAGCTCCTCGCCGTCCTTCTCGAACTCCCAGCGATAGACCGTGCCATTGGAGAAGCGCCGGCGGATGCAGCGATGCTGAGCGAGATCGCGCGGATGCTGCGGCCGGCCGTAGCGCTCGAAATAGTCGGGCGACGCGACAACGGCACTTTCGAGCTCCGGCCCGACTTTCACCGCGATCATATCGGCTTCCAGGCTTTCGCCGAGCCTGATGCCGGCGTCGTAGCCCTCTTCGACGATGTCGGTGAAGCCGTCCTCGTTGGCGATTTCCAGGACGATCTCGGGATAGAAGTTCAGGAAGGCCCCGAGCCGGGGCGCGAGGATGAGATCGGCGGCAAACCGCGGCGCCGTGATGCGCAGGTTGCCGGCGGGACGCTCGCGGGCATCGGCGGCGGCTTCCAATGCATGGGCGATCTCCTCCAGTGCCGGCGCCAGCCGTTCGAGCAGCTGGCGCCCCTCCTCCGTCGGCGCGACGCTGCGCGTGGTGCGCGCCAGAAGGCGGATGCCGAGGCTCGCCTCGAGGCTGCTGACGGCATGGCTTACCGCTGATGGCGCCACGCCCAGTTCTCGGGCGGCCCCGCGAAAGCTGCCATGGGCGGCAACGGCGGCCAATACCGCGAGTTGGGAAAGCTGCGTTCTGTTCATTGATCGAAATAATAGAACAGCCTGTGAGAATTGACAGTGATTTTCAGCCGCCGCGCACAGCCCTATTCTTCAGTCGTCGCCAACATCGGAACGAAGCGAGGAGTTCGCCGCATTGGCACGGAGGAGCCGTCGCTCGCCTATACGGAGCGCATCGGCGGCACCCATCACAATTCACGCCTCGGACGATAGACGTGCCCTCCCCGCGCGCTGGTTCCGATGCGTGGCAGCCAGACAAGGAAACGACATGAAGACCCGCAAACTCGGGAATGACCTCACCGTCTCCACCATCGGCCTCGGATGCATGGGCATGAGCTTCGCCTATGGCGCCACGGACGAGGCGGAATCGATCCGCACGCTCCACCGCGCGGTCGATCTCGGCATCACCTTCTTCGACACGGCCGAAGTCTACGGCCCGTTCGAGAACGAGAAACTGCTCGGCAAGGCGCTCGGTCCGCTCCGCGACAAGGTGACGATCGCCACGAAGTTCGGCTTCCGCATCGAAGCCGGCGCGCCGGCAGCGCAGGCGATCAGGGGCGTCGACGGACGGCCGGAGCATGCGAAGGCGGTGGCGGAGGCCTCGCTCAAGCGGCTCGGCACCAATGTCATCGACCTCTACTACCAGCATCGTGTCGATCCGGAGGTGCCGATCGAGGACACCGTCGGCGCCATGGCCGAGCTGGTACGCGAGGGCAAGGTGCGGACGATCGGCCTCTCGGAAGCAAGTGCCGCCACCATCCGCCGGGCCCACAAGGTTCATCCGATCGCCGCCGTTCAAAGCGAATACTCGCTGTGGTCGCGTGACCCGGAAGAAGACGTGCTTGCCACCTGCCGCGAACTCGGCATCGGCTTCGTGCCCTATAGTCCGCTCGGACGTGGCATGCTGACCGGTGCCTTGCGCAAGGCCGAGGATCTCGAAGCCGACGATTTCCGACGCTCGCTGCCGCGTTTCCAGGCGGAGAATTTCGACGCCAATATGCGGCTCGTCGAGACACTCCAGGCGCTGGCCGAGGAAAAGGGCGTCACCGCCGCTCAACTCGCGCTCGCCTGGGTCGTCAACCAGGGCGATTTCATCGTGCCGATCCCCGGCGCCCGCAAGCTCGACCATCTGGAGCAGAATGCTGCGGCCGCAGACATCACCCTCACGGCCGGGGAATCCCGCCGTCTCGCCGACGCTCTCTCTCCGGCATTGGTCGCCGGCAAGCGCTACACGGACGCCTCGCTGGCGCTCACCAACCGTTGAGCCAGAGCGTTTCCCGGTGAAGCGGAGTCGTGGAAACGCTCTATCTCTTTGTATCCACCGCATTTCCTGACAGAAGACCGCTTCGCACTTTTCCTGGAAATGCTCTATTCCTCCCCGCCTTCCATGAAGGGCGGGGAGCTCCCCATCGAAATTCCCACCGGACGCACTACCTCTCAACCAACGGCAACAAATCTGGAGGAGCGGGAATGTCCGACGAGCAGGCGATCAGCGCGGTGGTGCACCTCTATGTCGACGGCATGGCCTTTGCCAACGAGGGCGCTCTGCGCAAGGCGTTTCACCCCGATGCGGCGATTATCGGCAACTACAACGGCGCGCTCGAATGGACGACGCGCGAAGGCTTTATCAAGACGATCGTCGAGGCGGGGGCTGCGCCACCCGGAACCCAGCCGGAGATGGACGTGCAGAGGATCGATATCACCGGTGATGCCGCAACCGTGAGAGTGATCGACAGTTTCGCCGGCGAACGCTATTCCGACCATCTGGCGCTGGTGAAGATCGACGGGCGCTGGGTGATCGTCAACAAGGTCTTCCATCAGCACGCGTCATGATGGCAATCCCGCAGAAAACCAAGCCGACGGGTAGGCTCATCAGCATCGACCATATCCAGCTTGCCATGCCGGCGGGCGCCGAGCCGGCGGCACGCGGCTTCTACGGCGGTCTCCTCGGCCTCATGGAGGTAACGAAGCCGGCCAATCTTCTCGCGCGCGGCGGCTGCTGGTTCGAGCAGGGCGATATCCGCGTGCATCTCGGCATCGACCGAGACTTCAGGCCGGCGCGCAAGGCGCATCCGGCTTTCCTCGTCGACGATCTCGACCGCCTGACGCTGCGGCTCGAAGCGGCCGGCGTGACGATCGCCGAGGACGAACCGCTTGCCGACTACCGCAGATGTTATGTCCACGATCCCTTCGGCAACCGCATCGAACTGATGCAGCGCCTGGACTGAGTTCGAACGAAAAAGGGCCGCTGCAATCCAGCGGCCCTTTCGATTGAATGCTTTGTCCAGGATCACGCCCGGAGCACACCGCCCGTCGATTTCGTCACATTGGCGACAATCTTGGCGGTGAGCGCCTCGAAGTCCTCGTCGGTCAGGGTGCGCTCGACCGGCTGAATGGTGACTTCGATGGCGATCGACTTCTTGCCTTCGCCGAGCGAGGCGCCTTCGAAGACGTCGAAGACGCTGACGCCCGTCACCAGCTTGCGGTCGGCGCCCGAAGCCGCGCGCAGGATGGCGCCGGCTTCCACCGTCTTGTCGACGACGAAGGCGAAGTCGCGCTTCACCGCCTGGAACGGCGAGAGATCGAGCGCCGGCTTGGTGCGTGTCGCCTTCTTCTTCGGTTCCGGCATGGCGTCGACATAGATCTCGAAGCCGCACAACGCGCCCGAAACGTCAAGCGCTTCCAGCGTCTTCGGGTGGAATTCGCCGAAGGTGCCGAGAACGATCTTCGGCCCGAGCTTGATCGTGCCGGAACGGCCCGGATGATACCAGGCGGGACCGCCCGGCTCGAACTGGACATTGCCCATCGGCACGCCGCAGGCTTCGAGTACGGCAATCGCGTCGGCCTTGGCATCAAAGACGTCGACCGGCTTGCCGCCACCCTTGGCCGCATTCGACCAGAGACGGCCGGCGCCGTTCAGCGAGGCCGTGCCGCGGCGGATGCCGCCGGCAACGCGGCGCTGGGTCTCAGGCGTATCGCCCTCATAAGTGCCGGAGACTTCGAAGATCGCGACGTCGCCGAAGCCCTTGTCGGCATTGCGCTGGGCAGCGGTCAAGAGGCCCGGCAGCAGCGACGGGCGCATGTCCGACATGTCGGAGGCGATCGGATTGGCGAGCTTCAGCGCCGGCGCACCGCCGCCGAAGAGCTTCGCCTGTTCCTCGGAGATGAACGACCATGTGACCGCTTCCAGCATGCCGCGGCTTGCAAGTGCGCGCTTGGCAAGGCGGGTGCGGATCTGCAGCGTCGTCAGGATCGTGCCGTTGACGGTGCCGTGGCTCGGCAGCGGAGCGGCGACGATGTTGTCGACGCCGTGGATGCGCATGACCTCTTCGACGAGGTCGGCCTTGCCGTCGACGTCCGGTCGCCAGGACGGAACCGAGACCTTGAACCGGTCACCGGAACCTTCGACGCCGAAGCCGAGCTTCTTCAGGATCGAGATGCTCTCTTCCGAGGAAACCTCGAGGCCGGTCAGGCGCTTCACTTCGGAAACCGGGAAGTCGACGATCTTCGGCGTGTGGCCGGCATAACCGACCACTTCCGCCTTGGCCGCCTTGCCGCCGCAGAGTTCAAGAACCAGCTCCGTGGTACGCTCGAGGCCCGGCACCATGTATTCCGGATCGACGCCGCGCTCGAAGCGGTAGCGGGCATCGGTGATGATGCCGAGCGTACGCCCGGTCTTGGCGATGTTCATCGGATCCCAGAGCGCCGACTCGATCAAGACGTCGGTGGTGTTCTCGTCGCAGCCGGAGTGCTCGCCGCCCATGACGCCGCCGATCGATTCGATCGCCTTTTCATCGGCGATGACGACGTTGTTGGGGCCGAGCTTGTATTCGCGCTGGTCGAGCGCAAGCACGGTCTCGCCTTCCTTGGCGCGGCGGACCGTCAGGTTGCCCTTGACCTTGGCGGCGTCGAACACGTGCATCGGCCGGCCCTGATCGAAGGTCATGTAGTTGGTGATGTCGACCAGTGCGTTGATCGGGCGCAGGCCGATCGCCAGCAGGCGCTGCTGCATCCACTTCGGCGACGGGCCGTTCTTGACGCCGCGCACCAGGCGCAGCGAGAAGCCCGGGCAGAGATGCTTGTCTTCGCCGAGGTCGAGCGTGAGCTTCACCGGTGTTTCGCCTTCGACGGCGAAGGACGGCGCCTTACGCGCCTTGAGCGTGCCGAGGCCGGAGGCGGCGAGGTCGCGCGCAATGCCGTAGACGCTGGTGCAGTCCGGCCGGTTCGGCGTGAGGTTGATCTCGATCATCGGATCGTCGAGGCCGGCATAGGCGGCATAACTCGTACCGACGGGCGCATCGGCAGGCAGGTCGATGATGCCGTTGTGATCGTCGGAGATCTGCAGCTCCTTTTCCGAGCACATCATGCCGCGGCTTTCGACGCCGCGGATGGTGCCGACGGCAAGCGTCACGTCGATGCCGGGCACGTAGGTGCCGGGTGCGGCAAAGGCGCCGACGAGGCCGGCGCGCGCATTCGGCGCACCGCAGACGACCTGGATCGGAGCGCCCGAGCCGGTGTCGACCATCAGCACGCGAAGCTTGTCGGCATTCGGATGCTGCTCGGCCGAGACGACCTTGGCGATGACGAAGGGCTTGAAGGCGGCCTTGTCGTCGACGTCTTCCACTTCGAGCCCGATCATCGTCAGGCGGGCGCAGATTTCCTCGAGCGTAGCGTCGGTTTCAAGGTGGTCCTTGAGCCAGGAAAGCGTGAATTTCATGATTTCACCTGTATCCTCGAGCATTTCCGGCTTAAATCGAAGCGCAGAAACGCTCTATCCCTTTGTTTTTCGCATTTCCGGATGGAAAACCGCTTCGCACTTTTCCTGGAAATGCTCCTTTCTGCGCGATCAGGCCGAAAGACCGCCGAACAGCGTCGGCATGTCGAGCGGGCGGAAGCCGTAATGGGTCATCCAGCGAACGTCGGCGTTGAAGAAGTCGCGCAGGTCCGGCATGCCGTATTTCAGCATGGCGATGCGGTCGAGGCCCATGCCCCAGGCGAAGCCCTGGTACTCGTCCGGATCGAGCCCGCCCGCGCGCAGGACGTTCGGATGCACCATGCCGCAGCCGAGGATCTCCATCCAGTCGGTACCTTCGCCGAACTTCACGATCGGGCCGGAGCGGTCGCACTGGATGTCGACCTCGAAAGACGGCTCGGTGAAGGGGAAGAAGGACGGACGGAAGCGCATCGTCACCTGATCCACCTCGAAGAAGGCCTTGCAAAATTCTTCCAGCACCCAGCGCATGTTGGCGACATTCGCCGCCTTGTCGATCACCAGGCCTTCGACCTGATGGAACATCGGCGAGTGAGTCGCGTCGGAATCCTGGCGATAGGTCTTGCCGGGGATGATGATGCGGATCGGCGGCTGCTCAGCTTCCATGGTGCGGATCTGTACCGGCGAGGTATGCGTGCGCAGCACCTTGCGCTCACCCTTCTCATCGGGATTGAAGAAGAAGGTGTCGTGCATCTCGCGGGCCGGATGGCCCTCGGGGAAGTTCAGCGCGGTGAAATTGTAGTAGTCGGTCTCGATATCCGGGCCTTCGGCGATCGAGAAGCCCATGTCGCCGAAGATCGCAGTGATCTCGTCGACGATCTGGCTGATCGGGTGAATGCGGCCGCGTTCGGCCGGCGACGAGCGGACAGGAAGGCTGATGTCGACGGTCTCGCGTGCCAGGCGCTCGGCGATCGCCTGGTCCTTCAGTGCCGCCTTGCGGGCGGCAATCGCCTCGGCGACCGTGTTCTTCAGCGCGTTGATCTGGGCGCCGCGGGTCTGGCGCTCCTCGGGCGTCATGGTACCGAGCGTCTTCAGGAGCTCGGAGATCGAGCCCTTCTTGCCAAGCGCATTGACACGCACCGCCTCGATCGATCCTTCATCGTCGGCGGCATGGATATCCGCCAGCAGTGTCCGTTCCAGTGTTTCCAATTCGCTCATTCTGTCCTGCCTCGATGCGGGAATGGGTTCGGTTCTATATCGGCTCTACTGCATGTTTCCTTCAATCGCACCGATTAAAGGTCAAAAACATGCATCACTTCAAAGTGCTACAGCGACCTTTGCGCGTCTGATAAGACGCGCGGCGCTGTAGTCTTCAGGAATGTGATCGCGCCGCGGTCGCGAAGAATGCCTGTGCAAAGACGCAAGCACGACCAAGCCGGAGGCCCGCCCGAAGCATCGTCGGATGAGGGAACCGGGGCAGTTCCTTTCGAAGGTCTCGCATGTTCATCTCGCGAAATAAGAAAAACCCGCGCCAGCCCTGCCAGCGCGGGTTTCCCAACGAATTTTAAGTACGGTTTTGGGAAAACGCTGGCTTAACGGACAGCGCTTTCAAACTCGTTTGCCGTGCCGGCTTCCTTGAGATAGGCAAGCGCCTTCTTGGAAGCTTCGACGAGGGCGCCGAATGCTGCCGGCTCATGGATCGCCATGTCGGACAGAACCTTGCGGTCGACTTCGATGCCAGCCTTGTTCAGGCCGTCGATGAAGCGGCCGTAGGTCAGGCCGAATTCGCGGACGGCAGCGTTGATGCGCTGGATCCAGAGAGCGCGGAAGTTGCGCTTGTTGACCTTGCGGTCGCGGTAAGCGTACTGCTTCGAACGATCAACCGCTGCCTTGGCGGCGCGGATGGTGTTCTTGCGGCGGCCGTAGAAACCCTTGGCTGCCTTGAGCGTCTTCTTGTGCTTGGCGTGGGCGGTAACGCCGCGTTTTACACGTGCCATGTCATGATCTCCTTAACGTATCCGATGTGCCTGAAAGTCTTAGAGACCGTTCGGCAGGTAGTTCTTGACGACCTTCTTGCCGTCGGGCTCGGCGAGAACCATGGTTCCACGCGCGTCGCGGATGAACTTGTTGGTACGCTTGATCATGCCATGGCGCTTGCCAGCAGCCGCTGCACGAACCTTGCCGGTCGCGGTGATCTTGAACCGCTTCTTGGCAGACGATTTCGTCTTCATCTTGGGCATTTTGCTACTCCATTGTTTTTTAAAATGCGAAACGAACAGACGAGGCTCGTTTCCAGCGTTAAGAACGGCCACGGCATGCCCTGCCGGACCGTTCGGACGGGGGCTTATAACCGCACATCCGGAAAAGCGCAACTGCGGAATCGAAGATGGGCCGCAAGCCGTGGCTGAATACGCCCCACCATTGTCCGACGTATCGCGAACACGTTGTCCCTAGGCGGGACCGCGCGGCCGCCGATGGCCACCACCGGTGTCGAATATCAACACGGCCTCGAGGCCGCCCAGCGACGACTGCCCGAGCGACAGCACCGCGCCATAGGCGTCGGCGATATCGGCACTGATCGCAAGTCCGAGGCCGGTGCTGGCGGCGTGATTGCCCTCAGTATCCTCGCCATGGGCGCCGCGGCGCAGGACCTGTTCCCGGTCCCCTTCGGCAACGCCGGGGCCGTCGTCGCCAACGGCAATGCGCACACGACCGTCAGCCGCCTCCGCCGAGAGCCGGATGCGGGTCCGCGCCCATTTCGCGGCATTGTCGAGCAAATTGCCGAGGCATTCCGCCAGGTCGGCCGGATCGAGGTCAAGCGAGATCGACGGATCGATCTCGACTTCCCAGACGACATCGCGCTCGGCCGTTATCGGGCGCAGGACGTTGACCAGCTTGCCGCCGAGGCTGGCGATCGACGTGGTTGCCATGCGCTCGACGCCCATGCGGGCCGCCTGAAGCTGGCGATCGGCGCGCTGGCGCACCAGATCGACCTGCTCGAGTGCGATCCGCCGCTCTTCCCGCGGCAGGCTCTCGGCAAGCTGGGCAATCACGGTCAACGGCGTCTTCAGACCGTGGGCAAGATCGCTGGCACGGGCGCGCGCTTGCGCCAGAGCTGCCTCGCGCTCGGAAAGCAGCAAATTGATCTCGGCGATCAGCGGCTGTACCTCGGTGGGGCCGGCCGAGCCAAAATCCTTCTCTTCGCCGGAACGAACGCGGGCGGCCTGCTCACGCAAGCGGACCAGCGGCGAAAGCCCGACCGCACCCTGTAGAAACGCAGCACCGGCGAGCACGAAGGCGGTTGCCACCAGCATCAGCCGGATCTGGCTGTGAAAGGCGGCCAGCGCATCATCGAGTTCGCCGCGCGCAAAGCCGGCGGCAACGGAGAACCGTCGCGCATCCGGCCCCTCACCGAAAGTCAGCGTCTGCTGGTGGACCAGCACAGATGCCCCGTCCGGACCTTCTACCTCCAGGAAGCCGAGGTGGTGGGGCGCCGACGGCCGATCGCGGTCGATCACCGTGTCCCATAAAGAGCGCGAACGGATGGGAGCGCCGTTGTCGCGCGTAATCTGCCAGTAGCGTCCGCCGGCAGGCAGGTTCAGCCGCGGATCAGCAGGCTCGCGCGGCAGGACGATTTCGCCGCCACGCACCGCCACCTGGGCGGCAATCGTATCGACCAGCGTCGCCATTTCCGCGCGATAGCGGCCGACGACGTAATCGGTAAAAAGCCTGCTCAGGGAGAGCCAGACCACCAGCAGCACGAGGCCTATGGCGATCGATGCGCCGATAGCAAGCCTCAGCCGCAGCGAACGGATCATGCCGGGCCGTCCGGCAGAACGTAACCGAAGCCGCGCCGAGTCTCGATCGCGCCGCTTTCCGTCTTCTTGCGCAGGCGGGCGATCATCGCTTCGACGGCGTTCTTGGCCGCATCGTCATCGCGTCCCTGAACATGGCTCGCCAGTTCAAGCGGTGTGACGACCTGGCCCTTGCGCTCCACGAAGAGCGCGACCATCCGGTATTCGAGCGGGCTGAGTTCGAGCGGCTCTCCATCGAAGGTCACACGGCGCGTCGCCTCATCGAGCGTGAAGCGCCCGGCTGCGCGTACCGAGGTGACGCGAGGGCCGGCACGCCGCAACAGAGCTCTCAGCCGCGCCAGCAGTTCCTCCGCTCGAAAAGGCTTCGGCAAATAGTCGTCCGCACCGGCATCGAAGCCATCGACGCGCTCCATCCAGGAGCCCCGCGCCGTCAGGACCAGCACCGGCGTCTCCAGCCCGGCCTGGCGCCAGCGCTTGAGGATCGACAGCCCGTCCATGCCCGGCAGGCCGAGGTCGAGGATGATCGCGGTATAGTTTCCGCTTTCCCCTCGCTCCCAAATGTCCGGCCCGAGGGCGAGCGTATCGACGCCATAGCCCTCCGCCTGCAGCCTGCCTGTCACGTGGGCTGCGATGTTGGGATCGTCCTCCGCCAGAAGAATGCGCATGCCGCCCTCAGAAACCGAAGATATTCATAAATTTTCCGGTGCGCGCGTTGATGCGCAGGTTGCGGATCGTCCCCTGCCGGTCACGCGTGCGCAGCCGGTAAACCTCGCTGCTGCCGGAGCCTCTGAGATCAACGCCGATGACCCTGCCATACTTGTCCTCGTCGACGAGCCGGAGAACATCCTTCAACGGCAGAATGTCGCCTTTCTCGACCGCGGCGCGCGCGCGCTCCTGGTCGCTGCGGCGATTGCCGCCGGCCGCGGCGCCAGCGCTTTCGCCGTCATCGTCGTCATCATCGCCGTTGCCACCGCCCTTGTTGCCGCGATCGTCATCGTGGTCATCGTCGCCGCCCTGGTCACCACCGCCGCTGCCACCGCCGCCACCGCCGCCATGCGAACCACCGCCGTTACCGGAATCGCCATCCTCGGCCAGAGCGCCCAAGCGGCCGGGCTGCGGCGCAAGCGAAAGCAGGAGCGAGCAGCAGAAGAGCGCAATCAGGTCTCGTCGTGTCATCGCCATGGCGCCATCCGGTCGCGATCGCCTCTTCGATTTGGGTTCAGGGTCATTTTCCTAAGCTTAGCGCATCTCCAGGCCGGCCCGCGAGGGAGCGGGGTGTCAGCCTACGCCAGCCGTCGCCACAACGCCAGTTGCGCGCATACCCCCAGCGCCACGTTGGCACGGGGGCATGCGCTGGCCGGGTCGAGCCGCCGGGCGGGCTGGTGGCGGTCGACCTTCGCTCCGGCGCATGGTGCGGGGCTAATGCGCCGGGCAAATTCCAAACAGATCAGGGCGCCGGCCTGATGGAAACGCTGGTGATCGGTCCTGGGTTACGGCGGAAATCACCGCGGTGCGGCTCCACCGTCACGACGCGAACACCATGTTCGAATTCCACTTCGACCTCGAGCACACGG
This sequence comes from Ensifer sp. 38_S197, assembly GCF_056924495.1. NCBI lineage: Bacteria > Pseudomonadati > Pseudomonadota > Alphaproteobacteria > Hyphomicrobiales > Rhizobiaceae > Ensifer > Ensifer sp. 38_S197. The sequence goes on along the minus strand of NZ_JBXOVZ010000002.1, from coordinate 1,091,499 downwards.
CCGAGATCGTCGACGGCGATCAGCGACCCGTCGCGCAGGCCGCGAAGGCTTTCCTCGGAAACGCGCAGTTCGACCTCGGGACGATCGCCGGCATCCCGGAAGTCGTCGTCGTTGAAATCATCGCCCTCGCCGTCGTCATCCCGATCAACGTCATGCCGATCGTTGTCGTCGCGATCATCGTCATCGCGATCTTCCGACCCGTCGTGACCGCGGCCACCGTGATCATCACCGCCATGATCGTCGCCTTCATCGTCATCGGCCAGGGCTGCCGTCGAGAACGGATGCGCAGGACCACTTGCGATTACCGACAGGCCGATGGGCGCTGAAACGAGGCTGCAGAGACCGACCGAGGAAACAAGCAGGGCTTTTCGCAGCGCTGAACTCATCATCTCCAGTCCTTGTCCCGTTGCCTTTGCACGAAGAATGGCATCCGTTTGCTGACAGATCGCTGAGGATGGCTGTCAGCATTCTGTCAGAAAGCGCCGGCACGACGCCGCAACGAAAAAAGCCGCCCGGAAGGCGGCTTTCATCGGATCGGTCTTGCTATCGACGGCAGCGACGGCTCAGCGCGGCGCCAGAACCATCATCATCTGACGGCCTTCCAGCTTCGGCTCGGCCTCCACCTTGGCGATCGCCTGGGTATCGTCCTTGACCTGAAGCAGGAGCTTCATGCCCAGTTCCTGGTGGGCCATTTCGCGGCCGCGGAACTTCAGCGTGACCTTGACCTTGTCGCCGTCCTCGAAGAACCGGTTCATCGCCTTCATCTTCACGTCGTAGTCGTGCGTGTCGATGTTCGGGCGCATCTTGATTTCTTTGATTTCGACGATCTTCTGCTTCTTGCGCGCTTCGGCCGCCTTCTTCTGGTTGGCGTATTTCAGCTTGCCAAGATCCAGAATCTTGCACACCGGCGGTTCGGAGTTCGGTGCGATTTCTACCAGATCAAGACCGGCCTCTTCCGCCATGCGGAGCGCCTGGTCGATCGGCACGACGCCGATATTCTGGCCTTCGGCATCGATAAGCTGAACCCGGGGAACCCGGATTTCCTTGTTTGAGCGCGGCCCCTCCTTGACTGGGGCGTCCGCTTTGAACGGTCTGCGAATGGTCGTACTCTCCTCGAGCTATTTCCGAAATGTAGTTAATTCGATCATCGGCGCGATCACAAACGAAGCGCCTGAATCTGTCACCGACGGCAATGTGTGAATTGCGGCGCCAGAGTCAATAGCACGGCTTGCAAGGAAAATCACCACCTGTCGATACCAAGGCGAATCTGTTTTAGAAAGAAAATCGCCAGCGAAACCGGCCTTTGGAGAGAAACGCATGCAGGATACGCCAGCCGAGACGGAAATCAGCTTCATCGACGTCGGCGTGTCTGCGGCCGGGCGCAGGATCGCGATGCGCGTGCGCCACCCGGCGAAGCCATCGGGACAGCCGACGCTCGTCTGGCTCGGTGGTTACCGCTCGGACATGACCGGCACCAAGGCGGTCGAGGTCGAGCGCTACGCCATCGAACGGGGTGCGGCCTGCGTTCGGTTCGACTATTCCGGCCACGGCTCCTCCGGCGGCGCCTTCACCGACGGCACGATCTCGCGCTGGCTCGAGGAGAGCCTTGCGGTCATCGATCAGGCGGCGCCGGGCCGCGTCGTACTGATCGGCTCGTCGATGGGCTGCTGGATCGCGCTGCGCGCCATCCAGGAGCTCAGGCGGCGTGGCGACGGATCGCGCGTCGCCGGCCTCGTGCTGATCGCGCCGGCACCGGATTTCACCGCGGAACTGATCGAACCCAACCTGACGGAAGCGGAGAGGACCTCGCTTGCCGAACGCGGCTATTTCGAGGAACCCTCCGAATATAGCCCGGAGCCGAACATCTTCACCCGCGCCCTCATCGAAGACGGGCGCGCCAACCGGGTGCTCGACGGCACGATCACCACCGGCTGCCCGGTGCACATCCTGCAGGGCATGCGCGATCCCGACGTGCCCTATACCCATGCGCTGCGGCTGATGGAGCACCTGCCCTCCGACGATGTCGTCATGACGCTCATCCGCGACGGCGACCATCGCCTTTCGCGTGAAGAAGACATCGCTAAAATGAAGCAGGCCATCGGCACGATGCTCGCCTGAGCCTCGGGCGGAAAAACCGCCCGCCCCTTCCGCCACGACTTTCCCAAAAGCCTGTCCAGCGCCGCAGATCTCCTGCGGCGCAACGGTTTGCGCGCGCACAGCCCCGCCTTTAACCATAAAACCCGATGCGCCGATTCCGGCGATTGACTCTGCAGCGCCGACGTTATTAACTCTTTATTAACGATTAGAGCAGCAGCGGGGACGATCCTAAAGAAGCTGCCTTCAACTCAGGATTGCGCGAATACGTCCGGACAGGAAGAGCCCGGCATACCGCGTTGCAGGGGATATGTATGGCGTCTTGGACTGGGGTTAAGGGAAGTATCGCGGCGTTTTGCGCACTTTTCATTTCAGCAAACACGGCAATTCCTGCACAGGCAGGTTCCTCTCCATGGATGCAGACCGGCTCCGCCACGTCACAGCCGATCGGTCACTATGAGTTCTGCCAGAAATACAAGAGCGAATGCAACGTGCGCTCCAAGGGAACGGTTGCTCCGCGCGTGACCGAACGCGGCTGGGCCGCCATCCGGCAGGTGAATGCTGCGGTCAATCGCGAGATCATGCCGGTCACCGACCTGGAACTGTACGGCCGGGACGAGGTCTGGTCCTATCCTGACAACGCCGGTGACTGCGAGGACTTCGTGCTCGAAAAGCGCAAGCGTTTGATGAACAAGGGCTTCTCGGCGAGCGATCTCCTGATCACCGTCGTCCGCAAGCCCGATGGCGAAGGCCATGCGGTGCTGACGGTGCGCACGTCGCAGGGCGACTTCGTGCTCGACAATCTCGAGAACGGCGTCAAGCTCTGGACGCAGACACCCTATCGCTATCTGAAGCGTCAGGCCTCGAACCACAGCGGCCGCTGGGTCACCATCGAAAACGGCGCGGAAGTCGTCGTCGGTTCGGTCGGCAACTGATCCGGAGCAAAGTACAGGGTTTCAAAAAAGGGCCGGTCAGACCGGCCCTTTTTCACATCCATCGCTCGCCCGTCACGCGTTGCCGATCAGAATGCCGGCCGCGAGCACCAGACCACCGCCGAGCACCACCTGGAATGCCGCCCGCAGGAACGGTGTCTCCATGTAGCGGTTCTGGATGAAGGCTATCGCCCAGAGCTCGAAGAAGACGATCACGGCCGCGGTAACGGTCGCCGTCCAGAAATGCGGGATCAGATAGGGCAATGCGTGGCCGAGACCGCCCAATGCCGTCATGATGCCGGAAGCGAGGCCGCGCTTGATCGGCGAACCGCGGCCGGAGAGCTTGCCATCGTCGTGGGCGGCCTCGGTAAAACCCATGGAAATGCCGGCACCGACGGAGGCCGAAAGACCCACCAGGAAGGTCTGCCAGGTATCCTGCGTCGCGAAGGCGGCGGCAAAGATCGGCGCAAGCGTCGAGACCGAGCCGTCCATCAGGCCGGCGAGACCGGGTTGAACGAAAGTCAGGATGAACTGACGGCGCGAGGTCTGGTCCTCCTCGGCGCGCACAGCTTCGGGCGTATGCTCCTCACCAAGCCGGCGTGCCAGCGACTCATGCGACTTCTCGGCAATGGCGAGATCGCCGAGCAGCTTGCGTGTGGCGGCATCCTGGGTTCGCGCCGCCGCCTCGACATAGAAGCGGTGCGCCGTCTCCTCCATCGCTTCGGCTTCCTCGCGCGCCTTTTCGATCGGCATCTCGGCAATCAGCCAATCGGGCTTGCGCTCCGGAAAGTCGCGCACGTGTTCGCGCCGGATGAGCGGAATGCGGCTGCCGAAGCGCTGCACATGCAGATCGATCAACCACTGCCTGTGGTGGCTTTCCTCCTCCGCCATCTCCTCGAACACTTTTGCCGAGTGCGGATATTGCCGCCGGAGCGCGTCGGCATAGGCGAGATAGATGCGCCCGTCGTCCTCTTCGGACGAGATTGCGAGCGCCAGGATTTCCTGCTCGCTCAAGGAAAGAAAAGGGCGCTTGGACCGGGAGAAGAGACTCGAAAACATTGAGAGAAAACCTTCTTTAGAATAATTCTAAAAATAGAAAGCCAAGTCGGCACCGTCAAGGTCAAAGCCATGCAAACATGCGACAATCTCTCGACAGAGCGTCGCGGCTCAGCCACCATGCGGGGTCACGACGTCAGTCCCCTCCCTTCCCGGAGCGATCGCCTCGATGAGGACCATCTATCCGCTTTCAGAAAGCAAGGACACGTTGCTGGATCGTCTCGGCGCCAGGCTTGCCGCGCGCCTGCAGGCGCAGACGTCCGGCTATGAGCCCTATACCCCTTCCGATCAGGAAACCCTGGCGCGCACGCTCCGCCCGGGCGACGTTCTCTTGATCGAGGGCAACCAGAAGGTTTCGGCCGCGATCAAATATCTGACGCAATCGACCTGGTCGCATGCCGCCTTCTTTGCCGGCGACCAGATGCCGCTGACGCTCGATCAGGCAACGCTGCCGGTCATCGAGCGGCCGCAACTCATCGAGGTCAATATCGGCGAGGGCTGCGTTGCGGTGCCGCTGAAGAAATATGCCTCGTTCAACACGCGCGTCTGCCGGCCGATCGCATTGACGCCGGATGATCGCACGGCGCTTGTCGGCTTCATGATCTCGCGGCTCGGGATGAAATACGACCTGAAGAACATCCTCGACATGCTGCGCTATTTCATGCCGACGCCACCGGTGCCCGTGCGCTGGCGCCGGCGCCTGCTGGCCTTCGGCTCCGGCGATCCGACGCGGGCGATCTGCTCGACGCTGATTGCGGCCGCCTTCGAGCAGATCCGCTACCCGATCCTGCCCGAGGTCACCCGGGCGCCCGGGCGGGCCGCGGCGACCTCGACCTATTCGCGCGAGGAGATCCTGCACATCCGGCACCACTCGCTCTATACGCCGCGCGATTTCGATCTCTCGCCCTTCTTCGCGATCGTGAAGCCGACGCTCGAGTTCGGCTTCGACTACAAGCGGCTGCGCTGGCATGGCGACAGCGATCGCCCGTTCAAAGGTTGAGGGTAAGCGCCTGTTCGCGGGCCATGAAATCGCGCTGACGATCGGTGATGTAGTCGCGCACGATCGGCGCCGCATCGCGCGAGCGCGAGAGCTGCATGTGGAAGACGAGCTGGCTGCCGGTGCGGAACATCATCTCGGCGCTGATCAGGTAGAACTCCCACATGCGGGCGAAGCGCTCGTCGTAGAGGGCGATCACCTTGTCGCGGTTCGCCTCGAAGCGCGCGCCCCAATGGGCGAGCGTCGTCGCGTAATGCACCCGCAGGAATTCGAGATCCGTGACCCAGAGGCTGTTGCGCTCGACGACCTCGAAGACCTCCGAAAGCGCCGGCGAATAGGCACCGGGGAAGATGTATTTCCGAAGCCAGGGGCTCGCCATGCCGGGCGGGCTCATATGGCCGATCGAATGCAGCACCGCGAGGCCGTCGTCCGGCATCAGCGCGTTCAGCTTCTTGAAGAATTCGTCATAGTGATGCACGCCGACATGCTCGAACATGCCGACCGAAACGATACGGTCGAACGGCCCCTGGACATCGCGATAGTCCCTAAGCTCGAAGCGCACCCGGTCCGACAGCCCGGCCGCGCGCGCCCGTTCCGTGGCCAGCGCCTGCTGTTCCTTGGAAAGGGTCACGCCGAGCACCTGCACATCCGCAAGCTCGGCAAGGTACATCGCGAGATCGCCCCAGCCGCAGCCGATATCGAGCACCTTCATGCCGGGTTCGAGGCAGAGCTTGGCGGCGAGCAGCCTCAACTTGTTGCGTTGCGCCTTCTCGAGCGTCTCGTTGGGTTCGCGGAAATAGGCGCAGGAGTAGAGCATGTTCTCGTCGAGGAACAGCTTGTAGAATTCGTTGCCGAGATCGTAGTGATGCGCGACGTTCTGCTGCGCCTTACCCTTGGGGTTTGCCTGCTGGCGCTTGCGGAAGCGCATCTTCACCGCGCGCAGGAGCTTCTGGATCGGGTAGGAGCCGAGTGAAAGGCGGTTGATCGAGAACAGCGTCAGGAAGTCCCTGAGCGTCGAGCCCTCCTCGAAGCGCATGGTGCCGTCCATATAGGCTTCGCCGGCGGCGAGTTCGGCATTGAAGACGAGGCTGCGGTAGAGCTTCCTGTCGGTGAGCCGCATCGTCACTTCGGGCCCGGGCGTGCCGGAAAAGACGTGCCTTTTGCCATCGGCGTCGATCACCGTCAGGCGACCCTTGCGAATGAACGACTTCATCATATGCGACAATGGAAACATGCAGGCCCTCTCGTGACAAACCGTCGTATTGGCAGCGGCCGCATCCTAGCACCCGTTTTTCGAAATGCGCTCCTTAAATTTCTGGTTGCCGATCGCGGCTCCCGAAACGAAAACGGGGACGGCCGCTTTCGCTGCCGTCCCCATCCAATACGACTGGCTTAGGCCTCAGTCCTTGGCACGCTCGACGTAGGAGCCGTCTTCCGTCGCGATGACGACGCGGGTGCCGGCCTGGATGTGCGGCGGAACGAGCGTGCGAACGCCGTTCGACAGAACCGCCGGCTTATAGGACGACGACGCCGTCTGGCCCTTGACGACCGGTTCGGTCTCGGTGATTTCGAGGATCACGTGGCGCGGCAGGTCGATGGCGATCGCCAGGCCTTCGTGAATCGAAAGCATGACCGCCATGCCTTCCTGCAGGTAAGCCTTGAGATCGCCGATGTCTTCGGCGGTCATGACCAGCTGGTCATAGCTTTCCGGGTTCATGAAGTGGAAGCCTTCTGCGTCTTCATAGAGGAAGGTGTGCTCGCGGTCTTCGACGAAGGCGCGCTCGACCTGCTCGGTCGTACGGTAACGCTCGGAGACCTTAACACCATCGGAAATGCGGCGCATGTCGACCTGGGTAACCGGCGTACCCTTGCCCGGGTGAAAGTTCTGCGCGGTAAGTACGACATAGAGCTTGCCGTCGACGTCGAGAACGTTGCCCTTACGGACAGATGAAGCGATGACCTTGACCATTAGTCTTCCTTGTAACAGAGGTATGCGCGACACGACGGGCCGGAAACACTGGCCCTGAAGGAGGCGGAAAGAAGGATTTCGCGCCGCCACTACCCTAATTTCGTGCAAATAGCCAGCCTGAGCCGGCATCTGCGCGAAGAAAGCCTGGACTGAACCGATCATGTCGCATGCCTCACCCTGGTGGACACCCGATGTCCATGCCGACCGGCGCCCGTTTCTTCTCGGCCGCAACCGGATCCAATCGGCATTGCGCCGGTTCTTCGAGACACGCGATTTCATCGAGGTCGACACAGCGACGCTGCAGGTCTCGCCCGGCAACGAAGCGCATCTGCACGCCTTCGCGACAGAGGCGCTCAACCACGACGGCTCCAGCCATCCTCTCTACCTGCACACCTCGCCGGAATTCGCCTGCAAGAAGCTGCTTTCCGCCGGCGAACGGCGCATCGCCTGCTTTGCCCATGTCTACCGCAACCGCGAGCGCGGGCCGCTGCATCACCCCGAGTTCACCATGCTCGAATGGTACCGCGCCGGCGAAAGCTACGAGGCGCTGATGCGCGATTGCGCCGAGATCCTGGCGCTCGCGGCGGAGACTACCGGCACCAGGCAGTTCACCTTCCAGGGACATGCCTGCGATCCCTTCGCCACGCCCGAGCGCCTCAGCGTCGCCGAAGCCTTCGAGCGTTTCGCCGGCATCGACCTATTGGCCTCGATCGCCGCCGACGGCGAAACCGACCGCGATCGCCTCGCCTCGGCCATGATGACGGTCGGCCTGCGGGTCGCGTCCGATGACACCTGGGCGGATCTCTTCAGCCGCGTGCTCGTGGAAAAGGTCGAGCCGCATCTCGGCTTCGGCCGTGCGACGATCCTCGACGAATATCCGACAGCAGAAGCGGCGCTGGCGCGGCCGGCCGGGCGCGACCGGCGGGTCGCAGAACGTTTCGAGCTCTATGCCTGCGGCGTCGAGCTCGCCAATGCCTTTGGCGAGCTGACCGACGCAGCGGAGCAACGCCGGCGCTTCGAGATGGAGATGGCCGAAAAGGCACGCGTCTACGGCGAAACCTATCCGCTCGACGAGGATTTTCTGGCGGCGCTCGCCATCATGCCGCAAGCGAGCGGCATTGCGCTCGGCTTCGACCGGCTGGTGATGCTGGCAACCGGTGCGTCTCGCATCGACCAGGTGCTCTGGGCACCGGTGGCGGAGACGCAGCCGTGAACGTCCACCGCCCGATCAAGACCGCGCGCGAGCTGGTGGAAGCCGGTCTCGTCGACAGCTCCCGGGAGACCGCCATTGCCGCGGTCGCCGAGCGCTATGCCGTCGCGATCAGCCCTGTCATCGCCGACCTCATCGACCCGAACGATCCTTCGGACCCGATTGCCCGGCAGTTCGTGCCGGATGCGGCCGAACTGACGCTGCTTCCCGAGGAGCGCGAAGACCCGATCGGCGACAAGCCGCATAGCCCCGTCACGGGCATCGTGCACCGCTATCCGGACCGCGTGCTCTTAAAGGCCGTGCATGTCTGTCCGGTCTATTGCCGCTTCTGCTTCCGTCGCGAGATGGTCGGGCCGCAGGGGCTTGGCACGCTGACGCCGGCCGAACTCGACGCGGCGATCGCCTACATTGCTGATCATGAGGAAATATGGGAAGTGATCCTCACCGGCGGCGATCCGCTGGTGCTTTCGCCGCGACGGCTAACCGAGCTCATGGAGCGGCTGAAGCCGATCCCGCATGTGAAGATCGTCCGCCTCCACACGCGGGTGCCGGTGGTCGAACCATCGCGCATCGACGCCGACCTGATCGAGGCGCTGAAATCCAGCGGCAAGGCGACATATGTGGCCCTGCATGCCAACCACCCGCGCGAGCTGACGCAAGAGGCGCGCGCCGCCGCGGCGCGCCTGATCGATGCCGGCATCGTCATGATCAGCCAGTCGGTGCTCTTGAAGGGCGTCAATGACGATGCGGAGGTATTGGCCGCGCTGATGCGCGCCTTCGTCGAAGCCCGGATCAAGCCCTATTATCTGCACCATCCGGACCTGGCACCGGGCACCAGCCATTTCCGCCTGACGATCGAGGAAGGCCAGGCGCTGGTCGCCGCCTTGCGCGGCCGGGTCTCCGGCCTCTGCCAGCCGACCTATATCCTCGACATTCCCGGCGGCCACGGCAAGGCGGTGATCAGTGCGGCGGCGATCGCCGCCGACGGCGGCGGCTGCTACACGGTCACCGACTTTCGCGGCGGCGAGCACAGCTACCCGCCGAAAGGCTGATACGCGAGAAATCGCGTCTCGCCAACCTATTGAAACTTCATCAAAATATCTGGAAGCCACATTTTTCTTGGTGCCTTGCGCGGAAAAATCGCGAAGGCGCGTCACAGGTATCCTGCGTCAATCGTCACATGGTCATAAGCAACACGACAACGATGGAGTTGAGACCATGACCGATACGAAAGCCGTCCGCTACGAACAGGAAATCCCCGATGTGCTCGGGGCGCTCGCCGATGTGCACAAGACCATGGACCTGCACGGGCTCGACCGGACGATCCACAATCTCGTGCAGCTTCGCGCCTCGCAGATCAACCGCTGCGGCTTCTGCGTGAAGATGCACACCAAGGAATCCCGTGCCGAAGGCGAAAGCAGCGAGCGGCTCGACCGCATTATCGTCTGGGACCAAGTCAATGATTTCACGCCGCGCGAGAAGGCAGCACTTGCCTGGACCGAAGCGCTGACGGAACTCGAACCGCGCACCGATTTCGCACCGCTCCGCGCCGAGCTGCGCCGGCATTTCAGCGAAAAGGAGATCAGCGTCATCACCTCGACGGTGGCAATGATCAACCTTTGGAACCGCATCCAGATTTCGAGACACTGACATGAACGACAGGCAGCACATGCAGATCTTCGAGGAAGCGCGCCCGCGCCTTCTCGGCCTCGCCTATCGCATCCTCGGTTCGCGCGCGGATGCGGAGGATGCGGTGCAGGACACCTTCCTGAAATGGCAGGAGATCGATCGCGCGGCGATCGAAACCCCTGCGGCCTGGCTGACGACCGCGTGTACGCGCCGCTGCCTCGATCTCTTGAAGGCCGCGCATCGCAAGCGCGTCGACTATGTCGGTGCGTGGCTGCCCGAACCGATCCACACGGCGAGCGAGGACAACGCCGAAGAGAAGCTGGCGCTGACCTCTTCGCTGACGACGGCGTTCCTGCTGATGCTCGAACGGCTGACGCCGAAGGAGCGCGCCGCCTATCTGTTGCACGAGATTTTTGGCCAGCCCTATGACGAGGTGGCCGAAACCTTGGAAATGCAGGAGGCGGCCGCCCGGAAACTGGTGTCGCGTGCCAAGACGAATATCGGCCTGGAGAAAGCCCGGCACCAGACGCCGCGCGAGCGGCAGGACGCGTTGCTGTCGGCCTTCCACCAGGCAATCCACGGCGGCAGTGTCGCTGGGCTTTCAGCCCTTCTTTCGGCCGACGTGAAGCTGACGGCCGACGGCGGCGGCAAGGTGGCAACCATGCTTGGCGTGCTCTCCGGCAAGGAGACGGTGCTCGCCTTCATCATCGATCGGCTCACCGAATACTGGGCGCACTACGCCTGGGAAATCGGCGACATCAATGGCGGCCGCGGCATCGTGCTTCGGGACGAAGCGAAAAACGAGATCGCCGCGACGGTCGCCTTCGGCTATGACGGTGAAGGAAACGTCGACGACATCTTCATCATGCGCAACCCGGACAAGCTCACGCATTTTGGCGAGGCTGCGCTCCACTGACATAGCGGCACCGCCGAAGCGAACGCGATCTCCCGATACCGGATGAGCCGGTGCGCGTCCGCCGCGATGCCCGCGTGAGGTACTGACATGCTTGAAAAAACACCCGCTCCGCAACAGAAAACCGGCTGGCGCGCGCTGCTGACAGGCGAAAACGCCGTGCACTCGCTCGTGCTCAGCGGCGGCGTCGCGCTGCATGCGCTCAACGTCTATGTGGTGACGACGATCATGCCGTCGATCGTGCGCGAGGTCGGCGGGCTCGAATATTACGCCTGGAGCACCACCGTCTTCGTTGCCGCTTCCATTCTCGGCGCCGCATTGTCGGCGCGGCTGCTCGGTGCCGTTGGCGCCGGTGGTGCCTATGCGATCGGCGCGCTCGTGTTCGGCTTGGGGACGCTGTTCTGCGCCACGACCCCTTCGATGGCGATGCTGCTTGCCGGCCGCGCGATCCAGGGCTTCGGCGGCGGCCTGCTCTATGCGCTCGCCTATGGCGTGATCCGGCAGGTGTTCCGGCCCGAACTCTGGACCCGCGCCATCGGCCTGATTTCGGCAACCTGGGGAACGGCGACCTTGATCGGACCGGCAATCGGCGGCATGTTTGCCGAGTTCGCCACCTGGCGCATGGCTTTCTGGTCGCTGCTGCCGCTGACGGCGCTGCTTGCCGCCCTCGCCTTCTCGACGCTGCCGCGCAAGGCCACCGCCGAAGACGGGCGCACGCCGCTTCCGCTGCTGCAACTCCTGCTTCTGGTCGGCATCGTACTGGCGCTTTCGGTTGCGAGCACGCGCACCATGGCGCTCGAACAAATTGGCTGCGTCGGAGCCGCGATCTTCCTGTTCCTGAGCCTGTTGTTCGTCGAGCGTCGTGCGGCGGGCAAGCTTTTGCCCTCCGGCAGCTTCACCCTCACCTCCCCGCTGGCCGCCCTTTATGGTACGATCACGCTGCTGATGGTCGGCCTGCAGCCGGAAATCTATGTGCCGTACCTGCTGCAGGAACTGCATGAGCTGTCGCCGCTGGTGGCCGGCTATATCGCAGCGCTGATGTCGATCGGCTGGACGGCAGGATCGATGACGAGCGCCCACTGGCACGGAGAGCGGGCGAAGAAGACGATTTTTGCCGGTCCGGCCTTCGGTTTCATCGGCCTGACCCTAATCGCCCTGTTCATGCCGATTGCAGGCGCAGAGTTCCTTGTCATCGCCGCACCGCTCTGCATCGGCATCATCGCGGTCGGCTTCGGCATGGGTTTCGCCTGGCCGCATATCGTCACGGCGGTTTACGAGTTCGCGCCAGTGGGCGAAGCGGAGAAGGCATCGAGCTCGATCACCACGGTCCAGCTCTTTGCCGCAGCACTCGGCGCGGCGCTTGCCGGGCTGACCGCCAACCTCGCCGGCATTGAGTCGTCGTCGCAGGGCGGCGTGGCACTGGCGACGGCCTGGCTCTTCGGTCTGTTCGCGCTGCTGCCGGCACTGGCGGTGCTGACGGCGAGGCGCGTATGGCGCGCAAGACGAGCGGCGGGCTAGGCCTTGTCGGGTATTGCGGCCCGCCGAAACGACAGTGGGCCGCGACGCAAGGACTGCGGCACCGCTGACCCGTTCGACGGCGCCGTGGGGAGGAGACGATGGAAGCCGAGAGCATCGGCCTTCATGGCGTGCGCGAAACGTTGCTGATCACGCTCCGGGCGAAGGCTGCGGAGAGCGCGTTTTCCGATTCCCTTCTGCGCGATCGCTTTGCGGCCGAGCTGATGCGACGCCTCGACGGCAAGGCGAAAGCGCCTGATGTCGGGCACGACATGACGATCGGCATTGCGGTTCGCGCCTATCTGCTCGACCGATGGACTCGAGCCTTCATCCAAAGCCACCCCGATGCGGCCGTGCTCAATCTCGGCTGCGGCCTCGATACACGGATTCTCCGGCTCGATCCGCCTTCTTCCGTCGCCTGGTTCGAGGTCGACTTTCCGGATGTGATCGCCTTGCGGCAGCAGCTCTTCCCCGAGCGCATCGGCTGCAGCGCGATCGCCTCGTCCATTACCGAGCGGGATTGGATCGACCGCATCCCCGATGACCGGCCGACGATCGTCGTCGCCGAAGGCGTGCTGCCCTATCTTCACGACCAGGAGGTGCGCGACCTCATGCGACGGCTTGTCACCTGCCTTGCCGGCGGTGAGATCGTCTTCGACGCCTATAGCCATCTCGGCATCGAGCTTCTGCGCTTCAATCCGTCCTTGCGCGCAACGGGCGCGGAGCTTCGCTGGGGGATCGAAGACGCACGGGCGCTGGAACGGGAGGTGCCCGGGCTGACGCTGCTCGAAGACATTCACGATTACGATGCTGCGCAGATTGCGCGCATGTCGCCGATGGCGCGGATCGCGATTCAGTTCGTCAGCGCGATCCCCATGCTGCGCCGTATGGGGCGCCTGCTGCGCTACCGTTTCAAACAAAGATGAAAGGGGCCGCGCCTCGCGGCGCAGCCCCTCGATAACAAGCAGTCGATGTCTGCCGATCAGGCCTTGATCGGAGCGATCGAGATTTCGACGCGGCGGTTCTGCGCACGGCCGGCTTCCGTTGCGTTGGAAGCGATCGGACGCTCCTTGCCGTAGCCCATGGCCGACATGCGGCGCTGATCGACGCCCTGGCCTGCCAGATAGTTGGCTACCGAGGCGGCGCGGCGCTCGGAAAGACCCTGGTTGTAGGAGGCGCTGCCGGTCGAATCGGTATGGCCGTCGACGTCGATCAACGTCTTGTTGAACTTGCGCAGCACGATCGCCACCGAGTTCAGCGTATCGTAGAAGGCCGGGATCACCTGGTCGCGGTCGGTCGCAAAGGTGATGTTCGACGGCATGTTGAGGATGATGCGGTCGCCGGCGCGGGTCACGGAGACACCGGTGCCCTGAAGCTGGGCGCGCAGCTCCGCTTCCTGCTGGTCCATGTAGTTGCCGATCAGGCCGCCGCCGAGACCACCGATCGCGGCGCCGACGAGGGCTGCGTCGCGCCGGCCTGCGGCACTGCCGCCGACGAGCAGACCGGTCGCGGCACCGAGGCCTGCGCCGATCAGCGCGCCACCGGCCGTGTTCGACATCTTCTGTTCACCCGTATAGGGATCGGTGGTGGTGCATCCCGAAAGATAGATGGCCGCAACAGCCAGAATGGCGCATTTCTTGATCATGGAATCAGTTGTCCCCATTGGTGCTCGAAAGTGCTTCATACTAGCGATTGCGGCAGGAAGATGAAGAGGCGTCCCAATCACGCCATGGTTTAACGGCAAATGCCGTTTCGCCCCATTATGGTGTGCCGGTCGGGCCACACCATAACCGATCCTTCACATGCCCTTGGTAGGACGGGCATCCAGGCGACCAGGATGAAATGTGCGCGGCTTCGCGCCGCCACCTATTGATAAAGACGAGGCAAGGTTTGATGGCAATCGAGTTCGGCGACACGCAACGCAGTCTCAGCGACACGCTCAACGGCATGATTGCCTCCATCCGTGGTGAGACGATCACGCTGCGCGAGCTGATGACGGAGATCGGCGAACAGGGCTTCCTGCTGCTTTGTGCATTGCTCACGCTGCCGTTCCTGTTGCCGGTATCGATCCCCGGCGTCAGCACCGTTTTCGGCGCGGCGATCATCCTGATCTCCGTGTCGGTCACGCTCAACCGCCTGCCCTGGGTGCCGCAGCGCATTCTCGACCGCAAGATCGAGACCGAGAAGTTGGTACCGACCCTGCAGAAGGGGGCGAGCATCGTTTCCAAGCTCGACCGCTACGTGCGGCCGCGCCTCGGCTTCCTGACGCAGGGCGCGGTGATGAATCGCTTCAACGGCCTGATGATCATGGCCGGCGGCATTCTCTTGATGTTCCCGCTCGGGCTCATCCCACTGTCGAACACGCTGCCGGGGATCGCGATCCTCTTACTCTCGCTCGGCATTATCCAGCGCGACGGACTGATGGTGGCCGGCGGTTATCTCTTCCTGATCGCGACGACCGTTTATTTCACCGTGCTCGCCTATATGGCCTTTGCCGCCGGGCAGGGACTTTCGTCCTTCTTCGTCTCCTGACGCGCCCGCGCGCCTCAAAGGCGAATCCGCCCCGGCATGCTGCCGGGCGCGGTCGTGCTACGCGGCCAGCCCGCCGAAAGCCCTGTAACTGGCGAAGTCGGTGCGGATGCCGAGCGTCTTCATCAGGGCTTCGCGATCGAGGCCAAGGTTGCGGTCGAACTCACCCAGAGCAGCCGCGACCTTCGGCGCGACATCGGCACTGGCGAACTCGATCATGGTGATGAAATCGAACTGGCCGGGACCGGCGTGCTGCTCCAGGAACAGGTCCTTCACATAGCCATCCTGCTTGCGGATGACCGCAAGCGTCTTGTCGACCAGCTCGACGAACTGCTGCCGCGCCGCGACCGGCACGGTGTATTTGTTGATGCGGTACAGCGGCGCTACGACTGCCGTTTCGGGTGCGGTGCTCATTGCTCTTTTCCTCTGATCTCTTTTGAACAAGAGCAGGGCGTACGACCTCAAGCATAGTTGAGGTCAATAGAGAGCATCGCTCTTTTCGGAAAAGGTTCTTCAGCCGGAAATGCCCTTCAGCACATTGGCAACGTTGAGGCCGATTTCCGGCACGCCGTAGCCGCCCTCCATGCAGACGACGACCGGCAGGCCGGTGCGCTTCAGCGCCTCTCCCATGCGGATATAGTCCTCAGACGTCAGCCGGAAGAACGAGATCGGATCGCGCTCGAAGGTGTCGACGCCGAGCGAGACGACCAGAGCTTCGGCACCGAAAGCCTCGATGCGCGAAAGCGCATCGGCCATGGCCTCCGACCAGGCGTCGAAGAGCGTGCCGCGCGGCAGCGGATAGTTCCTCGTCGTACCGAGGCCTTCGCCTGCACCCTCCTCGTCGGCAAAGCCGAGAAAATACGGGAAGGCATCGACCGGATCGCCATGGAGCGAGGCGAAGAAGACGTCGCCGCGCTCGTAGAAGATATCCTGGGTGCCGTTGCCGTGATGGAAGTCGACGTCGAGCACGGCAAGCTTTGCGGCACCGTGGTCCCGCAGGCGCTGCACGGCGCAGGCGGCATTGTTGATGAAGGAATAGCCGCCGTAGAGATCGATCGCCGCATGATGGCCGGGCGGCCGGCAGAGCGCGAAGGCGGCACGGCTGCCGGCGTGAATATGATCGGCGGCCGAGATGGCGCAGTCCATCGCCGCACGGGCAGCGGCATAGGTGCCTTCGGTGATCGCCGTTTCCGCCGCGAAGGAATAATAGCCGAGCGCGCCGTCGATATCCTTCGGCGGGCGCTGGCGCATGCGCCGGGCCGGGAAGCAGGCCGGGATCGCTTCGCCGCGATAGCCGTCGGCGACCCAGCGCGACCAGGCGGTTTCGAGAAAATCGAGATAGTCGGCCGCATGCAGCTTGAGCGCGAGCTCAAGACCGTGACGCTCGGGGGCGACGACATCACGGAAGCCCGCTTCCTTTACTGCCGCCAGAATCCACTCGGCGCGAAACGGCGCCTCGAAGGGCGGCACGAGTTCGCCGCCGAAGAGCTCGGTCTTGGCGTCGCGGAGCTTGTGGTCCTCGGTGTAGAAGATGCGCATGGGGGTATCCTGAGAGGCAACAGACGGGCGCCGGTACCCTACCCCAGGCTATTGACTTCGCAAACTGAGTGAAGCCCCCTCATTCGGCCTGCCGGCCACCTTCCCCCCCGCAAGCGGGGCGGAGGACACGCCCGGCCCCGCTCGCCCGCATTCACTACTCTCAGCATATCCTGTGACGACAGGTGAGGCCTCAGCGGCTCTTCCACGTCCCCTCTCCCCGCAGGCGGGGAGAGGGTGAGGGGCAAGACGCAAATAAATGCCGCTAATCCGCAATCCGTTTGTAGAAGAAGGTCGTGGCGCAAAGGCCGCCTTCCGGCCACATCGCGTAATCCGGAATGACACCGACGCGCTCCCAGCCAAGGCGGGGATAGATCGCCTCCGCCTCGCTGCCGGTCGCCGTATCGAGCACCAGCAACGTCTTGCCACGGGCGGCGGCTTCGCGCTCGACCGCCTCCATCAGCCGCCGCGCCAAGCCCTTGCCGCGGGCGGCGCGATGGACGAGCAATTTCTTGAGATCGCCGCGGTGCGGCTGGTTCGGCATCTGAGCGACGCCGACCTGGACGGTGCCGAGGATGCGGCCTGCTTCCTCCGCCACCACCAGCAGCGTTTCGTTCGCCGCGACCGCTTCGACGACGCCCCGCCAATAGGCAAGTGCGCTTTCCGGCGGATAGGGCTGCATGAAACCGACCGAGCCGCCACCCTCGACGCAATCGGACAGTACCTCGGCAAGCGCCGGCATGGCAGCGCGCGCTTGCACTTCATCGAGTAAGCGGATCTGGAAATCGGGCATGGTCAAACCTTGGTGCGGCAAAGGATGACGGCATAGCGAGCCGGCTCATCATGCGGATTGTGGAAGATGTGGCCCGCGCCCAAGCCCATGAACAGGCAGTCGCCTGGCTCGAGCGAATGGGAGCCGGATTCGGTTGTGAGTTCCAGCCGGCCGGAAAACAGCCAGAGATGCTGGGTGATGCCCCGGTCGGACGGTTGGCGCTCGAACACGACACGGGCGCCCGGCGGAAACTCGACCTCGACGATATCGACCGGCGAGCCGAGACCATCGGGCGAAACCGAGCGGCGCAGATAGCCGGATTCAGGATCGCGCCAGAGCCGCTGGTCGGCCCGTTTTGCGAGCGGCGATGCCTCCTTGGTCTCGAAGGCAAAAAGGGCAGAGAGCGTGGTCGAGAGCGCGCTGCAGAGCTTGGCGAGAAGCTGGGCGGTCGGGCTCGCCTCGCTGCGCTCGATGCGCGAGATCATCGCGCGGCTGACGCCGGAACTGCCGGCAAGGTCGTCGAGTGTCAGGTTCTGTTCCGTGCGCAGCGTGCGGATCCGCTCGCCGATGGCATATTCCAGAGGGTCGGTGACATTTTCCATTATTTGAGAATGCATTTCTCATATAGTGGAGTCAAGGCTGAGAAAGTTTAAAATACGGGCATGCGATGCCGCTTTGACGACAGCACGACAAGGCCTTTTCGGCTATGGTGACAGTTTCGCGAGCAGAAACGAGAAAAGCTTACACTTCAATACTTTAGACAGTTCTCATCGATCACGCCCGTGCGCCCTTCAGGTGCGCCTTCATCGACAGGTTGGACATGACACAGCAGCCCTCCTCGCTGACCTCGATCGCCAGCATCGTCATCTCGATGACGGCGGTTGCGATCGGCAACGGCATGATGCTCGCCTATGTGCCCTTCGCGCTGACGCGCTCAGACGCGCCGGACTGGGTGCCGGGCGCGGCCGTCACCATGATCGCCTTCGGCGGGCTGATCGGCTGCGTCATCGCCGGGCCGATGATCCGCCGCGTCGGCCATGCCCGCGCCTTCTCCTGTTCGATGGCGCTCGTCATCCTCTCGGCGCTGACGATCGCGCTCGGCATGCATCCGCTCCTGTGGGTGCTTGCCCGCGGCCTTTACGGCGCATCCGGCAACACCAATTTCATCATCGCCCAGAGCTGGCTCAACCATGCCAGCCAGAACCACTGGCGCGGCAAGGCGATGGCACTGTTCTACATGGCCTATGTCATCGGGCTCGGCACCGGCGCCTGGCTGTTCGGGCAGATCCCGGCCGACGGCAACCTGCCGCCGCTCGTCACCATCTTCTTCACGGCGCTTGCTCTCCTGCCGATCGGGCTGACGCGACTGCCGACGCCGCCGGCGCCCGCCAAGGTCAGCATCGATATCCCGATGGTCTGGCGCAATTCCCCCGTCGCCTTCATCGGCGTGCTTGCCGCCGGCGGCTTGTCGATGGTGGTGCAGGGCTTCACGCCGATCTATGCGGCCGCCAACGACGTCAGCCAGAGCGATGTCGCCAACCTGATGTTCGTGATGCAGTTCGGACTTATCGCCATCCAGTATCCGATGGGAACGCTGTCCGACCGGATCGACCGGCGCCTCGTGCTGATCGGCACCTGCCTGTTGATCCTCGCCGCCGGCTTCTTCGCACTGTCTGCCTCCTTCGGCAATCTGATCCTGCTGATGCTGGTCTTCGCGCTCTTTGCCGGCGCGGTCGAGACCGTCTATTCGATCGCCAATGCCCATGCCAACGACCGCACCGATCCCGCCGATTTCGTGCCGCTTGCCAGCACCATGCTGGTCGCCTGGTCGATCGCCGCGACCGTCGTGCCGATGCTGGTGACGCTCACGACGCCCATCTTCGGGCAGCGCACCTTCATCTATGCGGCGATGGCCGTGGCCGCCCTCTACGCCCTCTTCGTGCTCATGCGGCTGAGGAAACGCGACGAGGTTCCGGTGGCCGAGCGCGAGAGCTTCGAGATCAGGAGCGCACAGGTGCCGAATGCCGGCGCGCTCGTCGATGCCGAGGCGGGCGCCGAATAGGCCGATTTATAGTGAACGAAGCCTTCATTTCCCGCTTTGCGGCGGTTGAAGGCGCTGCTATATGCGGCCCATGAGCACAACATCTTCGAAGACGCCCCTTTCGCATATCCGCAACTTCTCGATCGTGGCCCACATCGACCACGGCAAGTCGACGCTTGCCGACCGGCTGATCCAATCCACCGGCGGCCTCGCCGAGCGCGAGATGTCCGAGCAGGTGCTCGACAGCATGGATATCGAACGCGAGCGCGGCATCACCATCAAGGCCCAGACGGTGCGCCTGCACTACAAGGCCAATGATGGCGAAACCTATGTGCTGAACCTGATCGACACCCCCGGCCACGTCGACTTCGCCTACGAAGTCTCGCGTTCGCTGTCGGCCTGCGAAGGCTCGCTGCTCGTCGTCGACGCATCCCAGGGCGTCGAAGCCCAGACGCTCGCCAACGTCTACCAGGCGATCGACAACAACCACGAGCTCGTCACCGTGCTCAACAAGATCGACCTGCCGGCGGCCGAACCCGACCGCATCAAGGAGCAGATCGAGGAAGTGATCGGCATCGACGCTTCCGACGCCGTGCTGATTTCGGCCAAGACCGGCCTCGGCATCCCTGATGTGCTCGAGGCGATCGTCACCAAGCTGCCGGCGCCGAAGAGCGAAGGCGGCGATGCGGCCCCCTTGAAGGCGCTGCTGGTCGATAGCTGGTACGACACCTATCTCGGCGTCATGGTTCTCGTGCGCATCATCGACGGCACGCTCAAGAAGGGCATGACCATCCGCATGATGGGCACCGACGCCAAGTACACGATCGAACGCGTCGGCGTGCTGACGCCGAAGATGGTCAATATGGAAGCGCTTGGGCCCGGCGAAATCGGCTTCATCACCGCTTCGATCAAGGAAGTGGCCGATACCCGCGTCGGCGATACCATCACCGAAGATAAGCGCCCGACCGACAAGGCCCTGCCGGGCTTCAAGCCGGCGCAGCCGGTGGTTTTCTGCGGCCTCTTCCCGGTCGATGCCGCCGACTTCGAGGACCTGCGCTCGGCGATGGGCAAGCTGCGCCTCAACGACGCGTCGTTCTCCTTCGAAATGGAATCGTCGGCAGCGCTCGGCTTCGGCTTCCGCTGCGGCTTCCTCGGCCTGCTGCATCTCGAAATCATCCAGGAACGCCTGGAGCGCGAGTTCGATCTCGACCTGATCGCCACCGCTCCTTCGGTCGTCTACAAGCTGTTCATGACCGACGGCACGGAACGCGAGCTGCATAACCCGGCCGACATGCCCGACGTCGTCAAGATCGCCGAGATCCACGAGCCGTGGATCCGCGCGACGATCCTGACCCCCGACGACTATCTCGGCGGCATCCTCAAGCTCTGCCAGGACCGTCGCGGCATCCAGATCGAGCTGACCTATGTCGGCACCCGCGCGATGCTGACCTACGACCTGCCGCTCAACGAAGTCGTCTTCGACTTCTACGACCGCCTGAAGTCGATCTCCAAGGGCTATGCCTCCTTCGACTACCAGATCACCGAGCACAAAGAGGGCAACCTTGTGAAGATGTCGATCCTCGTCAACGGCGAGCCGGTCGACGCGCTGTCGATGATGGTGCACCGGATGGCAGCGGAGAAGCGCGGCCGCGAAATGTGCGAAAAGCTCAAGGAGCTGATCCCGAAGCACATGTTCAAGATCCCGATCCAGGCGGCGATCGGCGGCAACGTCATCGCCCGCGAAACCATCTCGGCGCTGCGCAAGGACGTGACGGCCAAGTGCTACGGCGGCGACGCCACCCGCAAGCGCAAGCTCTTGGAAAAGCAGAAGGCCGGCAAGAAGCGCATGCGCCAGTTCGGCAAGGTGGAAATCCCGCAGGAAGCCTTCATCGCCGCGCTCAAGATGGGCGACGAGTAGGCGAGCATGCCTCTAAGGTTGAAAGGGCGGCCCTCGGGTCGCCCTTTTTAGTTCGGGCTTGAGCTGTGCAAGCCGAGTTGTGGGTGGCATTCAAGAGCGCCGTGCCGGCGATATGGGTGCGTGAATGGATCCTGGGGTCAAGCCCGAGGATGACGCAGGAGCAAGCCGGAGGATGACGACCTATTGAGGAGTCGGCGACTCAGGCAGCGAAGCGAAGCGCTGCACCCCTCAAAGCAAATACCGCTTCGAAATCCGATCCACCAACTGCCCGTCCTTCAGCGGCACGGCCTTGTCGACCTTGTAGTCGACGAAGCCCATCTTGCCGTAATAGGCGAGGCCGCCCAGGTTGTCGGCGCGGATGGTGGCGTTGAGCGCCTTGAGGCCGATCGAGCGGGCGTGATCGCAAGTGGCCTTGAAGAGCGCGGTGCCGGCGCCGGGCACCTTGTTGCCGGGACGGGAGAAGGTGCCGATGTCGGCCCAGTCCTCGGGTATTCCGTCCCAGCGGTCCAGCGCCTGGAAAGCGCAAGGTTCACCATTCTCGTCCTCGGCGACGAAGCAGCTCACAAAACCGGGGCCGGCGAGATAGTGCGCCACGAAGCTTTCGGGCGTGAACGGCGCCTGGTGGGCGGTGGTGCCGCCGATCCGGATGATCTCGTTCAGGAAGGCACAGAGTGCCGGTGCGTCGTCAGGTCGCGCCGGGCGCACATGGATCGTCTTCATCTCATTCGTCATCGAAAATTGTCCTTCTGAAATCGTCCGGATCATTTCATCCGTCCGCTGGAACGATGCGGATGATCCGGCCCTTGTAATCACACAGTTCCGGACAGAGCCGGTTCACGCGTCCCCCGATATAGGGGCGCCGGGCAGCGGGCGCGCCGGGTTGCCGACGACGATCGCGCCGGCCGCCACGTCCTTCGTCACCACCGAACCCGCGCCGACGATCGCGGCGTCGCCGATCGTGACCCCGCCAAGAATGATGGCGCCGCCGCCGATCCAGACATCCGAGCCGATCGCCACCGGGCGAGCGATTTCGAGGCCTCGCCCCCGAAGCACGGCATCCTTGTGGTGTTCGGCGCAATAGATCTGCACGCTTGGCCCGAGCATCGTCCCCTCGCCGATCGTCACCCGGCCGCTATCGAGGATGGTGCAGCCGGCGTTGAGATAGACGCGGGCGCCGAGATGGATGTTGATGCCGTAGGAGCAATGGAACGGCGCCTCGATGAAGACGTCATCGGCGACCGCACCGAACAGCGCGCGCAGAGCGGGCGCCATGTTTCCGCGTTCGATCGGCGGCATGGTGCTGTGCTGGTGGACCGCTTCACGCGCCGTGAGGCGAAGTGCGTCGAGTTCGTCGTCGAGGCACGAGTACCACTCGCCGGCGGCCATCTTGTCGCGTTCGCTGGCGGTCACGCTTTTGCCTTTGCTTCCGCCGCCTCGCGCCGTGCCAGGCTTTGGGCCGGCCACATGGTCTTCATGTCGTAATAGACCTCGAAGGTCGGGGCGCCGCCTTCGAGCGACAGCCACTTCACCTTGGAGCGGGTGAAAATGTGCGCGTCCGGCGGGAAGTCCGAGGGCCGATCGAGGCTGGCAATGCGGAGGAAGGAGAGCCAGCCGCGCCGGCCGTAGTCGCTCCAGAGCGCCGTCTGGCATTCGGCGCAGCGATAGACGTCGTGCGGGCGGCCGCTGTCGGTGGGGAGCGTGACGACGACGGGCTCGCCCTCGGTGAGTTCGATGTTCTCGCGCTCGATGACGCCGTTGACGACGAAAGCGCTGCCGACCTGGCGCTGGCAATCGCTGCAGTGACAGCAGTTGACGAACATCGGCGCGGCCTTCAGCCGATAGCGGATCTTGCCGCAGAAGCAGCCGCCGTTCAGTGTTTCACTCATCCGTCTACCTCCTCCAGAGCCGGATCCTTATTCATCCCGGCGCCCTCCCGGCGACCGATCGTCGCCACCCAGGCGCGAGCCAGCGCCAGGCCGGCAGCATCGGCCTGTCGGCCATGGCGGGCTGCGTGCTCGCGATAGCGGGCAAGCCAGGTGGGGTCGAGCCGGTTGATCGTATCCGGGAAGGCGCGGTTCCAATCCTCGACCAGGTGCGTGTCCGCCTCGAAATGGAATTGAGTGCCATAGGCGGCGCGGCCGATGCGGAAGGCCTGATGGGTGGTGGCGGCGTTTTCGGCGAGATGCACAGCCCCATCAGGCAGTGTGAAGGTGTCGCCGTGCCATTGGAAGATCGGGAAGCTCTGGCCGACGCTGGACAGCACCGGGTCCTCGGCGCCTTCGCTGCGCACCTGGATCTGGCACCAGCCGAACTCCCTGGCGGCGCCCAGCAGATTTTCTGCGCCATAGGCCCGCGCGAGAAGCTGGCTTCCGAGGCAGATGCCAAGCACGGAGCGGCCGCTGTCGCCGAAAGCGCGCATCAGCGCGGCAAGATCAAGCAGATAGGGATAGGCGGCATCATCGAGCGCGCTCTGCTCGCCACCGAGCACGACGAGCGCATCATAACCGTCGGGCGTTGCCGGCACGGTATCGCCAAGATAGGCGCGAAGGATCTCGATCTGCGCCTTGACCTCGCGAAGCGCCGTGCCGACCTGGCCGAGCTCGGTCTTCGCCATGTTTTCAACCACCAATACCCGCATCGTCACCTTCCCTTCGCCGTCGCGAACCGAGATTGACCACGAGCGCGGCCGCCGTTCAAGAGGCACGATGATCCGCGCGCCGTGCTTTGCCGCGCCCCGGTACGGGTCTTGACTTCCTGGTCAAACTTTCCGACCCTTGCGTCATCATGATGTCGACGACTTCTTCCTCTCACTGCTTCCGGGTGTGCCCGATCGCAGGAACCTGACCCCGGCCCGGATGTTTGCGCTCTCCGGGTGAGGGGAGCCCTGCCGCGTCGGCAGAAGAAATTTCAGACGCGGCGAAACGAGCGCCGAATTCCCAGAAAATCGATTCCGAGCGCGCCCGCAGGCGCCACGGCCGAACACGGCAGGTCACATCATGGCGGCATCCCGCAAGAAACTTCCCCCCATCATCATCAATGCCGAGGACCACAAGCGGCTGACGGCATTGGCCTCATCGGCGCTCGAGCGCGTGCCCGACGTGGCCGAATCGCTTCTCTCCGAGCTCGACCGCGCTCGCATCGGCGCGCCGGGCGCACTGCCGGCCGACAGCGTGCAGATGGGTTCCATCGTTGCCTTTGAAGCCGACAACGGCTTTGCCAAGCAGGTGACGCTCGTCTATCCCGGCGAGGCCGATATCGAGGCCGGACGCATCTCTGTGCTGACGCCTATTGGAGCGGCCTTGATCGGCCTTTCCGTCGGCCAGTCGATCGACTGGCAAGACCGGTCCGGCAAGGTGCATCGCATGACCATCCGCAGCGTGACGCCCCAAGCAATTCCAGGAAAAGTGTGAAACGGTTTTCCGTCCGGAATTGCGTATTCTATGAGGGCGGACCGGCATTCCATGCCGCCAAACAAAAATGGGGAGGCCGGTTTTCGCCGCCTCCCCGTTTCCCTGTTCATCGTTCGATCGATCAGAGCTGCTTGCCGAGCCTGGCGTCGACCGACTGGCCGTTGGCACCGCGGATGGCGAAGAAGAACAGGATCGCCGCCCAGAGGATCGACTTCTCGGCACCGAACAGGCCCTCGCCCTGCACGATGCCGTGGAAATAGACGGTGACGAGCAGAACGATCATGCCGGCGAAAGCCGCCGGGCGGGTCAGTAGCCCGATCGCAACCAGGATGCCGCCGAAGAATTCGGTGGCGGCGAGAAGCGGCGACCAGAAGACACCGGGATAGAAGCCCAGGCCTTCGACCATGCCGATCGCGCCGAAGGGATCCGTGATCTTGCCGAAGCCGTGGACAGCCAGCAGGGCACCGGCGAGTACGCGCAGCAGCGTCTCGGCAAAACCATCGAGCGGCAGATAGATCTTTTCCAGCACCGGCAGAATGGCGCGCGGGCGGGAACTGGAAACGGTGACGTCGGTCATGAAGGGCCTCTCCGGCGGTTGGGGTGCGACAATTTGTGCAATGCCGCATCTCTCGCCACGAGCGCGGATCAAAGCAAGCTACCCGCCGATAAAAACATGACTAAATTGGTTGACAATTGTGTGAGCACGGCGTGAGCAACTACAGCGCCGCGCGTCTTATCGGACGCGCAAAGGTCGCCGTAGCACTTTGAATTGCTGCATGTTTTGCTAGGATTAAAGGAAACATGCAGTAAGCGCGACGACGCAGTTGTTTCCGCCAGACGCCGCCGGTATGGTCGCCGGCCCGAGACATGTCCGAGACCAAGCCATGGACCAGAAGCCGCGCATTACCATCCTCTATTGCACCCAGTGCAACTGGCTCCTGCGCGCCGGCTGGATGGCGCAGGAATTGCTGCAGACGTTCGGACAATCGCTTGGCGAAGTGGCGCTCATTCCCGGTACCGGCGGAAATTTCGAAATCCGGGTCGACGACGCGCTCGTCTGGGAGCGCAAGCGTGACGGCGGCTTTCCCGGCCCCAAGGAACTGAAGCAGCGTATCCGCGATATCATCGAGCCGGAGCGCGATCTCGGCCATACGGACAGGAGCTGATCCTGGATTTCGGAATTCTCGCCGGCGTCTTCTCCGCTGCGTTCCTGTCGGCCACGCTGCTCTTCGGCATGTCCGAGGCTGCGGTCGTTGCCGCGGCCTTGCACGGAGAGGCAGGTCGATCCGCCCTCTTCGTCGCGGCGACGCTCGGCAACGTGCTCGGCGCCGTCGTCAATTTTGTCCTGGGGCGCTTTCTCATTCGCTTCGAAGGGCGGCGCTGGTTTCCGGTTTCGGTGGCCAGCCGGCAAAAGGCGGAAGCGCTCTTTGCCCGCTACGGCCAGCCTGTGCTGCTGCTCTCCTGGCTTCCCGTCATCGGCGACCCGTTGACGCTGGTTGCCGGCCTGCTGCGTATGCCGCTGCCGCTGTTCCTGCTGTTCGTCTCGATCGGCAAGGCGGCGCGCTATGCCGTCATCCTGTACCTGACGCCCTGACGCCAGGCCGCCACAGCTCTGCGGTCGCCGTCTTAGCTGTGCGCGAAGATGTCCGTCTCGTCCCAGCCCAGCAGGTCGAGCTTGGAGCGCGTCGGCAGGAAGGCAAAGCAAGCGTCGGCAAGCTCCAGGCGGCCGTCGCGGATAAGGCGCGCCGTCAGCTTGTCGCGCAGCGCATGCAGGTGCAGGACATCGGAAGCCGCATATTCGAGCTGCGCCGGCGACAGGATATCCGCCGCCCAATCGGACGACTGCTGCTGCTTGGAGATGTCGACGTCGAGCATCTCCTTGAGATTGTCCTTGAGGCCGTGGCGATCGGTGTAGGTCCGGGTCAGCCGCGAGGCGATCTTGGTGCAGAAGACCGGCGTCGTCGTCACCCCGAAGGTGTGGAACAGCACGGCGATATCGAAGCGGCCAAAATGGAAGATCTTCTGGCGGGCTGGATCGGCAAGCATGGCGACGAAGTTCGGCGCTTGCCTCTGGCCGGCGGCGATACGGATCACGTCGGCGGTGCCGTCACCGGGCGAAAGCTGCACGACACAGAGACGGTCACGGCGGGGGATGAGGCCGAGCGTTTCAGTGTCGATGGCGATCGCGCCCGTATAGCGCGCAGCGTCAGCCGCGGAAATGTCGCCTTCATGGACCCGTATTGCATTCGCCATCGAAAATCCCCAGATCAAACGAAGTGGTGTCGCCTATAGCGCAAGTTTGGCGCCGGCGATACCGTTACCGTGTGCTACCAACCGGTCGCCCGTCCGAAAGTCCTGACAATGACGTCTCTTCGCTCCGCTCTCACCCTTTCGGCCCTTGCGCTGACTTTGGGGTTCTCCGCCATCCCGGCACCGGCACAGACCTACCGGGATCTGCCCGGCGTGCGCCAGATGGACCCGCTGAACGGCGGCGGCGACCATATTGTATGCGAACAGACCTTCATCGACCGCAATTATCCGTTCGAATCGACGGCTCGCGGCCGCCCCGTCTACGACACGATCTACAATTGCCGCCGCGGTGATGGACCGGTCTTCCAGGGCAGCGATCTGCCGCCGTCGCTCTATCGGCAGAAACGCGGCCTCGGCTACTGAGGCAATCCATCGTCGGCCGCTCCCCGCTCGTATGCTCCGCGCCCCGACGACCGCGCCGCTTGGCAAGGCGCGGATTTGTTCCTAGCCTGACGACACAAAGCGGGGCTGCCTCCGGCTACAGCGCCGCGCATCCTACCAGACGCGCAAAGATCGCTCTAGCACTTTGAATTGCTGCATGTTTTCATCCCTTAATCAGTTACGATCAAAGGAAACATGCAGTGGGAGGAACCATGTCCGATACGAAGCCGCTCGCCATCAGCGCACCCGCTCCGCGCACGCTCGACCTGATCTTCACGCCGGAGGCGTTGGAGGACCTGCATCGGCGCTACCGGATCGTCGAAGCCGATCCGGACGACATCGCCGGCCTCCGCGACGCTGTCTTGTCTGAAGCGCGTTACATCATCGGCCAGCCGCCGCTCGATCACGCCACGCTGCAGCGCATGGGCCAGCTCCGGGCGATCCTCAACGTCGAAAGCAACCTGATCAACAACATGCCCTACGAGGTGTTGTTCGAACGCGGCATCCATGTGGTGACCACCGGCCAAGTATTTGCCGAGCCGGTCGCCGAACTCGGCCTCGCCATGGCGCTCAACATCGCTCGCGGCATCGTCGACGCCGACCTTGCCTTCCGCGAGGGCCGCGAGCTCTGGGGCGGCGACGGCAACCGCTCGGCGCGGCTGCTCTCCGGCGCCGATATCGGCATCATCGGATTCGGCGACCTCGGCAAGGCGCTGAACCGCGTGCTCTCCGGCTTCCGCGCCAGGATCCGGGTTTTCGACCCCTGGATGCCGGCCTCGATCCTCCGAGACAATGGCGTCGAGCCGGCGTCGCTCGATACGGTGCTCGGCGATAGCGACTTCGTCTTCGTCGTCGCTGCGGTCACCAGCGAGAACGAAGGCTTCCTCGGCGAGAGGGCCTTTGCCCGTATGCGGCCGGGTGCCGCCTTCATCCTGCTCAGCCGCGCCGGCGTCGTCGACTTCGAAGCGCTGATGGCCGCCGTCGCACGCGGCCATATCGTGGCGGCCAGCGACGTCTTTCCGGAAGAGCCCCTGCCGCTCGACCATCCGGTTCGCCGCCTGCCGGGCTTCCTGCGTTCGGCCCATCGCGCCGGCGCGCTCGACAGCGCCTTCAAGAAGATGGGCGACATGGTGCTCGAGGACATGGACCTGATGGACCGCAACCTGCCGCCGATGCGCTGCAAGCGGGCCGAGCGGGAAACCGTCGCCCGTATGCGCTCGAAGCCAGTGTCGGTGAACTGAACCACCGATTTTTCGCGACACCTGTCGGCGGGGGCGTGCATCCCGCCGATTAACGTGTTTTATGGGATTGGCATTTAACTTCCCTTGCACACACGACCGCCATTGCAACGTTAAGGTGGTCGCCGGTTGATCGGTTCGGAAGCAGAGATTCGCAATGGCAGACACGGCGCCCGGTGCTCGACAAAGCGGAAAGCGCGATGGCTGGAACAGCTCGCTGCGGTCGCTGTTCAGCCTGGTCATGGTCGCGATGCTGATCGTCGTCTCCGCCACGCTCGTCGGGCTCGATTATCATCGCTCGCGCAATGCCGCCATTGCCGATGCCGAGGCCAACATGCGCGGCTTCATGGACCGCCTCGTCGACCGGCTGGGCGTTCTCTCGGGTGACACGACCGCCCTCGTCAATCTCGTTTCCTCGGTCGCCAACTCCTTCCTGGTACCCCCGCCCGAACGCATGAACGACAAGGTCGCGGTCCTGCGCGAGGGCATCACCCGCTCGCCGCACATCGACGGGGTCTATGTCGGCTACCCCAACGGCGCCTTCTTCCACGTGGTCGACCTCAAGCAGATCGCCTGGCGCATGGCGCTCGACGCGCCGCGGGGTGCCGCCATTGCCGTGCGCTCGATGGAAAAGGATTCAAGCGGCAAACCTCTTCAGCGCGTGCTTTTCCTCGATAAGGACGGCATGCAATTTTCGGAACGGCGTCTGCCGCCCTCCAGCTTCGATCCGCGGACCCGTCCGTGGTACCGCGCCGCGGTCAATGGAACGGCCGCGGTTTCGACGGGCCCCTACGAAAGCGCTACGACCGAAACGCCCGGAATGACGATCTCGCAGGCACATCGCGGCAACCCGAAGATCGTCATCGGCGCCGACGTTGTGCTCGACACGATCACCGATTTCCTCGCCCGCGAACGGCTGACCGCCGGCTCGGTCTCGTTCATCCTCGATTCCGTCGGGCGTCCGATCATCCATTCGGACCGCGTGATAATGCGACGCATCATGGCGGCGAAAGACAAGGACGCGCCGATCGTACAGGCCGAGAGCGACCCCTTGATCCAGAGCATTCGCCTCAATCCGCCGGCGCCCGGCAAGGCCGATTTCGTCGAGGTCGGAGACCGAACCTATCTCGTCATGGTGACGCCGCTCGAATCCGCACTGCTTCTCTCCGGCACCCGCGCCGTGGTGGCGGCACCGCTCGACGAGTTGATGGCCGAGGCCAACCAGACGCTCGTGCAAGGGCTCGCGATTTCCGGCTCGGTCGTCGCGCTCGCGGTGCTCGCCTCGCTGGTGCTTGCGCATTTGATCACCAAGGGGCTCAACCAGCTGACCGCCAGCGCCAACCGGCTGCAGGATCTCGACTTCACGACTCCCATCGACGTCTCGTCGCATGTCAGCGAAATCTCCACGCTCGGCGGCGCCATGAACCGGGCGCGCGATGCGATCTTCACCTTCGCGCTCTACGTGCCCAAGGAACTGGTGCGCAAGGGCATCGAATCGGGCCAGTTCAGCGGCCGCTCGGCCTGGCGGCAGGAGGTCACGGCACTCTTCACCGACATCTACGATTTCACCACGCTCAGCGAAAAATATCCGCCGGAAGAGGTCGTGGCGATGCTGTCGGAGTATTTCGACATCTTCAGCGAAACGGTGGGAGAGCACGAGGGAACGATCATCCAGTTCCTCGGCGATTCGGTGTTCGCCATGTGGAACGCGCCGGCCGCCGACGAAAAGCACGCCGAACATGCCTGTCGGTGCGCGCTGGCCGTCGAGGATCGCCTCAGCGCCTTCAACGAAACCCAGCGCAAGAAGGGGCTGCCGGAGTTTCGCACCCGTTTCGGCATCCACACCGGCACCGCCGTCGTCGGCAATGTCGGCGCCAGGGAGCGGCTACAATATACGGCGATGGGCGACACGGTGAACGTCGCCTCCCGCCTCGAGGGCATGAACAAGAACTACGACACGACGATCATGGCGAGTGGCGCCGTCGTCGCCCAGGCCGGCGCCGCGATCCGCTTCCGGCCGCTGGGCTCGGCGCAGGCGAAAGGGCGCGCCTCAGCGCTGGAGATCTACGAGGTGCTCGGCGCCGAACCGGAAGAAAAGGCACCCATGGGCACTCCGCCGATCAGCCCGGAAGAGGCTGAGGGCGGTTCTCGCGAAGGCACGTGACGTGCCTCATGGCCCGACGCTGCGGCGCTGACGGGTCACCCAGCGGATACCGGCGATGACAGCAAAGGCGAGCAGCGGCCAGACGGCCCAGAACACGCCGCGCCACGTCAGCAGGTTGATGGCAAGGACCACCAGTCCCGCAAGGGCCAGCACGCCGATGCCGCGATCGACCCTCGGATTTGCCCTGAGCCAGGCGAGACCCGACAGAATGCCGAATCCGAGCAGTGGCCAAACGGACCAGAGCACACCGTTCCAGGTCAGAAGGTTCAACGCGACCAGCCCTGCGGCGATGATAGCGAGCACGGGAAGAGATCCTCGCTTGGCTGCCGCAACCGCCCCCTCGACACCCTTTGCCTCGGCTCTGGATCGGCCGGCATCTCCGCTCGCCTGGCCAGCGGAGCGTCCGAAGGCCTGGGCGCCGGGCGCCGGGCGGGCATCGGCCGTGCCGATGCGCACCGCGTAGCTCGGCACGCCGCCATCGATGTTCTTCACTTCGAGCGGTCCCAGAAAATCAAAGCCGACGGCGACCTTGTTGCGCACCTGGTCGTAGACCGTGCTGGAAATGACGATGCCGCCGGCGGGTGCTGAGGCCTGCAGGCGCGCCGCGACATTGACGCCGTCTCCATAGAGGTCGTCCCCCTCGGCAATCACGTCGCCAAGATTGATGCCGATGCGAAAGAGCATCTGTTCCTCGGCAGGGCATTTGGCGTTGCGCCCCGCCAGTTCGTTCTGCACGTCGATCGCCGTCCGCACGGCTTCCACGACACTCGGGAACTCGGCAATCAGACCGTCGCCCCAGGTGTTGACGACGCGCCCCTCATGCGCCTCGATCAGCCGCCCCATGGCGTCGCGATAGCGCTTCAACGTGGCGAGCGTGCCCTCCTCGTCGGCACGCATCAGCCGGGTGTAGTCCTGGACATCCGCGGATAGGATTGTCGTCAGCTTGCGACGCGTCTCAGACATCGCCTTGTCCTCGCTCGAGTTCCGCCGCCACGGCGGACAATTGCATGGTACCGCATTTGCGCGACCCGCACGCCTTCGTTGCGGATAGAATATCAATGTTGACGGTCAAGGCTTCAAGGCACGTTGCGCGAAAATAGCGACAGCGTACAACCAGAGTGAGGGAAAGAGAGTGCCGCCCGGCGGGAAACCAGCTCGAATTCCGGCCAAACGCCAGAAACGAAAAAACCCCGGTTGACCGGGGTTTTTCAAAACCAAATCAAGGATTTGGCTTAGGGAATTTGGTGCCCAGAAGAGGACTCGAACCTCCACGCCTCGCGGCACAGGTACCTGAAACCTGCGCGTCTACCAATTCCGCCATCTGGGCGACGAGCGGGGGTGTAAAAGGCCAGAGCTGAAGTGTCAACAGGCTTTTTGAAGTTTTCGTGTCGGATTGCAAAAAACTCAGTTCGACGCGGTTCCTGCCCAACGGCGGATTGTGGATAGACCTCTTGAGAGCAGCGCTTCGGCAGCCTCCGACGTCTCGGCCTCGACGTAGCACCGCATCTCCGGCGCATTCCCCGAAGGCCGGAAATGGATGATCCGGCCATCGTCGAGCGTCACCCTGAGTCCATCGATGTCGCTGACGGCAGAGACGCCACCGATCGGCGACAGGAACTCCGCAAGATTTGCCGCGTCTCCGCGCAAATGGGCCATCAGCCGGGCGCTTGTTTCGACCGGAAAGTTCTCAAGCCGATCGCTGAGCGCCACAGGCAACCGGTAGGAAGCGGCGAGTGCGGAAAGCGAAAGCTTGGCCTCGGCCGCGGCGGCAAGTGCGGCAACGATTGGCAGGACGCTGTCGCGCGTGGGCAGGGCCTCGAGTGTTGTGCCGTTGACGACGAAGGGGCTCGCGGTCAGCGTCCCCCCATTGGCCTCGAAGCCGGCGACCTTCTGCGCACCCTCTTTCAGCGCCTGCTGCATGCCGGCGATGACGAAGGGCGAGCCGACGCGGGTGCGCAGAACCGAAAGCCCTTCCCTGCCCTCCAGCCCGGAGTTCGACGTCACCGGAGTAACGGCCAGTCTCGCGCCGAGGAAGCCACAGGCCATCAGGCCCAGCAGGTCACCGCGCAGGGGCAGTCCGTTCTCGTCGGCGACCAGCGGCCGGTCGCCGTCGCCATCCGCCGACACGATGGCATCCAGGCGATGTTCGCGAGCCCAATCCTGGAGTCGCTCGATCGTCTCCGCCGAAACTGCCTCGGTGTCGACCGGAACGAAGTGTTCCGAGCGCCCAAGGGCCACGACATCGGCACCAAAGTGAGCCAGCAGTTCGGCGATCAGGTCGCGAGCGACGGTGCTATGCTGGTAGACACCGACCTTGAGGCCGGACAGCGCGCCGGCCGGCAGCAATTGCCGGTTCCTTTCCATGAAAAGCGCGGCAGCCCGGGCCGCGTGATCCTCGCCGGTCCCGGCATCGGCAACCGGGGCAATCTGATTCGCGATACCGTCGGCGATGCGGCTGATCGCAACCTCGTCCTCCTTGTCGATCTCGCCGTCCGGGCGATAGAACTTGATGCCGTTGCGATCGGCCGGAATATGCGAGCCGGTGATCATCAACCCCGCCGCCTTGTTGGCGAGACCGTAAAGCGCCAGCGCAGGGGTAGGCACCGCGCCGCAATCGAAGACACGCAGCCCCGCGCGCGACAGGGCAGCGGCGCAAACGGCCGCGATCTCAGGGCTCGAATCGCGAAAATCGCGGGCGATCAGGATGGGATCGCCAGGCTTGCTGTGCCCAGCCGCCATCAGGTGCCGGGCAAAGGCGGTCGCATAGCGGGCGGAGGGCTCTCCCTTCAGTTCCTCCGAGAGGCCGCGCAAACCACTGGTGCCAAACTTCAATTGCATCGCGTACCTCGTTGAAATGGGATTGAATGACAAAAGAACCACAGCCACACGGCCGAAGGATCGGCGCATCGTGCTGGGGGGGATGAACGGACAGAAATCCAGCGGCTCCAGTAACGACCCGCCACGTCCGTCGCCATGAATAAACCAAGAAAAACAAACGTAATAGGGCAGGGACACAAGCGGAAGGCTTCGCCTTCTGAAAGTGAGGACAAAATGACGGGATTTCGCAATTTCGTTATCGGCTGCAGCTTGGCCGCCACCTCCCTGATCACCCCCATCGGGCCTGTTGAGGCAATGCCTATCCAGGCGCCCGATCTCCAGATCAAGGCACAGGGCGACGTCCAGAATGTGCAATACTACCACCGGCGCCACTGGGGCGGCGGTTGGGGCCATGGATGGGGGTCTGGCTGGGGGCCCTACTACCGTCACGGTTGGGGCGGACCGTACTATGGCTCGGGGCTGAGCTTCTACTTCGGCTCCGGCGGCTACTACGGTGGTGGTTATTATGGCGGCTATTACCCCCGCTATGGCTACTACCCACGTTACGGCTACTACCCGCGCTATGGCTACTACCGCGACTACTACCCGCGTCGCTACTACGGCGGTAACTACTACCATCGCGACCGATATGTGCACGGCGGCTCACATGTGAGCTGGTGCATGTCGCGCTACCGCTCCTACGATCCGGCAACCAACCGGTTCCTGAGCTACGGTGGGGCCTACAGGGTCTGCTACTCGCCTTACCGATAGGCGAAACGCAACGCAACGTGAGGGCGATTGCGGCTCACGCGTATCTCCGTGTGCAATCGCGGAGAGAGCTGGCTTCGTGTGCCAAGCCCGTTCCGATTTGTGAGAGACCACGATTAAGCCGCCATTAACCGCAACGACCTAACTTTCGGAAAGCTCCACGATGCTGTCCGGGGATGAAACATGCTGCTTCCGACCCAGCAATCGACCGCCACCGCAACGACCAGCCTGGTCGGCTCGATCCTCAAGGACATCGAAAAGCGGCAGGCGGAAGAAGAAGAAAAGGCCAGAGGTGCCAAGGACGACAAGGTCCTGAAGGCGCAGGTCCAGTCCGATGGCGCCCGCAAGGCGGCCAATGACAAGATCAACGCCCATTTCTTCGATCGCACCCGGAACGATCCCAACAGCAATCGCGCGGCTCTCATTCGTCAGGTGGGAGAGTTCTTCGACCTCGACCGCGAGACGTTCAAATCCGACGCCGCCTTCGCCAGAGCGCTCGAAAACGAGATCAAGGCCCTGGATCCCGGCGATATCGCCAAGGTCGAGAAGCAGCTTGGGCTCGATAAGCTCGGCGTCTCCCTCACCGACCTGACTGAAGCGCTCAAAAATCCGGGCGGCCGGGAAAACGAGACGTTGAAGGCGGCGCTTGGAGAGACGAGCGGCAATGGGTCCCAAAGCCAGGCACAGGCTGCCAAGGCGGTGGATCGGCTGAAGAGCGCAGCGGAACCCGGGTCACTCGAGGAAGCCCAGGTCGACAGCCTGCGCAACGATCCCACCCGCAGCACCGACAAGCAGTCGCTGGTCGAACAGGACGAGCAGCTACGCGCACTCCGCCTCAAGGATGAACTGAAAAATGTCGCCGAGCGCCGCGAAACCGAGCTGCAGCCTTTGGTCCGCTTCGACGAGAACGGCCTCTACAGCCTGACGGCGCAGAGTTTCTGATCATTTCCTGCGCACGATCCCCAGCCGCGCCATGACCTCCTTGGGGATGCCGTAGCGGCGAACGGCATCGCGGCTGTCGCGCAGCCCGCAGATCTCGCGCTGGATGAAGAAGGCCCAGACGGCATCGGCTGCTTCATCGAGAAGCCGCTCGCGCAAATCCGGGACCACCTCCCCCTTTAATTCCGACAGTGCGGCAAGGGCCTTTTCCACCTTCAGCCCATGCCGGCCGAGCGCATCGGCGCGCTCGGACATGAGCTCATATTCGAGCACGTTGAAGGCGCCGGTGGTCGAGAAGGTCGGGCTCAGGGCTTTTGGGGGACGAACGGTCATCCGGAACTCCTCAGAAGTCCTGAAGATGGCGCTGTTGATGTCCACAGACAAGGGCGGTCGACCGCCGCAGCCAGCGAAACATGGTTAAGATTTCATAAACCTCTTTCACCTAACCTCGAACATCATGCCGATTCCCCTGTCCGCGACGTTGTCGCGGTCGTTCGGCCATTGGCCTTCCGCATGCTTCTTCAAGAACATGCAGCAGCCCAAAGAGCGACAGCGACCTTTGCGCGCCTCATAGGACGCGCGGCGCTGTAGACGCGCATGAGGCGCCAACCCGTAAGTGACGAAGAAAACAGTCCGCGCGCGAGCCGGAAATCGGTCCATGTGCAAGCGTGCAACCGCGTTTCGTCGGTCAACGACGATTGGTCAACCCGAGGTCAAGCGAGATGGAGACCAGAATGCTGATACCCATCCAGACGGGCCGAGCGGCAGCCGCCTCCGCAGAAGACACGAGCACCAAGACGCAGCAGCCGGCAGCGCTGTTGCCCGCCGGCCAACGCGGTGAAGCCATACAAAAGATCCTGGACGCGCTGACCCGACATCTCTCGGGCCGCGAAATCCTCTCCAAGGACGCGTTGGTACGGCTGATGGAGGACCTGGCGCGCATCCTGAAGTTCCCGCCCCTGCCGCAGGAAGGCGGACGGGATTTCGTTCGCCGCCTCGTCGCCTTCCTCGAATCGATGCCTGCCTCCGATCGGCTGCTGCTCGAACGTCAGCTCGGCGGGCGCAGCCTCGCCGTCCGGGTCGCCTTGCTTGCAGAACTGCCGGCGATCCGCAATGGCACGAGCGCGCCGGGCGGCACCGCCACTCCGATGCCTGCTCAGGCACGCGACGTCATCTTGCGCAACCCCTCTCTCCAGCCGGCCATGCCTCTCAGCCCGGTTGCCGCACGCATGCCGGTCGCCGGCGAGGTCGCGCTGCTGCAAGCGGTGCTGCGCAAGACCTTTGGCGTCGGCAACGACACAGACGTGCTCGAAGCGCGGGGTGATGAGCCGGACCAGGCCGGGACGACGGAGGCGCCGCCAAAAGGCCGAAACGCAACGCCGGTCGAGCGAAGCGAAACGCGTGCGAGCACAGGCAAATCCGCGTCCGCGGAAGGCACGCCGGTCGAAAACGCCGCGCTGCTTGCAGGCGAAGTCGAGGAAACATCTCCGCAGGCGGTCCCCGGGGCCGAGCCTGAGCAAACCGTCCCATCGGCCGATGGCGGGCATGTCGAAAGCGAGGCGTTCGCCAGCGAGAGCACGGCCGCGCCGGGCGAGGCCGATGCGACAGCCGAATCCGCCGAGGATGCGGATCCCGATGGCACCTATGGGCCGATGCCTGATGCAGACGAGGAGAATGCTGCCAAGACAGCAACGGCGGCCGGACGCGGCAATCCCGAGGCCCGGCCGGTGCGGGTGCTTTTCGAGGCGATCAAGACGCTCATTCGCGACAGCGTGACCCCGCCCGGAAGCACTGCCGGCGCCGAGGCCAAGCCGGTGACCGAGCACGCCGATGGAGTGGATGCGCCGACGCCCGCCTCGGCAAAGGAAGGCGCCGCGCAAGCACGCGCTATCGACGGCGCGGACCGCCCGCGCGAGACGCCGGATGGCGGCAACACCTTGCCGTCCTTGCTCGACGAGCAGTCCGAGGACGCAAAGGCAACTCAACGCACGCCTGCGGACACGCGGCCGCAAGGTGCAACAGACGAACAGACGATGCAGCAGGTCATCGCCAGACTGGTCGAAAACGGTCTGCCGCGCGAAGCCATTCCCTTTGCCATGATCCCCTACCCGCCGGCCGCCGGGGATGCGGCGGAAGCCGAAAACCTCAGCCATGAAATGCCGGGCGGATCGGAAGATCAGGCATCGGACGAAGAGCAGGGCGCAGAAGAGGGCGACGACCACGATCAAGCGGACGGGGCGGAGCCAACGGACGAGGCCGCGCTCGACGACAGGGCGGCGGAAGCACCCGACGCCTATGATCTTTATCGCAGGCTCGGCGGCCTCGGCTGAAAGTCCAAGCCGAACAAGCATTCGGCCAAAGAAAAACCCGCGGAGATCGCTCTCCGCGGGTTTTCCAGTTCAGATGTCAGGCAACGATTACTCGTTGTTCTGGCGGTTCTTCAGAGCCGCGCCAAGGATGTCGCCGAGCGACGCGCCCGAGTCGGACGAACCGAACTGAGCAACGGCTTCCTTCTCTTCGGCGATTTCCAGAGCCTTGATCGACAACTGGATCTTGCGGTCCTTCTTGGAGAAGTTGGTGACGCGAGCGTCGACAACCTGACCAACCGAGAAACGCTCCGGACGCTGTTCGTCACGGTCACGCGCGAGGTCAGCGCGGCGGATGAACGAGGTGATGTCTTCGTGGTTGACGAGCTTCACTTCGATGCCGCCATCGTTGATCGCGATGACTTCAGCCGAAACAACGGCGTTCTTGCGCAGTTCGCCGGAAGCGGCGGCATCACCGACCGAGTCCTTGCCGAGCTGCTTGATGCCGAGCGAGATGCGCTCCTTCTCGACGTCGACGTCGAGAACAACAGCGCGAACGACGTCGCCCTTGTTGTACTCTTCGATGACCTGCTCGCCCGGACGGTTCCAGTCGAGGTCGGAAAGGTGGACCATGCCGTCGACGTCGCCGTCGAGGCCGATGAACAGGCCGAATTCGGTCTTGTTCTTGACTTCGCCTTCGACTTCGGTGCCAGCCGGATGGCTATGCGCGAACGCCTGCCACGGGTTCTCGAGCGTCTGCTTGAGGCCGAGCGAGATACGACGCTTGGTCGGATCGACTTCGAGAACGACGACGTCGACTTCCTGGCTCGTGGACAGGATCTTGCCGGGGTGTACGTTCTTCTTGGTCCAGGACATTTCGGAGATGTGGATCAGGCCTTCGATGCCCGGCTCCAGCTCGACGAACGCACCGTAGTCGGTGATGTTCGTGACGGTACCGGAGATCTTCTTGCCGACCGGGTACTTCGCACCGATGCCATCCCACGGATCCGACTCGAGCTGCTTCATGCCGAGCGAGATACGGTGGGTTTCCTGGTTGATGCGGATGATCTGAACCTTGACCTGCTGGCCGATGTTCAGGATCTCCGACGGATGGTTCACGCGGCGCCATGCCATGTCGGTGACATGGAGCAGGCCGTCGATGCCGCCGAGGTCGACGAACGCACCGTAATCGGTGATGTTCTTGACGACGCCTTCGACAACCTGGCCTTCTTCGAGGTTCTGAACGATTTCAGAACGCTGCTCGGCGCGGGACTCTTCCAGAACCGTACGACGCGATACGACGATGTTGCCGCGGCGCTTGTCCATCTTGAGGATTTCGAAGGGCTGCGGGTTGTGCATCAGCGGGGTGACGTCGCGGATCGGACGGATGTCGACCTGCGAGCGCGGCAGGAAGGCAACGGCGCCGTCGAGATCGACGGTGAAGCCACCCTTGACCTGGTTGAAGATGATGCCTTCGACGCGTTCGCCGGCTTCGAACTTCACTTCCAGGCGCTGCCAGCTCTCTTCGCGGCGAGCCTTTTCGCGCGACAGAACAGCTTCGCCGAGCGCGTTTTCGATGCGCTCAACATAGACTTCGACTTCGTCGCCGACCTTGAGCGAGCCGTCCTTGGCCTTCGCGCCGAATTCCTTCAGAGCGATGCGGCCTTCGACCTTCAGACCGACGTCGACAACGGCGACGTCCTTTTCGATGGCCGTAACGATGCCCTTGGCAACATAGCCTTCGGCGAGATCGGTCTTCGCGAAGGATTCTTCGAGAAGGGCGGCGAAATCGTCACGGGTTGGATTGGTAGCAGACATGGAATCTCCTGCATGCATCTCATTCGAGACGCACATGCGCCGGGGGCTGGTGTTGAACAGGCCTGAACCCAGTCCGCTCCATTTGAAGGAGCAATCCGGCGCGTGGACGGAATTTCAGGCTATGCAAGAAGAGCGTTTCAAACGAGGTTTATGAAAGGGCTCTTCTTCAGATCTTCTTCATCAGGGCCGCATCGATCAAAGTCTTCGCGGCCTGAAACGCCGCCTCTATACTCATTTCGGACGTATCAAGCAAGTGCGCGTCGTCGGCCGGCCGCAAAGGACTGTCGGCGCGGCCCATATCGCGCTCGTCGCGCTTCTTCACGTCCTCGAAGATCGCCGCATAGTCGGCCGGTTGGCCGTTGCCGATGATCTCGTCATAACGTCGCTTCGCCCGCACTTCCGGCGAGGCGGTGACATAAAGCTTCACCGACGCATCGGGGCAGACGACCGTGCCGATGTCGCGGCCGTCGAGAACGGTTCCGGGCTCGCGCAACGAAAAGACGCGCTGGGCCTCGACCAGCGCCCGCCGCACCGCCGGCATGACCGCGATCTTCGACGCCGCCTCGCCGATCGCGTGGGCGGAGAGGACCGAGCGATCGAGCCCGGCGAGCTCGACGTCGCGCGCCATCTTCTCGGCCACCGCCTCGTCGTCGAGCGGCAGGCCCGCATCCAGCAGCGCCTTGGCGGTGGCGCGATAGGTCAGCCCCGTATCGAGATGATGAAAGCCGTATTCCTCGGCAATCAAGCGCGAGAGCGTGCCCTTGCCGGCCGCGGCCGGCCCGTCGATGGCGATGGTGAACGTCATTTTCCAACCTGCATATGTATATGGTCGTCGTGCCTGGCGGCCCTGCAACCCTGAAACCTAATGGAT
This sequence comes from Ensifer sp. 38_S197, assembly GCF_056924495.1. Classification (NCBI taxonomy): domain Bacteria; kingdom Pseudomonadati; phylum Pseudomonadota; class Alphaproteobacteria; order Hyphomicrobiales; family Rhizobiaceae; genus Ensifer; species Ensifer sp. 38_S197. The sequence continues at coordinate 1,051,366 of NZ_JBXOVZ010000002.1, read as the reverse complement.
TCTGCCTCGACGCCAAGTCTTTGCGCCAGATGCGGCTCCACGAATATCTTCTCGATACCGAAGCTGCTCCCCTCGCCGGAGAGCCAGCGGAGCGCCTCGCCGGTCCGGCCTTCCTCCAGCGACAAGGACCTCCACAGCGACTGCAAGAAGTCCAAGTCCCAACGCAAGGTCAAGAGGTCTTCGCGATCCCGGCACGGAAGAATGCTACCCGGGCGCGGCTGCTCGAAGGCGAAATAGCCGATCGGCGAACGGGTCGCCTTGTCCAGATAGCCGCCAGCGGCATCCTGATAGAAGAACGCGATATCGAGCTTCCGGCCGTCCGAATGGGATAGATGCGGGAACAGCGGAAAGCCATTGAAGAAGGGAAAATTGGCGTCGAGCGCCAAGGTCGTCGTTCCGGGGAAAGCCTGATCCATATGCCGCGACAGGGCAAAGGCCGCGTCCTTCAGTTCCGGAACGACATATTGACGGTTCAGGACACAGAATAAAGGCGACTGCATCCTGAGCCGCGACGTGCCCTCGTCGAAACAGGGCAGCGGAACCCGGCCGAAGATCGGTGCCACGGCATGGCTAAGCGCGCTTCCCGCCGCATAGAGACCCAGAAAGAGTGCAAGAAACACGGGAACACCCGCCCTTCTTCGGCACGTAAGACCAAGAGCAACAAGCCAGACAAGGCCGCCGATCTGTGTCAGCAGCGTCAGGAGAACGACGACCGCAATTGTCAACAGCCATTTGAGCTTTGCCGCCAGCGTCGTCGGCTTCACGCGATCCTTGCCCCCAGCCCGGTCATCAGATCCGTGAACCCCGGAAAGCTCGTCGCAATCATCGACACATCATCGACCTGAACCGGGTGCTCCGAGGCAAGCCCCAGGACAAGGAAGCTCATGGCGATGCGATGATCGAGATGGGTCTTCACGACCTCGCCTGAAGCAGCGCCTAATCCTTTGCCGCCGGGACGGCCGCGGACAACAAGCGAGGATTTGCCTTCGTCGCAATCGACGCCGTTGAGTTTCAGACCCGCAGCGATCGCGGCGAGGCGATCGGACTCCTTCACGCGCAGCTCATCGAGACCGCTCATGACGGTCGCGCCTTCAGCAAAGGCGGCGGCGACAGCGAGAATGGGATACTCGTCGATCATCCAGGCTGCACGCTCATCGGGCACCGTGACGCCTTTCAGATCGGAATGGCGCACCCTCAGATCCGCCACGTCTTCTCCGCCGGCCTGCCGGATGTCGATCACCTCGATGTCGGCGCCCATCTCCTGCAAGGTCAGGATCAGGCCCGTGCGGGTCGGGTTCATCAGCACGTTGCGGATCGTGATGTCCGAGCCCGGAACGACGAGTGCCGCAACCAGCGGGAAAGCCGCCGAGGACGGATCGCCCGGCACCTCGATCTCCTGGCCGACGAGCCGGCCACGGCCTTCGAGCCGGATGGTCCGGACACCGGCGGCATCGGCCTCCATCGAAAGTTCGGCGCCGAATCCGCGGAGCATGCGCTCCGTATGGTCGCGGGCCAGTACCGGTTCGATGACGGTCGTGATGCCCGGCGCATTGAGACCGGCAAGCAGCACCGCCGATTTCACCTGGGCGGATGCGACCGGCACTCGATAGGTGATCGGCGTCGGCGTCTTCGGTCCGCGAAGCGTCACCGGCAGGTGATCACCGGCAGCCGCCTTTACCTGCACGCCCATCTCGCGCAAGGGGTCGAGCACGCGCGCCATCGGCCGCCGGCCGAGCGAGGCATCACCGATGAAGGTCGTTTCGAAATCATAGACGCCGGCGAGGCCCATGATGAGCCGGCAACCCGTGCCGGCATTGCCGAAATCGAGCGGCGCTTCCGGCGCAAGCAATGCGCCGTTGCCGACGCCGTTGACGATCCAGGCGTCGCCGTCCTTGCGAAGCCTGGCCCCCATGGCCTGCATGGCCCGGCCGGTGGCGATCACGTCGTCACCCTCGAGCAGGCCGGTGATGCGCGTCTGGCCGGCGGCAAGGCCACCCAGCATCAACGACCGATGCGAAATCGACTTGTCGCCGGGAATGCGGATCGATCCCTTGAGGCCGTCGGATTTACGGGCGGTGGCGGGGCTTTGGCCCAATCCTTGCGACATGCGGTATCCTCGAAACAAGCAAGTCAGTGTCGTGCGCTCGAAGCGCACCAAAGTCGCGGCAGCACGTGAACGGCTGTCCGTTTTTATTCTTAGACCGGATAGGATTGAAGAAAACAATGCAGGCCGGCGCCTGCTTTCCGCAGCACCGCGACCACAACCCCTGCTGCATGCCTTCACAAATCACGGCGGGTGGGTATGCTTGCACGCGCCGGAACGCCCGGGACATAGGCGCTTGCAAGTTTTGTCTTTGACAGATGCTGTCAAGATGATTATGGGGACCGGCTAATCATCATAAGCTTGATACCCTTTCCACCCGCCGGCTTTCCGGCAAGCGCCGGCACGGCCGGCCATTCAAGAGGCTTTGACTGTGGCAAAACCGGAACTTGGAACAAAGCGCATCGACCCGGAAACGGGGCGCAAATTCTATGATCTGAACCGTGATCCGATCGTTTCGCCTTACACCGGCAAGTCCTACCCGCTGTCCTTCTTCGAAGAAAGCTCGGTCGCCAAGGTGCTCGAGAAGGAAGAAGAAGAAGACGTCACGGAAGTCGATGCAGAGAACACCGAAGTCGAACTCGTTTCGCTCGAGGATGCCGATGATGAGGCAGCGGGCGGCGACGACCTGCCGGATCTCGGCGACGACGATGTCGAAATCGACGGTGACGACGACGACACCTTCCTCGAAGCCGACGAGGACGAAGACGACGACGACATGAGCGGCCTCATCGGCGTGTCCGATGACGAAGAAGACGTCTAAGCGCTTCAAATGACATAGGAATGCTCCCGTCCTCGGCCTTTACGGCCCGGACGGGAGAAAATCGGCCCGGACTGAAAATAAATCCACAGGCCACGCATTTTTCGGCTTGCCATCCTCAAAAAGGGGAAGTAATAAGCCGCCACTCGCCGGGCACAACAGCCCGACGAACTTCCCGGACCGGCCTAGCCGGAACCCGATATGGGGCTATAGCTCAGCTGGGAGAGCGCTTGCATGGCATGCAAGAGGTCAGCGGTTCGATCCCGCTTAGCTCCACCAAACTTCTCCTTCGATTGAACACCCTTGGACCGTCAAGGTCCCTCGCCGCTTCCCAATTCGTCCAGCGAATCCAGGATCATGGTCAGCAGGCGGATGATGTCGGCCGACTCGAGCAGGGCGTTGCGGATTTCGCGTTCCGAACGGTTCGGCACGGAGGCGGCAATGTCGAGCAGGACATTGGTGACATCGGGCGCCTCGGTGTTCGGTTCCATGCCGGTCTGTTCGCGCATGCAGCGGATCAACGCCACTGCGCCTTCGAGCAGACGTTGTGCCTGTAATGGGGTGAGTTCATGGACCTCATTGGCGGCACGAAACAACTGGGATCTGAAGCCCGATATCGTGGTCATCTCCCGGATGATACTCCTTTCGGCTTCAAATGAAAGTGGTGGCCGCAGCCACCCGTGCAACGTTCGGATGAGCATGTTACGCGCGCGACCTTGCGCGAACACGAACAGGACTGCTGATCCGCACAGCCACGCATCGGGTCAGCCGGGCCGCTCCGATGCGCGTTTATGATTTGTTAAGCATCGAAACGCAGAAGCTGATGCCCATGTTCCTGATCTCGAAAATCTTCTGGCTGGTCGCGCAGCCGCTGTCGTTCTCCTTCTTCGCCGTCTTTGCCGGACTGCTGACGACAGGTGCGGGCTTGCGCCGCACCGGCACTGTCTTTTGCGGCCTCGGCGCGCTGGTGCTCTTTGTTTCGCTGTTCACCACTGCCGGCCCCTATGCCCTGCAAGCACTGGAGGATCGCTTTCCTCGCCCGGCGCCACCCGCCTCGCTCTCCTGCATCATCGTGCTCGGCGGCGCCTTCGAGAACGAAGTGATGGCAGGCCGCGGCGGCGCGGAGTTCAACCAGGCGGCGGACCGTTTTATCGAGACCCTGGCGCTCGCCAAGCGCTATCCCGAGGCGCGTATTCTCGTGTCCGGCGGCGACGGCTCGTTCAGCGGCGCCTATGCCGGCGATGCCGAGGCGTCGGAAAGCTTCCTCGCGGCGTTCGACGCCGGCGGCGAGCGGCTGATTCGCGAAGAGCAATCGCGCACGACCTTCGAGAACGCCCGCAACACCAAGGAATTGCTGGCGACGCACGGGCTTTCGAATTGCGTACTCGTCACCTCCGCCTTCCACATGCCGCGTTCGGTCGGGCTCTTCCGCGCCCTCGATATCCCCGTCATCCCCTGGCCGACGGACTACCGCACCAGCGGCAAGCTTGGCCTCGGCTTCGACTTCACCCAGCCGTCGCTCAACGCCCAGCTCACGACGACGGCGGTGCGCGAATGGATCGGGCTCATCGGCTACTACCTCGCGGGCCGGACAGCCTCGATCCTGCCGGCGCCCTGAGAGTTGACGCCGGGGCACGAGATAGCCCAGCTTCAAAGCGAACCGCCGATTCTAGTCCGGAGCGCCCATGCCGATCCTCGAAATCCTCGACTATGCCGGTGTCGCCGTCTTTGCAGCGACCGGAGCGTTGTCGGCGTCACGCAAGCAGCTCGACATCATCGGCTATCTCTTCCTCGCCTCCGTGACCGGCATCGGCGGTGGCACGATGCGCGACGTCGTTTTGGGCGCGACACCGGTCTTCTGGGTTACCAATCCGACCTATCTGCTGGTTTGCGCCACGGTGGCGGTCATCCTCTTCTTCACGGCCCATCTCTTCGACTCGCGCTACCGGGTCCTTGTGTGGCTCGATGCAATCGGCCTTGCGGCCTATTGCGTCATGGGTGCTGCGAAGGGATTTGCGGCCACGGGCTCCGCGGGTGTCGCGCTCGTTACCGGCATGCTGACGGCCACCTTCGGCGGCATCTTGCGCGATCTGCTCGCCGGAGAGCCTTCAGTGCTGCTCAGGCCGGAAGTCTACGTCACAGCGGCGTTGATCGGCGCCGGCGCCTTCGTGCTTGCGACGATGGCCGGCTTGCCGCTTGCGGCGGCATCGACGCTCGGCGTGATTTCGGCCTTCGTCGTGCGCGGCGGCGCACTCAAATACGGCTGGACGCTGCCGACAGGCAAGGCGCTGCCGGGCAGAGATCCGGACGATGTGATGTGAATTGGGGCACGATCGACACGAAGGCCGCGATCAACTTATTTTGAAGATCGCCCTGCGGGCCAGTTTGAAACCCCGCCGTTCCGGACGGAACACCGCTTCACACTTTTCCCAGAACCGTGCCGATGTCAGCGGCCGTTCTTGCGACGCAGACGGATCACGACGTCGACATGCGAAATCTCCATACCCTCGGGCGGCGCCGGGAGATTGTCGATCTGGATGTTGCTGACGGGAATATCGAGAACCTCGTTCTGGCCCTCAATGAAGAAGTGATGATGATCCGATACGTTGGTGTCGAAATAGGTCTTGGCACTTTCGACCGCCAGGACGCGGATCATTCCGGCTTCTGTGAACTGGTGCAGCGTGTTGTAGACGGTTGCCAGCGAAACCGGCACCCCGGCCATGACGGCTTCTTCGTGCAATTCCTCGACGGTCAGATGGCGATCACCCTTGGCAAAGATCAAATCGGCGAGGGCAACGCGCTGACGGGTCGGACGGAGGCCTGAGTGGCGCAGCCTTTCTTCCGAACTCACTTCTGTTGCTTTCGTCATCAAGGGTCGTTCCATGTATCCCGGCGAAATTCACAATACTTCCGTTGCGATATAACTTTTGCGCCCCGCGCTTTCAATAGATTCTCATCCAGACATGCGTTGCAAAGCCTGAAAAACCGGTCAAACTCGGGGAAGGCTGGCAATTAACTCTGGTCGCGCCCACATTGATCCTGTAAGCGACGGCGGAACGAAAATGCCATCTGAGGCGGCGGTGACCGGGCCGGAAACGAGAAGATCCGGGTTCCCCGCGCTTCATTTCAAGCCGAACTTGCTCTAAAGCAGATCGGATAACACGTTAAGTCATTCGGGGAAGCACCTATTCATGACCACCAGACAATCCAGCTTCAGCTACGAGGAAATCCTGGCCTGCGGCCGTGGCGAGCTGTTTGGCCCCGGCAACGCGCAGCTGCCGCTGCCGCCGATGCTGATGGTTCATCGCATCACTGAGATTTCCGAAACGGGCGGCGCCTTCGACAAGGGCTTCATCCGCGCTGAATACGACGTGCGTCCCGACGACTGGTACTTCCCCTGCCACTTCCAGGGCAATCCGATCATGCCGGGCTGCCTCGGCCTCGACGGCATGTGGCAATTGACGGGCTTCTTCCTGGGCTGGCTCGGCGAGCCCGGCCGCGGCATGGCGCTCTCGACGGGCGAAGTGAAATTCAAGGGCATGGTTCGCCCCGAAACCAAGCTGCTGCAGTACGGTATCGACTTCAAGCGCGTCATGCGCGGCCGGCTCGTGCTCGGCACTGCCGACGGCTGGCTGAAGGCCGATGGCGAAACTATCTATCAGGCAACCGACCTGCGTGTCGGGCTGTCGAAGGATAAGGCCGAGTAAAGACCAGGCCTGCCTGCACCGAACGAAATAAAGAAAAGGTCAGTATCATGAGACGGGTTGTTGTCACGGGCCTCGGCATCGTTTCCTCGATCGGAAACAACGCCGACGAAGTCACGGCGTCGCTGCGCGATGCAAAGTCGGGCATCACGTTTTCTCCCGATTTCGCGGAAAACGGCTTCAAGTGCCAGGTCTGGGGCGCCCCGTCGCTCGACCCGACCGAGCTCGTCGACCGCCGCGCCATGCGCTTCCTGTCGCAGGGCGGCGCCTGGAACCACGTGGCGATGAAGCAGGCGATCGCCAATTCCGGCCTCGAAGAGTCGGTCGTTGCCCGCAACGAGCGCACCGGCATCATCATGGGCTCGGGCGGCCCGTCCACCCGTACGATCGTCGACGCCGCCGACATCACCCGCAAGAACGTCAGCCCGAAGCGCATCGGCCCGTTCGCCGTTCCGAAGGCCATGTCGTCCACGGCTTCCGCAACGCTCGCGACCTGGTTCCAGATCCACGGCGTCAACTACTCGATCTCTTCTGCCTGCTCGACCTCGGCGCACTGCATCGGCAATGCGGCCGAGATGATCCAGTGGGGCAAGCAGGACGTGATGTTCGCCGGCGGCCACGAGGATCTCGACTGGACCATGTCGAACCTCTTCGACGCCATGGGCGCCATGTCCTCGAAGTACAACGAAACGCCGGCGACGGCATCGCGTGCCTATGACGTCAACCGCGACGGCTTCGTCATTGCCGGCGGCGCGGGCGTTCTCGTTCTCGAAGAACTGGAGCACGCCAAGGCCCGTGGCGCCAAGATCTATGCCGAAATCGTCGGCTACGGTGCGACCTCCGACGGTTACGACATGGTGGCCCCGTCGGGCGAGGGCGCGATCCGCTGCATGCGCCAGGCGCTTTCGACGGTGAAGGGCGACGTCGACTACATCAACACCCACGGCACCTCGACTCCGGTTGGCGACAGCAAGGAGATCGGCGCGATCCGCGAAGTGTTCGGCAGCAAGATGCCGCACATCCAGTCGACGAAGTCGCTGACCGGCCACTCGCTGGGTGCTGCCGGCGTACAGGAATCCATCTACGGCCTCTTGATGATGCAGGCCGGCTTCATCGGCGAAAGCGCGCATATCAGCGAACTCGACCCCGAATTCGAGGGCGTTCCGATCGTTCGCAAACGCATCGACAACGCCAAGATCGATACGGTTCTTTCGAACTCCTTCGGCTTCGGCGGCACCAATGCCACGCTCGTTTTCCAGCGCTACAACGGATAACACGATGACGGGACTGATGATTGGAAAGCGTGGCCTCATCATGGGTGTGGCCAACAACCACTCTATTGCCTGGGGCATCGCCAAGGCGCTTGCGGCGCAGGGCGCCGAACTCGCCTTCACCTACCAGGGCGAGGCCCTCGGCAAGCGTGTCAAGCCGCTGGCCGCCGAACTCGGCTCCGACTTCCTGCTCCCCTGCGACGTCGAAGACATCGAGTCCGTCGATGCCGTGATCTCTGCGATCAAGGAGCGCTGGGGCAAGCTCGATTTCGTCGTGCATGCCATCGGCTTCTCCGACAAGAACGAGCTGAAGGGCCTCTATGCCGACACCTCGCGCGACAATTTCAGCCGCACGATGGTGATCTCCTGCTTCTCCTTCACCGAGATCGCCAAGCGCGCGGCCGAGCTGATGAACGACGGCGGCTCGATGCTGACGCTCACCTACGGCGGCTCGATGCGCGTCATGCCGAACTACAACGTCATGGGCGTCGCCAAGGCCGCGCTCGAGGCTTCCGTACGCTACCTCGCCGCCGATTACGGCGCGCGCGGCATCCGCGTCAACGCGATCTCCGCCGGCCCGATCCGCACGCTTGCCGGCGCCGGCATTTCCGACGCCCGGGCGATGCTGTCCTGGCAGCAGAAGAACTCGCCGCTGCGCCGCACCGTCACAATCGACGACGTCGGCAACTCGGCTCTCTATCTGCTGTCGGATCTGTCGCGCGGCGTCACCGGCGAGATCCATTACGTCGACTCCGGCTACAACATCACCTCGATGCCGGCTCTCGACACGCTCAGGACAGCCGACGCCGAGTGAGGCGTTCAAGCGGAAACGCATGACAAAGCCCACGGACTACAGCGACCTTTGCGCATCTGATAAGACGCGCGGCGCTGTAGTCCGTGGGCTTTGTCATTGATGGGCGGTTCAAACCAATACGAACAGCACGAACAAGGCGGCGATGACCGCCAGCACGACAAATCCCGTATGGGTGCGCCGCCCCGGATCCAGCGGCAGATGATAGAGGCTTTTCAGGAACGACATGGGCACTTCGGAGGTGGCCCCATGTCCCTCGGCATGCTTGATGTCCCTGGCGACAGCCTCGGCCGCATCCTCGGTCAAGGGCGGCCTGTTCACTCCCGACGTCATCGCACTCATCCTCCGACGAGAAACACCGACGGCGTCATGGTGGGCCCGAACAGGAGCGATGGCAACAGGCAAACTGTCGCTGCTCGTCGGCCGAAGCGAAGGGCACAGAAGGCAACGAGCCGGGCGAATGGCCCGGCTCGTTGCTCGATCCTCGATGGTCTTCAGCGCTTCGCCCAGAGCACCTTGAAGCGGGCGTTGCGGCAGGTTTCGCCGTATTCCTTGGCGTTCTCAGCCAGTACCTGCTCGTAGGGCAGGCCGCGATTGGCGACCAGCATCAGCTTGCCGCTCTGCTTCAGCGCCTTCAGCGCCGTCTTGATGATGGCAATGCCGAGCGCCGGCTCGGCGGCGTGGGCCTCGTGGAAGGGCGGGTTCATGACGATGAGATCGTACTTGTCGCGCGGCTCTTCGCTCGTCAGGTCGAACCAGTAGAAGCGCGCCGGCGTCGACGGGGCATTTGCCATCATGTTGACGCGGGCAGCCTCCAGTGCCTCGTGATCGGCCTCGAAGAGATCGACGCCCTTGAGGCCCGGCGAGGCTTCGGCGAGCTTGACGGCGAGATAGCCCCAGCCGGCGCCGAAATCGGCAGCATGGCCGTGGAAATCGTTCGGCAGGCGCGAGGCGAGCAGTTCCGAGCCCGCATCGATGCGGTCGTGCGAGAACATGCCAGGTGACGCCTCGAACAGGCCTTCGACGCGTACCGGCGCCTTGGCGAGCTTGTGCACGGCATCCGTGACATCGTCGGGGCGGGTGAACCAGAAGGCGACGCCGTGATATTTCGGCAGGTGGTCGCCCTCCCACTCGAACTTGGCGATCCGCTTCTTCAGCGACTGGATGCCGTCTTCCTTGCCGCCGGCAACGACGATCAGGCCACCCTCACGCGTGCGCTTCAACGCCTCCGCGATCCGGTCCTCGTTCTCGCCCTTGTGCTTGCCGCAGAGCACCAGCGTGACGTCGTAGTCCTCGCCGGTGATCTCCGGCGTCACATCGGCGCGTACGGCCTCCAGGGCGCGATAGAGCGGCCTCAGCGGCTGCACGGCCGCGACCGAGGCTTCGAAGCCCTGGGGCAGCTTGTAGCCAGCCTCGGCGCCGAGAAAGAGAACGCGCTCGCCTTCGCCCGGCGGGTCGATCACGCCGCTATCGAACGGGTAAAACAGGGTCTTCAACGCATCTCGGCTCATCGGTCTATCCGTCTCTTCCTACAAGAAAGGGGCGCGGAGCGATCCGCCCCGCGCCCCGAATGCATTCGGGTGAAGCCTGCTTATTCGGCGGCTTCGCCGTCGCCCTTCTTCTCAGACTTCTCGGCAACGATTTCCTTGCCGGTCGCCTGGTCGACAACCTTCATCGACAGGCGAACCTTGCCGCGCTCGTCGAAGCCCATGAGCTTGACCCAGACCTTGTCGCCCTCCTTGACGACGTCGGTCGTCTTGGCAACACGCTCGGCGGCGAGCTGCGAGATGTGGACGAGGCCGTCACGGGCGCCGAAGAAGTTGACGAAGGCGCCGAAGTCGGCGGTCTTGACGACCGTGCCTTCATAGATCTGGCCAACTTCCGGCTCGGCGACGATCGAGTGGATCCACTTGCGGGCCGCTTCGATTTCCTTGCCGGACGAGGAGGCGATCTTCACGGTGCCGTCGTCTTCGATGTTGATCTTGGCGCCGGTCTTTTCGACGATTTCGCGGATGACCTTGCCGCCGGAGCCGATGACTTCGCGGATCTTGTCGACCGGGATGTTCATGACTTCGATGCGCGGAGCGAACTCGCCGAGCTGGCCGCGGCTTTCGGAGATGGCCTTGGCCATTTCGCCGAGGATGTGGAGACGGCCGCCCTTGGCCTGGTTGAGCGCGATGCCCATGATCTCTTCGGTGATGCCCTCGATCTTGATGTCCATCTGGAGCGAGGTGATGCCGGCTTCCGTGCCGGCGACCTTGAAGTCCATGTCGCCGAGGTGGTCTTCGTCGCCGAGGATGTCGGAGAGAACGGCAAAGCGCTCATCTTCCTTGATCAGGCCCATGGCGATACCGGCAACCGGCTTTGCCAGCGGAACGCCGGCATCCATCAGCGCCAGCGAGGTGCCGCAGACGGTGGCCATCGAGGACGAGCCGTTCGACTCGGTGATTTCCGAGACGACGCGCAGGGTGTAGGGGAACTGTTCCGCCGTCGGCAGCATCGGGTGGATGGCGCGCCAAGCGAGCTTGCCATGGCCGATTTCGCGGCGGCCCGGGGAACCCATGCGGCCCGTTTCGCCGACCGAGAAGGGCGGGAAGTTGTAGTGCAGCATGAAGTTTTCCTTGTACATGCCCGTCAAGGAATCAACGTACTGCTCGTCTTCGCCGGTGCCGAGCGTGGCAACGACGATCGCCTGGGTTTCACCGCGGGTGAAGAGCGAGGAGCCGTGAGTGCGCGGCAGAACGCCGACTTCGGCGACGATCGGACGAACGGTTTCGAGATCGCGGCCGTCGATGCGGCTCTTGGTGTCGAGGATGTTCCAGCGAACGATCTTGGCCTGCAGGTGCTTGAAGACAGCGCCGATTTCTTCCGCCGTATGGGCCGGATTCTCGATGCCCTCGGGCAGGAAGTGTTCCTTCACCTTGGCCTTGACGGCGTCGACGGCAGCGTAGCGGGCAGCCTTCTCGGTGATCTTGTAGGCATTGCGCAGCTCGTCTTCGGCGATCGAGAGCATGGCGTTCTCGAGAGCGGAATGATCTTCCGGCTCGAATTCGCGCGGCTCCTTGGCGGCCACTTCAGCAAGCTTGATGATCGCGTCGATGACCGGCTGGAAGCCCTTCTGACCGAAGACGACGGCGCCGAGCATGATGTCTTCCGGCAGTTCCTTGGCTTCGGATTCGACCATCAGCACCGCGTCCTGGGTGCCGGCGACGACGAGGTCGAGGGTCAATTCGTCCATCTCGTCGAGATGCGGGTTCAGAACGTACTGGCCGTTGATGTAGCCGACGCGCGCGCCACCGATCGGGCCCATGAAGGGGATGCCCGACAGCGTCAGCGCAGCCGAAGCGGCGACCATCGACAGGATGTCCGGATTGTTCTCGAGGTCATGCTGCATGACCGTGACGATCACCTGGGTGTCGTTCTTGTAGCCTTCCGGGAAGAGCGGGCGGATCGGACGGTCGATCAGGCGCGAGACGAGCGTTTCGTTTTCGCTCGGACGGCCTTCGCGCTTGAAGTAGCCACCCGGGATCTTGCCGGCGGCATAGGTCTTTTCCTGGTAGTTGACGGTCAGCGGGAAGAAGTCCTGGCCCGGCTTCGGCGCCTTGGCCGAAACGACGGTGGCGAGAACGACGGTTTCGCCGTAGGTGGCGAGAACGGCGCCATCAGCCTGGCGGGCGATCTTGCCGGTTTCGAGCTTGAGCGGACGCCCAGCCCATTCGATTTCAACCTTGTGGGTATCGAACATGTTCTGTCCTTCGTGTGCGGCGGACCTTTCCGCGGCTGTTGCAGCGCGGGTGGTCGAGGGGCCGCATGGAATGGCGCATCACGGGCAAGACAACGGGAGGCTTCACGCTTGAAATCGGCTTGTTTCCGCTTCACCGGGCCGCTCATCGGCGACGTTCCGGCAAGCAGGGCCGAAGCATCCTGCAATCCTGCCCCATGACGGGCCATCGGTTGATCCGCGAAACCGGCCCATCCGGTTCGCTGGATTCTCTCCTGAAGCCACGCTTCCTAGGCGGCCGGAGAGTTCATTCGTCGAGCGTGCACCGCTCCATAAAAAAGCCGGCGGGTCGCAAAGACCCGCCGGACAAGTCGCTTAGCGACGGATGCCCAGGGCACCGATCAGCTTGCTGTAGCGCGCTTCGTCTTTCTTCTTCAGATAGTCGAGGAGCGAACGACGGCTGGAAACCATTGCGAGCAGACCACGGCGGGAATGGTTATCCTTCTTGTGGCCCTTGAAGTGCTCGGTCAGGTTGTTGATCCGTTCGGTCAGGATAGCAACCTGGACTTCCGGGGAACCGGTATCGCCTTCGACGGTTGCAAATTCCTTGATGAGCTGAGCCTTACGCTCTGCAGTAATCGACATCGGATGATCCTTTCGATTTCGAGGATTTCGGGACGCCTTCAGCCGGGATGTCGTCCAGCTGCGGCCGTGAACGCAACGGGCATGCGCCTTTTGCTGGCGTGCCTATAAACGAAATGGATGAAAAAGGAAAGGGTCATGAACTGGCACTCCGGAAGGCCGGTGGGACGCATCAGTTGCTCGTCGGGCGCGGTCGCATCGGCGCGGATTTCTGCAGGTCGCGATTGACCGAAACGCAGTCGAGATAGGCGGAGAAAGCCCAGCCAAGCGCTCCGGCCTCGTTGGCGACCAGAGACCAGCGCTTGCCCCCGAGATTGCGCTCGCCCGCCCTCTTCACCCTCGTGCCGTTTGACAACGTCATCACGAACCGACCGTTCGGCGCGTCGCGGATATTGAGCGGCGTCCCGGTCGGGTCCGCGATGGTGCAAGCGATATCCGTACCGCGCGCCGGCCCGCCCGTCAAAAGGAGGAGCGCCGGGATCGCGGCCAGCAGAGACAAGCGACCGAACGACCGTTTCATCGCGTGCGCCCTCCCCCGGCTCGCCTTCATGACCCTTCTTCCTTCGCATCGCGGGGAATGGTGATCCGCCACTCAATGCCGTCGGCATGCATTACCCGCTCCAGTGCAGCGTTCAGCGCCATGCCGAGCATGCGCTCCAATACCAGGGTCCCGAAGCCCTTGCGGACCGCATCCGAAGGCTTGCCCGCGAGATCCGCGCCCTCCTCCCGCCAGCGAATGGCAATGCCGTCATCCTCCAGCGACCAGCTCAGCTTGACGACCCCGGTGGTGTTGGCAAGCGCACCGTATTTGGTGGCATTCGTCGCAAGTTCGTGCAGGGCCATGCCGAGCGTCTGGGAGATCTGCGTGTCGAGCCTCAGGGCGGGGCCGGAAAGGATCATGCGTTTCGGATCGTCGGGCGTAAACGGCTGCAATTGGTTCTGGGCGAGCTCGCGGAAATCGACGCCTTGCGCCGCGTTGGCAATCATCAGATCCGTCGAGCGCGCAAGCCCGGCAATACGCTTGCGGAAGGATTCGGCGAAGTCCGCGGCACTCTCGGCCGAATAGACCGACTGGTTCAGCATGGACTGGATGACGGTCAGCTGGTTCTTCGAGCGGTGCGCCACCTCGCGCATGAGGAAGCGGATCTCGTTTTCCGCCTTGCCGCGCGCCGCGGCGGCGCGTGCCAGCGCCGTCGAGACCTGCTCGACCTCGGAGATCATGTGCGGCCGCGATTCGATCCGTTCGCCGGCACCGAGACGGCGCGCATCCTGCGCCACCAGCTTGACGCCCTGCGACAACAGCCGCGCGATCGCCAGCGAACCGGCGATCGCGATACCGGCGAAGAGGATGCCGCCGAGCGACAGCCAGAGGAACGACCAGACGGCCGGCGCATCGACGGTTGCGCGCGGTGCCCAGGCAATGATCCGCCATCCGGTGACGACGGAGAACTCGGTCGCGACGCGATATTCCGTGCCGTTTTCCTTGATGTTGCGGACGCCGATGCTGATCGCCGGCACCTTATCGAGGAAGAACGGTTCGCCAGCCTTCACGGCCGCATCCGACGAGATGATGACCTTGCCTGCGCTATCGACCAGCGCTGCGTTCCAGCCGGGGGAGAGCGTATCGCGGTTGACGGCCTTGGCCATGTTCTCGGCGTTTTGCGTCAACGTCAGCACATACTCCTCGCCGGTCGACAACTTCGCCGGCAGGTAAACGTTGAACACCCATTTTCCCGCGGTCTGGCCGAAGAAGACGTTGGAGACGAGTGGCGCGCCATTGTTGGTAAAGGCGCGCTCGACGGAGTCCGGATCCGAGACCCTGTTGAGCTTTGTGCCGAAAGGCACGCGAGTGTTGAGCAACTGGTTGTGCTTCCGGTCGATGACGATCAGGTAGGAATCCGTATCGGCAAGTGCAGTCGAGGCCCTGCCGTAGAAGGCCTCCATGTTGCCGTCTTCGATTTCTTGCGATGTCGACAGCACCTTCAGCGTCGTCAGCATGCCTTCGATGTCACGCTCGACGATACGCGTGACCGACCCGGTCGAGGCCTGCAGCAGCGCCGTGATCACTTGCTCCTGCTGATCGACGCTGCGCTTCAGCACCACGAGCGAAAAAATGAAGGCCGGAACGATGGCTACCAGCAGCAGCGACGTCAGGTAAAAGCTGAAGGGCCGGGTCAGGCGATGACGAAGGAGATCGGCGATCGCCGACAGGCCATTCGCCGCTCTTCGCTTTCCTTCTTCCGACACGCCCGTCACCTCAGTCGTCCGTCTTCATTCCGAGCCAGCGGGCACAGCCGCGTTCGGCGGACGCTGTCGAAGGCGGCGTGAACGCCAATCGGGTCTGGAGCACGGCAAGGAAACGGAATCACCTCGGACGGATTAGAAGCCCATGCCGGGGATCATGCGTCAAGGATGGGGCAAAGGCAAACGCTTCCGGGCGTTTAGCCGGTGGCGAAAACACGCTTCGGCCGGAACTCGCCCTCGGCGATCTCGCCGATGGCAACCAGCTTGCCGCGTGCCGTCGCATAGGCTTCAGGCGTCGCAAGCGGGGCATCGCGGCCGCGCAGAATGATCGGGTTGCCCATTCTCAGGCGATGCGCCTGATCGTCGTTGACGGCGACATGCGGCAGGTTGGAAAGCGCCTCGCCAGTCTCGATCAGATACGTGTCGAGCGCAGCCAGGCGTTCTTCGTCACCCTCGATTTTTTCCAGCGCCACCAGATCGGCGAGCGGCACCATGTCCTCTTCGCCAAACGGCGCGACGAAGGTGCGGCGCAGCGAGGCGATATGGCCGAAACAGCCGAGGTCGCGCCCCATGTCGCGGGCGAGCGAGCGCACATAGGTGCCCTTGCCGCATTCGATTTCGAAATGCGCGAGATTGGGGGCGGCCCCCAAGAGCGTCAGGCGGTGCACCTCGACCTCGCGGGCCGGGATCTCGACCGTCTCGCCATCGCGGGCGAGATCGTAGGCGCGCTCGCCGTCGATCTTGATCGCCGAGAATTGCGGCGGCACCTGGCTGATGACGCCGGTATATTTCGGCAGCAGCGCGCGGATCGCCTCTTCGTTCGGTCGTTCGCTCGACGAGTGCGTGACCTCGCCTTCGAGATCGTCGGTCGAGCGTTCCTCGCCCCAGGCAACGGTGAATTCGTAGATCTTGCGGCCGTCCATCACGTAGGGAACGGTCTTCGTCGCATCACCGAGCGCGATCGGCAGCATGCCGGAGGCCAACGGATCGAGCGTGCCGGCATGGCCGGCCTTCTGGGCCTTGAACAGCCACTTGATCTTCGAGACGGCTTCGGTGGAGCCGAAGTCGAGCGGCTTGTCGAGGATCAGCCAGCCCGAGATCGGGCGGCCTTTGGGCTTACGCGGTTTGGACATGAAATCTACTATTCTTCGTCTTCGCTGGTCTGGTCGAGATCGCGGCTGACTTCCGGCGAGCGCAGGAGCGCGTCGATCTTCTTGTAGTTGTCGAAGCTCGTATCGTCGCGGAAACGAACGTCGGGCATGTATTTCATCTGCCTGAGCTGCGGGCCGAGGCGGCCGCGAATGTACTTGGCATTGCGGTTGAGCGCCGCGATGACTTCGGCATGATTGGGCACGCCGAGCGGCGTAACATAGGCCGTGGCAATCTTCAGATCAGGCGACATTCGCACTTCCGAGATCGCGATGACGGTCTTTTCGATCACGGAATCGCGGACCTCGCCACGCTGCAGAACCTGGGTAATGGCGGCGCGCACCTGTTCACCGACGCGCAGCATGCGCTGGGAGGGGGCAGAGGATGTGGCTTTGCTCATGGACGGTACCTCAAAAAAATGCGAGCGCCGAAGGATAACCCGGCGCCCGCATAATCTCTAATCGGACGGATCTTAAAGCGTCCGCGTGATGTGCTCGACGCGGAAGCACTCGATCGTGTCGCCGGCGCGGATGTCTTCGTAGTTCTCGAAGGCCATGCCGCACTCCTGACCGACGTTGACTTCCGAGACCTCGTCCTTGAAGCGCTTGAGGGTCTTGAGCTTGCCTTCGTGGATAACGACGTTGTCGCGAACCAGACGGACGCCGACGCCACGCTCGACCTTGCCCTCGGTGACGCGGCAACCCGCGACCTTGCCGACCTTGGTGATGTTGAACACCTCCAGGATTTCGGCGTTGCCGAGGAAGGTTTCGCGGCGCTCCGGCGAGAGCAGACCGGACATCGCCGCCTTCACGTCATCCACCAGATCGTAGATGATGTTGTAGTAGCGGATCTCGATGCCGGCACGCTCGGCGGCCGAACGGGCCTGCGCGTTGGCGCGGACATTGAAGCCGATGATCGCGGCGTCCGACGCTTCGGCGAGCGAAATGTCGGACTCGGTGATACCGCCGGCACCCGAATGCACGATGCGCGCACGCACTTCGTCGGTTCCGAGCTTTTCGAGAGCACCGGCGATCGCTTCGATCGAACCCTGCACGTCGCCCTTGATGACCAGCGGGAACTCCTTGAGACCGGAGGTCTGGAGCTGGCTCATCATCTGCTCGAGCGAACCGCGCGAGCCGGACTGGCGAGCAACCGCCTTCTCACGGGCAAGCCGCTGGCGGTATTCGGAGATCTCGCGGGCGCGGCCCTCGTTTTCGACCACGGCGAACTTGTCGCCGGCAGCCGGCGTGCCCGAAAGGCCGAGAACCTCGACCGGCATCGACGGACCGGCTTCCTTGACGTGTTCGCCCTTGTCGTTGACGAGTGCGCGCACACGGCCCCACTGATCACCTGCAACGATGATCTGGCCGGGCTTCAGCGTGCCCTTCTGGACGAGGACGGTCGCAACCGCACCGCGGCCGCGGTCAAGCTCGGCTTCGACCACCGTACCTTCCGCCGTCCGGTTCGGATTGGCGCGCAGGTCGAGGATTTCGGCCTGAAGCAGGATCGCTTCCAGGAGCTTGTCGAGGTTGGTGCCGTTCTTCGCGGACACTTCCACGTCGAGAACTTCACCGCCCATGGATTCGACGAAGACTTCGTGCTGCAGCAGTTCGGTGCGAACCTTCTGCGCATTCGCCGTCGGCTTGTCGATCTTGTTGATCGCCACGATGATCGGAACGCCGGCCGCCTTGGCATGGTTGATCGATTCGATCGTCTGCGGCATCACGCTGTCGTCAGCCGCAACCACCAGGATCGCGATATCGGTCGCCTGGGCACCGCGGGCACGCATGGCGGTGAACGCTGCGTGGCCGGGGGTGTCGATGAAGGTGATCTTGTTGCCGTTCTGCTCGACCTGGTAGGCGCCGATGTGCTGGGTGATGCCACCGGCTTCGCCGGCCACCACGTTGGCGTGGCGGATCGCATCGAGCAGCGAGGTCTTGCCGTGGTCGACGTGGCCCATGATCGTAACGATCGGCGGACGCGGCAGCATCTCCTCTTCGGCGTCCGAAACGTTGAAGATGCCCTCTTCGACGTCGGATTCCGAAACGCGCTTGACCGTGTGGCCGAATTCGCCGGCGATGAGTTCCGCCATATCGGCGTCGATCAGATCGCCGGGCTTCATCATCTGACCTTCCTTCATCAGGTACTTGATGACGTCGACGGCGCGTTCGGACATGCGCTGCGACAGTTCCTGAATGGTGATGGTTTCCGGCAGGACGACTTCGCGCGAGATCTTCTCGCGGGTTTCCTGCATCTGGCTGCGCTTGAACTTCTCCTGGCGGCGACGCATGGCCGACAGCGAACGGTTGCGCTGGCCGCCGTCCTCGTCGACCGCAGCCGTCAGCGTCAGCTTGCCCTGGCGGCGGCCGTCGTCGCCCTTCGGGCGGGCCGGAACCTTAGCAGGCTCAGGACGCACGACCTTGCCGCGCGCCGGACCGGCATTGCTGCGCGAGCCGCGATCGTCGTCTTCGTCATCGCTGCGGCGACCACGGGCGGCAACGCCCGCAGGTGCCTGCGGCGCGGCGGCAGGTGCCGGACGCGGCGATTGCGGACGATTGTCGGGGCGACGCTCGGCGACCGGCGCCGGTGCAGCGGCGGCTGCAGCAGCCGGGCGCTCCGCGACCGGTTCGGCCGGCTTCTCGGCAACGGCGCGCGCAGCTTCTTCAGCGGCGCGGCGCTCGGCCTCCTCCTTCTCGCGGAGGATCCGTTCTTCTTCCTCGCGCTTGCGGCGGGCTTCGTCCTCGGCGCGGCGCTTGGCTTCCTCGGCATCGCGGATCTGGGCTTCGGCCAGGGCGCGACGCCGCGCTTCCATCTCACCGGCGGAGAGATCGTTCAGGACGACGCCGACGCGCGGGCGGTTCTGCTCCTGGCGCGGCTGATGTGCCTGCGGCTGTGGCGCCGGACGGCCCGAAGGCTGCGGCTGTTGAGGACGCTGCTCCGCCGGACGCGCGGCCGCACTCACGGGCGTGATCGGACGCTCGTCCTTGGGCCGATTGAAAGAAGTCGGGCGCTTTCTGGTTTCGACCACGACCGCTTTGGTGCGGCCGCGGCCCATGTCCTGACGCACCGTTCCCTGCTGAACCCCATGGGGCTTCAGGGTCAGCGTCTTCTTGCCTGCTACGCTGATGGTCTTGTCGTCTTTGTCGTCGGTCATTCCGTTCCGTTCCTAGCGATCAGGCCCGGATGCGTATCACCCGACCCCGTCTTCCAATTTGTCTCAAACAATACCCGCGATGCCGGCACTCGCCGGTGACGCGCGTCATTGCTGTGGCTTGCCAGCGCCGCCTTCGGCCCGGACCGGGACGGATCCTCGGTACTTTTCGAGCATGATTGCGCGCTTCACTACACCCTCACCCGCCTGCCCTGCAAGCGCTGCGGCATGGATAAAAGCATTACTTCCCAAAAGGCCCTCCATTTCCGCCCCGGTGAAGGGACGGAACGAAGGTATTTCCGTTTCGTCGTCGGCCACGAAGCTCATCGCCTTGCGGGCCTGGTCTATCTTGCGCACGCCGTCGGCCGCAGCATCGGCCGCATGGAACACGGCAAGCGCCGCAAGGCCGCGCACGGCCTGCTCCGTCTTCGTCGCGCCGGAGATGAACTGGGCGGCCTTGCGCGCCATGTTCATCATGCCGGCCAACTGCTCGGCGAGCAGCCGGTCGACGTCGTCGGCAAGTGTCGCGTCGGCCTTGACGTCCGCCTTCAGGGCGCGGGCGAAGAACTTCTTCGCCACCGCCTTTTCGACGAGCACCCGCTCGGCCTTCACCCAGCAGCCGCGTCCCGGAAGCTGCCGCTTCAGATCGGGAACGACGCGACCGTCGGGCCCGGCAACGAAGCGGATCAGTTCGTCGGGCGAACCGCTTTCACGGGTGACGATGCAGGTCCGCGTGCTGCCGTTCCGATCCTTCGGCCCCCTATCGGTGGGCAGGACGTCGGCATCATCAGAGGCGATCATCGTCCTCAGGCGTCCTGCTCGGCGCCTTCGGCAACGTCGATCGGCTCTTCGCCTTCGGCCTCATCGCTTGCCAGATCCTCTTCCGTGATCCAGCCGGCCGCCAGGCGGGCCTGAACGATCATGGCTTCGGCTTCGGCGCGCGAAACGTCGAACTTCGAGAAGGTGCCCTCGAAGCGCTTGGTCTCGCCGTCCTTGCGCTCGCTCCAGCCGACGAGATCGTCGGCCGCGCAACCGGCAAAGTCCTCGATCGTCTTGATGCCTTCTTCGCCAAGCGCAACGAGCATCTGGCTCGTCAGGCCGTCGATCGAGCGCAGTTCGTCGGCAACGCCGAGTTCCTTGCGCTTGGCATCCATTTCCGCTTCGAGCTTGTCGAGGAACTCGCGCGCACGGGTCTGGATTTCGGTTGCGGTCTCCTCGTCGAAGCCGTCGATCGACGAGATTTCGTCGAGATCGACATAGGCGAGCTCCTCGACGGCGGCAAAGCCTTCGGAAGCCAGAACCTGGCCGACCATTTCGTCGACGTCGAGTGCTTCCATGAAGAGGTTGGTGCGCTCGGTGAATTCCTTCTGGCGACGCTCGCTCTCTTCCTGCTCGGTGAGGATGTCGATGTCCCAGCCGGTCAACTGCGACGCGAGGCGAACGTTCTGGCCGCGACGACCGATGGCGAGCGACAGCTGCTCGTCCGGAACGACCACTTCGATGCGCTCCGCATCTTCGTCGAGAACGACCTTGGCCACTTCTGCCGGCTGCAGCGCATTGACGATGAACGACGCCGGATCCTGCGACCACGGAATGATGTCGATCTTTTCGCCCTGCAGTTCGCCGACGACCGCCTGAACGCGCGAGCCGCGCATACCGACGCAGGCGCCGACCGGGTCGATCGACGAGTCGTTCGAGACCACCGCGATCTTGGCGCGCGAACCGGGATCACGGGCAACCGACTTGATCTGGATGATGCCGTCGTAGATCTCGGGTACTTCCATGGTGAAGAGCTTCACCATGAACTGCGGATGGGTACGCGACAGGAAGATCTGCGGGCCGCGCTGCTCGCGGCGAACGTCGTAGACGAAGGCGCGGACGCGGTCGCCGTAACGCATGTTTTCGCGCGGGATCATCTCGTCACGGCGGATGATGCCTTCGCCACGACCGAGGTCGACGATGACGTTGCCGTATTCGACGCGCTTGACCGTACCGTTGACGATCTCGCCGACGCGATCCTTGAATTCGTCAAACTGGCGATCACGCTCGGCTTCGCGGACCTTCTGCACGATGACCTGCTTGGCAGACTGGGCGGCGATACGGCCGAAGTCCATCGGCGGCAGCGGATCGGCGATGAAATCGCCGAGCTTGGCATCCGGATTGCGATCGCGAGCAAGCTCGAGCGGGATCTGCGTGGAGTAATCGTCAGCCTTCTCGACGACTTCCAGAAGACGCTGCAGGCGGATTTCACCGGTCTTCGAGTTGATGTCGGCGCGGATGTTCGATTCCGACCCATAGCGCGAGCGGGCGGCCTTCTGGATCGCATCGGCCATTGCGGCCAGAACGATCTCGCGGTCGATCACCTTTTCACGCGCGACGGCATCCGCGATCTGCAGAAGCTCGAGCCGGTTAGCACTGACTGCCATGTCTTGTCTCCGTTTGGGTTGCAGGGGGCTTCACGCTCCGCCCGACTTATTCCTCAATAGGTGAATCTTCGTCTTCGAAATTCTCGTTCGCGGCGCGCGCAGCCTTCGCCTTCTTGTCGGCCGTCAGCGCATCGCGGATCAGATCGTCGGTCAGGATCAGCCGCGCTTCGGAAAGCGTGGTGAACGGGATGACGACAACAGGCTCCTCACCGTACGCAGGCTGGTCGCGCTCGAGCCGGAAACCATCGTCGTCGACGGAAACGATCTTGCCGCGGAACCGCTTGCGGCCATCGACCAGAACCGACGTCTCGCATTTCAGCAGGTGACCCTGCCAGCGGAAGAAGTCGGACTTGCGCACCATCGGGCGGTCGATGCCCGGCGACGACACTTCGAGATGATACGCCTTGTCGATCGGATCTTCCACATCGAGCACCGGCGAAATGGCCTTGGAGATCTCTTCGCAGTCCTCGACGGTCATGGTGCCGTCGTTCCGCTCGGCCATGATCTGCAGCGTCAGTCCGTTCTGGCCGGACATGCGCACACGCACCAGGCGATAGCCCATCGGCACGATAACCGGCTCGATGATATCGGCGATGCGCTGGTCGAGACCGGTTTCGGTGATCAGGCGCGGTTCATTTGCATTTTCAGCCGTTGTCGTATCGGACAAACGATCATCTCCTCATCGGACCGGCTAATAAAAAAGAGCGGGTCCTGACGGGCCCACTCTTCATCTACCGATCAAGAATTTGAGGCTCATATACGCTTCATCGCCGCAAATTGCAAGGCGTTGGGCCGTGTGCTTCAAATGCCTCGATCCGCGCGCAGCCGACGATCTTCGATGACAGGGTCAGTTTCAGCGGGTGGCACTTCGCGTCCTCCGGCCTATAACAGGAATCGAACCGCTTCGAAACGACAATCAAGGACGAGAGAGAAGACGAGGTGCCCCACCGTATTTCGCCGCTTGCACCCTTCAAGCACGACATCTTCCGCACGATCTGGATTGCGAGCCTCGCATCCAATTTCGGCGGCCTCATCCAATCGGTCGGCGCCGCCTGGCTGATGACCTCGATCTCCTCATCGGCGAACATGGTGGCGCTGGTGCAGGCATCGACCTCGCTGCCGATCATGCTCTTCTCGCTCGTCTCGGGCGCGCTTGCCGACAATTTCGATCGACGGCGGATCATGCTGGTGGCGCAATGTTTCATGCTGCTCGTCTCGGCGCTTCTGACGATCTGTGCCTATGTCGGGCTGATCACGCCCTGGCTGCTCCTGCTCTTCACCTTCCTCATTGGCTGCGGTACGGCGCTCAACAACCCATCCTGGCAGGCCTCGGTCGGCGACATGGTCCCGCGCGACGACCTGCCGGCGGCAGTGGCGCTGAACAGCATGGGCTTCAACATCACCCGCAGCGTCGGCCCCGCCATCGGTGGCGCGATCGTTGCGGCGGCCGGCGCCGCGGCCGCCTTCTTCGCCAACACGCTCAGCTATTTCGCGATCCTTTTCGCGCTGCTGCGTTGGCGACGGGAGGTGCCGACGAACACCCTGCCGCGCGAGACGCTGGGCCGCGCCATATCCGCGGGCCTGCGCTATGTCGCCATGTCGCCCAACATCGGCAAGGTGCTGCTGCGCGGTTTCCTCTTCGGCCTCTCGGCAAGCGCGATCCTCGCACTCCTGCCGCTCGTCGCCCGCGACCTCGTTCAAGGCGGGCCGCTCACCTACGGCCTGATGCTCGGCGCCTTCGGCCTCGGCGCGATCGGCGGGGCGCTGCTCAGCGCGCGCTTGCGAGAAAAGCTGTCGAGCGAGGCGATCGTCCGTATCGCCTTCACCGGCTTTGCCGCCAGCGCCGCGATCACGGCGCTCAGCACCTATGCCTGGCTGAGCTGTCTCGTGCTGCTCGTCTCCGGTGCCTGCTGGGTGCTGGCGCTGTCGCTTTTCAACACGACCGTGCAGCTTTCGACGCCGCGCTGGGTCGTCGGGCGGGCACTGTCGCTCTACCAGACGATGACCTTCGGCGGCATTGCCGGCGGCAGCTGGCTCTGGGGCACGGCCGCCGAACAATACGGCGCCGCCAACGCGCTGATGGGCTCCTGTCTCCTGATGTTCGCTGGCGTCGTGGTCGGCTTCCGGCTGCCCTTGCCGGAGTTCACCTCGCTGAACCTCGATCCGCTCAACCGCTTCAACGAACCACCGCTCGAACTCGATCTGAAGCCGCGCAGCGGCCCGATCGTCATCATGATCGACTACGAGATTGCCGATGACGACATCCCGGAATTCCTGACGACCATGGCGGAACGCCGGCGCATCCGCATCCGTGACGGCGCGGGGCATTGGGCACTGATGCGTGACCTCGAAAACCCGACCACCTGGACCGAGACCTACCACGTGCCGACCTGGGTCGAATATGTGCGCCACAACCAGCGCCGCACCCAGGCCGACGCCGCCGTGGGCGACAAGCTGACGGCGCTGCACAGCGGCGCTGCACCGCCGCGGGTGCACCGAATGATCGAGCGCCAGACGATCGTGCCGACCCACTACGAGCGCTACAAGCGCCAGGTCAATGTCGACATGCACTGAGGTTCTTCGCCAGCGCCTGCACCGACATCGACCGAGACGACAGAAAGAGGCCTTGCGCCGCAGGGCCTCTTTCGTGTTGGCGGTTCCGCGTCCGGCTGGAACGACCTAGAGCGTGCTGCATTTTTCCGGAATCGGGGATTCGCAAATCAGTTGGGATGTGATTCCCTGTCCATGCCGGGAGGATGGCCGGCATGGATGACGCGAGCTTATTCGGAGGACCTGCGGGAGCGGGCGCTAGCCCGATTGCGTAGCGGGGAGACGACGCGGTCGATCGCGGCCGCGCTTTCGATTGCTCCCTCCTGCGTTTCAAAATGGAAGCGACGTCTTGCCGAGACCGGCTCTCTTGAGCCCGGCCGTGTCGGCGGACGCAAGAAGCGCACCCTGTCGGGCGAGCGGGCGGACTGGTTGCGTGAACGCTGTCAATCCGGGCCGTTTACGACACGGGGATTGGTGGCGGAATTGGCCGAACGTGGCATCAAGACCGACCGTCGAGCGGTTTGGGTCTTTGTTCGAGCCGAAGGCCTGAGCTTCAAAAAAAACAGTTCTGCCGGCTGAGCAAACGCGAGTGGACATTGCCCGCAAGCGGCTGCGATGGAAGACCCACCAGCATCGGATCGAAGCCCGTCGGCTGGTCTTTCTCGATGAAACCTGGATCAAGACGAATATGGCGGCGCTCAGGGGCTGGGCGCCGCGCGGCCGGCGGCTCGCTGCGCCGGTCCCACACGGCCACTGGAAAACCCTGACCTTCATCGCCGCCTTGCGCTGCGACCGTATCGATGCGCCTTGGGTCATCGACGGGCCGATCAACGGCGAGCTCTTCACCCTCTATGTCAAGAAGGTCCTCGTGCCCACGCTCGCCAAGGGCGACATCGTCGTCCTCGACAATCTCGGCAGCCACAAGGGACAAGCCGTCCGTCGCGCCGTCAGGGCCGCAGGGGCGCACCTCTTCTTCCTGCCGCCCTACAGCCCCGACCTCAATCCCATCGAGCAGGTCTTTGCCAAACTCAAGCATCTCATCAGGAAAGCAGCCCCACGGACCGTCGAGGCAACATGGCGCAAGGCCGGTGAATTGCTCGACACCTTCTCGCCAGCCGAATGCGCCAATTATCTCAGAAACTCAGGCTATGCTTCCGAATGAAAGCAGCATGCTCTAGCGCAGCTTCGCCTTCAGCGAAGCATCGGGGAAGCAGGTTGCGGCAAGGCCGCTCTTCGCCTGCCAGTCGCCGAGCGAGCGACGCGTCTTGTAGCCGGGAAGACCATCGACCTTGCCGACATCGTATCCCTTGGCAACCAGCGCCTTCTGCATGGCGAGAACGTCCGAGCGCAGCATGTTGCCGACGTCGCCCCAGTCGCCACGAAACGCGCCGCCGCCGGTGGCGATGCGGTCGGCGAGGTTGCCGATGAACAGCGCGTAGAGGTCGGAGTTGTTGTACTCCTTGAGCACGTAGAAGTTCGGCGTGACGATGAATTCCGGCCCATGCCGGCCGGCCGGGACCAGCATCATCGAGGATGCCGCAAGCTCGTGCGACGGGAACCCCTTGCCGGAGATCCGTGTGATGCCCTTGTCGGCCCAGTCCGAGATCGGCCGGGCTAGGTCCGGCCCTTCCTGCGCGCAGGAAACGGCTTCGGGGATCGATACTTCAAAACCCCAGTCGCGGCCGCGCTGCCAGCCTTTCTTGACGAGATAGTTGGCGATCGAGGCCAGGCTGTCCGGCACCGAATTCCAGATGTCGCGGCGGCCGTCGCCGTCGAAATCGACGGCATATTGCAGGAAGCTCGACGGCATGAACTGCGGCTGGCCCATGGCGCCGGCCCAGGAGCCGCGCATCGCCGCCTCGTCGACGTCGCCGCTGTCGAGAATGTGCAGCGCCGCGATCAGTTCACGCCGGAAGAGGTCGGGCCGGGTCGACATGAAGGCCTTGGTCGCCAAGACGTCGACGACCGGATAGGGGATCTTGGCGCGGCCGAAGCCGGATTCTCTGCCCCAGATCGCCACCACCACCGAGCCGGGAACGCCATAGGTGCGTTCGATCTTCTTGAGGGTCGAGGCATGGGTGGAGGCAAGACTGCGGCCGGTCGCCGCGAGACCCTGCAAGCGCTTTTCCGAAAAGTAGCTGCCGGGCGAGGAGAACTCCGCCTGGCTCTGCTTCTGCTCCTTCGGCTTCGGAAAACCGGGCGGCGCCAGATCCGGCAGATCCCAGTTGAGCTTCACCTCGGAAAACGCCGCCTTGAACGAGCCGGCAGAAATGCCTGCCTGCTTCGCTTCCGGCCACAGATCATTCTGGAGCCAGGTGCGGAACTGAGCTTCAACATCCGCCTTGGTGGCGGCGTGAGCGGGAAGGTGAAGGACAAGGAAGGCGGCGACGGCTGCGAGGAGGGGAGCACGGCGCTTGCCCCCCTCACGACCGGCAAACCACGAGTGAACACGAGATTTCGAACGCATCTGCATCCCTTCAGATCGACGTGCGGGCACGAAGTGCCGCCGCCAGCGTGCCTTCGTCGAGATAGTCCAGTTCGCCGCCGACCGGCACGCCATGGGCGAGCCGGGTGATCTTCACCTCCATGCCCTCGAGCTGGTCGGTGATGTAGTGCGCCGTTGTCTGGCCCTCGACCGTCGCATTGACGGCGATGATCAGTTCGCGAACGCCGCCATTGGCGACGCGCTGGACGAGCCCCTTGATGTTGAGATCGTCAGGACCGACGCCGTCGAGCGGCGAAAGCGTGCCGCCGAGCACATGGTAGGCAGCATTCAGCGCCCCCGCCCGTTCCAGCGCCCAGAGATCGGACACGTCCTCGACGACGATGATCACCGATTGGTCGCGTCGCTCGTCGGAGCAGACGGTGCAGGGATCGATCGTATCGACATTGCCGCAGCAGGAGCAGATCCGGACCTTGCGGTGCGCCTCGCCCATCGCATCGGCGAGCGGGCCCAGCAACTGGTCCTTCTTCTTGACGAGATGGAGGGCGGCGCGCCGGGCCGAACGCGGCCCGAGCCCCGGGACCTTTGCCAGGAGCTGGATGAGTTTTTCGATTTCGGGGCCGGTGACTCGTTTTGCCATGCCGCGCTTTTAGCCCATATCGGCCCCGAACGGAATCGTCTTCGAAGCGCCAGGGCGACGCCTTTCAGGGTATCTCCGGCGTCTGTGGTCGCAAGCCTTGCCCTTGGCGACGAGCTCGCTCTCGTGCGGAGCCAAAGCGGCTATGTCTGCCCGGACTGGATAGGTGGACCAGGGCGCTTACCGCCCAGCAACCTCTTCGAGGGTGAAGACGATCAGAACGGCAGCTTCATGCCGGGCGGGATCGGCAGGCCGGCGGTCAGCTCGCGGGTCTTTTCCGCCTGGACGGCTTCGGCCTTGTCCTTGGCGTCCTTGTGGGCGGCAACGATCAGGTCTTCGAGGATCTCGACATCATCTTCCTTGAAGAGCGAGGGGTCGATCTTCAGGCTCTTGAGGGTGCCCTTGCCGTCGAGGCGAACGGTCACCAGACCGCCGCCGGACGTGCCGTCGACTTCGAGTGCGGCGATCTCCGCCTGCATCTTCTCCATCTTGGCCTGCATTTCCTTGACCTTGCCCATCATCCCCATGATGTCGCGCATCGTCGTCTCCTGTTGTTCTGTTTCTGCTCGCAGACGGGACTATTCGATGTCGTCGCCAGGGACGATATCGCCATCGGCGGATTCGGCTGTCGCCGGAGCAACGCTCTCGGCCTCTTCTTCGACGGCGCGAATGCGCACGTCGGTGATCTTTGCGCCCGGGAACCGGGCGAGAATGGCGGCAACGTCCGGATCCTGGCGCGCATCGTTGACGCGCTGCTCCTGCGCCCGCTGTTCGGCTTCGATCAACGTCGGCTCGCCGCGCTCGCGGCTGTAGCTGACGATCCAGTGGATGCCGGTCCATTCCTTGAGCTTGACCGCAAGCTCGCCGAGCAGCGTCTTCGGCGCGTCGTCGGAGACGTTGACGTCGAGACGGCCGGGTTCGATATGCACGAGCCGCAGGAAGCCGCGCACCAGCGTCTTCAGCTTGATGTCGCGGTTCTTGGCACAAAGTTCTGCGATATCCGCGATCGAATTGACCGAAACCGACGGCTGCGGCCTGGCAGCCGTAACGGCCATCGGCCGCTCCTCGATGCGACCGACCGTGACCGGCTGGGATGCCGCATCCGGCACGGCACGCAGCATCGTCGCGCCATTGCTCGTCGGGCGCTGAGCCGGCATCGCCTGGATGGCCTGGGCCGAAACCGGGCCTGAGGCCGAGGCCTGTGCTCCACCGCCACTGCCGCCGGCCGGTCCCGGGCGGGCACCGCCGCCTTCGCCACCGGAAAGCTCGAGCAGACGCCGCGCAGCCTCTTCCGGCGCCGGCAGATGTGCGGCATGTGCCAGACGGATCAGCACCATTTCGGCAGCCCCCGCCGGGCGCGACGAGCTTTCGGCTTCCGGGATGCCCTTCAGAAGCATCTGCCAGATGCGCGAGAGCGCCGTGACGGCGACGCTTTCGGCGAAGACGGCGCCGCGGGTGCGTTCGATCTCGCTCAGCGACTGATCGTTGACCGCATCCGGCACGTATTTCATCCGCGTAACCAGATGGGTGAAATCGGCAAGGTCGGTCAGCACGACCGTCGGATTGGCGCCGGCCTCATACTGTGCGGTGAATTCCTGAAGCGCCGCAGCAACGTCGCCTTTGACGATATGGTCGAAGAGGTCGACGATACGGGCGCGGTCGGCAAGGCCGAGCATGGAGCGCACGGTCTCGACCTCGACCGCGCCGCCGCCGTGCGCAATCGCCTGGTCGAGCAGCGACAGGCCGTCGCGCGCGGAGCCCTCGGCGGCACGAGCCACCATCGCGAGCGCCTCGGGATCGAAGGAAACGCCTTCCTTGCCGAGAATCGTCGAGAACAGGCCGACGAGATCGGAGGCGCTGATGCGGCGCAGATCGAAGCGCTGGCAGCGCGACAGGACCGTGATCGGAACTTTTCGGATTTCGGTGGTGGCGAAGATGAACTTTACGTGCTCAGGCGGCTCTTCGAGCGTCTTCAACAGGCCGTTGAAGGCCTGGGTCGAGAGCATGTGCACTTCGTCGATGATGTAGACCTTGTAGCGCGCCGATACCGGGCGGTAGCGCACCTGCTCGATGATCTCTCTGATGTCATCGATACCGGTATGCGAGGCGGCGTCCATTTCGATGACGTCGACATGGCGGCCGTCCATGATCGCCTGGCAATGCTCGCCCGGCACACGCAGGTCGATCGTCGGCCTGTCGGTGTCCGATGTCTTGTAGTTCAGCGCACGGGCGAGGATGCGGGCAGTGGTGGTCTTGCCGACCCCGCGCACGCCGGTCAGCATGTAGGCCTGCGCGATGCGCCCCGTTTCAAAAGCGTTGGTGAGCGTGCGCACCATCGGCTCCTGGCCGACCATCAGGTCGGAGAAATCCTTGGGGCGGTACTTGCGCGCCAGAACACGGTAGGCGGCCGGTTTCTCAACGGATGAAATGGACGTGTCGTCGCTCATCGACCCTGCCGCTGTTCGAACTCTTGTCCCGACAGGACGGAAAAGGTGGGAGGCTGGCACGATGACCCGTGCCGGGGCTCGTTAGGGCTGCTTCCTTCCGGACCTGACCCGGTTGGCGAGTGGCTCGTCCACCACCAACCTCCCGGCTTCCATATCGGCAATATCGAAAGCAAATGCAAGCCAAGCCATCAAAAAACTGATATCGATATGCAAAACAAGGCGAATCCGTTGTCTTGCCTGAGGAGAATGCGTTGGCGACCTTCACCCTTGACGACCGGCTCGAACGCGACGGCATCCCGATCGCCTCGATCGGCCTTTGCCAGATGCGGCTGATGAATGACCGTCGCTGGCCCTGGCTCGTGCTCATTCCGCAGCGTGAAGGCATTTCGGAAATCTTCGACCTGACCCCGCTCGACCAGACGATGCTGACCTTCGAGACGACGATGGCGGCAACCGCCCTCAAGAAGGTTACCGGCGCCGAAAAGATCAATATCGGCGCATTGGGCAATATCGTCCGGCAGCTACATGTGCATATCATTGCCCGCAACGACGGCGACCCGAACTGGCCGGGGCCAGTCTGGGGCTTCGGCAAGTCGGAGCCGTGGGACGAGAAAGAACATCAGGCCTTCGCAGCGCGCATTCTGGAAAACCTCTGAACATGACGAAATCGATCTTTGACCTTCGTAGCCCGCATCCGGAGCCAAGCACCCTCGTCGCCTTTTCCGAAAACCACCTGGACCGCCAGTCCGAGCACCGCGCCGACGATTGCGTCGAAGTGGCGCTCAAGCACCCGGGCGCCCATTTCCTGGCCTTCTCGGGACCGAAGCTGATCGTCAAGCACGACGAGAAAATCATCGACCCGCTGTTCGCCCCCTACGAACTCGAAGGGCTCGAGCCGATGCTCGACGAGACGATCCTGCTCGGCTACCTGCCGAACGGCGAGCCACGGCTTGCGGTGCCGACCGGCCTCACCGAAGAGACAATCACTGAGCCCTTCAAGATTGCCGACGGCCGCACGCTCTACCGCCAGCAGATGCTGCCGGAGGAGTTGCTCGGGCAGTTCGCGCAGGCCTCGAGCCTGATTACCTGGAACGCCAACAACCGCTTCTGCGGCCGCTGCGCCGGTCCGATGGAAGGCGCAGCCGGCGGCTACCGTCGCGTCTGCACCGCCTGCGGCCATATGGTCTTCCCGCGGACAGACCCGGTCGTCATCATGATGACGATCGACCTCGAACGCGATCTCTGCCTGCTCGGCCGCAGCCCGCATTTCGCCCCGGGCATGTATTCCTGCCTCGCCGGTTTCGTCGAGCCCGGCGAGACGATCGAAAACGCGGTGCGGCGCGAAACGCTCGAGGAGTCCGGCATCCATATCGGCCGGGTGCGCTACCATGCCTCGCAGCCCTGGCCGATGCCGCACACGTTGATGATCGGCTGCTATGCCGAGGCGAAATCGACCGTCATCAAGCGGGACGAGCAGGAGCTGGAGGACGTGCGCTGGTTCACCCGCGAGGAAACGATCGCGATGCTCGAACGCTCGACCGGCGTTGCCGATACCGGCGACGAGCATATTCCGCCACCGAAGGGTGCGATTGCACACCAGTTGATGCGCGACTGGCTCGCCTGGGGCGAACGGGCGTGACGGAATCAGGATGGCGATAGGAGGCGTTCGGCTTGTCCCGCTCCGAACGATTGCTCGATCTTCTGCAGGTGCTGAGGCGCTACCGCCAGCCGGTAAGCGGCCAGAAGCTGGCGGAGGAAACCGGCGTCAGCCTTAGAACGCTCTATCGCGACATCGCCAGCCTGCAGGCCCAGGGCGCCCATATCGAGGGCGAACCGGGGCTCGGATATGTGCTGAAACCGGGCTTCATGCTGCCGCCGATGATGTTCTCGGCCGAGGAAATCGAGGCACTGGTGCTCGGATCGCGCTGGGTCTCCAAGCGCACCGACGACGATCTCGCCGGGGCCGCAGCGAACGCGCTCGCCAAGATCGCCGCGGTGCTCCCGGCCGAGCTTCGCGACGAGCTGGACAGCTCGACCCTGCTCGTCGGGCCGAGCCCGCCGGCCACCAACGGCATCGACATCGCCGCGCTCAGGCGGGCGATCCGCAACGAACGCAAGGTGGAACTCAGCTACGTCGACAACGACGGCAGCGAAACGGAGCGGACGATCTGGCCTTTTGCGCTCGGTTTCTTCGAAAATGTCCGCATGGTCATGGCCTGGTGTGAACTCCGCCTGGATTTCCGGCACTTCCGCGCGGACCGCATGCGCCGGATGACGGTCACCGAGGCACGCTACCCCCGCCGCCGCCAGGTGCTGATGAAGGACTGGCGCGCCAGCCAGAATATTGCCGCGTCGAACCGACAGACGGTCGGCTCCTGAGGCGCGCTGCACGATACTGACAGAAGTTGGCAGCGGCCGACCCTAGCCTGCAACTCCCGCAACAAGGAGGCAGAGCATGGCCAAGGCAAATCTGATCGTACTTTATGTCAAGGATCCGCTGGCAAGCGTCGAGTTCTACCGCAAGGTCTTCGAACAGGAACCACGCGTCGTCTACCAGACCTTTTCGTCCTTCGAGCTACCCGGCGGCTTCACGCTCGGGCTCTGGGCCGAACACACGGTCGCGCCGGAGCCGACGGCATCAGGCCATCGTTCGGAACTGGCATTCATGGTGGAGGATGAGGGCGCGGTGCGCGCGCATTACGACAAATGGAAGGCGGAAGGGCTGCAGATTGCGCAGGCATTGACCGAGATGGATTTCGGTCCGACTTTCGTCGCGCTCGATCCGGATGGTCACCGGCTGCGCGTCTGCCTCTACGATTCGTGACGGGAAAGGCAGCGGCGCGCATCCCGCCGACCGCTGCAGTGCCGCACATCTCGCGGGATGTGGAAAGGTCGCTGCAGCATTTTGAAGTGCGGCGGGATGCGCGAATGGTACGGATTAGCGGCCGTAGACGGCGGCGTGAATCTGCGAACGGGACAGACCGATATCGCTCAGTGCATGGTCGTCGAGAGCATTCAGCTCGCGGATCGCACGGCGGGTCTTCGCATATTCCATGATCTTCTGACGGATCTTCATCTTTAACACTCCTTACTTGAACGGACGTTAGATAGGCATTTGCCTAAATTTTGTGTACCGCCGCGATTGCAAGTTAGGCATGCGCCAGACGCGTAGCCGGTTAACGAATATTTGCCGCATTCGTCAGCGGCAATGAGATCGCGAAGCCAATGATTCGCACCGGAAATCCGGGCGAAATTCACCTGCCGCAAGCAATCACAAATATAGCAGAAAACGTTAGCCAGCCTGCAGTCAGGAAGGCGCTAAATGCGGCGGCAGGGTCAAGCATAGGCTATAACAGGTCAGAAATGAGGCATTTCCAGACCTTGCTCGCCCGTTGGACCGAGGTACGGCGAGAGGGGCGATGAGCCGCCATCCTCCCTTCGTGTCACCGGACGCGAGGGCACTCGTCCAGCGCGTGCCCTCCCTTCAGAGGTTTCTTGAACCGGTGGAACGGCTTGGTTCAGAGAACACCGCGCATCGGATGCGCCTTGTAGGTGCCGAGGATACGCACCTTCTCGGAGAAGAAGCGAAGTTCATCCATGGCGTGACGCACGCCGATATCGTCCGGATGCCCTTCGATGTCGGCATAGAACTGCGTGGCCACGAACTTGCCGCCGAGCTGATAGCTCTCGAGCTTCGTCATATTGATGCCATTGGTCGCGAAACCGCCCATCGCCTTGTAGAGTGCGGCCGGGATGTTGCGGACATTGAAGACGAAGGTGGTGATGATCAGCTCGTCGTCGCTGCTGCGCGCGATGCGCTGTTCTTCGCGGGAAAGCACGACGAAGCGGGTGACGTTGCTTTCGGTATCCTCGACGTTCTCGGCGATGATCTCCAGGCCATAGAGGTCGGCGGCAAGCCGCGGCGCAAGCGCGGCCATTGAGCGGTCGCCTTTTTCGGAGACGAGCTTTGCCGCACCGGCTGTGTCGCCGGCGACAACCGGCTTCCAGCCATTGGAGCGCACGATCTTGCGGCACTGGCCGAGCGCGTGGATGTGGCTGTGCACCGTGCGGATTTCATCCCGCGTCACGCCAGGCAGCACCATCAACTGGAAGCGGATCGGCATGAAATATTCGCCGACGATGTGCAGCCGCGATTCCGGCAAGAGGTGATGGATGTCGGCGACGCGGCCGGCGATCGTATTCTCGATCGGGATCATCGCGAGGTCGGCGTCACCGTTCTCGACTGCGACGAAGGCATCCTCGAAGGTCTGGCAGGGCAACGGCTCCATCGACGGGAACATGTCGCGGCAGGCCATGTCGGAATTGGCGCCGTAGTCGCCCTGGAAGGAAATCCTGTTGGTCTTGACGGTCACGGTGGCTTCCTTCTCAGGCTTATTCGGAGTGGCGGGCGGAAAGGATACGGCGGGCTTTTTCCAGCTCCACCGGCGTGTCGACGCCGAGTGGAACCGAATCGACGATCTCGACATCGATGCGCATGCCGGCTTCGAGGGCGCGTAGCTGCTCGAGCGATTCGCGGCGCTCCAAGGTGGAGGGTTGAAGCGCGACGAAGCGCTCCAGCGCCCGGCGGCGATAGGCATAGAGGCCGATATGATGATAAAGCGGGCCCTGACCATAGGGCGCGGTCGCGCGGGTAAAATAAAGTGCGCGCAGCCGCGATTCGCTAAGCGGCGAGCCGACGACCTTGACAATGTTCGGGTTGGTCTTTTCGCCCTCTTCGGTGATTGGCACCGTCAACGTCGCGATATCGGTGCCGGGGTTTTCAAGCGGGTTCAACGCGGCGCGGATCGATGCGGGCTCGACCGTCGGCAGATCACCCTGCACGTTGATGACAATCTCGGCTTCGCCGTCCGGATCGGCCTTCAGCAGCGCCTCATAGATCCGGTCGGAACCGGACTGGTGGTCGATGCGGGTCATCATCGCTTCGAAGCCGGCCGCGCGCACCACGTCGAAGACCTGTTGATCGTCGACGGCGACGACGACCCGGCCGACATCCGCTTCCTTGGCGCGGGTGGCAACCTGAACGATCATCGGCAGGCCGCAAATATCGGCGAGCGGCTTTCCGGGCAGGCGTGTCGAGGCCATGCGCGCCGGAATGAGCACGATAGCTTTACCTGAATTTTCGCGATTCATGATCTGGCCTTCAAAAACCCCGCTGAAAGTGTCAATAAGTCTCAGTTAGGGGCCGATAATCACTGTTGCAACGCAGAGCCAAAAGACATAGGTTCCGCGCGATTTCAAGATAGGCCGGGTTTTTGTTTGCGCCGGTGGCAAAGGGAGCGTTTGCAGATGAATTCATATGTGAACATGGGCGTGGGTGCCTTTCTGGGGACGGTCTTCGTTCTGATGTCCGTGTCCATTGCATCGGAAGGCATTTTCCATTCCGAAGCTCCCGAGAAGGAAGGCTTCACGATCGTCGCCGAAGAAGGCACGGCTGAAGCCAATGCCGGCGGTGGCGGCGAAGAAGCCGAAGTCGATATCAAGCCGCTGCTCCTCAAGGCCGATGCATCTGCCGGTGCTGCCGTGTTCAAGAAGTGCGCAAGCTGTCACACCGCCGAGAAGGGCGGCCCGAACAAGGTCGGACCGAACCTCTGGGGCGTCGTCAACCGTCCGATCGCCTCGCATGAGGGCTTCAGCTACTCGGCCGGCATGAAGACCTTCTCCGAAGGTGGCAAGGTCAACTGGGACTACGACCACCTCAGCTTCTTCATCGAAGCCCCGAAGAAGCATGTTCCGGGCACCGCCATGGGCTTTGCCGGTCTGAAGAAGCCGGATGAGCGCGCCAACCTGATCGCCTGGCTGCGCGAGCAGGCCGATTCTCCGGCTCCGCTGCCGGATGCTGCTGGCGGCGCTGCCGAAGGCCAGGCCGCTCCGGCTACAGAATCCAAGCCTGCCGAGGGCCAGCCGGCACCGGCGCAATAAGCTGCGCGGCTGGAAACAGTTCAAAAGGCCCGGCCCGCGCCGGGCCTTTTTGCATTGCAGGACACGGCAACGTCATGCTCCTAAGCGAGATGGCGAGGATTTCGCTCCTCCCGAGGAAACACACTCCCGAATTTCCTGAGCAGTTACACCAGTAGATAGGCCCATACCGAAACGCTGATGACGCCGAGCGCGGTCGTCAATGTGATCGTCGAGGAGGCGAGCGCGTGGCCGACGTTGAAATGGTTGGCGATCAGCCAGGCGTTTACGCCTGTCGGAACCGCCGATGTCAGCACCAGCGCCGTCGTCCAGTTGTCGTTGAGACCAAGCAGGTGACAACTGGTGAAGACGACCCCCGGCATGATGAGGAGCTTCAGAACACTCGTAAAGGAGGCAAGGCCGAGATTGCCGGCAAGGCCGTACTTGTCGAGCGCCATGCCGATCGAGACCAGCGCCGCCGGTGCCGCCATCGCGGCAAGCTGGTCGACGACGGTCTTCACCGGTCCGCCGAGCGGCTGGCCGATGAGATGAAAGGCAGCGCCGCAAGCAAGCCCGATGACCAGCGGATTGCGCACCAAATTGCGGCCGACGCCGGCGAGAAGCTGCAACGGGTTTTGCCCTGGCTTGCCGCTCGTGCGGCGCTCGGCACGCTCCATCAGCAGCGTGCCGGCGATCATCATCACAGGCAGATGGACGGACAGCAGGATCGAAATCGCGACAATGCCCTCCTCGCCGACGATGCGCGAGACCAGCGGCAGACCGATGAACACGGTGTTGGCGAAGGCCGAGGAGACGCCGGCCAATACGCCCATGCGCGCATCGCGGCCGAAAATGAGCATCGCCGCCAGATGCCCGACCGTCCAGGTCACCGCGACGCCGGAGAAATAGGCGACCCAAAGCGGCCACGGCGAACCGTCCTTGAAATCGGCCTCCGCAATCGTGCGGAACAGCAGAATGGGAACCGCGACGCGAAAGACGAAGTCCCCGAGCGCCTCGCCGACAGCCGGTTTCAGATAGCCTGACCGAACCAAAAGCCAGCCGGCAAGGATCAGAATGAAGATGGGCAGGACGTTCTGGAAAATGTCGGACATGCGCGGGCCTTGGGATGGGACTGCCAGCAATAACCGGGTTCACGCCAGGATCGCAAGCGCGCGGCGGCAGCCGTTTTGAAGGGAACCTTCGCAAGACCGCAGGCGTTCGGGAAGAGCATGAGGAAGGTGCCATGCCGCCAGAGAAGCCCATTTATGCCCACAGGGACGACGATCCGCATCTCACGGATGACGCGCTCGCCGACAAGGTGCGGCGTTTCATCGGCTATGCGACGATGATCGACACCAGCGCAGTCTCCGTGATGGCACTCGGCGAGATCGTGGTGTTGACCGGTGTGGTGGCGAGTGAGGCGGACGTCATCTGTGCCGGCGATGCGGCAGCATCGGTGGCCGGCGTTGCCAGCGTCGAGAACCGGCTGACCGCGAGGCCGGACACGGCAGACTAAGTCGAAAGCCACCCCCCCTGTCCGCATTCCCCAGGACAACTTTCGGGCGAAACGCTATCGATCCATCCGCAGACACATATTTCGATCGATTCGAACGGAAGTTGGAAATGGGACTGAGGGCCAGGGCTTTCGGGTGATTGCGCAGCTAGGTTGTCGAAACCTGGCCTCGATGCTAAACACGTCGACGTTTGATCGACGAATAACATTTCGGATGACCGCATGAGGACCGACGAGTCAGCAACCAGGTAGGCCGCAACAACGGTTGAAAAGTTGTTGCGGCGTCTGTCGGCTCATACTTCCAAGATCGATGAAGTGGCAGATCGCCGCCGAATGTTCCCCATTTGCGCGGATGTTTCATCATGCCCGATCATAACCCACCCACCTGGTCCTACAGGCTGCCGGCGGCGCTGCTGCTGATGGCGCCCTTTGATATCCTGGCGTCACTCGCCATGGACATCTACCTGCCCGTCGTGCCTCAGATGCCTCGTATTCTCGGCACATCGCCGGCAATCGTCCAATTGACGCTCAGCCTCTACATGCTCATGCTTGGCTTCGGACAAGTTCTCTTCGGCCCGCTGTCCGACCGCCTCGGCCGCCGTCCGGTGCTTCTCGGTGGCGCGACTTTATTTGCACTGACGTCGTTGCTGCTGGCACTCACCACCTCGGCGCCGGTCTTCGTGACACTCCGGCTCGTCCAAGCGGCGGGCGCCTCGGCGGCGCTGGTCGCGACTTTCGCGACGGTGCGGGACGTCTACGGCGGCCGTCCGGAAGGCGTCACCATCTACGGCCTCTTCAGCGCCATGCTCTCCTTCGTTCCGGCGCTCGGACCGATTGCCGGCGCGCTGATATCAGGCGCCTTCGGCTGGCAGGCGATCTTCCTGACGCTCGGCGTGCTCGGCCTTGCGGCGCTCGGCCAGGCGCTGCCGCGCTGGTCGGAAACCCGGCCTGTTCCCTCCGGCAACGGGAGGCCCAGCTTCGCGCCTGTTCTCGGGAGCGGCGCATTCTGGACCTATACGCTCGGCTTCAGCACGGCGATGGGCGCGTTCTTCGTGTTCTTCTCGACCGCGCCGCGCCTGCTCATCGATCGCGCCGGCTATTCGCAGTTCGGCTTCAGCCTGGCCTTTGCGAGTGCGGCCGTGGTGATGATCCTGACCACGCGCTTCGCCAAGGGCTTCGTCGCCCGTTACGGGATCGCGGGCTGCCTCATGCGCGGCATGGCCGTGATTATGCTCGGAGCGCTGTTGCTGGCCGCCGGCGAAGCTCTCACCACCCCCTCGTTCGCAAGCTTCGTGCTGCCCATGTGGGTGATCGCCATAGGCATTGTCATGACCGCCTCGGTAACCGCGAACGGTGCGCTGAAGGCCTTCGACGCGATTGCCGGAACGGCGGTGGCGCTCTACTTCTGCGTCCAAAGCCTGATCGTCGCCCTCGTCGGCACCGGCGCCGTGCTGCTTCTCAGGGGCGATACCGCCTGGCCGCTCGTCGGCTATTGCCTGGTCATGCCCACAGTCACGCTGCTGGCGCTGGCGCTCCTGAACCGGCGTGAAAGGCAATAGCTCAACGTGCCTCCCGGAGCGGTTGCCCGCTCCGGGAGGCATTCAGCCGACCGGCCCGGCGGCTGCCGGAGAGACGAGAAGATGCCCCTTGACCTCGCCCCTGGGGCAGGCCCCAGACTTGTCCCATGACCGAATCTTATTTCCTCGCAGGCCGCTTCGGCGCCGCCACAAGACTGTCGCCGAAGGCGCTCCGGCTCTATGCCGAGCAGGGCCTGCTCGTGCCCGCCCATGTCGATCCCTCGACCGGCTATCGCTACTACGCCGCCGAGCAAGCGGGCCGCGCCCGGCTGATCGCAAGACTGCGGCAATTGGGTCTGCCGATCGCCCGGATCGCGCGCCTGATCGAGCTTCAGCCCGAGGTGCGCCTCATTGAACTGCGCGCCTGGCTGGCGGTGCAGGCCAAACGGATCGAGGAACAGAGCGAACTGGTAGAGGCGATCGCCAGGCAACCGAACGGCGGCGACGATCCGCTGTTGAGAGACGTTCGTATCCGCGACGTCGCGCCTTCGAAGGTTGTCTATCGTCAGGGCCACGTGACGGTCGATGTGCTCGAAGCCTTCACGGAAAGTGCCGAAGCGGAGATCCGGAGCTACCTTGCACAATGCGGCATGGACGACGGCGGACCGATGACGCTGCATTTCCACGAACCCGTCAATCATGACGGTAGAGGCCTCGTCGAGGTCGCGATGGGCTATACCGGCAGCCTGGAACCTTCAGGCGATCTGCGCATCCGCCTTCAACCGGCAGCGCGCGAGGCGTACCTTCCCGTATCCGAGCCGTTCGAGACCTTTCCGGCAGTGCTTCGCATCTATGACGCGATCGAGGCCTGGTTCGACCAGAGCGACGATCTGAGCTGCTTCGGCAGCCCTTACGAAATTTATCCGGGCAGTGGCGGCGCCCGTTTCGATGTCGCCTATCCCCTCGTGCCCTAAGACAAACCGCTTCACCCGCTCCTGTATCGATCAAGGGTTCCATCCCATGCAGCACGTTCCCTATGTGGGCTCCGGCCCCTATTGCTACGCCAATTCCTTCGCCATGATGTTCGGCACGGAAGCACCCTCAACCGCGGCCATCGAGTTCGCCACCGGCAGCCCCTTCGGCATGCAGCTCATCGGCGGCGCGCTGCCGTTCTTCGACCCCTATGGCTGGGACCCGGAAGCCGGGTTCGACGGCGCGCTGGCCGCACTCGGCTGGACCTCGCAGGTCAGCAAGGGGGACGATGCCGAGGACGCGCTTTCTCGCCTCCGCTCGGCGTTGAAGGATGGCCCGGTCTGGGTCGGTCCGGTGGAAATGGGACATCTCCGCCATCAGCCCGGCATGACCGGGCCGATCGAGGCCGACCACTATGTCGTGGTTCTCGCGCTCGATGAGAAGCGGGTGCTCATGCACGACCCGCAGGGTTATCCCTATGCCTCGCTGCCGATCGCTGACTTCATGGCGGCCTGGAGCGCGAAGACGCTCAGCTATGGCTGCTCTTTTACGTTGCGGTCAGGCTTCTCTCGCGTGGCGGAGGTTTCGGAAGCAGACGCGATCCGGGCCTCGGTACCGGCCGCGATCCATTGGCTATCGATGGTGACGGACCGGCCGGTGCCGCCTGAAAGCCTCGGCAACGCCGAAGCGGCCGAAGCGCTGGCAGCGCGGATCGAGGACGGCTGCGACCGGGGCCTGCGGGCCCATCTGATCCACTTCGCCGTTCGCGTCGGCGCCCGCCGTGCGGCCGATGCAGCGACCTGCCTCGGGCGGATCGGCTTTGCCCAGTCTGCCGCCATTTTGGGCGAACAGGCGCAACTCATCGGCGCGCTGCAATACCCGCTGGTCTTGCGCAGGGACGCGGAAGCCGCGGAAATCCTGCGCCGGCTGGCGCCGACCTACGATCGGCTGCTCGACGCCCTGCAAGGCGGAGACTGACCCCTCGGACGGCGGCCGGAGACGGAGAACCGCTTCGCACTTTTCCTGGAATTGCATTTGAAGCTACGCAATTCCGGACGGAAAACCGCATCGCACTTTTCCTGGAATTGCTCCATTTGAAGCGACGCAATTCCGGACGGAAAACCGCTTCGCACTTTTCCTGGAATTGCATT
The DNA here is from genome assembly GCF_056924495.1 of Ensifer sp. 38_S197. NCBI lineage: Bacteria > Pseudomonadati > Pseudomonadota > Alphaproteobacteria > Hyphomicrobiales > Rhizobiaceae > Ensifer > Ensifer sp. 38_S197. The sequence continues at coordinate 1,010,240 of NZ_JBXOVZ010000002.1, read as the reverse complement.
TGAAGCGACGCAATTCCGGACGGAAAACCGCTTCGCACTTTTCCTGGAATTGCATTTGAAGCGACGCAATTCCGGACGGAAAACCGCTTCGCACTTTTCCTGGAATTGCTCTAGGCGATAAGCTCGGAGAAGCTCTTCGGCCGCTCGGCCTTGGTACCGCGCACGGCCGCGTAGTGAAGGCCGACGACACCGTTGTCGTAGTGTTCGCTGCCGACGAGCTGCAGTTCGTTCTTTTCCCTGAGCCGGGCGAACCACAGTTCACCCGGCGAAACGACGGGATAGACGAAGAAGTGATAGCGATCGACCAGCCCGAGGCCGATCACCGTCTGTGCCAGGCTGGCGCCGCCGGAGAGATGGATATCGGCGCCAGGCGCAGCCTTCAGGTCCGTCAGGTAGCGGACGAGCGCCGCGTCGTCGGCAGCCACGACCTGCTCGGCATTGTGCCAGGGGCTGATCGCATGCTCGCCGGTGCGGGAGAACACGAGCTTGCGGTAGTCGTGCATGCGTCTGGCCATGGTGCGATTGGTCTCTCCGCTTGCCTCATCCTCAAGCGCGCCCGGCCAATAACCGACCATCTCCTCATAGGTGGTGCGGCCGACGAGCACCGTGTCGTAGCCGGCATAGAGCCGGTCGATCGCCCGGTATTGCGCGTCGACCACCGTGCCCATCCAGGCGAGCGGATCGTCCAGGCGGCCATTAAGCGTCGTCATCATCTGCAGGACGATGTTGCGCATGTCATCGCCTCCTCAATGGGTTTGTTCGACGAGGCGGGCCAGCTGCTCCGCCACCGTTCCCCAGCCGTCGTGGAAGCCCATCTCCTCGTGCATGTCGCGATCGGCCTTGCTCCGGTGCATCACGTGGGCGGTATATTGTGTTCCGGCCGGATGATCGCTGAGCGTGATGATGGCCGTCATGAAGGCATTTTCCGCCGGCCGCCAGCCGGCGACCAACGTGTCCGTGAAGACGATGCGTGAGAGTTCGTCCACGGCGAGGAAGCACGCATTGATATGCGGCACGAAGTCGCCGCCGCCTTCGCTGATCCGGGTCACGAAGCTGCCGCCGGGCTTGAGATCCATGTCGATCACCTTGCATAGTGCCGGTGCCGGGACCCACCATTGCTCAAGCCGGGTCCGATCGGTCCAGGCGCGCCAGACGGTCGCGCGCGGCGCCTTGATGATACGCGCCATCGTCAGGTCGAGTTCGGGGTCTGGGGAGCGGGTCATGTCATTTCTCCTCGTGTTCAGTGACGAATTTTTCCAGCCGATCGGCACGGCCTTCCCACAGTGCGCGCTGCGCCGAGAGCCAGGTCTCGACCACGGCGAACTGCGCCTTCTCGATGGCGCAGGTGCGCACCCGGCCTTGCTTGTGCGTGCGGATCAGGCCGCTGTCTTCCAGGTAATGGATGTGCTTCATGAAGGATGGCAGCGCCATGTCGAAGGGGCGGGCGAGATCACTGATGCTCGCCGGGCCGCCACCAAGCCGCGCCAGCACGGCGCGCCGGGTCGGGTCGGCGAGCGCCTGAAAGATCACGTCCAATCGCTCTGAATACTGTTCCATAAGGCTAAGTATCACGAGCAAACACTTAGCGCAATGGCTAACCATTGAAGTTCGACCCGACAGGCTCCGGGCCAATTTATCACACGCGCCGTACCGTCGACCGCAGGTCGAGAGCCGAGAGCCGAGACCGTTTCCCCATTGCCGCAGATATGTTTTACTTGCTGCACTTTGCGAGATCGACACGGGTCAGGGGCCAAAGCTCGAATGATGCGTTTTCTTATATTCGCGGTCGCCGCGCTCATCGCATTCGACGGGAATGCGGCAGAGCAGAACTTCCCCGCCGATGGCGGTCTGATCTATTTCAACATGCCGACCGGCAACATCGGTTGCCAATACACGCCAGCCGGCGGCTCCGATGTCTATACCCCCGAGGACGGCGGCCCGGAACTTGGCTGCGACCGCATCGAACCGACCTATCAGAGGTTCATTCTGGGAAAGGCGGGCAAGGCCCGACGCTTCCAGAACGCCGGCGATACAGCATGCTGCGACGGCTCACATATCCTGAGCTACGGCAACAGCTGGAAGAAGGGGCCGTTTAGCTGTCGGTCCAGCAAAACGGGGCTTAGCTGCGTGCGCAGTGACGGCCACGGTTTTTATATCAGTCGATCGAAGACCGACGTCTATTAGAGCGACGACGGGAAAGGCACATACGGTTTGCCGCGCGCCGCTGACTTCTGAAGGACGGCCAGGGCGAGGTTTGGTCGCAAGGCGCTCAAGCGTTAATGAGGTCCGCAACGGCCCGCCGCAGCACGCGGGCTCGATCCCGGCAGAAGATCAGCGTTCTCCGATCTCCTGCAGAAAACTCTCCAGCACGCTACGGCTCTGTGCCAGCTTTTCCGCCTTCTCTTCCACGAGGCGAATCTGTTGGCGCAGGGTAACGCGCAGTTCGTCGCAGGGCTCAAAGATCGGACCTTCGCCGCGCACGCAGGGCAGGAACTGCAGTATCGTCGCAAGGGTCATGCCACCGGCACCCAGGAGCTTGATGCGCTCGACGGTTCTCACCTCCGCCAGATCATAGTCGCGATAGCCGCTTTCGGTGCGCTCTGGCTTCAAAAGCCCCTCGGCCTCGTAGTAACGCAGCATCCTTATGCTGACGCCGGTCCGTTTCGACAGCTCGCCTATTTTCATTCCGTTCCCTTCGCTGCGCCTTGACTCTGACAGCGCTGTCAGACCTTAGACCTTTTGGCTCCCTCATGTGAACACACCCAGGAGCAAGAATATGCCCAACGAAACAAGCCTCTATCCCGCAGCGCTCAACGGGCGACCGGCCAGCGCAGCCGACCTGATGCCCCTGGCCTTTGCCGGCTTCGCACACTTCACTGCGATCCAGGTCCGGGACCGAAAGATCAGAGGCCTGGACCTGCATCTGAAGCGCCTTGACAAGGCCTCGTTCGCCTTCTTCGGCCGCGCATTGCCCGACGAGGATCTGCGCGCCCATATCAGGCAGGCGATCGACGCCGGTCCCGCGGACCAGTCGCTGACGGTCACGGTCTTTTCGCCGCACGGCGAATTCACAACCGGCAGCATGGATGTGGAGCCCGCGGTTCTGGTGCGGACCGCAGCCCCTTCGAATGGCCCGACCGGGCCGCTGCGGCTCGCGGTGGTGGAACATGAGCGGCCGCTTGCCAATTTCAAGCATGTCGGCGAATCCGGAAAAACCTACTATCTGCATCAGGCCGTGCGCGACGGCTTCGACGACGCCGCCTTCATCGACCGGCACGGGCGCCTCAGCGAAGCAACGATCTGGAATCTCGTCTTCTGGGACGGCGAAGCGGTCATCTGGCCCAAGGCCGAGATGTTGACCGGCACGATGATGGGTACGGTTCAGCGGCGGCTCGAGCGCCTCGGTGTGCCGCAGCACCACGAGGAGATCACCCTTAGCCGGCTCAAGGGATTTTCCGGTGCGGCGGTCATGAATTCGTGGACACCGGGTATCGCGGTCAGCGCCATTGGTTCTACGGCAATGCCGGAGGCAAAGGCGTTTCTGGATCTGTTGCATCAGGCGCACGCGGCGGAACCGGCGGAATCCGTTTCGTAACCATGCCATAGCCTTGCTACGGGTCAGGCCTCGATATCGCCGTTGCGAATGGCGACTTTGACGGCTTGGGCGGTGGTTGCGGCGATCCAGCCAGCATCGACAGCCTCGCCGTCACCGAACCGATCACCTTCGATCCAGTGGATCCGCTCGACCACGTCGCCGCGCGCCGAGGAGGCGAAGAACAGGACGAAGCGCGCGGCCCTCGATGGCGAAGGCAGCGCGGAATGCGGCATCGACCGAGACCATGCTCACCCTGCCGCCACCTCCTTCAGGAGTGCTGCGGCTGCGAGCTTCCCGAGCGCGTTGCCGGCAAGCGGACTGTCGCCGGTCAGCATCTTGCGATCCTGGTACGTCGCGCCAGAAATGTCCTTGTTCACGATCTCGAAGCCAATCCCCTTCAGCTTCTCGCCGAACTTCCAGGTCAAGTGACCGGGCATATAGCCGATGTCGGGGGTCTTGGCGTCGAGATCGTCGGGGAAAGCGCAGATCTTGTAACCGGCAAAGATCGGACTGTCGCCGACTGCGAGAAGGGCCGCCGGCCCATGACAGAGCGAGATCATGAATTTGTCCCTGGCCACGGCCCATTCGAGCACGGCCTTGACGTCCCTGCTTTCCGGCAGACCGATCAGCGCTCCATGGCCGCCGGGAACGAACACGCCGATATAGTCGGAGTCATCCCCCAGCGCCGTCTCGATCACATCGGAAAGCTTGAGCGGCTTCTTGAATTGATCGCGATACTTCGCAAAGAAACCCTTCACCTCCTTGTCCTCGGACGGCATCGCCCAGAACTCGAACTTGACCGGGTTGCCCGACAGCGTTGCGACGTCGAAGGAAAAGCCGGCCTTGTCGAGGTGGTACATCGGCAGAAGCGTTTCCAGCGGGTGGTTCCCGGTCGAGAACATCGTACCGTTATCGGTCAACAGATACCGCTCATCCGCCCCGATCATCAGAATCTTCCAGCGTCCGCCTTTGTAGGGGTTCGGATAGTCCGCACCGCTCAAGTCGGACTTCGGCGATGTGAACTGGCTCAGCGAATAGGGAGAGGGAAAGTACGCATTGTCCTCGGCGGGGTCCGGGGTCGGGCGCTTGTCGTCGGATTGCGGGTTGGCCATGACATCCTCCGTCGTTCGCACTTGATCACGGTCCAAATTAAGGGACCGGTTTCCGAAAACAATGAGGGATTTCCCGCAATGAAAGAAGTACGCCCGCGGCCGAGGGTCGATCCGGCCGGATGGCAGTGGCGAGGCGTTCTTCTCACCGCTTGCGGGCGACGATATAGGGACGGTTGTCGTTACCCTTCGTCGCGTGGCTTTCAATCTTCAGAATCTCGAAACCAGCGGCCGTCATCTCTTGGCTCAGTTCGATCTGCCTGAAAATTCCGGCATAGGGCGCTTTTCCGAGTGCCCGCATCGCCGGCAACAACGCCAAACGGATCAGCGGGTTCATCTCTCCGACACAGGGTGTCTTGGAGATGAACAGTCCCCTCGAGGCAAGCAGGGCGTGGATGTTGCCAAGCGTGCCCGAGAGGTCGCGCACGAGATGGAGATAGTTGAAGCCCAGAACCGCATCGTATTGCACGCGCTCGGCGGCAAGCGCTTCGGCCGTCGCGATGCGGAAGGCGACGTTCGGCACCAGGTCGACGCCGTACCTCTCGCTCGCAATTGCGATCATCGCGGCGGAAAAATCGGTCGCAAGATAGTCCCGCACATCGCCGGCGAGGCGAAACGCCGTCGTCCCCGTGCCGCAACCGAGCTCCAGCACACGGTCATCGGGCAGAAGCAGGGCGCGGGTGCGGTCGAGCGTGCGCTCATATCCGGCCGGGTCCGCGATCGCGCCCTTGGCGTATCGCCGCGACGTCCGGTCCCAGAAACGTGCGTCGCTCGCGGTGCTCATGTTGCCTGCTCCCCAGATCGCGAACACATCTCCTCGACACCGTGGTCAAAGCCGGGGCCATGCCGGACAAGCAAATCCCGCCGAGCTCCAACGGCCATCCATACCAAAGAAAATGCGCGGTACCGCGCAGTCGTCAACAAATGGCGGAGAATGGATCGTCGATCGGCGGAGAAGCCTCTCAAGCCAGACGAACCCAGTCGACGGTTTCAAGCACATAGGGCGCGAAGAGAAAGTCGCGGATCGCGGCGATCTCGTCTTCTCGCCAGTCGAGAAGGACGAAATGCGCCGGCTTCTCCATGGCGCCGTCGAAAACCAGCATCACCGGGCGGCCCTCGATCGCTCCGAGGGCGAAACGCCACCTCGTCTCCTCGGCATAACGGGTGAAATAGCGGCCAATGCCCTCGCGGCCCTCCAGCCTCAGCCTGTTGACCAGCTCGAGCTTGACGTCTTCGGCCAGCATGGCGCGGATCGTGTCGAAGTCGCCGCCCTGGAACAGGCGCACATAGGTCGCCATCTTCTGCCGGTTGGCATCGGACATCAGCGGCAGCCGCATGTCGTCCGGGCGCTCCGCCAGTTGCCGGAGCGCCGCCCGCCCGCGCTGAAGCGCCGATTTGGCCGCCGCCGGCGTGCAGTCGGCAATATCGGCGATTTCTTCGACAGAGTGCCCGAGCACGTCCTTGAGGATCACCGCGCAGCGCTGAAGTTCGGGCAGTTGCAGAAAGGTTTGAAAACCGACCGCAACGATGTCCGCTTCAGGCACGGGTGCGTCTTCCATGTCATCGAGCAGCGGAACGACCTTGTGCCGGGATCGACGGCGCCGGAAATCAAGGCTGGTATTGTGGGCGATGCGAAGCAGCCAGCCTTCGAGATTGTCCACGACCGCACCGTCCGCCCGCGCCTGCAGGGCCTTGATGAGCGTATCCTGCAGCACATCTTCGCCGTCCACGGCCGAGCCGGTCATACGCGCGCAATAGCGATGCAGCCGCGGCCTGAACTCCCGCAGGCGGTCCTCGAAGTCATCCACGTTCATGTATCGGGCTCCATTGGCGCATCTCCAAGCGTCAGCCCATCGGCGACGGCGGCACGATAGCGCGGGTTCGAGGGAATGTCCGCCGCCTTCCGGCCGCGCCAGCGAGCGCCGGCGGCGGATCGATATCACCTGTTGTCGCTGAACACGGCCTCGCCCAGGATCGACTCGAGGCTTGCCAGCTCGAGGATCTGCGGAAAATACGCCTTCATCCGGGCATCGGCCCGCATCGCCTCGACGGCCGCAGGCGTCTCCCATTCCGAGTAGATGATGACGCTAGTCCCGTCCCTGGCGGCGATCAGCCTGCTCGTCCGCCAGCCGCCAAGCGTGCTGATAACGGTTTCGATGTTGCGCTTCAGAAGCGCGATCAGTTGCGCCTGCTTGCCGGGTTCGACCTTCAGCAGATTGACGAGGGTAACAGGTTCGGTGGCCATCAGCGTATCTCCTTTGCTACGGACACAGCAAAGACGAACTGGAGAAGCCAAACGGATCGCGCGAACGTAATTTTTTCGGGAGCCAAAGCGGGTCGATATTCTCGCAAGACAACTCGTCTTCACACCACCGTTTCCGGTGTACTCCCTTGGCAGGGGAGCGCCTTCGACCACTTGTCCGGCCAGCGATGATCGGTGGAGAAACAGGCGCCGGCGACGTTTGCCGATGTACGCGACGGTGGGACACAAATCGCCGTTGGATCGTGTTGGGTGACATCCGAAAATAATGGGGAGAAATGGCGGACAGAGAGGGATTCGAACCCTCGATACGCTTTCACGTATACACGCGTTCCAGGCGTGCGCCTTCAACCACTCGGCCACCTGTCCATCCGTCAGCAGCCGATGGTCAATCCGGCTGGATGGGAAGGGCGAGGCCCTTCGGTGCCAGCCAGCGTGAACCGGCGGACGCGCGTCTATATACCGATGATTTGCCTGGGATCAACTGCTTTCTGACAGATTGTTGACATCTTATGAAACGAGCGACCCGTCGTCCCCATTGTGCGTGCCGGCCGGCACGCCTATCTCTTGCGCCGGGACGAGCGTCACACTCCCGGGCAGGTCCAGATGCCGCATCGGCCAGTGTTCAGATCACCGCACAATTTTGCCGCCGGGTCTTGTCCGAGACCCATGCGATCGAGGAAGATGCCCGACGGACAGCGCGCCTGACCATAACAACGCGCCGGCCGATGGGACGAAGGGAATTTAGATCGATGCGGTTTCTACTGAGACTGGCGAGCGCCGTCGTGTTGTTTGCCGCCGTGCTTGCAGGCGTTGTCGATGCGATCCAGTCGGTCGCCGCATCGGAACTGGTCATGACCTCGCTCGGCGACGATCTGGAGGCGCTTGGCGCCGATACGGCGAGCTGGATCCAGCTTGCTGAGCGTTCCGATACGGCGCCGACGATCTGGCATTTGATCCTGCATTGGGTGCTGATGCAGCCGGCCTTTGCGGTGCTGGCATTGCTCGCGCTCGTTCTGTGGATGGCCGGATACAAGAAGCGACCAGCGGCTGGCCGCTTCGCCGCCTGATTTTCGCGGGGCTCGCCGCCGCACCGACGAAAGGAGTAGGTTGATGTTCCTGATCGACATGTTCAACAAGAAGACGATCATGCCCGATGCGCAGACGGCGCTGCCGGGTCGCGACGAGGCGATCCCGACGGCCGAGACGCATTTCGTTTCCGGCCGGCCGCTGAAAGGCCCCTACCCCGACGGCACGAAGAAGATCCTGCTCGGCATGGGCTGCTTCTGGGGCGCCGAACGGCTGCTCTGGAACATTCCCGGCGTCTATGTCACGGCTGTCGGTTACGCCGGCGGGCTGACGCGGAACCCGACCTATCAGGAGACGACCACAGGGCTCACCGGCCATGCCGAGGTGGTGCTGGTCGTCTACGATCCCGCGAAGGTCCCGCTTGCGACCCTGCTCAAGACCTTCTTCGAGGAGCACGACCCGACCCAGGGCATGCGCCAGGGCAACGATATCGGCACCACCTACCGCTCGGCGATCTATACCTATGACGACGAGCAGTTGGCGGAGGCCGAAGCTGCGCGCACGGCCTTCCAGTCGGCGCTGAAGCACGCCAACCACGGCGGCAGGATCACCACGGAGATCGGCAAGGCCGGCCCGTTCTACTTCGCCGAAGACTATCATCAGCAATATCTGGCGAAGAACCCGAACGGCTATTGCGGCCTGCGCGGCACCGGGGTGAGCTGCCCCATTGGCCACTAGACGGCAAACATGAGATCGCTTCGTTTCGGCCAGAGTGGGATGCCGGCAAATAGACAAGCACACATTTCCTGATCCCGTTCTGACGCCTCGGTAGCGCTCAGGGCAGCGCAAACGCAAGAGGAACACGCACAACCCTGAGGCCGCGCCGGATGGGCGCGCACACTTGCCCGCGTCCTCAAAAGCGCAACAGAACCGGTGCCTTAAGGGCAGCGGCATCTGTGGCTTCAATTTTTACCATCTGAAAAATTTTGAGTGTTTTTTTGCCGTGACCGTGCAAGGATGCGCCACCCTAGCCCCAAGGAGAAGGGGGTGGGTTCCGCAGACAGGCTTCCGTCAGGCAGCCGGCGGGAGGACCCAATAAGATCAATAGCGACAACAGGGCTGCACGATGAAAAAAACAATTCTCGGTCTCTTTGCCTTTTCGATGATGTCCGCCACGGCACTGGCCGCCGACATCAAGCCGGCGATCATCTACGATCTCGGCGGCAAGTTCGACAAATCCTTCAACGAGGCTGCCTATAACGGCGCCGAGAAGTTCAAGACGGAATCGGGTGTCGAATACCGCGAGTTCGAAATCGCCAACGACGCCCAGCGCGAGCAGGCGCTGCGCCGCTTTGCCAGCGACGGCAACAGCCCGATCGTCATGGCCGGCTTCAACTGGGCAGCTTCGCTCGAAGAAGATCGCCCCTGAATATCCGAACACCAAGTTCGCGATCATCGACATGGTCGTCGAAAAGCCGAACGTCAAATCGGTCGTCTTCAAGGAACAGGAAGGCTCCTACCTCGTCGGCGTTCTCGCCGGCCTCGCTTCCAAGTCGAAGACCGTCAGCTTCGTCGGCGGCATGGACGTTCCGCTGATCCACAAGTTCGCCTGTGGTTACGTCGGCGGCGCCAAGTCGACCGGTGCTGACGTCAAGGTTCTGGAAGCCTACACCGGCACGACGCCGGACGCCTGGAACGACCCGGTCAAGGGTGGCGAAATCGCCAAGTCGCAGATCGACCAGGGTTCGGATGTCGTCTACCACGCTGCCGGCGGCACCGGCGTCGGCGTTCTGCAGGCAGCAGCGGATGCAGGCAAGCTCGGCATCGGCGTCGACTCCAACCAGAACGGCCTGCAGCCGGGCAAGGTTCTGACCTCGATGCTGAAGCGCGTCGACGTCGCCGTCTATGAAGCCTTCAAGGCGGCCAAGGACGACAAGTTCGAATTCGGCATTTCCAACCTCGGCCTCAAGGAAGACGGCGTCGGCTATGCGCTCGACGACAACAACAAGGCGCTGATCACGCCCGAGATGCTCGACGCGGTGGAAAAGGTGAAAGCCGAAATCATCGCCGGCAAGGTCGAAGTTCACGACTACATGAGCGACGAGTCCTGCCCCTACTAAGAACAGCGCTTAGGGAACGAAAAAGGCCGCCGGTTCGTTGCACCGGCGGCCTTTTTGTTTGCTCCGGCTTTTGCGGCTACGCTCAATAGTGCGGCGGCCGGGTGATCGCCGGCGCGTCGAGCGATTGCTCCTCCAGCGTCAGGAAGCGCTCGGTCAGCCGGTCGAGCTTGGCGCGCGTCTGCTCCACCACCTTCCATTGCTCGGCGAGCTGATCGGAAAGTTCCTCGATGGTCTTGGCCTGATGGGCGACCGTTTCTTCGAGGTGGGTGATCCGTTCGTCCGTCTTGTTCATCTGCATCACTCCGTCCTGCCATGCGCCGGCCTGCGCGCAGCACAATGGGATTTTGCCGGCAGATTGGCCACAGCCGGCATGATGTCAAGCAAGAGCATCTCAGGCCTTCGCCGCAGCACTGCCCGACAGCGAAAATCCGGGGTCCTTTGCCGAAAGCCGCTTATGCAGATGCACCATCAGACCGGCAGCAAAGAGCGGCGTCAGCAGGTTGACCACGGGCACCGCCAGAAAGGCCGCAAGCAGAAGGCCGGCGAGGAACACGGTGGAGCGGTGCTTCTCGCGGAAGAGCCGCGCCTGCGCCGGCGCACGATAGCGCATGGCCGCGAACTCGAAGAATTCGCGTCCGAGCAGGTAGCCGTTGACCAGAAAGAAGGCGACCAGATTGACGCCCGGAACGAGCAGCAGGAAGAGTGCCACCAGGTTGCCGAGGATGACGACGCCGAGGAACTTCACCGAGCCGGCGATCGCCTCGCCGAGCGGTAAAGGCCGACCCTTGGGCTCGTTCGGATAGTCCCGCTTCTCGATCACCTCGGCAACGTCGTCGAGGAAGAAGCCGGCAATCAGCGCGGTGACGGGCGCGAGCAGCAGAGCAAGCGCAAGCGCCAACCCGAGGCTTGCAAAGATGCCGAGAACGAATGTCAGCCAGCCGGCCCAGACGGGCGTGCCCGGCATCAGCGTATCGATCCACGGCAGCGCCAGCCAGACGAACAGTTCGCGCAGGGCAAACCAGAGCGCCACGAGCGCCAGGATCGTCAGGCCCAGCACCTTCCAGAAAACCGACCTCGTCTCGGGCGCAAGCAGATTGGCGAGCGCAAGCCGTGCCGCATCCAATATCATCATCGCTCTCCAGTGTCGGCCAACGTTCGATGAGGCATGTAGGCAGAGGCGTTGCGGCCGGCAAGGCGTGCCCGGCCTGCGCATGGTCTTTATGCAAGATTCATGGGTCTCGCCTATGTGGAGCATGGAAAACGCCAAGGGCGACGATATGCTAGGGGATAGGCGCAGTTGCCCGTGGCAGACAATAACGGCGGTACGCGGAGGATGACGTGACAGAACAGAAGACACTTGCCAGCCTTTCCGTGCTCGTTCAGAGCGGCAGGCTGGACCCCGTCGACCTCGCCAAGGAAACCTATGCGGCCATAGACGCGCATGGCGACTATGCCATCTTCGTCGAACTGACGACTGAGCGCGCGACGCACGATGCGGACGCCGCCTCGAAACGCCTCAGGGCGGGACGTTCGCTCGGGCTGCTCGACGGCCTGCCGGTTGCGTGGAAGGACTTGTTCGACATGGCCGGCAGCGTCACGACCGCCGGCTCGACGGTGTTGCAGACAAGCGCGCCGGCAGGGAGCGACGCTCCGGTCGTCGCCGCCATTGCCGCCGCCGGCATGGTCAGTGTCGGCCGCACCAATATGAGCGAGTTCGCCTTTTCGGGCCTTGGTATCAACCCGCATTACGGCACGCCGAGGAACCCAGCGGCCACGGACGTCGAACGCATTCCCGGCGGCTCGTCGTCAGGCTCTGCGGTCGCGGTCGCGGCCGGGCTGGTACCGGTGGCCATCGGCACCGACACCGGTGGCTCCGTCCGTATTCCCGCGGCGATGACCGGCATCGTCGGCTACAAGGCGACACGCGGCCGCTACGCGATGAAGGGCGTCTATCCGCTGGCCGAAAGCCTGGATTCGCTTGGGCCGCTTTGCCATACGGTTCAGGATGCGATCTGGGTCGACGCCGCCATGCATGGGCTGACGGCGCCAACGGTGCGCCGCGCCGACCTCTCGGGTGTCTCGCTGGTGATCCCGGAAACGGTGGTCTTCGACGATGCAGAGACAGAAGTCGTAGAAGCCTTCGAGGATGCCATCCGGCGGCTCGAACGAGCCGGTGTTGCCATCACACGCCGCGCCTTCCCGGCCTTTTCGGCGATCTTCGGGCTGATGGCGCGTCATGGCGCCCTGGTGACGGCGGAGGCCTATGCCCTTCACCGCGAACGACTTGCCGGTCCCGAAGCCAATGCCATGGACCCGCGCGTCGTTGCCCGCACGCGACTCGGCGAGAAGATCACCATGCCCGACTACATTGCCTTGCTCGACGCGCGCGACCAGCTGATCCACGAGACGGTCGACAGCCTGAAGCCGAACGAGCTTATCGCCCATCCGACGCTGCCGCATGTGGCGCCGCCGATCGCGCCGCTGATCGAGGACGACGAGCTGTTCTTCAAGACCAACGCCAAGACGCTCCGCAACACGTCGATCGGCAACTTCCTGGATTTCTGCGGCATCTCCATTCCCTGCGGTACCGGTGCGGCGGAAATGCCCGTCGGCTTCCAGCTTGCAGCCCCGCATCACCAGGACGACAGGCTGCTTTCGGTGGCGCTTTCGGCCGAAGCGATCATCCGGGGTGAGGCATGATCGTCTGCTTCGATATCGGCGGCTCGGCGATCAAGGGCGCGATCGTCCATTCGCGCGATCGGATCTTCCCATTGCCGCGACGGACGACGCCGCTCACCAATTTCCGCCAATTCGTGCAGGTGCTCGAATCGGTGCTCGACGAGGCGGGCGGGCACCCGGACTGCGTCGCGATCTCGATCACCGGCGTCATCGATCCCGAGACGCGGCAGATCAAATGCGCCAATATCCCCTGCATCGACGGGCGTGAATTGGTCGCCGAACTGGAAGCGGCGCTGCATCTGCCGGTGAAGATCGCCAATGACGCCGACTGTTTCGCACTCGCCGAAGCCGGCGCCGGCGCCGGCCGTGGCCATCGTATCGTCTTTGGCGCCATCCTTGGTACCGGGGTCGGCGGCGGCCTGGTGATCGACGGCCGGCTGATCAATGCGGATGGCGGCTTTGCCGGCGAATGGGGACACGGCCCGGCGATCGCGGCGCAGGCCGGTCATCCGCCGATCGCCATTCCCGCCTATGACTGCGGCTGCGGCCAGAAGCGCTGCGTCGATACTGTCGGCGGGGCGCGCGGGTTGGAGCGGCTGCACCAGACCGCGCATGGCAAGACGCTTTCGAGCCATGAGATCATTGAGGCCTGGCGGGCGGGCGACGCCGAGGCGAAGTGCACGGTTGAGCTTCTCGTCGATCTCGTCAGCTCGCCGCTGGCGCTCGTCATCAACATCACCGGCGCGACGATCGTGCCGGTCGGCGGCGGCCTTTCCAATTCCGAGGAATTGCTTGCTGAAATCGACGGAGCGGTCCGTAGCCGGATTCTGAGGCAATTCGATCGGCCGCTGGTGGTGCGGGGCGAGTGTCGGGTCGAGCCCGGCCTGATCGGCGCGGCACTGCTCGGACTGGGAGAGGAAACGGCATGAACGGCATCAAGCTCGAAGTCTGCGTCGATGATGCCGAGGGGTTGAAGGCGGCCATCGAGGGCGGAGCCGACCGCATCGAGCTCTGCGCAGCGCTTTCCGTCGGCGGCCTGACACCCAATCCCGGACTGATGGCGTTGGCCGGTCCGCCGCCAGTGCCCGTTTACGCGATGATCCGCCCCCGCCCCGGCGATTTCGTCTTCTCCGCCGCAGACCTCGACGTCATGCGTCGCGACATCGACGCGGCGCGCGCCGCCGGTCTGGCGGGCGTCGTGCTCGGCGCCTCGCTTGCCGACGGCCGCCTCGATGCCTCAATGCTCATCAAGCTCACCGGCCACGCAGCCGGCCTCGGCATGACGCTGCACCGCGCCTTCGATCTCGTGCCGGATTTTGCCGAGGCGATGGAGGTGGCGGCGGAACTCGGCTTCGAACGCATCCTGACCTCGGGCGGCGCCAAGAGCGCGCCGCAGGCAATCGATCGATTGTCCGAAATCGTCGGTCTCGCCGAGGGTAGGCTGTCGATCATGCCGGGGTCCGGCGTCATGCTCGATACGGTCGATGGCCTTCTCGACCGGCTGACCGTCGGCGAGGTGCATTCCTCCTGCTCCGTTCGTGATCCGGCTCAGGATCGGCGGCTGGTCGAGATGGGTTTCGTCTCGGCCGATCGGCGGCGCACCGATCTAGAAACGGTCCGGGCGATGAAGGCAAGGCTTTCGGCGCGCTGAAATAACATCACCGAAGTGAAAAAACCCCGGACAGGCTTTGCGCTGTCCGGGGCTTTTGTCTGACGGCGTGACGATCAGGCGGCGTAGACCTGAACGCCGCCAATCCAGGTGGAGCCCATGCCGAGCTCCGGCGTCAGCAGCACGAAATCCGCGTCGGCGCCGGCCTTCAGCCGTCCTTTGTGAGTGGCAAGCCCCATGGCATCGGCCGGATAGGCGGAAGCCATGCGCAAGGCTTCTTCCACCGGCAGGCCGAGCTTCTCGTGCACGAAGCGGACGGAGGAGAGCATGTCGATGTCGGCGCCGGCGAGCGTGCCGTTCGCAAGCGTCAGCCGGCCGCCCTCGCGCAGGATCTCGCGGCCGTTCAACTGGAAGCTGGTCATGTCGGTGCCGATCGGCGACATCGCGTCGGTGACAAGGAAGATCTGGCCCGGACCGGTCTTGGCGCGAAGCGCCACGCCCATCGAGGCCGGCTCGACATGGTAACCGTCGGCGATGAGGCCCGCATGCAGCGTGCCGGTGGCAAGCGCCGCGCCGACGACGCCGGGTTCGCGATGACCGAGACCGCTCATGGCGTTGAACAGGTGGGTCACCGTCCTGGCGCCTGCTCTCGCATAGGCAACGGCGGTCTCGTAGCCGACATCGGTGTGGCCGAGGCTGACGACGACGCCGGCATCGGCCAGCGCCCGCACCTGCTCCCTGGTGGCGTTTTCCGGCGCCACCGTCACCATCAAGACGCCGAGCGCTTTCGCGCAATCGAGCATTTCCGCGAGATCGGCATCGTCCATCGGACGGATCAGTTTCGGATCATGGGCGCCCTTGCGCGCGACCGAGAGATGCGGGCCCTCGAGATGCAGCCCGAGGAAACCGGGCACGCGTGCGGCCTTGGCATCAAGGCCCGCCTTGATGGTGGCGCTTCTGACTTCGCGCGTATCGGTGATCAGCGTCGGCAGCAGTGCGGTGGTGCCGAACTTGGCATGCGCCGAACAGATCTGCCGGATGCCCTCGACGCTGGGCTCCTCATTGAGAAGCGCGCCGCCGCCGCCATTGACCTGCAGGTCGATGAAGCCCGGCACGAGCAGCATGCCATGCGCATCGATCCGTTCGGCATCGGCAGGAACATCGGCCGATGCCACGATCGCCTTGACGCGGCCGGCCTCGATCACGAGGGCACAGCCATCGTGCCATTCAACACCGTCGAACAGGCGAGCGCCGGTGATTGCCTTCCTCTCGCTCATCTCGTCTCCGTTACCTTCTTGAGGCTTGCCGGCGCATCGGGGTTGAGACCGCGCGAGCGCGACCAGGCTTCGACGAAGCCGTAGAACGGCAGGATCAAGGTCAGCGCGTCCGTGATCGGATGGCCCGTCTCGACGAACGGCAGACGCCTGGCCTTGGCCGCACGGCTCGACGTAACATGAACCACTGCGCCTTTTTCCGCCATACCGTCGGCGATGCCGGCGACCGAGGTTTCCGCCGCATCGCGAGCTGCGAGCGTCAAGACCGGGAACTTGGCGCCGACGAGCGCCACCGGTCCGTGCAGCACTTCCGCCGCGGAATAGGCTTCCGCGTGCATGCCGGAGGTTTCCTTGAACTTCAGCGCCGCCTCGCTGGCAATCGCCAGCGCCGGGCCGCGGCCGAGCACGTAGAGCGATTCCGCCTCGCCGAGATCGTCGGCAAAGGCCTGCCAGTCGAGCTTCACCGCCTTGGCAAACTGGTTCGGCAGGTCGGCAACCGCCCGCTTAAGCGCGGCGTCACCGGTCCATTCGCCGAGCACGGCAAGGCCGGCAACAATCGAATTGACGTAGGACTTGGTGGCCGCGACCGCGATCTCGGGGCCAGCCAGAATGTCGAGCGGGTGGGTGCAGGCCTCGGAAATTGGCGAGGGCAGCGTGTTGGTGAGCGCAATCGAGACGGCCCCGGCGTCGGTCGCGGCCTTAGCCATGGCGACGATGTCAGGGCTCTTGCCCGATTGCGAAATTGCGATCGCCGCCGCACCGCCGAGCTTCAGCTTGGCGCCGTAGATCGAGGCGAGCGACGGGCCGAGCGAGGCGACCGGCCGGCCGGCCTGCAGTTCGATCGCATATTTCAGGAAGAGCGCCGCGTGGTCGGATGAGCCGCGGGCGATCGTCACCAGGAAGGCCGGATCCTTGGCGCGTAAAGCAGCGCCGGCGGCCTTCAACTGATCGGCGGAACGCTCGAGCAAGCGCTGGGCGGCTTCGGGTATTTCGTCGATTTCTCGGCGCATGTTGGTCTGCATGGTCAATTCCTTTCTGCGGGCGGTCGCTTTAGGATTCCGACAGCGTCAGTTCCGCGACAAAATCATAGGCATCGCCCCGGTAGAGCGAGCGGGTGAATTCGACGACACGTCCCGATGCGAGATAGGAGACGCGTTCGATGGAAAGGCCGGCCGAGCCGACGGCAACGCCGAGCATCGAGGCATCCGGGTCCTTGATGTTGCAGGCGGAGATGCGCTGAACGGCCCGAACCGGACGCGAGCGCGTCTTGTCGAGCGCGGAATAGAGCGACGAGGTGACGGCCTGCGGATCCGGCAGGAACTCGGCCGAGATGCTGGCACGCTCGATTGCGAGCGGCATGTCGTCGGCAATGCGCAGGCGCCCGAGGCGGGCGACCAAGGCATCGGCCGGCAAGCCCAGCGCCATCATCTCGTCCGGCGAAGGATGGAACAGGCCGCGCTCCAGCCAGCGCGCATGGGTATTGAGCCCGCGGCGCGCCATGTCCTCGGTGAACGAGGTCAGCCGTGACAGCGACTGCTGCACCTTGGATACCGGCTTGACGACGAAGGTGCCGGAACCATGGCGGCGCACGAGCAATCCGTCGCGCACCAGATCATCCACCGCCTTGCGCACGGTCACACGGCTGATGTTGGCGTAGTCGGCGAGATCACGCTCCGGCGGCAGGGCATCGCCGTGATTGAGCTTGCCCGATTGGATCGCCTCTTCGAGCGACTGCCGAAGCTTGAGATAGAGCGGCCCCGCGCCTCCGGACTGCAGACCTTCGAGCGGCAGAATGGATGCGAGCTGATGCGTCATGCGCCTGCCCTCGCCTGGGAGCCGAAGCGCTGGGCGGCAAGTGCGACCGCGCCGGTCAATGCGTCCGCTTCCGCCTCGACGAGCAGCGCCTGGTGCCGCTCGGCGAGCCACGGACGATAGAGCGGAGCCAGTCCGCCAAGCAGGCACAGCCGCTCGCATCCCCTGGCGACGACCACGTCGAGCGCCTGATCCACGGTGACCGCCGCGGCCTTCAGCAGTCGCACGGCAACGGGGTCGCCGGCGGCAGCGCCTTCGAAGACGCGCGGCGCATAGCGGCCGAATTCGCCCGGCTTGGCAAGGCGGGCGAAATCGACGACATCACGCGGGTCGTTGTTGAATTCAGCCATGACGCTGTCCGTGACGGCGGAGGCCTCGTGGATATTGTCGAAGGCGAGCAGGCTTTCCTGCAGAAGGGCATGTCCGATGCGCGCGCCGCTGCCGTGATCGCCGATGGTGAAGCCCCAGCCGCCGACATAGCTGACGGTTTCGCCCTGGCGCAGGATATAGATGGTGCCGGTGCCGAGGATGGCGACCGCGCCGTCCTGGTTGCCGAGTGCGCCCTGCAGTGCGATCAAACCGTCCGATTCGATATCCGCGGCAGCGAAGGGCAGACGACGCTTCACATAGTGCACGGCGTCGCCGACATTGTGTCCGGCCACCCCGACGATCGCCTTCGCGGCAGCAATGCCCTCAGGATCGAGGCCGGCCTCTTCGAATGCAGCGCGCGCAGCTTCGCCAATATTGGCGAGCGCGGTCTCCGGGTCGGTCAGGATGTTGGCGGCGCCGGCCTTGCCGCGCCCGAGAATGCGGCCATCTGCCGTTGCGACGGCCGCCCGGCAGCTCGTCCCGCCACCATCGATTCCAATCAGGTAATTTGTCATGAGCACCTCCGCCCACTGAGGATACCAAAAAAATACCAATAACCAAGTGCGAATCGGTCAGCACTTTCGTTTTCGCCGCAATACATTGAAATTTAAGCGCTAATTTAGACAATCAGTTTTTTCAGGCGCCAAAAGTTAAATTCTGCTGGACAATTGGTATTTTTTTGGCATTAATTTCAACCGAGAGGAGACACGACCCATGCCGTCAGCAAAGACCGAAGAGCGTCACGACAACGCCAAAGGCCTGGATCTCATGCATCCCGCGCTGGCGCTGCGGCTGCTCGCATCCGGCCAACAGGCGGCCGCCAAGAGCGTCGATGCGGCAATTGAGTCGATCTCTGCAGCCGCCTCCATCGCCGCCGAAGCACTTTCTTCAGGCCACCGCCTCGCCTATGCCGGCGCCGGCAGTTCCGGCCTGATGGCGATGGCCGATGCGCTCGAACTGCCCGGCACCTACGGTATTGCCCAGGAGCAGATCGTTATCCTGCTTGCCGGGGGCGCTGCGAGCCTCAGTGATCTTGCCGGCGGCTATGAAGACGATATGGACCTTGCCCGCGAGGACGTGCGCAAGGCCGGCATCGGTGCAGGCGACTGTCTCGTTTCCGTTTCCGCCAGCGGCTCCACCCCTTATGCGCTTGCCGCCGCCGACGAGGCCCGCAAGCTCGGCGCGAAGGTGATCGCCGTCGCGAACAATCCGGGTGCCGCGCTCTTTAGAGATGCCGACGTCTCGATCCTCCTGCAAACGCCGCCGGAAGTGGTCTCAGGCTCGACCCGCATGGGCGCCGGCACGGCACAGAAGATCGCCTTCAACATGTTCTCGACGCTGGTCGGCATCCATCTCGGCCACGTGCTCGACGGCCATATGGTCAACCTGCGCGCCGACAATATCAAGCTGCACGGCCGCGCCATCCGCATCGTCACCGATATCACCGGCGTCAGCGCCGCCGAAGCCGGCCGGTTGATCAACATGGCCTCAGGCTCGGTCAAGGTCGCGATCCTTCTCGCCTCGGGCGCGAAGGACGTGGCGGCTGCCGACGCCGCGCTGAAAGAGGCCAAACAGAACCTGCGCCGGGCGATCGATATCGTCTCGGCCTAAATGAACTTTGGGATCTGAACCGCGCCAAAGCGGCGCCTATAAAAAGGGAGAACCTGCATGACCCGTACAACAATCAAAGGCCTGCTGCTCGCTTCGAGCATTCTCGGCACGGCCGGTCTGGCGCACGCCGAGGACGTGACGCTGACGATCGAAAGCTGGCGCAACGACGACCTGGCGATCTGGCAGGAAAAGCTGATCCCGGCCTTCGAAGCGAAGAACCCGGGCATCAAGATCAAGTTCGCCCCGACGGCGCCGACCGAATACAACGCGGCGCTGAACGCCAAGCTCGACGCCGGATCTGCAGGCGACCTCATCACCTGCCGCCCGTTCGACGCCTCGCTCGAGCTCTTCAACAAGAAGCATCTCACCGACCTGACCGCGCTGCCGGGCATGGAGAACTTCTCGCCGGTCGCCAAGTCCGCCTGGACCACCGACGATGGCAAGACGACCTTCTGCGTGCCGATGGCTTCGGTCATCCACGGCTTCATCTACAACAAGGACGCCTTCGACCAGCTCGGCATTCAGGTCCCGACGACCGAAGCCGAATTCTTCGCCGCGCTCGACAAGATCAAGGCCGACGGCAACTACATCCCGATGGCGATGGGCACCAAGGACCTCTGGGAAGCCGCAACTATGGGCTACCAGAACATCGGCCCGACCTATTGGAAGGGTGAAGAGGGCCGCGCTGCCCTGATCAAGGGCGAACAGAAGCTGACCGACGAGCCGTGGGTCGAGCCCTATCGCGTCCTTGCCAAGTGGAAGGACTACCTCGGCGACGGCTTCGAAGCCCAGACCTATCCGGACAGCCAGAACCTCTTCACGCTCGGCCGTGCCGCGATCTATCCGGCCGGCTCCTGGGAGATCGGCCTGTTCAACACCCAGGCACAGTTCAAGATGGGCGCCTTCCCGCCGCCGGTCAAAAACGCCGGCGACACCTGCTACATCTCGGACCACAACGACATCGGCATCGGCCTCAATGCCAAGAGCGCACACGCCGAACAGGCCAAGACCTTCCTGACCTGGGTCGCTTCGCCCGAGTTTGCCGAAATCTACGCCAACGCGCTGCCGGGCTTCTTCAGCCTGAATTCGCAGCCGGTAAAGATGGCCGATCCGCTCGCTCAGGAATTCGTCTCCTGGCGTGAAAAGTGCAAGCCGACGATCCGTTCGACCTACCAGATCCTGTCGCGCGGCACGCCGAACCTGGAAAATGAAACCTGGGTCGAATCGGCCAATGTGATCAACGGCACGGATACGCCGGAGGTTGCTGCCGAGAAGCTGCAGAAGGGCCTCGACGGCTGGTACAAGCCGGCGAAGTAAGACGTAAGCGCAACAGGTTCCCTCCCCTTCGGGGGAGGGTCGGCCCTACGGCATGCCCCTCCGTGTCCTTCCGGACGCAGAATGGTCGCCGTAGCATTTTGAAGGCTGCATGTTTGTCCTTGTGACATTTGCAGCAAGGCCGGGCGGGGCGGCATGCCGCATGAGGCACTCCCCCAGCCGAAGCGTCACAGGCCTCCCTTCTTGGGAGGCCACCGACGCAGTCGTTTGCAAAAGAACGCGATAGACTTAACCTTCGTCATGAAGCCCAAAACGGGCAGATGGCACACGGCGAGACCGGCCGTGTGGCGTCGGTGCGCATCGTGATTGTCTGGGGACCGGTCTTCTAGAAACGGATGGACCAATGAGTGACGCTCTTTCAGTGCAAGACGGACAGCCGACCGCAAGGCGGCCGAAGCGCTGGCACATCCTCGTTTTCCTGCTACCGGCCTTCCTGATCTACTCGGCGGTCATGATCCTGCCGCTGATCGAAACACTCCGGCTGTCGCTGTTCAACACGGTGGACGGCCAGCCGGCCTTCGTCGGGCTCGCCAACTTCCAGACATTGTTCGGCGACGAGCGCTGGGCCCACGACTTCTGGAACGCGCTGAAGAACAACGTCATCTTCTTCATCATCCACATGTGCGTCCAGAACCCGATCGGTGTCGCGCTCGCCGCGATGCTGTCGATCCCGAAACTGCGCTTCGTCACCTTCTACCGCACGGCAATCTTCCTGCCGACGCTCCTGTCCTTCGTGATCGTCGGCTTCATCTGGAAGCTGATCCTGTCGCCGATCTGGGGCGTGTCGCCCTGGATGCTCGATCTCGTCGGCCTGAAGTCGCTGTTTGCGCCCTGGCTCGGCAAACCCGGTTCGGCGCTCATCGCCGTGTCGCTGATCTCGGTCTGGCAGTATGTCGGTATTCCGATGATGCTGATCTACGCGGCCCTGCTCAACATTCCGGATGAGGTGATCGAGGCCGCCGAATGCGACGGCGTCACCGGCTGGAGCCAGTTCTGGAAGATCAAGCTGCCGCTGATCCTGCCGGCCATCGGCATCATCTCGATCCTGACCTTCGTCGGCAACTTCAACGCCTTCGACCTGGTCTACACGGTCCAGGGGGCGCTTGCCGGCCCCGATGGATCGACCGACATCCTCGGCACGCTCCTCTACCGCACCTTCTTCGGTTTCCAGCTCCAGCTCGGTGACCGCTCCATGGGCGCGACGATCGCCACGGTGATGTTCCTGATCATCCTCGCCGGCGTCTCGCTCTACCTCTTCGTCATCCAGCGCCGCATGCGCCGCTACCAGTTCTGAGGAGATCGGAGATGTCGAAAGCACGCAATTCCATCTTCCGCACCGGCTTCGTGCATGTGGCGCTGATCGCCTACACGCTTGTGTCGCTGTTTCCGGTGTTCCTGACGATCATCAACTCGTTCAAGGATCGCAACGCGATCTTCCGGGCGCCGCTGACGATCCCGACGCCGCAGACCTTCAGCCTGATCGGATATGAAACCGTTCTCGGCCAAGGGGATTTCGCCACCTATTTCCAGAACAGCTTCATCGTCACGGTCGTCTCGATCGCGCTGGTGCTGCTCTTCGGCGCGATGGCCGCCTTCGCACTGTCGGAATATCGCTTCCGCGGCAACACGGTGATGGGTCTCTATCTCGCGATCGGCATCATGATCCCGATCCGGCTCGGCACCGTCGCCATTCTCCAGGGCATGGTCGCCGCCAACCTGGTCAACACGCTGACAGCGCTGATCCTGGTCTATACGGCGCAAGGCTTGCCGCTCGCGATCTTCATTCTCTCGGAGTTCATGCGAACGGTTTCGGATGATCTCAAGAACGCCGGGCGCATCGACGGACTGTCGGAGTACTCGATCTTCTTCCGCCTGGTGCTGCCGCTGGTGCGACCGGCCATGGCGACGGTTGCAGTCTTCACGATGATCCCGATCTGGAACGACCTCTGGTTCCCGCTGATCCTGGCGCCGGCGGAAGCGACCAAGACGGTGACGCTCGGCTCGCAGATCTTCATCGGCCAGTTCGTCACCAACTGGAACGCAGTGCTGGCAGCGCTCTCGCTCGCCATCCTTCCGGTCCTCGTTCTCTACGTCATCTTCTCGCGGCAACTGATCCGCGGCATCACGGCAGGAGCAGTCAAGTGAGCGCCAGCAGCAAACCGGTCCGGGTCCTCGTCGCAGGACTCGGCAACATGGGGCGCAGCCATGCGCTCGCCTATCACAACAATCCCGGCTTCGAGATCGTCGGCCTCGTCAACCGCTCGAAGGTGCCGCTGCCGGAGGAGCTCCGCGGCTATGAGATTCATCCGGATTTCAAGACGGCGCTTGCCGAGCTGAAACCGGATCTCTGCTCGATCTGCACCTATTCGGACAGCCATGCCGATTTTGCGGTCATGGCCTTCGAAGCCGGTGCCGACGTTTTCGTCGAGAAGCCGCTTGCAACTACGGTTGCCGATGCCGAGCGCGTCGTCGCGGCTGCGAAGAAACACGGCCGCAAGCTGGTGATTGGCTACATCCTGCGCCATCACCCCTCGTGGATCCGGCTGATTGCCGAAGCGCGCAAGCTCGGCGGTCCGTACGTCTTCCGCATGAACCTGAATCAGCAGTCGAGCGGCCCGACCTGGGAGACGCACAAGGCGCTGATGAAGACGACGTCGCCGATCGTCGATTGCGGCGTGCACTATGTCGACATCATGTGCCAGATCACCGACGCCAAGCCGGTGGAAGTGCGCGGCATGGGGCTTCGCCTCTCCGACGAGATCGCGCCCGACATGTACAATTACGGCCATCTGCAGGTGATCTTCGAGGACGGTTCGGCCGGCTGGTACGAGGCCGCCTGGGGCCCGATGATCTCGGAAACGGCCTTCTTCGTGAAGGACGTGATGTCGCCGAACGGATCGGTGTCGATCGTCATGGACCAGAATGCGAAGTCCGACGACATCGACATGCACACCAAGACCGCGGTGATCCGCCTGCACAGCGCCGAAACCGGCCCGGACGGGCGGTTCCTCAAGACTGACGAGGATCTGAAGATGGACGGCGAGCCCGGCCACCAGGAACTCTGCGACCGCGAGCAGGCCTATGTGCTGAAGGCCATTCGCGAAGACATCAACCTCGACCGTCACATGAACGATGCCGTCCAGTCGCTGCGCATCTGCCTCGCCGCAGATGAAAGCGTACGCACCGGCAGACCAGTCAAACTCTAAGGGGGCAACCAGGTGGGATCGCTTCAACTCAAATCCATCCGCAAGGCCTATGGTAGCCATGAGGTGCTGAAGGGCATCGACCTCGAGGTGAAGGACGGCGAGTTCGTCATCTTCGTCGGCCCGTCCGGCTGTGGCAAGTCGACCTTGCTGCGCACCATTGCCGGTCTCGAAGACGCGACCTCCGGCAGCGTCCAGATCGACGGCACCGAAGTCGGACACGTGGCACCGGCCAAACGCGGCATCGCCATGGTGTTCCAGTCCTATGCGCTCTATCCGCACCTGACGGTGAAGGACAATATGGGGCTCGGCCTGAAGCAGGCCGGCGCTCCGAAGGCCGAGATCGACAACAAGGTCGGCAAAGCGGCGAGCATGCTGTCTCTGGACCCCTATCTTGCCCGGCGCCCGGCCGAGCTTTCAGGCGGCCAGCGCCAGCGCGTCGCGATCGGCCGCGCGATCGTGCGCGAACCGAAGCTCTTCCTGTTCGACGAGCCGCTTTCCAACCTCGATGCGGCACTGCGCGTCAACACCCGGCTCGAGATCGCAAGGCTGCATCGCAGCCTCAAGGCAACGATGATCTACGTGACCCACGACCAGGTGGAGGCGATGACGCTCGCCGACAAGATCGTCGTGCTGAACGCCGGCAAGATCGAGCAGATCGGCTCGCCGATGGATCTCTACAACCGCCCCGCCAACGTCTTCGTCGCCGGCTTCATCGGCTCGCCGCAGATGAACTTCATCGAGGGCGCGCGGCTCGGCGACGCCGGCGCCAAGACGATCGGCATCCGGCCCGAGCACATGGCGCTTTCGCGCGAGAGCGGCGACTGGAAGGGCAAGGTGATCCACGTCGAGCACCTCGGCGCCGACACGATCGTCTACATCGATTCCGAACAGGCCGGCACCATCACCGTCCGCCTCTTCGGCGAGCATCGCTACGCACCTGACGACATCGTCTATGCGACGCCGATGGTCGGCAGCATGCATCGTTTCGGCGACGACGACCGCGTTCTCGCCTGATCCATTTTGGGGCCGGCGCCCCATCACAGCTACGTGAAAATCAGCCGCCACAGGAGCTAAATCCCTGTGGCGGCTGAATTATTTTTTTGACTCCATGCCCCGCCTCGCGCTGTTGCACTGCATCGCGAATTAACATACATTTGTGTTTGTATATTAGCTTTCCGGTATTTGCCGAACCTGATACCGGTTCCGCTCCCCTTCACTTCCGGACCGCACGGGCACCTTGCGAGATGCACCTGTTGCCTGCGGTCACCGAATATGGACATCGCTATGCGCATGAACCGACCGACACTGGCCGCCGCCTTGGCAACTGTGATTCTTCTTTCCGGCTGCCAGAAAGAGGAAGCACAACAGGGCGCTGCCGCATTCCCACCGTCCGCCGTCGCGGTCTTCACGACCAAGGCCGAAACACTGCCGATCACCAACGAGCTGCCCGGCCGCATCGCCGCGACCCGGGTCGCCGAGGTCCGCCCGCGCGTCTCCGGCATCGTCGTCGAGCGCGTCTTCCAGCAGGGCTCCAAGGTCAATGCAGGCGACGTGCTCTACCGCATCGATCCGGCTCCCTTCCGCGTGCAGGTCGAAAAGGCAGAGGCAACGCTGCGGCGCGCCCAATCCATCCGCGTCCAGGCTCAGCAGAAGGCCGACCGCCAGGAGCAGCTGAAGAAGGCGAATGTCGTCGCCGCGCAGCAGTTCGACGATGCGGCCGCCCTGCTCGCCACCGCCGACGCCGATGTTGCGATCGCCGAAGCTGGCCTCGCCGCAGCCAAGCTCGACCTGCAATATGCCGACGTGACGGCACCGATCAGCGGCCGCATCGGCCGTGCGCTGATCACCGAAGGCGCCCTCGTCAGCACCAACAGCTCGGAAAATCTCGCGACGATCCAGCAGCTCGATCCGCTCTATGCCGACTTCACCCAGTCGGCGACCGACCTCATTCGCCTGCGCAAGGCGCTCGAGGACGGCAAGATGATGAGCGGCGACGACGAGGAAGCCGAAGTGCAGCTCGTGCTCGACGACGGCACGGCCTACGAGCACAAGGGCAAGCTCCTGTTCTCCGAAGCGGCCGTCGATGCGACGACCGGCCAGGTGACGCTGCGCGGTGAGTTCCCGAACCCCGACAACGACCTGCTTCCAGGCATGTATGTCCGCGTGCTCGTGCAGCAGGGCGTCGAGAAGGACGCGATCACCGTTCCGCAGCAGGCCGTCCAGCGCAACAATGCCGGCCAGTCGCAGGTCTATGTCGTAGGCGCCGACAACAAGGTCGAGTTCCGCAACGTGACGCTCGGCCGCACGATCGGCACCCGCTGGCAGGTGACCGCCGGCCTCAAGGCCGGCGAGAAGGTCATCGTCGAAGGCTTCCAGAAAATCGGCCCCGGCGCACCGGTCGAGCCGACGGACTGGAACCCGGAGGCCAAGCCGACCGCCGAAGCGGCGCAGACGACGGCATCTGCCGACGAGAAGCCTGCCGAAGTTACAAAGTGAGTTTGATTGATGCCTAGCTTTTTCATCGACAGGCCTATTTTTGCCTGGGTGGTGGCGATCTTCATCATGGTCGCCGGCGTCATTGCGATCCCGCTTCTGCCGGTATCGCAATATCCCGACGTCGCGCCGCCGCAGATCTCCATCAACACGAGTTACCCTGGCGCCTCGTCGCAGGACACCTATCAGAGCGTCACCCGACTGATCGAAGACGAGCTCAACGGCGTCGAAGGCCTGCTCTACTTCGAATCGACCTCGAGCGCCTCCGGCTCCGTCGAAATCAGCGCCACCTTCGCGCCCGGCACCGATCCGGGACAGGCGGCGGTCGACATCCAGAACCGCGTTCGCCGCGTCGAGCCGCGCCTGCCCGATTCGGTCAAGCGCCAGGGCGTCCAGGTCGATGAGGCCGGCTCCGGCTTCCTGATGATCGTGGCCCTGACCTCGACCGACGGCTCGATGGACGCCATCGGCCTCGGCGATTACCTGAGCCGCAACGTTCTGAGCGAAATCCAGCGTGTGCCCGGCGTCGGCCGTGCGCAGCTTTTCGCCACCGAGCGCTCGATGCGAGTCTGGCTCGATCCGGACAAGATGCTGGGTCTCAACCTGACGGCTGCCGATGTGACGGCTGCGATCACGGCGCAGAACGCCCAGATCGCCTCCGGCTCGATCGGCGCACAGCCGAATCCGATCACCCAGCAGATCAGCGCGCCCGTCGTCGTCAAGGGCCAGCTGGAAAGCGCGGAAGAGTTCGGCGCGATCGTGCTTCGCGCCAATCCGGACGGTTCGTCCGTCCGCCTGCGCGACGTCGCCCGCATCGAGATCGGCGGCGAAAGCTACGCCTTCTCGACGCGGCTGAACGGCAAGCCCTCTGCGGCGATCGCCGTCCAGCTCTCGCCGAGCGGCAACGCCATGTCGACCTCGGCGGCCATCAAGGCACGCATGGACGAACTGGCGAGGTTCTTCCCGCAGGGCCTCGAATATTCGGTTCCCTATGACACCTCGCCCTTCGTCGCCGTTTCGATCGAGAAGGTGCTTTCAACGCTCGTCGAAGCGGTCGCGCTGGTGTTCATCGTGATGTTCCTGTTCCTGCAGAACATCCGCTACACCATCATCCCGACGCTCGTCGTGCCGGTCGCCCTGCTCGGCACCTGCGCCGTGATGCTGGCGATGGGCTTCTCGATCAACGTTCTGACCATGTTCGGCATGGTGCTGGCGATCGGCATCCTCGTCGACGATGCGATCATCGTCGTCGAAAACGTCGAGCGCATCATGTCCGAGGAAGGGCTGACGCCGAAGGAAGCGACCCGCAAGGCGATGAGGCAGATCACCGGCGCCGTCATCGGCATCACGCTGGTGCTGGCCTCGGTGTTCATTCCGATGGCCTTCTTCCCGGGCGCCGTCGGCGTGATCTATCGCCAGTTCTCGCTGACGATGGTCGTCTCGATCCTGTTCTCGGCGCTTCTCGCGCTATCGCTGACGCCGGCGCTCTGCGCTAGCTTCCTGAAGCAGGTGCCGAAGGGCCATCACCACGCCAAGCGCGGCTTCTTCGGCTGGTTCAACCGCAGCTTCGACAAGACCTCGCACGGCTATAGCGGCATCGTGAAGCGCCTGGTGCACCGGACCGGCCGCTACATGATCGTCTATGTCGCGGTGCTCGCCGGCCTCGGCTGGCTGTTCATGAAGCTGCCGTCGTCGTTCCTGCCGGACGAAGACCAGGGCTTCGTGATCGTCATGATGCAGCTGCCGTCGGAAGCGACCGGCAACCGCACGACCGAGGTGGTGGAGCAGGCGGAGAAGATCTTCGGCCAGGAACCGTCTGTCGAACGCATCATCGCGATCAACGGCTTCTCCTTCTTCGGCACCGGCCAGAACGCGGCGCTCGCCTTCGTAACGCTCAAGGACTGGAAGGAACGTGACGCCAACAACGCCGCGCAGTCGATCGCCATGCGGGCGACGATGGCGATGAGCCAGATCAAGGACGCGATCAGCTTCGCGCTATCGCCGCCGGCGATCCAGGGCCTCGGCACCACGGGCGGCTTCTCGTTCCGCCTGCAGGACCGCGGCGGTCTCGGCCAGACGGCGCTGTCGCAGGCGCGCGACCAGCTGCTCGGCATGGCAGCCGAAAGCAAGGTGCTCGCGGGCGTCCGCTTCGAGGGCATGCCGGATGCAGCTCAGGTCAGCGTCACCATCGACCGCGAGAAGGCCAACACCTTCGGCGTGACCTTCGCCGACATCAACTCGACGATCTCAACCAACCTCGGCTCGTCCTACGTCAACGACTTCCCCAATGCCGGGCGCATGCAGCGGGTGACGGTGCAGGCGGACGAAGGTCAGCGCATGCAGACCGCCGACCTCCTGAACCTCAACGTCCGCAATGCCAATGGCGGCATGGTGCCGCTATCGGCCTTCGCGACGGTGGAATGGGTCAAGGCGTCGACGCAGACGATCGGCTATAACGGCTATCCCTCGGTCCGCATCAGCGGCGAGGCGGCACCCGGCTATTCGTCCGGTGACGCGATCGCCGAGATGCAGCGTCTCGCAGGACAGCTTCCGGCCGGCTTCGGCTACGAATGGACGGGGCAGTCGCTGCAGGAAATCCAGTCCGGCACCCAGGCGCCTCTCTTGATCGCGCTCTCGTGCCTCCTGGTGTTCCTGTGCCTCGCGGCGCTCTACGAGAGCTGGTCGATCCCGGTTGCTGTGATCATGGTCGTTCCGCTTGGCGTCATCGGCGCCGTGCTGGCGGTCACCATGCGCGACATGCCGAACGACGTGTACTTCAAGGTGGGTCTGATCGCGATCATCGGCCTTTCGGCGAAGAACGCGATCCTGATCATCGAGTTCGCGAAGGAACTGCGCGAGCAGGGCAAGTCGCTGATCGACGCGACGCTGGAGGCGGCACATCTTCGCTTCCGGCCGATCCTGATGACGTCGCTGGCCTTCACGCTCGGCGTTCTGCCGCTCGCGATCGCCACGGGCGCCAGCTCCGGCAGCCAGCGCGCCATCGGCACGGGCGTCATGGGCGGGATGATCTCGGCAACGGTGCTCGCCATCTTCTTCGTTCCGGTCTTCTTCGTGTTCGTCACGAAGATCTTCGGACGAAAGAAGGTGGAAAACACACCGACAGCCGCAGAAAACCCGACGCCCGCCGAGTAAGATGACACTACAGCGCCGCGCGTCTTACTCAGACGCGCAAAGGTCGCTGTAGCACTTGGAAATGCTGCATGTTTTTGTCCTTAAATCGGAGACGATTAAGGAAACATGCAGTAGACGGCCCGCCGAACATCACTGTCGGCGGGCCGTCTGATGAGGAGGAATGAATGCGCCGAACAAAAGCCGACGCAGAAGTAACCCGGCAGAAGATCCTCTGCGCCGCCGAGCGCGTCTTCTACGAAAAGGGCGTCTCGAACACGACGCTCGAAGAAATCGCCAGGGCTGCGGGCGTGACGCGGGGTGCCATCTACTGGCACTTTGCCAACAAGACGGACCTGTTCCTCGCGCTGCACGATGCCGTGCCCCTGCCGCAGGAAGACATGATCGCCCGCGAAATCGAAGCGGAGGCGGCCGATACGCTTTCCATCCTCGAAGGCGCCATGGGCGACTGGCTGGATGCTCTCGCCGCCGACGAACAGCGTCAGCGCATTCTCACGATCATGCTGCGCACCAATTACGATGGCGACATGAGCGAGGTCCTGACCCGCCAGAAAGAGCTCGACGAGCGCCACAATGTCCTCTTGGAACTCGCTTTCTCCCGCGCGCTCGCCAAGGGGCAGATGCACGAGACCTGGACGCCGGCCTCGGCGACCAGAACGCTGCACTGGATGATGCTCGGGCTCTGTACCGAGTGGCTGCTTTTCGGCCGCCGCTTCGATCTGACCGCCGAGGGACGCGAAGGCTTGAGCCGGCTCTTTGCCAGCTTCCGCGCGCCGGCCGTCACCGCCACCGCGGTTGCCGCGCGCCCATAACAGACTTGACCGGCACCCATGCGGGTACCGGTCAATCGGGTGCCTTTCGAAGCCCCTCTAGCTGAACACCACGGTCTTGTGACCGTTGAGCATGACGCGCCGCTCCAGGTGCAGTTTGACGGCACGTGCGAGTACGCGGCTTTCGATATCGCGGCCGGTGGCGACGAAGTCCTCGGCCGTCAGCGCATGACTGACACGTTCGGTTTCCTGCTCGATGATCGGACCTTCGTCGAGGTCGGGCGTGACGTAATGCGCCGTCGCACCGATCAGCTTCACCCCGCGCTCATGCGCCTGATGATAGGGCTTGGCGCCCTTGAAGCTCGGCAGGAAGGAATGGTGGATGTTGATCGCCTTGCCGTAGAGGCGCTTCGACAGATTGTCGGAGAAGACCTGCATGTAGCGGGCGAGGATGACGAGATCGGCGCCAGTCTCCTGCACGAGGCGCAAGAGCCTCTCCTCCTGCTCGGCCTTGTTGTCTTTCGATACCGGCCAATAGTGATAGGGCAAACCTTCGGCCTCCGCCGTGCGCCGGCTGTCCTCATGATTGGAGACGATGGCGACGACTTCCGCGTTCAGCCAGCCGACACGGATCTGGTAGAGCAGGTGCAGGAGCGCATGGTCGAACCTGGAGACGAGCATGAGGATCTTCGGCTTTACCGTGGCGTCCGCCAGGACCGTCCGCATCTGGAAACGCTCGACGGCCGGGGCCAACACCCGCTCGACATCGCTTGCCTGAACGCTCGCCGCAACCTGAAAAGCGATGCGCATGAAGAAGCTGTTGGTCCTGGTATCCCAGAACTGGTTGCTCTCGGCGATATTGGCGCCAAGGCCGGCGAGCTCGGTGGTGACGGCCGCGACAATGCCGGGTTTGTCGTCGCAGGACAGGACAAGAATGAAGGTCTTCGGCGCCATGATCTCCTCCGATTGCAGCCGTTCCGGATGGGGCTTCAAGCCCCTTCCCAACCGCTGCCTATGAGGAGTTGAACGCGCCGGCAATCGTTCCGGCTGCGACAGCCGGCGCTTTCTATCATCCTGATGGAAAGGCGCCCGAAAGCATTAAATGCCCTCGGGCGCTGCAAGAATCATCGCAGGCGATTTTGAGGCTTCCCGAGGGAATTCCCTCAGGAAATGCACTGGAATGGCGAATGGAGAGCCGCTTCAGCATTTCCTGGAGTTGGTTTTCCTTCTCGCAACTCCGGACGGAAAACCGCTGCGCACTTTTCCTGGAGTTGGTTTTCCTTCTCGCAACTCCGGACGGAAAACCGCTGCGCACTTTTCCTGGAGTTGCTTTTCCTTATCGCAACTCCGGACGGAAAACCGCTGCGCACTTTTCCTGGAGTTGCTTTTCCTTCTCACAACTCCGGACGGAAAACCGCTGCGCACTTTTCCTGGAGTTGCTTTAGTGCGCCTCGTCCCAGTTAGTCGCGGCCCGTGCGTCGACCTTGAGCGGCACCCTCATGTCGAGCGCCGGCATGGCGGCATTTTCCATTACCGAGACGACGATCGGAATGGTCTTTTCGACCTCGGCGTCCTCGACCTCGAAGATCAGTTCGTCGTGCACCTGCAGCAGCATGCGGGCCGAGAGCTTTGCCTCGGTCAGCGCCGGCTCCATCTTCACCATGGCGCGGCGGATGATGTCGGCGGCCGAGCCCTGGATCGGCGCGTTGATCGCGGCGCGTTCGTTGAAGGCACGATGCGACGGGATCGACGAGCGGATGTCCGGATAATGCGCGCGGCGGCCGAAGATGGTCTCGACGTAACCGTGTTCGCGAGCAAAGGCCTTGGTGCCCTCCATGTAGTCGCGAATGCCGGGGAAACGCTCGAAGTAGCGCTTGATGTAATCGCTCGCCTCTGAGCGTTCGATCGACAGCTGGTTGGCGAGGCCGAAGGCCGAGATGCCGTAGATGATGCCGAAGTTGATCGCCTTGGCGCGCCGGCGGATTTCGCCCGGCATGCCCTCGACCGGCACGCCGAACATTTCCGAGGCCGTCATCGCGTGGATGTCGACGCCGTCGGCGAAGGCCTGGCGGAGCTGCGGAATGTCGGCGACATGGGCGAGCACGCGCAGTTCGATCTGGCTATAGTCGGCGGAGACGAGCTTATGGCCCGGCGTCGCGATAAAAGCCGTGCGGATCTTGCGGCCTTCGGTGGTGCGCACCGGAATGTTCTGCAGGTTCGGATCCGAAGACGACAGGCGCCCGGTCGTCGTGGCGGCAAGCGCATAGGACGTGTGCACGCGCTTCGTCTCGGGATGAACAAAGCCCGGCAGCGCGTCGGTGTAGGTGGACTTGAGCTTGGTCAGCTGCCGCCAGTCGACGATCTTTCGCGGCAATTCATGCCCTTCGGCGGCCAAGTCTTCCAGCACCTGGGCCGAGGTCGACCATTGGCCGGTCTTCGTCTTCGACCCGCCGGCAAAGCCCATCTTGCCGAACAGGATATCGCCCAACTGCTTCGGCGAACCGATGGTGAAGGTTTCGCCGGCGAGCTTGTAGATCTCGTCCTCCAGCGCTGCCGCCCCTTGCGCCAGTTCGCCCGAAAGCCGTGACAGGATCTGGCGATCGATCGTGATGCCGCGATCTTCCATGCGCGCGAGCACCGCGACCAGCGGTCGCTCCAGGCGCTCATAGACGCGCGTCAGCCCCTTGGCGGCCAGCCGCGCCTTCAAGACGTGCCAGAGCCTCAGCGTGACGTCCGCATCCTCGGCCGCGTAGGCCGTTGCCTTGTCGATATCGACGAAGTCGAAGGTCAGCGACGACTTGCCGGTACCGGTAATGTCCTTGTAGGCGATCGGCTTATGGTTCAGCCAGCGCTCTGAGAGCGAGTCCATGCCATGGGTGCCGTTGCCGGCATCGGCGACATAGGACATCAGCATCGTGTCGTCGAAGCTCTCGACGGTGATGCCGTGCCGCTTCATCACCAGATAATCGTATTTCAGGTTCTGCGCGACCTTAAGGACGGACGGATCCTCGAGCAGGCGCTTCAAGCGGCTCAGCGCCTCCCCAACCGGGATCTGATTTTCGGCAAGCCCGCCGTCCAGGAGGTCGCCGATACCGGTCTTGTGGATCAGCGGGACATAGGCCGCCCGGATGGCGGTGCCCGTCGGGTTCGCCCGATGGTCGGCGATCGCCAGCGAGAAGCCGACGAGATCCGCCTGCATGGCATCAAGGGAGTTCGTTTCCGTGTCAAAACCGACGACGCCCGCTTCCCGCGCGGCTGATATCCACTGGTCGAGTACCGCGACATCGCGGATCGTCACATAGGCACTGTGATCGAACGGCGCCTTGGCAAAGATTTCCGCCCGTGCCGCGGCCAGCGCCTGCGGTGTCGCATCGGTCGCGATCGGTTCGCCGGCGCGCGACAGCACAGCCGCCGCTTCGGCCGCCTCGCCCCGCGCTGCTGCCTTGGCGGCGGACGCCTCGCTGCCGGCCACCGCTTCGCCCTTGTCAAGGTCGGGCCCCCGTGCCTCGGCACCCCATTCGACCGGGACGTCGGCGGCTTCGACGGCGTCCGCATCCGTGCCCGTCGCCGCGGCGACGCGGCGCGTCAGCGTGTTGAATTCCATCGCCTTGAGGAAGGCGATCAATTTCGGCCCGTTTTGCGGCTCCAGGCTCAGCTCTTCCAGCGGAACATCGAGCGGCGTGTCGGTCTTGAGCTCCACGAGCTGGCGCGACAGGCGTGCGAGATCGGCATTGGCGATGATGTTTTCGCGGCGCTTGGCCTGCTTGATTTCGCCGGCGCGGGCAAGCAGCGTATCGAGGTCGCCGAATTCTTCCAGCAGCTGCGCCGCCGTCTTTGGACCGATCCCGGGTATGCCGGGAACGTTGTCGGTGGAATCACCGGTCATCGCCTGGAGATCGATCATCTTCTCCGGCGGTACGCCCCACTTTTCGATGACCTCGGGGATCGAGATCTGCTTGTCCTTCATGCTGTCGTACATCGACACGTTCGGGGTCACGAGCTGCATCAGATCCTTGTCGGAGGAGACGATGGTGACACCGGCACCGGCCTGCTCGGCGAGCCTTGCATAGGTGGCGATCAGGTCGTCCGCCTCATAACCTTCCTTTTCGATGCAAGGCAGGTTGAAGGCGCGGGTCGCATGACGGATCAAACCGAACTGCGGAATGAGATCTTCCGGCGGCGCAGTCCGATTGGCCTTGTACTGATCGTAAAGCGCGTTGCGGAACGTCTTCGAGGAATAGTCGAAGATGACGGCGAAATGGGTTGGCGTGACGCCGACGGACGTATCGCGCGCGTCGGTGAGCAGCTTCCACAACATGTTGCAGAAACCCGATACCGCGTTGACCGGGAGGCCATCGGATTTGCGGTTGAGCGGCGGGATGGCGTGGAACGCCCGGAAGATGAATCCGGAGCCGTCGACGAGGAAGAGATGATCACCGTTTTTCATGGGCAAATGGATAGCGCGGGGTGAGGCAAAGGTCCATTGCGGTTTTCCCGCCGAACACTACATTCTCGTCTCGGAGACAAGGCGTCGAACCGCTACCGCCAATTGTACCGGCGAAGCGGATTTCGCCATTCGCAAGGGGTGGCGAGAGAGCGTCGCACTTTCACGGAAACGTTACGTATTTGTAATGTCCGATTCGTGCCGCCTATCCTTGAAAAGCCACATTTGACTCCTCAAATCTTACCCAACGGCACCGAGTGATGCCGTCTTCTGGTGATTGGCCTGTCCCCCGCCCGCACCAGATGAGGACAAAGGCCTTATCCCCCTCTCCGGGCCTTTGTCCCGTTTTCAGGAAACCGTCACGGCGCCGCCTCCGCGCCGTGACGGTTTTTTGCTTTCCGGCCACAGCCTGCGTCTTTCCTGCGATCAAGTCCGCTCAATTCAAGGTGAGTGCCGGCTTTCCCTACAGCGGCAGGCGCCGTACCAGACGCGCAAAGGTCGCTGTAGCACTTTGATTTGCTGCATGTCTTTGTCCTTAAATCGAAGTCGATTAACGGAGACATGCGGTGGGGTTCATCGCCTGCATTGTAACTTGTCTTCATGGCGCTTCGAGCGTACCGATAGGCATGGCCTTCAATCGGATGGAATCTGCGACCTATCTGGCCAGCCTGCTGGCGAAGAGCTTTTCGCGCGCCCTGCACGAGCGCGGCCAGAAGCTCGGGTTCGCGCCGGGACAGTTTCCCATTCTGCTGGAGCTTTGGGCCGAAGAAGGCCTGACGCAGAAGCAACTGCTTGATCGCCTCGACATCGAACAGGCGACGATGGCCAACACGCTCTCCCGCATGGAGCGCGACGGGCTCATCGTCCGCCGCAAGCATCCGCAGGACAAGCGCTCGCAGCAGATCTTCCTGACCGAGCGGGCGAAGGAGATGGAGGCCGCAGCCAAGGAAGCAGCCCTTGCCGCCGACCAGTCGCTGCTCTCCGGCCTCAGGAATTTCGAGCGCGAGCTGATGCTCGAATATATGCGCATGGCGCTTGCCAACGTGGCGCGTGGCGATGGCCGCGCCTAACGCCTCGCGCCGTTCCCTGATCGATCCATCAAAATATTTGGCTTAAAGAGGATGGCCTTAGGCTCTAAACCAGAGCGCGTACCTCCGGTGGCTTTGCGCGCCTGAAGGCGCAGCGTCGAATGCCCGCCGGTCGCTGCGGCTCTACAGCGCCGCACATCTTATCAGACGCGCAAAGGTCGCTGTAGAACTTTGATTTGCTGCATGTCTTTGTCCTTAAATCGAAGTCGATTAATGGAGACCATGCAGGAGAATGTCGCTCGCGTGATTTCGTGCGCAAATCGATTTCGATTTGGCGATTCATGCAGTAGGTTCCGGCCAAACGAAGCAAGGATATGCATGATGGCAGATATCACCCCCGTTCTCGAACGCGCAGACGCCAACCTGCCGAAGAGCCTCGACCGGCTTTTCGATCTCGTTCGGATCAAGTCGATCTCGACCGACCCGGCCTTCAAGGCGGAATGCCGCAAGGCGGCCGAATGGCTGGTGGCGGAACTCAACAGCCTCGGCTTCACCGCCTCGGTGCGCGACACCCCCGGCCATCCCATGGTCGTCGCCCATCACGACGGCGCAAAGCCGGATGCGCCGCACGTGCTGTTCTACGGCCACTACGACGTCCAGCCGGTCGACCCGCTCAATCTCTGGGACACGGATCCTTTCGAGCCAGGCATCAAGGAAATCGAACCCGGCCGCAAGGTGATCACCGGCCGGGGCACGGCTGACGACAAGGGCCAGCTCTTGACCTTCGTCGAGGCGGTGCGCGCCTATAAGGACGTGCATGGCGGCCTGCCCTGCCGCGTCACCATTCTGTTCGAGGGCGAAGAGGAGTCCGGCTCGCCGTCGCTGAAGCCCTTCCTCGAGGCCAATGCCGCCGAACTCAAGGCCGACTATGCGCTCGTCTGCGACACCAGCATGTGGGATCGTGATACGCCGGCCATTTCCGCGGGCCTGCGCGGCCTCGTCGGCGAAGAGGTCATCGTCAAGGCGGCCGACCGTGACCTGCATTCCGGTTACTTCGGCGGTGCCGCCGCCAACCCGATCCGCATCCTCACGACCATTCTCGCCGGCCTACACGACGAGAACAGCCGCGTGACACTCCCCGGCTTCTACGAAGGCGTCGAAGAGACCCCGGCCCAAATCAAGGCTGCCTGGGAAACACTCGGCCAGACGGCGGAGAAATTCCTCGGCGAAATCGGCCTCTCGATCCCGTCGGGCGAAAAGAACCGCTCGGTGTTGGAACTGACCTGGGCCCGCCCGACGGCGGAAGTCAACGGCATCACCGGCGGCTATACCGGCGAAGGCTTCAAGACGGTGATTGCGGCAGAGGCTTCGGCGAAGGTTTCCTTCCGCCTCGTCGGCAACCAGAACCCGGAAAAGATCCGCGAAGCGTTCCGCGCCTATGTCCGCTCCAAGGTTCCGGCCGATTGCTCGGTCGAGTTCCACGCCCACGGCGGTTCGCCGGCCATCCACCTGCCTTATGAATCGCCGCTGCTCAACACGGCGAAGGTGGCACTTTCCGACGAATGGCCGAAGCCGGCCGTCATTATCGGCATGGGTGGCTCGATCCCGATCGTCGGCGACTTCCAGAAGATGCTCGGCATGGAATCGCTGCTGGTCGGCTTCGGCCTTTCCGACGACCGCATCCATTCGCCGAACGAGAAGTACGAGCTGCAGTCCTACCACAAGGGCATTCGTTCCTGGATCCGCATCCTGGATGCGCTGGCAGCCTGAGACGGTCAGGGCGGGATCGCTAAATGTGCGCGGATTTCCGTCCGCATCCCCGCTCAACCGACTTGATCCAGAGCCGCGGCGGAACGATCCGCCGCGGCCTCATCGATAGGGTTGCGCACTCGCGATGATGCAGCCCCAACGGGCAATCCGCCTGCCGACGCGCACGCGCTGCTGTTCGTTCGCCGTCCCGCCGGCGTTTTACCGTTTCCCCTCTACCGTTTCCCGGCGGTTTCTCCGTTTTCGGCAGGCCCTCAATCCTTGACCTCCGGGGTCTCAGGTGCTTCCTTTTTGTGAAACAAATCACAAAGGGA
The DNA here is from genome assembly GCF_056924495.1 of Ensifer sp. 38_S197. Classification (NCBI taxonomy): domain Bacteria; kingdom Pseudomonadati; phylum Pseudomonadota; class Alphaproteobacteria; order Hyphomicrobiales; family Rhizobiaceae; genus Ensifer; species Ensifer sp. 38_S197. The sequence goes on along the minus strand of NZ_JBXOVZ010000002.1, from coordinate 972,266 downwards.
AATCGGATCGTTGGCAAGGGTAAGGACCGAAGCGTCGCGCTGCGGGCGTGACGCTATGACAAAGCGGCTCATAAAACAGAACGTCTCCGCTTGGAGAACCACTCCGGCAGCCGCAACAGAAATGTCCTCAGAGCGCCTTGCCCACATCCCCACACCAATCGCGGCAGCGGTATGAAGAGGCTGCAAACCTATTTCTGGCCCGTTGTCGGCCTTCTGGCGATCCTCTTTTCGGTGAATGCGCTTTATCACGAGCTTCGCGGCCTTTCGCTCGACGAGTTCATCGCGAGCTTCAATGCCATTTCGTTCAGGAGCTGGCTGTTGGCGATCGGCTCGACGCTGGTCGCCTATGCGGCGCTTGCGGCCTACGACCGACTGGCGCTCGACCATCTCGGTCACCGTATTTCGATCTGGTTCATCACGCTCTGCTCGTTCACGACCTACGCGCTGTCGCACAATCTCGGTGCATCGGTCTTTTCCGGCGCCGTCGTGCGCTACCGGGCCTATCGCTCCAAGGGGCTTTCTCCGGGTGAAGTCGGCGTGCTCGTCGCCTTCTGCTCCTTCACCTTCACGCTCGGCACGTTGGTGCTTTCCGCCATCGTCCTCCTGGTGCGGCCCGACATCATCGAACGCTTCGCCGAATTCCTGCCGGTGGAAATGTCGCTGACGACCGGCGTGCTCATTCTCGTCGTCATCGGCCTCTATGTCATCGGCAGCCTCGTCGGGCTTCCGTCGTTCCGGACGCGCTGGTTCCAGCTTCACTACCCCAAGCCGAAGATCGTCTTCCGGCAATTGGTGATCGCGCCGGTGGAACTGATCGGCGCTGCCGGGATCATCTATTTCGCGCTGCCGGAAACCGGAAACCCGGGCTATGTCGTCATCCTCGGCATCTTCCTCGCCTCGTTCTCGGCGGCACTGCTCTCGCATGCGCCGGGCGGGATCGGCGTGCTCGAGCTGATCTTCATCGCCGCGCTGCCGGAGATGGATCCGGCCGACGTCCTCGCCGCCCTTGCGATCTTCCGCCTGCTCTACCTGGTCATCCCCTTCGTCCTGGCGTTGGTGGTGATCCTCGTCTTCGAGCGGGCACGCTTCGTGGCACAACGCCATCCCCCTGGAGGGACCGACCTTCCGTAAAGCATGTCGCGCAAGGAGACATGCGGTAAGCTTCAGATTGCAGGAATTGCAGCGAAATGCGGAAGGCGGACGCCTTTGCGCGGCTTGGCTCAGGGCGCGTTGCAGACGGCCGGCAGCGCCTGCTCGAGCGGCCCCTTCACTTCCTCAAGCCGCGCCGCCTCGATCTGGTAGGGCGTGAAGGGCGGCACCTGCAGCGAGGGGTTGATGATGCGCGTAACGTAGCAGCCGGCGAAGAACCGGACCCGTGCGCGCCTCTCGATGGATTTCACCGCAACCGGGACCGCGGAATAGATGCTGCCGGCACCGGCTTCCGTCTTCACCTTGCCGATCCTTACCTCGACCGACACCGTCCGATCATAGCCGCGGGTGAAGGACTTGAAGCCGCCGACGGGGTTCGGTTCGCCGAAATAGCCGTAGGCGCGGGCATATTCCTTGCGGTTGATGGCGTTGTAGAGAGAGCGGACGAGGGTTGCCCCATCGGAGCGATCGTCGACATAGGCGACGCCTTCTTGCGCCAGGGTCTCGCCGTTCAAGGCTGCGAATGCGCCGAGAGCGAGGACGGTGGATCGAAACTGCATGGCAACCCTCCTTTGTCGTGCGATAGCCAAGCACAACAATAAGGCGAAGCCGTAGCAGGGTTCGCCGCCTGCCGGTTTCCTTAAATCGTCTCCATGCCGACACTTGCGAGAACCCACCGCGGCGCCAATGGCGCACGACAGATGCAACATGCAGGGAAACACGACTGCCTTCGAGACATGAAAAGAGCCCCGTGTGGGAGGAGGTACACGGGGCTCTCGAACTTGATCGGCGACTGGGAGGAGGAGTGCCACCGATCCGCATCGGGCGCCGCGGGAGGAGGTGCAGCGCTTCGATAAGTCATATAATAATCATGCAACGCAGCAAATTCAAGTCATTATTTTTGCATTGCACAAAATCGTGAAGGCGAGCGCGCTTGGCGCGATCTTGAGCTTCTCACCCGCGCCCGGGTCGCGGATTCCCTCGCTAGAAACCGACGCTCGAAAGCCAAGCATGGCGCGGTAACCGGCCGGAAATCATCAACCTTTGATGGCATTTTACTTTCCTTCAGCTTTTCGGATATATACGACTACCAATAAGCAAAAGATATATTTTACTCTCTTTAATTGCAGGATTTCAGATGAAATTGTTGCTCCAGATCCCCACCGCAATCATCGTCGTCCTGATCCTCGCGACCTGGGTTGCCAGCCTGCGCCTCGTGGTGCTGCCGCCTGGTTCCCTCAAGCTGAGGGCGATGACGGCGCTGGTTCATCAGGGGCACGGCTACCGCCTGGTCGATAGCCCACGCGCCATGTGCGGCCGGCAGGCCTATCCCGCGAAGGATTGCGAGGACGTGACGACAAACCATCTGGGCAAACGGGTCCTGCTTCGGCTTCCCTATAGCCAATGGCTCTACGACTTTACCGCGTCCGATGCTGCGGGATCGAGCGTGGCGGTCGAAGATACGCCGCTGCGTACCTCGATCCAGTAACCGCGACCTTACTTGGCTCGTCAACACAATGGGGCGCGCGTCACCACTACGACCCGACACCGCCTGAACGCAAGCTGTTGAAGACCATGCGTCTTTCACGATCGGCTTCTTAACTCCCCCTTAAATTGCCGTATTTAAAGTTCACCCGGTCGCCGGGGCGGATGGGCGCAGAGTGCCGGTACCGCCGTCGAGATCGAAGTCGCCGTCGCGGTTGAGCCAAGCAGCCCCCGCAGACGGCAGAGGGACAAATCCAAACGGCATGGCAACAAACGGCAGGTCAGGACAGCGGATCGAGCCATCGTTCGGCGGAGACGAGGACGACGATGACGATTTTCGCGTCGAGGCCAGCGATCGTGTGACCAGCAGCCGCAAGGCGTCCCGCGGCAAATCTTCGAGCAGCAGCAAGAAGGGCAACGGCAAAAAGAAGGCAGCCGGCAAGCGCGGCAGCGCACGGCGCAGTTCCGGCGGCGGCGGCTTCATCGGCCTTGTCCGCACGCTCTTCTACTGGTGCATCGTGCTCGGCATCTGGGGCGCCATGGGCGTCGGCGGCCTCGTGCTCTACTACGGCGCGCGCATGCCGAGTGCCGATAGCTGGTCGATCCCCGAACGGCCACCGAACGTCAAGATCCTTGCGGTCGGTGGCGACGTCATCGCCAATCGCGGCACCACCGGTGGCGAAGCGCTGTCACTCGAAAACATGTCGCCTTACATTCCTCAGGCGGTGATCGCCATCGAGGACCGCCGCTTCTATTCGCATTTCGGCATCGACCCGCTGGGTCTCGCCCGCGCCATGCTGACGAACCTCACCACCGGGCGCATGGTGCAGGGCGGCTCGACCCTGACGCAGCAGCTGGCCAAGAACCTGTTTCTTTCGCCGGAGCGCACGCTTGAGCGCAAGGTGCAGGAGGTGCTGCTCGCCTTCTGGCTCGAGCAGAAATATTCCAAGGACCAGATCCTGGCGATGTATCTCAACCGGGTGTTCTTCGGCTCAAACGCCTATGGCGTGGAGGCGGCATCGCGGCGCTATTTCAACAAGTCGGCGCGCGACGTGAACCTCGGCGAGGCCGCATTGCTGGCCGGCCTGCTCAAGGCTCCCTCCCGCCTGTCGCCGGCCCGCGACCCGCAGGCGGCGGAAGAGCGCGCCCAGGTCGTTCTCGGCGCCATGCGCGAGGAAGGCTACGTCACCGACAGCGAGATCAAGACGGCGATGTCGCAGACACCGACCAAGGCGAAGAGCTACTGGTCGGGCGCCGAACACTATGTCGCCGACATGGTGATGGACCAGCTTCCCGGCATGATCGGTGAGATCAAGGAAGATCTCGTCATCGACACGACGATCGACCTCGATCTCGAAAGGAAGGCCGAGGAGGTGATCGGCGCCACGCTTGATGCCGACGGCAAGAAGCTCGACGCTTCGCAGGCGGCGCTCGTCTCGATCGACGGCACCGGCGCCATCCGGGCGCTCGTCGGCGGCAAGGACTATGCCGAGAGCCAGTTCGACCGCGCCTCCAGGGCGAAGCGGCAGCCGGGCTCGGCCTTCAAGCCGTTCGTCTATGCCGCCGCGATGGAAATCGGCCGCACGCCGATGTCGATCCGCAACGACGGTCCGGTCCGTATCGGCAACTGGACGCCTGAGAATTACGACCAGAAATATCGCGGCGAGGTGACCCTCGCCGATGCGCTCGCCAACTCGCTGAACACCATCGCCGCACAATTGGTGATGGAGGTCGGGCCGCAGAACGTCGTCAAGGTCGCCCACCGCCTCGGCATCGATTCCGAGATGCAGGCCAATGCCTCGATCGCGCTCGGCACATCCGAAGTCAGCCTCGTCGAGCTGACCTCGGCCTATGCGCCCTTCATGAATGGCGGCTTCAAGGCGACGCCGCATGTCATCCGCCGCATCTCCAAAGCGGACGGCACGGTGCTTTACGAGAACACCTACGACAACCCGCCGCGCGTGCTCGACCCGGCAATTGTCAGCGAAATGAACCAGATGATGGTCAGGGTACTGACCAAGGGCACCGGCAAGAAGGCGCAGCTCAAGGGTTGGGAGGCGGCCGGCAAGACCGGCACGACGCAATCCTTCCGTGACGCGCTGTTCGTCGGCTACACCTCGAACCTGACCACGGGCGTCTGGTTCGGCAACGACGACGGCAAGTCGATGAAGAAGGTCACCGGCGGCGGCCTGCCGGCCAAGGCCTGGCACGATTTCATGATGGCGGCCCACGAGGGCCTCTCGCCCTCACCGCTCTTCGGCACGACCGGCGTGCAGCCGGTCTTCGATGAAGGCGTGGGCGCACCGGCCGGCGACTTGGTCTCGGGCGATCCGGAAGCGTTCCCGGACGCACCTGTCGGGGTCGATGGCGCCGTCGCGGTCGGCCAGCGTCCTGTGGACCAGGGCGGCGCATGGGGCGGCCAGAGCGCGGACGAGAGCAATGGCGGCCTCGTCCCACCGGCCGATGTCGGCCAGGCGACGGGTGCCACGCGCCGCACGACCCTCTTCGACATTTTGACCGGCGGTTGAGCCGGCGCGCGACCGGCGCCACAAGCGTGCGACTGGCAGCTTTCTCACCGGCGGCGGATGGCCCATTTCCAGCTAGGCAAATCCCGCACTTGCATTTGCCCACAAACGCCCCGCAGAATGCCTTGCAGTCCGAAACGCCGGTCCTTATATACGCCGCATCGGCGCAGTCTCGGCTGCGAAGAAATCCTGAGACCATCCCGTTAGGGGCTGTCTTACGAATGCCTGACCGGGTTCCGACAGTCCGCTGCAAGGAGAGAACGACATGGCTAAAGTTATTGGTATTGACCTGGGAACGACCAACTCCTGCGTCGCCGTCATGGACGGAAAAGATGCGAAGGTGATCGAAAATGCCGAGGGTGCGCGCACGACCCCCTCGATGGTGGCATTCAGCGACGACGGCGAACGTCTCGTCGGCCAGCCGGCCAAGCGCCAGGCCGTCACCAATCCGGAAAACACGCTTTTTGCGATCAAGCGCCTGATCGGCCGGACCTTCCAGGACCCGACCACGCAAAAAGACAAGGGCATGGTTCCTTACAAGATCATCAAGGCTGACAATGGCGATGCCTGGGTCGAAGCGCACGGCAAGGATTATTCGCCGTCGCAGATCTCCGCCATGATCCTCCAGAAGATGAAGGAAACGGCCGAATCCTATCTCGGTGAAAAGGTCGAAAAGGCCGTCATCACCGTTCCGGCCTACTTCAACGACGCTCAGCGCCAGGCAACCAAGGATGCCGGCAAGATCGCCGGTCTCGAAGTTCTGCGCATCATCAATGAGCCGACCGCGGCAGCGCTGGCCTATGGCCTCGACAAGAAGGACGGCAAGACGATCGCCGTTTACGACCTTGGCGGTGGTACTTTCGATATCTCGGTCCTGGAAATCGGCGACGGCGTCTTCGAAGTGAAGTCGACGAACGGCGACACCTTCCTCGGCGGTGAAGACTTCGACATGCGTCTTGTCGAGTATCTTGCCGGCGAGTTCAAGAAGGAACAGGGCATCGACCTGAAGAACGACAAGCTCGCCCTTCAGCGCCTCAAGGAAGCCGCCGAAAAGGCCAAGATCGAACTGTCCTCGTCGCAGCAGACCGAAATCAACCTGCCGTTCATCACGGCTGACGCTTCCGGTCCGAAGCACCTGACGATGAAGCTGTCGCGCGCCAAGTTCGAAAGCCTCGTCGACGACCTGATCCAGCGCACCGTCGCGCCGTGCAAGGCAGCCCTCAAGGATGCCGGCGTCTCGGCTGCCGAGATCGACGAAGTCGTTCTCGTCGGCGGCATGAGCCGCATGCCGAAGGTTCAGGAAACCGTGAAGCAGCTGTTCGGCAAGGAGCCGCACAAGGGCGTGAACCCGGATGAAGTGGTCGCCATGGGTGCTGCCATCCAGGCCGGCGTTCTGCAGGGTGACGTCAAGGACGTCCTGCTGCTCGACGTCACCCCGCTGTCGCTCGGCATCGAAACGCTCGGTGGCGTCTTTACCCGCCTGATCGAGCGCAACACGACGATCCCGACCAAGAAGTCGCAGACCTTCTCGACCGCCGACGACAACCAGTCGGCCGTGACGATCCGCGTCTCCCAGGGTGAACGCGAAATGGCCGCCGACAACAAGCTGCTCGGCCAGTTCGACCTCGTCGGCATTCCGCCGGCACCGCGCGGCATGCCGCAGATCGAAGTCACCTTCGACATCGACGCCAACGGCATCGTGCAGGTTTCGGCCAAGGACAAGGGTACCGGCAAGGAACACCAGATCCGCATCCAGGCATCCGGCGGTCTTTCCGACGCCGACATCGAGAAGATGGTCAAGGACGCCGAGGCCAATGCCGAGTCCGACAAGAAGCGCCGCGAAGGTGTCGAAGCCAAGAACCAGGCCGAAAGCCTGATCCACTCCAGCGAGAAGTCGCTGAAGGACTACGGCGACAAGGTTTCGGAAGCCGACCGCAAGGCGATCTCCGACGCGATTGCTGCGCTGAAGACCGCCGTCGAAGCCTCCGAGCCGGACGCCGAAGACATCAAGGCCAAGACCAATACGCTCATGGAAGTTTCCATGAAGCTCGGCCAGGCGATCTACGAAGCACAGCAGGCTGAAGCGGCTCACGCGGATGCCGCAGCAGACGCCGCCCGCGATGGCGACGTCGTCGATGCCGACTACGAAGAAGTCAACGACGAGGACGACCGGAAGCGTTCGGCCTAAGTCTTCAAACAGACGAAAAGCCCGGGTTCGCCCGGGTTTTTTGTTGCCTGCACAGCCCGGTGCGATGGACAAACATGGCGACAGGCGCCGCCACCTACTGCAAACGTTACTTTTCCGACAAAAAACCGCGTCTACCGCCGTTCGGGCTATGGTATCGCGCTTCAAGGTTTACTAAATCGGTGGCAAGGTAAACGGGCAGCCGCCGAGCCTTCGCGCTGGTACGCCTTGTCAATAGGACAGTCTTCGACGAATGAAACGTGATCTGTACGAAACGCTTGGGGTTGCCAAGAATGCCGATGAGAAGGAGCTGAAGAGCGCCTTCCGCAAACTCGCGATGAAGTATCACCCGGACAAGAACCCCGGCGACGCGGCAGCAGAGAAGACCTTCAAGGAAATCAACGAAGCCTACGAGACGCTCAAGGACCCGCAGAAGCGCGCGGCGTACGACCGTTACGGTCACGCGGCCTTCGAGCAGGGCGGCATGGGCAACGGCTTCGGCGGCGGCGGTGCCGGCGGCTTCTCCGACATCTTCGAGGACATTTTCGGCGAGATGATGGGCGGCGGACGCCAGCGGCGCTCATCGGGCGGCCGCGAGCGCGGCGCGGATCTTCGCTACAACATGGAGATCTCGCTCGAAGAAGCCTTTAGCGGCAAGACCGCGCAGATCCGCGTCCCGACATCGATCACCTGCGACGTCTGCAGCGGCTCCGGCGCCAAGCCCGGCACGAGCCCGAAGACCTGCGGCACCTGTCACGGTTCCGGCCGTGTGCGCGCCGCCCAGGGCTTCTTCTCGATCGAGCGCACCTGCCCCACCTGCGGCGGACGCGGCCAGACGATCACCGATCCCTGCGGCAAGTGCCATGGCCAGGGCCGCGTCACCGAAGAGCGCACGCTCTCGGTCAACATTCCAGCCGGCATCGAGGACGGAACACGCATCCGTCTCTCCGGCGAGGGCGAGGCGGGGCTTCGCGGCGGACCGGCGGGCGACCTCTACATCTTCCTCTCGGTCAGACCGCACGAATTCTACCAGCGTGATGGCGCCGATCTCTATTGCAGCGTACCGATCTCGATGACGACGGCCGCCCTTGGCGGCAAGTTCGACGTGACGACGCTCGACGGCACCAAGTCGCGCGTGACGGTTCCCGAGGGCACCCAGGCCGGCAAGCAGTTCCGCCTCAAGGGCAAGGGCATGCCGGTGCTGCGCTCGGCCCAGTCCGGCGACCTCTACATCCAGATCCAGATCGAGACGCCGCAGAAGCTGACCAAGCGCCAGCGCGAACTGCTGCAGGAATTCGAGCAGATCTCGTCCAAGGACAACAATCCGGAATCGACGGGCTTCTTCGCCCGGATGAAGGATTTCTTCGACACGCTGAGCGAATAAGGCGCTCCGAGCGTTCCCAAAGCGACGTTGTGCGCTTTACGTCATGGCCGCAAGCTGCCACAGCCCGGCCATGACGAGCGCCACCCCAGCGACACGGGACAACAGCCGGCCGCCGGGAACGACCTTTTCGGCGAGCACGAAAATGGCGATCGCCGCGATCCACAACACGTTCATCACCCCGCCGACGAACAGGAGCGCCATCAGCGCCCAGCAGCAGCCAACGCAATAGAGGCCATGCTGCAGCCCGAGGCCGAAGGCAGCGCCTGCCTCGCGGCGGAAACCGCCGTGGCTCTGAATGAAAAGCAGCGGCGCCTGGCATTGCCGGAGGCACCGCTCCTTGAGCGGCGTCCATTGGAGCAGGCCGACGGCAATCAGAACAACGCCGCTCATCGCCTGGCTGGCGCTCGAAAGCATCGGGGTGAGCAGCAGAGCGTGGTCTAGCAGCCATTGCCCGAGAACGGCAATCAGCGCGAACAGGGCCCAGGCCAGCAGATAGCCGCCAGCGAAGTAGCTGGTCGCGGCGAAGGGCTTTCCCTGCTCGGCCGCCTGGCGGCCGACGCGGGCATAGAGCAGGATCATCGGCGTTGCCGACGGCACCATCATGCCCACCATCATCACGGCCCACATGACAAAGGCGTAAGCGAAGGTCGCCGTGGTCCAGGGACCGGCGGCCACTGTCGCCATTGACGTCATGGATTTATCTTGCGCCTCCGGGGGCATATTCATCGGCATGTCCATGGGCATATCCATGTCCATGCCAGACCCCATATCCATGCTGCCGGAAGACGCGGGTGCCGTGGCCGTGTCCATGGCCGACGCCAGCCACAGGATGTAGAGCCAACTGACTGCCGTCAACGTGACCAGGGCCACCACGACGATGGCGCGATCGCGTCTCAGCAGAGTTTCGAGCGTCGTATCCCTCATGGGCGTCAGTGGATCACGCCACTTTCAGTCAGGTGTGTTCTGGCGAAATGGGCGTGCGAGTCCGCAAGCGCCAAAGTCAGCGGGCCCTTCGTGTCGGCCCATCCGCGTCCGACTTCGCAGAGATCATATTCAAAACCCTGCGGGAGATTGATTCGAGCCTGGTGGGCGATACCGGTCACCGGGTTGAGGATCGGCTCGCCGCGCGCGGTGATCCAGCCGGGCACATTCAGCCGTGCCGTGCGCCCGCTCACATCGATGTCGAAGTCGATCTCGGCAAAGACCGGATCGTACATGGTCTCGAAGGTGGTCGCGAAGACCTGGAAGAAGGTCGCGCCTGGCTCGGTATCCTCACCGCTCATGATGCGCAGCAGCGCGTTGCGCTGCGGCTCCGAGGCGCGGATGTCGATGATCGGCACCACCTGTCCCCGGCCCTCATGGATCGCGCCCGGCCAGGCGGCGATCAGGCCGCAGCGAAGCCCGTCGAGCCGCGTCTCGCCGTGATAGCCTTCCTCGATCTCGAAGGCGCCGATGGCACTGCAATGACCTTGCGTCGGTCGCGCGTTGAACTGGCAGGGGCAGCCATAGGCACAGTTGCAATGAATGAACTCGCGCCCCTTCATCATCCATCTGACACTCGTCATCGTCTCCTCCCGGGATCTGATCGGTGTTCGTCTCGCGGCTCCCCCGCGAACGGATGCATTTTATTAGATCGCAGAAATATACTCTCCTCCCATCCCATTGCCAACGGAGGCAGGCACGACAGCGCCGCGGATCCGGGGACACGCGGCGCTTGAAGAGAGTGCTCAGGCCGTTCAGATCGCTGGCACCAGCATGATCACAGCGTCGCCATGCCGCCGTCGACGATCAACTCGGCGCCGACGGTGAAGGTGGCTTCGTCGGAGGCGAGGAAGACGACCGCCTTGGCGATCTCGCTCGGGTCGCCAAAGCGGCCAAGCGGGATCTGCGCGGCGATGGCATCGACAACCTGCCTGTTTTCCTCGGGCGTCGGGGCGTGACCGTCATGGAGCGGCGTGCGGATCGGACCGGGGCTGACGGCATTCACCCGGATGCCGCGGCCGATGAGCTCGCCGGACAGCGTGCGCGCCAGCGAGAGAAGTCCCGCCTTGGTCAGCGCATAGACGCTCGACGTCGGCATGCCGATATGGGCGTTGATCGAAGTGTTGAGCACGACCGAAGCCCGCTTCGAGAAAACAGGCAGCAGCGCCTGGATCAGGAAGTACGGTCCCTTGAGGTTGATGGCGAGCGAACGGTCAAAACTTTCTTCGTCCCACTGTTCGATCGGCTGCAGCTTGGCGATGCCGGCATTGACGAAAAGGATATCGAGCGTGCCGAAGGCGGCGCGGATCTTTTCGGCGACTGCCGCTTGACCGGCGACATTGCCGGCATCCGCCTCGATGATGAGGGCCGCCTCGCCAAGGATCGCACGAGCTTCGGCGATGTTCTTCGGATTGGTGCCGGTCACCGCAACCCTTGCGCCTTCGGCGATGAACTGGCGCGCGGTTTCGAGGCCGATGCCGCTGGTGCCGCCGGTGATCAGTGCCGTCTTGTTCTCTAAACGTGACATGATGAAAGTCCTCTTGCTGGGTTGAAGAAGAGGTCGGTTCGATTGGCTGGAACCGTCGTCCTCGGATGCTGAGAAATATGGCGGAATACGATCGTTCGGATTAGTCTTCCAATTCTGGAACTCGAATTCGGAAAAGCCGAACGATGATGAAAATCGAAGGAATAGCGGCCTTTGTCGCGGTCGCCGAAGCCGGCTCGATCAGCGAAGCGGCGCGGCGCCTGCGTCTGTCGAAATCCGTCGTCAGCGAAAGGGTTGCAGAGCTGGAGCGGACGCTCAACGCCACGCTGCTCCATCGCACGACGCGTAAGCTGACGCTCACCGAGGATGGCATCGCCTTCCGCGAGCGTGCCGTCCGGATCGTCAGCGAGGTGCAAGCCGCTGCCAGCGATCTTGCCGAACGCCGCGGGCTCCTGACGGGGCCGCTCAGGATCGCTGCGCCTGTCAGTTTCGGCCGCCGGCATCTCGGTCCAGCACTCTACCCGTTCCTGGCGCGCCATCCGGAAATCGAACTGACGCTCGATCTCGACGACCGCCGGGTGGACGCGGCGTCGGAAGGCTATGACGCGATCGTCCGCCACGGCGTGATCGCCGATTCTCGCCTGGTCGTCTGGAAGCTTGCGAGAAGCCGGCGTCTGCTCGTCGCCGCGCCGGATTATCTCGGACGCCACGGCACCCCGGCGTCGCTTGCCGAGCTCGGAGGCCATCGCGGCATCTTCTACACCAATCGCGGCGCGGCCGACTGGCGGTTCGAGGGACCTTCAGGGGCAACGGTCGTCCGGGCGCGCCTGGCGCTCGGCATGAACAATGGCGACATGATGCACGATGCCGCCGTCGCCGGGCTTGGCATCGCGCTGCTGCCCGCCTTCATCGCCGGTCCCGCGGTGCGCGAAGGGCAACTGCGCGAGATCGATGTCGGGCTGCGCCCGGAGCCCGAATTCATCTACATGGCTCATCCGGAAGGCCGACGCGTCTCGGCCAAGCTCCGGGCCATCGCCCAACATCTGAAGGAATCATTCGGCGATCCGCCCTATTGGGATCCGTGACGCATTTCTGCAACCTCGGCGCAATCGTTGCCGGCGATAGTTCCTCACCGATTGCCGATCAAGTCTCGACAGAAGCTTGATCGAAGTCGGCTAGCATCCTTTTCACCTTTGCAACCAAAGATTGTCTTCCTATCTTTTCATCATGCGGACCTTCTTGCTGAACTGGATCGTCGTCATGACGCTTTGCACCACCGCCCATGCGGGTTCCCCTTCCACGGCCCCGACCGATGCCGAAATCCTAGATATTCTGACCGAGCGCATCGACAAGCAGCAGCAGTCGATCGGCATCGTCGTCGGCATCACCGACGCCAATGGCCGGCGCATCGTCGCGCACGGCCATCCCGCCAAAGGCGACCCGCGTCTCGTCGATGGACGCACCGTGTTCGAGATCGGCTCGGTCACCAAGGTATTCACCGCACTGCTGCTCGCCGACGCGGTCGAGAGAGGTACGCTCGGCCTCGATACGCCTGTCGCGACATTGCTACCGTCCGGAGTGACGATGCCGGAGGACAAGCAGGTTCCGATCACGCTGGCAGACCTGGCGACGCACATGTCGGGCTTGCCGCGGCTACCGAGCAACCTGGCGCCGGCCGACATCACCAATCCCTATGCGGACTACGACACCACCAGGCTCTACAGCTTTCTCTCCGGCCACAAACCGCTGCGCCGCCCGGGTGTCGAGCACGAATACTCCAATCTCGGCGCGGGGCTTCTCGGCCACGTGCTGGCGCTGAAGGCCGGGCTTTCCTATGAGGATCTTGTCGGAAGACGCATCGCCAAGCCGCTCGGCCTCAAGGATACGGCCATCACGCCGCAGCCAGACTGGTCCGAACGCCAGGCAACGGGCCACGATGCGGCACTGGAGCCGGTGAGAGACTGGGATCTCAACGCGCTGCAGGGGGCCGGTGCCCTGCGCTCCACCGCGGAAGACCTGCTGATCTTCCTCGAGGCCGCCATGGGGAAAACGCCATCACCATTGGCGTCCGCCTTCGCCACCCTGCTGGCGACACGGCAGCCGCTCGGCGAGGGCGCGGGCGAGCAGGCGCTGGGCTGGGTGATTTCCGGTAAGGGCGACGAGCAGGTGATCTGGCACAATGGCGGCACTGGCGGCTATCGATCCTTCGTCGGCTACCGTTCGTCGACCGGGATCGGCGTCGTCGCCCTGTCGAACACGTCGACCGAAGTGGGCGTCGACGATATCGGCCAACATCTGCTCAACCGCAACGTCCCGCTTGCGCCCGCCATCGTCCGGCGCACTGCCATAACGGTCGATCCGGCGACCTACGATGCCTATCTCGGCACCTACAGGCTGGCGCCGGGTTTCGACCTGACGATCTTTCGTGACGGCAATCGGCTGTTTGCCCAGGCAACCGGCCAGGACCGGCTTGAAATCCTTCCGGAGGCCGAGCATCGGTTCTTTGCGAAGCTCGTCGATGCGCAGATCAGCTTCACGCTCAACGGCACCCGCGCCGAAAGCCTGACCTTGCATCAGGGCGGGCGGGACAGCCCTGCGCCGCGCGTAGAGAAATGATGCCTATCTCCCGCCCCAAAAGGCGGGAGATAGTCCCTGTATCGATCAGAACAGCAGATCGATCGTGAAGTAGGCGAGGGCCGAGATCGCCGCCGCTGCCGGCATGGTGATGAACCAGGCAATCACGATATTACCTGCAAGCCCCCAACGCACGGCCGAGACGCGCCGCGCCGCGCCGACGCCGATGATCGCGCCGGTGATGGTGTGCGTCGTCGAAACCGGAATGCCGAGCCAGGTGGCGGCAAAGAGCGTGATCGCTCCGCCCGTTTCGGCACAGAAGCCCTGCATCGGATTGAGCCTGGTGATCTTCGAGCCCATGGTGTGAACGATGCGCCAGCCGCCGAACAGCGTGCCGAGCGCGATCGCCGCCTGGCAGGTGATCACGACCCAGAAGGGAACGTAGAACTCCGAACCGAGATACCCTTGCGAGAAGAGCAGAACGGCGATGATGCCCATGGTCTTCTGCGCGTCATTGCCACCGTGACCGAGAGAATAGAGCGACGCCGAGACGAACTGCATCACGCGGAAGGTGCGATCGACGGCAAAGGGCGTCTGCCGCACGAACAACCAGGAGACGATCAGCACCAGCATCAGCGCCAGGAAAAAGCCGATCGCCGGCGACATGAAGATGGCGCCGACGGTCTTGAGAAGACCGGTCCAGACGATGGAATTAAAGCCCGTGCTGGCAAGGCCGGCGCCGACAAGGCCGCCGATCAGCGCGTGCGACGAGCTCGACGGAATGCCGAACAGCCAGGTGACGATGTTCCAGACGATCGCCCCCATCAGGGCCGAGAAAATCACCAGCGGTGTCACGATACCGGGATCGATGATGCCCTTGCCGAGCGTCTCGGCCACGTGCAGACCGAAGAACAGGAAGGCGATGAAGTTGAAAAAGGCCGCCCATAGGACCGCATATTGCGGCCTGAGCACCCGCGTCGAGACGATCGTCGCGATGGAGTTGGCGGCATCGTGCAAGCCGTTCAGGAAGTCGAAGAACAGCGCGATGGCGATCAATCCCGCGAGCAACGGAAAGGCGAGCGTCGCATCCATCAGACGTTCTCGATCACGATGCCGCTGATTTCATTGGCAACGTCCTCGAACCGGTCGATGACTTTTTCCAGCTGGCCATAGATCTCGCTGCCGACGATATAGGCCATCGCGTTGCCCGTGCCGTAGCGGTGGAACAATTCCTTGAGGCCTTGCTCGTGCAGTTCGTCGGAATGTCCCTCGATGCGGGTGACCTCCTCGGCGATGGCGATAAGGCGGTCGTGATTGGCGCCGATGCGGTCCAGCAGCGGGACAGCCTCGGCAATCAGGTGCGCAGCCCGGCCGACGATCGCGCCCATTTCGCGCATGCCGGGTTCGAAGCTCTTCTGTTCGTAGAGCCTGATCGTCTTGACCGTCTTGTGCATCATGTCGATGGCATCGTCCATCGACTGGATCAGGTCCTTGATGTCGCCGCGGTCGAAGGGCGTGATGAAGGAGCGACGGACTGCCAGCAGCACTTCGGCAGTGATGTGGTCCGCTTCATCTTCGAGCGCGACGATGCGGTCGCACTGTTTCTCCATGTCATCGCCGCCGGCAAGCAGCTTGTCGAGCGCCTCGGCGGCGCCGACGACGGTGAGCGAGTGTTTCGCGAAAAGCTCGAAAAAGCGATCCTCGCGGGGAAGTAGTTTGCGGAACCAAGCCAGCATCACAAATATGTCCATTCGTGGATTGTCATGAAACTGTCATATTGGACCGGAGCGCCCAAGAAAAGCACCTGATCCAAGGGGTTTGTCGCCTTTCCCCCGCCGAAATCGGCCAAGTTGCACCGATATGGACAGGTATGCCGTTTCACCTTGCCTTGGCGCCTGCTTTCGTCCTAGCTGGCGCCCAACCTCGAATCCGGACTGCCGATGCCACACAAGGTCTTTCTCAACCGCCTGAAGCTCACGGAGTTCCGCAACTATGCGGCCCTCTCGCTGGAGCTCGACCAGCGCCACGTGGTGCTGACGGGAGAGAACGGCGCCGGCAAGACCAACCTGATGGAGGCGGTCTCGTTCCTCTCTCCCGGTCGGGGCTTGAGACGTGCGGCCTATGCCGATGTCACCCGTGTCGGCGCCAGTGACGGCTTCTCCGTCTTTGCCGCTGTCGAGGGCATGGACGGGCCGGTCGAAATCGGCACCGGCACCGCCGGCGTGACCGAGGGGCAGTCCCGACGATTGCGGCTCAACGGAACGCCCGCGGCGAGCGTCGACGAGCTGACCGATCACCTGCGCGTTCTCTGGCTGACCCCGTCGATGGACGGCCTCTTCACCGGGCCCTCTTCCGATCGGCGGCGCTTTCTCGATCGGCTGGTGCTTTCGCTTGATCCGGAACATGGCCGCCGCGCCAGCGAGTTCGACCGCGCGATGCGCAGCCGCAACCGCCTGCTGACCGAGTTTCGCCCGGACCCGGCCTGGCTGACCGCGATCGAACGCGAGATGGCTGGCCTCGGCGTTTCCATGGCGCTGGCGCGGCAGGAAATGCTCGGCCTGCTCACCGCGCTCGTCGAACGGAACGTGGACGGCGATGTTTTTCCGTCGGCGCGGCTGGCGCTATCCGGATTTCTCGACGACGAAGGTCATCGCCCGGCCTATGATCTCGAAGAGCAATATCTGACGATGCTGCGGGATGGACGGCCGCGCGACGCAGCGGCAGGCCGCACGCTCGACGGGCCGCATCGGAGCGACCTGCTCGTTCGCCACCGAGAGAAGGATATGGAGGCGGCACGCTGCTCGACCGGTGAGCAGAAGGCGCTGCTCGTCGGCCTGGTGCTGGCGCATGCACGTCTCGTCGGCGACATGACCGGCCACGCGCCGATACTTCTGCTCGACGAGATCGCAGCGCATCTCGACATCAACCGGCGCGCGGCCCTGTTCGACCTCGTCGACGGCCTCGGCGGCCAGGCCTTCATGACCGGCACGGACCAGGCGATGTTCGAGGCACTTGGCGATCGCGGCCGCTTCCTGACCGTTTCGCACGGCAGCGTTACGGGATAAGCAGGAGCCGGATGAGGAAAGTGTTTGCGGTTTTCGCACGGAACCCGCTCTCCCTCATGGGCGTCGATCACGTTTATGATTTGGTCGAGCCGATCCAAGATCTAGAGATCGGCCGCCGCCGAGGAGGATGTTGCCATGACCGGTGAGAACAAGCTCGACCAATCGGAGATCTCGCGCTACGCCCGCCATATCGTGCTTCCGGAAATCGGCGGCGCTGGCCAGCAGAAGCTGAAGGCGGCGAACGTGTTGGTCATCGGCGCCGGTGGTCTCGGCGCGCCGGTGCTGCACTACCTCGCGGCCGCCGGCATCGGTCGCATCGGTATCGTCGACGACGACACCGTTTCGCTCTCCAACCTGCAACGGCAGATCATCCATCGCACCGAGGACATCGGCCGCGCCAAGGTCGAGCGGGCGGCGGAAGCAATTGCCTCGCTCAATCCGCATGTCGTCGTCGAAGGCCACCAGATCAGGCTTAACCCCGACAATGCCGAGGCGCTGTTCCGGCAATATCACCTGGTGGTCGACGGCTCGGACAATTTCGACACGCGCTACCTCGCAGCCGATACCGCGGCCAAGGTGGGCATTCCGCTGGTGACCGGCGCCGTCGGCCGCTTCGACGGATCGCTGACGGTGCTGATGCCGTACAAGGCCGGCGCGGACGGCCGGCCGAACCCCTCCTATCGCGATCTCTTTCCCGAAGCACCGCCGGCGGGCGTCGTGCCCTCCTGCGCCGAAGCGGGCATCGTCGGCGCCTTGACCGGCGTCATCGGCACGCTCCAGGCGATGGAAGCGATCAAGGTGATTGCCGGTTTCGGCGAGCCGCTCGTCGGGCGGCTGTTGATGTATGACGCGCTGACGGCGCAGTTCAACACCATCCGCTATCGTCGCAGAGCATAGGCCGACCATGGTACAGATCTTTCGCATCGACGAAACATTCGACCGGCACGAGGAGCTGCTGGCGCTTATCCTCGGTGCCTTCTCCTACATGGACGGGCAGATCGACCCGCCCTCGTCGGCGCATGCATTGAACATCGAATCGCTCCGGCAAAAGATCGCTGACGAGATCGCCTTCGGCGTCAGCGACGGCGAAAGGCTCGTCGGCTGCATCTTCTGCAAACCCGAGGCCGATTGTCTCTATATCGGCAAGCTCGCGGTTGCTCCGCAGACACAGGGCAAGGGCATCGGCCGACTGCTGCTCGCGGAAGCGGAAATGACGGCGCGATCGCTCGGCCTTCCCGCACTGCGGCTGCTGACCCGCATTGAACTCGTCGACAACCACCGCGCCTTTGCCGCCTGGGGATTCGTCCAGAGCGGCACGATGTGCCATCCCGGCTTTACCCGGCCGACGGCAATCGAGATGCGCAAGACGCTCTAGCTTTCAATCGGGACGGACAGCGGCACGTCGGGGCCGTGCGGCGTTTCGCGATCAATCGCGGCCCGGAAGCACGCGGTCCGGCGGGCGGTGACCGTCGAAGAAGGTGCGGATGTTGATCACCACCTTGTCGCCCATGTCGATCCGGCCCTCGAGCGTCGCCGAGCTCATGTGCGGCAGCAGCACGACCTTGCCTTCGCCGGCGAGCTTGATCAGCTTCGGATTGACGGCCGGCTCATTCTCGAAGACGTCGAGACCGGCGCCGGCGATCTTGCCTTCGCGCAGGCACTTGATCAGCGCCGTCTCGTCGATGATGCCGCCACGGGCGGTGTTGACGATGTAGCTGTCAGGTCGCATCAGCGCCAGGCGGCGGGCCGAGAGCAAATGATAGGTCGCCGGCGTCGACGGGCAGTTGACCGAAACGATATCGACGCGGGCAAGCATCTGGTCGAGGCTGTCCCAGTAGGTCGCCTCCAGCATCTCTTCGGTCTCCGCCTTCACCCGGTGGCGGTTGTGGTAGTGGATCGAGAGGCCGAAGGCCTTGGCACGGCGGGCAACGGCGGTGCCGATCCGGCCCATGCCGACGATGCCGATGCGCTTCCCCGCGATACGACGGCCGAGCATCCAGGTCGGCGACCAGCCGGCCCATTCGCCCTTGCGGTCGGTCAGGATCTGCGCACCCTCGGCAAGCCGTCGCGGAACCGCGAGAATGAGAGCCATCGCCATGTCGGCCGTGTCTTCGGTCAGCACGTTCGGCGTGTTGGTGACGGTGATGCCCTTGCGCGCGGCGGCATCGACATCGATGTTGTCGACGCCGTTCGAGAAGCTGGCGATCAGCTTCAGTTGCGGGCCGGCCTGCTCGATCAGCGCCGCATCGATGCGATCGGTCACCGTCGGCACCAGCACGTCGGCGCGTTTCACCGCCGCGACAAGCTCCGGCTGGCTGCGCGGCGTGTCGTCGATGTTCAACTCCGCGTCGAAGAGTTCGCGCATGCGCGTCTCGACGATATCCGGCAATTTGCGGGTGATGTAGACCGTGGGCTTCTTCTTGCTTGTCATTGCTGCGACGGGCCTTGTTGACGGGTCTTTAACCAAGTTGGGCGATACTTTCTCCCTGTAGCCGCATTTTCTACCAGACCCCACCGGGAAGACAAACAAAACTCGCGTCGTCGTCCCCGCGATTTCAGCCCGCGGACTGGGCCTCGAATAAACTGCGCCTGCATGAGCTATTGCCACGGATAATGAGCTTCGTCATGCGTCATGTCATTTCCAGATTCTCGTTCTCGTTGATCGCCGCCTGCCTTGGCGCCGGGATCATGACGTCGGCGGCTTACGCTCAAGCCGCCAAGGGCGCCAGCGGACTGCCGCTGCCGCGATTCGTCAGCCTCAAGTCCAAGAGCGTCAATCTCAGGATCGGCCCGAGCGTCGATTACGCGGTCGCGTTCCGCTACATGAAGCCCGGCGTGCCGGTGGAGATCATCCAGGAATACGATAACTGGCGCCGTATCCGCGATGCCGACGGCACCGAAGGCTGGGTGAACCAGGCGCTGCTTTCCGGCGACCGCACGGCGGTGGCAGCGCCCTGGATGCGCGGCAAGGGCGAAGGCGTCTTCGTCAACATGCGCCGCGACCCGCAGGGAACGGCCCCGATCACCGCCCGCATGGAACCTGGCGTCATCGTGCGTGTCGGCGAGTGCAATGGCGACTGGTGCCATGTCGAGACGCAGGGCGTCGAAGGCTGGATCGCCCAGAGCGAGATCTGGGGTGCCTATCCGGGCGAGGCCTTCAAGTAAGGCCGCGCCCGCTTTTCGCAAGATTCAAATCAGGGCGAATCAGGCGAGACCGGCCTGCTTGGCGGCGGTTGCCAGCGACACCATCGGCCGCGGTCCGATCTGACCGATGACGATTCCGGCGGCGAGGTTGCCAAGCTTGCTGCAATCTTCGAGCGAGCGTCCGGTCGTGTAGCCGTACAGGAAGCCCGCAGCATAGAGATCGCCGGCGCCGGTGGTATCGACGACCTGGGCGATCGGCTTTGCGCCGACGCGGACCCGCTCTTCTCCACGCACGACCACGGACCCTTCCTCGCTGAGCGTCACGGCGGCGAGCTTGCAGTCCTTCGAGAGTTTTTCCAGCGCCAGATCGAAATCCTCGGTCTCGTAGAGCGCCAGCGCTTCCTGCTTGTTGGCGAAGACGATATCGACCGTGCCGGAACGCATGAGCTCGAGGAACTCGTCGCGGTAGCGGTGGACGCAAAAGCTGTCCGAGAGCGTGATCGCGGTTTCGCGGCCGTTTTCGTGGGCGATCCGGGCGGTTTCGCGGATCGCGTCCTTGGCCCGCGGCGGATCCCACAGATAACCTTCGAAATAGGTGACCTTGGACTGCGCGACGACGTCAGCCTCAACGTCCTCGGGGCCAAGCTCGACGCAGGCGCCGAGGTAGGTGTTCATCGAACGCTCGCCGTCTTCGGTGACGAAGATCATCGAGCGCGCGGTCGGTGGCACGCTTTCAAGCGGCTTCGTCTCGAAGTAAACGCCCTGGGCGCGGATGTCGTGCGCGAAGATCTCGCCGAGCTGGTCGCTCGCGGTCTTGCCGAAATAGGCGGCACGGCCGCCGAGGCTGGCGACACCGGCTGCCGTATTGCCGGCGCTGCCGCCGGACGCTTCGACCGCCGGGCCCATGCGCGAGTACAACAACTCGGCGCGTTCGGCATCGATGAGGTTCATGGCGCCCTTAATGATGCCGTTTTCATTGAGAAAGGCGTCGTCGCAGCGCGCGATGATATCCACGATGGCATTGCCGATCGTCAGCACGTCGTATTTTGTCATGAACCTCGTCCGGTCTCCGTGATGGCCGGTGTTCGTTAATACCGGTTTTCCGGCCATTTGGAAGACAAAAGACGCGTGCCGGCTCCTCACGCCGTAGGAAGCGCGCTTTCATCATATGCGGCGGCGAAATCGGCGCTCGGCGGAATGGGCTTGATGACATCGATCAGCACGCCGTTCGGGTCGGCGGTGATGAAATGACGCTGGCCGAAGTCCTCGTCGCGCAACGTCTTGAGGATCGGCAGGCCGGCGGCAAGCGCCTCGGCATAGATGCGGTCCGGATCCTCGACCTCGAAATTCAAGAGAAGACCGCGGGTCGGAGCGCGCGCCTCCTCCGGGATTGTCTCGTGACGGTAGTCGAGCACGGCCAGCGCCACGTGGTCGTCTTCGACCGACTGCAGATGCACATACCAGTCGCTGGTGAAGAGCGCCTGGAAGCGAAAATGCTCGATGTAGAAGGCGGCGGTTCCCGCAACATCTGATGTCATGATGACAGGATAGTAGCTCGTCGATTTCATGGCTTTCCCTCGCTCGCGCAATATCATACAATCTGTATGTATCCAATTAACATACAGGCTGCATGTATGCAACAGGGGAACTCCCGCCGCTCCAACCGTGAGCGATCCGACACGACGCGCGCCGCGATCGTTGATGCCGCCCGCGGCCTCTTCGTCACCAGGGGTTATGCCGATACCTCCACGCCCGATATCGTCGCCGCCGCCGGATTGACCCGCGGCGCGCTCTATCACCACTTCGAAGACAAGAAGGCGCTGTTCCGCGCCGTGGCGGAGCGGGAAGCAGGCGCCGTGGCGGCATCGATCGAGCAGGCGACGGCCGACGACCTGACGCCGCGCGAGGCCCTGAAGGTCGGTGCCCGCGCCTATTTCGACGCGATGCGGAAGCCGGGCCGGATCCGCCTGCTGCTGCTCGACGGGCCGGCGGTGCTCGGCAGGCAGGAGATGGTGGCGATCGACGCGGCCAATGCGCAGAGAACCTTGGCGGAAGGCCTTGCCGAAGCGATGGCGCCGGCAGCTCCCAAACGCGAGAAACTATCCGCCATGGCTTCGCTGCTCTCGGCGGCGTTCGATCGCGCAGCCCTCGACATCGCCGACGGCGCGTCGCGCGAGGTCTATGCGGAGACGATCGGCACGCTGATCGATCGGATGGTGTCGGCCTGACGTCAATCCCGCCGAGGTCGTGGTCTCAGCTTGCGGCGGAGATGGTCTGCGGCGGCAGTTCGACGAGCGGTGCCGGGATATCGCAGGTCTTTTCCGGCGACTTGCAGAGATCGGCGATGACGCAGCGTTCGCATTCGGGCTTGCGCGCCTTGCAGCAATAGCGCCCGTGCAGGATCAGCCAGTGGTGCGCATGGTAGAGATACTCGTCCGGGATGATCTTGATCAGCTTGTCTTCCACCTCGTCCGGCGTCTTGCCCGGTGCCAGACAGAGCCGGTTGGCGATGCGGAAGATGTGGGTGTCGACGGCGATCGTCGACTGGCCGAAAGCCATGGAGAGCACCACATTGGCGGTCTTGCGGCCGACGCCGGGCAAGGTCACCAGCTCCTCGCGCGTGCGGGGCACCTCGCCGCCGAAATCGCGGATCAGCTTTTCGCTGAGCGCGATGACGTTCTTCGCCTTGTTGCGGTAGAGACCGATGGTCTTGATGTAGTCCCGGAGCTTCTCCTCCCCGAGCGCCAGCATCTTCTCCGGCGTATCGGCGACGGCGAAGAGCGCCCGCGTCGCCTTGTTGACGCCGGCATCGGTCGCCTGCGCCGAAAGCGCCACGGCGACGACCAGCGTGAACGGATTGACGTGCTCCAACTCTCCCTTCGGCTCCGGCCGCTGGATCGAGAAGCGGCGGAAGATCTCCTTGAGCTCGTCCCGGCTATAGAGGCTCTTCACGCGCGGAGTGGCGCGGCGGGCGGTCGCCGACTTCGGTTTTGCGGCGCCAACGGGCAATTTCGGCTTCACGTTTTTCATGATGCATCTATAGTCAAAGGTCATGACCAATGGCAACGTCACCACCCCGCCCGAAGATGCGCCGGTCTTCACCGCCGAGCTCACGCCCTACCGCTCGCTCGGGCGCCGCGGCTTCAAGATCTTCTTTCTGCTCGCCGGGCTTTTGAGCCTCGTGCACGCCTTCGTCTTCTTCGTCATCGGCGCCTGGCCGGTCGTGTTCTTCTTCGGCCTCGACTATCTGCTGCTCTTCGGCGCCTTCTGGCTGAACAATCGCTCGTCACTCAGCCGCGAGGAGGTCAGCGTTTCCAGGACCGATGTTTCCGTGCGCAAGTTCACCCCCTGCGGAAAGATCACCGAACACCGGTTCAATCCTTTCTGGGCGCGCTTCAACGTCGCCCGGCACCAGGAGATCGGCATCGTCTCGATGACGATCAGTGGCGGTGGCCGGCGGACCGATATCGGTTCGTTTCTCAATCGCGACGACCGCGAGACCTTCGCGGTCGCGCTTTCGGGCGCGCTTGCGACCGTTCGCCGCCGCTGACGCCCGCCGACCGACAAAAGGGACCCAAATCCGCGCATTCGCTCAAGTTTCGGGTGGTTGCCGGGGCCGCCAAATGGTTACCTGTGGCATGACAGGAGAAGAGCCATGAACATTGCGACATCCGTACCCACAGACATCACGCCGAAAGGCACCGACTACGATACGGTCAGCCGCGTGATCGAAATGCTGACCGAGGACTATCGCGACCAGCCGTCGCTCGAAACCGTGGCGCAGCGCCTGAAACAATCGCCGACGCAGCTTCAGAAGGTCTTCACCCGCTGGGCGGGGCTTTCGCCAAAGGCCTTCCTCCAGGCCGTGACGCTCGACCATGCCAAACGTCTGCTGCGCAAGGAAGACATGCCGCTGCTCGAAACCAGCATCGAGGTGGGGCTATCGGGACCGAGCCGCCTGCACGACCTGTTCGTGACCCACGAGGCGATGTCGCCCGGCGAATGGAAGGCGCGCGGCGAGGGTCTGACGATCCGCTACGGCTACCACCCCTCCCCCTTCGGCACCGCGCTCGTGATGATCACCGAGCGGGGGCTTGCCGGCCTTGCCTTCAACGATGCCGGCGGCGAACAGGCGAGCTTCGAGGACATGGCGCAGCGCTGGCCGAACGCTAGCTACATCGAGGACAGCGCCGCGACCGCCTACTATGCTGCGCGCATCTTCGATCCGTCGCGCTGGCGCCCGGACGAGCCGCTGCGCATCTTCCTGATCGGCTCCGATTTCCAGATCCGGGTGTGGCAGGCGCTGTTGAGGATCCCGCTCGGCTGCGCCACCACCTATTCGAACATCGCCGGAAACATCGGCCAGCCGACGGCGTCGCGCGCGGTCGGTGCTGCCGTCGGCCGCAACCCGATCTCCTTCGTGGTCCCCTGCCACCGCGCGCTCGGCAAGAGCGGGGACCTCACCGGCTACCACTGGGGCCTGACGCGCAAGCGCGCGATCCTCGGATGGGAGGCCGGAAAGGCGGCGGACGGCACGATCTGAAGTTTCCGGGTCAGTAGTTCCGGACGGAAAACCGTTTCACATGATTCCTGCGACTGCTTGGCAAAACAAAAAGGGCGCCCGCGCGGCGCCCCTTCTTCATTCTGCATTCCGGGAGCACTCAGTGGGCGCCGGACATGTCGCCCAGCACTTCCTTGGAAGCGACGGTCGAGTCGGCATTGAGCTTGTAGACCATCGGCACGCCGGTCGCGAGGTTGAGCTTCAGGATCTGCTCCTTGGTCAGGCGGTCGAGCACCATGACCAGAGAGCGCAGCGAGTTGCCGTGGGCGGCAACCAGGACCTTCTGGCCGGACAGGACGCGCGGCAGGATCTCGGTCAGGTAATAGGGCCAGACGCGGGCGCCGGTGTCGCGCAGGCTTTCGCCGCCCGGAGGCGGAACGTCGTAGGAGCGGCGCCAGACATGCACCTGCTCCTCGCCCCACTTCTCACGTGCATCGTCCTTGTTGAGGCCCGCGAGGTCGCCGTAGTCGCGCTCGTTCAGCGCCTGGTCGCGGATTGTTTCGAGCGAGGACTGGCCCACGGCGTCGAGCACGAACTGGCAGGTGCGCTGGGCGCGGACGAGGGCCGAGGTGAAGGCGATGTCGAATTTGATGCCGTAGTCGGCAAGCGCCTTGCCGCCGGCCTTGGCTTCCTCGACGCCGAGTTCCGTCAGGTCCGGATCGCGCCAGCCGGTGAACAGGTTCTTGAGGTTCCAGTCGCTCTGGCCATGCCGGACGAGGACGAGAGTACCGCTCATGTCGAATTCCCCTTGAGACTTGAGAGTGAAAAGGTCAGTTGAGCCCGAGAACATCGAGCATGGAGTAAAAGCCGGGCTTCTGGCCGCGGGCCCAGAGTGCGGCGGTGACGGCGCCGCGCGCGAAGATGGAGCGATCCGTAGCGCTGTGCGACAGCGTCACCTGCTCGCCTTCGCCGGCGAGAATGACCGAATGCTCGCCAACCACCGAGCCGCCCCGCAGCGTCGCAAAGCCGATCGTGCCGGCCGGACGCGGGCCGGTATGGCCGTCACGCACGCGCACCGAATTGTCGGCAAGGCTGATGCCGCGGCCCCTTGCCGCCGCTTCGCCGAGAAGCAGCGCCGTTCCCGAGGGCGCATCCACCTTGTGCTTGTGATGCATTTCGAGGACTTCGATGTCCCAGTTGGCGGGGTCGAGGGCCCGCGCCGCCTTCTCCGTGAGCACGCCGAGCAGGTTCACGCCGAGGCTCATGTTGCCCGACTTGACGATGCGGGCGTGGCGCGCGGCGGCGCGAATCTTCGCCTCGTCGTCGGCCGAGCAGCCGGTGGTCCCGATAACATGAACGATACGGGCCTGAGCCGCGAGGCCAGCGAACTCGACTGTGCCCGCCGGCGCCGTGAAATCAAGCACGCCTTCGGCCTCGACGAAAGCCTCGAGCGGCTGGTCGGTGACCGGCACGCCGATCGGTCCGAGACCGGCCAGTTCGCCGGCGTCACGGCCGATGAAGGGGGAGCCCGGGCGTTCGATGGCGGCGTGCAGGCTGGCGCCACCCATCGCATGGACCGTGCGAATCAGCGTCTGGCCCATGCGGCCAGCGGCACCCACCACCACGAGCTTCATATCGGTTTCGCCCATCGGTGATTTCCTTCTCGTCCGTTTTTAGATTTCGGCGCCGGCCGGCGCTTCGGGAGCCTTGGCCTCAGGCGACTGACCCTGAAGATTGTGAAGCCGAGCGTAGAGACCGTCCGGTCGCCGTGCAAGGTCGGCATGCGTCCCCTCCTCGACAACGGAACCATCCTTCATGACGATGATCTTGTCGGCATTGACGACGGTCGAGAGGCGATGCGCGATGACGATCACCGTGCGGCCGTTCATGGCGTGATCGAGTGCCTTCTGCACGGCAGCTTCCGATTCGGTATCGAGCGCCGAGGTGGCCTCGTCGAGCAGCAGGATCGGGGCGTTGCGTACGAGCGCGCGAGCGATCGACAGGCGCTGACGCTGACCGCCGGAAAGCGTCATGCCGTTCTCGCCGACGGGAGTGTCGTAACCCTGCGGCTGCGCCAGAATGAAATCATGCGCATAGGCAAGCCGTGCGGCTTCCTCGATCTCCGCGTCGGTCGCGTCGATGCGGCCGTAGCGGATGTTGTCGCGGATCGATCCTTCGAAGAGATAGGGTTGCTGCGACACATAGGCGATGCCCTTGCGCAGCGACTGCTTGGTGACGTCGGCGATGTCCTGTCCATCGATCAGGATCTGGCCGGAAGCCGGATCATAGAACCGCGGGATGAGGCTGATGACCGTCGATTTGCCGGCGCCGGAGGGACCGACGAGGGCCGTCGTCTTGCCGCCTTCGGCGACGAAGCTGACGCCCTTCAGAACCTCGTCGCCATTGGCGTATTGGAAGCGGACATCGCGTAGCTCCACGGCGGCGCCGGTGAAGGCCAGCTCCTTGGCATCGGGCTTGTCGCGCTGGTGCGGCACGGTGTCGAGGATTTCATAGACCATGCGGGCATTGACGGCGGCCCGTTCCAGCGAGACCTGCAGCCGTGCGAGCCGGCGGGCCGGATCGTAAGCCATCAGTAGGGCCACCACGAAGGCGAAGAAGGCGCCGGGCGGCACGTCGGCATAGATCGAGCGGAAGGCGGAATAGGCGAGAACGGCGGAAATCGCGAGGCCGGCGAAGGTCTCGGTCATCGGTGCCGTGCGCTCGCTTAAGCGCGCGATGCGGTTCGCCCGGTTCTCGGCCCGATCGATGATGGCCTCGACCTTGCCGCGCAGTTCGCCTTCCATGGTGAAGGCCTTGACGATGGTGATGCCCTGGATCGTTTCCTGCATCGCGCCGAGAACGCGGCTGTTGACTTCGATCGATTCGCGCGTCGCCGAACGCAGGCGCCTGGAAACGTAGCGCAGGCCGAGCAGCAATGGCGGCGCTGCCACGAAGACGATGATCGACAGCAGCCAGTCCTTGGCGAACATGACGCCGACGAGACCGATCAGGGTCAGAAGATCGCGGGCGATCGACGTGACCGTCAGATTGAGAACGTCGCGAATACCGCTGACGTTCTGGCTGATCTGGGCCGCAAGCTGTGCCGATCGTGTCTCGTTGAAATAGCCGACGCTCAGCGCCATCAGATGGGCGTAGAGCCGGCGCTGGTAACGCGCAACGATGTTGTTGCCGATCTTCGACAGGGCAACGGCCTGGCCGTAGGTGGCGAAGCCGCGCAACACGAAGGCCGCAAGGATCGCGCCGCAGACGAGCAGGACGATGTCGGCCCGCTTGTTGGCGAAGGCCTCGTTGATCACGGTTTCCATGATCGAAGCCGTGAATCCGGTTGTTGCGGCAACGACAGCCAGACAGGCGATAGCAAAGACATAGCCGCGAATGTGTTCGCGACCGTTTTCCGCAATGACCCGTTTCAGAATTCCGCTGATCGTATCGGAATCGACCGCGTGCTGTTTTCTATTGCTGGCGCTCAAAAAGCCCGTCTTCCCTGGACCCAGTGTGGCGAGCCAGTTTCCGGCCCGACCTTTCCCGGGGCTCTATAGTGCTTTGGTGTCGTTTTGGCGAGTCTTTGCGCGCGCCGACTGCTTAGCTTCTCCAGCGGCGTCCCTCCGTTGCAACACCGAAATCCCACGGTGTGCGAGCAAAGGCGGCAAGGCCCGAGAGGGCTGCCATGGGATGAATGACGGCAAAAGTCGGGATCGCCTTCATCAGCGCCGAGTGTGGGGCCTTGTCTTCAAAGGCGGCACGGAACGGTGATTTCATGAGCGCCGGCAGGATCTTCTGCGAAATGCCACCGGCCAGAAACACGCCGCCGCGGGCCATGAAAATCAAAGCCATGTCGCCGGCAACGCGACCGAGATAGGTGCAGAACAACGAAATCGTCTCGATGGCCGCCCTGTCGCTCTCGGCAAGCGCATGCGTCGTCACTTCCGCCGGTTCGGCGAGCACCGGATCGACACCATCGGCGGCGCAGACGGCGCGATAGAGATTCATGATGCCGCGGCCGCAAAGGATCTGCTCGCCGGCCATGCGCCCTTCGATCGGCTCGAGGAAGGGCCAGATCTGAAAGTCACGTTCGCTGCGCGGGCCGATGTCGACATGGCCGCCTTCGCCCGGTACCGGGATCCAGGTGTGCTGGGCAAAGACCAGTCCGCCGACGCCGAGGCCCGTGCCCGGGCCGAGAACGACGCGCGACGTCAGCGGGCGGACGCTGCCGCCGCCGATCTGTACGAGATCCTCGTCCGCCGGCGCGGCGACCGCGAGCGCCTGTGCCTCGAAATCGTTGATGATCAGCACGTCCTCGAGGCCAAGGCTCGAAAGCATGTCCTTCGGCCTGATCACCCAGCCGGCATTGGTGAGCGGAATTTCGTCGCCCCGGATGGGACCGGCCACGGCCAAAATAGCCGAACGCGGCTGGACCGAGGTCTTGTCGAGGATGCTCTTCTGCATCGCCTCCTCGATCGTTTCGAAATCACCGGTCTTGATCGGCGGCAGTTGTTTCGGCTCGGCAAAGGCATCGACGAGCAAGGCAAAGCGGGCATTGGTGCCACCGATATCGCCGATCAGGATCGGAAAGGGGAAGATATTTTCACTGGTGCCGGGCATCGCAAGATCCATCCTGATCGGTCGTGGCAGGTATATAGCGTTGTCTATCAGTTAGGGCGGCACAAGGGAAAGTGTGCGATTTTCCGCCCGCATCCGCCCAACTCATGAGAAGCGATCATGTTTATGGCCTTGGGTTGAAGTCGAGCAACTGTTCGGCCGTCGCCCGGTTTAGAGCCATCGGAATGTCATAGACGATCGCAAGGCGCATCAGCGCCTTGACGTCCACGTCATGCGGCATCGCTGTCAGGGGATCGACGAAGAAGATCAGTAATTGCACCTCGCCGGTGGCAATCATCGCGCCGATCTGCTGGTCACCGCCAAGCGGACCGCTTTTCAGTCGCGTGATATCGAGCCCCGGACAGACATCGAGGACACGGCCGCCTGTCGTGCCTGTCGCAACGATGCGCCATTGGGACAAAACCGCCTCATGCGCCTTGGCGAAGGCAGCTAGATCGTCCTTCTTCTGATCGTGAGCGATCAGGGCAATGCATTTCCGATCCGCCATGTCGGGCCTCGCATCAATCTTTAAATCGATTTGATTGCCCTATACATGAACGTTGCGGCAATGGAAAGGTTGAAGCCTTCCCACTCCGCTTGTGCGTCCATGATCTATTGCAAGGTCGGACGGGCCAGCGGCACCGGAACATCGGCGGGCGGCACGTCGCCTGCGGCAGCGCCGATCACATGCTCGATGCCCTCAACAGCCGGGGCCGGCGCAGCCGCGCGATAGGCCGTGCCAAAGGTGGCGGCCTCTTCCGAGGCCGGCGCAGGACCGTTCAGCACCAGCGCACAGGCCTTCGGCAGGTCGGCAAGCGTCGTTACCTTAGGCTTCACGGGTTTTTCGCCCGGCTTCTTCGCAGGCTTCGCCCAGGGCTCGTCGGTAAACCACCAGGCCAGCGACTTGTCGCAGCCATCGCCAGCCGGCACCGCCGCCTGATCCTTGCAGCTCGTTGCCCCCGCCGGGCATTTGATGCGGATGTGGAAGTGATAGTCGTGACCATAGATCGGCCGGACCTTGCCGAGTGCCGAACGGTCGCCGGTCCAGGTGTCGCAGAGCTTCTTCTTGATCGCCGGGTTGACGAAGACGCGCTCCACCTGCGGATAGCTCGCGGCCAGCATGATGAGCTGCGCGTGTTTCGGCGTCCAGATGGAACGGTCGATGGTCAGGAACTTGTTCTTCTGCAGCATCGAGGTGGCGGAGATATCCTCGCGCTCGCGATAGGTAAGCGTGCGCTGCGGCATCGGCGTCAGCCAGATATCGGCATCGAGGCCGATCTGGTGGGAGGCATGTCCCGACAGCATCGGGCCGCCGCGCGGCTGCGAGATATCACCGAGCAAAAGGCCCGGCCAGCCGATCTTTTCGGCAGCGTCACGCGAAAACTGCTCGATCAGCGAGATCATCTGCGGGTGCCCCCAGCGGCGGTTGCGCGACAGCCGCATCGCCTGCCAGGTGGGCCCGTCGGTCGGGATCGCGACCCCGCCGGCAAGACAACCTTTCGCGTAGAAACCATAGGGGTTGGCAGCCATTTCGGTCGGCAGGGCCTTGGCGCCGAACAGCGCCTTGGCCGGCGTTTCGTCCGCAACCGCATTGTCGGCAATCAGGAGGCTTGTGCCCAGCAGCAGCGCCAGAAGCGCCGAACCGCAGCGTCGAAATGGAGCAATCATCAAAATTCGTCCCGTTTGTCCCGCGGACATCCACGCCGACGCGCAGCATGCGATGTCCTACGAACCCCTATCCTAGAGCCCGGTCTTTGCCTGAGCCTTGCGACTCATGCGGTTGTGAATCACCGGGATGTGACTCAAAAATTTCGCCTGATTTGCGGCAGTGCCTGTCAATTGCCGGGATTTCGCCTATGCTCTCAAAAAAAGAAGATTGAAATATAAAGGGGTACCGGCTGGATGCCAAACTTCTGCAGGACCATGAAACCTGGCCTCGCAACGTCACTTCTGGCTGCGGCGCTTCTTCTCCTTCCTCCTGCAGCCAATGCCGAACACTCCGACTGGCATCATGGGCTGTCGCTCGTCGGCGAGCTCAAATACAAGCCCAACTTCCCGCATTACGACTATGTCAATCCGAACGCACCGAAGGGCGGCGACGTCAGGCTCTCGAATACCGGCACCTTCGACACCTTCAATCCGATCCTCGACAGGGGGGAGGCCGCCGTCGGTTTGGCACTGGTCTTCGACACCTTGATGAAGTCCGCAGACGACGAAATCTCGACGGCCTACGGCCTGCTTGCCGAGGGCGTCTCCTTCCCCGCCGACATCTCGTCCGCCACCTTCCGCCTGCGGCAGGAAGCGAAATGGGCGGACGGAAAGCCGGTGACGCCGGAAGACGTCATCTTCAGCTTCGACAAGACCAAGGAACTCAATCCGCTCTACTCGAACTACTACAAGCACGTGAAGTCGGCCGAAAAGACCGGAGAACGCGACGTCACCTTCCATTTCGACCAGAAGAACAACCACGAACTGCCGAATATTCTCGGGCAATTCCTGATCTTGCCGAAGCACTGGTGGGAGGGGCAAGGGCCGGACGGCAAGCCGCGCGACATCAACAAGACGACGCTGGAACCGGTGATGGGCTCCGGCCCCTATAAGATCGCATCCTTTTCGGCCGGAGCGACGATCCGCTACGAGCTCAGAGACGACTATTGGGGCAAGTCGCTGAACGTCAATGTCGGGCACAACAATTTCGGCTCGATCAGCTATACGTTCTTCGGCGACCGCGATGTCGAGTTCGAGTCGTTTCGTTCGGGCAACAGCGACTATTGGCAGGAAAACCAGGCGAGCCGCTGGGCCACCGGCTATGATTTCCCGGCGGTCAAGGACGGCCGCATCAAGCGCGAGAGCCTGCCCAATCCGCTGAGAGCCACCGGCATCATGCAGGCCCTGGTGCCCAACATGCGCCGGGCGCCCTTCAACGACGAAAGGGTGCGCCAGGCGCTGAACTATGCCTTCGACTTCGAAGAGATGAACCGGACCGTCTTCTACAACCAGTATACACGGGTCGACAGCTACTTCTGGAACACGGAGCTCGCCTCTTCGGGCCTGCCGGAAGGGGACGAGCTCTCCATCCTCAACGAGGTGAAGGACAAGGTGCCGCCGGAAGTCTTCACGACGCCCTACAAGAACCCCGTGGGAGGCACGCCGCAGGCCGGGCGCGACAACCTGCGCCAGGCGATCGCCCTGCTCAAGGAAGCCGGCTACGAGCTGAAGGGCAACCGGATGGTCGAGGCGAAATCGGGAAGGCCGTTCGCGTTCGAGATCCTCTTGAGCAGCGCCACGCTCGAGCGCGTCGCACTGCCCTATGCGCAGAACCTCAAGAAGATCGGCATCGACGCGCGCGTGCGCACCGTCGATCCGTCGCAATACACCAACCGCACGCGCGCCTTCGACTATGACATGACCTGGATCGTGTGGGGCGAGACCCTCAGCCCCGGAAACGAGCAACTCGACCAATGGGGATCGAGGGCCGCCAAGGAGCCCGGCTCGCGAAATTATGCCGGGATCACCGATCCCGGTGTCGATGCGCTGATCGAGAAGGTGATCTTCGCCAAGGACCGCAAGGCGCTCGTGGCAGCGACAAAGGCACTCGACCGCGTCCTGCTCGCGCACAATTTCGTCGTGCCGCTCTACTACGGCAGGGACATGCACATCGCCTACTGGGACAAGTTCGCGCGGCCTGCGGAGCTACCGACTTATGCGATCGGCTTTCCCGATATCTGGTGGTCGAAAACCGCCGCTGCCAAATGAAGTCCTTGCACTCCAGCGGCGTCTCGATTCCAAATGCAAAAAAACGAATCACTGAAACAAGCACCAGCCCCGATCCGGGCCTGACAGCCGCAAGGAGACGCAAGGATTGAGACATCATAGACGGCATGCCGACGCTTCGCGGGTCCGGGCCACCGCCCACACGTCGATCGAAAGGCTGGCCTGATGGGTGCCTATATCCTGCGCCGCCTGCTCCTGATGATCCCGACGCTGTTCGGGATCATGGCGATCTCCTTCATCGTCGTTCAGTTCGCACCGGGCGGCCCGGTCGAGCAGGTGATCTCTGAACTTACCAATGCCAGCGGCTCGGATCGACTGAGCGGCAATGGCGGCGACCTGCTGCAGCGCGGCGGCGAGGAAAGCGGCCGCTATCGCGGCGCCCAGGGTCTTGATCCGGAATTCATCGCCAAACTTGAAAAGCAGTTCGGCTTCGACAAGCCGCCGCTCGAACGCTTCGTCACGATGATGTGGAACTATATCCGCTTCGATTTCGGCGAGAGCTTCTTCCGCAACACCTCGGTCATCGATCTCATCAAGGAGAAGATGCCGGTCTCGATCTCGCTCGGTCTCTGGATTCTCCTGTTTTCCTACGCGATCTCCATTCCGCTCGGCATCAAGAAGGCGGTCACCGACGGCTCCACCTTCGATGTCTGGACCTCCGGCGTCATCATCATCGGCTATGCCGTGCCGAGCTTCCTGTTCGGCATCCTGCTGATCGTCGTGTTCGCCGGCGGGTCGTTCTTCGACTGGTTCCCGCTGCGCGGCATCGTCTCGGACAATTTCTGGCAATTGCCCTGGTGGCAGAAGCCGCTCGACTATATCTGGCACATGACGCTGCCACTGATCACGCTGCTGCTTTCGGCGTTCGCGACCACGACGCTGCTCACCAAGAATTCCTTCATCGACGAGATCAAGAAGCAGTATGTGACGACGGCGCGCGCCAAGGGGCTCAACGATCGCCAGGTGCTCTACGGCCACGTGTTCCGCAACGCCATGCTGATCATCATCGCCGGCTTTCCCGGTGCCTTCATCTCGGCCTTTTTCACCGGCTCGCTGCTGATCGAATACATCTTCTCGCTCGATGGTCTCGGCCGTCTCGGCTATGATTCGGTCGTCAAGCGTGACTATCCGATCGTCTTCGCGACGCTCTTCATCTTCTCGCTGATGGGCCTGCTCGTCAGCCTGCTCTCGGACCTCATCTACACCTGGGTCGATCCGCGCATCGACTTCGAGCGGAGGGATGTCTGATGGCAAGCGTGACGACCTCTCCGACTGCCCCCGCGGCCGT
Source organism: Ensifer sp. 38_S197 (assembly GCF_056924495.1). NCBI lineage: Bacteria > Pseudomonadati > Pseudomonadota > Alphaproteobacteria > Hyphomicrobiales > Rhizobiaceae > Ensifer > Ensifer sp. 38_S197. Next base: position 938,105 of record NZ_JBXOVZ010000002.1, on the reverse strand, counting down.
GCCGCCGCGCGGCTGGCTATCCCCGGTCAACCAGCGGCGTTGGCAGAATTTCAAGGCGAACCGGCGCGGCTACTGGTCGCTCTGGATCTTTCTCTTGCTCTTCGGGCTCAGCCTCTGCGCCGAGCTCATCGCCAACGACAGGCCGATCGTTGCCTCCTACAAGGGCGAACTGCTGTTTCCGGTGGTCATCAACTACCCTGAAGAAAAATTCGGCGGCTTCCTGGCGGAAACCGACTACCGCTCCGATTTCATTCGCGACGAGATCGAGGCCAACGGCTGGATGATCTGGCCACCGATCCGCTATTCCTACCAGACGGTCAATTCCAACATCCCGCATTCGGCACCGACAGCGCCCTTCTGGCTGATGAGCAAGGAGGAGCGCTGCTCCGCCTATCCGGAAGGTGTGAACGACCGCAACTGCGTCGTCGGCAATCTCAACTGGCTCGGCACCGACGACCAGGCGCGCGACGTCATGGCGCGGATGATCTATGGCTTCCGCATCTCGGTGCTCTTCGGCCTGACGCTGACCATCGCTTCGGCGGTGATCGGCGTCACGGCGGGCGCCGTCCAGGGTTATTTCGGTGGCTGGACGGATCTCCTGATGCAACGCTTCATCGAGATCTGGTCCTCGATGCCGGTGCTCTACATCCTGCTGATCATCGCCGCGATCCTGCCACCCGGCTTCTTCATTCTGCTCGGCATCATGCTCTTGTTTTCCTGGGTCGGCTTCGTCGGCGTCGTCCGCGCCGAGTTCCTCCGGGCACGCAACTTCGAATATGTGAACGCAGCCCGCGCCCTCGGCGTCGGCAACGGCACGATCATGTATCGCCACCTGCTGCCGAACGCGATGGTCGCAACGCTGACCTTCCTGCCCTTCATTCTCTCCGGATCGATCACGACGCTGACCTCGCTGGACTTTCTCGGCTTCGGCATGCCGCCGGGCTCGCCTTCGCTCGGCGAGATGATCGCCCAGGGCAAATCCAACCTGCAGGCGCCCTGGTTGGGACTGACAGCCTTCTGCGTCATGTCGGTGATGCTGTCGTTGCTGATCTTCGTCGGCGAAGCAACGCGCGACGCCTTCGACCCGAGAAAGACATTCCGGTGAGCGCGACGATGACCGATCCCCTTCTTTCCGTCCGCGACCTCTCGGTCGCCTTCCATCAGGGCGGCAACACATCGCTTGCCGTCGACCACATTTCCTTCGACATCCAGCGCGGCGAAACCGTTGCGCTCGTCGGCGAATCCGGTTCCGGCAAGTCGGTCTCGGCCAATTCGATCCTGAAGCTGCTGCCCTACCCTTCCGCCAGCCATCCGAGCGGCGAGATCCTCTTCAACGGCAAGGACCTCCTGAAGGCCAATGACGCGGAACTGCGCAACGTGCGCGGCAACGACATCACCATGATCTTCCAGGAACCGATGACCTCGCTCAATCCGCTGCATTCGATCGAGCGGCAGATCGGCGAGATTCTCGAACTGCACCAGGGGCTCGAGGGGGCCGCTGCGCGCACCCGCATTCTCGAGCTCCTGAACCAGGTCGGCATCCGCGAGCCGGAGAAACGCCTCAGCGCCTATCCGCATGAGCTCTCCGGCGGCCAGCGCCAGCGCGTCATGATCGCCATGGCGCTCGCCAACCGGCCGGAACTGCTGATCGCCGACGAACCGACGACGGCGCTCGACGTGACGGTACAGGCGCAGATCCTCGAGCTTCTGAAGAAGCTCAAGGACGAGCACGGCATGTCGATGCTGTTCATCACCCACGACCTCGGCATCGTGCGCAAGATCGCCGACCGGGTCTGCGTGATGACCAAGGGCAAGATTGTCGAGACCGGGCCGACCGCCGAGATCTTCGCCAACCCGCAACACGCCTATACCCGCCATCTGCTGGCGTCCGAACCGAAGGGAAGCCCGCCACCCTCGGATGCGTCGAAGCCGATCGTGATGGAAGCCTCCGACATGAAGGTCTGGTTCCCGATCAAGGCCGGCTTCCTGCGTAAGGTGGTCGACCATGTGAAGGCGGTCGACGGTATCGACCTCAGGCTGCGCGCCGGTCAGACACTGGGCGTCGTCGGGGAATCCGGCTCCGGCAAGACGACCCTCGGGCTCGCCTTGACGCGGCTGATCTCGTCCAAGGGACGCATTGCATTCGTCGGCAAGGACATCGACCGTTACAGCTTCAACGAGATGCGGCCGCTGCGAAACCGGATGCAGATCGTCTTCCAGGACCCCTATGGCTCGCTCAGCCCGCGCATGTCGGTGGCCGATATCATTGCCGAGGGCCTGAAGATCCACGAGCGGTCCCTCTCCGAAAACGAGCGCGATGCGCGCGTCGCTGCCGCACTCGAAGAGGTCGGGCTCGATCCTTCGACCCGCTGGCGCTACCCGCACGAATTTTCCGGCGGACAACGCCAGCGCATCGCCATCGCCCGTGCCATGGTGCTCAAGCCGCAATTCGTCATGCTCGACGAACCGACCTCGGCGCTCGACATGAGCGTGCAGGCGCAGGTGGTCGATCTTCTGCGCGACCTGCAGAGCAAACACGACCTCGCCTATCTGTTCATCAGCCACGACCTGAAAGTCGTGCGGGCACTTGCGAACGAGATGATCGTGATGCGCATGGGCAAGGTGGTGGAACAGGGGCCGGCCGAACGCATCTTCAAGGCGCCGACCGAGGACTATACCAAGGCGCTGATGGCGGCCGCGTTCAACATCGAAGCCGTCAATCTCACCGCGATCCGTCAGTAGAGTGCCCGCAATGTCTGCAAAGAGCCCCGTCATCGTCGATCTGAAGTTCATTCCGGAAGAGGTGGAGGAGGCCCTTCGCGGCGCCTTTCCCGATCGCGAGGTGATCAATCGCGCCGATGTCGTGCATCACAATCGCGACCTCTCGGGTATCGACTATGCGGTGGTGTGGAAATCGGCACCGGATCTCTTCGAACGGGCGCCAGACCTCAAGGTGGTCTTCTCCGGTGGCGCCGGCGTCGATCACGTGCTGACGCTTCCCGGGCTTCCCGAGGTGCCGCTCGTGCGCTTCGTCGATCAGACACTGACGACGCGCATGAGCGAATGGGTGGTCATGCAGTGCCTCATGCATCTGCGTCAGCACCGCATCTACGAGGCGCTGGCGGCGAAGCGCGAATGGCGCGATCTGACCCAGCCGGAAGCCGCCGACGTTACAGTCGGCATCATGGGCATGGGCGTCCTCGGCCAGGACGCCGCCCGCAAGCTCTCCCTCATGGGCTTCAAGGTGGTGGGGTGGTCGCGAACCAAGAGGTCTGTCCCGGGCATCGAGACCTTTGGCGGCAGCGAGCTCGACACCTTCCTGGCGCGCACGGACTTCCTCGTCGGCCTGCTGCCGCTGACCCCGGACACGCGGGGTATCTTCAATCTGCGCCTGTTTGCCAAACTCAGCCGCAACGGCCCGTTCGGTGCGCCTGTCTTCATCAATGCCGGCCGCGGCGGCAGTCAGGTCGAAGCGGATATCCTTGAGGCACTCGACAGTGGCGTGCTCGGCGGCGCCTCGCTCGATGTCTTCGAAGAGGAACCGCTTGTCCGCGACAGCCGCTTCTGGACCATGCCGAACGTCTACGTGACGCCGCATGTGGCGGCATCCTCCGACGTCAAGGCGCTGTTCCGCCATGTCGAGCATCAGATCGCCCGCTTCGAAAGCGGGCAGCCGCTCGAACATGTGGTCGACAAGGTAGCCGGCTATTGATTGAGCGCAGGCGCGGTGTGCAGCTTACAGCGCCGCGCGTGCTTTCGGACACACAACCGTCGCTATAGCACTTTGCATGGGTGTTTTGTCCCTGGATCGGCGACGACGAAGCAAGCAGCAGCCTCCTCGCTCACCTCCCGCATAACGGGCGATCAGGGACGGCGATAGCCCGTCGGCTGGTCATAGAGCCAACCAATACGTTCGATCGAGGCTTCCAACCCCTCGCGCGCAACGGTCATGGTGTGGCCGTTGGCATGAATCAGGGTTTGGTCGTCCTCCATCAGCGCGACGTGCCCTTTCCAGAAGACGAGGTCGCCGCGCTTGAGCTCCTCGCGCGCAATCGGCGTTCCCAGGCCCGCTGCCTGCATGTCCGAATCGCGCGGCGCGAGCCTGCCGACCATCATCATCGACAGTTGCACGAGGCCGGAGCAATCGATGCCGAAGCCTGAGCGACCGCCCCAGAGATACGGCGTTTCGACGAAACGGGCAGCGACCGAGACATAGTCTCCCGGCACGACACTGCCGACCTCGATGCAGTGATTGGCGATGACCGCCTGACCGCCATCGAGCAGGAAGTAGCGCGTCCCCCGGGTTTCACGCTCATCGACAACCGTCAACCGGCTACCCATCGACAGCGGATAAACGGTCGGAAGGCGCAGATCATGGCCGGTATAGACGAAGGTGCGCGGCACTGAGACGATATGTGTCGGGCTTTTGATCACCGGCGCGAGGCAATACTCCGGCAGGTAGCCGACATAGCCGTCGAGATCGGCCTTCACCCAGCACCAGCTCGCGTTGGTGTCGAGCACCCGAACCGATTCGCCTAGCAGCAGCTCTGTGTCGGTGCCGCAGGTGAGTTCGGGCGTCGCCCGCAGGGGCGCCACCGGAACCGAGACGCGGGCAACGCTTCCCTCGACGTAGCGTTCGGCTTGCACGACACCGCGAAGACGGCTCTCTGCGAGGTCGGGTCGATAGGCATTCAAGCGGCGATCGGGGAGTGTCGACATATCTACTCACTTGGGCTGTTTGCGGCCCTGATCAATGATCAGGTCACCGAATTTTTCAAGATAGATGGCACCCTCGACTGTCCTTTTGATGACGACGTTGCGGCGATCACGGTCATCGCGGACGCGATCGACGAGACCAAGCGCCCCCATCGTATCGAGCGCCCGGGTGATAACCGGCTTGGTGACGCCCAGCGTCGCCGCCAGACCGCGCACGGTGTGCGGCGGCGGCACGAGGTAGATGTGCAAGAGGATCGCCAACTGCCGCAAGGTCAGATCGCGGCTGTCGACCCGGACCTGGGCGAGCGACACCGCATGCCAAAGCCCGAGGGCCTGGGAAGGCGTAAGCTCGATCGGCAATGGCGGCTCCTGCGCATGGGACTGACCCGCCACGATAGCGGCGGATCGTTACGCAAGCGTTTCTTTTTACAGACCGAATAGGGCCAGCCTATTTCGCCATCTTCCGGATGTGATGATAGAGCGCCCGGATGGCCTGTGCCTCGCCGCCGATCGGCGAATGCGGCCGCTCGGACTGCGCCCATCCGAAAATGTCGAAATGCACCCAGCTCTTGGTGTTGGTGACGAAACGCCTGAGGAAGAGCGCCGCGGTGATCGAACCGGCCATGCCGCCCGCCGGCGCATTGGTCAGATCTGCGATCCGCGCCGAGACGTCCTTGTCGTAGCCGTTGTAGAGCGGCATGCGCCACATCGGATCGTCGACCTCGAGGCTCGCTTCGGAGAGATCGTGGGCGAGATCGGTATCGTCGGTGAAGAAGGGCGGCAGGTCCGGGCCGAGCGCGACGCGGGCGGCGCCGGTCAGCGTTGCCATGTCGACGAGCAGGTCGGTTTTTTCCTCGTCGGCATAGGCGAGCGCATCGGCCAGGATCAGCCGGCCCTCGGCATCGGTGTTGTCGATCTGCACCGTCAGCCCCTTGCGGCTGCGGTAGATGTCACCCGGGCGGAAGGCATTGGCGGAGATCGAGTTTTCGACCACCGGAACGATGACGCGCAGATCGACCTTGAGCTTGGCGTCCATGATCATCAGCGCGAGGCCAAGAACGTTGGCGGCACCGCCCATGTCCTTCTTCATCAGGAGCATGGAGGCCGATGGCTTGATGTCGAGGCCGCCGGTATCGAAGCAGACGCCCTTGCCGACCAGCGTAACCTTCTTGTGACCCTTCTTGCCCCAGCGCAACTCGAGAAGGCGCGGCGCCTCGGCGCTGGCGCGACCGACGGTATGGACCAGCGGGAAGTTCTGCGTCAGCAGCGCTTCGCCTGATATGACGGAAACATCAGCCTTGTAATGGGCGGCCAGCGCCCGGAATGCCGCCTCGAGCGCTTCCGGTCCCATGTCGTTGGTCGGCGTGTTGATGAGGTCGCGCGCCAGGAATACGCCGGCAAGCTGCCGCTTGATGTCGGTCGCGTCGGCGTCGGCGGGGATGAGCAGCGTCGGCGGCTCGCCCTTGGCGGATTTGTAGCGCTCAAAGCGATAGGAGCCGAGGCCGTAGCCGAGCGCCAGGCGGTTGGCGGTCAGCGGCGCGGTTTCGATGTGCCACTTGCCGGCCGGTAGCGCACGCGCGAGCTTACCGGCCAGAAACGGCGCCTCCGACGGGTTGCTGCCGAGACCGAAGAGCGCGCCGCCGAGATGGCCGTCGGACGACGGGATCAACAGCACCGCGCCGGATTCGGCGGTAAAGCCAGCCTTGCGCGCCCAGTCCAAAGCGATCGGATCGATCGTCCCCGTCTCGATGTGCGCCGGCGTGACCGCGAAGATCGGCAGGGTCTTGCCGGCGTTGGTGTTGAACGGCGACGGCCGCTCGACGAACTGATAGGGAGCCATGAAAGTCCTCGGCTGACAGAGATGGAATCGCGCCATTAACGCTCTGTTAGGGTTAACAGATTATTGCTGGAGTGAAAGTTGCGCCGATGTTGTCTGCAGTTCAGGTGCGCGAATGCATGCTGGGGACACTCATGGCCAAACGCACGACTTCACGCTTGAAAGCCGCTCATCTTTTCCAGGGCGCGGCGATTGCGCTGGTGGCGCTCACGCTCGCGGGCTGCGCCAACCAGCCGAAGAAGGAACTGACCACAGGCTCGATTTCGCGCACGTCGAAGCCGGTGCAGTCGATGACGGCGACGGAGCTTTCGGCGGCGGCCGAAAGCATCGGCCAGGCCTATGAAAAGAACCCGAGGGATCGCGAAGCCGGGCTCAACTACGCCAACCTTCTGCGCATGACCGGCCGCAACGAGCAGGCTCTCGCCGTCATGCAGCAGGTCGCGATCAACAATCCATCGGACCGGGAAGTCCTCGGCGCCTATGGCAAGGCGCAGGCCGCGGCCGGCCAGCTCGACCAGGCGCTGGCGACGATCAGCCGGGCCCAAACCCCAGACCGTCCGGACTGGAAACTGAAATCGGCCGAGGGCGCGATCCTCGACCAGCTCGGACGCCCGCAGGAGGCGCGCGCGCGCTATCGCGAAGCGCTCGACCTCAAGCCGAATGAGCCGTCCGTTCTCTCCAACCTTGGCATGTCCTATCTCCTGACCAAGGATCTTCGCACCGCAGAAACCTATCTCAAGTCGGCGGCGGGCCAGCCCGGTTCCGATAGCAGCGTGCGGCAGAACCTGGCGCTGGCGGTCGGGCTTCAGGGCCGTTTTCAAGAGGCCGAGACCATCGCCCGGCAAGAGCTTTCCAGCGAACAGGCGGAAGCGAACGTCGCCTATCTGCGCTCGATGCTCTCCCAGCAGGGAGCGTGGAAACAGCTCGCCAAGGTCGACGAGGCGAAGGCCACCAACTAGCAGCGTGCCGCCGGTCCGCACCGACGACATGGATGGGATCATCGGCTTTGTGCCCTCATCTTCGCCGACACCAGCCGTCATAGCAGTTGGTATCGCGCCGTGAGTCGAACTAGCTGAAAAGGCTTGAAACGCTTTGATCTCTGGCCGTGCGGGCCAAGGCTTCGCCTATCAGCGGCGCGATGATGAGGCGTCTGATGTTGGCGGTCTGGCGTTGAGCTTCGGTTTCCTGAATGGAGTCGGTCACGACCAGTTCCTTGAGGAGGCTGGCACCAATGCGTTCGCAAGCGCCCCCGGAAAGAACGCCATGGGTAATATAGGCCGAAACGTCCTTAGCACCAGCTTTCAGCAAAGCTTCAGCCGCGTTAATCAACGTCCCGCCGCTATCGACGATATCGTCGATCAGAAGACAGCTTTTCCCGGACACATCGCCGATGATGTTCATCACTTCCGACACGCCTGCGCGGGGTCGCCGTTTGTCGACGATTGCAAGATCGGTGCCAATGCGCTTGGCAATGGCGCGAGCGCGCGCCACGCCACCGACATCGGGCGAAATGACCATTAAATTCGTGATGTCGTAGCGCTCCTCGATGTCGCGGGTCATCGCGGGCGCTGAATAGAGATTATCAGTCGGAATGTCGAAAAAGCCCTGAATCTGATCTGTGTGGAGATCGACCGTTATGACACGATGGACACCTGCACCAGCGATCATGTTGGCCACCAGTTTCGCCGAGATCGGTGTGCGGCCGGTGGCGCGGCGATCCTGGCGGGCATAGCCGAAGTAAGGGATTACGGCGGTGATCCGGCGTGCTGATGAGCGGCGCAGCGTATCGGTCAGGATAAGCAACTCCATGAGATTGCCGTCGGCCGGGGCGCTTGTCGACTGGAGAATGTATACGTCCTCGCCGCGTACATTCTCATGAAGTTGAACGTGGATTTCCTGGTCGGCGAAGCGCTTGACCGTACAGTCTGCCAGGGGAAGATCTAGGTGGTTGGCAATGGCTTCGGCAAGGGCGCGGTTGGAGTTACCGGTCACCAGCTTCATGAGCGCGATCCTGTTTCAAGGAGCCTTTGGGAGCAGCCGTTCGAGTTTGCCGTACCTTTAGAGAGTGGCGCGTGAAATCACAACTAAGCGCTTCGCATTATTTGCGAGATGATCGCCTGGGTTGATGCGCCCCGGGCCGGAGCGCCGCGCTTTTGTTCCTCATCTTTCCGCCTCCTGCGATCCTCGCCTGAAAGCGGGCCGTTTTAGAACTTGTCGGCGACCTGGATGCCGGCAGGTCCGAGGATGACGGCGACCAGCACCGGCAAGAAAAAGAGGATCATCGGTACCGTCAGCTTCGGCGGCAACGCCGCCGCTTTCTTTTCGGCCGCCGTCATGCGTTGGTCGCGGCTTTCCTGCGCAAGAACGCGCAGGGCCTGGGCGATCGGCGTACCGTAACGGTCCGCCTGGATGAGGGCCTGGACCACCGACTTGACCTCCTCGAGGCCGGTGCGAAGGCCGAGGTTTTCGAGCGCCGCACGACGGTCAGGCAGGAAGGAAAGTTCCGCGGTCGTGAGCACCATTTCTTCTGCCAAAGGCTGCGACTGGGCCGCGATCTCGTCTGCGACACGACGCATGGCCAGTTCCATCGACACGCCCGATTCCACGCAGATCAGGAGAAGGTCCAGCGCGTCCGGCCAGGCGCGACGAATGGACGCCTGGCGTTTGGAGACGGCGTTGGCGACGACAATGTTCGGTGCGTAGAAGCCCAGATAGGCGAAACCGATCGCGAAGAAGAGACGCACCATCAGCGGCTTCTCGACGAAATTTCCGAGCACGAAAATGTAGACGAGGGCGATGAGCAGGAACAGGAAAGGCAGGCAGAAGCGCGCGAACAGAAAAGTATTGAGGGCATTCTGCGAGCGGAAGCCGGCCATTTTCAAACGGTTGACCGTGTTGTCATCCACGAGCGCCGTGCGCAGATTGAGTCTTTCGACGATCTGGCGAATGGAGGCGTTGTTCTGGCCACGCAGGCTCGCCCTGCCGCTCTGTGCTTCGGCAAGCCGCGCCCGTTCGCGTGCGCGGATTTGCTCCCGCTCGCTCGCAACCGACTTCATCCGCTTTCCGAGATCGCCCCGTTCGAAGAACGGCACGATCAGCGAGTAAAAAGTCGCGAGCACGGCAAGTGAAACCAGAACCGCCATGACGACGTTCGGATCGGTCAGCGTCTTGATCAGGTCCATGCTCATCGATGCGCCTCAGATATCGAAATTGATCATGTTGCGCATCACCAAGATGCCGATGCTCATCCAGACGAGGCCAGCGCCGATGATGAGGTGGCCGCGCGGGTCGGTGAACAGCACCATCATGTATGCGGGCGAGGTCACGTAGACCAGGAATGAGACGATGAATGGTAGGGCACCGATGATGCAGGCCGACGCCTTGGCCTCCATCGACAGCGCGCCGACCTTCGCCTTCATCTTCCTGCGGTCGCGCAGGACCCTCGACAGGTTGCCGAGGGCTTCGGAAAGGTTGCCGCCCGCCTGCGCCTGGATGGCGATGACGATCGCGAAGAAGTTCACCTCGGGAAGCGGAATGCTGTTGATCATGCGGGCACAGGCCTCGGCAACGCTCAGGCCGACCTGCTGGGATTCGACCACACGGCGGAACTCTGTCTTGACCGGCTCCTGCCCATCGGCGGCGATGAGGCGGAGCGCGTCATTGAGCGGAAGGCCGGATTTGATCGAGCGGACCATGATCTCGAGCGCGTTGGGAAACTCCTCCAGGAACTTCTTGCAGCGTCGCTTGACGAGGAAGCCGACAAACCAGCGAGGCAGGCCAAGGCCGGCGATCAAGGCGATCCCGAGGCCGATGGCGGGTCCGGTCCCCATGATCAGGGCGACGAGAAAGGCGAAGACGCCGAAAAGCGCGCTGAACAGATAGAAGCGTCCCAAGGACATCGAGAGGTTCGCCTGGGTCAGTCGCACCTTCATCGAAGGCGAAGACTTGGCCGAGCGCTCCTGCTGTTTCTTCTCCAGCTCCTTCAGCGAATCCTGGACGGATTTGCGCCGCTTCGACAGTTCGCTGACACGGTCTCGCGCCGCCTTGACCTTCGCGCGATCCGTTTCCGCCGCGCTGACCTTGCGCACACGGCTTTCCGCCTTCTTTTCGCTTTCGATACGCGAGAACAGCAGGCCATAGGCAAGCGCCGCCGCCGATATCGCGACAAGAGCAGCCAGTGCCAGAACGGTGATGTCTATGCCGAACATCGCGGCTCCTAGTTCTTGTCCATCGCGTCAAGGGTGGCGGCGAGGCGCTTGTCCTCGTTGAAGTAGCGGGCGCGGTCCCAGAAATGCGGCCGGCCGATGCCTGTCGACGTGTGGCGGCCAATGATGCGTCCGTTGGCATCCTCACCTTCGATCTCGTAGCGCATCAGGTCCTGCGTGATGATCACGTCGCCTTCCATGCCCACCACTTCGGTTATGTGGGTAATGCGGCGGGAGCCGTCGCGCAAACGCGACGCCTGGATGATCACGTCCACCGATCCGGCAATGATCTCACGTACGGTCTTGGCCGGCAGACTGTAACCACCCAGGGCGATCATCGATTCCATACGGCTCAAGCATTCACGTGGCGTGTTGGCGTGGATCGTTCCCATCGAGCCGTCATGGCCGGTATTCATCGCCTGAAGCAGATCGAAGACCTCGGGACCACGCACTTCGCCGACGATGATGCGTTCCGGCCGCATGCGCAGGCAGTTCTTGATGAGATCGCGCATGGTGATCTCGCCTTCGCCTTCGATGTTCGGCGGGCGTGTTTCCAGGCGCACGACATGCGGCTGTTGCAGTTGCAGTTCCGCCGTATCCTCGCAGGTGATCACCCGTTCGTCGGCGTCGATGTAGCGCGTGAGGCAGTTGAGGAGCGTCGTCTTGCCCGAGCCCGTACCGCCAGAGATGACAATGTTGCAGCGGACGCGACCGATGATCTGCAGCAGGGTGGCGCCTTCCGGTGTCACCGACCCGAAGCGGACGAGCTGTTCCAGCGTCAGCTTGTCCTTCTTGAACTTTCGGATCGTCAGCGCCGTACCGTCGATCGCAAGCGGCGGGGCGATGACGTTGACGCGCGATCCGTCCGGCAGGCGGGCGTCGCAGATGGGGCTCGATTCATCGACGCGGCGGCCGACCTGGCCGACGATACGCTGGCAGATCGACAGGAGCTGGGCATTGTCGCGGAAGCGGATTTCCGATTCCTGTACCTTGCCGCCGACCTCGATGAAGGTCTGCCCCGCACCGTTGACCATGATGTCGGCTATGTCGTCGCGGGCAAGCAACGGTTCGAGCGGACCATATCCCAGCACGTCGTTGCAGATATCGTCGAGCAGCTCTTCCTGCTCGGAGATCGACATCGCGAAGTTCTTGATCGTGATGATGTCGTTGACGATGTCGCGAATTTCCTCGCGCGCACTTTCGGTATCCAACTTGGCGAGCTGCGACAGATCGATTGTGTCGATCAGCGCCGAAAATACCTGCGACTTCGTATCGTAATAATCTTCCGTTCGCGCGGTGCGACGACGGGTCGGCGACGCGGCGGCAGGCTGGATCTTCGGGATCGCGGAAGTCGACTCACCGAGCACCGGGACGGCGGGCCGTTCGGTCGCCGCCGGTTGCGCAACAGCCACGGGCGCAGGAACGGCGGGACCCGGGGTACCGCTTTTGCCGAAGCCTTCGTTTCCGCGTTTGCCAAACATTTGCGTGATCCTACGTCCTGTCTATTTCCTACCGAGCGCGGCAAGCACCTTGCCAAGTCCGCCGCGCCGGGCCTTCTTCATCGTTACCCGGCCGGTCAAGAGATGTGCGAGCTGTGAGAACGTTTCGGCTGCCGGCGCCTTCTTGTCGATTTCCGCGATCATCCTTCCGCTGTTCGAAGCGTTGCCGAAGAGCGCCGCGTCAAAGGGAATGATGGCCACTGCTTCGGTTTCCAGCGATTCGCAGAACTCGCTCGCCGTGATCTCCGGACGCTTCGGCATCCCGACCTGGTTCAGAACCAGGTGGGGCGGCTTGTCGTTTGGACGCAATTTCTTCATGGCATCGAGCAGGTTCTTGGTATTGCGCAGGCTGGCGAGATCGGGGGTCGCCGTAATCACCACTTCGTCGGCTTCCGCGAGCACGGCGCGAGTCCAGTCCGTCCACAGATGCGGAACATCAAGAACCGAAACGGGCGCGCTGCGCTGCAGGATCTCCAGGATCGGGTGGAAGGCACCGGTCTCGAAATCATAGGCGCGGTCGAGCATGGAGGGGGCAGCCAGCAGCGACAGATGATCGGAGCATTTGGTCAGCAACCGATCAAGGAACACCTCGTCCAGGCGCTCCGGCGCAAACACCGCTTCGGCAATGCCCTGCGGCGGATCCTGGTCGAAATCGATATTGGCCGTGCCATAGGGAAGGTCGAGATCGGCGAGAATGGTCTCGGTCGAGAAGAGGCTTGAGATGCCCCAGGCGCAATTGTGCGCGATCACCGACGAGCCGCAGCCGCCCTTTGCACCGATGAAGGCGATGCTCCGGCCGAGTGGCTCGGCATCCGGGTCGACGAAGATCGCTGAAACGGCGGTGAGAATATCCGGCATGGACACCGGTGCGACCATGTATTCGGAAATGCCGTTGCGGATGAGTTCGCGATAGAGCCCGATGTCGTTGTGCTTGCCGACGAGGATCACCTTGGTGCTCGGGTCGCAGACCTCCGCAAGCGGCGCGAGTTCCGCCAAAAGCGACCGCGGTTCGGTCGATGTCTCGAGGATGATGAGATTGGGAGTGGATACGGTCGCGAACATGTTTGCGGCCGCATCGATGCCGCCGCTGTTGATGCGCAAGCTGACCTTCGTCATGCGCCGGTCCTGCCCGCAACGCTCCATCAGCCGCTGCATTGCATTGGTTTCGCAGAAGGCATGGATCGAAATCCGCGGCAGCGGGCGGACCTGTTCCAGATCGCCTGTACGCACCTGGTCGAAGAAGGGATCGTCCCCCTCGCCACCGGTCTCGATCTTATAGTCGATCGTGCTCATTTCCTCATCCCGCCGCTATCAGTTGAAGATGACGACCGGGCCGTCGCTCTTGTCGGTTCCACGCCAGTCCTTGATGATCTGACCGCGCTGTTCCGCATCGATCGGCGACGTCTGGCGCGGACCGAGCAAGTCTGTCGGGTTGGCGATCTGGGCGGCCAGGTTCGATTGCGAGGCGCAACCGAAATTGTAATAGTTCTTGTTTTCCATCGTGTTGAGGTTCAGATCCTCCGGCCAGGTGCCGCAAGGCGCTGTCTGGGCGGTAATCGCGACATAGCTCAAGCGGATCGGTGCCGCGTCGCCATAGGGTCCGGCGTCATAGCTCGTCTCGAGGAGGCGTTTGGCCGGGACGCCCGCGGCAACCAGAACGCTGCGGATCTCCCTGCGCATCGCTTGCGCAGCATGGCTGTTGGCCGCGCCGCGCGGCATCATGATCTGCACGACGCCGCTTGCCGAATAGTGATAGTCGGAAGCAAAACCGGCAATGACATCGCGCGTTCCCTGGGTCAGGCGACGGTCGCCCGATGCAATCGGGATATCGATGGCGCGTTCGCCTTCGGCGAGCACGATCGGATGCCGCGTGCGATAGTCGTCCGGAATCGAGCCGGTGGCGAGATTGTCCTTCGTCCCGCAGCTCGCAAGGAAAATGCCGGCAATGGCCAGCATGGCCACGCGGCCCATGCATCGCATGACGGCGCTGGATGTGCTCAGGGGCATGGCATTCGGCCTTTCAGAAGTCTTGTGGGAACCGGTTCGAAGCGTCATGACCCGACCTATTTGTAGATGAAGCCGACGTTGCCGTGGTAGCGCCCCGCCGGGGCCGCGGCCTCGGGCCGCCCGTAGATGCGGTTCACGCGGCCAAGGAAGTAGCTGTCGAGATCATTGGCCGGATTGAAATTGTCGTCAGGCCGGGAGATCGCGCTCCTGGCGACCGGACGGACCAGATAGGGCGTCGCGATGATGACGAGCTCGGTCTCGTTGCGCACGAAATCCTTGCTGCGGAACAGCGTTCCAAGAATCGGGATCTTCGCTGCCCCCGGCAGGCCCGACATCGCCTGGCGAATATTGTCCTGAACCAGGCCGGCAATCACGATCGAACCGCCGGAAGGCAGTTCGACGCTCGTTGAAGCCTCGCGCCTGCGGATCCCGAGGAAGGTATTGCCGGCAATGCTCGTCTTGCCGTTGCCGGTGACAACAGACCCCTCGTAGGTCGGCTCAGAGACGTTCGTCTCGATCTGAAGGCTGATGCGTCCGGGCCCAAGAACGACAGGCTTGAAGTTCAAACGGATTCCATATTCGACATCGTTGACTTCGCGCGTAACCTTGTCTTCGCCGGTATCCTTGTCAGTCGAGACTTCCTGAGTTCCGGGCAGGCGGAACTCACCGCCAACATAGAACTTTGCTTCTTGGCCGGAAATCGCCGTCAGACTTGGCTCGGCCAGCGTTCGCATCACGCCTGCTTGCTCCATCGCATTGATGTAGCTGGCGATCGTCGTTCCGCCGATGGTCCCCCTGATCAACGCATTGGCGCCGACGCCAATTGCGTCGCCGAGGTTGGACGGGTTGCGGAAACCGATGCCGCTCTCGCCATCGCCGATGCGACCGTTGAAACCGAGCTGTTTCAACACTTGACGGCTGACTTCGGCAACGGTGACCTTGAGGTTGACCTGATCGTCGCCATCGATCGTCAGGAGGTTGACGATCTGGGAAACCTGCCGGTCTTCGGCGAAGATATCGGCATCGCCATTGTTGCCCTGGGCGGTGATGTTGCGCGTGGTCGCCTCACCGCCCTGGAGGAAGGCCTTGGCGAGATCGACGGCACGGGTGGAATCGAGCGGTGTTCGCACCGTGCCGGTCAGCACGATGTTGTCCGAGATGATCTCGACATTGATATCGGCGTCCGGAATGAAGCGACGCAAATTCGACTGCAGGTTGGCGATATCGCGCTCGACTTCGATATCGAGGCTGACGATCTCCTCGCCATTGGGACCGAAGACAAAGATATTGGTCTGGCCAACGGACTTGCCGAAAAGATAAAGACGCCGCGACGTACGGGTCACGGCATCGGCCAGCGAAGGATCTGCCACGAGAATATCGTGCGCGTCGGCGGGGAGGTCGACGACGACGGCCTTGTTCAGGCCGAGGCTGACCTTCTTCTTGACGCCGGGACCACTTTCAACGATCCGTACGACCGAGGAAGCGGCGGCGAGAGCCACCGACGGCGTCGGCAGGTACATGCCGGAAAACGCCAGGCAGAACGATAAACCGGCTGCGACAGACGCCCGAAATTTGTTTCCGCTCGGTTTCACCTTATGCCCCGTTCTAACCTGGTTACTGCTGTGTATGGCCGGCGGCGCCATCGCTCTTGACGATGGATCCGGACTTGATGACCTGGATGCTCGGCTGCCCGTCACCGCTCAACAGGTAGTCTGCGGCGTCGGTGTCGGATTCCTGTGCGTCGGCGACGCTTCGGAGTGCCAATGAAATGCGCTCGGCCATTTGCTGCGCGACCGTCATGACCTTCGATTGGTCGGGCGTCAGCTCCAGGGTAGCCGTGGTACCGACGACGGCTTTCGTGCCGTCGTCCTTCTCCTCGACCTGCTGGTCGATTGCCAGGACACGTACATTGCTGAGCACGGTTTCGGTCAGGTAGAGTTCGCCGTCGCCCTTGCGGACCATGATGACGTCGACACGGTCATTCGGCAGGATGAAGCCGCCGGCACCGGTGGCGACGGTGATTTCCGTCGCGACGGCGCGTTTGCCCGCCGGCAACAGCGACGACATGATGCGGCTGGAGGAGTCTGCGACCTTCTCGTGGCGGACCGGCTCGCCGTTGAAGATCGGTAAGCGGACGACGGCCCCCGTGAGGTCGTCGATTGCCGACGGTTGATTTTCGTCGGTGATCAGACCGTCAACCACACCGTCCTTGGGCCAGGCCATCCACTGGATGGAATCGCCGCCAAGGCGCGATCCGACGGGCAGGCTCTTGCTGGCAACCAGAACGTTGACGGTCGGCGCCCTCTCGATCAAGGGTTCGGCGGCCATCGGCGCAGGTGCGCGCGTCAGTTTCATCGCCAATAGACCAGCCGTCGCGGCCGACAGAACGGCCACCGCCAGTATGATGATGCGAACCGGTTTCATGATCGTTTCCGAGCCCCAAAGAATTGCCAGGGTCAGATTGATCAGGAATTGGTGTAATTATAGTTAACGGACCACTTATAGCTATGGTTAACGAAGCGTAACACGCCCGGTCGCAGGCCCCGCTCATTGCAGATGCGGGAATGCCAACGACATCAGCGGCGACAGAGGATAGGCGACAAATCCGCCGCAGGCGATGGCGACCGCGTAGGGGACCTTCTTCGCGGTCAGCAACAGGCGCGGCACCGGAATGCCGGCCGCCAGGATCCTCGCCTCCTGCGTCCTGAGCAGCAGGACCGCGATGGTCAGCGCCCCGCCGAAGAGGGAAACATAGATGAGGAACGAGACCAGCGATGCGTTAAGGCCAAACCAGGCCGCGCAGGCAGTCAGCAGCTTGGCATCGCCTCCGCCCATGACGTTGAGTGCGAAAAGGACAAAGCAGACGGCAAAGACAATGGCGGCGGCGAGGAGATGAAGTCCTATCTGCTGCAGCTCGAAGCCCGAGACGGCAGCGGTCGCGACGAAGGCACAAAGGAGAATGGCGGACACCCGGTTCGGGATTGTCATCGTCAACAGATCGGAGACGGCTGCAAAAGCCAGACATAGCGGAAACACAAGCAGGATCGCCATATTTTCCATCACACGCCCCTCGCAAAATACAAACTGGTGTCACTCACAAATGTCTAAACCATCTGTTTCGCGCCGCATGCACGGTGAGATGCCCGATCAACGCAAAGAGGGCCACCCATCCGAGCGACCCTCATTATCGTAAGCAATATGGAGCGCTCGCCTGCGCTTACATGTTCGTGACGGCGGTCGACATGCGGGTGCCGAGGCCGTTGAACAGCAGGTCGAGCTGGTTGCCAAGGGTCGTTGCACCAGCGATCAGGGCAACGGAAATGAGAGCGGCGATCAAGCCGTATTCAATGGCGGTCGCGCCGGACTCGTCCTTCATCAGACGGGCAAAAATCTTCTTCATGATGATTCTCCTACTTCACATTTGTTGTTCAGCACTTCCGCCAACTGTTGCCGTTGATCGGATGGCCTCAAACTAGTCCTGGCCCATTGCCATCGGCTTAAGGAAGGCGGTTACCTGAAGGTTAACGAAGCGTCCCTGATTTTTGGGTAAACGAACAGAAAACGACGCAGCATCCGCAAAGCCTCGAAAAGGCGGACTTAACGGTTCATTCACCAAGATGGGTAAGTGTAGGGTGAGCACCATCCCAAGGACCCGCCATGACCCTGCCTTTCGCGACCAGCCGAGCTGCCATCTTAGCATTCGCGATCGCCGCGCTTGCCCCAGCGGTTGCCGTCGCGACCGAAGGCGACATGATGCGCGTCTACATGGATCACGCGCGCGTGCTCAAGCTCGATCGCCCGGTCAGCAAGGTCATCATCGGCAATGCCGAAGTGGCGGACGCCACGGTTGCCGACGCCCGAACCATCGTCATCACCGGCCGCAATTTTGGCACCACCAATCTGGTCATCCTCGACCAGGACGGAAACGCCATTGTCGATGAGCGGATTCTGGTGTCGATCGACGAAGGAAACACCGTGCGCGTCTACAAGCAGACGTCGCGTACCGTGCTCTCCTGTACGCCAAATTGTGAACGACATGCCGAACGTAAAACCACAGGTAGCACCAACTGAATTTTATGGGTTTTGACCTGCGATTCGTTAAAATGCACATGATCCGCAGGAACGAAATATCAACGGTTGCTCCATAATCTGCCGCCCGACTGGCGTAACATGATGGGACGGCACAATGAGCATCGAGCAGGCAATCGAACGTCCGCGCGGGCCTGATTTCAGGCGAAAAGGCATTCTGCGCCGCTTCTTCCGCAACCGCAAAGGCGCGACGAGTATCGAGTTCGCCATCCTCGCCTTGCCCTTCTTTCTCGTGATTTTCGCCTCGCTCGAAACCTTTGCCGCCTTCTACGGTGACCAGCTCCTGGCGAACGCAACGGAGACGATGGCGCGCAAGGTCCGCACCGGCCAGATCACCTTCGAGCGGGGCAAGGTCACGGATATGACGCAGGCGCAGTTCCGCCAGGCCTTCTGCGATGAAATCGCGATCCTGATGAAATGCTCCGCCACCGAAGCAACCCAGCCCTCCCAGTTCTACCTGGACGTCCGGGCGGTTTCAGACCTCACCAAATTTCCCGTGAACATCCCGCGCAAGGCGGGCTCGACAGATATTGATACGGCCGACTTCAAGTTTGCCCCCGGCGGCCCGGGCACCTTCAACGTGGTGCGTGCCTACTACCGATGGAGCGTGATCACCGACCTCGTCAGGCCGTTCGTCACCAACTTGCGGCCCGCCGGCGCGAGCATGCCGAAGGATTATCTCATGGTGGCAACGGCCACGTTCCGAAACGAGAGCGAGTGAGGTTCGCCATGAAGCAGATTGCGGGGCAAACGATCCGGCGCCTCCAGGCGGTTTACGGCATGTTTCACGCGCTGCGGCGGGATAAGCGCGGCGTGGGGGCCGTCGAATTCGCGATTGTCGCGCCGTTGCTGATCATGACCTATCTGGGCGCGTTCGAGCTTTCGGTCGGCTTTACGGTCGCCGGCAAGACTGCACGCGCCGCAAGCGCCGTCGCCGACGTCGTGGCACAACAGTCGGAAGTCAACAAAGCCTTCCTCACCAACGTGTCGAATGTCGCAAAGAGCATTCTCGAGCCCTACGGGAACGCAAACTACACGCTGAAGATCACCGGCATCGAGGTCTCGGGTACCAACGAGGGAACCGTCATTTGGTCGCGCGATCAGGCCGGCGGGGTTCCCTACGCCGCGAATTCGAAAGTCTCCCTGCCCGGCCAATTCACGGCCAACAAGTCGTTTGTCATTCGGACGGAGCTCACCGTTCCGCATGAGTTGATGCTCTACGCTCCGAGCCTTCAGGCCACGTCCAAAACGATAGACCTCTCGAAGACGGCCTACTTCCACTCACGCCTGCCTCAGTCGATAAAATGCACTGATTGCTGATTAGGCACTGATCCGGCGCAATTGCATTGCGTCGTGTGCAGCGTTATCCCTTCGGGATTGCGCGGCGGGCCTTTAGGTATCGTCGCGCCTTTCCAGAAGCTATCGGAGCGCGATGCCAGCGCTTCCGCTGTCAGGTGCATCATGGCGCGTGCGTTTCTTTTCGTTCTCGATTCCTTCGGTATAGGCGGCGCGCCGGATGCCGAAGCCTATGGTGACCTCGGCGCCAACACGCTTGGACATATCGCTGAGTTCTGTGCTACCGGCGCTGCCGACCGGGCGGGTCTGCGCGAAGGCCCGCTCAGCCTGCCGAACATGTCCGCCCTTGGCCTTGTACATGCGGCAAAGCTTGCCAATGGTACCATTCCTCAGGGCATGCCCGTGCCCAACCGCGTCTACGGCGCCTTTGGTGCCGCGAGCGAGGTTTCACGCGGCAAGGACACGCCTTCCGGGCACTGGGAAATCGCCGGCACGCCGGTCATGTTCGACTGGGGCTACTTTTCGGCCGAAGGCGACGCCTTTCCGGCGGAACTCGTCGAAGCCATCTGCCGCGAAGGCAACATTCCCGGCATCCTCGGCAATTGCCATGCGTCCGGCACCGACATCATCGCCCGCCACGGCGAGGAGCATATGCGCAGCGGCAAGCCGATCTGCTACACATCTTCGGACTCGGTCTTCCAGATCGCGGCGCATGAGCAGAGCTTCGGGCTCGACCGTCTGCTCGAGCTTTGCCAGACTGTCCGGCGTCTGCTCGACGACTACAATATCGGCCGGGTGATTGCGCGCCCCTTCGTCGGCACGAGCCCGCAGACCTTTACCCGCACCGGCAACCGACGCGACTATTCGGTGCTGCCGCCGGAGCCCACGGTCCTCGACCGGTTGACGGAAGCCGGACGCACGGTTCACGCGATCGGCAAGATCGGCGACATCTTCGCGCATCAGGGCGTGACCAAGCTGACAAAGGCCGACGGCAACATGGCGCTCTTCGACGCGAGCCTTGCGGCCATCGACGAGGCCGAGGACGGCAGCCTGGTGTTCACCAATTTCGTCGACTTCGACATGCTCTACGGCCATCGCCGCGACGTCGCCGGCTATGCAGCCGCGCTCGAGGCGTTCGATGCGCGCCTGCCGGATCTCGACCGCCGCTTGCAACCGACCGATATCGTCATCCTGACCGCCGATCACGGCTGCGACCCGACCTGGCGCGGCACCGACCACACGCGCGAGCGGGTGCCGGTGCTGATGTTCGGACCGTCGCTGCGCAGCCGCTCGCTCGGCGTTGCCAGCACCTTCGCGCATATCGGCGAGAGCGTCGCCAAACATCTCGGCATCGCGCCGGGCCACCATGGGAGAAGCCTCATTTGACCGCACATCTGAAGAAGGCGGAACTGCATTGCCACATCGAAGGCGCAACACCGCCCGAGCTCGCGCTCGCCCAGGCCGAAAAATACGGCATCGATACCAGCGCGATCATCCGCGACAAGGCCTATGTCTGGGAAGACTTCACCAGCTTCGTGAAGTGCTACGACGCCATCGCCTCGCTGTTTCGGACCGAGGAAGACTATGCGCTGCTTGCCGAAGCCTATCTGACCGAGCTTGCCGAAGCGGGCACGATCTATAGCGAGATCATCGTTTCGCCCGACCACGGCAACACGATCGGCCTCGGCGCCCATGCCTATCTCGAGGGCCTCGCTGCCGGCATGGAAGCCGCCCGGCAGAAGACCGGGATCGAATCGCGCATGCTGATAACAGGCATTCGCCACCTCGGCCCCGAATCGGTCATCAGGACAGCCGAATTCGCGGCCAGGCGCGAACATGCGCTCGTCACCGGCTTCAACCTGGCCGGAGAAGAACGCATGCACAAGGTTGGCGATTTCGCCCGAGCCTTCGATATCGTGCGTGACGCCGGTCTGGGGCTGACGATCCATGCCGGCGAGCTCTCCGGCGCCTTCAGCGTTCGCGACGCACTCGACCACGTGCGCCCATCGCGCATCAGCCACGGTGTCCGGGCTATCGAAGACATGGAGCTCGTGCGGCGCCTTGCCGACGCCGGCGTGGTGCTCGAAGTCTGTCCCGGCTCCAACATCTCGCTGCGGGTCTTCCCGGACTTCGCCTCGCATCCGCTGCGGGCGCTTCACGAAGCCGGCGTGCGCGTGACGCTCAACTCGGACGATCCGCCATTTTTCCATACGTCGCTCGCGCAGGAATACGACATTGCCTCTGCGGTCATGGGCTTTTCCGACGAGGAGATTAACGGCATGACCCGCACGGCAATCGAAGCTGCCTTCGTCGACGAGCCGACACGTCGGCGGCTGCTCGCGCGGATCTAGAAGGGCCGTGCGTTCAGACGAACGCACCAAGCTCGCTCTAGAATTTTGATTATGCCTCCTCAAATCGAGGTCGATTTAAGGAGTCATGCCGTACGGGCGCACAACGGCAGGAATTCGTCGACTGGGGATGACGTTTTCCGGCCGGCCAATACCCTTGCGGCGACGACGCTTTCCATGGAAAAAGGACGGATACAAAAAATCCGGAAAGGTGAGCCATGAACGGCGTTACAGTGATCGATCATCCGCTTGTGCAACACAAGCTGACCATCATGCGCAAGAAGGAGACCTCGACCGCGGGTTTCCGCCGGCTTCTCCGGGAGATTTCAACGCTGCTCTGCTACGAGGTCACGCGCGACCTCGAGTTGACGATGGAGCGCATCGAAACGCCGCTGCAGGTAATGGACTCGCCGGTCCTCGAGGGCAAGAAGCTTGTCTTCGCCTCGATCCTGCGCGCCGGCAACGGGCTCTTGGAAGGCATGCTCGAACTCGTGCCTTCGGCCCGCGTCTCCCACATCGGCGTCTACCGCGACCACGAGACCCTGGAAGCGGTGGAGTATTTCTTCAAGGCGCCGGAAAGCCTGTCCGAACGCCTCATCATCGTTGTCGACCCGATGCTTGCCACCGGCAATTCCTCGATCGCGGCGATCGACAAACTGAAGGAGCGCGGCGCCAAGAACATCCGTTTCCTGTGCCTGCTCGCGGCTCCCGAAGGCATCCGCAATTTCCAGGGAGCGCATCCCGATGTGCCGATCTTTACGGCGTCGATCGACAGCCATTTGAACGAACTCGGCTACATCATGCCGGGTCTCGGCGATGCGGGCGACCGCATGTACGGCACCAAGTGATTTCCTGATCCTTAACCAGGATTGCAATTGCACGCGAAAGCCGCCGGTCTCCGGCGGCTTTTTTATGTCGCCTTAGGCGTCATCCAGTCTACTGCCCTGTAGCGCGCGCGGGCGCGTCAAAGGTTGCCGCAGCATCTTGCGATTGCTGCATCTGCTGCCACGGGGAGTAATGTCCATGCTCGTTCGCCTGCTCACATTGGCCGGTGTGGCCGCACTTGCAGCAATGGTGGTACCACACCTCGCGACGACCGCCCTGACACAAGGCAGTGACAGGACGGCTGCCGAAGAACCGGCCCCGCCGGCGACCACGGCAAAGCACGCGGCGGGGCGAAGCGTAGTGCTCGATGCCGATGGCACCGGCCATTTCTTCGGCACATTCCGTATCAATGGCCGGAGCGAGCGCGGGCTGGTCGACACCGGCGCCAGTGCGATCGCCATCAACCTTTCGACCGCGCGCCGCCTCGGCATTTCGCCAGGCACGCTCTCCTTCACCGCCCGCGTCAACACCGCCAATGGCGTCGTCGAAGCGGCCCCGGCGGTGCTGAGCCGGATCGAAATCGGCGGCATATCCGTACGCGACGTCCAGGCGCTGGTGCTGCCGGACAAGGCACTTTCCGGCACGCTTATCGGCATGACGTTCCTGAGCCGGCTGTCATCCTTCCGCGTCGAGGACGGCGCCTTGCATCTCGTCAGGTAATCTTCGCCAGGATCGGCGAATGTTTCACCGGCTCGATATCGTCGATCGTGTAGAGCTCGTGCAGGCGACGACGGGCCGCCTCTGCCGCATGCTGGTCTGCCGCATGCACGAATGCGATCAGCTCGCCCTTCTCGATCCGCGTTCCGAGCGGCTTCAGCGCGTCGAAGCCGACCCGATGATCTATCCTGTCATCCGGATGCGACCGCCCGCCGCCAAGCGCGATGACGGCCACGCCCAGTTCGCGCGTCTCGCAGGCCGCAAGGTAACCGGACCGCTTCGCTTCGACCGGCAAGATGACCGGCGCCCGCCCCAGATAGTCCACCGGGCGCTCGACAAAGTCCGCCGGCCCGCCAAGGGCGTGCACCATTTTCCCGAAGCGTTCGAGCGCCGCTCCGCTGCCAAGCACTTTGCGTGCCAGCGCCTCGCCCTGCTCCGGATTGCCGGCGAGGCCGCCTGCCACCAGCATTTCGGCGGCGAAAGCCAGGACGACCGTTTCGAGCCGCGTGCCGGTCTTCTCGCCACGCAGGAAGGCCAGGCAATTGTCGATCTCGAGCGCATTTCCGGCGGCATCGGCCAGCGGCTCGTTCATGTCGGTCAGGAGCGCAGACGTGCGGACACCGGCGCCATTGGCAACGTCCACCAGCGAGCGCGCCAGAACTTCGGCCTCTTGCGCATCGCTCATGAAGGAGCCGTTGCCGAGTTTGACGTCGAGCACCAGCGACTGGAGGCCGGCAGCGAGCTTCTTGGAAAGGATCGAGGCCGTGATCAGCGGCACGGAGTCGACGGTCGCAGTGACGTCGCGGATCGCATAGAGGCGTTTGTCGGCCGGAGCGAGGTTCGCCGTTTGGCCGATGATCGCACAGCCGATCTCGTCGACCGTCTTGCGGAACAATGCAGCCGACGGCTGGATGTTGTAGCCGGGTATCGATTCGAGCTTGTCGAGCGTGCCGCCGGTGTGCCCCAGGCCGCGTCCCGAGATCATCGGCACGGCAAGACCGCAGGCCGCGACGATGGGCGCCAGCATCAGCGAAACATTGTCGCCGACACCACCGGTCGAATGCTTGTCCGCGATCGGGCGGCCAATCGCACTCCAGTCGAGCGTTTCGCCGGAGTCGCGCATCGCGAGCGTCAAGGCCACGGTCTCTTCGCGGCCCATGCCGGAGAACCAGACAGCCATGGCGAAGGCAGCCACCTGCCCTTCGGAGATCGAGCCATCGGAGAGGCCGCGGACAAAGTCGGCAATCTCGGCCGGAGCGAGGCGTTCACCGTTACGCTTGCGCCTGATGATTTCCTGCGGAAGCATCGTCACCCGCGCACCGTATCGGCGGCGATCATGTCAGCGAGGATCGCGGCAAGCCGCTTGCCGCCGACCGGCGCCATGTCCTTGGTCTCGTGGTGGCTGATCTCGCCGCCGGTCATGCCGGCGCCGAAATTGGTGATCACCGAGGCGGCGACGACCCTCAAGCCGAAGAAGCGGGCGAGAATGACTTCCGGAACGGTGGACATGCCAACGGCATCGGCACCAAGGATGCGTGCCATGCGGATCTCGGCCGGCGTCTCGAAGCTCGGACCCGAGAACCACATATAGACGCCGCCGATGAGCGGGATGCCGAGGCGCTCGGCGCTCTTCTGCATTCTCGCGGCAAGCTCGGCATCATAGGCATTGGTCATGCCGACGAAGCGATCGTCGCTCTCGACGCCGATCAGCGGATTGAAGCCCGAATAGTTGATGTGATCGGAAATCCGCATCACCGAGCCCGGCGGCAGATCTTCGCGCAGCGACCCGGCGGAATTGGTGAGAACCAGGCATTCGATGCCGAGTTCCTTCAGTGTCTCCAGCGGCTGGCGCATCGCATTGGCGTCGCCCTGCTCGTAATAGTGAACCCGGCCGGAAAGCATGATGACCGGCACGCCCGAGAGCGTTCCGGCGACGAGTTCGCCGGCATGGCCGGAGACGCTGCTGACCGGGAAGCCGGGGATCTCGGCATAGGAGAGCCGCAACGTTTCCTCCACGGCATCGACCAGGGAGCCGAGCCCGGACCCGAGCACGATGCCATAGCGCGGAGAAAAGCCCGCGAGCCGGGCTTTCAGCAATTCAGCGGCCGCGGTCATCCGAGAATCTCGGTCTCGAAGCTGTGCGGCAGCAGGTCCGACAGCGCCAGAGTCTTTTTCACGCCGGTCTCGTCGCACAGGAAGATGCGCGTGCTGGCACCGGAGAATTCGGCGAGCCGCTGGCGGCAGCCGCCGCAGGGCGGGCAGAGCGCCAGTTTCTCGGCAATGACGGCCACTTCCAGGATCTTGCGCTGGCCGGCCATGACCATATGGCTGATGGCGGTGGTCTCAGCGCACCATCCCTCGGGAAACGACAGGTTCTCGATGTTGGCGCCGGTATAGATCTTGCCGTCCTCGGCGCGAATCGCCGCGCCGACAGGAAACTTCGAATAGGGCGCATGCGCCTTCGCCATCGCGTCGCGGGCGGCCTCGAACAGTTCGTTTTCCATGGTTCTAGCGCTCCTTGACATAGGGGACCCCGCCAGCCTTCGGCGGGATTGCCTTGCCGATAAACCCGGCCAGCAGGATCACGGTGAGGATATAGGGCAGCGCCTGCATCAGTTGCACCGGCACCTGGCCGATCAACGGCAGCGGATTACCCTGGAGACGGATCGCCAGCGCATCGAGGAAGCCGAAGAGCAGGCAGGCCAGCATGATGTTGAACGGCCGCCATTTGGCGAAGATGAGTGCTGCAAGCGCGATGTAACCCTTGCCGGCGGTCATGCCCTTGACGAAGCCGGCGGTCATCGCCAGCGACAGATAGGCGCCGGCAAAACCGCAAAGGATGCCGCAGCAGATGACGGCGCGATAACGCAGCCAGAGAACCGAGATGCCGGCCGTATCGACCGCGCCCGGGTTTTCGCCGACTGCGCGCAAGCGGAGGCCGAAGCGGGTGCGGTAGAGGATCCACCAGCTGATCGGCACCATGGCGAAGGCGACATAGGTCAGAAGGAAATGCCCGGAAAGCAGGTCCGAATAGATCGGGCCCAGGATCGGGATCTCCCTGACGCTGTCGGCATAGGGGAAGGTGATCGTCTGGAAGCGGGAGCCTTCGCCAAGCGCCGGGGTGCGGCCACCCTGGCGGAACCAGGCTTCACCGAGGATGACGGTCGAACCGGCCACGATGAAGTTGATCGCGACACCGGAGACGATCTGGTTGCCGCGCTGGGTGATCGAGGCGTAGCCATGCACCAGCGACAAGGCAATCGAGATCAGAATGGCCGCCAGCAAGCCCATCCACACGGACTGGGTGACGGCGGCGACAGCGCCGGCCGCAAAGGCCGCGCCGAGCATCTTGCCTTCGAGGCCGATGTCGAAGACGCCGGCACGTTCGGTGAAGAGTCCGGCAAGCGCTGCAAAGATCAGGGGAACGGAAACGCGGATGGTGGACTCAAGGAGCACCACGATGACGTGGAAGAAATCCATGGCTTCAAGCTCCCTTTGTCTGTGCCACGACGGCCGTACGGCGGCTCTGCATCGCGAACAACCGGGTGATCGCCGGCCGGAACATGTTTTCGAGTGCGCCGGCAAAGAGAATGACCAGGCCCTGGATGATGACGATCATGTCACGGGAAATCGACGGCATTTCGAAAGAAATCTCGGCTCCGCCCTGATAGAGCATGCCGAAGAGGATGGCGGCCGGGATGATGCCTGCCGGATGCGAGCGGCCCATCAACGCCACGGCGATGCCGACGAAGCCTGCCCCTTGCACGAAATCGAGCTGCATGCGCGCCTGTTCGCCCATGATCGGGTTCAGCGCCATCATGCCCGCGAGACCGCCCGAGATCATCATGGTGATCACGGTGATGCGGCTTTCGCTCATGCCGGCGTAGCGCGCTGCCGAGGGGCTGTGGCCCATGGTGCGCATTTCATAGCCGAGCTTGGTGCGCCAGATCAGGAGCCAGACGCAGAAGGCCGCGACCAGCGCCAGCAGGAACGAGACGTTGAACGGCGCCGTACCGACATCCAGCCCGAAGATTGCGAGCAGCCAGTCCAGCTTCGGCAATTGCCCGCCCTCGGCGAAGGTCCGCGTCTGCGGCGCCATCGAACCGAGCGGCTTCAGGACACGCGTCAGCAGATAGACCATCAGGCTCGAGGCGATGAAGTTGAACATAATGGTGGTGATGACGATATGGCTGCCGCGCTTGGCCTGCAGCCAACCGGGAAGGAATGCCCAGGCCGCGCCGAAGAAAGCCGAACCGAGGATCGCCAGCGGGAAGACGACGTACCAGGGCATCGTCTGGTCAAGCCAGAGGCAGGCGAGTGCGACACCGATGCCGCCGACATAGGCCTGGCCCTCGCCGCCGATGTTGAAGAGGCCGGCATGGAAGGCAACAGCGACCGCAAGGCCGGTGAAGATGAAGGTCGTCGCATAATAGAGCGTAAAGCCGAGATATTCGCCGCGGCCGAAGGCGCCGTTGATCAGGTGATAGGCGGCTTCCAGCGGATTTTCGCCGACGAGCAGCACGACGAGGCCGGCAACGAGGAAGGCGACCGCGAGATTGATCAGCGGGATGAGGCCATATTCGACCCAGCCCGGGAGCTTTGCATAAGGGGTGCTCATTCTGCGGCCTCCTTGCGGCCTTCAACACCGGCCATCAGCAGGCCGAGTTCGCCCTCGGTGGCATCCGGATCGCGCTCGCCAACGACGCGGCCGGCGAACATGACCAGGATACGGTCCGAAAGCGCGCGGATTTCATCGAGTTCGACAGAGACCAACAGGACAGCCTTGCCCTGGTCGCGCATCTCGATGATCCGCCTATGGATGAATTCGATGGCTCCGACGTCGACGCCGCGGGTTGGTTGGCCGATGATCAGCACATCGGGCCCGCGCTCCATTTCGCGCGCCAGCACGATCTTCTGCTGGTTGCCACCGGAGAAATTCGCGGTCTTCAGCCGCGGATTCGGCGGGCGTATATCGTATTCGGCAATGCGCTTCTCGGCATCCTTGCGGATCGCATCGATGTTCAGGAAGACGCCGTTGAGGTAGCGCTTGTCATGATGGTAGCCGAGGATGGCGTTTTCGCACTCCTCGAACTTCAGGACGAGGCCGACATGGTGGCGGTCTTCCGGCACGTGGGCGAGACCACGATCGCGCAATTCCGCGGGATCAGCCCGGCCGGTGACGTCGATCGGCTTGCCATTCAGGTGCACGGAGCCGGAAACAGCACGGCGGATACCGGAGATCGCTTCCAGCAATTCCGACTGGCCGTTGCCGGCGACGCCGGCGATGCCGACAATCTCGCCAGCCCGGAGGTTGAACGAAACGTTGTCGACCATGGTGACGCCGCGGCCATCCTTGACGGTCAGCCCCTCGACTGCGAGCTTGACCTCGCCGGGCTTCGCCTCGCCCTTCTCGACGCGCAGCAATACGCGCCGCCCGACCATGAGCTCGGCGAGTTCTTCCACCGAGGTCTCAGCCGTGGTTCGCGTCGCCACCATCTCGCCGCGGCGCATGACCGACACTTCGTCGGTGATCGCCATGATCTCGCGCAGCTTGTGGGTGATGAGGATGATGGTCTTTCCCTGGCTCTTCAACTGTTCGAGAACGCGGAAAAGGTGGTCGGCCTCGGCCGGCGTCAGCACACCGGTCGGCTCGTCGAGGATCAGGATATCGGCACGGCGATAGAGCGCTTTCAGGATTTCGACACGCTGCTGCAAACCAACCGGCAATTCTTCGATGAGCGCATCCGGATTGACCTCGAGCGCGTATTCGCGCTCCAGCCGCTTCAGTTCAACGCGCGCCTTGGCGATGCCCTTGTTGAGGATCTGGCTGTCCTCGGCGCCGAGCATGACGTTTTCCAGCACCGTGAAGTTCTCGACCAGCATGAAGTGCTGGTGGACCATGCCGATGCCGGCGGCGATCGCCGCATTCGGATCACGGATGGCGACGGGCTTGCCGTCGACCAGGATTTCACCGCTATCGGCCTGGTAGAAGCCGTAGAGGATCGACATCAGGGTCGATTTTCCCGCACCGTTTTCGCCAATGATGCCGTGGATCGTCCCTTTGCGGACCTTTAGATTGATGTTCTTGTTGGCGTGGACCGGGCCGAAACTCTTGTCGATTCCACGCAGTTCGATGGCAATATTGTCCATATTGGCCTTGCGATCCCCAAACTGGCCCGCTTCGGCATTCTTCCCAGAAACCGTGCCGGCGATTTTTTTACCATTTGGTCTAAGTTTATCATCGATTTTTCGGGGCGAAAGCCCTCAACCGTGATCTCCTTATACTCTCATCAGATCGCTGGTCAGAGTCCAGCATGAATATACACAGGCACTTGGACGCGAAAAACCGGCGACAATGGGTGCCGCCGGTCCTTCTTTTGATACTTCCATGTCGTTATCGCAAAACCGCCGCACACTTTTGCGCGACATGCTTTTGGGAACTTTTAGGTGTTCAAGCGGCTCGCACGGGCCGAAGCAGCCGCAGCGCATTCATGGTGACGAGCACCGTGGCGCCGGTGTCGGCCAGGATGGCGGGCCAGAGACCGGTGACGCCAATGATCGTCGTCACCAGGAAGACGGCCTTCAGGCCCAGCGCGATCGTGATGTTCTCCACGATGTTGCGCATCGTCGAGCGGGAAAGCCGGATCATCGCCGCCACGTCGCCGACCCGGCCATGCAATACCGCTGCATCCGCCGTTTCCAGCGCGACGTCCGTGCCGCCCCCCATGGCAATGCCGATATCGGCGGCAGCCAGCGCCGGCGCGTCGTTGATGCCGTCGCCGATCTTGGCGACGTTGAAGCCTTCGGCCTTCAACTCGCGAACGATGCGCTGCTTGTCCTCCGGCAACAGTTCGGCCCGAACGTCCATGCCAAACTGGCGGCCGATCGCCTCCGCCGTGCGCCGGTTGTCGCCGGTCAGCATGACGACGCGGAGGCCGGCATCGGTCAGAGCTTTCACGCCGGCGGCCGCATCCGGCCGCGGCTCGTCGCGCATGGCGATGGCGCCGGCAATCACGCCACCGGCGACGAGCACCGAAACCGTCTTGCCTTCATCGTTGAGGGCTGCGACGCGCGCCTTCTCTTCAGCGGTCATCGGCGCCCACTCTGCGGCGGCCTTGGGCGAGCCGAAGAACAGCGCGATGCCGTCAACAGTCCCTTCAAGCCCCTTGCCGCCGACCGCATTCACGGTCGCGATGTTGGGGACAACAAGGCCGTCGGCCGTGCTTCGCTCCAGGATGGCGCGGGCGAGCGGATGGCTCGATCCCTGCTCCAGCGCAGCCGCCAGACGCAGAACGTCTTTCTCCAACCAGCCGAAGCCGATGATGTCCGTCACTTTCGGCTTACCCTCGGTGAGGGTCCCGGTCTTGTCGAAGGCGGCGGCGGTTATCTTGCCGACATTTTCCAGCACCGCGCCGCCCTTCATCAGCAACCCGCGCCGGGCGCCCGCCGATAGGCTGGCAGCGATTGCGGCCGGCGTCGAGATCACCAGCGCACAGGGGCAACCGATCAGCAAGATGGCGAGGCCCTTGTAGATCCACTCATCCCACGAGCCACCCCAGAGAAGCGGCGGCAGCACGGCGACGAGCGCCGCGACCAAGACGACACCTGGCGTATAATAACGCGAGAAACGGTCAATGAAGCGCTCGGTCGGCGCCTTGCTTTCCTGCGCTTCCTCCACCAGGCGGACGATGCGTGCAATGGTGTTGTCGGCGGCGGCGGCCGTCACCCGGACGCGCAGCGCGCCGGAACCGTTGACGGTGCCCGCAACGACGGTGTCATTCACGTCCTTGCGCACCGGCGTGCTCTCGCCGGTCACGGGCGCCTCGTCGACGGCGCTTTCACCGGAAAGCACCACGCCATCGGCCGGAATGCGATCGCCGGGGCGCACGAGAATAACGGCGCCGACGGCGAGCGTCTCGGCAGGAACTTCGTCAAGCCGGCCATCGCGCTCGACGAAGGCAGATTTCGGAACGAGCGCCGTCAGCGACTGGATGCTGGCGCGCGCCTTTCCCGCCGCCACGCCCTCCAGAAGCTCACCGATCAGGAACAGCAGCACGACCATGGCGGCTTCCTCGGTCGCGCCGATGAAAACCGCGCCGATGGCAGCGATCGTCATCAGCATCTCGATCGAGAACGGCGTGCCCATGGTGGCAGCCGCAAGGGCGCGGCGCGTGATCGGCAGCAGGCCGACGAGCATGGCCAGCGTGAAAATCCAGGGTTCGGTGACCGGGGCCAACTTGCCGACAGCATAGGCGGCGATCAGCGCCAGGCCGCTGGCGATCGTCAGCTTACCCTTGCCTGATTTCCACCAGGGACCAGTGGTTGGGCCATGGTCGTGGCCATGAAGCCCCATGGCCGTCACCGCCGCGTTTTCACCCTTCGGCCCGGCGTGACCCTCATGATGATCGTGTTGGTGGTGGTGATGATGCTCATGATCACCGTGGTCATGATGGTGACCGTGATCGCCGTGGTCATGGTCATGGCCGGAGCACGCATGCGCCGCTTTCCGTTCCAGCGTCTGGCCGGCGTTGATCGGGTGCAAGCGATAACCGAGCTTTCCGACCTTGCTCACGATCGACGTTGCAAGATCGTTCTCGTCGGCGAATTTTACCGACATCGTGCCCGCCGACACGGAAACCGAGACCTCCTCGACGCCCGACAGCCTGCGCACCGCCGTGTCGATCTTGGTCGCGCAGGACGCGCAATCCATGCCTTCGACGCGATAACGGGCTTCCCGAATAGTGCTCGCCATAACCTGCTCCTTGCAAATCCTGAAGCAAGGTTACGACCTCTAGCGACTAGAGCTACAAGTCGAAATTGCAGCGTGGTGCAGATTTTTTGAGCGGCTATCGCGACAGGAAACGGATGACCCAGTCGGCGATGCCCCGATAGGGCGGCTTCACCAGGTCGCTCGGCGCCGGATCATATTTTCTCAAGATCGGCATCGCCTTGGAGAAGGTCAGGAATCCGTCGCGGCCATGGTAGTGGCCCATGCCACTGGCACCGACGCCGCCGAAGGGCAGGTCGTTGCAGCCGAACTGGTAGAGCGTGTCGTTGACGCAGACGCCGCCTGCAACGACCCGCGAGAGAATGGCTTCGATTTCGGCCTCGCTGCGGCTGAAGCAATAGAGCGCCAGCGGGCGATCATGACCAAGCACATAGCCGATCGCGTCCTCGATCGAAGTGTAGCTGACCACCGGCAGGATCGGCCCAAAAATCTCCTCGGCCATGACAGGGCTGTCGCGATCCGGGTCAATGACGAGCGTCGGCGGGAGAAGGCGCGGCCGGGTCTGTTGCGTCCCATCGAGAAGCGGAACCACCGCATGGCCGCGCACCGCAGCATCGGCAATCAGGCGCTGCAGGCGCTCGTACTGGGCGGCATTGATGATCGTCGTATAATCTTCGAGCTTTCGCTTTGCAGGATAACGCGCCGCAACTTCCTGCTTCAGCAGACCCACGAAGGCATCGCGCCTGCTTTCATGAATGAGGACGTAGTCGGGCGCGATACAGGTCTGGCCGGCATTGAAGAACTTGCCGGTTACAACGCGCGCGGCGGCTTTCGCGAGGTCGGCGGTTTCTCCGATGATCGCCGGCGACTTGCCGCCGAGCTCCAGCGTTACGGGGGTCAGGTTCTGCGCGGCCGCCGCCATCACCTTGCGCCCGACGGCGGTCGAGCCGGTGAAGAACAGATGATCGAACGGCAGGGCCGAGAAGGCGGCGGAGAGCTCGGGGCCGCCCATCGCGACCGCCACCCGCTCTTCCGGAAACACGTCGGCAAGCAGCGATCGCAGAAACTCGGCCGTGTGCGGCGTATGCTCCGAGGGCTTCAGGTAGATGTGATTGCCGGCGGCGATTGCGGCCACGAGAGGGGCAAGCGCCAGGTTGACCGGGTAGTTCCACGGCGAGATGATGCCGACGACACCGAGCGGCACGAAGCGCACTTCCGCCTTGGCCGGCCAGAGTTTCCATCCCGCCTTCCGCCTCTCCGGCTGGACCCAGTGCTTGAGCTTCGCCAGCGTGTGGTCAATCTCGGAAAGCACGACGCCGCCTTCGCCAAGCAACGTCTCATGCCGGGCGCGATGGCCGAAATCCGCGTCGATCGCATTGCACATCTCATCGATACGGGTGCGCAGGCGGTTCCTGAGCCGGCTCAGATCCTCGCGGCGCTGCTCGATCGGCGGGCGCTCCTCCCGCCATGCGCGCCGCAAGCGGTCGAAGGTGGCGGCGAGATCTGACGGGGTATCGGGTGTGATTGTCATCGGATTTCTGTCGAGCGCGCGAAGAACCACTGCGCAGCATAATAGGTGCCGAGCACCCAGAGGGCATTGAAGGGAATGTCCCAGCGGAAGCGGCCATAGGCGAGTATC
Organism: Ensifer sp. 38_S197; assembly: GCF_056924495.1. Lineage (NCBI taxonomy): Bacteria > Pseudomonadati > Pseudomonadota > Alphaproteobacteria > Hyphomicrobiales > Rhizobiaceae > Ensifer > Ensifer sp. 38_S197. The sequence goes on along the minus strand of NZ_JBXOVZ010000002.1, from coordinate 904,199 downwards.
GTGTCGCTAACCAGGAACAACAGGCCAGCGATAGCGGCCTGATAGGCACCACGTTCCTGCGGCGTTGCCGAAAGCTGCCGGGCGCGGGAGACGGCCTGGGCAGCCATTGCGCCGAGCGCCAGGGCGTAGATGATGACTGGGACGCGCATCTCCGCTGGCAGCGACGTCCACAAACCGTCGACGACGAGAAGCGCGATCAAGGCGAAGAAGCCAAACACCCCAGGATGGGCGGCTAAGCTGGCGTCGCGGCTGAGCGCAAAGATGTAGGCGCAATGAGTCAGCAGAAAGCAGACGAGGCCGGCGAGAAAATAATCGCCCGGCAACATGAGGAAGACGTCGCCGGTGGCAGCAAAGGCGAGACCGATCACGATCGCCATGGCATAGGCGCTGGACGAGCGGCGAGCGTTGCGCAGGACAGCGACGAGCAGCAACAGCGTTGCCGTCGGTTTCGTCAGGTAGTGCAACCAGCGCCAGGCGGAACCATCCGTGCCGGCGAACAGGCTGCCGAGGATCGCCAAGACGGCACATACGAAAAACAGCATATGCAAAGAGCGGTTGCGCTCTGCGCTTGAAGTCTCCCGGTAGTTCATCCTCATTCCCCCGCCGTCAGCTGCATCCGGCCTTGCCGCCGGTCGCTGATTTGTCATTGCAGCGATAGTTTCGATTTTTTCGGGATTGTCCAGTTGGGGCGCTGCTCGAGTCTTCTAACTTGAGGTTGGCTCGACGTGACGCCCGATCCCCTTTGCAGCTTCAGCTATTGGCGGAGCACAAAGCCCGCGGACTTTTGTCGCGCGGGCTTTGTGGCTTGCTGCGGGGCAGCGACATTCGGACCGGACCCAGCAGTTCCGGGCGCGCGTGCATTGCTTATCCGGCCTTGGGCTCGATCGGCTGCCATATACTGACCTGGCGAGTCTCCGGCATCAGCATGAGCGCGAGCACGAAGCATACGGCAGGGACGATGATCGGATAGAGCAATGCGTAGCCGACGCTGCCGGTCGCCGCGAAGGCGGCCGACGTCACGAAGGGCACCAATCCGCCGCCCCAGCCGTTGCCGATGTGATAGGGCACCGAGACCGATGTGTAACGTATCCTGCCGGGGAAGTATTCTGCCAGGAACGCGCCGACCGGCCCATAAACCATTCCGACATAGCAGACGAGGATGAAGATGATGAAGATCGCCGCCGGATAGTTGATGTTGTCGGGCTGCGTGACCGTTCCGAGCCACAAATAGAGCGGATAATAGGTCAGCGCGGCGAGCAACATGCCGCCCAGGATCACCGGCTTGCGACCGATGACATCGGACAGCCAGCCGAAGAAGATCAGGCTCGGCGCCGCGAGGAGCAAGGCCGCGCCGACGATGTAGGACGAGTTCAGCGCGTCGACCTTGGATACCTGCTGCAGGAAATACAGTGCCCAGAATTGGCCGCTGTACCAGACCACACCCTGGCCGATCAAAACGATGGTCGCGATCCCCACGTATTTCACGTTGGAGCTCAGGAACGCTTCCCGCCAAGGATTGCGCGTCATCTGCCCCTTGGCCTTGATCTCCGCGAAGATCGGCGTCTCCTGGAGCTGCAGCCGGATGTAGATTGCGATGGCCACCAGCAGGAACGACACCAGGAACGGCACGCGCCAGGCCCAGGCGTCGAAGGTCTCATTGCCGAAGTAGGTACGGGTCGCGATGATCACGGCCAGCGACACGACGATCCCGAGGGTGGGGGAGGTCTGTAGCCAGCCGGTGTAGTAGCCACGGTGTTCGTCCGGCACATGCTCGGCGACATAGGTGATTGCGCCGCCATACTCGCCGCCAAGGCAAAGACCCTGGATCATCCGCAAGCCGAAGAGGAGGAAGGCTGCGGTGAGACCGATCGCCTCATAGGTCGGGATCAGGCCGATCGCGCCTGTGCCCAAACCCATGCCGCTCAAGGTAATGAGGAAGGTATATTTGCGCCCAACGCGGTCACCCATCCAGCCAAACAAAAACGCCCCCAAGGGGCGAATCAGGAAACCGGCGGTGAAGAGGGCAATGGTGCTGAGCAATGCTGCGACTGGGTGCGATTCCTCGAAAAACTTGACCGAGAGAACTGCGGCCAAGCTACCGAAAATATAGAAGTCGTACCATTCGATGATGTTTCCCACCGACGCAGCAACGATCACGCGGCGGAAATCGGCCGGGACCTGGATAGCCATGTCTTTTCCTTCCGTTTCAACACATGGCCTGTCCGCAAATATTTTAGCACGAAAATAATATGAATGAAAAAACTTTGCGCGAGCGACGGGAGATCTCGAAAGCCACGGTTTGCCCTGAAACCCGACTTTGCAGCACACGGAACCCATCGCCGCAAAGCCCGGCGCGCATCGACGACAGGCCCTGTTTCCGCTGTGCGCTGTGCGCGCGGACGTGAACGCACTTGTTGGCGCCAGGCGGGCGTTGTCCTCTGGCGTTTCGGGGCGTCTTGTTTGTCTTCGGCTGGTTTAGAAACGCAAAAGCCGCCCTTGCGGGCGGCCTGAATTTTGGTTGCGGGGGCAGGATTTGAACCTGCGGCCTTCAGGTTATGAGCCTGACGAGCTACCGGGCTGCTCCACCCCGCGTCATCCAGGTAAACCGCTTTGCGGTTTATCCGATCAGCGTAAATCCCTTCGGGATTTATCGCGGTAACGCAAATCCTTTGGATTTGCGGTCTGTGCCGAGCAAATCCGTGAGGATTTGTCTCGTGTAAGGGACGCACTGCTTATTCAGTGTATCGAATCAAAAAGGCCGCTTGTTGGCGGCCCTTGGTTTCGGCGGGGCCGAAGTGAGTGTCGAGAAGGAGATCTTTGTTTTGCCGCTGCCTTGTCCTTCTCGGCTTTGCCTCGAAGGGGAGCGGCGTTTCCGGTTTTTATCTTGCGTTTTGCAGACCTGGCAGCGACCTACTCTCCCGCGTCTTAAGACGAAGTACCATCGGCGCTGGGGCGTTTCACGGCCGTGTTCGGAATGGGAACGGGTGCAGCCACCCCGCCAGAACCACCAGGTCGGCAAAGCGCAAGATTTGCCTTGCGGGCAAACCGGAATGAGAAGCTGGTTGAAGTTTTCACTTCATTTGTTTTGAACACGTCTTTGCGTCTTATCCGGACAACTCCAGCAGCCGGCAAAGCCGAGCCGCCAGTCGTCTGGCGCGCCGTCCGCAGCGAAGGCCGAAGGCCGACAGCGTGAGGACGTCTATAGCATCATCAAACTTGTTTGATGAACACAAGCAATGGGAACGATCAAGCCGATCGAACGATTAGTACTGGTAAGCTTCATGCGTTGCCGCACTTCCACACCCAGCCTATCAACGTGGTCGTCTTCCACGGTTCTCAAGGGAATACTCGTTTTCAGGTTGGTTTCCCGCTTAGATGCCTTCAGCGGTTATCCATTCCATATATAGCTACCCTGCTATGCCCTTGGCAGGACAACAGGTCCACCAGAGATATGTCCATCCCGGTCCTCTCGTACTAGGGACAGATCCTGTCAATATTCCTACACCCACGGCAGATAGGGACCGAACTGTCTCACGACGTTCTGAACCCAGCTCACGTACCGCTTTAATTGGCGAACAGCCAAACCCTTGGGACCTGCTCCAGCCCCAGGATGCGATGAGCCGACATCGAGGTGCCAAACAACCCCGTCGATATGGACTCTTGGGGGTCATCAGCCTGTTATCCCCGGCGTACCTTTTATCCGTTGAGCGATGGCCCTTCCACGCGGGACCACCGGATCACTATGACCGACTTTCGTCTCTGCTCGACTTGTCAGTCTCGCAGTCAGGCGGGCTTATGCCATTGCACTCGACGACCGATTTCCGACCGGTCTGAGCCCACCATCGCGCGCCTCCGTTACTCTTTCGGAGGCGACCGCCCCAGTCAAACTACCCACCATACACTGTCCCGGATCCGGATGACGGACCGCGGTTAGACATCCATGACGATAAGGGTGGTATTTCAAGGATGGCTCCACAAGAACTGGCGTCCCTGCTTCAAAGCCTACCACCTATCCTACACATGCCGACACGAATGCCAGTGTAAAGCTATAGTAAAGGTGCACGGGGTCTTTCCGTCTGACCGCAGGAACCCCGCATCTTCACGGGGAATTCAATTTCACTGAGTCTATGCTGGAGACAGCGGGGAAGTCGTTACGCCATTCGTGCAGGTCGGAACTTACCCGACAAGGAATTTCGCTA